>NZ_JNKC01000025.1 GCF_000701905.1 Proteiniclasticum ruminis DSM 24773 | reverse complement strand
TTTTTTGATTAAGCCCTCGATCTATTAGTATGAGTAAGCTGAATACATTACTGCACTTACACCTCTCACCTATCAACCTCGTGTTCTTCAAGGGATCTTACTGACTTACGTCATGGGAAATCTTATCTTAGGGTAGGCTTCACGCTTAGATGCTTTCAGCGTTTATCCTGTCCCAACTTAGCTACCCAGCTATGCTCCTGGCGGAACAACTGGTGCACCAGAGGTTGGTCCATCCCGGTCCTCTCGTACTAAGGACAGCTCCCTTCAAATTTCCTACGCCCGCGACGGATAGGGACCGAACTGTCTCACGACGTTCTGAACCCAGCTCGCGTGCCGCTTTAATGGGCGAACAGCCCAACCCTTGGGACCTACTTCAGCCCCAGGATGCGACGAGCCGACATCGAGGTGCCAAACCTCCCCGTCGATGTGGACTCTTGGGGGAGATAAGCCTGTTATCCCCGAGGTAGCTTTTATCCGTTGAGCGATGGCCCTCCCACGAGGTACCACCGGATCACTAAGCCCGACTTTCGTCCCTGCTCCACCTGTATGTGTCGCAGTCAGGCTCCCTTCTGCCTTTGCACTCTACGAACGATTTCCGACCGTTCTGAGGGAACCTTTGGGCGCCTCCGTTACTTTTTAGGAGGCGACCGCCCCAGTCAAACTGCCCACCTAACAATGTCCCGTGACCAGATCATGGCCTCCGGTTAGAATCTCAATACTGCCAGGGTGGTATCCCAAGGATGACTCCAGAAGACCTGACGATCCTCTTTCCTAGTCTCCCACCTATCCTGTACAGACAATATCGAAACTCAATGCTAAGCTACAGTAAAGCTCTACGGGGTCTTTCCGTCCAATCGCGGGTAGCAAGCATCTTCACTTGCACTACAATTTCGCCGGATTTGTTGTTGAGACAGTGCCCAAGTCATTACGCCATTCGTGCGGGTCAGAACTTACCTGACAAGGAATTTCGCTACCTTAGGACCGTTATAGTTACGGCCGCCGTTTACTGGGGCTTAAGTTCACACCTTCGCTTGCGCTAAGTGATCCCCTTAACCTTCCAGCACCGGGCAGGCGTCAGCCCCTATACTTCAGCTTACGCTTTAGCAGAGACCTGTGTTTTTGCTAAACAGTTGCTTGGGCCATTTCACTGCGGCCGGAGATTCCTCTCCGGCACCCCTTCTCGCGAACTTACGGGGTTAATTTGCCGAGTTCCTTAACAACAATTCTTCCGATGGTCTTAGGATTCTCTCCTCATCTACCTGTGTCGGTTTGCGGTACGGGCACTATG
>NZ_JNKC01000024.1 GCF_000701905.1 Proteiniclasticum ruminis DSM 24773 | reverse complement strand
GCGCCGCTCTCTCAAGCGACTTGTCTATCTTATCACGGGATGAATTGTCGGTGTTTATACACAATTCGATTTAAGGTAAATAAGTCACTCAATCTATCAATATCTTTATTTTTCGAAGTAATCCTCATTGTGATACACACGGAGTTGTTTTCATAAGAACAGTCGCAGCAACAAGGTTTTTATCCTCATTTAATCGCACTAAACCGAATGAATCTATGAATTCTAATTATATCATCCGCATTCACTGTTTCTCCTTATTGTTTTACTTTGCGATGAATAAACTGTACAGACTTTCCTTGTTATAAACTACCCGCACTACCAAACTTACTACTCCTGTTCTCACCCTCGTGTTTTCAGGATGTTCATAGCATACTTCCTTGCTTTCATTGCAATCATAACCTATTAATTGTAAAATAATAGAAACAAGGGATTTTAATAAATACAATTCTGCCTATGATAACAGGATAATGATTGAAGGAGTGAATTAAATATGTTTGGATTATTTAAAAAAGAAGGAGCACTTGTTGCCCCAATTTCAGGTAAGACGGTGGATATCACTACAGTACCCGATGCTGTATTTGCAGAAAAAATGGCTGGTGACGGACTTGCCATCAATCCAACTGGAGATACTGTCGTAGCTCCTGCTGATGGAGAACTAACCATGCTCTTCGGAACAAAGCATGCTTTTGGTATGACCCTCGACAAAGGAGTCCAGATTCTAGTTCACATCGGACTTGATACAGTCTCATTGAACGGTGAAGGTTTTACCGCTCTTAAAAATCAGGGAGACATGGTAAAAAAAGGGGAACCTATTATAAAAATCGATCGTGAACTCATACAGGGTAAAGGTCTTTCACTGATTACTCCTGTAATCTTCACTGATATGGATGTACTGAAGAGTTTCGAAGCACAACTCGGTATTGACGTTATTGCTGGAGAGACTACCGTATTAACTTATAAAGCAAAATAGAGAAGAGAATAAAGAGAGCGCGGTCATCGGCCGCGCTCTCTTTTTATCTTACTCCTCATATCAGCTGAGTTTATGTACCCCATCTCCGATGGAAACCACATAGAACTCCGCTTTATATCCAATGATCTCTTCATAGGAAGTTCCAACTTCCTGGATAAATCTTTCTATGGCATCATTCTGTACGATGGAGACTGTACATCCTCCAAATCCAGCGCCTGTCATTCTGGAGCCTATGGTTCCAGAAACCTTTCTGGCAAGCTCCACCAAAGTATCCAGTTCTATGCCTGTTACTTCATAATCTTCTTTCAGTGACTCATGAGAAGCATTCATAAGCTTTCCAAACTCTTCTATCTCATTTGATTCCAGCGCTTTCACCGCAAGTAATGTCCTTTCATTCTCTGTTACAGCATGTTTAGCTCTCTTAATCAGAACATCATCTTCAATCACATGCTGATATTTCCCAAAGGTCTCCGAATCAATTTCTCCAAGAGAAGAAATAGGCAGAACAGTCTGCAGCCTCTTCAAGGCTTCCTCGCATTCCGCTCTTCTTTCATTATACTTTGAATCCGCAAGCCCTCTCTTCTTGTTGGTATTAGATACCACCAAGGAAGCATTTTCAAGAAGAACAGGAGAGTATCTGTACTCCAGAGTATTTGTATCCAGAAGAATGGCCTGATCCTTTTTACCCATGGCCACTGCAAACTGATCCATGATTCCGGAGTTTACCCCCATGAACTCATTCTCCACTTTCTGGCACAATTTCACCAAGTTGATCATAGAAATCTCCAGTTGAAATAGGTCTTTCATCATATATGCAGTCAGCACTTCTATTGAAGCAGAGGAAGACAAGCCCGCCCCATTTGGAATATTCCCATTAAAATAGATATCCATTCCCTGTTCGATGTGATGCCCCTCTTTACGAAGAAAAGCAATGACACCTTTCGGATAGTTTGCCCAATCATGAGCTTTGCTGTAGGTTAAATCATCAAGACTGAACTCCACCACTCCCTGGTCTTGGAAATTCTCAGAGTACATTCTGATGGTGTTGTCTTTTCTCAGGCTTGCCACTCCGTAAGTTCCTATGGTTAATGCACAGGGAAATACATTCCCTCCATTATAGTCCGTATGTTCTCCAATGAGATTAACTCTACCTGGAGAAAAATAACTCTTCTCCGCATTCTGTTGAAAGACTTCCTTAAATCTTTTTTCGTTCTCCATTTTATGCTCCTCTTACTACTACTTATCTACCTTCAATTCCTTGCAGTCTTTTACACTGTCTCTTTTCTTCAGTTGCACGGGAATGATTACTTTTTTCGTATATTTACGGTTGCTCTCAATTTTCTCCTCCAGAAGATCCACTGCTGCTTCTCCCAGATATTCAGTATAGACTCTTATTGTGGATAAAGATGGCGTCATATATTTTGATCCAGGCAAATCATTGAATCCAACAATACTGATATCCTCAGGAATACTCAGACCAGCTTCATAAATTGCTTTATAAGCACCAATGGCCATATTGTCATTACCACAGAAAAAGGCCGTCGGTCGGACTTTCTTCTTGAGCATCTCTTTCATCAGCAGATATCCATCCTCATGGGTAAAACTGCCATATACACAGTACTCCTCCTGATAAATCTCCATGAAAGATGCGTACTCTTTAAAAGATTCATCCCTTAAAGCAGAAACTTTAATTCCGCTTCCATAGGTCTCATCTCCTCCAAGATATCCGATGCTGGTATGTCCCATTTCAATGAAATAATCCAGTACTTTTCTTACTGCATCTCTATAGTCCACAATCACTGCATCATACTCATCTCCTGGAGCAAAATCACATACAACAATTCTGCTGTTTAATTCAGAAATCTTGTGAAGTTCTTTTTCTTCAAACTTCCCCACCGCAATGATACCGTCCACTGGTTCAGACAGAACCTGATCTTCTGAGGCATTCCATCTTAAGACCTGATATCCTTTTTTCTCACAGATCTTTTCTATTGCCAGGCGAATATAAAGATAATAAGGATCTTCCAGTTCTTTTTTTCGATCATACCAATGAAACAAGCCAATTCTTACTTTCTTTTCTTTTCTTCTTTTTCTTACAGGAACATATTCCAGTTCTTCCGCTGCTTCAAAGATTTTTCGTTTGGTTTCTTCTGAAACACTCAGCGCATCATCAAAATTCAGCACTCTCGAAACTGCCGCACTGGATACCCCGGCCTTCTCGGCTATTTCTTTAATGGTTGCCATAAAATTCCTCCCCTTCATTCAGGATAGTATACTTCTTAATAGTAAACCTTATCATATATTTAGTCAATATTTACTAAAGTTTTACTTATTTTGAGACAACAAAAAAGCCCTAAGCTTGCGCTTAGAGCAGTGTAACTGGCGACGACCTACTTTCCCACAGGGCTTCCCCTGCAGTATCATGGG
>NZ_JNKC01000023.1 GCF_000701905.1 Proteiniclasticum ruminis DSM 24773 | reverse complement strand
CATGCCCTCAGCTTGGGGTCATACTCGCCTACTGGAAACAGACTGGCGTTTAATCACCCAAGAATCCCATTGCTTTAGCTGTGGGAGTGTCAAGTGGAAGCCCATGATAATCTGACTCTTTGGGACAAGCTGGCCATCTCCAATCCTGACGAAAGCGAAGAAGAGCGGCAGAAGATGCATCGCATGGCCAATGCCATGGTTATGACCTCTCAGGGAATCCCCTTCCTTCATGCAGGAAGTGAGTTCCTAAGAACCAAGGATGGCAATCATAACAGCTATAATGCACCAGATGAAATCAACCGCTTTGTCTGGGCAAGAAAGGCGGAATATCAAGAGAATGTGGAATACATGAAGGGTCTCATTGCATTAAGAAAAGAGCACCCCGCCTTCCGTATGGCTGAAGCAGAAATGGTGAGAGCGCATCTTTCCTTCCCGGAAATGCCAGAAATGAATATGGTAGGCTATAGGATAGAAGGAGCAGCAGTAGGGGATTCTTTTGAGGAAGTCATCGTCCTTATGAATGCAAATACAGAAGCTGAAACCTATACTTTACAAGATGGTGTTTATGAGGTTTATGTGGATGGAGAAAATGCAGGAACTGAAGTGCTCCGAACGGAAAAAGAAGAGGTTGAGGTTCCGGGGAAAACACTGCTTGTACTTTCAAAAAGTGTGGAAAACAGTCTTCCGGCGGTAGAAGGAAATACATCACAGAATCCAGTATATTTATGGGCAGCGATGGCCTTTGGGGCTGGTCTCGTCGTGGTGATGCTGATGGAAAGAAAGAAAAATCTGAAGAAAACCGCATAATACTACGAATGAAACTAGGGAGGGATCTGTGTTTATCACCGGTTGCTTCTCTAGTTTTTCTTTTCACTTCGGAAGGAAGACGGTACAATAGAAAAAAATGAAGAATAGAGGGGAGAACTATATGAAACCTCAGAACAGTATGAGCATCAGAAATGCCACAGAGGGAAATCTCAAAGGTGTCAGTCTCGATCTTCCAAAAAATAAACTCGTGGTATTCACCGGAGTCTCCGGTTCCGGTAAAAGCACCCTTGCCATGGATGTTCTTTATCAGGAATGTCAGAGACAGTATCTGGAAGCCATGGGATATCAGGGCATCAGAAAACCCAAAGTAGATGAAATTCTGAATACGTCCCCAGCGATAAAGGTGTCTCAGGATGCGTATCATAAAAATCCGAGATCTACGGTAGGTACAGTGACGAACCTCTATACAGATCTTAGAATGATTTTTGAAAAACTTCATAGAAGAAGCTGTCCTCACTGCCAGAATGAAATATCGGCATCCGATGCGGAAGATAGACTCGTGAAGGTCTCCGGAGGATTTACCGTTTATATGGACTGTCCCGTTTGCGGCAAAGAAATGGAAAAGCTTACACGAAGCCATTTCTCTTACAATACAAGAGAGGGTGCCTGTCCTAAATGCCAGGGGCTGGGTGAAGTGCTGAAAATCAATCTTAGGGGGGTCATTCACGAAGAGCTTTCGTTGGAGGGAGGTGCGGTCACCTACTGGGATCATGGATACAAGGAGTACCAGGTGACTTCTGTCAATGCTGCGTTCCGGTATTATGGAGAAAAGCCCACAGCAGATAGGCCCGTATCAGAGTACAGCGAAGGTGAGAGGATCCTTTTGTTTTATGGAGCGGAAAGCGAGGAAGCAAAAGAGTTCTATAAGGATGTTCCGATTCCGAAAAAAGTTGCTGATGGGAGGTTTGAAGGAATCCTGACCACCATCTGGCGAAGACTTCAGGACAAAGGGTCGGTAACAGCACAGCTGGAGCAGTTCTTTGAAAGAGGAACTTGTGAACTCTGTAATGGAAATAAGCTGAATGCCCTGTCCGCAGGAGTCAGTGTGGAGGGGAAAAGCATCACCGAAGTATCTGGTTACTCACTGGAAGAGCTTTTTAAATGGGTTGTAGGAATCAAAGAGAGTATCAGTGATTCCCGGAAAGATATGGTGGAAGTGTTTCTTCAGGATATGGAAACGAAAATAAAGAGACTTCTCCATGCGGGCATCGGTTATCTGCAGCTGGAGCGTCAGACCATGACGCTATCAGGAGGAGAAGCTCAGAGAATGAAACTGGCCTCTATACTGGATGCCACCATCAGTGGAATCGTCTATCTTATGGATGAACCCACCATGGGACTTCACCCGAAGGATACTGAAGGGATCATCGATATTCTGGAAGGTGTCAGAGACCGGGGAAATACGGTCATTGCCATCGAGCATGATGTGGATGTGATGAAAGCATCGGAACATATTGTGGATATCGGTCCGTTTGCTGGAAGGCAGGGGGGAGAAATCGTGGCTTCCGGCACCATGGAGGAGCTGAAAGAAATCAGCGGTTCTCTCACGGGCAAATACCTTCGTGAACGTACCGGGTTTAAGGAAAAACCCTACCGGTCGCATGACAAAGGGTATCTTGAAATAGAAAATGCCACAAAGTTCAACCTGAAAGGGATTGATGTGAAGATTCCAAGAGGGGTAATGACAGCCATTACTGGTGTTTCAGGTTCTGGAAAATCTACTCTGGTCTTTGAAGTGCTGGGGAAAGGAGATACAGATGCTGCTTCTGGAGAAAATATTGTCCGGGGAACCGGGGAAATGGATAAAATCATCCTGGTGGAGCAGTCACCTCTTACCAGAATGAAGCGTTCTAACGTGGCGACTTTTTCAGGTATCTTCAGTGAAGTGCGGAAACTTTTTTCGAGTCTCAAGGATGCCAAGGAAAAAGGGCTGAAAGCCAATGATTTCTCTTTCAATACCAAAGGCGGCAGATGTGAGAGGTGCGAAGGTCTCGGATATGTGGAGAGCAACATGCTGTTTTTTGAGAACATTGAAATTGTCTGTCCGGTATGCGACGGGAAGCAGTTTCAGGACCATGTGCTCTCAGTGGAGTATGAAGGACGGAATATTCATGATGTGCTCAAACTGCCAGTAGAAGAAGCGCATGCTCTCTTTCATGACATCAAGCCCATGAAGAAAATACTGAGTCTTCTGGAAGATGTGGGACTTGGTTATCTGGAACTTGGACAGACCCTCACAACACTTTCCGGAGGGGAAGGACAAAGACTGAAACTTGCGAAGGAGCTTCTGGAGCAGAAAGGCAGAAACAATCTCTATCTCATTGATGAACCAACGGTAGGTCTTCATATGAGAGATGTGGAGCATTTTCTCCTGCTTCTTGAAAAGATGGTAGAAGCAGGAAACACGGTGGTTCTTGTGGAACATAACACTCAGGTCATGGAAGCTTGTGACTGGATCGTTGATCTGGGACCAGAGGGTGGGATTCTTGGAGGAAATGTTCTTGCTGAAGGAACGCCGAAAGAGATTCGTGAGAATAAGAAGTCTGTGACCGGAAGGTATTTGTAGAGATGTGTATGAGTCGGGATTTCGGGTGGAATTTATCTGAAATCCCGATTTTTCATGGAGTTTTCTTAGACCATCCACAGTGATGTGAATAAAGTCCACAGAAAAATGCCCTTGAGCCTGTGGATAAAAGCAAAAACGAAGCTGTTTTTGTGGAAAATTATTGGATTTGCCATTGTAATCATTTTTTACTTATGGTAATATATCTAAGTCAGCGCTTTCCAAGTGCTTCTTTTATTGAGAGGCGCAAGAGACACTGAAACAGTTCTTTGAAAATTAAACAGAATATAGGTAAAAAACCAAAGTAATTCTTTTTGAGAAATCAAAAAAA
>NZ_JNKC01000022.1 GCF_000701905.1 Proteiniclasticum ruminis DSM 24773 | reverse complement strand
ACCATTTTTCAATGTCCAATTTTGATTGTTCCATATGCAAACAGGCTTTTTCAGAACACTACGAATCTTTGTTTTTCTAAACTTTTTGTAGACTGATTTTGCATCTTGTATTGCTTGATTTTTCAATGCACTGGGCAGTGTAGCCAAAACCGTGCCGCTTGTATGCTTAATACGCTCGTCTGCTTCAATACATTCAGAGACAATGGTGTTTATCAAACGAATATACTCGACTGTTGCTGTTTTTAGATGCTCTCGTTGCTCTGATGTTGGAAGCAACTTGGCTTTTACAGTTATTTGCACAGTTTCACCCCCTCGTTTTTTGTTCTTCGACATACCGCCTTATCGTTTCGCTCAATACGTTTCCTGCGGTATCTAGGGCAGAATACAAAATGATACTTGATTAGCGATACAGTTGTTTGAGCTCTTCTATATATTTGGCTCATTTTTGGTCTTTCTTTTGCACTGTTGATTTCCTAAGGATTTCTGACATCTAGAGTCATGGTGCCAAGATGAATCATCAGAGACTGCTGCTGTTTACCATCTTCATAAAACGACACCTTTCCGCTGATTGCTGAAATACCGTAATACTTGAAGGTGAAGCTTGTATTGGCGATGGCATCCGGATAAGAGTACCCAGAAAAAAACACTTCAATTCCAGGCGCCATATAGGTTCTCTTCTCGATCCGCTGCAAATGGTCAATATGAAGCAGATACCCTTTTCTCGCCCCCAGCTTTCTGGATTTCATCGTTTCTGCAGCAGTTCTCAGTTCTTCATTCAGTGCTCCCATATAAATCACTGCAGATTCTTCCCTGCTTCCAGAAACGCCTTTCGGTACTTGGGCGCCTCCAATGAGTAAAATAGACGAAAAAAGTCCCAAAGCAATGAGCATTTCAAAAAGTGTACTGCCTCTACAGCTTCTCATACGCATCCATCATGGGCATCATTACAGCCATAGACAATAGAAAGAGCAGCGCTCCAAGAATAAATATGGACAACGGTTCCAATAAAGCGGTTCTTCTTCTCAAGTATTCTTCAAAGAATGTTTTTCTTACTAGTAGGTAGGACTGAAGCGATTCTTCCAAGTTTCCGGTTTCTTCTGAAATCTGAACATATCTCACCAGCAGTTTCGAATACTCTCCTTGCTGCAAACTTTCAGTAAGAGACTTACCCTCTTGGATACCTTCTCTAAGCTTTACGCAGGAACTCCTGCCTTCTTCAAGAAGATGCAGTGCTTCCATGAGATCTACACCTCCCTTAAGAAGCAGATACAACTCATTGATGAATGTCATTTCTTCATGTTCCACCCACTTTTTCCCAAACACAAGATAACGGAACACTTTTTTTCTCTGAAGCACTTTCACCGAAGCATAAATAAGAATAAACAGCGCAGTACTCAGCACTGGCATAGGAATACTTAATTGAAACTTATAGAGGCTGGAAAGAAGCATATTATCAACCTCCAGTGTACTCAGCATTTCCTTTAGAGGCGGCAGAATATAATAGAGTGCACCAATGAAAAATACAACTGTTGCAGCAAGAAGCAGTGCCGGATAGATGAGAATTCCAATAATTTTTTCTCTAAACAGCCGTTCTTCTTTCAGGGATTGTGATATCCGTTCAAAGGCGCCTGCCAAGTCTCCTGTTTCTTCCGCCAATCTAATGAGATGAATTTCTCTGATTTTAAACAGATTCATTGTCGCCATGGCATCCGAAAGAGACCATCCCACGAGAAGCTGATCTGAGAGTGCTGCTTCTTGTGGATTTTCAGACAATTTCAGAATCTCGGTCAGACTGATTCCATTTCTTAAATAATGACTTTTTTCATAGAAGAACAGTTCCTTGTTGAAGTATGGTTTCTTCAGGATTTGTCTCCAGTTTTCCATAGGCTTTTTTCCCTCCTTTCTCAAATACGAGTTTCTGATAAAACACGGTGGATAGAAGCATGGTGAGCTCCTCCTTCTGGAGCCCAAACTCCTTCAGCTTCTCATAAGCGCTTTTATAACTGAATGCATGAATGGTGGAAATCACCGGGTGCCCTGTGAGCGCTGCTCGAAGAGCCATCCTCGCCGTCTCTTCATTTCTGATCTCACCGATGGCAATATAGTCCGGATCCTGCCTGAGTGCAGCAAAAACTGCCCGTTCATAGGTAAACCCAGAAAGTGCGTTGATCTGGCACTGAACAAGATCCTCCACATAATTCTCTACAGGATCTTCGATGGTCAGCACCTTGTACTTTTGATTAGTAAGTTCCCTCAAAAGTCCATAAAAAGTAGTGGTTTTACCCATACCCGTCTCCCCCGCAATCAGGTGAACCCCCCTGATGCTCTCTATGCGCTTCAGAAGTCTCTCACAAAGAGGAATCGGCAAACCTGTAGCAAACAGGCTTCTGAAACTTCTGTCAAATTTACGGATGACCAGGGATTCACCATAGACAGACTTTAAAAAGCTGACACGGAAGCTTTGATCTTGATATTCAAAAACTCCATCCTGAGGGAGTCTTTTTTCTGAGATATTAAGACGACCCAGAACCTTGATTTTCTGTACAAGAAGTGTATACATCTCAACAGTGTATCTATGGATTTCTTCAATGCCACCTTCCTCCCGGAAACACAATAGAACATGATCCTTTTTAGGAAGAAAATGAATATCACTGATCTGTCCGTCTTTGCTTCGATCTAGAATCTCCTCCAGATTCATTAAACCACCTCCAAGTAGCCATACTTCTTCTCACAGGACTATATTATAAGCACCGATACAGAAATTATTCATGTTTGGTGTCTGCCTGAAAATAAGCTATAATATAGGTTGATCGCAAACACTCTGCCTTAGGTAAGGCAAAAGGAGGAAACACGGAAGCTCACTTCCGTGAGAATGGTACTATGGCTTTAGACGGTTTATATTTCTCAGCAATTGTAAAGGAACTGCAAGTTGCTCTTCAGGATGCGAAAGTAAATAAAATATCTCAGCCTGAACAGGACACAGTTATTCTTCAGATGCGGGGGAAAGAAGGCACAAAAAAACTCCTTCTAACTTCCAACAGCTCTTATGCAAGAATACACTTTACAGATATTCAAAGGGAAAATCCGATGCAAGCCCCGCTTTTTCTCATGGTTCTGAGAAAACATCTCGTGGGCTCAAAGCTCACAAAAGTGGAACAAGTGGATGGTGACAGACTGATTAACCTTCATTTTCTAGGTTATGATGAGTTTGGCGAAGACCAGGCCTTCACGTTGTCCATTGAAATGATGGGAAAACACTCCAATATTCTCCTTATAAGAGACCAGGAAGGAACCATTGTGGACTGCATTAAGCATGTTTCTTCAATGAAAAACTCCTATCGAACTCTTTTGCCCGGAAAAAAATATGTGGCGCCGCCTTCCTCTGGAAAACTGAATCCCTCAAACTATACAATAGAGGAACTTCAGGAGAAGTTATCCCTTATATCATTTGGCGAAAACTTCTTCAGCACTGTATTTGCAGGAGTGTCCAAGAAGACCTCCCATGATCTTTATAAGCTCTATCAGGAAGATGAGCCTCTCACTTTTATTATGGAAATCTTAGAGAGGATCCTCTCTAGTGACCGGTTCTATATCCTGAAATCGGAAAAAGGTTTTGAAGATGTAACCAGCTATCCCTTTAAGGAAACATATCTGGAATACAGCTCTCCATCCCTGGCATTGGAAACCTTCGTCCAAGAGAAAGACACTAAAGACCGGATGCGGTCAAAAACATCCGATCTTCAGAAAATCCTTGTGAATAATCTGGCCCGAGTCCGAAAAAAAATAGAAGTGCTCGATAAATCCATGGAAGATTCCCTGGATAAAGAGGACTTCAAAATTAGAGGCGAGATTCTTTCAGCCAATGTATACGCATTGAAAGATGGGATGAATGAAGCTGTTCTGGATAATTACTATACCGGAGAGAAGATCAGCATCAAACTGAATGCTTCGAAAACCATCAGCCAGAACATTGAGCAGTATTACAACAAATACAACAAGAAGAAACGAGCGGAAGTTATGGCAAAGGGTCAGAAGATACTGGCTCTGGAGGAAGAGGATTACCTGATGTCTATTCTTTTATCTCTGGAAAATCTGGAGACAGAAGACGAGATTCAGGACATCCGAAAAGAATTGATGGCTGCAGGATATCTCAGATTTAAAAAGAGCACATCCAAGAAAGAAAAGCAGTCCAAACCTCTTCACTTCAAATCCAGTGAAGGGATTGACATCTTTGTGGGTAAAAACAACGCACAAAATGACTACCTCACCATAAAATTCGCAAATCGGCATGATACATGGTTACACACCAAAAATATTCCTGGTTCCCATGTCATCATACGGAGTGATCATTTTAATGAAGAAACATTGTTGGAGGCAGCAAATCTAGCAGCTTATTACAGCAAAGCCTCCAAATCCACCAAGGTTCCCGTAGATTACACCCTGGTGAAAAACATCAAAAAACCATCTGGCGCAAAACCAGGGATGGTCATATACGCAACAAACAAAACCTTGTATGTGGATCCGGAGGCACCAAGAATTCTGAGACAAGAATAATTTTGAGGTGTTTAATTTGAAACAAAAAGGAAAAGAAAAAAGCAAACTCTCAGCCTATGCCATAAAAGTGTTGAACGGCATGGCCCAGGGACTCTTCGCATCCTTGCTCATCGGACTGATCATCAAACAGATCGGTACATTAACTGGTTTGGATATACTGGTGACTTTTGGAAGTGCCGCTCAGGTTCTTATGGGACCCGCCATCGGTGCAGCCGTAGCCTTTAGCGTAGGCGCTCCGCCTCTTGGCATATTTGCCTCAGTTGCCGTAGGCGCCATAGGCGCAGGCACCTTCACCCTGGTGGATGGCCAAACCGTGGCACGGATCGGTGAACCTGTTGGAGCCCTGGTTGCTTCACTCGTGGCAGCTGAACTCACAAAGCTTCTAAAAGGCAAAACAAAAGTTGATATCGTCATCCTGCCTCTGGCGGCAATTGTCGTCGGTGGTCTTACGGGCGCTTATATCGCTCCTTTCATTACCGCCTTTATGACCCTTGTAGGTGACTTCATCAATAAAGCCACGGAACTTCAGCCTGTCCCCATGGGCATCATCGTCTCCACAGTCATGGGAGTCGTACTTACTCTCCCCATCAGCTCTGCTGCGCTCTCCGTTTCACTCGGCCTATCAGGCATCGCTGCAGGGGCATCAACTGTCGGATGCGCAACGCAAATGGTAGGATTCGCAGTAGCTTCTTTCCGGGAAAACGGATTCGGCGGACTTCTTTCCCAAGGACTAGGAACATCCATGCTTCAGATTCCCAATATCATCAAAAACCCAAGAATCTGGATTCCACCCACATTGGCTTCTGCCATATTAGGCCCTATCGCCAGTGCTGTGTTCAAGATGGAAGGCTCCAAATTAGGTGCAGGAATGGGAACTTCAGGCCTCGTTGGTCAGTTTGATGCGGTAAGTGTCATGGGTTCAACCCCTAGAACACTATTTTTGATTCTGCTTATGCATATCATCCTGCCTGCTCTACTGACCTTACTTATATCTGAGATTATGAGAAAAAAAGGATACATCAAACCTGGAGATATGAAACTGAATGTATGATAAAAAGCTGGCCATTGGCCAGCTTTTTTAATTAACTTCCTTCTTTTCTAGATCCATCCCTATTGAAATTTCTGCTTATTTTCCACTCTGTCAGTGGAATCACGAGTAAAAGAAGCATCAGCTGTATATAAACAAGATATAGCGAAAAACGTTCAAGGGACCCATAGCGGTCAAAAAGTACAATCAGTAGAATTGAAACTGCTGCGCCTGCTGCACCAGATTTCAACCATATCTGACCTGCTGTCTTATGAGCAAACATCCAGACTTCTTGATTTTTTGTTGATCTTGGCGTTCGATACCCATATATAAAGTTAATGTCTTTTGGTGGATGCTTGATGAAAATCCATCCAAAAAACAGCATCGTGCCCATAAGGAGACCTGTTATTCCAAGGCTGAATGCCATCATGACTTTTCTCTCTTTAGAAAGTCAGATTTATGAAGCTCTCTTACCTTCTCCGGTTGTAATGACTTGATGACTTCCACCGCTAAGTTTACTGCTGCATCTATGTCTTCCTCTGCCGCATAGGCATAATGAGTGTGCACATATCTTGAAGGTATACCCAGCACCAGAACTGGAACAGCCTTTTCTGAGAGATGAATCTTTCCTGCATTGGTTCCTCCCCCTCTTCTAACTGCGCTCTGGAATGGAATGTCTTTCTCTTCTGCCTTCTTCATAGCGAGGTTGATGAACCCCCGATGACTGATATAGCTCTGGTCCAAATGCCTGATCTGTACACCCTTTTTCAGAACTCCCTGTGCTTCAAAAGTGTCATAATACATATCATCTGCAGGGGATCCTTCAAAAACAAAGGCCAAATCCGGTTTCACTATTTGAGATGTGACTTGGGCTCCCCGGGTCCCTATCTCTTCCTGAGATGCCAAAGCACCTACCACGTCCACCGGCAGATCCAGTCCTTCCAATCTGCGCAGAGTTTCAAGAACCGCATAGCATCCAATCCGGTTATCAAAAGCTTTCCCCAGTAGAATCCCTGTTTTTTCCTCTCGATGGAACTGTACATCAGGCACCACAGGATCCCCTGTGGAAATCCCGAAAAGCTCTGTCACTTCTTCACGGCTGGTGCACCCCACATCAATACGCAGCCCCTCAAGAGTCAGTTCTGATGAGGCTTTTTCCTTCGCAGACATAAAATGAGGCGGTTTGGACACGACAATTCCCTTGATGTATTCTCCGCGACTGTTCTTGATAATCATACTGTGGGCAGGCAAATTATTAGGTACCCATCCTCCTAACGGGACAATGGAAATGAGTCCTTTTGAATCTACAAATTGAACCATAAATCCTACTTCATCCAGATGGGCATCCAGCATCAGCACCGGTTTGTTTCCGTCATGAGCTGATCTTCTGATATATACGTTGTTCATCGCATCAACATCAACCTGGAAATGGGAGAGTTCTTCACGAACAGCTTCTATCACATCCTCCTCAAATCCTCCCGGACCGAACGCATTGGATAACTTTTCAAGCACATCAACATTTTTCATCTTCATCCCGCCTCTTACTCTATTTTACTCTTTAGAAACTCATAAAAATCTGATGTTTTACTCTTGTCTTGAAGATTCATCACAAATCTTCTTTTAGAGGTTTCAATATAGATATAGGGTGGTTTGGACTTGTCCAGAAACAGCTTGACAGCGCCATACTCTCTTGTATTGAAATGCCCCCTCAGTTTTGGACCTACCGCAGAACCATTGGTTCTCATCGTGATCGCAGGCAAATGCTCCAGCAGCTCCACTGTCACTATATCTTCATACTGAACCTCTTCTCCATACATGCCCTTGATTTCAAAGGAATCTTCAAATTGAACCACAGTGGTGGGTCTTGTGGAAAAAAACATCACAAACGCTACAAAAATCAGACTAAGACCTGTAATGATTCCTGCAACCAACAGCTGTTTCTTGCCATCCTTCTTCAGTTTCCCCTCTTCATCGAACATATTTCCATCATATTTCTGCAGTTTCACAATCAGCACCACCGTAGAAATGACAAAAAAACCAATGACAGGAAGCATCAGATTTTTCACATCCAATGCCGTGAGGATACCACCGATATATGCAATGAAACCATTGAGATAACTGTAAAAACCAATATATTGGGCAATCGCTTCAATATTTACATTCTTCTTTTTCTCTTTTGAGTATGTATTGTACCCTGATATCAAGAAATAAGCCTTGCCCTTATGAACAAGAAGCCCCATGACGATGATGATGGTGCCAAGCAAAAAATAGACCCACATTTCAATTCCTCCCAGTACTCCTGATTTTTTTATAATTAACTCCATTGTAACACTTTATCTCCACAAGTAGAAAAGTGTACTCTACACAGATTTTACTGCTTCAAATACACTTTAACAAAATGAGGCAAGAATTCCCCTTGGGAAATTTCACCACTTTATCACTTATACGTAAAAACTTGGTTTTCCGGAAAATGAAATCAAAAACTCTGCTCATTTTCCTTTGAGCCAGATTCTGTCTAGTTCAAGAGAAGCACCACTACTTCAGTAGCTTTTCAACCCACTCCTTCTCATCAAACCCGATAAGTACGACCTCTTCATAGCGTAGTACCGGCCTCTTTACGAGCATCGGATGCTGTGAAAGAAGCTTTAGGATTTCTTCATCAGAATAGGTTTTTACTTTTTCCTTCATCTCCAGCTCCCGGTAGACAAGTCCACTGGTATTGAGCAGCTTTTTTATAGGGAGACCGCTCTTTCTGTATATCTCGTGAAGTTCTTCGATGCTCAGTGGCTTTATAATAATCTCCCGATACTCGTAGTCCAGATTATTTGCCATGAGAAATTTTTTAGCTTTCATACAAGTTCCGCATTTTGCATAACATACTAATTCCATTTGGTGCCTCCAGTTATTTTAATTGCACTTCCATTTCCTGGTGTGGTTTTCACCTCAATCTTGCCAGGAATCCTGTCTTTCAGTTCTGTAACATGGGAGATGATCCCAACAATTCTTCCGCTTACATTCAGTTCCATCAGACAGCTTAACGCATTTTCCAGAGAGTCTTGGTCCAACGATCCAAAGCCTTCATCAATAAAGATGGTCTCTAGGTTCACAGATCCTTTATGACTTTCGATGAAATCCGAAAGTCCAAGTGCTAGAGATAAGGATGCCTTGAAACTTTCTCCGCCAGAAAGGGACTGCACATCTCTTTCTCTTCCAGTATATTCATCAAACACATTCAGACCAAGGCCAATTTTCTCCCGTCTGCTTTCTGTCTCATTTCGTCTTTTCAGCTGGTATCTTCCTTCGGACATCTTTCTAAGACGTGCATTTGCTCGAAGCAGAATCCCTTCGAAATAGTAGCTTTGAACAAAGGTCTCAAAATTCATTCCTAAATATGCCGTATCATAAAGATCCTGATAAAGCGCCAGCACCTTTTTGTTCTCCAGATAGTCATCATACAGTCTTCCCAGACGTTCATGGGCTCTGGTCAATCCATGAAGTAGAATGGACTTCGCCTCCACCTGCTCCTGAAGAGCCTTCTGTTCCATCAGAAGGTTCTGAAGACTCTGCTGTATTGGTTCAAGGCTCTTGAACTGAAGAGTTTCACCCCGATCCTTCAACGCATCAAATACTCCTTTGGATTTATTGTAAGCCTGAAAGAATTCCTGAATCTCCAGTTCCATGATGTCCATCTGAGATACCTGCTCCCGATAAGCAGAATAGACTTCAACGGAGAGCTCCTCTTGCTGAAGCCTCTCCAGAAGGTGCTGTTTCAGCTCTACATATTTGACTCTATTCTGTTCAAGAGTTTCCCGAAGCGTGCTCTCCTTGCCTTTGAGATTCTCTTCATACTGTCTTGATTTATCATACGAATCCTTTGCTTTTAGGACAATATCAAGAAGCATCTGAACTCTCTTTTCAATCTCTTCTGCCTTGCTTGTGAGTCCCATGGGTTCCTTAGGTACACCACTTTCCAAGAGGCCCCTTTGCTCACCGGAAAGCTCCAGCAGAGCACTTCTGGTTTTTTCATAAAGCTCTGTGACCTTCTCTTTTTCCTGAAGATCCTTCTGAAGAGACTTTATGAGGTCCTTCAGAAGGATGTCCTTTGAAGAAAAACCCTTTACTTTATTCAGGCATTCTGCCAGTCTTTTCTCTCCCAGCATAAATTTCTGCTTCTCTTCCTGTCCGATTTTAAAGGTCGATACAGCATTCTCCGCTTCAATCTTCACTTCTTGACGCAGTTCATCCACTTCTTCATGAACGTCTCTAATATTTGCATTTTGATTCTTGATGCTGGCTTGGAGTTCCGAAAGTCTTCTCTCCACCATTTTTTTCTCTTCTTCTGCTTTTAAGAACCTGTCTTCATCAAACCCCTGTGTTTCCTTGATGCCAAGAGGATGGTCCAAGGAACCGCAGACTGGACAAGGTACATCCTTTTGTAACTCCTGCCGGAGAATCAGTGCATAATGGCCACTTTTCTTTCTGCTTTCCTCCGCAAGTTTTGATTCTTTCTGCTGCAGCTCTCTTTCAGCCAAAAGCATCTCCCTTTCGGTCTGAATGAGGTTATTTTGAAGCAGTTCCAGCTTCTCCATCTTCTTAAAAAGGTTCCCCAGTTCCTTCAGATAATTCTGTTGTTCTTTTTGGCTGCTCTTCAATTTTTCAGCTTCCAGATTTGATTCAGATAATCCTTTTCTAACTTGCTCTTCCTCTTCCAGAACCTGTCTCAGCTGTTGTTCTTTTTTACTGTAGTAATCCATCTGCTCCTTAAGCTTTTTCAGCTCAGTATCAAAGATGGTAATTTTCTGAGAAACCTCTTTCAGCCTTCTGGATTTATCCACAAGATCTAGAAGTCTGGTACGGCTTTCTTTCAAGCTGTCTACTTCTTCTGCATTTCTGCTGGCATCTATGAGATTTCTCTCCTGACGAGTAAGTAGTTCTCCAACTTTTTTCAGTTCCAGAAGAAGCTTCTGATTTTCTGTTTCCTTCTCCTGAATCTCTTTACCCAGATCCTCCATTTGAATTTCAATGTGGGTGATACCTGATATTTTCCGAAGCAGCCTCAGCTCCTGCTCTTTTTTATCATAAATTCTCTTTCTGGAGCGAAGCTCCTCGTACTGCTTCTTTGCAGCCTGGTAATGCTGAAGATCCTCGTTCTCTTTTTGGCCTAAGAGAAGCTCCTGTTCTGTCTGCTTCACTTCCTGATCTTTACTGCTCTTCTGGATTTTCAGAGTATTCAGTTCAGTCTGTTCTTTTTCCAACGCCTCATTCAAGACATCTTTGCCCAGCTCGATATCTCTGTTTTCAACTTGAGCCTCTCGTAAAATCTCAGAAAACCTCGTCACCAGGTCTTTTTCAACGCTTCTTTTCTCATCAAACCGCTCTTTGATAAGAAGCTGGATCTTTTCATACTGCTCAGTGGCAAAGAGCTTTTTAAGTATTTCTGACTTGTCTTTGGTTCCGGCTGTAAGAAACTCCCGAAATTCTCCCTGAGGGATCATCACAATTTTCTTGAATTGATCCAGATTTAGTCCGATGATGTTCTCAATCTCCTGATTGACTTCTTTGATTTTCACCAAGGCTTCCACATCATCATCTATCTTCGTGAAATAGGCCTTATTAAGACCTCTGGCATTCTCTATTCTCTTCACGAAATATTGTCTTCCTCGCACCTCAAAAAGAAGTGATACTTCCATTTCATCCTTCTCATCAGCAAGCTGGCTTCTGAAGCACTTGGCTTTGGTTCTTTCTTCTCCACTGCCTTCTCCATATAATGCAAAACAGACCGCATCAAATATGGAAGTTTTCCCGGCCCCTGTCGGACCAGTGATAAGAAAAATCTTGTCCTCATAAAGGAGCTTGAAATTCACCGTGGTCTCCTCTTTAAAACCAAGGAAATTCTTCATTTTCAGTTCCAATGGCTTCATTCCTTCTCACCTCTTTCCATCGAAATAAGGATCTCCTTAAAGAGTACTGCTGCGCTCTCATCCATCTCCCGCTCATTCTTCAGCTTATAGAAATCCCGGAACAACGCTGTCACATCATTTTGCTGAATCATAGAAAATTCAGCCTGCTCATTAAAAAGATTCTCTTCGTCTCTCTTTTTTCTCAGCTCCAGTATATTGGGATATTTAGTTCGAAGACGCATCATTGGATCAAGAATCTCTTCCTGATCTTTCAGAAATACTCTGATGTAATCTTCAGGATTCCCCTCATACTGGAGGTTCATAAATTCTGTGAAGTGTCCTTCCAGAGTCACAACATCTCTTTTGGTGTAGATCGGGATCTCAGATACCTCTACGGTACCTTCTGCAGAAAGCGTAATCAGACTCACACTTTTGTTGTGATTTTCTTCAGAAAAAGAATATTTCATCGGAGAACCCGAATAACGGATCCTTCCTTTCTCAACCCATTGCGCTTTGTGCAGATGTCCAAGTGCAACATAGTGAAACCCCTCAAAAACACTGGATTTAATATAGTCATGTCCACCTACAGACAGCAGCCGTTCGGAGTCAGACTCTTCCATTTCTTCTTTCGCACTTCCGGCCACAAATCCATGATAGACAAGGACCTTTCTGTTTGAGTTCACCTTTCTGCTTTCTTTGAAGATTCTCTCATAGACCATGGAGTCATCCTTAAAGCTTTCCAGTTCATATATACTTTTCAGAATGGAGGTGTCACGGTATGGAAAAAGATAAAACTCTACTGGACCAAACTCATCTTTCAGTGTAATACATCGTAAAGGTCTTCTAACCGTATTTTCTACAATAAGTCCCTTATCTTCCAGCAGGCTGCTTAAGAAGCCAACCCGCTCATGGGAGTCATGATTCCCAGTAATCACCAGGTTTTTCTTCCCAAGCCTGACGAGTTCTGTAAGAAAATAATCATTCAGCTTCACCGCATCTTCCCGGGGGATCGACCTGTCGTACAGATCCCCGGCAATGAGAACAACATCAGGGTTTTGCTCCTTAATAATCCTTAGAATATCCTGAAGCATTTCTCGCTGGTCCTCAAGAAGAGATACTCCATTGAAATAGCGGCCAATATGTAAATCCGCTACGTGAAGTATTTTCATAAAATACAACTCCTTCCATAGTTACAGAACTCTCCTGCTTCCAAATTCATCTTTGAAATAAAGATGTTTTTTTACTAGCCAGGTTCTATTAGAAATATCTTAACATAATTTCTGCATTCTAGTGAACTACTCCCCGCTTAAATGAGTGGCGTCATTTTAGTGGACGCATTTTGGTCATTCCATACCATGCTGCTTAAAAATAAGCATGCTGATGAAAGCTGACAAAGATGCGTCCGAGATGGACTTTTGCCAGCTTATGATTCTATCAGCCTATTTTTAACCCTTAACGGTTCAATGCTTATGACTAGGTTTTCATCTGTTCAACGAGAGGAAACCCTATGGAGATTGTCTATTCGCCGATTAGCCGCACAATGGCCAGTTTTTGCTGGTTCTTACAGCAATTGTTAGAGCCTTTGACTTTACGGAAAAAATCTCACATATTTTAGTTGAAATACGACGCTGAATTGTCTGATAAGTCTGTTCATTCGTCTGTTTTGGTGTAAAATGATTTTAGGAGGTGTCATTCATGCCAAAACGAATTCGTATGAGTCTACGACTTTCAAAGACAGATTTTGATTTCCCGCATGAGGTTATATCCGCAGAGCGACAGTATCTTGAGGAGATTGCTTCCTGCGCTTTGGATGCTTACAAAGGCACCATTGATTACGAAGGAGAAAACCTGGAACAAACCATCGAAGAAGTACAACGCGTTTATGAAGGATTCTATGGACCTTTTATGACAGAAGCCTCGTTTATATACCGGGAGCATGAAATGGTCTATGCAGGACTCCTTACCTGTCTGTATCGAGGAGAACCTACGATCACCTACACCTTCACACGAAAGTCCAGACAGAGGCTTGGCTATGCGACACAGCTGATTGGGCTAGCTTGTCAGAGACTCTATGAGCTTGGTTATCACTCTTTGTTTTTGTATGTCACCTTAGAAAATCGCGACGCTTTAAGGCTTTATGAATCACTTGGCTTCCAAGAAGTTCCGATAACCACTCTTTCCGAGATCAATATCGATTGAAACCTTACAGGAATTGCGCCAGAAAGCCCATACTGAGCTTGCCTGGCTTCAGCCGTGGGATGAATGGCGCTTGCGTGGCAAAACATATTGCAGTTTGAATCTCATACCGATACAATGTGTTTATGAGCTAAACATATAGAAGAACTCAAATAACTGTATCGCTAATCAATTATCATTTTGTATTCTGCCCTAGATACCGCAGGAAACGTATCGAGCGAAACCATAAGGCGGTATGTCGAAGAACAAAAAACGAGGGGGTGAAACTGTGCAAATAACTGTAAAAGCCAAGATGCTTCCAACATCAGAGCAACGAGAGTATCTAAAAACAGCAACAGTCGAATATATTCGTTTGATAAACACCATT
>NZ_JNKC01000021.1 GCF_000701905.1 Proteiniclasticum ruminis DSM 24773 | reverse complement strand
GGTCTTACCATGGTCTACGTGACCGATGGTTCCGATATTTACGTGTGGCTTGCTTCTCTCAAATTTTGCTTTTGCCATGTTTCTTTCCTCCTTAATATCTTAAGATTATGCTCTCTTCTTTCCAGCAATTTCTTCCTGGATGCTCTTTGGAACTGGCTCATAGTGATCAAATTCCATAGCGTACACACCTCTACCCTGAGTTTTTGATCTCAGTGTGGTTGCGTAACCAAACATTTCAGACAGTGGAACGAAGGATGCAACAACCTTAGCACCTGCTCTGTCTGTCATACCTTCGATTCTACCTCTTCTGGAGTTGATGTCACCAATTACATCTCCCATATATTCTTCTGGGACGGTAACTTCAACCTTCATCATTGGTTCAAGAATCTGAGGTGCTGCCTTTGCCATTGCGTTCTTGAACGCCATAGATCCGGCAATCTTAAATGCCATTTCGTTGGAGTCTACATCATGGTAGGATCCGTCTACGATTCTAGCTCTGAAGTTGATGGTTGGGTAACCACCAATGATACCTGCCTGGGATGCCTCACGGATACCCTGGTCAACAGCTGGTACGTATTCTCTTGGAACCACACCACCTACGATACCATTTTCGAAGGTATATTCTCCTTCATGAGGAATCAGTTCGATGACTGCATGTCCATACTGTCCACGTCCACCGGACTGTCTTACAAACTTACCTTCAGCCTTAACAGCCTGAGTAATGGTTTCCTTGTAAGCAACCTGAGGAGCACCTACGTTACACTCTACTTTAAATTCTCTCTGAAGTCTGTCAACGATGATTTCCAGGTGAAGCTCACCCATACCAGCGATGATGACCTGTCCTGTTTCCTGATCGGTGTAAGTCTTGAAAGTTGGATCTTCTTCAGCAAGTTTTGCCAAAGCGATACCCATCTTTTCCTGACCAGCCTTGGTCTTAGGCTCGATGGCTACACGGATAACAGGTTCTGGGAATACCATGGATTCCAGAATGATTGGCGCATTGTCCGCACATAGTGTATCTCCTGTAGTGGTATCCTTCAGACCAACAACAGCACCGATATCTCCAGCTCTAAGCTCTTCGATTTCCTGTCTGTGGTTGGCGTGCATCTTTACAAGACGTCCAATTCTTTCCTTCTTCTGCTTTGTGGAGTTCATAACATAAGAACCGGATGTCATTACACCGGAGTAGATTCTGGTGAATGCCAGTCTACCGATGAATGGGTCGGTTGCAATTTTGAATGCCAGTGCAGACATTGGTGCATCGTCGGATGCCTCTCTTGAATCTTCTTCTCCTTCCAGAGATGTACCAGCAACCGCTGGGATATCTACTGGGGATGGCAGATAATCAACTGCTGCATCGATCATTTCCTGTACACCCTTGTTCTTATAAGAAGAACCGCAGATAACTGGAACGATCTGGTTGTTGATGGTACCCTTTCTGAGGGCAACCTTCATTTCTTCTACAGTGATTTCTTCCCCTTCCAGGTACTTCATGGTCAGTTCCTCATCAAGGTCTGCCACTGCTTCTACCAGAAGAGTTCTGAATTCCTGAGCTTTCTTCTGTACACTTTCTGGAATTGGTCCAACTTCGATTTCCTTTCCAAGGTCATCAAGATGAACGATTCCTTCCATGGTTACCAGGTCCACTACACCCTTGAATTCTGATTCAGCTCCGATTGGAATCTGAATTGGAACTGCATTGCAGCGCAGTCTTTCCTTGATGGTTTCCACAGACTTGAAGAAATCTGCTCCTGTCGCATCCATCTTGTTGATGTACACAACTCTTGGAACTCCATACTTGTCAGCCTGTCTCCAAACTGTTTCAGTCTGAGGCTCAACACCGCTCTTCGCATCAAGAACTGTTACCGCACCGTCAAGCACTCTCAGGGAACGCTCTACTTCTACGGTAAAGTCTACGTGTCCAGGGGTATCGATGATATTAATAACGTGTCCCTTCCAGTTTGCTGTGGTAGCAGCGGAAGTGATCGTAATTCCTCTTTCTTTTTCCTGAGCCATCCAGTCCATCTGTGATTCCCCTTCGTGGGTTTCACCGATTTTATGGGTCTTTCCAGTATAGAAAAGAATACGCTCAGTGGTGGTTGTTTTACCTGCGTCGATATGTGCCATAATCCCTATATTACGAAACTTTTCTAAAGGGAACTCTCTTGCCACATGGACTCCTCCTCTCGTGATTATATTGCATAAAACTGCTTTAGCGGTGCTAAAACAGTTCTATGCTCAAAATTAATATCTGTAGTGAGCAAACGCCTTATTGGCTTCTGCCATTCTATGTGTGTCTTCTCTCTTCTTGACAGCAGCTCCGGTGTTGTTTGCAGCGTCCATCAGCTCTCCAGCTAATCTCTCTCTTGCATACTTCTCGGATCTCTTGTCAACTGCAAGAAGCATCCATCTGATTCCCAGAGTCTGTCTTCTCTCAGGTCTAACTTCAATTGGAACCTGGTAGTTGGAACCACCTATTCTTCTTGACTTGACTTCGAGTAGTGGCATTACGTTGTTCATGGCCTCTTCAAACACAGTAACAGGATCTTTTCCTGTCTTTTCCTGAATGATCGCAAATGCTTCATAAACGATCTTCTGGGCTACGCCCTTCTTGCCATCCTCCATTACGTTGTTGATGAGCTTAGTCACAACTTTGGAGTTGTACATTGGATCTGCTAAAACTTCTCTTTTTGCAATATATCCTTTTCTTGGCACTTTTCTTCCCTCCTTAACTAAATTAATTCATCGGTACTCGGTAATTCAAACCGCAAAGCGCTCTGTATATTCTATATGAATGAAAACCTACTATTTTCCAATATATATCCTAAACATAGCACTGCACAAAGTGTAATTACTTCTTAACCTTTGGTCTCTTTGCACCATACTTGGATCTTGACTGCATTCTGCCGTTTACGCCAGCGCTGTCAAGAGCACCTCTTACAATATGGTAACGTACACCAGGAAGGTCCTTGACTCTTCCACCTCTGATCAGAACAACGCTATGTTCCTGCAGATTGTGACCTACACCACCGATGTATGCGGTAACTTCAAATCCGTTAACAAGTCTTACTCTTGCTACTTTTCTAAGTGCGGAGTTAGGCTTCTTAGGTGTAGTTGTCTTTACAACAGTACAAACGCCTCTCTTCTGAGGAGCTTCCTTCAGAGCTGGTGAACCAGTCTTGTAAATAACAGTTTCTCTACCTTTTCTTACTAATTGGTTAATAGTTGGCATCATTTCACCTCCGTTTTTTTGTGGATCATCTATATTAAAATAAATATAGCAACATAAGATTAGAGCAAAATCTGCTCTAAAGCAACAGTTTTCATGGATTATTCTACAGCACTCCGGGACATTTTTCTTTAAATACTTTTTAAGTTATTGTAAAGACTTGCCTTGAGACTCTAGACAAAGGTCTTCCGAACCGGGTTCATCCCAGTTCGGCACCTTAAAATCACACAAAGATTATTTTATCACCATCTTACTGGTATGTAAAGCAGAATTATTCCTCGTCGAATAAATCCACATCTTCCACCTCAGGCATTTCCACGATTTCTTTTTCAGTGGAGAGCTTGATGTGGTTGTATCTTCTCATACCTGTACCTGCTGGAATCAGCTTACCGATGATGACATTTTCCTTCAGACCCAGCAGTGGGTCAATCTTACCCTTGATGGCTGCATCTGTCAGTACTCTTGTTGTTTCCTGGAAGGACGCTGCAGACAGGAAGGAGTCTGTTGCAAGGGATGCCTTGGTGATACCAAGAAGCACTTGCTCCCCTTCTGCCTCCTGAAGTCCCAGTTCCCGTACTCTATCGTTTTCTTCATTGAAATCGAAGATGTCTACAAGAACACCAGGCATCAGGGTTGTGTCATGGGCTTCTGCGACTCTGACTTTTCTTGTCATCTGGCGCACAACCACTTCGATATGCTTGTCATTGGTATCAACACCCTGGAGTCTGTACACCTTCTGCACTTCTGCAAGAAGATATTCTCTCACGCCGCTGATTCCCTTGATTCTAGCGATATCGTGTGGATTGATGGATCCTTCAGTGATGCTGTCTCCAGCCTCGATCATATCTCCATCATGGACTCTCAAACGTGAACCGAAGCTGATATCGTAGCTGTACTCTTCTCCATCTTCGGAAAGAACATAAACCACTCTCTTCTTCTTGGTCTCATCTATTCTGACAGTACCTCTGATATCAGAAACTACTGCAAGTCCCTTTGGCTTTCTGGCTTCAAAGAGCTCTTCAACTCTAGGAAGACCCTGGGTAATATCGGATCCCGCTACACCACCAGTATGGAAGGTTCTCATGGTCAGCTGAGTTCCAGGTTCACCGATACTCTGTGCTGCAATGATTCCAACGGCTTCACCGATATTGATTCGCTGTCCTGTTGCCATGTTCATGCCGTAGCACTTGCCACAGACACCAACCTTGGTCTTACAGGTGAATACAGAGCGGATATACACTCTCTTCACGCCAACTTCATCGATTTTCTCCGCCATCAGCGGTTCGATGTACTCATTCTTCTCCACCATCACTTCTCCAGTCTCTGGATGGATGATGTCTTCCAGAGCATAACGCCCTGTGAGTCTTTCTCCGAGCGTCTCAACCACTTCAGCCCCTTCTTTGATGGCTTCAATGTAGATACCCTCTTCCGTTCCGCAATCCGCTTCACGGACAATTACATCCTGAGAAACGTCAACCAGTCTTCTGGTCAGGTATCCGGAGTCAGCAGTCTTCAGCGCTGTATCCGCATTACCCTTACGGGCTCCGTGAGTGGAGATGAAGTATTCTGAGATGTTCAGACCTTCTACGAAAGAAGCTCTGATGGGAAGTTCTACAATCTTACCAGATGGGTTGGCCATAAGACCTCTCATACCAGCAAGCTGCTTGATCTGGGACTTACTACCTCTCGCACCGGAGTCCGCCATCATAAAGATTGGGTTATAACGGTCCAGAGAGTCCATGAGGGCATCTGCCACTTCATCGGTGGTTTTGGTCCACTTGTCAATAACTCTTTCATAACGTTCATCTTCGGAGATGAGTCCTCTTCTGAACATGGTTTCAATTTTCTTTACAGTAGCATCGGCATCCGCCAGAAGTTCTTTCTTCTTGTCCGGAACGATCATATCTGAAATCGCAACGGTTACCGCTCCGATGGTGGAGTAGTGGAAGCCAAGAGACTTGATTTCATCCAGCATCACGGAGGTTCTGGTTGGACCGTACTTGATGTAACATCGGTTGATGATCTTCTCCAGCTGCTTCTTTCCAACAAGGAAATCCACTTCCAGCATCATTGCGTTTTCTGGATCCTCTCTATCGATGAATCCCAGATCCTGTGGAATGGACTCATTAAAGATGAGTTTTCCAAGAGTGGTCTTGATGACCGCAGATTTCTTTTCTCCACCTATGGTCTTATAAACACGAACCTTTACAGTTTCCTGCAGGGTTACGTTTTTCAACTGATAGGACATGAGCGCTTCTTCTTTGGAAGCAAAGATCTTCACTTCATTTTCCGGTACTTCTTTTTCCATGGTGAGATAATATGCACCAAGGACCATATCCTGGGAAGGAACCGCAACCGGCTTTCCGTCGGATGGCTTCAGAATGTTTCCGGAAGCAAGCATAAGGAATCTGGATTCCGCCTGAGCTTCCATGGAAAGCGGTACGTGCACCGCCATCTGGTCACCATCAAAGTCCGCATTGTACGCTGTACAAACCAGAGGATGAAGCTTGATGGCTCTACCTTCGATCAGTACTGGCTGGAACGCCTGGATACCCAGTCTATGCAGTGTAGGCGCACGGTTCAGAAGAACTGGATGGTCTGTAATAACCTCTTCCAGAATATCCCAAACCTGTGGCTGAATCTTTTCCACCATTCTCTTAGCGCTCTTGATGTTGTGCGCAGTGCCGTTTTTCACAAGCTTCTTCATAACAAAAGGCTTGAACAGCTCCAGCGCCATTTCCTTAGGAAGACCGCACTGGTACATTTTCAGTTCCGGACCAACAACGATAACGGATCGTCCGGAGTAGTCTACTCTCTTACCAAGAAGGTTCTGTCTGAAACGTCCCTGCTTACCTTTCAGCATATCAGAAAGGGATTTTAAAGGTCTGTTTCCAGGTCCTGTTACAGGTCTTCCGCGTCTGCCATTATCAATGAGGGCATCCACAGCTTCCTGCAGCATTCTCTTCTCGTTTCTTACAATAATGTCTGGTGCTCCTAAATCAAGAAGCTTCTTCAGACGGTTGTTTCTGTTGATGACTCTTCTATAGAGGTCATTGAGGTCAGAGGTGGCAAAACGTCCACCATCCAGCTGTACCATCGGACGGATATCCGGTGGGATGACTGGGATTACATCAATGATCATCCAGTCCGGTCTGTTTCCGGACTGACGGAAGGATTCCACCACTTCCAGTCTTCTGACGATTCTGATCTTCTTCTGTCCGGTTGCAGTCTTCAGCTCTTCTTTGAGCTCTGCTCCCATCACTTCCAGATCAATCTCTTCAAGAAGAGCTTTGATGGCTTCTGCTCCCATCTTCGCATCAAAGGCTTCATAGCCTTCCTGCTCGATATATTCTCTATACTCTCTCTCGGAAAGTATCTGCTTCTTCATGAGGGTGGTTTCCTTCGGATCCAACACCACATAGGAAGCGAAGTAAAGAACTCTTTCCAGAGATCTTGGGCTCATGTCAAGGATCAGTCCCATTCTAGATGGAATGCCCTTGAAATACCAGATATGGGAGACTGGGGCAGCAAGCTCAATGTGCCCCATTCTCTCTCTTCTTACTTTAGACTTTGTGACTTCAACGCCGCAACGGTCACAGACGATACCCTTATAACGTACTCTCTTGTACTTACCACAGTGACATTCCCAATCCTTCATAGGTCCGAAGATCCTCTCGCAGAAGAGTCCGTCTCTTTCAGGCTTCAGGGTTCTGTAGTTAATGGTTTCAGGCTTTTTTACCTCACCTCTGGACCAGCTTCGGATCTCCGCAGGAGACGCGAGGCCAATCTTCAAGGCATCAAAATTATTTAATTCTATCAAGGGTAATCCTCCCTTCAATTACTCTAAATCATCAGCGAAACTGTTTGAACTTACTTCTTCAAAATCATCCTCATCAGTGATGATGTGGGTGTTTTCATCGATTTCCTCTGGAAGATCAATGATGACATCTTCAGGCGCATCAATCTTGATTTCCTTGATGGACAGGGTAGCTTCCTCATAATCGGAATCTTCCTTCAGCTCGATTTCTTCACGCTCATCATTGAGAACCTTCACATTGAGGCATAGTGCCTGAAGTTCCTTAATGAGAACCTTAAAGGATTCTGGAACACCTGGTTCAGGAATGTTCTCACCCTTGACGATGGATTCGTATGTCTTCACACGACCCACAACGTCATCGGACTTCACGGTCAGGATTTCCTGGAGGGTATGTGCTGAACCATAAGCTTCCAGTGCCCAAACTTCCATTTCACCAAATCTCTGTCCACCAAACTGGGCCTTACCGCCAAGAGGCTGCTGGGTAACCAGTGAGTATGGACCTGTACTTCTTGCGTGGATCTTATCATCAACAAGATGCGCAAGCTTCAGGATATACATGTATCCTACGGTAACTTCATTGTCAAAAGGTTCGCCTGTTCTTCCATCATACAGCACAGTCTTACCGTTTCTGTTGAATCCAGCTCTTTCCAGTGTATCTTCAATGTCCTTCTCAGAAGCACCGTCAAACACCGGAGTAGCCACATGCCAGCCAAGTTTTGCAGCCGCCCATCCAAGATGGACTTCCAGAACCTGACCGATATTCATACGGGAAGGAACACCCAGCGGATTAAGGCAGATCTGCAGAGGTCGTCCATCAGGAAGGAATGGCATATCTTCTTCTGGGAGCACTCTGGAGATAACACCCTTGTTACCATGACGTCCCGCCATCTTGTCACCTACAGAGATCTTTCTTCTCTGAGCGATGTAGCAGCGGACCAGCATGTTCACGCCTGGTGGCAGCTCGTCTTCATTTTCTCTTGTAAAGATCTTGATATCCACGATGATACCCGCTTCTCCATGAGGCACTCTTAATGAGGTGTCTCTCACTTCTCTTGCTTTCTCACCGAAGATGGCTCTAAGAAGTCTTTCTTCAGAAGTCAGGTCAGTCTCGCCCTTCGGCGTTACTTTACCAACCAGAATATCGCCGGAGCGGACTTCTGCACCGATGCGGATAATTCCGCGCTCATCAATATCCTTCAGGGAATCTTCACCCACGTTAGGGATATCTCTTGTAATTTCTTCAGGCCCGAGCTTTGTGTCTCTCGCCTCAGCCTCATATTCTTCAATATGGATGGAGGTGAAGACGTCATCGCGTACAAGCTCTTCAGAAATCAGCATAGCATCTTCATAGTTGTATCCTTCCCAGGTGATAAAGCCCATTCGGATGTTCTTTCCGAGAGCGATTTCTCCCAGGTCGGTGGATGGTCCATCTGCAAGAAGGTCGCCCTTCTCCACATGCTCACCCTTTCTTACTAGCGGCTTCTGATTGATACAGGTTCCCTGGTTGCTTCTCTTGAACTTCAGAAGCTTGTAGTGATCCACAGAGCCGTTGTCGTCTCTCTTGATCTTCACTTCATTTCCGCTGACATAAAGGACAGTTCCAGCATTCTTTGCCTTTGGCAGAACTCCGGAGTCCAATGCAGCTTTATACTCAATTCCTGTACCTACATAAGGAGCAGCTGGCTTTAGAAGCGGCACTGCCTGACGCTGCATGTTAGAACCCATAAGAGCTCTGGAAGCATCGTCATTCTCAAGGAACGGAATCATTGCAGTAGCCACAGATACGATCTGTCTTGGAGAAATGTCCATCAGATCCACTTCTGTTCTTGGCACAACCAGCACATCTTCTCTGAATCTTACAGTAACACGATCATCAATGAACATGGAGTTTTCATCCAGAAGCTCATTAGCCTGTGCCACAAGAAGCTCATCTTCCTCATCTGCTGTGAAGTACTTCACATCTGTTGTTACTCTGCCTGTTCCCTTTTCCACCAGTCTGTAAGGTGTTTCAATGAATCCATACTCATTGACCCTTGCATAAGTGGACAGGGAGTTGATCAGACCGATGTTCGGACCTTCAGGTGTCTCAATCGGACACATTCTTCCATAATGGGAATGATGTACGTCTCGAACTTCAAAGCCCGCTCTTTCTCTGGACAGACCACCAGGTCCCAGGGCAGAAAGTCTTCTCTTATGAGTAAGCTCTGACAGAGGGTTGGTCTGATCCATGAACTGTGACAGCTGGGAGGATCCGAAGAATTCCTTCACTGCCGCTGTAACAGGACGGATGTTGATTAGCGCCTGTGGCGTGATGTTCTCCTGATCCTGAATGGTCATTCTTTCCTTTACCACTCTTTCCATTCTGGAAAGACCGATTCTGAACTGGTTCTGAAGAAGCTCTCCAACAGAACGCAGTCTTCTGTTTCCTAGATGATCGATGTCATCCACATGGCCTATACCATGACCAAGACCAATTTCATAGCTTATGCTGGCAAATATATCATCTTTCAGCACATGCTTTGGCACCAGCGCATGATGGCTCTTCTTCAGCTCTTCCTTGAGATCCTCATCAGAAAGTTCCTGATCCAGGATTGCCTTCAGTGTTGGATAATGCACCATTTCCTTGATGTGCACTTCCTTTGGATCAAAGGACACGAAATCATGAAGATGTACAAAATGGTTACCGATTACTCGGACTTCCACATCTTCCACCATAATATCCACTTCATTGATACCGGACTGCATGATGGTATGGGCAAGTTCTCTTGTGATCTTTTCTCCCTTGGAAACGAGAATTTCTCCTGTTTCCTCATTGACAACATCTCTTGCTGCTGTCTGGTTCACAAGTCTTCCAGCAATGGAAAGCTTCTTGTTGAACTTGTAGCGGCCAACCTTAGAAAGGTCGTATCTCTTTGCATCAAAGAACAGAGAATCAATAAGGGATGTTGCACTGTCTACTGTTGGTGGTTCACCAGGTCTTAATCTCTTGTATACTTCAAGAAGACCTTCTTCATGGGTGTTTGTGCTATCTTTTTCAAGGGTTGCCTTTAATCGCTCATCCTCACCAAAATAATCCAGGATCTCCTGATCTGAATTGAAGCCCATTGCTCTTGCAAGCACTGTGATTGGCAGTTTTCTGGTCTTGTCAATTCTTACGTTGATGACTTCGTTAGAATCCGTCTCATACTCCAGCCATGCACCACGATTCGGAATCACCGTCGCTGAATAAAGCTTCTTTCCTGTCTTATCGATGGCTTCATTGTAATATACACCTGGAGACCTTACGAGCTGAGACACGATAACTCTTTCCGCACCATTGATGATGAAAGTTCCTTGTTCGGTCATCACTGGGAATTCTCCCATGAACACCTCTTGCTCTTTGATCTCGCCGGTTTCGATGTTTTCCAGACGGATCTTCACTTTCATTGGCGCAGAGTATGTGGCATCTCTCTCTTTGCATTCCTCAATGGAATACTTGATGTTTTCTCGGTCCAGATGGAATCCTATGAACTTCAGAACCAGATTTCCACCATAATTGGAAATAGGGTTAATGTCGTCGAAAACCTCATCTAAACCTTCACTTAGAAACCAATTGTAGGAATCTAATTGAATCTCAATAAGATTAGGCATTTCATAGACGTCCTTAACCCTTCCGAAACTCATTCGCGTCCGCTTTCCTGTTGAAATTGGAACAGGATGTACCATTAGCATTCACCCCTTATATAAACTAAAATAACCAGAAAATGCGCATAGCTCCCCTAGGGACCTTGCACTTCTGGAACGTGACATACATTGTGATTTTTCTTGACGCCCGCCGGCAATCGCAAAAAATCCCGTATACTATTCTAACCGATTTTTCACTCTTTTACAAGAGTACGATTATATATATTATCATAATATTCACATCTGGTCAATAAAAAATGTTGCTTTTCACAAAAGAACAGGGCATCACGCGCGTACCATGAGCTGCACCGATGTGAATAACCGTTTTTTTCTTTACTTTGCTCTAATCGGATGACGGAGCACCGTCTTCCATTTATTTGAAGAAACCTTCCGGATGTCAGAAAGATAAATCTCATGATGCATTCTGCCTGGAGAAAAATCTTCCTCATAGCCTTCCTTTTCCAAAAACTCCCTCATGAGATCAAGAGAATCTCCTTCGATGTCAAAGGGACCCAGATGCATCATCTGAACACAGAGGCCTTCCGCCCATTCCCAATACTTCACCCGACTGAAATCCGTTTTTTTCTTAGCGCCTGCTGTCACCACTGCCCAGTCCACGTCTTTCTCGGAGATAAACTCAGGAATCCGTAGTACAGAGATCCAGCTGAACGAAGCCTTGTGTTCAAGATCCACCCCTTGGACGCCCTCCTGCCACCAGAACCCTTCCAGAGGAGGAACCACATACTCAAAGAATCCTTCGATTCTATAGTCCCCCTTATAGCTCATCTTCAAGGTATAAGCAACGGCGTAAAGTGAAACCAGCGCTTCGTGGTAGTTTCCGCCATTCTCATTGGGATCCCCAGTCCCTTCCACAGAAAGAAACTTCATGGGAGGTACCTTGATGATTTCCGGTCTGTTTTTGGGATGGTACAGCTCTTTATACTCTTTCTTAAAATCAAAAACCATAATATTCTCTCCCCAAGCAGGTTGTCTACCTGACATGCACGACCCTGGCACCAAAGGGCATCAGACTGAGCTTAGCCATCTTGAAGCTCTGTAGCCCGAAAGGAATACCAATGACAGTCACACAAAGTAAAACACCAGTCACCACATTGGCCACCGCCAGTTCAATGCCTCCGATGAAAATCCATAAGAGATTCACAAGAAACGATCCTGCGCCCATGCCATCGTTGGTCACTTCCTTCCCAAAGGGAAAAAGCTGGAGTCCTGCCATTTTGAAACACTGAATTCCCACAGGAAGTCCTATGATGGTCACCGACCACAGAAGTCCAAAGAAGAACCATAGAACCGCCGGGATAAAACCACCCAGAAAAAACCAGATGATATTGCCAAGAATACTCATTTAAATCACCTCTAGTCTGTATTCTACAGAAACAAGATGAATATCCGATTAAAACCAGTAACACCAGCCTACTTTTTATAAGAAAATCTTCAGATAGAAAAAAAAATCCGGTCACAAAGAACCGGATTTTTTATAGGTAGACTTTAATTACTTAACTTCTACTTCAGCGCCAACTTCTGTAAGCTTAGCAGCAAGTGCATCAGCTTCATCCTTGGAAACGCCTTCCTTCAGAGTCTTAGGAGCTCCGTCAACGATTTCCTTAGCTTCCTTCAGTCCAAGACCTGTAGCTTCTCTAACAGCCTTGATAACCTTGATCTTTTCTGCACCTGCAGACTTCAGAATTACGTCGAATTCTGTCTTCTCTTCAACTGCTGCGCCAGCATCTGCTGCGCCTGCTGCTGCTACTGGAGCTGCTGCGGATACACCAAACTCCTCTTCACATGCCTTAACCAATTCATTTAATTCTAAAACGGACATTTCCTTAATTGCTGCAATAATTTCTTCTCTTGATACTGCCATTTATAGACACCTCCATATATATTTGAAAATATTTTTGTTTTGGCTTCTCGCCATGACTAGATCTTATGCTTCCTTGCTTTCTGCTACTGCATTCAGCATGTAAACAAGATTTGATAATGGGCTCTTGATGCTTCCAAGGAACTTTCCGATCAAGACTTCCTTCGCAGGAATCTTAGCCAGCTGGTTCATCAGTTCAGCGTCATATACCTTACCATCAACATATCCACCCTTGATTTCAAGCTTCTTAGCCGCTTTTGCGAAATCAGCGATGAGCTTTGCTGCTGTAGTTTCATCATCATACCCGAATGCTATGGATACTGGTCCTTCCAGGTACTGTTCCAATCCTTCGATTCCCAGTTCCTGAGCAGCTCTAGTTACCATTGTATTCTTGTAGACTTTGTACTCAACGTTGTTCTTTCTCAGTGTACTTCTCAGTTCTGTATCCTGTTCAACATTGATTCCTTGATAGTTTACAAGTACCAGAGACTTGGCTTTTTCCATCTTCTCTCTGATTTCCTGCACTTTTTGCGCTTTTACTTCTAAAATGTTACTGTTGCTCACTGTGTGTCCACCTCCTCACAGCTTTTACACTGCTTACTAAATCCTAACAAAAAGGCCTCTCCAAGACGAGGAGAGACCTTAGTTTTAAAAACTATAAAGTACTCGCACCTCGGTGGGACTTATGAGAAACTCACCCACTGTCTTAGTATGCATATTTTGTTATTCAACTACGAGATTATACCATGTACTCTCTGTAAAGTCAACAGATTAATCTGTAACCTTAGTTGGGTTGATCTTTACGCCAGGTCCCATGGTTGCAGAAATAGATACGGACTTCAGATACTGTCCCTTTGCAGCTGCAGGCTTAGCCTTCACAAGCGCTTCCATGATCGCTCTGAAGTTGTCCTTCAGCTTTTCTTCTCCGAAAGACTTCTTTCCGATTGGCACGTGAACGATAGAAGTCTTGTCAACTCTATATTCAACCTTACCAGCCTTGATGTCTTCGATGGCCTTAGTTACATCAAATGTAACAGTACCAGACTTTGGATTTGGCATAAGACCCTTAGGTCCAAGCACTCTACCAAGTCTACCAACAACACCCATCATGTCTGGAGTTGCTACTACTACATCGAAATCGAACCAGTTTTCCTTTTGGATCTTATCAAGGTAGTCTTCTGCTCCAACATAATCTGCTCCAGCAGCTTCAGCTTCAGCAGCCTTTGCTCCCTTAGCGAAAACAAGAACCTTCACAGTCTTACCAGTTCCGTGTGGAAGTACTACTGCACCTCTTACCTGCTGGTCTGCGTGTCTTGGGTCAACTCCAAGCTTCACGTGAAGTTCGATGGTTTCATCAAACTTAGCCTTAGCAGTCTTTACTGCCAGTTCAAGCGCTTCTTGAGGAGTGTATAATACGCTCTTGTCAATCAGCTTTGCACTTTCTACATAATTCTTACCCATTAATATTGCCTCCTTCGTGGTTTTAACGGTTTTTTGCCTCCCACTTGATTAGGTTGTCTTATTCAACGATTGTAACGCCCATGCTTCTTGCAGTTCCTTCGATCATAGACATTGCTGCCTCGACGGATGCTGCATTAAGATCTGGCATCTTTGTTTCAGCGATGGTTCTAACCTGATCCTTGGTAAGCTGAGCCACCTTAGTTCTGTTAGGTACACCTGAACCACTTTCAATTCCTGCTGCCTTCTTGATCAGTACAGCAGCTGGTGGTGTCTTCAGGATAAAGCTGAAAGATCTGTCCTGGTAAACAGTGATTACAACTGGAATAATGTAACCAGCCTTATCTGCTGTTCTTGCGTTGAACTCCTTACAGAATCCCATAATGTTCACACCGTGCTGTCCAAGAGCTGGTCCAACTGGTGGAGCTGGAGTTGCCTTTCCTGCAGGAAGCTGTAACTTGATCATTCCTGTAACTTTCTTTGCCATGAGTTTATTCCTCCTATACTGTGGTAGATTGCGGGTATTTTACCCTCCCACTTATTTAAGACCCAAAGGGTCAAAAAACCTAGTAAATTTTTTCTACTTGATTGTAGTCCAGTTCTGCCGGTGTTGCACGGCCGAACATCTCAACTTCAACCTTGACTTTGCGCTTATCATGATTGATATCTACGATAGTCGCAGGGAATCCCTTAAATGGTGATGCGGTGATCTTGACACTTTCACCAATGGAAAGATCAATCACTTCGTGGGCTTCTGCAATACCCATGGAGCGCACCTCTTCATCAGTTAAGGGAACGGGATTATTGGACTTTGCACCAACAAATCCTGTAACACCTCTTGTATTTCTCACGATGTACCATGACTCTTCCGTCATGACCATCTTAACCAGAACATATCCGGGAAATTTCTTTTTCAGGACGACCTTTTCCTTGTCATCCTTTCTTTCGATGACTTCTTCCATAGGAACTTCAACACCTTGCAAAAGATGTTCAAGATTTCGGTTTTCAATCGCCTTTTCAAGGTTAACCTTTACCTTGTTTTCATAACCTGAATATGTATGAACAACGTACCAACGTGCTTTTTCTTCCATACGAAAATAGAGGAGCAGACATAACGCTACCCCTTTCCTCCTTTTTTAAAGATTAAATAAGATCTCAGTTAAAAGACCATTAAAGATAAAGTCTGCAATGGCAATGAACACAATGTAGATTGCACAGATTACAGCAACGATACCAATTGCTTTTTTAACTTCCTCTTTGGAGGGCCAGGTTATCTTTTTTATTTCATTTTTTGTCTCTTTTACAAATTGGAAAAGTCCTTTGCTATTTGAAGCCATGAAATCACATCCTTAGTCTGTGTTACTTTGTTTCTTTGTGTGTTGTATGCTTTTTGCAGAATTTGCAATACTTGCTCATTTCCAGTCTTTCAGGATTGTTCTTCTTGTTTTTCATGGAATCGTAGTTTCTTTGCTTACACTCTGTGCATGCTAAAGTCATTCTTACTCTCACTTTGAGCACCTCCGTACTTTATAGTTTTATTTACATCATAAATAACCCCTTTTGTCCAGGGTATTACTAAATTACTTTATCACATGCTCTATGTCATGTCAAATAAAAATGGCGTTTTTTTTTGGAAGTCTTCAGGAAACTCTACTCTCAAGCTCTTCCAGGCGCCACAGTAATTCAGGATAAAAAAGGACTGGTGAACCAGTCCTTTTATGATACTTTAGATTATTCGTTGATGGTAGTAACAACGCCTGAACCTACAGTTCTTCCACCCTCACGGATAGCGAATCTCAGTCCTTCGTCCATAGCGATTGGGGTG
>NZ_KL370834.1:11231-21842 GCF_000701905.1 Proteiniclasticum ruminis DSM 24773 | reverse complement strand
ACTGTAGAAGAAGCTTCCGCCACAGAAACTGCAGCAGTGAAGGCTGCCCCAGCAGCACCTGTGTCTGCAGGCAGCGGTTCCGACGAGAAAATTGAAGCCCCCATCCAGGGTACCATCCTGTCCATGAAGGTTCAGGCAGGCTCTGTGGTGAAGAAGGGACAGATCCTGGCCATTCTGGAAGCCATGAAGCTGGAGAATGAGATCGTCTCCCCATTTGACGGAACGGTATCTTCTGTATCCGCAAAAGACGGACAAGTCGTGGATAGCGGTGCGCTGCTCCTGACCATCGCTACAAAGTAGGTGACAAGATGTTAGAAATACTAAAAGAATTCTTTGCCGCCAGCGGGATTATGGCACTGGATGGCAAAGCCCTTCTCATGATCGGCCTGTCGCTGTTTTTCCTGTACCTGGCCATTTATAAGAAGTACGAACCTTATCTGCTCATCCCCATCGCCTTTGGTATGCTTCTGGTGAACCTGCCAAAGAACGGTCTCATGGAGACCGGAGGACTTCTGAAGCTCCTCTATATGGGTATTGAGTACGGTATTTATCCATCCCTGATTTTTCTAGGAGTTGGAGCGGCCACTGACTTTGGTCCCCTCATCGCAAATCCCAAGAGCATGCTCCTGGGGGCAGCTGCACAGCTTGGCATCTTCTTCGCTTTCCTGGGTGCGCTCCTTCTTGGATACACTGCGCTGGAAGCTGCGTCCATCGGTATCATCGGTGGCGCAGACGGTCCTACGGCCATCTATCTCACCAGTCAGCTGGCGGACCATATGCTGGGGCCCATCGCTCTGGCTGCCTATTCCTACATGGCTCTGGTGCCTGTGATTCAGCCGCCTATCATTAAGCTTCTGACCACCAAGGAAGAGCGTCAGATCAAGATGAAGCAGCTGAGACCTGTGTCCAGACTGGAGAAGATCCTCTTCCCCATCGTGGTCACTGTGGTGGTGATCCTTCTGGTGCCCAGTGCAGCGCCACTCATCGGTATGCTGATGTTCGGAAACCTCATCAAGGAAGTAGGCATTGTGCCTAATCTAGTGGAAGTGGCTAAAAATGCCATCATGTACACTGTGACCATCCTCATCGGACTCACCGTAGGGGCGAAAGCCGATGCGGAGACTCTTCTAAACCCTAAGACCCTGGGCATCATTGCTCTGGGACTCATCGCTTTCTCCATCGGTACTGCTGGTGGTGTCCTCTTTGGAAAGCTCATGTGCAAGGTGACCAAGGGACAGATCAATCCAATGATCGGTGCTGCTGGGGTATCCGCTGTGCCTATGGCTGCGAGAGTGGTCCAGAAGGTAGGCCAGGAAGAGGACCCATCTAACTTCCTTCTTATGCATGCCATGGGACCCAATGTGGCTGGCGTCATCGGTTCTGCCATCGCAGCCGGAGTGCTTCTCAATTTCTTTGGGTAATAATGACAAAAAAAGATGCTGCTCTTATTAAAATCTGGAGCGGCATCTTTTTTCTATTGTTAAACCACCAAGTAATTCTGATCTTTTATTCCATAACGCCTTATGTCACCCTTATAAGAAGAAAGACATAACTCAGTATTACTAAATTTTGACATGATCCATAATTCCTGAGCTTCAAAATAATGCTCTATCGCACCATGGATGCATTCTGCATCAGGATTCTTTAGAATTCTCTGCGCATGATCAAGGACCCGTTTCTGCTGATCTAGGTCAATGAAGGTCCCCTCTTCTATGACTTTCGAATGAAGCGTCAGTAGTTGAATCACCTCATCATTCTTTTCATCTTCCAGCATTCCTGTGATTATTTTCATGAACTGATCATGGCTTCCAAGAAATTGACGAAGATCTCGTCTTTCATACGCCTTTCTCATTTCTTCCACAGCTTCAGTCAATAAACTTCCACAGCATTCCAATTTAGGGTCATTTAGATCATCCAGATACATATTCACCAACTGCTTTTTCAATTGAAACATTTTTAGAACGTTGCTGCTGATTTGATCCGTCTGATGGATAACTTGATACCCTTCTCCTTGGATTTTTTGAACATAATGCTTCTTTTCCAAAAGTATAAGCGCTTTTCTGACTGGTGTACGGCTGACATTCAGCGCTTCAGAAAAATGTGTGAGGTTGATGGTGTATCCATACGGAATTTTACCATTCAATATTAAACTGTAAAACCCTTCATAAACTGCTTCCACCAGCGTTTGATTCTCCATAAACGAAAATTCGGAGATCATCATTTTTATCATCGCTCTCATGTCACCTCACTTATTTTCCCAAGATACGCTTTAGTCTTAGAACTCCTTCCTTCGGACTTGAGAGTACTTTCACCCCAAGATCACGTACTGTTTGTTCTGCCCGAGCCATTGAAATCTGGGCAAGAATGATAATATCGGCTCCTTGCTTCATCAGTTCAGAAGCAGCATTTCCAATGAGAAAATTATGCTGCTCTTCATTTCCATCTTTAAGTGCTTCAAAGGCTTCCAAAGTCACTTTTGTAATTACTTCTTTTGAGAGCCCTCTACTCATATTCATCTTGTCTAGTATTCTTTTTGCATTTTCTGCCGTTTCAAGATTTGTCGCAATCACACCTATTTTCGTTTCTGGCTGATCCAGTACATTCTCCATCATCGGTTCATCAATCGCTATGACCGGAACATCAACAAACTCTCTCACTAGAGGCACCAGCGGACAGTATACAGTACACGCTACTAGAACTGCATCCACATTACTCTCAACGGCTCGAAAAACAAGTTTTAAGAACTCTCTTTTTGCCTTCTTCGTGAGTCCATTTTCATCCTTGATTCTCTTAAGCATATATTCATCCACAAAGTTTACAGGCTCCAAATCATCACCAAACTCAAAGAACGCCATTTCTAAAGGCTTTACTGCACTTAATGTTGCATGAATAACACCAACTCTTTTCATTTAGTATCCTCCAATCTCTTTGCGTTCAAACCTCTAAGATGCCAAGCAATCTTTGCGCTTTCTTCCAGCTCTTCTAGACACTCGAAAGCCTGAAACATGTTGTAACCTGCAACAATAGCCCCGTGATTTCTTAGCAGATACCCCTTCTGATTCCCAAGGGTATGCTCAAAGAGTTCGAATAACTCTTTCGATCCCGGTTTTGCATAAGGAACAAGGGGAATAGTTCCAAGCTTCATTTTAAGGTATGGTGTATAGCTGGGAATAGAATCGGATGTGTCCATATGTTCCAGACAGGACCACAGAGTTGAATAGAAGGAGTGCGTATGTATCACTGCCTCTGTTTGCGAGTCATTTCGATATAAAGCCAGATGAAGTGGCAACTCTTTGCTTGGCTTCACTTTGCTCAGCACTTCACCTGTAAGTGATACTTCAGCAAAATCTTCGGGAACAAGTGTGCCAAAGGAAGAACCACTTCTAGAAATAAAAACTCGGTTTCTGTGCTTAAAGCTGATATTTGCTGAAGATCCCGCAGTTTTACCACGTTCAAACAGACTCTTTGCTGTTTCAATCGCTTCTTTCAGTTTTAGTGTAAAGGAATCTTCAGTTTTTGCAATTTCTCCATACATCATTTCAACGGCATCAATAAAGAAGGATTCACCTCCAAAGTTACCTGATTTCAGCAAAAGAATATACTCCTCATCCGTTGGCTTAAGGAGAGGGACTCCTGGAGAGATGCTTATCCCAATTTCATAGGATCTGATTTCAAGAGCTTTCGTAACTGCTCCGGAAGTTTCTCCACCAGCCACAATGATCCCCTTGAAGCCTTCACTCTTTGCCAACACCGCCAGTTCGGCCATGGTAGTTTCAATTCTTTCTGCAATAATCAATGAATTGTATGTACTTTTCTGCTCATGTCTGTATAAAGGATCTTCAGAACTGTATACAAGAACACAATCCATATTTTTAACCTGTTCAAAAACATTCAGAGCATTTTCCTCTCCAGAGAGCAGTTTAGGAATATCTAGTTTATAAGATTTTCTCCCTGTAGCTTCATAAGCAGCAATCTGTTTCAATGTCATCTGAGAGCAGCTTCCTGCAAGCAGCAAAAACTTATGAACTGGATTACTACTGCTCCTATTGTACATATACGACGCTAGATGCTTCATAAATCCTGAAGCACCACTGAACAATCGCAACTCATGAAAGCATGTCAGTATCCTTTCACCATGTTCCTCCATCTCGAAATCCGGTATGATATAGAACCGGTCTTCTGTCATTGATATTTTATGGATTTTCTCTTTCAGCTGCTCATTTGATTCCATGAGCTCGTCTTTAAAAATCGTATGACTGGTATATACACTTTGTGCATCCAATAGCTTTTTAATCTCTGACTCTCTCATCGGTGTTAATGGATGATCCTTCATTGGGCTTTCTTCAAGTAATTGACCATGAACATAGAGTTTGCCTTCAATCACTTGGCGGCCGTTGACAGGAAAAGACGGGCATACAATCGTATACGGTATGCCTAACTCTTCCAGACAAGCATCCAACACAGGTCCAATGTTCCCTTCTGAGGTTGAGTCGAAAGTGGAGCAATACTTGATGTAATATTTCTCCGTTCCAGCTTCTTTTAGAAATCGAAGAGCTTGAATTGTTTCACGAACTGCTTCCTCTTTCGGCAATGTTCTTGTCTTTAACGCAATCACAACCCCATCAGCATCGTTGTTATAATTTTCGTCTGGCACGCCATTATAGAGGATTGTATTTATGCCTTCGTTTTCCATAAAGGAAGCCACATCACTTGCCCCAGTAAAATCATCCGCGATACAACCGATCTTGATTCGGTACATTTTCTCTCCTCCTCACTGAAAAAACTATGCCAGCAGTTCCATCTCCCGGACAACCGCATCTGTAAAGCTGGTGGTGGTTTCACGCCCTCCCATATCAGGGGTAAGGATGCCTTTTTTCATAACGCTCAGTACTGCCTTCTGCATAAGAATCGCTGCTTTTCGCAAGCTCTCATCCTGATGTTTATCAGCCATCCACTCAAACATCATCACGACAGACAGCATAAGTCCCACGGGGTTTGCAATATTTCTTCCTGCAATATCAGGCGCAGATCCGTGAGCTGCCTGAGCCATACATTGTGTTTCGTTGGTATTGATCGCTGGTCCAAGTCCAAGACTTCCTGTAAGTTCTCCTGCAAGATCAGATAGAATATCTCCGAAAAGATTCGTGGTCAGTACCACATCAAAATCACCAAGTCTCTTCACCATATGTGCTGCCATGGCATCGATATGATAATCTTCAATTTCTACTTCAGGATAATATTTCTCTCCAACTTCATAACATACAGACTTAAACAGACCGTAGGACCACTGAAGTACATTTGCCTTGTGGATAATTGCTACCTTTTTTCTCCGCGTCATGGCCATTTTGAAGGCTTCATGAGCAATTCTTTCTGTCGCCTTCCTGGTAAACTTTCCATTGAGGATGACTGTGTTTTCGTCAGGCATAAACTCACCCCAACCTTTGTACATATTTCGATCTGGCATGATCCCCTCGGTATTCTCCCTGAATACGACCACATCTGCTTCGCCAACACGGCTTTTCACACCTGGATAGGATTTAGCTGGTCTGGCATTGGAATACAAGTCAAAATAATGTCGCATCGTACCGCTGGGATTTGTAAGTTTCCGATACTCCTCAGGATACGCAGCACTGTCATGGGGTGCAAATACCCATGCATCACAGTTCTTTAATCCTTCCTTTGTAATATCAGGTACTGGTGCTCCGTATTTTTCTATTCCTTCCCATCCCATGGGATATACAGGGAACTCCACTGAAATGTTGTATTTTTTCACCGCTGCTTTCATCATTTTTTCTGTTGCTTTTGTAATCTCAGGACCGATTCCATCTCCATATAACAGACCAATTTTATAACTCATACCATAACCTCCGATTATAATTGTTTTCGTTTACATCATATCATTTCAAAAGATTGACGAAAAATACCAATGTCTGAATGATCTCCATAACTTATTTGTTATGGAGAATTACTATGCTATGATACAAACATGGAGGATAGAATCGCACCAGAATAACCTCTATATCGCAGGAACTTCGTGATGCACGTCAATATGCAACTTATTTTTTCAGTTGGAGGAATAACATTGGACACAAAACCTTTTGAATACATCATTAAAATTGCTGAAACAGGAAATATCACTAAAGCAGCCCACGCCCTTTTTATTTCCCAGCCATATCTAAGCAGTTATCTTACAAAATTAGAAGAAGAACTGGGCGTAATCCTCTTTGATCGCACCGCAAAGCCATTGAGACTTACTTATGCTGGCGAGAAATATTTACAGATGTCAAAGGAAATCATGAAGATTCGAGAGAATTTTGTGGATGATGTCATTCATCTGGAAAATTATTCAGCTGGAAAGCTCTCTATTGGAATTCCTCGAATGAGATCTACTTTTCTTTTGCCTCATATTCTGCCCGCTTTTTATGAAAGATTCCCTAACGTTGAGATAACTGTGGTGGAGGATAATACAAAAAATCTAGAAGAAATGTTAAAAAAAGGGATGATCTCCTTTGCACTCACCCCCATTCCCATGAACAATAAAGAACTGTCCTATGATGTTTTATATGACGAGGAACTGCTACTCATTTGCAGAAAAGATGGTCTGAAGTATATTGTAGACATAGATCAGCCACTTTCCTTAGATCTTGTTTCCCACTACCCCTTCTTGCTTTCAACAAAAGGACGTGGACTTCGGACTTTTCTCGATTCCTATTTTTTGCAAAATAAATTTAAACCACAGGTGAAGCTTGAAATCTCGAATAACGAAACTCTTTTACGGCTTGCCTCAAAAGGTATTGGACTCACTATTGTCCCTCACTCTGTTTATCTTTATGCAAGACCTGTTGAGCCCATTGATGTTTATCATCTTGCGCCTCGAGGTCTTTTCTGGCAAATCGGCGTTGTATATAAAGCAAATGCAGAAATTGATTACTTAGGCAGGCAATTCATCGAAATTCTGAGATCCATCCTTCCCGAAGCATTTGGAAGCTTGAAGAAATAATGAAGGCAGCACTCCAAAGTGCTGCCTTTCATAATAGCTGTTCAACTTTACCTAACAAGATGGCAAGCGATAGTAAATCCGCAGCGCCACCTGGAGACAAATTTCTCCGTATGAATTCCTCATTCAACACTTGAAGTTTCTTAAATGCATCCTGCTGACACATTCCACCATCGTGAAGAAACCTTTCCGCACTGCTTCTCACATAGCTCAGACTCTCCATACCACCCCTGGTGACAATGTTGGAATCCTCCACATGCTTCATCAAAAGGAACAGTGTTTCCAGAAGCGTCTCCTCATAGGTCATCTGCTTGTCGAGACTACGAAGATAGGGCAGCACTTGATCCCGAAGCACTGGATATCCTTTTTCCGCTTCTCCGCGGATCCCTGTAAACCCATACTTCAGATAGAGTTTTTCACCATGAGTAAGATTCTCTTTGATTTCTAAATCTCTAAAATCCTTAGTCACAAGACCTTTTGTAGTCTCCATGATGATCTTAAAAATCCGTTCCGTATCCTGAGGAGTAAAAACAGGTATGCTGTCTCCTGAATACAGATCTTCACTAAGCTTCCTTCCGAAAGCCGCTAGAAGAAGTCCCATGGAAAAGATAATGCCTTTATGTGTATTGATTCCTTTAGTAGCTTCAAACATCTCCTGTTCCATTCGGATTCCAATGGGACGGATAATGTCAAGAAGTCTATTTTCTGGAACCTCTGAGGTTGCGCCACTCAGAAACATTTCCTGAAACCCTGTTCTTAGACTTACCGCACTGCGGACAAAGGTAAATATGTCCATATCCTGATGAGAACCAGAGTCCTTGGCGTCTACAAGTCCCGGTTTGGGTGTTAAAAGAGCTTCTGTAAGAATGGCCTCTTCTGCAAGCTTTGCACACTCTTCGGCCAAGCTGCTATATCTATTTTTTATGTCCATTAAGCTGATCCTTTTCTTCTTTATTTGCTTCAGTCTCTTCCAGTTTTCTCATTTCCTGAAGAATGAACTGCTCTGAATAGCTGAGGTGTTCGTCTGTGATCAGTGCTACAGCATCGTAGTTTTTACTTCTCATATTTTTATAAAGAAGCCAATGTTCATCCAGAGCTTTCCGGCGTCTGTCATTCTCCGTGAGAGATATATCACGGAATCTCATGAGATACTGTCTGAGCTTCTTTACAATGACGTCCAATCTTGGCATCTTGCAGTATGCATAAATCATATCATTAAACTGTCTGGAGAGCTCTACAACTTCCTTATAGTCTCCCCGAGCATCAGCTTCATCTGTTTTCCTGAGCAGCGTCTCCATCTCGTCAAACTGCTCTTCTGTCATGATTCTCATAGCATTTTGCGTTGCTAAGATATCCAGTGCTTTTCTGATCTGGTAAATCTCGATGGCATCATCGATGGTCACCTTTTTTACTACGACCCCATAATGAGGCACATACTCCACCAGCCCTTCTTCCTGGATCCGCCTTAGTGCTTCTCTTACAGGGGTCCTGCTGATGTTCATGCGCTCCGCATAAATGGACTCATTGATGCGTTCGCCTACTGGAATGATTCCTTTGATGATGGCATTTCTCAGTCCTTCAAATACAATTTCATTCAAGGGTTTGTTCTGGCTCAAATCCGCTAATTTGATAACTTCCTTCATGTAATCATCCATTTTTTCGCCTCCAAAACAGTGTCTGCACACTGTATACATTTACATTATAATCAAAATTTCAAGAAGCACCTACAATTATTTTATGAAAAACAGTAAAAAAACAGCACCCATTCCCCTTGATACTTAAGGATTTTACACAATGAAAGGGCGGTGTCTCCACCGCCCCGAATTATGTTTATCCCAAATATTTTACTAAGGTGTTTCTTACAGCATCTTTGCCTGCGATGAGTTCCAGGAACATTCCTTCCACCTTATCGCCAAGACCTACTTCGTAAAGATCTACCCCAAAAATCACTGCATTGGATAGAATATTTTTCAGCTGGCCCTTGTAGGAATCTGCATCTCCAACCTTGATTCCCGCAAGCATTTCCTGAAGTTCGGAAAGCATTGGATCACTGGATAGCTCAAATGCTTCCATTTTGTCGTTCACGCCTAGGAGATATCTCATCCAACCTGCCAGTGCCAATGGAATGAAAGTCAGATCTTTTGGAGAAAGGTCTTCTCTCTTCACATAAGACTTGATGGTTTCTCCAAAGCGGATGGCTACCTTCTGGCTTGTGTCTGTGGCAATTCTCTGTGGCATATCAGGTATGAATGGATTTGGCAGTCTCTCTTCGATAACTTCCTTGATGAAGCTCTCAGGTTTGATGATCTTTGGATCCACAACCACAGGCATTCCTTCTACATAACCGATTTTTTCCACCAGTGCTTTCAGCTGAGGATCGTTCATTTCCTTGTATATACTGTCGAATCCAAGAACACATCCATATACAGCCAGCGCAGTGTGAAGTGGGTTCAGACATGTCGTAACCTTCATGGTTTCAGTATTGTTTACCGTATCCCTATCGGTGAAGTACACGCCGGCTTCTTCTAGTGCTGGTCTGCCGTTCGGGAACTTATCCTCCACAACCAGATATTCAGGCACTTCTGCATTCACATAAGGTGCGATGAATGTGTTCTTGGATGTGACGATGGGTGCCATATTCTCTACACCAAGTCCGTCCAGGCTCTTTTTCACTTCTTCTGATGGTCTAGGGGTAATCTTGTCAATCATGCTCCATGGGAAGCTGATCTTGGACTCATCAGATACATAAGCGACAAATCCTGCATCTACATATCCTCTATCCAGCCATTCTTTCGCGATTCTCTTTACTGCGAGCTCCACTTTTTCTCCATTATGGCTGCAGTTGTCCATGCTGACCACCGCCAGTGGATACTGACCTTTCAGATAACGGGTATACAGAAGGGATGTCACAACGCTCATGGCGTGACTTGGACTCTTTGGTCCATTCTCAAAATCCTTTACCACAAATGGGAATACCTCTCCGCTGGCATTGGTCAGTGCATATCCTTTTTCGGTGATGGTAAAGCTGATCATCTGAAGAGATGGGTTTTCAAAAATCTCTCTTAATCTTGCAGCACTCATTTCATCAGACAGATTTCCTTTTACACCTTCTGCAATGCTTGCCACCACAGAGTTCTTGGTGGAACCATCTGCATTAAGGCTGACCAGCAGGGTCAGATTGTCGTATGGTGTATAGATTTTGTCGATGATGTCAAAGTCAAAAGTCTCAGCAGCAATGATTCCTTTGTCGCTCAGTCCTTTTTCCAATAATGTGTTTTGAAGATTTGCAATGAATCCTCTAAAAATGTTTCCTGCACCAAAATGCACCCAAACAGGATCCTTCTTTGTCTTTTCTATCATTCCTTCCACATCAAAGGATGGAGTCTTTATGCCTTTTGCTGCCAAGTCTTTTAATTGGTTTAGCTTCAGTTCCATTTTTACACCTCTTATCATATTTCTGTATCTTGTACAGTTTTCTTAACTTCAGTGTATTGTAAACCATTAGAAATATCTATAAAAAAAAGGGAACACGGCAATATTTGCGATAATTACGACCTAAATCGCCATATGTTGTCAGGAAATTTCAATCCACGCTCCTCATACGAAGAGCGACT
>NZ_KL370834.1:0-8890 GCF_000701905.1 Proteiniclasticum ruminis DSM 24773 | reverse complement strand
AATATTTTAAAACTTGTCTAACGCGAACCTCTTTATTGATTATATTTAACACGCATTATCTGGTGTGTATTTTGAATGTTTACTTCTAGTTCGCACTAAAGGATAAGTGGATCGCTGATATCAATTACTTTCTTTCCCCCATAATGCTCTACCTTTGTTTTATAGTTGTTGCCAAGTATATAGAAACGTATACTATCTTGCTCTTGATCAATTATGTTTATGAGTTTATTTTTGAATAGCTCGAGCTGTGCGGCATCCACATTACATTCAAAAACCGAGTATTGAACTCTAAGTCCGTAGTTTTTGCATTCTTTCGCTACTCTTCTAAGTCTTTTTGCTCCTCCTGATGATGTAACTGCAACATCATAGGTTATTAACACTAACATACATCACCTCATCAGAAATGGAGGATATGCATCTAAATCCCCCCTTATATATCTTGCAAGAAGCAGTGCTTGTACATAAGGAATCAGACCAATCTCAATCTTTTCTTTTAGATATGGATGTGTGATCGTCTCTTTTTTCCGGTTTTGCCACTGTGAAAGCACAACACTTCGAAGCTCATCTTTAAGATAATATGCACCATTTTCTTTAATATAGAAATCCTCTTTTTTAACAACCCGATTATTTATAAGAGATACTACGAATCTGTCTACCAGGTAAGCGCGAAGCTCTTCCATCAGATCTAATGATAAAGACGATCTGCCGGACCTTATTTTGTGGTAAAACCCCATCTGGGGATCAAGGCCTACAGTCTCAAGGGCGGCAGTGACGTCATGGCTTAACAGCACATAAAAATAGGATAGCAGCGCATTGACTGCATCAAGAGGTGGTCTGCGCGACCGCCCCTTGAAACTGTCTTTGAAATCATCATTGACGATGAGCTCACTAAATACACTGTAGTAATGCTTTGCAGCATCTCCTTCTATTCCAAGAAGCTCTTGTGAATTAGTGGCTGATGAGAACCGTTTGAGTCCTTGACCTAAATAATGGATGGCATCCAGCACAGCATCCTCATCGATCTGGTCCTTATGGTCCCTGTAGAGACGTTGCAGCACTACCCGGCTGTTGAAGACTTTTCCCACACATACATTTTTTGCTAGTTTTAGAGATTCTTCTTGATTCTCAACCAGTCTGAATTGGCTCCGCCGTAATGCTACATTACCCGACATTGGGTTTTGGATCTTGACTAAAAATTTACCAGTATAAGAAATATAGGATACGTGTACGTTGTTTTCTGAGCATAACTCCAGTGCCTGTGGTGTAACAGCTGCACTGGAGAATATAACTACGCCCTCTAAATTTAGAATCGGAATCTGCATTACTTTCTCCCGGTTTTGCTCCAAAACTAATGTATCGCCTTCCCGATTCATGAACATATCGTCTTTAGTGATATAGAGAGTGTTCCGTAGTTTTCTCATCTTATTTCCTCCGCTATCTGAGAATTTATATAATGATCTACCGACTCATACTTTGATTTAGACTTAGGTAAACAGATATTGTAGAGAGAGCAGTGATCGCAAATCTTTGAATAGGAAGGCCTTGGTGTAGTACTATCACTTATCAGCTGATGCATTTCTGTTATGAGATTTTCTCCTTGTTGACGAAGTTCTTGGGTAAACACCACCTTCTCTCTTCTTCTAACTTTTGCATAGTAGATGGCTCCTTCTGGCACCTTTATATTGTGAATCTCCTCTATACACATTGCCTGCAGGCATAGCTGCACTTTATCGATGTTGTCATCCTTTGGTTTGCCTGCTTTATACTCAATTGGATATAGACGATAGAATCCTTCTTTTCCAGGTATTTCGACGCCTTGCTCACTTTGATGATACTCTATCAGATCTGCAATTCCATAGCAGCCGAGGAGTTCCGACTGGACAGGCACACTTCTGGAGATAATTAGGTTTCCCCTGGACTCCATCAAGAAAGGATCATCCACTTTCTCGTGGACAATGTCTCCTTTTACTGTATACAAATTCTGTTCCCATTGATGTTCCACATGTATTAATGCCCATTGTCTTTTACAGTAGGCAAAATGCTGTATACCGGAGATCATGATATAATCCTCTTCCAGGTACATCAGAATCCGCTGAGAATCTCTGGCTCAAGATTCTCTAAAGCTTCCACTTCAATTACATAATCTTCCACATTTTTAGGTTCGATTATTCCATCTTTTTTTGCTACTTTTACAGTTCGGTGGACTTTGGCAGATGAATAGTCACCGCTGAGGCTGCTGTGCTTCCACCAGTAAACTTTGTGTACTTCCATGGACCCATCTGGTCTCGCAGAGGATGCATCATTTTCAAAGAGCTGCACCAGGACCTTTTTCAACAGCTCCGCATCTTCATCACTGAATCCTGTTGTTTGTGCCAGCTGAGGATTGATGCTGCCTGCAAAGGTATAAAGGCCAAAGTCCACACGATGCTTAGTTCCCATAGTATCTGAAGTTTTTCCTGCGCCGTCTCCCTCACTGTTGACGCTTTTAGTAATCTGTATGGAGGTAATATTGATGGGATCTTGGCTGTATGCACTATGGATGCTGACAGGACCTCTTATTCCAGCGGATACACCTTTGTCTTTTCCCCCCTTAAACGCAAAGAGCTGCCCGAATGCCCGTACGTCATACCACTGTTTGCAGGCTTCCTCTATGAGTTTTTCTTTGTCCTTTAAAACATTCGCCGATAACGTGCCTTCCGCTCTGTTTTTCAGACTTGTAAAGTCGTCTGTTTTATAGTCTTCAGACTGTACAAAAATGGACTGCCCTTGTTCCATCAAGCGGTTTCTGATTTTTCTTTTGATGCAGACATCCGAAACCTCTCCAATTCCCTGATAGTTGATACGTGGGCGGTTGCCGTTCAGTGGATCTCCATTGGGATTAGCATTTTTCACACTAAATACTACAACAAAATCATACTTACTCTTTAACATCATACTTCCTCCTTATTTTCGGCCTTTTCATTATCCTGTTCCTTTGATTTGCTTCTAAAATCTTCCCTCTGGCAGTGATATCCGAGCAGAAACTCTCCGGTTAGAGGCTTCTCTGCTGTATAATCCTCTGGATTAAAGAGCCCCATGATCTCATCCAAAAGCTTTTCTCTGCTCGCAGCTCCACCGCCTCCGATTTTGGACAAATAGGGTTTGATGCTGAGCTCAATGATCTGCCATGTGCTAAAAGGATGTGTGGAAAACCTTGCCATGAGGCGGTCCGCATTGGTCAGCCTCTCTTCACCAGTTTTCTGCAGTGCCCATTGTTCGATGTTTTGGGCTACTGCCAGCAGCCTGCCGTATAGATAGTCTCTGCTGTTTCTTTCTCGGTCCAGTGCCATAATATAAACCTCCCTTTCATAGTCATAATAGTATTTTTTAATAAGAGAACAAGTGATACTGAGTGACTTCTCATACGACCATTTATCCTCAAAAGCTGGCCTATTTACGGTTTTCCGGAAGGCGAGTTCCACCAGATCCTGAGGGATTTTCGTGCCTTCCACGATGCAGGTTAACAGCCTGCTGATGGTTTTCTGTTTCAGTGTTTCATCCACGCTTTTATTAAGCCCATACGCAACCTGTGCGATGTTGTAGGGGGAGGGTACTCCGATAAACTCAGACGGGCCTTCCTTGTTTCCATAGGGCCGGTATCTTTGCATCCAAGCGCTGGTTTCATACCACTTCTCAAGGCGACTGATATAGTCACTTATTCTGATCTCCTGATAATAGGTAATGGACAGTCTGCCATCAGTAACGGACTCCAGCTCCATCAAATGCACCAGGGTTTCTTCCTCAAACTTTTTCCGGTAACCGGAGAGCTCTAGCTTTAGCTTATGGGCTATATCATCTGCAGTGGCTCCGGCAGTTATTTGTTCTTCTTCAAAAACATCCAACCCAAAATTATCTGCAAGCGGATCTGGAAGATCCATGCTGGAATTCACCCAGCAGATTACAGTTTTCTTCCCCCGATTGTATCCTTGCTTTGCAATAAGCCATTTCAGAGCATTATGTGCTTTCTGAGATACCTCATAGCTGAGTCCGTAGGCTTCTTGCGCTACGTTAAAACGTCCTCGGAAGGTAAAATCACTTGTATCATTGGAACTGATAATCTTTGCATTAGCACACATATTATAGATGGATTTGGGGTGCTTACTCTCTAATGGAGCATGTTTCCCAAGCACATAGCAGAATCCTTCCTCTGTTCTTGTCGATAAATAATACTCAATCCATTGGTCGTATAGTTCTAAATCTTTCCAGGTTCTATACTCCTCCAGCATATTACGGCTTTCCACTTGCCAACGTATATAGAAATCTCTAGGATCAACCTTGATTTTACCTTTGGCCTGTGGTCCCCAAACCAGTCCACCCTCGAAGATTTCAAAAATACTGGCTTTGATCAGATCATCTATCAGCGTTCCTTTTTCCACATATTGATATACTGCTTTTATCTTTTTGTTTGATGGGTTGTAATAATACCATGCTCCCAACTTTTCCATGTAATCCGAGTATCCATGATATTTATCGCCATATTTGTCATAATCTTTGGCAAGATACTGGATCTTATCGTTGAGGACATGAGACGCGGCTTTTGATCCCGCACGTACAGAGGATTCCTCTGTGCATGGGATGATGATATTCTCGTCGTCTTCAACTGGGATGGCGTCCAGAAACTCTCCTTTTTCATTCAGCGAGACGGTCAAGTGGGATTTTGACGTGATATGGAAAATCGGAAGCAAGATTGAACCATTCTCTTCTTTTCCAATTATTGATTTATTGTTCTCATACGTATCGTACAAACTTTTGATCCAGCTCATCTCATCCACTCCTCACTCGAAAACTCTTCAAGTCCCGACGTTTGAAGAATACTGTACTCCATGGCCTTGATGTATTTTCTTGGCAGATTGCTGAGATCATTCTCCACGATGATCTCCCCATGTCTCATCACGGGTCTGTGAAAGACCGCTTCCAGATTCTTTTCCCCAGTTTGGGATGGATAAAGGAAGCTGTGGAACATCAGGTCCAAGGATGTCTCTGGCTGCCGTTCGTAGTAGCTTGGTCTTTCTCCATACTGAACGGGCTCCACATATCCCTGACACTCTCTGGTGCCAAGAAAAATATCGCGACGGCCTCCTTTCTCCAGCATTCTTTTCGCCACATTATAATGCTTCCCTTCTTGTCTGTCCTGAGCCAAGTCTTCCCGGTTCAGATTCCACTCAAAATGTGCACGCACCTCATATTCCGGTTCAGACAGGTAGGTGTAGTAGGATAACGTGTTCAAGGTATTATTCCTTGCCTCACCAATATAGCTGATTGGCCGGATGCCTTGCGCCTGCATTCTGATGGGATTGATTACCCGAAATGAATCTATGACCCAATAAAAGGTGGGCTTCCAGTAGATGGACTCGCATATGCCAATGAGCGCTTGTACGGTGGGGACGTGATATGAGAACTTTTCTCCGCCCACTCGGGTGAGCGGATCTGTAAACAGTGCATATCTGCCTGTTACTCTAAATTCAATCTGATTTCTCATGTTTCCTCCTTTATGGCATTAATAATTGTAGATTTTCGCCCCCTAAATCCACACCAAAAATATCAGAATAATACTGATGGGTCAGACCTAGGATGCCACTGTTTTCTCTGACTTCAAAAATCCCTCCTTCCTTAAACAGCTTTTCGATTTGATAATCATAAAGATTTACAGAATACCGCTGTGCTTTCTTCATCAGCACTGGGAGTTCATGCTCATTTCTCGTAGTATTCAGGCTATTGATCAGCTCAGCTCCTTCTTTGTATGGAACCAATACCCCTCTGCTGCTGTTGTCTATCACCTTATAATGCTTTGCTGCTGTCTTAAAGCCTTGCTTAAGAGTTTTTTTTCCTTGGGTTCGCTTACGTTTATATGCATTCTCGGCATTTGAATTATTGGATAATATATTTACTAAAGTGTCTGCTACACCATATTCTGATACAAAGACAGGATAGACCATCTCTTCTTTATTCTTCACAAAATGTCTCTGAAAATACTTCTCGATAATCTTCTCATTTAAGATATTGTTGGTCTTCTCTTCTTCAGTGACATTCCGGAACACCTCAAGTGTGGACTCTTTGGCCATGCGGATATCCTTAAGTTTGCTTAAATTCTCATCCGCTGGGTTCACAATATACAGCTTTCCTCGTACGGCCATTCTGCCATTTCTGTTGCATCTTCCGGCTGCCTGCACCAAGCTGTCCACTCCCCCAAGATGCCTGATGACAGTCTTGAAATCAATATCCACACCCGCCTCAATCAATTGGGTACTGATGCAGATGACTGGACCTCTTTCTCCAGCATTAAATCTGTCCAGTTCACATCGCATTTTTGCGAGAATCTCCAAACGGTGTGCAGGGCACATGTTTGTGCTTAAATGATAAAAATCCAGATTCCTTCTATGGAGATCTGCTGCTATATCCATGGCTGCCTTTTTGGTATTGACAATGGCCAGCACAGACTGTCCAGAAGAATACTCTTCATGGATAAGATCAGTAGTATCGAGCACTGTCCAGTCCTTCTCCGTCCAGTCGATGACATCCACTCTGTGAAATACTTCTTGCATCGCCGGAATATCTCCTGAAATGTCTTGATTTGAAGATAACTGCAGATTGTATGGCCATATAAGATCACTGTCCAATACTGGTTGTGTAGCAGTGCATATGAGCACCGTTGCACCGCAGATGTCAGTGAGAAACCGGAGAGCCATATTAAACAGATAAACTTGATTTACTCCCATGGCTTGCACTTCATCAAATATGATCACAGAATTGGCTAAATTATGGAGCCTTCTCATCTTATTCGTTCCGCCGCCATAAATGGTCTCCAGAAACTGGACCATGGTCGTATAAATCAGCTTCGAATCCCAGTTTTCCGCCAGTACCCTGTTCAGTCTTGTATCTTCTTCTTCTGTGAGATTGGAGTGATGTTCTACCAAATGATCCTCAATGCCTTCTAATTCCATAACCTTTCGCACGGTTTCTGCATTTTGGTCGATGATGGATGTAAACGGGATTACATAGATTACTCGATCTTTTCCATACTTCTCTGCATGATTGAGGGCAAACCTCAGACTTGAGAGGGTCTTACCTCCTCCGGTTGGTACGGTAAGCCTATATATGCCAGGTTTATTCTCAGCGCTTTTCAGGCAGTTCTCGGAGATTTCATTTCTGATCCGATCGACTTCATTTCTTACTCTAAACTTTGAGGTGTACTGATCTAAGGCTCTGATGGCTTTTTTCCAGGAGAATTCGCTTTGAGGTGCTAGATTGGCACCATTAGAGTAGTTAGAAAAACGGATGGTATCCAGTCGATCCGCATCGACTAGGCCACTAAAAAGAAACTTGATTGTAAGGCCAAGGTGAAAATTCCGAGTTTTACTTTCTTTGAATTTCATCATTTTCTTTGCGTACTCACCAAACTCTTCCATAATTTTCATTTCGAGATCAGGTGTAATACTAGGAGCAATATATGTTGCGTATTCTTCATCTTGTAGTTCTATCGTTTCTTTCACAAGCCTTTTGTCAACAGGAGTTTCCCCATCATGTGTAACATAATCCAGTAGTCCACCATGATGGGACAAAACAATCATCTCAGCAATATCCTTAACCATTGGATTGAGGGTCTCCAATTGACTTATTACTTGAGCACCCAGCGTGGAATGGTCAATCTTTCCTTTGGATGACGCAGGATCAAGATAAAGAGGATCGCTTTTATCGATGAGTCCCACAGCCGAAAATAGGTATCTTTGGAACTGCGGATTCACTTTTCCTAAATCATGGAGTAATCCAACCATTTCACCTAGTTTTCCTAATCCGATTTTTTCACAGTGCTTCTTCGTAAGAGCTGCCACTTCATTTAAGTGATCTGTCAGCAGCTGTTTATTTCCTTCATCATCTACATGTGCATAGTGCAAAATAATACCACCTTTCATATTATTTTTGATATACATCTTTTATTAAGGAATAGTCCACCGATTCAGGCTTTGTTTTTATGCATAATTTTCTTAGCATAACATTTTTGGATATAGATATTTACGGATTTTGGAAGAGAGAGTGCACTTACTTAAATTATTGAGCCGGATAGAATAAGCGATTCGCATCTTTAGAATAATACTTTTACTGTCCATAAATCCGGACTGTTTTAATATTCTGATAAATTTTCTTTCATCTTCTATAATATATAATTTATTTATATTATTCAACCTTAATCTGTTGCTATTTTACCTGAAATTAGAATATTTATTCATAAATTGTATCTAAAAGTGTTCATTCTTTATGTTATCTATTGCTTTATATGCAAAAAAAGAGTGATGCAGAATACTCTACTTCACTCTGAATATTAATAATATGCTGTTTATTGTTTTTTTTGCATATTTTTCTAAATACGAGGTAAGATAAAATTTACAATAAAATACAGAATAATAAGCAGTATAACGATGTATGCAGCGTACTTGATAAATGTGGATCCAACTAAGCCAGGCTGTTCATTTCTTGTTACATTCTTCTTTTCGATGTTGATATCTTTGTTTTCATTCATAAGTAAATCTCCTTTTTGATTTTTGATTGATTAAAAAGATTATACCTAATCAAATTGTAAACTTCAAAAGAGATTCTGTAGCAATTCTTTTAATGGTTTTTAACAACCTTTGCTATCCCACTACTCACATTGGATTTACTCATAAGTAACTTAAGAACAACGTTACATACTTCGATTTAAGATACAAGGTCAACAGTATTTGTAACCCTTGTTTTACACACAATATCTGCTAATTGCATTTCAACCCACACTCCTCGTATGAAGAGCGACCCTTTATTTTTATATCAGGAGGTAATGTATGAATTTCAATCCACGCTCCTCGTATGAAGAGCGACG
>NZ_JNKC01000018.1 GCF_000701905.1 Proteiniclasticum ruminis DSM 24773 | reverse complement strand
CACACGTGGTCATTCTATCGCTTAGCCCAGTACATTGAGTATAAAGCAGGTCTTTCAGGTATAAAAGTAGAGTATGTAGGCCCCGAATATACCAGTCAAATCTGCCCAGAGTGTGGAGAAAAGAACAAGGCAAGGGATAGAAAATATAAATGCTCATGTGGCTTCAAAACACATAGAGATAGAGTTGGTGCAATGAATATCATCAAAGCACCTGTGATAGATGGTAAAAGTCTATCAGCCTAAGATACTAAATGTACTGTCTTAGGAGGGGCAATGGCATGCCCTCAGCTTGGGGTCATACTCGCCTACTGGAAACAGACTGGCGTTTAATCATCCAAGAATCCCATTGCTTTAGCTGTGGGAGTGTCAATATCGTCAATTTCTCTAAGTTGAGAGAAGGCTTTTCCGAAAGGTTTCCGCTTAGTCAATAAAAAGACTTTGCTGCAATTCTGAACAGAAGACAGTGGCTGTGGACTCTCTCCCAAGATTCCACAGCCACTGTTTCAATACTTTTATGATTTATTTCTCCAGACAAAAGTCACTTCTTCTTCTCCTGTTGCTTCATCCACCTCAACCCCTGCCTGAGTGAATCCTTCTCTTATATAGAAAGCAACAGCTCTCTCATTCCTAATAAAAGCTTTCAAAGTGAGTACATCTGTTTTACGCTTCGCTTCCTGAAGAAGTTCTCTGCCGATACCCTGACCTTGCTTCATAGGATCCACAAATAGCCCTAGAATAAATCCATCTTCCATCCCCAAAAATCCTGTGACAGTATCCTCTTCTTCAGACACCAGTACTGTTACTTTAGGCAAGAGCTCTCCAAGCATCGGAAGATGCTGTAAAAAGAACTCTTCGGTTACAAAAGCATGCGCTTCTCTATTTCCATTCAGCCAGATTTCTTCAATTTTCTTCAAGTCCTCATTTCTATATCCACGTATTTTCACTATCTTCCTGTTCCTCCCTGGAGTCTATTCTCTTTTTTCTGTAAAGTGCCTTATACTGATACATGTTCTGATCAGCTTTCCTGTACATTTCCCGCATGGATTTCAATGCGGTTTTTGTTTCATACCCATAGCTGAAGGAAATACTACGCATGACAGGATCTTCCAGCTCCTTGAGTTTTCTTTTCAGCTCTTTCATATGAAGAGGCACCTCTGGTTCGTCTTCCATGAGAATCACAGCAAACTCATCCCCGCCAAGCCTTGCCACAAATCCATCTTTCAGAAACACCTGACGGAGAAGACCCGAAAACTGTGTGAGCACATCGTCTCCTTTTTGATGACCATACTGGTCATTGATATTTTTGAATCCATTCAGATCCAGAATAAGAAGACCATATGGAATCTTTGAATCCTCCAGATACTCCACATAGGATTCAAAACTTTTGCGATTATATACCTTCGTCAGCACATCCTCCTCAGAGGGCGTGGTCTCCAAAAATACATAGATTCCTAGTAGTCCAATGACGAGGGAACTCCAGCCCAGATGGAAAGTAGGCTCAAAAATGGATATGATCATACCAATGACCGGAAGAATGAACAGCAGCATAAACATCAGAATTTCATTCTTGGACAATCTATCTTTTACCTGATGCAAAAAATACAGCATATAACTATAAAATCCAAGAACCATCAGATAATGAAACCACTTGAGGGGACCATAACCATCATAATGATTGGTCACTGGATCAATGCTGTAGTATATAGGAATCCAGAGATTTACGAGAAGAATCATAAAGGAGACCAGCGTCATCTGCTGATAAAATCGTTTTTCATGGATTCTTGAAGGATTCCTGTAGATTCTGTAATCCAAATATGACATAAAAAGGCCGGCCAGTACAGGCGCAAGAAGAAAAAGCAAGAAGTTGAACACATGATTCAATATAAATGCACCTGTGAACTGACGATCGTCCAGGATCCAAGATAACGGCTCCACAATAAGAGAGGCGGCCACAGCATAGATCATCAGCTTGATGAGCATTTTACTGAAAGTCTTAATGGTAGAAAGCTTTACAAAAAGATGCAGTATAATAAGTACCAGAATGCCTAATATATTGCTCTGAAAGCGAATCAGATAGCTCATTCATCTTCCCCCCTCTTCTTTTGTGTCCATCAATTGTAGAAGACCCGAGTATTCTTCAAATATTCCGTTAATTTATTTTACAACTTTATTATCATTATGGTCAAATTAAATAACACTTTTATACACCCATGCACAAAAAATGGGGTGCCACATTTATTGGCACCCTCATCCTTCTCCTCAGTTCTATAAGCCTTCAGCCATTCCTTCAGGCAAATTTTTCTCTTTCTTGGACAGTTTCTTTTGTAGATACATTTTCTGGTCAGCCTGCTTATAAAGATCATCCATGCTCATATCCATATAGTGCTTTTCAAACCCATAACTGAACGTCAGAGACTTCAGCACTGCATCCTCAGTCTTCTGAAGATAGGTCTTCACCTTATTGATATGGGTCTCCACATGATCCTGGTTTCCTCTAAGGATAACAGCAAATTCATCTCCGCCAAGCCTTGATGCGAGTCCCTCTTTAGAAAACACATGGCTGAGTGCATTGGCGAAATGAAGCAGCACTTCATCTCCTTTGTGATGGCCATGCTCGTCGTTGATTTCCTTAAAATCATTAAGATCAAAGATGAGAATGCCAAAAGGCTTCCTGCTTCTTACAAGATAAGACAGTTCTGTCTCGTAGCTTCTTCTGTTGTAGAGTTTTGTCAGATAGTCCTCATCGGAAGGCATCGTCTCGAGAAAGATATATACCATGAACAGTCCAATGACAATGGATGTCCAGGAGAAGTGCAGCTTTGAATCAAACATCTGAACCACCATTCCTAATATCGGAGTCAGAAAACAGATGGCATAAATCAGCACTTCTTTTTTCGTGATTTTTTTCCAGTGTCTGACTAAAAAATACATCATAAAAAGATAGCTGAATGCAAGGACACCATAATGGATCTCTTTCAGAGGACCACTGTTGAAGCTGTTTGAGTCCCGGTTGACCTGGAAATAGATGGGGTTGAAGATGTTATACACAAGAATCAGAAACGTCATAATAGAAGCCTGTTGGTAATACACTCTACTATGAATCCTCCTGGCATCGTTGAAGATTCGGTAGTCCACATAGGATAGGAGAAGACCTGCTATGATGGGCCCCACAAGAAACAGCATAAAATTCGTGCTGTACTCAAGAAAATAAGCGCCCGGAAACATCATGCCATCAAAGATCCATGTCAGCGGCTCCAGCACAATAGAAGCTGCGGTAGCGTAGATGATCCATCTCAATAGCCTGTTGGTGAATGTCCTGAGCTTTGTAGTTCTCATAAATAGATATAAACTGAGCAAGATCCCCAGTGCAAAAACATTGATCTGAAACTGAACCAAATAATCCAGCATTTTTCTCCCCCATCCCAAAATCTGAGGCAAACCTCTTCCTTTACTCCCATCCATCTTCAAACTGTAATGAAAACAGCATAATAGATGTATTCTACATTTATTGTCAAATTTTATCAAGCAAAATTTTCTATTTTCCACGTCTAGTGACAAAAATTCATTTTTTGTTCAAATATTCTGCAGAAATAACCTGGAATTTTCTTCAAATTAAAAAAAAGGACGAAACTGATTCATCCTTACTTCATTTCCTTCTCTTCACTTCTATAGTATACTTCTTCCAGATACAGTCCACAGGGTGGCATCACCATGGATTTTCCCCTGTTGCCGCTTTTTAAGATTTCTTCAATATCCATAGGCGTCACCCGGGAAAGACCTGCATCCAGCAGTGTGCCCGCTAGGATTCTTGCCATATTATAGAGAAATCCTGAGGCTGTGAAGGACATCACTAGAAACTCGCCTTCTTCCCAGATTTCAATCCTTCTCATTTCCTTCACAGGATTCGGATCGGTGCTGCCAACGGATTTAAATCCCGTAAAATCATGGGTGCCAAGCAGAACCTCCGAAGCATCTCTCATTTTCAAAAGATCAAGCTCCTGTGGCACAAAGGCAGCATAGTTCCGAAACAGCGCCGAAGGGGTCTTCCTCCGAAGCACACGGTAGGTGTAGGTTTTTCCTCTTGCATTTTTTCTTGCGTCAAAACTGCATGGCACTTCCATGGATTCTCTGACCTTCAGGTCTTCTGGCAGAAGCGGATTCAGAGCAAAGGCCATCTTTTCTCCTGGAATGGAAGACTGCGTCGTGAACGTCACTGGATATTTCCTCGCATGAACTCCTGCATCAGTTCTGGAAGAACCGGATAGTACAGGTTCTTCCTTCAGCAATATTTTCAATGCCTTCTCCAAAGTTTCCTGAACCGTCCGGACACTTTTCTGCCGTTGCCATCCATGGAAATCCGTTCCATCATATTCTAGATACATCAGTATTTTCTTCATGCTGGTTCCTGCCTTTTTCTGATTTGAAAAAAGAGACACTCTTTCAGTTATGCCAAAAGAGGTCTCTTTGGTTGTACTACAAAATATTGGTATAACGTAGACCGAAGGTGATGAACACCAATATGAAAAATACTGCAAATGCCGCAAAATCTCTGGTTTCATACTTCAGCTGCTTCATTCTGGTTCTGCCTTCTCCACCACGGTAGCTTCTCGCTTCCATGGCCATGGCAAGCTCCTCTGCTCTTCTGAAGGAAGAGATGAAAAGCGGCACCAAAAGTGGAATCAGGCTCTTCGCTTTCTTGATGATGTTGGTGGATTCAAAATCCGCACCTCTTGCCATCTGGGCCTTCATAATCTTGTCCGTCTCATCCATGAGTGTTGGAATAAACCGCAGAGCGATACTCATCATCATGGCCAGCTCGTGGGCTGGAACCCCGATCTTCTTGAACGGTTTCAAAAGACTCTCGATCCCATCGGTGAGTTCTATGGGCGATGTAGTGAGGGTCAGGATGGAGGTTCCCATGATAAGGAACACCAGTCTGAAAGTCATAAACACTGCCTGATATACACCTTCCCGATAGATTTTAAGCACCCAGAACTCCAGAAGAAGTGTTTCTTCCGTCCCCCGAGTCACAAACATATTGAGAAATGCCGTGAACAGAATCAGGACAAATACAGGCTTGATTCCTTTATAGAGATATTTGGGTGAAAGCCTCGCTATCCGCACCATCATCATGATGAAGAGGAAAATGAAAAGATACGCTGTAAAGTTCTTTACAAGAAACAGATTTACAATAAATAGAATTGAAATCAGAATCTTGGTTCGAGGATCCAGCTTATGAATGAAAGACTCCCCGGGTATATACTGCCCGATGGTGATGTTCTTAATCATGACACTGCCCCCCTTCCCTCAGTACCCGCTGTATTTCTGATTTGGCTTCCTTTACTGTGAAGATGTCTTCACGTACAGCGAAACCTCTTTCTTTCAGCGCTTTCATGAGGTAGGTGATCTGAGGTGCACCCAGTCCTACTTCCTCCAGCATACTGATGTTCGTGAACACTTCTCTTGGAGTTGCTTTGATCAGAACCTTGGCACCACTCATGACGATGACTTCATCGGCGATTTCTGCCACATCCTCCATGGAGTGGGTGACTAAGATAACGGTGTGCTTATATTCCTCATGAAGCTTTTTCAGCTGCTTCAAGATCGCATCTCTTCCTCTTGGATCCAGGCCCGCAATGGGCTCATCCAGAATCAGGACCTTCGGCTCCATGGCCACCACTCCTGCTATGGCTACTCTTCTTTTTTGTCCGCCGGAAATTTCAAAAGGAGACAGGTCTTTGTATTTCTCATACTCTAGTCCCACCATTTCCATGGCTCTCTTTACTCTTCTCAGCACCTCTTCTTCCTCAAGACCTAAATTTCTTGGGCCGAAAGCAATGTCCTTTTCAATGGTCTCTTCAAAAAGCTGATATTCAGGATACTGAAACACTAATCCTACTTTTTTCCGGATCTCACTCATCACAGTCTTCTTGTCTGTGATGTCTGTCCCATCCACGAAGATCTTACCACTGGTAGGCTTCAACAGACCGTTCAAGTGCTGAATCAGTGTCGACTTTCCAGAACCGGTATGGCCGATGAGCGCATAGAACTTTCCCTCTTCCAGCTCCAGATTGATATCATCCAGCGCAACGGTTTCAAAAGGAGTCTTTGGCATATATACATGTGTTAGATTTTCTATTTTAATCGACATAACGCCTCCACCATCTCTTCGATGTTGAGGATGCCCTCCGTAAGGTTCATCCCGTCTTTAATGAGTTCATGGGCAAGCTCTGTCACCTGAGGAACATCCAGCCCGATACTTTTCAGAAGCTCCACATTGCTGAAGACATTTCTTGGGGTATCATCCATGATGACCTTCCCTTCTTCCATAACCACAATACGGTCTCCTTGGACAGCCTCTTCCATGAAGTGGGTAATATGGACGATGGTGATGCCAAAGTCCTTATTCAGGGCCTTGATGGTCTTCATGACTTCCTGACGTCCTGAAGGGTCCAGCATGGCTGTAGGCTCATCCAGGATGATGATTTTAGGACGCATGGCAATGATGCCCGCTATGGCCACTCTTTGCTTCTGTCCTCCGGAAAGAAGATGCGGCGCATGCTTTCTGAAGTCATACATCTGCACATCCTTTAATGCCTTATCCACTCGTTTTCTGATTTCCTCTGATGGTACGCCAAGGTTTTCTGGTCCAAAAGCCACATCTTCTTCCACCACAGTAGCTACCATCTGGTTGTCCGGATTCTGGAAAACCATTCCAGCTCGTTTTCTTACTTCCCAGGTATTCTCCTGGATGCTTCCATCGATGCCGTCGATGTAGATCTTACCGCCCTGGGGCAGAAGCAGTGCATTCATATGCTTTGCGAAGGTGGATTTTCCGGATCCGTTATGACCCAACACCACCAGAAACTCTCCTTCCTTCACGGAAAGATTGACGCCCTGAAGAGAATATTCCTTTTCTCCAGAAGGACCGTCATCATAATAATGCATGAGATCTACAGCTTCTATAATCACATGACTGTCTTTTTTATTGCTTGTTTCCATTTGCTATTCCTCCTGCCTGTACCCACATCGATAAGAATTCATAAGTAAAAAAGATCTGACCGTGTTCTTCTGGGCACCTTAAACACTAGAGAAGTCCCATCACACCTCTATACTGTTTACTGTACCATCATAACATTTTTTTATGGAAAAAAGGGACTAAGTTTCCTTAATCCCCTTTTATCATCTTTTAAAGGGAAGCTGAACTTCCTCTTTTATAAATTCTGATTATACAAGCTCCAGAATTGCCTTCTCAGCACCGTCGCCTCTTCTTGGGCCGGTCTTCAGGATTCTTGTGTATCCACCATTTCTTTCAGCATACTTTGGTGCGATGTTGTCGAACAGGTTCTTAACAACCTCTTCTTCATGAACATAAGCGAGAACCTGTCTTCTTGCATGGAGATCTCCTCTCTTTGCAAGGGTAATCATTTTCTCAGCGATGTTCTTTGTTTCCTTCGCTCTGTAGAATGTGGTTTCTATTCTGCCTGTCTTTAAGAAGTTTGTAACAAGACTTCTCAGCATTGCAGTTCTCTGGTCGGTTGGACGACCAAGCTTTCTTAGTGTAGCCATTTAACTTACCTCCTTTACTCGTCAGTGGACTTTAAAGATAAATCCAAGTCCTTTAACTTTCTCTCAACTTCTTCAAGAGATTTCTTTCCTAGATTACGAACCTTCATCATATCATCCATGGTCTTTTCTGTAAGCTCATGAACAGTATTGATGCCTGCTCTCTTTAAGCAGTTATAGGATCTGACGGACAGGTCCAGCTCTTCGATGGTCATCTCCAGAACCTTTTCCTTCTTGTCATCTTCCTTCTCGATCATCACTTCCACGTCATTGGCGTGATTGGTCAGTGTCATGAACAGCTTAAAGTGCTCAATGAGCACTTTTGCAGCAAGGCTGATGGCCTCTTCTGTCAAAATGGTGCCATTGGTCCATATTTCAAGAGTCAACTTGTCATAATCTGTGATCTGACCAACTCTTGTATTATCCACTGTGAAATTGACACGCTTCACAGGGGTATATATTGAATCCATTGGGATGGTAGAAAGTGGCAGGCCTTCTGCCTTGTTTCTCATCTGAGAAACATATCCTCTTCCTCTATCCACATTGATTTCAACATACAGCTTTGCATCCTCTTCCAAGGTCGCGATATAAAGATCTTTGTTGACGATTTCCACGTCTCCATCGGTCTTGATGTCTCCTGCAGTTACTACTCCAGGTCCCTTGGCATCGATATAGATCTTTCTTGGCCCTTCTCCGTTCATCTTGATGAACAGTCCCTTGAGGTTCAGGATGAGTTCTGTGACATCTTCCCGAACACCAGGCACTACGGAGAATTCATGAAGCACGCCGTCAATCTTTACAGATGTTGGCGCAACTCCTGGCAGTGAGGATAAAAGCATTCTTCTCAATGCATTACCTAAAGTAATCCCATAGCCTCTTTCTAATGGTTCTACTACGAACTTACCATAGGTTCCATCTTCGCTTGTTTCTACACACTGAATCTTTGGCTTTTCTATTTCAAACATGAATTTAACCCTCCTAAAGAATATTGGCAACATAATCCTGAGGGCAACTGATTCTTAAGGTCCCAGATCTAACGCCCAGGTAACTTAGGACAAATTGAAACTAAACTCTTCTTCTCTTAGGTGGTCTGCATCCATTGTGTGGAATTGGAGTAACATCCTTGATCAGAGTAATTTCAAGTCCTGCAGCCTGTAGTGAACGGATGGCCGCTTCTCTACCTGAACCAGGTCCCTTTACGTAAACTTCAACACTCTTCAGTCCATGCTCCATAGCTGCTTTAGCTGCAGTTTCTGCTGCCATCTGTGAAGCGTATGGTGTGCTCTTTCTGGAACCCTTGAATCCAAGTGAACCTGAACTAGACCAGGAAAGTGCATTTCCTGCCGCATCCGTGATGGTAATGATGGAGTTATTGAAAGTAGACTGAATATGAGCTTGTCCATGTTCAATGTTCTTTCTTTCTCTTCTTCTTCTTACGACTCTTTTAGTATTCTTAGCTGCTGCCATTATGACTTCCCTCCTTACTTCTTCTTATTTGCGATGGTCTTCTTAGGACCCTTTCTGGTTCTTGCATTTGTCTTGGTCTTTTGTCCTCTTACAGGAAGACCTCTTCTATGTCTGATGCCTCTGTAGCATCCGATTTCAACAAGTCTCTTGATATTAAGAGCTACTTCTCTACGAAGATCTCCTTCAACCTTGATGTTCTTAATGATATATTCTCTGATTGCATTGACGTCTTCTTCGGAAAGATCCTTCACACGGATGTCACCATTGACACCTGTTTCCTTGAGGATGTTTCTTGCAGTGGACAGACCGATGCCATAAATGTATGTAAGACCAACTTCAACTCTTTTCTGCTTTGGTAAGTCTACACCTGAAATTCTTGCCATTAAACTCTACACCTCCTGGTATATTTGAAAATTTACTTTTATTAGCCTTGCTTTTGCTTGTGCTTAGGGTTTTCGCAAATTACCATAACCCTACCGTTTCTCTTGATTACTTTGCACTTTTCGCAAATAGGCTTAACTGATGGTCTAACTTTCATCTCGCTAACCCTCCTTAATTACTTTGCTCTCCAGGTTATACGCCCCTTTGAAAGGTCATATGGACTCATTTCAATGGTCACGCGATCTCCTGGTAGAATTCTGATAAAGTTCATTCTTAACTTTCCTGAGAGATGTGCATTTATGATATGACCACTTTCGAGTTCCACCACAAACTGTGCATTGGGTAGGGATTCTTTCACCACACCCTGCATCTCTATAACATCTTCTTTTGACATAAGGTACTTATACCTCCTTTGCCTCAAGCGCTAAACGCCTGATTATATTTTGCAAGCAAGCTTCATCCTGACGAAGGATTCCTTGTAGAATCTCGTCTTCCGCTTTTGTAATAATACAAAGATGTTTTTTGTTTTTTCTTTTTTGTCTTTTATAATCAAACTTCTTGCCATCCATAAGAAGTACATGGAAACGGTCCAAGATGGAAACCACCACATAGAATTTTCCTTTGTCTCTTCCTTTTTTAGATACAACAATTTGTCCGATCCAATCTTTGTCCAATTACTCCACTCCCGTTCTCGAATGAAAACACTCTTTTCTAGCAGAAACACAGACGCTCCATTTCTTAAACAAGTGTCGTGATCAGCGGTCCCTCTTCTGTAACAATCACGGTATTCTCATACTGTGCAGATAAACTGCCGTCTCTTGTGACAGCGGTCCAGTTGTCTTCCAGCACTTTCACATGATAGAGACCGAGGTTTGCCATAGGCTCTATGGCCAAGGCCATGCCAGCACGAAGTTTAGGTCCCCTATGTGCTGTGCCATAATTGGGGATACTAGGACTTTCATGCAGATCTTTCCCGATGCCATGACCGGTAAAATCTCGAACCACGCTGAGTCCATTGGATTCCAGGTGTTCCTGAACTGCACTGGATATGTCACCGATGCGGTTGTCTACCCGTACCATTTCAAGTCCTTTGAAGAAGCTCTCTTCCGTTACCCGGATGAGTCTGTCTGCTTCCTCACTGACGCGCCCAACCCGGAAGGTTCTAGCCGCATCGCCATGAAATCCATTGATATATGCTCCACAGTCTATGGTGATGATATCGCCTTCCCGAAGAATAATATCCTTGCTGGGAATGCCATGTACCACCACTTCATTGACGGATGCACAGATGGATCCTGGAAATCCGTTGTAATTCTTGAAGGATGGAATTGCTCCACTCTTCATTATAAATTCTTCACAGATTTTGTCCAGTGCCAATGTGGAAATTCCTGGTCTAATAGATTCCTCTACCAGCTTCAAGGTCTCGCCCACAATTCTGCCTGCTTCTTTCATCCGCTCTATTTCCCACTGATTCTTAATGATGATCATTTGCTTCTCCTAAAATTCTGATGATGTCCTCAAAGACCTCATTGATGGCCTTTGTCCCGTCTACTGTTTTCAGCTTACCCTTCTCCGTATAATACGCAATCAAAGGGGCGGTTTGAAAATCATAGATTTCCAGTCTTTCCACAACCGTCTCACGCTTGTCATCTTCACGTTGAATGAGGTGTGAACCACAGTCATCGCAAATACCTCGAAGCATCGGCGGGTTGAATTCCAGATGGTAGGAAGCACCGCAGTTGGGACAAACCCTTCTGCCTGTCATTCTCTGAATGATGAACTCTCTGGGGACTTCGATCTGCAGGGCCACATCAATGGCCACGCTCTGCTCTTTCAGAAGTGCTTCCAGCACTTCTGCCTGATGTATGGTTCTTGGAAAACCGTCCAGCAAGAATCCATTATGGGTGTCATCCTCTTTCAGTCTGTTCTTCACAAGATCAATGGTCACATTGTCCGGTACTAAAAGTCCCTTATCCATATAACTTTTGGCTAAGATCCCAAGCTCAGTTCCGCCCGCAATATTCTTTCTGAAGATATCGCCAGTGGAAATCTGAGGGATATTATACTTGTTGCTGATTGACTGCGCCTGGGTGCCTTTACCGGCTCCAGGAGGTCCCAATAATATGATTCTCAACGGTATCAACTCCAACTAATTTTCTATTTGCTCAGGAATCCTTTGTAGTGTCTCATCACAAGCTGTGATTCGAGCTGTCTCATGGTATCCAGCGCCACACCCGACATAATGAAGATGACGGTTCCTCCGAATGCCAGACCCTTGAACGGGGTATAGCCTTCCAGGAAGATTGGGAACACTGCGATGAGTGCTGCAAATACACCACCGATGAGCGCTACTTTTGTAAGAATTCTTTCCAGGTACTTTGCAGTTGCAACCCCTGGTCTGATACCTGCCACATAACCACCGGACTTGGCCATATTATCAGCCATATCTTCTGGTTTCATGGTAATTTGTGTGTAGAACACTGCAAAGAAAATAACCAGAACGACATATGCTACCATATATCCGAGGGAATTCACTTTGAAAATGCTCCAATTGCTTGTAGTTAGCCATTCCAGCACTTTAGATCCTCTAAAGAACTCTGCCAGTGTTGCAGGGAACTGCATCACAGACATGGCGAAGATGATTGCGATAACGCATGCTGAACTTACGCTGACTGGAATATGTGAAGACTGGCCTTTAATCTGCTTCGTTCCGGAAACTCTACCTGCATACTGGACCGGAATACGTCTTTCTCCTAGGGAGAAAGCCACCGTGCCAACAAAGAGAGCCGCCATTGCAAGAGCAAAGAGTACCAGGCTGACGATATCCACAGCACCACCTGAGTAAAGCACACCTACCTGAGTGGCCATCATGGGGATTCTGGATACGATGTTGATGAAAATGAGAACAGACACGCCGTTCCCCACACCCTTCTCGGTGATCCGGTCTCCAAGCCAAATCAGGAACATTGACGCTGCAAGCAGTGTCATGATGATCAGTACAGTATTAAGGAAGCTGTCCTTCTCCACAGCACCGGCATTGTAAATCAGTACATATGTACCGTACGCCTGAACTGCTCCGATGACGATGGCCAGATACTTGGTATAATTCTGTATCTTTGCTCTTCCTTCCTGTCCTTCTTTAGAAAGCTGTTCCAGCTTGGGGATGATTACGTTCATGAGCTGCATAATAATAGATGCATTGATGTAAGGCGTCACACCCATAGCAAATATGCTAAAGTTTGAAAACGCGCCACCAGAAATCAGATCGTAAAAACCAACAAGTGTCTGGGAATTAGCAAGATCCTTTAGCGCATCCGCATTAATGTTCGGTACTACGATAAAGTTTCCGAGTCTGAATATGAAAACTATAAATACTGTAAACAGTATTCTTTTTCTTAGGTCTGGCAGTTTCCATGCATTCTTCAGCGTCTGTAACATTAAATCACCTCAACTTTTCCTCCAGCAGCTTCTATCTTCTCCTGTGCTGATTTTGAGAATCTACTTACTTTAACGGTTAAGGACTTGGTCAGTTCACCATTACCAAGGATCTTCACGCCATCCAAAGTCTTGGATACAACGCCTCTTTCCTTTAGTAGTGCCTCAGTTACTTCTGTGCCATTTTCGAAGATGTTCAGTCTTTCAACATTCACCTCTACGATCTGCTTCGCGAAGATATTGGTAAAACCTCTCTTAGGAAGTCTTCTGTACAGTGGCATCTGTCCACCTTCAAAACCTGGCTTTACGCCACCGCCTGAACGGGATTTCTGACCCTTCTGTCCTTTACCGGAAGTCTTACCCAGACCTGAACCAGTACCTCTACCTACTCTCTTTTGAGCTTTTCTTGAGCCTTCAACGGGCTTTAACTCATGAAGTTTCATATCTATTTACACCTCCTCTTACTTTTACGCTTCTTCTACCTGTAGAAGATATTCGATCTTTTTGATCATACCTCTAACTTGAGGAGTATCATTATGTTCGATTGACTTGCCAATCTTTGAAAGTCCAAGTGCCTTGGCGGTACCGATATGGTCCTTCTTTCTTCCAATTAGGCTCTTTTTCAGTGTTACCTTAATCTTAGACAAGTATAACCCCTCCTATCCTATAATTTCTTCAACAGTCTTGCCTCTTAGTGCTGCAATTGTTTCAGCTGATCTAAGACTTGCAAGTCCATTAATGGTAGCTTTTACCATGTTGCTTGGGTTGTTTGAGCCAAGAGACTTCGCTCTTACATCCTTGAAGCCCGCAAGCTCAAGAACTACTCTGGCAGGACCACCTGCAATGATTCCAGTACCTTCAGCGGCAGGCATAATAACTACCTTACCAGTACCGAAAATTCCATTGATCTGGTGTGGAACAGTGGTTCCATCAATTGTTACTGAAACAAGGTTCTTCTTTGCGTCTTCAACGCCTTTTCTGATTGCTTCAGGAATTTCGATGGACTTACCCATACCGACTCCAACGTGGCCATTTTCATCTCCTACAACTACTAGAGCTGCGAATCTGAAGTTTCTACCACCCTTAACAACTTTAGTTACTCTACCTATGTGTACAACTTTTTCTTTTAGGTCTAGTGTGCTAGGATCAATTCTCACTTCTTTCTTCCTCCTTCTTAGAATTCTAGTCCAGCTTCTCTAGCTGCTTGGGCAAGGGCTTCAATTCTTCCGTGGTAAATAAATCCACCTCTGTCAAATACGACAGTCTTAATTCCCTTATCCAGTGCTTTCTTCGCAACTAAAACTCCAACTTTAGCAGCTGCGTCCTTATTGCTACCTGCTCCATCGAAATCTTTTTCTACTGATGAGGCAGAAACAAGAGTCACTCCATTCACATCATCGATGATCTGAGCATAAATATTCTTTTCACTTCTGTACACAGAAAGTCTTGGTCTTTCTGCTGTACCGCTGACCTTCTTACGAACCCTAGCGTGACGTCTAACTCTAGTCGCCCTTTTATCTTCTTTGTTGAACATTCAGGTTCACTCCTTTCTTATTTCTACTTACCAGTCTTACCAACCTTACGTCTGATTACTTCGCCTTCGAACTTAATACCCTTGCCCTTATATGGCTCTGGCTTTCTCCAAGCTCTGATATCAGCAGATACGTCACCTACAAGTTCCTTATCAATTCCCTTGACGATGAGCTTAGTTGGGCTTACGATTTCAAATTCAATTCCATCAATGGCTTCGAATTCTACTGGATGGGAGAAACCAAGGTTCATTACCAGTTTCTTTCCCTGGAGCTGTGCTCTGTAACCAACACCAACAAGTTCCAGTGTTTTCTTGTATCCTTCAGATACTCCAACTACCATATTGTTCACAAGAGCTCTTACAAGTCCGTGAAGTGCTCTGTTTTCTTTATCATCGTTGGGTCTAGTTACAACAACCTGACCGTCTTCAACGCTAATAGTGATATTCTTGTGCATAGCTTTTTCCAGTGTGCCCATAGGTCCTTTTACTGTTACAACATTTTCAGGTGAAACATTAAAGGTTACTCCGGCAGGAATTGCTATTGGCATTCTACCAATTCTTGACATTCATCTAACCTCCTGTTAATTAAGATCGTAATCTTATTGACTACCAGATGTAGCAGATTACTTCTCCACCTAGTCCAAGCTTTCTTGCTTCTCTATCAGGTAATACCCCTTGTGATGTTGAAATAACAGCAACACCCAGTCCGTTTAGAACCTTTGGAACTTCGTCCGCTTTACAGTATACTCTTAGGCCTGGCTTGGAAATTCTCTTTAAACCAGTGATAACTCTTTCTTTGTTGCTACCATACTTCAGGGCAATTCTCATCATAGGCACAACACCGTCGTTGTACTCTTCGATTCCCTTTACGTATCCTTCGTTCAGTAATATATTTGCAACCGCCTTCTTAACATTAGAAGAGGGTACTTCTACAACTTCATGTCTAGCAGAATTCGCATTTCTAACTCTAGTTAGAAGGTCTGCTATAGGATCAGTCATAACCATTTATTTGCCTCCTTTCACTATTTAAAGTATTACCAGCTTGCCTTCTTGACACCAGGAATTTCTCCCTTGTATGCAAGTTCTCTGAAACAAATTCTGCAGATACCATACTTACTTAAAACAGCATGAGGTCTTCCGCAAAGGTTGCATCTTGTGTAAGCCTGTGTTGGATACTTTGGTGTTTTCTTCCATTTTTCTATAATTGCCTTACGAGCCACGTTATTCCCTCCTTATTATTGAGCAAATGGCATTCCGAGGAATCTTAACAGTTCCCTGGCTTCTTCATCTGTCTTCGCTGTAGTGACGAATACAATGTCCATTCCTCTGATTGCGTCAATCTTATCATACTCAATTTCAGGGAATATCAGCTGTTCTTTGATTCCTAAAGAGTAGTTACCTCTTCCATCAAAGGACTTGTCAGATACGCCTCTAAAGTCTCTTACACGTGGAAGAGCGATATTGATCAGCTTGTCAGCAAACTGGAACATCTGGGCCTTTCTTAAAGTAACCTTGCATCCGATTGGCATATCTTCTCTCAGCTTGAAGTTCGCAACGGACTTCTTTGCCTTAGTGATAATTGGCTTCTGTCCTGCAATGATTGTAAGATCTGACACAGCAGATTCTAGAATCTTTGCGTTTTCCTTTGCCTTACCAACACCCATGTTGATAACAATCTTTTCGAGCTTTGGTACTTCCATAATATTCTTATATCCGAACTTTTCCATCATCTTTGGGATGACCTGTTCATTATAAACTTCTTGTAATCTTGGCATCTTCAGTGGTCCTCCTTTCAAAATTTACTAAAGTACGGTGCCGCACTTCTTGCAGACTCTAACTTTGCTTCCATCTTCTGTGATCTTCTTGGAAACTCTTGTAACAGCCTTGCATTTTTCGCAGTAGAGCATTACCTTAGCACTGAATATTGGGGCTTCTGTTTCAATAATTCCGCCGTTCATATTCGCTCTGCTTGGCTTCTTGTGCTTCTTGACCATGTTTACGTCACGAACAAGCACTTTGCCAGTCTTTGGTAATACCGCGATGACTTCGGAAACCTTTCCTTTGTCCTTCCCGGAAACTACCATAACTTTATCGTTCTTTTTAACATGTACCTTCATCTCTTAGCCACCTCTCCTTCTAAAGAACTTCAGGTGCTAGAGAAAGTATTTTAGAGAAGGTTTCCTTGTCTCTAAGTTCTCTTGCAACTGGCCCGAAAATACGGGTACCTTTTGGGTTCTTGTCGTCCTTAATGATTACTGCTGCGTTTTCATCAAATCGGATGTATGTTCCATCAGGTCTCTTGGTTTCCTTGACAGTTCTTACAACTACCGCCTTAACCACTTCACCTTTTTTAACAACTCCGCCTGGTGTTGCACTCTTAACGCTAGCAACGATTATATCTCCTACTCTGGCATATCTTCTTCTTGTTCCGCCGAGTACCTTTATACACATGATTACCTTAGCTCCAGAATTATCTGCAACTTTTAGCAATGTCTGCTGTTGAATCATGATTTACCTCCTTTCAGCTATATATGCTACTTAGCCTTTTCAACGATCTCCACAAGTCTCCATCTCTTATCCTTAGAGATAGGTCTTGTTTCCATGATCATTACTGTGTCATTGATCTGCGCTTCGTTGTTTTCATCGTGCGCTTTATACTTCATTGTTCTGTTCATTGTCTTACCATAGAGCGGATGTCTAACCTTAGTCTTTACCGCAACAACGATGGTCTTATCCATCTTGTCGGATACAACTACGCCTACTCTGGTTTTTCTGTTATTTCTCTCCATAAGTTAATGACCTCCTTTCACAGATTAATTGCTGACAGCCTTAATCTCTTCTTCTCTAATGATGGTTTTAATCTGAGCAATGGACTTTCTAACTTCTTTAATTCTCATGGGATTTTCAAGCTGACCAGTGGCTAACTGGAATCTCAGATTGAAAAGTTCTTCCTTAAGATCATGAAGCTTTGCTGAAAGATCTTGGGAGCTTGCGGCTCTTAAATTCTTTAACTCTTTCGCCTTCATTATTCTTCACCACCCATTTCTTCAAAATCTCTTCTTGTGACGAACTTTGTGGATATAGGAAGCTTGTGCTGAGCTAGTCTCATCGCTTCTCTTGCCTTTTCTTCGTCAACTCCTGAAAGCTCAAACAGAACTCTTCCAGGCTTCACTACTGCCACCCAGTACTCAACGTTACCCTTACCGGATCCCATTCTTACTTCAGCTGGCTTCTGAGTGATTGGCTTATCTGGGAAAACCTTGATCCAAAGCTTTCCTCCTCTTCTGATGTATCTATTGATTGCAATTCTGGCAGATTCGATCTGATTGGATGTAAGCCATCCGCACTCAGTTGCCTGAATTCCAAAATCTCCATAGGCAAGGAAATTACCTCTAGTAGCTTTTCCCCTCATTCTGCCCTTCTGCACCTTACGACGCTTTACTCTCTTAGGCATTAACATGTCGAATTCCTCCTTTCTTCGTCTATTGGATTAAGCGTTAGTCGCTTCCTTGTTCTTCTTAACAGGAAGTATTTCGCCTTTATAGACCCAAACCTTTACTCCGATTTTTCCATAAGTGGTGTTCGCTTCAGCGAAACCATACTGGATATCTGCTCTTAGTGTCTGCAGTGGAATGGTTCCTTCACGGTAAAATTCGCTTCTAGCGATTTCAGCTCCGCCAAGTCTTCCACCACACATGGTCTTTACACCCTTAACGCCAGTTGTTCTCATGGCTCTCTGGATGGTCTGCTTCATAGCTCTTCTGAAGGAGATTCTCTTCTCAAGCTGCTGTGCAATGCTTTCAGCCATCAGCTGTGCATCTCCATCAACATACTTTACTTCAACAATGTTCAGTAAAAGAGTCTTACCGCTTACAAGAGGCAGCATTTCTTTCTTCAGGGCTTCAATTCCTGCTCCACCTCTACCGATGACTACACCAGGCTTTGCAGTATGGATATTAACTTTAACTCTCTTTGCTGCTCTTTCGATTACGATCTCGGAAATTCCAGCATTAAAAAGCTTCTTCTTGATGAATTCTCTAATTTTCTGGTCTTCAACAATATTGGCAGCAAATGTCTTCTTGTCTGCATACCACTTTGCGTTCCAGTCCTTGATAACACCGACTCTAAGGCCGTGTGGATTTACTTTCTGTCCCACTATTCAAATACCTCCTTTTCTAAGCTCTTTCTTTTACCACTACAGTGATGTGTGTGGTTCTCTTCATGATGCTGAATGCTCTACCCTGTGCATGAGGCTGGTATCTCTTAAGAACCGGTCCTGGTCCACAGTAAGCTTCAGATACATAAAGGGAATCTCTGTTGAGTTCCAGGTTGTTTTCTGCATTCGCAACAGCGGACTTCAACACTTTATTGATAACAACAGCTGCATCCTTGTGTGTATACTCAAGAATTGCCATTGCTTCTTCTACATTCTTGTTTCTAATAAGGTCCAGAACGATTCTCACCTTCAATGGTGACATTCTAACATACTTATTAATAGCTCTAGCTTCCATTAATGATCCTCCTTTCGATTACGATAAAACTATCTCATCTTTGACTTCTTTTCGCTCACATGACCTCTGTAAGTTCTTGTAAGAGCGAACTCACCAAGCTTGTGGCCAACCATATCTTCAGAGATATAGACTGGAACATGCTTTCTTCCGTCATGAACTGCGATGGTATGCCCAATCATTTCTGGAAAAATTGTTGAGCTTCTTGACCAAGTCTTGACAACTTTCTTGTCCTTAGCCTTGTTCATTTCGATTATCTTCTTCATAAGACCTTCGTGCACGAAAGGCCCTTTTTTTACTGATCTACTCACGTTTAATTTTCCTCCCTTCGGAAATTATAAGGTTGTAGAAGAAACTCTTCCTAAAAGGAAGAGGCTTCTTCCTACTTTGTTCTTCCCTTGATGATAAGTCTGTCTGAATACTTCTTGGTCTTTCTTGTCTTGTAACCAAGTGCAGGCTTACCCCATGGTGTAACTGGTGCTGGTCTACCGATTGGTGTTTTACCTTCACCACCACCGTGTGGATGGTCTACTGGGTTCATGACAGAACCTCTGACTGTAGGTCTGATACCCATATGTCTCTTTCTACCAGCCTTACCAATCTTGATGATTTCGTGTGTCTGGTTGGAAACAGTACCGATGGTTGCTCTACATTCGATTCTGACATATCTCATTTCCCCTGATGGGAGTCTCAGTGTAGCGTAGTTTCCTTCCTTCGCCATAAGCTGAGCGGAAGTACCAGCGGATCTTACCATCTGTCCACCCTTACCAGCTGCAAGCTCGATGTTGTGGATGAAGGTACCTACTGGGATGTTCTGCATTGGAAGAGCATTTCCTGGCTTGATGTCCGCATTTGGACCGGAAACCAGAACGTCTCCAACCTTGATGCCTATTGGAGCAAGAATGTATCTCTTTTCTCCATCTGCATATACTACTAGGGCAATGAATGCGGATCTGTTTGGATCGTATTCGATTGTTGCCACTCTAGCAGGGATATTATCTTTATTTCTCTTAAAGTCGATGATTCTGTACTTTCTCTTCGCACCGCCACCACGATGTCTTACAGTAATCTTACCTTGGGCATTTCTTCCCGCGGTTCTGTTCTTCGCAACAAGAAGTGACTTCTCTGGCTTGTCTGTGGTGATTTCCACGAAAGCATTTACGGTCATATGTCTTCTTGAAGGGGTAGTTGGCTTATAACTCTTAATAGCCATAATTACGTTCCTCCTTAATTCTCTTATCTGGTTTAAGAAACCAATAGTTTGACCAGTCTTAGTTCATGTTGTCGAAGAACTCGATGGTCTTGCTGTCTGCCTTCAAGGTTACGATCGCTTTCTTTGTGTCAGCTCTCTTACCTACGTGCACACCCATTCTCTTGTATTTTCCAAGAGAATTCATGGTCTTTACATCTTCAACCTGAACGCCGAAGACTTCTTCTACAGCTTTCTTGATTTCAACCTTGTTTGCACTTGGATGTACCAAGAATGTGTACTTTCTGTCTGCCATGGCATCCATGGATTTTTCTGTGATAACAGGCTTTCTGATGATATCATATGCTGTTAACTTTTTCATTATGCGTACACCTCCTCAAGCCTAGATACTGCATCCTTTGTGATGATCAGGTTGTCATATTTCAGCAGGTCGTATACGTTGATATTGTTCACAGGGATTACCTGGATACCTTCAACATTTCTACCCGACTTGTAGACATTTGCATTGGACTCAGCTGTAACGATGAGTGCCTTCTTTACATCGAAAGCTTTCAGCATGGTTACGATGGCCTTGGTCTTTGGTGCATCCATCTCCAGGCTTTCAAGAACGATCATTTCATTTTCAAGAACCTTAGCGGTCAGAGCAGACTTCATAGCCACTCTTCTCATGCTCTTAGGAAGTGAAACTCTGTATTCTCTTGGCTTTGGCGCAAATACGATACCTCCGCCAGCCCATTGTGGAGATCTGATGGACCCCTGTCTTGCTCTACCAGTACCCTTCTGTCTCCATGGCTTGATTCCACCACCTCTGACTTCAGCTCTGGTCTTTGCAGACTGTGTACCCTGTCTCTTGTTTGCAAGCTGTGCAACAACTACCTGGTGCAGTACTGCCTTATTAACTTCAACGTTGAATACGCTCTCGTTCAGAGTTACGTCTCCAACTTTCTTTCCTTCAATATTGAATAATCCTACTGTAGGCATTTTGTATCCTCCTTTCAATTAAGATTTATGCCTTGACTGAATTTCTAATTACAACCACACTCTTGTTTGGTCCTGGGATTCCACCCTTAATTAGAATTACATTCTTTTCTGGCATTACTTTGACGATTTCAAGATTCAGTACGGTTGTGTTTACATGACCCATTCTTCCAGGCATCTTCTTGTTCTTGAATGTTCTGGATGGTGAGGATGATGCACCCATGGAACCTACTGCTCTATGGAACTTGGAACCGTGTGTTTCTGGTCCTCTGCTGAAGTTCCACTTCTTGATTACACCAGCAAATCCTTTACCCTTTGAAAGACCGGAAACGTCAACCTTTTCTCCAGCTTCAAATATATCCACCTTGATTTCGGTACCTACTTCCAGGTTTCCTCCTTCAAGTTTGAACTCCTTAAGAAGTCTCTTCACGCCAACGCCAGCCTTCTTGAACTGACCTTGTCTTGGCTTATTTACTAGATTTTCTCTGATTTCGCCATAACCAACCTGAATTGCATCATAGCCTTCTTTTTCAGTTGTCTTCACTTGAACCACAACGTTAGGTGCAGCTTCAACAACAGTTACAGGAACGATTTTCCCGTTTTCGTCAAAAATCTGGGTCATACCAATCTTGGTACCCATAATTGCTTTTTTCATTTTCTTACCTCCAAACTTATTAGCGGATCGCACAGTTTCCCATGCGGTCATAACAGTTCATAGAGTGAACTATAAACTATTCTTACAGCTTAATTTCGATATCAACGCCAGCTGGTAGATCCAGTCGCATCAGTGCATCCACAGTCTTAGGTGATGGATTCACGATGTCGATCAGTCTCTTGTGAGTTCTAACCTCAAACTGTTCTCTTGAATCCTTGTACTTGTGCACTGCTCTAAGAACTGTGATGATTTCCTTCTCAGTAGGTAGTGGAACTGGTCCTACAACCTTTGCTCCTGAGGACTTTGCAGTCTCAACAATTCTTTCAGCGGATGCATCCAGCACGCTGTGATCAAAAGCCTTTAGTCTGATTCTGATCTTCTGTTTTGCCATTTTGTTACCTCCTTTTTCTTTGTACGCTATACTTCTTTCGCACAACAGCGGATATCGTAAACTGCACCGGGTGTTTCATACATTGAGTCCGCACCAGAATACAGCCAGGATACCCTCGCCGGGTTCGTGACCTGACTTGCTCATCAAGAATTACCTGTTAAGTCCAGCAACCTCTTGAATCTTCGCTGTTTGCTGTAACTATAACATTATACAATATTATAGCGATCGTTTCAATAAAAAATTCACTCACCGGCAAAGATTCATGAATCTTTCACTGAACATCCTTCTTATTATACTTAGTTTCACCTTCTAGAGCAATAATTTTATAAAAGTATTTTTTATACTAGTGATTATTATAATTTACGCAAAAACAGCCGGAATTCACCGACTGTTTGTTAATATTTTCCTGTTTCTATTATACATCCTAATGAAAAAACGCTTTCACCTTGCGCTGGATTCATTAAACTCCACGGATGGGTACCCGTTCAATCCTCTTCCGGTCCACATACAGCATCTCATCATAAGCGTTTTTATTCTCCGGAATCAGAATATGGCTGACATTCACCACAGTGAGTTCAGGCAGATCCAGAATGGTTCTCTCAATGGCACGGGCGGTCTCATAATCGAGACTCTGGAACGCTTCATCCAGAATAAGGATCTCCGATTCATTAAGCAGAGCTCTCGCAATCGCAATTCTTGACCGCTCCCCACCCGAGATGTTTCTTCCGTTGTCCTCAATGACCGTTTCCAGTCCTTGGGGCAGATTCTCCACAAAACTTGTAAGGCCAGCACGTCGGATCGCTTCATTCAGCTTTTCTTCCTTTGTATCCTTCAGCAGTGTCAGATTGTTCCGCAGCGTATCATCAAACATGAAGACATTCTGCTCCACATTGGAAAGATGCCTGAAATAACTTTCCTTCGTAATCTGATTCAGCGGTTTCCCATCTACATAAATACCGCCCGTCTGAGGATGGAAATATTTGCGTAACAGCTTTAGAAAAGTGGACTTCCCTCCACCACTCGGACCTACTATGAGGTACTTGCCATTCTTCTTTAATGAAAGCGTCAGGTCTTCCAGCACTTTATTCTCACCATAAGAGAAAGCGACTCCCTCAAACGAGATCTCTTCTTGAAATCTCTGAAGCTCTTCTGTTTCGTTCAGAACTTCCTGATTGATCAAAGACTCATCCAGCACTTTAAAAAGTGCTTTTGTACTGATTATTTTAGGAAGAAGCTCACTGGCTCTTTGGAAAGGCCCAATGAGCGAAGAGAAATTATTAAGAATGAGAATGACACCACCGAATGTGATTTTTCCAAGCACCGCGTAGTATACAGAGATGACCATGACAAAAAGCACCACGAAGTTGATCATGAAATTCTGCACCGCATAGATATAGGTGGACTTCTTTTCAATCTCAAAACTTTTCTCCTGAAGCTTTTCACTTCGGCCCGAAAACTGTGTTTCCACACGAGGATATAGACTGTTCACTCGGATGATCCGAAAAGCAGAGAGCACTTCCTGCAGATAATGCGTGTACTTATCATAAAGTCCGCTTCGCTCCGCATAGAGCTTTTGGATGGGTTTGGAGAGTACGTTGGAGAGCACTCCCACAAGACCTCCCACCACAAGCACAATGACCAGCAGCTCCATACTCACTCCACCAATGATCACAATGGTAATCACAAAGGAAATCACAGACAGAGCCAATTCAAAAATCCCATCAATATAATCCAGATCCACTGTATTGAGGTCGCTCATCATATGAGATACGTATTTCGCATTGCTGTCCTTATTGAACTCATTGATGTTTTTTTGAAAGATTTTTTCCAAGTAATACATTTTCAGATGCACATTGGTCTTTTTTCTATAATACCCCTTCACAAAAGAAAGCAGCGTCTCCAGAAGAAACAGCACAAAGGCGAATACAACCATCCGAAGTGCGATATCCTGAAATCCAGGCATTCCAGGACGAAGAGAGGTATCCACCAGGTCTCTTGTCAGAAGCGTCATGTATCCGCTGACCCCTTTTGCGATGGCCCCCACAAGAAGGGTTCCCATTAAGAGTGCCATGGTTCTGTTATATATCCTCTTCAATAACCTGCACCTCCTTCAGATAATCTTGCATCTTTTTTAGATGAAGTCCGCCATTTTTGATTTCAATCACCGCATCATATTTTTCAGTGATTCCCTCATAGAAGCGATGAGAAATAGCTATGACAGTGGTCTCCAGAGACAAGATGGTCTCCTCCACCAGTCTTCCCAAGGATTCATCCAGTGATGAAGTGACCTCATCCGCAAAAAGAATCTGAGGATTTCTGATGATGGCCCGGGCGATGGAAATTCTCTGACGCTCACCTCCCGAAAGGTTCTTTCCATTTTCTTCTACAGCTTCTTCAAGCCCTTTTTCCTTTTTCTCAAGAAGCGGCAGCAGACCCGCTCCCTCTACAGCCTTCTCAATGTCCTTCTCTTCATATGTCTTATACAGGCAGATGTTGTTCCGGATGCTGTCTTCAAAAAGGAAAACGTCCTGGTAGATGAAACTCACATGCTGATTGAAGCTGTCTTCCGAAATCTCCCGAAGATCCCTTCCATCGATGAGTATCTCCCCCTCATAATCCTCATAAACTTTGGACAGAAGCTGAATGAAGGTGGACTTTCCAGCACCACTGGCACCTTTGAGAAGATACTTCTTCCCTTTCTCCAGAACCACATTGCCTTTGGTGATGATTCTTCGGTCTCCATAGGAAAACGTCAGATCTTTCACTTCTATAGTCTTCTTGAAGTCGTAGGGTTTCTGTTCCAAATTTCTATCTCCCTCTTCTTCTTTCCTGAGGATATTTTCAATGATGGTGGCATTGGATTTCAGCACATTGAAAAGCGGCATGATTTCCGTAATAGGCCAGATGGTGGAGCTGGCCATGGAAATGACAAACATCACCCTAGTCAGGTCATAACCAGGCTCCAGATCGCTGATGATGTAGTAAAGAATCAGAATCGTCGTGATAAATCCCAGGAAATTCGAAAAACGGCCCTGCCAAAAGGTAAAGATGTTGACACTGGCCTTTCTCGTCTCCAGCTTCTCCGTTTCTCTTTTGGACCCCAGAAGAAACCGTTCTTCAATCCGGTTCAGTTTCAGGATCTCCAGTCCAGAAAAGGTATTTGCAATATTCACTGTAAACCGCTCTCCGCTTCTCTGCACATCTTCCTGCATACGGATGGTCTTCTTTTGAAAAGCACGGTTGATGAGAAAAATCAGGAAAGAGACTCCAACCATAATCAGTGCCAGATCCCATTCCAGATAAAAGAGAATCAAAAGACTGGCAAGGTAAATCTCTGCGCCGAAGATGAGATTTAAAAGCGCATGAAAGTATTTTCCCTCAAAAGTATTGATGTCATTCACGAGATTTGAGATATACTCATTCTTCAGTTTTTTATTAAAGGAACGGGTAGTTTTTGTCATGATGTTCTCAAAGGCTCTTCTTCTGATTCTCAATGTAGTATCTCTCATGTAGCCAATTCTGAGAAGCCTTGAGAAAATGAAAACCACACCTGCGTAAATAAATGCAAGAAATCCAAATATCCCGTACTTGATAAGATCCGAAAGATCCCCCGTCTGGACCACTCCAGCAATCTTGGCAATGGCATAATTCGTCAGTAAAAACTCAGACAGCAAAATAAAACACCCAATCAGATACCTTATAAAACCCTTTTTATCTTCAAGGAGCAGCTCAGTCATCGATGTATCCCCCCGTTCATTCTTTTCATTCTTTTATTACTATAGCATAACATTGTTACGCTGTAAACCCCAGCATTCTGATTGTTAGGAATTTGTAATTTGCTATGTAAACCAGCATCTGTAGCGTATATTCTATTTTTTTCTTCTTTCACATTGTTTTATAATAAGCGTAACAACCCTCATAAAACAAAAAAATAACCGGAGAGATTTCTCTCTCCGGTTAAAATTCAATTATTCGTTGATGGTAGTAACAACGCCTGAACCTACAGTTCTTCCACCCTCACGGATAGCGAATCTCAGTCCTTCGTCCATAGCGATTGGGGTGATCAGCTCAACATTCATGTCGATATGGTCCCCAGGCATTACCATTTCCATTCCTTCTGGAAGCTTGATGTTTCCAGTTACGTCAGTAGTTCTGAAATAGAACTGTGGTCTGTATCCGTCGAAGAATGGGGTGTGTCTTCCGCCTTCTTCCTTCTTCAGTACGTATACCTGTCCTACGAACTTGGTGTGTGGCTTTACTGATCCTGGCTTAGCAAGAACCTGGCCTCTTTCGATTTCAGATCTCTGGATACCTCTAAGAAGTGCTCCGATGTTGTCTCCAGCTTCAGCAGAATCCAGAAGCTTTCTGAACATTTCTACTCCTGTACATACTACCTTTCTGCTGTCTTCTCTCAGTCCTACCAGCTCAACTTCGTCTCCAACCTTCAGGATACCCTTTTCTACTCTACCAGTAGCTACGGTTCCTCTACCTGTGATGGTGAATACATCTTCTACAGGCATCAGGAATGGCTTGTCGGTCTGTCTTTCTGGTGTTGGGATGTAGCTGTCTACTGCTGCCATCAGGTCCAGAATTGGCTTGGTCTTCACTTCGTCTGTTGGGTTCTCAAGAGCTTCCAGTGCAGATCCTGCGATTACTGGTGTGTCATCTCCTGGGAAATCATACTCGGAAAGCAGTTCTCTTACTTCCATTTCTACCAGTTCAAGCAGTTCTGGATCGTCTACCATATCTGCCTTGTTCAGGAATACTACGATGTAGTTAACTCCTACTCTGGATGCCAGAAGGATATGCTCTCTGGTCTGTGGCATTGGGCCGTCAGCTGCAGATACAACAAGGATTGCTCCGTCCATCTGTGCTGCTCCGGTGATCATGTTCTTTACATAGTCAGCATGTCCAGGACAGTCTACGTGTGCGTAGTGTCTGTTGTCTGTCTCGTACTCTACATGAGAAGTGTTGATGGTGATTCCTCTTTCCTTCTCTTCTGGAGCCTTGTCGATCTGGTCATACTTGGTTGCCTGTGCAAATCCCTTCTGGGACAGTACAGTTGTGATTGCCGCAGTAAGTGTGGTCTTACCATGGTCTACGTGACCGATGGTTCCGATATTTACGTGTGGCTTGCTTCTCTCAAATTTTGCTTTTGCCATGTTTCTTTCCTCCTTAA
>NZ_JNKC01000017.1 GCF_000701905.1 Proteiniclasticum ruminis DSM 24773 | reverse complement strand
GGATGCCAGAAGGATATGCTCTCTGGTCTGTGGCATTGGGCCGTCAGCTGCAGATACAACAAGGATTGCTCCGTCCATCTGTGCTGCTCCGGTGATCATGTTCTTTACATAGTCAGCATGTCCAGGACAGTCTACGTGTGCGTAGTGTCTGTTGTCTGTCTCGTACTCTACATGAGAAGTGTTGATGGTGATTCCTCTTTCCTTCTCTTCTGGAGCCTTGTCGATCTGGTCATACTTGGTTGCCTGTGCAAATCCCTTCTGGGACAGTACAGTTGTGATTGCCGCAGTAAGTGTGGTCTTACCATGGTCTACGTGACCGATGGTTCCGATATTTACGTGTGGCTTGCTTCTCTCAAATTTTGCTTTTGCCATGTTTCTTTCCTCCTTAAATGAATAAGCGTTACCTTATTATTATAATACGTTTTTTCTATCATGACTAGTCCCTACAACGGGGCCTGGTGTTTCATCTATAAAAAGAATAAATGGAGCCCATAAGCGGAATCGAACCGCTGACCTCCACCTTACCAAGGTGACGCTCTACCATCTGAGCTATATGGGCATTTCTCTCACCTCATCAATATTACTAAAAAGGCTCGATTCTGTCAATACTATTTTCCAGAAAAATCTCAGGAAGTGCTTTCCATCAGGTTTTTAGAGAGTTTTTTGCGTATTCTCTGAATGGCATTGTCAATGGCTTTCTCTTCTTTCTCAAGGACTTTTGCAATCCGCACATAGCTGACCCCCTGAAGATAAAGTCTTAAAACTTTATACTCAAACTCTGAAAGAGATCGCTTAATTTCTTGATTGATTTCTATGGTCTTCTCCACATCAATAAATAAAGACTCCGGATCTTCCACTTTTTCCGTGATGAGGGTATCTTGAAAATTTCTGTCCGTTTCTTCCTGAAATAAAGGTTTATTGAGCGATACATAGGTATTGAGCGGAATATGTTTCTGCCTGGAAGCCGCTTTCAGCGCCGTCATAATCTGCCTCGTTACGCAGATGTCCATGAACGTTTTAAAAGAAGCCTGCTTACTGTCGCTGTAGTCCTGGATCGCTTCATAGAGACCGATGAGCCCCTCCTGCATGATATCCTCCACTTCTCCACCTACCAGAAAGTATGCTCTGGATTTATTTCGGACATAAGGAAGGTATTTGGCTGTGATGAACTCTGAAGCTCTCTTGTCACCATTTTGGGCGAGGAAAACAATCTCTTCATCGGATAAGCTTTTGTACTTTTTATCGTCCAACATCAAAGCGTTCCCTCCCGTTAAATCAAGCAAACAACTGCTATCACTTGAATTTACTAAGATTATTAATCAAAAACGGCTAAAAGTCAAGCTTTCAGCCGTTTCTACGTAATTTTTCCAGTTTTTCTCTGGATTCCTCATCCATATGTTCAAAAAGCTTCATCCCTTTCCGGTCAGAAAGAGCTTCCGTCTTCTCACTGATGTGCTTTTCCGCTGCTTCAAAAGACACTCTGAACTCCATGGAACTCATTCTCTGAGCTCCTCTTCCGAAAATAATCTGTTGCTCCAGATTGTCTGATGTAACCACCAGCACTTCCACTTTTCTGCCCAGCTCGTCCACTGCTCGTTCAATATATGCATCTGCAGTTTCTTTATCTTTCGTGTAGACCACTTCAATGGGTGCCCGATACTCTTTATGCTGGCTGTTGCCAGATACCCGGTGGGCATCAAATACAATGGTCACCTTTGCTCCATAAAAGCTCGCATAATTGATCATGTACTCCACAAGCTTGTCCCTGGCCGCTCCTAGATCAAGGTCTTTAAGATCAGACCAGGCATTGATCACATTATAACCGTCAATAAATACCCTTTTCATCTATTCCATCACCTTGAAGCACCAGTCAGCATAGTTTCTGCCACTGCTTACTCCACCCCTCATTATTGAAAGCATTAGAGTCTGGACTTCATCACTTCGTACATCAGAATACCTGCGGCCACAGAGGCATTCAGCGAGTTTACTTTACCCACCATAGGAATGCTCACAACACCGTCACACTTCTCACGAACCAGTCTGGATAGTCCCTTTCCTTCATTTCCGATGACCAGCGCTACACCACCAGAAAAATTCGTTTCATGGCTTCTGGAATCTCCATTCATATCAGCTCCATAAACAAAAACGCCTTCTTCTTTCAGTTCATCTATCACTCTAGCAATGTTTGTCACCTTAGAGATGGCCATGTGATTGACTGCTCCGGCAGAGGTCTTGAACACCGTGCTGTTGACACCCACACTTCTTCTTTTAGGAATGATTACTCCATGAACTCCGCAAAGCTCTGCCGTTCTGATGATGGATCCCAGGTTATGAGGATCTTCAATTTCATCCAGTATCATCACGAAAGGCTTCTCGTTCTTCCCCTTGGCAATGGCGAGAATATCCGCAACTTCCACATATCTGTAAGGTGTGATATAGGCGACTACGCCTTGATGCTGCGGCGTGTTGGCCACTGTATCCAGTTTTCTTCGATCCACTTCAATGACAGGAATACCTCTTTCTTTTGCAATGGACATGATTTTAATAATGGATCCCTGGTTATCTCCCTTGGACACCAGTATCTTCTCCACTGTAATTTTACTGTCAAAAGCTTCCAGAATCGGATTTCTTCCCTCAATCACATTCTCATTGATTTCTTTTTCTTCTCGCACTTCTCTCTGAGGACGCTCTTTCCTTGTTCTTTTTACCTGCTCTTTTTCATATTCAAAAGCAATTCTTCTCTTATTATCTTTCTTCGTCATGAGATTCTCCTCTTTCAATGACTTCAAAGGAATACATAATGATTTCCTCAAGTCTTTCTTTTTTCCCTGTGAGATACAAATACCCAATCAGTGCTTCAAAACCACTGGCTCTTTTATAATCCAGAACATCCGCATTCTTCGGAATGGTATGGGACTTCGTATTTCTTCCTCTTTTATATATATAATGCTCTTCTTCAGACAGCTGCGTTTCCAGGTGCGTTATGATCCTGCTTTGGCTTGCAGCTTTCACATACTGGATGGCTTCTATATGAAGATCTCGCGGCAGCATGGTCGGATGTGTCAGAATCAGCTTTTCTCGCACATAGTTTTCATAAATGCTGTCTCCAATAAATGCCAGTGACAACGGATTGTAATTTCTTGCTCCAGCATCCGTAAGAGGCATTTGCTGCATCATGCGTTCTCCCATAATATCGTTCCTAGCTCCTTTATAAATAATCCACAATTTCACAAATGAATTCATGGTAGAAAAAAAGGGCCTGAATTGTATCAGACCCCTTGTGATGCCGATTACTTAGAGTAGTACTCAACGATCAACTGTTCATTGATTTCGATTGGCAGTTCTTCTCTTTGTGGTTCTCTAACTAGAGTCGCCTTAAAGTTCTCTACATCCTTAGAGATATATCCCAGTGGTGAAGCGGAAAGGTTGTTGAAGTTTTCAACAAACATTTCAGTCTTTCTGGACTTCTCTCTCAGCTCAACAACGTCTCCTACGCTAAGACCATAGGAAGGGATGTCGATCTTCTTTCCATTAACCAGTAAGTGTCCGTGGCTAACCAACTGTCTTGCCTGTCTGATAGAAGAAGCAAAGCCCATTCTATAAGCCATATTGTCCAGTCTCTTCTCCAAAAGGTTCAGAAGCATTGCACCTGTCTGCTCCTTGCTCTTCATTGCCTTATCTACGTATCTGACGAACTGCTTTTCAAGCACGCCATAATAAGTTCTAAGTCTCTGCTTCTCAAGCAGCTGAACGCCATACTCAGACAACTTCTTGTCCGCTCTGGATGTTCCTCTCTTTGCTCTGTTCATTGCCTTTGGGTGACCTACAACATTCAGACCTAGTCTTCTTGCTGTTTTAAAACGTGGTCCCATCATTTTTGCCATTTGTGTTTACCTCCAAAAATTTAAATACTTTGCCGCGGTATTTTGTATCTTTTGGATATGCCATACAATATTCTACTCGTATTATCTCCAAAAGTAAAGAGATTAATTCATTATTTTTACTGAAACTCAAGGTGAATCTACTTTTACTAATCCGCGCCGGAAGCTCCGCCGCTTTTCAGCATGGATGAGAAGCCATCAGATACAATAATCTCATTGTCGTGGGTGACCCATAGCGCATGAGCCCCTTCAATCTGGGAAAGCATCTCTTTTCCCTCCTCCAGACTGGAAAGGAATAAGGTGGTAGACATAAAATCCGCGAGACCAGAGTCTTCCATGACAACTGTTACCGCCTTGAACTGTGTTCCCGGCATCAGTGTCGCCGCATCAATCAGATGGTGATACTTCTTGCCATCCACCACATAGAATCTCTGATAATCACCAGAAGTGACTACTGCGATGTTATTGGCAAAAACGGTATCCAAGCTGGCCGCCCCCGTGAAAATGTTCTCATCAGGATTCTGGATGCCAATACCCCATCTGTCTCTGACCCCATCCAAAGGCTTGTCCAAAGCTTTCACATTACCACCTGCGCTGATAATAAGGCTTGTGAAGCCTTTTTCCCGCATCTTGTCAGCTACGTATTCCGCAGAATATCCTTTTGCTACAGCGCCCACATCCAGGCTCATCAGGGGATCTTCCAGATATACGGTGCCTGCCGCTTCATCAATAATCACCTTATTGATGTCTGTGTGTGCATTCTTCTCCTCTAGAAGCTCCATAGGCGGAAGCTTTGCCAGGTTCGGATCAAACTCTGCTTCTTCTCGGTATTCACTCCAAACCCGAAGCACTGCGCCCATGGCAATGTTTGCTTTCCCATTGGTCTTGCCATACCACTCTTTTGAAAACTTCAGAAGATCAATGATGGTCTGATCCACTTTCACCGGTTCTTTCCCCGCTTGATCATTGATAGTCTTCAGATTGTTTATACCATCATAACTGTTGTAGATGTCGAACAGCTCATGAAGTCTTTTAAACTCCTCTTTAATCTCCGTGAAGTAGGCGTCAAACTCTTCTTGAGTGTCGGTGTAACCAATGACTGTGGTCACTGTGTCAAAATACTCGAAGAATGTGTCCTGATATTTGGTCTTCACTTCTTCCTTTGGTGCGGTCTGACATCCAGTGATGACAACTGCAGCAAGAAGAAGCGAGGAGATGATTTTCATAAATTTCTTCATAGAAACCTCCCGGTATCTTTAAGTTTGTGTTGAGTTACATTTACCGGAAAATTATACCATAGACGGGTGAATTTTCCCGAATGATTTCCTTAAATTATTATGGAAAAAACTGCTTTCATAAAAAAACTCCTCCAGATACTGGAGGAGTTTTCTAAGAGTTCTAATTATCTAGCGTTCTTACCAGCTTTTTCAAGAGCTGCCAGGTATCCGTTAACCTTGATGGTTACGGAAGATGTAAGATCTTCAGAAGTTGGCACGTTTTCAGCCAGTTCCATTCCTGTTACATCAGCAACCTTCTTGCCTACCATGTACTCTGCAAGAGACTTAGCCTGTTCGAACCATTCCTTCTTGATGCCTGAAGCACCCTTCATGCCATAAGCATCTCCAAGTTCAAGCTTAGACTTCACATCAGCAGCCTTATCGCTTGTTACCTTACCATCCTTGTCAAACTCAACCTTAGTCTGAGCTACGTCAATGAATGTTCCTGCGATAGTTTCATCAGCCTTAAGAGCTGTAGCAACTACAGTAGTATCAACCTGAGCTACTGCCATTGTTTCGCCTTCCATGGACTTGGACTTCGCGATGGAAGTTACAACTCCAAGACCAACCTTTTCAGCGCCTTCAACTTCGATTGCGTTAGCATATGCTTCTTCAAGAGCGGAAATGTATCCACTAATCTTGATTGTTACGGAAGATGTAAGTTCTTCGTTTGTTGTTACTTCGTCAACCAGTTCAAGAGCCTTAACTTCTTCAACGGTCTTGCCGATCATCCAAGCACCGAATGCTTCGATCTGCTCGTTCCATTCTTTGCCAATTCCTGAAGCACCCTTCATGCCATAAGCATCTCCAAGTTCAAGCTTGGACTTGCCTTCTACAGCTGTGTCAGATGTAAGCTTCATTTCTGCATCGAAACCAACCTTATCCTGTGCTGTGTCGATTGTAACACTAACGATCTTGCCGTCTTTGTCAAAACCAGCAGCAACGATAACTGAATCTACCTGTCCGGTAGCAGCTCCATCAGTAAGATCCTTGGACTTACCAATGCTTGTCTTGATTCCAAGACCTAACTTAACGATTGCACCTGCTTCAGCTGGCTCTTCAGCTGGTGTTTCAGCTGGTGTTTCAGCTGGTGTTTCAATTGGACTTACCAATGCTTGTCTTGATTCCAAGACCTAACTTAACGATTGCACCTGCTTCAGCTGGCTCTTCAGCTGGTGTTTCAGCTGGTGTTTCAGCTGGTGTTTCAACTGGAGTTTCTGCTGGTGTTTCAGCTGGCTCCTCAGTTTTAGCGCAACCTGCGAATACAGATAGTGCAAGTACAGATGATAAGACTAATGCAAATATTTTTTTCATGTTTCCCCTGTCCCTCCGTGTGTTTTATTGTTTGTATTGACTACATCCCTATTCTAATACATTGTTAATCATCAGACAATACTTTTTAAAAATCTTATTACATTTACAATTATTTCATAATTAACAATGAAAACAATTAGAATGAAGCCCACGAATTGCGAAAATCGTTAAAATATTGTGCGATTATTAAACACGAACCGTTATATCGTACTAAAATTGCACAATATCTAATGGTTTTCACCTTGCTTTTGTCAAAAAATGGAGTCCTGACATTTTTGTCACGACCCCATGGATTGAAACTAATCTGTTAACTCTTCCTGCTCCATCTTACACCTGAAGGTGTGTCTTCCAAAATGATCCCTTCCGCCGCCAAGTCATTTCGGATTTTGTCAGCCGTTGCAAAATCACGATTCCTACGGGCTTCATTTCTTTTTTCAATGAGAGCTTCAATCTCTTCTTCCAAGGTGCCACCCACAGAATTCTGAAGGATTCCCAGTGGTGAGCCTAGATCTCTTAAAAGCTCCATAGCAAAGGTGATCAGGGCTTTTGAGGAGTTTTCGTTAATCTTAATATTAACATCCCGTATCAGTTCAAAAATCACGGAGATGGCGTCTGCTGTGTTGAAGTCATCATCCATCTTTTCCACAAATCTCTCCTTATACGCAAGAAGAGAAGATTTCACCATTTCATCCTCAGGCTGTACTTCTTCTGATGCAGTGCTGAGATAGCCATTCAGCCTTGTGAGTGCATTGTACATCCTCTCAAGGCTTGCTTTTGCGGAATCCAAAAGCTCGATGGTGAAGTTGATCTGCGTTCGGTAATGCCCAGATATCATAAAGAGTCTGACTACTTCTGAATCATATTTCTCCAGAATCTCACGGGCGGTGAAGAAATTATTGAGCGATTTGCTCATCTTCCGGTTGTCCACATTAATAAAAGCCCCATGCAGCCAATACTTGGCAAAGGTTTTTCCGGAACGGCCTTCACTCTGTGCAATCTCATTCTCATGGTGAGGGAAGACCAGATCAGTGCCCCCTGCATGTATATCAATGGTTTCCCCAAGAAGGTTCAGCGCCATGCAAGAGCACTCAATGTGCCAGCCTGGTCTCCCAAATCCCCAAGGGCTTTTCCAGGATGGTTCATAAGGTTTCACTTTCTTCCACAGAGCAAAATCCATAGGATCTTTTTTCCGTTCATCCACCTCAACTCTGGAACCCGATTGGAGATCGTCCAGGTTCTGCCCTGACAGTTTTCCATAGCCCGCAAAGCTCTTGGTGGAGTAATATACATCTCCGTCCACTTCATAAGCCAATCCTTTTTCAATGAGCTCAGAGATAAACGCAATCATTTCATCAATATACTCCGTTGCTCTAGGATTCACAGTGGCACGTTTGATCTTAAGCTTATCAGCATCCTGGTAATATTCCATGATGTATCGGTCGCCAAGCTCTTTCACCGTGGTATCTGTATCCTGTGCTTTTTTAATCATCTTGTCATCAATATCGGTAAAATTCTGCACAAAGTTCACTTCGTAACCTTTATATTCCAGATACTTTCTGATGGTATCAAAGATGATGAAGGTTCTTGCATTACCGATATGGAACAGATTATAAACGGTGGGTCCGCAGACATACATCCTGACCTTTCCTTCTTCCAGCGGTATAAATTCTTCCTTTTGTCTTGTAAGGGTATTATAAACCTTCATGACCTTCCTCCTGTATTTCTTACTTTATTATCCACTATTCTATCACTTCATTGTTCCTAATTTCCACTAGATTCTGAAGTCCCTTCTCAAGAAGATCTCCATTTCTATTTTTCACATCAAAAGTTCCATCTTTCGACACCAGAATTCTGTAGGGTATTCCAAGAAGGTCATAATCGCTGAATTTACTGCCCAGCCTGTCTTTTCTGAAATCTTTCAGAACACGGACACCCCATAATTTCAGTTCTTCATACATTTCTTCCGCTTTCTCTCTTGGTTTCTCCACTCTAGGATCAACAATCGTGATGACCAGTGAAAAAGGAGCCTGAATTTTGGATAGAGCGAACCCCTTGTCATCTTTTGACTCCTCCAGCAGAGCATAGTTCATACGGTCCAAATTCAAGCATAGACTGGTGAGAGGTTCATAGCTGTATCCACCCTCTTTGCTTTGTACTCTGATCTTTTCATCATGAACCTTAACACTACCCAACAACCACCCTTTGAATGATTCTTCACTCTCAGACAAAGTATAAAAGTACCCGGAGAAATCTCTCCCATAATATACCCCTTGGATGTGATGATCCGTTTTATTTGCACCAGTAATATACGCTTTCCCTTTGCGCACGGAGTGATCAATGAGTATTTTATCCACTTTAAGTCCAATAGGTCCCGCAAATCCAGCTTCTGCTCCAGTTTGATCAAGAACCTTCTCCTTAGAAAGCGGCTTCAGTTTATCCTCTTCCAGAGATAACACGTGACCAACCTTCTTAAGATCCACCTCGTTGTTTCCTTCCGTAAGGACTGCATATACCTGATCTCCATCCGTGAAGAGCATGGTTTTCAGAATATCTGTCATCTGACACTGAAAAAACTGAACCAGGTCTTCCACGGTTTTCACTCCTGGGGTTTCAACGGTTCGCTTCTCCACTTCATCGATGTCAGGCTTTGACATATTTTCACTCTCCACAAATTCCGGTGAAACATAAACTCGAGGCCCCTCCTCATGTTCATAGTAAAACATGTCGCCCTCAACTCTAAATGGAATATCAAGAAGTGATAATACTTCCTTTCCTCTTTGCATGCCTTCTGTTTTCCCTTCTCCAAGAACACTGGCAAGAAGAACTCTCTGATGCCTGTTCTTCCAGATTGACGCATAATGTCCCTCCTGAAGCTGCACATTCTCCTTGGTCATCATCCGGTAAGGAAGATCCTTGTAGGATGTCACCCGGTCTGAAGCATACTGGTGTGCCGCATCTATGAGCCCCTTTATATTTCCGGTCCCCGAAGAATAATACTCTGCAAAGCCTTCTCTTTTTAGTACACTTTCAATCTTCTCCTGAAAAACACTCTCTTCTACTAGTCCAAAAGGTGTCTTATACAGCACTTCCTTGACTCGAAACTGCATTCCAGCTCTCTCCATAAGGTAGGCAAGATCCTTTCCATCCTTGGTGCTGTCTTCCTTTTTTGTGCGTATGTTCATCTGTTCAAAATCCATATTTTTTCCTCATTTCAAATGCTTCTTACCTTATTATAGCGAAAGAGCTGCTTTCTGAGAACCTTTCCGCTGAAAATGAAAGAGGATGCACAGTGTGCATCCTCAATAATAGGCTACTAAAATTTCTATAGGAAGCTTGAAAGAACGAATCCACCGATGATACCACCAAGGATACCCGCAAGGATTGTGCTTCCGTTGATCTTCTTGCCAGCAAACACGTCTGCAAAGAATAAACCTGTACCTGCTGCCCAAGCCATATCGATCCAAGCTGTACCTGACTGATATACCATTCCAAGACCATGGTTCAGTGCCCACATGGTTCCAACGATAAATGCAGCTGCCATCCAGCCACCGATTGGGCCAAAGGCTTCAACCAGTTTTCCCCACATCATGGAGATCAGGAATGGGAACATAAATCCGCCTACAATTGTTGTAATGATGTTACCTAGTTCCATTATTTATACCTCCTATCCCTTACTTCGCTTTGTTGAATGCGTTAATAGCCAAACCAGCTAATAAAGCACCGACTGTGAGAAGACCGATGGTTGGCAGAGAGCTAACCAGTCTGCCTAAGTCAAACGTGTTTTCTCCAGTACCGAATACGTCTCTCATAATACCAACCCAAGCAATACCCCAAGCCATATCAACAAATGCATGGTCTCCAGGATTGTCTACAAGTCCGATATAGTGGTTCAGGAACCACATTGGTCCGATGATTGCTACAGCTGCAAACCAGCCACCAAGATTTCCGTAAGCTCCTGCCCAGTCGCCCCAAATGCTCATAACGAACATACCAGCAATGGCAAAACCTACTGTGCTCTTTACAAATTTCATAGTATATCTCCTCTCATTTTGTGTTTTTTTAGTTGTAGCCAACTAAAATTTGCTTAATTTGGTCAGTTGGACTTCCTCGAGGACAGCATCCACATCATCACTGACCATGGACTGCACACCCGCCACAAAGGCACCTTCAACGATAGGGGCATCTACCAGAATGCACTTTTCCTTGAGATCTTCATCCACAAGATCCAATGCAATTTCTGAGCTCATGATTGAACTTCCGATATCTGTAAATATCAATATACGATTGCATCCAGACAGTTCATTGATGGCATCCACAATCTTGTCGGCACTGGTCCCTAGTCGTCCATCGGTGGTACCACCACAGGAGATTATAGGCACCTCGTCCTTCGTCATTTCTACCACCAGGTCTTTAATTCCATCGGTGATTTTTTCACTATGGGAAACTAAAATAAGACCTATCATATTCTTCATGCTCCTTCCTTACCCGCTGCTTATATGGCATTTATACGCCATGACAGTATTTCTATGGTTCTTTCGTCGAGTTCATTATTCAATCTCACTATGCCGTATCCGGCATAGTGAGAAGATTAATGTCAGTTGTTACTTTTTGTCTATTTGTTTTCCCAATCCAGAGATCTGCCAACTGCTTTCTGCCATCCAGCATATAAAGCATCACGGTCTTCTCCAGCCATCTTAGGATTGTATTCTCCATCAACAGCCCACTTGGTCTTCACTTCATCTTCGTTAGCCCAGAATCCAACAGCAAGACCTGCAAGATATGCAGCACCAAGAGCTGTGGTTTCAGCGATCACTGGACGAAGAACGGATCTGTCAAGAATGTCAGCCTGGAACTGCATCAGGAAGTTGTTTACAGAAGCTCCGCCGTCAACCTTCAGATTCTGAAGTTCGATGCCAGCATCTTTTTCCATAGCAACCAGAACATCCTTTGTCTGATAAGCAATTGCTTCCAGAGCTGCTCTGATGATGTGATATCTGTTTGCTCCTCTTGTCAGGCCAAGGATTGCTCCTCTAGCATACTGATCCCAATGTGGTGCACCAAGTCCAACGAATGCTGGAACTACGTATACGCCTGCATTGTCCTTCACCTTTGTAGCGAAGTATTCGGAGTCCTTTGAATCGTAGATGAGTTTCAGTTCGTCTCTGATCCACTGGATTACAGCGCCACCAACGAAGATGGAACCTTCAAGAGCATACTGAACCTTGTCATGGGATGTAGCAGCGATGGTTGTAACCAGTCCGTTGTTGGACAGTTTCATTTCTTCACCGATGTTTACAAGCAGGAAGCATCCTGTTCCATATGTGTTCTTCGCTTCACCAGGCAAGAAACAGGTCTGGCCATAAAGAGCAGCCTGCTGGTCACCAGCGATACCGGAAATTGGAACCATAACTCCATTGATATTTGTTTCGCCATAAACTTCAGAAGACTTCTTAACTTCTGGAAGCATGGATGCTGGAATGTTCAGTTCAGCCAGAAGCTTCTCGTCCCACTTCAGTTCTTTGATATTATAAACCATAGTTCTGGATGCGTTTGTGTAGTCTGTAGCATGAACTCTACCTTCTGTAAGTTTCCAGAGCAGCCATGTATCCACTGTTCCGAAAAGAAGATCTCCAGCCTCAGCCTTTTCACGAGCACCTTCTACGTTGTCAAGGATCCACTTGATCTTTGTTCCTGAGAAGTAAGCATCGATCTGAAGACCGGTGTTTTCTCTTACGTAGTCAGCCATTCCTTCTTTAGCTCTCAGTTCATCGCAGATGTTGGATGTTCTTCTACACTGCCACACGATGGCATTGTATACAGGAACTCCTGTGTTCTTGTCCCAAACCACAGTTGTTTCTCTCTGGTTTGTGATACCGATGGCCGCAACTTCATCAGCTCGGATACCAGCCTGAGCCATAGCTTCATTCAGGACACCATACTGTGAGGACCAGATTTCCATTGGATTATGTTCTACCCAGCCCTGCTTAGGATAAATCTGGGTAAATTCCTTCTGAGCAACGCCAACGATATTCTGCTCTTTGTCGAAGATGATGGTTCTGGAACTGGTGGTTCCTTGGTCAAGTGCGATAACGTACTTTTTCATTTTGTACCCCCCTGGTATTTTTTATTTTTGTATATATAAAAAGCTACAAACTTAATAAGCTTGTAGCTTTCTCTATAACTCTACTACAAATTTCCACAAACTCTTATTAGTTGTTGAAATTGCTGATGCTCCCGAACTGAGAGCTGTATATGTGTCATTCTGATCTTCTATGAGGCCACCTGCAATGATGGGAATCTCCGTAAAATTAGAAATCTTTTTAATGATTTTGGGAATGACCCCGGGAAGAATTTCAAATGCATCTGCATAGGCATACTCCATATGTTTCTTCGCTTTTTCCATTGCCATGGAATCCAGCATGAAGAACCTCTGCACCGTAATGAGTCCCATCTCATTTCCAGCCTTGATGACATTTGACTTGGTGGATATGATTCCATCCGCCTCTGTAAAGTCCCGAATGTACTTAGCAGAAATCTCTTTCGTATCCAGACCTTCAATGAGATCCATATGAACAAAGACAAGCTTTCCACAAAGTTTTGCTTTCTTGACAATATTCGGCAAATTAATGATATCCCCAAAAAGGATGAAGATAATTTGAATTTCTGACTGACATGCATCTTCCAGGCCGTGGACATCTTTTGCGGCCGCTATGACGGGATACTTTTTCAGTATCTGCTTCAACTCACTCCGCATAAGTTCCTCCAACCTTCTGAGACGTTCTAAGCTTGTAGAACAGCTCATGTAACCCTTTACGGATATTTTAACACTAATCGCGAAAGAAGTCGAATAGATTTTCTGTAATATCGTTAACATTTTATGAATAAATTAACACAACCCTCATTTTATTGGCAGTATGATACGACCAAAACAATTGAACGCCAATGAAGAACACCATATACTTGCGTATATGGTGCACCTCTTAAAAATATTATTTATTTACAGTTTTCTATCGCTCTGTTAGTAAGAATCGCTTCTGCAAGGAGAAGATCTTCAGGTGTTGTGACCTTCAGGTTCTCATAGGATCCCTCATAAAGATAAACGGAACCAAAAAAAGCCTCATAAACCGCAGTATCATCTGTCACTTGTTTCTCAATCTCTTGGATTCTTTCATGACCTGAGAGGATCTCTTTTGTGAAAAAACACTGAGGCGTCTGAATCAGCCTGTATTTTTCACGCTCCAGAGTCCCTGTGGAAAAACCATCACACCCTACAGACTTCACGGTATCTTTCAGCGCCACAGAACAAGCTGCTGCCCTATGTCTTCTAGTATAGGTTATTCCATCCTCAATAATTCTTCTGGAAACCAACGGTCTTACACCGTCATGAATGAGTACAACAGATTCGGGATCCAGTTCGTAGGCCTTTTTCAGACCATTTTGCACAGAAGAGAATCTCTCCTCTCCCGCTTCGACGATATAAAGAGGTTTCACTGGGGTATATCCCAGCCCCTTGAAATACTCGATGAAATCCCTGCCAAGAACAAGCACCAGAGCATCCACAGTCTCCACTTCATCAAATGCCATCAGCGTTTGCAGAAGAATCGGCACACCATGGACTGGCAGAAACTGCTTTGGCACTTCTGACCCCATTCGGAGACCTTTTCCTCCAGATACAATCAGCCCTATGACCATCCTAGTCCACCTTGGGCTTTGCAAAAATCATTCGCCCTGCAGCCGTCTGAAGAACTGAAGTGACAATTACAAAGAGTGTCTCCCCAACATACTTCTTCCCGTCTTCCACAACAATCATGGTCCCGTCATCCAGATAACCAATGCCCTGGTTCTGCTCTTTACCAACCTTTGAGATGAGAAGACTCATCTCCTCTCCCGGAAGGAGCATTGGTTTTACAGCATTTGCCAGCTCATTGATATTCAGCACCGGAACCCTCTGGAATTCGGCCACTTTATTGAGATTATAGTCATTTGTGACCACCTGGCCTTTGATTTCTGTAGCAAGTTTCAGAAGCTTTGAATCCACTTCCTGAATGTCCTTGTAGTCTTTCTCCCAGATCTCCACTTCAATGTCCAGCTCATTCTGTATTTTATTCAGAATATCCAGACCTCTGCGGCCTCTGTTTCTTTTGAGAGAATCAGAGGAATCCGCAATGTGTCTCAGCTCCTCCAGCACATAAAATGGAATGATGAGCTTTCCTTCCACAAATCCAGTCTTACAGATATCATAGATTCTGCCGTCAATGATGACAGAAGTATCCAGCACTTTTGGTGTACCCGTCAGCACCTGCTTTTCCACCTTCTCTTTTGGTGTATGTCCCTTTACCCTGAGACCACTGAAGAAATTCAGTATTTCCTCTTTTTTCTTGAGGGCAATATTTGCACCCAGCATCGCTGCCGCAATGTTGAGAAGCACCGTCACAAGTCCCCCCAATCCCGGCCAGGCATTGGCGATGGGCATGGTGAGGAAAAAAGTGATCACAAGGAAAATAATGGCACCTACCGCTCCAAAAAGAATCTCTGTGACAGACATCCCGGAGAGGTTTTTTTCGATGATCTTGTTGGTCTTAATCAGCAGTTTGTAAATGGAAGATGATAATAAGAAAAAAATAAGTGCGAATAAAAGAATGGTTACTGCAAAAAGACCGATGGTGAAAGGAAGACCTTTCGTAAAACTCAAATTATCCAGATATGGAATGAGTAATATCCCTGTAGCTATTGCATAGCCTAACACAGCTCCCACTAACGTAACAATTCCTCTTACTAAATTTCTAATCACATCTGCACCTCCTTCAAAATAATATGTTCCATCATGAAAATCCCACTGGAACCAAATGGATAGTTTCATTATAATCATTTTTTCTTAACTTTTACACAAAAAAACAATCTTAGAATATTTTATTCACAGCTTCTTTCAAAGTGTCCACAGGGATCAGATGAATGTTCTTCATTTTGATCTTTTCCATGTTCCGGGAAGGAATCATAAAATACTCAAATCCCATTTTTACCCCTTCACCAATAAGCCTTTCCACATGATTTACTGGACGGATCTCTCCCGTCAGTCCTATCTCCCCTATGGCCATGAGCCTGTCGTATTTGATATCACGTCCTTTGGCGCTGGAAACCAGTGATAGTGCAAGTCCCAGATCCTGAGAAGTTCCCTCCACACTGAGTCCGCCCACCACATTGACATATACATCACTGGCATAAAATGGAATCTTCAGCTTCTTCTCCAGCACCGCAAGGATCATGTTCAGTCTTGGAATTTCAATTCCCAGTGCGGACCTTCTTGGCATCACAGCCTTGGTTTCCGCCACAAGTGACTGTACCTGGACAAGAAGAGGCCTTGTGCCTTCCATGATTCCGATGACCATGGATCCTTCTTTAGCTCCTCTGTGATCCTCCAAAAAAATCCGCGAAGGATCATACACCTCCACAAGACCTTCCGCAGCCATCTCAAATACGCCTATTTCAGACGTGGTGCCGAAACGGTTCTTCATGGTACGGAGAACTCTTATTTCTTCTGTTCTTTCTCCTTCGAAATATAGAACAGAATCCACCATATGCTCCAGAACCCTCGGGCCCGCAAGCTCTCCCTGCTTGGTCACATGCGCCACAATGAAAAGAGGAATGCCCATGAGCTTTCCGATCCTCATAAGTGAATTGGCACATTCCCGCACCTGGGAAACAGACCCTGGTGCCGATGTCACCTTCTCTGTATATACGGTCTGAATGGAGTCAATGATCACAAAAGCAGGTTTCAGGTCCCTGATGTGCCCTTCAATGACTTCCATGGATGTCTCGGAAACGATAAAAAGCTTCTCAGCAGTGGCTGAAAGCCTGTCTCCCCGAATCTTGATCTGTTCCTCAGATTCCTCTCCTGAAACATAAAGCACTGTTCCATACCGCTTCGCGATTTCATGGGCGCACTGCAGAAGAAGCGTCGATTTTCCAATTCCCGGATCGCCGGAAATCAGCGTCAGTGAACCTTTCACAAGGCCTCCTCCCAGAACCCGGTTCAGCTCTGAAATACCTGTGTCAAAGCGCTCCTTATCTCCAGACAGAATCTGAGTGATGGGTTTGGGTGCACTCTGGCTGGAAATCCCTTCCACCCTAGTCTGCTTTGGAAGCACAGCTTCCTCCTGAAAAGTATTCCACTCAAGGCAGTCCGGACATTTTCCAAGCCATTTTGCGGATAGGGATCCGCAGTTTTGGCATACATATTGTGTTTTTGCTTTTGTCTTTGCCATATTTCTTCCTCACACTAAAAAAATAACCCATAATCAGTCGATCTGTTATCTATCCTGATTATGGGTTCATTCTATCTTATGAAACTTAATACTTCATGAAAGTCCCATGAAAACTCTGAAAAAGATTCTTGAGAACTCATTACTTGTTTTCCGATTCCTCATTCTTTTCTACTTCTTCTTCCATCTCACGGTTGATTCCAGTTCTCTTTTCTACCCGAACCTCCCGAGCTCCTGTTTTCTTGAAGACGAGCTTTCCATCCTCCACATTGACGAGCACCTCGTCGCCCTTCTGGATGATCCCCTTCAGCATTTCCTCTGAAAGTGTATCTTCCAGTTCTTTTGTGATGGCTCTTCTCAGCGGTCTTGCTCCATAGGCTGTATCAAATCCGCTCTTTGTCATAAACGCAGTGGTCTCATCAGAGAATGAAAGATAGATTTCTCTCTCTGCGATCCTCTTGCTTACTTCGTCCAGCATCAGCCTTGTAATCTTGTCCAGATCGTCGCTGGTGAGGCTGTGGAAGACAATAATGTCATCGATTCTATTGATAAACTCCGGTCTGAAGGAACGCTTCAGCTCTTCCATGATGTTTTCCTTCATGCGTTCATACTCTTCCGCTGTGGCATCCTGAGCGATACTGAATCCTACTGTCTTCTGCTTCTTGATGGTGGATGCGCCTACATTGGAGGTCATGATGATGATGGTGTTTTTAAAGTTTACTGTTTTGCCTTTTCCATCGGTGAGTCTTCCATCTTCCAGAATCTGCAGCAGCACGTTGAATACATCCGGATGGGCTTTTTCGATTTCATCAAAGAGCACCACGGAATAAGGGTTTCTTCTTACCGCTTCTGTCAGCTGGCCTCCCTCATCATAACCCACATATCCTGGTGGGGATCCGATGAGTCTTGAGACCGTATGCTTTTCCATATACTCTGACATATCTATGCGGATCATGGACTTCTCTGAACCAAACATGGCAACTGCCAGAGCTTTGGAAAGTTCTGTCTTACCCACACCGGTAGGTCCAAGGAAAATAAAGGAACCAATGGGTCTGTTTGGATCTTTCAGCCCTACTCTTGCACGTCTCACGGCTCTTGCAATGGAGCTTACCGCTTCTTCCTGGCCAATAACACGTTCATGAAGGATCTTCTCCAGATTGAGCAGCTTATCTGATTCACTTTCTGTAAGCTTCTTCACAGGCACCTTAGTCCATCTGGATACCACCTGAGCGATATCCTCTTCTCCGACTACCAGGTCAGCACTGCCAATAGCTCCAGTCTTCCACTTGTTCTTGGTGTCTTCCAGGGTCTTTCTCACTTCATTTTCTTTGTCTCTGAGTTTTGCTGCTTTCTCATAGTCCTGCAGAGAAACGGACTCTTCCTTTTCTTTCTTGATGTTCTTCAGCTCTTCCTCGATCTTCTTGATATCAGGCGGTGCTGTGAGGTTTTGGATTCTCACTTTTGCCGCAGCCTCATCCATGAGGTCGATGGCCTTGTCCGGCAGGAATCTGTCGGTGATATAGCGGTCTGAAAGCTCTACCGCAGCGTCCAGAGCTTCATCGGTGATCTTGATTCTATGATGCGCCTCATACTTGTCCCGGAGCCCTTTCAAAATCAGCTTGGCCTCTTCTTTAGTGGGCTCTCCCACATGAACCGGCTGAAATCTTCTTTCTAGTGCACTGTCTTTTTCAAAGTGTTTTCTGTACTCATCGATAGTTGTGGCACCAATGGCCTGGATTTCTCCTCTGGCAAGAGCCGGCTTCAGAATATTTGCCGCATCTATGGCTCCTTCTGCACCTCCTGCACCGATGATGGTATGGATCTCGTCAATGAAGAGAATGACATTTTTAGCACTTTTGATTTCATTGAGGACATTTTTCAGTCTTTCCTCAAACTCACCACGGTACTTTGCACCAGCGAGCATTTGAGAAATATCAAGAGAAACCACTCTCTTGTCCTTCAGAAGCTCTGGAATATTTCCTTTCACAATCCTCTGGGCAAGACCCTCCGCAATGGCCGTCTTACCAACACCCGGGTCTCCGATGAGCACAGGATTGTTTTTGGTTCTTCTGGAAAGTATTTCAAGAATTCTCTCTGTTTCGTCTCCTCTTCCAATGACAGGGTCCAGCTTCCCATCCCTTGCCATTTCCGTCAGGTCCTTGCCGAACTGGTCCAGCGCTTTTGTCTCTGCCCGGTCCTGGCCTCTTGTTTCAGGTTCCTGACTCTGATTTTGATTGCTGAAGCTTTTAACAATCTCGTTCTTCAGCTTTGTGATATCTATGCCCTGACTCTCGATCATAGAGTAGGCAACCCCCTCCTCTTCAGAAAGAATCGCCAGAAGCATATGCTCCGGACTGATGTAGTTCTGCCCTAGGTTTCTTGCTTCTTTAAAGCTGTTGTCCAAAAGACGCTTGGTTCTCGGTGTCAGCGCAAACTGACCTGAACCTGTAAACATCCCATTTCCTGTACCTAAGGTTTCTTCAATCATGGACTGAATCACTTCCTTTGTCAGCCCCGCTTCATGAAGAAGATTGCTTCCTGCGCCTTCGACGCTGGCAATCCCAAATAAAATATGTTCTGTTCCGATATACCCATGCTGCAATCGCTGAGATTCTTTTTGCGCATGCATCAGGGTTGCTTTTGCCCGTTCTGTAAACCGTTCAAACATTCTAAACGCTTCCTCCTCTAACTCTAAAATATACTGCGAATGATTTTCGCTCTGTTGATGTCACGTTCTTTTTCATTGAGCTCAATTCCATATGATTTCTTCATCATACCCGGCTGAGTATTGATGATGAGAGAATCTATAAGCTCCATATCCACCTCTTTCAGCAGCTCAGTCTCTACACCCATACGGACAAGAGACAAGTGATACAGTGCTTCTTTGGATGTCATAAGTCTTGCGTTCATAAGTGTCCCAAGACTCCTGTAAATCTTATCTTCCATTTCCAAAGAGAACTCGTTGAGAAGCTTTCTTTGATGGTCCTGTTCTTCATCCAAAAGCTTGTCAATGGTGTCTGTCAGGTTATAGAGGATATCCTCTTCCTTCACACCCAAAGTCACCTCATTGGAAATCTGATAGATATTCCCTTCCGCCTGGGAACCCTCTCCATAAATACCACGGATGGTCATGCCCATCTGCGCCAGCGCCTGGGACACATATCCTATGCGGTCTGTCAGGGTGAACCCCGGCAGATGAAGCATCACAGATGCTCGCATGGCTGTACCGAGATTTGTAGGACATGCTGTGATATAACCCAGATTATAATCAAAGGCAAAATTCAGTTTCTCACTGAGAAGATCATCAATCTTTGACGCCTTTTCATAAAGTGCGGACAGATTCAGATCTCTGCCCATGACCTGGAGCCTGATATGGTCCTCCTCATTGATCATGAGGCTGACATCTTCTTCTTTATCTATAATATAAGCAGAAATATCACTGTTGTTGATGAGCTTCGCACTGACCAGATGTTTTTCAAAAGCCACCAGAAGCTCTGTTCTGCCAAGTTCCCACATACGATGGGTGCTATAATTTTCTTCCATGGCTTTACTCACATAAAAAGCCTCTTCTACCGCTTTCACCAGCATCCTGGCCCGTTCACTCTCCAGTCTGTGAGGGAAAGGCAACAGCTTCAGATTTCTAGCTAGGCGTACTCTGCTTCTTAACACAAGGGATTCTTTAGGTAGCATCTTCCTCACCTGCCTCAAATATCTTTTTCAGTTCCTGAATCTCATCCCGAACCTTTGCTGCCTCTTCAAAATTCTCTTCCTGTATGAGTTCCTTCAGACGGAGCTTCAGTTCATCCACTTTCCTCCGGCTGACCACTTCCTGGGAAGCATTCTTCGGTATCTTCCCTGTGTGCAGAAGTCCACCCTGAACTCTTTTGATGGTGGGGATCAATGATTTTGAAAAATGCTCGTAACAATAACTGCATCCTAATAACCCACTTCTCTGGAAATCCTGAAAAGTAATATGGCATTTCGGACAGCGGTCTATTTCCATCTTACTGCTCTCCACCATGTCAAACAGAGACCCAAAAAAACTATCCATCGACATGATCCCACCTCCGTTTCATTGTACTATTACTAGTTCGTACAATTAAATTATATCAAATTTAATTCACAAAAGAAAGCATAGAAATCCATCTTTCATATTTCTTCCCCATCATTATTTCATATAGTTATGAACAAATCTTGAAAGCCTACATTCACTTTATCGAATTATCCTTAAAAAAATACAAAAGGCAACACACCTATCACATAGGGCGTTACCTTCCGTCTTTACCGTTCTTTCTTTCTGATTTTCTCTTTTGGAATCTTTGCATTGGCTGTCAGTTCCACATACTCTTCCTCATCTGGTTCCGGCACCACTTCTTCCTTTGGATTTTCATACTCTCCCTTTAGAAGGGTCACCTCTGCGATGGGGAAGCTTTCAATGATTTCCTCATCCTGCAGATTGATTCTGACATTTACAGATTCCTTCACCACATTGTTCCCGATGACATCCCCTTTTCCCTTCGGGGTCTTCACATAAGATCCGACCTTCGGAAGGCGCTGGCGGATTTCCTCATAAGCTTCCTGTTCGTAGCTCAGGCAGCACATGAGTCTGCCGCAGATACCAGAAATCTTTGTTGGATTCAGAGATAGATTCTGTTCTTTAGCCATCTTGATGGATACAGAGTTGAAATCTCCCAGCCAGGTGGAGCAGCAGAGGCTTCTTCCACACATACCGATACCACCAAGCATCTTGGCCTCATCCCTTACTCCGATCTGACGCAGCTCAATTCTCGTTCTGAAGATGGTGGCCAGGTCTTTTACAAGCTCTCTGAAATCTATTCTGCCGTCAGCAGTGAAGTAAAAAATAATTTTTGAACCATCAAATGTATATTCCACGTCCACAAGCTTCATCTGAAGCTTATGGTCCACGATTTTTTTCTCACATACAGAAAAAGCTTCCTTTTCCTTATCCCGATTGCCCAAATGCTTCCTGATGTCCTCTTCTGTTGCCACACGGATGACGGGTTTAAGCGGAGAGAAAATCTCCTTCTCGCTGATTTCCCTGATGCCAACAACACACTGACCAAACTCAATGCCTCTGGCTGTTTCTACAATTACCGCAGAGTCTTTTTCTACGGTATACTGAAGCGGGTCAAAATAATAAATCTTCCCGGCTTTCTTGAACCGCACCCCTATTACTTTTATCATATACTGTTTAAACCTCCGCTAATTTCAAAAGCAAACTGCTTAAGACGGTTTCTTTGTTGATATTGACACCTAATCCAATGTATTTTCTCAGTTCATAGAATACTTCAAGATACTTTTCCAATGTCCTGAAGGTCAGATCCGTGGAGAGAGATTCCACTTCTCCTTTTAAAGAGTCCAGAAGGAGCGCTTCCTCATCCAGGGACTTCTTCTTAAGGATGGCGTTTACTGCATAAATGAAATCATCAAAGACCTGGATCAAGTCCATGTCTTTGAAAGTCTCCAGCGCTGCAAGCACTTCATGATAGCTGGGTGTCCGTATCTTTTTCCGGTCTGAAAGCTTTCTCAGTAAAAGAAAACTCTGACTGAGTCCTTCATCCCGTAATCCAGCCAGAACAATTTCTTCGGCTTTTCCGGGAATTCCTCGAGCACAGGAGATGACTTTCTTTTTCTCTTCTTCTGTGAGCGTAAGACTTCTTCGTGGATCCACCTTTCCACTCTTCCCTGACAGGGAGAGTTTCAGGCTCTCTTCCTCAAATCGTTTCTTCTCCTTTTCATTGAAGGAGGGAATATATTCTGTGAGGAATGCGTCCATCTCCGCATCATCCATAGGAAGCAGCTTATGCAGATGACATCTGGATCTTATGGTTTCTGCCATAAACATCTCATTTTCTGCCAGAAGAAAGAAAAAGACACCGGGCATAGGCTCCTCAATAGTCTTCAGAAGAGCATTCTGAGCTTCCTGTCCAATTCTGTCCGCTTCATAGAAAATGATGACTTTCTTGTATCCCTCATAAGGTTTCAGTGATGCTTCCAGGACAACCTCCCGCACTTGATTTACGGTGATGATGGATTTCTCTGGGCGGACCCTGACAATATCCACCGAATCCCTGTTGCCAAAACCTAGGATTTCTCTGGCCACTGTTTCTGCCAGGAGAGATTTCCCGATTCCATCTGGGCCAGCCAAAATATGGGCATGAGAAAGGGTATCATTTTTAATGGCTTTTAGAAACCTCTCTCTAAGTTTAAAAAATCCAATCAAAATCAATACCCTCCGCTTCTTTAAATCTTGATGAAATTATCCACATCGAGCACAAAAATTGTTGCTCCGCCTACTTCGATATCCACAGGATATGGCACATAGACACCTGTTGTGGTGGATAGAGGTGATGGATTGGTAACCACCTGATGTCTGGTTTTACAGGTTTCTTCGATAACGCCAAGCACCGCATCCACCTTATCCGCTTCTATACCGATCATAAGTGTGGTATTTCCAGATTTGAGAAAACCACCTGTGGTTGCAAGCTTTGTTACTCTATACCCTTTTTCATTTAACAGATCAATGACATCAATGGCATCTTCATCATTGACAATTGCAATAATCAGTTTCATATTGAACACCTCCAATTGTTACATTTCATTATACTATAAATACGTTGAAAATGAAACGCAGACTAGAGCTTGCCCACTGCAGCAAGATAAATATCTCTGAATATATCCTCCTTGCTGCGAAGAACATTCCCCTCCACACAGCTGACCTTTGTCCATCCATACTTATCTGCTACATAATGAGCATTCCGGTAGCTTGTCTCCAGATGCCTGATATCTGCTTCGTGGATGTCTTTCTCGCTTTCACCCGTAATCTTGTTCTTTCTTTCTTTGGTCATTTCCATGGTCACTTCTGGCGGAACATCCAGAAAGAACACCAGATCCGGAATCGGGATTTTATACATCTCAAATTCCAGCTGGTAAAGCCAGGAAAGAAACGCATCTCTCTCTTCCATATCATCAATCTTCGATGCCTGATGAACCATATTGGCTGTGGTGTAGCGGTCTGCGATGACAACCCCTCCGGACTCATAAAAGCTTTTCCATTTGGTTGTATAGGATGCATAGCGGTCTGCAGCAAAAAAACTCGAAGCCACATAAGCAGACACATCTTCCGGATTCTTTCCAAAATCTCCCCGAAGATACATTTTTACCAATGATGAGCTTTCAGACTGGTAATCTGGAAAATCCACTTTCATTACTTTAAGCCCTTTATTGAGGAGGGTCCTGTACAGCTTCTCCGACTGGGTCTGCTTTCCTGAGCCGTCCACACCCTCGATGACAATCAGTTTACCTTTCATTTTCTCTTCCTTCTTCTTTTATATTATTTACTCACGTATTTATTATAGCGGTATCCGCAGAAAGAAGCCATGAAAAAAGACACCATATCGCTATGATGCCTGAAGTCCAGTTTGAATTTTATTCAGCATAGATGGGCTTGGGCTGAAGTAGAAGGACTTGGATCCTCCCTCCGCCTGATACTCACATAAGCAGCCCTTGCGGACAACATTTTTACAGTAGTTTTTGCGGATCATCCCCATAAGATTGGTTTTATGACTTTTCACATGGAGCTTCTTGATTTCATGAAGCTTCACTTTAGCCACCAGTTCGTTCTTCTCACCGGTCATGCGGTGAATGATGAGTTCATCTCCAATGATGCTGTATCTGTAGGTTTCTCTCCCTTTCAAAATCACCGAGTAGCCAGCAAGAAGAAACACCAAAGTCAGAAAAAGATCCAGTATCGTAGAAACCTCACGGTCCCATCCCATTTCACTCACATAATAAGATACAGATAGAAGGGACAGCCCAAATACCATAAGAAGGATCAGGAGCGGTGCAATATTTCTTTCTACCTTTTCGTTGTATATACAACCCATAACTTTATAATTCCTCCAGGCGCTCGTATTCTTAACTCAGTCTTAAGCGCTCAATCACATTAGTTATTATACAGTGTTCTACAATAAAAGCGACCACATCCGGAGGCTGAAATCCCTTGCATATCACGTTATTAGATGGCCAGGTCGTTTCTTATGCTAATGCTCTCATGAATCTTCATTTTGCTCTCATTATCTCTTATTCTCACCCCTACACACGGAAACAGTCAGGATAAAAAAAGACCGGATGGCCGCTCTCTCAGAAGGAATCGGTTTCATCATCCAGTCTTTTCATAATTATATTTTTATAGTGTTCATTGCTTCTGTCATTCTGTCCAATGCTTCCTTCAGCACATGTTTGGGACAGGCAATATTGATTCTCTCAAAGCCCTCCCCTTCTTCTCCAAAAAAGTATCCTTCATCAAGAAATACCAAGGCTTCATTATGAAGAAGCTTCTCCAGCTGATCTTTGGACAGACCAAGGGATCTCAGATCGAGCCACTGAAGATATGTGCCCTCGAGATCGTAGACCTTAACCTGAGGGTGATGTTTTGCCATATGCTCTTTTACCAGAAGGTGGTTCTCATAAATCACCTCAATGACTTCGTCCAGCCAGTCCTCAGATTCATCATAAGCAGCCCTGCAGGCCACATATCCTAGAGCATTCAGATTCATCACCGCTGTCTTGGACATTTCCTCGAGAAATCTCTTCCGATACTCTCCATTGCAAATGATGACATTGGAGGTGTGCATACCGGCAAGATTGAATGTTTTACTAGGGGCGGTCAATGTGATGGTGTTCTCTCTGGTCCAATCACTCAATGAGGCGAAGACTGTATGATGATGCCCGGGCATAATAAGGTCAAAATGGATTTCATCTGAAACCACGAGAATATTGTTCTCTTCACAGATTTCCGCTACTTTTTCCAGCTCTTCTTTTTCCCAGACCCTTCCCACCGGATTATGGGGACTGCAGAAAAGAAGCATGGTATTTCTTGGATCCCGCGCCTTTTCTCTCAGATCCTCATAATCGATTCTATACCTTCCTTCCACATCCTTCAGCGAACTCTTCACAAGGGTTCTGCCATTCTTCTCCACTGCACTGTAGAAGGGGTAGTAGACAGGTGACAGTACAATGACTCCATCCTCTGGTTGGGTAAAAGCCGAAACAGCCATATAAAAGGCACCCACTACACCTGGAGTCCCAACGATGGACTTTTCTCTGATCTCCCAGTTATGGCGGCGCTTCATCCAGGATATTACAGAATCATTGTACTTTTTTGTAGGACCTGTGTACCCTAGAATATGCTCCTCCACATATGTCTTCAAGGCATCCACAATGGCGGGAGGGGTCTTGAACTCCATATCCGCCACAGAAAGAGGAATTATTTTCTTTTCCTCTGCCATTTTATTCCATTTGATCATCTGGTCATACTTGTATGAACCAATATCAAAACGGTTAACCACTGTTTCAAAATCATAACGACGCGTCAAAACAAACACTCCTTTAAACAATAACTTTTTTTTGATTATACCATAGATCTCCGAAAGCATTCTTTATAAGCAAAAGAAGTCCTCACTCAAGAAGACTTCCTGCATTTTCGGCTTTTATAAATCCTTTTATCCTCATACATATATGCATCAGCTTTTTTTAATGCATCAAACAAATCTTCCTGTGGATCATGTGAAATAAAATATCCCAGAGCTATGGTGACGGGATAAGCTTCTTTCCCGTATTCATCCAGAAGCTCTTCCAGTCTTTCCTTCATCTGCTTCAGGATCTCTTCTTCAATCAGAGGAAGGACCACCATGAACTCGTCGCCACCCATCCTGAAAATCAGTGAGTCCGCTGGAAAAACATGTCTGAAAATATCAGAGACCTTCACAAGCAGGCGATCTCCCTCATCATGTCCATAGGTGTCATTCACCAACTTCAGATCATTCATATCCATGGTGATGATTCCCAGTGGATGGTTCTTCTCAGCTTTCACCTCATCTCTCACTTTTTCCAGATAATGTCTGTTGAAAAGCTTTGTCAGCTGGTCTCTGTAGCTGAGAAACTCAATCTCTTGCTGTTTTTTGATGAATATAGATATATCTCTCGCAACACCTGCAATTCCAACAATCTCTCCATTCTCTAGTATAGGAGATGCATTGGTTTCAAAAACGCAGTATGTTCCATCAGCTCTTCTAAAGCGATAATCCGACAAAGACTCATGGTCTTTGCTGTATTGGACCTTCGTCAAAAACTCCAGAAGCAGCTTTTTATCCTCAGGATGAATATAAGATTCTACAGAAGTGCCGATGGACTCCTCTAAAGAATACCCAAGCAGTCCTTCCCAAGCATTGGATAAAAAGGTTAGATTGCCCTTTAAATCCATTTTATAGATAATATCTTTGGTGTTTTCCATAATCTGGCTCAAGAGTCTTTCACGGGCTTCCAGCTTTAGCTGAAGAAGCTTCGATTCTGTGATGTCCATATGAACACCCATGGCAATGAGAGGCATCCTTTCTTTGTCGAATTCCACGATCTGCCCGCTGTCTAGCAGATAGACCCAGTGTCCCATTTTATGCTTCATACGGATTTCCAGATGATATCTGGAGATTTCTCCTCGATGGAGGCGCTGAAACTCTTCTTTGGATCTTTCTACATCCTCAGGATGGGCAAGACTATTCCAGGTGAGGATGCTGACCGGCTGCAGTTCCTCCAGAGTATATCCTACCATCTCTGCCCAGCGCTCATTGATGCTCAGCTCTCCAGTCTGAAGGTTCAGAATCCAGGTAGCCGCATGAATGGCCTTCACAAGTATATTCGTATCAAAGTCCAATGTACTATTTACCATGACCCCTTCTCACCACCTGAAACGCTATAAAAATATTATATCTTTTCTTATCAGCAAATACAAAATAAACATGATAGTCAGTTTATTGTATACATTTGTAAGCCCGCAGAGGAACTCCCCGTTAAAAAAAAGATGAAAAAGCAAGATTTACCTGCTCTTTCATCTCTACTTCTATTTCAGAAGGCTTCTCACCGGCCTTCCTTCTATATAACCTCTGAATCCCTGTGGCTCCAATTGAAACCTTGGTCCATCTTCATCTGCATAAGTAAATCCGTAAAGCTTCGGATCATACTCATTCATCACTTTCCAAAGATCCTCAATGGCTTCCCCAAACTTTTCATCTTCGTAGGGTTCTCCCTGGAAAATCATCATTTTACAGGGAGGAAGAGTTATGACATCAAATCCCTCAGGGACTTCCCCTTGATAGTTCAAAGGGACTTCGACGCCCTGCACATACTGGGAAGTTCCTTCTGCAATGAGGTGTTTTGGCATCCAGAATCCTGCTGGCTCATAAAGCGCTTCGGAGATGGATGACAGTATATCCCACACATCACATCCTACCTCTTCACAATACTCAAAATAATGAGTTGCCTTGATGCCTCTTAGCAGTATCAGCTTTCTTTCAGGTCTTTCCACCACTTGCACAAACACAGTACTGGCTTTTCGTTCTTTCTCCATTTTTAGGTCTCCTTTCTGAATCATCAGGTAGTAGTCACGGATCCTGGTAGGCATAAAGAGCTTTACCGGTTTTTTCTCTTTACTGTACCTTTTGGGAGAGATGCCAAACTCCTTCGAAAATGCTCTGGTGAATCCCTCATGGGTATCAAACACAAAATCAAATGCCACATCCACTACCCTTTCACCACCATCTCGAAGTACCATGGCAGCCTTGCTGAGTCTTAGGGCTCTTACGTATTCAAAGGGTGTCTTTCCGATTAGCTCCTTAAACATCTTCGTAGCATGCCAAGGTGAATACCCAGCCGCATCTGCCAGATTCTTCAGTGTGATTGGTTCATGCAAGTGAGTCTCCACATAGTCCTGCATTTTCTGTACAGCATTGATCTTATCCCATCGTTCCATGACTTCCTCCTTATTAAAAGGATACCTTAATTTACATTTATATTCTTGACCTGGATTGCTATGATTCTTTCTGCTACATCCGCTTTGATATCACACGGAAAACTATGTAATACATAAGAAGCATGATTCCGCCAAAGATTGCAGCTCCAAATGAAAGATAGAAGTCCCCTCTTAATTCTCCCAACAGGATAACTCCTATAACGAGGACTAACGTACCTAAAAAACTATATGTAGAAGCTTCAGCAATAATTTTTCTGTTTCTTTCATCATTCGATAGTCTTTTATCCAATAACTTTAGTTTAGGATTTCGTTTGAATATGATTTTGGTCGATACAGCATGGCCTATCAATAAGCCTACTGCCTTTGCAAAAAATCCCAGTACATTGTTGTCTCCGCCATTGATCACATACACACTTCCCCCAATAAAAAATCCCACTAAACTCCAAAAAAAGATTAGTGTATATTTATAACGTAGTTTACTTTCCATTCTTTTCCTCCTCGTAAATAAAGATTTCTTCAATACTGCAGTTGAACATTTTTGCAATTTTAAAGGCCAATAAGATGGATGGATTGTACTTGCCATTTTCCAGGGAACTGATGGTCTGTCTTGAGACTTCAAGAAGTTCTGCCAGTTCTTCCTGCCGTAATCCCCGTTCTTTTCTCAATTCTTCAAGACGGTTTTTCATATTCTTCTCCTTTGTAAAGCTTCCTTTACATGAATAGTACTATTATTTGTTTTTCATGTCAAGCTTCCTTTACACTATCTATTCTTATTTTTAAACACAAAAAAACTCCTGGACGATTTTCTCATTCAGGAGTTTTTTAATGGAGGCGCCACCCGGATTTGAACCGGGGGTGAAAGTTTTGCAGACTTCTGCCTTACCACTTGGCTATGGCGCCATGGTGGCTTCACTCGGAATCGAACCAAGGACACGTAGATTTTCAGTCTACTGCTCTACCGACTGAGCTATGAAGCCAAAACGCGGAACACAGTACTATTATATACCATATTCTTTGAAAACTACATACAGAGATTGTAAAGAATTTAAGTTGTTCTTTTTTTTGATTAAGCCCTCGATCTATTAGTATGAGTAAGCTGAATACATTACTGCACTTACACCTCTCACCTATCAACCTCGTGTTCTTCAAGGGATCTTACTGACTTACGTCATGGGAAATCTTATCTTAGGGTAGGCTTCACGCTTAGATGCTTTCAGCGTTTATCCTGTCCCAACTTAGCTACCCAGCTATGCTCCTGGCGGAACAACTGGTGCACCAGAGGTTGGTCCATCCCGGTCCTCTCGTACTAAGGACAGCTCCCTTCAAATTTCCTACGCCCGCGACGGATAGGGAC
>NZ_JNKC01000016.1 GCF_000701905.1 Proteiniclasticum ruminis DSM 24773 | reverse complement strand
ACTGTAGAAGAAGCTTCCGCCACAGAAACTGCAGCAGTGAAGGCTGCCCCAGCAGCACCTGTGTCTGCAGGCAGCGGTTCCGACGAGAAAATTGAAGCCCCCATCCAGGGTACCATCCTGTCCATGAAGGTTCAGGCAGGCTCTGTGGTGAAGAAGGGACAGATCCTGGCCATTCTGGAAGCCATGAAGCTGGAGAATGAGATCGTCTCCCCATTTGACGGAACGGTATCTTCTGTATCCGCAAAAGACGGACAAGTCGTGGATAGCGGTGCGCTGCTCCTGACCATCGCTACAAAGTAGGTGACAAGATGTTAGAAATACTAAAAGAATTCTTTGCCGCCAGCGGGATTATGGCACTGGATGGCAAAGCCCTTCTCATGATCGGCCTGTCGCTGTTTTTCCTGTACCTGGCCATTTATAAGAAATATGAACCTTATCTCCTCATCCCCATTGCCTTTGGTATGCTTCTGGTGAACCTGCCAAAGAACGGTCTCATGGAGACCGGCGGACTTCTGAAGCTCCTCTATATGGGTATTGAGTACGGTATTTATCCATCCCTGATTTTTCTAGGAGTTGGAGCGGCCACTGACTTTGGCCCCCTCATTGCAAACCCCAAGAGCATGCTCCTGGGTGCCGCTGCACAGCTTGGCATCTTCTTCGCTTTCCTGGGTGCGCTCCTTCTTGGATACACTGCCCTGGAAGCCGCTTCCATCGGTATCATTGGCGGCGCGGACGGCCCTACGGCCATCTATCTTACCAGCCAGCTGGCGGATCACATGCTGGGTCCCATCGCTCTGGCTGCCTACTCCTACATGGCTCTGGTGCCTGTGATTCAGCCGCCCATCATTAAGCTTCTGACCACCAAGGAAGAGCGTCAGATCAAAATGAAGCAGCTGAGACCGGTATCCAGACTGGAGAAGATCCTCTTCCCCATCGTGGTCACTGTGGTAGTGATCCTTCTGGTGCCCAGTGCAGCGCCTCTCATCGGTATGCTGATGTTCGGAAACCTCATCAAAGAAGTGGGCATTGTGCCAAACTTAGTGGAAGTGGCGAAAAATGCCATCATGTACACTGTGACCATCCTCATCGGACTCACCGTAGGCGCAAAAGCCGATGCGGAGACCCTTCTAAACCCCAAGACCCTGGGCATCATCGCCTTAGGACTCATTGCCTTCTCCATTGGCACCGCCGGTGGTGTCCTTTTTGGCAAGCTCATGTGCAAGGTGACCAAGGGACAGATCAATCCGATGATTGGTGCGGCTGGAGTATCTGCTGTGCCTATGGCTGCAAGAGTGGTCCAGAAGATGGGTCAGGAAGAGGACCCATCTAACTTCCTTCTCATGCATGCCATGGGACCCAATGTGGCTGGTGTCATCGGATCTGCCATTGCTGCAGGCGTGCTTCTCAATTTCTTTGGCTAGTCAGAAGGACCAAACATTCGGAGCGGTTTCTATTTTGGCTCCCATTGTTTGACTTTCATAAAAAACCTCACTCTATAAAACGGAGTGAGGTTTTTCTATTGACAAAAGCTTATACTGGTATTACTGTATATATGTGTACATAATGAGAGGGGGAGAAGCTTTGAGAATTATCATATCAAACCGGTCTACAGTACCGATTTATGAGCAGATTAAAATACAAATCATCGAAGCCATTCTTTCGGATGAGCTGAGAGAAGATACCCAGTTGCCGTCTATCCGACAGCTGGCGAAGGAGCTGAAAGTCAGCGTCATTACTACCACCAGAGCTTATAAGGATCTGGAGGAAGAAGGATATGTGGTAAACGTCCAGGGGAAGGGCTGCTATGTGCTGCCGAAGAATCAGGAGCTGGTCTACGAAAAGCTCATGGGAAATATGGAGGAGCTGATTTTTGAAGCTTTAGCGCTCAAAGAGAAGATGAATCTGGATGACAGGGAGTTTATGGAGATTATTCAAACATTACTGGAGGCGGAAAAGAATGAATAGTGCAATCAAAATAGAAAATCTGGAGAAAACTTATCCCTCCTTTGCATTGAAAGGTGTTTCATTTGAAGTGCCAAAGGGATATATCACAGGGTTTATTGGACCCAATGGAGCAGGAAAGACCACCACCATCAAATCCATTTTATCCTTTTTGAGACCTGATGGAGGAACCATGGAACTGCTGGGGGAAAAGGTGAAAGAAGTGGGAGCTGCCTTGGAAAAGGTAGGCGTTGTCATGGATACCCCTTATCTTGTGAAAGACTGGACCATTACGGATGTGGAGAAAGCAGTGATGCCCTTTTACAGCAGCTGGGATCATGAAAGATTCAGTAGTCTGCTGAACAGGTTTGGCATTGCCAGGTCTCTGAAAGTCCGGGAACTGTCTAGAGGCATGACGGTGAAGCTTTCTGTATCCATTGCCTTATCCCATGGAGCGGAGCTCCTTATTTTGGATGAGCCGACCAGTGGACTGGATCCAGTGGCAAGGGAAGAAATCTGTGAACTCCTGCAGGAGTTTGTGTCTGATGAAAATCATAGTGTGCTTTTTTCCACCCATATCACAAAGGATTTGGAATCCATTGCGGATTACATCGTCTTCATTCTTCAAGGAGAGATTCTTTACGCTGGCCCTAAAGAAGACCTGATGGATGCCTATGGACTTCTGAAAGGGGGGCTTTCCGATCTTACACTCCTTTCCCATGTCCATCTCATCGGACTGAAGAAAAACAGTGTGGGATTTGAAGCTCTTGTGAAGAAAGAGGAGACTGTGGATCTGCCGGAAGGAATTCTAGTAGAACCTGTTTCATTGGATGAACTCATCATCTATTTTCATCGGGGAGGTAGTAAATTATGATTCTTAAAGTAGCAGTGCTGGACTATAAAACCATAAAACCTTATCTGACACTGAAAAATCTATTCATTGTGCTGGGGGTCACATTTTTCCTTGCCTTTGTCAATAAGAACACCCTGATTCCACTGTCCATGGTCAGCGTTTTTGTCACCATCTATCTGAGCTATCCCTTTGCAGTGGGTGAGCAGAATGGCATAGATCCTCTTTATCGGATTCTTGGACTTACCAGAAAGGAAGTGGTTCTGGGGAGATATTTGTGGGCTTTTTCCATGAATCTCATAGGCATCCTTTTTGGAGTGCTCCTGTCGCTTCTTCTGTCTGTTCTATTGTCTCTGCCTTTTGACTTTAAAGAAGCAGGGGCTATGCTGCTGGGGCTCTTCTTCATTTTCAGCCTGATGCAGGCTTTTCAGTTCCCGCTCTTCTTCAAATTAGGATATATGAAAGCGAAGACCGTTTCTTATCTCCCTTTTATGCTCCTGGGTGGAGTCTTTGTGGTTCTGTCAGGTTTTCTTGACAAGATTCCCCTTTCTTTTCTTATGAATGCTGAGACTTTCTTCCGGGAGTCTTTCGGCCTCGTTCTTCTCCTTGCTTTTCTTGTTTGGAGTGTAGTCCAGGGCACTTCTCTCCTGTTCTCCTTAAAAGGCTACGAGAAGCGTTCCTTCTAATAGTTTCGTCATTGAACGCAAAGAAAAACCATGGTCTCCAGAAAAATGAGACCATGGTTTTTAGATTGCGCTATTAATTTGACTTCATTTTTTTATGTAATCCTTCAAAGAGAAGATGGATCCAGTCCTTAATCTCTTCTTCCTGATCTCTTGATAAGAGTTCTGAGTTCAGTGCTTCCAGAATACCAAGATAAATCAGATAGACACCTTTCACAATTTCATCTGGAGAAAGTGATGTGCTGAGGGTTCCGTTTCTTTGTTCCTCTCGGATGAGGGCACATTTTTCTTCGTAAAACAGGGTATTCATTTTTTCGTATCGTACATTGATATCATGAAGCTCCGGGATCTCTTTGATCCGGAAGAAAAAATTGTGTCCAAAGAGAGAGATGTGTTTGGAAAACTCAAAAATAATTCTTTCCATCTTGGTCTGGAAGTCATCCTTGGTGCTGAATATTTCATTGTGGATTTTCATCAGCTCACTCTCAAAATGATCGTAAGCCGATGTGTACAGCCCGAATTTATCCTGAAAGTAGTAATAGATGGGTCCGCGCGAAATGGAAAGACTGTCGGCTATATCCGAGATCTTTGTGGCTGCATATCCTTTTGCAGCGAAGATCTCGATGGCCTTTTTCTTGATTTCGTCCATAATTTCTTTATCAGTATTTGCATATATCATCGTTTGTTCCTCCCCTAGATGTTTCAACTCATACAGCGAAGAGCACTATAGTTTAAGAAAGGGCTTTTTGCTGGCTGAGGTTTCTCTATTTGTTCTTACCTGGTGCATCTTTGGCAGGGTTTTTACCGTTATTGTCAGATGGTAGTGTTCCAGGTGTTTCTGGTTTTTTATTCTCAGAAGGTTTGCCTTGATTCTCCGTGGAGTTTGGGTTTTCTTCCGGTTTCTTTCCTGAGTTTGAAGGTGTTTCCGGATTCTTCTGAGTGCCTGGTGTTTCAGTTTCGCCAGTAGAGTTTCCGCTGTTCCCAGGGGTCTCTGGATTTCCTGGCACAGCACCATTGTTTCCAGAAGTGTTTCCATTATTTCCAGGAGTTACAGGAGTTTCTGGTTTTACTGGCGTAGTGCCATTATTTCCAGTAGAGTTTCCGTTGTTTCCAGGTTTCTCTGGCGCAGTTCCATTGTTCTCAGGAGTTTCTCCAGAGGCTTCAGAGTTTTCTTTCTCCAATTTTGCCTGTTCCAGCTGATCTTTCAGATCTTCCATTTGTTCTTTCTTCTCTACTGCCTCTTTTAGAGCTTGTAGGGTTTCTTCTATGGCTTTTCCATCACCTGTTTTTCGGGCTTCCTGGTAAGCTTTTCTAGCCTCTTTCACCTCTTCGATAGAAGATTTAAAGAGAGCAAGCTGTTCTTTAAAGGCGTCTGTAATCTCTTCTGGAAAATCTTCCACAAGATCTTCTTCCTCTTCCAAGGTGCTTCGTTTCAGAAGTCTTTTCTGCTCTTTGTAAGCTTCCCGTCTTTCCGGGTCTTTAAAGAAATCTCCAAGCTTTTCATCCGGTCCGAGGTTGAACTCTTCCCGCAGTCTCATGAGGCCAAGGGCCTTTCCTTGGTTTTTCATCTCACTGAGATGCTCTTCAGATGCGGAGGTGAATATCACGCTGGTTTCAGAGAGGAAATCTCCTGCCAGTGACTGTTCTTCAAGTTTTGCAAAGATCTCTTCTGACAGTCTATCTCCGGATGTGAGGATTTCTGTGAGGATGATAAAGTCCTCTTCTTCGTCTTCCAGATTGAGCAGTCCTTCTTTTACAGCATCCCGTAGGATTTCCTCTATGGCTTCTTCCACAGGAAGATCCTTATATCGGTCAAGAGGAAGTAAAGAAGCATCCTCATTATAAGGCAATGCTTCATCTACGAGACCATCCTGGGAAATATCGAGGAGAATGCTGGGATTGACTTCCACAAGAAGTTTTGCCGCGTATACGCTCTTCTTCTCCAGCAGTGGAGAAGAAAGAAGAAGTACAGCCAGCGCGGCTGCTGCACCATAGCGCAGAAGATATGGAGCGGGCTTCTTTTTTCTTGTTGGTGTTTGGATGATATCTTCTTTGGTAAAATATATTCTCTGTCCTGGTTCCATGAGGGTTTTTGTATGGACTTTCAGGTATTCTGATTTGGTTTTCACGATAGAGTATTCACTGGTTACTTTCAGTACAATTCCTTCAAACATAAAATAATCACTCCTCTGTTATATAATACAGAGGAGTGATTATTTTTAGGGTACAATTCAAATCCATTTATAAAGAAGCGTCAGATTATTTTTCAGCACCACCAGAATACTGAGAATGTATTCCCGGCTGCCATAAAGGACTTTACGGGAAATCTGGTACTTTAAGGAAATTCTGGTCATGGGTAGTGTGTATTTTCTGAAAATCATATTCATAAGATCCTCATCTTCAGCCAGGACAAAAGCCAGCTGCCGAGCCTTCTCTTTGGTATCCCGGTGCTTGGGCACAAGTTCCACCAGATCTTCCAGCTGGAGGCCAAACCGTTCCAGATCCTTCACAAATACCTCAATCTCTTCCTTCAGGAGCAGATGGTCGAGAAGCTCTTCCTGAGAATCTGAGAAAGGAATTTCATCCACCGAAGGTTCCAAGGGCTTTTCTTTTTTTAGATGATTTAAAAGATCCCTATCTATGAGAAGCTTTGCGAAGGGAAGAAAGTGCCCTTTCTCCTCCTGAAAGCTTAAGATGGCTTTGTAGAAGCTTTGAAGGGCCACGGAATAAGCCTCATCATTCTCTACCTCAACATATCTGCCGATTCTCTGTGAAGCGGTGGAGAGAATGAAAGGAGTAAATTCCTTTATGAAGTCTTCCTGCTCTTTGGAAGTGCTTTTTTGAAGGGATACGACGCGCTGATCCAGTTCCATCTTCGTCGATTTCCAAGGCTGAAATTGAGCGGTTGCTATAAACACAGATGAAATAGAGGCTCAATAAAAAGACCTTGGGCTCCTTTCCATGTAGTCGCCGATATTTTTCCGGAAAAGTTCGCTAAGAAGGGATATTATGGAAAAACATTGGACTTACCTTAAGTATACAAAGAAAATAGCATATTATCTATGGGAAGTCAGAACTTCCTCAAGGATTATTCGCCAGTTCCTTTACTTTCATGAGCTGCTGGTGCACTTCATCATCCATGCCTCACACTTTTTTGTGTTTTGCGTACTATTTTAGTGGATAAAAAACTATACTATCAGACCTTCTCAAAAAAACCATATGTATGTTTCAGAGGATACGTCGGATCTTCTGAAAAAAGAGCTCTGGATACTGGAAGAAAAGGAAGGATGAGTTTACTATAGAAGGAGCTAGGGAAAAAGATACTCTGGATGGCAGGGGCCTTTTTATGGAATATTGATGAAGATACAGGAAAATCACAGAAAAAGGGTATGTAAAGACATTTTGACACAGGTATTTTGTAGGATTTCAAAGGATTTTGACAGCATAAATGAAGCAATGGAAGTATCCTGAAGACAGTCTTGAAAGAGAAGGGAGAATGAACATGAACATCAGTGAACAGATTCGAGTGAACCGGAAAAAGGTCAGCGCATCCCAGGAGGACCTGGCAGAGAGAGTCTATGTGTCCAGGCAGACCATTTCCAGCTGGGAGAACGGAAAGAGTTATCCGGATCTTCAGAGTCTACTACTACTGTCTGAGATTTTTTCCATCTCTTTGGATGAACTGATAAAAGGAGATGTGGAAGAAATGAAAGAAAAAATCAGCAGCGAGAAAATGAAATGGGGCAGCTATGCCATGGTCCTCTTTTTTGTGCTCATGGTATCCATGCTGCCTTTTGTAAAAAGGGTGAGTTCTTATTTTATGGTCCCCATGGTGATTTTTGCGCTGCTTATGATTGGCGCATCCATTCTGGTGGAAAAGGAGAAGAAGCTTTATCAGGTGGAGACCTATGGAGAAATCCTGGAATTCATGGAAGGAAGAAAAACAGAACCCATGGATCCTTACGAACGAAAGAAAAAGCTTAGGACGGGAATCGTGTATAAAATTCTTGGCGGTTTTCTTGTGGGCGGAGGCGCAGCAGCACTTTTGCTGTGGATTTTCTAGAAGAGGGTACCCTCTTCTTTTTTATTTTTTGAAAACGCTCTTTACAAAACATACCCCCCTATGGTATATTAAATATGCCTGGAGGGGGTATCCTTTTTGGCGTAAAAATGAAGAATTGAAATGATATAAATAAAGGGGAATGAAGAATGTTTTTTACAAAAATAAAATCTGTCACCACCGATGAGCTTCAAAGTGTACTGAAAGAGAAACCGGTGATTCTGGATGTAAGAGAGCCTCATGAATTCAAGAATGGGCATATTCCTGGAGCAAAAAATGTACCCTTGGGCACCATTGGCACCTATACAGGAAAAGGTCCAGTGTATGTGATCTGCGCTTCGGGTGGAAGAAGCACCCAGGCAACCAAGAAGCTCACCAAAATGGGCGTAGATGCAACCAATGTCAAAGGCGGCATGATGATGTGGAAAGGAGCTAGAAAGTAAAGATGAGAATTGTAATTGTAGGTGGCGTAGCGGGTGGAATGTCGGCAGCGACCAGACTGAGAAGACTGCAGGAAGATGCGGAAATCATCATCCTGGAAAAGGGTCCCTATGTTTCTTTTGCAAACTGCGGACTTCCCTATTTTGTATCGGGAGAGATCGTGAAACGAGAGAACCTTCTGGTGCAGACCCCAGACAGGCTGAAAGCCCGATTCAATCTGGATGTCCGGGTGAACTCGGAAGCGGTGGCCATCCATGGAGAGAAGAAGGAGATTCTTGTTCGGAATGAAGAGGGAGAGTATGCTCTGTCCTACGACAAACTGATTCTTTCTCCTGGTGCCAGACCTTTTGTACCAAACACGCCTGGTCTTAAAGAAGCGAAAAATGTGTTCACCATGAGAAATGTACCCGATGTGGATGCCGTGACAAGTTTCATCAAAGAAAACGATCCAAAGAAAGCGGTGGTCATCGGTGCTGGATTTATCGGTCTAGAAATGGCTGAAGCGCTGAAGCATAAGGGAATCCATGTTTCAGTGGTGGAAATGGCACCTCACGTGCTGCCTCCTTTTGATGAGGAAATGGCCATGTTCATTCAGAAAGAACTGAAGAAAAATGGCATTGATGTGTATACGGGCGTTGCTGCCAGCGGATTTTCAGAAGAAGGAAACATTGTGGAGCTGCAAAATGGTGTGAAGCTTGAGAGTGATCTCACCATCATGTCCGTGGGGGTTCTTCCAGAAAACGCACTAGCCCAGACGGCAGGCATTGCCCTGGGCATGCGCGGGGGCATCCTTGTGGATGAATCCTATGAGACCAGTGTGAAAGATGTCTATGCAGTGGGGGATGCCATCATCGTCAAGAACCAGATTCTTTCTGAAGACACCATGATTCCACTGGCAAACCCGGCCAACCGTCAGGGACGCCAAGTGGCGGATGTCATCAGCGGATATAGAAGAAAGAACCGTGGTTCCATCGGAACAGCCATTGTGCGAGTGTTCAATCTTTCGGGAGCATCCGTTGGCCTTAATGAAAGACAGCTGAAGATGGCAGGAAAGACCTATAAGGCAGTCCATGTCACAGCCAATGACCATGCAGGATATTTCCCAGGAGCCACCAGTATTTATCTGAAGCTTCTTTTCAGCCCCGAAGACGGCACCATTTATGGAGCTCAAGGTGTAGGAGAAAAGGGAGTAGACAAGAGAATTGACATCATTGCCACCGCCATCAAGGGACATCTCACTGTGGAGGATCTTATGGAGCTGGAATTCACTTATGCACCACCTTTTGGTTCTGCAAAAGATCCAGTGAACATGCTGGGGTATGCGGCCACCAATATTGTGGAAGGCTTCTCTGACAACATCCAGTGGCACGAGCTGGAAAAGAAGAGAGAAGAAGGGGCATTTCTTCTGGATGTCCGCGACGAGAGTGAAGTGAAAAGGTCTGGATCCATCGAAGGCTTTGTGAATATTCCTTTGAACAGCTTAAGAGACAGACTTTCCGAGATCCCAAAGGATCAGGACATTGTGATCAGCTGTGCCAGTGCCCAGAGAAGCTATATGGCGGAAAGACTGCTGAAGCAAAAAGGATACAAAGCGATGAATTTATCCGGCGCATTCAACATTTATAGTATGGTAAAAAGTGAGGAGATCAAGTAATATGTTTAATTCAGTCATGATGATGGAGTTTGAGCAGCTGTTGAGAAAAGGTAACCTGAACATTCTTGATGTGCGGGAGGACGATGAATTTGAGTCCGGTCACATTGAAGGTGCACAGCATATTCCGCTGGGAGAAATCCCGACGAGTCTAGAAAAGCTCGACAAGAGTAAAGAATACCATGTGGTCTGTTTCTCCGGATCAAGATCCGCCATGGCATCCAAGTACCTGGCTCAAAACGGGTTCAAGGTGGTCAATGTGATGGGAGGCATGTCCGCGTACAGGGGTGATGTGATTTTTGGAAGATAAGAAAAGCTATATCAACAGACTCTCCAGGCTGGAAGGTCAGATTTGGGGCATTTCCAAAATGCTGGAAGAAGACCGCAGCTGTCAGGATGTGGTGACTCAGCTTTCCGCTGTGAAGGCGGGCATTGATAAGGTCATGGCACTGATGGTGACAGAAAATCTCCTGACCTGTGTGGCGGAAGAAAATACCGAAGACCAGCGGGAGAAAGTGGAGCAGGCGCTGAAGCTGATTTTCAAAAGCAGATAAGAGAATGCACCAGATGGGCATATACCCCTCAGGTGCATTTTTTACTGCCCGTTTTACGATCTATTTGATATAATGAGAAGAGATTGAGCAGTCAAAAGGAGTTAAGTGAAGTGGTAGATAAGAAGAAAATGATCAATAGAATCAGCAGAGCAGAAGGACAGCTGCGTGGCATCACAAAAATGCTGGAAGAAGAGAGGGATTGTCGAGAAGTGGTCATTCAGCTGGCAGCTGTAAAGGCCAGCGTGGAGAAAGTCATCCATCTGATGGTGACGGAAAACCTCATGAACTGTGTCGTCAAGGATGGGGAAGAAGTAAGCAAAGAAAAGCTGGAAGAAGCGCTGGAACTGATTTTTCGGATCAAGTAGCTTTCGTGGAGAAATGGTATGAATAAGGTCTGGTCATTGCAGGATGTGAAAAAGCTCCTGGCTGAAACGGGCAAGAAAGAAGGGTTTCCCTGTGATGAGGTGCCCGTAGTCGTCAGCACAAAGATGGAGAAAACCATGGGTTCTTTTTATTTCAGAATGCGTGGTGGAAAGATGGAACCCCATTCGTTCCGATTTTCATCAAAGCTTCTGGATGGAACTTACAAAAAGGAGATTGTGGAGCAGGTGATTCTTCATGAGTTCGCCCATTATTATGTCAATATGCGGGATCAGGTGAACCATCATCATGATGCGGTGTTCAAGGAAGCCTGCCGCTCTCTTGGCATCAGTGACCACACGTATTTCAGGGAGTTTGTGGCACTGGTCCCCAAAAAGGGATATCTTCTTCTTTGTGCAAGCTGCGGAAAAACCATCGGCAGAAGGCGCAGGATTGATGCGGTGAGAAAGATTGTGAGAACGAAAGTATCCTCCTGCTGTCACGGAAAAATTAAAATTAGGGAAGCTGTATTCTAGAAACATTCAAAAAATGCTATAATTCCCTATGGTATACTATAGAAATAGATGATATTAAAACCAAAGAAATGAAAGGCTGGTGCAAACCCTATGTTAAAAGTAGATTTGAAGAAACTGGACGGATTTATGAGAAGCCACGAGATTGAGTACCTGGATCCTCTGGTGAAGGCTGCCCATACACTTTTGAGAGAAAAAAATGGTCCTGGAAATGATTTTTTAGGATGGGTGGATCTTCCCCTGAACTATGATAAGGAAGAGTTTGACCGCGTAAAAAAAGCAGCGGAGAAAATCCGGAAGGATTCTGATGTACTAGTGGTCATCGGCATCGGCGGATCTTACCTTGGTGCAAAAGCAGCCATAGAGATGATGAGCCATCATTTCTACAATGCTCTGCCCAAGGCCAAAAGAAAGGGGCCTGAAATCTATTTCCTGGGCCAGAATATCTCAGGAGACTATCTCAATGATCTTCTGGAAATGCTGGAAGGAAAAGATGTGTCTGTCAATGTCATCAGTAAATCGGGAACGACTACAGAACCTGCAGTGGCTTTCCGTGTGATGAAAGACTACCTGGAAAAGAAGTACGGAAAAGAAGAAGCAGCAAAAAGAATCTTTGCCACCACTGATAAAGCGAGAGGAGCTCTCAAGAGCCTTTCCAATGAAGAAGGCTATGAGACCTTTATTGTACCGGATGATGTGGGCGGAAGATTTACAGTGCTGACGCCAGTGGGACTTCTACCCATTGCAGTAGCGGGTATTGATATTGATGAAATGATGGAAGGCGCAAAGCTTGCCCATGGGGACTATCAGAAGGACTCTGTGAAAGAGAATGAATGCTATGCCTATGCTGCAGCAAGAACAGCGCTTTATAACCGGGGAAAAGACATTGAGATTCTCGTGAACTACGAGCCGCAGCTTACCTATTTCTCCGAATGGTGGAAGCAGCTCTTTGGCGAGAGCCATGGTAAGGACGGCAAAGGCATCTTCCCAGCTTCTGTGAACTTCTCTACGGATCTTCATTCCATGGGACAGTTCATTCAGGATGGAAAGAGAAACATCTTCGAGACCGTGATCAACGTGGAGGAAATGAACTCTAGCTTCACCATCGAGAAGAATGAGGACAATCTGGACGGACTGAACTTCCTGGCTGGAAAAACCATGGATGAAGTCAACAAGAACGCTTTCAAGGGAACTCTTCTGGCTCACATTGACGGTGGTGTGCCCAATATCGTTCTGACATTAAAGGACAAGAAGGAAAAGAGCTTTGGCTATATGGTCTACTTCTTTGAACTGGCCAATGCTGTTTCTGGTTACATGCTGGGCATCAATCCATTTGATCAGCCTGGGGTGGAAGACTACAAGAAGAACATGTTTGCTCTTCTTGGAAAGCCTGGATATGAAGAGCTGAAGAAAGAACTGGAAGAAAGACTGTAAGAGACGAAAGAACCTGGAAGAAAGGCCCGGAAGAATTTTCCGGGCCTTTCTTAAATCACAGGCATGGATTTTGCAGATTCGATACAGGAGGAAACGATATGGCAAAAGAGAGAATTGACAAAGTGCTGTCCAATATGGGCTATGGCAGCCGGAAAGAAATCAAAGAAAAAATCAAGAAGAACCTTGTGACCGTAGGAGGAGAACTGGTGAAGGATCCAGGGCTCAAGGTGGATCCCGAGGAAGAGGAGATCATCATAGAAGGAGAAGAGGTTTTTTATCGGAAATACATCTATCTTCTCATGAACAAGCCTCAAGGGGTGGTTTCAGCCACCTTTGACAATCATGACCAGACGGTGGTGGACCTTCTGCCCTTTGACTATAAATCTTTTGATCCTGCCCCGGTTGGAAGACTGGACAAAGATACGGTAGGGCTTCTTCTTCTCACCAATGACGGAGAACTGAACCATAAGCTTCTGTCTCCCAAAAATCATGTGGATAAGGTCTATTATGCCTATCTGAAAGAAGAGGCCAAGGAAGAAGACATCAAAGCCTTTGAAAAGGGCATTGTGCTGGGAGATGGCTATAAATGCATGCCAGCGGGTCTTTCTATAGGAGAAGAGGACAGACGGGAAGTGTATGTGACCCTTCGGGAAGGAAAATTCCATCAGGTGAAGAGAATGTGGCATGCCCGGGGAAATGAGGTGGAGTATCTTCAGAGAATCTCCTTTGGTTCTTTGACTCTTCCAGAAGATCTGGAGGAAGGGGAGTTCCGTGAACTCACCGAAGAAGAGCTCAGACTTCTTAGAAATGAAAATAGTTAATGGTTTACAGGTTGCGTTTCATAAAATGTAAAGGTTTCAAAATGCCATCCTCTGAAACTTCTGGAAAACCGTTGAAAATGAACAGTTTAAAGCATTATAATCATATCTGTAAGGACAAATAAAAAGATGAATAGCCCCTTTTTATTGACATGAGACCACCCCCCAATCGGTCTTATGAAAGCCTTTTACTCCCTCTGGTTCCCCCCAATTATCAGAGGGCAGCGATTTTGAGAGCCTAAACGCCTGTCGTTTAGGTTTTTTTGTGCTTCAAAATAGAACGTAAGTTCAAATTATATCTTCATAAGGCAACGGGTTCTGTGATATAATTATGAGTGATAGAAAAGGAGGGATTCCCCTTGGACTTAAAGAAACTTTTAAATGAAGAGCAATATGAGGCCACCACCACCGTAGAAGGACCGCTTCTCATTCTTGCCGGAGCAGGCTCCGGTAAGACCAGAGTGCTGACCCACCGTATTGCGTATATGATGAAAGAGATGAACATCAGGCCCTATGAAATTTTGGCCATCACCTTCACCAACAAAGCTGCAGGTGAGATGAAAGAGAGAGTGCGCTCTTTAGTGGGAGAAACCGCAGACAATATGTGGATTTCCACATTCCACTCCAGCTGCGCCAAAATTCTCCGAAGAGAAATCGAAGCATTAGGCTACAAAAAAGACTTCACCATCTATGACAGCTATGACCAGAAGTCCCTGATGAAGCAGGTGCTGAAGGAGCTTTCTGTGGATGAGAAAGATCTTACGGAGAAAGAAGTTATTTCTCATGTGTCCACTGCCAAGAACACCCTTTTGACCCCTCTGGATTTTAAAAAGAAATATGAGTACCATTTCCGTATGAACAAAGTGGCGGATGCCTATGTTCTTTACCAGAAAAAACTGAAGCAGAACAATGCTCTGGACTTTGATGACATCATCATGAAAACCGTGGAGATCTTCGAGAAGTTCCCGGAGATTCTGGAAAAGTACCAGAGAAAGTTCCGTTATGTGCTGGTGGATGAGTATCAGGATACGAACCATGCCCAGTACAGGCTCATCAATCTTCTCACCAAAGACCACCAGAACATCTGCGTGGTGGGAGATGATGACCAGAGTATTTATCAGTTCAGAGGTGCGGATATCCGAAACATTCTGGACTTTGAGATGGATTTTCCCGATGCCAAAGTGGTGAAGCTGGAAAAGAACTACCGCAGTATGGGAAATATTCTGGCGGCGGCAAACTCTGTCATCAAGAACAACCGGGACAGAAAAGAGAAGACGCTGAAAAAGACCAAGGATGAGGGCGGTAAAATCAAGATTTACCGGGCATACGACGACTTCGAGGAAGCTCGTTTTGTGGTCAAGGAGATGCAAAGGCTTTACCGGGATGGAAGAAATTATAAAGAAATGGCGGTGCTCTACAGGACCAATGCCCAGTCGAGAAAGTTTGAAGATATCCTCATGCAGGAAGCAGTGCCTTATAAACTCATCGGTGGACTGAAGTTCTATGACAGAAAGGAGATCAAGGATCTTCTGGCATACCTGCGTCTTGTGAACAATCCTTTTGATGAAGTGTCTTTACGAAGAATCATCAATGTGCCCAAAAGAAAAATTGGAAACACCACGGTGGAGAAGCTCCAGGAGAATGCGAACCGTCAGGAAGAGAGTCTATTTGACACCATCATGAATCTGGAGGAGTACCAACTGCTCGCCTCCGGAACCCAGGCTTCTGTGGTGAAGTTCAGAGAGATGATTCTGGACTTTAATGAAAAACAGCTGGAGCTGAAAGTGTCAGAGCTGGTCGAATACATCCTGAAAACCTCCGGGTATATGAAGGAACTGGAAACCTCCAAAAATCCAGAAGATGAATCCAGAGTGGAAAATCTGGAGGAGTTCCTCAATGTGGTGCTGGAGTATGAAATGAAGACTGAAGAGCCATCTCTTCAGGAATTCCTGGAATCCGTGATGCTGGTGTCCGATGTGGACCAGTATAATGAAGCCGATGACAGCGTGACTCTTATGACGCTTCACAGTGCCAAAGGTCTTGAGTTTCCGGTGGTCTTCATGGTGGGGCTTGAGAATGGACTGTTCCCAAGTGCCGGCTGCCTCACAGACCCGAATGAGATGGAAGAGGCGAGAAGACTTGCTTATGTGGGGATCACACGTGCCATGGAAGAGCTCTATATGACCTATGCGGAGAATCGCATGGTCTTTGGCCGTATGGTTTCCTATCCGGTGTCTGATTTTATTCTGGATATTCCATCGAACATCAAAGAACATCTCAACGAAGAGAAGAAAGTGCATCACCGGGATGTGAATCCCCATACCATCAAGTATAAAGACAAAAATATGAAGTATGTGGACTATAATGTGGAAAAAGCCCTGGAGGATGCGAAGAAGATTCTGGATTTCCCGGATAAGAAGGTCCTCGATAAGGAAGATGTGGTACCGGGCGCCAAGGTGAAACATCCGAAGTTCGGTGTGGGCACCGTGGTGGCCACAGCAGACGCCAAGGGAGACCTGAAGGTGACCATCGCTTTTGACAACCAGGGGGTCAAGAACCTGATGCTGTCCATGGCTCCTCTGGAGCTTGCATAAAGAAAAAGGAAGAAAAGGAGTAAAGGGAAGAGGACCTGGTGTCTTTCTTTCCTTTTTGGAAGTGATTGTATGGAAGATCTGAGAAGAGAGATTGAGTCTCTGGTGGAGAAGCTCAATGTCTATGCCAAAGAATACTATACACTGGATGCGCCAAGCATTTCAGACAAAGAATATGATGCCCTGTATGACCGGCTGGTGGCTCTGGAGAAGGAAACAGGATACCAGCTTCCCTATTCTCCCACCCAGAGGGTCGGAGATGAGGTGCTCTCGGCCATGCCCAAACACAGGCATCTGGCGAAGCTCTGGAGCCTTGATAAGGCCCAGAGTCTTGTGGAGCTTTTACAGTGGCATGAGAGAAATCTTTCCTTTGTGGAAGAGTACAATAAAGACCATGAGAACAAACTGCCGCCGGTGAAGTATATTGTCACCCGGAAGTTTGACGGTCTCACGGTGAACCTTACCTATAATCAGGAAGGAATTCTTGAAACAGCAGCCACCAGAGGAAACGGAGCGCTTGGTGAAGAAGTCACCGCTCAGGTGAAGACCATCTATTCAGTACCTCTACGAATTGCTTCCCAAGATGTGCTGGAAATCCATGGTGAAGCCATGATGACCAAAGAAGCTCTCCGTGCTTACAATGAAAAAGCGGAAGTTCCACTGAAAAATACGAGAAACGGTGCTGCTGGAGCTTTGAGGAATCTCAACCTCGAAGAGACCAGAAGAAGAAGCCTCACAGCTTTTTTCTATGACATCGGGTATAAAGAGGGGAAACCCTTTGAGACTTATCGAGAAATGATTGCATTTATTGAGGAGATGGGATTTCACACAGACGGCTACTTTAAAGAAGCGGATGATTTTGTCACGGTGGAATCCTATGTCAAGGAGATTGAGGAGGAGCGCTCCTCCCTGAACTTCGACATTGATGGGGTGGTCATTGCCATCGATGACATGCGGACGAGAGATCTTCTTGGATATACCATCAAGTTCCCCCGCTGGGCCATTGCCTATAAGTTCGAAGCGGAAGAAGCAGTGACAAAGCTTCTGTCTGTGGAATGGAACGTGGGCAGAAGCGGCCGGGTGAATCCTACGGCGGTGCTGGAGCCTGTGGAGCTTTCCGGTGTCACTGTGAAAAGAGCCACCCTGAACAACATGGATGATATTGCTCGAAAAGGGGTGTATCTTGGAGCCAATGTACTGGTAAGAAGAAGTAATGATGTGATTCCCGAAATCATGGGTGTTGTAGACGAAGAAGACGAGACCATGCGGGAAGAAATCCTTCCGCCCACACACTGTCCGTCCTGCGGCACACCTCTGATTCTGGATGGTGCTCATTATTTCTGCGAAAACACCTTGTCCTGCAAACCTCAGCTCATCAAGAGCATAGTGCATTTCTCCGGAAGAGACGCCATGAACATTGAAGGCCTCAGCGAGAAGACCGTGGAGCAGCTTTTTGAGAAGCTGGATCTGAAAGAGCTTTCAAGGCTCTATACTTTGACCAAAGAAGACCTCTTAAGTCTGGACAAGGTGAAGGATAAAAAGGCGGAGAATCTTCTCAGTGCCATTGAAGCTTCCAGAGAAAGACCTCTTCATGCCTTCCTGTATTCTTTAGGCATTCCCAATGTGGGCATCTCCACCGCCAGGGATCTGGAAGCAAAATTCAGAACCTTGGATGAAGTGATGAAGGCATCGAAAGAAGAGCTTCTGCAGGTGCCAGATGTGGGTGAGATTGTTGCGGAAAGTATTCTTAATTTCTTTCAATCAGAAGAAATCCGGGAAGAAATTGGAAAACTGCTGCAGTATGTCACTTTGCAGTATGAGGAGAACATGGTGACGGAGAGTCCTTTTACAGGAAGAACCGTGGTTCTTACGGGAACTCTGACGCAGTTCACCAGAAAAGATGCAGAAGAGAGGCTCTTAAGCCTTGGTGCTAAAGTCACCTCATCTGTGTCGAAGAAGACAGATTATGTGATCTATGGGGAAGAAGCGGGTTCCAAGCTGACCAAGGCATTGGGCCTTGGGGTGAAAACCCTGACAGAAGCGGAATTTCTCGAAATGAGCGGTGAAAACCATGGATAAGAATCAGAAGAAAAGAATGAAGTTTGAGTGGATTCTGGGTGGACTCGGCTGGTTCATGCTCATTGTGATCCTCCTTCTTCTGGTGTTTACCGTACTGAACCTCAACCGGATCATTTCCTGGCCTGTATTTGATACGTATCTCCCTCTCAGTTTGTCCATTTTCCTTGGACTTTTTGTTTGGGGCATCCGGTTCTATCTCAATTCCAGGAAATATCCCAGCTATTTGAGATACAGCGCTTTTGCTTTTGTATTTGCCTTGATTCAGTTAATTTTTCTCCTTGCAGGTGTATATTAAGTCATCTTATGCTAAAATAATAGAAGGTTTTTTGGGGAAGTTATGACAGCAGGTTGTAACTTCCTCATGATTATGGAAAGAAATTTATGGAGGTGCTCTATGTCAGTATCCAAAAAAGACGTGGATTATATCAAAGAGCTGGCAAGACTTCGAGTCAGTGAAGAGGAAGCAGAGGGACTTGTGAAAGATCTCAACAGCATCCTGAAATATGTGGACCAGCTCAATGAAGTAGATACCGATGCAGTGGAGATGCTGGTGAATCCCCTGTATATTGAAAATGTTTATCGGGAAGATGTGGTGGAAAGCTCCCTCACTTCAGAAGATTTTCTAATGAATGCGCCGGAACGGGTGGAAGACTACCTGAAAGTGCCCAGCGTCATTGATCGGGAGGAAGCGTAGATGGAATTATACAGCCTGAAAGCCCATGAGCTCAAAGAGCTTCTGAAAAAGGGCGAAGTGAACAGTGAAGAAATCGTAAAAAGCCATCTGGACAGAGTGGATCAGGTGGAGGATAAAGTCGGTGCATTTCTTTATGTGGACCGGGAGGAAAGCGTAAAGAGTGCCAGAGCCTTTGATGAAAATGGCAACAAAGATGCCCTTCTTGGCGGAATCCCAGTGGGCATCAAAGACAATATCTCCGTCAAGGGGATGCAGAATACCTGTGCATCAAAGTTTTTGGAAGGGTACATTGCCCCTTATGATGCGACGGTGACCACCAAGCTGAAAGAAGAAGGTGCGGTGATCCTTGGAAAGCTCAACATGGACGAATTTGCCATGGGCTCTTCCACAGAGTACAGCGCATATAAGCTCACAAGAAATCCCCATGACCTGGAAAGAGTTCCAGGGGGGTCCTCAGGCGGGTCTGCAGCTTCTGTGGCGGCCATGGAAGTGCCTCTTTCATTAGGTACAGATACAGGTGGTTCTGTAAGACAGCCTGCATCTTTCTGCGGGATTCTGGGCCTGAAGCCTACCTATGGCAATATTTCAAGATATGGCGTCACCGCCTTCGGATCCACCCTGGATCAGGTGGGCACTTTTGCACGGGATGTGATGGATCTGGCGCTTCTCACTACAGCTGTGAGCGGCCATGACACCATGGATTTCACAACAAACAAACGAGAAACCGTCAATCTTTATGAAGGTCTCAATAAAGACATTAGAGGAAAGAGAATTGCCATCGCCAAGGATTTCCTTGGAGAAGGCCTGGATGAGAAAGTCCGTAAAAACCTCATGGAGACCATCGAAGTGCTGAAGGATCTGGGGGCTACTGTAGATTTTATTGATCTTAACCTGGCACACTATTCCTTAGCTGTGTACTATATCGTATCCTCAGCAGAAGCTTCCTCAAATCTCGCAAGGTTTGACGGAGTCCGCTTTGGAAAGAGAGCAGAAGACCTTCTGGATGTCATGGACCTTTACGCAAAATCCAGAAGTGAAGGTTTTGGTCCAGAAGTGAAAAGAAGAATCATGCTGGGGACCTATGTGCTGTCCGCCGGATACTATGATGCCTATTATGCCAAGGCGCTGAAAGTGCGAAAGCTCATTCAGGAGGAGTACAGCAGCATCTTCAAGAACTATGATGCGATCATTTCTCCAACAACGCCTACTCCGGCCTTCAAGATTGGAGACAATAAAGAGGACATCCTTCAGATGTATCTCAATGACATCTACACAGTGCCTGTGAACATCGCCGGCATACCTGCCCTTTCCATGCCTTCAGGTCATGTGAACGGACTGCCGCTGGGCCTTCAGATTATGGGAGACTATTTTAAGGAACAGGAAATCCTGAACATCGCCTATGCGGTGGAACAGGCGCTGTCTCTTACTTTGTCCCCAAAATCCCTTTAGGAGGTGCCTCATGAAGCATTATGAAGCAGTCATCGGACTGGAAGTCCACGTAGAATTATCCACAAAAACCAAAGCTTTCTGCGGTTGTACCACAGAGTACGGCGGAAAGCCCAATTCCCATGTTTGCCCAGTCTGTCTGGGGCTTCCTGGCGCACTACCAAGAATCAACCTGGAAGTGGTCAACAAAGCCATCAAAACAGGACTGGCGCTGAACTGCAGCATCAACAGGATGAACCGTTTTGACCGGAAGAACTATTTTTATCCCGATGCGCCTAAAAACTATCAGATCACACAGAATGATTTCCCCATCTGCTATGAGGGATATATTGACGTGGAAACCGAAGAAAGCGGTAAAAAGAGAATCGGCATCGAGAGAATCCATATGGAAGAGGATGCAGGAAAGCAGCTCCATTCTAAAAACGGCACATTGGTGGATTTTAACCGTTCCGGTGTTCCACTGATTGAAATTGTCTCAAAGCCTGATTTAAGAACCCCAGAAGAGGCGACACAGTACCTGACAAAGCTGCGGTCCATCCTCTTCTCCCTAGGTGTTTCAGACGTGAAGATGGAAGAAGGATCCCTGCGCTGCGATGGAAACATCTCCATCCGTGAAAAAGGCGCCGAAGCCTTAGGGGTGAAATCAGAAATCAAGAACATGAACTCCTTTAAAGCTCTGGAGAAAGCCCTCCGTTATGAGTTTGACCGTCAGGTGAGAGCTCTGGAGGAAGGGGAAACCTTAAGAGTGGAGACTAGAAGATGGGATGAGGCGGAAGAGAAAACTGTGGTCATGCGTTCCAAAGAGATGGCCAATGACTACCGCTACTTCCCAGAAGGTGACCTGGTCACCTTAAAGATCAGTGAGGAATGGATTGAAGGCATCAGAGCCAGCATCAAAGAGCTGCCTCATGAAAAGGAAGAGCGATTCGTGGCAGAGTATGGCATTCCGAAGTATGATGCCATGGTTCTGACTCTGGAGGAGAGCCTGGCGGACTTCTTTGATGAGACCGCAAAGATCTCCAAAGATCCCAAGGGGGCATCCAACTGGCTCATGGGAGATATCTCAAGACTCATGAACGAAAAGGATATCCTGGCGAAGGACCTTCCTTTCAGCCCGCAGGATCTCAGCGATCTTCTCCTGCTTATTAAAGAAGGAACCATTTCCACAGCCATCGCTAAAAAAGTGGTGGAGCTCATGATGAATGAAGGAAAAAATCCTAAGGTCCTCGTGGAGGAACATGGCCTCATTCAGAACAGTGATGAGGGCTATATTCTTGACGAAGTGAAGAAAGTTCTGGATGCCCATCCCAATGTGGTGGAAGACTACAGAAACGGCAAGACCAAGATTATGGGCTTTGCTGTGGGTCAGACCATGAAGGCCACCAAAGGAAAGGCAAATCCGGCCATCATCAACAAACTGGTGCAAGAAGAGCTGGACAGAAGAATACAGTAAATGAGAAGCAGCCTGGGGAAGCCCAGGCTCTTTGACGTGTTATGATTCTTTTCTCTTTCTTTCTCTCTGTGATAAAATGAAAAGAGATTTGTAAAACTATGGAAAGTTTGGTGGATATAGATGAACACTGGAAAACTCAATTGGGATGTGCTGAAGAAGCTCCTTCATGAGAATCAGGGAGCAATCCGTAAGGAAGTGGAGAAAGGTGGAAGCGTTGGGGAAGACTGCGCTGTGGTTTCCCTGGAAGCGGGAAGGCTCATTCTCTCCACAGATCCTGTTACGGCGGCTTCAGAGAATATCGGGCAGATTGCCTACCATATCAATATCAATGACATTGCCACCACCGGAGCGAAACCTCTGGGGATTATGGTGACCATTCTTGCACCACCCAGCGCTGAAATCACCGACATTGAAACCGTCATGAGAGAAATCTCTTCGGAGGCCAGGAAGCATCAGGTGATGATTCTTGGGGGCCATACGGAAGTGACGGACGCTGTGAACCGTATGGTGGTTTCGGTCACTGCCCTGGGCACCATGAGCTCTTCAGAGAAAGTCACCTGGACCAGTGGAGCGAAAGCGGGAGACAAGATCCTTGTGACCAAAACCTTAGGACTGGAAGGCTCATCTATACTGGTATCTGATTTCAAGAAGCAGTCATTGGAGATTCTTTCAGAGGAGGAATATCAGGAGGCTAGAAGCTACGGACACGCTTTATCCGTACTGCCGGAGGGAAGCCTCATGGGAAAAGCCGCCTCTTCCATGCATGATATTACAGAAGGAGGAGTTCTGGGCGCCCTATGGGAAGTGAAGGAAGCATCGGGCAAAGGCTTTCGGGTGTTTGAGGAGCTCCTGCCTGTAACAGAGGTCACGAAGAAGCTTTGTGCTCATTTTTCCTTGGATCCCTTGAGGCTTATTTCCTCCGGAAGCATGCTGATCACCGTGGAAGATGAGAAGGAAGCACTGAGGCTTCTTGAACAGGAAGGAATTAAAGCGACAGTCATCGGAGAAATCACTGAAGAAGGGGCTTCTCTTGTGTCCGGCAGTATAGAGCACCAAGTGGAGGCACCTCTTCGGGATGAGATCTATAAGATGTATGATGAATAATTTTGATAGGAGAATGATAAATGAGATTTGATGGAAGAAAGAGTGACGAAACAAGACAGATCAAGATGACCCGTGGATTCACGAAACATGCTCAAGGGTCTGTGCTTATAGAAATGGGAGATACCAAAGTGCTCTGCACCGCCATGGTGGAAGAGAAAGTACCCATGTTTCTGAAAGGCTCAGGAAAAGGATGGGTCACAGCGGAGTATGCCATGCTCCCAAGCTCCACCCAAACTAGAAAAAACAGAGACATCGCAAAGCTTCGCTTGGATGGCAGAAGCACAGAAATCCAGAGGCTCATTGGGCGTTCACTGCGCTCTGTGATGAATCTGGAAGCATTAGGAGAAAGAACTGTCTGGATCGATTGTGACGTGATCCAAGCAGATGGCGGCACCAGATGCGCCTCCATCACAGGTGCTTTTGTGGCCCTGGTGGACGCACTGAATGCCATCGACAAGGAGACGCCTTTTGAGACCTACCCTTTGCAGGGAATGGTTTCTGCCGTCAGTGTAGGCATCCATGAGGATGGGGCGATACTGGACCTCAACTATGTGGAAGATTCCAGCTGCATGGTGGATATGAATGTCATCATGAATCATAAAGGAGAATACATCGAGCTGCAGGGGACAGGAGAAGAACGTCCTTTCACAGCCAAAGAGCTCACAGCGCTTCTGACGCTTGGAGAAAAAGGAAACAAGGATCTCCAGAACTTTGTGAAAGAGACCCTTGGCAGCGATTTAGGGAGGATAGAATTTTGAAGACACTGATCATTGCAAGCAATAATGCACATAAAATTGAGGAAATCAAAGATATATTGAAGGAGTTTCCACTGAGGATCATCAGCCAGAGTGAAGCTGGAATCAACATGGATGTGGTGGAGGATAAAGAGACCTTTTTGGGCAACGCCCACAAAAAGGCTTTTGAGCTCTACGAGGCACTCAGTGAAGAGGAAAAGGCGGAGTCATTTGTGCTGTCTGATGACTCAGGTCTGGCGGTGGATTATCTCGATGGGGCGCCAGGGGTCTATTCTGCGCGGTATGCGGGAGAAGGTCATAATGACGCAGACAACAATGAAAAGCTGCTCAGAGAGCTCTCCTCTGTGAAGGAAGAAGCCAGAACCGCACAATTTGTTTCTGCCATTGTGTTTTTAGGAAATGAGGTGGACATCCGGGTAGAAGGATACGCCAAAGGAAGGATCCTTCAGAAGCTGACAGGAAGCGGCGGATTTGGTTATGATCCTCTGTTTTATTCCTTTGATCTTGATAAAACCTTCGGAGAGGCCACCTCAGAGGAAAAGAACGCGGTATCCCACCGGGCCAATGCCCTCATGAAACTGAAGGAGGAGCTGAGAAAGATTGAAGATCGCTTTGGTGTCTGATACCCACCATATCCTGTCTTCTGTGGAAAAAGCCTGCAGAATCATCGAGAAGGAGAAACCGGATCTCATCATCCATCTGGGGGATGTGATGGACGATGCTGAGGTTATGGAGGCCATTCTGGAGAGAGAAGTGAGAAGGGTTCCGGGAAACTGCGATTACAGTATTCATGAACCCCAGGAGCTTCTCGTAAAGACAGAGCACCTGACGCTTCTTGCCGTCCACGGGCACGCTCAAGGGGTGAAAAGCACATTAGGACTTCTTGCCCGTCATACCAAAGAAAGAGGCGCACAGGTGGCTTTTTACGGCCATACGCACATTGCGGATGAGAGTGTGGTGGATGGGGTGACTCTTCTTAATCCCGGCAGCGCAGCTCTGCCTAAAAGGGGGCAGAAGCCCAGCCTTGCCATGGTGACGGTGGGGACATCGGTTTCGTTCAGGCTTATTCATCTGTAAAATAAGAGTTTAAATTGGGGGAAATCATGCTGAAAAGAATTGGCCTTTATGTTCTGGGGCTTTTTATCCTTGCCCTTGGTGTATCCATTTCTGTGAAATCCAATCTGGGGGTCTCGCCCGTCAGCTCTCTGGCTTACGTGCTGAGCCTGATTTTTCCAGTGAAGATGGGGTATTTCACCATGGGTGTATTCATCTCGTTTATTCTGGTGCAGTTTCTTCTTTTGGGAAAAGAGTTCAAAATCACGTCTTCCCTTCAGGTGCTTTGCTCTGTAGTATTCGGCTATTTTGTCAATTTCTCCAATGCGCTGCTCTCTTCTATAGAGGTGCCGGAGAATCTTCCTGTGAGGCTCTTTCTCGCGGTTCTGAGCGCTGCAGTGTGCGGTCTTGGCATATTTCTTTATGTGGGTGCCCGGGTGATGCCGCTGCCTGCTGAAGGCCTCACAGAGGTGATCTCCGTAAAAGTGAAGAAGCCTTTTTCAAAGGTAAAAGTAATTTTTGATCTGGTTATGCTCCTTGTCAGTGTTCTTTTTTCTTTGTTTTTCCTGGACAGCATCAGAGGGATTGGTGTTGGCACGCTCATTTCCGCACTTCTCATCGGAAAATTTGTCGGTATTTTTTCAGTTTTCCTGAAAGAACCATTGGCCTTGTTTCTGAGGAACAAAGAGCAGATGATCACAGCGGTGCCTCAAGATAAGGTGGATGGAAATTCCTAGGTTTCTGGGAATTTTCTTTTTTTTGGCCTTTTCAACTTCAGGAAGTTGGGTTATAATCATAATTGACTCCTGAAGAGCGGATTGAGAAAACTCAGCCATCAGGTAGCACAAAGTGTCTTAAGGCGTGAGTCCTTTAAAAAATTGTTCGTATTTTTAGATTGAGTCTTAAGGAGTTTAGCCTCCCGGGCGAAAATCTTCAAAAAATCTTCCAAGTTAGCTATTGACGGGCCCCGGATTTTAGTATAGAATCATTATTGTCGTCGAAAACAGATGACTGACGGGGTGTAGCGCAGATGGGAGCGCGCGTGCTTTGGGAGCATGAGGTCGCAGGTTCAATCCCTGTCACCCCGACCATTTTATCGGGGGCATAGTCCTTAGATAAAAGGATATGCGTCTTTAGCTCAGCTGGATAGAGCAACGCCCTTCTAAGGCGTGGGCCAGGAGTTCGAATCTCTTAAGACGCACCATTAATGGGATATCGCCAAGTGGTAAGGCTCCAGACTCTGACTCTGGCATCGTTGGTTCGAATCCAGCTATCCCAGCCATTTCTTTATGATCCACTAGCTCAGTCGGTAGAGCACATGACTTTTAATCATGGTGTCCGGGGTTCGATTCCCCGGTGGATCACCATTATGCGGGTGTAGTTCAATGGTAGAATTCCAGCCTTCCAAGCTGGTCGTGAGGGTTCGATTCCCTTCACCCGCTCCATTTCAACCAAATAACCTTCGGGGTGTAGCGCAGCTGGGAGCGCGCGTGCTTTGGGAGCATGAGGTCGCAGGTTCAATCCCTGTCACCCCGACCATTAATTTATAAACTATGCGGGAGTGGCTCAGTGGTAGAGCGTCACCTTGCCAAGGTGAACGTCGCGAGTTCGAATCTCGTCTTCCGCTCCATTTTGCGTCTTTAGCTCAGCTGGATAGAGCAACGCCCTTCTAAGGCGTGGGCCAGGAGTTCGAATCTCTTAAGACGCACCATTATGGTGGACGTAGTTCAGTTGGTAGAGCGCCAGATTGTGATTCTGGTTGTCGTGGGTTCGAGTCCCATCGTTCACCCCATTTTTATCTAGTGGGATATCGCCAAGTGGTAAGGCACCAGACTTTGACTCTGGCATTCGTTGGTTCGAATCCAGCTATCCCAGCCATTAAGAACAATAATAATGCAGATGTGGCGAAATTGGCAGACGCACTAGACTTAGGATCTAGCGCCGAGAGGCGTGGGGGTTCGACTCCCTTCATCTGCACCAAAAACTCTTTTTGCGGGAGTGGCTCAGTGGTAGAGCGTCACCTTGCCAAGGTGAACGTCGCGAGTTCGAATCTCGTCTTCCGCTCCACTTGCGGGTGTAGTTCAATGGTAGAATTCCAGCCTTCCAAGCTGGTCGTGAGGGTTCGATTCCCTTCACCCGCTCCACTAAAACCTGCCTGATGGCAGGTTTTTTTCAAAAGATACCCTTTTGCCTCATTAGCTCAGTTGGATAGAGTAGTGGTCTTCGAAACCATTGGTCGGGCGTTCGAGTCGCTCATGGGGCACCAAATAAAGTCTTTTTACAGATACAGAAATGTAGTGTGAAAAGGCTTTTTTATTTTGTGTATTTTTTGCTGGATTCAGCCCAAGTAAAATATTTCTAAATTGTAAACGAAAACATGAATTTCTCCTATTGCCTTCCTTCCAATGCGATAGTATAATCAAAACATTCTCGTGTTACGGACAACTGTCTTTAATGGAAGAACAAATGAAAAATGTTTCTGTATGTGCAGAAACAGAGCAGGGGGAACTGTTATGAAGAAAAAGAAACTGGGACTCGTCCCGAAACTGATCATTGCTATTATTCTTGGTATTCTTGTGGGACAGATGCGATTCCTTCCGGAAGGCCTATTGAGACTTCCTGTGACCTTTTCCAGTATATTCTCCACCTTTCTTTCCTTTATCATTCCACTGATGATTCTGGGCTTTGTGGTTGTGGGAATCTCAGACTTGACTGAAGGAGCAGGAAAACTCCTGGGGATGACGACGGTCCTAGCCTATGGTTCGACGCTTGCAGCTGGAGTTCTTTCCTACCTTATGGCCTCAGCTTTCTTTCCTTCCTTTATTGGAGAATCACTGGTAGAGAAGATCAGCGGTTCCGGTGAGGGTCTCAGTACTTTGTTTTCTATTCCGCTGTCACCACTTTTAGATGTGACAGGAGCCATCGTGTTCTCCTTCGTCATGGGAGTGGGGATATCGGCTTTGAAATCTAAAGGAAGCGGAAAGTATCTTTATGGATTCTTTAAAGAGTTTTCAGAGATCATCTCCAATGTGCTTTCTGCCGTCATCATCCCGTTTCTTCCGGTGTACATTTTTGGGAACTTTCTGAATCTCAGCTATTCAGGGTCCGTTTTTTCCATCCTGTCCATTTTCTGGAAGGTATTTCTCCTCATCATCGCGCTGCATCTTCTCTATGTAGGATTTCTGTTCTTTGTGGCAGGCGGTGTTTCAGGAAAGAATCCTTGGATGCTTCTGAAGAATCAGATTCCAGGTTATGTGACAGCGGTGGGAACTCAGTCCAGTGCAGCCACCATTCCGGTGAATGTGGAATGTGCGCGAAAGAATGGTGTGTCTAAAGAAATCAGGGAGTTCGTGGTGCCTCTTTGTGCCACCATACACCTGGCAGGCAGCATCATCACCATCACCAGCTGCGTCACCGCGGTGCTTCTCATCTATGATCTGCCCCATGGAATTTCTCTTATGGCTACCTTCATTGCGACCCTTGGTGTGGCTATGGTGGCAGCACCAGGAGCCCCAGGCGGAGCCATTATGAGTGCGTTGCCATTCCTGACCCTGGTGGGCATTGACCCTACGGGGACCATGGGACAGCTGCTCATTACACTGTATCTCACTCAGGACAGCTTCGGCACAGCTGCCAATGTCTCTGGGGACAATGCTCTGGCCATCCTTGTGGAAACCTTCCATAAGAAGAGCCTTCTGAAAGAAGGAAAGAACCTAAGCGAAGTAGAAGCAGTATAAAGCTGCAGTAAAAGAAAGAGAAGCATCCCTGATGAGCTTCTCTTTCTTGACGCTTGGAGGATTCTTAAAGTGGTCCTTTCTTTTTCTTGTGTTCAAAGATGTTTCAAATTATGTTCACTTGCCACCTGTTCGGAGTACAGGTAGCATAGAAAGAAAAGTGCTGAAGGAGGAACTTATGAAGGAACTGATTTATGGAGACACCCACTGGGATGAGAGAAAAAGACGCTTTCACTTTGAAAAGCTGAAGAAAGATCTGGAGACGGATGTCCTGATCATTGGAGGAGGAATGTCAGGCACGCTCACAGCGTATGTGCTTTCAAAGGCAACGGACCGGAAAATTACGGTCATCGACGGCAAAGACATTGCCACAGGAAGCAGCAGAGCCAACACAGGGCTTCTGCAGGTGTCCAGTGACACCATGCTCAGTGAGTTTATGGAGACCATTGGGGAAGAAAAAGCCAGAGGGTTTTATAGGATGTGCCAGGAAGCTATGATGGATCTTCACAGAATCCGGGAAATCTTTCCAGAGTGCTCCTTAAGAGAAAGACAGAGCCTTTATATGGCCACCGAAAAAGACCATGAGGAAAAGCTCAGAAAAGAATATGAGGCGCTGAAAGGCCAAGGGATGCGTCTTCGGTATCTTTCCAGGGAAGAGGCCAGGAAAGAGTTTGATGCAGACTGCTACAGCGCCCTGCTCATCGATGGAGATGCGGATGTGGACCCAGTGAAATTCATTGAAACCCTCACCAAAGAGAACGCTGAAAAAGGGGTACAGTATTATGAGGATACAGAGGTGGATCTTTCTTCTGTGAAGGAACGGGAAATCTTCACGAAAGACGGCCATAAGATCCTGTTTCAGGAGGTAATCTTTGCCACAGGCTATGCCTATGTCTATCCCCTTTTCAAAGATAAGATAGAAATCGGCAGGACCTATGCTCTGGTGACTGAAAAGATCGACGGAAGCCCTTGGAAGGATGAGGTCATGATCTGGGAGACAAAAGATCCCTATCTTTATCTTCGCACAAGCCAGGATGGAAGAATTGTAGCGGGAGGACTGGATGAAGAAATGAGCCATGTGGAAAAAGAAGAGAAAAAACTGAAGAAGAAGGAAGCGGAGCTTAAAGCATCCTGTGAGAAGCTTCTTTTTCATGAACTTCCCTTAGACGTGGAACATTTTTACAATGCGCTCTTTGGCAGTGTGAAAGATGGACTGCCCCTCATTGGAAAAGAACCTGGAAGAAAAAACCGCTACTATCTGCTCGGGTATGAGGGAAATGGCACCTGCTACAGTATGGCGGGAGCAAAAATCATTAAAGATCTTCTCCTGGGCATTGAAAACCCCTATGCGGATATTGTGAAGCTTGACCGATGAGTGTATGCATTTCTCTCTAAGGATGTGTCCTGCTTTTTCTCTTTTCCTTGCAAGAATTGTGATGGGTATCGTTTACGGGTGAAGGAATGACAATCTCATGTTGCAGTCATTGAATTTCAGGTGCGGTAAGGATAAAATGAAGAAATATGAACAGGCAGAAATTGCGGATAATGAGGGAATGATATGATAAAAGAACGTGAAGTAATCAAAGAGGTCAAAAGGGTGGTCATCAAGGTGGGCACATCCACCATCGCCCATACAGGGGGACTCATCAATATCTATCGGATGGAGCATCTGGCCCGTATGATTTCAGATCTGAAAAACAGGGGCTACCAGGTGGTTCTTGTTTCTTCCGGCGCCATTGGGGTAGGGGCTCAGAGAATGCATCTGAAAGAGCGTCCCAGGGACATCGAAGGAAAACAGGCGGCCGCTGCTGTGGGGCAGGTGGTTCTCATGAACATGTACCAGAAGTTTTTCCAGGAATACAACTATCAGGTGGCCCAGATTCTTGTGACCAAGCAAGTGGAGACAGACAAATTCATGAAGTTCAACGCAAAGAACACCATGAAGGAACTTTTGCGAAACGGCATAGTGCCTATCGTCAATGAAAATGACACCATCTCCACAGATGAGATCATCTTTGGTGACAACGATACGCTGTCTGCGGTGGTGGCATCCCTTGTGGATGCGGACCTTCTCATTCTTCTTTCAGACATCGATGGACTGTACACCGATGATCCTAGAAAGAATCCGGAAGCGAAGCTCATGAGCCTAGTGGAAAAGATCGATGATTATGTGGAATCCATTGCCAAAGATTCTTCCACAAAGCTTGGCACTGGAGGGATGATCACGAAGATCAAAGCGGCAAAGTACGCAACCAAAAGAGGCATCCATGTGGTGCTGGCCAATGGTGCAGGAAATGAGACCGTAGAAGAGATCCTCATGGGGAAGGAAGTCGGCACACTGTTTTTGGGAGGAAAGAAGAAATGACCATGATAGAAATTGGCAGAGAAGCGAAGAAAGCATCCAGAGAGCTGGCTAGACTCTCTACGAAAGAAAAGAACGACCTTCTGGTTGCTTTGGCAGAAGAGCTGAAAGTGAAAGAAGAAGAAATAGTGCAGGCCAATGAAGAAGATCTTAGAAGAGGGAAAGAAGGAAATCTTTCCGAAGCTCTTCTGGACCGTCTTCTTCTGAATCCGCAGAGAATTGAAAGCATGATAGAAGGGATTCTGTCAATCCGCACCATGGAGGACCCCATCGGGAAGGTGCTGTCCATGAAGACGTTGGAAAATGGTCTTCAGATTGGGAAAAAGACCGTCCCTTTGGGTGTGGTAGGAATCATCTATGAATCCAGACCCAATGTGACAATTGATACCGCAGCCCTTTGTCTCAAGTCCTCCAATGCACTGATATTAAGGGGAGGCAAAGAAGCCATCTCTTCCAATAAGGCACTGGTTTCAGTGATTCAGGCAGCTCTTGTGAAGAGAGGACTCAATCCCCACATGGTCCAGCTTATTGAAGATCTTTCCTATGAGACCGCAGGGGAGTTCATGAGAATGAATGAGTATCTAGATGTGCTGATTCCAAGAGGGTCTGCAAGGCTCATCCAAAGAGTGGTGAAAGAATCCACAGTTCCGGTCATTGAAACCGGGGTGGGCAACTGCCACGTGTTTGTAGATGAAAGCGCAGATGAGGAGATGGCTCTATCCATCATTGAAAATGCGAAAACCCAGAGAACCGGAGTCTGCAATGCCATGGAGTCTCTTCTCGTCCATGAGGCTGTACTTGAGAGCTTTCTGCCTAAACTGGAAAAGCTCACCATAAAACATGGAGTGAAGGTCATGGCAGATCCGAAGGCAAGGGCTTTGGTCCCTTCCTTTTTGGAAGCCACGGAGGAGGATTATGCCACCGAATACCTGGATCTTGCATTTTCCCTGAAGACCGTTGGAAGTCTGGAAGAAGCCATGGAACACATCGCAAAGTATGGTACAGGGCATTCTGAAGCCATTGTCACTGAAAAGTACGATCACGCGCTGAGTTTCCTCAATGAGGTAGATGCAGCGGCGGTCTATGTCAATGCCTCCACCCGGTTTACTGATGGACAGGCCATGGGGATGGGCGCTGAAATGGGCATCTCCACCCAGAAGCTGCATGCCAGAGGTCCTGTGGGACTGACGGAACTCACCTCCACCAAATACATCATCTTTGGCCAGGGGCAGATCCGTCCCTAAGAAAGTAAAAAAGAGAAAGCTTCCATCGCCTGGGGTTCCAGCAATGAACCCGGCGTATGGAAGCTTTTAAGTTATTAGGAAGGAATGGATTTCAGTTTCGTGTATTCCTGCTCCTTCAGAAGGCGCCGCGCGGATTCTCTCAAGTAGTCAGAATGAGGCAGCTTCCCTTCCTCCAGAAGTTTAACAAGGCGGATGGCTCCATTCAAGGAAGACAGATGGGAGTGCTGGCTGTAGTTTGTGGTATTCTTTCTCACAACGACATAGGAAGATTTTCCGATTTGGAGAACCTTGAATTTCTTGTGGTAGAATACGACTCTTGACATGTCAGATCCCTCCTAAAATAGTCTAAATATTCTTTTTATACTTACATTATAAAGGTAAAATCATGGGTTTTGGTAAAGAAAAGGTAAAATCTACATTTTTTATAAAAGTACTTTTCAAAATCCGAGTAAAATGGTAAGATTTATTTATCCTGTGAAAGAAAAGTTGAAGAAATTTGATGCAGGTCAAAGTTTTAGCAATGGCTTTCAATTTATAATGAGTTCATCAAGTGAAGGGAGTGAAGAGATTTGACCATACAGATGCAGGATACGGTAGAAGAAATTGTAAAGAAATGCCCCGAAGCTGCGGAAGTTCTGAAATCGCTGGGATTTGACCAGATTACGAACCCCATCATGCTGAAGACCATGGGAAAAATCATGACACTGCCGAAGGTTTCCAAAGCGAAGAATGTACCACTGGAAACCATCATCGATGCCTTTTCAAAAAGAGGCATCACCATCCTAGAGTAAGAATGGAAAGTGGAGGGAAAAATGAGCAACGTAATCAATAACCGTGAACTGAATGACACCAACAAAAATAAAAGACAGGAGCTTCTGAAAGGAATGATCCTGAAACTTCATGATGGGGTAGACCCAGAAGAAGTGAAAAAAGAGTTCCGAGCAAACTTCACAGGAGTCTCCTCCTTTGAAATCACTCAGATGGAACAAGGACTGGTACAGGAAGGCATGCCTGTGGAAGAAATTCAGAGACTTTGTGATGTCCATGCGGATATCTTCAAGGGGTCTGTGGATGAAGTCCATACCAGAAGCAAGGAAGAAGAAAGCATTGGTCATCCAGTGAGAGTTTTAAGAGAAGAAAACTATGCCTTGACCAGTCTTCTGGAAGAGGATCTGGAGCCCAAGATGGAGGCTTTTATCAACCATCCGGAAGCACCCATCAAGAACCTTCTTCTTCAGGACATCAATCTTCTCTGGGACATTGACAAGCACTACTCCAGAAAAGAAAATGTGATCTTCCCTTATATGGAAAAATACGGCATGAGTGCACCGCCTAAGGTCATGTGGGGCGTAGATGATGAAATCCGTCTTGCCATTAAAGAAATGAAGCAGATGGTTATCGATGAGAACAGAGAAGCTCTGAAGACTCATGCGCCAGCGACCCTCACAAAAATCAAGGAGATGATCTTTAAAGAAGAGCAGATTCTCATTCCGATGATTCTCGAAGTCTTCACAGAAGATGAGTGGCTGGAGATTGCCGATGACAGTGAAGAAATCGGCTACTGCATCGTATCACCGGAAGGGAAGTGGGCACCAAACAGAGTTTCCTTCATTGGCGGTCCCAAGAAGAAGGAAGAGAACGCGCCAGATGGAAATGTACGGTTCGGTGTAGGCTATCTCTCTGTGAAGGAACTGGAAAAAATCATGAATACCCTGCCTGTGGACATCACCTTTATTGATGAGAAAGACACAGTGAAATATTTCAATCTGGCCAAAGAAAGAATCTTTGCAAGAACCAAGTCCGTCATCGGACGTACGGTTCAGAACTGTCATCCACCCCAAAGTGTGGGCACTGTGGAGAAGCTCCTGGAGGACTTCAAAGCTGGTGTGAAGGATGAGGAAAGTTTCTGGATCAATTCCCGTGGCATGTTCATTCTCATCACGTACTATGCCGTGAGAGATGAGAAAGGAAAGTACATGGGCACCCTAGAAGTGACACAGAATGTCAAAGGCATCCGTGAACTCGAGGGAGAAAAGAGAATACTCGCAGACTAGGCCTATACGTAGTCTCTGGTATATATATGAACACCAAACACATACCCCCCTTAATAAAACAGACAAATACGGAAACTGCACGCCAGATCTTTGGATCTGGCGCTTTTTCTTTAACAGCATTTTTAAAAAGAGAGATGAATTTCTTGAACCCCTACCAAAATCGGCACAGAACTTTTATAATGAATAGAAGAAGTTGACCTGAAGGAGGTTTTTAGATGAATCGTGCGGATACTCAATATCTCAGCATTGTCAAAGAGGTGCTGGAACATGGATACTATGACGGCAACCGAACCGGGATGCCTACTTATAAACTCCCCCACAAAATTATGCAGTTTGATCTGGAAAAGGAATTTCCCATTCTTACATCAAAATTTGTAGGATTTAAGACTGCAGTGAAGGAAATGCTCTGGATTTACCGGGACCAGTCCAACTCTGTGCTGAAACTGCAGGAGGAGAATGTCCATATCTGGGATGAGTGGATGAAGGAAGACGGCACCATCGGCACTTCCTATGGCTGGGTGGTGAAAGAGTACAATCAGGTGGATCAGCTGATACACAGTCTGAAAAACAATCCCCAGGATAGAAGGATGATCATGAGTCTATGGCAGATTCCCCATCTGGAGGGCGGATCCTTGTATCCTTGTGCCTTCATGACCATGTGGGATGTGACCGATGGAAGACTCAACTGCATGCTGGTGCAAAGATCTGGAGATCTTCCTTTGGGAGTGCCTTTTAATATGACCCAATATGCGGTGCTTGTGCATCTCATAGCCCAGGTGACAGGCCTTAGACCTGGTCTTTTCACCCATGTGATCAACAATGCCCACATCTATGAAAATCAGGTGGAAGGGATGAAAGAGCAGCTTTCCCGGGGAGAAGCTCCGGAAGCGCCAAAGCTTTGGATCAATCCTGAGGTGCAGGATTTCTACAAGTTCACCATCGAAGATATTAAGCTTGTGGACTACAATCATCTGGGGAAAATCGCCATGGAGGTGTCTGTCTGATATGCTGAGCCTTATTGTTGCCACAACGGAAGATGGGGTCATTGGAAAAGAAGGCACCCTGGCCTGGAGGATTCCGAAGGATCTTCAGTATTTTAAAAAAATGACCATGGGTAAAACCATGGTCATGGGCAGAAAAACCTTTGAGAGCCTGCCGGGGATGCTGCCAGGAAGAAAACATGTGGTTCTGACAAGAAACCGGGATCTTTCTTTTCCGGAAGGGGTAGAAGTGCTTCATGATCTGGAAGAGGTGATGAAGTATAAAGAGTATCCGGAGGAAGTGATGATCATTGGTGGAGGAGAGCTTTTCAATTACTTTCTTCCGCACTGTGAGAAGCTCTACATCACTTATGTAAAAAAAGAGTTTCAGGGAGACACCTATTTCCCGCTGGAGAAGCTGAAGGATTTCACTGAGGTGAATAGAGAGACAATGCTGGATGAACATTCGGGCATAGAACTCGATTTTACAGTGTATCAGAAGAAGGAGAAAATATAGGTACAAACTTTTTACGTGCAAGAAGCTATCTGGTGACACCTCAGGAGTCTTATAGAGGGACCTGAGAATCTGGGATTCTGAAAGATGCGACAAGGATAGCGAGAGTTCTGAAGTGCAGGTGTTTCTAAAGATGGAAGCAGAACGTCATATTCTTCTTTAATGAGCCTTCCACCACTGCCTGAAGACCCTTGAATAAATAAGACAGAATAAAGAGAAGCCTGGATTCTTTTCATAGATTCCAGGCTTCTCTTCTATTTGTTTTTCATTTGATAAAGGACATGTTCCTTCAGGATACTGCCGTCCTGTACGTTGGGATGGTCAAATTCTCCCACTTTTATCATGCCGATCTTCTGCATGACCCCCTCCGAGGGGAGGTTGATTTTAGCGGTGAAACTGTAGATTTCAGGAAACTTCAGCTCTTGGAAGCCATAGGCTATGCAGGTTCTGGCGCCTTCTGTGGCGTATCCTTTTCCAAAGGCAGAAGCTTTCAGCCGCCAACCGATTTCGATGCAAGGGGTGAAGGCGGCGGGGAAAGAAGCTTCATGGAACCCGATGAACCCGATGAATTCACCTGTTTCTTTCAGCTCCACCGCGTAGAGCCCATAGCCCGAGCTGGAAAATTCTTTTTGAATTCTCTCAAAGAAAAAGTCCGTTTCTGCATCCTCCAAGGTGGAAGGAAAATATCGCATGACCTGAGGATCTTTATTCATCTTTCTAAATGGGGGAAGATCCTCCCTGGTCCAGTCTCTGAACCGTAGACGCTCTGTTTCAAAATAAACCATGAATATCACCACACTTTCCAGTGTTTTAGTTGCTGCTGTTTTCTACTCTCTTGTCATGGACCAGACTGATGAATAAGAATGCCAGTCCAAAGAAGAAAGCGCCGTAGAGAAAGACAATCTGATATCCGATGCGGTCAATAAGGAAACCCAATAGAACAGGAGAAATGATGTTCGCAATGGAAGAGAAAAGGTAATATACACCGGTATATGTGCCAAGAAGTCCTAAGGGGCTCATATCAGCTACCAGAGGATAGGAGTTGATGTTGATGGAAGCCCAGGCAAATCCGACCCCAAGAAACAGAATTCTCATGAGAAGAAGCATATTGCTCTGTTCTGGTTTCAGGAAGGAAATGGCCAAGGTCAGCAGCACCGCCAGCGCTACGCCCATACGGATGGTGTTCTTCTTTCCAATCTTGGTGCCAATGATTCCTGCAGGAATGGCGAAGACTAGAAAGCTGATGGAGATGAATGCCAGCGTTGTGGTGGCTTGGGAAGGCTGGATACCAAGATAACTTTGTCCGTATTTCGTGAAGAAAGTTTCGATGCCGTTGTAGGCAATGAACCAGCTGCAGATGGCAAAGAGAAGATTTCGGGCGTTCTTGTCCCTCAGGGCGATGGCAAGACCCTGAAGAAGGTTTCTCTTTTCTTCCGCTGCTTCATAATGAAGCACATCCCGTTGCTCTTTGATCTTCAGAAAAAGAACACCAAAGGAAAAGAGGATGAGGAAAGAAGAGAGGATAAAAGGATATCCGTCATTCAGCTCAAAAAGCTTGCCGCCAATGAGATAGGCGATGAGAGATCCGATGCCGCCCATGAAATTGATGATGGAGTTCGACTTTGAGCGGTGCTGCTTCGCGGTGATGTCCGGCATAAGAGCAATCACCGGAGAGCGGTAGATGCTCATGGACAGGTTCATGAAGAGCAGAGCGAAAACCAGTGCATAGAGGCTCTTCGTTTGTGGGATAAGAAACATGAAAACAGCTGCCAGAGGCATGCCCACCATGATGAAGGGCATTCTTCGACCAAATTTCGTGTTGATCTTATCAGAGTAGAACCCGACGGCAGGCTGAATGAAAAGGGCCAGATAGTTGTCGATGGTCATGATAAAACCAATAAGTGCAGCGCTTTTCAGGTAATTGCCAAGAAGCAGCGGCATAAAAGCGTTGTAGACGCTCCATGTGATGCTGATGGCAAAAAAACCAAAGCCTAGAATAAAAGTCTTTTTGTAGTCCAGTTTATGTTCCATAGTTACGGCCTCCTTAGTGCTTGAATGAGTTCTTCCGGATGATCGGTGATGATGCCGTCGATGCCAAGGGTATTGAAGTATTGGGCGGTCTGGATATCATTGACGGTCCAAAGATTGACTCCGATGCTGTTTTTCTTGAGATCCTCCAGGAGCCTCGGGTCCATGGATCTGTAGGAAGGATGAATAAAGGACGCACCGAGGGTTTTGGCGTACTCATGTGGCTGGAAGAGTCCGCATTCATATAAGGGAGCGGTTTTGGCCTCAGGTTCCAGCTGCTTGATGAGAGCAATGGAATAATGGTTGAAGCTGGAGAAGATGACCCGGGATAGAAAGCCTTCAGCTTTGATGAGCTCCAGAAGCTTTTCCTCAATTCCAGGATAGAGGACAAAACCCATTTTAATTTCTATATTGAGTATGAGATCTGTGTCTTTCAAAAGATCCAGAAGCTCTATTAGGGTTGGTATTTTCTCTCCTTTATAGGCATCTCCTTTCCATGAACCGAAATCATACCTCTGGAGCTCTTCCAGGGTCATATCTTTCACCTGACCTTTTCCGTCAGATACCCGGCTGATCTCTTCGTCATGGGTGATTACAAGGATGCCGTCCTTTGTCAGATGCACATCAGTTTCGATGCCTTCTGCGCCTACAGATAAAGCAGACCGGAATGCAGCCATGGTGTTCTCGGGATAAACAGAGGAGTTGCCTCTGTGAGCAAAAATTCGCATATGTTACCTCCAAAGTGTTTTATGTTTCAGATTATAGTAGTATTATACCCTTCTTCAAGATGAGATGTTACTGAATTATGCGAAAGTAAAAGTAAAATTATGGTAAAGGAACCTAAAGAGATTATCGGCAAACCAGAACAGATTTGAACATCCATCCCACATTTGTAGGTTTCCTCCGTTATAATGGAATGGTGAACGAAATTATATGTGCAGGTGAATGAAATGATTAAACAGTTTATATCGTACTATAAGCCGCATAAGTGGCTTTTTATTCTGGATATGGTGGCAGCGACCTTCATCGCGGCAACAGATCTTATTTTTCCTCAGATCACGAGGACTTTCATTAATGACATTCTTCCAAACAATGACATGGAGCGTCTTGTGAAAGTGGCCATTGCGATGTTCTTCCTCTATATATTCCGATTTGTGATGGATTATGTGGTGGGCTTCTATGGGCATCTGCTGGGGGTGAAGATGGAATATGACATGAGAAAAGATATGTTCTCCCATCTTCAGAAGCTGTCCTTCAAGTATTATGATGAAACAAAGACAGGACATATCATGTCGAGGCTTGTGAACGACCTGAATGAAATCAGCGAGCTGGCTCATCATGGTCCTGAGGATATTTTTATCTCAGGTCTCATGCTTCTTGGTTCTTTTGGCCTACTTCTAAATGTAAATGTGAAGCTTACACTCATTGTGTTTACCGTGGTTCCTTTCCTGGTTCTGTTTGCAGTCTTCTATAACAGCAAGATGAGAAGAACCTTCCGCCAGATGAGAGAGAAGCTTTCAGACATCAACGCTGGCTTAGAAGACTCCATCTCTGGCGTGCGCGTGGTGAAGTCTTTCACCAATGAAGACTATGAGGAGAAGAAGTTTGATGAAGGGAACAATGCTTTCAAGAAGCTTCGTACAAGAAGTGTCAGACAGCTGGGGATTTTCTCAGGAGGGATCAATTTCTTCTCCAATATCCTGAACCTTGTGACTTTGGCTTTCGGGGGCTATTTTCTGTATCTGGGGGAGATCAATACGGGAGATCTGTTCGCCTACATCATTTATATGGGTATCATCATTCAGCCTGTGAAGAGACTGGCGAATTTTGTGGAACAGTTCCAGCGTGGTATGGCCGGCTTTAGAAGATTCAGCGAAGTCATGGCCATCGCACCAGATATCATTGACAAGGAAAATGCGGAAGAACTTCGAGATGTGAAAGGAACTGTGGAGTTCCAGGATGTTGCGTTCTCCTATGGGGACAGGGAAGCGGTGCTGAAAAACATCAATCTGATGGTGGATGAAGGTCAGACCATTGCCATTGTTGGTCCCAGTGGAGTAGGGAAAACCACCATGTGCAATCTGATTCCGAGGTTCTATGAACTCAGCAGCGGCGGAATCTATATAGATGGGAAGAACATACAGGAAGTAACTATGGAAAGTCTTCGTGGAAACATCGGGATTGTTCAGCAGGATGTGTTTCTTTTCAGTGGCAGTGTATATGAAAATATACTCTATGGCAATCTGGAGGCCACGAAAGAAGAAGTGATAGAAGCCACCAAGAAAGCCAATGCTTATGAGTTCATCATGGATATGCCCAACGGTTTCGACACCTATATTGGGGAACGTGGTGTGAAGCTGTCTGGTGGCCAAAAACAAAGACTGTCCATTGCAAGAATGTTTCTTAAGAATCCGCCTATCCTTATTCTGGATGAGGCTACTTCTTCATTAGACAACAAGAGTGAAGCGGTGATTCAGGAGTCCATCAATGAACTGGCCAAAGACAGAACCACCTTTATCATTGCGCACAGGATGGCGACCATCCGGAATGCTGAACGAATTATAGTACTCACTGAAAATGGAATAGAAGAAGATGGTACGCATACGGAACTGATGAAGAAACGTGGCGAATACTTTAAACTGTACAACTCGCAGTTCAAGTCTGCGGACATTGCTTAACTGAATGTTTGATGCCTAAGAGAGCCTGAAAGGGCTCTCTTTCTGGTCTATGAACTATCGTTAAACTTTATCAGGGGTCATTGTAAAGTTTTGGTAAATCAGCTATGATTATAGAGCACGAAGAACAGACTTTATGAAAATGTCGAAAGGTACTGCCTGGCAACAGGAAAAAGTGAATTGTACAAAAATAACTAAAATTTTTGAGAAATCACTACAATTTGATGTTGACAAAGATTCTTTCTCCGTGATAAGATAGACAAGTCGCTTGAGAGAGCGGCGCGAAAACAAGCAAACACAGTTCTTTGAAAATTAAACAGAATATAGGTAAAAAACCAAAGTAATTCTTTTTGAGAAATCAAAAAAAACCACTTTCTGAAAAGAAAGTGCGAACTTCATGAAAATGAAGTTCAGAAGCTAGTGTAATGAATAGCTAGTTCAAACTTTTAAATTGAGAGTTTGATCCTGGCTCAGGACGAACGCTGGCGGCGTGCCTAACACATGCAAGTCGAGCGGAGAATGCGGATATGTTTACATAGAAGTATTCTTAGCGGCGGACGGGTGAGTAACACGTGGGTAACCTGCCTCAAAGTGGG
>NZ_KL370833.1:35524-47721 GCF_000701905.1 Proteiniclasticum ruminis DSM 24773 | reverse complement strand
TCGATACGTTTCCTGCGGTAGATACAAAATAGCTTCGTGTCCACAGACTTGGTAAATGCTTCAGGTGTGAAAACTCCTGTCGCAATCTTCTTGATGTCACTCCTTTCAATTTTGCCATGATGTCTGATGGGCTGATTGTTGGCAATGCGTTGACGAAAAGGGGTCAATGATCTTTATCACATTCCACTGCCAGTATTTGAATATCTATTTCTTCACAAATTTCAGAAAAATGATAATTGATTAGCGATACAGTTGTTTGAGCTCTTCTATATGTTTGGCTCATAAACACATTGTATCAGCATGAGATTCAAGCTACAATATATTTTGCCACGCAAGCGCCATTCATCCCACGGCTGAAGCCGGGCAAGCTCGGTATGGGCTTTCTGGCGCAATTCCTGTAAGTAATCAGCATCAACCGTAGGTCTTGTAGTAAAATCGCTTATTGAATATAATAAAAATCCTCCTTTCAAAATGAGTCGCTCTCTATAATCGCTCTTAGCCAACCTTCTTATAAACTCTTCCTGAAAGAACAGATTTAATAGTTGCTGAAAAGAGATACCTTCTGTTTTTGCTTTATTCTTTAATCTTGCCAGTATAGACGCACTTGAATAAATCATTACATCCACTTCCCTATCTGAGATTGAACTTTTTTTGTGATGTTGAACATTGCAGCATACTCAAACAAACGCCTGATATTTTTTTGAGGGTCTTTATGATATCTCATTACTGCATTGGTAAAAACTTCTTTTTCCAGTTTCTTTTCATAGCGCATAATATCACACATGGTGCGATCTCGATCAAAAATTCTGACTTCAACTCCATGTATTTCAAATGTAGTTACACCAATGCTTAGGTATTTCTTTTCTTGGTAGTACGGCTCTATAAGTGGGTATTCGATGTTATACTGGCTTTTTTCACTATCTCTATCTACTGCTATCTGCCAAGCGTTTGGAATTCTATCTGTATAGTGATAATAAAGGAGTGCACTTTCAAGAAATATAACAGCTTCAGGAAATAGTCTTGCAATCATTACTTCTTCTGGATTCACTTCACCAGCGAGTTCATAGTAACCATACTTTATTTTCGATATTTCTCCTTCTTGCAAAAGCTTTTTAATTTGGCGGCTACTTAGCCCAAGTTCTTTCAACTCTGAGGTTTTCAGTATACCTCCATTTTTTTCAAATTCATGTATTATTTTTTGTTTTTCAATCATTTTTTGCACCTCTTTACCCGCACTTAAATTCCAATGCGGGTATTTAGGTGCATCATATCATTGTTTTAGGTATTTATCAACAGTAAGCGGTTTATAAAACACAGAGATGAAACTAATTCTGATAAAAGATAGTGTGAAGACCCGGAAGCCTCTTGGTAAGTTGAATCTTTGAGGAATTATATATAACTTGCCTAAGATGATAAGATATGAATCTCCGAGGAAAGATCAGCTATCATCCTATATGCAGTTTCTCATAATCTGCACATTGTGAGATTCATTCTATCCCCCTTTAGCTCTGGTGTTATAGTGGAGGGTTTCACCCAAAAGAAGTGTTTCTTTCAAAAAATGAATGGTCTCAAAAAAGTTGCCTGGAGAATTGTAATGTCTCTAGGCAACTTTTTATTCTAGTTCTATCTGATTATAATTCTAAGAGAGAAATCACTTCTCCTCCAACTACATCCCCTGTTTCCTGAAACCCAAAGGAATTGTAGAGCTTTTTTGCGACTTCATTTTCAGGTTCATAAGAAAGCCAGCAGTACTTCGCTTTTCCGCAAGGAAAGGTTCTTAAATAAGCAAGGCAGGCTGCCATGGCTTTTTTCCCATAGCCTTTTCCTTGATGCTTTTCATCGATCATAAACCTCCAAAGACCATAGCTTCCCTTGATATATTCAGGATCCCCTTCTTCAAAACCATCAAATCAAAACATCACAAAGCCCACCAGTTCTTCTCCCTCATAAAGGCCAAAAGGAAGGGCAACGCCACCAGAAGTGATGGTGGTATACGCCTGCAGTATACTTTGCGTGTTGGTTGCAACGAATTTTCTCTGGTCTTCTCCCACACTAAGCTTCACAATCTGCCAAAGATTGCTGTCATCCACTTTTCTAAGGTCCATAGAATCACCTGCTTTTATTATTTTGCTTTTATCATACCATAGGATGGAAAGATCCTCTTCACATCTTCAAAATTTATGATATAGTTAATATGTACAATTCAATAGTTCTTATCAGGAGTTGCGGTAGAGGATTAGCTCTACGACCGCATACCAACCTGCTTTTTTTATAAGTAAGGTGGTTCAGCTAATATCGATGAGGAGATGCATAGCTCCTTAAGAAGGGCTTTTTTTATTGCCTGAAATTCCTGCATAGAATAAAAATTATGAGGAGTGATCAATATGTACAACAGCACAAAAAGAGTCCCAGGAGGCAGCAGCTACGCAGATGCTGTTTTCCGAACCACTGCAGACGCCAAGTCTTATGCACAAAAGATGTTCCACCGGGTGATTGAGAAAAAGAGCTTTAACCCTCATGAAATCCAATTCTTTGCCACAGAAGATTTCTTTATGCTGGCCTATCAGAAAATACCATTTATCGTGGAGGACTTCAGTTTTGTGGAACTGAAAAGAAGTGAAGGTTTCCACGCTTTTGAAGAGTGGCTTTCAAAAACTATCTTCCAAAAGATCCGAGAGAAATAAAACCACTTCAGAAAAGGTGGCTCCTTAGAAAACAACTTCAATGGAAACAGGTCTGTTACGGAAACAGATCTGTTTTTTCTTCCTTCATTCATGTTCTACCCCGATTGAAATCAATATTCCTGCTTTAACATCCCAATGCAGAATCCTCACTTTTTGTACAGTAACACAGTGCTTGCACGATGAAGGCCCTATCCTCAGTCCTTTCACTTTGGCAGAATTCTCCAAAACGTCCTTCAGTTCAGCGAGAGTAAATTCCGTGCTTCTGTGTAAATAAAAAGAGACAGGCTTCCAAAGAAACCCATCTCGATTTTCCGCGGGAAAGTTACCTGCTGTACGCAGTTTACTTTCCTATTTTGCACCCAGTGCAGCCATGGTGATGTAATTGTAAGGCTTGTTGAAATGAGGCAGAAAGAAAATGTCCGTCAGAGCCAGCTTGTCAATGGTGACTCTTTCCTGAATGGCCAGGGAGAACAGATGGATGCCCATGGAGATGTCATAGGTGGATGCCATCTGAGCACCAAGAATGACTCTGGTCTTCTTATCATAAACAATTCTGATCTTGACTTTCGGATTATTTTCTTCAATGAACTCCGGTTTCTGCAGATCATCATAATCTGTAGCCGCTGCTTCAAATCCGCAGACATTGGCTTTTGCCAGCGTCATTCCAGTAGACAGCATCTTCAGATCATAGATGCAGATTCCGTTGGATCCCTGGACTCCAGCAGATTCCAGTGTTCCTCCACCAGCGTTATGAGCCGCCACGATGGCAGTTCGAACCGCATTGGAAGCCAGTGCAATATAGTTGGTATCCTGAATGCTGTTGTCATAAACTGTAGCACAGTCTCCAATGGCATAAACATCCTTTATACTGGTCTCCTGATGCTTATCCACTACAAAAGCACCATTTCTAAAGAGTTCCAGCTTTCCACTTCCAAGACTGGTATTCGGTCTGAATCCAATAGACAGCACAACCATATCGGCTTTATGGACTCCCTTGTCTGTAACGACCTCACGAACCTTCTGATCTCCTCGAATCTCCAGCACTCTTTCGCCAAAAGCCAGATGAATGCCATGATTCTTCAGGTTCTCTCTCATGAGATCGGTGAAAGGTTCATCGTAATAGACAGGCAGGCAGGTGTCTGCAATGTCAATGAGGGTGACGTTCTTTCCTTTTCGTTCGAAGGCTTCGGCCAGCTCCACACCAATGTATCCTGCACCTACCACGACCACATTCTCAATCTCTTCTGTCTTCAGCTTCCTAATAACTTCATCCGCATGCTGATACAGCTTCACTTTCTGCACATTCTCCAGATCTATGCCAGGAATATTAGGGATGATTGGCGTAGATCCAGTGGCAAGTATTACCTTATCATAGGATTCTTCCACCTTGGTGCCATCCTTCAGCGTTGCATAAACGACTTTACGATCAAAATCTATATTTTCTACAGGAGCTTCCATATGGACCACCGCTCCTTGAGCCTCCAGCTTCTCCTTATCGGAATAAAAGAGCCCTTCTGCTCCGGTAATCTGCTCCCCAATCCATAAGGCCATGCCACAGCCTAAGAAACTGATGTTGGAATTCGCATCAAAAATGGTGACTTTGGCGTCCTTATAGTTTGCCATCAGCGTATTGGCTGCTGCAGTTCCTGCATGATTCGCACCCACAATGACAATTTTGTTCATGATAAAATCTCCTCTCACTTGGTGAAATATTTATTAATTAATGTGATTATGGTTATAGTCTAAACTTGAATTGAAACCAACTTAATAACCATTACAATTCATCCTCATTATAGCACTAGTTAAAAAAATAGCAATGAACAAATTGTGAATTGTTATGTTCCCCCAAGAGAATCATCGTCAGTACATACCTCATTTTTCTGTTGATAACCAATCACTATCCCTATTATCGAATGTTCCTGTCTTCCTCATTCATGTCATTTGTAGACAATAAAAAAGACCAGAACAGCCTTAAATCGATGGCCGTGCTGGTCCTAAGAGTATAAACTTGTTAATGTTTTTGTCAATCTTCTGATTTAACTTCCTATCCTTTTGCCGTCCAACGCTGGAGTTCCTCATCGGTCGCTAAGACCTGATGGGTACCTCCCACATTCTGCAGCACTCCTTTAGAGTAGTCAATGCCACTGGAAGCATAGTCATAGGTCATGGATTTTCTCTCCCGTTCCGTCACAGGATTTGGATGAGGAATGGCTGAAAGCAGAGATTTGGTGTATGGATGAATGGGATTTTCAAAGATTTCTTCCGTGGTTCCAGTTTCCACCAGATGTCCAAAATGAAGGACTCCAATTCTGTCAGAGATGTACCTTACCATGGAAAGATCATGGGCGATGAAGAGATAAGCAATGTTGGTCTTTCCCTGAATCTCCTTCATGAGATTCACCACCTGAGCCTGGATGGACACATCCAAAGCACTGATGGCTTCATCAGCAATGATGAGATCCGGATTCATCACTAAGGCTCTTGCAATCCCAATACGCTGACGCTGCTCTCCGGATAACTGATGAGGATACCTGCTGGCATGCTCATGAGAAAGACCCACTAGATCCAGAATATCATACACCTTCCTCTTTCTTCCTCTTCCACTACCTGTTCTCTGGTATCACTATGTTTTGGTTATGTTTGAAGTTTGTTGCATTTAAATTTGACATTAGGCTAATATTTATAATAAAATATAGGTAGAAATTTATTAACCATTGTTCAACAAACGGGTTGGATTATGGAATTAGTACCTGAGGTGTTTACCATTTTCGAGAGGAATGACCCAAAAACATTTTTCAAATCAAAGTGGACGGTTAATATTCTTTTATTTGTGATAAGTACTATCGTCGGAATTATGTTATATATAGGTTTCTTTATGGATTTCCTACCAAGATTTTTTGCCAATATGGAGAATATCGAAAAGAATGTCTTAGCAATTATTATAATAGTCTTTTCGGTCTATATCTTGATAAAAATCGTATTAAACCTTGATACAAGACTAGACAGATATTTACTTTTATCGTTATATATACTCGTCTTATTATTGAGTTTATTAAGACCTGACCAGCAACACTTTGGGGATACTGGGCTGTATGCTTGGAACCCAGTTGGATTTTTATCTGATATAAAAGGTGATACAGGCTCACTTATACTTATGGTTATTAATCTTATCATCTTTATGCCAATGTACTTTTTGTTGGCACACACAAACCTACTAAAAACGTTTGTTGCAAGATTAATTGCTTTTGAAATATTTGTATTTTTAATTGAGTATTTACAAGCACAATTTAAAGTAGGAGCATTTGATTTAGCCGATATAGTTTTATACAACGTTGGTTTTTTTGTGGGCTATTTTATTTCCTTACCGATTTCAAATTTATTAAAAAGTCGAGCTTAAAGCTTTGATTGTACAGCTAATTGATACTTTAGTTAAATAAGGATATTTGAAAACCATCTTATTTAAGGTGGTTTTTTATATTGAACATTTGACTATTATGTATGTTTTTTTATTAAGGTATACCTTTAAGGAAGTCCAAAATAAGGTGCTTTTATTGTTCGTAAAGGTTTATTAAGTATTTTACAAGCGTTTATAAAATAAATTTTACCTTTGCAAACGATTAGGTTATAATAGAATTAACAAATACCCTAATGGAACGGTGAACGATATGAGTAAAAAAACTTTTGCATACATAAGGGTATCAAGTAAAGACCAAAATCAAGCCGGACAATTAAAGGAAATCCAAGAGTTGGGTATAAATGAGCGTGACATATTCATTGATAAGGAAAGTGGAAAAGACTTCAATAGAAGCCAATACCAAGCGTTAAAACAATGTTTACGTGAGGGAGATATGCTCTATATTAAATCTATTGATAGATTTGGTAGGAACTCTAAAGAGATAAAGAAAGAATGGAAAGATATTACTCAAAACATTAAAGCAGATATAAAAGTTTTGGATATGCCTTTACTTGATACAACGCAATATAAAGACCAACTTGGGTCGTTTGTATCTGACCTTGTATTACAAGTTTTAGCCTTTGTAAGCGAGCGAGAACGTGACAATATATTTAGCGACAAGCCGAAGGAATCGCACTTGCCAAAGCAAAAGGAAAGCATCTAGGTAGACCACAATTAAATCTAAGCACATTAAACAAGGAACAAAGACAAAACTTAGAAAGCAATTATCCTAAATGGAAAAAAAAAGAGATAACAGGGGTTGAATTTATGACCATGTTAGAGTTAAAAAAGAACTCATTCTATAAAATCATTGGAGAATATGAAAAAACAATTTAGGCATCCTTCTAGGGGTGTCTTTTGCTTTTTAGTGGGGATAATGGCTATATTGATCCTGGATTATTCAACAATTTAGATTGATTCTCTTCAAACCATTGAAACTCAATGATCTATAGGCCTGGACTCTGTCACCCGTTGGGTGACAAAAATAATAAAAGAAAAGAACCCAAGTTTATGTTAAAGTGAAATTGCAAAAACACACAAAAACATAAAAAGGAGTTCTTTTCATGATGAGTTTACAGCAGAATGCACTTCAATTCAACACTAAATTTTCTTTTGATTTCAGCGGTGGGAATCTGTCTTCTGATTCCGGACTGCTCTTCATCAAAGAGTTTATCCATAAAATCGGGTTTGACAGCCTTCTTAAGCATTACTTCGGGACTGATAAACGAAAGACTCACTCCATCTCTTCCGTCATTGAACAGCCTATTTATCAGAACATAGCTGGTTATCATAGAGATGATGCAGCAGATCATTTGCGATATGATCCTGTGTTTACAGCAGTGCTAGAGAAGGAGGCGCTCGCCTCCCAGCCGACAATCTCAAGAACCTTGAACTCTTTCGAGCAGAAAGACATCGATAAGTTCAACGATATTTTGGAACATCTCTATAAAATGACACATAATCCATCAGACAAACGGCATATCATCTTGGATCTGGACTCCACGAATGTTGAAACTCATGGCCATCAGGATGAAAGTACCTATATCTACCATTATGACACCACAGGATATCATCCCATGGTTCTCTACGATGGTCTTACCGGAGATCTGATGAAGTTTATGCTCCGAAAAGGAAGTGAGTATACCTCCACTGGTGTGGTGAGCTTCCTTGAGCCTGTTCTCTTCTCCTTACGGAGAACTTATCCGGAAGCCACAATTCTTGTGAGAGGAGATAGCGGGTTTGCTGTCCCTCAGCTATATAATCTCTGTGAAGAATATGGGGTCCATTATTTGTTTAAGCTGAAGGCCAACGCTACACTCAATAAACGCTCACGCTATGAAGAAGAGCTGTTCTTAACCCGCTATAAGATGGATTACAGCAAGTATCACTGTCAGTATGATGACTTCTCTTATCGGGCAAAATCCTGGTCCCATAGTAGACGCGTAGTAACCAAGATTGAACGTTCTCCTGGGGAACTAGTTCCCCGAAAGAGCTTTATTATAACTTCTCTGAGGCTAGATGCTCCTGATATTCTGAAAGTCTATAACAAACGTGGAAACATGGAGAACTACATCAAGGAAACCAAGCTTGATTTTGGGCTAGATCACTTAAGCCATTCTTCTTTCTTGGCGAATCAGGCGAAAGCGATGATTCTCGCTGTTGCCTATAGTCTCGTTAATGCTATGAAGCAGCTGGTCTTACTCAAAGAATTCTCGAAAAGCAGAATGTCCACTCTTAGAACTCTCTTCATCAAGATCGCAGGAAAGAGCATTTCTCACGCAAAAAAGATAAAGATGAGACTCTGCAGTAGTGCACCATACAAAGAAGCCATCTTAAAAATGTTAGAGAATATCCATCTCTTAGCCTTGGGCTAAGCAATTTGAGATCATAGCTTTCTCGAAGTCCAAAAAACTTTGGGCTTATTCAGTGAACATAAAAATGGAAATTCTTGAGTAAGACTGTCCCAAAGTACTCAAATCTAAATATTTGTTGTTTGTTGGACAGTATGTATTCCATGTAAAGTAGTTTGAAATGAGAAAATCATGATATCAACTGCTTTGTTGAATAATCCGGGATAGATACTACTTTGAGAAACTTATCCTTCAGCCGCAAATCAATAAGATTAGATTCATGTTCTTTGTATGCATGAACGGCTGAAAGATCTAGTGTGACTTTATCCTTAAATGATGTAAAGTTCTTGATGCTAAGCTGAATAATCATAGAATCCACCACCTTTACTTTTTCTTACCTCAAAATGAACTCTACATCAACATTTTTGTGATTTTTTCTCATTTTATGTAATCTGGTGTTGATTATCCTGCTCAAATCCTATGTTTTTATACTCTGTCTCCAAGTGTCTCCGTCATGATATACAAAGAAAATCTGGACCAATGACACTACACAGACATACTTTTGACTACTGCTTCAAACAATCAGGCAGAATCCTTTGTGACGGATTTCCTCATATAAACCCAAAGCATACTCTTTGATGTCACTAACATTGATCATATTATACTTTTCTCTTACGCTGCTGAAGTACCGGGTCATGCTTTCTTTCTTTATCACTTCACTTGAAGGGGCTCCTTCATCCTTATTTCTTCTTGCATTTCTCCAGGGCTCTTCTTCATGAGTCATCCGCTCCAAGACTTTTCCACTATAACATCCAAAAAACTCAGCCACTGCCTTCAGTGTCTCCTTTTCTTCAATTGATAATTTATTACATCTGCTTTGGTGATCTTCCTCTATCGGGAGATAACCATAATTTCTGTATTTTTCATAAATCCTTCTATAAACTGGTCCATGACTCCAAGCCTCACAGTCTTCCTCAAACATAAACTCACCCTGAAACGCCTTTTGAAACCCTTGCGCAAAGTACAGCAGCTTCTGCAGAGCAAGAGGCGTTATTTCCACGGCTTCTTCAAGTAAGCAGCGTACAGCTTCATCCATCTTACTGAGTTTTTCATCTTTCCTGCCCATGACTTCTTTCACCGCTGCCAGGCTTTTTTTATACGCCTCAAAAGAGATCTTTTCTTTATGATGCTCCAATAGATTCTGGTAATAGGCTGCATTTTGAGAAATCAGTTTTAGCATCTCCGAATAGTCTTTTGTCGGAAGATCCCCAGTGGCATACCTGGTTAAGGTGTTTTCTTTCCAACCTAGAAGAAGCGAAAGGGGTCTTTTCCCGATACTATATTTCAACAGAATCTCTTCTATTTCCTCTACCTTTATGATATTTAGAGACTCTGTGTTCGAATCATCTCTTCTCTTGAAATTCCCTTCTGTCAGATCCGGCAGATCAACTTCTGATGCGCACGTACTGCAATAACCGGGCTCACACACAAATTCTGCCGTGTTATCTCAACACTTCTTAATGGCTGTATCTGATTGGACGCTGCAAATCTTGATTTCTCTGCAGTTCATGCAAAAACCCATCATACTTACTCCATCTCCTTTCCATTTCCAATCTCTTTTCTCACCTGAATCTATCAGAAATCTTGAACCGCTCGATATTCTACCTCATCATCAGTTCATACAATCGGGTAGAGTTGGCGGTCTCTGACCGCTTCCCCCTCCCACAGCACCGTACGTACCGTTCGGTATACGGCGCTTTCAATAGTTTACAAGCATATTTTTGTCCTTAGATATTGCTTCTTGAGTGACATATAACCTTTTAGTTCCAGCACTTCATTAGTGAGTGTTCTGGAGAGGATTGGGCTATTGGAGATTCTCCAGTAGCCTTTTCTTGTATTTGCATATTCCCATGCTTTTGGTTTTGGAATTCCGTACATCCTGAGCTTTTTGAATCTGGTTCTGATTCGTTTCCATTGTTTCCAATACCACATCCTGATTCTACGTCTTATCCACTTGTCAATTTCTTCCAACGCGGACTTTGCGTCCGCAATTCGATAGTGATTGACCCATCCTCTTAGCATATCATTAAGATTCTTTATTCTGGCTGCCTCTCCGACGCCGTCACTTCTACGGGTTTTCTCTTTCACCTTCGTCTTCAGTTTCTTTAGCGACTTCGGATGTACCCTGATTCCTGCCACTTTCTTTTTCTGATAGAAGCTGAATCCTAGAAATTTAACTTTTGTCATATATACCGCCTGCGTCTTATCCCTATTCACTTTAAGGTTCAGTTGTTTCTCAATGTAGTTGGAGACGCTTTCTTTAACTCTTTCCGCTGCTTTTCTTGTCTTAATGAATATGACAAGGTCGTCAGCGTATCTCACAAACCGGAGTCCTCTTTGTTCGAGTTCAGTATCCAGCTTATTGAGCATGATATTACTTAGCAGTGGAGATAGTGGACCTCCCTGTGGAACCCCCAGGTCTGCCTTTTCGAACTTATGATCTACCACCACACCTGCTTTCAGATACTTGTGGATTAGAGATACCACTCTGTTGTCTTTCACTGTATCACTTATAATCTGTACCAACCTACTTTGGTTTACGGTGTCAAAGAACTTTTCGAGGTCCAAATCCACTACCCACTTGTAGCCTTCGTCCAGATATTCCTTACAGCGTTTAATTGCTCCGTGTGGACTTCTCCCCGGTCTATAGCCAAAACTATTGTCCGAGAATTGGGGTTCAAACAAGGGGGTCGTCTTGATGACCATCGCTTGTTGCACCATTCTGTCCACAACCGTTGGAATCCCAAGCTTTCGCTTGGAACCATCATCTTTAGGAATTTCTACCCTTCTTACAGGGTGAGGTTTATATGCGCCATTAAGGAGGGCATTTCGAAGTTCTACGCCATGTTCGAGCATGAATGCATCCATTTCAGACACTAGCATCTTATCTATTCCATGACTTCCTTTATTCTTCTTTACTCTCTTTCTGGCCTCATTCAGGTTATCTACAGAGAGTATATCTCCCAGCAACCCTTGTACAATTATGCTGTTGGTGTCGATTCTTTCATTCATCTCCAGACTTCTGTACACTTCTGCTTTGCCTTCCTGTTCCACAGTATTATCCAGCAGATAGTCTTCAATATGAAGTTGTCTGTATTCTACAAAGTCCTGAGTAAATTTCAAGTTCTTCACCTCCTATGATTCGGTCCTTTCCAGGCGTTCGCCTGGTACTATGACCTCTGCTGACTTCTCGCGACGAACCTTTTTCGACCATGTGTTGAAATTCCTTCTCTCATGTCCGCGAGATCTCCCCGGGTAAGAGTATAATCTTTCCTTCCATCTATCTGCCTCATCTACATAGGACCTTTCGGATAGCTATGGGGCTTTGGCTTGTTTGGCAACCTTACCCAGAATCCATATGCCTCATGCGATTTCTGTCCGTCAGACCAGAAGTTTGCCGCCGGCTTCCTTCAGCTGCACCTCGCGGTGTAAAGCCTTGCCTTAAGCTATGTGCTTGGCGCTATCAGCCCGCACTGGGGACTTTCACCCGTTAGATTATACCCATGCCGGGCACACCAAAAAAGACCAGAACAGCCTTAAATCGATGGCAGTTCTGGTCCTAAGAGTATAAACTTGTTAATGTTTTTGTCAATCTTCTGATTTAACTTCCTATCCTTTTGCCGTCCAACGCTGGAGTTCCTCATCGGT
>NZ_KL370833.1:6857-35344 GCF_000701905.1 Proteiniclasticum ruminis DSM 24773 | reverse complement strand
TGAATCTCCTTCATGAGATTCACCACCTGAGCCTGGATGGACACATCCAAAGCACTGATGGCTTCATCAGCAATGATGAGATCCGGATTCATCACCAAGGCTCTTGCAATCCCAATACGCTGACGCTGCCCTCCGGAGAACTGATGAGGATACCTGCTGGCATGCTCATGAGAAAGACCTACCAGATCCAGAATATCATATACCTTCTTCTTTCTCTCCTCTGGATCCATCTTCGGATGATGGATATCCAGGCCAAGGGCAATGAGATCCAGTACTTTCTTTCTGGGATTTAAAGAAGCCATGGGATCCTGGAAGATCATCTGCATCTTCATCCGTAGATTTTTCTCTGTCTTCTTGTCCATCTTTCCGGAGATGTCTTCTTCTTTAAACAGGATGCTTCCACCCGTAGGGTCATACAGCCTTATGATGGAGCGTCCAATGGTGGACTTGCCGCTGCCGGACTCTCCCACAAGGCCGTAGGTCTCTCCTGGATAAATCTCGAAAGAAACACCATCCACCGCCTTGACACTGAACTTTCTGGAGACTTTGAAGTGCTGCTTCAGATTTCTCACTTCTAGAAGTGGCTTTCTATTTTCCATGCATCTTCATCTCCTTTCTCATCCCTTCGATTCTTTCTTTCAGCTGCTTTGGCATCTCCACCTTTGGTGCATCCTCATGAAGAAGCCAGGTGCTGGCAAAATGGGTGTCTGATATTTTAAACATAGGCGGCTCTATGCGGTAATCAATGTTCAGCGCATAAAGATTTCTTGGGGCAAAAGGATCTCCTACCACCTGATGGAGAAGATTCGGCGGGCTTCCAGGAATGGCATAAAGCGTTCCTTCTGTCTTTTCAAGACTGGGAATCGCAGACAGCAGTCCCCAGGTATAAGGATGCCTTGGATCAAAAAAGATCTCTTCTGTGGTTCCCTTTTCAATGAACTTCCCCGCATACATGACCGCCACATAGTCCGCCACCTTTGCCACAACCCCCAGGTCATGGGTGATGTAGATGACAGAGATGTTCATCTTCTTCTGGATCTCTTTGATGAGTTCCAGAATCTTTGCCTGGATGGTCACATCCAGCGCCGTGGTGGGTTCATCACAGATGAGGACCTCCGGATCGCAGGACAGGGCAATGGCGATGACCACTCTTTGACGCATGCCGCCAGAAAGCTGATGGGGATAATTCTTCATTCTTTTTTCCGGCTCTGGAATGCCTACCAGATCCAGAAGCTCAATGGCCCGTTTCCTGGCTTCGGCTTTGGACTTTTTATGATGGTAGATCATTCCTTCCATGACCTGAGCGCCAATGGACATGGTGGGATTCAGGGAAGTCATGGGGTCCTGGAAGACCATGGCAATGCGCTTCCCGTTGATTCTTTTTCTCATCTCATTTCTGGAGAGTTTCAGAAGATCCTCATGAACCACCTCATCTCCTCGATGATAGGTGAAGTGAATAGAACCGCTGTTCACGGTCTCATTGCCGGATAGAATGCCCATGATGGCTTTCACCGTGACAGACTTGCCGCTGCCGGATTCTCCTACAATAGCCACGGTATCCCCTTTATATAGTGTAAAATCCACACCGCGGATGGCCTTTACTTCGCCTGCAGAGGTCTTGAAGGAGATGGAAAGATCTTTCATCTCCAAAACAGTTTCCTTTTCCACAGTGTTCACCTACCTTTCTTTCATTTTCGGATCAAATGCATCACGGAGTCCATCCGCCAGAAGGTTGAAACTCAGCATGATGATCCCAAGAACAATCACCGGAAACACAATCATATAGGGATGTGTGGTGAAGGACTTGAAGGCATCGCTGATGAGAGAACCCAACGAGGCGTTGGGTGCCGGAACACCCAATCCCACAAAAGCTAGAAATGCTTCTGTGAAAATAGCATTGGGCACTGAAAACATGGACATGATGATGAGCTGTCCGAAGATATTGGGGAGAATCTCCTTGAAGATGATGAAGAAGTCCTTGGCACCAAGGGTCTTGGAAGCAAGGATGAATTCCTGCTCCTTCAGTTTCAGCACCTGGGCTCTGGCCACCCGGCTCATGCCGATCCACCCAGTAAGGGCTAATGCCAGAGTAATGGTGAATAGACCCGGTTTCATCACTATAATCAGCAGCGTCACGAGAACCAGCGTGGGGATACCGTTCAGCACTTCAGAGAATCTTTGCATGGCCATGTCCACTTTCCCGCCAAAGTATCCGGAAATAAGCCCGTAGCTCATACCAAAAAGCATGTCCACCAGTACGGCCACCAGAGCAATGTAAAGAGATATCCTCGTTCCTGTCCAGGTTCTTGTGAAGATGTCTCTACCAAGGACGTCGGTGCCGAACCAGTAATAGGTGTTTTCAAGACCAGTCTCCTTTTCAGGATTCACGTACTTATTCACCTCCACAACACCTGTGGAGGTACTCATCTTCTCTGATCCGTCAAAAATACCAATGTTCAGGCTTTCAATGGCACGGATTCGAGGCGCCAGATTCTGATGCTGAATGATTTGGGAATCATAGGTGTGTTCATTCATGCCAGGCCCCACCACCGCCATGAGGATGATGAGGAAAATGAAGAAGAGACCAATGACTGCTCCTTTATTTTTTACAAAGCGCGCCAGAATATCCCTCCAGTAGGATTCCTTTGCATAGGCCTCATCCACGAAGTCATTCTGGTTTTCTCGCACCAGCTCGAAGTCATCGGGTTTAAATAAAATATCCTGATTATTCATGGAGATCCTCCTTTGCAAGTCTGATTCTCGGATCAATGATGCCGTATAAAATGTCCACCACCAGCATAATGCTGATGAACATCACGCTATAGACAAAAGCCAGGGCAATGATCACATTGTAGTCATTGGACTGGATGGCCGTGACCATGAGAGATCCGATTCCCGGAATGGAAAAAAGCTTCTCAATGACAAGGCTTCCTGTCATGAGGCTCACCACAAGAGGAGCCAGTACAGTGATGATGGGAATGAGGGCATTTCTCAGCGCGTGGACAAAGATCAGCCGATTTCTATGCATGCCCTTGCTTTCCGCCAGCAGCATATACTCTGAACCCAGCACCTCCAGCATTTCTGTCCTTGTAAACCTCGCCACCGTGGCGATGGTGAACATGCTAAGCGCTACCGTGGGCAGAACTGTGGAGTGAAAGGGTGCATCGAGCTGATAAAGAAGTGGAAACCACTTCAGTTTGAATCCCATGGAATAAATCAGCGCCATGGCAAACACATAGGAGGGCAGACTGACTCCAAGGACAGAAATCACCGTGGTCAGTGTGTCAAAAATGGTATTGTGTTTCACCGCAGCAATAAGTCCCAGCACAATGCCAACGGCTGTACCGATGAGCACTGCTTGTCCTCCGATCCGAAGTGATAAAGGAAGCCTCGACTCCAAAAGCTGAGTGATGGGTGTATTTTTAGAAATATTGTAGGACACTCCAAAATCTCCGGAAAGCATGGCTTTCAGGTAATTAAAGAACCTGAGAAATACAGGCTTATCCAGACCGTATTTGGCATTAATGATGGCTCTTTGGGCATCTGTCAGTTTTTCATCGTTAAAAGGAGAACCAGGCATCAGTTCCAGCATGATGAAGAGGATGAACAGTATGACCAGAAGAGTCAGTGCTGCGATGCCGATTCTTTTCAATATATACTTTTTCATAAGCGCTACTCCTCACAGAAATTTCAGCTAAAAAACAGAAGAGAGACGCTGTACACTTAATCCGTTCTAAACAGCGTCACACTCTTCTATTTCTTTATGGATTTTTCTTTAGTTCTTTATTTCTTCACAGCGTTCTTGAAGACTCTGTTGATGCCCACGGAGTGGAACTCAACGCCTTCAACGCCTGTTCTTACCATGACCGCATCACCTTTCTGATATACAGGAAGGATGACAGCTTCATCCATGACAATCTTTTCTGCTTCCTTTAAAGCTTCCCATCTGGCTGCAGGATCAAGCGCAAGCTCTCCTCTTTTTGCATCTTCGATGATGGCATCATAGTCTGCATTGGACCAGGATCCATAGTTGTTGGAGCTTCCTGTGGTCCACATGTCAAGATAGGTCATTGGATCTGCATAGTCGGGGCCCCATCTGGTTAGTACCAGCTCATAGTCTCCAGCCTGCATCCTTTCTACACGGTTCTTCTTTGGCATGGTCTGAAGTTCTACGGTGAGGCCTGGAAGGGCCGCCTGCCATTCAGACTGAAGGAACTGTGCAACATTGATGGAAGCTTCTGTATCCTCCACCAGCATGGTATAGGTCAGTCCTTCTACGCCCAGCTCTTCCAGACCTTTGGTCCAGAATTCCAGAGCGCTTTCCTTATTGGTCTCCAGATATGTTCCGGAGGTTTCTCTAAAATCTTTTCCATCTGGACCTGTGGCCAGAAGAGTAGGTACCGGGAAGTTCGCTGGAATGGATCCATCCTTCAGGATGTTGTTTGCAATGGCATCTTTGTCAAAGGAAAGAGCCATGGCAGTTCTGATGTTCACATTCTCAAGGCCTTTCACCAGCTGGTTTGGTGATACATACCAGAGGTAACCTGCTACTACATTGACAAATTCAGGATCGTTCATGAACTGCTCCACCTGTTCCCCTGAAAGGGTTGCGATATCAAGGTCTCCATTCTGATAGGAAAGCATGGTCTGCTGGGAATCCTTGATGACCTGATACTCAATACCAGAAAGCTTCACTGCATCCTTATCCCAGTAGCTGTCGTTCTTCACTAAGGTGATGGTGGTTGCTGCTGGCTCATAGGCTGTAACCTTGAATGGTCCGTTGGCCAGAAGAGTCTCAGGAGATGTTCCATAGTTGTCTCCAGTGGAAGTGAAGAATTCCTCATTCATCGGCAAGAAGGAGGGGAAAGACATGAGGGACTCAAAATAAGGCACTGGTACATCCAGCTGAACCACTAAAGTCTTGTCATCCTCTGCTTTTACACCAAGATCATCCACAGGAAGTTCTCCTGCAGCAATGGCATCCGCATTCTTCACACCAGCAACGCCCATGATGAACGCATACTCACTGGCTACTTCAGGGTCTACCAGTCTCTTCCAGGCAAAAACGAAATCTTTCGCTGTGACTGGCGTTCCATTGGACCATACGGCATCTTTCAGCTTAAAGGTATAGGTCAGTCCGTCTTCACTCTTTTCTACAGTATCCACCATGGCAGGAATCGGTGATCCGTCCTTATCCACAGAGTACAGTCCTTCCGTAACGGCTGCGATGACTTCAAAAGAAGTACCGTCTGTTGCGATCTGCGGATCCATGGAAGCCACTTCCACATTGAACTGGACTTTTAAAGTACTGTCACCCTCTGCAGGGTTCTCTGTCGGTGTCTCTCCTGGTGTTTCCGCAGGAGTTTCAGCACCGCTGCTGCAAGCGGTAAAGGCCATTACAGCAGATAAGGCAAGTGCCATGGCAAGTATTCTCTTTTTCTTCATGTTAATCCTCCTTCTATTCTTTCTTTGTATTTCCCATTAAGTACATCTGTACATGCAACCCACACAATTTTGTAAACAAACTGTATCCAATCGCCTAATATTTAATAATTATACATCCACACATGCAAGCGTCAATAATTTTCTTGCATTTTTCTCTATTATTATGATATTCACCTAAAGTATAGGGCCATAAAATGATGTAATCGTATTTATTTTTCTCGTTTTTATGAATCTGATATTGTATGAACTCGTTAATTTTCGGACGATTATATCCATTTCCATAAGAGCATTCGTTATATGGTGTAATATGATGCTGTATTCATAAATAACATCCGACTTATAACGCAAGATTTCCTGCATTAATATTTTATTCATGAATAATTATACGCATCCAACATTTCACTGAATTGAAGCAAAAAAAGACAGCCTAAATGATGACTGTCTTGGGTGAACTGATGTTATGAAGTTGTTTTCCTTAAAGATACTGACTGAGATCCATCTATCCCCTTCCCAGAGAGCAAAACCTCAGAAGAAGCTGGAAAGAAGGCCTGTCTGGGTATATCTTCCCCCTAAGACGTTTATAATCGTCCTTAGATAAGCTCATTTTCCTTTCTTTTACTCTTATCATAATACGCTTTTACCTTTTCGGTGTAATGTCCAGCAATGTTTGCAATATTAGAACCTCATAAAACCCCCCAGAACTATCCTCATAAGGATTTCTCTGGGGGGTTGAAAGCTAAATGGATGTATTCTTGATGCTGTCTTATGCCTTTATGATGTTTCGGTATCCAGTATATGTGGCATAGAAATATCCGCCATAAATGAAAATGAGCGCTCCTCCGATCATTCCAACAGAACTTAAGACTGTTCCCTGGTTGTAATTTCTGAAGATGACATTGACTGCCATCATGCCTACTGCCGCATGCACTGTCGCCAAGAAAAACGGAACACCGAAGTAAAGAGCATTCTGAAAGAGTACCGCTTTTCGGATCTGCTCTTCTGTGACTCCGATTTTTCGAAGGCTCTGGTATCTGCCATAACTGTCATTGGCATCTGAAAGCTGCTGAAGAGCAAGAATTGCCGCACTGGCCAGCAAGAAAACTATACCGATATATACACCGAAAAAGACAACAATCGCCGTGACCCCATAGATTCTTGCATGCACATCATCAATGGTGCTGCTGAAAGCAAGAACCAGATGATCATTCACATAGCTGTTACGTTCAAAGGTCTCGGACAACCCAATGAACTTCTCTTGAGATGTTCTATAGGTATCTTCACCAAAAACCGCATTGAATCCTGTCCTTTCCAGAGGCAGTTCTTCGACAAGGTCATCCGCTACGATGAAATAAAGAAAATTCGGAGAGATGGCTGTGGTTAGTATATTCTCAAGAACAGGCTCCTGATTTTTCAATGCAACGGATCTGTTTTGAATGGTTACCTTGCCATTTTCAGACATAAATCTTGCAAGTCCGCCATTGATCTTCCCATAATTGGACACAAGAAGGACTTCCTCTGTGGAAAGGGATACCGGCTCCTGACCTTTAAGTGCTTGCATTGCATTATAATCAGAAATCGTCACAGCAAGGACTTCTTTATCAAGATACTCCGCCTGCATCTCTTTCCACTCATCTTCTGACACATAAGGCTTTAGAAGATCCTCCGTGGTCAGGTACAAGCGGTAGACACTGAAAAAGCTGTGCTTCTCCGTCTCTTCAAAATCAAACTGAAGATGTTCCAAATACTCTTCCATGGTAAAGCGGTTCTCATTATGCTCTTCAAGGATCCAGGCAGAAGCATCAAAAGGTGTATTCCCCTCAATCATCCTGTCATTGCTTCCTTTAAAGCCAAACATGGTGAACAGCAGCGTAATGGTGAGAAAAATCATCAGACATATGGCACTCATAGAAAGATAATTTGAACTGAGTCTATAATGAAGCTGACGAAGAACAAACATCCTCAGATCTTTCAGGTAAAGGCTCTTCCGTTTCACAATCCAGTGTATGCCAAAGTTCGCCAGGCTGAAGAAAAAGAGAAAGGTCCCAAAGGTGCCCAGCACGATGGAAACAGGAAGCAGCACGCTGTCTGACAGAAGACCCACCTTGAGCACAAGAGCATAGGCTGTGCCCAGCATCGCCAATGAAAGCAGAAACAGAATCCCAGACAGGAACGCGTTTTTCACTTTCATTCCTTCATTTTTCCGGCTGGACTGCAGCAGTTCAATAAGCTCGTATCTGCCAATCATCCATTGATCCAGAAAAGCCACCACAAGGAAAATCAGTCCGAAATATCCCACGGACTTCAAGGCTGCACCTGCAGATACTTGAAATCTGAACCTTTCAAGAGGAACGTTCAGAAGATTCCCCGTGAGGACAGACAATCCTTGAGAAAGCATGATGCCCAATAGGATCCCTGCAGTGAGGGATAAAACTCCAATGAGAAAGGTTTCCAGAATCAGAATCTTTGATATGCCAGACTTAGGCATGCCTAAGGTCATATAGACAGCCATCTCCCTGGAGCGCTTTTTCAGAAGAAACTGATTGGCATAGGTGATAAGTCCCGCAAGGATCAAACTCACAAAGATCGAGGTTCCTGTTAAAACCATCCCCAGGGTCTTAATGATGGAGCTGGTGCTTTCACCAAGTACCAGCATGGTGCTTTGGCTTTCTATGGCATTGAACGCATAGAAGATGCAGACAGATATGGTTAAGGTGATAAAATAAATTCCATAGTCTTTATAACTTCTTCTTACATTATTTTTTGCTATCTTAAAATACATCGCCGATGTCACCTCCAAGGAAGGTCACCACTTCCATGATGCGGCTGAAAAACTCTTTTCTCGTATCTGTTCCTCGTATCAGCTCATTAAAGATCCGACCGTCTTTGATGAAGAGGATCCTATTGGCATAACTTGCCGTGTAGGCATCATGGGTCACCATGAGAATGGTTGCCTTCAGGTCCTCATTGAGCACTTCAAATGAGTTCATAAGAGCCCTTGAAGACTTGGAATCCAGCGCTCCTGTGGGCTCATCCGCAAGAATCAGCGAAGGATTCCTTACTAGAGCTCTCGCAGAGGCTACTCTCTGCTTCTCCCCTCCTGAGATCTGATAGGGATATTTATGGAGAATATCCAGAATGCCGAGTTTTTTTGATAGATCCCTGATCCGGCTTTCAATCTCCTCTGAAGGGACTCTCTGAATGGTCAGGGCCAAAGCTATATTTTCGAAGGCATTGAGCGTATCCAGCAGATTGAAATCCTGAAAGATGAACCCCAGCTCTTTCTGTCGGAAACGCTCAAGTTTTTTCCCTTTCAATGTACCAAGCTCCGTCTCTTTCAGGAAAATTTTTCCAGTGGTTGCATTGTCAATGGTTGAGATGCAGTTGAGAAGAGTTGTCTTGCCACTGCCCGAAGGCCCCATGATTCCGACAAACTCCCCTTCTTCCACAGAGAAGCTGATGTTGTCCACAGCTTTCGTCACAGTTCCTTTGGTTCCATAGTATTTTTCGATTTTTTCAATTTTCAGCAGTTCTCTCATATCACACCTCTACTTGTTCACTTTAAAGAGCGCTTTTGTTTCCATAACCTTATTGTCCTTGGCAAAGATTCCTACACCGTAGATTCCGGGTTCCATCTCCTCACTTATGCTAAACTCAGCTGTGAAGTATCCATCTTTCTTTTCTACCTTTTCTTCTTTGATGCGGTTTCCGGATTTGATTTCTCCCTGATACCAGACAACTGTCGCTTCATCCACATAGAATCTGTTTCCTTCTGCAACAAAGTAAATGGGTTCACCTGCCTGAAACTCCTTGGCAAAGTTCAGATCTTTATTTTCACTGTAAGGTTCTTTCGCGGTCTGCCCTTCGATGATCTTAGGTCCGTTCAGGTACTGATGACCAAAATAAAAGGACGTAAGCAGCAGCAGTATTCCTAAAATAGGTATAAGTGATTTTTTCATATTCGTTTCCTCCTGATTTTTAAGTGATGGCTTTATTTTATCAGGAGAACCGCTGCCCACCTATCGAACTTCCTTTCATGAAAGTGACATTTTTGAAAGACAGCGCTCAACTTGAAATCTTCTTCCTTTTATGAGAAACGGGCTGTTTCTATCTCATGAAACAGCCCATTCTCAAATCCCGTTATGATAGCTTCCTAAAGGAAAGAGAATCTCCACCAAGGTCCCTTGATGGTTCTTTGAAGAGATCTCAAGCCCAAGCCCCAGCTGCTCTGAAAGCTTCTTTACAAGATAAAGCCCCATGCCGGTGGATCTGTGGTACACCCGTCCATTCTCTCCTGTGAATCCTTTTTCAGTTACCCGGCTGAGATCTTTTTCCAGAATCCCGATCCCGGTATCTTTCACCGACAGCACCACTTGTTCTCTTCGCTTTTCAGCAGAAATGATGATTTTCCCCTCTTTTCCTTGAGTATATTTCAGCGCATTGGAAAGAATCTGATGGAGAATGTATTCCAGCCACTTGCTGTCACTGTATACTTTATCTTCAGATAAATAGAGTTCTAAGCTGATTCCTTTCCGGATAAAGTCTGAAGCATTTCTCTTCACCACTTTTTTCACCAGAGCCTCCAAAGAAAGTTCTCGAATGATGTAATCCTTCTCCACGTGGCTGCTCCTTGCATAGTAGAGCACCTCTTCCACATAGTCTTCTATTTTCTTCATTTCTTCCATGATTGTTCTTTTATATGGTATATCCTGATTTTCAAGAATCAGACCAATGGAGGCCATGGGGGTCTTGATCTCATGCACCCAAGTCTCGATATACTCCCGGTACTCTTTCCCCTGCTCCCGGTGATGCTTCACCTGTTCATGCATGTCTCTGCTAATATCCTGGAGAACGTCATAAAACAGTTTTTCTGCCAGGAGATCCGATTTTTCCATGACTTCTGGCAGAAGATACTTCTCCTCCAGTGATTCTGTAAGTTCTTCCAGTGACGTGAAAAACCTTTGCTCTTTCTTGTATTCCAGCATCATATAGAAAAGCAGCGGGACCATCCACAGAAGAAACATCAGGCCAATCCAATAGATCTCCACTTGAAAGAGAATCAGGAGACCTGAAAGGATGGTCATCAGCATCAGCTGCAGAAGGAGAAAGAGGAGCCGCTCTTTAAAGTATGCACTCATACTCATGGCAGAATGTATCCGAGGCCACGTCTTGTCTCTATGGTATCCTTCATCCCGGTTTCCTCCAATTTTTTTCTAAGCCTTGTGACATTCACCGAAAGATTATTGTCATCCACAAAAAGATCTGAGTCCCACATAAAATTCATGAGTTCTTCTCTGCTGACAATTTTTCCTTTGTTCTTCATAAGGCAAGAAAGAATTTTCAGTTCGTTTTTTGTAAGTTCAGCGGTTTTATCCTCATAACGGATGGTGCCGCTGTCAAGATGAAGTGTAAGGTCGTGATAGCTCAGGATGTCCTTTGTCTCCCCTTGACCTTTGGTTCTCCTTAAGAGCGCTTCCATTCTGGCCAGAAGAATTTGCGTATTGAAAGGCTTTGTCACGAAGTCATCTGCGCCATAGTTCATACTCATGAGTTCATCCATCTCCAGGTTTCTGCTTGTAACCACGATGATGGGCAGCATGGATTTCTTTCTGATTTCCCGGCAGATATGGAATCCATCATATTGGGGCAAGTTGAGATCGAGTAGAAGAAGATCCGGACTTTCCTTGAGCACCGTCTCCACCACATGCCCAAATTCTTCTATGGTGATCACGTCATATCCATAGCGGGTCAGGAAGAGGGACAGTTCTTCTCTTATGGTTTCATGGTCTTCCACTATCATAATTTTCTTCATTGCTTCACATCCTGCTATTACAGTCTCATCTGCTTTATCTTAGAAACTACTGCTTTATTTTGTTTATCGTATCAGTATCTTACCTGACATTCAATGGAAAATCTCCTGAACTTTTTATAACGCTCCTCTCTGTCAGGCCACTGCTCCTGATTTCTTTACTCTTCGCATCAACCCACATTGACAGATTCTCTCAAGCTTTCAACTTATTGTAGGTATTTTAACTATATATTCCATTCACTTATTGTTTTATTAATTATAACATATTCATCTTAATTACTCCTTTTTATTTCCACTTTGATATCATATAATGATAGAGAGCCCTGTTATTTTTTAGCAGCGCTCTATGGAGTACACGTCGCTTTTCTGTTTTCCAAGGAGCCTCCCAGATTTTCCGTCACCATGTCCCTTGGAAGCTTTTTCATATCAACGAGATTACCACGGCCGATGTTATATAACAAAAGACGAAAGGAATGAAGTAAAATGAGTACAACTGTGAACAGCCGGAAAGTTGCCGTCATCGGCACCGGATTTGTCGGTTCCTCCTCTGCCTTTGCCCTGATGGAAAGCGGACTCTTCTCAGAGATGGTTCTCCTGGATGCAGACCAAAACAGAGCTGAAGGAGAAGCTCTTGATATTTCTCATGGACTCCCCTTTGCACGCCCCATGAAAATCACTGCTGGCACCTACGACGATCTTGTGGATGCGGCCATCATCGTGATTACTGCTGGTGCAGGACAGAAACCTGGGGAGACAAGACTAGATCTTGTGAAGAAAAATGTGGCGATTTTCAGAACAATTATTGGCGAGATTGCCAAAAGAAACTGTCAGGGAATTCTCCTCATCGTGGCAAATCCTGTGGATATTCTGACCTATGTGGCTTTAAAACTCTCAGGGTTCCCAGAGAACAGAGTCTTTGGCTCAGGTACCACCTTGGATACAGCAAGGCTCAAGTATCTCCTGGGTGAGCGCCTTAGTGTGGATGCCAGATCCGTCCATGCCTGGATCATCGGGGAGCATGGAGACTCTCAGATTGCTGCCTGGTCCAGTGCCAATGTCTCCGGTGTTCCACTCTCAGACTTCTGCTCCATGCGTGGCTTTACAGAGCATGATCAGAATATGGAGGATATTGCAGAAGATGTGAAGAACAGTGCCTATAAAATCATTGAAAAGAAGAAAGCCACCTACTACGGGGTTGCGGTGGCGGTGAGAAGGATCTGCGAGGCCATCATCAGAGATGAAAAGTCCGTGCTTCCTGTTTCTTCCATTCAGCATGGAGCCTTTGGCATTGACGGCGTAGCACTGAGCATGCCGGCCATTGTGGGCAAAAATGGAGTGGAAAAGCAGATTCCCATCAAGCTCAATGAAAAAGAGCAAGGAGAACTGAAAAAATCTGCGGACGCCTTGAAGGAAGTACTGAAGAGTATAGACCTCTAGTGGTTGCCTAATATCCCCATCCAAAAAGCGGTTCCCCTTCTTTAGGGAAACCGCTTTTCTTTCATTAACTATTCAAATTTTATCTTTTGGTCTTAACTGATCGATAACTGCTGAAGCAAGAACGGAATGATTTCATCTGAATCAATACTGTAATATCCACCAGATATTCTTAGCTTGCCCTTTTGCGAATATAACGTAATTCCACCAGTATTTGAAGTAACCTCTCCCTTCTCTATGGCAATATTCATATTCACCTGCCATGAACCTGTTTCTTTTTCTATAAGTGCAACATCTGACAAAGAATGAGTGAGTATGATTAATCCTTCTTCCTCAAGACGCTCCATATTCTTAAGAAAAATCTCCTTCATCTTCTCACGGTACCCTTCCAATCCCATATTCCGGTAATATTCTGATCTCTCCAGGATCTTTTCTTCCTCAATCCGAATACTGCCTTGCATCTCTTCGAACGCTGATGCTGGTATCAAGGAGGCTAATCTGCCCATGAGGTTTTCTATAAAGGTCATGGGACTTCCGTAGGCTGCTGGCAGGTAGTACTCTACACCTTCATCGTCCTTTTCAAGGATGTAGTCATACCCGACATTCACATAATCTCTTCCTTCAGTTACCACTTGAAGTGCTCCATTAATCAGGGACTGAACAGTTCCTTTATTTTTCTCATAGTACTCCTTGGGAATCGGCGCATAGATGATTTCGTGACTGTTCATCACCATCATAGAGGACCAGAAAGCATTGACGTCCTTAGATTGAAGGTACATCTGATACTCGCTCTGGTATATTTCCTTTCGGATATAATACATCTCCCCACCTAAGTCCACCTTTTTGTATTCCTCCTCCCAGTTAAATGAGAATCGGGCATCCGCATCTGTCATTTCTTTATAGAGCCCTTCAATGTCCAAATAGCGGAAGGCTTTCTCATAGTCTTTTTTTTGCAAAGCACGTAAGAACGCTCTGCTGGCTAAAATTTCATCCATGCTGGTGAAGGCAATACCTTGCCCTCTCACTTCATTCCTTGTGAGAAATCCTAACCCCGTAAGTGGAACTATGAGAGCGACAATTAGAAGTGATGCTGCCCATCGATGCCTGATTTTCCTGAAACTCTTTTGAAAGGTCATATTCTGCTTCTGTATTTCTGGACTGATCTTTGTCTCTGATATGATTGGTGCTTGTAAAGCATATAATATGCTTTTGCATTTCTCACAGGTGGCAAGGTGCTCTTCCACCATTTTTTTTGTTTCTTCAGAGCATTCGTCTGACACGTAAAGAATCAGAAGATCCTCTATCACATGGCAAGGTATCATAATAGCGCCTCCATTTCTACTTTAAGTTTTTGTTTTCCTCGAAAGAATGTGACCTTAGCCCAGCTTTCTGTACGGTCATACATCACAGCAATTTCTGAAAATGGCAGCTCTCCATAGGTCCTTAGAATCATCACATCTCGATATGGTTCTGGAAGCCCGAGCAGGGCCATTCTTACCATATCAATCTGATGCTTTCTAATGTATTCTTCTTCTAAGTGGTTCCCAGAGCTCCTATCTGCCATGGGATCTGTAGAAAGAAGTTTCTTCCTTCTCAGCTCTTGAAGCCATTCATTCTTCCCAATCTGACAGAGCCAAGTATAAATACTGCTTTTTCCTTGAAACTGCTTCATGGAAAGAAGCGCCTTATAGAAGGTCTGCTGAGTGAGTTCTTCTGCAAGCAGTTCATTTTCAGTGAGCGCCAATAAGAACTTATACACTTTTTTTGCTTCCTCTTCATATAATTCAGAGAAATCTTCCATAGGCAACCTCCTTCCATTCACACTCAATTATTAGATGCGCTTCTATGATAAAAGTTACAAGTTTACTGAAATATTTTTCCTATTCTAACTATATCTTTATTCATTAATAAGAGTACTGGGAAGAGAACTCACTCAAGCTTCTATCTTTCCCAACTGAGTCTAGGTAGAAGTGATACACTGGAGTTAAAATGTATGATTATTATCACCTAACAACCCAAAAAGTTACTTATCCGTGATTACAGGCAATATCTATCTGGAAAGTGACCAGGTTCCAGATGTGATTCTCAGAACTGTATTTCTCATTTTGAGAGCTCCTCAGTAACTCACCATAACTCTAACGGCTAAAAAGGGTTAACTGAAGTGATTTCTTCAGTTAACCCTTTTTATTTCAACTGTTATAAACTCATTTAAAACTCATGCACCGAAGGTAATAATCTCTTTGTGCTTATTTAACATATTTGGTGTAAAATTTTTCATCACTAGCCGTCAAATACAATATCCCCTCAATAAATCCGATGATTGCTGGAATATATGTCCAACAAAAAATTAAATATAAAATCCCCTTTCCTGTTTGTCCTAAATAAAACTTATGGACACCTATACCTCCAAGAATTATCGCCAGAATCCCGGCTGTGATTTTACTTTTATTCGAAGAGTAAGTTCTTGGTTCATGATATGGAGATACCTGTGATTGAACATACTGAACATTTTGTTGAGATGGCTGATACTGCTGAACTGGAGGCTGTACTTGGTTCTGGTATTGTGGTGTTGGTGGTTGCGTTTGATAAGAACCTAGGGAGGCAATCTCTGCTCCACAGAACTTACATGCTCCTGCTGAAAGATCAACCGGTGCACCGCATTGAGGACAATTTTTTGATTCTACAACTGACATTATTAAAGCCCCTTTCATTATTATTGAATATTTAACTTTTCTCGATTAATTGTGAATATCTTTACATCATTTAAAGCATCAACAATGGATTTATCTTTCCCAACCTTTTCCTCTAGGTATTGAAGAGAACTAATACTCTCGTTTATTTCCTGTAGCTTGGTGAGAATCTTTGTCTCCAAATTTTCTATTACCGGCTTTCCTGTGCTTCCAAAGGGTGTTGATCTGCGTATGCGCTCCTCCATTTCAGTGTATGCATTGCTTAACTCAAAATAACATAACTCATCAACATAATCTTTGCTTTTCCTCAAGTTATCATTTATCCGAAAAAGTAAGAGATTCAGATCTAGCATTTTTTCTTTTTCCTTCTCTTTACGAACCAGATCTTGATTCTTAGTAACTCCAGATACAAATAGTCCGAACACAACCAAAATATACACTAGAGTAATCAATAAAAATAGAAGAACATACCGTTTAGGTGCTATAAGAATGTAGGTTGCTCCTGTAAAAACCATCGTAGATAAATAGTAGAGCAGCGTAGATGCTAAAAGTGAACTGTACACTCCTACACCGAATGACTTTATAAAGTATCTAGACGTTAAGATGACTCCATTTAACATCATGAGTGTTAATAATATTGCACTAGAAGACCATAGAAACACAGGGAAATTAAGTAGAGCCCAGAATGAAAATACAAGGAGAAACGTTATAGTGTCTAGTATTAATAGCACTATCCCTTTTATAAGATATTCCAATTTACTGGTATCATTCATGAACTATCCCTCCAATTTTGATCCGCATTCACTACAGAATTTAGTTCCTGCTTCATTTTCTGAGTTACAATTATGACATCTTAAAACCTTTTTCATGGAGGTTCCACAAAAGCTGCAAAATTTAGCATTTTCATCTATTTCTTCACCACATTCAAGACATTTTACTTTCTTTGCTCCAATTTTAGTTCCACATTCTTTACAGAATACAGCATCTTCTAAATTTGAAGTCCCGCAGTTATGGCACTTTTTCTCTGCTGGCTTTGGAATTTCTGTCGTAAGATTTGAAGTGATTCCCCCCATAGCTCCTCCAACGCCAAATCCTAACCCTAGTCCAACACCTGTACTTGCTAGTGTCCCAGCTAATCCGTTCTCATTGCCCGCTGCAGTTTCAATAGTATCAAAAGATCTCTTGGTAATGTATCTTTGATCTCCTATAATATCGAAGGTAGCTTTATCACGCAAAATTTTGTTAATCTCTGCGAAATCATCATCAGGGAAATTTACTGACTGTATAAAAAAATTAACTACCTTCAATCCAAATCTACTAAATTCATGGCTGACTTCTTCTTTGCAAAATTGGGATATCTTATCGATCGAGGCAGAAATCTCTAGCGCAGAAACTTTATTGACTATAATAGCTTGCGCAATTAAGGACTTCGTCTTCATTACAAGTACACCTTTGAAGTAGTTCACCATTTTTGAGTAATTTACAACTTCCAATGGATTTAATGATCCGATAAGCTCAGTTAGAAAAACACGATAATCATCAACTTTCATACCCAGCTGTCCAAATGCTCTTATTCGCAATTTAATGTGATATTTGGGATCTATCAATTGAATTGGATCAATAGTCCCCCAATTAATGTCAAGCTTTGAGGTCTTATTGATGAAATACACTTCAGCCGTAAATGGTGTTTTCCCACCGAATGGCAAATTAATAATACCTTGAAGCAATGGAATATTAGACGTGCTTAATGTATGTGTACCGGCAGTAAAATAATCGAGTGCTTGGCCGCCTTTAACGAAGACAGCCACTTGTCCTTCGCCAACAATAAGCTGTGTCCCCATAACAAAAGACTCTCCTGGATATCTGTATACAAGCCACTCTTTCCCATTAAGCATCCCATCAAATTTAATACGGTCAATAATTGCCATTGATACTCCCCCTATAGAACCTTGTGAGATTAAACTCACTCAGAGATTATTTGATATATTAGCTGAAATTCAGTGAAAGCTTGATGTGTTATACTTTATTCTTTAAATTAGCAAAAATTTTACAGTTCTAATGATCTTTATTACAACATAAATCATGGGAATAAATATTGTTGCATTTTTCTAAATTATACAACACATTGACAACGTTAACAACGAGATAGAAGAACATAAAAATAGACTTGCAATACTTTGTTTAATTTTAGCAAACTCATATTTCATAATAATATATCATCAATGTATTATTATAGATAAACTTCTTTATCCGTGTATCCTATTTCTTTCTCAGTATTGTCTTCACTTTAACCTTCTAACAGACTCATCTGCTCCACTTCCTGGTGATAGTGAAGCATCTCCAGATTCTCTTCTGCTGGTTCCTCTTCTCCGTTATAGGTGCTTTCCTCCACCTTCAGATACTCCATGGTGCCTGAAGTGTTCTCCACAATCTTCATCATGAAAATCACCTTGAACTGGTTCATGATGGAGTTCTGTTTGAGATCCGTAAGGCAGATGAGCTGCGTGTTGTACTTCTTGGCAATATCAAAAAGCGGCTTCAAGAGATGGTCCGATGAAATAGGCCCAAAGGGATTGTCCATGAGGAGCACCTTCGTGTCCTGATTCTTCCTGCCATAATCCTCCGTATCCTTTCTGCTGTTTCTTGCATAAGACATGAGGGCAATCATCACGGCAAAGAAGGATACAAACCGCTCCCCACCAGAATTTTCCCGCATGACCTTCTCCCAGTCTTTCGCCTTGCTGTTCTGTGCATTGATGTCCACTTTATAGGCCTTGATGCGAAGATCCGAAAGGTTTGAGATGACATTAAGAAGCTCTTCACTGGACATGAACTTTGAAATCAGATCCCTCACTTCTTTTGGGCCTTTCCCTGCTTTCAGCTGATCCTTCACCTCGCTGGCGCACTCTTTGATATAGCTTCTCATGGACTCTATGCCTTTTTCCTCAGGCTCCAGATCCCGAAGAAGAATCTCAATCATCTTCACCTTGCGGTTTCTGCCATCCAGCTGGATGCTGGAGTCCTCTGCAATGCGGTTCACATGGTCATAGATTTCCTTGGAAAGGTTGTAGCTTTGCATCACCATATCCTGGAAAGTACTTTCCATTTTCTCGAGCCGTATTTCCTGAACATGAATGAGTTTTTTCAATACTTCCAGCTGATTTTCCATATACTCATAGAGATAGTAATAGTTGTCAGGATCCCTTTCCGCCGTCTCCTGCATCTTGCCCACCTGATGCAAAATTCCGGTGATATTCTGATGCTTTTCCTTGAAGCCGTCCCTTAGATTCCAAAAGCTCTGCTGAATCCTGATTTTCTCTTCTTCCATCTTTCTCAGGAGCTCAGAAAGTTCGCCGGATACCTCTTTAAAGCCCGTCTCCACATCCCGGTCTCCTGGCCAGACCATGGCGCTGATCTTAATCTTACTCATGCGCAGCTTTTCTTCAATCTGGATTCTCACATCCACATAGATTCTCCTGGTGTTTTCGAGGTTTTTCACCTGGTCTTCAAGCCTTTTCCTGCTTACGCCGCACTCTGCTTTTCGCTCTTTATACCTGCCGTGAATGTCCTCTTTAGGCAGGAGGGCTCCCCCTCTCGACTTGAGAGACTCAAGCATATTTTCACAAACCCCAGAAAGCTTGTCCGCTTCAGAAGATGCCTCATCAGAGATTTTCCGTTCTTTCTTATATACAGTCTCCAGTTGCTTTCTAAGACCCAGGAGCCTGTCTCCTTCGGACTCCAGATACTTGATATGGAGATACTCTTCAGAGGGAACCTCCTTCTTTAGAAGCTCCTTCTCTTTGGATTTCAGCACCTGGACTCTTGCCCTCAGCGTCTCTTCCAGCCGCTTCATATTTCCATCCAGTTTTTCCTGATACACCTTATATCTCTTCTGGAGCTCTTCAATACTGCCCTCTTCCATGACTTTTTCAGGAGCTGCTGCATAATGTCCATATTCTTTTTGGCATCTCTCTTGTTCCTCAAGGGTCCTGAAACGCTCCCGCTCCAGTTCCAGCTGCTTTTCTGTAAGAAGGCTCTCCTCCTTCTCCAGATCAAGAAGACGTTTACTGAGCTCCTCCATTTTTTTCTTCAGATGATCTTTTTCCTGAAGGTGCCTTTCATAGGCCTCATTTTCTTCCAGATGCTCCTCCAGTATCCGAAGCTTTTTGGATGCTTCTTCCAAGAGACCTTTCTTTTCGTCTTTCTCTTTCTCCATCTCGAACCTGATTTTCTTGATCTCTTCTCTTCTTTTTAAGAGGCGCTCTTCTTCCTCCTTGAGCCTTAGGATGTCAGAACGAAGTTTTTCTTCTGCAGCGGTAGCTTCGCTGAAATAGCTTTCCGTATAGGTAAACTCCGCCAAGAGCCTTTCATTTTCACGCAACTCCTGAAGATGATCTTCGTAATGTTTTCTCCGTTCCTCTTCTTCTCTCAGCCTTCCCTCCAGTTCTTTTTTATAGGCATCCAAGCCATCACTTTCAAACAGTCTTTCATCGGGCTTTGAAAAAATCATCTTTCCAGGACCAAGGAGAAGGAAGCTTCCTGGATCCTCCTGGTCTCCTTGCAGACTTCCATAAGTCATCACAGGTACCGGTTCAAGGAGAGGTCTTTCCGGCATAGCGTTTTTCAGCTTTTCCAGTTCTTCCTCTGTCATAAGAAACGCATAGGGAAGAAGGGGCATGGCATGCAAGAGTTTTCTTCGGAGGTCCATGGTGTGTTTCTGAAGGTAATTTTCCCCCGTATCAAACTCAATACCAGACTCCTGAAGATGATGAAAGAACTCTTTGGACACATGAAGCACGCCGTTTTCCATGGCATTTTTTCGGCTCATAAGGCTCCGGATCTCTTCCTTTACCTGATCGAGCTTCTCCTGACCCTCCTCCAGGAGCCCTTTTAAGACGCCTTTCAGATACGCCTTCTGAAACCGCTTCGATGCGCTGATCTGATATTTGCTGAGGCATTGAAGCACCCTTTCTTCCATCTTCTCAAAGTCCGACATCTCTTGTTGGAGCTTCTTCAGATCGTTCTCCTCATCCTTTGTTTTCAGTCTTATCCTTGGAATCTCTTCCTGCAGCGCCTCTTCTTCCTGGTAAAGGTTCTCCCTCTTTTCTTCCAGGGCCATCAGATTCTTCTTGGCTCTTTCGATGTCTTCCCGGATTCTTTCCAAAAGGGCTGCAGTGCTCTTCTCTTCAAGACCCTTCATGAGATTTCTTGAAAGGATCACCTGATACTTCTCTTGGATCTCCTTCTCTCTCATTTCAAACTGGTGAATCAGCCCAGTAAGGGCGCTTTCTTTCCCCAGGACTTGTCTTTCTTCCTTACGGATGGAGGCAGCCTCCAGCTTCCCTAGTTCTTTTTTCTCCACCACATCTTCCAGTTGTTTTTTCAGATCAGACTGCTTCTGAAGAAGATTCTCAATTTTTTCCTCCAGCAGCATCTTTAACGAGTAGGCAATCCGCGCCATGGTCTCCTGGTCTTCGGAAGGCTCTTTCAGCCTTTTCAGTTCTTCTTCTATCCCTGCGGTTTCCACTTGAAGTGAGAGGATCTCCTCGTAGAGTTTCCGGGCATCCAGCACTTCAATGTCCTGCTGCACCTTCGCCCGTCTTTCTTCCAGCTCTTCCAGCTGAGACCTGTATCGATCCGCCTGCTCCTTGCTCTTTTCAAAGCGCCCTTTCGATACATAGTACGCTTCTGATTGCTCCTCTGCATCAATACGGGCAAGCTCCTTCTGAATCTTTAAGAGTTCCGCTTCCCCTTGGCTCCTCTTTTCTGTGATCCGCTCCAGTTCCACATGAAGAAACTGCTCTAAAGATCTCAGTTCTTTTTCTTTTTCCATCTTCTCCGCCTGGGTGCTGGCTAAGCTGTAGGCAGATACGCTGAGCCCTTGGAGCTTCTTGGAGAACTCTAATAGAAGATCTCGCTCCAGGATAAATGCTTCATTGTCAATCATGGACTGGCCCAGATTTCCCATCATCTCCGTGAGGCTTTGGGATTCCTTCTGGTTGTCATAGAGGACTTTATTCACGGTGTTCAGGATCCATTCTTTCAGAAGGAGCCTTGGGGTTTTGCATTTCTCAAAAATCTTGATGAGACCGCCTTCTTCGGAGTTTATGGGCAAAAGCACCGTTTTCCACTCATCGGGATGGATGTTAAAGCTTTCCAGATGCCTTTTATAGTCTCCCCGTTCAGAATCACTGAAATAGGACACACTGCCGCCTCTTTTTCTCTTGGCGTCCTGAAGAAACCTCTGGGCTTCCTGATATCCTTTCACTAGAACTCTGTTTTTTTCTTTGGTGGTGAGCTCCATGTGTCGGATGTCCATAGGGTCACTGAGCTTGTAGTGCACCGTGAAGGTGAAGTACCGGATGGCATGGCTTTCTTCTTCCTGGTCCTGGGAGACACTTTCCTTATTCATCATGGCGATACCTGTGAGAAGATATCCGCCTCCCTGATCCAGTTTCCACTCGATGAGGATGTAGGCTGGCTGCTTTTTCCGGATGAAAAAGTCGCTCATTTTTCTTTTTTGAAGAGGCTGATTGGGCAAGATCGGCTGCATCAGTGCCTGGACCAGAACACTTTTCCCGCCGCCATTTTTTAAGCTGATGAGCGTATCTTCTCCCTGATGAAGATTGAAAAGCTCATCCAGAATCAGTCTCTTGTCGCCGTTGTAGGAGAAGTTTATGATACGGATTCTACTGATTTTCGGCATAGTCTTCCTCCCTGAATATCTTCTGAATCTCCTGGACCCGTTCTTCGTTGAGATAGTAATGGAGCATGAGATCGTCCAGCTTTTCTGTGGTTCTTACCTCTTTCTCGTCTTCTGAGATGCGGAGAAGCCCTTCCATCTGAAGGAGCTTGACCACCCTTAAGAGAAAGCCCATCTTTGTGGTGATTCTGCTGTTTTCTTCATGTCCCTTCTTGATGTCCCATACCTGTGCGCAGATTTCAAAGTTCATGCTGATCTTCTGGTCCAGCTCTTTGGCTGCTTCTTTCTTCTGAAGCACTTCTCCTGTTCTTCTGTCCATTTCCTCCACCACGTGGAGAAGGGAGAGAAATTCTCGTTGCTTGGGATCTCTGTTTTTTCCGCCGTAAAAGAGATTGAGAATCACAGCTGCAATATAATAGGCAAGGAAGGCATCTGCCTGACGAGCACTGCTTCCGAGCCATTCCCGGGTGTCCCTGTGTTTAAAACCTAGGAGCTCATTGTCCTCTGAAGGAATGAGATAGAGGGTGTTATTTACTCTCTTCACTTCTGCCTCCAGCTCTTCCGCCATGGTTCCAAGGATCTCCTCCACCTCCAGCTCGCTGATGTAGGAAATAAAGAGATCCTTATGGCTGGTTCTTGTGAGTTTTCCATCTGTCATGAGCACTTTCAGAATCTGTGAAGCTGTTCTAATATGTTCCATATTTTTTCACCACCTTGATGCTGATATTGTCGACTTCTATGGTCCTTCGATAAAGAACTGCGTCAGTCTTTTCTTCCAGAAGGATCGTGAAGCTTTCTTCTTCAATCTTCTGGAACTGTATTTTGTCTATGGATTCAAAGGCTGATCCACGGTAGATGAGCTGATAAAGCAGGGCATCCACGTTGAACTCTCCTGTAGGATTGCCTAGAAATGTCTTGTCGGATTCCCGGAAGGCCTTCACATCCAGGGTCTCCATTTCATAGAGTTTCAGCATGGTGATGAAGAGAAGATTTTCCTTGGTAAGGTCTTGAAACTCCTCTGGATTTTTCTGAAGGACTTCACAAAAGGTTTTAAAGTCTAGGGTTCCTTCTCTTTTTTCTGCTTCCTCCACCATACTCTTTAGGATGTTCAGATAGACTTCACTTCTCTTTTCATTTCTTTCTTTTTCCACATCTTCTTTCACTTCCTCCACAAGGATTCCCACAGGATCCTCCGAAGCTTCTTCTGAAAGCTTTCCCTGGGGCTTGTAGAAGAGGCTCAGGGGAAGATGCCGATAAGGCTCCACATGGAAAAGTGGGGTGAAGATCTTCCAGAGATCCTTTGTTCTCTCTTCTTCTATACGTTCCATGGGCTTTAGGATCTCTTTTTCAAAGTCGTATCTTCTTTGAGTGGAAAACTGAAAACTCTCTTCCAGAGTGGACTTCAAGATTTTATAAGATCCTTCCCGGCTGTTGATCAGGTGCGCCTGCTCTTTTCTGGCGAGGGCAAGGTTACTCACAATCCTCTTCATTTCCATCTGGGCTTTTCTCAGGTCATCCGTAAGCTCTCCACGCTTTTCATAATCTTCCCGGATTCTTCCTTCCGAGCGCCGAACCATGTTCTGGATCTCTCCCAGGGTCTTGTACTCCTCCTGCAATAGCTTATAGGTGCTGGAGATGAGTTCATCAAATTTTGTGAGATCCAGATCCATGATGTTTCCTCTGGCTGCCTGGATAAACTGCTCCAGGTCTCTTTTTTTCTGACGGACCATCTGCACCAGATTGCTGCTTTGCTGTAGTGCCTTCCTATAGTTCTTCCTCTTAATGAGTTCCCGCAGCTTGAACTCTTCCACGGAAAAGCTGATTTCATTGTCCACTTCCTTGGTTCGGAAAAGAAAATCATAGCCCTGATCCGTCAAGGAATAGACGCTCACATAGCCTTGGGGCCGGTCCTCCACTTTTTCATTGAGAAGCTTGATCCGAAGCTCTGTCCATTCTTTGGTCTCATAATTCATCACCGGATAATAGGTGTTCTTTCCTTCAAACTGCAGGATGGTTTTGATGATGTACTCTGTGACTGGGAGTGCCTGGTCTTTGGCTTTTGGATAGTGGTAATACTCTTCTAGAACATGCTCCACGAAGACCGAAATGGTTTTTATGGTGCACTCTTCCTCTTCTGTTAAGGTCTTTTCCATGATAAAGACCAGCACGGAGAAAATGAGGTTTTCAAACTCTTTGTCTCCAATGGGGTGTTCCAGTTCCAATTTTTTGTTTCTTCGGTTGATGAGGGCATCCACCACGCCAATGAGCTGCATCCGCTGATGAAAGCCTTCTAAAAACTCATACATGCTCTATTCCTTTCATTTTGGATTTCAGAAGACTCCAGTTCAAAATCTCCTGGGGGATGTATCGCCCCTTCTCCAAAATCTGTAGTATCTTCTTCTGATGCTCTTCACTGAAATTTGCAAGAAAGCCTTCAAGGTCTGCCCTGGGTGTCCTATGGTCTCTTGTTTCTGGGTAGGCTTTCTGAAGCTTTTCCTCCAGCATAGCCTCATAGGCTTTTAGAAGCAGTTTTACGTTCACTTCCGGGTTCTTTTCTTTGGCTTCCTGATAGATGGAGATGCCCTCATAATCCAGGTCTCCAAAATAGTAGAAGTCATTTTGATGTTCTCCCAGCACTTCTTCCATATACTCTCGAAGTCTTCCTGACTGCCTGGTGATTTTCTTTCCTTCTCCGTAAAGGAGAACCTTTACGGGGATGCCAAAGACTACAGGCTTATTTTCTTCTCGCATGATTTTCCGCAAGGTATACCAGGTGTCTTTATTTTCCACAATGAGGATCTGGCCTTCTTTAAGACTAGGATGAATGTACTCAAAGAATGGCTCCGGCGTTGGATAGGTATGAAGATCCTCAAAACTGAACCCCTGCATTCTAAAGTAGCTTGAAAACTGGTTTTCAATGGATTTCAGGAGCTTTTCTTTTCCAAAGATGGAGAAGGATCGTTCATTGATGGACATGGGCTCCAGAAGCTCTTCTGATCTACTCCACAGAAAACTACTCAGCGCTTCTATTTCCTCTGAGATTCTCTCATACTGCTCTGGGTGGGTGAGATAGTACTGATGATCAAATCTTCCGTGCAGAAGCTTTATTTTCTCAAAAGACTCTCTATGGTCTTTTTCAGGTTTCAAAATTTTATATTTATTATATAGGGCTGGTCTTCGTCCATTGAGGCCTGACGATTTTACCGGTAGTAGAAACCCTTCTTCCACATAGCACCTGATGGTTTCCGCCATCTCCTCATAGCTGTTTTTGGACTGGTTGATGATTTCAGAAAGCTCTATGATTTTCTTTGGATAATTCTCTATATAGATCCTGCTTTTCATATGATCCTCCAGAATGTTTTTCGATACTCTTATTGTATCAGAATATAAGCGTGACACGTTGCAATCTGTGGATTTTCTCATGAATTATCTAGAAGATATTTTAGCGTTTTAAGTTTGTTTGAGACTTTGGGAAAGCCGTTTCACTCATAATAAAAAGCTTGGATATCAAACCAAGCTTTTTACCCGTTCTCTGCTATTTATCTTCTTCATCTCTATCTACGTTCTTTCATTCATTGAGGATTAAGTACGGTGAACCGTACCATAGATAACAGCGTCGGTTTTACCGTTAAATAGTGTACGGACTCCCTGACACACAATAGCTACACAGGTTTTCCTAAGCAACCACAAAAATCACTGACTTTGCAGGGCTTTCACTTCTTATACAAGGTTGCCGAAGTCCTAGGCTTTCACCGTTCTTTTGTTCTCTTATGAGCCTAGGATTCCCAAGGCTCTTAGCGTTACTCCTTGGGATCTGACCCGTGCCAAATCCCAAACAAAATGGATCTCTTTACTTGCTATGGACAGCCTCTTTCTCTAGGTATGCAATTGCACATCCAATGATAACCCCCACAAAAACTCCTGACACAAAATATCCCACTACGTTCACCTCCCTATCGTTTATTTCTAAGCATTTTGAAGACCGCAATACCAAAAAGCACCCCAGCCTTAAACAGTTCTATTGAATCCATGCAGAAGCCCCCTAAATAGTCACCTTCACGTCATAAACCATGAAGTCTATGCGATTTTTGTACATAGTTAAAGGGTTACCCTCTATGGGTAACCCTCCTTCATCTAATGAATATTTTATTAACTCGCTACTAAACTTGATTACGATATCCTCTACCCTTTTATTCTTCCCTACGGTAATCTCATCAATCATCAAGTTTAAAAGTGTCTTTCTCTCCTCATTTCCACTTGCTTTTTGCAGTAGCTTTTCAAAATTTTCCAGTGTTTTCTTAATCAGCTCGTAAGGGATTTCTTCAAGGCTATTCTGATTTTGGAACCCTTCTTGCTTCCTCATTTCACTCTCAAGAAATGTGATTTTTTCACCAATGTCTTTCAGCTTAGGTATTATGTCTTCAGCCTTCATAACCTTACTTTCCATCAGTTTAAGATAGTTAATCCGGTTCTCTTCGAGAGTTGTAATCCGTTCCTCCAAGCTCTTAACTTTATTCCCAGCTGGGAGTATGAGATCCCTACGCTTCTCATTGGCTTTTTTAAGAACCAACCGTAAGAATGGTTCACTCATAATGAGCTTATCGATCTTTCTGAAAACATGTTTTTCAACATCGTCAGCCCTTATCCCATTAGCATGACAAACTTGTGTACCTTTGTTTCTCCATGCTCCACAGTTATAGTATCGGGTAAGTACCTTTGTGCCATCTTTATTGGTTCTGGAAACTCTGCCTGCGACCATTCCCGAACCACATTCAGGACACCTCAGTAAGCCTGTTAATGGAAACGATCCATCAAGTGCTCTTTTAGGCATCCCCCCCTTCGTTTCAATGAGCTTCTGGACACCATTGAAGAGTTCTTCAGAAATGATGGGTTCATGGATTCCATCTACGATTATCGGATCTACATTAGTCCCTCTTCTTCTTTTATGCTTCCAATTTACCCTTTGGTTATACCTGATCTTTCCACAGTACAATGGGTTCCTTAAGATCTCCCTGACAGTAGCCACGCTAAAGAAGTTCCCTTTCTTTGATTTAAACCCTTCTTTGTTGATTCGGTTAACAATGGTTTTATAACCATTACCTTTGTAGTAGAGATCAAAGATGTACCTTACTGTCTCAGCTTCTTTTTCATTTATGACAAGTTTTTTGTTCGCTCTTTTGGTGGTCTTGTCTTCGTCTCCCTCAAGATCGTATCCAAGAACTATACCTCCATTCCAACGACCTTCTTCTGCTCTAGCTTCCATTCCCATCTTTACATTCTCAGCTATCTGTTCTCGTTCAAACTCTGCAAAACTACTGAAAATATTCATCATTAACCTGCCCTGCGCTGTCAGGATGTCCATTGACTCTGTATGGCTTCTCAGCTCGATGTTGAAGGCTCCAAGTCTATCCGTGATTTCAAGGGTATCATATAGTTTTCTTGCTAAGCGATTTACCTTCCAAACCATTAGGATGTCAAAGAGTCCTTTCTCTGCATCAGCCATTAACGCTTGAATACCAGGTCTGTTAGTTAAGTTCTTCCCACTGATTCCTTTGTCAGAATATACCTTGAAAACCTCAAAACCATTTTCTTTACAGTCTGCTCTTAAGACCTTCTCTTGCTCTTCAATGCTGTAACCTTCTAAAGCCTGTTCTTTTGTACTAACTCTGGTGTATATTGCTACTCTTTTCATTTCACCAACTCCTTTAATTATTTTCTAAATATATAATATATGCTTCATTTTTTCTGCGATTCACGGGACCTATGTGTGAAAAGGAGAAGCAATGCTTCTCCTCCCCTCTTCATTCTGAGATCATGCTATCCACAATCCAACAAGCAAGAATTTCAACTATTGCTGGAAGTGAACCTTCCTTTCGCTCTTCTTTCACCCACAATACCTCTTTCTGAACTTCTACTGGCTAACAAGAGCCAAAGTTGCTCCTTTGATATTTTTTATCACACATTTTCTCAACGTCACTGAAACACGTCCTGTAAAGTCCAGAGAAAGCATCTCAGTTATATCTTGTACCATTTTCTTGGAATAAATCACTCTTTGGCTTACTTGTGTCTCTTCGTCACGTTTCTTGGGGACGGATTTCTTGCGAGTAATTTCCTTTAGGTAGTAAGGTACTAATCCGTCAAATTCTCTTGAGCTTAACACAATACTCTCCCCTTTCACTCCAACATATACTCTGTCTTTTACCTTGAGTTGATGAAGAAGTGTTTGTTGAATCAGTAACCTATGTCCACATTTCCCAGCAAAAATTACGGTAATTTTTCCAGGACCACTTCGAGCAACATTATGGTTTCCTAACCCAACGGGTTTAAAACTAAGATCGAACTCTTCGTCATCTTCTTCGTCATCTTCTTCTGGGTCTTCTTCTTCGTCATACTCTTCTGGGTCTTCTTC
>NZ_KL370833.1:0-6607 GCF_000701905.1 Proteiniclasticum ruminis DSM 24773 | reverse complement strand
GTCTTCTTCTTCGTCGTACTCTTCTGTGTCTTCTTCTTCATACTCTTCTGGGTCTTGTAATGTGCTACCAACTCGAATCTCTTCTTCACTGATTCTCCTTGATTGTGTTCCTGATTTCTTTTCAATTTTTATCTTAGCCATTATTTTCTACTCCTTTTATTCTCAGATTTAAACATGCAATAGGCAGAGTTATACAGGACATCAGCAACGAACAGATCTCTTTGCAAATCCTCCCAATGGTAGATGAGGCTTAATGCCCCATTCTCCATTTCATAGTCTGAAATATAGTGGTTTTCATAAAACATTATTCTTCCCCCTCAATATCCTCGTTAAAAAAACTATCTAGAATTGATCCTTTTCTTTTCTTTCTTACAGTACCTGTCTTCGGTTTAACTTGTCTTTCTTTTTCAATAACTTCATTAGTGCTTATAAACTGCTGAACTTTTTCCATTTCATCACTCTGGATTGGAAGTTCATAAACTCTTGTTGAACTTAGTGCATTCTTATACAGGCGTCTCTTTACAGAGTTTTTCACTCCTCCTTCATATTCTTCAAGCGTCAAGTATCCTTTATCGTCAAGAGCCTTCACCACAACCCTTGATGATGCAAAGTTATTCTTACGTACAACTTCATCTATAACACTTGGCCTAACTGCAAAAGATTGTGGTACACCTTTCACAGTATCGACTCTCCCATCGACAAGGTTAGGAATGACTATCTGCTGCAAGTTCGGATGAAGTTTTGCGTAATGTGTATCTTTTTCCCACACATAAATGTTACTTCTGTGGCTAACAACATAGTCTAATAGACATTCATAGAATTTCTGACCTAAGTCTCGATCATCAAGTTTAGCCATCTCTGACTCCACAAGTAATCCAATAACACCATCAGAATCAAACTGAACATCAAAAGCCTCTTTAGAGAGAACTGAAGTGAGGTAAACTATAGCAAGTATGTCAGATATTCGGTCAAGAAATTTATCAGACTTAATGAACTTATCCATAACAATGCGTTTAGCATCATTGAATCGTTGCATCACTTCTTCTTTACCAATCTCAAGGATATACCTTGCAAGTATGGGAGCTGTAATCCCCCAGTTTAAACTAACCCCTTCACGAATTTTCATGGCATTCTCTGGACTGGATGTCCACTGATCGAATGTAAGCTCAATAACTCTTACTCTAAGTCCATTTGCTTGTGAAGATCTTTCCAGAAGTGGATTTTCTCCAGTAGACGTCAAGATTCCAGAGAAACTTTGAACCTCTCTAGGATCTCCCTCAACAGTTGATCGTGTTTTTGTGCGGCCTTCACTTACATTGTAAAGCAGTGAAGTGTGATCACTTCTCTGTCTACTGGAGCTTTCATCCAAGCAGAAACAAATTCCATGCTTGTTCTTCAAGGTCGCAAAAATCCCATTGTTGGTATCTAAATAGGTATGCATCAATCCATCAGGCGCTTTGGTCGGCTTAGCATACGCACTAAGTGCACAGCTCGCTGCCAGAGATTTCCCCGTTGAACTATCTCCGTAGAAATGAAATGTGTACAAATGATTGGAGATGTAGTCTTTCAAGTATGAGACCAGGATTGCTGACAATCCAATGCAACAGGCAAGTTCCAACTGCAAATTCCCCAAAACTTCCTCATTCAGAAGGTTTTTGTACTCCTTCAAAGATCCTTTCGGACCTAAATCAGTTATACCTCTGTATGTACTCTGCAAGCCCTCAATACTGATACACTCATTGTGGAGATACACCAAGTTCTGATTCACCTTGTGCCAGCCCAAATGTGTATGGTAGAACTCAATCGGTGCCGTTTCTTCTGTGTAAAGTAGCCATTCAAGGACGGCCTTGCTATTTTCTTCATACACATCTATCCCATGCTCAGGTAATACCGTAATGATTTTTTGCCTTGTAAGGATGCTTCGCGGAAAGTTCATCTGCCTAGTCTTGCCAAAATCGTTGTAAGTCAGTTCAATCTCTACTTGTCCGGTTATTAAGTTTTTATAGATCTTCGTTACCCCGATGTACCTAAAGCAGTACTTATCCTCTCCTTTATCAGCAGTAAGATAAACATTCCCGTCTTTCGCATACAATTTGGTACATCGGTTATTTTGTCTTAGGGATATTCTTTGTGGTTTACTCTTTTTTGCATTCATGCTTTACTTCCTTTCTTAAATATTTAGTGATCACTGAAGCTATTAAAGCATAATGAATCAAGCAAATCAATACCACTTTATCATTATAGGTCACATTAAAATATAAAAGCGTTAATTATTCCTGATATTTTTTTAATTTTATCAATCAGTTGTTGTTGTTCTGATGGGAAATCTACTCAAAAATTCTCTGCAAGCCTGAAAACACTTCGGAAAAAGTTTTCAAGATTTTCTACCGTGGATTTGGATTGAGTACGGAATTATCGATGATAATTAATCACTCCAATTAATAATTTCTAATAATCGACTCACTCTCTTTAATCTTACTTAAAAAAAATTTTTAAATATGAATTTTTTAAAAACACCTATTTTATTCTCTTATTTAAAATATTTATATTTATATTAATATTTATATTATATATTTTCACATCACCTTATCATATTGCATTTCCCCCATTTCCCCCATTTCCCCCTGTCTGGAAGTTATACTTAAAACAAAACCTCCAGCTTTTTTCTTTTCCACCAAAAAAAGAGGGGATTTTGGGGCTTTCTATTACTGATTGGCTCCCATCGGAAGATTCATGTGCACCTTTTACGTTTCCCCTACTTAGAGAGGGAAACTCCGCAAAACAAGTCCCCCTGCCTCCAAAAGCCTTCCCAATACATGGTCACGTTATTCTTTTTGTTCCTGCATTCTTGTTTAGTCAGGTTCTTCAAAAAAAGTGCCATCTTTCAGGCGTAGTATTCAGATCATCTATTTACTAAATGCTGAGTTTAAATATTTTTCTTTAACGCTAACTGGTATTTAGAGAATGGAACAAAGAAATTTTTTAAAGGGTGTATGCTTTTCTGAGATATCTAGCATAATTCAGTATTGAGGGGGTGAACATTATGAAATGTAATTATTGCAGGCAAGATATAAAAACTAAGGAAGTAAGAACGATAGAATTTATTTTCTGTTGTAATGAGATCCAGATCGAACACTCTTCTTTACGCCCGAACGTACAGAAGGCAATTCTTGAGAGAGATCACTTTTTTCAAGAACTGAGTAGAATCATTTATACTTCTGAAACAAGTACAACCTAAACACAAGAAATAAACCTGTCCATATGCTCAAAATTTGCATATAGGCAGGTTTTTTCTTACTTTGAGCAGTCAACATATCACAAAAAAAGAAAAGACCCCTGATTCTGAAGGATCTTTTCTTAACAGACAACTCTATTGTTTATCTACATTATGTCATGATGGGTTGGATTCATTAGCTACATATCGTTCAAGAAGATATTTCCCGATGTAGAATGGAGCACAGAAAATTCCCAGCATTAAAGCTAGCACAGGTTTTATGAGAAACTTCCACCAAATGAAGTTATCTATTGTCGTTAAATAGAATACCTGATTTTCAAGGTAGCTTATGAACTTCCAACCAAAAGGAAACAAAGCACCAAAGAAGATCCCCTTTAAACCCCATTGAAAAAAACCGATGATTGCAGCTATTATCATAAATGTTACTGGCATGTGTTAACCTCCTGTTATTCTTTACTTATAGTTTAGTATGATGTTATGTTTATGTAAACTTTATAATACGTATATATACGGAAATTGTAAAATTATTTTAAAAGTGATTATTGAACTCCTAATCATATGCAGTATTAAGTGGCTCGTGTTCATCTTTCAGTATTCACTTGACAGCAACATCGTGGAGTACTCACCACTATCAATGATAAAGATCTTTAAGCGTTCCTTAGATACCTCTATGTCTACAGAAATTTCCGATCTGTACTCAGGTTCTTCCTGGGTATGTACAATTCTTGTACTTCCATTCGATAACTTTAAAAGTTCAAACACTTGCAGGTAATCTTTAGGCGGTTGAAGGTTATCAACCAAACTCCAAAGTAAAATCTGCATTTCTACTTCAATCTCTTTTGCAACTCCTTTGGTCAGATATCTTTCTCTATCGAACATTACCTTCTCCCCTTTATAACATTCCTTTTTCCAACATGCTGTAAAACTTTTCATCCCCAACTATTATGTGGTCAATGAGACTTATCCCCATAAATACTCCACATTCTTTAATTCGTTGTGTAGCACTTATATCTTCTGAAGAGGGTTCAACGCCTCCGGAAGGGTGATTGTGAAATAATATGAAGCTAGCTGCATTACACAGTAGAGCAACCTTAAAAATCTCTCTTGGATGTATGATTGAACTGTTAAGAGATCCTACCGAAACCACATTAACAGCAATAGGTTCATTCTTGGTGTTTAAGAAACAAGCTAAGAGAACTTCACGGTCTTTATCTTGAAGCATATCTTTTGCTATCTCGTATGCTTCTTGTGGACCACCAACTTTTCTTTCTTTGTAAAGGAACGACCTTTCTCTTACAAGTTTTACAGAAACCACGTCTATTCTTTTAGCCTGAAGAGTCCCTGTTTTCCTTCTACTTTCTTGTTTCCTGTTCCCTCCATCGTATTCTAAAGATTCTTTTCCGCTATTCTTCATTTTCTTCCACCTCTTCTTGGACTTCTCCTACCTCTTCATGTTCTATTTCATCTCTCTCGTTTGGTCTATTAGCTCCTTTTCTTCTCTTCACAAGTTCGGTTCTTAGATCCGCAAGCAGTTCTCTTGAAAAAACGTCATGTTTAACGGCCTCCTTAAAGAGCTCCAAGAATTCTTTCTCCGTAACATCTAATGACCTTGGTATGTATCTTTCAACTTGATTCAGCGTATCCTTATACAAGCTGAACCTAATTTCTTCTTGCCTCAGTTCTTTTACAAAGACTTTTTCTATACAGTATGTGTACTCACCATCAAATACTTTACCTTGAGCTAAAATGCTACAGTATTTTGTCTCTTTGATTGTAGACTTGATTTTTTCTGTTTTACCCACTACCATCTTTCCTTTCTTTTCAGCAACACACTTTTTTCATGTGACTTCATGTGTAAATTTTTCTTCACTCTTAACCTGTTAGAATTTCCTCACAGTAACTCTCTTCTACCATTCTCGTCATGTAGTTTATATGAACGTTGAATGTGTTACGCGTATTTTCTCTACTGAAATTTCTTTTTCATTTTTACGAAAGTAAAAAACCCTAACTCAGTTAAGAGTTAGGGTCAATTAGGCATAGCTTAGAAGATATTTAGGAGTTATCTTATATGGGATTACAGCAATAATACCGAAGTCACTACCGCAAATAAACAGTGATACCGTAAAAACTTCTTTTGTCGCACACCTGATTATGGCTACATATTCTGGTATGGCTTCGTTAATAATGTCTCCACCGATTAATGAACTAAGATCTTTGAGGTCACTTTCTTTAGTGAGGATCACTACATATCCTCCTTGGTCTTCAGAAATATTTCTATCTTCCCCATACTCTTCGTCCAAAACTTTAAGGTTATCTAGAATTTCTTCAACAACCTCAGAAGGAAGATGATGTACTGCTTCAATATCACGTGAATGTCCTAATTTAATCATTTTATGTCTCCTTTCTTTTTGTGCATGAAAAAAGAGAGACCGCTTTTGCGATCTCCCTCTAACTGATGTACTTACTTCAAGTTATACTTCTGAAAAAACTCTTCTAAAGCCGTTTCTAGAAGACCTGACACAGATCTGATTTTTCTTGTTGCTTTCAGTTCTTGCAAAAAATCTACTGTTTTGGGTTCCAACATGGCAGTGAACCTCTTCTTCTCTCTCTTTTCTTCCTGCTTTAGAACATCTGGTAATTCTTTTGCAAAACCCCCTATTTTCCGTCTACTTTCTAGGATTGTCTTCAGGTCACTTTCTAGATCCTGACTGTTCTCTGCGTGTTCCTGTGGGTCGAAATCTTGTGAATTGACACCCTGGATGTACTCCTCCTTCCTTTTGGGTGAGATTTTATTTCTTCTAGATGGAACAGCTCCTCCTACCCGGATTCCAGACTTCAAGATACCCTCCTGCTTCTTAGTAGGTGAAATGGGGTGTGCTCTTCTCACAACCTGCTGATTGTCTTCATTTAAAATCACATCTTGAGTATCATGTAGATTATCTTCGCTAATCGAATTCATACTTCTAATTCTCCTTATAATTATAATTTTAGTTGCCTAATGTCAAATTTAAATGCAACAAACTTCAAACATAACCAAAACATAGTGATACCAGAGAACAGGTAGTGGAAGAGGAAGAAAGAGGAAGTGATGGAGGAATCAGGCAGCGTGGGATGAAGTGTACTGGTAGAACACATCAAAGGAAGAAGCGTAACCAAGTACCTTTTTAGGATAATGATTAAGCCATGATTCCACTCTATGAACCATTTCAGGGGTAACGGACTGAGGATCGATACCTTTAGGAATGAACCGTCTGATCATGCCGTTATTCTGCTCATTAGCGCCTCTCTCCCAGGAAGAGAAGGGATGGGCATAATAAACTTCGGTAGCGGTATGCTCAAGACAGGAAGTAAGATCTGCAAACTCTGAACCAT
>NZ_JNKC01000012.1 GCF_000701905.1 Proteiniclasticum ruminis DSM 24773 | reverse complement strand
TTCTTATAAATGGCCAGGTACAGGAAAAACAGCGACAGGCCGATCATGAGAAGGGCTTTGCCATCCAGTGCCATAATCCCGCTGGCGGCAAAGAATTCTTTTAGTATTTCTAACATCTTGTCACCTACTTTGTAGCGATGGTCAGGAGCAGCGCACCGCTATCCACGACTTGTCCGTCTTTTGCGGATACAGAAGATACGGTTCCGTCAAATGGGGAGACGATCTCATTCTCCAGCTTCATGGCTTCCAGAATGGCCAGGATCTGTCCCTTCTTCACCACAGAGCCTGCCTGAACCTTCATGGACAGGATGGTACCCTGGATGGGGGCTTCAATTTTCTCGTCGGAACCGCTGCCTGCAGACACAGGTGCTGCTGGGGCAGCCTTCACTGCTGCAGTTTCTGTGGCGGAAGCTTCTTCTACAGTGACCTCATATACTTTTCCATTGACTGTAATCTTATATGTTTTCATTTTCGATTCTCTCCTCTTATCCGATTCTCTTTATAGATTTGATTTTCACATTGCCTTGGTATTCTTCTTTGGCAAGAGCTGATGCGGTGAGCATGGCCACCATTCTCTCTTCTTCATCATTCTCCACTGCAGCGGGCGCTGCAGAATGCGCTGCGCTTTTCTTCTGTCCTAGGTCCTGTGGCAGGAACTTGAAGGAATAGATGATGATCTGCAGAAGAATGAGAATGAGAAAGACCACCAGCATGGCAAAGATGGACATGGTGATGCCATCACTGAACTGGAAATTTTCTATGTTCATGGTTGATCCTACCTTTCTATAATCATCTCAAACTCCACCACTTCATTTTTGGCTGTGGATGCTGAGACGGGCTTCTTTGCTTCTGTTGCTTCTTTCGGTTTTAGAACCGCCTGCTGGGGGTTCATGATATAGGAGAGTACTTCCTCTTCCAGTGCTTCTCTTCCGAGCTTCTCTTCCATTTCCTTTTTGGACTCTTCATAGACTGGAGGCATTGAAGAGATTTCTCCTCTTTCTTCCACCACTTCGTCCTTCAGGATCTTCTTTCTGATGTCCTCGTCCACCGGTGCAGGAGATTTTCCGTAGCCGCCTCTCAGGTATACTTTGATCTCATTGGGGATCATCTTGTAGCGTTCTCCGCTGATGACATTCAGCACCGCCTGAGTGCCCACCATCTGAGACAGGGGTGTCACCAGTGGTGGATATCCCATATCCTTACGGACCTTGGGGATTTCCTTCAGCACTTCCGTGAACTTATGGAACATCTTCTGGTCCTGAAGCTGGCTCATGAGATTGCTGAGCATTCCGCCAGGCACTTCGTACTGAAGAATCTTTGGATTCACCACGAGAGCTCTTGCCTTATAGAGACCATTGTCGATGTATTTCTGTGCGATTTTGTCCGCCAGCTCATAGGCGGCATCCAGAGCCTCCTCATTGTAGTCCACCTCGATGCCCATGTTCTTGGCTGTTTCGATGATGGTTTCCCCGGCGATGTGGCTGGTGCCTCCGGAAAAAGGAGAGATCACGGTATCCACCATATCCGCTCCTGCCTCCATGGCCCGGAGCATCACCAGATGGGTGAGACCTGCGGTGGTATGGCTGTGGACATTGATGGGAAGATCCGTCACAGCTTTCAGTGCTTTCACCAGGCTGTAGGCTGCGTCAGGCATGAGGATGCCGGCCATGTCCTTGATGCAGATGGAGTCTGCGCCAAGGTCCGCCATCTTCTTCACTAAGTCCACAAAATATGCCTCGGTGTGCACTGGGCTCACGGTGTAGCTGATGGCCGCTTGGCAGTGTCCGCCGTATTTCTTGATGAACTTCATGGAGTATTTGATATTCCGAAGATCATTGAGGGCATCAAAAACTCGGATGATATCGATGCCGTTTGCGATGGCAAGGCGGATGAACCGCTCTAAAGTATCGTTGTCATAATGGCGGTAGCCTACGAGGTTCTGACCGCGCAGCAGCATGGACAGCTTGGTGTTCTTAGCTGTTTTTCGGATTTCCCTTAAGATCTCCCAGGGGTTTTCAGAAAGAAAGCGAAGAGATGCGTCAAAGGTAGCGCCACCCCACACTTCCATGGCATTGTATCCCACTTTGTCCAGGGCTTCCACCAGGGCGATGATGTCTTCTTTGGCCATTCTCGTGGCCAGAAGGCTCTGGTTTCCATCCCGGACTGTTAAGTCATTCAATAAGACTTTCGTCATGTATAATTCCTCCTACAAGATTTAGATGATAGGATTTCTACCTGTAAAAATGTTTTTCATAGGCAGACAAAATAACTGTAATCAATACAAGTATAAACGATTACCAGGTGCCTCACAATAAAAGATAAGCGAAAAAACATCGAAAAAACATAAAGAAAACGAGAGTTGAAAATAAAAATAGAAGGAATAATAAAGGTGCACGACTGTCTTCTTGTCGTGCACCTTTTCAGAGAATCGGGTGTTAAATGAATGGTTTAATTACTTAACTGTTACATCAGGAAGGAGAAAGCAAAGCTTCCAAGAATCAGAATGATGGCTCCACCAAGACGGCTGGAAAGCTGAGCGTATGCCATGAGCTCCATTCTGTCTGCAGCACCAAGTACTGCGATGTCTCCTGAACCACCTCTGTTGGCCATACAAAGACCAGCGGTGATGGCAGCATCGATTGGATAGAATCCAACAAAATATCCCACAATTGCTGAACCAAGGATGGCGCCGATGACGATCAGAAGTGCGATGACTGCGTTCTGAAGGGTTAATGCTGCTACAAATTCACCAAGATCCATATCAGCACCCACACCAACCATAACAACGATGGTCAATGCTGTGGTGATAAAGGATTGAAGCTTCTTTGCGCCAAGTCTGATGCTCTTCGGTACTACACCTGTTGCTGCCAGGATAACCACGAAGATGATCATGTAGGCCAGCTGATGGATGGGAGCTCCGAAAATGGTTGGCAGGATCTTTGAGGACATTACTCGTCCGAAGGTGAAGGCTGATACTCCAAGGAAAAGTCCTGCACCGATATCATTCATGCTTACTTTTTCGTTGGAATCATCTTTTACAACGAAATTAGAATTTCTAAGAAGGGTCTTCTTATCTCCAGTCCATTCTGGCTTCTTTTCACCAAGGCTGTTCAGCATAGCTGCAGTCATGATGGCGAAAATATTAGCGATGGTCAGAATAACAATGGCAAAGGCATAGTAGGAGTCACTGCTTCCGCCTGTAACATCGGCATAGATCTGGGATAATGGAATGGCACCAGCACCATTACCTCCACCCATGACTGGAAGCACATACTGAAGAAGAATCAAGATTGGGTTTACTCCAAATAGAAGACCACCAAGGATTCCAAGGAGTGCTGCACCGACCACACCACCAAGAATTGCAGGCACATAACCGGCAAAGCTCTTGAGAAGAATGTCTCTGTCGAGGGAAAGCACAGAACCTGTGATCAGTACAATGATGAAGAAAGTCAGGAAGTTTGTGTCATCCATGAAAATGGCAATGGATTCAGTGTACTTCGCTGGGATTACATTATATTGAACAAGTGCCGCTGTGCCAAGGAAAGTAAGGACAAGTCCACCACCGACATATTTGTTCCAGATTGGAATCCGCTTTCCGATTTCATAAAGCGGAACTGCGATGGCCAGCATCAGGGCAAGTGTTCCTGCCATATCGGTAGAGAGTACTTCAAGGTATGCAGCAAGATATACAACTAAAATGGCTGCAGTGGCAAACCACCATGGCATGCCGTAAAGCTTCAGCGCTTTCTTGGCGTTTGTTGAGTTTGTCATGTTGTTCATTCCTCCAATAATAAATTAATAATAATAATGATGAATATTATTTCAGTCAGGACCCATCCTACGGGGAGTTATGGAGTCTGAATCCTGACATAAAATCAAATGGATGATAGGGTTACAGGTTTTGGTTTTCTTATGACATCGATGAGGGTACCGTCTCTGTATTCTACGAGTGCCACCACCTGATCAAGAAACTCGATCTCTTCGGGTTTACCTACAAGAGCGTAGGCTTCATCCCGGAGCTCTTCTATGGTCATGAGCGGAAGTCCTGAGTCTTTGAGCGTATCCAGAAGATCCTGACGTCTCGGATTGATGGCCACACCTACTTCGGTAACCACAATATCGACACTCTCACCTGGAGTTGTCACAGTGATGACAGAGTCCTTGATGGTTGGAATTCTGCTTCTGACAAGTGGAGCCACAATGATGGAGCACTTGGCTCCGGCTGCGGTGTCCACATGACCACCAGGAGCACCTCTTACTACGCCGTCTGAACCTGTGATGACGTTGACGTTGAAGTCTGTGTCCACCTCTAAAGCCCCTAAGATGACAAAGTCCAGCTGATTGACAAAGGCACCCTTGTTCATGGGATTCGCATATTGGGAAGTGGAGATCTCAAAGTGCCTTGGATGATCATGGACAGAAGCAATGGATGTAAGGTCAAAGTCCTGAGCATCCACGATGGTCTTGATGAGACCTTCTTCCAGAAGATCGATCATGGGTTTTGTGATTCCCCCAATGGCAAAGCCCATTTTGATGTTTTTCTCCAGCATGTAAGGCTTCAGAAATCTTGTGACTGCCAGGGAGGGTCCCCCACCGCCTGTCTGGAAAGAGAAATTGTCTTTGAAATAAGGGGTGCTTACCAGCGCCTTTGTGGCATATTCTGCAATGAGCAGCTCTCTTGGGTCTGTTGTGAACCGAAGAAGAGCATTGGCGATTTTTTTAGGGTTTCCGATTTCCGGAACCACAACCACATGATCCACATCAATGTGTTCAATGCTTGGTGGATAATTGGGGAAGGGCACCAAGGTATCGGTGATGACAACCACTTTATCGGCATACTTTGCATCCACCATGGAATAGGAGAGCACACCACAATCGGATTTTCCGCCTTTTCCTCGAGCATTTCCGAAAGCATCTGAGGTTGGAGCACCGATGAATGCCACATCGATATGGATGTCTCCGGTTTCGATGGCTCTGACACGGCCGCCATGACTTCTGATGAAGGCTGGATTTTTCAGCTTCCCGCTGGAGATGGCATCTCCAATCTCGCCTCGGACTCCACTGGAAGAAATCCCGGTGATGGTGCCGTCTTCAATATACTTTACAATAGGTGCGTGGGCAGTACCGAGAGAACTGGCACATATGGTGATATCCCGGATTCCCAGCTGATGAATGGTATCCATGACCATGTTGACAACATAGTCCCCATCTCTGAAGTGGTGATGGAAAGATACAGTCATTCCGTCCTTAAGACCAGACTGCTTGATGGCTTCTTCCAAGGAAGAAGCCAGTTTGCCTTCACTGGGCTTCATGTAAGACCTTACCGTCGGACTTGCTTTCTTATAGGTATATCCATCCCGGTAGTGCTGCCCCTGAAAAACCTCTTTCCCATCCTTCAGAAACTGTTCTGGAATATCACGGCCTACTAAATTCTTCATACCAAATCCCCCCTGTAGACTCCCGATGCCTTTGCCAGATGAAGAACTCTACGTGCACCTTCCACCATGGCGATGTCAATCATTTGACCGTCCACAATGAAGACGCCTACGCCTTCTTTGGCCAGTTCCTCTACACCGAGAATTGTTTTTTCTGCCATTTCGATTTCACTTTGTGTGGGTGTGAAAACTTCATGGATGATGGAGATCTGCTTTGGACTGATGACGGATTTTCCGTCGAAGCCCATATTCTTGATGAGCTCTGTATCTCTTCGGAGTCCATCCAAGTCTTCCACATCTGTATGCACGGTATCAAAACACATGACATCAGCGGCTCTTGCTGCCAGAATCAGATGACTTCTTGCTGCAAGCATTTCAAAGCCTTCAGCAGTCCGTTTGGCGTGCATGGTTCTCATGAAATCTCCAGCACCAATGGATATGCCGAGAATCCGGTCTGAACTCGCAGCCAGTTCATAGGCATTCAGAACACCCAGTGGGGTTTCGATGGCTGCCATGAGCAGGGTGGAGCCAAGTTCCTTGTGAAACTCCAGTTCTGCTTTTCTTACTTCTTCTTCTACACGGAGTACATCCTCTTTCTTTTCGCATTTTGGAATTCGGATGCCATCGCATCCTCCAGCTACGGAAGCTCGGATGTCTTCTTTCCAGTGCTTCGAATCAAATCCATTGATTCGAACAAGTCTCTCAACACCTTTATAATCTGCATACTTCAGAGTGTTGTAGAGCTGGATTCTTGCAGAGTCTTTCTGATTCTCCGACACCGCATCCTCCAGATCAAAGATGATGGAATCTGGTTTGTAGACATAAGGATCTTTCACAAGGCTTGCCCGATGGGCATTAAGAAACATCATGGTTCTGCGGAGCCGTTTCTTTTTATCAAAACTCACATCATCACCTCCCAAGGTAAATCCTCAAACTGATCTATGGCCCTAAATACTGCGGTTTGAACTCTTGAGCGGATGGTAAGGTCCAAAGCACCTTTATCGATGGCGATGATTTTGGCATCAGCCACCTGAAGTGACTTCAGTGTATCGAGTATGGTTTTTCTGATCTGATTGCCGTACTGTCCAAGGACACTGCTTTCGAGAACCAGTTCTATGCCTGGTTCCTCTTTTGGAGAAATCATAATCTGAATATCACTGGATTCTACAGTACCCGCCATGGCGGAATGGTTCAGTTTCAAACATATCACCCCTTCAATTTGATGAAAAATATCATAACGTTTTCACTCAGTATAATTTAAAGTTATTGTCTTAACAATACGTTTATAATTAAAGAACAGTAAAAAAACAGCACCTCAATGCGACTACTACAATGAAGAAGTGCTGTTATTACGAATGTGTTAATGTGGAAATTTGCGTTGCGTGAGCGGATGTGGAGGGAATAGTCAAAGGAGATCGTGAAACAAAGAACAGAGAAAAAACACATGATTTGAAAATCTTATCGTATAATGAACATGTAATCGATACGATAAGATAGTCAGAAAACATGATGCGCAGAATGTTTAGGAGAGGTGGCCATGAACTACACAGTACAAAGAATGTGGATTAAACGCAGCCCCACTGCAAGAGAAGCATGGGAGAAGATGCTGAAAGATGCAGGGATTCGAGGAGAAGAGCAGGTAGAATATACCGTTGGTGTATACGATGGAGATAAACTCGTTGCCACGGGATCCCGGTTCAAAAATGTCTTGAAGTGTATTGCGGTCTACAAAAAATACACAGGTGGTGAAGTGGTGAGCTTATTGATCTCCCATCTCATGAGTGAGGTCTTTGATGCCGGATTCACCTCCTGCTATGTGTACACAAAGCCTGAATCCGTTCAGTCCTTCGGTTATTTAGGCTTCAAGGAGATTGAACGGGTTGGAGAGGATCTGGTCTTTCTTGAAAAGGCAGTCTTCGGATTTGATGACTTTTTGAAGAAGCTGGAGAAGACAAAGGTTCCAGGCGAGAGGATTTCAGGAATCGTCATGAATGCCAATCCATTCACAAAGGGGCACCTCTACCTGATAGAGACAGCAGCAAAAGAAAGCGATGTCCTTCATGTTTTCGTCCTCACAGAAGACTTGTCCGCATTTCCTTCGGCTGTCAGAATGGACCTTGTGAAAAAAGGAACAGCGCATCTGTCTAATGTCATCGTGCATGAAACAGGAGATTATATGGTGTCTGCAAAGACATTTCCATCGTATTTCCTGAAAGAAGACCGGGATGTGACTGAGATTCAGGCCAGTCTGGATGCGAAGATCTTTAAGAACCACATTGCGAAGACGCTGGGGATTACCACCAGATTTGTAGGGGAAGAGCCATTGTCTTTTGCCACCAACATATACAATGGTGCACTAAAGAAAATCTTTGGCGATGACTTGCGCCTTGTGGTGATCAGAAGAAAAGAGTCAGAGGGAGAAGTCATCAGTGCATCCAGAGTCAGAAAATACATGAAAGAGGACCGTATGGAGGAACTGAAGAATCTGGTTCCCGATACAACCTATGCATTTCTTCAGTCGGAGGAAGGCAAGATTATCCAAAAGAAACTTAAGGAAGAGGAGATGTAGAAGTCCATGGGGAATTTTAAGATTGAGAAACAGGCCATAGCTGGTACGCTGGAATCATCAGATCTTCAGATCATCATTGATGAAAATGAAGGAAGAGGAATTGAAATCGAGCTTAAGAGCAGCGTCGCCAATCAGTATGGCAGAAGAATCCGGGAAGTACTAACAGAAACACTGAAAAATATGGGCATAAAGGATGCCAAGCTTCTCGTAACAGATAAAGGAGCTTTAGATTGCACCATCATCGCTAGAACCATTGCTGTGGTGCATAGAGCTTCTGGAAAGACCGAAGAAATAGATTGGGAGGAGCTGGAAACATGGAACGTTTAAGAAGAACCATGATGTTTGTTCCTGCAAGCAACGCAGGAATGTTGAGAGATGCATATATTTATGGAGCGGACTCCATCATGTTTGATCTGGAAGATTCCATATCACTGAAGGAGAAGGATACGGCCCGTTTTCTTGTGTATCAGGCAGTGAAGACCATAGATTATGGAAACGTAGAGACCGTAGTGCGTATCAACAGTCTGGACCAGGGAGGAAGAAATGATATCCATGCCATGGTCCGCGCAGGGATTGATGTGATCCGTCTGCCTAAAACAGAGACAGCAGAAGATGTGCTGGATGTGGAAGAAGTGATTCTTGAGGCAGAAAGACAGTGTGGAAGGGAAGAAGGATCCACCCGTATGATGGCAGCCATTGAAGGACCTGTAGGTGTTCTCAATGCCCTCAGCATTGCAAAGTCCAGCAAACGTCTCATCGGTATTGCTTTGGGCGCTGAGGACTATGTGACCTCCATGAAGACCAGAAGATACGCTGAAAGAGACAGTGAGGAAATATTCTTCGCCAGATCTATGATTGTACATGCTGCGAGAGCGGTTGGTATTGCTGCACTGGACACTGTTTTCTCCAATGTGGATGATGTGGATACCTTAAGAAAAGAGACGGAGTTCATCAAGCAGCTTGGTTTTGACGGAAAGTCCGTGATTAATCCAAGGCAGATTCCTGTGGTAAACAGTGTGTTCACGCCTACAGAAAAAGAGATACAGAATGCCATTGCGGTAATGAATGCCATCGAAGAGGCTGAGTCAAAAGGGTCAGGTGTTATTGCGCTCAATGGTAAAATGATCGATAAGCCGATTGTGGAGAGGGCAGAAAGAGTACTTCTGCTTGCTGAAGCTGCAGGTATATACAGGAAAGGGGAATAAAGATGGCAAAGAATCAACTAGGAAGAGAGATTCCTGAAACCTATCTGAACTCCTTTGGGCTTTTTGAAGGCCAATGGGCAGTTCATCATGAATATAAAAGATCCAGCGGTCTGGTAAGTTCCGTGAAGCCTGGCGAGTCCAAGCTTTTGGGTTCAATTCGAGAAGCCATTGAAAAGACAGGGTTGAAAGACGGGATGACCGTATCTTTTCACCATCACTTCAGAGAAGGGGATAAGGTCCTCAACATGGTCATGGATGAGATTGCGGCCATGGGCATCAAAAATCTAACCTTAGCTTCCAGCTCCATAGCAAACGTTCATGAACCTCTCATAGAGCATATTAAGAATGGGGTTGTAACGAGCATCACATCCTCAGGACTTCGTGACAAACTTGGTGCGGCGATTTCTAAAGGACTTATGGAAAATCCTGTAATCATCCGTTCCCATGGTGGAAGAGCCAGAGCCATTGAAAAGGATGAGATCCATATCGATGTGGCATTTTTAGGGGCTCCCAGCGCAGACTGCTATGGAAATTCCAACGGCTCCCATGGCAAAGCCAACTGTGGTTCTTTAGGATATGCCAAGGTGGATGCAGAGTTTGCAGACAAAGTAGTCATCATCACAGACAATCTTGTGCCTTATCCCAATACCCCCATCAGTATTCCTCAGAATCATGTGGATTATGTGGTGGAAGTGGAATCCATCGGAGATCCCAATGGCATTGCCAAGGGTGCAACAAGAATCACCACAAATCCGAAAGAACTGCTGATCGCTGAAAATGCAAATAAGGTGATCACATCTTCTCCCTACTATAAAGATGGTTTTTCTTTCCAGTCTGGAACAGGTGGTTCCACACTTGCTGTGGCAAGATTCCTGCAGGAATCCATGCGTAAGGACAACATCAAGGCATCCTTTGCACTGGGCGGTCTTACTGGACATCTGTGCAGCATGCTGGAAGAGGGGCTCATCGAAAAAATCATTGATACACAATGTTTTGACCGTGGAGCCATCGAGTCCATGAAGAAGAATGAGAACCATTATGAGATCAGTGCTTCTTTCTATGCAAATCCAGCCAATAAAGGTGCAGCGGTGAACCAGCTGGATGTGGTGGTTCTGTCTGCACTGGAAATTGATACAAACTTCAATGTCAACGTTATGACCGGATCTGATGGAATCATCAGAGGTGCATCAGGCGGACACAGTGACGCTTCTGCTGGAGCGAAGATGAGTATGGTGCTTACACCGCTCATCCGTGGAAGAATACCTACCATCGTGGAAGAAGTAAACACCATCATCACTCCTGGCGAGAGCATTGACGTGGTGGTGACAGAAATTGGTATCGCCATCAATCCAAGAAGACAGGATCTTATGGAAGCCTTCAAAGATGTGAAGATTCCAAAGTTCACCTTGGAAGAGCTGAAGGAAAAAGCCTATCAGATTGTTGGAAGACCTGATCCTATTGAGTACGAGGATAGAGTGGTAGCCCTCATTGAATACCGCGATGGCAGCATCATTGATGTAGTAAGAAAAGTAAAAGAATAGGAGGAAATGCTATGGCCAGGACACGCTTTTCAGAAGGAGAGAGACCGACTCTGGAAGAAGTGCTTCACACCAGGGAAATGCGGGCGAACTATCAGTATAAGCTTGCATCAGCCCATGGTGGCCATGGCATTCTTTCTTTTAAGCTGAATATTCCGGGTCCAGTGAAAAACAATAAACACATAGAGGGAATCTTCACCATCGGTGTAGAGGCGATAAAGAGTGTCCTGGAACATACAGTCCAGACCGTGATCTTTGAAAAAGAGATTCATTTGTCTACAGGCCCGGAGCTGTTTCTGGTGATAAGAGGTCCAGTGGAGGAGCTGAAAAAAGCAGCCATAAGGATCGAAGAGGAAAACCCTCTAGGCAGAATGTTTGATATAGACATTCTGTTGTTTCAGGAAGGAACCATAAGAACATTGCAGAGAGAGGAATTTGGGTATCCAGAAAGAAGATGCCTCCTTTGTGGAAACTCTTCCAAAGCCTGTGGACGGAACAGGACACATCCAGTGGAAGAGCTGTTGGATAAAATGGAAGAAATGGCTGCAGCCTATTCTCCATTCAAAGAGGATCGGAAATAGCGTATCATGAGCACTGAATGCCTGTAAAAATGACAATCAGGATTCTCTATGGTAAAATTGAATCAGGTCAAATAAATGAAAACCTGGGAGGATTGATTTTAATGAAATGGGTAACCATGGATTTTGAGTATGGATTTAAAGGGACACTGAAGGCCAAGAGAGGTACAGTGCCAATTGGAATCGAGGAAGGCACTATAGAGCCTTATGATATGGTGTTCGGCGCCTTAGGCTCCTGCCTTTACTCCACATTCCTGGATATCGCCGTGAAGAAAAAGATTGTTTATGAAGGCGTGTCCATGAAGGTGTCTGGAGAGAAGAGAACGGAAGTGCCAACGACCCTGAAGACTGTACATGTGGATGTGGTTGTAAAGAATCCTGAAAAAGAAAAGGGGCTGGATCAGGCCATGAGACTGGCTACAGAGTACTGCTCTGTGTATCAGACACTATCTCATGTGGCAGAAATGAGCTACACTCTTTCTTTTGAATATACAGACAAAGAATAAATCTTTAAACGAAAAACCTCATGCTGATATGTCAGTATGGGGTTTTTTCAATCTCTTCTCTAAACATATTGCGCAAAATCTAATTATCCGGTATAATAAATTTTATAAAATCTAATTTGACAAAAACATGGAGAGGATAAGATGAAAGAGACATGTCATGGAACCTTTCGGGAAGATGTACTTCATAAAAAGGGACTGGTTCTTGTGGATTTCTGGGCTCCATGGTGTGCCCCATGCCGTATGATTACACCGGTGCTGGAGGAAGTGGCTTTTGATTTTTCAGGGAAACTGGATGTTTTGAAGTTGAATGTGGATGAAAGCCCGGAACTTGCGAAGTTTTACAAGATTCAAAGTATACCGGCCCTGATTCTGTTTAAGGATGGAATTCCACAAGAAGGAGCCATAGGTCTTCGTGACCGGAGTTATTTTGAAGGACTCATGGAGAAGTACAGTGAATAAAAAAGCTGCTGCTACATACAACGTGATGTATGTAGCAGCAGCTTTTTTCATGAAGCGGTGCGTCCACTTTAATAGCAATCTTTAATTCAAGGCAGAGAGGAAGAGTCGATCTCACCTTGGTTTCTTATTCTGATCTAGATGAAGGGTGTTTTTTTCATAAGAAATCAGACCACCTGCCAAAAGCAGCGCTCTTTCCCGAGTAGAAAGAGGTGGAAGTGTGAAGGCATGATGCTCACCTGTAGAGAGATCCACGGCGGAAACTACGGAATATCCGATGTGGATGCTGTCTCGTATATCAGAGAAGTACAGTAAGGTCCCTTCCTGGAACCGTTCAGGATGTTCATGGAGAAGAGGCAGTACACCGTAATTCACCATATTTCTGAGATAACGTTGTGTAGCATAGCTGGATGCAATATTCCCGAGACCGCCAAGAATACGCTGACTGCTGACTGCCTGCTCCCTGCTGGATCCATCCCCCATGGTTTGTGTAACAATGACAGTGCCAAAAGAGATCTGATTTTTATCCATAGTTTCAGGGAGTGGAATGGTCTGGATCTCTTCAAGATAAGCTGCTGCACGGTGGGCATAGGCAGCATCTACATTCATCAGAGTATAGTTTGCAAGCTCTTTCGGATGACTGCGCAGAGCGGAAACTTCACCGGAAGGCAGAAGATCATCCGTAGTGATATCCTTTGGAGAGTAGTAGGATACTTTGAGTAGCAAGTGACTTTTCAATGGACTGAATTCCGGCCAGTCACTGATACCTGGTCCAAGTTTGATTTCGGTCTCAGGTTCCGGGTGATTGTAAAAATCCAGAACACTGTTTTTATAGATTGCTGGATGATAGGATTCTTTCACATCTGATTTCGCATAAGTAAGAGATGTTCCGGGGGTTAAGAAGCCACCATTTTTATAGGTTGCAGCGATGCTTCTGGTATCCATGAGAACTGTGGCACAGCTTTGACCCTTTTCTTTATTAGCGCCTTCTCTCATCGGAAAATTTCTGGTCACGTGCCTTGCACTGAGTTCATGATCTGCAGGGATGTCACTGACACCAAAACAGCCGCCGCAGATGCTTTGCCCCAGTGGTACGCCAAGTGCCAGCAAGTCTCTGGTGATGCCTGTTTCCATCAGTGACGCAGAGATCTGGGTGCTGGCAGGACTGATCTGTAGCCGCATGCTGCTTTTCTCAATACCTGTTTGAAGGATATCGCAAAGTTCCCGGATGTTTTCAAAACTGCCACCTGCACAACCCGTCACTAAACCCTGATCAATACGGATGTTGCTGCCTTCCAGCTTGCTAGTGAAATGAAAGCCTGGTATCACGTGCTGTTCATCGAGTTTTTTGAAAATATCTTGTCCATGGGCAAGCAGATGAGAAATCTCATAGACGTTACTCGGATGAGGGGGTAATGCAATCATGGGACGAATCTGATCCAGCGGTAGTTCAACCAGGGCATCGTAATAGGCATCTGGGGATGGTGTGAGGACTTGAAAAGATTCATTTCTTCCGCGGTCTGCCAAATAATGCTGTGTCAGGTGATCCACTGCCCAGATGCTCGATAAGGCAGAAGCTTCTGTGGTCATGACATCGATCCCGAACCGCTCATCCATGGTAAGATTGTGAAGCCCTTCTCCATGAAATTCTAAGATGGCATTTTTCAGCAGCCCTTTCGAATAGGTTTCTTTGATGAGTGAGAGGGCAACATCCATGGGACCAACCCCCGGATGGAGTTTCCCTGTAAGATGAACTGCGATGATCTTCGGGAATGACAGAGGGTAGGGATGTCCCATGAGGTGATTCGCAATCTCACCTCCGCCTTCACCAAAGCCAAGAGTGCCCAAGGGGCCATAACGGGTATGGCTGTCACTTCCAAGAACCATTTTTCCTGGTGAAGCTACCGTTTCCCGGATATACTGATGGATTACACCCAGATAGGGAGGCAGGAATATTGCACCGTATTTCTGGGCGGAGAGTGCTCCGAATTTATGATCATCAGCGTTCTGGGTGCCGGAAATGCTGCATAAACTGTTGTGGCAGTTGGATAAGATCCAGGGGAGGGGAAAAGAGGATACGCCCACAGCTCTTAGGGTGGAAAGAATGCTGACATAGTTGTTGTCAGGGGAAGTCAGAGCATCGAATTTCAGATGAAGGATATCATCCTCATGGTGCACGACCTTGTGGGCAAGGAGGACTTGTCCTGCCATTGTCCGGTATTTCAATGTTCTCTTTTTATTCTCAGAATAAGGTTCGGGAGCTGGATGGAATGCTCCATCTCGAAAGGTGAATCCGTGTGATATATAGGTAATCATATGCACTCCTTTTGAAAGAGCACCGTATACAGAACGGTGCTCTTTCGTGTTTTCTCTATTCCTTAATGTAGACCGTGCCATCCATGATGCGGCGAGCTGTTCTGAGAATTGCTACTCCCGTTACATGAATATCATCACCGTTTTCCGATATATGCGGTTCTGCTGTCATGATCCCGCTGGGATGACCTATACGGACTTCTTTCTCCTTACTGATCCCTAATTCTTTTGAAAGAAGGGTGTTTTTTAGTTTCAGTAAAACGGAAATAGAGCTTGCACTTGTGAGCGGACATGCTTTGTGGCACTTGAACACACTGATAATTCGAACAAGAATGTCCATGTCCTGTTCTTGTATACTTTTTCCGGATAAGTCGATGAATGTTGCTGGCTTTGAAAAAAATCCAACCTTTGGTACAGCGGGAGAGTTGGTTTTTGCGTCCTCCAGGTCTTTGGCGAAGCCCATCTTCACGGCTGCAGTACCACGGATCATTTCCAGCAGAGCCATGGCTTCCTGATTGCTGTTCACTTCCTCTGGACTTTCAGTGCCTGTAAATCCCACATCCTCAGCTCGAACCATAACCATGGGATTGGACACATCACATAAGCTTACTTCCAGGACTTTTCCCTGGCCAAGATCAAAGAGATCTGTTGTATTTCCAGTAGGCAGAAGAACTCCAGTTTTCGCGCCGGCAGGATCCAGGAAGTTCACCATGAGTTTTGAACAGGTGCCGTCTACGCCGGCGATGGTGGCATCGCCGTCATTGACAAACTGTCCGTTTTTCACTGGCACACTGATTTCAATGACTTTATTGGTATTCAGATTCAGCATCTTCACATAGGTCACCGGATCGGTTGTTTTTACAAGACCTTCTTCGATGGCAAATGGAGCTACTGCAGCCGTCATATTCCCGCAGTTGGACTTGAAATCCACCTGCTCTTTTCCAACGATGACCTGACCCACCAGATACTCCACATCAATATCCGGGTTCTCGCTTTTTGAGACAATGACAATTTTATTGTTGCTTGAGACGGTACCACCTAATCCATCAATCTGTTTTGGATCAGGATTTCCCATGCATTGAAGAAAAATCTTGTCCCACTGGGAGCGATCTTCAGGAAGGTCTTCTTTCTTAAACATCAATCCTTTGCTTGTACCGCCTCTCATATAGACAGAAGGGAATTTTCTCATTTCTCAGCACCTTCCTTAAGATTCTTCATTGTTTCCAGGAGATACGTTGTGAACTCCTCTGCTGTGGCACCATCCTTGTCTGTAGTAATCACCACGTTACGTTCTTTTAGGGTACATATGTCAAAGGCTTCGTCAAGAAGAAGCTTTTTTTCTTTGAAACCGATGTGGGCGACGAGCATCCCTGCAGCACGAATGACGCTAGATGGATCCGCATACTGCCCTCGGTGATTGTTTATAAGAAAAGGTGCAGTTCCATGGATGGCTTCAAATAAAGCATACCGGTCACCAAGATTAGAACTGGATGCAGTACCCAGCCCACCCTGGTGCTCAGCAGCCACATCTGTAACGATATCGCCATAAAGGTTTGGCAGGATAAAGATTTCGCAACCTTTGGTGAACTCAGGGTCCATCATTTTTGCAGACATGGCATCCACCAGTCTTTCCTGGATGTCAATATCCGGATACTCTTTTCCCACTTCCCGGATGCCTTCAATGAAGCTTCCGTCTGTGAGTTTTACAATATTTGCTTTTGTAATGATGGTGATATTTTTCTTTCCGTTTTTTCTGGCAAATTCAAATGCTGCTCTGGCAATTCTCTGCACACCTGGTTTGGTGGCTATCTTGAAGTCGATGGCCAGATCTTCGTTCACCCGGATGCCTTTATTGCCCCAGATGTATTCCCCCTCAATATTTTCACGGAAAAATGTCCAGTCAATGCCTTTTTCCGGAATCTTTATGGGTCTGACAGCAGCATAGAGTTCTAGCCCTCTGCGCAGCAGGCTGTTTGGACTCACGAGATTTGGCCAAGGATCAGATGTTCTTGGCGTAACCATGGGTCCTTTCAGAAGAACATGACATCTTTTCACCTCTTCCATCACATCATCCGGAAGACTTTGCATCAGTGCAGCACGGCGTTCAATGGTCATGCCTTCAATGAGTTTAATTTCGATTTTTCCCGCATGGATCTCGTTCTCCAAGAGAAATTCGAGTACTCTCAAGGCTTCTTTTGTGATAATCGGTCCGATGCCATCTCCGGGTAGGATTCCGATTCTGATGGTATCCAGTTTTGTGAAGTCGATGTGTTCTTCCGTGGTCTTCATGCGCTCAATTCTTGCGAGCTCTTCGGTAATGAGCTTTTCAAACTGTTCTTTTGCTGAGTCAAGGGCTTCTCTGTTCATGACAATCCTCCTGAATAAATCTTAATCGTAGCAGCACTTCGTAACTTTGTCATAGTTTTATCATAGAGGATAGTTTTTTTTATGTACAATACTTATCTGTACATGTAAGGCATAAGCATTAGGTTATGACATTAGGAATCTTTTTGCAAATCCGTGTATACTTTAGAGGCAATGGAGAAGAAATCCTTCTCCACCTGACCAATATACTGTTCTTTTCGAAACACAGCCATAACATCCCATGTGACAGGATTTCCTGTGAGCTCTAAGATATCAACGGGGTCTTCCAGTTTTACCAGTTTGGTGGTCATTTCAGGAATAATTGCGATACCGAATCCCTTGGAAGCCATACGGTAGGTCATACTGCTGCTGGTTAGGGTTGTGATTCTTTCCGGTTTCATTTTCAGTGTTCTGAAGAGAAGATCCGTTGCCTTTCTTGATACATGATCACTTTTCAACAGAAGAAAATGCTCATCTTTTAATTTTTTCAAATCAACCTGATGGGGGCTTAAAAAAGCATCTTCAGGTAGCACTCCTTTTTTAGCCACAAGAAGCAGTCTTTCCTCATGGATTTTATAGGTTTCAAATTGAGGTTCTTTTAGAAAAAATGGAAGAATCATGAAATCAATTCTGCCTTTTTCCAGAAGCTCCTTCAAATTGTCCCCATGATCCGTTGTAATCTCCACCTCTATCCTGGGGTACTTCTGTTTAAACACTGGCAGGATCAGTGGCAGCATGAAGGCGGCTCGGTCCTTCGGCATACCGAGATGAAGTCTTCCCTGAAGATTGCCACCGATATCCCGGAGCTTTTTCAAGAGATCACTGTGAATTTCCAATATGATACGGGCACTTTTCACATATTCTTCGCCGGCATATGTCAATGACAGTGGGGTGGTGGTGCGGTCAAAGAGAAGAACACCCAGTTCCTCCTCCGTTTTCTGAATGTAATGACTCATAGCAGGCTGTGAAACATAAAGACTTTGAGCAGCCTTTGTGATACTTCGTTCTTCCGCCACAGCAAGTACGTATTGGAGCTGTCTAAAATCCATAGGAGAACTCCTTTCATCTTTTGTTTAACCATAACGATTATTTGGAATATAATCAAGTCCTCATATACTTTCGCTTATGATAACCATAATAAACAATGCATTTTACAGCACTAGAATCAACAGGTATGATAAATCTATAACAAAAAGAAGGTTGGAAGGAGAAATGTCAACCATGGCAAAGAACATAACGAGGAAAATCATAGAGGCCCATTTGTCTGAGCTTCACTCTCCTAAAGCAGGAGATGAAATCTACCTGAAAATGGATCAAACACTCACCCATGATATTACAGCGGTAATGGGGTATTTGGCTTTTGAAGCTCTGGAACTGCCAAGAGTTCGGACAGAGAAATCTGTGAGTTATCTGGATCATAATCTGCTATATGTGGATAATAAAACGCCTGATGATCATATCTACCTTCAGTCCATTGCCAAGAAGTTCGGACTGTATCTCTCAAGACCGGGAAATGGAATCTGCCACTCCCTTCATTATGCCAGATTTGGCATCCCGGGTAAGACAATACTGGGGACAGACAGTCATACAACCACTGCCGGTGCCATCGGGATGCTGGGCATTGGGGGAGGTGGTATGGATGCAGCCACAGCCATGGCTGGTGTACCACTCAGGCTACGGATGCCTATGGTTGTGAATGTTCATCTCACAGGAAAACTACCTGCCGGTTCAGCAGCAAAAGACATTATTCTTGAGATGCTGAGAAGGTATAGCGTAAAAGGTGGTCTTGGGAGAGTGTATGAGTTTACAGGACCGGGCGTAGAGACGCTGGAAATACCAGAGAGAGCTACCATCACCAATATGTGTGCAGAGCTTGGGGCTACATCCGGCATATTCCCTGCGGATGAAGTGACTAGAGAATTCTTTCAAGCGCAGAATAGAGAAAAGGAGTTTGTGTCAGTTAAGGCGGATGAAGGTGCAGAGTATGACGAGAAAGTCGAAATTGACCTGACTCTTTTGGAACCATTGGTTGCGTTGCCTCACCAGCCAGATCTTGTTGTGAAAGTAAAGGATGTGGAGAGAAAACCCGTTCAGCAGGTTTATATTGGAAGCTGTACCAATGCATCCTATGCTGATATCAAAAAAGCTGCACTCGTATTAAAAGGTAAGAAAGTCCATGAAGATGTAAGTCTCACCATTTCTGTAAGCACCCGGCAGAACTTCAAACTTCTTCTACAAGAAGGAATCATAAGTGATTTGGTGGATGCTGGAGCGAGAATCACTGAAATCGCCTGCGGAGCCTGTTGTGGAATAGGACAAGCGCCCTCCACAGGGGGAATCTCAGTGAGGACAAGCAACCGTAATTTTAGGGGGAGAGGTGGCACCGCGGATGCATATCTTTACCTCGTAAGTCCGGAAGTTGCTGCAGCCACAGCAGTTACAGAATATATCACTTCGCCGGATGAAGTGATGGAGAATGTGGAACTTTTAAGCAAGGTGAGGGAACCTAGGGTGTATCCTGTGGATGACTCTATGTTCATCACACCTCTCATGGATACCAGTGATATTTCTATAGTCCGTGGACCCAATATCAAGCCCTTGCCAATCAACACACCTCCGGGAAGCTTTTTGAAAGCCCAGGTCAGTCTGAAGGCAGGTGACAATATTTCTACAGATGATATCACGCCGGCAAGTGCGGAGCTCAGTTCCATGAGAAGCAACATTCCACTGATTGCAGAGTATGCCTATTCTAGATATGACAAAGATTTTGTGAAGCGCGCAAAAGAGATGGGAACATCAATCATTGTCGGGGGAGAGAATTACGGGCAAGGATCCAGTAGAGAACATGCGGCGATTACCCCAATGTATCTGGGTGTGAAAATTGTGCTGGCAAAATCCATTGCTAGAATCCATAAAAACAATCTCATCAATCATGGTGTGATTCCCATGTTTTTTAAGAATCCTGCGGATTATGAAAAAATCAGTGTAGGTGATGAGATAGAGATTAGTGGTTTTGCTGAAGCCATTCCTCAAAGAGAAGTACACCTTCTCAATAAAACCAATGGACAGATCATTTCAGGTATTCTGGATATTTCAGATGATGAAGTGGAGATTTTATTGTCGGGCGGTCAGCTTTCACACTTAAAGAAGAGTCTGGAGGAGAGAGATAAATGATACAGCTTAGTGAAAATGGAGTCTATCTCCTCAACAATAGGGAAATCGTAAATGAAGAGGAAGCTGGGAGGCTCGGACTATCGGAAACCAAGGAGACGGGTAGAAGAGGGACCATGACCTATGGAATCATCAAAGCCCATAATACCGTGGAGAATATGGAAAATCTGAAACTGAAGTTTGACTCCATGACGAGCCACGACATCACCTATGTGGGGATTATCCAAACTGCAAGAGCATCCGGGATGAAAGAGTTTCCGATGCCATATGTCCTTACAAACTGTCATAACAGTCTTTGTGCTGTCGGTGGAACCATCAATGAGGATGACCATATGTTTGCACTTTCTGCAGCTAAAAAATATGGAGGCATTTATGTGCCGACCAATATGGCTGTGATCCACTCTTATAATCGGGAAATGATGGCAGGGTGCGGAAAGATGATTCTGGGAAGCGACTCTCATACAAGATATGGGGCATTAGGCACCTTGGCGGTAGGTGAAGGCGGTGGAGAACTTGCGAAGCAGCTTGTGGGTAGAACATATGATATCCGATATCCTGAAGTGATTCTCGTATATCTGAAAGGTAAGCCTGGTTATGGGGTAGGACCACAGGATGTGGCACTCTCAATCATTGGAAAAGTATTTAAAAACGGTTATGTGAAAAATAAAGTCATGGAGTTTGTGGGACCAGGTGTGGATCATCTACCCGTAGAGTACCGCAATAGCATAGATGTCATGACAACGGAGACGACCTGCTGGTCTTCCATCTGGACGACAGATACTAAGACCAGGGATTATCTGGCCATCCATGGAAGACTTCATGATTATAAACAGATGAAACCAGATGCGGTTGCCTATTATGATGGCTGCATCACCGTGGATCTTTCTTTAATTGAGTGTTCGATTGCGCTGCCCATGCATCCAAGCAATGTCTTCACGATCCGTTCGCTGAAGGAAAATCCGCAGGAAATTCTTGCCCTGGCGGAAATGGAAGCAAATAAGTCTTTTGAGGGGCAAGGAGTAAAGCTGGATCTCATGAGTAAAATCCATAAGGACGGAGAAATCTATGTGGACCAGGGAATCGTTGCAGGCTGCTCAGGTGGAACATTTGATAACCTGATGGCTGTAGCAGACATTGTGAGAGGTCAGAGTACGGGGAACGGGGCCTTTAGCCTGAGTATTTACCCTGGAAGCATGCCAACTTATGTGGAGCTGGCAAAAAATGGAGCACTTGTAGACATGGCTTCAGCCGGAGCAATCATCAGAGAGAGCTTTTGTGGACCTTGTTTTGGTGCAGGGGATACCCCAGCGCACGGGGAACTGTCTATACGGCATACAACTCGTAATTTCCCTAACCGTGAAGGCAGTAAACCTGGAGAAGGTCAGATGGCTGGAGTAGCACTTATGGACGCAAGATCCATTGCTGCCACTGCAGTGAACGGTGGAAAACTGACAGCTGCCTCTGAAATCTCAACTGACTATCATACACCTGTTTATTACTTCAATAAAGGCGTATATGAGCATCGTGTTCTGGATGCATCAGGGAAAGGGGACTCCAGAGAGATTCTGCAGTTTGGGCCGAACATCAAAGACTGGCCAGAGTTTCCAGAGCTTTCAAAGGATCTTCTGCTCAAAGTTGTATCCTTCATTGAGGATGATGTAACGACAACGGATGAACTGATTCCTTCTGGAGAAACCTCGTCCTACCGGTCCAATCCGATTCGGCTGGCAGAGTTCACTTTATCCCGGAAGGACCCGGGTTATGTTCATAGGGCCAAAGAAATCAGTGCAATAGAACAGAAACGTAAAAAAGAATCCGTTCTTTCAGATGAAGTGACGGTAGTGTATCAGTCTTTTGCTGAAGTAACTGAGGTATCCCCTGAAGATACTGTTGTTGGATCTACAATATTTGCTGTGAAGCCAGGCGATGGATCTGCCCGAGAGCAAGCAGCAAGCTGCCAGAGAGTGCTGGGTGCTTCAGCGAATATTGCGTGTGAGTACGCCACAAAAAGATACCGCTCCAACTGCATCAACTGGGGGATGGTTCCTTTTGAAATTGGGAACTACAGCGATATATCGCTTGGTGCATGGATACTGGTAAAGGATATTCGAGAAGCATTGGAATCAGATGGATCGGAAGTTACAGCCTATGTTCTGAAAGAGGGACAGGTGAAGCCAACGACTCTTAGTTTTGGGTACCTCACCAGAGACGAACGTTCGATACTACTCGATGGCTCTCTGATTAACTACTATAAGAATTCTAATAAGTAATTATATAAGTAAGAGAAGTCGTGCCTATCAATGAGGATAGGTACGACTTCTCAATTTTTTCTGTTGAATATAGCAGTAGGTATTACTTCAATCCTGTGCTTCCATAACCGCCACCCCGGTTTGTTCCTTTGGTGGTCACATCCTCGATTTCTTCAAACTCCCCTTTAATGACCTCATTGAAGACCACTTGGGCGATTTTCATCCCTTTCTCGATATAGATGGTGCCATAGGGATGATGATTCTGATCTAAAATGAGGAATGGAGACAAGTTCAGGAGTTGTGGCGTTTCATAATGCTCTCCTTTGTAGACTGTGAAAACTGCTTCTTTATCCACGGGGAACAGGATCTCATAGTCTTTCTTTATGGTATCCAAAAGGTTCGGATTTGAGAGCATTTCATAAGGAAGCAGAGAAAGATGATAAGAGTTCTCCAGTATGATACCTACTTCATCCCGGTAGCCTGCATCCACAGTGCCCGGGCTGTTAGGAATCCTTAGAGAAGTTTTCAGGGATAGACCGCTTCTGGGGCGAACTTGCATTTCTAAGTGGTCTGGCAGAGCCACTTTGATTTTAAGAGGCAGCACTTTTGTTTCACCTGGACAAAGCACGAAATCCTCCGAAGCAAAGACATCGGCTCCAGCATCATTATGATTGGCATAAACAGGTACTTTTCCGTGATTCATCAGTTCTAGAAAGATTGTTTCTTTTTTCATTGGAGTCTCCTTTTCTTGTGCGTTTCCATCCGACCTGTCGTATACTGTTAGTAGAGGAAAAGCAGAACTATCTTTCTATATTATAAGGTAGTTTCGTGATTTATTGAAGTGAGGTGCCAGTATGGATATAGAAGAACTTCTGAAATTGCCGGAGTTTGAACGGGCTTTGATTTTGGCTTCGTTCTATCACAGCGGTGTACTGGATAAAGGTGGAGAACCCTATATTCTTCATGTGCTTCGGGTGATGCTCCCTATGGAAACGAAGGAGGAGAAGATCATCGCGCTTCTCCATGATCTTCTGGAGGATACGGCACTGACCGCAGAGGATCTTCTGGAGAGGGGATTCTCCTCTTCTATTGTGGACAGTGTTCTTCTTCTCACAAGGAATGAAGAAGAAGGGTATGAAGAATATATCAGAAGACTGGCAGAAGATCCCCTTTCCCGGAGGGTCAAACTCTCTGATCTGAAGGACAATCAAAAGAAGGAGAGACTTCCGAATCCCTTGAGAGAGGAAGACCGGAGAAGACTTGAAAAGTACCGGGCGGCAGAAGCATACCTCAAAGCCTATGAGAAAGAAAAGGAGACGAAAAATGAAAGATAAGATTGTATTTGGCATGATTGGATGTGGAGATGTAACTGAAAGAAAAAGTGGGCCAGCATTCAGAAAACTGCCACAGACGGAGATGAAGTGGGTCATGAGACGAGATGAGAAAAAATTGGAAGACTATGCCCTAAGACATGGAATACCGTATTATTCTACAGAGGTCCTCGACATGCTGCGTGATCCAGAAGTGGATGCGGTTTATATTGCAACCCCACCTCATATGCATAAGCATTATACAGTACTTGCAGCGGAGCACAAAAAAGATGTCTATGTGGAAAAGCCTATGGCGCTGACCAGTGATGAATGCAAAGAGATGAGAAAAGTGTGTGAAGAGCATGGTGTGAAGCTTTATGTAGCGTACTATAGAAGAGCCCAGAAGAAGTTTCTTAAGATTAAAAACTTGATGGAGGAAGGAGCCATCGGAGAAGTCCGTTCCTTCACGTATCAATACCTTCGTCCAGTGCCTCAATATGATCCAAAGAGACCATGGCTGTTCCAGGAGGATACTTCAGGTGGCGGGATCCTTTATGATGTGGGTTCTCATATGATAGATCTTTTTCTGTTTCTTTTTGGTGAACCGTCCATGGTCTCGGGGAAATCTGGAAATCTATCTCAGGAACTGTCTGTAGAGGATGTGACCACGGGTTTCTTCCTTTTTGAGAATGGCATACAAGGAACTTTAAACATCACTGCAAGCTGCGGGATACGAGAAGATCTCTTAACCATCGCTGGAAGTAAAGGAGCTTTAAGGTTTTCCATCATGGATCAGGAACCTGTAACGCTCATGACAGAGCAGGGCTCTGAAATTTTTGAGTTTCAGGAGCCGGAACATTCCCAGATGGAGATGATTTCTATGATTTCTGATGCTATGCTTGGAAAAACAAGTGTTGAGGCCAGTGGAAAAAACGGTCTGGAAACCCAGGAGATTCTGGAAGCATTGAAGTTAGGAAAAGAAGTGTATTTCAGAAATAAGGAATAATAGGGCAAAAATAAAGACTTCTGCAATGAAATTGCAGAAGTCATGTCCATTCTTTAAAGCAATTTGAGGTTACCCTCGGGATTCCTTTTGTCCGTGTATTGGTTATCAAAAAGCTCAGTGAGAATCATACTGAACTTCCTATGAATAGTATAACAAAGATTTTTATACTAGAACAGTAGGCTTTAAAAATTATTTTCCCTGATAAATCCACAGATCACTGTGGATTTTATTTTCGTTTGTAAGAAAATAATTCTTTGAGGAAGTATAGCTTAAGTGAGTAAATAGAAGTTTGTCGATGGTCTGGGATTTTTTATGGTTCTGATCCATAAAGTAGCGGCTCGCGTAATAGTTCTCACCATCATAGTCTATGGTGAGAACATACTGGTTCCGAACAAGATCATAGATCACAATGGTAATCTGATCTTCCCGTTTGGAGTCCACGTTCTTCAGGAACATGTCAAAACGCTCATGATTATGACTATTGGTGCCTTCCAGGACAATATAGCCTCTTTTCAGCGCATCTTCCCGATGAATATACCCTTCTTTATGTCCGCAGGCAGTCATGAAATTGAGAAAGAACAGTAAGCATACGAGCAAATACGGTCTTTTCATGGGAGTCTCCTAATCCTTATTCTTTATAACAGTTCCTCAATATCCTTTTCAATGGCCAGAGGACTGGTGGTAGGTGGGTATCTTCTGAGGACCTTTCCGTTTCTGTCCACCAGAAATTTAGTGAAGTTCCATTTGACAGAGTCGCCCAAAAGTCCTTTGGTTTCCTTCCGCAAATGGACGAATAGCGGATGAGCGGATTTTCCATTCACATCAATTTTTGAAAACATGGGGAAAGTGACCCCATAATTCAGCTCACAAAAATTCTTGATGCCCTCTTCAGTTCCAGGGTCCTGCTGATTGAACTGATTGCAGGGAAAGCCTAGGACAGAGAACTTCTGGTCTTTGTGTTTTTCATAGATGGTTTCCAGATCCTTGAACTGCGGCGTGAATCCACATTTGCTGGCTGTGTTGACAATAAGAAGGACTTCTCCCTCAAAATTTTTCAGTGGCGTCTCCACGCCGTCAATATCTTTTGCTGTAAAGTTATAAATACTCATAATACACCTCATACTGTGTTATTCATTATCCTTAGAATAAGGCAAATATTAAGCATTGTCAAATATTATTGCATACAAGATAATAAAAAAGAGCCTATAGTGAGGCTCTTTTAAAAGGGGACTCTATATATTACAGCAACGAGCGGATGTCCTTTTCAATATCCAGGGGATCTACCTGAGGGGCATACCTTTTCAGGACGTTTCCGTTTCTGTCTATCAGGAATTTAGTGAAGTTCCACTTCACAGCATCACCCAGGAGACCTTTGGTCTCTTTTCTCAGATATTTGAATAATGGATGTGCGGCATCTCCGTTCACATCGATTTTATCAAACATGGGGAAAGAAACCCCGTAGTTCAGTTCACAGAAGTTCTTGATGCCTTCTGCATTTTCCAGTTCCTGATCGTTGAACTGTCCGCATGGAAACCCAAGGACCTCAAATCCTTCACCATTCATCCTTTCATAAAGGGTCTCAAGACCCTGAAATTGAGGAGTAAACCCACATTTACTGGCGGTGTTGACAACGAGAAGCACTTTACCTTCAAACTCTTTCAGTTCTCTTTCTTGTCCATCGATATCCGTTGCTTTAAAATCATAAATGCTCATTTTTTACACTCCTTGGTTATTAATTTCACTGATTATATCGTAAGGGTAAAATTAAATTTTGTCAAATCAATTAGATGAAAACATAAAAGAACTTCTAAAAAAAGAGAACCCCGAAGGATTCTCCTGTGATCTTTTATGGGGCTATTTTCCGAGGAACTGTCTCGTTACATCCACAAGTCTCTTCGCCTGATGTCTGACAGCACCTTCCACATCATTTTTGATTTCCCCATCAATGATGGAAGCTGATGCGCCATAAGGATTTCCACCTGCTGCATAAATGCTTGGATCCGTGTAACCAGGGGCTACAATGATCGCACCAAAATGCATCGCTGAGGTATAGATGGAGCGGATGGTTTCTTCAACTCCGCCGTTGGCGTTCATGGCTGAAGACATGGCAGTGATGGTCTTGTTTACGAGAAGACCCTGGGACCATACGCCTCCTAGGGTATCCAAATACTGCTTGAATTGTGAAGCAACATTTCCATACCTTGTTGGTGTGGAGAAGATGATGGCATCTGCATCCACCATATCCTGTGGTGTTACTACAGGAATGATATCCTTGGTTTCATCATAGTGCTTTTTCCAAAGTGGGTTCGATGCGATGGCGGATTCTGGAGCCAGCTCCTGAACTCTCAGCACCTTTACTTCGGCACCTGCTTTTTCAGCTGCATCCTTTGCCCACTGAACCATCTGATAGTTTCCTCCTGTTGCACTGTAATAGATAATGGCTACTTTAACTTTACTCATGTTTCAAACTCCCTTTCTTATAACCGTAATATTTCGATGTCTTAGTTATACCATCGGGTTGTGTACAGTTAATTAATGAAGTGTGTACCTGGGGTTAATATTATACTAGTTAGTAGTATTTACAGAATGTTCATAGACTTGGTCATGTCTTTTATAGGCTATGGACTGGAAAAATGGTTGACTTGAGCACCTGTGAGTGATATTATTGAAAGGTCATAACGAATGTGGCCCCTTGGTCAAGCGGTCAAGACGCTAGCCTCTCACGCTGGAATCAGGGGTTCGATTCCCCTAGGGGTCACCATTATAAGTACATCCTTGAAATCTACGGATAGTTCTCTGAAAGAACTTCCTAACTGGATTTTAAGGATGTATTTTTGTTTTTAGGTTTATGCAAAAGGTCTGAGACTCAGATTTCTCAAAACACCTGATTCAGGAGCTGTAAAGAAACGGAGTGATCAAACGACTGGAGCATATCAAAAACTCCAGTCGTTTGATGATGGGATCTCAAGACCGATCTTTGATCATTTCTTCCATTCTATTGAAAAGATCCTCATAGACCTCTTTTTTATTGGTTTCATTGAGCATTTCATGGCGTCCGCCCTCATAGAGCTTTAGGGTAACATCCTTCACTTTGGCTTTCAGAAGCCATTCGTAAGTCTCCTGAACACCTTTGCCATAGGCTCCTACAGGATCCTCTTTTCCACTGAAAAGATGGTAGGGCACATCCTTGGGAACGGCTTCTGCCCAGTTTTCACGGGTGACATCCTTCATAATACTGAGAAAACCCAAGAAGGCATTCAAGGTGAAAACAAAATTGCATTTGGGATCTTTTCTATACGCATTACGGACTTTCTGGTCTCTGGAGAGCCAGGAGAATTCATCTTTCTCGTCTTTGAAGTTTTTATTGAATCCTTGAAAGAAAATGGAGTTATAAAGACTGCTCCGGTGGATGTCTCCTTTTATGGCGGCAATGGACTTTGCCAAGGTGATTCCTGCTGATATCCCTTTGTTTGTACCGCCTGTACCACTGATAAAGATGCCACTGAGGCTTCTGCCATATTTCATAAGGTACTTGCGAAGCATAAAGGAACCCATACTATGACCAAGAATAAAGTGCGGAAGATGCCCATACTTATCTGAGAGGAGATCAGACACATTTTTCAGATCTTTCACCAAAGTAAGATCATAAGGATCTTTTGAAAAATAACCAAGATCCTCCATGGTACGGATGCTGTTTCCGTGTCCGGCATGGTCATGGCCTGCCACAAGAACCCCTTTGCTTGTCATGTAACGGATGAAGGGTTCATACCGCTCCAAATACTCACACATGCCATGAGTGATCTGAAGCAGATACCGTGGCTTGGTTTTCGGCGTATAGATATAAATGTGGACATTGTATAGATGATTGGTGCTGGGGATGGTTTCAACTGTTTTTTGGTAACTCATACAATCACACTCCACCTGTTATTACATCTATTATAAGAATTCTTCGAGGCAGAAAGCAAATGATTTTGAAAATTCGTTCATTTACAGGAGAGGGCTGTGATAGAATAGGAGTAGAATGATTTCAGAATTGGGGGATGCTCGTATGATAAAAACAGTGATTATTTTATGCATTTTATCTCTTTCCTTTGGACTATTCTCCTGCAAGAAAGAAGAGGCACCGGAAGTTCCAATAGAAACGCCTGTGGAAACGCCTGCAGAGGAAGAACCCGTGGAGGAGCCTGTGGAAACTCCTGAAGAAGAGCCAGCGGAGACACTTGCCCATCATTACGGTGAGGTAGTGCCTAGACTTTCACCATTAACAGGGCTTCCTTATGAGGGAGACGGAAAAGTCATCATGGTACAGATGGAAAATACCAAAGCCGCAAGGCCGCACAGTGGACTTTCCGAAGCTGGCATTATTTATGAGATGGAAGTGGAAAGCACCATCACAAGGCTGACTGCATTTTTTCATGGAAGTTATCCTCAAAAGGCAGGTCCTGTAAGAAGTGCAAGAAAACAGCACATGTTCCTTTGGAGTGAGTGGAACTACCTGTATATTTATTATGGTGGCTCAAAGAACCTGGAAGGTCAGGATATAGACACCTGGAGAAAGGATCTGGGCATCACAGCCAAGAGACTGGATGGCACCATAACCTCCGTTGGATTTTCAAGATCCACGGATCGGGTGGCACCTCACAATGCCTATACAGATCTGGAGGTGGTCATGGCAGAAGCCTATGACTTTGAGCCGAAGGACAGAACCCTTGCCTACCTTGACAAGGAAGTGGAAGGGGGCCAGCCGGCTTCAAAGGTATCACTCTCCTATCGTGCAGACAATAAAATCACATATGACTTCCGGGGAGAGGAAGGAGTATATTACCGCTCTATCAATGGAGAACCCATGATGGACAAAGAAAACAACACACAGATTTCTGTGAAGAATATCATTGTACAGCATGTAGAACACTACCATGTGAAGGATACAGTCTATACCAACATGGAAATGATCGGAACAGGAGCTGCGGAGTACTTCATCGGAGGCAGCATGAAAAAGGGGACTTGGGTCCGCGAGAATGAATCCTCCATGACAAAGTACTATGATGAAGAGGGAAAAGAGATGGCATTCCAGCCAGGAAAGACCTTTATCCAGATTATGCGTCCTGAGTCCGAAGTGATTTTTGAGGGATAAGCGTAAATAGAAAACCCCCAGAGCATCCTTTTGAGGAACTGCTCTGGGGGTTTTACCTTATATAGAAGGGGTTTCTATAAGTCGTTTGTGTTGAATGTGTCACCATGCTCCAAATCTCCATACTGGAAACCGAGCCTGAACCACTTCATACGCTGCGCAGAAGTGCCATGGGTAAAACTGTCGGGTACCACATAGCCCTGTGCTTTTTTCTGCAGCGTGTCATCTCCGATGGCATTGGCCGCGTTGATGGCTTCTTCAATATCGCCTTCCTCGAGATATCCTCTCCCATGGGCATAGTTTGCGAAGACGCCTGCAAGATAATCCGCCTGAAGCTCCAGCCTCACAAGATTCTCGTTATACTCTGCTTCACTGACCTGTCCACGAAGCTGCTGCACCTGCTGTGAGATACCAAGCAGCGTCTGGACATGATGTCCTACTTCGTGGGCTACTACATACGCCATGGCGAAATCTCCGGGAGCACCGAAGCGCTGACTGAGTTCTTTATAAAAACTCAGATCGATATAAATCTTCCGGTCAGCTGGGCAGTAGAATGGACCAGTGGAAGAACCTGCCACACCGCAGGCGGATTCCACCCGGTCATTGAATAGAACAAGAGTCGGTTTCTCGTAGTCTCTGTTATACTCTTTGAAAAGACTGGTCCAGACATCTTCTGTATCTGCCAACACAACGGATACAAAGTCAGCCAGGTCTTCTTCCTCTTGGGTAGCTTCATAGGGAATATTCCCAGGCGCTGCGCTCTGAGGGGAAAGCATGGAACCAAGGTCTCCGCCGAGCAGCGCAAAGACAAGAAGAAGGATGAGCCCTATGCCGCCTCCCATGATGCTTTTACCGCCCATACCCCCCATGGGGGCGCTTCCACCGCGGCGGTCTTCAATATTGGAACTTTGTCGCCTGTTTCTCCATTTCATTCAAAAACACTCCTCGCATACCTATAAAAGGTTATGATTTCTTCTTTCTATTATATCATCTGCTGGGTTCCTAACGATTTTAAGGAATCTTATGCAAAGTAAATTTACTATGAATGGGAGAGGCCTTCTCTTTACAATTTGAAGGAAATCATTCAGGATTTAGTAGAATTCCAAAGTTTCTGTTAAGAATCATAGAGTACGATGAATAGAAGAACACTCTGTCTGAGTGGTCTGAAATATCAAAAAGATTAAGGAATTGACAAATCAACAGGAAAGCTTGACAAAGGAAAAAAGAAACATCCGTACTTATCCACAGAGATTGTGGACTAAAGTCAAATATTGTGGATAACTTTCGAGTTGATACTGAATGTTTCCAGGTTGGTTTGCACATTATCCACAGGAATGTGGATAAAAGCCTACACAATTTGTGGATATTTTTCTTGGATGGAAAAGCATATCCACAATCAGATTTCAAGGAGAATACATTATGAAATTCATAAAACAAACTGTTCCTGCTGTTTTTGTGAAACGGCCTAACCGCTTTCAGGGGTATGTGGAATATGAAGGAGAAACCATCATGGTTCACGTGCCAAACACGGGTCGGGTGAAGGAAATCCTGATTCCTGGCACAAAAGTGATTCTTCGGAAAGAAGACAATCCAAACCGAAAGACTGCCTTTAGTCTTATTGCGGCCTATAAAGGAGAAGCGCTGATCAACATTGACTCACAGATACCGAATAAAGTGGTGGAAGAAGCCCTTCTTGCAGGAAGGATTCCTGAGCTGAGGGAATATACGAAGATCCAGCGCGAGAAATTTTATGGAAAAAGCAGGTTTGATTTCCTTCTGGAAAGTCCTGAAGGGAAAAAATACTATCTGGAAGTGAAGGGGGTCACGTTGGAAACAGAGGGCATGGCGAGTTTTCCGGATGCACCCACAGAAAGAGGAACCCGTCATGTGGAGGAGCTGATTTCTGCGAAGAAGGAAGGGCACGGAGCTGGGGTTCTCTTTGTTCTTCAGATGGATGGAATGAAGGGATTCACGCCTGCGTATGAACAGGATCCTCTATTTTCCGCCATGCTCTATCGAGCTAAGGTTCAAGGAGTAAATCTTTTTGCCTATGACTGCAGAATCAGTGAAACATCACTGGAGCTGTCAAAGTCTGTCCCTGTTGTATTCAGAGAAGAACAGGGGCTGTTCTAAAAATGTTAAGAACTAAGGACATCAATCCAATGTTATAATGATGAAAATGTCTTAAACAAAAGGAGGGCGTACAATGGATAAAAGAACTGCCCCGGTGATTACCACAAGCCTTCGGGGTCATATGATAGAAGTACCGGAAGTGATTAGAAAAGCCACTGGTATTGTGATTCTCGGAAAGAGAATCAAGTCTCTTATTTTTTCCACGGATGTTGCCGTCATCAAGAACACCAATGCCGATGCGGTGATGAGTGTTTACCCCTTTACTCCCCAGCCCATCATTACTCAAAGCCTCATCAATGCTTCTGATGTTCCGGTGTTCTGCGGAGTGGGTGGCGGGACGACCACAGGGAAGAGGGTCATCAATCTTGCTCTGGATGCGGAATTCAAAGGAGCCATCGGTGTGGTTCTGAACAGTCCGACAAAAAATGAGATTCTCAGTGGAGTCCGGGATGTCATTGATATTCCCATCGTCGTCACAGTCATCTCAGAAGAGGATGATATTGACGCGAGGATTGGAGCCGGTGCTACCATTCTCAATGTGTCTGGCGCGAAAAACACTGCCAGGATTGTGCGGAAGATCCGGGAGAAGTATCCGGAATTTCCCATTATAGCCACAGGAGGTCCCACTGAGGAGAGCATCCTGGAAACCATTGAGGCGGGAGCCAATGCCATCACCTATACGCCACCGTCCAATACAGAAATCATGAAGAGACTAATGGACAAATATCGGGGAGAGAGTATTCTATGAGAGAAAATTTAGCAGAGAACTGCAAACACTGTCCGGAGTATGGGGAAAGCTGCGATGGGAATGATCCCGCCTGTCTTTGCTACAGGTGTCCTCGGAATCTGGGGCAATGCATAACAGTTAAATACTGCAGAGAAACAGAATCTGTGCTAGAACTGGCGCCACCTATGGACAGGGAGCGTGAACTTATGATAGAAAGATACTATAAGCTTAAAAATATGGAATAGAATGGAGGACAAAGGATTGGAAAACTACAAAGAGTCATTCAAAAGGTTTCTGGAAATCCAGGAAGAAATGAAAAACATCGGAGATGCTCAAGGGGTTCTATACTGGGATATGGCGACCATTATGCCTTCCAAAGGCGTAGAGAGACGTTCCGAGGTTGTGGGGTACCTAAGCCAGCTTATGTACAAGCTGGAGACAGGAAAAGAGTATCAGGATCTGGTGTTTGGTCTTTATGAGCATCTGGACGAAATGGATGATAAAGAAAAAGCCATGGTGAAATCGGCGAAAAAGTCTCTGGATTTCATGAAGAAAATTCCGGAAGAAGAATACCTTGAATACAGCAAGCTTGTGGCTTCAGGAGAAACCTACTGGGCAGAAGCCAGAGAGAAGAATGATTATGAATCCTTCAAGCCTATTCTGGAGAAGATTGTTTATTTCAATAAGAAAATCGCCGGATACATCGGTTATGAAAAGACTCCATATGATGCGCTGCTTGATATGTATGAACCTGGTGCAACGGTGGAGGAAATCGATGGTGTATTCAAGGAGCTTCGGGATGGTCTTCTGGTTCTTCTGAAAAAAATTGGTGAAAGCGCTGTGGAGATCGACAGCAGCATTCTGAAAGGCGAATATGCAATAGAGCCCCAGAAGAACTACAACACAGAGCTTGCGAAGAGGCTGGGTTATGATTTTGAAAGAGGTGCCATTGCAGAAAGCGCGCATCCATTCTCCACAAACTTTGGCAACAAGGATGTGAGAATCACAACAGCTTACAGCAAGGAAGACCCTGTGACAGCCATGTACTCCACCATCCATGAAACAGGGCATGCCATTTATGAGCAGAACATTCCCGATGACATCACCAAGACCAATATCGGTGGCGGTGTATCCATGGGAATCCATGAATCCCAATCCAGATACTACGAGAATATTCTAGGTAGAGGAAAGGAGTTCATTGAGACAGAATATCCCAATATGGTGTCAGCTTTTGAAGGGCTTAAAAACTACAGCCCAGAAGAAATTTATAGAGCCATCAATAAGGTAGAACCGTCTCTCATCAGAATCGATGCGGACGAACTCACCTACAGTCTCCATATCATCATCCGTTATGAGATTGAAAAAATGCTGATCAATGGAGAGGTGAATTTTGATGAGCTTCCCCAAATCTGGGCAGATAAGTATACAGAATATCTGGGGGTAACTCCAGAATCCTATGCCAAGGGAGTTCTTCAGGATGTTCACTGGTCTGGCGGAATGATTGGGTATTTCCCAAGTTATGCTCTCGGAAATCTTTATGGCGCACAGATGCTCTACAAAGGCATTCTGAGAGATCTGCCTAACTACTATGAGCTCATCCGTGAAGGAAAGGTTTCTGAAATTACAAAATGGCTGGCGGAACATGTCCATAGCCATGGCGGAACCTACGAACCCAAGGTGCTCATTGAGAAGATCACTGGAGAGCCCCTGAACGCTAAGTATTTCCTCCAGTATCTGGAAGAGAAGTACTCTAAGATCTACGGATTCTAACGAAGCCTTTATGAAATAATAAAATCCCAGGAGCATTTCTGTGAAGAACTGCTCCTGGGATTTTTTCAATTATAGATTTTTAAGAACATAGGTGAGGATCGATACAGTGTTTTCTACGGCTAAGTCTTTGAACTTTTCATAGTCCATGCTTGCACCGGTATTGGCATTGTCCGAAATGGCTCGTATGACTGAAAATGGAATGTGATTGAGATCAGCTGCCTGGGCGATGGCAGCGCCTTCCATCTCGCAGGCAGCTGCATCAAAGGTTTCCAGAAGATCTTCGATCCTCTCCTTGCTGGAGATGAACTGATCTCCGCTGACGATGATGCCTTCATGCGTGGTATAACCCTCGTTTTTTCGGGATCCCTCCAGTGCCAATCTGGTGAGCTTGTCATCGGTCTTGAAGAGAGAGCTTTCGAACCTTGGAATCTCGCCACGTTTCAAACCGAAGGCGGTGACATCCATATCGTGCTGTAGAAGAGCCGTTGCCACCACCACATCCATGGGTTGGATATTCTCCTTGACGCCTCCAGCTACGCCTACATTGATGAGGTGTGTCACATGGTAGTCATCCGCAAGAATTTGAGCGCAAACCGCTGCATTGACTTTACCGATGCCTGAAATCACCATGACTACATCTTTCTCTTCCAGAGTGCCTTCAATGAACTCCATTCTTGCTTTTGTCCTGCTTTCCTTGATGGACATGATCTTTTTCAGAGGAGCCAGTTCTTCCTCCATGGCACAAATAATCCCTATTTTCATTTAGCTATATCTCCTTGTACTCTATTTGCATTTAATTATAAGAGATAATGAGAAGAGATGTAAAGGAAGTGTTTTTGGAAAACACTTGAAATAGGGAGAGATTTCCGATATATTTACATTTGTTTTAAGAAAGGAATGGATGAAGATGCAGCATGAGTTAAGAAGAACAGAAATGCTCCTGGGAGCAGAAAATATGGAAAAACTACATAGGTCCAAGGTGGTGCTTCTAGGACTTGGTGGCGTAGGGGGAACCTGCTTTGAAGCCTTGGTGCGCGGTGGAGTGGGAAAGATTGTGGTGGTGGATGATGATGTGTTCACCCTGTCCAATTTGAACAGGCAGCTCCTTTCCACCTATGATCATATCGGAAAACACAAGGTGGATGCTGCCTTGGAAAGAGCAGTAAGCATCAACCGGCAATGTAAAGTGATTGGGGTGAAAGCATTCATAGGCAGTGAGAATCTTTCCGAGATCATCACAGAGGACACGGATTATGTCATTGACGCCATAGATACAGTAACCAGTAAGCTTCAGGTCATTGCCTACTGTAAGGAAAAGAACATAAAAATCATCAGTTCCATGGGAACGGGCAATAAGCTGGATCCTTCCAAGCTTTTCGTGACGGACATCAAGAAAACCACCATGTGTCCATTGGCCAAAGTGATGCGAAGAGAGCTGAAAAACCGTGGGATTCTTCACCTGAAAGTGGTGGCATCCACGGAGAAACCTTTGGTGCCCATGGCCATAGAAGGTGAAACTGTGGAAGGTGCTGTAAGCAGCCTCAAAAAAAGAAGCACTCCGGGGAGTACTTCCTTTGTTCCGCCTGCGGCGGGAATTCTTCTTGCTTCTGAAGTCATGAGAGAGCTTATGGGGCTACTCGATTAAGGCATACGGAACTGGTTGATTTCTCCAATATAATCGTAGCCGAATTCTCCAAGCCTGTTCATAAGAGCACTCTGATCCAGATTATAGTGGTCACAGAAGGCTGCGAGGGAATCAAAGTCGTTACGCAGCTTGGTGTTGATGGTGCTGAGCAGAATAAAGGGGTCCATCACCATGATGTTTTCTTGGGTGAAAGCTGTTTCCATACTCATGTTTCTTCCTCCTCATATTAGGCAAGTGGTATATGTTACTCATATTATAAGAGAAAAACGTGAGAAAATGTAAGTTATTAACAAAGGTTTGATGAATATTATAAGTTTGTTAATTATTTGGCGATATTATCTATGGATTAACAACAAAACACCATATCTGTACGAGTCCACAGGGTGAGGGTACCGCCTTCTTTCTGTGGACTTTATACAGAGTAGAAGGTAGAATTGATGGTAGATACGTTTACATGTTGGGTAATTGATATGTTTGGGTAGATTTTGAGGCATAAAGGAGTTGAGGGTGCTGTTTTTTGCAGCCGAGCGATGAAGACATTTAGTTCGTACAAGATCAAAGATCTGGTCCTGAAAAATAGAGTGGTGATGCCGCCTATGTGCATGAATATGGCAGAAGATGGACATCCAACTGACTTTCATTATATTCACTACGGAAACGCGGCGCTGGGAGAGATTGGACTCATCATCGTGGAAGCGACAGGAGTTACTCCTGAAGGGCGGATTCTTGAGAGAGATCTGGGCATCTGGAAGGATGATCAAATTCCAGGACATAGAAAAATAGTGGAACTCTCTAAAAAATATGGGTCCCACATCGGTATTCAGCTGGGACATGCTGGAAGAAAATGTGGTATTTCCTCTCTTACAACACTGGCACCATCCGCCATTGCATTCAATGAAGATTATAAGCAGCCAAAGGAGATGGATCTTGAAGATATTGAAAGAATCGTGGAAGCATTTAAAGCGGCCGCTGTGAGAAGTCTTGAAGCAGGATATGAACTCATTGAGCTCCATGGAGCCCATGGGTATCTGATTCATGAGTTTCTGAGCCCACTTTCCAACCATAGAACCGATGCTTATGGCGGGTCTACGGAGAATCGTGTCCGATTTCTGAAGGAAGTGACAAAAGCAGTGAAATCTGTGCTTCCGGAGAATTTTCCTCTGATTCTTCGAGTGTCTGCTGCCGATTATGTGGAAGGCGGTATAGATATTGAGGAGATGGTGAGAATCACTCATCTTGTGAAAGAAGATTTTGATATGATCCATGTAAGCTCTGGTGGGCTTCATGTGGATCAGAAAATCAATGTGTATCCGGGCTACCAGGTGAAGTTCTCCGAGATCCTCAAAAAGGAATGCGGAGTAGAAACCATAACTGTTGGGATGATCACAGAAGTGAATCAGGTAGAGGAAATTCTACAGAATGAACGGGCAGACCTTGTGGCTCTAGGCCGGGTGCTTTTGAGAGATCCTTTTGTGCTGATCAAAGAAGGAAGAGGCCATGTGACACCGCTCTTTGCTTATAAAAGAGGGTTTCATGTGGATTGGTCCCATCGAAAATAAATGATGAAATAAGAAAGAACCTGATCGTTTTTATATGTGATCAGGTTCTTTCTTATGGATTGTTTATCTTAGAACTGGAAAGAAATCTTTCACGCTTCCCAAAGTGAGATGCTGCTCTTCTACCGATTTTCTTACGCTCGGGTTCACAAGTATGGAAAGCTCTTTCACCCGATGGATCTGATAACTGCTGTTTTCTAGAATCACATCATCGAGATAGGCCGGATGACACATGATTTCAAGAATTTCAGTTTCGAGCGGTTCATGGTTTTCCCGGAATCTCAGGAAATATTCTTCTGAAACTGTTTCTTTATAGAAATCTGTCAGTCCATAAAATGTTTGAATCTGCTCTTTATGGATAAAATTCAGGTCATCATCTGAAATATAGGATGGAACCAGCCGTATAGGGAGGTTGTACTCTTTTGCCAAGACGGTGGTTACCTTCAGCACGTCCGGATGAAGATGCATATGATGATGACCATCCAAATGGGTAGGTTCGATTCCGTAGGATCTGATTTTCTCAATCTGGGCTGTCCACTCCAGATACACTTCTTCCGGTTGGACCGGAAGAGGAGCATCCATGGGAAATTTTATAAATCTGCCGTGTTCATCAACAAGGCTTGGGATCTGTTCCACAGGAGAGAGTGGACGTAATGCGTCCAATGTGAGATGCACGCCGATGCCGAGATGGGGACACTCTTTTGCAAGGGCCATGCCATGAGTAAGAGCAGGCCCTCCAGCCATGGCGGTGGTGGAGGTGAGAATTCCCTGTTTGTGTGCTTTTATAATACCAAGGTTCTGTCCTTCAGAGAAACCGAAATCATCTCCGTTGATGATTATTCTCATGGCCTTTTCCTCAAGGCTTCAATGGTTTCTTTAAAAGCGGGAAGATGCTTCTCATGGGCCAGAAGAAGATCATCCAGGACTTTTCTGCCAAGATGCTCGCTTTGAACCAGAGGGTTTGTGACCATGGCCACATAGGCATCTTCGTATTTTCCGCTTAGGGCTGCTTTTACAGTGAGTCTTTCGAAGGATTTAAGCTGCTGCACAATACCTTCTGCTGCTGCTGGCAGGAACCCTGTTGAAAGAGGCACTGGGCCATCCTTTGTGATGATGGAGGATACTTCTACAGCGGAATCAAAGGGAAGTGAAGCGATGGCTCCTTTATTTCGGGTGTTGACTACTTGAATGTCTCGTTTGTCGTTGGCGATGGAAGAGATGAGGTTCACCGCTGCATCGCTGTAGAATGCGCCACCTCTCAGCTCCAGTTCCTTGGGTTTGTCGGCAAGATTTTTGTCCTGATATTTTTTGAAAAGATCCTCTTCTACAGACATCACTTGAGATGCGCGGGTTTCGCCTTTCTCAAAGTCTTCCAGCATATGGCTCAGCATCTGGTCCTTCTGGAAATAGTATCTGTGGTAAGCGCATGGAATGGCATCAAGTCCCCTTAAAAACTCAGGTGACCAGGGGAGATCCATGATGTTTTTCATGTTCAGGGCCTCAGATTCTGTTGCCATTTTTTCCAGAACCTCTCTTTTCACAGATACCCCATCCAGGAACACATCCAAACCGAAGACCATGTGATTGAGTCCGGCCATATGAACGCGTACTCTGGATTTATCTGCCTCCAGAATTTTGGATACACCAACTTCCATACCATAAGGCAGGTTGCACACGCCAATGAACCTCTTCCAGGTGGTGTGGTTCAAGACGGCTTCTGTCACGAGTCCTGCAGGATTCGTGAAGTTCACAACAAATGCATTGGGACAGAGCTCCTCGCAGTCTTTCAGGATGTCAAAGATCACAGGGATGGTTCTCAATGCTTTGAACATACCCCCTGCACCGTTGGTTTCCTGTCCGATGAGCCCATGAGAAAGGGGGATGGATTCATCCAGGGATCTGGCATGAAGGCCTCCCACACGAAACTGTGTGGTGACAAAATCCGCATCTTTCAATGCCTCACGTCTGTTCAAGGTACTGTGGATTTTCATGGGGATGCCCGCTTTTTCAACCATTCTTTCAGCCAGCTCAGAGATGATATTCAGTTTCTCTTTACCCTCTTCAATATCCACAAGCCAGAGTTCTCTTACGGGAAGTTCTGTATAACGCTTGATGAATCCTTCGATAAGCTCTGGTGTATAGCTGGATCCGCCGCCAATGGTGACAATTTTATAGGTTTTCATAATCTACCTCCATTTAAATTTTTATCCTTACTCAGATTATACTAAATTATTGGTACAAGTTATAGTGATTCCTATAAGAATTTTTCATCAGATTCTCTGCGGATTTCTGTGGATGTGGAGATAAGTGTTCTTTTACGATGAAGAATCAAATAAAAATAAAGTGTGTTTTATGTTGAAAATGAATCCTATAGGACGAAATAAGATAATAAAGATAATAGAAATCGAAAATATCTATTTACATTACTAAAGTACTTCGTTATAATCATATCATAAAGTTGTACCAATGAATTTATTGGTGCTGATTTTTTTAAGAAGGTTGTAATCGTTTATAACCAAAAAGGGGGATCTTATGAAAATACTTCTTGTATGTTCTGCAGGAATGTCCACCAGTCTGCTGGTGACAAAAATGGAAAAAGCAGCGAAAGAAAAAGGAATAGACGTTGAGATCTTTGCGCTTTCTGCTGGTGAAGGTAAAAAAATACTCAAAGATGTGGATCTTGTCCTTCTAGGACCTCAGGTTCGCTTTATGAAAAATGAGTTCGTCAAACTTGCCACGGTTCCGGTAGGCGTAATTGATATGCTGTCCTACGGAAGAATGGAAGGCGAGAAAGTCCTTGATAGTGCCCTGGCGCTTTTAGCGCAGAAGTAATGGTCTTAAACCCCAACCATAAGTCGACAATGGGAGAGGAAAAGATAGTAAGTCAGTAGTTCAAAGGAGGTCAAAATGAATCGTTTTATTAATTTTCTTGAAGAAAAATTCGTCCCAGTAGCTGCAAAAATAGGCGGACAGAAACATCTGGTAGCCATCAGAGACTCTTTCGCAGCACTGATGCCTCTTATCCTTGTAGGTGCATTTGCTGTACTGCTAAACAATGTATTCTTTGTGCCTTGGTCACTTCTAGCTGAATATATTGGTGGAGAAAGCGCTTTTATTGTATGGACCAATACTAATCTGGCTCCACTGTTCTCTCTTATGGAAAGTGGAACTTTCGGCATCATCGCTTTAGGTCTTACCTTCTCCATGGGCTACAACCGTGCAGTCAATGAAGAAAAAGACTCATTATCCACTGGACTTATTTCTGTTGCATCGTTCATTCTATTAGGAGCACTGGCTAGAAACAATGAAGCTGTGGCTTCCTGGGTGACAAACTTCCTTGGAGCTCAAGGTATCTTCATTGCGCTGATTGTCGGTCTGATCACTCCAGAAATCTATTTTGCCATCGTCAGAAAGAACTGGGTCATCAAGATGCCTGACACCGTTCCTCCTGCTGTTGCTAAAGGATTTTCCGCGGTTATACCAGGATTTGTTGCAGTATTCTTCTGGGCACTGGTTGCATACTTCTTTAATGTAGCATCAGGGCTGAACATCTTTGCTTGGTTTGAAGTAAATATTGCCAGCGGACTTTCTGTTTTAGGACAGAATATCTTCTCTATCCTGCTCATTTCCACATTGATTCCTGTTCTTTGGTTCTTTGGTCTTCATGGCGCAAATATGCTGGAAGCCATCATGAGCCCAATTTATGGAACTATGGGTCTTGAAAATATTGATAAGTTTGCTAATGGCATCCGAGCCATCGGAACCGGTGCAGATGAACTGGCTGTTTGGGTCAGAGGTTCCTGGGATGCTTATGTGTTCTTGGGTGGTTCTGGAGCAACGCTTCCACTGATTGCTGCAATTCTTATTTTCTCTAAAGTGAAACAGCAGAAAGAAGTGGCAAAGCTTGGATTCCCACCGGGAGTCTTCATGATCAATGAGCCTGTGCTCTTTGGTATGCCAATCGTTCTGAACCCAGTGTATTTCATCCCATTTGTCATTGTACAGCCAATTCTGACCCTGATTGCGTTCTATGCCACAAAGATTGGTTTCGCAGGTCCGATTGTAAACTCTGTACCATGGACAACACCACCAATCCTGAACGCATTCCTAGCGACCAACGGATCCTTTGGAGCAGTTGTTGTCTCTGTTGTGAACCTGGTCATTGCCTTCCTTGTGTACATGCCATTTGTTATGATTGCAAACCGTTATGAAGCAGAAAGAGAAGAGCTGGAAAAAACCGCATAAATAATACTGAAACTGATGGAATAGTCCCAAGGAGCTTGTCCTGGGACTATTCTTCCTAAATTGAGGGTGAAATAGATGGAACAGGGAATCTTAATTTATAAAAACATACACGAAGTTTATGGTGCTGTAGAAGACAGCTTGAGGAAAGCGCTGAAACTAAAAGGGCCGCTTCTGGATCAGGAGTCTATCTATCATATGCCATCTCTGAAAGGGGAACGTAAAGTGCGCCAGGTTATTACGGAGGTGGAAGAGAACAAGCTGCTTTCCTTTGTATCTTATCTTGGACAGGACCAGGTGAAGACCACCTACAGTTTCCGTGACAAGGGGGATGGATTCACCTATGTCCAGCTGAAAGAGGAGGCTACCAGTGACAGTCTCATAAGAAAGTACAACTATCTGCTGTTCAGTCTGCCTGTATTAAGCAGTGGTGCAAAAAAGAAACTTCAGAAGAAACTTGAATCATTAAAACAGATGTTGGAAGGTGAGAAAAAGTGATTATCGTGAATATGCCATTAAAAAGGGATTTTGTGAAAGACTTGCTCCATGGAAAAACCATAGACGGCATTACCTATGAGTATGTGAAAACAGAACAGATGAAAATGTATTTTAATACCAGTGAGGAGTCAGAAAGAGCCGCTTCTGTCGCCAAGGCTGCCATCAAAAAATCAGAGCTGGGACCAGCGCTGTTCTTTATGGTGGAATATGTCAAATAAATTTCCGGAGAATTTTCTCTTTGGCAGCGCCTCCGCGGCATATCAGGTAGAAGGTGCTTACCAGGAAGACGGAAAAGGACTCTCCATTTGGGATGAGTGGGTGAAGCTTCCTGGAAAAACCTTCCAGGGAACCAATGGAGATGTGGCTACGGATCACTATCACAGATCAGATGAAGATATTGCGCTCATGAAGGAAATGGGGCTGAAAGCATACCGCTTTTCCATCTCCTGGACCAGGATCCTTCCGGAAGGGCGTGGAAGAATTGAAAGAAAAGGACTGGAGTTTTACCATAAGCTCATTGATAGGCTGCTGGAAAATGGTATTGAGCCAGTCGTAACCATATATCATTGGGATCTTCCCTTGGCTTTACAGGAAGAGTATGGCGGATGGGAAAACCGGAAGATTGTGGAGGACTTTACAGCCTTTGCAAAGATTCTGTTTGATGAGTTCCATAAGAAAGTGAAGTACTGGATTGTATTAAATGAGCCCAATATTTTTACACAGCTGGGCTACTTCATGGCGCTTCATCCACCGGGAATGAAAGACATGGGGATGTATCTGAAAACCTATCACCATACAGCGCTGGTTCATGCCTATGTGGTGAAGCTCTTTAAAGAGAGGGGATATGAGGGGGAAATCGGATCCTCCATCGCCTATACTCCGGGATATGCAAAAACGGAGGATGAAAAAGATGTGGAAGCTCAAAGAAGATATTATGAGACCGTAAATCACTACATCATGGACATCTATTTTAAAGGCAAGTACCCTTCTTGGGGATATGCTTACTTTAAAGAGAGAGGTCTTGCACCGGAAATCCTTCCTGAGGATGAGAAAGTGCTTGTGGAGAGTGCCAGGATGACGGACTTCATCGGAATCAACTATTATCAGAGTGCTACTTTGGCTTATAATGGAGAAGACGGTATCGGCATGTCTGACTTCAATGTTTCCGGGGAGAAAGGAAATTTCCGGGAGTCTGGCATTCCAGGCCTGTACCGTCAGGTCTACAACAACAAGCTCAAGTACACCGATTGGGACTGGTCCATTGATCCCGATGGGCTCAGATATGCTCTGGTGGAGATTTCAGAGCGCTATGGAAAACCCATCCTCATTTCTGAGAACGGTATGGGTGCTTTTGATAAGGTTTCAGAAGGAAAAGTTCAGGACGGATATCGGATCGATTATATCAGGGAACACATCAAAGCCTGCTATGAAGCCATAGAAGAAGGTGTAGACCTTTTAGGTTACTGCACCTGGTCCTTCACGGATCTTCTCAGCTGGCTCAATGGATATCAGAAACGGTACGGCTTTGTGTTCGTGGACTTTGAAAAGGAAGATCTTCCAAGAATCAGGAAAGATTCTTTCTATTTCTATCAGGAAGTTATAAAAACAAATGGAGAAAATTGTCTCGAAGAATAAGGAGGTAGAATATGGAAGGTATAGAACTGGTCTGTTTTGAAATGATTGCGGCCAACGGATCTGCCAGATCCTATTTTATGGAAGCCATTGAAGCAGCAAAAGAAGGAAATTTTGAGGAAGCGGAAAAGCTTATGGAAGAAGGCGAAAAGATGCTGGCTGAAGGACACCATGCCCATGGAGGTCTTCTCACAAAGGAAGCTTCCGGAGATAAAGTAAAGGTGGATCTTCTTCTGGTACATGCAGAAGATCAGATGATGTCCGCTGAGACCTTCAGAATCATGGCGAAGGAAATCATTGACATTCATAAGAAGCTAAGCTAGTAGAAAATGGAAATACATTGTCACCGGAATGGGTGACGGATATAATAAAAGCAGAGGAAACAGAAGAAGATGGGAGGATTACACTTGGATGTGAAGTATAAGGTGATCTGTGAAGAGATTGCAAAGAATATCAGGGAAGGCTTATATCAGGATACTAAAAAGCTGCCTACAGAGGAAGAGCTCATTGAGCAGTTTGAGGTATCCAGAAATACTATCCGAAAAGCCATAGACCTCCTGACAAGAAAAGGTCTTGTGATTCCCATCCAAGGCAGCGGTGTCTTTTTAAGAAGTGTGTCCATGGATGGAGCCATCAATCTGGAAGACTTTCATGGTCTTACACAAGGATTTGGAGAGAACCATGTCACAACAAAAGTGAACAGCTTCAAACTTATTGAAGCGGATGAGAAGCTTGCTCAGGTGATGCAGTGCGAAAAAGGCACACCCGTGTATTTCATCGAAAGACTGAGAAGCGTGGCGGGCGTCCCCTATGTTGTGGAGTATTCCTACTACAATAGAGAGCTGATTCCATATCTCAGTGAGGAAATCGTGAAAGGTTCTATTTACCAGTATGTCCGGGAAGAACTGAAAAAATCCATCGGATTCGTAGACCGTGTCATTACAGCAGGAGTGCTCAATGAGCATGATGCCAGGGAACTGGGACTGACACCCGGGGAACCATCTCTTATATCCACCAACCGGGCATTCTTAAAAAGCGGAGTGATTTTTGATTACTCCATAGACATACATAACTACAAAGAAACCAAATTCTTGAAGCTGTCCAATTATCTATAGAAGCTAAAACACCAGAGTCTGTTCATAAAACAGTCTCTGGTGTTTTTTGTTTCCGGTATGATATATACGCACTACATTCGAAGATCCCGTTTCTGAAAGAAGTGAAAAGCGGCAGTCAGGAGTCCTCCAAGAAGAAGGACAAGCAGTGCGATATAGAGAAAAGGCAAAGAGGTCTCTTCCAGAAGATCCTTCACCGGGAAATAGCGAAAAGGTGTCCACGGCCGAAGAAGGGCGGGAGAATCCCATAGATCATAAAAGAGGCCTAGTATGAAGGTGCCTAAGGTGATGCCCATGGAGATTCCAGAAGATTTCCTCTCTTCTTTGAGACTTGCGGCAAAAAAGAATCCAAGGGCGAAATAGAGAAGCATCAGGAGCCACAGGGTAAAGCTCTCCTTGAGGAGCACCAGATGGGAAAATTCCTCATTGGCATACAGGTAGAAACTAAGGAGCGTTGTGCCGTGGAGAAGCAGCACAAGAAAGCTCAGAAGAAAGATACTGGCGAGTGCTTTATAAAATAAAATGGAGCTTCTCTTCAGAGGCTTCACCAGAAGAAACTCCCCTGTCTTTAAAAGTTCTTCTTTTGCTGCAAGCCTGTTTCCTAAGGTTACGGCATATAGAATCCCTCCGAACACCACATAAAAATAGATGATACCATGAAACTCCAGAGCATTTGATATGGAGAGTCCGTTCATGCCAAAGAGCACAAGCAGTGCTTTTGGCATGGCCTCGAGAAATACAGTGAAGTCCTGTCCAGTGTCTTTCATGATGGGATAAGCCATCATGGATAGAAATACTGTCAATGAGAGACCTGCAGTCCAGTAGAAGAAGAAAAGACGTTCAAATTTCAGCTCTTTTTTAAATAGATTCATCAGTCATCCCCCTATCCTGCTGAAAGCGCTTTACGATTCAGTGCTGCGAAAGAAAGAAGCAGAAGAAGAGAGGTAAGGATCAGAGTGAATAGAAGAAAAACTTTGTCGTAGGATGCACTTCTCATGATTTCAGAGACATCAAAGTAACGAAAAGGCGCGGCAAAGCGGAGATAGTCTTTTTGGAGCACCTGACTGACCATGGACATAATGTAAAAGGAAGAAACAACACCAATGGCGCTGGAACTGAAAAAGCGCACTTTCCGTTTCATGATTCCCATGAGAAGACCCAGGCTGTAGAAGAGCATCTGGAGGAAGAATGCGGAGAACACGATGAGAAAAGTGATGCCTGGATTTCTCTCCTCTGCGTAGAGATTCTCCATGAAGAGAGCTGCCAGAAGGAGAAAGAACGTAAGAAGCACCATCAGAAAAAAGGCTGCAAGACCTTTTTCCAGAAGAACCCTGGATCTTTTTACAGGTTTTGTGAATAGAAATTCCGAGGTGTTTCTTGAAATCTCTTTCCCAATGGCAGTGAGTCCAAGACGCATACTGTAAATTCCAAGGGCGAGAAGGAGGTAGCCATAGACATAGCCAAGATAGCCGTGGAAACTGAGAAGGGTATCCAGTTCTATGGCAAAAGCTTCTAAGACTTCTTTGGGATAGACAGCCAGTATTTTTTCATAGGCTTCTTTTTCTTTTAGAATAGAAGGGTACATGAACAGAAAAAGAAGGAGAGTTACGGTGAGGGAAACAACCCAAATGAGAAAGGCTTTTTTCTCTGTTTTTAGAGTCGAACGAAATAGAGGCATTTACATCTCCTCCTTTTCATAGTAGTGAAGAAAAATCTCTTCCAGGCTGGGCTCTTCGATGAGAAGATTCTGAAGATCAAGATGCTGCAACAGAGATAAAATCTCCTTCAGATTTCCTTTATATATGAACTTCAGCTCCTGCTCCTTCTCTGAAAGATCTTTCACCCCAGGAAGGTGCATAAAAAGTTCTCTTGAAGAATCCTTGGTTTCCACTGTGATTTTCTTGTAGTTTTCTTCCCGAAGAGATTTCATGGTGCTTACTTTTAGGATCTTCCCTTCTTTGATGATGGCAACCCGATGGCAGAGCCTCTGCACTTCACTGAGAATATGGGAGGAGAAGAAGATGGTCTTTCCTTTGCTGTTTTCTTCCTGCAGCAGCGCGAAGAATTTTTGCTGAATAAGAGGATCCAGGCCCCCAGTAGGCTCGTCCAGAATGATGAGATCCGGATCATGAAGCAGTCCTTGGACAATTCCCACTTTTTTTCGGTTTCCATAGGAAAGATCCTCGATTTTCTTCGATAGATCCAGCTCAAGCAGCGAGGACAGTTCGGTTATTTTATGGGTGCAGTCTTTCTTGTAGAAAGAAGCGGAGTAGTATAAGAGCTCCTTCACTGTCATGCCTTCGTAATACGCAACCTCGGAGGGGAGATACCCCACTTTTTCTGCAATTTTCACAGCGCTCTTTCTGATGTCCATTCCAAAGAGACTGATTTCACCCGCAGTCGGATAGATGAGGCTCAGCATGGTTCTGATGGTGGTGGATTTTCCGGCGCCGTTGGGACCGATAAAACCGAAAATTTCTCCTCGATTTACCGTAAGGGAGACATCCTCCACCCCTCTTTGCTTCCCATAGTATTTTTTCAGTCCTGTGATTTTGATGATTTCCATGGCAGTCGCTCCTTTGATTGAAGTATAAAAAAGCTGTAAAACAGACAAAAGCAAAGAACCTGCATCGTTTCATAAGGTGCAAGACTTTGCTTCTTTTATTTATTCAGGTATATAAGGTCCGCTTTGGCTGTACGAGTCTTTCAGTTCAAAGAGAATTGCGTGCAGTGATTTTTTACTTTTGTATCTCATGACAAGATTCATGATGGTATCGTTCCCCAGCTTCGTCTGGCCATAGATATAAAGCTTTTCCACCAGCTGGGCAAGGTACTCGTAGTCTCTTTTTCCGTTGGCAGTGATGGCAGAGTCTTCGATGAACTCAGAGAGAATCCTGGAAGCTTCGAGATTATACTCAGGACTGAGAAAATCATAATGTTCTGGTATGAACTCTTTGTTTTCTTCAATATAAGCCAGCAGTCTTCTTTTGTCCTTTTCTTCCAGAATGATTCTTTTGTAGACACCCTTCAGGTTCTTCTTCACATCTTCGTCTTCGATGATTTTTTCATAAATACCTTGCCACTCCATGGGGCTGATGCTTCTTTTGAGATCGGTATAGGCTCGATATTCTCCTAAGGCCAGGAGTTTTTTTGTGACCTCCACATACTGTTCCTGGTCGTGGAGAAGCTTCAGGATACTCGCTTCCATGTATAGCCAATGGATGAGTTCATCCCAGTTTCTTCCTGCTTTTTCAATTCCGTCCCGGACAATGAGAAGGGCTTCATGGAGTTTTCCCCGTGCGAGGTAAGACTCCGCATCCATAAATCGGAACTCCGGAACGGAGGGGTTTTCCCGCCTCAGCTCTTTGGCTTCCTCAGCTTTTCCAATCATCATGAGGAGCTCATACTCCAGGAACAGAAGATTGTTTTTGTCATAAGGCAGTACAGTATCTTTTTCATAGACCAGAAGAAGTGTTTCGTAGTAGTGGTCAAAGTCTTTTTCTGTGGTGATATAATCCTTCATGATTCTTAAAAGGGTGGTGATATTACTGAGATCTTTCAGTGAAACGCAGATAGACCGAAGGGACTCGAAAATCATCTGGGATTCCCGCACTGTATATTTTTTTTCGGCAAGGGGGAAGAGGGCCTCCTGATAGACCTTGATGTAATGGCTGTTGAAGAGAAAGCTCTCCATTCCAATGCTTGGAAGACTGACCATTTCAAAGAGAAGGAGATAAAGAAGTGTGGCTCTCAGATAGTTTCTTTCCTTCGCTTCGTGCCTGGCCTCTTCATGGGCAGAGAGGATCCTGTTGAAATATCGGGAAAAGGCCTCTTTACTGCTGGTAGGTTTCAGGCTGTGATAAAGAGAGAGCAGTTCTTCTCTTGTCTCCCGGATAAACTCCTCATCGGTGGAACTTAAAAAGCTCTTTCTGATGATGACGGGGATGTCTTTATAATAACTTCTTAAAGACAGAATAAATTCAATGAGTTCTTCTTTGTCGGCGCCGTCAAGAATCTCCTTCAGATTGCTCTTGGTATTTTTCAGGGTAGCTTTAGGCGTTTTATCCACAGTGACTTCTTTTATGGGTTTTTCAGCCCATTTTATCAGCAGCGCAAGAAGGTGCGGGCATAGGATCTCTTCACGATTACAGCTGCAGCTGTAGTTTTTCACTTCCTGATCTTCCAGAAGAATTTTCTGGATATAGTCCATACCATCTTCTGTGCGTGCCTGAAGAAGGTTTTTCCGGTAGGTGATCTTTCCGATACTGTTTTCTTTCAGAAGTTTCTTTGCTTTGATTTTGGTCAGTTCTGGGGCATCACTGATTAATTTGGTTATCTTCAATAAAACCACCTCCTGGTATCTTTGCTTAGTTCATGGGAAAAGGAGTGAATCCTTTCAGGAACTGCAGAATGAGAATATACATCAGACCCAATAGCAGGGCATTAAAAAGCACCATCACCAAGAATTTCTCCTTGTTCTTTCCGGTAGACAGTCCATACAGATAGAGGCCATCTTCCAAAGCCAGAGTGAAGATCAGGATATAAAGCACATAATAGGTTCTGAAATAGACGGAACCGATAAAGGGCAGGAAGATCCAGGGAAGAAGATAGCTGAGATAAAACCGGTTGAAAAGACGGATGCCGTTCTTCTCCTTCTGATAGATTCTGTTTAGTGTATAGGGTTCCTTGGAGCCGATATGGATCATGGCAAGGAAAAGAATGACCATAAGGGTCACAAGAAGCCCAAGGGTATAAACCATCATGTGAAATCACCGAATCCTTCTCCGGTACCATAGGTATACTGGTCCAGATAATAATTGAATGCAGGATAGATTTGAAGCGCCTTTATCAGTGCGGCAGCTTCTTTCTCGGCCTTTTCGTTTCGGTTGCCTTTTTTCATCGCCCGGATCATGAGGTTTTTCGGGGTCTCCAGAGGAGAAATATACTCCACAATGGAAACTTCGTATCCATGGGATTCGAGAAGCAGTCCTCTGAGACCATCGGTGAGGGTATCTGCAAGTCTTGCTTTCAGGATTCCGTGCTTCATAATGCCTTCAAATGGTTCATAAGAGTAAGTTTTCAGCATTTCTTTATGACAGCAGGGCACAGCCACGATGAAATCAGCTTCCTGATAGACCCCATAGGAGAGGGCCATATCTGTGGCGGTGTCGCAGGCGTGAAGAGACAGAACCACATCGATTTTTCTGGAGTCTTTAAAGTCTTTCACATCCATGGCGTGGAATTCCATATTGCGGTATCCGAGCTCTTTCTGAATCTTTCTGGAGGTTTCGATGACTTCTTCAGAAATATCAATGCCGATGAAATGGCATTTCATGCGGAGCACCTCTGTTAAGTAGTAGTTCAGTACAAAGCTGAGATAGCTTTTTCCACAGCCCACATCCATGATATGGATGGTTTCCTGTTTTTTCAGAGTTTCAAAGTTTTTACTGAGAAGCTCCACATAATGGTCAATCTGATTGTACTTTCTGATCTTGTCATTTTTGACTTTCCCATCCTTGGACATAATGCCAATGGCTTTCAGAAGAGGAGCTGCTTCTTTTGATTTTATGAGGTAGTCTCTGGTCAATAGTGTGGATGTTTCCTTTTCTTCCTTAGAGGTTTCATATTTCAGTGCTTCGCTGTTCATGGAAACGCCTTTGGTACTGGCCTCAATGATGAGCTTCGTCCCTCGTTCCTTATAAGTCAGAACAAGGCTGTCATAGTGCACAGATTCTTTTTTTATGTCCTCCAGGACATCGCTGAAAGACAGAAGCCTCGTGACTCCATTATAGTTATAGGAGAGTGTATCCTCCTCATTCAGAAGGCCGATTCCTTTGAATGACTTTAAACCAGCTTTGAACCGCACATCAATCTCTATGAAAATCTCTCTGTTTTCGTTGAATCTGCTATTGAGACCAAGGAAAAAGAAAGCCATCTTATCCAGGGTTGTTTTATTCATTTTTTACACCTCACTGTTTCTGAAGAGCAGTACTTCGGGAATTAATTTACCTGCCGCTTCTATTATATTATATCCCAATGGCTTATAATAATGTATATATTCGGGCGAAAACTCCCGATAGATTATGAAAATGAGGTACATTTGATGAAAGAGACGAAAGTGAACAAGCTGGGGGTTTTCCTGTTATTCACCCTGATGTTCCTGGCTCCGTTTATAGAAAATACAAGAGGGATTTTCATCCCCATCTTCAAGGAGGATTTTTCGGTGTCCAATACCGCCATTTCTTCCATGATCACGGGAGTTTCCCTGGCAGGTATGGCGGTCACCTTCATTGGAGGAGCGCTCATTGAGAAGCTTGGACAGAAGAAGACGGTGCTTCTTGGTATCCTCTGCCTGATTCTTGGTATGGTCCTCCAAGCCCTCTCCAACAGCTATTTTATGTTCTTTGTTGGATTTATCCCGATCATTGCGGGACTGAACATATACAGTGTAGCATCCAACACCATGGTGCCTTTGATCTTTGTGGGGTCTTCCACTTTGGCCATGAACCTCTTCCATTTTATGTATGGGGCGGGCTCGACGGTCTCGCAAAACGCCATAGGTGTTCTTCTTGATTATGGTATCACTTGGAGAAGCATCTATCTGTTTATCGCCGCACTTTACGTGATTGTGCTGCTGGCGTTCAAGTTCACCCGGTTCCCGGACAAGCAGCGGGTTCCCGTAAAAGAGGGAGAGGTTTCGGTCTTTAAGAATCCGAAGCTTTATGTTTTCGGCGCAGCGCTTGGATTTTATGTATTTGCGGAGCAGGGGATGTCTTTGTGGCTCCCTAATTATCTGAAAGAGGCCTTTGGGCTGAGAGAGAGCATTGGTGCGAGATACCTGGGTGCTTTCTTCCTGCTTTTTGCTGTGGGACGTCTACTAGGCGGATTCATAGTACAAAAAACAGGGGTCATGCGTACCGTGATTTTCACAGAGATTGCGGCACTCCTTCTGCTTTTTATCGGGGTGTTCTTTGGAAACTCCTATCTTTTTGTCATCAGTATTTCAGGACTTTTCTTCTCCATCGTGTTTCCGTCCACCATGTCTCTGGTATCTAAGATTTTCAAAGAGAGACCTGGCATGGCAACGGGGTTCATCATGACTATGGTGGCATTTATCCTGAACAGCATGAACCTTTTGATGGGGATTCTCATGGATGAGATCGGTCCAAGGCTTGCCATCTTCCTGCTGCCCCTTTCCATGGGGATATCGCTGTGTCTTATGGTCTTCATCAGAATCAAGACAAAAAACAACGAAACAGCATTACAGTAGAAAATCTTATAGAACGGAGACAGAAGTGAATGGAAAAAATGAAACTTACTATGGAAGAGATTAAAGACACAGAGGGAAAAGAGTATATTTTAAGAGATACAGACCGGATCACCATCGGAAGATTTACCCTTCTCGAGAGAAATCTGGGACAGAAGAATATGATGATCCGACTAAGATTCTATAAAAAAGACCGGATTTTATTGCGGGAGGCCCTAAGGATCATGACCAGGACCTTTCTGAAAGATGGCAGTATTTACAAGGTGAATGTGCTGGTGGCGGATGAAGTGTCCACCCTTCCATTTACAGAGCTCGGCTACACTTTAGAAGGAATACTGGTGGGGAACCGCTATGAGAATTCACTCATCAGCAATGAGTATGTTTTTGGAACAGACCAGACACGCTTCAATCAGCTGAAAGAATTCAAGCTTCTAGCGCTGGACGGAGAAAGGGTGCATTTGAGCCTTGCTTCCCCTGAAAAAGCACAGGATTATCTTCAGTACTACATGGAGAACAGAGAATTTCTTAGGCCTTATGAACCCCAGAGAAGCCCGGAGTTCTATACTTTGGAGGGTCAAAGAAAGTCTTTGGATGAGAGTTTCAAGCAGTATATGAACGGACAGGCCATCAATTTCGGTGTATATCTTGAAGGGAAGCTTATCGGCAAGGTGCAGCTCTCCAATCTGGTCTACGGAGGACTGAGAAGTGCACATCTTGGTTATGCGCTCCATCGGGATTTTGAAGGCAAAGGCCTCATGCAGGATGCGCTTCAGGCTGTAATCCACTACGCTGAGGAAGAACTGATGCTTCACCGGCTGGAAGCTTCTACGCTCCTCTTTAACGAGCGGTCACAAAATGTCCTTAAAAAACTTGGATTCACCTATGTGGGAAAGAATGAGAAATATCTTTATATCAATGGCAAATGGCAAGATCACTATACCTTTGCACTGATTCTAAATGGATAACGCGTTAGGAGGAACTTTTATGACGAAAGAAGAAAGAAGCTGGATCTTGCAGGATTTCGGCAACTCAGCCTATTCCATCACCATCACCACAGCAATTTTACCTATATTTTTCAAGGGGGTTGCCGCCAGCCAGCTGCCTGATGCTACCTCCACGGCCTATTGGGGATATGCCAATTCTCTTGCAACGCTCCTCATAGCACTTCTGGCTCCTCTTCTGGGTACCATTGCGGATTTTAAAGGGGTGAAGAAAAAGCTCTTTGCCGCATTCACTCTGACTGCAATCATCTCCTCGGCGCTTCTTGCCACAGTGGGAGAAGGTCAGTGGATTTACGCACTTGCCATTTATATCATCACTGCCGTGGCGTTCAATGGATCCAGCATCTATTATGATGCTTTCCTAACGGACGTCACCACAGATGACCGTATGGATGACATATCTTCTAAAGGATTCGGATTTGGTTATCTTGGCGGAACCATTCCTTTTGTGCTCTCCCTGGGACTGATTTTAAGTGCTGAAAATCTGGGGCTCACGGTGACCTTTGCCACCCAGATGGCTTTTCTCATCACGGCACTCTGGTGGATGATCTTCACGGTGCCCATGCTGAAAAATGTGAAGCAGAAATACTATATTGAAGGAGAACCTTCTAAGATCAAAGAAAGCTTTTCTGCGCTCTGGAAAACCCTTCTGGAGATCACAAAGAACAAAATGGTCCTGTATTTTATGATTGCCTATTTTTTCTATATTGATGGTGTCCATACTGTCATCACCATGGCCACGGCCTATGGGGTGGATGTGGGTGTAGATTCTGACAGGCTTCTCATCATTCTTGTGGCCATTCAGCTGGTGGCATTTCCCTTTGCAATTCTCTATGGAAAACTGGCTAAGGTTTTCGGTGCAAGGAAAATGATTATGGCAGGAATCATCACCTATACGGTGATTTCCATCTATGGCTTCTTTTTAAAGACAGAGCTGGATTTCTGGATCCTTGCTATGCTTGTGGCCAGTGCTCAAGGGGGGATTCAGGCTCTTTCAAGGTCCTATTTTGGAAAGCTCATTCCAAAGAACAAATCCGCGGAGTACTTCTCTATTTTCAATATTTTCGGTAAGGTCTCCTCGATTTTCGGTCCTCTTCTGATGGGGATCGTCATCAGTATCACAGGTGAGACCAGACATGGAATTTTGAGTCTTATCATCCTTTTTATCCTTGGAGCTTACTTCTTCCTGAAGATCAAAGATGAAAAAGTGGAGGAAATTGCCTAGGATTTTCTCTTGAATTCTAAGCACATTCTCTATATACTTATTGAAGTGTTGAAAGAGCTTAGAAAAGAAATATTTTAGATACACCTCGGAAGAAATCCATTCTGCCTTTCTGGTGCAACGGATAAAGCTGAGAGTTTATGGAGGTTAATATGAATTATAACGGAATTATTATTTTTGGAGAAATGGGTTCAGGTAAGGATACCCTTGCGGACTTCATCATTGAAATGGAACCGAAGACCAAGAAGTACGGTTTAGGAGACATCATCAGAAACATGAAACCCATCGTTTCTATTTCCCCAGAATGGTCTGGCAATGAGAGAGGGTTTTTCCAGCTGATGGCGGATAAACTGCGGGAAATTGACATGAATATTCTCAATAAGTATGCCTTGGCAAAGATGATCACCGAAAATGCTGAGCTTCACAAGGTAACCCAGGAGAATAAATGGGAAGACCTCTATGAGAATCTGAGAAGAGTCAATGAGAACATTCTTCCAATGATCGTTGGCGGCCGTACGAAGGATGATTTCGATTTCTGGAAGAAGGCTGGTTTTCTGATCGTAGGCATCACGGCTACCAAAGAGAACAGATTCCACAGACTGGCCATCCGTGATGGGGAGGAAGTCGCAAAAAACAGCAATCCAAACCACAATACAGAAAAAGAAGTGGCATTGCTTGTAGATAAAGCAGACTTCATCGCCAATAACGATGGAAGCCTGGAGGATCTTATGGAAAAAGCAAAGGAAGTTCTTGAGTTCTTCCATAACAAAGAAGTATAGAATGATTAAAGCCCCCTGTTTTTAAGCAGGGAGCTTTTTTTTGCGTATTTCATCAGAGATTTCAGAAGAAAGAAAGCTGCTCCTCTTTGCTTGCGCGCTCAATGAGAAGATTCAGGTTCCTTTTATTTAGGATCTCCTTGATTTCTTCTGGAGAAGCCTTCGGATCGAGAAATCTACGGATATCATTTTTGTCCAGAATAAAAGGGGTTCTTTCATGGATTTTTTTCATCTCACCTTCTGAAGCCGTGGTGATGATGGAAAAGTGTTCGGTGATGGAACCGCTGCTGTCTGGAAATTTTTCTTTCACCGCCCCCATGAAAAAGAGGGAATCTTCGGTTCGGATGAGATGCTTGATTTTCTCTTTTCCCTGCCACTCATAAAAAAGCGAAGCAGGAACCAGACAGCGCTCTTTCAAGGCTGCCTGCCTGAAGAAGGGCTTTTCAAAAAGTGTTTCCTGTCTGGCATTAAATACCAGTTTTTTACCCAAAGGAAATCCCCACAGATTTTTCTGAAGGCTGTCATGACCTGCGGTAAGAGAAAGGCTTCCGGGATAAAAATCCTGCTTCTCCTGGACAAAGGATGACAAGCGGTCTTCCTGATACCGCTCCTTCACTTCTCCGATGACATCCAGAAGGTTCTTGATATCTTCCATGGTGAGTTCCAGCTGAAACCGTCCGCACATAGCTTCCTCCTTAAGGGGTGAGTATTGTCTTGTAGATTTTGATCAGGTCATCCCGAGACACTTTCTCCGGATGGTTTTTCAGTTTTTTCTCATTGGACAGAAGACCGTTCACATAACGCCGGATCTCCTCCTGAGTAAGTGTCAGAGGTTTCATGGGAAGAATTTTCTGAAGTATACTAGAGAGCTCTTCCACCGATGAAACGTTGATGAGGGAAAGCATCCTTTTCAGCTTGTCGCACTTTTTGAAGACCTTCAGGTATCCGGGATACAGAATTCCATTGGCAACGCCATGGGGGATGTTCTTCTCGTAGGTGAGTGGATAGCCCATACCATGGGGGAGACTGGTGCCGGTGTGAGAAATGACCATACCTCCGATGGTGGATGCAAGGAGCAGCTTCTCCCGCATGTCAATGTTGCAGTCCATATTTTTCAGGGGTTCGATACATTCGCCAAATAAGCGCAGTCCTTTTTCAGCCAAGGTGTCTGTAAAAAGATTTGCTCTTGTATTGAGGTATCCTTCGGCCAGATGCGAAAAAGCGTCCACTGCAGTACATACAGTGAGTTCATAGGACATATTCAGCGTGTATCTGGCATCGAGAAACGCCAGAACAGGGAACACCTGCTGTCCGATGTTCTTGTTCACACCCTCTTCCGGCATGGCCAAGATAGAATAAGGATTGGCCTCTGAACCTGTGCCAGCAGTTGTAGGTACTGCTACAATGGGAATCCCTTTGAGGTTTTTCCGGGAAAGAAGCTCTTCTTTTGAAATATCATGTTTGAACAGGATGGAGATGGCTTTTGCCGCATCAATGGCAGAACCGCCTCCAACGGCAAGGATGAAGTCAATGCCTTTCTCTTTGTTTTCGCGATAGGCTTTTTCCACGGTGGATAGGGTGGGAGTTTCTTCGATTTTGTCAAAAATGACATATTTGATGTTTTCATTTTCCAACGCCAGAATGCTGTCCTCCAGTGAGCCGTTGAGCTTCGAGGAAGTCTGACCGGTGATGATCAGGCACTTTTTGCCAAATTCGCGGAGTCTTAGGCTGTTCTTCACCAGACAGCTTCTACCGACGATGATGGAAGTGGGCATATGGAATGTAAATTCGAACAATAAGATTACCTCCTAAATTATGTTCATCTCCAGAACCAGAACTCCTTGAAATTCAGTGGAAATGGAGTAGGGTAGACCTGATTGTGAAAGAGCGGGAGTGTGGTAAGAACAAGAAAATCCTATTCTTCTATTGACAGAAAACAGTAGAATAAGTATAATAATCTTTGTCAGTAAACAAGGTTGATTAGCTCAGCTGGTAGAGCATGCGACTCTTAATCGTAGGGCCCAGGGTTCGAACCCCTGATCGACCACCATTAAATCCGGTGTATACACCGGATTTTTTATTCTGATTCTGCCTGTTATCGACAAGGCGTTCAGAAGTCGCTGAAATTATTTTTAAAAAGATATTGACAGTGCATCCTATACCCGATATAATAATTTTTGTTGTTTATATGGTTGATTAGCTCAGCTGGTAGAGCATGCGACTCTTAATCGTAGGGCCCAGGGTTCGAACCCCTGATCGACCACCATTTGAATCCGGTAGATTTACCGGATTTTTTTATTGTTCTTTTTGAGGCAAGTGCATCCGCATGAGCCTCTTCTTTTATTATAAGGGAGAACTTTGAATATTGTCTTAACGTTTCTACGGACCTGGCAAGAATTTTGCATGAACGCAGGGAGGCTCTGGAAATGTTTCTTTTCTAGGATGTGGAAGCACTCTGATGTATAATGGAGAAAACAGAAGCATTGGAGTGAAAAACGATGAGAGATGAAAGACTTGAAAAATTGGCGAAACTTTTGGTGAAGTACTCCACGAAAGTGACACCAGGAGACTTTGTGTACATACGCTGTGACGAGGTAGCAACACCTTGGGCAAAGGCTGTGGCAAGGGAAGCGGTGAAAGCAGGAGGTCATGTTGAGGTTGTACTTACGTCAGATGAAATCCAGGAAGTGATTTTAAAAGAGTCCACTGAAGAGCAGCTTCGGGAGGGGAATCTTCTTAATGAAACTCTTCTTGCCAAGGCGGATGTATGGCTGACTGCATGGGGGTCAAGAAATCCGAAATTCGGGACGAATATTCATCCGGATCAAGTGAAGTTCTCCTCTATCGGGGCTAAAGGTTGGAGAAAGCTTTATTCAGAGCGTATGGGAGATGGATCATTAAGATGGTGCGGCACTCAATTTCCAGCAATGGGAGATGCTCAGGAAGCGGGCATGAGCCTGGAAGAGTATGAGGATTTTGTCTACGGTGCAGGACTTTTATTCGAAGAGGATCCTGTGGCCGAGTGGACAAAAATCTCAAAGGAGCAGGACCGCTGGATTGCCTATCTCAATACTAAGAAGACAATCAGAATTGTGTCAGAAGAGACGGATGTCACAGCAAGTGTGGACGGCAGAGTCTGGATCAACTGTGATGGCCAGGTGAATTTTCCGGATGGAGAGATTTTCACTTCTCCAGTGGAGGATTCGGTGAATGGACATGTTTATTTTGAGTTCCCGCTGATCTATGCAGGAAAAGAAATTCAAGGAATCAGATTGGAGATTGAAAAAGGAAGAATTGTAAAAGCTTCTGCAGAAAAAGGAGAAGAGCTTCTCATGACCATCCTGGATACAGATGAAGGAGCGCGAACCTTCGGAGAGCTGGCCATTGGAACCAATTATGGCATTAAGAACATCACAAAAAATATCCTCTTTGATGAGAAGATAGGCGGAACCTTCCATATGGCCATTGGAGACTCTTTTCCAGAAGCTGGAGGGATGAACAGAAGTGTCATTCATTGGGATATGATTGGCGAGCTTCGTAAAACAGGACGGATTTATGCCGATGGAGAACTTTTCCATGAAAATGGACAATTCCTAACGGAAGTGCTGGAACGTTTCGAGAAGAGTCTGTAAAAAAGCTGCACAAAAGAAAGGGGGAATTTAGGTGATTAAAGAGCTGAATGCAAAATCTGTTCAGGGGGAGATCACAGTGCCGCCGTCTAAGTCCTATGCCCATAGAGCACTGATCGCCTTAGCGCTTTCTAGAGGGAAGGGTGTTGTCTATCCGGTGGATCTATCCATGGACATTATGTCGACTCTGAAATGTCTGGAAGATTTGGGCGTGGATTTCTTTATTCGTGAAAAAGAAGTACACATGGATGCCAGAGGATTCGGGAACAGGCGGGACCGTGTTCTGAAACCGGAAGAGTCTGGTTCAACCCTTCGTTTTTTCATTCCCATCACGTTGCTTTTTGATGAAGTGTATGAGTTCAGAGGAAGCACAAATCTCATGAAGAGACCACTGACTGTATATGAGGAACTTTTTGAGGAACTGGATGTGACTCTTTACCGGGACAGTATGGAAAGTCTTGTGGTAAAAGGGAAGCTATTACCTGGACATTTCTCCATGAGAGGGGATGTGAGCTCTCAGTTTATTTCCGGGATGCTCTTTGTTCTGCCTTTGCTGGACGGTGACAGTACGCTGACGGTAACTGGAAACCTTGAAAGTGCAGGTTATGTAGCCATGACACTTCGTGTCATGGAAGAGTTCGGGGTATTTGTGGAGCGGGAAGGAAACACCTTCTTTGTTAGAGGAAATCAGAGTTATACAGCAAGAGATTATGAAGTGGAAGGGGATTTCTCTCAAGGGGCTTTCTTTATGGCGGCAGCAGCTCTTGCAGGAGAGGCGCATATAAAAGGGCTTTCTCATGACTCTGTTCAGGGAGATCGGGAAATTGTGAATATCCTTGAGAAAATGGGAGCAGAAGCACTTCGTACTGAGGATGGATATAAGGTAAGGAAATCTGAACTTCATGGTATAGAAGTGGAAATCTCTGACATTCCGGATCTGACACCGGTTCTTGGGGTGCTTCTAGCACTTTCGAAGGGTGGCGGAAAGCTTAAAAACTGCAGAAGACTCCGTTACAAAGAGTCCAACCGTATCGAGTCCACCATTGAGCTGATCCGTTCTCTAGGAGGGCGGGCGGAGCTGGATGGTGATGATATTGTGATAGAAGGCTGCGAAATGCTTCGAGGAGGAACCGTTGATACTTATCATGATCATCGTATTGTCATGGCCAGTGCGGTGGCTTCCTTAAGGTGTGAAGGGCCGGTGAAGATCTTAGGATATGAAGCAGTAAATAAATCCTATCCGGAGTTTTTCCGTGATTTTTCTGCGCTGACCTCAGGTGAAGAGTAAAGTAAGGATAAAAAAGCGTTGGAATAAGCTGTAATGGAAAGTATAGGATTAGTTTGAATTTACTCTTGATGAATAAGACTCCATGTGCTATACTTCTTTAGAAGAAATCTTTAACAAGGTCCAGAGAGGCCAAGAAGATGGTAAGCATGAATCAAAGAATACGTAGGCTTATTATACCTCTTGTCTGTTTGGACAAGAGGTTTTTTTATGCAATTATATTTTATTAATGGGTACAGGGATACCCAATAAGGAGGAAAACATGACAACAATTACAGCAAAAAACAAACTGGAAGTTCAAACGGAACATAAATTTTTCGAGGTGACTTCACCAAAAGACATCATACTTGCTCTCCAGCATCTCATAGCGATGTTTGGTGCAACTGTTCTGGTTCCAATGCTGACTGGAATGAATCCATCCATTGCACTTCTAACAGCGGGTATCGGTACACTGATATTTCATTTTGTCACTGGTGGAACAGTACCAGTATTTTTAGGATCTTCCTTTGCCTTTATCGCGGTGATCAACAGCGTTAAAGAAGCAAATGGTGGGGATTATGCTTATGCGCAAGGTGGTATTGTTGTGGCAGGTCTTCTGTATGTACTGGCTTCCTTCATTATGAGGAAAGTGAAGTATGAGAGTCTGAAAAAGATTCTTCCTTCCTATGTCGTAGGACCTATGATTATGGTCATCGGACTGACACTGCTGCCAACCGCATATAGCATGGCTCAGGGAAATCTGATTATTGCATCTGCGACACTTCTTACAGCGCTTGCATTGAATCTCTTTGGAAAAGGAATGCTGAAGCAGCTTTCTATTATCATCGCTGTAGTGGTAGGGTATATCGTTTCTCTGGCGTTGTCTCAAGTAGACCTTTCTATCATCACAAGCGCACAGCTCCTTCAAATACCGACCTTTACCTTACCTAAGTTCAATCTGGATGCAGTGTTAACTATTGCACCTGTAGTACTTGCGGTGTTTATGGAACACGTGGGAGATATCACAACAAACGGTCAGGTGGTAGGAAAAGATTTCATCAAAAATCCTGGATTACATAAGACACTTCTGGGTGACGGTCTTGCAACTGCATTTGCTGCGCTCATTGGTGGACCAGCGAACACAACCTATGGCGAAAACACAGGTGTGCTGGCGATCACGAAGAATTATAATCCTGCGATCCTGAGACTGGCTGCAGTGTTTGCTATCGTTCTGGCATTTGTAGGTAAACTTGGAGGAACTCTTAGAAGTATTCCAACTCCAGTCATGGGAGGAATCAGTGTCATCTTGTTCTCTATGATTGCTCTGATTGGTGTAAAAACTTTAAAATCAGCATTCGAACAGAAAGAAGTGAAAGTAGAGGCTAGAACAGTGATTACAGCGATCGCTATCGTAGTGATCGGACTGGCACCAACTTATCTTCCAGCAGAAATGGCTTCCTTCTTCTCCATCAGACTGACAGACAACATCGCGTTGAGCGGACTGAGCCTGGCGGCGGTCGTGGGTATCATTCTCAACAGTCTGTTCGGTCTTGTAAAGAAAGCATAATAAAAGTCGGAGCTTGGTACTTCCACTTGGAAGTATGCAGTTAGATTTAGACGAAGTGACCTTGTCCGAATGGGATGAGGTCACTTTTTTTCCGCAAGAGTGGATGTGAGCTTTGACTGCTCTCTCCTGTATCAGAAGAATATCGGATACAGTCAGAATACATCAGGGCAAATTCTCAAACCGATGAATCCCAAAACCTTTCAATTCAGAGTAGAGTGGGATCGGTGAATGAACACAACAATAGGCGATGGATGAGATTGGCCTGATTGTTAAATGCCATAAAAGTCATGTATAATGAAGTTGATTCAAATGAAAGTGAGGTACTAAGTTATATAATGCGGATTTTAGAACTATTGGATGGCATCGACTTAATTGATGATGAATTGTATAAAGAAACCGCTGATATGGAAATAGAAGAGCTGGTGTATGATTCCAGAAAAGCGGGGATACAGAAAGTATTTGTTGCGTTGACAGGACTTGATGTGGATGGCCATGACTTCGTAATGAATGCATATGAAAAAGGAGCTAGGGTTTTTGTTGTAGAGAAGAATGTGGATCTCCCTGACGATGCTGTTGTGTTCGTTGTAAAGAACTCTCGTAAGGCTCTTTCTCGAATGTCAGCGAATTTTTATAGTCATCCCTCTAAAAATATGACAATCATAGGTGTGACAGGCACAAAGGGCAAGACCACAGTCTCTCATTACATTAGGGATATATTGGAGTCTAACGGGAACCCTTGCGGTCTCATTGGAACTGTAGGTGTATTTTACGGAAATGTTATGGAAGACACTGCTAATACTACGCCAGAAAGTTATGAGCTTCAAAGAATTCTTAGAGATATCTATAACCAGGGGATAGATACAGTCGTCATGGAGGTTTCTTCTGGGGGACTCATGATGCATCGAGTGGATGATATCCACTTTAAATATGGTGTTTTTCTCAATTTGACTCCTGACCATATTGGCGAAAAAGAGCATCCAAACTTTGAACATTATCGAGATAGTAAAGCGAAGCTTTTTCAGATGGCTGAGATTTCCATCATTAATAATGATGATGAGTATGCGGATTTCATGAAATCTGTCACAGTGGGAGAACTGAAGACTTTTTCTTTAAAAACAGAGGGTTTCTATAGAGGCTTGAATGCTTGTGAAGGAAATACACTTGAGACGATGGGAACGCAATTTGATTTTGTTCATGGAAAATTGTCAATGCCTATGTTTCTTCCTCAGCCAGGTCTTTATAATTTATACAATGCCTTAGCTGCAATCAGCGTTGCAGTTGAGATGGGTGTAGAATTGGGTAATGTCAAGAAAGCTTTACTGGAAGTAAAGGCTTCAGGACGATTTCAAATTATGAATAATCTAGATGGTGTAATTGGGATTTTGGATTACGCGCACAACAGAGTTGCTCTGTTGAATCTTTTAAGGACTGTGAGATCCTACAACCCCCAAAAAATAATTCTTGTAGTTGGATCTGTCGGGAATAGGACGAAGGAAAGACGAAGAGAATTAGCTGAAGTCGCAGCAGAGTACTGTGACATTACAATTCTTACTGAAGATAACCAGGATAGAGAAGATCCTCTTCAGATTACTAAAGAGATGGCGGAGTATATGAAGGATGGGGCTTCGGAGGTATATATTGAAGTAGACAGAAGAAAAGCGGTACTACTTGCGCTTACTTTAGCGCAGAGGGGAGATGCGATTGTCCTTGCAGGTAAGGGGCATGAAACATATAATCTTGTTTGCGGGAAAAAAGTCCCATACAGTGACGAAAAAACTTATATTGAAATGGTGGAAGTTGTAAGAAGAAACAGGGAATCTTAATTCAGGTTTCAGGGTAGATTAAAATAGAGCGGAGCTGTTATGAAGGAGCTCCTTGAGAAAAGAGATGGAGTACTATACGGGTTCTATCTCTTTTTTTGGTGAAGCAAGTATAAAATATGAAAAAGGAGCAGCTGCAAAACTAGACCTAGTTTTGCAGCTGCTCCTTTTCGTGCAGGAAAGAAAAAGGCTGGAAATTATACTCATACCCATAAGAAGTCTCGTTTAATGCCAAACAAAAATTGAAGGCGAAAACAAAGAAGAATCAAGGCGTGAATACGAGATTAGTGATGAAGGCATGAAAGTCTATACAATAGTCTGACTTAAAGTAGATTAGCTATTCCAAGGAGAGGTTTCAATCTCTTCTCCACCTAGCTCCTGGTTTAGGAATCTGGCAACAGTAAATAGATAATCAGAAAGTCTGTTCAAGAATTTATAACATTGAGGAAAAGGATCAATATTTTCTTCTAGCAAATACCGTACGAATTGTCTCTCACATCTTCTGGATACAGAGCGGACCACGTGAGCATAGGTTGCTTCTTTTGCACCAGAGAAAAGTATGAATTTAGTCTGGGGTGGCATCAGAGCAGTGAGTTCATCAATTTTCGCTTCCAGCATGGCTGGGTGAGTTTCATTGAATCTGACAATAGTAAATCCGGAAGAAATTTCTGTTCCTAGGTTATAGAGTCCGTTTTGAATGAAACGGATGAATTCCATTAGCTCTTGTTTTTTATCAAAAGCTTTTCCTTCTTCTATAAGGGAGTTCAAATATCCAAGTGAAGCGTTCACTTCATCGATTTGTCCGTTCAGTTCTATTAAGGAAGATGATTTGGGGATTCTCTTTCCACCGAGAGTTCCGGTAGTGCCTTGATCCCCTGTTTTTGTTACTATTCCCATAATTACCTCCAATTAGTTTTATTACCTCTATTATAATGAACTGAAGAGGGCTTGTGTCGAAAACAATGTAAAATAAATGAGAATAATCATGAAGTGTGCTACTTGTTTCTTTGATGATTTGTTGTATAATTACAAGTACTTCAAAGTATTCTTTTGTGGTGTTTTCTACAGATGAGTATGCTTTGAGGTGAGTTATCAGACAAGTTTTTAGAATACAGAAGAAAATGTCAGTGATCAACTCAATTGAGTTTCAAGGAGTATCAACTGAACTCCAGAAAAAATGAACATTTTCCTAAAAAAAACGAAAAAACCTGTTGACACTAATTTGCCTGAATGATATTATATAGAAGTCGCCTGATGAAAGCGACAAACACAAACAAACACAGTTCTTTGAAAATTAAACAGAATATAGGTAAAAAACCAAAGTAATTCTTTTTGAGAAATCAAAAAAACCACTTTCTGAAAAGAAAGTGCGAACTTCATGAAAATGAAGTTCAGAAGCTAGTGTAATGAATAGCTAGTTCAAACTTTTAAATTGAGAGTTTGATCCTGGCTCAGGACGAACGCTGGCGGCGTGCCTAACACATGCAAGTCGAGCGGAGAATGCGGATATGTTTACATGGAAGCGTTCTTAGCGGCGGACGGGTGAGTAACACGTGGGTAACCTGCCTCAAAGTGGGGGATAGCCTTCCGAAAGGAAGATTAATACCGCATAAGCCTACAGTGCCGCAT
>NZ_JNKC01000011.1 GCF_000701905.1 Proteiniclasticum ruminis DSM 24773 | reverse complement strand
TAGGATAATGATTAAGCCATGATTCCACTCTATGAACCATTTCAGGGGTAACGGACTGAGGATCGATACCTTTAGGAATGAACCGTCTGATCATGCCGTTATTCTGCTCATTAGCGCCTCTCTCCCAGGAAGAGAAGGGATGGGCATAATAAACTTCGGTAGCGGTATGTTCAAGACAGGAAGTAAGATCTGCAAACTCTGAACCATTATCGGAAGTGATGCTCTGGAAAATAGTGTCAAAGGAGGTTCCGTATTCCTTCTGCAAGGCACGGATCGCCTGGCTCACGCAGGCGGCTGTCTTGCTTTCTATGAGACGGATGATGGAGTGTCTAGAGACTCTTTCTATCATAGTAAGAAGAACCTTTTCCTTCGTCTTTTTAAGCAGCACACAGTCGATTTCCCAGTGTCCAAAGACAGATCTGTCATTGATCTCTTCAGGACGTTCATCGATGCTCTTTCCGAGGATACGCTTGTTTGTTCTGGTGTGTGTATTCTGAGGCTTGCGACTCATTTTAGAGACTAAATCGATGTTTCTAGTTCTGAGAAGATCAGCATCGATATATCGGTACAGGGTGCTTGTGCAAACCATCTCCTGTGGGCTGAAAAGGTCCAGATCTTTGGCCTGACCGACCACGGCGTCAGGAGAGTATTTTTCCTCTTTCATGAGCTTGTCTGCATGAGAGAGGAACTCGCTGCAATTAAGGAACTTGGGCTTGCGCCCAACGTTGGCTTTCTTTCTGTCAGCAATTTCCTGTGCTGTCTCGGCAAAATACTTGAGCACAGTCTTCCCTGCAATGATCTGCTTAACGCTGCCACGCTTCAGCTCTCTTGAGACAGTGGAACGGTTGACGCCGAGCTCTCTAGCGATGTCGGCGGGCTTGTAGCCATTCTTCACCATGAATTCAATAAGAGTCCTTTTATGGAAGAGAAGGTGTTTAAACTTGTTCTTGGATGTGTTAGAATCAGTCTGAGCCATAAGTTGCTTTCCTTTCATATCTGGTGTGTTTTGTCGCTTACCATGATATCTGGAATCATCTTATGGTTCAATCTTTTTTAACTTGTTGCATTTAATTTTACAATCGGCCTTATAATTTTAGTTATAATTACTTGTTCGAATTTTAATTCTAAATTTCCTTAGAAAATCGAATCTACTTTTCTTCTGGAAAACCAATACCTTTAAAGTTAAGGTTACCTTTTCTTACTTCTTCTAATTCACTTTCTTGCGCCTTTGTGAACTCACTCAACCCTTTCTCGTTTTCTGCACACTTCATACAAATGCACTGTAAGTTAAACATTGACATTGTCCTTCCATCCTTAAGATCTTTATAACACCTGTCACATTTATCCTGAGTAAAAAACCTATCCATAATATCTCTCCTCTTTTCAAACAAAAAGAGACCACTTATGTGATCTCCTCAACACTGTTTCTCAATTACTACCTTTATGTATGGCCTCCAATACCGGTTAATACAAACTTATAGTGATTATTCTCAATTAGTTTAACATCAAAATGTAGTGGAGCATTAAAACTCTGCACAAAATCATCATATTCAATGTCAGACTCAATGATAACTTTTACATAATAATCACCTGAAACTGAATAGCTTGAATACTTAGAAGGTAGAATAGAATCCACTTTAACACTATAAAGATTCTTAAATTTCATACCATCCCCTAGCCAACTTTTCTTTTCAACACTTTCGAGCACAATATTTCTTAACAAGTCTCCGTTAGCGATTGTATACGCTCTTAAAGCTTGAACTTCTTCAAATTCTTTTTCTATTTCAGGATTCTTCATTATTGAAATCTCATCAATCAGCTTCAAGACTTCTTCTTCTGTTCTTATTATAGCCAGTTTTTCTTTGAATAAAGCCATATACTCTTCACTTAAGTCATTATTAAACCTAGCATCCTTAGTATAAAGATAAATAGTAGTGTACGGGTTTTCCCTCTTAAATGATAATAAACTCTCCCAAAGCACCGCATCCTTAAAGCCCTTATCTGACGACTTATCTTTCCCTTCAAAAGGTGGTCTTTTACTAATTGCTCTCTCAATCAACGCATCAAGATTCCCACTACTTACTGGTACATTAAAACCTATGCTAAACTTAGAGTTTATCTGATCCCTAAAGTCTTTACAGATTTCCTCAACATATTCATCGATACTAGTATCACTTTCAATCTTCTGTACCCTAAATCCAGGCAATCTTCCACTTTCCATCAGCCATTCTAGCTTTTTTGTTTTATCTTGGACTTCTTCTAGTATATGTCTCTTAAACTCGAGAAAAACAATTTCGGGTATCTCAACAAAAAGCTTCGCTTCAAGTCCAGATTTTATTATTGCATCAATTAACCATCTCAAGTTGCCAGATAGCATTATCTGTCCAGCACGAATATTTTCTGTTGAAAAGAAGATATTCGTATCTAAAAGAATATTATGTATTCGCATAACATAGCCCCCCTTTAAGTATTCACTTGAAGTCTTCAGGTAACCAAAACCCATTTGCTTTTCTAAGTTCTCTCTGCTCTTTAGTAAATAATATGTCTGAACCTAATTTAAACTCTTCTAACCGATCGTAATCACCTTCATTACTTGATATTCGTTCAATAATACCTTGTACATCTCCGATCTCAACACCAATCCATTTTCTGCCAAGCATTTCTGCAGCTTTATAAGTAGTACCTGAACCACCGAAGGGATCAAAAACCAGATCTCCCTCATTAGATGCTAAGGCGATTATTCTTAACAAAAGCTTTATAGGCAACTCATTTGAGTCTCTGGTCTTCCTGCTTTTATGTCGAACAGGATGAATATCCTCCCAAACATCTGAAATTACTTGACCTAGTTCTGAGACATTTTTCTTCTTTCCACCGTAATCATGAATTTCCCCACCGCAGTGTCTACACGTTTTCATGGGTATTCTCTGTGGATTAAATGCTGATGGCTTATTCCCCTTAATATAATATAACAATCCATAATGAGTGACATTTAACTTGTATTTAATAGGCGGAGTATATCCGCGAAAATTCAAACTTATCCAATGTCTAAACTCAAGATATCTGTTAAGTATTGTAGCTATCTCCGTCGACCACCTAGGAATGTTGTAAACGAATATAGAGCCTCCTGGTTTCAATAATCTAACAGCTTCAACTATCCATTCTTCAGTCCACCTAAGATATTCATCTTCAGAAATATTATCATTAATGCCAGATTCATATACTTTTGAAAGATTGAATGGTGGATCAGCAAAAATCAGATCTACTGATTCTCCTGGTAGTGATCTCATTAGTTGAATGCAATCCCCCTGAAACAGAGTTCCAAATTTACTCCTGAACTTAGGATGAAACACCTCAACAACCCTTTTTTCCTTCGGCAGACTATTTGCAACTAGCTTGCAATTAGATCCCAACCAATCCAAAATGTTATGATCGATAATACCAAGTGATATTTTAAATTCTACTTCCGAAATATCTAAAAACTCCAGTAACTTTTGGAGCACGTCACCATACGGGAACACCCTATTATCATTGAAGTATTTAAGAACTTCAGTTCTAACTCCAATTTTCTTTGAAACCGACGATAAATCGCTCTTATTTTGTATACTTAATAGCTTAAATAACTTATTTACGTGAAAATTATTCTCCATATAACACCTCAAAATTTATTATAGCATAGGGTTTGGCTACTTTTAACTTCATGAACGTATATTTGATTCAAACAAATTTGAAAACCTTTGCATTGACCGAGATGGTTTTAATTTGTATACTTGTATAGTAGATAAGTAAAATTACATGATCAACTTTTGATGGAGAGAAACAATGAAAATAAATCATATCTTACCTTTAGTTAATATCAACAATACTTTTAATGATATCAGAGTCCAAAGCATGCTTGAAATACTTCAATTACGAATAACACAAATGGAACACCCACTTGGGAGTAAACTGTTTCACCTAAATCCCATTAGACAGGGTAATGGAGTTAAAACCATAAAAGATACCTTAATGAAAAGTCTTACATCCGATGGATGGGTTCTTGAACATAGACTAGATTTATCAGTTACACAACGTAAACCTGGTCCAATAGATGCTGTATTACCACTAAACGATGGATCCAGCAAGTACATTGCTATAGAATGGGAAACCGGTAATATATCCTCATCTCATCGTGCAGTAAATAAATTAGTATCCGGACTTCTTACCGAAAAAATTCTTTGCGGAGTCTTAATTCTCCCTTCCAGTGAAATGTATAGGTACTTAACCGATAGAGTGGGGAATTTTGATGAACTGCAACCATACTTCCAAGTGTGGAGTAAAGCAAACTATCCTGTAGAAGAGGGATGTATCGTAGTAATCGAAGTAGAACATGATCTGCTCTCCACAGATGTTCCGTTACTCGCCAAAGGGACTGATGGTAGAGCTTTGAAATAATTATATCCAAAGCCTAATAGATTCATAAGTATAATATATGCTTATGAATTATTATAATTCATCAATATTACTAAACATTTTTTGGGGGGCTCTAATGGATCAATTAGTATCATTATCAAAAATATTTTCCGAAAAAATCTACCGAATTCCTGATTATCAACGAGGCTATGCTTGGACAAAAAAAGAAGTTGAAGAGTTCTGGAGTGACTTATATCGATTAGATGAAAAAAAGAATCACTATGTTGGTGTACTTACTTTAGAGCCTGTTGATACCAGTATCTTTAATAATTGGATTGACGATACTTGGATAATTGAATCAAAGAGATATATTCCTTATTATGTAGTCGACGGTCAACAACGCTTAACCACATCCATCATTTTAATCACCGCTATCCTAGAGGTTATGAAGGCTAATAAAATTGAGAAATTAAACTTTACAAAACATGAGGATATAATAAAGAAATATATTTATGAATCAAAAGATGACACCGATTCATTGACATATCTTTTTGGATATGAACGTGAAAATCCAAGTTATGTATACCTGCTTGCGAATATATTTAAATATCAAAAAACAATATCAGGCAAGATTATTGAAACTACCTATACAAAGAACTTAATTGGTGCAAAAGAAGTGTTTATTGAAAAACTTAGTAAGCTAAATATTAGCGAGTTAGAGGCGATCTACACTAAGATAACTCAAAACTTTTTATTTAATGTCTATACTATTTCAAAAGATATTGATGTTCACGTTACCTTTGAAACGATGAATAATCGTGGTAAACCTTTATCGCATCTTGAACTACTGAAAAATAGATTGATTTATCTTTCTACACTTTTTGATTGCGGTGAAGCACAGAAAAAAATACTGAGAAGAGAAATTAATTCATGTTGGAAAGAAATATACCATTTATTAGGAAGAATAACTTCAGAACAGATACAAGATGATGAGTTTTTGATAAATCACTTTATGCTATATTTTTCTGAAACTATTAAAAATCTTGAAGAAGAAGAACGCTTTCTATTTAGATATTTCCTTGGAAAAACTCAAACAAATTACTTATTAAATACACATTTTGTTCCGAAGAACATCATAGATAATGTGTTGAAAACCACTGACTTTCATGAGTACATTCGCAGTCTCAATGAATGTATCAAACTGTGGGATGAACTAAAGAACCCACAATCTGCAGACAAGCCCGAAGAAATTAAAGAATACTTGCAAAAAATCCGGTTTTTAACACGACAATCCTCCAACTACCACTATGTTTCATTTGAAGAAGTACCAAATAGAAGTTACATTAATGTTTTTATTTTAGCTTGCTTTCAAGCTTGTAATTCAGACAATGATCTATTACTAAAGTTTCTAAAATCACTCGAGAAATACCTTTTTGTTATACTTTTCTATGATCGTGAGGCAATTAAAGAAGAGAGCGACATCCACCTCATAGACTATTTTGACTCAGTTCTTAAGCTTAATAAGAAAGAGCTTACAGTTAACGAAATTATTGAGAGAATGTCAAAACTTCATAACACTATTACTAGTTCACCAAACATTAAGAACAAAACTATTAGAAATTATAACCTGAGGGGACTTTATAAGAATCCTTGGATTAAGTACTTTTTATGTGAGTATGAATATAAGTTAATGAAATCAAGCAAATCTAATCTTGTAAAGTTGGATCGAGAAATTTTATTCAGTAATGGATATAATTCAATTGAACATATTTACCCCTTAAATTCTCATTACAAGTATTGGACAGATCGGTTTGCACAATTCACATCGAAGCAAAGAAACTCGCTTAAACACTCTTTGGGAAATTTAGTTGCAATTTCTGAAAATAAGAATTCAAGACTTGGAAATAAACCTTTCCCTGAAAAAGTATCTAATACTCAAAACACAACTGGTTACAAGTTTGGTACATACGCTGAGATTGAACTGACAGACTTCGAAGAGTGGGGACCTGATGAGATACTTAAGAGAGGACTCACGCTAATTGCATTTCTTAATGAAAGATGGGACGTAAAGATAGCAAAAAAAGATGACAAAAAGATATTTTTAGGTCTTAATTTTCTTTAGACGAAAAAACACCTCGATTTTTCTTCGAGGTGTTTTCTGACGCTGTTAAGTAGTGTACGGTGAACCGTACCACAAGTAACGGCGTAAATTTTGCCGATAGGTATGGTACGAAACAAAAGAACTGTTAACTTTCTAAAGAATCTCATGAATACCTACAGAGCCGTACTATACTTGTTATACCAATATAGCAACCGAAGAAAATCCACAAGTATGTCGCTGGAATAGAATCTTGTCCTTTGATTGTAAGCAGGCTTATAGCGATGATCAAAAGCCCTGTAAATATCAACGTTGTATAAAAGAAGAATTTCAACATATTATTTCTTACTCTTTCATCCACATCCGGCATGTTGTGTTTCTTTAATTTTGTTTAAGAAAAAGAATCAAGAGTAGAATAGCTGATGTTACTCCAGATACAATCAATCCTTCATACCTGAATTCTCCTCTAACTATGTATAGTAAGATAGATCCCAAAAGAAATCCTAGAAGTGTTCCTCCAATTATATAAAATGACATGTATCTGCGCTTCTGACAGCGGCTTATATGTTTTCGTTTAGCTGTAAGAATGCTGTAGCTCGCAGTCGGTGAAAACCATCTAGCCGAATATAGAGCAATACTTTGTAATATGTACTTCTTGGATGTCAAGACCCATCTTCTTGGCTATATCACGAGCCGGCAACGCCATAGGTTCTGATAAAGCATTAAAGATGTCATCATGATATACGTTATTGATGACATTCCTTAATGAAGTAATTCCCATGAACACGCCTCCTGTGAATAAATCTATTAAAAGAAGGGCGGCCTACAGTTCATGCACCAAAATACCTTGTGATTTATCCTCAGGAGGCGTTTATCTTGTTTTATTTATTTCCTCCATCTTCATCATAGGGACGCTTGAGCTGTATAATTTGCGGCTTGCTCTCCTCAATAAAAAGTGTCCCCTCACGTAAATGGAGCAGTTTTTCTATATCAGTACGGTATAGTGTGATTCCATACTGTTTTAAAGTCCGCATGATGCTTGCAGGGTTAAGTACCTTTTCTTCAATCAGAAGGTCAAGAGCTCCCTGGAATATATTCTCGTTCAGAGAATATGGAACATCGTCCGGCTCTTTGGTACGCCATCCGTTTTTGGAAATCTGGCGCATCATATACTGGAACTGGTTATCGCTTATTATTCCAAGCTGATTGCTTCTGTAAGCCATCGCTTGAATGGAAACTTTCCATTTTTTCTTTAGGAACTGATAGTATTTAAGATCCGTTGGGTATGCCTGCACATCCTTGCTGAAGCTGCTTTTCGGCAGTAGAAAGGCGCTGGCGAACATATTAGCCTGTTTTTCACGGGCTTTGAATTCCTCTTTTGTAATGAGTTCAAGATTCTCGCTCCAAGGGTGGAGAAGAATGTGTCCAAGCTCATGGGCCATGTCAAAACGGATTCTGCCCTCCGGGCGCTGTCCAAGGGCGACTGCAATAAAATATATATCCCCGTTTCCAACAATGGTTCTCTGGCTGAAGGCGTCAATTTTGTCCTCTAAGGTATCAAATCCCGTAATTATGACGCCGTTCTTCTCGAGAAGAAACTGCAGATTCTTTATAGGTGCGTCCCCAATGCCCCAGAATTCTCTTAGCTTTAGGGCTATAGATTCAATTTGTTTCTGGGTTTCCTCGATTTTTTTGTTATCAAACTCATCATCGCTACCATCAAAGGATACCTCCGGCAAATTAAGGGCTGGAAAATCAATATAGTTCATCAGCACCTCATAGATTTTTGCAACATATTCCAGTTTTATGCTTTGTGCAGTGCGGTCCATTTTTGTCGCGCTTGCGAGAGAACGGAAGTATGTTACATCCGTTACTGTTTCCCACGCATCCATTTGGAAGAAGAAATCATAAGGGAAGTTAAGAGATGTGGCTAAAGCCCTCACCCTTTCATGTTCCGGAGTGTTCTTCTCATTTTCATAAAGGGACAGCGATTGTTTGCTGATCCCCGTGTTTTCCGCTAATTCTGTAAGGGTAAGCCCTCTGAACAGTCTTGCATTCTTTAGGCGCTTACCGTTGAATATCTTTTTATCCATAATATTTCATCTCCTGACCTTAATTTGTCAGGCCTGTTTTTCACCCTCTCGAAGTTTCGGCCGGATTCCTGTCTTGACTGACACCAGGCTCCTTGTTTCACCATCAGTTTCATCATTATAGGCTTCAGTAACAGGCTCGACATCTGTAAGCCGTGCAAAATCCGGCTTTATGTACTCATTTAAAGATGCCGCAGCGATTATGTTGAAGTCCTTGTCCAGAAACTCCAGCTGAATATCTCGAAGTTCGCTGTTCTCTGCCTCATAAGCGATGACATAATGACGGTATCCTTCAGCGGGATCAATCAGGCCTCCGACAATAGCATCATAATCATCTTCAAGAACATCTTCCTCAAACGGGAAAAGATCCATAAGTGTCATCTGCTTTATTGGTGCTTCATAGCCGCCATTTTCCTTATATAGAATTGTCTGAAGAAAATGCGGTTTATTGCGTTTTTTATTTGGCACTGCTCTGAGTGTCTTTTGGGTTGTTATCGTATATGTAATCTTCTCAGCCCGGTCTACAATCATTCTACCTTCCCAAACATACCTCTTGAAAGGAACAAAATCTATGTGCCCGCCAATGACGAGGTTTCTGAGATTGTCGTTTATGCAGTCTCCTCGAAGCTGTATTGCTGCATTATTGGTTTCTTTATGTTGCTCCCTTAGATACTGGGGAACATCATCTGCAATCGCTTTATCTATGGCACGTACGATTCTGCGCATAAGATTTTCATTGACCTTTATCTTGTTCAAATGCATTACCTCCTGACCTTTATATGTTTTATATTTTTACATAATTTTATCTTTTTGTCAAGTTCAAATGCGTGATTCTGTTATTTTGTTCGTATTTAATCACTTGTCTATTGTTTGTATGTACATTTTTCCTCGGAGGTGAAATATTTCGCCAAACAGTAAAAATCTATCCGCATAACTGCACACCGTTTTTCTACTCCTCAATAACTTTCAAATCGAGATTAAAGTTATAACACACACTGAATTTTACTGACTCCTTTATTTTATTGGTCACTTTACGTTTCTTTGATGGAAACCTCAAAACAGATACAGTCTTTGTTAATCATGGACATGATTCGAGCATTCCGAAGATCTCCTTGGCACCTATCACAAAATCTCTGGGTAAAAAACGTGTCTAACATTCTCTTCATTCCTTTCTCTTTTTGCTTATACTATTGGATTTATCCTGTGGATATCCCAGCTATAATATATCTTCGATGCTTATGTTTGATACGAGTATCTCCTTACTCGTAAATTACTTTCAGAATTATCACTTTTTATACGCACTGATTATCATTCATTCATTTCATTATTCGTATTTTTCTTGCTATAATGAGGTTATGGCGATTTTGATGGATTCCATATCTTAGTAATATCTGGAATCTTTCGATATTTTTTTGAGATAAAATCACAGAAAAGCTGTCTAAATCAGCATTTCTATGACTATTAACATAATCAATCGGGGAAAGAGAGGAAGTAAATAATGACTGACAACAGAAAAGAAATCGAGCGAGCAGAACTCCACCGGACCATATGGGGTATGGCCAATGATCTCAGAGGTAGTGTGGATGGATGGGACTTCAAGCAGTATGTCTTAGGCATGCTGTTTTATAGGTATATCTCTGAAAATCTTACAGGGTATATCAACCGTGGGGAGCATGAGACTGGAAATCTCAAGTTTGACTATGCAAAGATTTCTGATGCAGAGGCTGAAGAAGCAAGAATAGATTTAGTCCAGACCAGAGGATTCTACATTCTACCCAGTGAGCTATTCCAGAATGTGAAGGAAAGAGCTGCCAGTGATGAGAATCTCAATGAGACATTAGAGAGGATCTTCAGAAATATTGAAGCATCCGCTCAAGGTGGTCCTAGTGAAGAGAATTTCAAAGGACTCTTTGACGATATCGATGTAAACAGCAATAAGCTTGGCGGTACTGTTGCCAAGCGTAATGAGAAGCTCGTAAAGCTGCTAAATGGTGTTGGAGAGATGAAGCTTGGGGATTATCAGGACAATACCATTGATGCCTTCGGCGATGCCTATGAGTTCCTCATGGGTATGTATGCTTCCAATGCTGGAAAGAGTGGTGGAGAGTATTACACTCCTCAAGAAGTCAGTGAGCTTCTGACTAGAATCACACTGGTTGGGAAAACAGAAGTCAACAAAGTCTATGATCCTGCTTGTGGATCAGGTTCCCTCCTTCTGAACTTTGCCAAGATTCTAGGAAAAGAAAATGTGAGACAAGGTTTCTTTGGACAGGAAATCAACATCACGACATACAATCTTTGTAGAATCAATATGTTCCTACATGACATTGATTATGACAAGTTTGATATCGGCAATGGAGATACCTTAACCGATCCTATGCATTGGGATGATGAGCCCTTTGAAGCAATTGTTTCCAATCCACCTTATTCCATCAAGTGGGAAGGAGATGCCAACCCACTACTGATCAATGACCCAAGATTTTCTCCAGCAGGTGTGCTTCCTCCAAAGTCGAAGGCAGACCTTGCCTTTATCATGCACTCTCTTTCATGGCTTGCTACCAATGGTACCGCAGCCATCGTCTGCTTCCCAGGAGTCATGTACCGTGGTGGAGCCGAGCAGAAGATCAGAAAATACCTTATCGACAACAACTATGTGGATTGCGTGATCCAGCTACCAAGTAACCTATTCTTTGGTACAAGTATCGCTACCTGCATCATGGTGCTGAAAAAGTCCAAGAAAGAGAACAGCACTCTATTTATTGATGCTTCCAATGAATTTGTGAAAGTGACTAATAGCAATAAGCTCACTCAGAAGAACATGGATACAATTATTGAAGAGTATAAGAATAGAGCTAACAAAGATCATTTCTCTAAGCTTGTTCCCAATGATGAGATTGCAGCTCAAGACTACAATCTGTCTGTTTCAACCTATGTGGAGCAGGAAGATTTGAGAGAAGTAATTGACATCGAAAAGCTGAATGCCGAAATTGAAGAGATAGTTGCTCGTGAACAGATTTTGAGAGATGAGATTGCGAAGATTATTAAAGAAATTGAGGTGGACTGATGAGTAGATTAGAAGAACTGATTGATAAGTTATGCCCTAATGGGGTCGAATACAAATATCTTGGAGAGATTGCAACTGATATCTATAGAGGATCTGGAATCACAAGAGACCAAATAACCGAAGTCGGGACCCCCTGTGTTCGTTATGGGGAGATTTACACCACATATGGCATTTGGTTTGACACGTGTGTATCATATACAGATGCATCAACAATCAAGAATCCAAAGTACTTTGAGCATGGAGATATATTATTTGCAATCACAGGCGAAAGTGTGGAAGATATAGCAAAATCTAGCACTTATATAGGGCAAGAGAAATGCTTAGCTGGCGGTGATCTTGTAGTTATGAAGCATAAACAAAACCCAAAATACATTTCATATGTTCTTTCTACCTCCGATGCTCGAAAACAAAAAAGCAAAGGTAAAGTAAAGAGTAAGGTTGTTCACTCTAGTGTGCCAGCAATTAAGGACATTCGAGTTCCCATCCCACCATTAGCTATCCAAGAAGAGATATTAAGAATACTAGATAATTTCACGGAGCTTTCAGCGGAGCTTTCAGCGGAGCTTTCAGCGGAGCTTTCAGCTCGAAAAAAACAGTATGACTACTATAAAAATAATCTGACGACCTTCGGAAATGAAGTTCCAATCTTAGAACTTAGAGATGTGGCTTCTTACTCCAAAGCAAGAATAAAAGCCACAGAATTAGATGCCGATACTTATGTTGGTGTAGATAACTTACTTCAAGACAAGCAAGGGAAAACTATATCAAGATATGTCCCAGAAAATGGCATGTGTACGAAATACTCAGCAGGAGATATCCTCATCGGAAATATTCGGCCATATTTGAAAAAGATATGGAGAGCTACAAACTCTGGTGGAACTAATGGAGATGTTTTGGTCATACATATCAATAATGATTGTATAACTCCTGAGTTTCTGTACCAACTACTTAGCTCAGATACATTTTTTGCCTATAATACACAGAATGCTAAAGGTGGTAAAATGCCCCGTGGAAGCAAGGATGCTGTGATGAAGTATAAAATCCCAATTCCTCCGATTAAAGAGCAAGAACGTATCGTTGCAATTCTTAATCGATTTGAAACATTATGTAATGATATAACTAATGGTCTTCCAGCAGAAATCGAAGCGAGGCAGAAGCAGTATGATTACTATAGAGACAAACTACTGACATTTAAGGAGCTTGAAGGATGAATGGATATACTGTTAAATCCCTCAATTTGCGCTAAATTTAGAGATACAATAAATCAAAGCCCGTTGTTTATTTCTGATGAAACATATAAAGTCCATTACAACCTTTTTTGTGCTGTAATGGACCGACTAGATACTAGCATCGAATATATTAATAATCATTTAGAACCGCCAAAGACAGAAGAGAACCTTCTCTCTTTTCTTGTATATGCAAACATGGTATCCAACGGCATAAGATTGATACTCGAAGATATGAAAATTACTTCAGATTTTGATGATGCCAAAAAAGAGGGCTCTTATTTTTACTTCAGAGATATTTGTATGGGATTTCCATTGAGTATACCAAAAGAAAACTGTCCTACAGATGATAAGTTCTTTGAATTTATACGTTCTGTTTCATTTGCTCATCCATTTAATACAGATCGTGCGATAAAATTCCCAGAAAAGGAAATGCATTATTCTCCTTTCCTAATACCAAATACGAATTTCATGAAATCATACGGCATTACTGATGGAATTGGGATACGTCTATACTCAAATAGAACTGACAGTGTCAAAGACTTAATTTTCTCATTTGACATCTTAAAGAGCTATCTCCGCTCTAGGTATGAGCAATTAGAGAAGGTAACCAACAGATTGAATGAGATTCTATTTGAAAAAGAGCAAGAGTGGAGAAATCAAAAGGTCGACAGAAATCTCTCACCCGTAGATACATTGAAAGAGATAGCAAAAGCACTTCAATCTCGCTATGAGTCAACTTCAAGCCTGGACAAAGCTATTCTTTACTTAGAATACAAGCATACAAAACCAGAAAACTCTACATCGGTTTCATCTTATAGAGAAGTAATAGTCAATAGTATTCCCTCTTTGTGTGATGCTACAGACAATCTTGATTATGAGAAGTTAGAAGATATTCTATCTGGAATTTTGCGTGCCAATCCTAAAAAAACGTATTCATTTGCAAATTATCACCTTGAGAAAATCTATACCTATTTACATGAAGAGAATAGCCCTATCAATATTGCATATGGTCTACACATGGCAGAGCTATTTGCAAACGAGTTCGCACGTCAATGGGTAAGAATTATACCTGACGAAATGAGTTATAAAGAAATACAACTGCTTGTTTCAGCAGCATGTTATCTTGAAAAAGAGAATCAGGAAAAGGAGCTGAGTTTATGAGTTTATACAACGTCATAGTTTCATCAACCGAAAGCACAGTCGTTGCTGAATACACTGCAAGATATGACCATTCAGGCTCCTATCAGAGTGAGGCAGCACTAGAGAATGAATTTATTCGTGTACTTCAGACCCAAGGGTATGAGTATCTGAGAATTCATGGTGAAGAAGCACTTGTTTCCAATCTCAGAAAGCAGATGGAACTTCTGAACAGCTATACCTTTTCTGATAATGAGTGGAAGAGATTCTTCTCTGAATGTATTGCCAGCAGCAATGAAGGTATTGTGGAGAAGACTAAGAAAATTCAGATGGACCATGTACAAATCCTCAAAAGAGACGATGGTTCTACCAAGAATATCTATCTGTTGGACAAGAAGAACATTCATAACAACCGTCTGCAAGTCATCAATCAGTATGAGGAAGCAGAAGGAACCCATGATACCCGTTACGATGTTACGATCCTTGTCAATGGTCTTCCACTTGTTCATGTGGAACTAAAGCGCAGAGGTGTTGCCATCAGGGAAGCCTTCAATCAGATTAAGCGTTACCAAAGAGACAGCTTCTGGGCTGCCAGTGGGCTTTTTGAATACGTCCAAATCTTTATAATCTCCAATGGCACTCATACTAAATACTATTCCAATACTACAAGAGCGAGCCATATCAAAGAATCCGGTGAAGGTGAACGTAGAAAAAGCAAGAAGACCAGCAACAGTTTTGAGTTCACTTCTTTCTGGGCAGATGGCAACAACAAAGCCATTGCAGATCTTATGGACTTCACCAAGACTTTCCTAGCCAAACACACCTTACTGAATGTCCTTACAAAGTACTGTGTTTTCACCTCAGAAGATCTGCTACTTGTGATGCGTCCCTATCAGATTATGGCCACAGAGCGTATTCTTTCAAGGATTGAGATTTCCACCAACTACAAGAAGACTGGAACCCTCGATGCAGGAGGATATGTCTGGCATACAACAGGTAGCGGAAAGACTCTGACCTCATTCAAGACTGCACAATTAGCTTCTGCTCTACCTTATGTGGATAAGGTTCTCTTTGTCGTGGACCGAAAAGATCTGGACTATCAGACCATGAGAGAGTATGACCGTTTCCAGAAGGGAGCAGCCAACAGCAATACTTCTACCAGGATTCTCCAAAAGCAGCTCGAAGACTCCACCTCTCATATCATCATCACAACCATTCAAAAGCTGGATGTATTCATATCCAAGAACAAAGGACATGACCTCTTCAAGAAGCATTTCGTCATCATCTTTGATGAGTGCCATAGATCTCAGTTCGGTGAAATGCACACAAAGATTGTAAAAGCGTTCAAGAAATATCACTTGTTTGGATTCACTGGAACTCCAATCTTTGCTGCCAATGCTGGTAGTGGTGGAAATCCACTGATGAGAACCACACCGCAAGCCTTTGGAGAAAAACTTCATACCTATACCATTGTGGATGCCATCAATGACGGAAATGTTTTACCTTTCAGAATCGACTACGTCAATACCGTGAAGATGAAGGCTAATGTGAAGGACAAAGATGTATCATCCATAGATACAGAAAAAGCCATGGCAGACCCAGCTCGTATCCGTGAAATCGTTGGTTACATTCTTGACCACTTCGACCAGAAAACGAAGCGTAATATGTTCTACTCCTTACAGGGACAGCGTGTATCCGGATTCAATTCCATATTGGCTGTCAGTTCCATTGAAGTAGCGAAGAAGTATTATACTGAGCTGAAGAAAGAAACTGCTCTTCGTGGACAAAGACTTAACATCGCAACCATCTTTAGTTTTAGTGCCAATGAGGCTGATCCTGATGATGTGTTCCCTGATGAGGATTTTGATACAGAGAGCCTAGACCAGACCTCAAGAGAGTTTCTGGAATCGGCAATTAGAGATTACAACGAAGATTTCAATACCAGCTTTGGTACTTCTTCAGACAAATTCCAGAATTACTACAAGGATCTCTCCCTAAGGATGAAGAATCGTGAAGTGGATCTCCTCATTGTGGTAAACATGTTCCTCACTGGTTTTGATGCAACTACCCTCAATACTCTATGGGTAGATAAGAATCTCAAGCAGCATGGACTCATTCAGGCGTTCTCCCGCACCAATAGAATCCTGAACTCCGTCAAAACCTTTGGTAATATCGTCTGTTTCCGGAATTTACAGGATGCAACCGATGAAGCAATCGCTCTATTTGGAGACAAGGATGCTGAGAGTATTGTTCTTCTGAAAAGCTATACGGATTACTATGAAGGGTATGATGAGAATGGCAAGCATCAGCCTGGATATGAAGAACTTATTGATGAGTTATGCCTGAAGTTTCCTCTTGGAGAGCAGATTTATGGAGAGCAGAACCAGAAAGACTTCATTAAGCTCTTTGGTGCTATCTTAAGACTGAAAAATATCCTTACTGCATTTGATGATTTCGAGAACAATGAAATCCTGACCCTGAGAGACTACCAGGACTACCAGAGTGTCTATATTGATATTTACCAGGAACTGACAAAGGACAAAACTTCTGAGAAAGAAAAGATCAATGAAGATATCGAGTTTGAACTTGAGCTGATCAGGCAAGTTGAAATCAACATCGACTACATCCTGATGCTGGTTGCTAAGTACCATCAGACCAACTGTGAGGACAAGAGCATTCTTGTATCCATCGACAAGGCTATCAGTTCTAGTATGCAGCTGAGAAGCAAGAAGGAACTCATTGAGCACTTCATCGATACAGTCAACGCTGCTACAAATGTAGATGAAGACTGGCGTAAGTTTGTTTCCGAGCAAAAAGAAACAGATTTGAATCAGCTGATTACTGAAGAAAAACTCAAGCAGGAAGAGACAAAAAGATTGATGGATAACTCTTTCCGAGATGGACTTCTGAAGACTACTGGAACAGATATTGACAAGATCATGCCCCCTGTTTCCCGTTTCGGCGGTGGAAACAGGACTGCAAAGAAGCAGAGTGTTATTGAAAAGCTAATGGATTTCTTTGAGAAATACTTTGGCATAGTATAGTACAAACTAAATTCACTTATACCCAATTTTATCATTATCTAGGAGGAAAACTATGGCAGTCGGTAAAATAGATGATACATTTATATCATATGCTTCAGATATATTAGGAGAAACAACTCACGGTTTAAGTGGAACTCAAATTGTAAAATATTGCAACTCGTATGCCGTTGATTTTGACGTTGAGATTCCAATTACAAGTTCTGATTTTGGTAGTTTTGGCAAAGTAGTCCCTAATAAACGTACAGCACTATACTTAAACCTTCGCGAATTTAACGCTCAACAACAGTTCGTAATTATTAAAGATCTGTGTGAATTAACACAATTTGAAAATAATGAAAGTGTACAAGAAGTAAAAAAACGACTATTTGAGCGTTATTCACAATATTCTCTAAGCCCAATATACCTTGATGCCTATCAACTAACTGGTTGGGAAAGAGTTGATCGTTCAATCCAAGAAATGAGAGCAAGATTAGAACCTGCAGACACTGAAGAAAAATTCCAAGCGATTGGAATGATTGGACGTGAAACGCTTATCACAATTGCTCAACAGGTTTTTGATCCACAGAAACATCCTACTCTTGATGGAGTCGAAGCAAGTACAGCCGATGCGAAAAGAATGTTGGAAGCATATATCCAATGCGAACTCGCAGGCGCTTCGGAAAAGGTTCGAAAATATGCAAGAGTCTCGGTAGACCTGGCAAATCAGTTAACTCATGACAGAGGTGCATCAAAACGGGAGGCTTCTATCTGTCTTATTTCTGTTATATCCATTGCATCCCTTATTAAAACAATCCATGATACAGAATGTACAAATATAAATAATCATAGCTAACTAATGAAATAAGAGAATTATTTTTACCTGAAATTCAATAATAACTATTATACTTTAAATTGGTGGTGCATTATGTGATGAAAAAAAAATTGAAATCGCGAAAAGCATTGTGGATTCCCATCATAGTCTTAATCCTTTTTTTAGTCCCTTATCTTGTTGAAAAACTTGTATCAGCTATTTCAGGTTCTACTTTTACCCTGAAATTTGTGTTGCCGAAAGAAGTTTGGTTTGGTTTCATTGGATCTTACCTCGGTGCAGTCGGAACGGTAATATTAGGGGCTGTTGCAATCTGGCAGAATAAAAGATATAAAGAACTATCAGATGATTCTTCAAAAGAAGTTATGGAAATTCAAGGCGAACTAAAAAATTTGAATAAGAGAATTGTTGATGCAATTGAGACTTTAGAGAATATTGAAGTAGCAGTCTATACACCAGCAATTCAGGAGATACTTCACTATTACCACAACGTACGTAAAGAAACATTGGATGATAACTCTGATAGTTGTGCATATCAAATTAATCGTATTAATATTTTTGAAGATAATCCATTAATGCCTTTAGAAGAACTAATGGAAAAGTATAGCACTTTTGCCTTTACCATTCGTAATATTGGCGAAAAGCCGATTCGCAACTTCACTTGCCGTAAAATCACACTTAACGGAACATCCCCCAATTATATACTATATTTGTGTTTGGCAAGTTAAAAATACAAGTTTTGGCAATGAAAAATGCAATTATCAGTACAACCTGATTATTTCATAAGAGCTCTCTCTTTTCTCCAACTGTCTCTGTCAAAAATGACGAGATTGGAGTAGTGTAGAACCTACTACTGCTGCTGAAAAGAAATCCTATCTCACAAGGCAATATCAGAAACATCTGCCGGCTGTAAAACATCTCCACGCAGATTCTATTGAGTTTCTTTACAAGCTGAACAAGGACAGAGGAAAACCTAACAGTATGCAAGAGCTGAAAGAAATCTACACGAAGAAAGGAAAACTTTTAGAAACAGATCCATCTCCGGAGAACTTTAAGGATTTTGAAGGAATCAGGGATTTCATGGATGATCTGAAAAGAGCGCACCTGACAGAGAGATCTGATCAAGCTGAATTTAAAGCTAAGACAAATGTACTTTCAAGAGCCTTTGAGATAGGGGATTAGTCTCCTGAATGTGGTACAGACGCTTTGTTACGTTATAATATTCAGGCGTAACGAAGGCAAGTTCCTTTTAGATAGAATTTTTAATTTTCAAGATTGATAAAAAGAGCTACAACCCCGAAGAAGTTCGGGGTTGTAGCTCTTAAAAATATAGTATAATACCATTATAGGAGGGTTTTGATTTATATGAATATAAGGAGGTGACTAAAATAGAGGATGTATTATTATCTGGCTCAATTGACAATTTAGGGTTAATTATAATATTCCAGAATATTATAATGTTGGCTATACTAGTTTGTTTAATCACTCTTACCATTGTCATTTGGAAAAAAAAATAAAGTGTAAGGAGTATTAAAATATGAATAAGAAAAAGCTATTCACTCCTTCTAAGTATTAGCCTACCTAAAAGGATATTTGATTGTGGTTGTACTGGCAATTACTTTTTTGTATTTCCGATTGCCATTTCTTGTATTTTTACTTTACCATTTACAATATTCATCTACAGATATTATGTCTGGAGAAATTGCTAATATTATTTTTGCAAATTTGAAGTTTGATGAAGGAGATAATTACTTAGAATTATATTTTGAATTCAATACACTTCTTTTAGAAAGGTATTACTTTAGTGTCGATATCTTAATTAGAATTGACAATGATTCATATGATTCTTATGTCTATAGCTTTGAAGATCCACGAAAAATTGAAGTTCATAAAGAAGATACTTAGCTTTCCATTAAAAAAACAAGCGGCATGAATTCTAATTTCAACTCCGCTTGTTTTTTTTACGCCGATGGATATGGTACGGTGAATCGCACCATAAATAAAGGACATTAATACTCTACTCTTTTCGGATATGATATAATAAAAATATAAATAACTCTATTAGAAAGGAGGATTTACACTGATGATGGACAGCATAGAGATGATGGATAAAAAGAAACTGCTTGATATTTTCGAATACATGAATGAACGGTTAAAAGAAAACCAGCTCCAACTGGAGATTACGGTTTATGGTGGTTCAATAATGACAATTGTCTATGACAATAGACCTGCTACAAGAGACATTGGCTGTGTATTTTCAGAAGTAAATCAAACGCTATTTAATCATATACTTGATATGACTAAATTCGCATTCAGTTTATCAGAAGGATGGATCAACGAAGAAATTAAGGAACCTCTAAAGTCCATCCTAAAAGAAGACAAAGAAACCTATAAGGTTTACTCAAACTTAAAAATTCTCAAACCTTCTGCTAAACAGCTTCTTGCTATGAAAATCTTGGCAGCAAGGCCAGAGCCAGCAAAGGATTTCATCGACGCCTATCTACTATGCAAGGACCTGTCTATCAAGACAAAAGAAGAATTACTTCGTTTATGTGAAGAGTATATCCCCTTGACACTCATTGGTGAGAGACAACAAAACTTTATAAGGTATTTAGGAAAGGATTTGGGTTATGATTGGAAATAAATATTTACAGCAGTTATTTGATTACCCGGATATTGATGCAAGTTTAAATCAGCTTCTTGAACTACTTAAATACAAAAACAAAGACTTCATAGACAGTCTTTTCATTCCTGTGGACTTATCACTATGCAGTAAAGATGAACTGAACTTTTTGACAAAAGTCGCAGCCCTTATCGACTACAATCTTCAGATTCACAAGATAGCCGTTCCTGAATGGCTTAGAAGTAATATACTTCGGTTCGAAGTCCCCTACTATCATTCAAAAAGAATCAGCGATTTTGAAAAATTCAAACTGCAAATGACTAATCCCGGTCCCTTTAGAGCGAGAAATGTGTATTTTGATTTAACGGGTATCGGTAGAATTTAAATATTGTAACGAAAAATCCATCTTTAAGACATTTTATAGCTTTAAAGATGGATTTTTATTTCGCCTTATTTTAGCCTTATTTTATGGTACTTGATCAATCCGTATGAGAGGTTCTCCCAGATGCATCAAATCCTCATCATGAGTGACAAGAACCACTGTCTTCCCTGCTCTTTGGAATCCCTTCAAGAGATCTACAACTTTCATTTTATTCTCATGATCCAGGCTTCCTGTAGGTTCATCGGCCAGGATCAGTTCGCAGGGCTTCAGCATCAGCCTTGCAATGGCCACTCTCTGCTGCTCTCCCCCAGAGCACTGATATACTTTCTTCTTTTCAAACCCTGCGAGTCCCACTGCCTCCAGAACTTCCTTTACCCGGTTATTTTCTTTGCTCGTGTCATGACCTTCCATGGCAAGCTTCAGGTTATACTCTACGGTGGCATTATCGACTAAAGCATAGTTCTGAAAAAGATATCCGATTTTATCCTTCAGAAGATTCGTCGCTTTTGTTGAAAAGGGCTTGATATTCTTCTGTCCAAAGTGCACCGTTTCGCCTTTGCCTTTCTTTTCCAGTAACCCGATGATATTGAGTAGCGTGGACTTTCCAGATCCTGAAGCGCCAGAAATCACCGTAAAACTGCCTTCTGGAATTTCTAGGCTGAACCCGGAAAAGACCGTCTTTTTACCGAAATTCTTTTCTAGTCCCTGAATTGAAATTACATTTTCCATAACTACGCCCCTTTTATGGTCTTCACCATATCCGTTGATTCAAATCGTGTGATCAGACCTGAAACTAGAATCATTTCCAGAAGAATCAGGATACTGAATAGCACCAGCAAACTGACAGTCGATACCTTCAGAAAGATCAGACTGTATGGGATCAATACTGCATAGGACACAAGACTCATCAGGTAGAGATTCCTGTAACGCTCACCATAAGACTTTCCAAGCAGATACTGAATCGAAATCAGCTGCCTTTTCTCTTCCAGATGAAGATATATGATCTCATACAGAAGTATCAGGACCACTGAGAGATACAGCACGAAAATGTACAGACTTTCAAGTGCTTCCTGCTTATACTCACCCATATAGAAATCATATACCGGACGAAGATCCGTTACCCGCAGAGCGTCTCCATACCCAGCTGCTTCAAAGGACTCTCTCAGCCCTTCCAGATCACTATAATAGACAGCTCCATAAAGCGTCTGCATACCGGAAGCATCATACTCCTTCGTGTAGAAGACAATAGGATCTTTCACCTTAAAGTGATCTCTTTTACTGATATCCGGATTATAGAAAGCATCCTGAAACTCTACATAAACTTTTGGATATTCCTTCTGAGATATGGTCGTAAAAGGTTTTCCCTTTAATTCAAGTGGAACCAGCATAGTATTACCCTGTAAGGTCTCCAGATCAAGAACTGTTCCATCTTCACGAAGAATCTTATAGTCCTTAAGATACTCTGTATTGACCACGATGGAGGATATCGTATTCGGTTCAAGTTCCACATCGAATTCTTCAAACAGACTCAAGTCTGCATCAGTGAAATCCGCGAGCACTGCATTCTCTTTTTCTGATATCTCAAATGCATCACCAAACATTTTCATGATTCGATCAAAATCCGACATTGGAATGTCAAGACTCACATTGTATCTATAGAGATCAGCATCGTGTTTTCTCTCTCTGTAAATCACATCTCTGAAGGACCGATATCCGACTTCCAGCTTCGTAAGAAGTGGGGTGATTACCAGAATAAATATTAGAATCTTCACAACAAGGTTCCCATAGAGTAGCATCTTATATGTAGATTTTTTCTTGAGATACATGGCAGAGGAAGTATATCTGATATAGACGTAGGAACCTATAAACACAGCTAGAAGACCTGCAGCAAAGTATCCTAAAATCTTGAGCTGACCTTTGTAAATAGCCGTACCGATGTTTCCTGCATCGCGCACAAAAAACCAATACGCTATTCCTAGTGTAAATATATAAACAAGTAGAAGTGACAGGAAAAATCTCCCTAAAAGACGCCACTGTATCCGCACATCGGAATGTCCCATCATTTTTCTGACGCTTACTTCCTTGAGGTGCTGATTGATGATGCCTATAAGAATGATGAGAAGAATCAGTGCAATCCCTACGGAGAGGAAAGCACCTTGACGAATAGAGTCGTCCGGCATAAACGTCTTAGCGTCCACCTTGAGAAATTGTGAAGACTGAATCTGTCCATAGGTATTTACTACTTCGTCTCGGACCTTTCTGATATTGCTTCCTTCCCCATAGAAATAAACCACGTAATAAGAATCTTTTTGGGGACGTTCATAAAGCTGATGTAGTGGACGGAAATAAAGAAGCGGATAGAGACGCCCAGATGCGTAGCTTTCATCAAGCATCTGTATCGTCACTGCAGAAGAATCCTCTCTATTAGTTGAATAATATGAAGACTCACTTCTGTCGCTCCAGGAAATTCTATCGCCGTTTTGAGTGTAAAAGAGATCCTCTATCTGCACTGAAGAAGAATAGATATAGTTCTCCATGACATTTCTGTTCATCTCGTCAGAATACCCTACAATCACACGAAAGGTCACTTCATTTTCATCTGAAGCATTTTTCAACGTTTCCATAAACTCTTCCGAAGAAACTGACGTGAATATACTCTCATCAAACATGAAACTATATGTGCTCTCGTCTTTAAAATCGGGATGCAAGAAATTTTCCAGGTTAAAAGTATATCTGATATTGAATGATGTGACAATCAGATAGGTAGTCGCAATTGCCAACTGAATGATCAGAAAATAGCTGATTTTCTTCATAAAAACTCCTCATTACAAACTCAAGTTTAGTTTATCATCGCTTCTTCATACCCATGCGTATGTACACCTGTTATGTCAAACCCATAAAAAACATGATCATAATATACGGATCATGAACTTCCATATATACTTTTATACTTCCATCCAAGACCGGGAACATGAATGGCTGCGAGTGCAGAAGCCAAAAAAAATACCTGTAACTTTTTTCATTTTTGTGCCTCCTAAAATTATTTATATACATTATAGTATAAACGTATTATGAGTTCAAATATATATTAGAAAATTTGAAATATTATTAACCTTTTCTGTGAATCTATATTTTCTTAATATAATCATTCAAGTTTTTTTAAAACTACGCCGATGGATATGTTACGGTGAACCGTACCATAAATAACGGCGTCAGGTTGTACAAACAGTATAATAAACAGTGTAGATAGATGAGGAGATTCTATACACTCTTTCAAACCGTCAATAGAATTCTTATCTACCGATCAATGTACTCGTAGCTCTATGTCCATGCGATGTGGTGGAGGATCTGGTCCACCAAGCACTTGCATATGTAGTTGAACTATTACTTGTATCAGATGCAACCACTGTGCCTGAAGAATTTAAAATGTATACGGATAATCGAGCATTCGATGTATTAATTGCATCACCATAAGTAAAGTAGCTGTGAGCAGTACTTGTATCAGAACATAGGGTGCTACCTGAACCATAATGTGAACTACTCGCCACTTAAATGATTGACATCATTTTGAAGTGGGAGCTTCTTGGTCAATATCTCTCATGAGATAAGTATCTCCAAGCTCAATGGGTGGTCCCCACCCTGAGAAATTATATCAACCTATTTTTAGCAGGTTTTTAGCTGCATTAATGTCTCGGTCATGCATAGTATTGCAATTTGGACAGGTCCACTCTCTTACGGCGAGGTTTTTGACCTCGCTGTTTTTGTATCCACAAACATTACAAAGCTGGCTCGATGCAAAGAAAGCATCAGCCTTATGAATGGTTCTTCCGTACCATGCTGCCTTATAACAAAGCATGCTCACGAAAGTGGACCAGGATGCGTCGGAGATGGCTTTTGCGAGCTTATGGTTCTTCAGCATGTTTTCAACTCTCAAGGTTTCAATATTGATGACTTGGTTTTCGTCTATCAATCGAGAAGATACCTTATGGAGATAGGCTAGTCGCTGGTTAGCCACTTTTTCATGGGCAATAGCCAGTTTTTTCTTGTTCTTGTAATAGTTATTAGAACCCTTTACTTTGCGGGATAAATCCCGTTGAAGTTTTTTGATATTTGCTTCACTTTGAGAGAGAAATTTCGGATTAAGGATGACTGTTTCATCGGAAAGTGAGGCGTAAGTCATGAGTCCAAGGTCAATAGCAACCTTCTTTTGCACTTCAGCTTTTGGCTGAATGTATTCTTCGGTCAAAATAGAGACAAAGAATTTCCCGCTTGAAGTCCTAATGATGGTCGCTGATTTCAGGGATGCCTCATCAGGGATGTGTCGATGATATTTTATACAAATCATCGACTTCAGCTTTGGAATTTTTAGATATTTATTATCTATGACTTCAATGGTTCCTTTTTGATTGTTGGTGGTATAGCTTTGACCATAGGTTTTCTTCTTGTATTTTGGAAAGCCTTGCTTGTTATTTCCTTTCTTTTGTTCCCGAAAGAAATTTTTATAGGCTTTCTCCAGGTTCAGTTGAGCATTGGCTAACGCCAGCGAATCCACTTCTCTTAGAAACTCATGCTCTTTCTTATATTGTGCGGGTGTATTTTTAAGCATTTGACCTGATTCCTCATAATGCTTTATTTTGTCATGGAGCATGACGTTGTAAATAAAACGGACACAACCAAAGGTTTTTGCAAAAAACACTTTTTGTGCGTCAGTTGGATAAATTCGATATCGATATGTTTTATTTACACTCATCACATCATCTCCTTTTTATATATTATATTCCATATAGATAAAAATATTCATTCTCAGGCAAAATAAAAAGCGATTCATCCCCCACCTATAGAGGATGGGGGAATTCTCATTAATTTAAGTTAAATTAAAGTTGCTATTGTGATTCGGATAGAGTGTATCTGCGAGAACAACGACAACACTAGAGGTCATCAGTAATATTAGAAATACCATCAAACTCTTTTTTAACATGAATATCTTCAGTCCTTCTAAGATAGGTTTTACTTGATTCTGACATGTCGATCAGAAAGTGAAACAAGCGAGGGATCATGAGTAACAACAAGCAGCGTCTTTCCTTTTCTTTTCATTGAAAGCAGCAAACTAAAAATCTCCTCTTTATTCTTCTCATCTAGACTTCCTGTAGGTTCATCAGCAAGGATCAGTTCACAAGGTTTAATTAAAAGCCTTGCAATGGCAATTCTCTGTTGTTCCCCACCGGAGCATTTATATACTTTTTTATTTTCTTCACCCTTTAATCCAACCTCTTCCAGAGCATTTCGAATCAACTTGTCTTCATCAGGTAGTCTATGATGTTTTATGGCAATATGCATATTGTAATATACACTTTCATTGCTGATGAGCGCAAAATTCTGAAACAGATATCCGATTTTATCTCTCAAAATTCTATTGGCTTTGGAGGAAAAGGGTCTGATATTTTTCTCCCCAAAAAGACTGATCTCGCCCCCATCATAAGTATCCAGCAGACCTATCATATTCAACAGTGTAGATTTTCCGCTTCCAGATTCACCAATGACAGAAACAAATTCTCCTTTTTTAACTTCCATACTGAAATTATTGAAAACTACTTGTTCATCATACTTCTTCTTAATATTCTTAATATTTACTATAACCTCTTCCACAAGCTATTCCCCCTTTAGCACTGACAGTGTTCTCTTTTTTTCAAAGGACTTAATCATTATCCCGGCAATCATAAAGTCAAAAAATATGCCAAGGAGTATGAATACAATAAGATACTTTCTGTCCAGCTCCATGAACTCCATGCCCAGAACAAGAGAGAGAAAATATACAGCCAAACTGCTTATAAACATATAGCCATAGCGCTGAAAATAGGATTTCCCAAAAAGATAATTTACTGCCACTTTTTCCTTGTTCTCATAGAAGTAAATAAACACAGACTGATACTGAAAAATATAAATCATCAGAATGTATAGACCAAGTACAAGAATAAATGCTCTTACTTGATCATTGCTTCTAGAAAGCGCAGTATCATATTCTTGATTCGTATTTGATATAAATATCCGATTGTTTAAACCATTGGTTGCTAAAAAATCTGTAATCACTGTCCGAGCACTTTCACTATCCTTTATGGTAAGCGAGCTTCCATTCCATTGCATACTCGCATCTAATCCTTTTTTTAAAAGAATCACCGGGTCTTTCTGTTTCTTAAGTGATAAATCCGGAGACAACGGTGCTAGATTATAGAGCGTTCCTGGATTTTTTATATAAAGAATTTCTCCATCTCCGCCACCAAAATAAACATCAGTAAACTTTTCATCCTTATATCTTTCAGGCACAAGCAAGGTATTCTGCTCGATACTTCGGAAATCTATCAGATTATTGTTTAAGTCCCTGATATTATAGTTTTTCAGATACCTCTCATTTGCAACAATATATGGATGTTGTACAAACTGACGTTTATAGACTTCTTCAGGTATCGTTTCTTTTATTTCATCAGGGAGAAAATTGCTGGAAAAATCATGGTACATCCATTCCTGGGACTCTACAACTTTTAACGTTTGTTGAAGCGGCTCCCAACTTTCGAGACTCGTCACGGTATTGTCAAGAAGTATCCCTTCAATTACCAGGTTGTTTTGCATAAGCAATTTATTCTTTCTAAGAATACTATTTTCTTCCATCATTAAAGGGGCAGTCTTAATCAAAACAATAAATGGTGTAACGATTAGAATTAACAGCAATAGCTTCAGTACTACAGCGACACCCCCTGAAAATTTCAGCGTATTATTATTTTTGATATTCGACGGCCTTCCAGTCACTGTCAGCATTATATAACTCAATGCATTTGCTGCAATCCAAAAAAGTAAATACAGCCCAAAAGCCACTAAAAGAGGCTTCAGCAGCAGAAGGTGAATGGGTCTGAAATTTTTCACAATGAGAAAATATAGAGTTATCTGGGAGAAAATGTATAAGACCATGTTGATCAAGTACCTTTTTGCAAAGAGGTCCCAGTAAATACTAGTATCGCTTTCTCCGAAGAGTTTCCGTATTGTAATTTCTTTTTTTAAAGCGATTGATTCACAAATGGTGATCACCACCAAGGATGCAATCGTCAAAATAAGAAGGATATGAATTGATTCGACTTGAAGATCATCTGGAGTCGAAAATTCGAAGGTGAGTGAAGATTCATTAGATACGACGTGCTTATTTATCTCACTATCTATAATGTCATTTTTGATCTGCACTCTATCTTCACCATAGATGAAAACCAATGCCGTCTTCTTTTCAGGATGTTCACTGGAAAGAAGTGTTAATGGCTTTATAAGAAGTCTAGGCTGATAGTCTTTTTGATAGCTCGAGTTTACATAATCAATGACATCATATGCTTTTGTATCATCCAAATAGGAAGAATAGTACGTATTCTCTTCTATTGTAAAGTCTAAGTTTTTGCCTTGGACAGTTTTGAAAAATGCCAACTCATTCAATTTTAGATCTGAATACAAGTAAGCTGTAGTATCAATTATGAAGTCATGTCTCCTTGTCTGCACGAAAGTTATCGCATCGTAGTTTTTAGATTCGAGAAAATCCGTAAGTTCAGACAAAACCGGGGAACCATGATCATTAAGTAAACTTAATTCAATCGTTTCATGGTCTTTACCCGTTGCTTGAGAAAAACTGCTTTCCAGGCTATTCATTGCATTGAAATGATTTAGCGAAATATTCTGATATAAATAAAGAAAAATAAAAACCGCCGTAAATATAGTCAATAAATAAGCAACCCGTTTCATATATCCTCCTATGAAAAAATCTGCATATAAGTCAAATGGACATATCGATGAGTTTATGACGCTCTGTTCACTTTCTTATGCAGATTCCATGGTTTTTTCTATTCAAATATCTTATCAAAATGCTCACTCTGTAGTCGCACTTGCTTTTGCACCTCTAATTTCACTTCGTTTATTTCGGAGTCCTGTTTTTTTGACTCAGCCATATAGGGGGATAAATCTTCATTACTCAAAATATCTATAGGATCCGTCATCAGGCCAAGACTTGCTGCGATGATGATGATTAGTGCTGAGATTGTCTTAGATAGCTTGGGTTTTCGAAATCGTAAAATGTGCTGAACCCGTACTTCCAGATTTCCTTCACCGAAAGCTATTATTCTCTCGTTAACTGGATGCATTTTGTAGGCAAATCGAACCAAAGTATTCGCATAGGTTTTCCTCATGTCTGTTTTACAGTGACTTAAAGCAGTCTCGTCACATGAAATCTCCATATCATCTGTCATTTTTTTAAATGCAAACCAAACTATAGGATTGAACCAGTGAACGGCTAAAACGAAAAATGCCAAAGTCTTTATTATATGATCTTTTCTTTTTATATGTGATCTTTCATGAAGTATGATGATGTTTTTTTCATCATGCGCGATTCCAGCAGGAATATAAACCTTTGGTCTAATGAACCCTATAACAAATGGAGTTTTAAGATGAGAAGCCTCATATATATTATCATGATACTGACGCGCATTTTTCAGTTTTCCTTTTAAAAGAAGCATAGAAACTGAAGTGTATATTATTAGAGATACAAAACCCATAGCCCAGATGTAGGATCCTATTCTGATAGAATCATACCCGCTAAGTAAAGCCAGGGAACTTTGTGCTGCAGCCTTCTCAAGTATCGTAAATCCTCCATCAAGGCCTTCTGCTGATGGCATTAAACTGAACTTTCCTTTTAGCGTAATAGGGCCCATCAGTCTAAATGCAACTACACTCCAAATTGGAAAAATCAAAGTCTTCGGGAAATTTCGTAAAAGCAATCTTATCAATAGAACCATAATGATTACATAGGATCCTGTTAGACTCATTTGTAGGACGGTTGAAAATATGCTGCTCATTTCTCCACCTCATCATACTCTTCAATAAGCCTCTCCAGTTCCTTCATCTTCTTTTCACTGATTTTCTTTCCATTAAAGAACGCGCTAAGAAATTTCGGTAATGAACCACCAAAGGTGTCCTCCACAAAATATCTGCTTTGCATGGAATAATATTCATCTCTGGTTATGAGAGAGGTTACTTCTGATTTGATATTTTGGAATATACCTTTCTCTGACAGCTTTTTTAACACTGTATATGTTGTTGATTTTTTCCAATTCAGCTCATTTTCACATAACTTTACCAGTTCTCCAGAACTGATAGGTTCATGTTTCCATATCAACTCTGCAAATTTTTCCTCTATGTCTCCCAATTTATATAAGTCCAATTTCTTCACCTCAGTCTATTTCCAATAGATCATTTACTTTAGTCTATTGGAAATAGACTAATATGTCAATACTCTGATATGATATACTGAATTTCTTCTCTGACGCTGGTATGTAGTGTACGGTGAACTGTACCATAAATAACGGTGTCTGTTCACTCATAACACTTCGGTAAACTGAGTAGAATGTCAGTAAGATTCTATCCGCTCTATTCATCCATCAAACATTCTACCAACATTAATTATTATGTGATGTCACTCTAAGATTCACAAAGCCGTAAAATCTACATTGTATTTTACTGCATTTATTTTTACAATCGGCCTTACAATATACAATATAAACATAAGGAGTTGATAAAAATGTCAAATATAAGGCCAGTTTCTGACTTGAGAAATTATAATGACATGTTGAACGCCTATAGAGAAGATGCTCCTGTTTATCTGACAAAAAAAGGACGCGGCAAATATGTCCTAGTGGATATTGAAGATTATGAAAAAATAAAAGCTACCTTGAAGCTAATGGCACATATTGAAGAAGGCGAAAAATCCGCCAGAGAGGATGGGTGGATATCAATGGAAGATATTGAGTCAACCTTCGGATTATAACAGCGTATACCATTCAGTTCTCACCTGTGGCAAAGAAGATTTAATGAAAATCAAAGTCTATTTGGAACAAGAATTTAATGTAGAATTGGCTGCTGAAAAGATAAATGAGATGCTTAATAGCATCAAACAATTTGAACAGTTTCCATTCATGGGTAGACCACTGATGAGCGTCATAGATATACCCACAGATTATATGTATTTTGTCCTAGAGAAAAATTATGTGTTCTATCGTTTAGAAAAAGAAACAGTGAAGATCATCCGCATCATAGATACAAGACAGAATTTTATCAACATTCTATTTGGCAATGGATAAAAAACACTAAAATTAATGATCTTATCAAATAAAGCCTGAAATCCAACGTTCACAATGGATTTCAGGCTTTTTAAGTATAAACTCCCTGGACTTCAAGTCACATACATAGGCAAAAGGGCATCTATCCTAGTGAAGCAAGTTATTCTTCATACATCGATTTATATCTTGGTCTTTGGTATTCCACTTCTTCATCAATGTATTTTTCATAATCCTTGTATGCTTGTGATGACAATATTTCTTCTTCACTTGTAACATCTAACTTGACCGCTCCTGTTGCAGCCGCCTGTACCATTGAGCCATCATCATTTCCTGCAGCAACTAGAATATAATACTGATCTTCTTCAAGCATTATATCCCCTTCGAGCAGAGTCAGCATATTACTTGAGGACGATATTCCACCAATCTTACTGAATTCTATAGGTGTATTTTTCTTTATTTTCCCTTTTAAATTATCAAGAACTGTAATAGAGTATGTAGTCATCGGAATACCAGGATCAAGGTCTTCAGCGCTGCTATCCACGTTTCTGATTTCTTCATCAACGCGTGCAACAAATACATAATCTCCAAACCCCACTACTTCCTTAGGATCTTCAATATTTATAACATTCATGCCGCTTATGTATTGAACTGGCACCTCTTTTTGGGGGTTCACTAGAAACTGAGTTGCAAACAATGAAATACATACGATTATTATACCGATCACTATTTTTGTGTTTTTGGTCATCATTACCACCCTTCCTTTTATTGAAATTGAAAAAGCTATAAGTTCAGCTGCGGCTTCATCCGGGTCCTTGGATGTAATCTTGATGCGATGACCTATCAGAATGACAATACAATGCCCCATTACATCAATACTTTTTTTATATAGCTTAAATATAACACAGTTTTCTATATAACGCAATATTTGACAAACCTTAATAAATATACTAATTGACAAACTATATGAGGAGTTTCTCAATTAAGATAGGATAGTATCTTGCTAAACACCTAAAAAGAAGATGCTCCTCTTTATCTGACAAAAAAAGACGCGGTAACCTCCCAGATGATCACTTTATTTTTTCTCTCCAATGATCCATTATTACTGAACTGTCAAAAGAGGAGCATCCTAGCGATACTCCTCTTTCATCTACTTTCTTATTTCAAATTTTCCGCTGCGTGACGTCCAGCCTCACGGCCAAAGGTCAGGAAACACATGATGGCAGCCCCTGATCCGGGATATTCTTTGTAAAAAACACGACCGGACGCAGTTTCTCCTGCTGCATAGAGCCCCTCTATAATCGCTCCATCTTCGCTGTACACTCTTCCCTGAAGATCCGTGTCGATCCCGCCAATAGTACCTGAACTGCTCATTCCCATGTAGAGCGCATAGTACTTCTCACCTTCCACAGCTTTCATAAAGGAAGCATCCTTATTAAAGTCCTCATCCTTTCCCTTCTCAGCAAGTTCATTGTATCTTGAGACCGTCTCGGCAAGGTTCTTCGCCTTGATTAGTTCTCCAAGAGCTTCCACAGAATCCGCCTCAAAAGCAACCCCCATTTCCATGGCCTTTCCAATGCGGTCATTATACTCTGTGGTAATGGCATACATCTCATTGATGCCAAGGTCCATCAGGACTCTTGTTCTTGTGAAATGAAAAATCGATTCATCCATGAAACGCTCTCCATCGGGATTCACAAAAAGACCTTTGAACTCTTCTCCATATCCATAGTATGTGCCGCCATTGACTGTCAGATTGATGCCCGCTTCTCTCATGAGAAGTCTTGCACCAACTGCCTGTGCCATGGTAATCCCATCTCCTGAGTTTCCAAGGCCGACGTTGCTTGTATACTTCTTCAGGAATGGAATATAGGTTTTCATCATTTCTTCATTGTGATTGAATCCACCCGTGGCAAGAATGACCGATGTGGCTTTGATGGTTATGTCATCCTTATTTGGATTGGTGGCTTTGATGCCAACTACTTTGTCTCCTTCTTTCAGAAGCTCCACGGCAGGAGTCTCATAAAGGATGGTTCCTCCCGCTGCAAGAAATGCCTTCTCTAAAGGTGTGATCATGCCTGCTCCAGAAAGATTCGCTGTATAATGTCCTCTGGCAGGACTGATGGTGGAGTGAAGCGGCTCAATGTCATCCGCAAACTCTACCCCATGCTCCATGAGCCATTCAAAGTTCTCATTGGACTTTTCAGCCACAAGTCTGACATACTCTTCATCTACCTGATTCTCTCCCACTTCTAAAAGAAAATCTCCAAAGGCTTCCGCACTGTCTTCAATACCGTGTTCTTTCTGAATGTCGGTACCAGCAGCTAGGATCTTTCCACCGGATCTTGTGGTGCTGCCGCCTACGATGGGCATTTTTTCTACCAGAATCACTTTTGCCCCCAGCTCCAATGCCTCCATGGCAGCGGATAATCCCGCAATACCTCCGCCCACAACAACTATATCTGTTTCATGGGTGACAGCCTCACCTTCAGTTTCTTTGTTTTCTTCCGCTTTCTTTAGAGCTTCCACATTGGCTCCTGCTGCAATACAGGCATTCTCAATGGCTTCCAGAAGGCCTTTGGATGTCACAGTCGCCCCAGCGATGAGATCCGCAGTCAAGCTCTGCTCTTCTATGATTTCTTTTGGGATCTTATCTACAGGTGCTTCAAAGATGCCCAGGGATTCCTTATGATCCAGCACTTCAATCTTTTCTATGCGGTCTTTGCTGAATGTAACAGCAACTTTGATTTCTCCATTGTGTCCTTTTCCAGTTCCTTCAAAGGTTCCTTCTGTAAAGAGACTTTCCACAGATTCTCCTGGCTTTTCCTCTGGTGCATCCTTCTTCGCTCCACAGCCCGCACTCACAAGCATCATCATGGCCAAAAGCAGTACAATTAGTTTTTTCATGGTTTCCTCCTAGTTCGTTATTTCACAAACAAATTGTAATCTATTTCACCATTTTAATCAATATGTTTTAAACGTTTTGTTTAAATTATTTCATCATTCATTGAATTGAAGTTCTTCCATCTGGTATTTTATTCACCTTATACCCCAAATTTCTATACACTCCAGTCATGATTTCATCACTTGAAGCTATCCATGAACTATGGGAAATTGTGGTATACTAATACAAAACGACAGATGGATGAAGGAGCGGCTATGAGAGAACTAAACAGTGTGGAAGAAAAGATCTTGGATAGAACCTTATACCTCATTGGAAAAATGGGGTCATTGAACGTTCCCATTCGGGCCATTGCAAAGGAAGCGGGCGTAAATGTGGCTTCGATCAATTATTATTTCCGATCCAAAGAAGAACTAATCAATAAAACTAAAGAATTCTACATTGAGAATGTGGAATCCACCATAAAACCACTTCAAGACGAAACACTCTCAGATCACGAAAAGCTCCATGGTTTCTGTGAAAGTGTAATGGACTACTGTATCCGCTTCCCAGGAATCACCATCCTCTCTAAAGAAGCCCGTATCGCTGAAGACCCAGATTCTCTGTTTTTAGAGATCATCCGTGTCACTGACGAAATGAATGAGCAGCTTCGAAATGTCCTATTGAGAGCTTATACACTTCGTTCTTCCGAGGTGGAAGTCCCCATGACCATCCTTTATGCAAGTATTGTGCACCCTTTGGAAAGAATTCTGGCAGAGGACAAAAAAGATCATTTTCTCTTGGATGATCAAAAAAGAAAAGCTTACATTGATGTAGTTCTTAAAATGATCGGTGTTCTTCCAAAGCATCTGTAGAATGAGAAAGACCTCTGTTTCCCCTCCTTTAGCCTATAGGCAGGCAATACGTTAAATTTTTGCAATCTCTCCTTTAGAGCATAAGAAAAGAGTTCTATCCTCGTTGCAGATAGAACTCTTTTTGTATTGTGCTCTTATAAATAATCTAAGTCTCTTCAAAAAAACAATCACCATTAGGTCTTACACTAATTCTGCTCCCTTTCCATAAACAGCAGTACCTCTACGAACTGTCAATTGCACTATGCTCCTTCATTATCCTGTCCTGATTATTCTACAACCTCCAAATATAAACTCTCTTCATCAAACATAAAAGCCAGTGGACTATTATACATCCTATTAATCATCATAATGTTTTCTACAAAAGGCTCTACACAACTGAACTGTTCTTCTGAAAGCTGCTCCATTGTTATTTCTACTCTTTTCTCTCCATATCTACCAAGTTTCTCTCCTACATCTAAAAGTGTCTCATCTAGCTGAGACTTGCTTACACCAGGTACTTTGGAAAGTTTCTCTCCAGCCATTTTATTCACAGCAGAAATACCACTGAAGAGTCTGGACTGCACAGATGTTTTAAACGAGTTCTCAGTGTTCATGTACACTTCAGAATATAATGCACCGTAATTTGATGCATGAGCTTCTATCTTATTTATCACTGCCTGAAGATAAGACTCATCAAAATTCTCTTGGAGAAGGATCTCCAAGAAGTAAGCAAATCCGAACAGATAGAGCGATAACTGAAATTCCTTCAGTTCAGCCATAATTTTCTGCAGATCTTTACGAGCATCTTTGTCGCTATGCAGCAGCTTTCTTTTGCCAATCTTCGATTTTATTTGCTCCTGATAAAAATCCATTGCTTTCCCAGCATTCTGACGAATGTCCAATACCTTGATATGATTAGCATTTTTGTATTTTTCATTATTCCAATTGTATTTATAGTTATTGAAAACATCACTTAGAAAATGCAAATCACCTCTAAGCGCTGATTTCTCTTTCTGTACAAGAAAACTTAACATCTCTATCTGGAGTTCTTTAATATCATCAAGTTTTTTATCAATATTTGCTAGAGCCGCCGCCATAAAGAGCATGGTTGGATTGATCATCACAGGATTGATATTTGCCTGACTATGAATTTTCCCATCTTTGAAAGCTGCCCCAATGAAAGCGGACCCATCCTTCCTTTTCGCCATGGACGCTCCCTTTTCAACAGTGACACGATATAGACCACTTCCTCCCTTCCCCTGATTCATAATTTGCTGGAAAGCGCCAACAATGGGTTCGAATCCAACTCCTAGACTACTGATCTTTGAAAACCTTACACTATGATAGGTTGCTAAATCCTTCCTGTCATTCATTAATACTGGCTCGAAATCCGCAGACACCATCGACTTAAGCAGTTCATTCTTCTTGGAATCTTCTTCCATTACGATCTCTCCTCTTGAAAAATAATGGATGAGCAAACAGCAAGCAACAATGAGGTACCCTCAGAAGCAGGTATAGAAATCTTTGAATATTCTCACTATTTATTATAGATGCTTGCTTTATACATATCAATTCATCTTTGTGATTTTTTCTTTTCATCATAGAAGACAAACTGTTTTCCCAACTGTTTTTCCACATTAAATATCTATTTGATAATGCTTTATTACTATTATCTTAATCATCCAGCTTATCCTCCTTCTCGAATCATCTTCTACTGAAAAATAAAATTCCTCTTAAAATGAACCAAAGAATGGTACACTTCGTATAGAAGAGTAAAGGGAGGTGCAGAAGTGCTCGATGCCTATATAGAAAAATATGGAAAACGACTCTATGGACTTTGCAGAACACTCTGCACCAACAAGGACGATGCAGAGGATCTTTATCAGGAAACCTGGCTCAAAGTCCATCGAAAACTTCATCAGTACAATCAGGAATTTGAGTTTCAAGGATGGCTCACAAAGATCTGCGTCAATACTTATAAAGACCAGTACAGAAAAAAGAAGATTAGCCTCCTCTTTGATTATTTCAGTTCACAAGAAGAGAAAGACCTGATTCTAAACAGTGCCCAAGAAGAAAAGAAAGAAGACTTCAGTGATCTCCATGCAGCAGTCCATGCTCTCCCAGACAAGCTGAAAATGACAGTCATTTTATTCTACTTCCAGGACCTGAGCCTCACAGAAACCACAAAGGTGCTGGATATTCCAGAAGGAACCGTAAAATCCCGCCTCAGTAAAGCCAGAGCGCTACTAAAGGAGAAGATGCTTCATGAACTTGAATTTTGATTTTGAAAAGTATACCCCACCAAAAATAACCGAAGAAAAGCTGACGCTCCTTGCCGAGAGACGAAGAGAAGTAAGACAGCTGTTGCTTCTTACAGTCTCCTCTCATCTTCTGTTTATCGCCCTAGGACTCGCAGCTTTCTTGGCTGCCCCCTATTCCATGGCACTCAGTGTGTTATTCCTTTCAGTGCTTGCCCTGTGGCTTGCAGGAACTGGGGTCATTGCCGTGGTCTTCACCAAAAAACAGCTGGAGAAAAGAGAAGCAAATGCTCTCTTTAATCTCCTGTCATAAGAAATATAGTATGAAAGGAAGATGATTATGTCATTTGTAATAACAGCCAATCTCCTCATAGTTCTAGGACTATTTTTGGTCCTTCCCATCCTCATCGGTGTCTACGTTTATCGGGACGCTACAAGCCGCGGTATGAACGCTCCTTTATGGACCCTCATCGCGATTCTCTCCCCTGCCCTCATCGGACTCATCATCTATCTCATCGTGCGTTCAGAAGAAAGAGCACTGGAATGTCCCAGCTGCAGAGCATCTGTCAGTGAAAGCTATGCAGTATGCCCCTCCTGTGGCACTCAGCTGAAGGGCAGATGCCAAAGATGCGACTATCCCCTAAATGCTTCCTGGGACCACTGCCCTCAATGTGGAGAAACCGTACCCCAAGAGGCAAAAATGCCACTATCCACTAAAAGAAAAGAGACCGGCCTTGGTAAAATCCTCATCGCCGTCATTATCATTCCGATCCTCATGGTCATTCTCCTCTTCATGGGGGTCATGACTTTCAGCGCAAGTACCACCAGTGTGGGCAGCGTATCAGGAATCAGTATTGAAAACTATGAGAATTACCCTGAAGTCTACCATTGGCTAAAGACCTCTCAGGAGTCCGAAGACGGTATTTATGTGATGTCCTATAAGAAAGCACCTTCTTCTAAAGATGGCTCCTATTATAATAACTATCTCATACTCTATAATGGAGCCACTGAAGACGCAGATCTCTCCATGGGCTCGGAATCAAAATGGTTCTTCGATGAGTTCTACAAGGTGGAGTTCACGAGTAATGAAGGGTATAGCCCAAATTCCTATGTGCTCTTTCATACTGAAATTACCACCAAAAAGGACCTGCCACTTAGAGTTTATGTGGATGGAAAGGAAGTGGATTATCAACACGTTGAATCCCAGATTCCTCTTTCCATAGATATGGGCTACTAGACAATAACCATCCATAATACGCCCTCCCGTTAAGTAATCGTAAAGAAGAGCCTGAGAGGCATCCTTTCTATGGATGCCTCTCAGGCTCTTCTTCTGTACGCTTATATTCCCTCAACCCATGACTTCCAGCTGGTTTTCCTTGACCTTCCTCTTATTCTCATACATTCGAAGATCTGTTTCATGAATAAAACTGCTGAAATCAGAAAATCTCTCCTCCAGATATACATTGGATCCCACCGCAATATCCACACGGTAAGGGTGGTTGTTCTTTGCAGCATGAACTTCTTCTCTCATACATCGGATGAGATGCTCATAGGTTTCCTCATCCAGATCATATAATACAGCGGCAAACTCATCTCCTCCTAATCGGAAGCAGTCGCCGTAAGGCAGGAGATACTTCTTCATGGCTTCAGCACATTTCCTTATGGCCGCATCTCCCTCCTTATGTCCAAAATGGTCATTGATGTACTTCAGATTATTAATATCCATCATGGCAAGCCGGAACTGTTTCCCACTGTGCTTTTTTCTCAGTCCATCCACATATTTTTCAAAAGCAGCCCGATTCCCCATGCCAGTGAGGATATCCACATAGGCCATTTTCTTCAGAAACTCTGATTCTCTCTCACTTTGGATGGCTTTATCCACAGACCGGAACGTGAAATAAGAGATCTGAAGGAAGAACAGCAGAATGCCGATTCCCGTGAGAGAACCCGTCATCTCATATCTGCCCAAAAGGAATATGCTGACTTCAGCAAGAAGAAAACCGGCTGGGATAAAGGAGCTCATAATCATGGTCTTTGCCTGAAGATTTCCATCCATCTTCCACTCTATGACCATAAGGACCATGGAACCTACAATCATAAAACTTACCAGCACCACAGTCAGATCCATGCTGGATATAAAATTTTGGATTCCAAAAACCTGCAGGAGAACATTCCCCACGAGATTCACAAAAAACACAAGTGCCGCTCCCACCATCACTGATTGATACTTCTGGAACACAGACTCTTTCAGAAATAAAACATAGGATATGGCAATGAGAGGAATCGCCATGTAACTGATTCCTCCAATGATGAAGCGGTTCCCGATGAAAAGCTGCATCACCTTGGACTCCCCAAACAGCCAGACCGAAAAAAGCACAGCAAAACTGCCAAGGTAAATCAGCCGATTGTCTTCAAGATTATTCACAAAAGCCGATAAAATGAGCATGAAGACGCCTAGAATGAGAAATAGTATACTCAGAATAATCTTCAGCGCATTCTCTCTCACCACCTGTGAGATCAGGTCGATTCCCTCTCCGGCATATAGTTCATTCAGCGTTCCTGAGAACGCTCTGGTCGGTGACACCATTTCCAGAGTGATTTCTTTTCCGCTGCTTCCTTCAGGAATACTCAAAAAGTGCCACAGGCTTGCATCTGGAACCGTGAGCCTCCCATCGTTTCCTTTGACATCTCTGAAAATCTCTACTCCATCAATATACACAATGATGTCCTGCATGGAGGACCTGACCCGAAGCATCGCAGAGTCAGAGGATACTTCAGGCAGTGTTCTGGTTGCTGTATATGTGGTATTTCCCGCCAAATGAAGCTCCCGTGGAAAAGTCACTTCTTGAAGGATGGTATCTTCATATTCGACTGTCCATCCCTCATTGAGATCTATGAGACTTCTCTTCACAAGTCCATAGTCTTCCGATGGCATGGTCAGGGCAAGATAAACAACTCCCACTATAAATGTCAGTAGGAGGAAAAATAGGATTCTTCGGTTTCTTCTTGCTTTACTCATGGAAAGCACCTGCCTTTAGCTTCTCACAATGAAACTGCGCAATCATTTCTAGCGGCTCAAAGTACCGCTAGTTTCATTATAGAGGACATGAGATGACATATCAATGAGAAAGCTTTTCCATTGCAATAAAAGAGAAAAGAGAGAATGAAACTTCAAAATCCAAATACGCAAGTGCACAGGGATTTCTTCTTGAGCGTATGCCTGAGAATATATTCTGAGATACGAAAAAAAAGAATCCTCAGCATCATCCCATGACCGGATGATGCTGAAGATCCTTTTTTCTAAGAATGATGAGGTGCAGTACCTGTCAGAAAAGAAGCAACCTACCCTTCTTTCCCTCCTTGCTCTGCGGGAGCTGTCTTGCATGAACTTCATTCAAAGAGATATCAAAAAACAGATTCGAGCTTGATTGTTCTAGCCGGTTTCATCCTGCAGCAGTTTTTCTACAGTTGTATTAGGGTGATGATCCCGGGAAAACTTTCCTGCTCTAGGCTTGTTATTTGTGCATGATATGGATGGCAAATCCGCCAAATTCGCCGTCGAGATAAATATTTTTCATCTTTCCGTCTTCAAAATACGCAGCAGTATCCATATTGAAAGAGAATCCCTTCCCCTTCAGTTCTTCCATGGCTGCGTCAAGGTCCGGTGTACGCATAGCGATGTGACCATTTTCACCAAGAAAAGGCGCTTTCATACATTCAAAATAAGGACCGCCAAACTCAGACTTCTGACCATGGCGAGGCTCCAGATTAAAGATGAAGCTTAAGAGCTTTGCAAGCTTTTCAGCCTCTTCCGGATTGGGGGTATTGATTCCGATATGTTCCAGTTCAAATGTGCAATTCATTCTTTCTCTCTCCTTCTATCATCCTTTTTAGAGAAGGGGCTCGAATGAACCCTCTTCTCTTCTATAGGGACACAACATACGATCAAAGTGGATGTTCCGTATCTATTACATTGGGAACATCAGAAGCGCACCAGCTGTCAATGCAAGAAGTCTGATGAAATACATAGGTACGGTAAACTTCCAGAAATCAATGAGCTTGTATTTTCCAAGTCCCATAATCATCGCCGGCATTCCGTCAATGGGCAGGAAATGTCCATTCCATCCGGAAATGACGATGGCAGCAGCTGCTGCTGTAGGATTGAGACCAAGACTGATACAGGTGGATATAGCTAGAGGAGCAAATACATACACTGTACCCAAGGTGGAGCCAGTTAATGTGGCAAGAACACTGGTGAGAATACAGAAGGCAAAAACAAGTATAAATGGATTGATGTTGGATCCCAGCATATTGGCAACAGTCTCTCCCACAAGTGCTGTGAGTCCAGTGCTGCCAAGTGCGTCTGCGATACCGATGACACCTGCAGACATCAGGATGATTGGGGAACAGATGGCATCACGGATCTCTTTAAAGTCCATGACATTGATGGCAAGAAGAAGCGCTACGGACAGTCCAGGCATTACATAACCGGCATCTCCGATTCTGCTCTGAAGAATCATACCGACAACAGCGAAGGCAAATGCGAAATAGGTAAGTGTTTCCTTCCACTTGGGAAGAGTAGATACTCTTGCGCTCTGTGCATCTTCTTTTTCTTCCACGGTGTCGATGGCATGACTTGGCAGTCTCTTGTAAGCAAGGATGGTCCAGGCAAGAAACGCCAGGGACAATACCAGGTTCACAATGGAAAACCTAACCAAGGAGATCTTTCCAACAGCAGCACCAGCTGCTTCAAGAACCGCAACCACGATACCATACTGCAGGGCAACATTCACTGGAATCAGCGGATGGTTTGCCGCAAAGCCTGAAGACATGATGATTTTAGAACCAGGAAGCTTTTCGTTGAAGGGAATGGTGGACAGAATTCCAAGTGTCAGCACATAGTAGGCTGTGGATCCTGTTCCGAACAGACTTGTACCCAGCATAACGATAATAACCAGAAGCACATATGCTTTGAAGCCGCCTCTACTAGCCATGTTGAACATAGCCTTCTTGAAGGTTTCAATGAAACTGGTTTTCTGCAGTGCGACGATGATGGCCATAAACGATGCCAGCATGACAATAGTAGGATTGGAGAATCCTCCGAAGGCCGTCTTGATATCCACGATACCAAAAAGGACCATGAGAAGACAGGCTAGGAGTGGTGGCGCACCAAAAGGCAGCTTTTCTGTCATGATAAGAAAAATCATAAATACGGTGATGATGATGGCAATGATCATTGGGGTCGTCATTTTTTGAACTCCTCTCTTTTTTAAGTATTATTTTTGAGTCTCTATGATTGCTAAAATAACCGTTCCTAACTTGATCTTTTACTATTTGTTCTTGGAGCGCACCATCTGAACTGCATAATCGATGGCGTTTACCAGGCTTACCTCACTGGAGCGACCGCTGCCGGCAAGATCAATTCCTGTTCCGTGGTCTACACTGGCTCGGATGATTGGAAGCCCTAAGGTGACGTTCACCCCTTCCACTGCTTCCCAGCGCTGCTCTTCTCTATTGTAGACAAAGCCTTTCAATTTCAGCGGTATATGTCCTTGATCATGGTACATGGCCACAACAATGTCATACCAGCCGCCAGCTGCTTTGGAAAAAATGGTGTCTGGAGGTGTGGATCGTTTGTCCGGAATGAGGATTCCTTCTTTCATGGCTTCCTCGATGGCCGGATGAATCTCTTCCACTTCTTCCCAGCCGAACATGCCGTTCTCTCCGCTATGTGGATTAAGCCCTGCCACACCGATTTTGGGTTCTTTGATACCCAGAGCTTTACAGCCCTCGTTGGCAATTCTTATGACATCCAGCACTCTGTCTTTTTTCACTCTGTCACAAGCTTCTCTTAAAGAAACATGGGTGGATACATGAACCACTCTCAGATCTCCATGAGCCAGCATCATGGTATATTTCTTTGTTCCTGTATAGGAGGCGTATATTTCTGTATGACCCGCAAAGTGATGTCCTGCCATATTGATGGCTTCCTTGCTGAGCGCATTGGTCACTGTGGCATCAATCTCCCCTTTCATAGCAAGGTCGATGACTTTCACCACGTATTGGAAGGCTGCTTCTCCCCCAAGGGCACATGCACCGATCTTAAAAGGTTTTGGACTTTCCAAATCGGATGTATCTGGAATTTCTGTCTCAGGCACCAGGGAAAGATCCAGAAGATCAATGGTGCCGAAGGTATATTTTCCTTCTTCAGGCTTATCCACCACATTCAGGTGAAGATCCACTCCATCTACTTTCTTTGCAACTTTCAGCGCATACTTCATGGAAGATGCATCCCCCACCACGAGGGGTCTGCACCTTTCATAAAGCTTCTCATCAGAGAGTGCCTTTACTGTAATCTCTGGACCGTTGCCGAAGGGATCTCCCATGGTGATCCCAACCAGAGGCTTTAACATATTTTCCATCTTATTTCATTCCTTTTTCTTTGTTCTCTTCGAGAACCTTTTTCAGTTCATCCACACCTTCCTCACAAAGATAGTTGAAAGGTCTTCTGCAGTCGCCTACAGGGTAGCCAAGAAGCTTTACTGCTTTTTTCACCACGGTGTTTGGATTTCCATATTTGAATACCGCTCTGAAAGAAGCGATGGAGTCCTGGGATACCTTTGCTTCCTCCAGCTTTCCTTCCTTGAAGTAATCATAGATGGACGCAAGCACATGAGGATATACATTGGCACATCCTGCAATCCCGCCTGCTCCGCCTGCTTCCAGACATGGAAGGATCAAAGAGTCATTTCCAGAAAGAACACGGAAGTCCTTGTCGAGATCCTTGGTGAGATTGATGTAGGCAAGAAGATTGTCCCAATCTCCGCTGGAATCTTTGGCTCCCATGATGTTTGGCACATCTTTGGCAAGTTTTGCCACTGTTTCAGGCAGAAGCTTGTTTCCAGTTCTAGCTGGAATATTATAAAGAACGATGGGAAGATCCACATTCTTTGCCACTTCCACATAATGGTCATACAGCTCCTTCTGGGAAGCCAGTGCAAAGCTTGGCGTGATGATAGAAAGGACATCCGCGCCCAGTTCTTCTGCTTTCTTACTCATACGGATGGTATCTCTTGTTGAAATGCAGCCAGTGCCAGCATAGACCGGAACTCTTCCGTTCACCTGCTCGATGGTCGCCTTCAGGACTTCGATCTTCTCCTCTTCATTGAGGATATAACCTTCTCCATTGGTACCGAAAGGGAAAATTCCATGGACTCCGCCCTCGATCATTCTTTCAATCTGGTTGCGCAGCTCCTGAAGGTTTATGGTTTCATCCTCGTTCATTGGGGTAAGAATTGGTGGTATGATTCCTTTGAGATCTACATGTTTCATCTTATTTCTCCTTTATCCTTCGCATTTTGTTACAGAATTTCTAAATACAGGTTTCTAGCATCTTCCGGCGTCACAGGTCTTCTATTGTTCACAAGTAGTCTTGTCACCTGCATCCCTGCTTCCACAAGACCCTCCAGGTCTTCCTTCGGGACACCGAATTCCTTGAGGCTTGTAGGGATTTCGAGTTCTTTGACTATGTCTTCAATTTTCTTTATGATCCATTCAGCCTTTTCCTTGTCAGTGATTGCTTCTTTCTTTTCTTCGTGACAGCATCTGTCATAGGCTATCGCCAGTCTGTCTTCACAGTATGGTGCATTAAAGCGCATCACTGGAGCTAAAAGGATGGCATTGGATACACCGTGGGCAATATGATACTTTCCGCCCAGGGGGTAGCTCAGCGCATGAACCGCTGTAGTACCTGAAGCAGTGATGGCAAATCCGGCATAGAACGCAGCAATCTGCATCTTGTTTTTTGCTTCCATGGCAGATGGGTCTGTGCAAGCAGCAACAATGTGCTGGAAGATCAGATCCAGAGCTTCCAGAGCAAAGGTATCCGAGAAAGGATTTGCTTTGTTGCTGGTATAACACTCAATGGCATGAGCTAGAGCATCAACTCCAGTGGCAGCAGCAATCTTCATAGGCAGGTTCTTCACCATTCTTGCATCAAGAACCACATAGTCTGCAATCATATGATCATTGACAATACCTACTTTCAGCTCCTTCTCCGGAACTGCCACGATGGCGTTTGGCGTCACTTCAGCTCCAGTACCCGCTGTGGTTGGAATCAGAATGGTCGGTACACACTTTTTCGCAAGAAGCGGATTATCCAGAAGTTCCTTTACGCCATACTCATCTGTGACCAGTACGCTGGCAAGCTTTGCCGCATCTAGAACACTTCCGCCGCCTACGGCGATGATGATGTCTGCTCCGCTTTTCTTATATTCATCCACAATGTTTTGTACCGCTTCGTAGGATGGCTCCGCAGGAATGTCCGAGAGAATGTAATAATCCGCACCTGCCGCTTTTACAGCTTCCTCCGGCAAACTAAAAAGACCTGTAGCAAGAATCCCTTTATCCGTAAAAATAGCAGCGCGTTTCACATTTCTCTGTTTCAGCACGGTTGTGATCTGGTCTAGTGAGTTCTCCCCGCCAAAGACGGCCTGGGGCATTTTCAAGGTATATGTTTGAAGCACTTGGCATCACTCCTCATTTTCATTTCTTTTGTTTGGATTTTATTTCTTCACGAACTTCTTACTTGGTGCCTTCCCCGGAAGTTGGGTTATAAACGCCCATATATTCACGCTTTTTGCCCATGACATCTTCCTCAAAGAAGGAGACATACTTCACGCACTGACGGGTGAAAGCAGCGTAGGTGAGGTGAATTCTTCCATCAGCACCTTGCATGATGTAGGGATACTCATACTGTCTGTTGTTTGTTTTATTCTCCTCTCCAATGAATCCTTCTCCTCGTTCCATCCATCGGATCATAGGGAAAGTCAGACCACCATCTTCTGAAAGCGCCACCGCCACAGGATTTCTCAGTCCTGGCCATGCTGCTTTTCCTTTTACAGGCACTGGTGTGGAAGTCGGGTTATAAGCCACTGCCACCCTGCCGCTCTTTGTTCTGATGGCACTGATGGAGGAATTATTGTTAGGAAGCGGTGTTGGTTTTGGTTCTGACCAGGTGTCGCCATAGTCAAAGGACTCGCTTCTGTAGATAAAGTCTGCCTCCCGGCTTCTCATGAACGCTGCCAGATGTCCACCACCAAGCTCCACCACCGTTGGATGAACCCTTCCCCGGCTGTTTGGCATTTCTACCATTCTCCAGGACTTTCCTTCATCTTCTGAAATCTGGAACACACTAGGATCTCCTGCCAGTCCTTCTTCTGAATCTGTGCAAAGCCAGTTGCCAAAAATCCATCTGCCATTTTCAAGCACTTGGATGGGCTGTCTGCAGAAGCTTCCTTCTCTTGGGAAAACTGTCTCATAGGCCTCCCAAGTAAGACCTCCATCAAAGCTCTTCTGACAACGGATCTGAGAGGTGAACTGCATATTGTCCTTGCCGTTTTCTCTTGCAAGCTGAGCGGTGTACATACACCATACAGCCCCATCGGGACCGTTGAATAAAGATGGATTCTGCTCGCTTCTTTCTGGATCTCCAGACACAAGAACCGGATCAGTCCATCTGTCCGCTCCCTTGGGAAGACGTGCGCAGACAATACTCACATCAGGCTCTCCTTCATAGCTTCCTGCAAACCAGCAGCACAGAAGATCTCCGTTTGGCAGCTCCAGCATGGCTGGAGAATGGCAGGTGAGATAACTTCCTGCTGGAATCTTTGCCTCCACTGTGTTCATATCCTCATTGAAGTAGAGTTTTCCGTCAGAGGTCAACCCTGGTAAAGTAACATAATTCATTTCATTCCTCCTGTTATATAGATTAAAATATCATTTCCGCAATTTTTAAAAGAAGATCTTCCTCGCCAATCCCACCAGACTTTGAAATCATATTGTAGGTTCTTCCCTGATAGTGGAATTTCGTGGCTACTACACCAGGTGACAGTTCATAAAGAGGGATCAGTTCATAAATACCAAGAACCTGCATGAGAGCCATCAATGTGTCTCCTCCTGTACAGAGCACCGTAGCCCGAAGACCATCATCAAGCAGTCTTTTCATGATGGCTGCAAAATTCTCCGAAATAGAAACGCGCAGATCCTCTGTGGTCAGTCCGTGGGCTTCTTTGTACCGATTTGTATCCTCTTGTCCATCTGGATCATTGACATCCAGTATGAATCTTTTCTCAGCACCTGCTCTTCGTAGCCATTCTTCTATCTCTTTTCTAGATGTATCTTTTTGTAGCCATTCTTTTTCAAGCTTCTGTTCCGGTGTGAGATGTACCTGAGGGAAGCCCTCCGCTTTGGCTTTTCTCATCTGTCGGATGGTTACTGGATTGACACTTCCACAGGCGATAAATAGGTTCTCTTCCAGTCTTTCTCCTTTAAAAGCCGTTCCTCTGATATTCAGAAGATCCGCCAGCGTTGCTGCAAAACCTGCACATCCTGCTGAAAATCTTATACCGTCTATGTTCAGAATTTCTCCGATTCTCTGAAGATCTTCCTCTGTTTCGGCATCAAAAACATGAATTCCTTCTTGATTCTCTATCGGTTTCCCATTTCTCTGAATCACCACAGGAACCTTTATCTGCCCTGAAATGATCTCCTCAACAGAAGAGTATCGGATCGGTTCAAAGGGATCTTTTCCAAAAATACTCTCTGCCACTGGTACTCCCTCTATATAATGCACACCATCTTTTGTAATTCTCTGAAGTGCTGGGAAAGCAGGGATAAAGGGGAGTGTTTTTATCCCCGCACCATCCATGAGCCCCTTCAGTTCAGCGCCTATATTGCCTCTTAGGGCAGAGTCTGTTTTTTTGTAGATATTCGAGATCCCCGCAAGGATCGCTCTTTTCGAAATATCATAGACAACTTTGTATGCTTCCTCTGGGTCTATATGTCTGGATTCAGTAACCATGACGAGGACATCCACATTTTCTTCTATATCATGAAAATCATACTGAAGGTCTGTGACCACAAGAGTATTGGCACCACGCCCTGCAAACTGTACTCCTGTATCCAGTGCACCGGTGAAGTCGTCTGCAATTATTAATAGCTTTATCATGTACCCACCTCACACTGTTTCATTTTGAAACAATTTTGAAGAATTTATTTTTCTTTTGTATCAAACTCCATTGGTAACGTTTAACAATTGAATTTATACTCATAATACACAAACATCGAAACAATCGTCAATGAAATATCACAGTATATCCGTTTAATTTTGAAACATTACGGATATTGTTGTTGTTTTTCTCCTCTGATGCTATAATGTGTTCAAATATGAAACCATCTGAGAGGTATTTATGAAAAACCAGATACGAGTACTAGGCATCGCCCCTTATGAAGGAATGAAAAGCCAGCTGATTGCTCTTGCTAAAGAGTACCCGGACTTGGACCTCACCGTTTTTGTAGGAGATATGGAGCAAGGTCTTCAGATTGCAAAAAATAATTTTCACGGAGATTACGATGTGGTCGTGTCTCGAGGTGCAACTGCAAGGATGCTGCGCCAGCAGCTCTCTATCCCTGTCATAGAGATTGACATCTCCATGTATGACATTCTCTGTGCCATCAAATTGGCAAACGGATTAGAAAAAGACATCGCTATGATTTCTTTCGCAGACATCCGAAATCAGATGCTGCCTCTATGTGATCTGATCGGCTGTAACGCCGATGTCCATATTGTAGATTCTATTTCTCAGGTTGAACCTCTCCTGAAAAAACTTCAGGAGCAAAAGTGCGACACCATTCTTTGCGATGTGATTGTCAATACAACCGCTCAAAGACTTGGAATCAATTCATTCCTCATCACTTCGGGTATTGAGAGCATTCGAAATGCTTTTGAACAGGTTCTTCTTCTTTGTGAAAGCCAAAAACATTTACGCGAGGAGAATATCTTTTTCCGTGAACTCATTCGAGGTCAAGTAGGACAAACCATGGTATTTGATCAAAAAGGCACCTTGTACCTGTCTACTCTGGAAGATCCTAAACCGGAGCTTCTTGAAATTCTCCGTCAGGAACTCTTCCAGGAAGCAGAAGCAGAACACCGCAGGGTCATCCGTTCTTTCAAAGGAATGCGCTACGCCATAAGGATCCGTCCCATTAGAAGCGGTTCACTCTCTTATACCGCTTTTTTCATCGAAGAACGGAAACTTCCTGTTTCTGCCAGTCAAATGGGGATCAGTTATTCCACAAAGACTGATGCTGAAGAAGCCTACTACAGCAGCATTTTCAGCTTTTCTGGCAACCTCAACGGACTTCACGAGGAAATGGATCAGATCGCTGAGAGCCCATTACCTGTTGTTTTTACCGGAGAGGACGGTACCGGAAAAGAAGCGGTTGCTACAATGGTTTATGCAAAAAGCCCCTTAAGCAACAGCCCGCTCATCACCATCAACTGCGGACTTCTTAATGACAAAAGCTGGACCTTTCTTATGGAGCATCATAATTCTCCACTATCTGAAGAAGGTAATACCATCTACATCCAGAATGTAGATGTACTGCCTCTTGAACGGCAGTACCAGCTCATCTCTGTTCTGGAAGAAATGGAAGTCTTTGTAAGAAATCGCCTGATGATTTCTTGTGTCTGTCAAAGCGGTGAATACATCTCAAAAGTAGGTGCTCTTTTTCGAGAGAAATTATCGTGCCTTTCTCTTTATCTGCCGCCACTGAGGCAGCTGTCCAGCGAAATTCCTACACTGCTCAATCTTTGTCTCAGCCGTATGAATCTTACGTTGCCAAGACAAATTCTAGGTGCTGATGAAAAATCACTGCTTCTCCTGAAAAACTATGAATGGCCTCACAACTATACGCAGTTTAAAAGAGTTTTAGATGAGCTTACCATGACCGTCACCAATCAGATCATCACTGAAGATCAGGTTTCTCAAGTTCTAAAAAGAGAACGGCATGTAGGCACTTTCAGCACACAGACAGAGAATGCGGCTTCTCCACTGGATCTCAACCTTACGTTAGCGGAGATCAGCCAAGTGATTGCTCTTCTTGTTCTTGAAGAAAATAATGGCAATCATACCGAAACTGCAAAACGCCTTGGTATCAGCAGAACTACCCTTTGGAGACTTCTTCAAAAATAAGAATCATCCAGTATTGATTGATAAAACTCCTCGGAATCCATGTACTATACGAAAGAATCCCCTTCATCAAAAAACCTGATGAAGGGGATTCTTTTCCTATTCTCTTTCTTGCTTTTTCTAAGATATTACATTCTTTTAGAAAAACAGTTCTCCCGCCTTATATCCCATGGGCAGCTCTTCTTCTGTCAGGAACTGGAAGCTGTCATCCCGAAGGATCGGCAAAAAGGCTTCGTAAGGAATTCTGGTGAACTCACTGGAATAATTGCTGGCCCCAAACCACTTTCCTTCCTTGCTGCTGAGATTCAGATTCCTTGCAAACTTCGTCTGATTGGAGCAGTCATGAACAGCAATATCCCACTTCTCCTCATGCGCCATTTTCATGAATTTCAGCGTGAGCTCTCTGCTCCAGATGGGAGAAATATAGCCATGTCTTGCAATATACATATTCTCGCCTTCATAGTTCCCGATGTTGTTCTCATTGAGGTGAAGCTCTGCACAGTTGATAAAATCAAGTCCTGTATCGAGAATCATCTCTTTTTTCTTTGTGAACGCATCGAAGAACTCTGGTGTCATGGGCGTCTCGATTCCAACAGTCCTGATATACTTCTTGGCGATCTTGATGTTTCTGATGACCTGGTCTGCGCAGTTCGCTGCACCAAGATTAAACCGGATCTCATCAAGGCCCGCTTCTCCCAAAGCCTTCAAGGTCTCTTCCGTGGCCAGGAGCCCGTTGGTGTAGAGGTGCTGATACACTTTTGCCTCCTTGAATCTTCTGATGATGGAGTAGTATTTCTCGATCTCCATAAAGGGCTCCAAATACACATACGATACGCCGGTAGGCTTTCTGTAAACCGATAGTAGAAGATCAATGTCTTTTTCGTAGAACTTGGTTCCCCCGATTTCCCACATGCCTTCCCCCACCGGCGGAATCTGATTCAGTTCTCCGTAGTTGTAGCAGAACTTGCACTCGATATTGCACTTGTTGGTTTTACGGATGGCATTGAGTCCCGTGCCCAGAAGGCAGGATTTGCAGCCCCTTGGAAACTTCTCATCATTCCCCACATAGAGCGTTCTTTTTTCAAGGGTTTTCAGTCCTCCGATGTCTTCCATAAGCTTCTCATTACGATGGTCTATGGCCTCTTCAATCTGCGCAAAGGTGGCGTAGACGATCTCCTGCTGCTTGACCATGAGCTCTTCCTCTTCTGGCAGCATGGCAAAAAACTCAAACCACTGCAGTGCATCTTTTTTTGATATTTTCATAGTTCCTCCTATTTCTCATAGAGATCAGATTCATCTTCACTCCATGGTCCCCTAACATTTCATTTCTTTATCATACCCTGTTTCATGAAAAAAATCTTCATTTTTCTTCATGGGGATCCCCATCGCCTTTCAAGGTGCATTCCTTTCTCGTAGTTCTTCATCGAGGAAAGAAAAAGTCATGCAGTTGATCCCTACGGATCGTTCTGCATGACTGTAAATCACTTCTATGTAGCAGCTGGATTGTCTCTTAATGCATTTTTACGGGAACTCATTTACGATATCTAAGTTCGCTCCACAAAATTTGCTCCAAGGGTCACCTTAAGAATTCTCTTGTATTTTGGAAAATCCCGTTGAATAATAAAAGAGCCCTTGCCGTTCTTCAGCAAAAACTCCGGTCTTAGAAAATGCCTCTGTTTGTGAACTATGATGAAAATAAAGCAAAAAAATAAGGATTCAAAAGAATCCCTATTTCAAAATAAGATCAAGCGATTAGTTGCTTTCATCTCTTCCACCAAAATAATACACATCAAAATTTTCGTCTACATAATACTGTCCAATGAGTTTCCCATCAGTGTGCTTCATCACCAGCTCTCTGGATAGATAAAAATACTCATCCAAAGTAAATGCATATGATTCATCAAGCTTACCATCATGGTTGTACCATGATGCTACGCCCGTCGGGCTCGAAGGAAGCTCTCCAGTTTTTACAGCAAGCAGATTGTTCGCAAGATACTCCTGATCTTCATTAGGTAGTTCTTTCTCAAGTATGTTGATATGTTCTACGATTCTTTCCAGTGTCTCTTGTTCTTTCTCACATCCAGCCAATATTTGAAGGGTGAGAATTGTTAGGAGTACGGCTACATACTTCTTCATTTTACCTCCAGATATATCATGTTTCATGATTGTTATTTAGAGTTATTTCGTTTTATCTAAATGCTGGCCTTCTTTCTTGAAAATCTTTAATTATGATATTGCAGTTCGATGAGTGTATATATATGAAAAGCTATTTGCCTTTTATAGCGACTCAAATCGCATCAGATTGATATCAAAGTATCCCCAAATTAAAGCATAAAATATTGGCAGTAAAAACAGCATAAAGCTGCAGAAATACACAAAACTGTTCTTCTTCTTTTCCTTCCCTAGATATTTCATCTGATATTTCATGAATACTACCATGTTCAGGTAAAAAAAGAGAAACCCCAAAAGAGTCGGCCTATTAGTGATGCTTCCCGAGAAAAGTATCCATAGAAGCAAGGAGTAAAATATCGTATCAAAAATCTGTTCAAAAATCTCATCCCATTTTTTCATTCCATCCTCCTCTATTTTTTCCTCTATTATATGCTAGATAACAGTCTGTCCTTCAAATACTCTCCATATCTTTCGCCACTACTGTGCTGTTAGATTCAGTATAACAGAATAAGTAGATGCTATCTATATAATTATACTTGTTATCCACTGATCTAATACGTTTCATTATAGCTTTTCGCTATGGATAAACTGCTCTTCTGAAGATAGGGATCCATGACGGTAAGAATGATGGAATAGCCTGGTCAACATCTATTTTATAAGTGCAGAATACTGACAGAATCTGTACATCAAAGAAATAGTATCCTACCTCTCTATATCAATTACCCTGTCTGGCTTCCCAGTACTCTATAGATGAACTAGAGTCAACTGAAAATACCCAAATAGAAAGTAATATCCAAAGCTTAAAGCGAACAATAGCAGCGCACAAAGAATCTTCCCCCCGCGATTCACCTTGGCTTTCCGTAGTTTTCCTGAATAATCCACAAAAAGATAGGTGGTCAGGAAGAAAAACAGCGGCTGCAACAGTGACAGATCATTGGTTAAGCTCCCTGATACAAATATCCACAACATCAGTGAATACATGATGATTTCTAGAATTCGGGCCAAGATGTCTTCTTCTTTGTTCATTTAAGTCTTCCTTTCTTTGTCTTATATGAAGGATACTACTATTCTGCATGGATGCTCTTCTCATTACTGACTTCTTTGCATAGGTCTTTCATAATGGACAGGCTCATCATAAGAAGAGCCGCTCCGAAAAGAGCAATCATCATGGTGACTCCACTCTGATACATTTTTTCTACCAATGAAGTGTAAACAGCCATTCCTCCTATGATGAACCAGATGAGGCTATAAAAAATCTGTTTCATTTGAAGTGTTTTCTTTTCTTTCATGTTATGCTTCCTCTCGTTATCTACTGATCTTTTCAAAAACCTACCGATCCAATGGCCCTTCACTTTTCTTGGAACATCGGCATGGATCCGTGCAAGGTGATGGGTCATGTGAACGAAGAGTTCCATCATCCTGTTTCAGATTCATCTGTTAGCGATCTTATTGAGATTTTCATGAATCTTAAAGATTACAATCATCCCCTCACACCAGATCCGGTTCACAAAGGGAGATGCTACGATGATGAGGAGTCCGCCTAAAGTTTCAAACCCACTTCCACCGCCACTCAGTCCCATCAGAAAGACCGTCACTCCAAAGAGCATTCCTATACCTGTTACAATGACATAGATGATCTTAATGATGGTGGGCGTGATCATGGTGTCAAAATTCAGCATTCTGCTCAAAAAGCTTTGATTTCTTCTTTCATCGTACATAAGAATCCCTTCTTTCTATATTCTTTGATGTCTTCTTACCTTATGTAAGATAAAAACACACCTCTCATTATCTATAACGATGAGAGGTGTGTTTTTGTTACACTCATTTGTTTGTTTTTTATATTATTTTCGGAATAGCTCATAATTCTTATCCTAGTTCCCTAGGATTTTGAGCTACTTAACGATAATTGTGCTCCGGAATCCCAAAGGATTTCCTGCCATTCCAGGTGTATTGCTGAAGGTGAAGATTCCAACCCCGGGATTATCTAGAGTAGTACCACCACGATGAAGAAATACCGCATTGCCAAACATGAAGCTGGACTCATCCCCATACCATGACAAGTATCCATCTCCACTGGAGGTTTCAAACATAGCGTCGCCTTTTTTGGATTTATTCACGTTATAGTTAGCCTCCCTGGTATCCTCTGCAGCATTATATGCATAGACCGTTTTGAATGCATTGCTGCTCTTGGGGTCACCCTCTTCTACCATGGATTTACCATTTAAGAGCAAGTTATCATTTCCGTTATGAATATAGGCTGCGACTCTTTCCCATAACCCACCAGCCATATCATACACACCATAGACATTCCCCGTGGTGCTTTGATCTTTGTTGTTTTCTAACGCATCTTGTGGCGTGGATGCTAAACCATCTGTTCCATTTCCTCCTGCTGTCACGGAAGTGGTGGTCCCATCTGCAAGTGTGGTCTTGGTGAGATTCGCTGATACTTCCACCCCATCTCTACCATATGGGCTCGTTGCAAGATATGCCACTGCCCCCCATTCACTGTTTTTGATCAAGTGCAGGAATGCATTTTCGTAAGGCAGGCTCTTTGAAAGAGTATACGCTTCTCCAATGGTTATGTTTAATAGGAATATGCATTAGGAAGAAATACCAGACCATTTTCATTCTTTACCGCTTCAAACTTGGAGACCCAGAATCCTGTTATCTCCTCATTCTATCCACCTTGCTCCACATTACTTGAAAAAGCTGGGTGAACGATGTAATCATTTGATATTTCTTCTGAGTTCTTATCTAGAGTCGTTTTATTCTGCAGAAAAATGATATCCACTTTTTCCTGACTGATCTTATAGGCAAACCTTGGAATCCATACCCAGTAAGAACCGTCTGCAGTTCTAGAGTTTGCCCATTTCGCTGCTTCTTCTCCTGTCTTTTTCGAATAATCATACCAATTGGTGTCTTTATCAGGGTCTTTCACGTCCACCCAATCATTGTTCTCCCATTTGATGGCGGTCATGCCTTCCAGCAGCGCTGGTTTATTTACCTCCATGAATCCTGAAGATTCTGGAGATTTAGAACCAGTGGGGGTTTCGGCAGGAGGATTATTCTTGTCTGAAGGTCCTTCAGGCTCTGCCTTCTTTGAACAAAAGGTTAAAAACAATAGGATGCGAGTATAAGAATAAAGATCAAGCCAAGTATAAATTTTGCTTTATTGTCTTTCTTTTCCATTGATTCTTCCCTCTTATTTTTTTATAAACGGAAACCGCCATTTTCCACGTTGCACATTTGTACCAGAGGTGAGGCGGTCCTTATCATAGCTTAATTTTACACTTTTGTAGTTTTTATTACAGGAATTGCGTCAGAAAGCCCATACCGAGCTTGCCTGGCTTCAGCCGTGGGATGAATGGCGCTTGCGTGGCAAAACATATTGCAGTTTGAATCTCATACCGATACAATGTGTTTATGAGCCAAATATATAGAAGAGCTCAAACAACTGTATCGCTAATCAAGTATCATTTTGTATTCTTCCCTAGATACCGCAGGAAACGTATCGAGCGAAACGATAAGGCGGTATGTCGAAGAACAAAAAACGAGGGATACCAAAATTTCTTTAAAGAGGCGTTGAGAATCGAGTACACAGATGCGGAAACACCAGGAGTGACCGACTACCATATCTATCAGGTAGACTATTCCACCACAGCCAAGGTTCAGCTTGATGTCCTTGTGGATGGCAAGAAGGCGGATTATAAATTGACGAGGTCCACTGAGCCCCTTATGTTCATGGAGTCAATCCCGTGGAGAAACGAAGCAGCGAATTTGTATAAACTTCGTTTGGATTATGTGGGTGACAATTCCGGAGTCAGTCGGCTGGTCCAGGCAACCGGACTTGAATTCGCGGGAGACTATACCCTTGAACTTAAAACATCGGAAAAGCCCTATGGTTTGAAACTCAATTACTCTAGAGTTAACGATAAATTCGAGATAATCGACTTCTCTCAATATTCTACGGAGTTACTGGGCTTAATCAAGAATCTGGACTATGTGGAGATCACAGACGGAAAAAGCACCCATAGACTAACAGCAGCGGAAGCTTCAAAAGCACTTGGTCATGATGTCAAAGAGTTTGGAACAGATCCATCTAAGCTGGAAGATTATTTGAAATCGCTCTATGAAAAATATACGAACGATTGAAGAAATACTCTGATTATGGGGGAAAATTCAAAAAATCAGCAAATGCCACGATTCGTAGCAGTGATGTCAGCACTGATTTCTTTTGGCAAAGGGAGGAAGGGATTATGATTCTCCTATAAACCAAATGAGGAGGAATAAAAAAATGAATATTGGACAAAAACTGAAGGACGCAAGAAAGAACGCCGGGTTATCCCAGGAGCAACTGGCAGAAAAGCTGTGTGTCTCCAGACAGGCCATCACCAAGTGGGAATCGGGTAAAGGAATCCCCGATGTGGAAAATCTTCAGAATATAAGCAAACTGTTTGGTGTCAGCATCGACTCCCTGCTGGATGATAGTGAAGCATTCCCATCAGGTATCATTAAGGAAAGCATCAATCTGGAGGACTATCCGAAGGAAGGCAAGTTCAAATCAAAGTATGATGCTGTGGTAAAGGCCAAATATCCTGATGCACATTCAATCATGCCATTGATCAGAAAGAAGAAGTTGAGCACTGTCGAAAAGGCTCTGGATTTCCTGATTCAGCCTGGTATTTATCATGTTGCAGACTCGATCAATGACATGTCTGCATACTATCTGGTTGAAAAAGGCAGCAAGCAATACCTGGTCAATGTCACTAAGGACTTTATCGAAAGCAGAGAGCTTGCCCGCCACTTCACAGGCCGAGGACAGACGATCGGAAACAACTACTTCACCAAAGCACTATATGCTGACCTCGTTGAAAAGAAGTAGGTGTTATAACACACTCAAATAGAATGAGGTTTCCTGCCAGGTAAATGCACACACCTGGCAGGAAGCTGTTTACGGACAAAACCAATTCATGAATAGGACATTGGAATCAGATAAGGAGTTATTTAAATTGCGCTATGCTAGGAGCATCCCCAAACTTGATCTATAGGGCGGAATGGCCATCAACCTGACAATTTTCAATTTGCCAAGGTTGTCTGTTGATATTGATCTGGATTTTTCAAAAAACGTCACTCGGGATGAAATGATGGCGACAAGATCAATCATCAATGACCGAATCGAAATTTATGAAAGCTAACGGCTATTTGTTAAGTCCCAAATCGAAGCAATATCATGCTCTTGATTCTTTTGTTTATGAATACTCAAATTCAGGAGGCATGAAGGATAACATTAAGGTTGAAATCAACTATATGCTTCGCTGTCATGTTCTTGAAACTGAACAAAGACATTTTGAATCTTCCTGGGAACCAATTGGAGTTTCTGTTCTTAGTGTGGCTCCCATCGAAATATTTGCAAGTAAAATCGTTGCTTTGATCAATCGAACGGCACCACGAGATCTTTATGACATTTATAACCTGGTGAAATTTGGGTTGATTGATGAATCAGAGGAGCCCCTGCTCAGGAAGTGTGTTGTTTTTTACAGCGCGATAGGCGCGGAATCTCCACCTTTTGAGTTCCAATTTAACACGATCGATCAAGTCACTCAGAATCGTATCAAGACAGACCTTTATCCTGTATTACGAAACAAGGACAAATTTGATCTTAAGACTGCTCAGATGCAAGTCAAGGCCTGGCTTGAATCGCTTCTAAAGCTTGAGGACAACGAACAGGAATTCCTGGATGCCTTTAGGAATAAGACATATCAGCCGGAGCTGCTTTTTGAATCAACCGAAATCGTAGAACGTATTCGAAACCACCCTATGGCACTCTGGAAGTGCTCACAAAAATAATTACTGACTCAGGAATTCAAATATTGAAGCATCTTCATTCGAAGTTGCTGTGAAGAATGACATTGCCATCGCATCCCGGCAACCACCCTAAGCGGCATTCTTACCGTTAAGAGACACGGTCAAAATGCCGCAAAATAGCTCTGCGTTTAGTCTTTGTGACATCTCCAGCTTGCCTGTCATGAGTCTATTTGTAACTATATTAACCTATACCTTAATGGGTGTAATATAATACTTATAAATACAGAAGAATATGTTGCTATGAGAAAAATAATTTAGAAAGGAGAACTGAAAAATGAAAAAGAGAACGAAGCGACTTGTTGGTGTTATAGGATTTCTTCTCCTTACTGCACTTGCCTTCGTGTTCTATTTCTATATGACTTTTTCAGGTAATATCATTGAGCGATTCAGCCAGCAAAGAGCAATCATTAAGGCATATGAAACAAGATATGATGAAGATTTTGAGATTGTAAGTTCAAGCTATGGTTATAAACGCAAGGAATTTTCATTCAAGATATCTTCAAAGAGTGAGCCTGAAATAGTGTTCACTTCGACTCTGGATGAAGCGGACCGTATCGATCGATATGCGGCTGCCCGCTGTACTGATTATCTTCGTAAAGTCATATCTGAAGCATTTGGTAAAGACTTTGATGATCTGCAATACAAAGTCAACATCTTTGAGGAGTACAATTCACCGGGTCTTCTCGAGCGTGACGTGACCACTCGCCTAAGCCAGAACCAATATGTTGTTGATTTATCATGGGATCCGCCTGTCCTTGATACTTTGCAGGTTGATACCATTTTTAATGATATGACGCAACGGATCTCGGCGCGTCTGGATACATCCATTGGCGGGCTTAAGATCCGCGCTGGAGTGTATGACGGAAAAGATTACTATATCACTGAGGTTGATCTAAGGTAATCATTAATGAGTAGGACGGAAGGGCGAATGCATCTTAATGAACTGCCGTAACGATGCCGGCAGTTCTTTTTTATCCTGACATAGTGAACACAGCTATAAGAAACATGATTGATATTCCAAACCACCTGAAAAGGTGGTTTTTTTTAATTAAATGGCATCCGGACCGTTAAAAACCACGGACAGTAGACCTCTAAATAGCATAATTCCTGATTATGCACAAAACATTGGAAAAAAGGAATGTTTCGTGCAATTTCAAAAACAGAAAAGGAGAAGAAATCTATGGACGTATTGATTGTTGAACCTGAAAAAGCACCCCGTATGGCCAGTATCACCGGTGACCTGAACTCTCTACAGCAGGTTGTCGGCGGCTACATCGAAGCCGTCTATCCATATGATGACCCGGTTGCCATTGTCTGTCATGAAGAAGGCAAGCTCATCGGCCTCCCTCTTAACCGAAAACTTGAGGACTACGACATCATCGCCGGAACCTTCATCGTCTGCGGACTTGGCGAAGAGGATTTTGATTCCTTGACGCCTGAGCTGGCCGAGAAGTACCGCGAGAAATTTGCTGATCCTGAGATCTTTATGAAGATGGGCAGCCGCATCGTTGCCATTCCTATCAAGCCCAAGGACGAGCTGCATATGGCCAAACCGAAGCAGAAGTCCACGGAACCTGAGCTTTAGCAAACTTGAAATGAAGAAGCCTTCTCAACAGATTGTTATTGAGAAGGCGACTTTCAATTACAAGTATACTTACTTCACTCGACTGATACGTATTTTTGTAAATACGTCAAATTAATCAGAGAGTCTGAACCAATCCCCTAATGGCCTCCATGACATCCTCATATGTGATCCCATCCGCGTACCGATAATCTTTTGTGTACTTACTCCATCTGGATCTCAATGTGTCGCTTCCACTGATTTTATCCAGTCGACTGCTGATGTTCGTAAAGATATGAGTCGTTTCCCTATGTGTAGCCGTTGATTTCAGGGCGTCTACAAATAACGAATGTTCAAAACGCTGGGTCTTCGCCAAGATATAAACATCGTAAAAATCCCTTGGGCGTATACAGCTCACCTCTTCTCAGAATAGTTTCCATTTTTTCAGCCAAGACGGTTTCAATGTTATAAGCCCAAATTCCGAAGCTGCCTTCTTCAAAAATCATTTTGAACAAATAGAGGACTTCCTTTGGTGTGATGGCGTCACCAGTTGTGATATCAATCTGCAAGGGAGTCGTGATGGTATCATATTCAGCCGTAATGCTCACTCGATAACCGCCATACGCATCATCGTCCCGTATGGCATCGATCCCGGAAAATGAGAAGGACACATCATCATCAATGACAACGCTGCAGATGTCATTGATCGCTTTGGTCAGGGCTTCAACGTTGATAGGATAATTCTTAATCGTTGCGTCCATATCCATTGTCGATCTGTTATCGATGCCGACAAGTGCCGCAATCAGCATTCCTCCTTTCAGGATGAATTTATCCTGATACTTTGATTGAGAAAGCCTTTCCAGGAACCGTTCAAACATGTAGTTTTGAAGCACGACTTGGGCGGACATATCTTTCTTCCTGGCCAAGTTTCAGATTTTCGCTTTTAAGCTCATGGCTTTCCCTCTCATATCAGCACCTCCAGATAGCTTTTTAGTACTGCTTCAACTTTCAGTTTCCTGGCATATTCCAAGAGAATTGAATGATCCGCAGATTTCAATTTCACAAATCGTTTCAACGCATCATTTAGAATCTGGACATCAATCCGACTTCTGCTTCTGATCAAATCACAGACAGTTCTCTCGACATCGTAAGCTCTGATTGGATTGCCATGTGAACTCTTCATCGTTTCTAAACCAAGTTCGTGCAGCTCTTTTTTGATGTAGTAGATTTTGAATCGATCTGCGACTGATCCCACCACTTTGTAACCACTTGGAACAGAGGCTGAATACTCAAAAGGCGTCCTGTCAGAAAGACCATGCAAATAGAGCGCAGTCTCATGAGAATAAATCAATTTTGGATATTTCGTTTGCATGGCATACATTTCATCTTCAATGGCATCAATTGAAACATAAACACCACGATCCACTCTTTCCAGTTTCCCTTCGGCTACCATCATTTGAAGATAGGTTCTAGGAATTTCATATATATCCAGGTCAGCACTTAAAACTGTGCCGTGTTGCTTCTGAATGAGCTTTTCAAGTTTTTCCAGGTAATTCATCATCATCACCCCTTTTTGCAAATATACTTATATTGCAGTCCGTTTAAGTATATTTGTAAACAAATTTATCAAGACACTGCATAACGATCAAAAACTACTTTCTCGCTGACACTCTAAGTTCAGTTATTAGAAACAGAACTTTTCCATAATCAGTACTTGTAAAGGAAAGCTGATAATCTTATTTGAAAATGCGCACATGAAAATACGGTCAAGATACTTTGACCGCAATGCTTTTGTAGTTTCATTTGGACGCCTGGCCAAGAATTTTGTGGGATTTACTCATTGAGAACGTAGAAAAATCCTTCCCAGTCCCAAAAGGCATAGATGTACTTGTCCTCTGTATCACCCTTTACTGAATAGAGACGAACGGCTGATTCATTGTACTTTGCCTTGCCTAAATACTTACCCTTATCAGCAATTGTGAAGTCCAGGCCATTGATCTGCCGATATTCAGTTTCTTCGATTGCGTCCACATAGAGCCGTTCGCCATGGGTGGCCGGTGGCCGGTGGGCCAGGCTTTGAAAATCCTTGGAGACCAGCCCCTGGGTCATTTGGGTGACCAGCTGAAGCACCGCTTCCGTTTCTTCCGGGATGTAGGGCCCTTCGCCCTCTCGGATGCGGGCATAGCGCCCCAGGGCCGCCAGGATGATCCCCATGGAGAAGATAATCCCCTTATGGGTGTTCACCTTTCCCGTGGCGTCAAACATCTTCTCTTCCACCTCCATGCCTAAAGGACGAATTTGGGCAAACAGGGCGGGAAGATCCTCCTCCCCCGTAAATCCAGCGAGGAAGAACTCCCGGAAGCCGTGGCTAAGGCTCACGGCGCTGCGGACAAAGGTAAAGATGTCCATGTCCCGGTGGGAACCGGGATCCTTGGCATCCACAAGACCAGGCTTGGGGGTGAGAATAACTTCAAAGAGTATGGATTCTGTGGCCAGGTCCGCCATGGCGCGGACCAGAGCCTCCTGTTTACTCTTCATCCGCTTTCTGCTGCTCCGCTTCCAGCTTCTCCATGGCCATGAGAATGAACTTCTCGGAGAAGTCGAGATGCTCGCTGGTGATCTGGGTGAGCATGTCCTTGTCCTGTTTCTTCATATATTTATAGAGGAGCCAATGCTCATCCAGGGCCTTGCGGCGCCGGTTATCCTCCGTGAGGGAAATATCCCGGAAACGAACCAGGTATTGGCGAAGCTTTTTCACGATGACATCCAGCCGGGGCATCTTGGCAAAGCGGTAAATCATGTCGTTGAATTCCTTGGAGAGTTCCACCACCAGTTTGACATCGCCTACGTTGTCGGCTTTGTCCGTACGTTCCAGAAGATCCCGCATTTCGTCGAACTGTTCAGGGGTCATGATCTTGGCGGCATTGAGGGTGGCGAGAATATCCAGATCCTTACGGATCTGGTAGATTTCATGGCATCGTCGATGGTAATTTTCTTCACCACGATGCCGTAATGGGGGACGTATTCCACCAGGCCTTCTTCCTGGATCCGGCGCAGGGCTTCCCGGATGGGAGTTCGACTGATGTTCATTTTGTCCGCATAGACCGTTTCGTTGATGCGTTCGCCTACGGGAATGATGCCTTTAATGATGGCGTCGCGCAGCCACTCAAATACGATTTCGTTCAGCGGTTTGTTCTGGCTCAAATCCGCAAGCTTGACCACTTCGGAAATGTAGTCTTCCATGGGTACCTCTCCTTCATTGAGAATTCTTGATTATCTGTATACAGTATTCTTCTGTACACCTATTAGAGGAGATTCTTGTATCGTTTCCAATTCTCCGCGATAAAAACCTCTAAAATACAATGGCTGTTCCCCTTGAATCCCTTGAAGTTTCGCAATTTTATGCGGATTATGGGGCAGTGATCAACGATCACTGCCCCATCCGATTTCATCTTTTGTGTTGTATGGAGGGTTCTCTTACGCCAGGTACTTTTTCAAGGTTGCACGAACGGCGCCCTTGCCTGCGATGAGTTCCAGGAACATGCTTTCCACTTTGTCGGCCAGTCCGGCTTTGTTGAGATCCACACCAAAGAGGATTTCATTGGCCAGGACTTCCTTCAGCTGTCCGGTGTAGGAAGCGGGATTTCCAGCTTCGATGCCTGCCAGCTTCTTCTGCAGCTCTTCCATCATGGGATCGCTGGAGACATTGAAGGCTTCCAGGTTGTCATTGACGCCCAGGAGGTAGCGGAGCCATCCGGCCAGAGCCAGGGGAATGAAGGTGAGCTTGGAGGAATCCAGGTCATCGCGCTTCATGTAGGACTTGATGGTCTCGCCGAAGCGGATGGCCACCTTCTGGCTAGTATCTGTGGCGATACGCTGTGGGGTATCCGGGATGAAGGGGTTGGGAAGTCTTTCTTCGATGACTTCCTTGATGAAGCTCATGGGGCTGATGATCTTGGGATCCACAACCACGGGCATGCCTTCGGTATAGCCGATCTTCTCCACCAGAGCCTTCAGCTCGGTGTCCTTCATCTCGGCGGAAATGCTCTCATAACCCAGAACGCAGCCATACACAGCCAGAGCGGTATGGAGGGGGTTGAGGCAGGTGGTGACTTTCATGGTTTCCGTATTGTTTACGGTATCTCTTGTGGTGAAGTATACGCCAGCTTTTTCCAGGGCAGGACGTCCGTTGGGGAACTTATCCTCTACCACCAGGTACTGGGGAACTTCTGCATTTACATAGTGAGCAATGAAGGTGTTTCTGGAGGTGACTAAAGGAGCCATATCTTCCAGGCTGATTTCATCCAGCTTGGCCTTCACTTCTTCGGAAGGTCTGGGGGTGATCTTGTCGATCATGCTCCAGGGGAAGGAGATCTTGCTCTCGTCGCTGAGGTAGTTGAGGAATCCGGCTTCAACAAAGCCTCTTTCGATCCATTCCTTGGCGATGCGCTTCACGGAAACTTCGACCTTTTCGCCATTGTGGGAGCAGTTGTCCATGCTCACAATGGCGAAGGGGAACTGGCCGGCCAGGTAACGGTCATACACCAAGGAGGTGACAACGCTCACGGCATGGCTGGGGCTCTTGGGTCGTTCTCGAAGTCCTTCTGCACGAAGGGGAAAACTTTGCCGTTGACGTTGGTCAGGGCGTATCCCTTTTCGGTGATGGTGAAGCTGATCATCTGAAGGCTGGGGTTCACGAAGATCTCGCGAAGACGGGCAGCTTTCTTTTCCTTGGAAAGATCAGCCTTGACGCCCTCGGTGATGCTGGCCACCACGGAGGGCACCATGGATCCATCGGCATAGAGGCTGGTGAGAAGGGTCAGATTGTCATAGGGATCGTAAATCTTCTCGATGATATCAAAGTCGAAGGTTTCTGCGGCGATGATGCCGGTGTCGGCATTGCCTTCCTCCAGAAGTTTATGCTGCAGATTTGCGATGAAGCCTCTGAAAATATTGCCTGCGCCAAAGTGCACCCAAACAGGATTCTTCTTGGTCTTAGCTGCCACAGCTGCATAGTCGAAGTGGGGAACCTTAATACCCTTTTCTTCCATGGCCTTGAAGTTTTGTAGGTTCAGTTTCATTTTTACACCTCAATGTAAAATCACGATTATCCTGTTTCCCAGGATTCTTGACTTTAGTGTATTCCATTTCATACCGAAATTCCATGGATTAAAATTAACGGCACTTATTCCCAATGAAAGTGAAATATTTGCAATACATTGGCCTAAAAATCGGGGGCTTCCCCGAAAAAATGGAGAAAATCAGCAAAATCGCATTCGCTTTTTTCCCCACATTTTTCGCTCAGGGCTTATTTAAGGAAAGCTCTTTAAACCAGAAAAGCCTCAGCATAGGCCACATAGAGCTCCGTGGCGATGAGAAGTCCCTTTTCGTCGATATCAAAGTGGCCATGATGATGGGGAAAACTGCTGTTTTCATCCTGGGGATTTCGGGTACCCACATTAACATAGACGCCGGGCACCACCCGCTGCAGTTCTGCAAAATCATCGGCCCCCAGGGATTTCGGGGCATTGGTGTCCACATTGTCTTCACCCACGATTTTTCTGCAGACCGATGCCGCAAGCTCTGCCGAAGCCTGATCATTGATGACCGGGCTTGCAAAATCCTGGAACTCGATGTCCACGGTGGCCCCGTGGGACTCTGCTGTGGCCCGCAGGACCCGTTCAATGGATGCCTGGGTTTTTTCCCGGGTTTCCTGGCTGTAGGTGCGGAAGGTTCCTTCAAGGACCGCTTCCTGGGCGATGATGTTATAGCGGGTCCCCGAGGATAGAACGCCAATGCCCACCACCACGGGATCCACCGGATCCGTCTGTCTGGCCACGATGCTCTGGAGGGACACCACGCTTAGTGAAGCAATGTAGAGGGCATCCACCGCGGCGTGGGGCTTTCCCACATGGCCGCTTTTCCCGTGGATGGTGACTTTGAAGTAGTCGCAGGAAGCGGCAATGGGTCCCGGCGTGACGGTGACTTTTCCCGTATCCAAGCCGGAGGCCACATGGAGGCCGAAGACCCCATCCACATCCTGGAGATGACCGCCCGCTACAAACTGACGGGCACCTTGGCCGATTTCCTCCGCCTGCTGGAAGAACAGCCGCACCGATCCGGGAAGTTCCGATTCTTTAGTCTTCAGGACCTTGGCTGCGCCCAGGAGTGCTGCCGTATGGGCATCATGTCCGCAGGCATGCATAAGTCCCTCATATTTAGAAGCATACTCGGCGGTATTGAGCTCCTGGAGTTCCAGGGCATCGATATCCGCCCGCATGGCCAGGACCTTTCCTTCTTTTCCTTTGAGATAGCCGATGACCCCGGTTTCCCCCACCCGCTCATGGGGGATGAGGAGTTTGTCCAGCTCCTCTTCAATGCGTCTAGCCGTTTCGAATTCCTTTAGGCTGGATTCCGGATGCTGGTGAAAATGCCGCCGAAGCCCCACCACATAGTCTTCTGTTTCTTGAACCTCTCGTCGAATTTCCATGCTTCTCCCCTTTCCTACCAAGGTGTCACCTGGGAGCCCTTGTAGAGCTCGTTGATGATGGCTCGTACGGCTTCCGTCTGGTAGAGTTCCACGATGCGCTTCAGGGCCTTATTGTCTTTGTCTTCGGTGCGGACAGCAATGACATTGATGTAGGGCTTGGACTTATCGTCCACGGGCTCCAGGAAAATGGCATCCTTGGCTGGGTTGAGTCCGGCATCCACGGCAAAGCCGCTGTTGATGACGGATACAGTCACGTCTTCCTGAACCCGGGCAGTGGTGCTGGCATCCACTTCCACCAGTTCCAGTTCCAGGGGATTCTCCACCACGTCCTTCAGCGTGGGCAAAATTCCGGCGGCTTCATCGATTTTGAGAAGTCCTGCGGATTGAAGAAGGATCAGGGCTCGGCCGCCGTTGGTGGCATCATTGGGGATGGCTACGGAGTCCCCGGACTTCAGCTCTTCCAGCTTGGTGATCTTCTTGGAGTAAATCCCTAGTGGGGCGATGACGGTCTCGCCGATGACGGTGAGATCCAGTTTGTGTTCCGCCACAAATTTGTCGAAGAACGCATAATGCTGAAACGCATTGGCATCCACTTCCCCTTCGGCCAGGGCCTGGTTGGGCCGGGTATAATCGGAGAAGCTTACCACTTCCAGAGTGATACCTTCCTTGGCCAGTTCTTCTCGGATATGCTTCCAGACTTCAGACTCGCTGCCCGTGACCCCCAGCTTGATGGTGGTGGTTTCTGCGGAAGTTGCCTTGCTTCCGCAGGCGGTGAAGGTGAGGGCGGTGATGGCGATGGTGAATCCGGCGATGAGTTTTTGAATATTTTTCATTGGTTGTACTCCTTTATGCGGTTTATTTTTTAGTAAAGATCAGGGTTAGTGGGTGGTGCGTTTGACGAAATAGGAGCCGATGCTCTGGAGAATGGTGACCATGACGAGGATCACGGCTACAGTGACGTAGGTCACATCGTTATGGTTTCGCTGGTAACCGTAGCGGATGGCAAAGTCGCCCAGTCCTCCGCCGCCGATGGAACCGGCCATGGCGGAAAGGCCGATGAGGCTCACGGCGGTAATGGTGATGCCGCGAATGATGCCGGGTAGTCCTTCCCGGAGATAGACCCGGAAGATGATTTCCCAGGGACTGGAGCCCATGGCCTGGGCCGCTTCGATGACCCCGTCACTGACTTCGGAGAGGGCCGTGTCCATCTGGCGGGCGAGAAAGGGGACGGTGCCAAAGACTAAGGGGACGATGGCGCCTTTAGTCCCGATGCCCGTGCCCACAATGGCCCGGGTCAGGGGAAGAAGGGCAGCCAAAAGGATGATAAAGGGAATGCTGCGAAAGACATTGATGGTCTGGGAGAGGATCTTCTGGACTGCTTTATTCTCCAGGATGTTTCCTTCCCGGGTTACCACCAGAAGGATGCCCACGAAAGTGCCCAGCACCAGGGAAATAGCGCCGGAGATGGACACCATGGTCAAGGTGTCAAAGATGGCCTGGACAAACTCTTCCTGGTTAAAGAGAACATTAGGCAGATACTTTTCGAGTAATGTATTCAACGTCGATCACCTCCACTTGCAGATTGTTTTGGGTAAAGTAGTCAATGCCTTTTTCGATGTTGGCTGCGGTTCCCCGGAAGAGGACCAGGAGCTCCCCCACGGGAACATGGCTGAGGATCTCCAGATTTCCGTAGAGGATGCTGGCATCCAGGCTAAAGCGCCGGGAGACTTCCGAGATGAGGGCTGCCCCCACCGCATGACCGGTGTAGCTCACCCGGGTGAGCACATCCTCGGGACGGATGTCGAAGATGTTGGCTTCTTCCGTGAGGAAGTCGAAGATCTTGTCACGATTCTGGGCGGTGTCGATGAACTCCTTGGTGGTTTGGGCTTTTGGACTGCTGAACACCTGAGCCACATTTCCGCTTTCGATGATCCTTCCGTCTTCCATGATGCTGACCCGGTCGCAGATTTCCTTGATCACGGTCATTTCATGGGTGATGAGGACGATGGTGAGCCCGAGATTCTGATTGAGCTCCTTCAGAAGCTTCAGGATGGACCTGGTGGTTTTGGGGTCCAGGGCGGAGGTGGCTTCGTCGCAGAGCAGCACTTCCGGGTCATTGGCGAGTGCCCTGGCGATGGCCACGCGCTGCTTTTGCCCGCCGGAGAGCTGATTGGGATAGGCGTTCTCTTTGTCAGCGATGCCCACCAGATTGAGGAGCCTTCTCACTTTTTCCTGCTCCTGGGATTTTGTCAGTCCTGACCCTTTCAGGGGATAGGCTACATTGCTGTAGATGGTGCGGGAGTTGAGGAGATTGAAATGCTGGAAGATCATCCCAATCTTTTTCCGCCGATTTCGCAGCTCCTTTTCGGGGAGTGTCGTCAGGTCTTCTCCCTGGAGGATGACTTTTCCTGCGGTGGGTCTTTCCAGGAGATTAATGCAGCGGATGAGGGTGCTCTTCCCGGCTCCCGAGTAGCCGATGATGCCGTAGATTTCTCCGGCTTCAATCTTCAGCTCCACATCCCGGACGGCTTCCACCCTCCCTTCTTTTCCTTCAAAGTTTTTACGTAAACCGATGAGTTCGATCATCATTTTGTCCTCCTTTGTAAAATAAAAAAGCTTCCCTCCCTTTTGCATATTTTTCTATGCAAAAGGGACGAAAGCTTCGTGTTACCACCCTAATTTATATATCCCTCGCAGGATATACCTCTCCAAGTACGCCGGGATTCCCCTTGATACTCTGTCACTGTAACGTGTGCTCACGTCAAACCCTAGGGTTTCCCCTCAGATCTGAAACTCCGAGACCATCTTCCGCCTGCTATCCCATGCGCCCTCTCACCCCACGGCACTCTCTGTATCGGTATTCACCGGCATACTCTTCTCTTCAACGTCTTTGTTGTATTTTTTAAGACTTTATCACGGTTCAAAATATCCGTCAAGACTAATTTTTTGAATAAAATGAATTGTAAGCCTTTTCAACTTATCGCGGTCAACGGCTAAACTCCTTGGTAATCAATGGAATTTAGAATCAAAAAATATTTTGAATCCCCAACTGTATTTTCCATCCTCAACCCTCTTTAAACCTTCGAAATATGACAAGACTATTCCGGAAAGCTTGCTGAATATCTGATAGAATAGATATAACTAGTTTAGTCTAAACAGCATCGCCACGGAAACCGACATCATCAAGGCTGTATGGACAACCCTGGGCTATACCGTTCTGCTCTGTTTCACCCTGTTCAAGACCGGGAGTCTTGCCAAATCCATCTTCAATGCCCATTAAGCAAAAAGACGAATGCTGATAATCCCATCTGGAAATGCGCACACGAAAAAACGGCCAATGTACTTTGGCCGCAATGCTTGTGTAGTTTCGTTTGGACGCTTGGACAAAATCTTGTGGGATTTACTCATTGAGAACGTAGAAAAAACCTTCCCAGTCCCAAAAAGCATAGATGTACTTGTCCTCTATATCGCCCTTTACTGAATAGAGACGAACGGTTGATTCATTGAACTTTGCCTTGCCTAAATACTTACCCTTATCAGCAATTGTAAAATCCAGGCCATTGATCTGCCGATATTCAGTCTCTCCGATTGTGAGGACATCCCACTCTGCGCCAGTAATCTCACCAATAACCCGGCCCTCTCGAGAAACATAAAAAGCTGAAATTAAAACCAAGATAGCTAAACCAACTATGAATGCAGTCTTTTTTCTCAATGTCACACCCCCCCAACCATATTTTAAATATCAGCATAAAAATCCCGGAAAAATTCATTGATATCAAATCAATTATATCATTTGCGCATTGCTCATCGTGAGCAGTTTTTCTCGAATCTAAATCACTCGACAGAAGTGTATACTCACCAAATCCATCTTCAATGCCCATTAAGCGAAAGGAGGAAAGCCTGTGGCCTATGTCCCTGTACCCAAGGATCTGACCAAGATCAAGACCAAGGTGATGCTCAACCTCACCAAGCGTCAACTGATTTCATTTGGCAGCGGTGCTCTTCTGGGAGTCCCGCTGTTTTTTCTTGCCAAACCCCACATGAGTGTCAGCACGGCTGCGCTGCTCATGGTGCTGTCCATGCTGCCTTTTTTCCTGCTGGCCATGTATGAACGGAACGGTCAGCCCCTGGAAAAGATCCTTTATCAGCTCATTCAGAGCCGATTCATCCGACCGAAGAAGCGGCCTTACCAGACCGACAACTTCTATGCCGCCGTAGAGCGGCAAACCAATCTGGACAAGGAGGTAAAAGCGATTGTCCACCCAGAAAACCATCCAACGAAAACTCAGCCGCGAGGAAAGAAATCGCATTGAAAGCGCCATCGCCAGAGCCAAGCGTGACAGCAAGGTTCCGGCCACGGCCCAGCAGACGATCCCTTACCTGCGCATGCATCCCGACGGCATCTGCCAGGCAACGGATGCCTTATATACCAAGACTATCCAGTTTCAGGACATCAACTATCAGCTGGCTCAGAACGAGGACAAGACGGCCATCTTTGACGGGTGGTGCGATTTTCTCAACTACTTTGACAGCTCCATCCGCTTTCAGTTCTCTTTTCTGAATCTGAGTGCCAGCATCGAGGAATTCGAGCAGTCCATCCTGATCCCGAACCAGAACGATGACTTTGATGACATTCGCGAAGAGTATGCCAATATGCTCCGGGGTCAGCTGGCCAAGGGCAACAACGGCCTGTCCAAGACCAAGTTCATCACCTTCGGCATCGAAGCAGAGAATCTTCGCACAGCCAAGCCCCGGCTGGAGCGCATCGAGAATGATCTTCTGAACAGCTTCAAGCGTCTTGGCGTCGCAGCAGATCCTTTGAGCGGCAAAGACCGCCTGAAGCTCCTGCACAGTATTTACCACCTGGACGGGCAGGAGCGCTTTCTCTTTGACTGGGACTGGCTGCCCCTATCGGGCCTTTCCACCAAAGACTACATCGCACCCGCATCCTTTGATTTTTCCGAGAGCAGGAACTTTCGGATGGGCAAAAAGAATTGCTCTGTTTCCTTCCTGCAGATCCTCGCCCCCGAGCTCAACGATCGCATGCTGGCGGAATACACACACCAGAACAAACAAGCGTATCCTCGGAAAGAGCATCGATGAACGTCCTGAAGAGATCAATAACAGATCTGTCTTTGGACACTGGGAAATCGACTGTGTGCTGCTTAAAAAAACGAAGGAAAAGGTTCTTCTTACTATGATAGAAAGAGTCTCTAGACACTCCATCATCCGTCTCATAGAAAGCAAGACAGCCGCCTGCGTGAGCCAGGCGATCCGTGCCTTGCAGAAGGAATACGGAACCTCCTTTGACACTATTTTCCAGAGCATCACTTCCGATAATGGTTCAGAGTTTGCAGATCTTACTTCCTGTCTTGAACATACCGCTACCGAAGTTTATTATGCCCATCCCTTCTCTTCCTGGGAGAGAGGCGCTAATGAGCAGAATAACGGCATGATCAGACGGTTCATTCCTAAAGGTATCGATCCTCAGTCCGTTACCCCTGAA
>NZ_JNKC01000010.1 GCF_000701905.1 Proteiniclasticum ruminis DSM 24773 | reverse complement strand
TCGATACGTTTCCTGCGGTAGATACAAAATAGCTTCGTGTCCACAGACTTGGTAAATGCTTCAGGTGTGAAAACTCCTGTCGCAATCTTCTTGATGTCACTCCTTTCAATTTTGCCATTATGTCTGATGGGCTGATTGTTGGCAATGCGTTGACGAAAAGGTGGCAATGATCTTTATCACATTCCACTGCCAGTATTTGAATATCTATTTCTTCACAAATTTCAGAAAGTAGAATTTTCAATCGTTCTTCGACTGCGCCTACCAATACTTTTCTGCGGTATCTAGGGCAGAATACAAAATGATAATTGATTAGCGATACAGTTGTTTGAGTTCTTCTATATGTTTGGCTCATAAACACATTGTATCAGCATGAGATTCAAGCTACAATATGTTTTGCCAGGCAAGCGCCATTCATCCCACGGCTGAAGCCGGCAAGCTCGGTATGGGCTTTCTGGCGCAATTCCTGTAAAAGTCTGTGCCTAAGGTTGAGCCTCTTTTAAATGGATGAAACTAGGAAGAGATCTAAGAAGGGTAAAAAGATTATGAACATCTTCACGACATATTTTATTGCTACTATTTAGGACAAAGGAGGGATGACTTATAGATACAGTATTATTGGTAGAAGATGAAGGGCGTATCAGAGACATTATTTTAGACTATTTCACAGCCCATGAGATGACTTGTGATGTGGCTCGAGATGGCGTAGAAGCACTGGAGTACATAAGAATCAAGGAATATGATGTGATGATTCTAGATGTTCTAATGCCTAGATTAGATGGGTTTGGGCTTTGTAAGGAAATCCGGAAGAAAAGCAAAGTTCCTATTTTGTTTCTCACAGCTCTGGGATCAGAAGAGGATACCCTCAAAGGTTATGCCTTGGGTGGAGATGATTATGTGACGAAGCCCTTTTCTTTGGCTGTGTTACTGGCCAAAACAAGAGCCCTTATTCGTCGGGGACATGGCGAGAATCCATCAGGAGTCTTAACTTGTGGAGCCATTTCTGTGGACACGCGAAGACATTTATGCAAGGTTTTGGGTGAGGAAGTGAAGCTTTCACCCAGGGAATATGAGCTGCTGGTTTGTTTCATGCGTAATAAAGGACAAGTGATGAGTCGAGAACAGCTGCTGGATAAAGTTTGGGGATTGGATTTTCAGGGAGAGGACCGGGCGGTGGATGTGCGGATTCGTAGTTTACGCTTCACTCTTGGTTCTGCTGGAGGGCAGATCAAGACCATGTATAGGATGGGTTACAAGTTGGAGGAGGAGTCATGATGAAAAAAACTTATCACAAACATCCTCAAAGACTCCGTATTCGCTTACTAAGACCTCTGGCTATCACTTTTCTGATTTTATGGGTGGGTACCATGGTGCTAATCACCAATAATCGTGTGGATGAGATTGTTACTCGTGTGCGCATGGACATGGGGAGTGCTCAAAGTCGCATGGATGAATTTTACAATGAATTCTATGAAAGAAATCTAGAAAATGGTCTTGGTGTAGAGGCAAAGCACATCATGAGTCATTTTCTAAGCGAGTTATCCACAGGACAAGTGAGCCAAATGGACGGGGGAATGGCACTTGTGATGCGTGCAGGAGAGGGCTATGCTGAAAGTCAATTGTCCTGGGGATGGGGCTATATTGAAGGGCCTGAAGTGGGCCAACGGTGGTACCTTACTCTGGATGAGGGGCTAGATGATCAAGGACAACTGGACTTGGCTCAGTGGATCACTCACAATCGTGAAGGATGGGACTACACCGTCAATAGTGAAACATCTTCAGCCCAGGGAGGGGAAAAAGTTTTTGCAAGGGTTACAGGTGTAGAACGTCCAGGGTATGAAATTTTGGTGCAAAGAATAGAGATTTTTTCAAATGGAGATACTGTGGACACCATGGTTGAAACGGAGGCAGAAGGTCCAGGGGAGACTTGGGACTTTGCCTATATAAAGGTTCAGAGTGTACTACTCCCACCTTTTGGGAGCAATGGAAAAGATGTTCCGATCAATGTGGAGAGGCGGTTATCCTCTTTTCGGGAAGCACAGAACATACTCCATATGGAAATGATAAGTCCAGGTCAGTGGTTAGGGGATAGAGGTACATTCGTAAGTGGCAGCTATGATGATCAAGGAGTTCTTCGAGGAGTATCTACTCATGTGGACTATCTGCATGCAGCGCAACAAGAAGAAAAAGTTCTCTATCTAAGTTCAGCAGTACTCACCATCTTTGTCTTAATGTTTCTTTCAGCCAAGCTCTCCAAAGAAGTGTTATTGCCAGTAGAAGAGCTTTCTAAAAATGTGAAAGAAGGACGAAGTCTAATGGAAGGACCCATTGAAGAGCTCAATACCTTAGGGGTGGCTTTTGAGCAAGCAAAAAAACGCGTGGAGGAGGAGCTGGAAAGGGAACGCAGCTTCACCCGTTCTGCGGCCCATGAACTGAAAACTCCCTTGGCAATTCTTCGAGCCCATGCGGAGTCTGCAAAAGAGAACATTAACCCTTTAAAAAGAGAGGTGTATCTGGATGTTGTGCTGGAGGAGTGCGATAACATGGCCAATCTTGTGGGCAGTTTATTGGATTTGTCAAGGCTTGAGTCAGGGCTTTCTTTATCCATGGAGGAGGTGGATCTGGCTGCACTGATAAAAGAGGTGTGGTTCTCTATGAACCTCCATGTGGAGAAGAAAAACATAAAACTCCAATGGGATTTGGAAGAAGGATACTTTAGGGGCGATCCCAAGAATTTACATACGATCGTGTCGAACCTTGCCTCCAATGCCATATCTCATACACCCCAAGGTGGAACGATTAAAGTGTCTCTTTTTAGTACCAAGGACCAGGTGATCATTACGGTGGATAATGAAGGTATGAATATAGCAGAAGAGCATCTAGAGAAGATATGGACACCCTTTTATCGGGTGGATGCTTCAAGAAATCGTGAAGATGGGGGCACAGGGCTCGGGCTTGCCATTGTTCGGGCGGCGGTACAAGCCCAAGGTGGGTCCTGTAGCGTGACAAACCGTGAAGGTGGGGTATGTTTTCAGATTGTCTTACCGAAATCCATAAGATCCTGAGTTTTCAATCGGCTTTGCAGCCAAGGTTTTTGGGATGAAATGGGCAGAAAGATTTCACTAGGAAAATGGTTAAATTCAAAAGTAACTTCCGGTTTTAATACAAGACTGAAATAATGCAGAAAGTGTAAGAGTAACTTCCGGTTTGGAAGTTGTATTTTACACTTTTTGTTTGATTTAGGGTTGATTCTCTGGTATTCTTACATCATTGTTTACATTGAATTTATTTTATTTCGCAGGAAATAAGCCCACTGGAATTCGTTTCCGAAACTAACTTCCGGTTGGCAGGGTTCAGTATAAGCAATCCGACCCCCATGTATTATTGCTTAAAGATAGATGGGTTTCTTGTAACGAAGTCGGGATGAATTCGCTGTAGTCCTAGCAGTTTTAGTGTTATTGGTGGCATTAAGAGTTCTGCTAGGTCATACGGCGTTTTTTCGTTTATAGAATCCCTTTTGATGCTGTTGATGTGGTTTATCATCAAGGTTGTAAGTTCCTGGTTACAGAACCGGATACTCGTTGATTTAGGAATATATTCCCGGATAAATTCATGATTCTTCTCAATGGCTCCCTTCTGATGTGGGGCCATGGGATCACAGTAATATATTGAACACCTTCTTGCTCCATTTCTAGAGTGCTCAATTATATCCGCATGTTTGAACTCCCCACCGTTATCCGTGAGGATAACAGGAAAGATCTCCTGAAAAACCCTTAGCTCAAGAAGATTTTCAAGATAATCAAGCACTTCACTTACACACTTCTGATCTTGCTTTTCCATGATGAAAGCAAGCATCAGCTTCGTTTTTCTGAAGAAGAATGTGAGAAACACCCTTTCACCTTTGATGGTTTCTACAACGTCCATCTCTACCACTGACTTATCGGAGTTTACTTCCATGAACTCTTTGAAATCAGTATATTTCCGACCGTTAAGATAACTTTGATCTAAGGTGGGCCTATGTGCTTTTTTACGTGGTTTGTAGCGGACTTTTCGCTGTAGATCAATGTTTCGGAAGGTGAATAAGGAAAGATCGCAGTAGGTATAGAATGTGCTTTTTGAGATGCCTAATTCTTTCCTGTGAGAGCCATAGATATGGTTCACAGACTGGTTTCTCTTGATGAGAGGTGTGAGTAGCTCATTTAAGCATGCAATCTGATCCGCAGTAGCATTGATACCTTGACGAGAAGAGACAAGCGTCTCTTGATACCTTTTCTGGGCCGTCATGGCTCGATAGAAGTATCTATCAGCTGGGCAACGCTTCTTCTCATCACAGCCATTACAAACGTATGGTGCACGAGTATGCCTCTTGCAGACAAAGGGAATAAAGTCAGGGCAAAGGTCATTACAGTGACAGGTTCTGCAAAACTTTCTACAGTCTCTATTCTCGCAGACATGCTGCTTCTTACATGTTTTTGCGAAGATGCAGTTGTTTCTTTTGTCATTGAATAGTACCGCCTCCTGGCGGATGCGATTTCTCCTCACTTCTTTAGAGATCGTGCTGGGATCTCTGCGTAGATGATAGGCAATCTCTTTGAAGTTGAGGCCTTGAGTAAGTCCTGCTTCAATATCTTCCCGATCTTCAATCTTAAGATGGCTGCTCTTGGCTACTATTCTCGTGTTTAAGTTTTTTCTTTGGGTCATTATGAATATCCTCCTGTTGTCCTGGGGTCGGATATCCTTACCATCATAGTTCTCCTGTTGTCTTATTTACAAGACTAACTTCCACTTCACTATTTTTCTTTCTTCCAACTGGAAGTTAGTTTTAAAATTAAGGTCACTAGGAAAATCTTTTAAAACCTAAGAAAACCTCTTTCATTCCAATGAAGTATCATGTATAATGTTTAGGTACCAGAAAAACAGGATTATTGACATCTAGTGGAAGATGTTCTATAATATTCATGTTTGTAAAAATACTTGTGCTGATCCACTAGCCCCGGATCACGCAATGGAGTAAAACCTAAGAAAGAATAGTAATAGGAACCCCAATTGTGGAGTTTCGGGAGGAAAGAAATGAAGTCATATTTAGCAAAGCCAGGATCATATCAGCCAAAATGGTATGTCATCGATGCTGCTGGAAAGCCTCTCGGTAGAGTAGCGAGCCAGGTGGCACTGATTCTAAGAGGAAAAAACAAGCCAGAGTTTACACCAAATGTAGACATGGGAGATTTTGTTATCATCATCAATGCAGAGCAGGTTGTTCTTACCGGTAAGAAGCTGGATCAGAAGATGATGAGAAGCCATTCCAAGTACCCAGGTGGACTGAAGGAAACTCCTTACAGAGAAGTACTTGCAAAGAAGCCTGAACTAGCCTTCTCCGAAGCAGTTAGAAGAATGCTTCCTAAGGGAGTACTGGGAAGAAACCAGTCCAAGAAACTTAAAGTGTACAGAGGAGAAAATCATCCTCACGCAGCTCAGAACCCAGAAGTTCTTGAGCTAAAGTACTAGTCGGGAGGAGGAAATAAAAATGGCAAAAGTTCAATACATGGGAACTGGTAGAAGAAAGAAATCTATCGCAAGAGTAAGACTTGTACCTGGATCAGGTGCAGTTACAATCAACAAGAGAGACATCAAGGACTATTTCGGTCTTGAAACTCTGATTCTTGTTGTTAATCAGCCACTCGTTCTTACAAATACTAAGAGCGCATATGACGTTCTTGTAAATGTACACGGTGGTGGACTTTCCGGACAGGCTGGAGCAATAAGACATGGTATCTCCAGAGCACTTCTGAAGGCTGATGAGACCCTTAGAGGAGAGCTGAAGAAGGCTGGATTCTTGACAAGAGATCCAAGAATGAAGGAAAGAAAGAAGTATGGTCTGAAGAAGGCTCGTAGAAGCCCACAGTTCTCAAAGAGATAATACAGACGAATATTTGTTTATTCAAAACCTTCCAGTTTATGCTGGAAGGTTTTTTATTTGATTATGAATTATACGCCATCCTATTCATCAGTGGAACGATGGTGCGCTGGAAGGTGCTGGGAAAAAGAGATAAGAGGAGACATAAATATTTTACTCTGAAAAATGTAAATGTTTCAATATCTTCATTTTTAAAAGAGCAGTGTATAAAATTACCAGTCTGTTTTCTAGGTTAATTCTATGTTAAAACTTGTAACATGGAGTTAACAGACTTTCTATTTAGCGGTATTATAGACTAGGAAATATATGAAATCTCGAGTGGGAGGTACATTCTTTTGAATATTGGTATGATCATAGGACTCTTAGGTGGTCTGGGGCTCTTCCTATATGGCATGAAGATGATGGGAGATGGTCTTGAGAATGCTGCAGGTTCCAAGCTGAAGTTTATACTCAACAAGGTGACAGCAAATCCAATCAGTTCTGTACTGATCGGTACGGTAGTAACCATTCTCATGCAATCCAGTTCAGCTACCACAGTAATGGTCATCGGATTTGTGAATTCAGGTCTTCTGAATCTAGCGCAGGCAACAGGAATCATCATGGGTGCAAACATCGGAACAACGACGACTGCGTTTCTGGTTTCCATGAACATCGATGCCATTGTTCCGATTCTGATTTTCATGGGATCATTTCTTTATCTGTTTACCAAGGCAAAAAGAAGAAGAGATCTGGCCAGTATTCTACTAGGGTTCGGCCTTCTGATGCTCGGTATGGAACTGATGAGTGAAGCCATGTATCCTCTAAGAGACTCACAGGTGTTTAAAGACCTCATTCTGACTGTGGGAACCCAGTGGTATCTAGGTATCCTTCTTGGATTAGGAATCACTATGCTGGTTCAGTCGAGCTCAGCGACCACAGGACTTTTGGTTGCGCTTACTTCTACAGGGGGAATCAGTATACAGGCGGCGTTTCCGTTGATCCTTGGTGCCAACATCGGTACTTGTATTACGGCATTGCTATCCTCCATCACTGCAAACAAGATGGCAAAGAAAGCAGCTGTAATCCATTTGCTCTTCAATATCATGGGAGCTGTTCTGTTCTTGCCGCTTGGTAAATATTTGATCAATGTAGTTACTTTCTTGGCACCGGAAAGCATCAAGCTTCAGATCTCCTTTATCCATCTAATCTTTAATGTGTCCAACACTCTGGCGCTTCTTCCATTTGCAGGACTTCTGATTCTCATTGCGAATAAATTGGTAGGAGAGGAAGAAGACAAGGCTTCGGAGATTCTGGACAGAAGACTTCTTCAGACACCAAGTATTGCAGAAGGACAGGTAATCCTGGAAACGGTAAAACTTGCTGAGATGGCAAAGGAAAATCTCAAGCTTTCTGTGGATGCATTTTTAAACGATGATTTGAAACACCATGATTTGGTATATGAGAATGAAGCAAGAATTAATGAAATAACTGAAATCATAACAAACTTTCTTGTGGAACTTTCCGGAAGCGATATTGATATCAATGAATTTGCCCGGGTAGGAGATACTTATCATGTGCTAAATGACATCGAGCGTATTGGAGACCATGCTGAAAACATCATGGAACTGGCTGAGGAAAGAAACAGGAAAAATGTGGAGATTACCTCTGAGGGTGTAGAAGAGCTGAAGAATATCTATAACTATACGAATCTTGCCATGGACATTGCCATTGAAAGCTATAAGAACAATGACAAGCAGAAGGCAGTAAGTATTGAGCAGACAGAAAAGAGAATTGATGAACTGCAGAAGGAGTATCGGGATGCTCATATCAGAAGACTGAATGCAGGAAGATGCAGTGCTCTTGCTGGCATTCTTTTCCTTGATCTCATCTCCAATCTGGAAAGAGTGGGTGACCACGCGAAGAACATTGCAGATACCATTGCAGAAATCAAAGAAAGAGATTAATGATACGAACTTTTCAGGAAGCATTTCGGGCGCCATGTCCGGGATGCTTTCTTTTGTTATAGCCACAAGAAGAGGTGGGTTAAGTCTTTGTTAAATGAGAAGAAACGCTCTTTTCAAATGATTTGCATTGGAGTAGAATGACTTAGGATTCATAAAAAGTATATAATTTTGGAGGAAACATTGTGGATACAGCAATGATCATCGCGCTCTTAGGTGGGCTTGGTTTATTCTTATATGGTATGAAAATGATGGGAGACGGACTGGAGAATGCAGCTGGAAGCAGACTGAAATTCATTTTGGAAAAAGTCACGTCCAGTCCCTTAAAAGCAGTTCTTGTCGGTGCGTTTGTGACGATGCTCATTCAGTCCAGTTCTGCCACCACGGTCATGGTGGTGGGTTTTGTGAACTCTGGACTTCTGAACCTTGTTCAGGCTACAGGAATCATCATGGGAGCCAACATTGGAACCACGGTGACAGCATTTCTTGTGTCCTTGAATGTGGATGCAATTATACCTGTTTTTTTATTTTTCGGCTCTATTCTGATGCTTTTTAGCAAGGCTAAAAAGAGAAAAGATATCGCATCCATTGCACTTGGATTTGGTATTATGATGCTTGGTATGAGTCTTATGAGTGATGCCATGTATCCGTTAAGAGATTCTAAGATGTTTAGAGAGCTCATTGTAAGCCTAGGAAATCAGTGGTACCTTGGACTACTGGTAGGGCTTGGTATTACACTGATTATACAATCGAGTTCCGCAACAACGGGTATTCTGGTGGCGCTGACCAATACTGGAAACATCACCATTCAGATTGCGTTTCCAATAATTCTCGGAGCTAACATCGGTACGTGTATCACTGCTCTCCTTTCTTCCATTACAGCAAACAAAACAGCGAAGAAGGCTGCAGTGATCCATCTTCTCTTTAACCTCATTGGAGCACTGATTTTTCTTCCTTTGGGTGGACTTCTCATCTCCATCGTCACCCGTATTTCTCCGGAAAGCGTAAAGTACCAGATATCCTTCATCCATCTGTTCTTTAACCTGTCGAACACCCTCATTCTTCTTCCTTTCAGACATCTGCTCATCACCATGGCCAATAAGATTGTGGGAGATGAAGTGAAAATGGATAATGAAATTCTGGATAGAAGACTGCTTCAGACGCCAACCATCGCAGAAGGTCAGGTGGTGCTTGAAACCGTAAAACTGGCTGAACTTGCCAAGAAAAATGTCCATCTGGCTACAGAGGCTTTTCTGACGGGAGATCTGACTCATGAGGATGAAATCACAAAGAATGAAGAACGAATCAATGAAGTGACAGAAATCATCACCAATTTTTTGGTGGAGCTTTCTGCGACAGAAATCAATATAGAAGAGTTCAGAAGAATTGGTAACACGTATCATGTGATCAACGACATCGAAAGAGTGGGAGACCATGCGGAGAATATACTGGAGCTGGCAGTGGAAAAGCAAAAGAAAGAAGCGGACCTAACACCGGAAGGGGCCGAAGAACTGCGTGCGATTTTTGCTGAAACAGAGAATGCCATGAATATCGCCATTGGATGTTATAAAGAGAATGATAAGAGTTATGCTATGAAGATTGAAGCGGTGGAAAGAAAGATTGATGCGCTTCAGAAAGAGTTCCGTCAGAGCCACATCAGGAGACTGCAGCAGGGCAGGTTTAAAGCACTGTCCAGCATTCTGTTCCTGGATGTCATATCCAATCTGGAACGTGTGGGAGACCATGCAAAGAATATGGCGGATGTTGTTTCAGGAATTCAGGAAAGAGATTAAGAGACTTTTCGCGGAATCCTATAGTACACCCCTAAGGTTCATTGTTCCGCTGAAAAATAAGTATAGAAAAGAGCTGAGATCGTGAGTGAGATTTCAGCTCTTTATTTTCACTCTACTTTGAATAAAATGATTAAACCATGATGATCTTATAGGGAGTCAATGGAGGAAGCGCTTCTCAAGATAGTACAGGTGGCGCTTTTTACAGCCTGATGAATAGCCTTCTCCACCACATGGGCAGCTGCTGTGCCAAGCACTGTAACATCACAGGGGACCTCACCGTTACCTAGAACAAAGAGTGTATCTCCATCCACCATAGTATGGATGGGGCGGATGGCTCTAGCCATACCATCTTGTGCCATGGAAGCTGCTTTATTGGCCTGGCTCTTTGTGAGCTTTGCATTTGTTAAGATGCATCCAATGGTGGTATTCCCTTTGAAACTTGCAGCATAGCCATTAAAAAGAAGATCATCCGTATGAAGAAGCACATCACCCTGGCAGGGGCCTGCTAAGATCTTTTCTCCTTCATAAATGCTGCCAAAGGCGTTGACGGCAATGATGCATCCAATCTTTAAGTCTCCCAGGGATACAGCAAAGGATCCAATGCCTGATTTCATAGAAGTCTCTGGTCCCAGTATTTTACCTACGGTAGCACCTGTTCCAGCGCCGAAGCTACCATCTTTATAGTTTTTGTCCATGGCATGCATAGCTGCTTTAAGCCCCATGGAGGCATCTGGTCTTCTTTTAGGGTCTTTATAGCCCAAGTCATACAGCACTGCGCCTGGCACTATAGGGACTTTTGCAAAACCTGTATCGAATCCGATGCCCTTTTCTTCCAGATAAGCCATAACACCAGAGGCTGCATCCAGTCCAAAGGCGCTGCCCCCTGCTAGGAGAAGTCCGTGGACTTTGTCCACCATTTCTTCTGAGGCGATGAGGTCCGTCTCTCTGGTGCCTGGGGCACCACCTCTCACGTCTACACCAGGTGTTGCCCCATCAGGGGATAAGATTACAGTGCATCCGGTTCCACCTTCCTGATCCTCTGCATTGCCGATATAAAAGCCATCCAGTTCATGGATTGAAATCTCTTTCATGCATATCGCTCCTTTTCATTTTGATTTCATTTTATCATAGGAATCTAGAAAGAAGAATGGAAGAAAAGACCGGTTGTCTTCAGAAAATATTAATGATGTAAAGGATATCAAAAAATATTTTTCGGATTATCTGTGAATATTTATACAAAAAGTGCATAAAGAGAAGCATATTTATGAACCATACCTCTGAATAAGTTGGCGGTTGTAATTGCAGAATGGAATCGTTTTATGCAGGATTTGATTCAAATCGCCCCCAAAATGAAAGTTGGCAAGAATGTGAATTCAGATTAGGATGAGCAATAAGAATCCCTCGGGAATAGGGGGTGCATGATTATGGAACCATTGAATTTACAAGGCTTTTCACTTGTCTAGCACCACTTGAAACTATTAATAACTGTGTTATGATGAGAGTGTAAAGAAGGTCGAAGGCCATAAAATCATGAAAGATAAACTTGCAGGATTGAGACACTGATTTTAGAAAGTGCCTACAAGAAATGATAATAATCATTCACTTATAAGGAGTGTACAAAAAGATATGGGTAAAAAGACAATCGTACTAGGGGTAATTGGGGCTGACTGCCATGCAGTAGGAAACAAAATCCTCGACTATTCTCTTACCGAAGCAGGATTTCATGTGGTGAATATTGGGGTTCTTTCTCCACAGGAAGACTTCATCAATGCCGCCATTGAAACGGGAGCAGAAGTGATCATGGTTTCTTCTCTCTACGGTCATGGAGAAATCGACTGCAGAGGCATGAGAGAGAAGTGTGACGAAGCAGGACTTTCTGGTATTAAGCTGTATGTTGGTGGAAACATCGTGGTAGGAAAGCAGGATTTCCAGGAAGTGAAGAAGAGATTCATGCAGATGGGATTTGACCGGGTATATCCACCTGGCACCACTGTTGCAACTGCAATACATGACCTGAAGGAAGACCTGGGTTTACTTGAAGCTGTGGTAGGGGCATAATGCGCCATGAAAGCATATCTATTTATTGATTTTGGCAGCACCTACACCAAGCTTACGGCGGTAAGCAAAGAGGAAGACATCATCCTGGCCACTGCAAAATCATATACGACTGTGGAGACCGACGTGATGGAAGGGTTCGGAAAGGCCTTTGCGCTGCTCATGAATGATCTTCCCAATGATATAGAATTTGAACAAAAACTCGCCTGCTCTTCGGCTGCAGGCGGGTTAAAAATTGTCTCCATTGGCCTGGTGCCTGAGCTTACCATGGAAGCGGCAAAAAGAGCAGCCTTGGGTGCAGGAGCCAGAGTCACTGATGTGTTCAGTTTTAAACTGAACCAGAGTGAAGTGAAGAGAATCAAGAATGCCAAGGCGGATATGATTCTTCTTGCGGGAGGAACCGATGGAGGAAATACCGATGTCATCATCCATAATGCCAGGATGCTGAAAGAAGCGGGAATTAAGATTCCGGTGGTGGTTGCGGGGAATAAGAGCGCGAACGATGAGATTATTGAGATATTTGAAGGGCAGATGAATTATCACATCACAGAGAATGTGATGCCCAGTCTCAATCAGATCAACGTGGAGCCTGCCCGTGAAACCATACGGAATATTTTCATGGAAAATATTGTGAAAGCCAAAGGGATGTCCAAGGCCAAAGATCTGATTAGTGGCATTCTGATGCCAACACCCGCAGCTGTATTGAAGGCAGCGGAAGTGCTCAGTCAGGGGACAAAGCACGAAGATGGCATTGGAGATTTAGCCGTTGTGGATATTGGAGGAGCTACCACAGATGTGCACAGCGTCTGCGAAGGAGCACCCAGCAAGCCTTCTGTAGTCTTAAGAGGACTGGAGGAGCCCGTTGCAAAGAGAACGGTAGAAGGGGACCTTGGAATGAGATACTCCGCACTTTCCCTCTATGAGGCTGCGGGCAAAAGATATCTAAGGCGCTATAAGCTCAGTCATCTGGAAGACATGGATGTGGAGAAAGCCTTCACCTTCCGGTATGAACATACAGATTTTGTGCCTTCCACAGAAGAAGATCTTCAGTTTGATGAAGTCATGGCGAAAATCTGTGTGGACATCTCCATGAAGCGTCACGCGGGGACTGTGACGCCAGTCTATTCACCTCTTGGGATGATGTATTCCCAGGAAGGGAAAGATCTCATGGAGCTTCCCTATTTGGTGGGTACCGGTGGTGTCATTGTGAATTCAAGAAATCCCGAAGAGATCCTGAAAGCGGGACTGTTCCATGAAGAAGATCTGGATTCCCTGAAGCCAAGACATCCGAAGTATCTCATTGATGAAAAGTACATACTCTCCGCTCTGGGACTACTGGCCATGGTGGACGAGGAAAAAGCCTTACGAATGCTGAAAAAATATGTTGTGAAATGTTAGGAGAAAAAAATGGACCTGCAAAACAAAAAACTCTCAGAAGAGCAATTTTTTAAGATCCGGGAAGAAATTCTTACCCACTGGCCCACAGGAAAAGATGTGGACCTGACAGAAGCTGTAGAATATCTGAAGAAGGTGCCTGAAGAGAAGAACTTTGCCAAGAAGCTCAGAAAAGCCAAGGAAGAAGGGGTGACCCTGGCTCAGCCAAGAGCAGGTGTGGCGCTCATCAGTGAACACATCAAGCTTCTAAACTACCTGGAAGAGGAAGGCGGCGCAGATCTTCTGCCCTCCACCATCGATTCCTACACCAGACAGAACCGCTATAATGAATGCCAAGTGGGCATCGATGAATCCATCAAAGCGGGAAGATCTCTTCTCAATGGATTCCCCGCTGTGAATCACGGGGTAAAAGGCTGCAGAGAAGTTTATGAATCCATCAAGAATCCCATTCAGGCAAGACATGGCACACCGGATGCAAGACTTCTTAGTGAGATCATCACCGCTTCCGGATGGACCTCCAATGAAGGCGGAGGCATCAGCTATAACATTCCCTACGCTAAGAGCGTATCCATGGAAAGAACCATTAGAGACTGGCAGTATTGCGACAGACTCACAGGATGGTATCAGGAGCAGGGGATTGAACTGAACCGTGAGCCTTTCGGACCACTCACAGGGACATTGGTGCCCCCTTCCATCTCCAATACTGTGGCGATTCTCGAAGCGCTTCTTGCAGCAGAGCAGGGCGTGAAGAACATCACCGTAGGATATGGTCAGTGCGGTAACATCATTCAGGACGTGGCCGCCATCCGAGCATTGGAAGAGCAGACAGAAGAGTATCTGAAGAAGTTCGGGTACAATGATGTTTTTGTCACCACAGTATTCCATCAGTGGATGGGTGGGTTCCCAGCGGATGAAGCCAAGGCTTTTGGTGTCATCTCTCTAGGCGCAGCCACTGCCGCCATGGCAGGAGCCACCAAGGTTATTGTAAAGACGCCTCATGAAGCTTTGGGTATTCCAACCATGGAAGCCAATGCGCAGGGCATCAGAGACACCAAGATGACTCTTAATATGCTCCGGGGCCAGAGAATGCCCATGAGCAAAGAGCTGGAAATGGAAATCAAGATCATCAAGGCAGAAACCAAGTGTATGCTGGACAGTGTGTATGAAGTGGGCAAGGGCGATTTTGCCAGAGGCACGGTGGAAGCTTTCAAGCTGGGCATTGTGGACATTCCCTTTGCGCCAAGCAAATACAACGCAGGAAAGATGATGCCTGCAAGAGACAACCAGGGAGCGGTAAGATACCTGATGCCAGGAAATCTTCCCTTCACCCAGGACCTCATAGATTTCAACAAAGAAAAACTCATGGAGAGAGGGCGCTTTGAAAATAGAGACGTGACTTTCCAGATGACAGTAGACGATATTTTTGCCGTTGGTAAGGGAAATCTCATCGGCAGACCGGAGGAAAAGAAGTAAAATGAAGATTATTGATGTGGTGTGTTCAGAAGGCAGAACTGGGTTTTATTTTGATGATCAGAAAGCCATTGTGAATGGTGCAGGTCATGACGGATTTATGTATGTGGGAGAACCGGAGACGGAAGGCTTTACTTCCATCAGAGTTCCAGGAGAAAGTATCTCTGTGATGCTGATTCTTGAAAACGGAGAAATCGCTCATGGAGACTGCGCTGCAGTCCAGTACTCCGGTGCAGGCGGAAGAGATCCTCTTTTCATTGCAAAGGACTTTATTCCAGTCATTGAAGACATAGCAAAGAAGCATCTCATTGGTAAAGATGCCTCTTCGTTCAAGCCTCTGGCTGATGAGATTGACAGTCTGTCCCATGAGGGGAAAAGGCTCCATACCGCCATCCGTTACGGTATGACCCAGGCGCTGCTCGATGCGGCAGCCAAGTGCAATAAAGTTACCATGGCTGAAGTTGTTCAGAAGGAATACGAGACTGGAGTAGCACTGAATCGTGTACCGATCTTTGCCCAGAGTGGAGACGACAGGTATAACAACGTGGACAAGATGATCATCAAGGGAACGGACGTTATGCCACATGCACTGATCAACAATGTGAAGGAAAAGCTCGGTGAAAATGGAGAGATTCTTTTAAACTACATCACCTGGATGAGAGACAGAGTGCTTCAGTATAAGATGACAGAAGACTATACACCAATTTTCCATGTGGACGTTTATGGCACCATCGGAAGAATCTTTAACCAGGACCTGGAGAAGATGGCGGACTATCTGAAGACACTGGAGGAAGCGGCAAAGCCATTTCTTCTTCGTATCGAAGGACCCATGGATGTGGGGGAAAGAACCAAGCAGATGGAAGCCCTAAGAGATCTCACTAAGATCCTTGATGACAGAAACATCAATGTGGAGCTGGTGGCGGACGAGTGGTGCAATACCTATGATGACGTGGTGTATTTTGCGGACAATAAGGCAGGTCACATGATTCAGGTGAAGACACCAGATCTTGGCGGCGTGAACAACTCCATTGAGGCCATCCTTTACTGCAAAGAAAAGGGCATCGGCGCGTATCTTGGCGGAACCTGCAATGAGACCAACAGAAGTGCAGAGGTCTGCACCAACATCGGTATGGCCTGCGGAGCCAAGCAAGTGCTTGCAAAACCTGGTATGGGTGTGGATGAAGGCTTTATGATCGTCAATAATGAAATGAACAGAGTGCTGGCGCTGGCCAAAAGAAGGCAGAATCAGTAGATAGGAAAGTATGCCGCACAAGCTATGGAATGTAGGAAGTGCGGTATTTCTTTTTTGGATAGATGAAGGAAGAGATAAAGGTGGATGCGTAATGAAATTAATTGATGCAAGAAAGGTCACGGAAGAGGTCAAGAAACTGGTCATGGATGCCAACTACTTCCTGCCGGAAGATGTCATGGCGTCTCTCCGGGAACAGAAGAAAAAAGAGAAGTGGATTTTAGCCACCAATACCTTGGGAATGATCATCGAAAACGCGGAGATTGCTGAAAGAGATATGGTGCCCATGTGTCAGGACACAGGCATGGTGGTGGTCTTTGTGGAGATGGGGCAGGAAGTCCATATTGAAAATGGACTACTGGAGGATGCCATCAATCAAGGAATCCGGGAAGGCTATGAAGAAGGGCTTCTCCGTAAATCCGTGGTGGGAGATCCGCTGAACAGGAAAAACACAGGAGACAACACCCCAGGGGTCATCCACTATGAGCTGGTAGCGGGAGATGCTCTGAAGATTATGGTGGCGCCAAAAGGATTCGGTTCTGAGAACATGTCCCGCCTGAAGATGCTGAAGCCCTCCGAAGGGGTGGAAGGGGTCAAGCAGTTTATCCTAGAGACTGTGGAGCTGGCTGGACCCAATGCGTGCCCACCCATGGTGGTTGGCGTTGGTATTGGGGGCACCTTTGACAAGGTGACCTATCTGGCGAAGAAGGCGCTCATGAGAAGACTGGAAGACTACAATGAGAATCCTTACTATGCAGAGATGGAGAAAGAGCTTCTTCTGACCATCAATGCCATGGGCATCGGACCCCAAGGCTTTGGTGGAGAGACCACAGCACTGAAGGTGGCCATCGAGTATTTCCCGACCCACATTGCAGGACTGCCTGTGGCTGTGAACATCAACTGTCATGCCACCCGTCATAAGGAGGTGACCTTATAATGGAGATCAAACTGACAACACCACTAACGAGAGAAAAGGTCATGAACCTGAAGCCTGGAGACAATGTGCTTTTAACAGGAACCATTTATGCCGCAAGAGATGCAGCCCATAAAAAGCTCATGGAGCGTCTGGATCATGGAGAAGCGCTGCCCTTTGACATTGAGGGAGCGGTGATCTATTATGTAGGACCCACCCCCACAAGAGAAGGAGAAGTCATCGGGTCTGCGGGACCTACCACCAGTCTTCGAATGGATGCATATACCCCAAGACTTCTGGATCTTGGACTCATGGGGATGATTGGCAAGGGAAAGAGAAATGATGAAGTGAAGAGAAAAATGGTGGAGCATGGAGCCATTTACTTTGCAGCCATCGGCGGCGCAGGGGCTCTCATCAAAAAGACCATTCTGGCTCAGGAAACCATCGCTTATGAGGAGCTTGGACCAGAGGCAATCCGAAGATTGGAAGTGAAAGACTTCCCTGTGACTGTCATCATCGACAGCAATGGAAATGATCTTTATGAACTGGGTAGAGAGCAGTATCTTGCCTGGAAGAAAGAGGAAGAAGAAAAGTAGAACTATATATGAGAGGCAGTGGAAGCTTGATGTGACCACTGCCTTGTTTTTTTTTAGAAAAAAGGATTCATGGCAAGGCTTTTGAGGATATGGTACGCTACCTATAGAGGTTTCCCATCCGATCTCTCAAAATAAAGCAAAAGGGCGGTATTGGGTGAGGAAAGAAAAAACTTCTGAAATTCTGTAACGAAACGGCATCTATATACTCATATCAGTAACAGGAGGTGGAAGGTGAAAGACGTAGGAAAGCTTTATGAAGAATATTTTCAGACGGTGTACAAGTACCTGTATGTACTTTCAGGCAGTGCAGACTTATCCGAGGATCTGACCCAGGAAACCTTCTATCAGGCTGTGAAAAGCTACAAGGATTTCCGTGGAGACTGTAAGGTCTCTGTCTGGCTCTGCCAGATTGCAAAGCATCTCTGGTATAAGGAAGCAAAAAGAAGAAATCACTACAAGCCAGAATCTCTGGAAGAAGTCATAGAGACCCTAGCATCGGGGGAAGAGACAGAGAAGGAGATGCTGGAAAGGGAAGAGAAGAAAATTCTCTATGAAAGAATCGAAAAACTTGAGGAGAAGACTCGGGAGGTTATGCGGTTAAGGCTCACTGGGGATTTGAGTTTCAGACAGATTGGAGAAATTCTTGGGCGAACAGAAAACTGGGCGCGTGTAACTTTTTACCGAGGAAAGCAGAAGATCATGGAGGTGGAAACAAATGAAAAGTGAGATGGAGTGCAGCATTGTTGAAGATCTGCTCCCAAGTTTTCTGGAGGAGCTTACGAGGGAAGAAACCAATGAATTTATAGAAGAGCATCTGAAAGGCTGTGCATCTTGCAGAAAGAAAGCGGAGAATCTCTCTCATGAGATGGACCATATGGAGAAAGCGCCAGAAGGAGAACTGAAATTTTTAAAAAAAGTGAAGAAAACAAAGCTTCTTGGCGCAGTGCTGAGTGCACTTTTTGCGCTGGTTATTGCTTTTGGTATCTACAGTTATGAGTTCAGATACACCTTGGATCAAGGAGATTTATCAAAAGCTGTGACGGAGTATGTCTCCCCTTTTGAAAAGGAGTTTGAAGGGTATGCTCTGGAGACCCTGCGTCTTGAGGATGGCGCTCTTCTTGTTTCCTTTAAAGATTTCAAGAAAGAGACGAGAAATGGTGTTGCAGAATTTGAAAAGGGAGTCAATGGCAAGTATCGGATCATCCGGGCGGATCTAAGAACTTCAGCCTACAGTTCTGTGATCCAGACATTTTACTGGGAAGATCAGAAAGAACAGAAGGTGGTTGTCAGCGGATACAGTCTTTCCAAAGACATTGCACGGTACGGGCTGGAGTTCAGTGCTTATAAGTCACCAGGATGGGCATCGGATGAGAGAGTAGAGAGGACCCTTACATTTCCTGTGAAAAACCTGCAGTTTCTGGAAGTCTATTCTTTAGAGGCTCTGGTGGAGGAGCTGGAGAAAAGTGAGAATGTGGAGCTATACAATTATCACCTTACAGATGTGACTTTTTATGATGAGACAGGAGAAGAGATCACAGAGTCTCTTCTTGTAGGAGAGTCTGGGAATCAGGGAGGCAGCGGCATTGGATCTGCTGAGCTGTGGCTTGTGTATGTGCTGATGTTTTTGGTGATTGGTTTTGGCGCCATCATGGTCCGGTACTTTTTGACGGACTAGAATCATCACATTCATATGCTCATGAGGCGTCAGAAAAAATATTGTCATATGGAATAAAATTGTGCATACTAGATAGTAACAATAAGTATCATTGAAATAAGACATCATGGAGGAATAACCTATGTTTATATTGCGGGATAAGGCTGTGGAAAAAGCCATAAGACGTGTGGATGATTCTGTAAATTTGGAAAAAGTGCTGTATGTCATCATTCTTAATGGGGTAGATGATGATAAACGGATTCTGTGGACCAAGGTGAAGAAAATACTCGGATGGATAGCCTTTGCTTCTTTCGTCCTCTATGTGCTTTTTTCAGAGGTAAGGTTCATGAATAAGCTTTTTCTAATAACGGTTTCTGCTTGGAGTGGTACTGCAGGAATTTTCAATGACAGTGGCTTTGTGGTCCAGGATGAAAGAGGCTATACGCTGTATATGCTCAACAAATGGCAGACAAAGATTGTGGAAGTATATCCGCTTTCTTTAGATGAAATTGAGTCCTGCGAGCCTGCGGATCGGGTTCTGGGAAAACGGACCGCACATCTTCATCTCTATGTGAAAGAAAAGTACTTTCATGTCATTGTCAGCAGGAAAACTTTAGGCATGAGAAAGCAGAAGAGAAGTTTTCATGAGATGATGTCAGATTTCGTGGAGAAAACCTATGAGAATGATCTCGACTTCTATAAATTTGATACAGATCAGCAGGATGTTTCAGAATAACGTCCTGTAAAAAGCAATGAGATTCACTTCTCATTGCTTTTTACTTTATAAGGAGATCATTTTCGATATCTCATTCTATCCGTTTCAATGGAATCCGGACGCCACTGCAGGAAACGTCCTGAAAATCTTCTTCTGTGGAGAGTAGTCCAATGAGGTGGGGAGAAGATGGAGAGAAAAACTGGAGAAAAGAGCAGTAAGAATTCTGAAAGAGTCTATAAAATTTCAGTGTCTATGGTTTCAGGATTATTGGGGCTTCTATTGGTTTACGCATCCATCAGGCTCAACTTCAATGGCTTCAGGCTGAATTTTGTCTGGAGCATCGGATTTCCTCTTCTTGTCTTTCAGGTGACCCTGAAAGACAAGAAGATCACCTCTGTAAGATACGATGAGATTTTTGCAGATGCAGCGAAAGACATCGAAGCTCCAGCACAGAAAATGTACTATGGTCTTTCCAAGTATGGTTCTGTACAGTACGATGAGCCATCCAGAATCGGATTCAATGTCCAGATGGATGCGCTGAATGCAAAGGTAGTGGACACTCAGGATCTTCTGGATCTAAGTGAGCTTCCAGCCATCGATGAGTCCGGAAACTATGCTTCCAGCGGGTTCACCGTGAGAAACGGCGCTTGAGACAACTACCTGAAGCTTGCAAACACCCTTCTTACAGAAATGAAGGCAGATGGAAATTTCTAACAGCTCTCTATAGCTTGACTACACAAAAATGCATGGATGAACATCTGTGCATTTTTTGTTTTTCAGGGAAAGGTTGGAGAAGAGAAAGGAGACCTGTTTCAATGAGGCCTGGATTCTTGTAGCTTACAAAACACTGAAAATAGGGTAGTATGGGTAGTAAGGAATAGCTTTAAAGGAGGAGAAGAAGGAAAAGGGCAGAGCACATCCTTGGATGGATTCACCGTAAGAGTACTTCGTAAATAAAACATGGACGAGAAGAATAATGTAGAACAGACAGAGGTCAAACATAAGAGAAGAAAAAGATACAGCGGCACTCATCCCAAGAAGTTTGAAGAGAAATATAAAGAGCTTCAGCCAGAAAAGTATCAGGAAACTGTGAAGAAAGTCATGGAGAAGGGAAGCACACCAGCAGGGATGCACCGCTCCATCTGTGTGGATGAAATTCTAGAGTTTCTGAATATCCAGCCAGGCCAGAGGGGGCTTGATGCTACTTTAGGTTACGGGGGCCATACAAAAGAAATGGCAGCGAAGCTTCAGGGGAAAGGGCATCTCTATTCTTTGGATGTGGATCCTATTGAACTTCCAAAAACAAGAGAAAGACTGGCCGCTCAAGGATTCGGGCCAGAAATCCTCACCATCCTTCAAAGAAACTTTGCGGAGATTGATGAGGTGGTAAAAGAGTCAGGACTTCTAGATTTTGTCCTGGCGGATCTTGGTGTGTCTTCCATGCAGATCGACAATCCGGAGAGAGGATTTTCCTTCAAGGTGGATGGACCATTAGACTTAAGACTGGATCCGAAGAAAGGGGTTTCCGGAGCCGAGCGTCTCAAATCTCTTACAGAGGAAGAGCTGGAGGGGATGTTCATTGAAAATGCCGATGAACCCTATGCGGATGTCATTGCAAAGGCCATTACCAGGTACAATAAGAAGGGCATCGAGATTTCCACCACCACCATGCTGCGGGAGATCATCTCTGAGGCGCTGCAGTTCATTCCCGAAAAAACAAGAAAAGACGACATCAAGAAGTCCTGTCAGAGATGTTTCCAGGCATTGAGAATCGATGTGAACAGCGAGTTTGAAGTGCTCTTTGAGTTTCTGGAGAAGCTTCCCCATGTGCTGGCACCGGGTGGACGTGTCGCCATTCTTACCTTCCATTCCGGGGAAGACCGGCTTGTGAAGAAAGCATTCAAGCATTATCAAAGGGAAGGCATGTACAGCGATGTGGCCAAGAGTCCCATCAGGCCTTCCGATGAGGAGATCAGAAGCAACGGCAGGGCCAGATCTGCAAAGCTCAGGTGGGCGATAAAAGCTTAAGTTAGAATTTATTTGTTGGACAGTCAGTGAAATCATGAGAATTAGATTCTTTTCACTGAGAAGTTAAAAGAGAGGGAAAATATGAATAAAGTGCTGATTGAATGGAAACATTTAGATGTTGGAGGAGAAACTTGTGACCGGTGCTTTGATACAGGAACTACTCTTCAGAAAGAAGTGAGGAAACTGAACGATGAGCTTCAGACAAAAGGGGTTCAGGTGGAGTGGTTTGAAACCAAACTGGACAAAGAAGATATTTCACTGTCCAATGCTCTGTATTTGAATGGAAGGCTGATAGAAGAGATCATACCCATCGAGATCACGGAAAGCTACTGCGGTTCCTGTTCGGATCTTTTAGATGAAAAGACCTACTGCAGAAGTGTGATTTTTGAAGGGCAGCAGTATGAGGATATCCCGGCTATGGCCATCCGAAAAGCAGTGTTTATGATAGCAGGGCTGGAGGATGAGGGACCATCGGTACTGATGATGCCAGGCTTTTAGTTCTCTAATCCACCTGCTTCTTACTTTTTCGGATATAAAATAATCGATTTTCAAATGGAAAAGCTCTGGCGGTTTTGCTGGAGCTTTTTTAGTGTTTGAAAAACGATCATATTAATTTTTAGTGATGAACACTCTACATCTGTACGGTTTTCGGGACAATGAAAGTGCTACAGTGTACCTATAGAACTAGATGAATCAATAATGGGGGAATGAAAATGAAAAAAAATTGGATTGCGGTAGTGCTTTTCTCTATTCTTGCACTCTCTGGGTGCGGTTCCAGTGTAGAATCCGTGAAGAAAACCGATGGGGATGTGCCGGTGAAGAAGGAAGAACCTGTGGATACCCCGGAAGATGCTGTGGATGAACCGGATGAGGATGTTGTGTATACCATTGGAGACCGGATCACTTTTGATGACCAGTATGCATTGACCATTGTCAGTGTGAAGGAAACGGAAGAGCGAAATGAGTTCTCGGAGAAAGAAGTGGAGCAGGTGCTTCTCATTGAGTATCTATATGAGAATCTTCGCAGTGAGGATGAAATCTATATTTCTGATATGGAGTTCAAGCTGGTGGATGAAGGCGGCAACATGATGGACACTTATCCGGTTGATTCTGGATTCAGTCCGGAACATACGCCTATGGGAGCGAAAACCCTTGCTTCCTTCGCTGTGGGTACCACTGAAAAAAGCAGCAAGATTGAGGTTCATTATTATGACAACTTCTTTTCATCTCAGTCCGATTGTGTGTTTTCCCTGCCAATTGGGAGTGAGGCTGAAGTGAATCTGAACGGGGCATTGCCGGAGTACGAGAATACCTATTCAGTTGGAGAAACCATTGAAATCACCACAGAGGACGGTGTATACACTGTAACCATAGACTCTGTTGAAAAAACTACTGAAAGAAATGAATATGAAGCAAAAAAACCAGAAGCCGTCTATAAGATCGCCTACAGCTATGCCAATGTGAGCATGGAAGAACCGGTGTACATTTCAGAGTACTCCTTCACCCTCATTGATGAACAAGGAAATACAGGATATGTGTATCCCAACTTCTCAGATGAATATCCCAGTGAGACAATCAAGGGCGCAAAGAGCAACGCAGTGATGTTCTTTGGCACCCACAAGGACAGCGGAAGCCTTGTATTGGCGTTCAAGGACAATATGTTTAATACGAATTCTGATTTCTATATCAGAGCAGACAATTTGAATTAAGTAAGGATTGGAGGGGAAGGAATGAAAAGTAAAATTATTGCAGCGTTTATACTGCTGCTGATCGCATTCAGTTTTGGATGCTCAAAGAAAGAAGAAGTGAAGGAACCTCAAGAGGGATCATCAGTAGGGACAGAAGGAGAGGAAGAAGAGTCAGCTGGACCCAATGTGGAGAAAAACCTACTCAGTGTTGAGGTGACCTTGCCTCCAGACATGGCAGGAGACCTCAGCGGCTTTGACAGAGAAGTGTATCTAAAGGAGAATCCGGATTTTTCTGATGCAAAGGTCATGGAGGATGGTTCTCTTTGGATCAAGATGTCCCGGGGTAAGCATAATGAGATGATGGAAGAGATGTCTGAAAGCATCAAAGAATCTTTCAATGAGCTTATCGAAGGGGAAGATACGCCGTATATCAAAGACATCAGAACAAACAATGGATACAAAGAAGTGGAAGTATATGTGGACCGGGCAGGATATGAGAATGCATTTGATTTTTCTGGGTTTACGATTCTTCTATCTGTAGGATTCTATCAGACATTCCAGGGGGAAGAAGTGGAGCTTCACCTAAAATATGTGGATGCTGATACAGAAGAAATCATTGAGGAAAGTTTTCTTCCAGAAGAATAGCCTACCTATAATGAGATCCGCTGGCAAAGGCTGGCGGATTTTTTCGCATGGTAAAATGGAAAAGTTTCTCATTGACATACCTAGAAGTTCAAGGTATCCTAATCATAGAAGGTCTAGGTATAAAGAAAGGAGGATTTCTCATGAATTTTGATAAAAATCTATTGGGTGGAACCACGGCGCTGCTCCTTCTGTCTCTTCTTTCCAATCAGGATATGTATGGCTATGAGATCATCAAGGAGCTGGAGCTTCGCTCGGACAGCTCTTTCCAGTTCAAAGAGGGAACGCTCTATCCAGTGCTGCATAAGATGGAGAATATGGGATGGCTGAAGTCCTATCTGTCCAAAGGGGATGCGGGAAGAGAAAGGAAGTATTATCAGATCACGGTGAAAGGAAAAAAACAGCTGGCTCTTGAAAAAGAGCAGTGGAATGTCTTTACCGAGTCTGTGGAAAAGGTTGTTTTTGGGGGACAGTATGAGCTGGCAAGATAAAGAGAGCTATCTGAAAGAGGTGCTTTCTCAGGTGAAGTTCTCCTTTGATCATGAGTTCATCGATAAAGAGCTCAGAAGTCATCTGGAGGAGCGCATGGAAGACTATATATCAGAAGGCTACACTCCTAAAGAAGCTGAGAAAATGGCTTTGGAGAATTTTGGGGATCCCGAGGAAATTGGAAAAGCGCTCAATAAGGAGCATAATCCTATCATCGGTTGGATTCTGTATAGTTCGAACGTATTGCTTTTTGTAGGAAGCCTCTATTTGATCTTTACGATTATGGTTCCTTTTGGCATGTCTTTTTTTGGTCGGAATCCATCCAAGACCATTCCCAAAGAAAATATTCTTTATTCCATTGAAGTGAATGAGAAGAGAAAGATTGACGATCGTATCATCACAGTGGAAGAAATCATCTATGAAAAAAACGGAGATCTACATATCATCTACAGCGATGTGGATACCAGGCTTTGGGGATGGGGCTGGTCCTTTGGAAATTTGGGCATTATCACGGATGAAACGGGAAAAGATTATTTTGATGGTTCAGGATTTTCTACCGGGGGGATTTTTTCAAAAAGCTTACGGACGATTCACGGCTTCCCGGAAGAAGCAAAGATGCTCAATATAGAATATGACTACTACAACAGATATTATAAGTTCGAAATCCCTCTACAGGCAGGTGGTGCTCATGAATAGAAAACAGAAGATCATAAGAAATACTATTTTACTTATTGGTTTTTCCTTTCTTCTGTTCACAAGAAGTTATCTCTATCTGGACCCAATGACCGCATTTAGGGCCTCTGAACGGAGCAACCATTATGGTCCTTCTGAGGTAGTCTATATGGAAAGTTTTTCAGGTGGAAAGTACATTGTTGGGAGATATGAACAGTGGATCTCACAGTCTGAAATCAATCGGGTCTTCGGAATCTTTTGGCGGATCGGAAATGCTTATACAGGAATAGAGATTAAGGAAAATCAGCCACTTACTTATGTATGGTCCCAATCAGATTATGGTTTTCATGCTTACGGGATTATCACTGACTCAAAGATTGCTAAGATTGAAGTATATACATCAGACGGTTCAATACTGACTCAAAGTGATTTTCATGAGGGATTCTTTATACTTTCTTGGGAGGAAGATGCTGAATTTCGGAAAATCATGGCCTATGATGCATCAGGTGCTGTGATTTTTGAAGAAGAACGATTAAGATGATAAATCGAGTTAAGTACTGAGAGGTGATAACGTATGGAAATTTGGGACGCGTATGATCAAGATGGAAGAAGGGCTGAAAGAGAACTCATCCGTGGGGAGCCCATTCCTCTAGGGCTATATCATCTGGTTTCTGAGATGCTTGTGAGGCATGTGGATGGAGACTATCTTCTCATGCAGCGGGACTTTCAGAAGGAAGGATACCCCGGGTGGATGGAAGCGACGGCAGGGGGAAGTGCTCTAAAGGGTGAAACAGCACTGGAGGCAGCCAAGCGGGAGCTTCTAGAAGAAACTGGCCTAACAGGGATTTCATTTCAGGAGATTGGATGGCAGCGCACAGAGAATACGATATTTATCAGTTATCTGGTCATTACAGATTGTGACAAGGCCTCTGTGAAGCTTCAGGAAGGGGAGACTATTGGATACCAATGGTTAAAAGAAGAGGAGTTTCTCAGGTTTTTGAACTCTTCAGAAGCGATTCCGCCACAAAGAGAAAGACTAAGAGAATTCTTAAACTTTGATTAGCATAAGACGATTCGAGCTGTTACTAATCAGAATAAACAAGAAATTGTATCCTTGTTTATGGAGCACCTTCGGGTGCTCTTTTTGAGTGCGTAAAGATGCTCTAACGCCCATAACAGAGCATCGTAAAGGACTTCAACAATTTATTGACAGAAAATTCAATCATTGCTACAATAGCGACATAACATAGAAGACTTGGCACGGAGATAGATGGTATATAGAAAATGTACTCATCAATTCAGATATAGTCCTTTTAAACAGGTGGCGGGTCTTATTCTATGTTGTTTTCCGTTGTTTTGTACCAGGTGAATAGAAAAGGCAGTCTAAAGAGTGCGGGTGGGTATTCTTTACTATGCTGCCACCTCATGTGCAGGAGTTAAAGTACACGCTGACCGGAAGGCCATGATTCCGGTTAAGTACCATGTAAAGGAGCGCAGCATGAAACTCAAAACAATTGTCAACGGAAAAAAATACCAGTTTAAAGATGTGAAAGACGTGCTGGCCAAGGCCAATGAGCCCAAGGCCGGTGACAGGCTGCAGAAGATTGCAGCCAGTGATGAAACAGAAAGAGTTGCGGCTAAGGTCGTGTTATCGGAGATGCTGGTGGAGGATCTTGTGGAGAATCCAACAGTACCCTATGAAAAAGATGAAGTCACCCGAGTGAATCTGGATGGCATGAACAAAAAGACCTATGAGAGCATCCGAAGAATGTCCATAGGAAGCTTACGGGAACTCATCCTGGACCATAAGACCACCAATGATGATCTGAAGAGAATCTCCAGAGGCATCAGTGGAGAAGTGGCAGCAGGGGTAGCAAAGCTCATGAGTTCCATGGACCTGGTCTATGGTGCCAGCAAAATCCATAAAATCACCAGATGCAACACAGAGATCGGTCACCCGGGGACCCTGTCCTACCGCATTCAGGCCAACAGCACCACAGATAATCCAGAAACCATCATTTTAGGCGTGATGGAAGGGATATCCTTTGGTTCTGGAGATGCTTGCATCGGGATCAATCCTGTGGAGGTAGAATAACAGTGACTATAACATTACAAGAGTTTATATAAATACATTTAATTATTTCAATGTTTAGGTTATTCTAGAAGAAAGGTGATTATATGAAGTAGTATACGATTGATGAATTTGCAGAGCTAATCAGGAACAGCTAAATCATTTCTTAGGTATAAGAGGTGTTGAAGTTAAAAGTACAAGGATAGGTTATTAAGATTTGGGTTTGAGTTGGTAGAGAATTTATGTGAAAAATATGGCACTACTATTGAAATAATAGACAACACCGAGAAAACTGAGGAACAGGAGCTGGTTGAGGATTTAATTCAAATTGTGATTGTATTCAGCTGTAGGCTTCAGGGAAAGAGAGCAAATAAGGTAAAGAAGATGATGAAGGAGTTGTTAGAGAATGATCCTGGGGAGGAAAGTGAGGCTATTTCCTAGTGAAGAGCAGGAGAAGGCCTTATGGAGATCTGCTGGCACTGCTAGGTTTGTGTATAATTGGACTCTAGCGAGACAAGAAGAAAACTATAACAATGGAAATAAATTCATTTCTGACAATGAATTGAGGAAAGAGATTACTCAGATGAAGAAGGAAGAGGAGTACAGGTGGTTAAGTGAGGTTTCAAACAATGTAGCAAAGCAGGCTGTAAAAGATGCCTGTGATGCTTACAAGAGGTACTTTAAGAAGGTATCTGAAAAACCGAAGTTTAAGAGTAGAAAAAGGTCAAAGCCTTCATTTTACAATGACAATATGAAAATTAAATTCAGGGAGAGCAGTGTATTATTAGAGAAGGTTGGTTGGGTAAGTATAAAGAAAAATCAGATTCCATTGGGGAAGAAGTACAGAAACCCCAGAGTTTCCTATGATGGGAAATATTGGTATGTAGCTGTTGGGGTAGAAATGGAAAAGCCTGAGTTAGAATTGACTGGTGAGAGCTTAGGTATTGATGTTGGGATTAAAGATCTGGCAGTGTGTTCTAGTGGAAAGGTATATAAGAATATAAACAAAAGTAAAGGGATGAGGAAGAAGGAGAAGAAGCTACGTAGGTTACAGCGTCAGGTGTCCAGGAAATATGAAATGAATAAGAGCGGAGGAAAGTTCGTAAAAACCAGTAACATAGTGAAACTGGAGAAGCAGATTAAGTTGGTTCATAGGGAAATTAGTAATATAAGAAGTAACTATTTGCACCAGACGACAAGTGAGATCGTGAAAACCAAACCATCTCGAGTTGTTATGGAGACTCTTAATATTAGAGGTATGATGAGTAATAGACACTTAGCAAAGGCTATTGGGAAGCAAGGCTTATACGAGTTCAGAAGGCAGATGAAGTATAAGTGTGAGTTTAATGGGATAGAATTTGTAGAGGTTGACACCTGGTATCCATCATCCAAGACCTGTAGTGAGTGTGGGAATGTAAAAACAAGACTGTCACTATCAGAAAGGACTTATATCTGTGATGAATGTAATTGTGTTATAGACAGGGATTATAACGCAAGTATAAATCTTTCGAGATATGGATTAGCAGCATAATCACCTGAAAGATAGCTGTTAATATGTACCATGCGTTGTATGGGAATTTACGCCCTTGGAGTGTTACACAAAACGAAAGTAGCCTAGGCAAAATCGGACACGATGAATGGGGAATGAAACATAACTATAGAGTTCTATAATGTTTTGGCAACGGATAACTTTGAAAGCACCAACCGCATTGCACAGAAAGTCTTTGAGTTTGTGAAAAAATACGATGTGCCAACGCAGATTACAGTGCTGTCCCACATCACGACCCAAATGGATACCATGAGAAGAGGTACACCTCATTCCATGATCTTCCAGTCCATTGCCGGAACAGAGAAAACCAACGACAGCTTCGGTGTCACAAAAAAACTCATACAGGAAGCTTATCAGGTGGCCTTTGAGTTTGGCATCAGTTCTGGGCTGAACCTTCTATACTTTGAAACCGGGCAGGGCTCCGAAGTGTCTGTGGATGCTGATGAAGGCGTCGATGAAATGACGCTGGAAGCCAGAACCTACGGATTTGCCAGATATTTTGATCCATTCATGGTGAACAATGTCAGTGGATTCATTGGACCGGAGACCATCTATGATGGCAAGGAAATGATCCGGGCGAACCTCGAAGACCATTTCATGGGAAAACTCATGGGACTGCCCATGGGTATGGCCCCTTGCTTTACAAATCATACCCCAATCAATATGGACGATCAGCAGATCGGTACCATGCTTCTTACCATGGCAGGTGCGAATTTCTTCATGGGGATTCCCCATGGGGATGATGTCATGCTTGCCTATCAGGACACCAGTTTTCATGATGATGCCTGTCTTCGGGAGCTCATGGGGAAAAAACCCGCACCGGAGTTCCACAGATGGCTCATGAAAAAGGGACTCATGGATGAACATGGAAAGCTCACTGCCATGGCAGGCGACGCTTCCATCTTCTTGTAGGAGGCGATGAACATGAATGATGTAGAGCTGAAAAGAATCATTGAAGAAGTTTTGGAAGCCATGAAGAATAGTGATGAAAACCTCAGAAAGAGCACACCGCTGGAAGAAGAGCCAAAAACTCTAGAATCAGCAAAAGCACCTCAAGGTACAGTGGTGGAAGACGATGTGATTCCGGATATCCTTCTGGATGACTATACTTCCTATCTGGATTTTGAGAATCCTGTGAATGGGCCAGAATTTTTAAGAATCAAGAAAAAGACCGATGCCAGAATGGGTCTTGGAAGATGTGGTCCTAGATATAGAACAAAAGCCTACTTAAGAATGCTCATGGACCATGCAGGGGCTTATGATGCTGCTTTATCAGAAGCACCGGAGGGCATCGCCAAAGACCTTCAGATGGTCATGGTAAAAACCCAGTGCCAAGATAAGGATGAATATCTGTCAAGACCGGACCTGGGCAGGATGTTTGATGAAGAGACGAAGAAGCATATTTTAGAAAACTGCATCAAAAATGTAGATGTGCAGATCATCCTCTCGGAAGGTCTGTCCAGCACAGCCATGGAGAAAAATACCTCCAGCGTCTATCAGGCTCTAGTCCAGGGGCTGAAGATCGAGGGACTGACTAGTGGCACACCTTTATACGTGAAGTATGCAAGAGTCCCTGCCATGGATGTCATCACAGAGCTACTGCAGCCGAAGGTAACCATCATGCTCATCGGAGAAAGGCCAGGTCTTTCGACCTTTGCCTCTATGAGTGCTTATCTTTCCTATAAGGGGAAAGTAGGTATGCCGGAGTCCCTTCGAAATGTCATTTCGAACATCCATGAAAATGGCATCAATCCTTCTGAGGCGGGAGCTCATCTGGCCAGTGTCGTAAAAAGAATGATGGAGCAGAAGATCTCAGGCACAGAGTTCAAGATGGTGTAGTTTTTGATTTACAGAGTCAGAGGAAAACTTCTGATTCTGTTTTTTTGTGCAGCTGTTTTTTTAAGGTGAGTGGAAAAATCCGAACTGTGGTTTTCTCCCGTTCGTGTTTTTCAATCTGGGAGAAGGGAATCGATGCTTTTCGCAGGAAATTTGTCATTTTTCAAGAGAAATGAGGTTAAAAATTGCAGTTTTTTTGAAACATTTCTTGATTCCCGTCCCTTTCTCCTATAAACTATGAGTAGATGAATATGTAGTTGAAAAACTAAAATCACCGGGGGGAACGATTTAGTTCCTTTTGGTGATTTCTTTTTTTTCAATTTCTTTCTGTCAGTTGAGTAAAAAACCTGTGATATAATGAAGTAAACGGTTGTGTTTTTTCTTGTGTCACGTTTCGCACTAAGAGGGCAAGGAGAGGAACCATTTGGAGAAGCCAAGAACAAAAGAAATGCCTGCACTAAAGAGAATGACAAAAGAAGGATATGAGGAACTCGTACGATATCAGGAGAAGAAATGCACCATCATCGAAAACCTTCATAAGGTGCATATGTATCCTGTACTGACGGTCCGGGCAAATTATCCCGGCGTGGAGAAGAACAACGACATCACTAGACTCATTAATGCAGAAATCTCAAAAACCATTGGAGAAATTTTCAAAGAGAAAATACTCATCCATGAAGTCTATGAGACTCCAGAAGGACCCACCATGTTCTATGTGGTGAAAGGTGATGCCAGAACCCTGAAGGAGAACTCTATTTTCATTGAGCAGCAGCATGATCTGGGAAGGTTTGTGGACATCGATGTCTATGATACCGACGAAGACTATGCAGTGGGGAGAATCGAACTTTCCTATGAACCAAGAAAGTGTTTTCTATGTGACAGAGCGGCCAAGGTTTGTGCCAAAGAGAAGAGTCATCCGGTGGAAGAACTGGTGGATTATATGGAAGAGATGGTTTCACAGTACCTGGAAGACCACGATTTGACATTGAAGTAAGAGAACCAAAAATCATATTGCAATACGAATATATTGGAGGGGTAAAATGAAAATCGGAATACCGGCCTCAAGAGGCTATGCCATCGGACAAGCATTTATCAAAAAACATGTGGAGCTGAACATCACGGATGAGAAGATCCAGGATGTGGCCAAGGAGAAGGATCTTTTAAGGAAGGCCTGCGAAAAGTCCAAGGTCCAACTAGAGAAAATCAAGAAGAAGGCACTGGATTCCATGGGTGAAGAAAAGGCTATGGTATTTGAGGCGCATCTGATGCTTTTTGATGATCCTGAGTTTATGGGAGCCATTGAAGGAGAAATTGAGAACAACAATCTCAATGCGCTGAAAGCAGCAAGTGATGTGAGCAGCAGCTATGTGGCGATTTTTGAATCCATGGAAGATGAGTATATGAGAGAACGTGCTGCGGACATCAAGGACGTTGCCAAGCGACTGATGAACAATCTTGCAGGTATTGAAGACAGCTTTGATATTGCGGAAACCAATACCATTGTCATTGCTCATGATCTGACGCCTTCTGATACAGCGCAGCTGGATAAGGAAAAGGTTATTGCGTTCCTTACAAATATCGGTGGAAGAACCTCCCATAGTGCCATCATGGCAAGAACCTTGGAGATTCCTGCAGTAGTGGGTCTTCATGACATCACAGAAACTGTTCAGAATGGAGATATTCTCATTGTGGATGGAATTGAAGGAAGGGTCATCATTGATCCGGATCATGAAACTGTAACAAAGTATGTGGCTCTTCAAGAAGCTTACAATCAGGAAAAGGAAGAACTGAAGAAGCTGGTGGATGTGAAAGCTAAGACCAAGTCCGGCAAGCGTATTGAAGTGGCGGGAAACATTGGAAAGCCTGAAGATGTACATAAGGTTCTGGAAAATGGTGCAGATGGCATAGGGCTCTTCCGTACTGAGTTCCTCTATATGGACAGAGATGACATGCCAACGGAAGAAGAACAGTTTGAATCCTATAAGTATGTGTTGGAGAAGATGGAAGGGAAACCTGTAGTCATCAGAACACTGGACATCGGTGGAGACAAACAGCTGCCTTACCTGGCTATGCCTAATGAGATGAATCCGTTCCTCGGCTACCGTGCCATCAGATTGTGTCTGGACCGTACAGATTTATTTAAGATTCAGCTGAGAGCCCTTTTAAGAGCATCTGTTTACGGAAACCTTAAGGTGATGTTCCCAATGGTGTCTTCTCTTAGTGAGTTCCAGAAATCTAAAGAACTGGTGGAAGAATGTACTGTGGAACTGAAGGCTGAAGGTCATGAAGTTTCTGAATCCATCGAGTGGGGCATCATGGTGGAAATTCCAGCAGCTGCTGTTATGGCGGATGAACTGGCAAAGCATGTGGATTTCTTCTCCATCGGCACCAACGACCTGATTCAGTACACCTTGGCTGCTGACCGTATGAGTGAGAAGGTTTCTTACCTTTACGATCCAATGCATCCAGCAGTGCTGAGACTGATCAAGATGACCATTGATGGAGCGCATTCCCAGGGGAAATGGTGTGGAATGTGTGGGGAAATGGCAGGAGATGAGACTGCAATTCCAACACTTGTGGAGTATGGCCTGGATGAGTTCTCCATGTCTGCTTCCTCCGTATTAAGAGCGAAGCAGGTTATTCTCGAACAGGAATAGAAGTAAAAGTATCAAAGAAATAGACAGAAGAAGTCAGTTTAAACGCTGGCTTCTTTTTTTTTTGTCTTTTCTAAAAGAATATTATAGTGAACAATCAATGAGATTTAGAAATGAGGAGACTACTCTTCGGAAATCGTTGAATTAATGCTGTTGGTGATAGCAGATAGTCATAAAATGATTGGATATTCTAACGGGGACATTGATAAGATAGTGAAAAGGATAAGGTTTTATAGCTTTGATTTCAAGGGATTCCACTTGTGGTTTAATAGATTGTTTATAGCACATCAATTATCAGAATTATTGTGAAAAACCCCATGGCGATTTAAAAAAATTAGCGAATAGTTACAGTTGTTTAAATATTTAATATAATTAATTCTTAAATTATACAGATGTGTATAATTCTGAGTATTTGAGATTATTTTAAGTTTTTATGTCGATTGGGGTCAATTTGTTTAGTTTAAACTTAATAAAATAGGATAATTCATACAAAATCAATTGACAAAATAATCAGACGAGTTTAGAATGAGGGTATAAAAAACGTTGCTGTTTTATTTATTCTATTAAAAAGGAGAGAGAATGATGGATCTACTAAAAAGAATCTGGAAAGAAGAAGAAGGACAGGGACTTGTTGAGTATGGACTCATCTTGCTATTGATGGTAGTAATTGCACTAGGTGTTATAACTGTTTTCAGACCACAGTTAGAAGCAATCTTCAATAGAATTAGCAGCAGTATAAATGCTGGAAATGCTGCTATTAAGACACCAACCAATAATTGATTCAAAAGCCCCCCTCATCAGGGGGGCTTTACTACACTAGAAGGTGGCGGTACACATGGCGGAAACAATCTTCACAGTTCTGTTATTTCTTTTACTCGTCATGAGTGTTTACCATGACTTTCGGACTCAGAAAATCCCCAATAAGATTACAGTTCCAACCATAGCAATAGGAGTGATCCTTTCAACTGTTTATTTTGGGTTTTCTGGACTATGGTCCAGCCTTTTAGGGTTCACTGCAGGATTTCTCATATTCCTTCCTCCATTTTTCTTTGGTGGTATGGGAGCTGGAGATGTGAAGCTCATGGCAGCCATAGGGGCGGTTATGGGAACAAGATTTGTGTTCATGACCTTTATCTACACTGCCATTGTTGGCGGGATTATCGCCCTTGGATATGGTATCTATAAAAGAGGGTTAGGTGCATCACTCAGGCTATTTGGAGGTTTTCTCATAAGTCCGCTGCTGAAATTTCTTTATCGACTGACGGGGTACCACAAATTTATTGAATGGTATGGATCGCTGAAAAAGGATGAAGTAAGATCCGGAAAGCTCTATATCCCCTATGCAATACCCATTGCCATTGGAGCGGCTTTGGTCTATACCAATTGGATTCCCAGTTTTTTTTGAACCAAATGAGGTGAAAGGTTATGTTAAGAAGATGGAAGAGAATGAAAGAGGATGATGGCCAGGGAATTGTAGAGTTTGCCATCGCAATTCCTTTGGTTTTATTCGTTCTTCTTGGCATTCTGGAATTTGGATGGCTCTTTAATGCGAAGATTACACTGACCAGTGCGGCCCGTGAAGGAGCTCGTGTTGCGGTAGTGTCCACCATAGATCAAAGAAACCGTGCCTATATTGCATCCTCGGAAGCGGTAGCAGGTGTGAGCGGTATCACAATTCCAAATGATATTGCACATTTTAAGTATTCGACCAACAATGAGATCATCAATAACACCAATAATGCGATTGTTGAAATCAAGGGATTGGTTAATCCCCTAGTAGGTTTATTTTTTACAGGTCCAGTGGAAATTCAGGCAAAAGCGGTTATGCGGATTGAATAAAGGAGGAGAATGGAAATGCTGCTCAAAAAGCTGGTACGAGATGATAAAGGCGCAGCGGGTATTTTCATGCTTCTCTTTCTGTTTTTGGTAATTCTAGGTTTTTCAGCCCTAGTTGTAGATGCGGGAATGCTCTACACCACCAGAAGACAGATGGTGACAGCTGCGGATGCAGGAGCTCTTGCTGGAGCACAGGAAATGGAGAAATCTCTAGGTGTAAGTGATGCGCTGAAGATTTCATCTATTAAGGCTGAAGCCATAAGAATTGCAAAAGAAACCGCTTTAAGAAATGGAGCAGAGGGTGAACCTACGGTTGAGATTACGAAAATGACTGTGGAACTTGCAGATGGCAAATCAGAGTACCGAGATGTTATTGTTGTAACTCCAAGGAAAACAGATAGTCTTTTCTTTGCAAGGATGTTGGGTTTTAACACTCAAGATGTCAGTGCATCCGCGGCAGCAACATGGGGTTATGTGAAAAAAACAGCAGGAGGACACTTAATTCCGATCTATCTGACTAAAGAATCCTATGTAGCTGGAAAGCAGTATTTGCACAGTGAGAAAATAGTCATCAATGGGGTAGAATATCCTAGCAACACTGGATTTATCTACATTGATCCGGCTTGGTCAGGCCAAGATGACATTAACGCGGCAATAGAGGGGGATAGTTCAAAAATTACAATGTATGTAGACCAGATTTTTGAAGGTAAGACGGGTCTCGCTCAATCCTCTATTAATGCCATTGAAGAAAGAATGAAGACAGCAAATTCGCTCCCTACTATATTGGAAAGACAAAGCTATATGCATGGGTTAATTCCAATAGCTGAATTTGAAAAAGACAAAGGTGGTAAACTGTATTTTAAGATCAAGCAGTTTGCAGTGTTTGAAATACTGGATGTCATTATAGATGGTGCCAGTAAAAATAAAAATGCAGTTGGTTCACCACATGCTTTGCTTGGACCAGACTATCGTTCGCTCGGCATAGGGAAAGAAAAATCTTATCCAGAGTCGGTGGTTGGCGTTGCTTATCCAAAAGGAACGATTTTAGGAAGAATGACTGGTGAAGTAAGGGAGCTTGACGTAGTGATTGAACAAGGTGACCAGAATGTGTCACCTGTCGATCCCAATGCAGCAAAATACAGCAAACTCGTGAAGTAAGCTTGTGGTTCATCTGCCTGGAGGGGTGTTCCTCGTAGCGCGGATGGACCCTTTTTATGTTTTAGTGGATGAAAGAGAGGGGAGAAACTGTGAAACTGAAAAAACGTGTCCTGGTCATTGCAGTGCTTTTAGCACTTATCACGGTGGCGCTGCTTTATAACTACATCTCTGGTATTGAAGAGCCTCCACCACCGGAGATCAAAACAGCAGCTGTCGTTACAGCTATCAATACCATTCCGGAAAACACTAGAATCACAGAGGAGATGCTTCAGGTGACGAACATTCCTGAAGATGCGCTGCATCCCGATGCTGTAAAAGAAGCAGCGGAGATTGTGGGCTTTATCACAAAATCAGAAATCATCACAGGGGAGCAGGTGCTGAAAAGCAGAATCGCCTTCGATCAAGAAGGTACAGAGCTTGCCTATTTAATTCCTGAAAACATGAGAGCATTGACGCTGGCCATTGGAGAAGTGTCTGGAGTAGCAGGATATATCACTGTAGGAGATAAAGTAGACATCCTTGCCACGTATACAGAACCAGGCATAAACCCGACACCCCTTACCATCACACAGTTCCAGAATATTGAAATTATCAAGAAAGGCATCAATCCACAAAACAGTCCTGAAGCCTTAGCAGCCAATGGCGGGCTCACTAGCAGCCTGACGCTCCTGGTTACCCCGGAGCAGGCAGAAGTGCTGGTTTTTGCCAGCCAGTTCGGGTCCCTCAACATGACCCTTAGAAATCCTCTGGACGGTGAGACGGTGAACCTGACTCAGTTTGGCATGGATAACTTTGCAGAATGGAGGTCGAGGTAGATGGATACCATAAAAGTACTCATTTTAAGTACCAATCTGGAAGAGAAATTTGACATAGAAAATATTCTTACCAATGTGGATTACATCTCCATTGCAAGAGATGCAGATACCATGGAAGATGCTCTGGCCATTATCGATGTGGAGAATGTGGATGTGGTTCTGGTTTCTTCCAACTACAATGGAGACGGATATGACTTCTGCGAACGTGTCACCACAGAATATATGGACAAAGCGGTGATTATTATTGAATCAGAAGTCCATGAGGACATCATGCACCGTGCACTGTTCTCTGGAGCAAAGGATGTGGTCTTGGTTCCCATTAAACCCAATAAGCTGGTGGACTCCATCTATCAGGCCAATAAGCTCACCAGAAAGAGAATGGAGTTTCAGAAAGTGACACCATCCAAGCAGAGAAAATCAACAGGATATGGGCAGATTTTCACCATCTTCAGCACCAAAGGGGGTGTGGGAAAGACTTTTCTTTCCACGAACCTTGCGGTTTCCCTTGCGAAGAATACAGGGAAGAAAGTTGCCTTAGTAGATTTTGATCTGGACTTCGGAAGCATTGCATTGGCCTTAAATCTTACGCCTAGATATACCATTTCAGATGTGGTGGATGACATACGGAACCTGGATCTAGAATACCTGAACACCTATATGACCAGTCATGAGTCCGGAGTTAAGGTGCTGGCAGCAAATATTGAGCCCAGAATGAATGAGTTCATCAATGCGGAGCATATTCAGCTGATTTTAAAGAACCTTCAGCTGGCATATGATTATGTCATTGTGGATATGCCTTCCAGATTCTATGACCCGGTGAATCCAGCCTTTGTGTTTGCAGAGAAAGTATTTCTTCTGACGACCCCCGAAGTGGCAACGGTGAGAAACGTCAAAGGAGCCATTGCCACTTTTGTAGATTTCAATTTTCCGAAATCAAAAATCTCTGTACTTCTCAACAAGCAGAGCAGAAGAAGTGAAATCAGGCCCAAGGATATCGAAAAAACACTGGGCTATGAAATTCAGTATGTGGTGCCTGCAGACTATAAGAAGGCAACTTCCACACTGAATCAGGGGATTCCTTATGTAACGAAGCACCCCAGAGGTTCCATCACAAGATCCATCAATAAGATGGTGAAGACCATTGGAGATGGAAAAGAGTCCTAACAGCAAAGTCAGAAGAAGAAAGAGGTGACGAGTAATGATGCTGAACAGTTTTGGACCAAACAATCAAGATGTGAAAAAGGATCAGCAGGAAGAACAAAGTGAGAAGAAGAAAAAAGAGATTGAAGAGTTTGCAACGCTGGTGCTGGAAGCGGTTATTGATGATGTGGTGATGAATCCCGAAAGCAAACTGGAAGAGCAGGAAAGGATTATCAAAGAGCAGATTGGTGCCTCCATCAATGACCTTTCCAATCGTCACAGAAAGCACTGGCTCATCAGTGACAAACAGAAAATCACTAAGTATGTCATGGATGAAGTTTTCGGATATGGCCCGGTAACCTCTTATCTCCATGACCCTTCTGTAACAGAAGTTATGGTCAATGGTCCCAACCATGTTTATATTGAACGTTTCGGTAAGATTGAACCTACCACTGTGACCTTCAGAAACGATCAGCATGTGCTCCATACCATCGATAAGATTATTGCACCCTTAGGCAGACGTGTGGATGAAAGCAGTCCCATGGTGGATGCGAGGCTCCCAGATGGATCCCGTGTGAATATCATCATTCCACCACTATCTATAAAAGGTCCCACCATCACCATCCGAAAGTTCTCCACAGATCCCTTTACATTAGAAGACCTCATCACCTTTGGAACCCTCAACATGGATATGGCAAAGTTTTTACGGGCCAGTGTCCGCGGGAGATGCAATGTCATTGTTTCTGGTGGTACCGGTAGTGGTAAAACAACGCTCCTGAATGTCATCTCAAGCTTTATCCCTCATGATGAACGTATCATCACTGTGGAGGATGCGGCGGAGCTTCAGCTCCAGCAGGAACATGTGCTGACCTTGGAAAGCCGACCGGCAAACATTGAAGGAAAAGGAAGAGTTACCATCAGAGATCTCGTGGTCAACACCCTTCGTATGAGACCGGATCGAATCGTTGTAGGTGAGGTCCGCTCGGCAGAAGCATTGGATATGCTTCAGGCTATGAATACAGGTCATGACGGCTCTCTCACAACCATCCATGCCAATACCCCAAGAGATACTCTGTCTAGATTGGAAACCATGGTCATGATGGCCGGTATGGAGCTTCCCTCCAAAGCCATCCGTGAGCAGATTGCATCGGCATTGGATCTCATTGTGCAGGTGTCCAGATTTAATGATGGATCCAGAAAGATCACAAAAGTATCCGAAGTGGTGGGTATGGAAAATGATACCATCACCCTACAAGATATCTTCGTCTTCCGTCAGGAAGGCTTTGATGAAACAGGAAAAGTCATGGGAAAACATGTGGCTACGGGCATTGTACCGAAGTTCATTGATAAACTGAAAACCTATGGGGAAAATGTGCCGTCGGCCATTTTCAAAAAATATGAGGTGCCACCAGATTCCTCTCAGATGAGGAGGTAGTTAGGATGATTTATGCAATATATGCAGGAGTATTTTTTAGTGTCCTTCTTCTTCTTGTGGGACTGTATCTGCTCTTTTTTGGAAAGTCTGCACAGATTCAGCACCGGATGGAGAAGATCAGAACTTCTGATGTGGAAAATTACGCAGAGGAGCGAGGGGAGAATCAAAATATCCCAAGAAACGAACTTTTCTTGTCAAAGCTTTCGAGAATCGGGTTCATCGGAAGGATTTATCAAAAGAATAAGGATACTCTGACCAAAGCCCATTTGCCTTTGAAGCCAGAAGAACTTTTTGGTATCTCGGTGCTTCTCAGTGGATCTGTTGGAGTTCTCCTTTTTATAACCAAGGTGCCAATCTTTATGGGGATTATTATTATGGTGATTCTCTACATGATTCCAGGGCTTTATGTAAGAATGGCCAAGGTGAGTAGAGGGAAAAAGCTGAACAACCAGCTGCCCGAGGCTTTATCGATTTTATCCAATGGCCTTCGTGCAGGACTTAGCTTCACCCAGTCCATGCTGGTGGCAGGAAAAGAGATGGAAGACCCCATCGCTTATGAGTTCAATAAGATCGTCCGAGACAACTCCCTTGGAAAACCTATTGATGAGGCTCTTTCGGATTTCTCCAAGAGAACCGAGGACGAGGACATCGACATCTTCGTCACCGCCATCCTCATTCAGAGGCAGGTGGGAGGAAACCTTTCGGAAATTCTGGATGTCTTAGCCAATACTATTCGTGACCGCATAAAACTCCGTGGAGACATCAAAACCATCACCGCTCAGAGTAAGATGTCGGCGGTTGTGGTCGGTGGAATTCCATTTGTGCTTGTTTTAATTTTGAATTTTGTGAACCCTAATTTCATCCTTCCACTCTTTAATACGTTTATTGGAAATATCCTCATAGGTGTGGTGCTTATCATGCAGACTGTTGGTGTGCTGATTCTTATGAAAATCATCAAAGTGAAAATGTAAGGAGGAGACTGTATGGAACCGCTGCTCTATCTACTCACCCTGGTCACTGTAACACTCATCACGGTAGTGCTCTATCAGGTCTTCTTTGGAAAGAGAGTCATGGTTTCTGAAAGACTTCAGTCCATTAAAGCCATTGGTGTGGATTATGAGGAAGATGAACTGAAGACGCCCTTCATTGACCGTGTCATAGCCCCTCTGGTGGACCGCATGGCCAAGGCCGTGGGAAGAATGACCCCTTCTGGCATCAAAGACAAGTATGAGACGCTGATCATCCAGGCAGGAAAGCAGAAGGTTATGAATACCAATAAACTTCTACTTCTTCAGTTGGTCAGTGCGGTGATCTTTGGTGGACTCATGTATGTGGTGAGTCTTCTTACAAACCTACCAGCACTTCTTTTCACAGCGGTGATGGCATTTCTGGGATGGATGCTCCCCTATGTGCAGTACCGGAGCATCGCCAGAAAAAGGCAGGAAGAGATTCAAGTGTCTCTCCCTAGTTTTCTGGATCTTCTCTACGTTTCTGTGGAAGCTGGTCTAGGCTTTGATATGGCCATGAAGCGCTCCGCCGAAAAAATGAAGGGAGCTTTGGCAGAAGAAATCCGAGCGGTGCTGGATGACATCTCCAAGGGCAGAAACCGATCAGAGGCCCTAAGATCCCTTTCGAAAAGGACAGGCGTGGATGATCTAAACACCTTTGTCACAGCAGTGATCCAGGCGGACCAGCTGGGATCAAACATCGCCAATATGCTCCGAGTCCAGTCCATGTCCGCGAGAACAAGAAGAAGACAGCGGATTGAGCAGGCTGTGGCGAAGCTCCCTGTGAAGATGATTTTTCCATTGGTCTTTTTCTTCCTTCCCGCCATATTCATCATCATTTTAGGACCGGCACTTCTGAACGTACTGGAAGCACTGAGCGGAACAGATATATTGAGGTAGGTAGTATGAGAAAAAACAAAAAGTCATGGTCACTATTTTTAGCGATCTGTCTTTTTGCTGCGTATTTTCCCCTGGTAAAAGTCCAGGCGGAGGAAAGAGTAAGGCTTGAAAACCTTGCGGTGAGTCTCGTTGTGGATGTATCAGGCAGCATGGGGCAGACAGACCCAGAAGGACTACGGGAAACCGCGGCCAAAATGTTCATTGATCTCTTAAGTCCAGAGGACGCCATCGGAGTCATCACCTTCGATGAGAATGTGAGAACTGCGGTTCCTTTCCAGAAGGTGGAAAGCACGGCGAATAAGAATCTCATGAAGAACGCCCTCACTGGAAACCTTCTTCCTGCAGGGGACACGGATTATGTGAAAGCCATGGAATCTGCCCTCACCCAGCTGGAAGAGGTGGAGAATGAAGCCCGGAAAGTCATTCTTTTTGTCACAGACGGAATTCCGGACCCTGACCCTGCAAGGCGTGAAGAGCCTGGTTACATGGATAACTACATGAACGGCTTATGGAGTCTCACAGGAAGGGCAGCAGAAGAAAAGATTCCCATCTATACCGTTGGGTTTGGAGATATTGATCCTGCAATCCTGGAAAGAATGTCTCTGGAAACCCTGGGTGCAGCCACCATCACAGAGGACCCTGGCACATTGGCAGAGGTCTTTTTTGGCATTGTGGAAAGTCTAAAAAACAGAAGTCCTCTTCTGGAAGAAGAGTTTGTCCTATCAGAAGAGAAGACCATTTCTTTTGAGATGGATCCCTACATCAGCCAGACCACGCTGCTTCTTACGCAGAATACAGACAATTATCAGGTGGACGTCACAGGGCCTGGAGGAGTGGGCATCACAGAGGGCGTTGCTTTATATAAAGAGAGAGGGTACACCTTACTGACCCTCAATCAGAAAGAGGAGGAGCAGGTGGGCACCTGGAGTGTCAAGCTGACCCCAGCGCCAGGAGAAACTGCAGCTCCAGCCATGAAGGCCTTCGGCAGCACAGACTTTTTCTTCAAGCTTTGGATGGAGGAACCTGTGATGAATGCCGTGCATCCCATGAATGAACCGCTGAGGCTCAGTGTGTATTCCAGTACGCCCATCCCAGAAACAGCATCCTTGGAAGCTGTCATCACAAAAAATGGTGTGAAGAGCCGAACGCCCATCGGACTGACTTTAGAGAATGATGTCTATGTGGGAACTTTTGAGGACACCAAAGACCATGGATTCTATGAGGTGGAGGTTCTTTTAAAGGAAGACGGTAAAACCATAGCCACTGCAGGAAGTGCCTTTTCTGTGAAAAATGTTCCAGTGATCACATCAGACTATTTTGAAACCAGCGCTCTAGAGATTTTGGATTCCTCAAGGATCATCAGAAGCAGTCTCTCCTCCGGTGGTGTAAATCTTATACCAGGAAGAGATCTTCTTCTGGAAGAGTATGCGCTTCATCTCACCTATGAAGATGGCGAGGAAGTTCTTTATGTATTCAACGATGATGGGGAGGAGGCTTCCGGGGATCTTCGCGCTGGTGATGGCCTTTACAGCACCCGGGTGTCCTTTGAAAAAGAGGGAAAAGCGCATCTTCAAATTGGATTCCGTGGAAGCTACAAAGGGGAACCCTTTGTGCAGGAAAAAGAGCTGGGTGAGGTGAACATAGGCATACTAAAGGAGATTTCGGTGTCATCAGCTTCCTCTCAGGTCTCTGTGAAATCCGGAGAGTCCGCTCTTCTGGAAATTATTGTAAAAAATGCCAGCATTTTCCCGGAAACCCTAACCTTCACTCTGGAGGATGAGAAGGGGGAAATCTTGAATCCAGTTCATGAGATTGACGCTCAGGAGAAAAAAAGGATATTCCTGCGGTATCAACCCCATGAAAGCAGGAAGGAGGAGTCTGTTCCTCTTTCAATAGCCGTGTCGGGATTAAGAGAGGGCAGGACGATATCAGGAAACCCAATCATTGTTGAAGTCAATGTGGTGAGCTTTCTTGGAGGGCTTCTTCAGAATGTATCACCCTACAGGTCGGTTCTTCTGGGCCTTCTTCTCTTTCTTTTTATTGGGCTGCTTCTATTCTATCTTCTGGGCAGGGTTTTTTATAAGGTGCTTGTGATGCCGAAGCATCTTGTCAGTGGAAGTCTTCATTATAAAAAGGACCGGATGTCTTTAGAGGAAGAAGGAGCCCTTCATCTCACTGACAAAAAGAAAAAAGAGGTCATCATTAGCTTCGTCAAAGAGGAGGAGGGAGATTTCTACTTGCCTGCCAAGGGATCGGACTATAAGATGCTACTCTTGAAAAAAGCAGAGGATCCATCGAAAAAGTTCATCGAAGGATACAAGGCGCTTTTTGGAAAAGAGGAGTCTCCCAGGCTTCGCATCCAGGTGACCCAGCCTGGAGTACTCAATTTCGATGGGACCATTCTCACCAAAAGGATGCTTTATGATGGGAATGTCTTTGAAACAGCGGACTACATTTTCTGGTATGAGGAAGAAGAAGGAAGGAGTAAGACAAAAGCCAAGAATCTTTTAAAGGAGAGTGAAAATGACGGTGGTTCTAAAAAATGAAAATGGAGAGGTGCTTCTTGAAAACCTGAAGGAAGCACAAGGTTTTTATGGCCGGTTCAAGGGACTCATGGGAAAGACATCTATGCCAAATCATGAAGGACTCAGAATTACTCCATGCAATAGCATTCACTGCTTCTTTATGAAAATGAACATCGATGTGCTTTTTCTGGATGAGGATCTATGCGTAGTGCATACCATTTTTGATATGAAGCCCTGGAGAATCAGTAAAGTTGTGAAAGACTCAAGATCTGTCATTGAAACAAAGAGTGGAGTGCTGAAAGACCGTGTCAGCACTGGAGACTGCCTGAGCGTGGAAGACTAGAGACTAAGCTTGCAAGTAAAAAGAGAAAGAGAGTCCGGTATACAGTTTACCGGACTCTCTTTCTATGAAATATCAGCAGTTCACAATATCTCCACCATTGATGTGGAGGGTCTGTCCTGTGATATAGGTAGCTCCGTCAGAGGCAAGGAATACATAAGCTTCAGCAAGCTCCACTGGCTGGCCGGGTCTTCCCATGGGGACATCCTGGCCAAATTTCTCTACTTTTTCTTTCCCGAAAGTGGAAGGAATGAGCGGTGTCCAGATGGGACCTGGAGCCACCTGATTCACCCGGATGCCTTCATCCGCAAGATTGAGAGCCAGGGAACGGGTAAAGGCGCTGATGGCTCCTTTGGTGGCGGAGTAATCCAGCAAAGTGGGATTTCCCCGAAAAGCGGTGACAGAAGTGGTATTAAGAATGACTGCACCTTCACGGAGGTGAGGCAGAACTTCTCTTGTAAGATAAAAAACAGAGAAAATATTGGTTTTGAAGGTGCGCTCCATCTGATCATCGGTGATTTCCAATAGGGACTCTTTAGGATGCTGTTCGGCTGCATTATTCACGAGGATATCGATACGGCCATATTTTTTCAGCGTTTTCTCCACAATTTTCTTGGAAAAAGCAGGCTCTCCCAGATCTCCTGATAGAAGAAGACACTCTCCGCCGTAGGATTCCACCACTTCTTTGGTTTTATCTGCATCCTCATGGGAATCGCGGTACACCACTGCAATCTTTGCTCCTTCCTTGGCATAGGCCACAGAAACGGCTCTGCCAATGCCGCTGTCTCCACCGGTGATGATGGCGACTTTTCCTTTCAGTCTGTTATACCCAGAGTGACTGGTGTTGTCATATATGGGCTGCGGGTCCATGAGAGATTCAAGATCATTCTCAATGACCTGGGCTTTGATTTCATCAGATTTCGGCATTTCACTGCCTTTCAGTTCATGATTTTTCTTTTGGGGCATTTGGTACCTCCTTTGCGTCAGTTCGGGTAATGGGTTCTTTTCTTTTTAATAGACTATAGGGTCTAAATATGAAGTGCTTTTTGACGTGTCATGAAAGTTCTGTAAAACTCCTTGGATCATTTTTCATCGATTGCCAGTTTTTACACTGAATGGGAAGTAGAGCCAAACAGTAGAAAAAACAGCAGATTCTTACCCTAAAAACACATAAAAAATAACCAAAAGCCATTGGGGAGAGGAACTTTGAAGATTTTAGCAGATGGTGATATAATGTAAAAGACCTTTATGTTTGGAAGGAGGGAACTAGATGGCAAAGAAGGCACCAAATCTTGAAACAGCCACAGAAATCAGAAGAGTCACCAAGGGATACTTTGGAGATCCAAAAGGATTTGAAGAGATTCTCTATCGGACCAAAAACAACCGGTATGTGCTACTTCAGAGGGGTGGACATGAAAGTCCATTTCAGGAAGAGAAGATCACACAGATCCTGAAGGTAGACGCTGAAGCTTGGCTGGCCTCCCTATAGTGGGAAGAAGAACCTGAAACAAGGTTCTTTCTGAAGGGAATGTAAACGTTTTGATGTCAAAATTTGTCAAAGGAAACCTTCTGTTAATTTTTCACGACCAACTGTAAAAATGAAAAAGAATGTGTATAATGGGTAATATAATTTAAAGACTCAGGAGGAAAAGATATGATTAAGGAAGTAACAGGCAGCACTTTTGAAAGTGATGTACTTGGAAAAGAAGGACTTGTACTGGTGGACTTTTGGGCACCTTGGTGCGGACCCTGCAAAATGCTCGCTCCCCTATTTGAAGAACTCAACGACGAAATTGAAGATGTGGAATTTGTGAAGCTCAATGTGGACAACAACCCACAGCAGGCAGCAAAGTACAGAGTTGCCAGCATCCCTACACTTCTGGCATTTAGAAATGGCCAGTTGGTGGACCAGATCGTTGGTTTCAGACCAAAGGAAGAGCTGCGAGCATTCATCAACAGAAATAAGTAATTGAAGATCCCCTTCTGAAAGCTGTGCTTTTGGAAGGGGTTTTTGCTTCCTATCGTTACACAGAAAGCGTAAGATCCTTGCGGGTTTCACTTTTTGTCATCAAAGAAAGGTTGTAGAAGAGGAAGGATATGATCAGGCAATCTTAGGAGATAGTGGAAGAGACCTCCAGAAAATTTTGTGCACAACAGGAATAGAGGGTCTATTCTGAAGAAAAATCAGCTGTAAAGGACTGCATTCTTTAGAAATCTTGAAAAGATATTAAAACCCCCTTAAAAGACCCGTTCTTTTAAGAGGTTTTTTAGTTCATCCGCTACAATGGGAGAGGAGCATGCAGCATAAGAGGATCCTATTTATCGATGCATAATATGAAACATCGGTGAATACTGCAAAGAAATTGCCAAAAACCGAAAATTGTGCACAATCCAAGCGCGTTCTATTGTATAATTTAAATATATTGACTAAAATCTGCTGAGAAAAGCAGGGGAGGTGTCCCGTGGAAACGCTCAATACCATACTGAATACCGTTAGAAATATGAATATTTCCTCCGTCATTGATATTCTCATCGTGGCGTATCTGATTTATAGAGCTTATAAACTGATTATCGAAACAAGGGCGGAGCTGCTTCTTCGCGGCATTGTGCTGATTTTGCTGCTCATTCCCATCAGTTATATCTTCAATCTCACCATGGTGTATACCATCATCAGTAAGACCATCACCATTGGAGTGCTGACGCTGGTCATCATCTTCCAACCGGAAATCCGAAGGATTCTGGAGCACTTGGGAAGATCGGCCTTCAGTGACAGAAGGGTGCTGAGAGATGCGGATATCCTGACCAAAGTTGTGAATGAAATCGTAGAAGCTGTGGACAATTTAAGTGAAAGTAAAACCGGAGCCCTCATTGTTATTGAACAGGACACAGGTCTTGGGGACATCAGTGAGACAGGCACTAAAATTGATGCGGTGGTCTCCACGGCGCTTTTAGAAAATATCTTTGTACCCAATACACCACTTCATGATGGAGCTACCATCATAAGAGGAGACAGGATCTCTTCCTCTGGATGTGTGCTTCCTCTCACCAACAACAAAGACATCAGCAAAAGCCTGGGCACAAGGCACCGGGCAGCTCTAGGACTTTCAGAAGTGTCTGATGCTCTGGTGCTCATCGTTTCAGAGGAAACAGGCACCATTTCTCTTGCCCTCAACGGCAAGCTTGTCCGAAACTACGACAAGGAGAGGCTTCAGAAAATCCTTGTGAAGATCCTGACCAGCAAGATTGAAAAGAAAATTACATGGAAGGAGAAGATTGAATCATGGCTAAGCAAAAAGGATCGGATCTCCTCCTAAAAATAGTCAGTCTCATTTTATCCTTCAGTCTTTGGATCTACATCATCAATGTGGAAAATCCCATCAAGACCATGAAGGTGTACAATGTGCCCGTGAGACTGGAAAACCTGGAGAACATCACAGAACAGAATCTGGCGCTTCTTCCGAATCAGGACATCATGGTGACCCTGACGGTGAAAGGACCTGCGTCTGAAGTATATCGTAGTGTTGCCAGCAATTTCAGAGTGGTGGCAAATCTCGATGATCTTCCCCTGAAAGCAGGCATCAACGAAGTGCCCATTGAAATCACTTCCTACCCAGCGGACCTGGATGTGACACCCAGCAGCAATGTGAAAGCCATTGTGTATCTGGATGATTATCTGGAAAGAGAAGTGCCTATTGTGTCCCAGTTTGATGCAGAAGCAGCCGACGGCCATTATGTGGCAGGGACCACCTTCAATCCAGCTTCCGTCATGGTGAAAGGACCTGCGCAGTATGTGAATCAGGTCAAGGCTCTTGCAGCCAGAGGCCAGCGGGAAGGTCTGGAGGAAAATTATAAAGAAATTCTTTCCCTTGTGGCCATCGATGAAAAAGACCAGGTGGTAAACCACGTGCAGTTCTCTCCTCTTTATGTGGAGATGAACATTGAAGTCTTTTCTACGAAGTCTGTGCCCATTGTGGTGGATACCGCGGGTGAAGTTCCAGAAGGCTTTGAACTTCTCAGCACCTCTGTGGCACCAGCCACCATTCTTATAGCAGGACCGGACAGTCTGCTGAACCAGATCAGCGAGATCTCCACGGAAGAGCTGAATCTGTCAGAAATCAATGAGTCTGGAGACCATCTGAAACGGCTGGTGATTCCAGAGGGCATCATAGCTGTGGAAGGAAACTCCAGCGCTACCGTATCTCTCGTGCTGGAAGCTTTTGAGACCAAGACCATTTCAAAACGGGTCACCACCATCGGTATGGGAGAAGGGTTCAGTGTTACCCTTTCCACAAACTCGGTGAACATCGTGGTCAGCGGACCACAAAGTGCACTGGATGAAATCACAGAAGAATCCATCACCGCAGAAATTGATCTGACGGGGCTTCAGCCTGGTGAATACGAGCTGACACCAAAGATTGTGCTGCCGGTGGATATGATTGAAGTCTCTGTGAATCCGCTGGTCATTTCTGTCACCATTACAGTGGAAGGTGAAGAAGAGCTGCCGCCGGAACAGACCCCTGCAGGATAATATCAAGGAAAAAATACAGATGGAAGCCTTCGGGCTTCCATTTTTGGAGTGAAGATGATGATAAAGATTACTAATCTGGAACTGACCTTAGAAGAAGAAAAAAGTGATCTGAAGGGAAAAGCAGCGAAGCTTTTACGAATCCCGGAAAGTGAGATTTTGTTTCTGGAAATTCAGAAGGAGTCCATTGATGCGAGAAAAGAACCTTTAAAGTTCGTGCATACTGTTCACCTTACGGTGAAGGATGAAGAGCTGGCCCTTCGGAAAAACAGAAGTCCAAAGGTTTCCCACTATGCGGAGACAATCCGGGAGCCCCTCACAAAGGGAAATATGCTCCTGAAGCACAGACCAGTTGTTGTAGGACTTGGTCCTGCGGGACTCTTCGCTGCTCTGAAGCTGGCGGAAGAAGGATACTGTCCCCTGGTTCTGGAACGTGGAGCGCCTATGAAAGAGCGGGATGAGAAGGTGGACTTCTTCATGAAGACCGGCATCCTGGATGTGAAAACCAACATCCAGTTTGGAGAAGGAGGAGCAGGTGCGTATTCTGACGGAAAACTCACCACGAGAATCAAGGACCCAAGAATCCATGAAGTCATTGATACGCTTCTTTCCGCAGGAGCGCCGGAGGAGATTGCCTATCTATCCAAGCCCCATGTGGGTACCGATCTTCTGAAAGACGTGGTGGTGAAAATCCGGGAAAGAATTAAGGAACTGGGTGGAGAAGTCCGTTTCTACAGCCAGATGGAAAATCTCAAAATAAAGGATGGAGCGCTGAAGGAAATCACTGTCAATGGAGAACCTTTTGAAACAGAGGTGGTGATCCTGGCCCTGGGGCACAGTGCCCGGGATACCTACGAGACTCTTTTCTCCAAAGGAATCACCATGGAAGCCAAGTCCATGGCTGTAGGCGTGCGCATTGAGAATCTTCAGTGGAGAATCAGTGAAAGCCAGTACGGACCCTCTTTCCGGCATCCGAAGCTGCGCCCGGCAGAGTATACTTTAGCAGCGAAAACCAGAGATGGCAGAGGGGTCTACAGCTTCTGCATGTGTCCTGGAGGTCTTGTGGTGCCAGCGGCCAGTGAAGAAGGGCATCTAGTGGTCAATGGCATGAGCTATCATGCCCGGGACAAGGAGAATGCCAATTCTGCTCTGGTGGTTTCTGTCACACCGGATGATTACGGTTCCCATCCTTTGGCGGGCATCGCTTTCCAGAGAAATCTAGAAAAGAAAGCCTTCCAGCTGGGAGGAGGCGGTTATCATGCGCCGGTCCAGAAGGTGGAGGATTTTTTAGAAGGGAAGCTCACAGAGACCTTTGGAGAAGTGCATCCGTCCTATGAGCCCGGCGTGAAGAGTGCGCTTCTGAAGGATCTTTTTCCTGCCTATATTACTGAGGGGCTGGCAGATGGACTGCTGCAGTTTGAAAAGAAGATGGAGGGATTCACAAAACACGGCGCACTTCTTACAGGGGTGGAGACAAGAACCTCCGCGCCCGTGAGGATTCTCCGGGGAGAAACTTTAGAAAGTCCTTCTGCAGAAGGCCTTTACCCCTGTGGCGAAGGGGCAGGCTATGCTGGAGGCATCATCAGCAGTGCTGTGGATGGCATAAAGGTGGCAGAAGCAGTGATCCGAAAGTACAAACCTATGAAGTAGTGAAGAATCATCTGGACAAGTCCAGATGATTTTTTGACAAATAAACAATATAATTGTGTATGTTTCAACATAAAATATGAAAAAGATAATGGAAAAACGGTTTTATTGGAACATCTACAACAGATGGTTTAAAAATAAGAGAGTTTACATATTTTCAAATGTAAAGGGTTTCTGTTATGATTAAATAGAAATATTATGGGAGGGAAAGCGTATGAAATATGTGCTTGTCATCAATCCTGGATCCACATCCACAAAGATTGCCATTTACAGTACCGAGTCCATGGAGATTCATACAGAAGTGGTGGAACACAATGTGGAAGTGTTGAAGGCCTTTGAACATATCATCGACCAGAGTGAAGTTAGACGGGAAGAAATCATAAGGGTCCTCCGGGAGAAGAAAATCGGAAAAGAGGACCTTGCCTGCGTGGTTGGCCGCGGTGGACTTCTGAGACCCATAAGAGGGGGCACCTATCTTGTGGATATGGATATTGTGAACGATCTGAAAGCTGCCGTGCAAGGGGAGCATGCCTCGAACCTGGGACCTATCCTTGCCAAAGAGATTGCCGATGAGGCTGGTGTAGAAGCCTATATTGTCGATCCTGTGGCCTGCGATGAAATGGACGATGTGGCCAGATTTACAGGTCTTAAAGGAGAAGAAAGAGGCTCTCTTGCTCATTACCTGAACATCAAAGGCGTCACAAGAAAGGTCTGCGAAGAAGAAGGATTCAGTTTTTATGAAGATAATTTCATCGTGGCGCATCTGGGTGGAGGCTTTTCTATAGGACCGCTGAAAAAGGGAAGATTGGTGGATGTGAACAACGCAAACCACGGGGGACCTTTCAGTCCGGAACGTGTGGGCACGCTGCCTCTAGGAGTTCTGGTGAAATATGCCTTCTCCGGAGAGTACGACAAGAAGTCTCTTCTTAGAAAGTTCCAGAGAAGTGCGGGTCTTGTGTCCCATCTTGGCACATCAGATGCCAGAGAAGTGGAAAGAATGATCCATGATGGGGATGATTATGCAGCCAAAGTCTACGAGGCCATGGCCTACCAGATCGCCAAGGAGATTGGCGCATCCGCAGCAGTGCTGAAGGGCGATGTGAAAGCCATCATTATGACTGGAGGCCTCGCTTATTCCAGCATGCTCATGGGGATGGTGGAAGAATATGTGAAGTTCATTGCACCGGTGGTGAGAGTGCCCGGTGAACTGGAAATGAAATCACTCTATGAAGGGTCAAGAAGAGTGCTGAGCGGAGAAGAAAAACCGCTGAGATACAGGGAGGAAATACTGAGTGAAAAGTTTTAATGAAATCTATGAGAAAATCAAGGGCAGTGACCGTCAAAGAGTCATTGCAGTGGCTGCGGCGGAAGATGAGCCAGTTCTGAAGGCAGTGGCGAAGGCGAAAGAGCTGGGGCTTTGCAATGCAGTGCTGGTGGGAGACGAGGAGAAGATTCTGTCTCTTCTAAGCGAGCTGTCCTTGGAGAACACTTTTAAAATCATTGGAGAGAAGAACCCGGCGAAAGCAGCAAAGATTGCAGCGAATCTCGTGAGAGAGGGAGAGTGCGACATTCTCATGAAAGGCCTGGTGGACACCAAGTCTCTTCTTAGGGCTGTGCTGGACAAGGAAACAGGTCTTGCCACAGGCAACCTCATCAGCCATATAGCAGCCTTTGAAGTGCCAGGTTATGACCGGATGCTCTTTGTCACGGATGCAGCCATGAACACCTACCCTGGTCTTAAGGAAAAGGTGGGGATTCTCACCAATGCGGTTTCCTTTGTAAAGAGCCTTGGTGTTGAAACACCCAAAGTAGCAGGAATCTGCGCTGTGGAAGTGGTCAACGAAGCCATGCAGGCCACCGTGGATGCAGCCATGCTGTCCAAGATGAATGACAGAGGGCAGATCAAAGGATGCATCGTGGATGGACCCTTGGCCCTGGATAATGCGCTCAGTGTGGAAGCTGCGGAACATAAAGGCATCAAGAGCCCTGTGGCCGGTCATGCGGACATTCTTCTGATGCCGAACATCGAATCCGGAAATGTCCTATATAAAGCGCTCACTTATACGACGGAAAGCAAGTCCGGTGGTGTCCTTCTGGGAGCAAAAGCCCCAGTGGTGGTCACCTCCAGAGCAGACTCCTTTGAAAGCAAAGTCAACAGCATCGCCATGGCCGTGCTGAACGCATAGAAGAAACCTTTTTTCAGGAAACAGTGTGTAAAATCTATTTGAATCGTTTGGGGGAAAACATGAGTAAACTACTAATCATCAATCCAGGATCCACATCCACAAAAATCGGTATTTTTGACGGAAACACCGAAGTGGCATCTCATACACTGCGTCATGAGGCTTCTGTCATTGGAAGTTTCCATAGTGTCATCGATCAGTATGAGTGGAGAATTGAGGAAATCAAAAAGGTGCTGGCAGATCAAGGGGAAGCTTTAGATTCTTTTGACGCCTATGTGGGCAGAGGGGGCCTTTTAAAGCCCATCAAATCCGGTACCTATAGAGTAAACGAAGCCATGCTGGCGGACCTGAAAAAGAGCATCAAGGGTGAGCATGCATCAAACCTTGGAGCAATGATTGCTCAGGGCCTTGCTACAGAATATGGAAAAGAAGCCTTCATCGCAGACCCGGTGGTGGTGGATGAAATGGAGGATCTGGCAAGAATCTCCGGAAACAGCAAGTTTGAAAAAGTGAGCATTTTCCACGCCCTCAATCAGAAGGCAGTGGCAAAGCGCTATGCCAAGGAAAACCATCTGGACTACAACGAGCTGAACCTCATTGTGGTGCATCTGGGTGGAGGCATCAGTGTAGGCGCCCATAAGAATGGAAAGGTTGTGGATGTGAACAACGCGCTGAATGGAGAAGGACCTTTCTCTCCAGAAAGAAGCGGAACCCTTCCTGCAGCAGATCTTGTGGAAATTTCTTTCTCCGGAAAGTACACCAAGGGAGAGATCCTCAAGATGATCACAGGAAAAGGCGGCTTTGTTTCCTATTTAGGAACCAATGATGCTAGAGAAGTGGAAAACCGCGCAGCTGCGGGAGACGCAGAAGCAAAGAAGATTTACGACGCCATGGGGTATCAGGTGGCAAAGGAAATCGGTTCTCTTGCACCGGTGCTTATGGGAAAAGTGGATGCCATCCTTCTTACTGGCGGCATTGCCTACTCCAAGATGATGGTGAATATCATCAAGGAAAGAGTGGAGTTCATCGCCCCTGTGGTGGTGTATCCCGGGGAAGACGAGCTTTTGGCGCTTGCTGAAGCAGCCAATCGTGTCCTCTGTGGAGAAGAAGAAGCCATCATCTACGAATAGACAACAGAATAGAAATTGAATGACATAAAATTATCAAATTCATAATATAGAGTGAAAAAATCTTAAAAAAGTTAAAAATCGTGATTTGTAAAGGTATTCAGGGGTCTTTCATAACAGATGACCATTTCTGTTGTGAAAGTTCCTCTCACTTTACAAACAATTCATTAATTTTCAATCAGATGAAGAGCTTTGTCATGAAATTGAAAATTAGATTCCCAAAGGAATTTGTACTAAAATAGAACCATGAAAGTATGTATGGAGGTATAGCCTTTGGAGAGAATCACGATCATCACCGGACATTTCGGCAGCGGAAAATCCGAAATTTCCATCAATCTGGCCAAGAAAATGAACCGGGAAGGCCAAAAGGTCGCCCTGGTGGATCTCGACATCGTGAATCCGTTTTTCTGTATCCGGGACTTCAAGGAGACCCTGGGGAAAGAAGGGATTGATGTCATCGCAGCAAATCCTGAGTGGTCCAATGCGGAGCTCATGATGGTGCCTGCGGAAGTCAGTGGTATTTTTGTCAAAAAAGATACCAGTTATATCATGGACATCGGTGGAGACGACATGGGTGCCGTGGTTTTAGGGCAGTACAATGGGGAGCTTTTAAAAACAGGCTACAATCTGTTTTTTGTCATCAATACCCAGCGTCCTATGACACCAGATGAAAAAGGAATCAAAGAGTACATTGAAGGTATTGAGAGAAGCGCAAGACTGAAAGTGACGCATCTCATTTCCAACACCAACCTGTCTTTAGAGACCACAGTGGAAGAAATTCTGAAAGGGGATCAGATTGTGTCTGAGCTTTCCAAAGAATTGGGGATTCCCCATCTGTACACCGTGGCCAGAGAAGATCTGGCTGGAGAACTGGAAGGAAAACTGAATGGGGAGCTGCTTCCCATAGAAATCTTTATGAAAACGCCATGGAGTTAAAATAAAAGGGGGATATGGTATGCCAAAAGTTGTGTTTAGGGAAGAACGATGCAAAAGCTGCGGACAGTGTGTCATTGCCTGTCCTGTGAACATCATCGGTTTCACAGACAGAATCAATGAAAAAGGGTACAGACCAGCAGGGATTCCTGCGGAGCTCATGGAGAAGTGCATTGGATGTACTTCCTGTGGAAGAATGTGTCCGGACTTAGTCATCACAGTATATAAATAGGGGGTTTAGGTATGAGCGAAAAGGTACTCATGAAGGGAAATGAAGCTATTGGAGAAGCGGCCATCAGAGCCAACTGCAAATGCTTCTTCGGATATCCGATCACACCGCAGACAGAAGTGGCTGCGTATATGGCAAAGAAGATGCCAACCATCGGCAGAGTGTTTCTGCAGGCGGAAAGTGAAATTGCAGCCGTCAATATGGTTTATGGAGCAGCTGGCACAGGCGTAAGATGCATGACCAGTTCCTCTTCACCAGGAATCAGCCTGAAGGCGGAAGGAATCTCCTATCTTGCTGGAGCGGAGCTTCCTTGCGTCATCATCAACATCGTGCGTGGAGGTCCAGGACTTGGCGGTATTCAGCCAGCACAGTCTGACTACTTCCAGGCTACAAAGGGTGGAGCTCATGGAGATTTCCACATGCCAGTATATGCCCCATCCTCCATCCAGGAAATGGTGGACCTTATTCAGGAGGCCTTTGATGTGGCAGATGAATACAGAACACCTTGTATGATCATGGGAGACGGTATGCTGGGACAGATGATGGAGCCAGTAGAATTCAAGGAAAACCTCAAAAAGAGAGATCTTCCTGAAAAGACCTGGGCAGCCAATGGAAGAATGGGCAGAGCGCATCACAATGTGATCAACTCCCTGTTCCTGAAGACAGAAGCTCTGGAAGAGCACAACAATCATCTGGGCAGAAAGTATGCAGCCATCAAGGAAAAAGAAGTCAAGTATGAACTGATGAATACAGAAGATGCAGACCTCATTCTGGTTGCCTATGGAACCACAGCAAGAATCTGTAAGAACGTCATCAAGCTTGCCAAAGAAAAGGGCGTTAAGCTTGGACTTGTCAGACCTATTACCCTGTGGCCATATCCACAGGAAGCCTTTGATCTCACCATCGGAAGCACCAAACATGGCTACCTCACCGTAGAAATGAGCATGGGCCAGATGGTAGAAGATGTAAGACTCTCTGTTGAAGGAAGAAAGCCGGTTCATTTCTATGGACGTTCCGGCGGTATGATTCCTACTCCAGATGAGATTCTTGCGAAGGCACTCGAAATCGTAGGGGGGAACAAGTAATGGAAGTGAAAGACAGACCAATTCTATTTAAACCAACTACAGGACTTTTGGATGTACCTACACATTACTGTCCTGGTTGTACACACGGTGTAATCCATAGACTCATTGGTGAGGTTATGGAAGAGCTGGATATCATCGACAAGACCATTGGGGTGGCTCCTGTTGGATGTTCCGTTCTAGCCTATGACTATTTTGCCTGTGATATGTTTGAAGCAGCTCATGGTAGAGCTCCAGCTGTTGCGACAGGTATCAAGAGAGCAAATCCAGACAAGATTGTCTTCACTTATCAGGGAGATGGAGACATCGCTGCCATCGGTACTGCAGAAGCAGTCCATGCAGCAGCAAGAGGCGAAAAGATCGTGACCATCTTTGTCAACAATTGTATTTATGGAATGACAGGCGGACAGATGGCGCCTACAACTCTTCCTGGACAGAAGACTGAAACTTCTCCATATGGAAGAGATGTTGCAACACAAGGATATCCCATCAGATTCTCTGAAATGCTGGCACAGCTGGATGGCGCTTATTACATCGAACGAGTATCTGTAGATAAGGTTGCAGGGGTAGCCAAGACCAAGAAAGCCATCAAGAAGGCATTCCAGAATGCCATCGACGGTAAAGGCTTCAACATGGTGGAAGTACTTTCCATTTGCCCTACCAACTGGGGACTTAATACAGAGGAGTCTCTGAACTGGCTGAGAGAAAGCATGATTCCTTACTACCCACTGGGTGTAAAGAAGGATCTTGACAAGAAGGAGGAAGCGAAATAATGACACAAGAAGTTATTTTTGCAGGCTTCGGCGGGCAGGGTATTCTGTCCATGGGGAAGTTCCTGGCTTTCGGTGGAATGGATAAGGGAATGAATGTTTCCTGGTGTCCAAGCTATGGTCCTGAAATGCGTGGAGGTACCGCGAACTGTTCTGTGATCCTTTCTGATGAGGAAATTGGAGCACCGATTATTTCTGCGCCTGACACCATCGTTGTGATGAACAGACCTTCCCTGGATAAGTTTGAGAAAACAGTAAAGCCAGGCGGACTGATCATTCTGGACAGCAATCTTGTCACAAGAGAAGTGGACAGAGATGATGTGACTGTCATCAGAATCCCAAGCCAGACAGAAGCAGAAGCCATTGGTTCTGCGAAGATCGCCAATATGATTCTTCTGGGTGCTTTGGTAGAGAAGACTGGAATCATCTCCAAGGATGAGCTTCTGGAATCTCTCAAAGGCCATGGAAAAGAGACCTTCTTTGAGATGAATAAGAATGCCATTGAAAAGGGTATTGAATACGCCAAGAAGGCTTAATAATACGTAGTAAATAAGAAGGACCTCTCTTTATGTGTGTAAGCACATTCAGAGAGGTCTCTTTAGTTCTGAAAAAAGAAGCATTTCTATCAAGTTTTACTACTTTGGTAAGAAAGGGGTCCAGTCTACCGTTCTCAGTTCCAGTTGGAAAAGATATGCAAATAGGAGAAGAAGAATCGAAGACAATGCAAAGTAGGAGATTTTTTTGGTGACATTTTTTTGTCTCCAAGCGAAACTCATTCCTACGGTGCTGGCCATTGCGAATATGAAGTAAAGTACAAGTAACATGATAATTCCTCGCTTTCAAAATAAATAGGAGTATGGATAGTACTGTAGATTCATGTATTGTTTTGCTTGAATGAAGCGGTCTTATGATTTGGGGTGGTCCACTTGTTCTATAATTACATTCGATTCAACAACCTCTGCTTTTTGTCTTTCTTTCTTGATGATCTGTTCAAACCATAGAATATAAAGAAATGTGAAAAGAACAATAGACAGCAAGGCAATACGAAGGAAAAGTGTCACTTCAAAGATCTGGCTCAACCCCAAGGCAACGAAGAGAGAAAGAAATGGAACATAAGGGGCAAAGGGGGCAAACTTTCCAAATGCCTTCCGATGCAGCGTTTTCTTTAGATCAGCCTCTTTGTTGCCTTCATCATAGGCTTCCTGATCAAAGGACAGATGAAGACCTTTTAGGAATAGATATCCAGAGAATGCTACGCCGAACCAGTCTTTCTTCATGATGAAGAAAAGTAAGTAACCACCTCCAACAAATATTGTAACTAAAAATAGAGTCTTACTTGTGACTTTCAAAATACCGCCTCCTCTATATAAAGGTGTGTATGGAGTAGAGTCTATTGATCTCCTATCAATTCTATGACGGGATCATAAGGGAATTTAAAGGATTCCAAGTAATGTTTTTTCAATCTCTATGAATAAACGTAGGGTTTGGGTTTTCGCCAAACCGCTGCTTCCAGTATTGCCGGTTTCCTGTGAAAAGTAAAGTATTGAAGAGCTGAATCTGGTAAGAGGGGAAGAGCAGTCCAGCGGCAAATATCAAGATTGCGATGATCATATTAAAGAAGGCATAACTTGTGACGCCTTTCAGCATGGTCTCATACACACCATCCCCTTTGTAGAGGTCTTCGATGTAGTCGTTGATCCTTTCATGGTTTCCTTTTTTCACTTGTATATATCGCCATACAAAGGCAATGAGGAGAATCAGCCATACAAACTGTACAAAGAGAAAAATGTAGAGCGTTGATCTTGACATGGTTTTGTATGTCTCCAGATAAAGATCCAGAGGACTTGGTTTGGTATAGGCATTTCCAGTAGTCAAAGCGGCACCTCTCAAAATATTCATTAACTATATCATAACAAAAAAAAGTTATCTTTCTATAAGAATATTCATAATTCACATAGTATGATTCAGATTTTTCAGATGAAAAAGAAATGATTGCATAGGGTTATTACGCTGTTTAAAGATGAACGTAACAAGCCTTCAACTATCATCAGGGTTGTTACGTTGATAAAGTGAAAATTTGAAAGGGTCTTACTTCGATGCTGATGATAATATTTAGATGAAAATTGATTTTACCTAGACAATCATAAAATAACGTCATTTCTTGGTTTGTTTTATTACTGGGGTTTACAACGTAACAATGTTATGTTACATTATACTCAAGAGGTGAGAGAAATGGAAGAATTAATCTCCAAGAAAGATCTGCTGACAGAAATGGACATTTCTTATGGACAGCTGTATCGGTGGAAACGGAAGAAACTGATTCCGGAAGAATGGTTCATGAAAAAGTCCACCTACACAGGACATGAAACCTTCTTCCCAAGAGAAAGAATTCTCGAGAGGATTCAGCAGATTCTCAATATGAAAGATGGTGCATCCTTGGATGACCTTGCAGACAAGTTCTCCTCGGATATACCAGAAGAGCTCATGAGAAAAAAAGAAGACCTTATCGGACTAGGGGTGCTCCACACTGAGATCATCAGGCTCTATGAGGAAATCTTTAAAGGAAAGGAAGAATACAGCTTTCAGGATATCCTCTATATGTATATCTCGGAAGACCTGCTGCATCAAGGGAACTTAAGTGTGGAAGACCTTTCAAGAATTCTCAAAATGCTCAGTGACCAGTACGAAAACATCAAGGATAAAGATCCCGCCTTATCTGTCTACAGAAGATTTGGCGTAACCGTATCCCTTCTCCATAAATCAGGAGAAATCTTCTACTCAGACCAGGTGCCCATCGTGGACAACTACAGCATCCGTGGTGCTCTGGAAAAACTGAAACTGAAACTTATATAGCGGGAGGTAAAAAACATGGAAAAGAGAGATTTAAGAATCAGCGGTGCATCGGTGGCCACCGGTGGAGAATATAGAGATGTGAAGGTATCCGGAGCCAGCAAGATTACTTCTGATATATCCTGTGAGACCATGTCCATCTCCGGAGCCATCACGGTGGACGGAAATGTGGACGCCACCTCCTGTAAAATCTCCGGAGCCTGTAAAGTCAGGGGCTATGTAAGATCTGAGGAGATCAAGATTTCCGGTGGAAGCTCCATAGGAGACTTCCTGGAAGGAAATGAGATATCACTTTCAGGAGGCATCAAAGTTCATGGAGACATCAGAAGCAACCACCTGAAGCTCAGTGGTGAAATCACGGTGGACGGGAATATGGAATGCGAGGAGTTTTACCTCTCAGGCGCCATCACCTCCAAAGGAACCGTAAACTGCGAGAAATGCGAACTGAAAATAGCCAGCAGCTCTTCCTTAGGAGAACTGGTAGGCTCTGAGATTGTGGTAAAAGAAGGACTCAGCTCTGGGGGGCTTCTGAAGAGCCTCTTTGGAGGAGGAAACGGTCAGCTGAAGGTCACCCTTGTAGAAGGAGATGACATCTATCTGGAGAATACTACTGCAGAAGTAGTACGCGGAGCGAAAGTAACTTTAGGACCTGGATGCAAAGTAAAAAAGGTGGAATACAGCGAAAAGCTGGAAGTGCACCAGCAGGCGAAGGTGGAAGAAAAAATAGAGTTGTAGAAAATCCGTTGATCCAATGAAGCGGCAGGAGCAAAGTATTTTAGACCAGTCGGCAGATGGACTTTGTCAGAGATAGACTCTCTGGAAATAAAGGAAGGATAAAAATGAAACGAAATAAATTCAATATTCATATTCTGACCCACGATGGTAAAATCCTGGACCGAAAAGAAGAAGGCATCAGCTACCAGATGAAAAATCTCCTGAATGGCCGTGAGTTTGCAACAGATTATCAGACAGATGACATGTATAAAGTACAGCTGGAAGCCATGAGAGAATGGATCATCAAGATGCGCTGGTAGGAGGTAAAGATGGATAGACAAGATGTAAAAAGTGTTGGAGACATCACGCTGGAAAAAGGATTCTATGGGAAGATCTCCTGTGCAGGAGATCTTCTCCTGAAAGGCGAACTGGAAGCCTACAGCATAAAAGCGGCAGGGGACCTGGAAGCTTTAGAGAATGTAAAGGTGGAGACCTTAAGAGTATACGGAGATGCGGAGTTCAGAAAAGACGTGGAAGCCATAGAGGCGAAAATCTATGGAGATGCAGAAATTTTTGGACACTTTCAATGTCAGGATCTGAAGGTGTTTGGGGAATGCACCCTCAAAAAGCTGGATGCAGAGAAGCTCACTGTCTTTGGTGCATTGGAAAGAGCAGAAGAAGTCAATGCGGAAAAAGCGGAGTTCAGTGGAGAAGTAGAGATCACAGGAGTTCTTAATGTGGGACATGGAGAGTTTAAGCTTGTAGGAGACTCCAAAGTAGAAGAAATCTACTGCGAAAGTCTTTCTGTGAAATCCGATGGGGAGTTTTTTAACGGAGTGCTTTCTGGGCTTATCTCCCGAGGGAAGAGCGGCACCTTAACTTCTGATCTCATTGAAGGAGATGACATCTATCTGGAAAATACTACAGCGAAGATGGTCCGGGGGAATAAAATCAAGATTGGTCCTGGGTGCAGAATCCAGCGTGTGGAGTATAATGAAAGGCTTGAAGTGCACAGCAGTGCAGAAGTGAAAGAAAAAGCAGAGCTGTAAAAGATGAAAAAGATGGATGGGGCTTCTCAGCAGTGGGAAGCCTTTTTCATTGGTTCACAAGTTCATCCACCAAGTGCTATAATGAGAAAAAATACTAAAAAAGGCGGCGATGTCCTTGAAAACCAATATCGAAATGAACAACACCCTGACCAAGCTCAGCGAGTTTAAAAACAATTCCACTTTTCAGGTTCTGGAGTATGATGATCTTCGTGGAGGCAGCGATGTGAAAACAGCGTTCATGCTCTCCTATATGAGAGATGCGAACATCAAGCTGCGTCAGCTTCGTATTGTGCTGCAGGGAGGCGGTGTTTATACAGAGCCCAATGCCTTGAGCTTTATGAGAGGACCCATTGAGGTTTCCACCAACACAGGTGGCCTCATGGGACTGTCCAAGAAATTTGTCTCTTCTAAAATCTCAGGAGAGCCTGTGATCAAGCCTCTATTTAAGGGAGTTGGTGAAATCCTTCTGGAGCCATCCTTTGGACATTACGCCATCCTTCAGCTGGAAAAGGAAGAAATCATCATCGATGATGAGCTTTTCTTTGCAGCGGAGGACACCATCGACATCAGTGTCACCACCATGAAAAGCATCAGCAGTGCTCTTTTTGGTTCGGAAGGCTTCTTTCAGACAAAGCTCTCCGGTACAGGCATCGTGGTGCTGGAGATTCCAGTGCCGGAAACAGAGATTTTCAAGTACTCTTTGGTGGATGATGTGCTGAAGATTGACGGCAGCTTCTCGATTCTAAGGACTGCAGGCATACAGTTCACCGTGGAGAAAACCACTAAGACCCTCATCGGTTCCGGCTTTTCCGGTGAAGGACTTCTGAAGGTCTTCAGAGGCACCGGTGAAGTGTGGCTTATGCCCACCAAGGTGGTCTATGACAAGATGCTGTCCCAAGGAATGCCCTTTGGTGTGGGCGGCATGGACAATCTGGTTCAGGAACCTGGATTCCACAAAGATCATGATAAAAACAGAAATGGAGAAAAAGAAAAGTAGACTAGGTGGTAATATCCACCTCATCTACTTCACTGCTCGATATTCTGACGACCATTTTCACAGGTAGAGCTACGATGACTTCATAGCTTTCAGAGATCCAGCCCATATCCTCATGAATGGATAAGGGAACAATCTCTTCCGGCAGTCTGTGAAGCTTCACAGCGCCATCTTTCAATTCTAGATTTCCTTCATAGGATTCTCCGTTATGGATAAACGGAAACTTTATTTCGTGAGCCATGGTTTCATCTAAAGCATGCCGGAAAATCTCCTTACCATCCTTTTCCACGATGATGACTTTATCTCCTACTGTGGGAGACTGGGTAAGGTGGAAATAAAGGGGCGGCATAAAGCTTAGAAATACGAAGAAAAAGAGTAAGGCGATATCCCATTTTTTAAGAGGGTAGCTGCCATAGATTTCTTTGAAGGTGCTGATCATGGTGAGGTTTCCTTCCCAGGTGTCTGACTTGTGAAAAAAGGTTGGTATCACTGTGACACTCCAGGATTTCATAGTATAATCTGTCCGGGTAAATGTCAATATAGGATATACTTGAAAAAAAGTGAAATTTTCCTTGGAAATCAAGGAATAAGCTAAAAGGTTTGCTATGATTTCTACATCTGATATATAATAAGACATGTGAAAATTGTTTAAGAGTACACGAGAGAATTAATTTGAGATAAGGAAGGTATTGTATGGGAAGAATGTTTGGAACAGATGGCGTTCGAGGAATCGCCAACAGTGAGCTGACACCGGAGCTGGCGTTTCAGCTGGGTAAGGCTGGTGCTTTGGTATTAACGAAAGGTGCACATAAGCCAAAGATCCTGGTGGCGAAAGACACGAGAATCTCTGGAGATTTACTGGAGTCTGCCATGGTGGCAGGAATCTTAAGCGTTGGTGCTGAAGCTGTACTCCTTGGCGTGGTGCCTACACCTGCTGTGGCGTATCTTGTCCGTGAATATGATGCGGATGCGGGCGTCATGATCTCTGCCTCCCACAACCCTGTAGAGTTCAACGGCATCAAGTTCTTTAACCGCGAAGGTCTGAAGCTGTCTGATGCGTTGGAAGATGAAATCCAAAAGCTCATTGAAGGGAATTTTGAAGGTGTTTCAGTGCCTACAGGAAAAGACATTGGCCATGTGAGCCGTGCAGAAAATGCCACAAAAGATTATGTGGCCTTTGCGGTGAATACATTAGAGGGAGATCTCTCTGGTCTGAAGATTGCATTGGATTGTGCCAATGGCGCAAGCTACCTGGCTGCAGCGGAAGCTTTTGAAAAGCTGGGCGCGGAAGTTTTTGTCATCCATCATGAACCCAATGGCGTGAACATCAACGAAAAGTGCGGATCCACCCATCCGGAGGATCTCATGAAGTTTGTGGTGGAAAAGGGATGCGATCTGGGTCTTGCTTTTGACGGAGACTCTGACAGATGCCTTGCAGTGAACGAAAAGGGAGAACTGGTCAACGGAGACTTCATCATCCTCATTGCAGGTCTTTACCTGAAGGAGATGGGAAAACTCAAGGATGACACCATTGTAGTCACCGTTATGAGTAACCTGGGGCTGATGCTTGCGGCGAAGGAACTGGGTCTTAAGGTATCCATCACTGCTGTGGGAGACCGCTATGTGCTGGAGGATATTCTTTTAAACAACTACTCCATCGGTGGAGAGCAGTCCGGCCATGTGATCTTTAAGGACTTCAACACCACAGGGGATGGTATTGTCACTGCCATTCAGCTGGCTGGTATTGTCAAGCAGAAAGGAAAGACCCTTTCTGAGCTGGCATCCGTCATGAGAATGCTGCCTCAGGTCCTAGTCAATGTGAAGATCCCTAATGAGCTCAAGAACATCCATGAGGTTGATGAAGAGGTCATGGACCTCATCCGTGAAGTGGAAGAAAGTCTGGAAGGTAAAGGCCGAGTGCTGATCCGTCCATCTGGAACCGAGCCCTTAGTCAGAATCATGCTGGAAGGCGAAGATCAGAAAGAGATTGATGCCGCTGCCCATAAAATCGCAGACCTCATCAAGAGCAAGATTGCATAATAATATGAATGAGAACAGCGCAAGATAAATCTGTGCCGTTCTCATTTCTCTGTAATGATTTGTTTTATTTTTGTTATTATTTCGCAATCTATGATATGCACGTGTATGTTTAAATAAGTATAGGAGGTGAAGCGATGAAAGGAATACTACTTATACTGTCTATGTTATTCCTGACAGCCTGTGGAGCACAGGAAATGGCAGCAGAAGAGACTGCTTTAGAAAGAGATACGGTTGGTGTAACCGAAAGTGCTCCAGAGGAAGTGGCGGAAGCTCCAGCGGAGGAACCTGCAGAAGATGTGCCAGCGGAGACACCTAAGGTGGCTGTAAATTATAGTGGCCAGATTCTGGATGTGATGAATTTTAGAACTTCAGACTCCTTGGATATGAAGAGCGAACATAGAATCATCAGAACATATGAGGAGTTCATGGACTACAATGAGGAGTACACCATCCTCGAGAATCCGTTTTTTATAGATGATGGAAGTCTCAATGCACTTCAGAAAGTGAATGAGGAATATTTTAAAACCCAAGGGTTTATCACAGTGATCCTGGTGGAAAGTTCAGGGTCCAATGAAGTCACAGGAGAAAGTCTCCTTGTGAAAGGAAATGTGGCAGAAGTATTTATCAGAAGACGTGCTGCGGAGATTGGTACTATGGATATCGCCACACGGCATGTACTGTTTCCTGTAAGCAAAGAAGAACTGAAAGAGGTCACGGATGTGAAGGTCACCATCAGTCTTTCAGCAAAATGAGAAAATGTTCTTTAAAGAGAGCTTGAGGGCTCTCTTTTCTTATGCATTCGTTCATGATTTCTTTAAACTTCTTCCTTCGACATTGCTTTCTGCCTTAGGGTATAATAGAGACAGTGAAACTATGTTTTAGAAAGTGAGGGTCAAGATTTGAAGAAGAGTATTTATGACGATTTTCAGCTGAATCCCATCGGTCTAGGAACCAATGCCGTGGGGAATCCATCCTATAATCCCATCAGTGAGGAAGATTCCGAGCACATGATCGTGAAAGCGCTGGAGCTTGGGGTGAATTTTTTTGATACAGCCTACTACTATGGTTTTGGCCATTCAGAAGAAGTCATTGGAGAAGTGCTTAAAAAGTCCAATGCAAGGCATAAGGTCCTTCTGGCTACAAAAGGAGCCCACCGGATAGAGGGCAGCGAGATTGTGGTGGACAACAGTCCAAAATTTCTGGAGGAAGAGGTCTATAAGAGCTTAAAGCGCCTTCAGACTGATTATATTGATCTTTACTATATCCACTTCCCTGATGAGAGTACACCGAAGTATGAGGCTGTAGGGGCTCTGCAAAGGCTCAGGGAAAAAGGAGTGATCCGCGAGATCGGAGTATCGAACTTTACTCTGGAGCAGCTGGAAGAAGCCAACCGAGATGGATACATCGATGTGGTTCAGGATGAATATAATCTTCTCACAAGAGAGAAGGAGGAGAAGTTCATTCCTTATCTCAGTAAGAATAACATTGGATTTATTCCATATTTCCCTCTGGCTGCTGGCCTTCTAACAGGAAAATATACAAAGGATACGGTGATTCCGGAAAGAAGGCTGAAGAATCCTAATTTCTCTACCAAGTATCTGGAGAATCTGAGGAAGATTGAAGTGCTGAAGCATCTGGCCAAGGAAAAGGACTGTCAGGTCTACCAGCTGGTGCTGGCCTGGTACCTGGAGACGGACTTCATCGATGCCATTATTCCTGGGGCAAAGAATGCCCATCAGATCATTGAGAATCAGAAAACGAAAGAAGTGACGCTGTCGAAGAAGGAATTTGATGAGATCAATGCCATCTTCAGATAATGTGATTATGAAATAGTGTAAGGCTATGTATGAGCTGGAGAAAGGGGGATTTCCCCTTTTTCCCAGCTCATTTTCTACAAGGAGGGGAAAAGATTGCTTTTTGTTGTGGATATGCAAAATGACTTTGTGGATAATAAACGAGGACTCATGGCAGTTCCTGGTGGAGAAGAGATAGTTCCAGGAATTCTTGCGAGAATAAAGAAGGCGAAGGCAGACGGGGAGACCGTTGTCTACACGCTAAATGATCATCATGAGATGGAAGAGGATCTAAGGAGCCAGGAAGAGAAGGATTGGGGTCACGAACTTTATGGACCTCTCAAGGAAGCTCTGAAAGGTCATGTGGCAGTGAAAAAGGGCTATTATGCGGTGCATCCGGAAAAGCTGATGGAAGCTCTGACGAATGCAGGAAAGGATCACCTGAGCATGGATCATATTGAACTTGTGGGAGTGGATACGGCTGTATGTGTTCTGTCTAATGCCGTGGTCCTTCGAAACCTGTTTCCTGATGCAAAAATCATCATTCGCACGGATATGACTAGAGCCAAGGAGGATGAACTTGGACGAAAAGCGCTGGATGTGATGAAGGGGCTTTCTATGGAGGTTCTTTAAGGGGGCGCATTAAGTTTTTAGCTGTTTTCTCTTGTCACAGGGGCGGATATAATGGTATATTATGTGTGTTGTGGAGAGATGTCCGAGAGGTCGAAGGTGAAAGTCTCGAAAACTTTTGTACGCTAACCGCGTACCGAGGGTTCGAATCCCTCTCTCTCCGCCAGTAGTTTAATAAGAATCTCTGAGGCTTGTATTTTACTTGATACTAGTCTCAGAGATTTTTTATTTGTATTATTTAACTTCAGGACATGCTGATTAATACTAGAAAGCATATAACATCGATGTTTACCAATCGTATTAAATTGGAAGATTTTGCTCTGTTGATGTTTTACAATTGGATAATTGTTGTAACATTAGTTCAATGTATTTGCGACTATATAAGAAACAATTTGATTATTTCGTATAAATAACGTAGAATGTTGCAACAAAACTATCAATAGCGTAATATAGAATCATGATAAGGACCGCCTCACCTCTAGCGCTTTTGTGCAATGTGGAAAATGGCGGTTTCCGTTTTATTAGGAGGTAAACGATAACATGCATATATTGCCTGATAAAAAAGTGCTTTCGAAGCTTATAAAAAAACCTCTTTCTATTGAAAAGCAAGTGGAAAAATTGCAGGAGAAAGGGCTTAAGATAGATGATGTAGAAAGAGCTAAAAGAATATTGTTATCGACAAATTACTACTACTTTACAGGATACCTCCATAAATATAAAGTAATAACTGAAGATTGTGTTGAGTACTATGAAACAGATCTAACTTTTGAGGAAGTCTATAAAATTATACAATTTGACATGCACTTACGGAGCATATTTTTACAAGCAGTAGACTACATTGAACGGGATATAAAAACAAAAATAGCCTATTATTTGGCTATGGATGATCCGATAGACGGGAGTATTAATTATCTGTATAGTGAGTACTTTATTAGTAAACTCCCAACGGAAGATTACAAAGTCGAGAAGGATAAAAAATTCCTAATAGACAACACAAGGTATAAGCATAATGAGTTTATTAAATTTTACGAGAGTGAATATACAAAAAAAGCTGCTAATTCTACATTTATAAAGCATCACTGTGAGAAATATTGGGGCTGTCTTCCTATTTGGGCTGCTATTGAGATATTAACAATTGGAAATATACATAATCTTTATAAGAATGTACTCCCGACAAAAATAATGAAAGAAGTAGCTAGAGAGTACGAGATTTCGACCGACTTAATGAGTAATTATTTGAGGGGGCTCAGTATTTTTAGAAACCTGCTGGCACATAATGTAAGGCTTTTTGATGAATCCACCTCGCATACACCTATGACAAATAGAAGGGATATTTTGAAGAAAACAAATCTAATTTATGACTACGTCTATATACTTAAGAATCTAACAAGTGATGCGGACTTCTGGAACTGCACAATAATCACACAGCTCGATCTTGCATTTACAAATGATCTTTTTAAGAAAGTGTCATCTGATAGATGGGGATTCAGAAGTGATTGGCGTGATAAGCTATTAAAAAGATGTCAATAATACGAGAAAATGATAGTATAATACACCTTCAAATTAAATACTAGCACCTTTCGATCAGACTCTGTATTATTTGTTAATATTGAGTCTGATTTTATTTGCTTTATTCAAAAAACTAGATATAGATGAAGATTTATAAGTTTAAGGAATATAATTTGGTCGCCAACTGTCCGTATTTCTATATTGATAGTATGATTAAATGATATTGATAGGAGATTGCTACAAGGAAGTTTTGAAGGTGATACTCTTGATGAAGACTTATCCTAGAGATAAGGATATCATCAATCAAACAATTTTTGTCATTATGCTATGTTTATCATGGTTGATTTAGGCTAAAAAATCAGGAATATCTCTATATTATTGCACAATTTAAAAATTCATCATGTTATAATCGAATCGATAGATACTGTATTGCTATCATATGAAAGATTTGATTCTTACACGAATCTAGAATACTTTCATACTTCTGATTATTGAATGTATGAAAAAATCTGTAAACAAAGTTAACTGGGGAAGGAAGCTAAGTTGGCTGGGTAACGATTTGTAGTAATTTATGTATTATGCAGCGAAAGAAGACAAAAATACTCTTAGAAATGAGGGAAAATTATGCAAATGCCGGAATTGTTTGATAACGTTAGTAAAACTGTAAAAGACGATTTGATGGTTACAATAAAAAAAGGAGACAAGCTGTCCATTGCGGCTGCATGTTTTTCTATATACGCTTACCAGGCCCTCAAGAAACAGCTTGATGGCATTGAAGAGTTGCGCTTTATTTTCACCTCCCCGACATTCCTGCACGAGAAAGCTGCGAAAGAAAAACGGGAGTTTTATATTCCTCGCCTGGATCGTGAGCGCTCCCTGTATGGTACTGAATTTGAAGTGAAGCTCCGCAATGAATTGACACAAAAGGCGATTGCTCGCGAATGTGCGGATTGGATTCGTAAGAAAGTAAAATTCCGCTCAAACTTAACTGGTGGTAACATCAGCAGTTTTATGAATGTAATTGGGGAAGAATCCAAAACTTATATGCCACTCCATGGTTTCACCACTGCCGACATTGGGGGTGAACGCGGTAACAACATTATCAATCCGGTCAATAAAATGTTTGCACCACTTTCAGACGAGTACGTTCGTATGTTTGGACAAATTTGGAACGATAAAAATCTGATGCAGGATGTAACTGAGCAAGTCATTGACGGCATTACTGCAGCTTATAACGAAAATGCTCCAGAATTTATATATTTTGTTGCAATCTATAATATTTTTAATGAATTTCTGGAAGATATTTCTGAGGATGTATTGCCAAATGAAGCTACTGGATTTAAGGACAGTAAGATTTGGAACAAGCTTTATACATTCCAGAAGGATGCAGCTCTTGCAATAATAAACAAGCTCGAAACATTCAATGGGTGCATCCTTGCTGATAGCGTAGGACTTGGTAAGACATTCACTGCACTTGCTGTAATAAAATATTACGAGAATCGAAATCGTTCTGTACTTGTCCTTTGCCCTAAAAAACTGTCAGATAACTGGAATACATTTAAAGATAACTATGTAAATAACCCAATTGCAGAAGATCGATTACGGTATGACGTACTTTATCATACTGACCTCTCCAGAGAGCGTGGCAAATCAAATGGTCTGGATTTGGGCAGAATAAATTGGGGCAACTATGACTTGGTTGTCATTGACGAGTCTCATAACTTCAGAAACGGCGGCGAAGTTTATGGTGATAATCGCCGTGAAAACCGCTACCTTCGACTTATGAACCGTGTCATTCGTGCTGGTGTTAAGACAAAGGTCTTGATGCTTTCAGCAACCCCGGTAAACAACCGCTTTATTGACTTGAGGAATCAGCTTGAACTAGCATACGAAGGTAATCCAAGCCTTATTAATGACAAGCTTGGAACCAAACGGCCGATTGATGAGATATTCAGAAATGCCCAAAAGGCGTTTAATAATTGGAATAAGCAAAATGATGGGGATAGAACTACGGAGATGCTCCTAAAATCTCTGGATTTTGACTTTTTTGAAGTGCTGGATAGCGTAACAATCGCCCGTTCTCGCAAGCACATCGAGAAATATTACAACATGAATGAGATTGGTTCGTTCCCAGAACGATTAAAACCGCTTTCCCTTCGTCCGGCTCTCAGCAACCTGGTAGGATCAATCAACTATAGTGAAATTTATGAGCAATTGATGAGACTAAACCTCTCGGTATATATACCAACCGACTTTATCTTTCCGAGTCAATTGGGAAAGTATGTCGATACATCCATTAACATAAACCGTGCGGGGCGAGAAATGGGAATTCGACGTCTGATGAGCATTAACCTCTTGAAACGACTTGAAAGCTCTGTGGAGTCCTTTCGGTTAACCTTAGGTCGCGTTAAGAAACTTATTGATGATACAATTGATGAGATCGATGCGTTCACAGTAGGGGGTGGCTCAGTTATCAAAGGGCGCGAACTTGTTGGTGATGATGTTGATTTCGATGATGATGATCGCAATACAGAGTACTTCGCTGCTGAACATAGTATAAAAATTGATCTTGCGGATATGGATTATAAGTCTTGGAGAGATAGGCTTTCCGAAGATGCTGAAACACTAGGACTTCTGAAAATCATGATCGATGATATTACACCTGAACATGATACTAAGCTCCAAACTCTGTTAGGATTGATTGAGAGCAAACTGAAAAATCCGATTAATGAAGGCAATCGAAAAATCCTGATTTTTTCAGCATTCTCCGATACTGCCGAGTATCTTTACAAGAATGTAAGTAATTTCGTGAAGTCGCGATTTGACTTGGACTCAGCAATAATAACGGGAAGTGTTGAAGGCAGGACCACCATCAAGGGTCAAAGAGCGTCCATGAATGATGTACTGACATTGTTTTCGCCGATCTCCAAGGATAAGAATCTTTTGATGCCAAACAATCGAGATGATATCTCTGTTTTGATTGCAACAGATTGTATTTCAGAAGGCCAGAACCTCCAAGACTGTGATTTCTGTGTTAATTATGATATTCATTGGAATCCAGTTCGCATTATCCAGCGCTTTGGACGAATCGATCGTATAGGCAGCCATAATACTGTAATTCAACTTGTTAATTTCTGGCCGGATGTGGATCTGGATGAGTATCTCTCCCTCAAAGGACGAGTCGAAACCAGGATGCGCATTTCGATCATGACAGCCACTGGTGATGACGATCTGATCAATGCAGAAGAAAAGGGCGATCTCGAATACCGCAAAGCACAACTCAAACGACTTCAGGAAGAAGTTGTGGATATCGAAGATATGCAATCAGGGATATCCATTATGGACTTGGGTTTGAATGAATTCAGGCTTGATCTGCTTGAATATGTAAAACAAAACGGCGACATGGATACGATCCCCTACGGACTTCACGCTGTGGTTCCTGCTTCAGAGGATTGTCCTCCTGGAGTCGTGTTCGTTCTCAAGAACCTGAATAACAGTGTAAATATAGACATGCAAAATCGACTTCACCCATTTTATATGGTTTATGTTGGAACGGATGGGGAAGTAATCTGTGATCATCTTTCCCCTAAGGAACTTCTCGATAAATTCAGGTCACTATGCAAAGGAATAAACACCCCGGTCATGGATGTTTGCCGTGAGTTTAATATTGAGACAAAAGATGGTCGGGATATGCAAAGTATCTCAACCCTTCTTACAGATGCAATAACATCCATCATTGAGGTGAAAGAGGAAAACGATATTGACAGTCTTTTTAATATTTGCGGCACCTCAGCCTTAAATAACAAGATAAGCGGTCTGGATGACTTTGAGATGATTTGCTTCCTGGTGGTGAGGTGAAGATATGTTAGGATTACCCCGTTCAACTGAAGTCAACCGGCGTGTGTCAAAGGAAAAAATTTATGCTAACACAACAATGACTACCCAGTTGCGCGACATCATAAAAAATCAAATTGAATCGATTATCTGGAGAAATAAACTGTCTGATACTACAGTAGGCTTGGCTCCCGGTGAGAATGTTAAAGAAATACAAGTATTTGAAATTTCCTTGCGGCAGCGCGGCTTGGATAAACGTGTTTTGACGGCTATAAATAAGGCAATCCCATACAAAATTTTATTCGTGCTGACTTTTGAAAATGTTGCTCAAACTTGGATCGAAGCATCAGGTACATTCTACAACTCTGACTGGTTTCGAATAGATGGAAGCACGCTAAAGCTTGATGGATTAAATCTAGATACCGTTTATGGAAATCTTGCACGCCATATAGCTGGCGGAAGATTAGATTCAGAGGGAGATATAGCCGAAGCTGTTGAAAAAGATAAAATACGGCAAAAAATTGAACGTGAAATAGCCGGATTAGAAAAGAAAATATTGCGGGAAAAGCAGTTCAACCGCCAAGTGGAATTGAATTGCGAATTAAAACGGTTGAGAACTGATTTGGAGGGATTGGGATAATGCAACTTAGTGCAAAGACACTCGAAAAACTTCGAATTATCATAAATGGCGATAACACAGCAGACTACCGGAAAGGCTATGAACTCGTCAGCTTTTTCAATCATTTAGGCTTTAACGATGTGTATGCACAGGGCTTCCCATCGAGGTGGGCATACACCGATGAAAAACTACAACAAATTAATGGAAAACCTGAATTAGATAAGTGTATTCGTAATACATTTGCCGTCGTGAATTATATAGGGCGAATAGCTGAATTGGATAATCTGATTGCCGAATTCAATCAATACTTGGCTTTCGATAAGTGGGTGGTTATACGCGATAACGATACAATCACATTCAAACGACTCGACAAAGTTATTGTTAACAGCGGCAAAAGTGCAACCGCCGAGATAAAGGAAGACGAGTTTCTTAAGATGCCCTTCGATGTCAACGTTGACTCGTTGGGATTAGACTCGAATGTGGGTGAGATAATCAAATTGCGACTTAAAGAGGTCGAAACTTGTATCGGTGGTGGAGCATCGTTGGCATCTATATTATTAATTGGGAGCATTATGGAGGGAATATTGCTTGGTATGGCAACAACCTATCCACAACAGTTCAATCGAACCTCTTGTGCTCCGAAAGACAAGGACACTGGCAAAGTGCGAACTTTTCCTAACTGGACGCTAAACAACTACATAGATGCCGCGTCTGAGGTGGGACTTCTGAAGCAGGATGTTAAGAAGTTCAGCCATATTGTGCGCGATTTCAGAAATTACATTCATCCATATGAGCAAATGAGTACAAACTTTTTCCCCGACAAGCATACTGCACTGATTTGCTTTCAGGTATTGAAAGCCGCGATAAACCAAATAGGAACATTCCGCAAGGATCAACAAGGAGGACACCGCCAATGAACATCGCTGATAAAATGAAATTTGAGACCCCGAATCTTACTGCTGAGAACATAGAAAAACTTGCCACATTATTCCCTAGCGTAGTCGTTGAAGGAAAAGTAAATATTGATCTGCTTCGCTCTATGCTTGGTGAAGGCGTGTTCACCGATGAAGCATATGAGTTTACCTGGGTGGGCAAGCGAGCAGCTATAGCTGAAGCTGGAAAGCCTATTAGGAAAACTCTACGCCCATGTCCTGAAGAAAGTAAGAACTGGGATACTACTGAGAATCTTTACATAGAAGGTGATAATCTTGAAGTTCTAAAACTTTTACAAGAAAGCTATCTTGGTAAAGTTAAGATGATCTACATCGATCCACCATATAATACAGGTAATGACTTCATTTATCTCGATGACTTCTCAAAGAGCCTGGAAGAATACGAGGAAGAATCTGGGCTTTATGACGAAGTAAATAACCGATTGGTTAAGAATGCTGAAACAAATGGACGTTTTCATTCCGACTGGTGTAGCATGATGTATCCTCGTTTTGTATTGGCGCGGAATCTGCTTAGTGATGATGGGGTAATTTTCATTAGCATCGATGAAAACGAAATTCACAATTCACGTAAAATGTGTGATGAGATTCTCGGAGTTAGTAACTTCATAGGTTGTATTGCTAATATTAACAATCCCAAAGGACGCTCTGACGATAAATATATCGCGACGGCACATGAGTACCTTTTAGTTTATGCGAAAAATATAACGACCTTGACTTGGTACGGATTTGAACCAACAGAAGAAATAACAAAGCGTTATAACAAAATAGATGCGCAAGGTAGAAAATATCGCGAGATTGATTTACGTAAAACTGGCGAAAATGATTTGCGAGAAGACAGACCTAATCTGTTTTATTACTTCCACTATAATGAACAAACTGGGGATTTGTATCCGACTACTGAAAAGAATGCTCCTCAAGGTTTCATATCCATATTTCCTCAGCGTGAAGACGGAAAAGAGGGGAATTGGCGGTGGGGTTTAAATACAGCTAACAAACAGATTAGTGACCTCGTAGCAAAATTTATGCCTACACGAAGAGTGTGGGGCATTATGCAAAAGGATTATTTAGAAGGACGTAGTTTAGTCAAACCTACGACTTCCTGGACATTCAAAGATGTTAATAGCGAACGAGGTACTGAACAATTTATTGATTTGGGATTTGATAAAAGAATTTTTCCGAAACCAAAACCGCTGGGAACAATTGAAAGGATACTAAGATTATCAACATCACATAGTGACATTGTTCTTGATTTCTTCTCTGGATCTTCGACTACTGCCCACGCTGTCATGCGACTAAACGCTGAGGATGGTGGTAACCGTCAGTTTATAATGGTACAACTCCCTGAATGTGCAGATGAAAAGTCAGATGCATATAAAGCTGGTTATGTTAATATTTGTGAAATTGGTAAAGAACGTATCCGCCGTGCTGGTGATAAAATCAAAGCCGAAGCTGGATTGACTGCTCAAAACCTTGACATCGGCTTCCGCGTCCTCAAACTCGATGAAACGAATATGAACGATGTTTATTATGCTGCAGGCGATTACACTCAAGACATGATTTCTATGCTTCAGTCAAACATCAAGGAAGACCGAACAGATATGGATCTTCTGTTTGGATGTCTGCTTGACTGGGGACTTCCTCTTTCATTACCTCACACTCATGAAAAGATTGATGGCTTCACAGTTCACACGTATAACGAAGGTGACTTAATAGCTTGTTTTGAGGAGCGCATTACTGAGAAGGTGGTCCGAGAGATTGCAAGTCGTCAGCCTCTTCGCGTAGTATTTCGTGATAGCAGTTTTACAAGTTCGCCAGAGAAAATAAATGTGGTCGAGATTTTCAAACTTCTCGCACCGAATACCACTGTAAGAGTGATTTAAGGGGGTGAGATGATGAGATTACGATTCAGGCATCAAAAATTTCAGTCTGATGCTGCAAATGCGATTTGTGAAGTGTTTAATGGTCAGCCATTTCACTCACCGACCTATATGATAGATCCAGGTTTGGGACAAATCGGCCTGGAAGATGCTCGAAGCTTTACTGGTTTCAATAATGCACCAGTGGTTATTGGCGACGATAAGGTTCTTGAGAATATCCGCAGCATACAAAGATCGGGCCAAATCAAGCCATCGGAATCACTAGATGGACGGTTTAACTTGACCGTTGAAATGGAAACCGGTGTAGGTAAAACTTATACCTATATCAAAACAATGTACGAATTGAATAAGCGTTATGGTTGGAGTAAATTTATTATTGTCGTCCCTAGTGTCGCCATACGTGAAGGTGTTTATAAGTCATTTCAAATGACAGAGGATCACTTTGCTGAAGATTACGGTAAAAAGATCCGCTACTTCATATACAACTCTGCGCAGCTAACTGAACTGGATCGTTTTGCATCAGATAGTTCAATTAATGCCATGATTATCAACAGCCAAGCATTCAATGCCAGAGGTAAAGACGCAAGGCGTATTTATATGAAACTTGATGATTTTCGCTCTCGCCGTCCAATTGATATTTTAGCTAAAACAAATCCGATTCTGATAATCGATGAACCACAGTCAGTAGAAGGTGCAGCAACCAAAGAAAGATTAAAAGAATTCACTCCCTTAGCAACACTGCGGTATTCAGCAACGCATCGGGCGGATAGTGTTTACAATATGATTTATCGCCTTGATGCCCTTGAAGCTTACAATAAAAAGCTTGTTAAAAAAATCGCCGTAAAGGGGATCTCTGTTTCAGGGAGCACTGCAACTGAAGGCTATATCTATATTCAGAGCATCAACCTCTCAAAGGGCAATCCAACTGCAACAATAGAATTTGATATTAAAGGGAAAACAGGTATTCGGAAGGTTTCCAGAATTGTCACTGAAGGGTACAACCTTTTTGATAACTCTGGGGAACTTGCAGAATACAAGGATGGGTATACGGTTCTTCGCATTGATGGACGTGATTCATCTGTGGAATTTACGAATGGTAAAAAATTGTATGCAGGCGATGTAATTGGTTCGGTAAGTGAAGAACAGTTGCGCCGAATTCAAATAAGAGAAACCATACACTCCCATATTGAAAGAGAACGTCAATTGTTTGCCAAGGGCATCAAGGTACTGTCTTTGTTCTTTATTGATGAGGTAGCAAAATACAGACAATACGATGATCAGGGAAATGCCACGGGTGGCACCTATACCCAGATATTTGAAGAAGAATATAAGGCTATAGTTGGAAATATGCAGCTTTCTCTTGATGATGCAGATGGTTATCTTAAGTACGTTGAAAGTATATCTGCTGATCAGACACACGCTGGGTATTTTTCAATAGATAAGAAAAGCGGTCGAATAATCGACAGTAAACTTGGTGATAAGAAAGAACGTACATCTGATGATTCTGATGCCTACGACTTGATCATGAAGGACAAAGAACGGCTTCTGGATCGTCGCGAACCAGTCCGGTTCATCTTCAGCCACTCAGCGCTGCGTGAAGGCTGGGATAATCCCAATGTATTCCAGATATGTACATTGAAACAAAGTGGAAGTGATGTTCGTAAGCGACAGGAAGTTGGACGTGGTTTGCGTCTCTCTGTAAACCAAGTTGGTGAGAGAATGGATGAAAATGTCCTTTCTCACGAAGAGATTCACAATGTCAATGTTCTGACTGTTATCGCCAATGAAAGCTACGATAGTTTTGCAAAAGGCTTGCAAAGCGAAATTGCAGAAGCAGTTGCCGATCGTCCGCGCAAGGTTCAAGCCAAATTATTTGAAGAGAAATTTGGAGAAGATATCGCACTGGCTATCTATGAGAGTCTGATAGAGAACGGCTATATCAAGCGAGGTGAACTGACAGAAAAGTATTATGAATCAAAGCAAAGTGGATCTCTTGAAGTGCCAGAGGAAATATCTGGACAAATCCATGAAGTAATCTCTGTGCTTGATTCTGTCTACGATCCTAATATTAATAAACCAGAGAACGCTCGTAAAAATACAGTCAATTTGACGCTCGATAAAGATAAATTGAATAGCAGAGCCTTCCAGGAACTTTGGTCAAGAATCAACAGCCGAAGCTACTATACCGTAAGCTTTGATGAGGATGAGCTGATCAAAAGAGCCATCACTGAGCTGAACTCCAAATTGCGTGTATCAAAAATATATTTCAAGGTGGAGAAAGGCGAGCAAACAAAAAAGATCGAATCCAAAGCTCAGCTGCAAGCCGGAGGGGCTTTTGTTCGAGCTGATATGGTTCGAGAGGAGGCATCCCCTTACCTAGAAATGAAGGCTAGTAGTTTGGTACGGTATGATCTCGTTGGAAAGATCGTGTCTGAAACTGGTATGACTCGCAAAGCGGTAGCTTCAATTTTAGTTGGTATTGAAAAATCGATATTTGACCAGTTTGGGAATAATCCTGAAGAGTTTATCCTGCGAGCAGCAAATATTATCAACGAGCAGAAAGCTACAGCGATTATTGAGCATATTACCTACGATAAGCTGACATCTGAATTTAGCACAAATATATTTACTGAGCCGGATCTCAAGAAAGGTGCTCTGGGTGTCAATGCCATAGAAGCAAAACGGCATTTGTATGACTATGTAATCTATGACTCGACCAATGAGCGCGACTTTGCTAATCAGCTTGAGACACACTCACAAGAAGTTGAAGTATATGTCAAACTGCCAAAAGGATTCTATATAAATACACCTGTTGGAAAATACAATCCCGACTGGGCAATTGCTTTCTATGAGGGTAAAGTCAAACATATTTATTTTGTTGCTGAAACCAAAGGTGACATGTCCTCTATGGAACTCAGAGAAATTGAAAAAGCAAAAGCCCACTGCGCCAGAGAGCATTTCCGGGCTATCAGTGGCGAAAATATAAAATATGATGTGGTGAGTAGTTACGACAAGCTATGGGAACTTGTTCAAGGATGATCCGAAAGTGAATTTAATGAGGAGATTTAATTATGCCGAGGACAATAACAAATTACTCTTAGTGAGCATTAAAATTCTTCTTCGTATGCCAAGGAGGTATCGCCACAATGAAAAATATTCTTAAGGTGAGAGATGACCACTTACCAATAACGTTTGAAAGTAAAAATGGTAGTAGTGAAGAATATTCAGTATGTTCAGATTCACCAAAACACACATGGGTAACTGATGGTTCGTTTACCGTGAACGATCTTCGCAACAGAATAGAACCATGGCTGACTTCTTTATTTCAATCCGAACACTTATCACTTCTAATTGGAAGCGGACTTTCTACTGGAATTCAATATATTGCATCCCCTGAAAAAGTGTCCTATAACGGTATGGGAAAACCTGAATTAAAAGAAGACTGCCCTTATGCAGAAAAAATTCACGCTGCAGCTGCCAAAAGTGCCTTGAACAACGGTAGAGGTAATGAGGGCAATATTGAAGATTATTTTCGTGTAATGAATGATCTAATGTGCGGCCTGGAAATTATTGGCGAACAAGAAGCGTATCAAAAACTTAGAACTGAATATAGCGATTTGTTGAATAAATTTGTTGCTGGTATCTCTGCTGGTGAATCATGCATTATTTTATCAGACGAGAAAAAACGAATTGATACCTTCAATATCCTTACAACGTTTTTAATGAGTTTTAGTAGTAGAACAGGGACTAGGGATCGACTAAACATCTTCACAACCAATTATGACAGAGTCATTGAAGCTGGCGCTGAGATTTCAGGTTTACATTTAATAGACCGCTTTGTTGGTAATTTATCTCCTATTTTTAGATCTTCAAGGCTAGATATTGACATGCATTACAATCCGCCAGGTATGAGAGGTGAACCACGGTACCTTGAAGGTGTTGCGCGGTATACGAAATTACACGGTTCAATAGATTGGATAGAGGCGAATAAAGAGATAAGAAGAATCGGCCTTCCTTTTGGTGCAAATATTGAACCATTCATTAATTTCCCTGGATTTTCGGGTGTAGACCACTCAAAAATAATGATTTATCCAAATTCTTCAAAGGACAGAGAAACGTCAGAATATCCTTATGTGGAATTGTTCCGTGATTTTGCTGCTGCCTTATGTAGACCGAATAGCACTTTGGTAATTTACGGGTATAGTTTTGGAGACGATCATATTAATCGAATAATTAGAGATATGTTAACAATTCCGTCGACACATGTTGTTATTATTTCCTATGATGACGAGCAGAGTAGAATTAAAAATTTCTATGCTGATTTGGGGCGGGCCTCTCAAGTTAGTCTCATTATTGGTAAAGATTTGGCTGATATACGAAAACTTACTGAGAATTTTCTACCTAAGCCAGCAATTGATCGCACAACAATAAGAATGGCAGAGCTACTTAAGCAAAGACATGGTCCTGCATATGATGAGTCTAGTAAATCAACCTATATTGAAGAAGGCGCGGAAAGTTAATGATTACACCATTAGCGTATGCTGATTCCTTGAGAATAGGGAGTGTTGATTTTGTATCTCCAGATGAAATTAAAGTGCTTTTAGATATTGAAGCACCAAGTGATATTGCATTAAATGCAGGCATTCCAAGGCCATTTCCAAGAATAAACAGCTATGTTTTAATTCCATGTGAAAGTGGCTTTCTTGTGTCTCAAATTGAATGGATAACAATTGAGAGATCTCAATATCCAAAAAGAAAAGGCATGCAAGATTTCGGAGTTATTGATCTTCCCTACCCTCTACGAAAAATGAGTTTAAATCCATTAGGGATTTTAAAAGAAAAAAGAAAGTTATCCAATGGATCGTCAGTTTATTCATTCTCGCGAGGCGTTGAAATATACCCAACAGTTGGGGATCCTGTTTTACTTCCTTCACAAGATCAGTTAAAAGCAATCGTTGAATCAGGAGAAAACAGGCGGGTCAATATCGGGATTAGTCCATTGGCAGGTAATGCGGTGGTATCAATTGATCCTGATCGTTTGTTTGGAAGGCATTTAGCAATCCTGGGGAATACGGGCAGTGGTAAATCTTGTACTGTTGCAGGAGTTATTCGTTGGTCAATTGAAGCTGCCGGACAATATAAAAAGGAATGCTCGCCTGATAGACCAGATAATTCTATCAATTCAAGATTCATAATTCTCGATCCAAACGGAGAGTATTCAAAGGCTTTCTCTGGGCTTCAAAATGTAAGACTATTTGCTGTTGAGCCCGATGAAGAGAATAACGTGAAACAACTTCATGTACCTATTTGGTTTTGGAATAGTGCTGAATGGTGTGCATTCACGCAGGCCAGTACAAAGGCACAACGACCTACCTTAATTCAAGCATTACGCTCAGTTCGGGATGGGAAACTTGAGATAACACTAACTCCAAGCCATGATATGCGAAGATTTCTTCGAACAATTGTTACTGTTATTACAATTGAATACAATGCCGGCACTCCTTGGGGAGGATTCCCTAAGCCGAAATCATTTTTTGAAAAAATCCAGAAATGGCAAAGTGATTTGGTTCTTGATGACTCATATTCAGATAATGAAAAAGAAAAATTGGAGAATTTAAGAACCAAAATTGACATCCTCGTGCAAGCAAGAAGCGTACAATACGCCCATCATGATTTTAGGAAATCTGAAGTAGAAGATTTATTAAGATGTGCAAAAATCGCCCATGCTGCATTTGGTGGTACTGATAGTGATTCATTGCCAATTGATGCTGATATACCTCGTCCTTTCGATGGGAATCAGCTGCTCAGAAGTATCGAAGCAAATTCGGAAATAATGGGGACTGCAGAACATGTTGAAACGATGCTTATGCGTATTCGCACTCTCCTATCTGATACAAGACTAAAAATGATAACAACTGGTTGCCCAGAGATGACTCTGGCAGGTTGGTTAAACGAGTATATTTGCCCAAGTAGCACAAGTGAAGGTGCGATTACAATCATCGATTTATCATTAGTCCCTGCAGAAGTAGTTCATATAATTGCTGCAGTAATCGCAAGAACTACGCTTGAGGCATTACAGCGATTCAGAAAAATAAATAATGGAAATACTCTGCCAACAACAATTGTAATGGAAGAAGCACATACATTTATTAAAAAGTATCAGACAGACGGCGAAGGTACTTCTGCTTCTGCAATGTGCACTCAGGTATTTGAAAAAATTGCTCGTGAGGGTCGTAAGTTTGGATTAGGCTTGGTTCTTTCATCACAAAGGCCCAGTGAATTATCTGCCACAGTATTATCACAGTGCAATACGTTTCTGCTGCATCGAATAAGCAACGATCGTGACCAAGAATTAGTGCACAAACTGGTACCAGACAATTTAAGAGGTTTGCTAAGAGAATTGCCATCATTGCCTTCCCGCAACGCAATTTTGATGGGTTGGGCTTCGGAACTTCCGGTTTTAGTTCAAATGAATTACCTGAAAGAAGAGCACAGACCAAAATCTAACGATCCAGATTTTTGGGATGTGTGGACATGTAAATCAGAAGGGCAAGTAAATTGGATTGAGATATCAAAAGATTGGCAGCAATATGGCCAGCTTGATGAAGGCCATGAAGAGAACCAAATTGCTGACGAAGTTGATGACTTGTTATTATAGAGCAATAAGAATGGCAAGCAATGCAAGTGTTTATACACTTGCCAAATTACCGAATATCCTATTCGTTAAAAACTAATTTGAGTCCCTGACCCAAAATAAAATCTTGGAGGTGATTAAAATGAATTTCCAGCAATATGATTTAGGTAATCTTGATAGAGGGCGAGTTGTTGAAATAACTCTTTTTGGTAGTGCTGCAAATGTACAGCTATTAGACAGCTCTAATTTTTCAAATTATAAAAATGGTAGAAAATACCGATATGTCGGCGGGTTAGTTACTCGATCTCCAATTCGCTTACAAACTACTCATTCAGGCCACTGGTATGTAGCAATAGATTTAAGGGGACTTAAGGGTATTGTGAGGAGTTCGGTAAGAGTTCTACCCACAGCTTTGCCACGCGTGGAACAGAAGCCGTTATCTTCAATGCCATCATTGCTACATGAACATGGATTCGGAGTTAATAACGAGGATGACTTTACGCCCCAATTTGATGTTTTTGTATCACATGCATCTGAAGATAAAGATGATGTCGTCCGTCCATTAGCATTCGCCTTGAAAGAAAGAAATATAAGCGTTTGGTATGATGAATTTGAATTAAAGATAGGAGATAGTCTACGCAGAAAGATCGATAAAGGCTTGGCCAATAGTCGTTTTGGCATAGTAGTCATATCGAGGGATTTTATAAAAAAAGGATGGGCAAACTATGAGCTGGACGGCATAATTACAAAATCAATTTCAGGCGAGCAAATACTTCTTCCCATATGGCATAACATATCAAAGAGCGAGGTTATTAACTATAGCCCATCCTTAGCAGATAAGTTAGCTCGAAATACAGCCGTAAATACCATCGAAGAGATTGCTGATGAGATAGCACAATTAGTTGCGAGGGTATAAAATAACTATCTTTGTTTATCATAGGCTTTAGTCCTATCCATCCCAATAAGCATATTAATGTTTGTTGTTGCGTTTACCATTTCTCTGTATCCGGATTTATTCTGTAAATATTCTTTTTTTAAGGTCTTTTTGATTTGCTTTTGGTTTTGATATTCTTTGTTTAACTGTTTGATAGAAGGAATCTTTTTATCTACCAAAAGGTCAAAGCTATTTTTAGCAGCTCTATGGATTAAGATGGCTTCCGGGTTTTTTTCATAGTAATCATGGCTATATCCAGATTTCCGATACGCAGTGTAAATATCCTTCGTCCTTGAATAATTGATGATATGCTTCTTCAACTCAGTGATTTCAGACATCCGCTTTTCAAGATCCTTAATCTGCTGTGACAGTTCGTGATATCGATCGGTCACAGCTTTTGTTTTTTCAACCAGGTTTTCATAGTCGGTGATGTTATTCTCCGTCAAAAAATTGATGGTCTGGGCCATCTGCTTCAGATTGAAAACCTTCGCCCATCGCTCGTAACCTGGACCTTTCCCTTCCAGAAGCTTTGCCTGGATATCCACCAGGAGATTGATCTTGTCCGGAGTTCTTCGGTAAGAAGATTTGGATTTTGGAGTATGAATTGTCTTTCTGAGAATCGCGGATCTCAATTCGTCCTCAGAATAACCTTCTCCAAGGGATCTCAATCTTGTGTATTTCTGCTGGTCGCTAGCTTTGAATGCAAGATGCTGTCCCTGTTTAACTTCATAACCATTCTCCGCCATTAACTTCAGGAAAGCATCAAAATCAGCTGGTTTTTGTGCCATGACGGTATCGATGGTTTGTCTTAGTTTCTCTTGCCAGGATAGCGGTTTTTTGTCGCCCAGCCACTTGCCGTAATGAGACGGTCCCTGTTTTGGAGCTTCTATGATCGAGAGTCCGTTCTCTAGGCAAAGCTTGTCGCTGATTTTCCGGATCGCTTCACTGGAGCCAAGGAAATTCCTGAATTTCTGTGTATGGTCAATCGATGTGGAATTGAAAATGATGTGGTTATGGATATGGGCATGATCCGTATGAGTGAATATAACAAATTGGTACTTGCCCTTGGTGAAGCTCATGGCCAGTTCGTAACCGATCTCCCGGGCCTTCTCCGGAGTGATCTCACAGGGCTTGAAGGATTGCCGGATCTGATAGAGCACGATGTCGCTCTTATTCTCTTCACTCCGCCCAATGTAGGTCTCATATTCTTTTTTACAGAGCAGCATCTCTCCAGCGGCGGTTTCCGGTTCACAGTCATAAGCTTTTACCAGCTGGCCGCTGTTTGTTTTTGCTGAATTGATTGCATAGGAAAGGCGCTCGTGCACCGTGTGGGCCACGGACTGACCTTTAATGACATGCATGGGGATTAATCTTGTGGTTGCCACGACGAGCACCTCCTTCCAAATGAAAAAAGCGCAGCAGATTTCTCCACTGCGCCAGTAACAATATCCTGATACTTACTAAATTGCTTTTAATGAATCATTGAATACACCAAGCAGCTCAACCAGGAAGGCTGCGATCAGCGGCAGTCCGAAGGGACACATCAGCCAGGTCAGACCCATCAATCTAAGGCCTTCCGGGAAATCCTGAAGCAGGACCATGGTTCCAAGTGCATTGGCAAAGCAGAGAAAAGCCACGATCCCCAGTACCATGGTGGACAGCTGGTACATCAAACGGCAAGCATGTAGTCCGAATAAATAAAAGTCACAATTCCTGTTATCAAAATTACTTACGAAAAGGTGTAACTTTTATTTCTTTCTTTTATAATGAGAATATAGAAATTTTCTCAGTCACCCTGACTTATGGAGCGTTTTATATTGTAAAATAAAGTATATCCAATTAGAACACTAATAATGCACCAGTTTCTACCACAAAGTACAGCACTTAATGCCAGAAAAGGAGGCACTTCTCATCAGTTGTGTGATAACCTATATGTTATTTCTGCTATCTTGTGGAAATATCTTCTTATGAGCTACGGAAGGTGGTTTGATATGTGCGCTGATGATATATTTGCAGGAATATGCTGATGTATATTATTAAAAGAAGCGCGATTACAGCAAAGGGTGTTTTGGGAGAAATGAGAAGCAGTTCTCCCAAAACAATTGTTAAAGTATACAAAATAGAAAACTAGATTAGACTTGCTTAAAAATCAAGTTGCCCAAATGAGGCAATAATCTCGTGAACATTACAGGCACATTTATAGAGCATAGATTTCAGTAGAAATAATGCTGTTTTAGTCATATGACCCGTCAAAAATAAAATGTGAAGAGCCCATAAAGGAGCGGGAATGAAAATGAAAAGTAGAATTAAGAAGAGAATATTCTCCACAGTCGTCGCAGCCATTATGCTGCTATGCTGTATGCTTGGAACAGAAGTGGCGTATGCAAGCAATATCGCTCTGACGATTAATGCGGATGTATATGATTTGAAGAAAGGCAGCCACTATATTCTGGGCGAAAATTCACCTTCCGCATCCACTGCCGTTGGCACATTGTCCATCAGTGGAAGTGTTAAAGCATCTTCTGATGTTAATTCATTCCCTGCTTATGAGGTGAATAACGGAAATGTATCCTTTACTTACTCAATTAACAAAGGGGTTCTAGACCGTAAGGAAAGAGAATGGCATCTGATTGATGATGGTGGAAAGGAAGTTAACGGCTTGACCTTGGATTCCAAAATCCAAAGCGGGGTCTTGATTCTTCAAACATCGTTAGACGGTATCAACTGGACTGAAGATGTTCTTATGTCCGATATTTTTGAAGAAGAAGCCGATACAGACGGCTTCTACGAGACAAGGGATGTACAACTTCAGAACGGTTGTTATTACAGAGTGATTGTAGCCTATAAGATGGAGCGCAGAGTTGAGGATTCCAAAATCCTGTTCGTGACCAAGAAAAACTATGAGCAAAAACAGGTTGCAGAGGTATATGATTTCTATGTATTCAATCAAACTGATGAAAACAGCCCCGATGCAACTCCGATGAAAAAATTAGGTGGTAAAGTCAACACTGGGAAAGACAATGGCTATTCTGGTAACAAGCCGATTGATAAGGATGACCCTCATTATGGATGGGATATTGGCTATTTCTATGTTAATGGTTATACCCGTGAAACTGCTACATCTGATAAAACTCCCGTGTTTTTGAAGAATGTGGGTGATAAGGTTACATTGTGGTTCCACTTATCCGAGGATATTAATAAGTTGCGTGGAAACAAGCATCTTTCTATCAGCGAAGATACAAATGGCTATGACCGTTACTTTGAAATTGACCAGACGAATTTTGAACATGGTACACTAATCATTCAATACACAAATGCGCAAGGCGAAGAACAAAAGCCGATTATCTACACCGATTATCTTGATGCAAACGTTACGACCGGTGCCAATACCAAGGTTCAGTTGTTTGAGGAAGGTGACTATGTTGTCTCCCTGAATTATGAAATAAAGACTATGGGTGGCCCATTCAACGCCATGGCAAGCTATACCAATTATAAAATAATGTTCGACTTCTCCATCCGGAATGGAAATTGTATGGTTTATCCATTTGATCGTTTAACTGGAACAGAACTTGCCAATAATGCGATTACCGAGAACGGATTTAAACTGGATATGGCAAAGTCAAAGTATCTCACTATCGATGTCCAACGCTCTGTCATTGATGTTGGTACGGATGGCTATTTGACCGAGGATGTGCGTTTCAACCATCCTGCAAAAGATGGGGAGCAGTATACCAGTGAAGGCGTTTATACCTTTACCGTGAAAAATCTGTACACAAGCGAAGAAACCACAAAGACAATCTATGTAGGCACAAACAATTACTTAAGAGCCTTATCTGCAACGGGTATGAGTATTGTTGAACTTAACGCTCAGATTGAAGCTGGTGCAATTGTTCGTGAAGACGGAATCGTTGAAGTTATGGCTCCACCCGTAGAACCTAGGCCTGAAGAGACAGAAACCGAGTCAACATCGACTGACAACGATGAACCTACCACCGATACTTCTACCGAAATACAACCACCGGTCGATGAAGATCAACCAGTAGATGATGTTCCGGTGGTGGATAAAGAAAATCCCCCAAATGTTACACCCTTCGTGATTGGTGGTATCGCAGTCGTAGCAATTATCTCTGTCGTACTTGCACTTAACCGCAAAGAAGACTATTTAGCAAAGGTGAATGTTATAGTTGAGAAGGAGGAAACAGAAGAATGAAACGTGTAACTGCTCTTCTTCTTGCGGTGTTGATGCTGCTGACTGGATGTTCGCTGCAACCGGTTCAGAACCAGGATACAAACCCAATCGAATCGTCCAATATTGAGGATTCCTCAGCTCCTGATATAGAGGAAATTGATAATACACAGGATAGCACATCCGATGATATCATATTTGAAGAAGATGCCCCTGTCGAGTTTGCAAGCCTCAGCGACCCCAATTTGCTTCAGTATGTAGAGGATAATTTTTATACAGATTTGGTGGCACGGTTTGACAGTGATGATTACATTATTGAAAGCGTGAACGCCGTATATGTGTCTGATGAATACCTCGAAGAGGTGGCCTTTAACTCACAGTCTAACATGTATTTCGGATATACATTAGAGGAACTGGACGCTCAATTCCAGGGGACTCGATATATCTTCTCCCTCGATGATAATGGAGAAACTATTGTAGAAGAATTTGCAGCCTACGATGATACATATGATCGTATCATCAGGGATGTCACTATCGGTACGGGTGTAATACTTGTTTGTGTGACTGTATCCGTTGTTTCTAGTGGTGTTGGCGCACCTGCGGCAGTCAGCATGATTTTCTCATCTGCAGCCGAAACAGGTACTATTTACGCTCTTGCCTCCGGAACAATCAGTGCTATGGCTGCCGGAACGATTATGGGATTTCAAACTGGCGACTTCGACGAAGCAATAAAAGCTGCAGCTCTTGAAGGTAGCAAAAGTTTCAAATGGGGTGCTATTACCGGTGTTATCACGGGAGGTGCCAGTAAAGGTTTAGAAATCCTTCGTTCTTCAAGAACGATCCCTACACCCAGAGATTCTGAAGTTACCGTCCTGAACCGCACTAAGAACTCTAAAGAACAAGTATCGTACCTCAACGGAAAAGAAGTACCAAAGAACACGTCTGGGGCTACCCGCCCTGATGTGGTTGTAAAGAATCCAAATGGCACGGTAAAGGCTATAGAGGTGAAAAATTATAATTTGTCTCAGAGTTCTAATCGGCAGTCGCTATTTACTGAAATAGAGCGCCAAGTAAAAGAACGCTTGGCCAATCTACCGTTAGGTTCAACGCAAGAAATTATTCTTGATGTAAGAGGCCGTAGTTACACCGATGAACTTATCGAAAATACTATTGCCGGCATAAGACGTCGCTTGATAAATGGTTATCCGGACATTCCAGTTGTAGTGTTGAGGTATTGATTATGATGATAGCAACTAGTGATAATAAGCGGTATGTAGATGTAGGGAGTGAGGGGATATGGAACTCTGTTCTCTCGACAGCAGAGGTTCGCTTGGATTCTATGAAAAGAACATAAACCTTGCAATGAATTTTCTAAATACAGGAAAATGCAGTGCAAAGAATGCCTTTGAAACTGCGAATCATTTCAACCTCATCCGGGATGCCTTCTCCCAAATCACACCTTCCAATACGGTATACGATAAGAATAATCGTTCCATTGAAGCTCCTTGGAGCAGTAACCTTAGCGGAATCGATACCGCTTGTGGAAACCTATATACTACTTCCGATGGTAAGGATTTGCTGTTTGAGGTGGTTAGCATTTTGACTTATGCGTATTACATGGAAGTGGATGTGATATGCCAAGGATGGACAGATAATTAAAGTAGAGAAGTTTCAACGTTAGAGATAATTACTGTATTGGCGGTTTTGTTTGAGTTGGTTACCATGTGATCGGTGTACTGATGTCCACCGCAATTTGATTGATTACAAAGATAAAAATCTGGCCTAATGTCAAATTTAAATGCAACAAACTTCAAACATAACCAAAACATAGTGATACCAGAGAACAGGTAGTGGAAGAGGAAGTGATGGAGGAATCAGGCAGCGTGGGATGAAGTGTACTGGTAGAACACATCAAAGGAAGAAGCGTAACCAAGTACCTTTCTAGGATAATGATTAAGCCATGATTCCACTCTATGAACCATTTCAGGGGTAACGGACTGAGGATCGATACCTTTAGGAATGAACCGTCTGATCATGCCGTTATTCTGCTCATTAGCGCCTCTCTCCCAGGAAGAGAAGGGATGGGCATAATAAACTTCGGTAGCGGTATGTTCAAGACAGGAAGTAAGATCTGCAAACTCTGAACCATTATCGGAAGTGATGCTCTGGAAAATAGTGTCAAAG
>NZ_JNKC01000009.1 GCF_000701905.1 Proteiniclasticum ruminis DSM 24773 | reverse complement strand
TGCTCTGATGTTGGAAGCATCTTGGCTTTTACAGTTATTTGCACAGTTTCACCCCCTCGTTTTTTGTTCTTCGACATACCGCCTTATGGTTTCGCTCGATACGTTTCCTGCGGTATCTAGGGCAGAATACAAAATGATAATTGATTAGCGATACAGTTGTTTGAGTTCTTCTATATGTTTAGCTCATAAACACATTGTATCGGTATGAGATTCAAACTGCAATATGTTTTGCCACGCAAGCGCCATTCATCCCACGGCTGAAGCCAGGCAAGCTCAGTATGGGCTTTCTGGCGCAATTCCTGTAAATACTGCACTGCTAACGGCCTTGGCCCCACAATACTCATGTCACCTTTAAGGATATTGAATAGTTCAGGCAGTTCATCTAAACTTGTAGACCTTAGAATCCTACCAAACTTTGTTAATCTAACACTGTCTGGAAGCAGCTCGCCATTCTCGTCCTTCTCATCCGACATAGTTCTGAACTTATACATAGTAAATATTTTCTCATTAAGTCCAGGCCTTTTTTGCTTAAACAGCACTGGACTACCCAGCTTAACTCTTACTAATACACCAACGATTATAAGTACAGGACTTAAAACTATAATTGCAATCAAAGACAAAATGAAGTCCATTGGTCTTTTTAGAAATCTTCTGTATATACCTTTATTATTTGAGCCATTTATGCTCGGCTTTACTTCTTCTTTAACTCCACTCTGCATCTATTCCCACCTACTTCTCATTAAGACCAAAGTCCCTTTATAATTGAACATATCCTATTTAAATCTTCATCCGTCATCTTCGTATCAGATGGCAAGCAGACCCCATTCTCAAACAGCTTCTCAGATACATCGCCACCAACATAATCATACTTAGCAAAGAACGGTTGCATATGCATCGGCTTCCACACCGGTCTCGATTCTATATTTTCTTCTTCTAACTTAACCATCACATCTAAAGGTCTAACCTTACCTTTCAAAGTCATCACACTTAACCAATAGTTAGGCTCATTCCAGTCATTGATTGGCATGAATTTTACACCTTCTAACTGCCCAAGCTCTCTCTTATAAAATTCAAAGATATATTTCTTCTTAGCTACTCTTTGGTCTAATACTTTAAGCTGCCCTCTACCTATCCCAGCAACGACATTGCTCATGCGATAATTGAACCCTAATTCGCTATGCTGGTAGTGCCTTGCTGCATCTCTAGATTGAGTAGACCAGAATCTAACTTTCTTAATCTTCTCTTCATCATCAGAAACAAGCATTCCACCACCAGATGTTGTGATGATCTTATTTCCATTAAACGAGAACACTCCAAACTCACCAAAGGTTCCCGTATGTTTTCCTTTATAATAAGCACCTAAAGACTCAGCTGCATCTTCAATAACTGTCACATCATACTTGTTACAGATCTCCATGATCTTATCCATATCAGCTGATAGCCCATATAAGTGCACAACTAAAACAGCCTTCACCTTATCACCATACTTCTCGAAGGCTGCCTCTAATACTTTTGGATCCATATTCCACGTTTCATAATCACTGTCGATAAAAACAGGAGTTGCATTCTGATAGATGATCGGATTGGCTGTAGCTGAGAAAGTAAGGGTTGGACAGAATACAATATCTCCTTCACCAACAGCAGCAGCTTTAAGAGCTAGATGAATTGCGCCAGTACCTGATGTCATAGCTGCTGCATGTTTTGAACCAACTTTAGCTGCTAGCTCTTTCTCAAACTCATTCACGTTCGGTCCAAGTGGTGCTACCCAATTTGAATCGAATGCTTCTTGTACATATTCCATTTCATAGCCTTCATCGCTCATATGTGGTGAAGCTAGCCATATTTTTTTATTCTCAGCCATTTTACCGTCATCCTTCCTTATCTAAAGTCTATGTATTTTCTCAAGTTCACCATTCCAGCATAAATCTATCAGTAATGTTAACAACAAAAGGCTTACTTTTCCCATAGCAAATATTTTCTTTTACTAAGTAGCATTCGACTATGTGAGTACCACTGTACAACGTAGATTCTTCTCGAACTTTCTTGCCTTCAATAATTTGTCCGTCATAGAAGTCACCTCTTAAACAGTTACTGTTTTGAGCCTCATTGCCTGTATTTGTAATTTGCCAATAAACATCATATTGTTTTATGTTTTCAGATTGAGCTTCAAATCTTAGCGTAGCGTTCTTAGGCAAAATATCGCCACTGGCAAATGACTTGAATCTAAAAGCCTTTTTAGACTTAAGAGCCTTTATATTAACTTCTTTGACATTTAACATAGTCCATTTTGGCTTTTGGTGATGATGGATTGATTCTGCAAATGTTATGAGCTTACTCTCAATTTCATTTGTTTTTCCTACATCAAATGCTCTTTTCTCATTAACTCCCAACTGTTCAGATGCAGTCTTTTGCAGAGCATCACCATAAATATCAATAGTTTCGTTATATGGGGTTAATCCTTTTTTAGCTTCTTTCAACCAGTTATCAAAATGATTTTTTAGAGTTTGCTTTTCATTCCATTTATCAGCAAAATTTTCAAGTGGATTGACAGGATTAAGTATTTTGTACTCACCATCAACTACTTCAATATACTTAGCCATATTATGTAAAACGAACTTCAATACATCCCTCAAATTATCTCCACCGTTGTACGCTTTTGCAGCTAGTGTAGAAATTATTATCGAAGATGGTTTTTGGTCCGGATTATTTTCAAACATTATATCTCTATGTCTTTTTAATATTTGTATCGTTTTTTGAAGTGGTGTTTTAACTTTGTACCCTTTCAGCTCCTCAGCTTTCATTTGAAACTGTTCAGCTAACATTGCTCGCTTTTCAATGAAATTTGATTGTTCTTGAAACCATAAGAAATAACCTTGTGGATTACTAATCTCCCAGTCATTAGATATTGTTTCATATCCTTCAGACCTTTTATCTGTTATTGCAACTGCTCTCTCTTTATAACTAGTAGTTTCTGCATACTTAAATATTTCAAGCTGATCAATGAATTTTTTAGAGTCATCTACACACGGTAAAACATCCATGTGAAACTTCGCTTCATCATGATAATTCAGTGTCCAGCATCGCTTACCATTTTTAGGTTCATTGATCATGTTTTTACTTTTAGCATAGGATTTCACTTCTTTGCCCAGTAAAGTCTTTAAGTCTTTCTGACTTATTGTCTGTTTGGATAAGTTATTGAACTTACAAACCATATCTATGTCGTAGCTATCATTTTCACCTACTGGCTTTATTACGGTTCCTAGCTTGAAAGACCCTTGTAAATAAATCTCCGGTTCGTATTCTCTCAATGACGATTCATCCCGATCTAACCAGCTATTAAAAGAAGTGTAGCTTGTATTGGCCTTCTCGTAATAGTTCTCAGGGATGTCTAGTTCTTTATATAGTTGTTCGTAAAAATCATCAATTTGAGAGAATAAAAGCATCTATATTACATCCTTTACTTACAGAATATGTTTAGCATGTTCACCAGTTTTCTTTGATGATCCATTTAAATCAATACATTCTTTACTGATATCATCTTGAGTTGCTAGAATAGCTTTTTCGGGATTAGATTCACAATATTTAACAATCCGTTCTTCCTCTTGATTGGTTAATTCTAAATCGTATATTTCATAAAACAAAACTTCTTTACATTTGAAGTGTTTCGAAAAGTGAATATTGGTATTCACAGTTTTACAATACTCAGGAGTAAAACTTCTCAATGAATTAACTTCTAATATTTCTGTCATTATCATCTCTTCATAGAATTCTCTATGTACACCAACTTCACGATTTTTTCTTGTGTAAAACCAGTTAAAAAGTTTCACTAGATTTTTCCCTTGTACTCTAATTCTTAAGTCGTCCTTACTTGTTTCGTCTATAGGTAAATGATCATCATCTGTTATTTCATAGTTGCGTTTTATATCTTTGAAACTCGGCAACATTTTAAATACGCCACCGACAGGCTGATATTGATCAATTCTATTTCCTTTTACCAATAAGTACTTTCCATTAATTTTGATTTGAAATAAATATGAAATACTTACTCGGATTTCTGTTTTCCATAATAGCATTGCTCTTACAGCAACAGATAAATGCTTTCTATTCTCTAAAATATATCTGAAAATCCAGAATAACCAACCGGATATAAGTCCTGCAACAACAGACAATAAGAATGCAATTAGATTACTACTCATAACAGAACTCCTTTCTTGATTTAGGTCTATGTATTGTATAGAGGTGCTTTTATATATTTAGCATCTTAATTTTCTTCTCTATATGTAGTATTTTGATTGTTTTCAGGTGCTATATCTTGCATAATTCTATGCTTTGATTGGATGCTTAGACGTGTAATGCTTCTGTAACATTAGTACATTTGTCTGCTGTGCTGAAACCCTTGATATTACTGACTTACAACTTCTTTATCCTTTCACCATACTCACGTCGACGCGGTTATGGTAAAAGAATGTAATTTATGCAACATATGGTAGTCAAATATTTTTGACCCACTACATATTGTGGTTTCGTTCTTTTAAGATACTCACGTCGCGCAAAAAATCCAATCACTTCAGTAAATACGGAACATCATCTTCGTCTTCACCTATGTCATGCACACTACAAAGCAATCTTTGAGCCACAATACTTATTGTACCATGACCAGGGCTGATATTTTCTCCCTCTTTCAGTATAAATCCTGCTAATAGTGTTTCGTTGTGCTTTTTCCAGTTGCTACAAGATGACTCTCATATTCTTTAATAAGCTGTGTCCGATGATACTGACAATCACGTTCTCTTGCATTTACCAAGATATCAGTCCCCTTAAGAGAAGCCAAGGCAAGAAGAATCGCAAGGAGCCCCATGACCGCAAGGAGCTCAAGGAGCGTACATCCCTTTTCACTCCTTGAGCGTTTGTTCTTGGATTTTCCTAGTTTCTTCATCAGATACTTCTTCTTCACAAAACCACTCCTGTAATCAAACATGAGCATACCCTGTGCTAAAAATAGCCTTACCTCAAATCCGGTGTATAGGTCTTCACAATAGAACCTACAAGCTCCTTCACCATCTTTGAAGACACGTCGTCATCATGGATCTTCTCCTTCAGCATCATCAGTGTCTCTTTCAGCGTCTCCTTGTCAAAACCGTTGGGCCTTCCAATATAGATGAGTTCATTTGGAGTCTTCTCCAGTCCTTCCTCTGCCATGAGAAGCTCCTCATAAAGCTTCTCCCCGGGACGAAGACCCGTCACTTTAATCTCAATGTCCTCATGAGGTTCATACCCGGAAAGACGAATGAGATTTTCCGCCAGATCATAGATCCTCACAGGGTCTCCCATATCCAGCACAAAGATCTCTCCTCCCTGGGCGTAAGACCCAGCCTGAAGGACCAGCTGCACCGCTTCCGGAATGGTCATGAAGTATCTCACAATATCCTTATGGGTTAAGGTCACAGGGCCGCCGTTCTTAATCTGCTCCTTAAATAGAGGAATCACAGAACCATTGGATCCGAGAACATTTCCAAACCGCACTGCCACAAACTCCGTCTTTTCCGCATCTGCGTCCAGGGTCTGCACAATCATCTCACAAAGCCTCTTGGAAGCGCCCATGATGTTCGTGGGATTCACTGCCTTATCCGTAGAAATAAGAATGAACTTCTCTGCCCCAAAGTTTCTCGCCGCCAAAGCCACATTCAGCGTACCAAAGACATTGTTCTTAATGGCTTCTTCTGGGCTGGTCTCCATGAGCGGCACATGCTTATGTGCCGCCGCATGGAACACCGTCTCCGGTTTCTCCGCTTTAAAAATCCTGTCAATCTTCTTCTGATCTCTTACAGACGCAATGAGGGTCAGAAGATGCATCTCCGGATACTTTCTCTTCAGCTCATTTTCAATCTCGTAGGCATTGTTCTCATAGATGTCCAGGATGATGAGTTTCTTCGGCTGAAGGGCTGCGATCTGTCTACAGAGCTCACTGCCGATGGAACCTCCGCCTCCTGTAACCATCACGGTCTTTCCTTTGATGTACTGAGAAATCTTGTCGTTATTCAGCTTGATCTCTTTTCTGCCCAGAAGATCAGAAATCTCCACATCACGGATGGAGGAAATGTTGATTCCCTTATCCACCATCTCATAGATCCCAGGAAGAGTCTTCAGCCTGGCCTTGGTGGTCTTTGCAATGTCCAGTACACGTCTTCGGTCCTCATGGGAAAGACTTGGAATGGCAAAGAGGATTTCATCTACTTCTAATTCTTCCACAAGTGCAGGAATCTCCTTGGCCCTGCCAAGAACCTTAAAGCCTGCGATTCTTGCCCCTTGCTTGAACTCAGAATCATCCACCAGGCCCACCACTTCCATAAGTAGCTCCCGATGGTTTCTGATCTCCTTGATGATCATGGCTGCCGCCTGACCCGCGCCAATGATGAGAACCTTCTTCAGACCTGGGTGCACACCACCCTTTTTAGGTAGTTTCTCCAGGAGAAGTCTTCTATAGATTCTGAAGTACATTCTCACCGCCAAGGTCCCCGTCAGAGCCACGATGGATCCCATGATGATCACCGAGATAGAAACAAGACCATTATAAAGAAGAACAGCGAGAAGGTTCACCACAAGCCCTGAAATGACATTGGCCATGACCACATTACGGTAGTCATAATACCCCGCCACGGTCCAGAGACTCTGATAGAGACCAAAGGCATGAAATATAAGAACATATGAAAGTGGAATCACTATCCCATAAAATGAAAAGGTGCCCTGATCAATCAGAGGCACACGAAATTCATGAAGCAGCATATTGGCCATGACAAAGGAAAAGAAGATGAGAAGAACATCCGCCATGAGGATGAAGATTCTTTTATATTTTCTGTATTTCAATAGCATCATTGTCATTTCATCTCCATCAGTAGTCTAGATTAACCTTGCATATCCTCAGAAAAAGGAATGGCTGCAAGAAGTGGCAGGTTCAGTTCATTTGTGATAAAGTCTGGATCCTTCACGGTCTTATCCATGAACTCCATAAGGAATACTAAGAATACAGACAGCATGAGGCCCAGGACAAATCCAATGGCCAGATTCATCTGAAGATTCGGGGACGAAGGTCCCCCAGGCACATTGGCAGGATCAAGGATCTGCACAATGTCCGTGCCTCTTAGTTCTCTCGACACTACCTTGAGGCTTCTTGCCATCTGATTGGCCACTTTATAAGCAAGCTCTCTGTCTGTGGACGTAACACTTAAATTCAGAAACTGTGTGTTTCCTTTTGGAGAGGTACTGATCATTCCCTGGAACTGCCCTACGGTGAGAGTAAGGTCCAGGTTCTTAATGACATCTTCAGAAACAGTTCTGGACTTGGCAATCTCTGCATAGGTGTCCACCAGCTTCTGGTACATGTTGATGTCATTGATGGTTTCAGACACAGAGTTTCCGTCTCTCTCATCACTGATAAATACAGAAACAGTACTTCTATACTCCGGTTCGATGAAGAAGAAGGTGACAATACCAGCCAGCATGGTCACAAGGACCGTTAACACGATAATGAGTCCCATCTTCTTTCTAATCATCTGCCATAATTTACTCAGGTCTATGGTTTCTTCATTCATATACTGCTATTGCTCCTCTACGATCTAAAATTCAAAATACTAACTACATTTCTCGAATATTAATTATAGCATAATTTGCCATGCTCATTGCAGTTTTTATATTACATAGTTCGCAAGCTGCACCTTAAAACTTTAATTGTTACTTTATTGTAACCAGTGAATTCCGTAGATACCGCGAAGGCAAGTGGATTCTCGTGATCTATTTTTAGATTTTATAATAGAATACAACTTCCATCAGACAAAACTCCTCGCGAAATTGCAGTATCACAAATATTCGACAATCCTTCACCAATAGTGCTCTAGTTTTTTTGCTTTTGTCAATTCCTACATCTATCATGCGAATAAAACAAAAAAATAATATTTCTACGCATGCATAAAAACAGAGCACAGGAACTTTCACGTGAAAAAACCTCCAGAAGGGTTCTCCATGACGGAACCTTCCAGAGGTTTTCTAGTGATCTTTTTCCTATAGTGTTTTTTGCAGTCTATTCTGCCATCTGCTTCTGTCGTCTGCTTCTGTCGTCTACTTCCTTTGTATGCTGGATATCATTTGTCTTTACGCATCATTTTCCTTCTACTGTCCTTTTGCCTTATTATCATCTTTCTTTATCTTTCTTTATCTGTCATTTATCTACATGAAGTAGTGGCACCATCTAAGGTTTTAAGCGTACAAAGGCACATCTGGCGATGCAACCCTCTATTTTAGTACCATTCTCTTCTAGTGTACTGCTCTATCATAGCCTGGCTCCTCTTCTTTCCCTTTTCCTTTTCTCAGACTTTAGAAGTAGAGTTCCAAAATATCCTCCACCGCCAAGAAATAGAAGGAGTCCCAGAAGAGGCCAGTACTCTTTGGCGGAACCAGTGGATGGCAGAGCAGTAACATCCTCTTCCGAAGAAATCTCCGGTTCTTTAGGCGATTCAGGTTCCTCCGGCTTCACTGTTTCTGTCTTTTCCTTTTTCAGAGTCACCTTGGCAGAGGCAAAAAGCTTTACTCCTTTTGGATCTTCTCCAGAGACTTCTGCGTTGTTTTCAAGCTCCTGCGCCTGAAGATCCGCCTCCGTCACACGGTAGACCGCCGTAAGACGAAGAGACTCTCAAGACAGAAGGGTTACTTCTCCATTTTTTATATCCTTTGTAAGTACTTCCCCGCCTTTCGTCAGAAGGGACAACTTCACATCATAAAGATGTGGCAAGAGATCTGTCAGCAGCACCTTATTTAATGTGACGGCTCCTTGGTTCTTCGCCTCTACCGTGAAGCGGATCTCTTCCCCAAGATGGCTGAACTTTGTTTTGTCCGATGTCTTTGATATAGAGAGGTATGGCACCTCATTACCCGTTAACACCGCAGTATCCTTTGCTTCCAGCTTTTCCCCTTGGGGGTTTAGCGCTGTAGCTACCGCTTCATTCACTAGAATTCCGGCATCCACATCTTCCTGTGTCACCCTGTAGGTTGCCTTTGCTGTGAGCACCTCTCCCGGAAGAAGGGAAAGACTTCTTAGTTTTTCCACCGCTTGTCCATTAACTTCCATTCCAAAAAGCTCCGAAACCTTTGGAAGAGCATCTGTGATCTTAAGATCCTGAAGGGTTTGATCTCCAGTGTTCTGTAAAGTAAAGGTATAGGTGAGTAGATCCCCTGCCCGTAGCTCTTTCTTGTCCACGGTCTTTTGGAAGGAGAGACTAGAGGTTCCTGATCCTTTTGATGGCAGGAGACGCTATGGTCTCCCCTTCCTTATTTCTTATGACAAAGGACACATCATAAAGATCCGGGAGAAGATCTTCAATCTCCACCCCATACAAGGTCACATTGCCCGTATTCTCTGCAATGAGAGTGAAGTGAATCACCTCTTCTGTCTCCTTGTAAGAAGACTCCTCAGAGGTTTTGGTCAAAGTAATTTCCGGTAGAAGCTCTCCTTCCACCCGGACCTTTGCCTCTTTTTTCAGCTCCTCCCCCTCCTTGTCAAAGGCTGCAGCCTCAGCATGGTTCAGAATAAAGCCCCGGTCCACATCCTTTTGGGTCACCTCATAAGAAGCCTCCGCAGTGAGGGTACTTCCTGGAGAAAGCACAAGGCCTTCCAGAGCATCCACAGGCTCCCCATCTGCTTTATAGTTTTTTAGATCACTGATTCCATCCAAGGTATCGGTGATTTTTATATTATGAAGAGAAACTGTCCTAGTGTTTTTTATAGAAAAGCTGTATAAAAGGGTATTTCCCAGCACCAGCTCCCCTTCTTTCAAGGTCTTGGTAAAGGCCATGTCAGAAAGAACTCCTAAGAATCCCGCATTTTTAGGCACCTTGAGGTTTTCCCGGTTTAAGGTGAAGGCTTTGGTAGTGCCTTCCGGCTCCAGATGAGACCTTAGATTCTCCTCCTCTTTAAGGGTAGTGATTTCATAGCCTTCTGGCGTCTTCACCCGAATCTTGTAGGTGCCTTCTCTTAAGACATCCAGATGATAATACCCCTTCTCATCGGTGAGAGCCTTTATCGGTGTTCCATGAAGATCTAAAACAGGATTCCCCTTTTCATCGGTGAGCTCCACCTCATAGCCGGAAAACACACCTTCCTCATCCTGAAAAACTCTATCGCCGTCTTCCTCTTTGAATATGTAGCCATTCCACCTCATAGCGGTACAGCGCCGTGGACACGGCGTTGGTTTAAAAGAAATTCTTTGTGTTCACCGTACCCATAAAGGAGTTTGTGGCCATCATACCGGTTTTAAGCCCATCATCCAGAGGCACTTCATAGGGCACATAGAAGCTCACTTTTTGACCTGTCTTAAGAACACCTTCTGTCAGGACAATCTTCACCGCCTTCACCGCGCTGTAATCTGAAACCTCTCGGCTCCAGTGATCTCCCGCGTAGTAAGCTTCCAGATCCTTTCCAGGCAAGGTGCTGGAATTCTTTCAAGAAGTATGGGCTCTTCTCCTGCTGCAGATAAGTTCGTTTCTCCCGTTTCCAGGACTTCATAAGTCAGATAAACAATTTCCTCTTTTGTGCTGGCGTGTCTACCGCCAGTTCTCTGAAAGCAGCTCTTTTTCTTTCTTTTTCTATTTTATCTTTTTCATTCGACTTCTCATTTGACCTTTCTCATTTACCCTTTTTCATTAACCTTTTTTGATATTTATTATTTGCTCTCTTTCATTTTATCTTTCATTTTTCAAGATTTCCCACTTTTTTCTGCACCCCGGTACTATGCCTTAAGTTTCTGCGGAACTTTTATCTGAGCCATCATATCACTCCAATGATAAACATTTCTACGTATCTAAGTTAAAAGCAGCGCTAATGCTATGAATCACAATATCTACCGGACGGCTCAACTGGCTTTATTACCATAAATAGTGTTCTTTTGTTCTACTTCTAACACGGCTATGGTGTTTATTTCTGACTACTCCGGCATCGGTAAGGTTTTTCTTACAGCTCTTCTTTCTCTAAAGAGATTGTTCAGGTTGTTTTATCCAGGTATTACGATAAATACTAAACAAAAGCGACTTCCCCATCCGGTAAGTCGCCTTCATGTTTCATTATCCTACTAAATATAGTGTTATATGTGCTATCTAGCTCATTATTTAAACTATGGCTCCGCAAACAATACTCCGCTTGATTCCAGTTGGTTTCTGTTTGTTAGTTGTCAGGAACCTGATAGGGATCAGCACCTATTCCACCAATAAACCGGGAAGTATAGTATAAAGACTTTCGAGAAAGTTCCGTGTTCATCTGAATCCCGTATTCCTCCAAAAGAGTTTTTTCCCCCGAGAATAGATCTACACCAAGTCCCAACTTATTACCCTCAATCTCTACCCCCAAACTGGATAACGTAGACGGAAACAAATCAAAGGCAGTGAACTCACGATTCTTTAAAATTTCCGTATCCGCTGTCTTAGCCGGATTCACAAACACATTATACATGGTTCTTTCATAGTATGAATCAATATCATCCAGGAAATCCACATCCATGGTGCCATGATCCCCCACAATCACCACTGTGGTATTCTCATAAAAATCTTGCTGCTTTATCCAGGATAAAAAATCATCAACCTGTTTGGAGGAGTTTGCAATGACATTGGCATACTGCTCTTCGAACTTATCCTCTGTTGTCTCACCCATATATCCATCTTCATGATGGGTATCCGCCGTAAGCATTGTCAGGTTAAAGGGCTCTTCTTTTTCACTCAGTTCAAGAAGCTTCTCTTTGGCAAAACCAAAGAGCTTTTCATCCTCATAGCCCCACCATACACTATACCCATCCGGAATCATCCCCTCTTCCAGGGCTCTCTTGTAGTCCACAATATCATAGTCTCCATGCTGCAGATAGAAATTTCTTCGCCCACCAAAGGTCGCATCGGAACCGATGAGTAGGTTGTTGCTATATCCATGCTCCTTCAGAATATCCCCTATAGATATCGCTCCTGGTAAGAATACACCATACTCCGACATGGTATTTCCCTGAATTGGTAGTTTTAAAGGAAGTCCTGTGGAATGGGAGAACATGGCTGCCATGGTCCAGCTGGTCCCGAAGGCGTCCTTATACCCACCATATCCGCTGGTGTTGGAGAAACTGTAATTTTCTTTGGCAATCTCCAGAAGCTCTGGAATATAGTCATCTTTGAATGCACCTTGATTCTCTTCTGAAGTATAAGTAAATTCCATAGACTCCAGGAAAATGTAGATGAGATTTCTCTTCTCCTCCGGAAACGTGAGTTTCCCCACCGGATCCACATAGTGGTCTTCAATAAAACTAGAACTGTTCAACTGGTCTGATATATAGCTCTGCAGCGCAAAGCTCTTATTTGCTGAGTCAAAGGTGAAAATCAGAAGAAATATACAAGAAAGCACCAGAAGCCTTGTATAAATCTTTTTAGACCATAGCGGAATCTTATAGTGTTTGCCACTTTCTTTGAAATGCAGATTCACGTAAGTTGTCACAGAAATCTCACTGTGGATGAACAGCAAGACACCAGCCACTAGCACAACCAGAAATGCCGGTGTCAGCACCTCTTTGAACACTGAAGTCATGAAGCTCGTGTCTGCACCTTCCAGTGGCACTAAAATATGAAAAATCACCTGGTCCATGGTCAAGTCCGCAAAATTCCGACTGGTCCACTCTACCAGCCGGTAGAGTCCATAGGACAGAAATAAAGAAATGAGCACCAGGATGGAGTACCGTTTATGCACTATGGTCTTAACTATTTTTTTCAATACTGCTCTCCTTTACCTGATTTTTTTCTACGGTAATAACAATCTGAACTTTTTTCTTCAGCATCTGCCAACCTTTTCCAATAAGAATCGAAACAATACTGAAAATAAGAAGGCCTTTTACAGAAACTATCGAAGGATGAAGTCGACCTTCAATAAAAGGCGCTGGCAAACTGAATGCTATTTTGTAAATCGAAACAGAAACAATAACGTTGAAATAAATGAGAAGTATCAGATTCTTGAGCAGCTTCAGCATCTCATGAAAAGCGGGTTTCTTTTGAATGGATACATCCTCATGTATGATGATAAAAGATAAAATACCCGGTAGTATCAAAAACAAAAAATCCATCTGTATCCCCCCATAGTAGAGCCTCTTTCAGAAATAACACCTAAAGAACTTTCCACAAATAGGATAATTGTATCAATCCAAGACACTATTGTCAATTTGCTTCATAATTATACATAACTGCATAACCCAAACCTGAATCACCTGAAAAACTTAATCCATTCCCCTTCGTCAAATCTCGCTAAACGATCCTGATCTATGTCAAATTACAGATAACAAAAGTGTTCCAACAGCCTTAGTTTCTACGATCAAAGCATCTCCTCATTATCCAAGCCCTCTTACTCTCTCTTTTTTCGATAATCAGCGTGTTAAACTAAAAAAGCCAATCCCCATGGCATCTGTCTTGTCAGATGTCTCAGGGGATCGGCTTTATATTATTTCTATTATGATGATGATAATTTATTCATGCATTTTCATTATATGTTCATTTGAGAAAAGATCCCAAACAGCTCCATACAACTAAGCCTTCTTTTTCTCTTCTTTCAGCTCTTTTCGGCTGCCAGAAACAAGGTCTCTTAAATCAGATGCCGCAAGAATAGAACCAAAAACAATCACGGCCGCGAAGACAATATCCAGCCACCCCACTGTCTCTTGAAGGATGAAAAACCCGAAGACAATGGCCCAGGCACAGTAAGTAATATTCAGCGCCATGGCTTTGGAAGCACCAATCTTATGGATGGCCTTATAGTAGAACAGATAGGAAGCAGTACCAAAGAAAGCGGAAAGAAGAATCAGGAAGACCGTACTTCCTCTAAAGACCTCCATACTCAATCCCCATCCTCCAAGCACCGGTAGAATGATGAAGGCATAAAACAGAGTAGACGTAAGCTGCCTGATCTGCAGAGCGTGTTCATCGGAGATATCAGGATCCTTCAGTCCATAGGCGATGATCACAGCCTCCACCGCCCAGCCAATGACACAGAGAAACGCAAAGAAGAATCCAAGAAGCGCATTTTCAATCTCACTGCCTCCAGGTGTGTACCCCAGAGCAATGACTCCGCCAATGCTGACAAAAAGGCCCACCAGCTGGTAGGGCTTCATCTTCTCTTTTAGAAACAGATACGAAAAGAGAGCACCCACCGCAGGAAAGAGAGACGAAATGATGGCCGTATAGGCTGCACCAATATACTTGATGGACAGTACATACCCCGTCATCCCTAAGGGTCCTCCCATAAGTGCCGCAAGAACAATAAATTTACCACTTCTGGATCTAAGTACCCGAAGAACATTACGGTACTCTTTTTTCACTCCCATGAGAATGAGCATCCACACACTGGAAAAGAAATCATGAACAAAGGTGCTGACAAAAGGAGAGAGAAATATCGCCTGTTCTGTTGTGAGAAAAGGCGCACGAGACAATGCAATTCCTAAAATAACCGTATCAAGCCCCCATAAGAGACCTGCAGACAAACCTTCAAACATACTTTACACCTTTCCTACACAGCTATGAGTGCTGTCAGTTTAGCCAGATTTTTTTTTGCTCTTTCATAACGTTCATCGGCATAGGCATGAAGGTCCTCTCCACAGGCTGTTCTCTGCTTGCCCCATAGACTCCATAGGAAGTCCAGAAAGATTTTGTTCATGAGAATTCTCTTGCCTTCCTCCTCCGTCATAGCCCCTTGAAAATAGAAGGATTGGAATAATTTCTCCTCTTCTTCAGAGAAGTTACCTTCAATAAACACATCTGCGATATCCCACATCGGATCATTCATGCCAGCGTACTCCCAGTCCACAAGGTACATCCGATCCCTGCCCCGCACAAAATTTTCACACAATGGATCATTATGGCACATGACTGGATACACCCCATAAGACTTATAAAGATGTTCCAAGCCATAGACCTCTTCTTTGATCTTTGCATAATCATCCCAAAAATAGTTTTCTTCTTCCGCCTTTAGAAGATTCTCATACTCCACAATTTTCTCAAAGACATCAAAAATCACAGGAATGGTTTTTCCAGAATGATGCAGCTTATGGAAAAGCTCCGCAGTCTCTCTCATATACTGAGGTGTTTTTATGAGCTCTGGGTTCATGGTCACTGCATCCTCAATGTATCTTGTGATCTTCATGCCAGTCTTCTCATCAAACCACTGGTTTTCCGCATCAATGCCAATGTCATTGGCAAGTCTTGTGGACAAGGATTCTTCATAGCGGCTGATGAGTTCTTCCGTACCAACTCCTGGAAGCCTCACCACATAGGATCCTACCGGGGTGTCCACCTTGTAATTGAAGTTTGTGAGACCTCCAAGCCTCACAACCGAAGAACCATCCAAATCAATATTTAGCTTTTCCTTCATCAGTTCCTGAACTTTTTTCTTCATATCGTCATTCATTGTCCACACCCCTTATTTCATGATTCTCATAGCTGTACTCATACTTCTTCTCATTTGCTTTAAAGATAAATCCATGAGCCATCCCTTGAACGGATACTGGGCTTATCACGTCAATCTCAGCTTCTTCACAAAGAAGCCTGCGAGAAATATCTTTTAAGATGGAAGAACGTGAATCCAGCGCATAGCTCTTGTCAAAATCTTTCAGCTCAGAAAGGGAGTCAAACTCCTTGATGATGCCCTGAGGAAACTTCTTGATCTTCATCTTCAGCTTCTGAAGATGCTTGAGATACATATGCTCCCACAGCATCGTTTCACTTCCAGGCATTGCATAGGTTTCTTCCAGGATCGGGATAAATCTCTTGGAAAAATCCTCCGTAAAAAAAGCATGTCCGATCATATACCAGGCATCGCTCCCACCAATGGTGACACCTGAAATGAATCCATCCCCGTCTTCTTCCATGCACCACTCTTCCGTACTGCCCTTGGCATATTCTGCAGAATAATAGGCTTCCATCGGCTCCTCACAAAAAACGTTGGAGGTGAAATAATTATCTGCAGAGCAGATATATGTATCCCTAAGCCGGTCTTTCACCGCATACATGGACGAAAGATTGTTTTTTACTGCATACTCTCTATTTTCCACAATCTGCACCTGGAATTTCTTTTCAAGGTACTGGAACATCTCCTTTTTATACCCCACCACCAAGGTAATATCCTGTATCCCTGCTTCTATGAGCTGCCGAATCTGGCGCTCGATGAGCACCTCTCCTTTCACCTCCAAGAGTGCTTTGGGTTTTTCATAAGATAAAGGCGCAAATCGGGAAGAGAATCCCGCCGCCAGTATAATCGCATTTTCTTTTCTACTCATTTTCCCAATCCTTTTCCATATAGTCCAGTACAATTTTGCTGTATTCTTTGGCGTAGCGGTACTGCCTTAGGGAGTACTCCCCAAACTCAACACCAAGCATTCTTTTATATTCACACCAGTTGCTCCATAAGAGGCCACAGACAGCTACATACGCATAAAGCTTCATCCTGGTCTTTCTGTCGGGCTTTGTCTTGAAATACGCCTCCATGAGATGATCAAACTCCTGTTCGTCATACAATGCATAAATAGCAAACATAGCCAGATCCACATGAGGATCCTGCATCCCCGCGTATTCCCAGTCAATGAGGCGGATGCCCTCTTCCGTGAAAAGAAAATTATCAGGCACCGCGTCAATATGAGTTAGAACGAAATCCCCTCTTTCTTTCTCAATGAAAAGCTTCAGAGCCGTGACCTTTTCCTTGACCTTCCCGTAGTCCCCAAACAGTGTTTCTCTGGTCCAGAGACTTTCATAATAGTCGATGCTTTTAAAGAGATCAAAGGTGTGCGGCACTGTAAGCTTCTTCTCATGGAATGCTCTCAGATACTTCATACACGAAGATACCTCCTGGAGGTTCTGTGGATCACACTCCCTGGTGTCCTGCCAGTACTTCGTGATCTTATAGCCTTTCTCCGGACAAATAGCCACCACCTGATCGGAGATGCCTTCACCCTTTATTGCTTTATAGGTGTGATATTCACCAGTTCTATTGATGAGGTGCTCAGTCCCTTCACCAGGAAGACGCATGATATATCGCCCCCCTCGCAGTTCAAATAAGAAGGACCTGTTCGTCATCCCTTTCTTCATGAGAGAGATTTCTTGGATTTCTTCTATAGACGCATGAAAAACCTCAGCAATATACTGCAGCACTTTAGAGTTCAGATGGTCAGACTCCGCATCCAGGCTCTTCAAATCCATATAAGTTGTAATCTCTACGGCTTCCTCTTTTCGGACAAACTTTGGGAAGATGCCGCCCATTTTCTTCTGAAACAGCGCTTCCTCCCAGAAAGAATGGGCCCAGTCGTCCTCTTTCATGAGATCTTCCATGCAGTCTGCCAAAAGCTTGCCTTTCTCTTCTGTGAGATAACTGATGCCAAGGACCCGATTTCCTTTTTGATCCAATGGAACCCGCTTCACAGTGCCAGAACGGCTTACACGGAATCCCGAACCTTCTTCCTCCTCTCCCAGCATATACCAGGAATAGGTTTCTTTCTGGCTAAAAGGATTGGTTATGGTGTACACATCTCCTGGGATGATGTAGGCGTTTCTGATCTTGTCCTTCGCAAGCCCCAGTGAGAAAAGGTTGTTCTTCTTATCGTAATCTTTATTGTACAAAAGATGCACATGAAACTCATCTATGAGGTACTCAAACATTTCCTTCAGATACCCCACAACCACATAGATTTCTTCAATCCCTTTTTCCTGAAGCTGGCGGATCTGACGCTCAATGAGCACTTCCCCACGCACTTTCAGAAGCGCTTTAGGCACTTCACTGCCAATAGGCACCATCCGAAGGCCATACCCTGCAGCAAGAATCACCGCTCTTTCAGGCGTGAAACACCTCACTTCATCTGCATCGGATGGCCTGACTTTCATGTCTTTCGTAAGGATTCCTTCCGCAATCAGTTTATTCAATGTTTTATTCACAAGTCCCAAGGACAGTCTTGTTTCAGATGCCAGCTGTCTCTGGCTTTTATACCCATCTGATAAGATGGTCTTTATAATAAGATGCTCGTAATAGTTCATCAGCGCCTCCAAATTCATTTTAGTGAACACAAAGAGTAGTATACAGGGATGTATAAGACGAATCAATAACGATCTGGTTACAAAGGAAAATAATTTCACAATCCTTCCCTTTTTCCATGACTTTTCCAAATGTCGCCCTCGGAGAGCATGAACCCATCTGATTCCAGATGAAGATGATCAAAGTAGAAAGAGGACAGCGCAACCATCTCCATGGGCACTGTCCTCTTTCTTTTTTTAGTCTCCCCTATTTCTCGTAAGCGATGAACTGATGATGACTGATTCTGTTTTCCTCTTTCGGAAGCTGCATATACTCCCCATAATTGTTTTGGAGCCACTCATCATATCCTTCAGGAATAGGATAGGTCTTTCCTTCAAACTTTCCTAGTAGACTGCTGGCAAAGGCTGATGAAGAGGCACAATCTGTGCTATTGTCTGTAAACACAAGGTTGCCCATCCGGTCTTCCACTTTTGGTGCTTCCTTGGCTAGCCTGTCCATTTGCAAGGCAATGCTGTGGGCGCTCTTGCTTTTTAAAAGAATCTTTCCCACTCTAAGAATCAGATTTTTTACAAAAGATCGCTTTTCATGAATCCTGATGGATTTCAGCATCAGGTATTGATAGAGCATCTTCATCTTTTTCTGCACTTTGAGATCTTGTGGCAGATAATCTAAGGGAAAAAGGTCGATGTTCACACCAATTTCTTCTGTCATATTGTCATTTTCTTCCATGAGCACCGTGTCCGTTTTTGCCACCTTGGCATAGGGAAATGGAAACCACTTGGTGTTATGGCAGGTATACACCTGATAAAGAGACTGGGAACGATTGAACCTTTCGATGAACTTTTCATACTCTTCCCTTTTCATCACAAGATCTATATCATCATCCCAAGGAATATATCCTTCGTGTCTCACGGCACCAATGAGTGTCCCATACCCTAGAAAATACCCCAATCCCTCTTTCTTGCAAAACTCATCTACACAATCCAGGATTTCCACCTGAATCTCCTTTAAGCGACTATGATCGATTGTCTTCATCCTTGTCTCCTTCTTGCCAGCGCTGCTGCAGGTTCCTTATATTACTAGCGTTTTCCTTCTTATTGACCAGGTGGAAAACACATGATTATAGGTTTCAATCTTCTATTTTCATTTTCTATTTTCTATTTTCTATTTTTCAGCTTGTTTTTCACGATATCCTTCAATTTCTCCACCTCTTCAATTTTAAAGAGCCAGATCAGAAGAAGGTATAGGGCACCTGCCACCACGATGGAGAAGATCAGCCCTAGACTGCTTCCAGCTTTAGACAGGAATACAGGGTAAGAGAATTTCGCCAAAGCACCCATGAGCAGAGCCGCCCCAGTAATTTTAATCATTTTCATAAGACTTGATTTAAAGGAGAGTTCCATGGATTTCTTTTTGAGACTTCTGTATAAAAGCACCGCTGTGAATATGGCAGAAATACTTGTGGCCAGCGCCAAACCTGCAATCCCCATGAATCTGGATAAAATGAGATTCAAAACGATATTTGTCACCACACCAACGACGCCATTGATGGTTGGTGTCTTTGTATCGTTACTAGCATAAAAGACCCTCGTAAAGACATCTCTTACCCCATAGGCCAGCATACTGATGGCATAGTAAAAGAGTGCCTGGGAGGTCAGTACTGCTGCCTGTACATCAAACTCACCTCGTAAAAACAGAAATTCTACGATAGGTCTTGCAAGAACCATGGCGCCAACGGAAGCAGGAATAATGAGAAGCCCCATGGAGACCAGAGACTCATTGACGACTTTATTCATTCCTTCCTCATTATGCTCCACCACCATTTTAGAAATGGTGGGAAAAATCACAGTGATGATGGGGATGACAAAGAGTCCATAGACCAGTCCACTGAGCCGGTCTGCATAGTTCAGCGCAGAGATGCCGCCTTCAATGATGGTGGATGCAATATTTTTATCCACAAGAACATTCAGCTGGTTCACCGAGGTACCGATGATGACTGGCACAGCCAAAATCAGCATTTCTCTGACATAACGGTTTTTATGGCTTAGTAGTGCATAATACTTGAACCTATTCTTCATGACAGATGGCAGAATAAAGACAAACTGAATCAGAATGGAAAAGAATAAGCCATAGCCCAGAAGAATGTTCCCAAACCTGCTTGCAGCCGCATAAAACATAATCAGTACAAGATTCATGGGCAAGCTGATGAGTGCTGGGATGATAAACTCGTCTTTCAGCTGAAGATATGCATTCAGAATATACACCAAAGACGTGAAATAAATCCCGAAAATACTGATTCTTGTAAAGGTAACTGCCAGAGAAAGGGTCTCCCCTCTAAAACCTCTAGCAAAGACTTTCACCACTTGCGGGGTAAAAATCAGTACAATCAGAATGAGCACGCTGCAGATGACCAGTACAAGATTCATCACATTGGACGAAAAGCGCAAAGCACTTTCTTCCCCCTCTTCCGTTTCCACTTTACTGAAGATGGGAATAAATGTAGTAGCAAGTCCCGTGCCCACTAAAGCAAACAGCGTCGTGGGAATGGTCTGGGCAATGAGATACACATCAGATATGGCTGTTGCCCCGAAAAAGTACGTAAGCACAATCTCTCTTACAAACCCCAGGGCTTTTGTAAAGAGCGTGATCAGAATAATGATGGCAATGTTTTTTTTCATCTGTTCTATCCTCCGGATACAAAAATCCGTTCATTTCAAAGTAAATGTTATTCTCTCATATGGTAATTTCTTGGTGTGGGATCTTTCCCGACATAATGCATAATGTAATAGAAATAAGTATTATAATACTGCTCTTCTTTTGTGAAAACAGAAATATACGGTACCCACTCTTTATCCAGAATGATCAGGCCGGACTGCTCTTTCATGGTTTCTACTTCCTTTACAAAATAAAAGGAGGTCAACAGCAGAAGCCCTAGAAGAAATACGGTACCCTCCAGTTTCGGACGTCGGAGATAAACAATTCGTGTAAATATAATGATTTCCATGAGTCTTCCGTACACTGCAATCCTAGCCGCAGTAAGTTCAGAAAACTGAAGCAAGAAGTAAAACACAAAACTCAGAAGATACACATCGGCAATCTTCTTCATCATGGGTGAAACCAAGGAAAGCTCGTTGTAGTAGTACAGCACAATGCTAAGAAGACCCAGTCTTGCTAACACCTGAATGCTGAATAGCTCCTTTAACGTAAATGCATCATCCAAGTAATAAGACAGTCTCAGAAGAAAAGGGATTTTCTCACTGAGCATCTCCACCAGGTTCCCTAGAGGGATGAAAGCAAATAAAATACTGGCGGCAATGGTCAGCATCATCCATTTTCTATTCCATGGAATGAATCGAACCAATACATAGAACACCATAAAAATAATACTGGAAGTGTGTATTGTGAGCAGGAGTATCGACGCTTTGTAAAACTCTTTTCTTTTTTCAATTGTATCGCTCCTAAGTGCTTCCAGCAGATAGAAAGCGCCCACAGACATGGCCAGACCTTGTCTTAATCCGCTGTAAACCCAGACGAAGTAGAAAAAGGCGTAGTAGATGACCATGGAGAGCATCGGATTTTTAGAGTACCGGACACAGATCCGGTAGATATAATACAGCGTAATAGCAGCCAAAATGGCCACATAGGTCTGATAGCTCAGCCCAAAGGTCTTGATGAACGATCCAAGGGCTCTGAATCCCACTTCCTGTTTTTCTGTACCGAACAGAATTTCTGGAATCACGAAGGGTTTCAGCTGCTTGTAGAGAAATTCATAAGCAAAATAATCTGCGCCAATCCCATAACGGAATGCAGCCAGAATTGTCAGGAAGATGGTGTACAGCTTTGCGGCTTTCATTTTGTCCTGCAGATAAAAGGCTCCGGCAAGTCCAATGAATAATGTTAAGTAAAGCATATGTCCTCCTGTGTTTGTATGGTCAACGGTATTCTCTTAAAATACCCTCATATAGTGCAATGTAGTCTTTGTAGCGATCTTCTCTTGCATAAAGGTCTTCTGCTCTCTTTCTGGCTTGTCCGCTATAATGAGCCTTTCCTTTTTTTCTCATGAGATCCACCGCATCCCTCAGCTCCTCCAGATTGCCTTGCTCGATGACGATCCCTGTCTGTTCATCCACAGCTTCTGGGCTTCCGCCGGTTCTGAAGGTGATGACAGGGGTACCGCAAGCCAAAGCTTCCAGATTTGTTGTCGGGAAATTATCTTCCAAGGTGGGATTCAGAAGAACATCGCAGGAGGCATAAATCTCCGCCAGTTCTTTCACATGGTCGGTTCTCGTAATCTTTACAATGGAATCTGGAAGTTCTTTCTTCAGCTCCTCCGTAAGGCCTACCAGCACAAGCTTTTCGTCCTCTTTCATGGATTTCTGAAATTCCAGCAGATATTTTAGTCCCTTACGCGGTGTCCACTCAGAACTCACCATCAGCATGACAAACTTTCCTTCCAGCTGATGTTTCTTTTTAAAATCACTTTCAGCCGGTCTGAACGTGCTTAAATCAATCCCGTTCGGAATGACAACAGATTTATACCCTCCGAGATAGGATTCTTTCAGAAGACCTTGCAGCCAGTGAGAAGGGGTGACAAAAGTAAGGTTTCTCACACCTTGGAAAAGCTCTTTCTTATCCTCATAATTTCTCTTAGACTGGTCCAGGATAAGACTCGCAGGATAGCTTTTTTTCTGAGGACACGCATGACATCCTGTTTTCCACTTCTCACAGCCAACAAAATCAAAATACGCGCAGTGTCCGGTAAAGCTCCAACAGTCATGGAGAGTCCACACTACAGGAATCCCTCTTTTTTTGATGTACTCAAAAAGAAGCCCCACGTGGAGGTAGTAGCCATGTATGTTATGAAGATGAATGAGGTCTGGCTGATAGCTCTCCACTTCCTGAAGAAACTCCTCCGTCGCTTTCTTCGAACCAAAACCATGCCGATCAAAGGCTCTGGACATGATTCCATGAACATATAGATCTTTTTTAGATCCGATTTTAATGGTTCTGTCACAATTTTTAGCTTCCAGCTGGCCATAGGCAATGACACCTTCGTGTCCTTTTTCAATGAGAAGCTGATGGATATCCGAAGCAATTCTTCCAGTACTTCGGATACCACAAACGGAATTGATCTGTAAAACTTTCATCGGTCTTCCCCTTTCCATACACCTTAAAAAAGCGTCCATTCCACCCATTAAAGATATATTTTTCAAATCTTTCCTAACATCCACACATGGCGGTTAGGTGCAAAGCTCTGATGGATCATAAGCTCTGGCTCTTTTCTATTTTTTCTGCCAAACCACACGGTTGACATAATCTGTATAGGAAAGAATGATGCGCAGCACCTTTTCAGAAACATTGGGCATACTGTAGTCTGATACATGTCTCAGTGTACCTGCATCCTGAGTTTCCAGAACGCTTAGCCCTTGAAGGATTCTCTCCTTTTTGAGGCCTACCATCATGACGGATGCTTCTTCCATGGCTTCAGGACGCTCATGAGCCTGCCGGATATTGAGCGCTCTGAATCCGAGAATAGAAGACTCCTCACTGATGGTTCCACTGTCACTCAGCACTGCTTTCGCATAGATCTGAAGTTTGTTGTAGTCATTGAATCCTAAAGGCTTCAAAAGCTGAACCTTCTCATGCATCACAATGCCTTTTGCTTCCAGCATCTTCTTTGTCCTTGGGTGAGTGCTGACAATGACAGGCAGTTCATAGAGTGCAGCAACGGCATTCAAGCTGTCGATGAGATCTCTGAAGTTCTCATCGGAATTGATATTCTCATCTCTATGGGCAGAGACCACAAAGTATTCTCCTTCCTTTAAGTCCAGCCGTTCCAGCACATCAGAATTTCTGATGTCTTTTTCTCTGGAGTTTAGAACCTCAAACATAGGGCTGCCTGTTTTGATGATTCGATCCGCTGGAAGACCTTCCCGAAGAAGATACTCTCTTGCAATATCACTATAAGTAAGGTTGATGTCCGCTGTATGGTCTACAATCTTCCGATTGGTTTCTTCCGGTACACGCTGATCAAAGCAGCGGTTTCCGGCTTCCATATGGAAAATAGGAATTTGTCTTCTTTTGGCCGCAATGGCACAAAGACAGCTGTTGGTATCTCCCAGTACCAGGAATGCATCAGGCTTTTCTTTTTCCAAAATTGGATCGATTTTCACAAGGATATTGCCAATGGTCTCCACTGGGCCACCCACTGCAGCATCCAAAAAGTGGTCCGGCTTTCTTAATTTAAAATCACTGAAGAACACTTCATTCAGCTCATAATCATAGTTCTGGCCTGTATGAACAAGAATATGCTCCATGGCTTCAGATTTCTCCAAAGCGTGAATCACAGCTGAGAGTCTTATGATCTCAGGGCGGGTTCCCACCACAGTCATTACTTTCAATTTTTTCATCGTTACACCTCCAGGAAGAATGTGTCTGGTTTCTCAGGATCAAAGGTTTCATTGGCCCACATGACGGTGACCAAATCCACATCCCCCACATTCACGATGGAATGCGTATATCCAGTAGGGATATCCACAACCTCAAGTCTTTCCCCGGACACTCGATATTCAATCACATTCGTTTCCTCAAGTTTCCGGAAGCGGATCAGTCCTTCTCCGGATACCACAAGGAATTTCTCATTTTTCGTATGGTGCCAATGGTTCCCCTTTGTGATACCCGGTTTTGATACATTGATGGATACTTGGCCATAGGCTGATGTCTTCAAAAACTCGGTAAAAGAGCCTCGGGCATCCACATTCATCTTTAATGGATAAGAGAAATCATCCTCTGGAAGATAGCTGAGATAAGTACTGTACATCTTTTTCTGAAGTGGGTCTCCCATAGAAGGAATATAGTGGCTCTTTCGGCTTTCCTTAAAGCTTCTGATCATATCTGCCAGGTTTACAAGCAGAATTTCATGTTCTACTGGTACCTTATAGAACTGAGATGCATCTGGGTCCTTAGTCCCTCTTCCTTCTAATGCGCCAATGAACTCTTCCACCACATCATCGATGTAGGAGAGCCTCAAAAGGGCCTCTGGGTTATAGATTTCAATGGCCTCATCTCTTGCAATCTTATGACAGAAGGTAGCTACCACACTGTTGTAGTTTGGGCGGGACCATTTGCCAAAAAGGTTGGCAAGACGGTACACATACACTTTTGTATTATTTTCATTGCCATAGGAGAAAAGAAGGTCTTCTCCCGCCTTCTTGCTCTTTCCGTATTCGTTGTCCAGTTCTGCCTGGATGGATGACGTGATGAGTATGGGTGGGTAGTGCTTGTGCTTCGTTAAGATACTCAGGACCTCACTGGTGAATCCAAAATTTCCCTCCATAAACTCTTCCTGGTGAACTGGTCTGTTCACCCCTGCAAGATGATAGATAAAATCACAATCTGCCAGTGCGCGTTCCAGATCTTCTTTAGAGGAAGTCGTATCATATTCGAAAATATTCTCATACCCTCTGTTTTTTAGCTCACTGACTAGATTCTTTCCAACAAAGCCCTTGGCTCCTGTTACTACTACCTTCACTGCTTATCCCATCCTTTAAGCTCATTTTGAATGTACTCCAGCTGAAGAAGCTTCTCTTTTACTTCTTCCACTGTGAGTCTGTACGTATTATGGGAAGTATACTCTTCCTCCAGTCTTTCTTCGACTCCTTCTACAAAATACTTGTCATAGTTGAGATCTCTTTGGTCTGCTGGCACGCGATAAAAGTCTTTCAGATCTTCTGCAACATGAAACTCCTCTTTTGTCAGAAGGGTTTCATACACTTTCTCCCCGTGTCTGGTCCCGATGATCTTAATCTCATTGTCCACATGGAACAGTTCTTTCACCGCTATGGCCAGATCCATGATGGTGGATGCGGGAGATTTCTGAACCATGATATCACCGGCCTGACCATGCTGGAATGCAAAAAGAACCAGCTCCACAGCCTCTTCCAGAGACATGAGATATCTCGTCATGTCTGGATTGGTGATGGTGAGAGGCAGACCTTGTTTGATCTGCTCCACAAATAGGGGGATTACAGAGCCTCTGGAGGCCATGACGTTCCCGTATCTGGTTCCACAGATTAAGGTTTTCTCTGGATTCACTGTTCTTGACTTCGCCACAAACACCTTTTCCATCATAGCTTTGGATATCCCCATGGCATTGATGGGATAAGCCGCTTTGTCCGTAGAAAGACAGATGACCTTCTTCACACCCGATTCGATGGCGACAGAAAGTACATTGTCTGTCCCAATAATATTCGTCTGCACGGCCTGCATGGGGAAGAACTCACAAGATGGCACCTGTTTCAAAGCTGCTGCGTGGAAGATATAATCCACACCATGCATGGCATCTTTGATGCTGTTTCTGTCACGGACATCTCCGATATAAAACTTTATTTTGTCATGATGATACAGTTTACGCATATCATCCTGCTTTTTTTCATCTCTAGAAAAAATTCTGATTTCCTTAATATCGGTCTTTAGAAAACGGCTTAGAACCGCGTTTCCGAAGGAGCCTGTTCCACCTGTAATGAGCAGTGTCTTATCTTTAAACATTTTTCTCTTCTCCCTTTAAGTGTTTCAGCAAGGACTGAATGAAGTTTTCCTTTCTGAAATGATTCTCATAGTACTCAAACGCTCTTCTTCCGCAGGACCTGACCAGATCCGCGTCATTGATATATTTTACCATAATTTGGCTTAGCCCTAAAGCATCCCCACTCTCCACACAGTATCCTGCGCCAGACTCTTTGATGATATCCATGCTGTCATAGGATATGGCTCCAGCGATGGCTTTTCCTTTGGCCATATAGGTCTGTAACTTACCGGGGATGGTTCTTCCGATAAAATCATCATTTCTTAACGTCAGAAGACATACATCGGTACACTTGTAAATATCATCCATTTCTTCTTGGTCTTTTCGTCCATGAAAAATGAAGTGCTCCTCTACTTTTTTCTTTCTGACCAGATTACGAATGGCGCCCTCGTTGGACCCACTTCCGACGATATGAATCTGAAAGGGTTTTCCCTTGATCTTCGACGCAGCTTCTACTATCGTTTCGAGGTCCTGAACGAAGCCTATATTTCCGGCGAAAGTGAATGTACGCAGCTTTTCCAGTCTCACATCAACACTCTTCTGATCCTTCTCCTCAGAGTTTAAAAGTTCTTCTCCCTCAGCAATTTCATCCGTGTATTGAGGTAAATAATCCATACGATCGAATGAAAGGCCAATTTTTTCTTTGAGATACTCCATAAAGGACGGCGAAGACACAAGAACTTTGTCGGCTCCTTTATAAATTCTACTGCTCATCCTATGGACCAAATCAAAAAAGAATGTGCCTTCTCTGATGGACATGGCCTTTACAGATTCAGGCCAAAGATCCAGCGTATAAAGCACACTGCGCACCTTATTCTTTTTTGCATAAACAAGCCCAGGAAGGAACATGGTGATGGGTGAAGTCTGGAAGGAAAACACTACATCATACTTTTCTCTCAGAAAAAAAGTATAGAATGACCCCATCAGGGCATAAGAAATGTAATTCAGACTCCTGAACACTGGGCCTTTTCTTCTGGATATGATGGGAACTCTTATGACTTCTGCTCCGTGGAAGTTCTCTCGTCTTCTCCTGAAGAGACGGAACTCTTTTGGCACTTTCCCTAAATCATAATCCGGCAGTCCAGTTACCATCTTTACCTGATGGTCTTTAGCCAGTTCCTTCACCACATCATTGATTCTAAAATGGTCCGGATAAAACACCTGACCTACTACTAATATTCTCATGCTGCACTCCAATTCTTTGCCATCGCAATCTCAGCTACACTACTTGCCTTTAAGTGAAAAGAACGTTAGTCCCATGATTTTCAGATCCAGAAGAAAACTCATATTCTTCAGATAGTATAAATCCAGTTCAAATTTCTCATTCTGATCTACGGTATCACGTGCCATAACTTGAGCAAATCCTGTAAGACCTGGACGAAGCTTATCTACATGGGCTTCCTTTCTTCGCTCGACGATCTCTCCCTCATTTGGAATAAAAGGTCTTGGTCCAACAAAGGACATCTCTCCCTTTAAAATATTGATGAGCTGGGGAAGTTCATCCAAACTTGTTTTTCTTAAAAAAGAACCAAGCTTTGTGACATACTCCTTATTATGAAGCTCATGGGCAGAGACATTAGGGGCGGACAACGTCATACTTCTGAACTTCAGGATTTTAAAAGGCATACTGTTTCTGCCCAGTCTTTCCTGAATGAAAATCACCGGTCCGTCTCCTTGAATTTTAATCAATAGAGCAATGATGACAAATAGTGGAGATAAGAGAAGCAGCAGTCCAACAGACAACAAAACATCTCCAACTCTTTTAGCGTGTAAATATATATTTTTCTCCATGATAACCCCTAGTTGTTCAATTTCAATATTCTGATACAATAATTTTTGTCTAGCCCTCATTTTTATCACCTGATTTTAAGATTCATGGGTTAACAAACCTCTTCTGTATAATCTTGGTGAAAGCAGCGAAAATTTGTGATATCACTGCCGCTACCAAAGTTTACTTAAATTATACTCTAAAATAAAATATTTCTATGACAATTTAATGACACTGCAGTATGTGTGATGAAACTGCAGTGCTGTTTTCTTCTTATGCTATTCTCATTTTGAATGTCTCACAATCACCTTGAAAATTAATACCTTTCTGATCACATGCTGCCTGGTTCCTTATTGAAGCCTAATTTTGTGATCTCAGATTTTCTACAGATTTAGAATAAAATACATCCGTAGGCTATCTTATCACGCGGATGATATTTCAACAATAGTATTTTTGTGAGGAAATACTTACAGAACTTGTCCTGCATTAGTGCAACAACCAATCTCATAAAATATTGTGTGATTGATGAGATTGAGGTTTTCCTTGCCCCTTTCTGAACATACTCAGATTTCAATCTATTATATCCCTTTCGCATCAAGGAAGTTTAAACATTGTTTTATTATAAGAATAATTTTCTCTTAATTTATTGAATGATGATTCTTTACATGAAACCAGCTTTGAATCCATGTAACCTCAACTCCTCTGGTGCTGTTGACTTACAAGTTAAAATTGTCATATTTTCGAATCTTACAGTGTAATCTCTGACTCTACTCCAAGGTCTACTCCAAATCCGAAAAATTTATCCGAAATGTAATGTTTTATCTGAAAAAAGGGCTATAATTGTTAAGAGAAAGAACACTACCACAACAGCGGAGGCGCAATATGAAACGTAGAAACATAAGAAAAAATGAGGAAAATAGAAAAAAGAGATGGAAGGTCGTACTTCTATCTATTCTAATGATTTTTCTATTTTTTACAGGAGTAGCATATTCCTATATCCATAATTTGCTGAATTCAACAATTCAGGATGAGATTGGCGAGACAGATGAAGAGCTTGGTATTGGGAATCCAGATTTTGAGTTTGAGCAAGAAGGAGAACCAGAAAATGAGTATGTGGACAGCCCGTTACCCTTTTTCTATGAGGAAGTAAAGGGTATTACAAACATTGCACTTTTTGGTGTGGATGCGCCTATTGGCGAAAAAGGCCGAAGTGATGCCATTATGATCGTTACAATAGACAGAAACTCAAAAAAAATAAAACTGTCTTCTGTAATTAGAGACAGTTATGTGAATATTCCTGGTAGAGGTATGGATAAAATTAATCATGCTTATGCTTTTGGAGGTCCTGAACTTGCGATAAAGACACTCAACTCCAACTTCCACTTAAACATCAAGAATTATGCTACGTTGAACTTTACAACGCTCCCTCGCGTCATTGAGGCCCTAGGGGGTGTTACCATCACCATAACAGATGCTGAAGCTACTCAGATTCCAGGAATTAATGCAGGTGGCACCTACAATCTCACAGGTGATCAAGCCTTGACCTATGTTCGTATTCGTCAGATTGATTCTGATTTTGCACGATCAGACAGGCAACGAACAGTTGTGGAAGCTACAATTAAGAAGATGCTGAGCCAACCTGTGACTTCTTATCCAAGAGTTCTAAGTAAAATTCTACCACTGGTTACTACAAACATGAATTCTAATGATATCTTGACCATTGCTGGCAATGTTGTGGCAAGTGGTATCAGAACCATAGATCAGAAGCGATTCCCAGAGGATTCCTATTCAGAGTCTAAGAAGATTAAAGGAATCTACTATTTTGTCTTCAATCGGGAGAAAGCAATTCATAACATGGGAAACTATATTTATCTTGATGAAGAGCTCATTGAAGAATGAAAAACCCTGAAATGCTAACGATAAAAGCACGGATTCAAAGTAGAATATAACTATGAGATAATCTTCTCAACAAACCGGTTTTAGTCCCAGCTATGCATGCATAGCCAGTGTTAATACCGTGAGCAAGGAGAGGATCACAAATTGGCAACAATGCAACAGGCTCGTCACGAGCTATTGAAAGTGAAATGGATGGAAATCATTAATGAGCAGCGAATCAGCGGTTTAGCGGTAAGAAAATGGTGTGAGGCGAATGAGATCTCCGCTCCCAGCTTCTTCTACTGGAGCAGAGTAATCCGTCAGGATTCATTGGTGAAAGCCGGTACCATGGCGGTAAATGGGCAGACCTGCTTTGCGGAGATTACCCCCGATCTGGACAGACTGAAGTCTGTAAATATAAACGGAATCTGTGCCGTCATCCGATTTCATGGAAGTGAAGTTTCCGGATGATGTCCGCATCTTCATAGCATGCGGACAGACAGATATGAGAAAGTCCATTGATGGCCTTACAGCCATAGTCAGTCAGATCTATAAGCTTGACCCATTCCAGAATGCGCTGTATTTATTCTGCGGTAGACGAAGGGATCGGGTCAAAGCTCTGTACTGGGAGGGAGATGGGTTCTTGCTGTTCTACAAGAGACTTGAAAACGGAAGTTTTCAGTGGCCTCGGACGAATGATGAAGCAAGAGAGATTACTCCGCAGCAGTACCGTTGGCTATTGAAAGGTCTATCTGTTGATCAGAAGAAAGTCATTCAGAACATCGAAAGTAAAAGAATACTCTGATACGCTGAAAATGTTGAGAAATCAATGAGTTCAGCGATATTTTTTGTGCAAAATTATTTAATTTATGATATAATCCGAGTTTCAAGAAAAATAAATGAAAAAATATAGCGGAAAGCCTCTAATCTCAGTAGTTAGGGGCTTTTCAAAACGCTTTGAGTATTCTTTTGAAAATTGACCCACCTGTCCGGTCTTTAGATACCGCAGTTCCGATACTCTGATACCAGGATTCCGATTAGTGAGTACCGCAACTGCATCATAGGAAACGTTACCTTATAATATATCTATACATCGCAAGATGTAAATATATTATAAGGAGGTCATATTCATGACCGAGTATCGAGAAATCTTGAGGCTACATGCATTGGGCTTTAGTCAACGAAACATTGCCAATAGCTGTCACGCCTCAAAAACTACAGTCAGCCATGTTCTAAAAAAAGCCAAAGAGCTTGGCATCTCCTGGCCACTTGATGAAAATCAAACCAATGGAGCATTGAAAAAGCTGTTCTCCTCTCCTTCGCGCAAGCCTGAAGCCTCTAGCCCATTACCTGATTTTGCCTATATCAGAAAAGAACTGATGAGAAGTGGAGTGACCAAGAAACTGCTTTGGGTAGAGTATATGGAGGAGTGCAAACTTAATAACCAGACTCCACTGATGTATTCTCAGTTTTGTCACTACATCCAACAAGATGAGCAAAAACGAAGAGCTTCAATGCACATAAATCGTAAACCAGCAGAACAGATAGAGGTTGATTGGGCAGGTGATCCTGCACAAATAATCGATCCTGATACAGGAGAAATTACAAATGTTTCCATCTTTGTTGCTACGATGTCATACAGCCAGTACTCCTATGCTGAAGGCTTCCTGAACGAAAAACAGCAAGCTTGGATTACAGCTCATGTACATATGTATCAATATTTTGGAGGAGTTACTAGAATTCTTGTCCCTGATAATCTTCGTACAGCTGTAGATCATAACAAAGACTGGTATACACCTAAACTAAACAGATCTTATCATGAAATGGCCGAGCATTATGGGACGGCTAACATACCCGCAAGGGTCAGAAAACCCCAAGATAAACCTAGTGTAGAAGGCGCTGTAGGTCATATTTCCACCTGGATAATTGGTGCACTCCGTAATGAACAATTCTTCTCACTTTCAGAACTCAACAGTGCAATCCTGAAGAAACTTGATGCACTTAATCGCAAAGAATTCCAAAAGAAAGAAGGAAGTAGATTGAGCCTCTTCCGCAACGAAGAAGTCCCTTATTTACTCCCACTCCCTTCTACTCCATATGAACTTGCTGTATGGAAACAAGCCACTGTTCAGTTCAATTATCATATATCCATAGAGGGAATGCTATATTCCGTTCCATCTGAATACATAAAGAAAAAAGTGGACGTAAGGATTACTGAAACAATAGTGGAAGTTTTCTATAATCACACAAGGATTGCTTCCCACAGGCGCCTCTACGGGCGTAGAGGGCAATATGGTACCCTCAATCAGCATATGCCTCCAGATCACCAGAAGTATGCAGAGTGGGATGGAAACAGATTCAGAAAGTGGGCAACTAAAATCGGACCTTTTACCGCTAGAACCGTGAACTCTATGCTCTCATTCTATAAAGTGGAGCAACAGTCATACAGGGCTTGTATGGGCCTACTTCAGCTATCAAAAAAATATGGGGATGAGAAATTAGAAGCCGCTTGTGAGAAAGCTGTGAGCTTTACAGGAACTCCGAGCTCCAAAATCATAAAGAACATCTTGGTTACCGCAGCATCTAATAAAACACCACTATCAGAACCAGTGGAATCAAAGAAAAATATTTACGGCATGACACGTGGTGCGAAATATTATGGTGGAGGCAACGAAGATGATAAATAGAAGTACACTTGAAAAACTCACTGAAATGAATCTAACTGGGATGTCTGATGCCTTCCGGCATCAACTCAGTGATCCTCAAATGAATGATGTTGCTTTCGAAGATCGGTTTGATATGATGGTGGACATTGAATATAATCGACGAAAGAATAATCGTCTTGATCGGCTAATTAAGAATGCCAACTTCGACCAGCCAGATGCCAACATCATGGATATTGACTACAGATCGGGTAGAAAGCTAAACAAAGAGCTCATTATGAGGCTTGCGTCTTGTGAGTATATCACAGATCACAGAAACATCTTCATCACAGGTGCAACAGGAACGGGCAAGAGTTATCTGGGATGTGCATTTGGTATGGAAGCCTGTAAACAATACTATAAAACGAAATATATACGTCTTCCTGACTTCTTCATTGATCTGGAATATGCACGAAGTAACGGAACATATAAGAAGGTTTTGGCTAAATACTCCAATCCTGTACTACTCATCATTGATGAGTGGTTACTGACGAAACCCACTGAGAGTCAGATTGTGGATATCTTCGAGCTGGTGCACCAAAGAAGAAAAAGATCTTCAACAATAATCTGCTCTCAATATCATCATAAAGGATGGTATCAGGAACTTAGTGGCGATGAGAATCCGCTTGCTGATGCTATCCTGGATCACCTTGTGCATGATGCGTATAAGATACACATTGAACCAGTTGATCCGAAACACGATATATCCATGAGACAACTCTATGGTCTGGATAAGTCAATAAGTGAATAAATTTTCTTAAGTGGTATCATGAGTCCGGACAAGCGGTATTCACCGCACCGGATTCATGGTACATCTAGAGGAGAATATCCACGCTTATTTTATGATATAATATTAACGTACTTAAATGGTAAAATTAGGAGGGTTCTATGCATATTGAGAAGTTTAAGTTAAATGGAACAGTATATCTCCGACTTGCAGAAAGTTATACCGTGATGGAAAATGGTGTGTCTAAGCAAAAAAAGAGATCCCTCTATCATATTGGCCCCCTACATCGGTACGATGACGGGGACCCGAACTATCTGGAACGACTGAGGGAATCATTTAGACAAGGTGCCCCTCTCATTCCAGAGCTAAAACCCTATGTCCAAAAGACACGCGACACCGTTGGATCATAAAGACATCTGAGGAATGGCTCAGTCCAGTAGTCGCACGACTACTGAAGAAGCTGCTGGATGAATCCTACATCCATGCTGATGAAACAGTTGTTCAGGTGATGAAAGAGCCAGGGCGGAGCAACACGAGCAAGTCATATATGTGGGTCTATGCTACAAGCCGTCACACTGCACGCCCCATCCGGATCTTTGATTACCGTACCGGTCGCAGGGGCTCATGCTTCGGAGTTTCTGGAAGGCTTCCACGGCTATCTGCATACGGATGCCTACGCCGGGTATGAGAAGGTGAAGGATGTCACCCGCTGTCTCTGCTGGAGCCACAGCCAGCGTTACTTTCATGATGCTCTGCCCAAAGATCTGAAAAGTACGGAAGCCACATTGCCTCTTGAAGGTATCCGATTCTGCAACAGGCTGATCAAGATAGAGGAGTTGTGCAGGGATCTCTCCCCGGAAGATCGTAGAATCAAGAGTCTTGAACTGGCAACGCCAGTACTGGAGGCTTATTGGGCATGGGTTGAAAAGAATGCGGACAAAGTCCTGCCCAAATCGAAAATCGGAAAGGCTTTCCAGTATACCCGGAATCAGAGGGAAGGGCTGATGAACTATCTGGAGGATGGTCACTGCGAGATTTCCAACAACATTGCGGGAAACAGCATCCGCCCTTTTACCGTAGGAAGGCGCAACTGGATGTTCTCGGGGAGTCCGAAGGGTGCTTTTGCAAGTGCCATCGTATACAGCCTTGTGGAGACATCCAAGGCCAATGGTCTGAATCCCTACAAATATCTCAATCTCCTTCTGGATGTTCTTCCCCGGTACTCCGTTGAAGAAAGATCCGAAGGCATCGAACAGCTCCTGCCCTGGAATCCTCAGGTCAGGAAAGAATGTTCGACATAATAGTCAACACCGGCGGTCGTAAGGTCGCCACTTGTTTTCTCTCACCAAAAATTATCACATACTTCCCTCATCAGATACACCCATCCGATTAAAGACCGCTTACGGTTTAACGGTAAGAAAATGGTGTGAGATGAATGAGATCTCCGCACCCAGCTTCTTATACTGGAGCATAGTAATCTGTCAAGATTCATTGGTGAAAGCCGGTACCATGGCGATTATTTCACAAATAGTCCCCTAATATCAGAAAGAGTCTTAAATAGTCTATAATTATAGGTTATTAAATACCCATTTTTCAATCCATAAAAACCGTTATCTTTCCCTGTTTTTTTGATTCTTTTGACCTCAGATGATATCTCTTTTCTCTCATTTCTTGTTAATAAATCGTAATTCTTAAATATTATCTTATGCAATTTCCCAAGTTTCATTTTTGTTGCATTATCAAATGCTAGCATTTTCTCGTCACAATACTCATAGCAAATGTTATTGTATACTGTAATGTAACCGTGCAAGCTTTTTAGTCTATTTCGATTTGTCATAATGGAGTTTTTTCTGATTCTGCGCATAAAAAACTTACGTGGAATATACATTGCATTTTGAGATTTCATAAAAACGTTAAATGTAAATAGTTCATCTTCGTGTATGATTCCTTCTGGAAATCTCAATTGATTTATATCTAGCAAGTCTTTTTTTACCATATATAAGCATGGCGAAACTATAAACTCACTATTCTCTAGCATTTTTTCAAGCAAGTCTTTTCCAACGTGTTTGCCATTATAACTGCCTTTTCTAGTATAGTTTACTCCATATTTTTTCCCGTTTTTATAATCTTCATCGTAAAAACTGTCTCCATCAAATATGATCAGATCAAGTTCGTCCTTCTCACACGCATTATATAAAAACTCAATTGTGTCAGGTAATATATAATCATCACTGTCCATGAAGTATATATATTTACCTTTTGCTTTACTCAACCCACTATTTCTCGCAGCGCCCTGCCCCATATTAATCTGGCTTATCAAAAAAAAATTATCATATTCATCAGCATATTCTTTGAGTATATCGAGACTTGAATCTGTAGAACCATCATTAATTAAAATTACTTCATAATTATCAAAAGTCTGATCAATAATACTATCGATACATCTCTTTAAGTATTTCTCTGTGTTGTAAACGGGAACCACAATAGAAACACCATTAAACCTGTCTTGCACTTTGCATCCTCCTGTCCACAAAAAAACAACTCTTAATCTCATCGATTCGAACTTTTCTATTTATACTAACTTTACATAAGTAACACAATATAAGCGAAACAATCTTAGAATTTTATACAGTATATGCGGGATAAACATACTAAAATTATTTTCGATTTATAAAGAATTTTATCGAATACTATTTGTTTTATACATCGATTTTATTTCATTATAGCTATCTAATGTACCGATATCATATCTGGAACCTTTAAAGTGAAAAACATGGATTACTTTTCTCTTTAGTAACCAATCAATAACCATACCTGGAGCATCTCCATTATTCCCTTCATTTATAAACTCTTCAATCAATGGTATCGTTTCTTTTTGATAAATATAAAATGGTGGTACTGCATACGATGATTTTGGGTGAATTGGTTTTTCTTCAAAAGAAACTAGACGAAATTGTGCATCAACTTCTGCAACTCCGGTCCTTTTAAGCTTCTCAATGTCCTCTAGCTTGTGAGCAGTAATACAATCGGTTCCTACACTTTGATAATAATCCACAAAATCATCTAACCCAAACTCAAATAAATTATCTCCAGCTAGTATCATAAGTGAGTCATATATATTTAGGTACTTAACCGCGAATAAAACATCATTTATGGCACCTAATCTTGTTTCATTTGATATTGATCCATCGTCAAGAACTGTGATTTTTTTTGCTCCTCTGTAAGTTTCTCTCCAATTCTCAAAATGATCAATAAATTTGTGGTTTGTTACAATTACAATCTCGTTTACAATATGAACCGCTTCTATCTTATTAACAATATGATCGAGAATTGTCTTGCCGTCTACTTCTAATAATGATTTTGGCAGATTCTCTGTGAGTGGATATAGGCGAGTTGCGTATCCTGCTGCCAGTAAAATACATTTCAATGCTTCATCCCCCTATATCTTATGATAATGTGCACCATCAGCAATTTTACAAAAGTGTACTTTGTAAAGATCTTTATACTTTGGATGTTTGACTGGATATACTGAATCCATGGTCTTTTCTATTTCTTTTTTAAACGCAGGATTAATTAAACCAATACAACAGCCTCTATATCCCGCCCCACTAAAACGAGCCCCATACACACCTGCTGAATTTTTCAAAGTATCAAAGATGGTTATTAGTTCTGGACATCCGCATTCATATTGATGTACTGAGCTATCACCAGATTCGTTCATTAGTTGTCCAAAAGATCTTAAATCTCCACGTTTCCAAGCTTCAATGCCATCCTTAACACGCTTCTGTTCACTGAAGTAGTGTTTGGCTCTTCTTTTGAACCGACCCGGCAGCATGTGAGAATATTCTTCAAAAACCGAAGGATCAATATCTCGTAGTTTAGACTCCTTTAAATTCGGTAAAGTCATGGAAGATATTTCATGTAATAACCAAGAAGAAACCTTACATTCATCAACACGATTATTATAGTCAGTTCTAATAAGCGATGTAGATATTCCTGAATAGACAATGACAAACTCCAAATCATGCTCAATCGCACCAATGTTTTCAAGTTTATACTCATTAGACTTGCAATCCATTACCATTAATTTATTATTTTCACTCAGAATATTAGCAGATTGATCCAATATTCCATTCTTTAGTCCAATATACTGTGTTTCAACCCAGTGACTATACTGAACCAGATCCAATTTTGAAATCTTAATGTTATTGACATCACACAAAGCCATCAAGTAGGCTGTTGTAACGGCAGCAGAAGAACTCAACCCACCGATAGGTAACTTCCCACTGACAATTCCATTTATTCCATTTCGCAGTATATAATCTCTTTTTAATGAAAGCGCTGCTCCCTTTATGTAGTTGCCCCAAGATCCTGGAATAACCTCTGGAACATGATCAAGATGAAACATTTCCTCATCAGGAAAATCCTGACTTTGTATCCTAATATAACCATCTGTCGATGGAGTGTATACTAGATTAATACTGGAATCAAGTGCTACCCCTGTTACCAATCCGCCCTGATGGTCAACATGTGCCCCTAGTGGACAGATTCTTAAAGGAGATCTGACTGCTCTAATGTCCGTTGCCTTAAATTTTTCAACTAACTTTAAGCTCAAATCCTTCATTTTGTTGCCACCTTAGTATTAATCTCTACTGAATAAATCACGAGTATACACCTTTTCTGATACATCTCTAATCTCATCTGACAGTCTATTTGCTACGATCACATCTGAAATTGTCTTAAACTCTTCGAAATCCTTAATAACCCTTGAGTTGTAGAAGTCATTTTCCTTGAGCGCTGGCTCATAAACAACTACTTCAACCCCCTTCGCTTTAATTCTCTTCATTACCCCTTGAATTGCAGATTGACGAAAATTATCTGAATCCATCTTCATTGTTAATCTATATATCCCAACTATTTTAGGATTACTTCTTAAGATCATATCTGCGATATGATCTTTTCTTGTTCTATTTGCGTCGACAATTGCAGACATAATATTCTGCGGAACATCAGCATAGTTTGCTAAGAGTTGCTTTGTATCTTTGGGTAAGCAATAACCGCCATATCCAAAGGATGGATTATTATAATGTGAGCCTATTCTTGGGTCAAGACCTACTCCTTCTATAATTTGCTTTGTGTTTAATCCTCTTACCTCTGCATAAGAATCAAGTTCGTTAAAATATGCAACACGTAAAGCCAGATACGTATTGGCAAATAATTTTATCGCTTCTGCCTCTGTAGAGTCGGTATAGAGTATTGGAATATCATTTTTAATAGCTCCTTCAGCTAGTAGTTCTGCAAAAACTCTTGCCCTTTCAGACTGCTCACCTACTACAATTCTTGATGGATAAAGATTGTCATATAATGCCTTTCCTTCTCTTAAGAACTCCGGTGAGAAAATAACATTATCTGTATCAAATTTCTCTCGAATATTCTCTGTATACCCAACAGGGACCGTCGATTTTATAACCATCACAGCTTCTGGGTTAATTGAAAGCACACTCGCAATGACAGCTTCGACCGTCCTTGTATTAAAATAGTTCTTTTCAGGATCATAATTAGTGGGTGTAGATATAATGACATAATCAGCATCTTTGAAAGCCTCAAAATTATCTGTTGTAGCCTTTAAATTCAGTTCTTTTGTTGCGAGGTACTCTTCAATTTCCGCATCAACTATTGGTGATTTCCTATTGTTGATCATATCAACTTTTTCTTTAATAATATCCAATGCTATAACCTCATTGTTTTGAGCTAAGAGTATTGCATTTGATAGTCCTACGTAACCTGTACCTGCTATTGTAATTTTCATTATTATCCCCCTTATGCTTGTTCATCATAACTAACGAAATTTATTCAAATCTAATATTATAATAATCCTTATACCAATTAACAAATCTGCTAATTCCATCTTCTATGGTTGTCGTTGGTTTGAAATCTATCGCTTCTTCCAGTTCATCAACATCAGCATATGTCTTGACAACATCTCCCGGCTGCATATCAAAAAATACCTTTTTCGCTTCTTTTCCTATTGAACTTTCAATCGCTTTTATAAATCTCATTAGTGAAACTGGCGCATTATTCCCTATATTATATATCTTATATGGTGCAAAACTGCTACTAATAGAATCCTTTGATTCATCCCAATTTTTAACGCTTGAAGGTATCTGCTTGAGTAATCCGATAATCCCTTCAACAACATCATCAATATATGTAAAGTCTCTCTCCATTAAACCATGGTTAAATACTTTAATCGGTCTTTCATCAAAAATATCCTTGGTAAATGAATAATATGCCATATCAGGTCTTCCAAAAGGTCCATATACCGTGAAGAATCTTAGTCCAGTAGTTGGAATTCCGTACAAATGACTATAAGTATGAGCCATCAACTCATTAGATTTTTTGGTTGCGGCATATAGTGATACTGGATGATCAACATTGTGACTGGTTGAAAAAGGAGACATTTTATTCCCCCCATAAACAGAACTGGAAGAAGCGTACAGTAAATGTTTAACAGGAAAATGCCTGCATGCTTCTAAAACATTCATAAATCCATAAATGTTTGAATCGATATATGCGTATGGATTTTCAATGGAATATCTAACTCCTGCTTGAGCAGCAAGGTTTATTACGATTTCAAATCCAGAATTCTCGAACAAAGTTAACAAAAAATCCTTATTGGTTATATCGCCTTTTAGGAATTGATAATTGTCAAACTCAACCAGTTTCGATATCCTATCATATTTGAGTTGCGGATCGTAATACTCATTCATGTTATCAATACCAATAATTCTGTGACCCTCTCTTAATAGCGCTTTTGTTAGGTGATAACCGATGAACCCAGCACCACCTGTAACTAAAATTTTCAATGTCTCCACATCCTTCATCACTATACTTTAAATCCTTCTGCTTATTACTTATTAGTTCGCAAGTATTCTACTTTGGGAGTATTGGGACTCTTTATCTTTGATTGAAGCTTCATATGAACACTCAAAGTTATAGTTTGAACGAACTTATCCAACAGCAAACCTATCGATATCCAGAGTGGTAATTTTTCTATGTGTCGATACACTTGCCACTGATATCGTACTAAATCTGATTTCTTGCTGGATAGAGAACCTTCTCGAACCCTATGATAAGTAAGGGGTGTTTGCAATGTATGCATTGTTTTAGCTTCTTTTATAACCTGTAACCACATAACAAAGTCGTTTCTCCGCCTTATGTTAGGAATGTAGAATTTCCCTAAGTGGAGTGAGTTATACATGACAGTACTGTTGCCAGGGCATCTTCTTAAAAGTTTATAATAATCAAGTATTTGAGGGCTCTTCACAACTACGTCTAAAGGTTCTCCACTTTCACTCATTTTCTGATAATATGTACAAGAAAAATAGTATTTATTACTCACCATAAAGTTTAATTGATCTGAAAGCTTGTTGGAATGCCAAACATCATCACTATCAATGAATGCAATAAAATCTCCTTTTGCAATCTTTACTCCACTATTTCGAGCAATTGCAGCACCTTGATTTTCAGCCAAATAGATTGATTTAATACGAGGATCAACTTTTGCATACTCTAATATAATTGATTTTGTTTTATCAGTAGAGCAATCATCAATAATTATGAGTTCCCAATTACGATAATCTTGCGCTAAAACTGAATCAATCGTTTCAACAAGGTAAGTATCCGCATTAAATGTTGGCATGATTATTGATATTAAATGCTCTTGTTTGTTATCCATATACCTTCCCTTCCGATTTATACTCCCCTATTATTAAAAATAGTGAGTAAAATAATTTTAATATCTAAGAAAATAGATTTATTTTCCAAATAATATAAATCTAACTCTATCTTCTTTTTTTGGTTGTTTGTGTTCCTTGCCATTATCTGAGCCCAACCTGTCAATCCTGGCTTCAATAAGTGAATTCCATACTTTTCCCTTTCTTTAAGAATTTCACCTTCATTCGGAATAAATGGTCTTGGACCGACGAAAGACATCTCTCCTTTAAGAATATTGAGTAGCTGTGGCAACTCATCTATACTTGTTCTGCGAAGAAATCTTCCAATACCTGTAGTGTATTCGTTGTTTTCAATATTTCTTGATGCGACATTAGGAGCCTCTTTTTTCATACTTCTGAACTTATAGATTTTAAAAAGATTCCCCCATAATCCAACTCGATATTGCTTGAAAAAAATAGGCCTGCCATCAATGACTAATATTGCTGCCATTACCAGCAAAAATAACGGTAACAAAATAATCAATAATGAAATTGATCCTAGTATGTCAATTATTCTCTTTAGTATATTATACCGCGTACTCCCCATTCGCTACTCCTATTTCTATTTATATAATTTTAATTTTATATAGCCTCAATAAAAATATAGCTTAACAATGTGAAAACTTGAATTATTTTCAGTAATTATTCATTAATGTTAGGTGCGACAGAATATTCATATTCATTAATCAATATCTTACTAAGAGATTTAATAATTATCTAACGCACTCAATCATAATCACACAGTTACACTCGTTACATTTACAATTTTTAAATGAGATAATACATTATCTCTAGGAAACTTTGGTCTTTTTCTTTTTTCGCCCAAAAGCCATGAGTAGAATCTTATACCTTTTTGTGAAAACCAATGTAGTACAATATACTAAACTTCCAATAACAAGTTTCGTGCCAAAGGAGATAAATAATGAATCAAATCTAAACTGAGAAACCACGAATATAGCACCAAAAGTAATGATGAAATTGAAAATATCTGGTAAAAACCCCTTATAAAAATCAACTAAACTCTTGCCAAGTCCAATTTTAATTAACATAAAAAATGTGATAAAAAAGTTGATATTATAACCAATTGTAATAAATAGTGCTACTGAGTTAATATCACCTAACAAAACTCCTATTAATATCGATGAAACTTGAAGTGCTGAAGACAGTAATCCCGTCTTAAAAAGTAGTTTTGTATTTCCAATACTTTGAAAAATCGATCCCGTACTCGAAGTAATCATCTGAGCCCAAATAGACAGTGCTAAATATCTAAAACTGATTACAGATAGCCCCCATTGATTGCCATACATAATCAAAATGATTTCTTCAGCAGCAAAAAATGAAAAAGCAGATACAAAAACACCTAATACTGAAAGGATGTTTATTACCTTTTTATATTGATTAAAAAGTTTATCTTTATCAAATTGAGATGCTGACAGAATTGGGTGTAGCACAGGTGTAATAACATGGGTTAGATTGTTAACTGGGTATAACATGAGACGGTATGATTTATCATAATATCCAAGCGCTTCACTTCCGATAAATCTACCTATCAACAAATTATCTAAATTTCTCGAGAAATAATTTATTACACTAAACCCCATTTGAAAGGAAGAGAAGGACCTTATTTTCTTTATGCTATCACTATCGACACGGAAATGAAACTGCGGCTTCACAGTAAGATAGTTCCAAATAAATTTTACGAAGGAAACCAATATTGAGTGAAGAACTATTGAGTAGTACTTGAATCCAAAATTTGCCATTATGAGTGTTGGTATCGCTGTAATAATGGTCACTGATACTAGTCTCATGTTCACAAGTTTAAATCTATGTTCTTTTAACAGTATTGCATTGGGAACAATATTAACTGTATTGAAAAATAGAGAAATAGAGAGAAGTATCCCGATTGGTATGTATACACTGTCACCATAAAACATTGATAAAGGAATCGAAAAAAGACTGAATGCAATACCAATCAACAGCCCTATATATACTGTGTACGAATATATATTGTTAACATCATTATTACTTAGTTCTCTATTTTGAATTATTGCTGGTCCGATTCCCATGTTTGCTAGCAAGGAAAAGAATGAGGTAAATACCGTAACAACTGCAACAACACCAAAGTCTTTGGGTTCGAGAAATCTCGATAATATTGCACTATATACTAGGCCCAAAAGAATATTTGAATATTTACCTACAAAGTTAATCATTACAGCTTTTCTGATCGATGTATTTCCCATTATATTTCCTTCCAGTTGTTCATACGAATTATTTTGCATGAACATATATGATATATTTTTATATGTTTCAATCAAATTTAATATTTCAATTTGTCAATCTTTCTACTTAAGTTATATTTATAATATTCCAAATAGATTAAAATCACATCATTGTACCCATATAAGTAATGTTAAGCCTCAAATTCGTATAATTATCTTGAGAAGCACTTTTAAACTATCTTTATTAAGTACTTTAGAAGATTTAACTGATGTTTTCCAAAATGAAAACGCTCGTTTTTTATCTCCACCCATTAAGTATACTTTTGCCAAGTCTAAGTTCTTCTTTGCAAAGATCTTTTTGTCAAGAAAAAAGTCATCATAGTATTTTTGATATATATATTCTCTTGAGGCAATTTTCTTAGAGCTGTCGTTAGATATCCTCTCACCATCATGAATAATATAGTTCATCAAAGGTTCATCTACATAATCGATCTCATGTCTTTTCGATATCCGAAGATAAAGTTCATAATCCTGGGATGCAGGTAGGTTAACATCAAATCCTCCAATATCCCTTAAAGTCTGCGTTTCGACTAAGATACATGATGTTGAACCAATATAGTTCTTTAATAATAGTTCTTTATAAATATTACCCTTTTTTGTAGCTTTATGTATTTGTGTGTTGGAGGATCTTACCATGTAATAAGAGGAATAAACCATTTTGAGATTGAGTCGTTCAATCAAATCCACTTGTTTTCTCAGCTTCTCAACCAACCAGATATCATCATCATCTAAAAAAGCCACATATTTACCTTTGGCAGCAAAAATCCCTGTGTTCCTAGCTGCACATGCTCCGAGATTTCGATCATGTTTAATATAGCGAATTCTGGGATCATCAATTGAAATTATTTTACTTTCAATAATTTTTCTTTCATTGTAGTCATCAGGACTATCATCAATAATAAGAATTTCTATGTTTTCGTAAGTTTGCTTTAAAACACTGTTTAGAGCCATTTCGATAGTTTCGAACTTCCGCTTATATGTAGGAATTACAACAGATATTAAACTACTCATAATCTCTCCTTGGTATTGATCTAAGGTCTATCATATCACCAATTCTCAAGTTCCATTCGTCTGGAGTGAATTTACCATAACCACTTTTGGGGAAAAAAGTCATTTCGCCAAAAATGACACGCTTATTTACATAATAAAAGTCAACTCGTACAAATGGAAAATCTGATGCTAAAATAGCTGCAACTTCAATCATTTCATGAAGCCCCTCTGGTTTTTCAGTTAACTTAGGGGAAAAAGATGCTTTTTGAAGACCATTGAAATCCATATGATTCCAATTCATATCATAAAAATCTACTTCAACAGATTTTTTTCTATTTTGAATTACTTGGCAATAAGTAGGTATTCCATTAAAACAGTATAACTTATAATCAATTAACTCATTAGACTGTTCCTCATCTACAAGAAACTCTTCACAAATGATACGCGGCTTAATATCTTTATAAACCCACTCTCTTCGCTTCCAGTAATAATTTACTTTTAAAGCCCTCTTAAGCTTTATTTTCTCTAATTTCCAATCATACGTACTCTTATCTTTACAAATTGATATAAACCCATTACCAGAAGCATGCGTTGCTTTTAACACGAAACACTGCGGGAGTATTGAAAGGTCAATATCATCCACACTATTATAATAACTAATTAATCGATTAAGGTACTTTTTACCAACTTTCTTTTCTACATAATCTCTAACCAAGAATTTATCCGCACATTGCTGAGCTTCTAGATTAAACCAATGTAGTTTTAGCCATTGTAGTTTCTCTGAGAACAATTCTGGACTCTTCAAATTCGGTTTAAAACCAAGCTCTTTTTGATACATCTTCGTAATTAATCTAATATCACTATAGAAAAACTTATAATAAGATTCAATCAATAAATCATACGTTCTTGACACTATGTAGATTCGTTTCAGTTTGTCTACTATAAATTTAGAATTCATTCTAATCATGTTTACTCGCTTCCTCAAATTGATTGATAAAATTTTATGTAACTTCGGGCTACATTTTCGAGTGAAAACTCCTTGCTTGATTCAGTATAACAAGTATCTGCAATATATTGTCTATATTTATCGTCTGAAATCAGCCTATCTAATAAAGTCTCCATTTTTTCGATATCACCAGGGTGAAAAAGTAATGAAGTAGACTTCAGAATATCGGTCACTCCTCCTATCTGAGATCCTATAGATGCAACACCTGATACAGTCGCCTCTAGGAGGACATTAGGTAACCCTTCTGAATATGATGGTAAAACAAAAACATCAGATGCCTTATAAATCTCAGACATATTATCAACTCTTCCGAGGTATTTAACAAAGGAATATTCAGTATTGTTATTAACTATAGTTTCAATAATATTTTCATGATCTGGTCCACATAAAACCAAAGTGAAGTCCCTCAAAGATTTCTTCGAAAGTCTTCTTGTAGCTTCTAGCAAATCATACGTTCCCTTTCTTCTATTTAATGCGCCTGCATACAATAGAATGATCAAATTATTATCTAATCCAAATCTTTTCCTCACATTACTGCTATCATTAACATTTCGCTTAGTATATGTTTTTGTGTTTACACCATTCGGTATTTTTACTATTTGCTCTTGATTAATACCAACCGCTTGTAAATCCGATTCAATCTGTTTGCTAATTGCAATGTAGTAATCTGCTTTACTCGTCAGTCTGATTCTGAAGTTCCTGATTAATTTATGTAACCACGATAGTTTTTTGATTGTTTTTCTAAATTCTGCTTGTGTCACTTTAATATAAGTGCTTTTTTTTAACAACTTACCTGCATAAATACAAGGAATCGCTGTATGCCCATGGGCACTGATACAATGAATGCTATCAAAAGTATTCTTATGAAGAATAGCCCAAAAAAATACATGAACTCCAAAAAAAAACGAACTCAGAAGCTGATTTTTTATAGAAATGCCTAGATTTATAACTCTAGGTTGAGTATTTTGTGTAGTGTTACAGTTATTTGTTGTCAAAACTGTAAAATTAATCGAATCAGTAATTGACAAAACTTCTTCCATAACTGAACTTATCTGATTACCGTAGCCTGAATAAACTGGCGGGTATTTTAATGTAACAACTAATACTCTTTTATTCATCAAATTTTACTACCTTTCGAATATAGTCTGTTATTTTCCTCAAATAAGGTAAAATGGATAGTCCAAGGAAATACCAAAAAACGGTATCACTGATAAAAGTTCCACTTAAAAGAAGCCGCGTCATAGCAATAATAAAGAATACCAAAATAAGCTTCTTATGCCAATAATCCATGGTTTGGCTTTTTAGCCCTCTATACAGAATGAACAAAATCCATCCTAAAACAACTATTGAAAAAAATCCAAAAGTATACAATATGTCAATATAAAAATTATGCGGGTATGTTGTAGAACCCGTAACATATTGATAATAACCAAGTCCTTTAGGCATGAAATTATTGTCCTTAATAATTCGCAAAGCTTCTAAGTAGATGTCTCCCCTACCAGATGAAGCTGATACTATTCCGTCATTCAGTTGTTTCATTATTTTCATTAAGGAGTAAGAATAGACACCATTCTCTCTAAGGGTTATATAAAGAAGCGTTGTTAGCTTCCTTAATCCACCTGTGACATAAAGGACTCCAAAGGTGCCAATTGACGCCCATAGTGCTACTTTCCATATACCTCTAGCCTTTATAAATGCAGTTACCAATATTATAATCAAACATGTAAGCAAAGCACCTCGGTTTCCAAAAGTAAGAATCATGACGAATGATATAAGACTAAAAAATATGCTGCTTTTCTTCTTATTCTCAACACCATCTATAAATTGAGCAGAAAAAACATAAGACATGTTTACTCCAAAAAACATATACTCAATATCTCCATTGATCACACTTCGGATAAAAACTGTGAATATAATGAGAACAAAATAACTTAGATATACCATGTATTTCATAACATATTTATAATCTAAATCCTGAACACTGAGAAATAGGGCAATAAACCCGAATTTCATAAACTCAGTCAGCTGTATAAATAAATGAGTAGTACTCTCAGTAATGAGTAAGTTAATCGCAATCAATATAGTGATTATGAAAACAATAATATAGTTTCTCATCTCTTTGTATGATTTATTAACAATTATTGATATTATTAGGATGATCCCAGTCACTAGATAGGTAGACAAATTATTCCCTGTTGCCACTCTAATTGGATAAGTTAAGGCATGAACAAACAGAAATACCCCAATAAAAAAACTATTCAATTTTTTCCTGTTAATTGCATCAATTAGTTTATCATTCATCTTATCAATTCCTTATAAATATCCATATATCTCTGGGAAATATCATTCCACCTGAATACAGTACTGCTTTGTAGACAACGGGTTGCTATTTCCTTATAGTCTTCAATTATCATCAATATTTTTTCCGTAATATCACTAGAGCTCTTCGGGCTAACATGATAACCTACAACCCCCTCTGCAAACTGATTGTCAAATCCTTCACCTTCTGAGTAAATGACTGGAACTCCTTGTGATAGTGCTTCTGCATACACTAATCCAAACGACTCAGTAAGTGATGGCATCACAAAAACATGAGCTTTTCTGTACTCTTCAAGGAGCAGCTCGAAAGGCATCTGTTGCTGATATCTGACTCGAGTGTTTCTCACTAATCTGTCATAGATGGCAGAATCCTCGACTCTGCCAACTACTGTTAGTGTCGGATCAAATCCTCTTTTAACTAGCTCCTCTAATGCATTAACAGTCATAAGAACATTCTTTCTTCTATTAATCGCACCTACATACAGTAAATTTATCCTATTGTCGGGCTTATCCTTAATATTTTCAGGCTTATTATTATGCCAATAATCTGAAATTCCATTAGGAACAACCAAAGATTTATCTTTGACTAATAGCTTAATATCTTTATGTACATATGTATCAATTGTTTTTGATAAATATGATTCAGACAGAAAAACAACTCTATCCGCATTTTTTAGTATCTTATTTCCAATACCTCGCAAAAAGACTCTCTTTTTGAAAAATTGATTAATATCTGTATCTCTCACTGTGACAATATATGGTATTCCATAAAGTTGATTTAGCTTATAAGCTAAGTAACCATTTGTGAATAGTGAGTGAGCATGAATTACATCGATAGTTTTAAAATCATACTTACATACTAAATCCTTACATATTTTATTATGCTTAACGCAAAACATATATCGATCATTTTTCTTAAAGCAAGAAGAAATAAGGACATTACTATCAGTGCCCAGAGATTCGCATTCAGGTCTTGCGCTATATCCTTTATAAACGGGTACATAACTTAAGATTTCATGTTTATCTTGTGAGAGCGCTTCCCATAAAGAATGATGAACAGTAGAACTCAAATAGTAAGAGTTAATATTTAAAATCTTCATACATACCTCATTATTTATAGTCAGTCAGTTCAAATCGTATTTGTGCTTTATTTGCAACCATAATATCATAAGCAAGTCTTAATCTACTTGTTTGCTTAACAGCCCACGCAACATCTGTCGCGTACTGATGTGTCCCAGGATTGATCGGATTCCATCTCATTTTATATAATGTGTTTTGATTTAAGGTAGAATGATTTATATAGTTTTTTGAGATCCACGAAGTTCCACCAATTATTGCCTCATTAATAGAGAGCCATCCTTGTTTGTATGCATATTCGGCTCCTAGTTTGATTGGATCTCTGTCATAAGCTCCAATACCAAAAACGTTATAAACCATTTTGGGTTCAACACTAACACCGTCAACTTCACTGACCATGATTCCGTTAGCTAATGCACTACTTCCGTTGCCACTCTCTAAAAATGAATGTGCAATCAGATATGCGATATTGATATTATATAGTTCACCCGCTTCTTTATATGCTGTTCCTTTTCCATCCAAAATTCCTTTACCAAGCAACTCTTTGTTTATGCTGGCTACAGAAAGATTTGGACCTCCAGATAGATCCATAAACTGAAGAAAGCTACTAGGTACTGTGTCAACTAGTTTTACCCCTTCTACATCGATATATCCATTAACACCTGCATATTGAACATAGTACATTTTACCAGTTGACCCCAAATAATCTAGAATAGTATTTCTGCTTATGGAAGTTACCACAGTTTCTTTAGATGAACCGCTATACATATTAATATTATCATAAACTACCTGAACTGATGAAATTTTAGTAGGTACATTCATTGGCTTACTTACTGTCGAAACGTAAGCTCCAGAAACCCATCCGAATCCTACACTCGTATTTATTTGATACCAACCATCAACCATATCAACAACATCATATTTAGCACCTCTGTTTACTTTTCCTATAACGACGCCATCCACAACAGATGGATTGGATCGAACATTGAGAGTGTCCGTACTAATTATAACAGATGATATCATTCCTTCAGTTGAATCTTCGAAATGCAAATATTTTTTTGAATTCATGTATTGTTCTACTTCTGACTTTTCAGCAGCTCTCCACCTGTTGTTAGGATCACTGGAGTATATAATTGGTTTTGCTCCAGAGTTCATCTGTAAATCCAAGGCATCAATAAATGCTATATTAGAAGTTATCTTCGTATAAGTATTATGACCAAGAACTTCCGCTATGAAATCAAGTCGAGCATCCTGATTCATACTACTAAATCGGTCTTTCACTTTGCCTCTGATTCTGTATATCCCATTTTTTAATGGAACCCATTTGAATTGATTATTTGGAGTATAACTTGATAAATACGACCACTTTCCCGTCGTAATATCTTGAATCGCTACCTGGTATAAAATCTCGCTATCACTCTTACCATTTAAAGTAATCGAGTAGTCAGATCCAATGTAAAATCCTTCTTCAACAATCATTTCGTTTAAGACTGCTTTCGGTTCCAAAACTTCAATAAAGAAATCCTTTCTAGAGTCTTGATTTGATGTACTGTATTGATCTTTAACTTTTACACGAAGTCTATAACTTCCTCCTCTTTGTGGAATCCAGTTGAAACTGTTCCTTTCAGAATATGATTGAGGATACGTCCATCCACCTCGTGTAAGATCCTCTACTGCAAACTCATATAAAATACTACTTTGACTACTACCATTGGCTACTACTTCGTAAGCACTTCCTGCAAATTCACCTTCAACAACAACCACTTCATTAAGTGTTGCTTTAGGCTCCTTTATCTCAATAAACAAGTCTTTTCTCGAATCTTGATTCAACGTAGAATATCTGTGTTTGACTTTTACTCTAATTCTAAATTTACCAGTTTTTGTTGGATTCCAAGCCAAACTATTGTTAGCAGAATATGGCTGAGGATATGTCCATCCACCACTTGTTAAATCTTCAATCGCATACTCAAATAAAGTATTACTGTTGTCAGAGGCTTCAGCTGTAATATTAATCATCTTTCCAATGTATCCATCTAGGTTAGTAGCTGACACTTCTGTTAATACCGATTTTGGATCACTAACTTCCACAAAGATGTCTTTTCTTGAATCTTGATTTAATGTGCTATTCTCATTTTTAACCTTTACTCGTATCCGGTAGCGGCCTGCTCTATCAGGAATCCAAGTCGCAGTATCCACGCTTGAATATGGTTGTGGATATATCCACCCACCTCGGCTTAAGTCTTCAATCGCAAACTCATAGAGGACTGGTAACCTACTTACCGCAGTAGCAACAATAGTATACTTTGAGCCTGAAATTTGACCTTCTACTACTTCTACACTTTCAAGAATAGCTTTTGATTCTTTAATCTCAACAAAAAGATCTTTTCTTGAATCTTGATTAAGACTACTATACCTGTCTTTAACTTTTACTCTAATCCTATAAGTACCAGGTTTTCGGGGATTCCATGTTGCATTATTTGTAGTAGTATAACCCCCTATATACTCCCAACCTCCACGTTGGAGATCTTCTATAGCAAATTGGTAGAGAGGCTCATTAGAACTTTCCGCCATCGCTTCTAAATAGAGAGAACTATCAACCACTTCGTCTCCAGACATTGTAAAGTAAGTCACTTCAGCTCTGTTGACTTCGGCTCCGAAACTAACTCTAGTTCCCATAAGCATCAGTGCAGTGATTATGATTGTAAACATAATAGATTTTCTTTTTATAACCATAGTATCCCCCTCAAGACATGTAGATTCTCACCTGAAAATTTATGTGATCTTATGTTAGATTAATACTGTATATTTATGTATATTACATTGAACATCAACTCTACCTAAGAAAACAATAACGAATTCTTATTCTTTTATTCACTTTTTTCTGATATGATAAATGAAAGAAGTCGCAATATTTAATCATTGCTTCTTTACAATCATTCAATAAGGAGTGGATCATATGAAAATTGATTTAAACAATCCAAGAGTCATCCTGGCCCATGAAATTCGAGAAAGCTTAAGTGATGTCGAATTTGAAGGTCCAGAACTCGTCGCCATGGCTGTAGGTGGATCAGTTTCCAGAGGACAAGCAGATGCTTTCTCTGATCTAGAACTCCTTTGCTTCTGGGATGTATTTCCAGATGTCGATACCAGACAAAAGCTGGTGGACTCAATTAAAGCAGATCTCATTTTCCCCATTGACGATGACCAAAATGAAGACAATCTCATTCTGAAAGACATCCAGATTGATATTCTTCATAATACCGTTGATTACTATGATAACATGATTGAAGACGCCTGGGAGTTCCATTTGGCTGATTATCAGACCTTAGGATTCCTGGACACCATCACCTATGCTTATCCTCTTTTCGGCGAAGATATCCTCAATGCCTGGAAAGAAAAGACAGAGGTCTATCCAAGAGAACTGGCAATCAATGTCATCTTCGATAATCTTGTTAAGCTTCATAATGGAAACATCGAGCTCTACATCCAGAGAGATAATCCCACTGAATATTATGCTCAGATGGTTACCATTCAAAGAAAACTCTTTAATATCCTTTCAGCAATCAACAAGACCTATGCAGGAGGCTACAAATGGATGTACCCTGAATTGGAAGCAATGACCATTGCTCCAGTGAATGTAGCTCTTAGATTTAAGGAAATGTTCTCCATCAATAAATTTGAAGCTGTAGAAGATCTTTATGCTATAGTCTTTGAGACACTGATTCTTGTAAAACAGCAATTCCCAGAAGTGGACTTCAGCGTAGAAGAAACCTTTGATAAGTTTATGATCAAGAGACTTCCTCTCTAAAAAATAAAACCAATACAAAAGCTTGGAGCAGTCCAAGCTTTTATATTGAATTCATACACTATGTAATAATACTCTTTTCGGTTTGTTTTTTCAAGTTCAATACCGATTATTATCATATTATGTTAAAATTAACACGAAATAGGAGGTGTATGGTGTTATCACTAATTTATAACTTGCTATCCTTAGGTCTTTTTTTAGGAATTATTATTGTAATACTATTTATTCTCTATAAAAGCATGAAAGGGAGATCAACTTTCCAAAAATTAAATAGACTGACTGTCCTTGCCATGATCATAACTTTCATTGGACTCGTTTTTTTAGGGTATGGATTCCTAAATGCTGTACTTGGTTCTACTCTTGTTCTTCTGCTTATCCGGATCTCCTACGTGATCTACGTGGACTCCAATTAGCGTCAGATTATAGGATTTTGAAACTCTCTATCACAATATACATTCAATACCTATATATTGTAAATTATATCCATAATTAAAATAAAAAATTATAATAATTATCTCCATATAATTAGAATATAAATATTATTTTCATAATTTATTCCGTGATTTGTATTATTTTGGTCAATCCATATTATAATATAAATAATCTTGAGTATGCTAATTAAGTATTTAATGCATATTTAGATTATGCAGATATAATTTCTGGGGAGGACTTAATGAATAACAACATTTTTATTCACGCAAAAAACGGAAATAGAGAGGCGATTGAATTTGTCATCAAGACCGTTGAACCCTTTATCTTTAAACAGTGCCGTAGAATGAAGCTTCAAGAACATGATTTTGAAGATTTGTGCCAAATCTCCTATGAAGCAATCATCAAAGCGATACCAAAACTGGATGAAAAGCATTTGGATTCAGCTCCATCTTATCTTATGAAATGTATCCATAATGCACTCAAATATGAAGCCAGACGGATTCTTGCAAAGCCACAGGATACGAGTCTCGATAGTGAGGATAAAGATGGGATTACCCATGCTGAGAAACTCGTCGCCAAAGAAAATACGGAATCCATCTTCATCCGTGATGAAAACACTTCTAGAGTCAAAGAAGCTTTTATGACCTTAACCCCGGAAGAAAAAACAGTGCTTTCATACTTTATCCAAGACCCTTATGGAGGCATCAAAAGATATTCAGAGCTCTATGACACCGACTACCGTAAAGCCAGATACCTGAAAGATAAAACACTGAAAAAAATGAAAGCCTATCTGGAAGCCCATAAAGATGATGACTTTGAATTCTGATTTCCGTTCCAAATAAAACAAACGAAATTATACTGCACTCAAGATATACAAAGCTCGAAGGCAACTTCGGGCTTTTATTTCATTGAAAAATCTCAACCTGCTTACTTTCCTATGGTAAAATACCAGTAGAAGGTGATAAAAATGAATCTACTATTAAAATCTGCTGAACTGCTGAAAAACTCAAAAAATATACTTGTGCTTACCGGTGCAGGCATGTCCACAGAATCCGGTCTCAAAGACTTCAGATCTAAAGACGGACTGGGGTCAAGTCTTTATGAAGGGTATTATCCAGAAGATCTTCTCTCCAGAAGATTCTTTTACCATAATACAGCCCTTTTCTATCAGTACCTAAAAGAAAAGCTAAATGTTACAGGATTCTCCCCTAATAAAGGACACCTGATTCTAGCGAAGTGGGAGACCACTCTTACTATAAATATCATTACACAGAACATCGATATGCTCCATCAAAAAGCAGGCAGTAAAAACGTGTTGGAACTTCATGGCACATTGGCCACCTGCACCTGCACAAACTGCCACCAGAAACGATCTCTTCACGAGATTTTTAAAGATGGTTACAGCTGTCTCTGTGGCGGTGTATTTAAACCAGACATCGTACTCTATGATGAAGAAGTCTCACTGATCCATAAGGCATTCACCATGGCAGAAAAAGCAGACCTTCTTCTTGTTTTGGGAACCTCACTTAAAGTATATCCAGCTGCCAGTATCCCTGAGGTATTCGGTCTAAAAAATAAATCTATGATCATCATCAACAGAGATGCTACTCCTTATGCGCACCACTATAATGTGACCGAAATTCATGATGGTATTGGCAATACTCTTGAAAAGCTAGACAAGCTATTGAATAAAATATAGCCTCAAAATTGAAGACTTCCGAAGTAAAGTCTTAGTTTTGGTTGAATATTTCTTAATTTATCTAATTTGTCATATTTTCAGCCAAATATACTGTATAATTGTAAATTGAAATAATAATATAATATAGTCCCTCGGAGGTACTTTAATGAAGAGAAGAGAATATAAGACTGTAAACAAAAAAAAGAAAAATGTGAAAACACCTTTACTCATTGCCCTGGCTGTTATACTTTTTCTCAGTGGGTTCGGTTATGCTTATGTACATAGTCTGCTGAACTCCACTAATAAAGAAGCTATAACAACAGACGATGAAGGACTTGGAATTGGTGATAAGGAATTTGAGTTTGAATATGAAGAAGGGGTTGAAATCCCCGGAGGTGTGGGAGAAAACGGAGATCTTCCTTTTTATTATGAGGATGTAAATGGAATTACAAATATTGCTCTCTTTGGGGTAGACGCTCCCATCGGAAAACGAGGCCGAAGCGATGCCATCATGATTGTGACCATTGATAGAAATTCCAAGAAAATCAAGCTTTCCTCCATCATCAGAGACAGCTATGTGAATATCCCAGATCGAGGAATGGATAAGGTAAACCACGCTTATGCCTTCGGAGGTCCTGAACTGGCGCTGAAGACTTTGAACTCCAACTTCCATCTAGATATTAAGAACTTTGCCACCGTAAACTTTACAACACTACCTAAAATTGTTGATATTTTGGGGGGCGTTAGTATAAAGGTTACCAACGCTGAAGCATCAAAAATATCTGGAATATCTTCAGCAGGAACCTATAATCTAACTGGTGCCCAAGCACTACAATACAGTAGAATCAGAAAAATAGATTCTGACTTTGCTCGATCTGAACGTCAAAGAACCGTTATGGAAGCAATCATCAAGAAGATGCTTGATAAGTCTGTGACTTCCTATCCTGGTATCTTAAGTAAGATTATGCCATTAGTAACAACAAACATGGCTTCTAACGACATTCTAAGTATTGCAGGAAATGTAGTGACCAGTGGTATTAGAACAGTGGAGCAGAACCGCTTCCCTGAAGACAGTTATTCCAGTGGACAAACCATCAAGGGCATCTACTATTATGTCTTCAATCGTGAGTCAGCAATCCATAGTATCGGTAGATACATCTACCTAGATGAAAAAACAACCAATTAGAGTTCTTGAGCACTACAGAATACAACGTTCTGCAGTGCTCTTTTTTTCTCCTTCTGTGAAACACTGCTCCAATAATCAAACAACAAAGACTCAAAACAGATTTGTAACTTTCTTTCCGTTGAAGCCACCACCATACAATGTTATAGTTATAAAAGAAGTCATGAAAGAGGGATTTATATGAAGAAGTTTTTTGCAGTACTCCTCATAGCATTTGGCCTGCTCCTGATCTTTACCCCAAAAATAAAAGATCAGGTCATTCAAAATACCATCAATAACACCGTTGAGGTTGTGGCTGATTATCCACCTGAGAAGATCAAAGAAAATGAACAGAATGAAGAAGCAGAATTTGATTTCTCCATCGTAGAAGATATCAGCGTCACAGGTACTCTCCTGGATGCTAGTAAAATCAATAAGAACCTGCTCATTGGGCAACTGGTCATTCCCAGCGTCGATATGAACATCCCGATATTTAAGGGCATCAACAATGCAAATCTTCTTGCAGGCTCTGCCTCCATGAGAAAAGACCAGAAGATGGGACAAGGAAACTACCCCCTTGCCGGTCATTATTCCAAAGATAAAAATATTCTTTTTGGCTCCCTCATGGATGTGAAAAAAGGAGACATTATCAGGCTCACAGACAATGAGACCATTTATGAGTATGTTGCCTATGATGTGACCACCGTACCAGACACCGCCGTGTACATCATTGAAGATCAGGAAGCAAAAAAGAGAGGAAACGCCATACTTTCCCTCATGACCTGCTACTACTCTTCTTCCACGGGCAAACGCTACTTTGTCATGGCAGATTTCAAGACCTCCTACCCCTATTCTAAAGACCTGCTCCACTCAGAAGCCGCGTATAATGCTGCCAACTGACCAGGGAGAACTAAAGCACTAAAGCAAATAGAGCCCTCATCTGAAGAAAACTTCAGATGAGGGCTCTATTTATTATGATTACTTCTCAATTTTCAAAAAAAGGAACCTGGCATATACTAGCTTAGGCTTCAATCATCACGCAATAGATAGAGGTTTTTGCTTGTTTCTGCCAGGTTCCAGTGGTATGATGCTCCGAGCTTCCTCTCTGCGAGTAAAGAACCGGTTGTCCGCGAAAGACGGAATAACAATCACAAGATTTAATTTAGCATACTTAATACCACTTTGCAATCAAATACCGTAAAAATATATCACTTTAGAAGAACTTAAGAAATTCGGAGATCCAGTATTTTCAACTGTACTCTGGTGATGCCGTTGTAGGTGTTGAGATCCGGATAGAAAAGAAGATCCACCTTCTTGTCTTTCAGCAAAAGATCCAGTCTTTCAGGCTCCATGCCATGGACCTCCCTATAATAATCCTCCAGTTTCTTCACCCCATAGAAATAGATACCTTCCACCAAGGAAGTTTCCGACTGGAAAAGAAACTTCAGATGGTCTTTCTTCTGTCCTAGAACATAGATCTGAGAAATGGTAAGCTCCTTCTCCGCAAAGACGGGCTTCGGATTCTCCTTGCCAAAAGGTTCCAGAGCATCCAGAGCACGGACAAAGCTTTCTGTGATCTTCCCAGGCGAAAGCCTGGCATCAATACGCACCTTCGGCAAAAGATCCTCTTCTGACAGCTCTGAATTCTGATTCAGACTCGCTCTCAATAAGTTCAAATGCTCCTCTTCTATAGTAAGCCCTGCCGCCATGGGGTGTCCACCAAATTTTTTCAGATGCTCCTTCACACTGCTGAGCCCTTCAAAAATATTATACTCCTCAATGGATCTAGCAGATCCTTTCAGCCCATTTTCTGTGGTGGTCAAGACAATGGCTGGTCTGTAGTATCTCTCCTTCACTCTTCCTGCAATAATTCCAGCAAGGCTCTCATGAACGTCCTCCAGATGCAGAACCATCACATGGTCCTCTTGGTAGCCATGGGTACGGATTACGTCCTCCGCAAGGATGATGCCCTCTTCTGTCATGGCCTTTCTGGTCTGGTTCAGCTGATAAAGCTCCCTTGCGAGTCTTCTGGCTTCTTCCCCTTTTGAAAACAGAAGCTCCACACTCTTTCTCGCCGTGGCCAGTCTGCCTGCCGCATTAAAGCATGGGCCTAGAACAAAACCGATGCTGTAGGTGGAGACATCTGTAAGAGAAAGATCAGCAGCCTCTGCTAAGGCAAGTAGACCTTCATTTTTACTATTCTTCAGTAGGGCTAAGCCATGTTTCACAATGATCCTGTTTTCTCCCGTAAGGTCCATGATGTCTCCCACGGTGGCAATGGCAGCATAAGGAAGATACCTCGTGACCACATCCTCTTCGATCCCCATGACCTCATAGAGCTTTATGATGAGTTTAAACGCCACCACAGCGCCGCAAAGCCCTTTGTAGGGGTAAGAGCACCCTTCCTGCTTGGGGTTCACCACAGCGTCCGCTGGGTGCAGCACCTGCTTCTTCTCATCTCCTTCTATACTATAAGGAATATCATGATGGTCCGTAACGATAATGTCCATACCCAGGTCCTTGGCATGCTGCACCGCTTCGAAGGCTGAAATACCATTGTCAAAGGTAATAAGAAGATCAATCCCCTCTTCTTTGGCTTTCTCCACCATATCTTTATTGATGCCATAGCCGTCCTTTACCCGGTCTGGAATCTCGTAGTCCACCAGAGCATCCACTTCTCTCAGCGCTGACAGCGCGATATAGATGCTCATGGATCCATCAATGTCAAAATCCCCTACGAGGCGAATTCTCTTTTCTTCCTCCAAGGCCGTTAAAATCAGATCCACCGCCAAGTCCATATCCTTCATAAGACCCGGATCGTGAAGATCCGAAAGGCTGGGGTGAAGATATGCCTTCATCTCCTCCAAGGTTCCTGGACACCGGTTCACAAGGCATCTGGCAATCTCTTCTGGAAGATTCAGCGCTCTACTCAGCGCACCATAATCTGTCCTGATATTCTTCATCATCCATTTACTCTGCATGTTCTCTTATCCTGTTCTTTCTCATATTTTCATTCATACCATTCATTATAGCCAATTTTTTCAAGAGAATGCAAAAAGAATCCCTGATTTTACTCAGAGATTCCCAAAATTCATAGTTCTATACATGGAGACTCTTTTCATCTGCGATGTACAGGGATTCTACTTTCCTTTCTTTTCCAGAAGGAAGTTATACTGCATATCTTCCCGAAGCTTTGCCGCATCCTCTTGAAGCCCTAAAGCCTCCAGAAGAGAGAATCCCATTTCCATCGATGTGCCCGCTCCTCTTGAAGTAAGAATGTTTCCGGACTTTACGAAGACTTCATGAACATACTTGTCCGGATGAATCTTCTCTTCGAAGGTTGGTGCAGAAGTGGCCTCATGGCCCTTTAGAACCCCAGCTTCCTCCAGCACCCAAGGTGCTGCGCAAATAGCCCCTATGAGCACCTGATCTTCATTGTATTTTCGAAGAAGATCCAGCACTTTTTCGCTGGCTGCCAGATTGTTCACACCAGGAACGCCTCCTGGAAGATACACCAAATCATAGTCATCATTATAGATGTCAATGAACTCCAAACGAACGTCACTTTTCAGCGTGATATTATGAGATCCTGTCACATCCTCTTTTTCTGTAATAGACGCCACTTGCACTTTCACCTTGGCTCTTCTTAAGATATCTATGACAGAAACCGCTTCAATCTCCTCAAATCCAGGTGCCAGCAGCACCAATGCTCTTTTACCGCTCATCTTTCATCCCTCCGAATCATTTCTTGATCATTCCACTGATTTCTTCAATGTTTTACTCATTATATCATGAAATTCTTAAGAAATTATCAACTTCTTAGAGTACTTTGAAAGAGAAATGGAAACAGAAATTTCGAGAACCCTGCCAGTATTTATCCTTAAATCACGGCAAAGATCCTGTCTAGAATCCTAGCATTCATCCTGGTCTCAGCAAGGGACAAAAGCGGAAGCTTTCCGTCCAGAATGCTCACAGAAAAGTCCTCAAACTCCTCTGTAAACTTCTCACAAGGCTCCACATAGATGTCTTCCTTCTTTCCCTCTAGATGAAGCGTTATAGTTCCGTCGTTGTAGAGGAATGGATCCGGAATCACCAGTCTTCCCTGGGTGCCAATGATCTCTGCCTCATTCTTCTCAAAGGAATTGAAGCCGCTGTGGATCACCGCAGTAACTCCATTCTCATATTCAAAAAGCACCGTGCTCTGAACATCAACACCTTCTTCTACTTTCTTTGTTCCCAGGATACTGATGGGCTCTTTTTTCATCAGAAGCGTCAGGAAGTTCACGCCATAACTGCCCACATCATAAAGAGCACCTCCACCCAGGTCCTTGTCCATACGGATGTCTCCTTCCTCTTCCATCATGAATCGGAAGGAAGCATCAATGTGCCTGGTTTCTCCTAAGACACCACTGTCCACAATCTCCATTACTTTCTGTATTCTTGGAGTATAGCGGTACATAAAGCCTTCCATGAGGAGTCTGTCCTGTTCTTCCGCCCGCTTCATCATATGGACCACCTCGTCTTCTGTAAGACCCAGAGGCTTCTCACAAAGCACATGCTTTCCTTTTTCCAGTGCCTTCACGGTCCACTCCTTATGAAGACTGTTGGGCAGCGGAATGTATACCGCATGGACGTCTCTGTCCTCCAGAAGCTCTTCATAGGACCCATAGATCTGATCAAAGGGCTCTTTTATCCTCGCCTCTTGGATCTCTTCCTCATCTTGGCTTGCCAGGGCATACAGATGAGAATGTTTGGAATCCAGTATGGCTGGAATGCCTGATTCCTTGGCAATGGATGCATACCCTAATATTCCCCAATTAATCTTTTTCATGTCCTACCTCCGTTGGTATCTATCTTTTTTTATCTCATTCTTTTTAATCAGCTTTTTAAAAAAGCTGCTACTAAGGAGTATAGGCATAATCTTTTACCTTGACATGAACAGGAGGAAAACACTCCTTAAGAATTTTTGAACAATGGGAAAAAGAAAAGGACAGTGGAGGAAGTAGACTGCTCTCTAACCCTCTCCTGTCCATTATAGTACTATCTTTACTGCCTAAGCTTCGCCCCGATGACCAGGAGAAAGAAGATCGTTCACCTTCTTCACCGGATTAAAGGTGGAAAGGGGCACCTCCACAAAGAGAGTATTCCATCTGTCCATGGCCCCATTCCAGAGTCCTGGATGTTCCAGGGCTTTGATGGGTTTCCCTTTATAGCTCTTCATGGAAATGAAATATCTGTCCTCATTCACGTACCGAAGAAGATCAAACTTTTCCCCTTTATAGTCTCTTACAAAGCACACCAGATCCACAGGATTAAAGAACTCTGAAGTCTCAAAAAGCATCCTTTGATCTTCTTTCGAAAAATCCACTTCACTCTTTTCGCAGATCTGAAGATCTGTATAGTCTCCCTGGTCCAGGACAAAGGGTCCTCCACCAGGTTCACCCTGGTTCTTCACCACGCCGCAGACCCGAAGGGGCCGGTTAAGAAACTCTACTGCTTTCTCTCTTGTGAGCTCTCCTTTATAGGAGATATGAAGATCATTCAAAAGAAAGTCTTTCACTTCCTGAAGATCCACCTTGTTTTCCAGAAGCTTCAGAAGATACCCATCGATTCTTTTCTTCATCTCATAGCCGATGGAAGCCAGCTTTTTCTTAGAATCCACTGTATCCTCTAAGAACGCCCGATGGCAGACATTATCGATGTTTTTAATGAAGATCACATCCGCATCCAGATCATTGAGGTTTTCAATGAGGGCTCCATGACCGCCAGGTCTATAGAGATATTCTCCATTTTCTAGAAGAAAGGGTTTATTTTCCAAATCCACTGCCACTGTGTCCGTGGAGGACTTCTGGAAGGAATAGGTCATATCCAAAGGTTTTCCCGCATCTAGTGCACGCTCTCGATAGGACAAAAAGAGCTTTTCATGGTTTGGAGAGATGGTGAAATGAAGCTTCAGATCTTCCGGGCTCAGATACCTCTCCCCCTCATAGAGATGCTCCTCAATGGGCATGGCCGAAAAGTCCTCATAGCGGTTCATTTTGATGAAGGCTTTGGGGTATTCTCCATACTTCATGTCAAAAAGTAGATGTTCAATGATTCGTTTGCGGTCTTCCACCCGATCTTTATGAAGATTCTTCTCTAAAAGAAAGTCCTTGAGATCCTCATAGAAAGGAAATTCTTCCAGACGACTAAAAAACTCCGTGATGGCCTCCGTCTCTTTTCCCTCTTCCAGATACTGATAAAGATCCTCAAACATTCTGGTGGCAGCGCCACTGGCAGGCACAAACTTTACGCAGCGAAGGTTCAGATACTCCTCCGAAATTTCATTAGAATTCGTCAGATGCTCCCGGGTTACAGGAGATACAATACGTACATACCTTGTTCCAGATTTAAATTTCTCCAAATTCTCTTTCATAAGATCCTCCAACTATACTTCTTTTCATGTTTTATTCTTATTATACTTTAGAATCCCATAAAAAACATATCATCCATTTATCTTCAAAGTTTTACATCGTATTTACTCCGTATTTCCGATATTTATTGATTTTACGTGATTTATTTCATAAATAATTAAATACACTTCCTGTATTGATATGCATTCGCGTATTCTTAGATAAAACTGTCATTTGTAGATGCTTCTGAGGATTCTGTCCATGACACGCGCCTGGAGAAGGCTTTCCTGAAGCGTAATGAGCGGTCTGGACTTTTCTATAACAGCCTGAGAAAAGTCCTCCACTTCTAGCATGTACCGGCGACAGCCAGGTACGGAAATAGTCTCTACTTTACCTTCATGATAGAAGGTAAGCGCTCCTTCCTCTTCCAGGAAGGTATCTGGAATCACCAGTCTTCCCTTGGTTCCTAGAATCTCACTAGAGTTTACTCCATAGGCATTGAAACCACAGTGCAGGGACGCTGTGACGCCATGACTATAGGTCAGAAGCACCGATGTCTCAATGTCCACTCCTTCCTCCATGACAGAAGATACAAAAAGATCCTGTGGCTCTTCCTTCAGAAGGAGGTTTGCAAAACTCACGGGATAACACCCCACATCATAGAGAGCTCCTCCACCCAGCTCCTTCTTCATCTTGATGGAATTGGGCCGGTCCAGATAAAAACGGAACGAGGAGTCTATGTGACGAATCTCCCCTAAAACGCCGCTACCCACGATCTCCATAACCTTTTTCATTCTAGGAGTGTAGCGGTACATGAACGCCTCCATGAGAAGGACGCCATACATTTCGCTGACTTCTGTCATTTCCTTCACTTCATGCTCTGACAAAGCCAGAGGCTTTTCACAAAGAACATGCTTCCCCTTCTCCATGGCCTTTACCGCCCACTCTTTGTGGAGGGCATTGGGCAGCGGAATATACACCGCCTGGATGTTCTCATCTTCCAAAAGCGCCTCATAGGTCTCATAGACCTTCTCAAAAGGAAAAAGGCTCCTTGCTTCTTCTCGTTTCCCGGAATCTCTAGAAGCGATGCCATATAGACTGGCGGAAGGTGCCTCCAGTATTGCCGGAATCAGCTCATTTTTGGCAATTCTGGCATACCCCAGTATGCCCCAGTTGATCTGTTTCATTTTTATACCACTCTCCTACACTCAAAAGGAGCACGAAATCTGACCTAAGAAAGAGTGCTCCCTTTGTATTTGCCCACCATGATGGACTTCTTCTCTCTTCCAGTTTATCACAGGAAAGGTTCTTTGCTCCCTTGCCCCGTAATAAAGAAAGACACGCCCAGCTTTCGCCTGTGCCCTTCTCTCTTCTGTGATTATTTTCGTCCTACTATTTCTCCTCTTCTGGCGCCAGAACGTTCAAATGCGCCTTCAGCACCTCCACCGTAAAGGGCACCTTGGGTCCTTTCTCTCCGTCCAGATCGCTCTCATAATGCTCCTCTCCTACGGGGGTCACCTTCATTTTTCTTGTAGCAAAGTACGTCAGGTGATCTGACGACGCCACATCTCCTTTCAGAAAATCCGGTAGAATTTTCGCTGTATCCAGAAGGCTCAAGTCTTCTATAAGAAGCACATGCAGCTTTCCATCCTCCAGGGTCGCCTCAGGGAAAATGCCTTCAAAGCCTCCAAGAGATCCAGAAAGGGATCCTACCACCGCCATGAGCTCCCCTTGGAAGACCTGTTCCTTGCTGTCAATCTTCAGCTGAATCTTTTCCTTCTCCATGAGTTGTTTAAGACCCGCCAGAAGATAGGCCAAAGGCCCCAGCTTTGATTTCTCATCGGGTGTCACCTGATGGATGCTTTCCGGGACTCTTCCCAGGGCAAATCCGCTTGTAAAATACCGGTCTCCTGCTCTTGCGATATCGATGGGCCTCATTTTCCCTTTTGTCAGCACTTCGATGGCTTCTTCTGGCCGGAGTGGAATCCCCAAAGCCCGTGCCAGGTCATTGACGGTGCCTAAAGGAATGATGCCTAAGGCTGGCCTTACCTCGTTTTCAGACAGACCATTTACGACCTCATGGACCGTACCGTCTCCCCCCATGGAAACCACCAAAGAGACCCCTTCTTCTGAAGCCTCCTTGGCGAAATCCGTAGCATCCTCTGGTCCCTTTGTTTCCTTCACTTCTACTTCCTCATAGACTTTTTGAAGCTCCTTCACCGCTTCTTCTGTATAAGCTCTCGCCTGTTCTTTCCCTGATGAAGGATTGACAATCAGTACTGCTTTTCTTTTCATAGCATCCACTCCTCTTTCTTACACACGGCCATCTATGGGAAACCTGCTGCTTCAGGGTCTCCCAAAAATCCGCTTACTCTACATTTCAGTATAAGAACATACTGTGAAACCGCTGTGAACCCCAAAATAACAAACCTTGAAGACGAAACAAAAGAAAACTCTTAGTAGAAAGGGCTGATCTCACCTTTCTACTAAGAGCGTTTCTTTTAAGATGTCTATTCTCTTTCAGGTGTTCCTTCAGGTAAAAAGCATCCTCATAGGCTGTTTATTGGCATTGGACAGCACCGCGAACACAGAGACCATGATGTGACACCCTGATATTCTTCCATAGCTTTTTCTGCTCTTATAGATTGGCCTCTTCTTTTTTCTGATTTAAGAAATGTTGAATGAGATCAAAATACCGTTTCTGTAAAAGCACTGTACCCGGAAAGGTACCACTTCTATAGACATCACGCTTCTTCAGATCATTTCTTGTTATGAGCTCTGCCAGATTACTCACCTGAGTTCCAGCATCCTGATGAAGAAGGTAGATACCATCATTGCGCTCCATCTCATCAATAAGAACCGAATCCAAGGTGGTGGCAAAAAGACACGTTCCTTTCAGGTTCACCTCAGGATTTGAAAATAGCCTTAAAAGAGTAACAGCCTTATCTTTCGCCATCTCCTTCTCCAGCCCATCCACTAGGAGATATCCTCCGTATTTCAGCACCCGAGAGGCCATATGGAGTAGCACCTTGCGTCTCATAAGCCCCGGCGAAAGATATCTTCTCAGTTCTTTCGCCTCCTTGAGAAAGAACTGGTCCATATCATAGAACTTCAGATGGATTCCTTTCGCTCCCGTCACTTCATACACCGTATCCAATGTGATCTTCTCAATTTGGGGTGCCGTAAACTTCAAAAGACTCTTATCCACGGAGAGAAACATCTGAAGAAGCTCTTCTTCCGATAATGTAATAAGATCCAGATGCTCCATTCCACATGTCTCCTCCTTGTAGATGTCCTTCGCAATGCTTACATCAAGAGGCAAGTAGTCAGCTTTGCCTTTCCGGATGAGAACCGGCAATTCACCCTCGAAGGTAAAGAGATTTTTTCTCGATCGTATCTTCGCAGGCTCCTTCTCATAAAGCGCTTCATTTTCTATAACAAACCTACTTTCCTCCTCAAAGAAGTCCACATCCTTTCGGATGGTGGTCACCAATTTATATAGCTTTTCCGATGTACCCATAAAATACGTTTCCAGATGAAATCGCTCTCAAACACTTACGCCATCAAGAATAATGGCGTTTTTCATGAGTGACAGAGGCATACCTTCCAGCATTCGCATGGCAAAGGAGATCATCTCTATGGTAGGCGATTTTCCAGATGTGTTATCTCCTATGAACATCAGTGTGCTGTTCTGATAAACCCTGGGGAGCAGCTCGTAAAGATGGCTGTTCCCTTTCATCCCCCGCTGCCGTGCGACAAATTCCAGCTCCAGAGGAGTCTTATAGGCCTTGAGGCCTTCTATTTTAAGTTTAAGCAGTCTCATGTTCTTCATCCTTTATTCTGATTTCTTTTGTTTTCTCAACGAACCTTGTTCTGTCGGTTGTTTCTGCTGTTTACCGTACATGTTTCTTAGATATCAAAGGCTTCTTTTTGAATAAGCCAATCAACAGATGCGCCATCATCTGCTTTTCCTTCATTGATATTCTAATTTCGTGCCTCTAATTGGCTTCCTTCTAGAAGCTTTCTTATGAACTCAGAGAAATAGCGATAAAATTTCATCCTTTTTCCCTTATCATCCATTGCCAAAATAATATAGAACTCTATAGTTTTGTTTCATTCCCCATTCATCGTGTCCGATTTTGCCTAGGCTACTTTCGTTTGTTATAACACTCCAAGGGCGTAAATCCCCATACAACGCATGGTACATATGAACAGCTATCTTTCAGGTGATTATGCTGCTAATCCATATCTCGAAAGATTAATGCTGGCGTTATAATCCCTGTGTATAACACAATCACATTCCTCACAGATATAAGTTCTTTCTGATAGTGACAGTCTTGTTTTTACATGACCACACTCACTACAGGTCTTGGATGATGGATACCAGGTGTCAACCTCTACAAATTCTATCCCATTAAACTCACACTTATACTTCATCTGCCTTCTGAACTCGTATAAGCATTGATTCCCAATAGCCTTTGCTAAGTGTCTATTACTCATCATACCTCTAATAGTAAGCGTCTCCATAACAACTCGGGATGGTTTGATTTTCACGATCTCACTTGTCGTCTGGTGCAAATAGTTATTTCTTATATTACTAATTTCCCTATGAAGCAGCTTAATTTGCTTCTCCAGTTTCACTATGTTACTGGTTTTTACGAACTTTTCTCCGCTCTTATTCATCTCATATTTCCTGGACACCTGACGCTGTAACCTACGTAGCTTCTTCTCCTTCTTCCTCATCACTTTACTTTTATTTATATTCTTATATACCTGTCCATTAGAACATACTGCCAGGTCTTTAATCCCAACATCAATCCCTAAGCTCTCACCAGTCAATTCTAACTCAGGCTTTTCCATTTCTACCCCAACAGCTACATAGCAGTATTTCCCATCATAGGAAACTCTGGGGCTACTGTACTTCTTCTCCAATGGAATCTGATTTTTCTTTATACTTACCCAACCAACCTTCTCTAATATTTTATTGCAAACCATCTGGAATCCTTCCAAATTAACGGTATCCAGAAAGTTCACCCCATCCATGTCTATATTTATGATGCATCGTGAGACGATGCTCTGAACTTCAATTAAATTATAATGTTCTTTTAATCGTTTACAATGCATAAAAATTTTGCACATCAGCAAATATCCCCTCCCTGCATTCATCTGCTAGGATTTACACCCCACTGACACATCTGTAATATTGACGAAGATCCCCCCTAGAAGCTTCAGCTAAAATAAAAAAGGATCCCATGAAGCTTATTTTAGAAAGCTCCATGGAATCCTTTTTTATTTCCTAGTATTTATTGAGGTGAACGCCTAGGTTCTACTGCTCACTGCTGTAGATGATGGTACCGCTTTTCCCAACCAAAGCATCATTGGCTTTTTCCAAAGACCCGATGATTGCTTTTCTGTCCTTTCCGGACTGGGCAAAGGCCACACCTGTGAGCACCTTAGGGAGCATACTTCCAGGTGGGAACTGTCCTTCCTCTGCATAGCGCAGGGCCTCTTCCACATGCATGCTGGAGAGATTTTCCTGGTTTTTCTTGCCAAAGTTGATGGCCACCCGGTCCACTCCAGTGAGCATGAACATGAAATCACAATCAGAAAGCTCTGCCAGCTTTCCACTGGAAAGATCCTTGTCGATGACCCCTTCCAGTCCTTCAAAGCCAGACTGTGTCCTTTTCACAGGGATTCCGCCACCCCCTACAGAGATGACGATGTGTCCTGCAGAAAGAAGAACCTTCACAGACTCCTTCTCCACGATGTCCACGGGCTTTGGTGAAGGCACCACTCTACGGTAGCCTCTTCCAGAGTCTTCCACAAAAGGATATCCTATGGCCTCTTCCTGAGCCTTGGCCTCCTCAAGGGTCATAAAACGGCCGATGGGCTTTTGAGGATTCTTAAAGGCCTCATCCTTCTCATCCACCACCACCTGGGTGACCACGGAGAGCACTTCTCTATGAATGCCTCTTTTCAGAAGCTCATTCTTTAACGCATTCTGCAGATGATAGCCGATGTAGCCTTGACTCATGGCCGTGCACTCGGTAAGAGGCATTTCTTCCTTGGACATGGCATCATGAATCATGCCCACCTGAGGACCATTTCCATGGGAAATGATCACTTCATGTCCCTTTTCAATGAGATCTGAAATGGATCTGGACGCTTCTTTCAGCGCTTCCTTCTGTTCTTTCCAGGAATTTCCCAGGGCGTTTCCGCCCAGGGCAATCAGTATTCTACTCATTCGCGTTGCTCCTTTTTTCTGCCAGAGCCAGAAGAGCTTTCTTGAAACAGTCCATTGGAGGGCTTACAAGACCTGCACCTACCTGACCGATACCGGCTACTTTATGGGCCATTCCTGTATTGATGATGGGAAGAGTGCCTGTGGCGATGACCTTCAGGACATCGATGCCGATGGCAGATCCTCTGAAATCTAAAGTAGGAATGGAGAAGTTTGTATTCTCAGATGTGGTGATGGTGTACATCTTTTCGCTGTAGGCAATGGCGTCCGCCACGGTTCCACCTACAAACTGCACGATGGCAGGAGATCCGCCCATGGCAAATCCGCCGATGCCCATGGTTTCTGTGATGGTGCTGTCCCCGATGTCAGGGTTTGCATCGTCTTCGGTGAAGCCTGGGAAAAGAAGTCCCTTGATTTTATCTGCAGGTGCAGTGAACCAGGTTTCCTTGCCAAGACCGCTGATTCTGATGCCAAAATCCACACCATTACGGGCCATGGTGGTGACCACAGTGGATCCTTCTACATGCTGGGCTGCATCTGTAGCTGCCTTACAAGCCGCCATGGAAAGGTTCAGGAAGTAGTGGTCATTGCCTTTCATGAACTCCACACATCTGGCGATGGCCTTCTTGTCTTCCTCCAGGAGGAAGAAGTAAGAGGAGATCTCACGGAAGAAGAGACTGGTGGCTGCCTTGTTTCTGTTATGGCACTCATCTCCCATATGCACCGCCTGGGAAATGAGGCTCTTGATGTCTACGCCGTCTCCCTTTAATGCCAGAGCTTTCTTCATGATGGGCGCAAACTCTTCACGGATCCACTTGAGCCTCTTGATGACGCTCTCGTCATAGGCGCCATATCGAAGCACCTTGCCAAGACCTTCATTGACACTGCAGAAGGACACGTTGCCATGGGTCATGTCTTTTACCACATGCACCGGCATGTGAGGAGAAAGAACGCCAGCCATGGGACCTACCGCACTATGTTCGTTGCAAGGGGAGAACTTGATGATGCCGGACTCAATAAGCTTCACCGCTTCCTCTTCATTCTTTGCTCTGTCTTCAAAAATAAGAGCTCCAATGACGGCCCCCTTCATGGGCCCGCACATTCTCTCCCAGGAAATAGGAGGACCTGCATGGAGGATGGTATTCTCATCCATACCAGGCACCACATCAATGGCTTCCGCCATATCGATGAGGACGCCATGGGAAGCCTTCATGATGTTTACCACCTTCTCATTGGCTTCCTTGATCTTCTCATCCTTCTCCAGCACTTCCAGTGCCTTAATAAGAGAAACATCACCACCGGCAGGTGGCTTCCAGGCCACATGGACTACGTCTCTTTCCTGAAGCTTCAGATCTTCAATAAATGTTTTTGCACCAATATTTACTACCTTCAGTTCACTCTGAAGAAGCTTACTCATTTCACTCATTCTCTATACCGCCTTCTTCATGATCATTGCTGCCGCCAGGGCTGCTTCTTTATTGCTGTCAAAGACCAGGATGCCATGCTCTCTGAGAAGTCTCTTCTGGAGATGATAGTCCTGCTTATCCAGGTCTGTACCAAGCACGTAAGCCACAAACACCAGATGTCTGTCGTCTTTCTCAGCCAGGATCTTCGCCTTTTCAATGGCCTTCAAGGTCACTTCCACAGCTTCGTCATGGGATCCGTAGCCCAGTTCAAAGTCCAGTAAAATAATACCGGTCTCTTCCTTCGCCGCTTCTCTTAGGATGTGCTCATTTCTTAAGGAAGGCTCAATCATCGGATGAGGCTTTCCGTTGGTGTACTCATCCTCACCCAGATCTAGAAGCACATGTCCTTTGGTCTTCACGCCATCGGTGAGCTTTTCTTCGCTCTTCTTGGCCACATTGCTCTTCACAGGACCTAGAGCGTCTCTTAAGATGCTGAGGCCTTCTGCACATAAGGTGCCACCACAGTAGAGTCCACGTAGGTCTGTCTGCTTTTCTGATAGAAGATCGCTGTACTTCTTTGGATCAAATCCGGCAAGAAGCTCTTTCTTCTCTTTCTCTGGCTGAAGAAGAGATACTGCAAGCTCTGCGCCCTCATAAAGTCCTTTGGCAAAATGCACATGCTCTGGAAGTCCTTCCACAGGCTCTCCATCCAGGAAGCACACCACCACAGGTTTCTCCACCTTGCTGATGGTTTCAAAGATCTTGTCCGCAATGGACTTGGCTGGTGGCTTAGATACCAGAAGAAGCACTTTTGTGTCCGGATCGTTACTTAGCGCCTCAATGCCCTGAAGCATCATGATGCCGCCGATCTTCTCATGAAGATCCCGCCCGCCGGTGCCGATGCCATGGGAAACGCCTTCGCCCAGATGATGGATCTGAACCATAACTTCCTGAAGACCTGTCCCTGAAGCGCCGACGATACCGATGCCTCCTCGTCTTACATCATTGGCAAAGCAAAGGCCTGTGCCGCTGATAAAGGAGGTGCCGCAGTCCGGTCCCATGACAAGAAGTCCCTTGTCTCTGCCCATTTCCTTCAGCTCACGCTCTTCTTCCAGTGACATGTTGTCACTGAAGATCATCACATGAAGTCCAGCCTCTAGAGCTTTTCTTGCTTCTCTTGCCGCATAGTCGCCAGGAACAGAAAGCACCGCCACATTGGCTTCAGGCAGAAGTTCCACCGCTTCTTCCACGGATTCTGGAATCACTTCCGCGCCTTTTCCCTGGACTTTTTTCTTTGGAGACAGAAGCTCATGGATCATCTTGTACGCTTCTTCCACCACTTCTTCCTTTTCAGAAGAAACAGCCAGAAGAAGATCCGATGGACCTGCGCCTTCCATTTCCTCTGTGAAAAGTCCTACGCTCTTCAGAAGGTCCTTGTTCATCTCTGTGGCCATGGAGACCACCGCATCTATGACGCCTTCCATCTCCCGGATCTTGCCGGTGAGAGACATAAGAGTCACAGAGTCAAAATACATATTCTTTCTCAGTTCAGCTTTTTTTATCATCATTTCCTCCACATTGTTGTTCTAGATTGAGTTCAAGTGCAAAAAGTGCACCAGAGGCCATATCCGTCCCCGAAATAGACCCAATATTCAGTAATTTCTTCATAGTATGGTTCCGTTTTTCCGGATCATTTCCGTAGAGCACTTCCTCACAGAAGTCTGTAAGATCTCCAGGAAATCTGCCCTCTTTGCCAAAGTGCAGCATCTGGAGGCTCACCTCCGTGGTGCTGACTGTTCCTTGTTCCAGAAGGGTCTTAAGCTTTTGTGCGGTGTCTCGCACAAAGCTTTCTTGCAAATAAGATGCCATGGCCATGAATCCCAGGGCGAAATCATCCCCCGAGGGTGTCAGGCCGAGGCCAAGTCCTAGAATCTTTCTAAAATCTCCCGTTCTTTTCATCTCTAAAATTCTTTCCTGAAAGGCTTTTTCCAGATACCCCTCTGGAGATCCGGGAAGAAAAAAGGAGAGGCAACCTCCCCGCTTTCCTTTCCTCCGAAGCTCTTTCAGTGTTTCTTCCAAATTGTCTTTGGGATTCCCTGGGCCCATGGCTGTGGCATTTCTTTCTGGAGGCTTTCTCACAAGTAGATCTGAAAGATCCACCTGTAAGCTGTGTCCAAAGATCAGCATGCAAGAAGCCAGGTGCACAGGCTTTCCCAAAAGATCATGATATTCCTCGAAGTTGATCTTCCCCGAAATTTCCAGGGTGCCTGGCAGATACATCTGCCGCTCTATAGAAACGGTCCAGAGTCTGCCGCCCTCCTCCATAAGATTCATGGTGGAGGAAAATATGCTGTGGACCTTCCCTCGGAATCTTATCCCAGGCTGAAGCCTCTCAAAAAGAAGCTCCTCCGCCCGGAGACCTTTTACAGTTCTCACTTTTCGTCCTCCGCCGGAAGAAAGAGATCCAGCGCAATGGCGGTGACCGCAGAAGGCACCACACCGGAAGTTAAAATCAGCTGAATGTCCTGATGAAGATCCCCCAGGGCCTCAGGCACAAGGCTAAGCCCAATGCCAAGTCCCAAAGACAAGGCAATGATGAGGGAGTTCCTGCTGGTGAAAGGAATCTTTCCCAGGAGAGAGAACCCAGACACCGCCACCATGGAAAACATGGCAATGGAAGCCCCGCCCAGTACAGGAATGGGAATCATGGACAGCACTGCTGCAAACTTCGGGAAAAACGCTAGAATCAGCAGCATATAAGCACCAATTCTTACCACATGACGGCTGAATACCCCCGTGAGATTCACCACCCCGATGTTCTGGGTATAAGAGGTATTGGGAAATCCATTCATAATAGCCGCTAAGGAACTGGCAAACCCATCAGCAAGAACGCCTCCGGTCTTTTCCTCTTCTGAAGGCTCCCGGTCTTCTCCTGCCACGGTGATGGCAGAGATGTCTCCCAATGTTTCAATGGTGGTGGCCACATACATAAACAGCATACCAATGATGGCCGCTGGATAGAATTTCCACTGGTACTGGAAAGGTTTTGGCACAGCCATCCAGGAAGCACTGCGGATGGCGCTGCCATCGAGCATACCCAGGATGCCTGACAGAACAAACCCTGCCAGGATACCGATGAGAATAGAAGCGGATTTCACAAACCGGTTTTTGGACTTATGACAAAGAACAATGGTCATAAGCACCATCGAGGCAATACCCAAGGACTTCAGATCCCCCAGATTATTGGCACCCCCCGCCGCCTGGCGGATGGCCACCGGGATGAGGGTCACCCCCAAAGTGACCACCACCACACCGGAAACCAAAGGGGTAAATACTTTCTTCAGCTTATGCAGGCTCTTTCCGAGAACCATCTCGAAGAGTCCTCCGATGAAGCTGGAGGCAAACACCGCACCAATGCCATAAGTGCCTGCAATGGACAGGACCGTGGCAAGAAACGCGTTGCTGGTGCCCATGACAATGGGCAGACCCGACCCGATCTTTTTACCTTTTCGGATCTGGATGAGGGTCCCCACCCCGGCCATGAAAAGCGCACACTGGATGAGAAAAGTCTTGTCCTTCCCAGGAAGATCCAAAAGTGCTGCCACCATGAGGGGCACGGTGATGTTCGCGGCAAACATGGCAAAGATGTGCTGGAAAGCCAGAGGCACCGCCTTCTTCAGCTCCGGTTTGTCCTCAATCCTATACAAAATATCTCGGTTCTCTTTCACTTCAGCCATATCTTTGCTCCTTTACCTGTTTCGTCTGTTTTTCACGTCTTGCTGTCTGTTATACAAATATCACGGCCATGGCGGTGAGAAGTACCATAGCGCCAATGACATACTTGAAGTTCATGCGGATGACCCCCATGATATCAGAGTCAAATCCCTTCGCCAAGGCTGCCACGTTGATCTGCACAGGGCTGATCTGAGTACCAAGTCCTGTGGCAATGGCCACAAAGCCCATGGCTTCTGAAGGAAGACCCAGTGCGGAAAGGGTAGGCAGAATAAGGGTCAGCACTCCGGCAGTGAATGCGCCTGATGGAATGGCAATGAGGAAGGCGATAATCATGGCCACCGGCAGAATGATAGACTCCGGTGCATTTCTCGCAATACCTGCAATCTGTTCAAAGGTGCCCAGTGCTGCAATCATATTGATGAAGGATAAGAAGATTCCTACAGAGAACATGGTGGTCAGAATGAATCTGGACCCGTCAATGAGGGCTTCTGAAGTTTCATCTGTGTTCATATTGGTGAGAAGCACTGTGAGTACTGCCGTAAGAATTACGGTGGTGGCAGGGTTAAAGAGGGCAATACCCAAAAGACCGTTGATCTTGCTGCCCGCTACAACCATCAAAAGAAGTGCGATGGCTGGGAACGCTCTTTTCAAAAGCTGTCCTGAGGAAGTGTTTTCAAGATCGTCTTCTTTCGCCTGATCTTTTCCAGTAAAGAGTGCGCCTCTCTTCTTCACGCCATAGACGGCTAGAGCAAAGGCAAAGAGGTAGAATGCGATGGTGAAAGGCATCATATTGCTGGCATGAATTCCCACATCCACACCTGCGCTTTCTGCAGCCAGAATGGTTTCTGTAGAAGCTGGCGAGGTGGTGAAGCCTACCGCAGAGATGATGGCCATGGCTGCGATGACTTCTGGCACTGCACCAACAGCTGCAGCAACGAGAGGTGCTGTTACCATGGTGTTTCCTGCGCCCATACCTGCCATATAGGTGGCAAAGCCCTGGATGAGGACGATGATCCCCGCAAGGATGGCAATTTTACCTTTGAGGCTCTTTCTGAAAAGAGTTACCAGAGCTTCAATGCTTCCCGCCTGGGAAACCATAGCAGCAGAAGCTGCATAGAGGATTGGCACCGTGATGCCCAGCATGTTGGAGATGCCTCCCACAAACATACCTGAAACATCAGAAAGGTTCATCCCGCCGATGAGGATGGCAGCCAGTCCTCCGAAGAGTCCTGCCACCAGCATATGCTTCTTCATGAAAAGAAGCGCAACAACTATGATAAGAGGCACAAGATTAATTAGTAAATCCATTTTCTGTCTCCTTTACGTCATCCCTCGACGTTTATTTTTCGATAATTACGGCCACTGGACCGCCGCCTGCTGGTCCCTGGTGCTCTGCACCACCGGATACGTAGACCATAGGGTCTCCCACAATTCCTGCGATGAGTCCATTAACTACTGCTCTTGCATGTCTTGTGTGGTTGATGTCAGAGTCCGTCAGCATGGTGTTTCTTCTGCCTCTCACATATCCATCTGGAGAAGCTTCTGCCTTCGCCAGCACATTGACGATTCTCTTCTTGTCTTCTTCTGTAGGCAGTTTGTCCACTGAAAGACCTGCACTGTTCATGGCTTCGATGATGCTGTTTAGATCAATGGCATCCTGCATGACGCTGTGACCGATTCTGTACTTGCTCTTTGATCCCTTGGCATTTCCCATGAGAATAATCTCGCAGTTTAGAAGTTCAACGCCCGCTGAGGTGGAAGCCACACCGGAATACAGGCTGTAGTCTTTTAGAATGGTCTCTTCTGTAACTTTCGCCTCATCCACTTCACCCAGAGCAATGGCAACGCCTAGTGCAGATGCGCCTCTGGTGTATCCCATGGACTTGTAGGTGTCGGTGACCACAACTTTCTTGCCACGCTTTTCCGCATCAAGAATTCTGTCAGAAGTTAAAAGCGGACACTTGATCTGCACAAAATGCACATCATCCTTGCTTTCGATGTTGGCCTGCTCCATGAGCTCCAGCACCACTCTTTTCACTTCCTGAACCATGGTGACGGTTCCCATTTCTTCTGGCAGGAAGTTTCTTGTGAATCCTACCGTTACATTCAGTGCTTTTTCTAAAGATGTGGTTTCCTCTTCCAGTTCTTTTCTTGTGAAAATCATCACGTGAGGAGACATGACGCCTTCGGTTCCACCGGACATAACAAAGGCCACCTTCTTCTCCACATCATGCTCGGATAAGCCTGTGAGCTCAGAGATGGTTTTTCTGTATGCCATGGTGCAGAATCCTCTGGTGAAGTCATTGACACAACCGTTTCCTTCTGTCTTTCCGAGAACTGCAATGATGTCCTCTGCGACAATTTCTCCTGCTGCTACTTTTTCCTTCAGTACGGACACATCATCTGGTCCTGCCACTGGAAGTTTGAATACGTTGATATCTACCATGTTGTTTCCTCCTAGAATGTTGATTGTTAACAAATTATCTGTTGCCCTCATCATATCATGAAGGAAAATGTGATTTCATCATGATATAGTGCCAAAAGAAAACGAGTTCACTGTCACCAAGTGACAACGAACCCGATGAGGATACTATCTGTTTTATAGGTCTTCTTTCAGTTCTCTAGACTTTTCCGCCTTCTGCCATATATAGGCATAATAGGCAAAAACAAGTTCTCCTAAAGAGAAGCCCTGCTCCAGTTCCACCCCCAGCTCCTTCAGCTTCTCGATTCTGTGGCGCATGGTGTTGTAATGGATGAACAGCCTTTTGGCGGCGTTCTTGGCATTTAAGTTCTCCTCCAAAAGCACCCGAAGGGTTTTGAGAAGATCGCCGCTGTGGGTTTTCTCATGAATCAGCAGTCTGCCAAGCTTCTTTTCCACAAAAGCTTCCAGAAGCACTTTATCTTTCATTTCCCTCAAAAGAGAGAACATCTCATAGTCCCGATAGGAAGAGGTGAAGTCGTTTTCTTTAAGAAGACTGCCGATCTCCAGTGTCATTTTTGCCTGGCGGTAAGAAGAAGGCAGCTCCAGTATGGACAACGCCTCTTCGGAGATGCCGATGCCAAGACGCATCTCTGTCCTTTTCATCTGAAGAAGCTTCTCTGCGGCATTTTTCAGCGCCTCTTCCCTCTTCTCCAAAAAGATGGTGTTGATGAAGATGACGATGGAGTCGTCCAGATAGACATATTTGAACTTCTTTCCCGTGAGCCTCAGCTCTCTTTCCAGCACCCTGTCAATGATCTTCTCATCCATGACCTCCTCATAGTAGGTCTTTTTCATTTTCTCATCGCCGTTGAAGATCTTCAGCACCAGGATCACCTGGGGAAACTCCATGTTCCAGCCGAAGTACCGAGCTTTATTGATGGTCTCCATGGGAGAGGTGACCTTTCCCTGGAGGATGTCACGGATAAAGGAATCCTGGAAGCTTCTTTCCTTTTCCATGACGGCATAGTTTTTAAAATACACCGAGGCGATGAGAAGAGAAGCTTCTTCCGCGGCCACCTGAAGGCTGTCGCTTTTCCCATTTTCTTTCAGAAGAAGAAGATAGCCAAAGAGCCTGGCTCCTGCCCGGATGGGATGGAGAATATAGTTCTCTTCACTTAAAAGCTTTTCTCCCAGATGCACTTTCAACACGCCCCGCTCCGGTGTGCCTGTGAAGGTATAACAGGGATCGCAGGCTTCGCCGGACCGGTGAAGCACCTTATAGGAAGCATCCAGAAGCACCGCTTCACTCTGGCAGATGTCCGCAAGGCTCTGGAGAAGCTCCGGGATTTCCCGGCCTTCTAAAAAGAGCCCCATGAGGCGGTCATGGACATTATTTCTAAAGTTCAGCACATCCATATGTTTTTTCAGGGAAATCTCCAGGATCTCTGTGACAAGCCCCGAGAGATTGGCTTCTTTGGGAAGCTCGATCACCGGGAAGGACAATGCGTCCGCCTGCTCCTTCATCCTCTCTGGAATGCCGCCAATGTACCGGAAAGGCTTGATGCAGATGCCGGAGACTCCAAGCTCAGAGAGCCTTGGAATCAGCTCTTCCATGGCCTTCTCATCCTCATAGACCGGAAAGAGGGTCGTAATGAGGAGATTGTTTTTTTCCACATAAGGAAAGATATCTGGAACCTCCATGAGCATGGCATTATTCACCATCAGGTGCATGCCGGCTTTTCCAGCCACCACCTTCGCATTCTGGAACCCGTCCAGCTGAAGTATGTTTTCAATTGTCACCAGTGCCATCTTTCTATCTCCCCCTTCTATCACTTATGTACATTATGCGGAAGGCAGCCTTCTTTGACAAGGCCTCTCTACTTCTTTCTTCGAATAGTATCAATTCTCATAAACGTGTGAAGATTAGAACAATAAAAAACCGCAAATCGAAAGATGTGTTCAACACCCTTTGATTTACGGAAATCATTATTTTTAATTCTAATTCTAACTACGAGATATGATACGCTTAAATTAATCCATTGAAATCACTTCAAGATTATCCTGTCAGTGACTATCCCCAAATATCAACGTTGGGTATTTCTACACTTTCCAACTTATTTGAATCCACATCAATATCAATGGATAGTTTTATACCATCGGTTCTCAAATAATACTGTGAAAAATGTACAGGACGAGATTCATCCCAGATGATTTTTCTGATTTGAACCACTTGGTCTAAAGGAGACACATTCATATGTCTTGCTACTTCATCATTTGGATGCACAATTTCCACTTCTTTTTTTGCCTTTTTGAACTTGATCCCAAAGTGCTGATTAATCAACCTAAATGTCGAGACATTATCAGCCACCAAATTCTCAATATCCGGGTAAATGGATGTAGGTAGAAAAGCATAGTCCACACTGATGGGTCTATCCCCTTCTCTGATGATACGGACCAATTTTAAAACCTCCATTGCTCCTTCCTGCCCAAAAAGCTTAGCAAGACTTTTATTGGCAGTGATGATTTTCTTTTCCAAAATCACCTTCGTTACTTGATGGTTTCCAATCTGAAGACCATCCGTAAAACCTTCTTCAAGGTTTAGAATTCTCACCGGTCTTTTTGCCTTCTCCACAAATGTTCCTTTTCCTCGGACAATCCGAAGAACCCCCTCATCCGCAAGTTCTTTCACTGCCCTACGGATGGTGATTCTGCTTGCACCAAAAAGTTCACCCAGTTCGAGCTCAGAGGGAATTTTTTCACCTTCCCGGAACTCACCATTTTCTATCATCTTAATAATCATGATTCTGATTTGGTCATAAAGATAGGCTGAACTTTCCATAAAACACCTCTATTACTACATCTTATGTACATAGTATACCATATCAGCCTCTATAATTCTTTAGGATAACCAAACCCTCCGTAAAATGTACATGTGTTTTTCGCTGACTCTGCTCCTCTATAGAGAGCTTCTTGCACTGTGAGTTGATCCATGTATCCAACAAGAAATGCTCCGATAAAACTATCTCCAGCACCCATAGTATCTACAACTTCTGTTTTCAGAGGGGCTTGTTCATAGATTTTTCCATTTACAATGAATATTGCAGGCTCACTCCCTCTAGTAATTCCCACCACACTTATACTGTACGGTTTTAAATTCTCTATCAGACCACGTAATTCCTCCTGAGTTAGATGGGATCCAGAGAAGAATGCAAACTGCACATAGGGACAGACTCTTTCCAGATAACTTCTATCATGACGGTCCGAAAAATCAAAGCTTACCGGAATCACAGAAGATAATGCAGGCAGTTCTTCTTCAAAGGAAGAATAGCAGCTAGAATGTGCAAGGTCAAAGTTTTTAATATAGGAGAGATCCTCTTCTGTAAGCCTCAACTTCACGCTGTGCTGTACAGTATTTTTAGGGCCTCCAACAAATACACGATCTCCATCTTCTGTGAGATTTACTTTGGGTTGTCCGCTGATCCCCTTGACCTCTCTAGAGTGACCAAATGGAATATTTTCCGTTTGAAGACACGTCTTGATATGCTCTGCTTTGTCATCTGACGCAAAAATACCGAGATAATGTGCCTCTTCTGCTCCTGCACGTTTGGCATTTACAGCCACGTTGACACAGTTCCCTCCTGGATAAAATAATCCCTGATCCAGATAGCAATCTACCACATTGTCACCTATTCCAATTATTTTCATTCAATATCCCTCCAATATAAGTTATCCCTTGACAGATCCTTCAGACAAGCCTCTGACAAGATGCTTCTGAAGAAGAATAAGAAGAATGATCATAGGCAGTGTCGCAATAACCATACCAGCTAAAAGTACTCCCCAATCCGTTCTTAACGCATCTCTAAAATTCATCAGACCTGATGGGATGGTCTTTAGGCTATCAGAATCAATGAATATGGTAGCAAACAAAAACTCATTCCATGCATAAAAACTAGTAAGAACTACTGTGGTCAGTAGTATAGGTTTTGACATGGGAAGGTAAATTTTCAAATAGATTCCAAGTTCACTGCAGCCATCTACAATTGCCGACTCCTGTATTTCTCTTGGGATACTAAGGAAATAGGAACGTAGAAGAAGGACAGAAAGAGGCAGACGAAACGCAATATAAGGAAGAATCAGCGCAAATCTTGTGTTGAGGAGATTCATATCCGTCAAAATCCCATGAAGAGGAATTAGTGCCACCTGGGGATTGATCATCATTCCAGCCATAATAAACACCAGAGCTACATCAATGAGTCTCGTCCTATATCTAGACAATGCATAAGCTGCCATAGAAGCAATAATAACAACTGAAACAACCGTGGCACCTGTTACGATGACACTATTAAGAAAATATGCCGAGATTCCTTTAGACCATGCAGTCTGATAATTCTCCACCAACCATTTTGCTGGAAATCCCCATACATCATTATAAATCTCGTTGTAGCTCTTCATGGAAGAGACCACCATCCAGAGGAGAGGATAGATTACAAGTACTGCACCTGTGATGAGCAACACATGAGTGAAAATTACACCTGGAGACCATTTTACTTTTCTTGAAGATTCTTTGAATTGCTCTCTCATCCTTAATCCTCCTTCCCTGTTCTGGATATTTTGATTTGAATCAGCGCAAAAATTGCAGTGAGTATAAAAATTGTGATGGCTATGGTGGAAGCATAGCCCATTCTGTCCCTAAAGAATCCCATCTGATACATATACACAGAAAGGGTTGTGGAACTTGTACCTGGCCCGCCACTAGTGAGGATATAGGGTTCATTGAACACCAGCATGGAACCATTGATGGTAATCAGAGAATTCACAAACAAAGTTTCTCTCACCTGGGGAACTGTGACACTGATAAACTGTCTGATTTTACCAGCTCCATCTAATTCTGCTGCTTCATATAATTCTTTTGGTATTTTCTGAATCGCTACTACAAAAAGCATCATCACATAGCCAATACTCTGCCACTGACTCATGGCGATGACAGCATAGATGGCTGTTTTTGAATTTCCTAACCACGCTTTTCCAAGCGTCTCCAGACCAATAAGTTCTAGAAAGCTGTTCAAAAGCCCCATTTGTGGATTGTAGATAAATCCAAAGAGTAATGCAATGACCGAGATGGAAATCATCACCGGCATGAAAAATGTAACCCTAAAAAAAGCAGCAAATCTTCTAAAAATCTTATCTTCCAGAATAGCAGCCAGTACGAGACCAAAACCAACTTGTAAGGTCACGGAGATGAGTGCATATCGAATATTGTTCTTCACTGCTGTTAGAACTGTCTTATCTCCTAGGAGTGTCTGAAAATTGCTCCAGCCTACAAAGCTCTTCTCTGGTGAAAATACAGAGAATGAAAAGAAACTGTTGTAAAAATTCTGGATGAGTGGTACAAATACAAACACTGTGAGAAAGATCAGGCTGGGCAGCAAAAATAGGATTGGGGATAGTTTTCGCTTGAGTTTCGCCATGGCTTTTCTCCTTCCAGTTACTTCCTATAAACAAAGGCTCCGAAGAGCCTTTGAAAAGAGGAAGAAAAATGTTTACTTTTTTAATCTTTCGGCTTCCGCTTGTACATCCTTCATGATATCTTCCGGCGTCTGCTCACCAATGGCGAGATTCTGTCCACCTCTCATAAAGATGTCTGCGATATTGATGTTGACTGCATTATCAAACCAAGGCGCTGTCGCTGAAGCACTATTGACGATTTCATATGCCTCCATTCTAAATGCTGATGTGTTTGTTTCATCAACTCCACCAATTATCGCATTCAGCTGTCCATCCGTTTTTGTAAACTCATAAGCTGTCTCTTTGGATGTAAGGAACTTCAGAAAGTCTACTGCTTCCTGAGGTGCGTTCTTACTGATCATCCACCCTTCTGGCGCTCCGGTAAGTGCATCCTTGTCTCCCTTTCCTCCTTCTATTTCTGGAAAGTTAAAGAATCCGAATTCTACATCACTGCCGTCTTCCACCATTTTAACTTCAGCAAACTGCATGTATACGATGGGCACTTCACCAGCAATAAACATATTTCTTGCTGTTTCGTGGTCAATGGCTGTTGCTGTTTCACCCATATACTCTGTGAGCTCTTTGAAAATCTCAAGACCTCTGATATATCCAGGATCAGTAAATTCTCCAGTGGCAACATTATAGTCTTTCGTCGTTACAGCAGGATCCAACACTCTTTGAAATATTGTGCCCATATAATGTGAGATTGCCCAAGCATTGGTCAGACCTTCCACAATTGGTGATTCCCATCCAGCTTCTTGCAGTTTCTTCAGAACATCTACAAATTCACTGTAAGTTTTAGGAGCAGATAAATTGTTCTCTTCGAAAATAGTCTTGTTATAGAAGAAAGCTTTACCATCAATGGTGAATGGAATTCCATATACGGTATCATCAAAGGTAAACCCAGAGAACTGAGACTCAATGATACTATCTTTCCATGCTTTATCAGCATCCAAAATCTCATTAAGAGGCTGGATTCTATCAGAAGATACAAGATTCTGAGCAAAGGAATCAGACCATGAGGTGAAGATATCTGGTAAATCATCATTGGATATTAACACACGGATTTTCTCTTTATAGCTGTCATTGAGTACAGCATCAATATTGATTTTAACATGAGGATTGGCATCCATGAACTCTTTTGCTTTCTGATCATAGAAAGATTTTCTGGGTTCATTTGGCCATCTATGGAAAAAATCAATGACAACTTCATCTTTTCCAGAAGGGGTCTCCCCTGGAGTATTCGGTTCTTCACTAGTGCCTGAACTACATGCTGCCAGTGTTGGAAGAAGAAGTGCTGCCGCTAAAAACATGGCTATTTTCTTTTTCATTTATTTTCACTCCCTTATTTTTATTTTTAGGTACCCTTATCTTTTGTTTAGTATTCCATCTTCCACATGTATCTTCTGACTGACAGCGGATGTCCGGTATGTTCTGCGAGACCATCTGCATAGAGCCTCATCACCGCTCCAGATACTGCGGGAGCAAGGAACTCTTTTAGATCTTCTTCTACCCCTGGTAAAAGAAGTTCTTTCATATCTACCACTTCCACATTGTCACTGAACTTCTTCGCAAATGCAATTGCTCTTTCATCTAAAGGTCTTGTAGCTCCTTCACCATTGATGATAAGGAATGGTACATCATAGTCTGTCACTTCAAAGGGTCCATGGAAGAACTCTCCTGCGTGAATAGCATTGGAGTGAATCCAAAGCATTTCCATTAAAAGACAACTGGTGAAAGAGTATGCCTGATCAAAGTATGCGCCGGAAGCCATCGTATAGATGAGTTTCTCTCTTTTATTTCTCTTCCCAAAGCTGAAAGCAGCATCCATGAACTTCTCTTTGTTCACATTTAAAAGGGTTTCCAGATTATTTAGAGCATTTAATACTCTGTCAAATTTCTCATGAGGTGTCAGCGCATTCAGAAGATTGAAAACTAGTGCATAGTACATTCCTGTGTCGCCATCCACTGCATCAGAACCATCTTTGTAGTTATAATGAATAACATACTCCGCTTCCTTGCATAGTGGTGATTCTGTATCCATAGAGATAGCAATCGTTAAAGCCCCTTTTGCTCTTGCGAACTTTGTTGCTTCTACCGTTTCAGGTGTCGTGCCGCTGTGAGATCTGGTAATCACCACACTGCCTTTTCCAAGCCCTTTAGGATTCATATGAATAAATTCATTGGATGTATAGACCTTGCTTGGCAATTCCAGCTCTCTGGAGAAAAAATACTCTCCAGGTCCAAGAGCAGCCTTAGAACCTCCGCAGCCGACAAAGAAGAAGTTTTTAACTTCCGTGGCTTTTACTGCATTCACCACTTTTGAGATTTGTTCCTGATGTTCAACTTTCATACATGTACCTCCTAGATCTCTTTATAACATCATATGATGTCTTGCCAAGATAGTACATCTTATGACATCATAAGTCAACACCAATCTTTATCTAATTATATTGGATAATCGATTACATTTATGATTTAATTAAAATATCTCAATCTTATCTATCATTTTATCATCTACCACGGAGGGGTTATAACTATAATTTATGATTTGTTATTTATTTTAATTATTGCGACTATTTTAACAATTTATATTAAAGTACTCTTTAGTTTCAGTTTTGCGGAAATCCCTTAAACAACCTATGATTTAATCTACTTTCTTTTTATTATTTTGATAATGAAACTATTATACTATGTTTTCTTCTATGAAGTAGTACGTCGTATATGATAATATGTAAAACTAATTTTTAATAATGCTATGAACATCCGAAAAGAATGTTACTCTTTCAAACTTTCCTTCCAATTTTTTATGTTATTTATGATATTTATGATTATTAAACTCATGAGATACAACTTCTAATTATCTTTCATTATTCTATACCTATATTATATATGTTATTATATTGTTTTTTAACACAACAAAACATCACTTCAACAGCATCCCACACTCTCTGGCAACTACCTCGGTATTCTGGAACTCTTTCAAATCAAGCATATTTTAATTGTCACAAGCGCCATGCTTCTATCTCTTCTAATAGTTATGTACATTTTGAGAAAGGCCTCCCTCTTTGATAAGAGCCTATCTTCTTCTTTCTCCCTTAGAAACCAAAAGAAGAGAACAGATGAAGATATACAACAATATAAACCCTGAAACTTCTAGACTATAGTAGTATCACAATATATAATAAAGTAGAATTAAGTGTCTTTATTAAATTTTGAAAAATACAAATTTAATTTCTTGGAGGTATGATTCATGGCCAACTTATTTGAGAAAAAGAAACGAAGCCCTCTATACCAGCTGCTCTTCAGCGTTATTTTTATCGCTCTCATTGCTCTAAACAACAATGAAAAACTGAGAACCATTCCAGCAGCCTATATTTCCTTCCGAATGGTCCAAATAATCTTCAGTATGTTTCTTCTCGTAATGGGCATCCTTCTGATCATCGGTACTTTCAAAGAAAAGAAAAACAGAACAGGGACCGAAAATCTTCAGATCCTGCTTGTGGTGTTTGCCATGATTCTTTTGGTATACTTCACCATCGACACCACCCTTCATACAATAACCTATTTCGGAAAATTATAATCAGTCAAAAGGGATTCCACGGAGTCCCTTTTATGATGCCTGTTCTCTCAAAGCAAAAAAACCTAGAGATGAGAAAAAGCCTCTGTGAGAAAAAATAATTCTTCACAGAGACTTTTTTTTTAAGGTTCTAGCTTTGGTGGATCATTTGGGAAACCCCTTCCACATATACTTCCATGAGGTCCATATGATTGTCCAGCACCAGGAAATCCGCCTTCTTGCCTTCTTTCAAAGAACCCACCTCATTAAAGACACCAATGTACTTGGCTGGATTTTCCGAAGCCATGGTGATGATCTCCTCTAAGGAGATGCTGTGCTTTTCCATGATGGTCTTCACCGAAGAGAAGTAGCCCATCTCCAGGTTTTTTACATCTTCCACATCCCGTCTGTTCAGACGGTACTCCTCTCCAGAATCCTTCCTGATAAGGACAGACTCTCCATCTGGGATATAGGTTTCTTTCCGGATGTAGTGATGGAAAGGACTTTTCACATGGGCAAGGCCCGTGCAATCGGTGCACAGCATGATGCCCTTGGCCCCTTTCACTTTGTAGGCAATGCGGAAGGCTTCATGAGACACTGTCATCCCCGTCTGCTTGGCAAACTCGCAGTAGAGATCCTCAAAGTAGAGGGCCGCCCCTACCACGCCAGGCCTTCTGTGATGAAAGCCCCGCATACCACTGTACATATGGGTGACGCCTCCAAGGCCGTAGCCCTTGAGCCTTCCGATGTCTTCCAGTTCTGCAGCACTGTGGCCAATACTGATCTGGACCTTCTTCTCATGAAGATACTTTATAACCTCCTCCGCACCAGGCAGCTCCGGCGCTAAGGTCATCAGGTACACATGCTCTTCCCCTATGGCAGATAAAAGATCCTCTGCCACTTCCACGGTGGGATCGAGGCAGTACTCCTCCTTCTGCATCCCCTTGAACTCCTTATTGATGAAAGGCCCCTCCAGATGCACGCCAAGGATTCTGGATCCTTTTTCTGGTGTCCAGTTCTTTACCGCTTTTTTTGCTTCCACCAGGCTTTCTTTAATCTCTTCCAGATCATCGGTGCCCGTGGTACCAAGAAAGGTGGTGACTCCTTCTTTCACCATGCTTCTCGCCATGGCGTTCAGAGATTCCTCGGTCTTTTCATACCAGAAGGATCCTGTGCCAAATCCATGAACATGAAGGTCCAAAAAGCCTGGAATGATATGGCTGTCGCCATAATCAAGAAAGCCTTCCCCCTTGATATCTTCACCAATAAATACAATTCTGCCATTCTCTACCTTGAGGAATCCATCCACAACGCCTTTTTCTGTATATATGTTTCTAGAACGAATGATCATGTCAAACTCTCCTTTTCTCCAGCAGTTTCTGCGTATACGTTAAGAGAATCTGGAGGGTCAGGTGCATGCCCACTCTGGATATAAGATCATTAACTTCTGTATCTGTGGTTTTGGCATAGGCATACAGCACGCTGTCTGCATACTTTTCCACTTTGTTGTCCGAAAAGCCAGTGATCACCAGCACCTTGGCTCCACGGATTCTCGCCCCTTTGGCAATATCGAGGATCCTTTTGGTGTTGCCGGATAAGGAAAGAAGAAGCACCGCTTCATCGGGCTCTATATGGTCTTTGATGTTGTCGATGAGATTGAAGTCATCCACGAAAATAGTCCTTATTTTCAGCATGGCGAGCCTTGTGTTCAGATAACTCCCAAAGGGTTTGGAGGCTCCTCTTGCCACCACATAGACGGTTCTTGCAGACTGGAGAATCTCGGACATCTTTGACACATTCTCCTCTTTCTGAAGATCCAAGGTCTTTTCCGCTTCCTCCCGAAGATCCCGGAGAATCTCGGAAAAAGACACTTCCTCTTTTTCCTTCCATGCCTTCTTTTCGTCTTCAGAAGAACTTTTGAGATAATATTTCAGCTCCGTATAGCCCTCAAAGCCCAATTTTTTACACAGATTGATGATGGTGGTTTTAGAGATGAAGAGTTTTTCCGAAAGATCCCTGGCGGTCATCTTCACCACCTCTTCAGGCGAAGACGCCATGAACTCCACCACCTTCTTCTCCAAGCTGCTGAGCTGTCCGTAGGAACCTGTGAGTCTTTCCAGTTTCATCTATTTCATGCACCTCCTTTCTCCAGTATATCAAATTCTTTAGGAAGAAACCCCCAAGGCCTTGGGGGTTTCCATCATTTTCAGCTCTTTTTGTTTTTCGTTTCTATGATCTCCTACAGCTCTTTTTTCTCTAAAGTCCAGTAGTCTGCACTGTGGTCCATGAGATCATCCAGCACCAGCTTCGCCTTTACAGGATCCACGATGGACCGATTTAAAGTCAGCGCCTGGAGTGCTTTGGTGTAGTCTTTTTCTAGGTAGCTCTCCACCGTGAGCTTCTCATAGGCATACTGACCTTCAATGAGCCCTTTATAGAAAGGTTTCACCTCTCCATATGGAATCATCTTCGCTCCCTCTTTTCCAAGGTAAGAGGCCAGCTCCACCATGGCGTCTTCTGGAAGGTTTGGAATAAGGTCTCCATTTCTTCCGATGACCACAAAAACTTTATTGAGGTCATTGTGGATGGAGTCCACCACTTCCACCATGAGGTTTCCAAAGACTTCCCCCTGCATCAGCGGAATGTCTGTGAGGTTTCCCTGCTCACCCGCTTTTTTCAGAATGTCCAGAACCTTTTTCTCCCGGCCCAGCTTCGCTTCATCTACCCTAGTAAAGTTCGGATCGGAATCCTTCACGATTTCTTCTGCAAAGAAGTAGTACTGAAGATAAGTGTTTGGCACATATTCCGGGAAGAACTGCATGAGCTTGTTGACGTTCTTATAGGTCTTCAGCCAGGAGGGGTCTCTTTGCTCTGCGTTAAATGGCTTGAACTCATGACCCATAAGATAATCTTTAAGCTTTGGCAGAAGCTCTTCGCCAGTCTTTACGTTCTTTAGAGAGGTGAACCAGCCAAAGTGGTTGAGACCAAAGTATCTGGGCTCCAGATCATACATATCCTCGCCTAGAATTTTCGCAAAGGACTTGATCATGGAGTAAGGCTGGTCACAGATGTTCATGATGCGTTTGTCTTCTGGGAAGACCTTATCCAGCGCCACCGCCACGATGGCGGCAGGGTTTGTGTAGTTGAGGATCCAGGTGTCTTTGGAATACTTTCTCACGGTATTCACCATATCGATCATGGCACCGATGGACCGCATACCATAGGAGAAGCCGCCAGGACCGCAGGTTTCCTGACCCACCAGGCCATACTTTAGAGGAATCTTCTCATCCACACTTCTCATGGTGTCCACACCCACTCTCATGTTGCAGAGGACATAGTCTGTGTCTTTATAGGCTTCCTCTTCTTTGGTTGTGAACAGCACTTCCGCCTCACTGTAGTACTCCTTGAGGGTGAGATCGATGTAGGCTTTCACTCTTTCCAGCCTTTCTTCATCAATGTCAAAGAGTATGATTTTTTCTACGGGCAGCGTTTCCTTATAATAAATGAGACTGCCAATAAGGGCAGGAATCCGAAGGCTTCCAGCGCCCGCTATGGTAATCACAGGGTTCTTTCTCATGGTAATTTCCTCCTTCTTTTTAAAGGAGCTAAAGGGGAGACCCCCTTTAGCTGATCATCTTCAGTTCGTCTGTAACAGCGTTCTTCACAAATTCCACATTGGGTCCGAAGACGATGTGGATGTGGTTTTTCATGGGGAAGAAGATTCCGGAGGTGCCGGAGTCTTTCAGCCTTTCCTTGTTCACCAGATTCATGTCCTTCAGGTCAATACGAAGCCTTGTGACGCAGTTGTCCACGTTGACAATGTTAGAAGATCCACCGATGGCTTCAATGACAATCTTCGCCACTTCTCCATAACGCTTTTCCTTAATGAGGTTGTTGTATTCATACTCATCACTTTCTCTTCCTGGGGTGGCAATGTTATATTTCTCAATGGCCCACTTGAAGATAAAGTACGTGGCAATGGCCAGAGGCACACCCACGATGAGGATGTTGTACCATCTGGTGTTCTCATACATGAGACCGAAGATGGCAAAGTCAAAGATGGTTCCTCTTATGTATCCAACCCCAGTCCCCATGAGATAAAGCGCCACAGCGCCTACACCTGCAAGAAGCACATACACCACATAAAGAAGCGGTGCGATGAAAAGGAAAGAGAATTCCATAGGCTCTGTGATGTTTCCAAGGAATGGTGTAATCACCATGGTGATGATAATCCCTTTTACAAAAGGTCTGTTCTTTGCATAGGCACTCTTATACATGGCAAGGCCAATGGCAGGGATGATGAAAAGAGTCACCAGCATCTGGTTCTGGGCCATGAACTTGGTGAGTTCTGGCAGCATTTCCCAAGCTTCAGAATTAGGCCCCTGATTAAAGAGCACTTCGTTTAAGGTTGGCAGGATTCCAGTAAAGGTTTCCCCGTCAATGACGTAGGTTCCTCCGGCTGGGGTGAATCGGATCAGCGCACTCCATACATGATGAAGACCCAGTGGAATGAGAAGCCTCACCATCAGTGCATTGACGAATGGTCCAACCGCACCCACTAGAATGACCTTGGACAGGGCAATGAGTCCCTTGGTGAGATATGCCCAGAAGAAGGGAATGATGAGTCCTGCAATGGTGGCCCATACAATGCTCACCATGGGCACAAACTTCTTTCCAGAGAAGAAGGCAAAGGCTACAGGAAGCTCTTTGTTGTAGTACTTGTCTGCTGCGAAGGCACCGATAAGACCCGAGATGATGCCGCCAAGGACATCCAGTCTTAAGGTCTGGATGCCAAGGACCATGCCTTGACCCACCTGAGCCATGGTTTCGGCATCCGCCAGGGTTCCCGTGGCTTTCAAGTAAACGTTGATGGTGATGTTTAGAATGAGATAAGCGATGATGGAGGAAAAGACAGAAATTCCTTTTTCCTTCCTGGACATCCCATAGGCCACACCCATGGCAAAGAGTACTGGAATATTAGCAAAAATAATATCAGCGATGCTTCGTAAGCTGGTCAGAATCAGCTGAAGCGTCTCATTGGCTAGAAATGGCACTCTTTCGACCATGTACCCCTGAACCAGGGCACCGGTCAGTCCTAGAATCATACCCATGGGGGCCATGATGGCGATGGGAAGAAGCAGAGATCGTCCGAATCTCTGGATTCCTTCACTGAATCGTTCTCGTTTTGTCATGTACTGCACCTCTTTCTTGTTTGATACTCTTACCTTATCGGAGAGAAAATGAAATGAAAAGGGTTTCTCGCCCTTTAGGACGCATATTCCCTCTTTTGCCTTTGGTCAGAACCTGTGACCATGGTATAGAACCCTTGTATCTCCAGACTTTAAGATCGATTATCTCTATGTCTTCACTTAACCTGTGCGGACACAAGTCTTTCTATTATGGAAAAACGGACCAGCCTTCTACTTGGCTGATCCGTTTTTCTAACCGTTCATTTTAGCTGTTTTTAGTTCAGATCCACCTTGTTGATGGTGTCTCCAAGATACAAGGTCATGATGCTCTTTCCTCGGGTGGCACGGTTTTGAAGCTTGATGTCCGAAATCACTTGAGTTTCATCGGCGTTGCCCTTAGATCCCACAACCATTTCCTTTTCATCGGTGATGATCTTCGCAAAGAATACCCGGTCCTCTTCCCGAAGATTCATCCCAAGAACGCCCGCTGCATTTTTCGATAATAAAGAGATGCTGCTGGATTCAAACCGGATGGCCATCCCCCTCTCAGATACCATGAGCATGGTGTCCTCCATATTCTCAGGGAAGGCTTCCGCATAGACCAGTTTATCCGTCGGTGTCTTGAACTTTACCACTTGTCCCCTGGTGGCATCTCCTTTAAAGTCCTCCACAGAGGTTCTCTTCACGATGCCTTCTTCGGTGGCAAAATACACTTCTTTCCCGGACGCTGTCTCCTCCTCCAGAGTGAAGATGCCCACAACTTTCTCATTCTTGTCGTAGTCATCGTAAAGGTCCTGCATGAGGACACTGCCCGTGAGGTTCTCAAACATATAGAGTGGGAGTTTATAATAGGCGCCCAGACTGGTCACAATGACGAGGCTCTCATAAGATTCCCCAGAAGCCTTATAGAGGTTTCTGGCTCTGCTGGCTCTTTGGGTCAGCTTGATCTCCCCTCTGTCTGACACTGTGACATTGAAGGCCTTAGCCTCATAGTCCTCCTCATAATGGACCCGATACACTTCATCCTTATCCGGCAGGATTAAGAAAGGATCCGGCGTTGTCATACGTTCTTTGATCTCCACATGGGCTTCTGGCACAGTAAAGTCCAGACCATTCTTTGTGAGGATTCTCAAGTACTGAGGCACCTTGGGAAGATCCGTGAGGTGCAGTGCATCCTTATGCTCATAAAGGAAATCCTTGTATTTTTTAGGGAGCAGTGCCCCCGCTGTATTCTCATAGTAGATCCTATGCTTTTCAAGGACCACAGACACCAGCTTCTCGTCTCCCTTCAGTTTCAGGGCGATGATCTTGGTGTAATTTGTTTTGAAGCTTTCAAGACTCGTTCTCTTCATGGCCCCTCGGGACGTGATGAAGCGGAAAGCTCCTTCCTCATCCAGATTCTCCAGGCTGAAGGCACCAATGACAGACTCCTCATTAAAGTCAATACCCTTGATGTAGTTGTCCAGGCGCACGCCCTTGTCCTTCCACTTGTGCTCCGGCACATCCATGGTCTTCATCTGATACAGCATACCGGCATCCGTGAAGATATAGAGAAGATCTCTGGTGTTGCTCTCAAGAAGCACAGACAGACTGTCCCCTTCCCGGTACTCGATGGCAGAGGTGTCTGAGGTGACTCTTTGGAAATTCTTTAGAGGCAGACGCTTGATGAAGCCTTCCTTGGAGATGGTCACCGCCACATCTTCCTGAACGATGATGTCCATAACGTCAATGACCGCTTCCTCCTCATCCCGGATGATCATGGTTCTTCTTTCATCCCCATGGGTTTCCGCCACTTCCAGAAGCTCCTTCTTCACCAGCTTGTTGAGCTCTTTTTCGCTGTTCAGGATCTTCTCTAATGACGTGATGAGTTTTCTCAGCTCATTGTGTTCCTTCACATAGGCTTTCAGTTCAAGCCCTGTGAGTCTGTAGAGCATGAGCTCCAATATGGCTGTGGCCTGCTCCTCAGAGAAGCCAAAGTTCTTCACAAGGTTTTCCTTGGCATTGGCCTTGGAACTGGACTCCCGGATGGTCTTAATGACTTCATCCATGATGTCGATGGTCTTCATGAAGCCTTCTACGATGTGGAACCTCTTCATGGCCGTCTCCAGCTCTTTTTTTGTTCTTCTTGTTAAGACTTCTCTTTGGTGCTCCACATAATAGCGGATCATATCCAGAAGACTCATGGTTTCTGGTTTTCCTTTGTATAAGGCCACCATGTTGAAATTCACATTGATCTGCAGGTCACATCTTTTGTAGAGGTAAAGAAGAATCTTCTCCGCCGTCTCCAGATCCACCTGCTTTTTAAACTCAATGACCGCTCGTACGCCATTTCGGTCAGACTCGTCACGGATGTCCATGATGCCTTCTAAGACCTTCTGATGGCGCTTGTCTGCCGTCATGGCAGAGATCTGCTGAAGAAGCTTCGCTTTGTTCTTTCGATAAGGAAACTCTGTGATGACAACGCCATAGCGACCCGTGGTGAGCTTCTCCACTTTGGCATTGGCTCTTAATACAACTTTCCCTTCGCCCTTTTCGTAGGCATCCAGAAGTGAGTCTCCTCCAATGAGAACGCCCCCCGTAGGAAAGTCCGGCCCTTTGATGTGATTCATGAGCTCTTTTATGGTGATGTCTTCCTTGTCAATGTAGGCGCACACCGCATCAATACTCTCTCTCATATTATGAGGAGGAATGTTTGTGGCAAGACCTACAGCGATACCGAAGGCACCGTTCACCAGAAGATTGGGGTATCTGGCCGGCAGCACCTTGGGCTCCAGCTCTGTATCAGAGTAGTTATAGGTAAAATCCACCGTGTCCTTGTCAATGTCCCGAAGCATCTCCATGGCCCCGGGCGACAGCCTGGCTTCGGTGTAACGCATGGCAGCCGCGCTGTCGCCATCAATGGATCCCCAGTTTCCATGGCCGTCAATCAGAGGCAGTCTTGTGGAGAAATCCTGAGCCAGGATCACCATGGCCTCATAAACAGAGGAGTCTCCATGGGGATGGTACTTCCCAAGGATGTCTCCCACCACTCTTGCTGATTTATAATAGGGCTTGTCTGGAAACGCCTTCAGCTGATAAGCACCATAAAGGATTCTTCTATGCACAGGCTTCAAGCCGTCCCGTACGTCCGGCAAAGCTCTGTCTTTCGCCACTTCCACGGCATAGGGTAGAAAATTGTCCGGCATGGCCTCTTCCAGAGGGACATTCAAGATGTTCTGGTCTTCAGGAATTCTGTTGTCTTTCGCCAAAATGCCACCTCCTAAAATTCTGCATGTTTATAAATATAGTTTTTACGGGGCTCCACCACGTCACCCATGAGTAGAGACACCATACGTTCTGCTCTTGCGGCATCATCGATGGTGACCCGAAGAAGGGTCCTGGTCTCTGGATTGAGGGTGGTTTCCCAGAGCTGGTCCGGATTCATCTCTCCCAGACCTTTAAATCTCTGAATGTTGTAGTTTTGTCCAAATTCTTTTTTCAGCACTTCCAGATCGTCATCGGAGTAGGCGTACTTATGGACCTCTCCCTTCTTGGTCTGCTTGTAGACCTTATAAAGAGGAGGCTGTGCCAGGTACAGCATACCGTTACTGATAAGCGGCCGCATGTAGCGGTAGATGTAGGTGAGCCACAGGGTTCTGATGTGATATCCATCCACGTCGGCGTCACTCATGATGATGATTTTCCCATAGCGCACATCGTCCAGCTTGAAGCTCGTTAAGGTGCCGGTGCCGATGGCGGTGTTAAAAAGCCTCAGCTCCTCTGAGCCCAGAACATTTTCAAGCTTCTGCTTTTCCGTGTTCATGATCTTTCCTTTAGACGGCATGATGGCCTGGAACCGTCTGTCTCTGGCCTGCTTTGCGGATCCTCCCGCGGAGTCTCCTTCCACCACGATGAATTCCAGAACATTCTTGTCTCTTGAGGTGGCCACAGCAATCTTTCCTGCCAGAGGAGACGTGCCCTTGCCCACCTTTTTACGTTCCATATCACTGATCTTCTTGATCTTTTCCCGGCGCGTGGCCGCGTCGATGGCATTCATAATAAGCTGGGAAGCGATGTCCTTATGGTCCTCAATCCACTCATAGAACTTGGTGTAAGACAGATCGTTCATGAGGGTATAAGCTTCGGAGTTTCCAAGCTTATTCTTGGTCTGCCCTTCAAACATGGGGTTTGTGAGACGCACCTTCACAATGGCCGTCATGCCTTCCCGAAGATCGTCCCCTTCAAAGTTTTTGTCTTTCCCTAAATTGAGCTTCTTTGCCCACTCTTTGAACGCTCTTGTCATACCGGTCTTGAATCCTGTTTCATGGGTTCCTGCCTCATTGGTGGGAATGTTATTCACATAGCTTGCGATGTTCTCCAAAGAAGAGTCTGTAAACTGCACACAAACTTCCCCTTCCAAAGTCACATTGCCAATGCTTCTCTCCCCTTCAAAATGGATGGGCTCCTCATGGATGACGGTCTTGGACTCATTTAAATAGGCAATGAAATCCAGAAGTCCCCGTTCACTGTGATACGTCTTCTCCACAGGCTCCTCGCCGCGAAGATCCTCTAAAACCAAAGTGATGCCCTTGTTCTGGAAAGAAAGCTCCATCATTCTCATGTCAATGATTTCAAAACGGAACTCCACATTGGTGAAGACCTCCGGGTCCAGCATGAAGGTGACTTTTGTCCCTTGCTTTTTTGTGGTGCCCACGGTTTCCAGCTTCGTCACAGGTGTCCCCGGCATCTTTTTGTCATACTTCTTGTCATAGGCATACTCAAAGCGTTGGCGATAAAGTTTTCCATCCTTATGAACCTCCACCTCCAGCCACTTGCTTAAGGCATTGACCACGGATGCGCCCACGCCATGAAGACCACCTGATGTCTTATAGTTTTCGTGGTTAAACTTTCCACCGGTATGAAGCTCTGTATAGACCATCTCCACCCCAGAGATTTTCTTCGTGGGATGGATGCCTACAGGAATGCCACGGCCATTGTCAATGACTGTAACACTTTTATCCTTGTTTAAAATCACATAAGCTGTATCCCCATACCCATTGGTGATCTCATCAATGGCATTATCCAGGATCTCCCACACACAGTGATGAACCCCTTTTTGTCCGGTGCTTCCGATGTACATGCCCGGACGGACTCTCACAGGCTCGAGTTTCTCCAGAGACGTTAGGTCTTCTACACTATAGCTTTTATTCTGTTCACTCATAGAGACACTCCTTCCTCATTTTTCTTCGGATACCCAAAGGTGGCCAGGTGCACATCGATGGTGACCTTGGACAGCTTCGCTCCGGGTTCCAGAATCGTTTTATCCCATAACATGGGGGTCATGAGGAGAAGATCATCTGCATAAGGCTCCACATTTTTCTGAACCCTTACATCCCGCTCCTTATATACCACAGTGTGGTTTTTCAGATGAGAGACGATTTCTCCATTGTCATACTCGGAAAGTCCATAGAGCTTCCGAAGCTCCGTCAGGTACTTCGCCCCCGGAATCACCTTATAGGCACGTCCGGTGGGAGAAAGGACCCGCTGAAACTCTTTATAGCTGGCTGGAGAGAGGATGTTTAAGACCACATCAAAGGAATTGTCCTTAAAAGGCAGCGCGCTGAGATCCGCCACAAAATAAAGGGCGTCGTTCATCTTTCTGCCCGCAAGCAGGATCCCATCCTTTGACAGATCCACGCCTACCATGGACACCTGAAGACCTTTTTCTTTCAGCGCATCGCCAAGCATCGCCAGGTGACTTCCGTCTCCACAGCCTGCATCAAGAATTCTGATGATATCCCCTTCTTTTTCAAGAAGGAGAAGATCCTCGTAGATTTCCTCGGCCATGGCCGTTAAAATCTCCTCAAAAAAGCCTTCTGCCATGACCCGCTCTCTTGCTTCCAGCATGGCCATGTTATAATTTTCTTCTCCATACCCCAGCACAAAGTTTACGGTGCCTTTTTTAGACACATCGTAGGTATGGCGGTTTTTGCATTTCAAACTCTTTTCTTCCACATGAAGTTCTTCTCTGCACTTGGGGCAAAGAAGAACATCCATCTCTTTCATTTGACTGATTTTCTGATCCATTTTTTTCATCTTCTAAACTCCTGTCTTCTTTCTCTTAAAAAGAAGGTGTTCCTTCGGTTTTTCCATGCGATGCCATGAAAGCATTAGCATAGCACATACTACGGTATTATATGCCTGTATGCTCAACCCATTCTAAATTATAGCAGAAAAGCCCAGGGATTGGAAAATGAAACTTTGAGGAGTCAGGATCCACCTCTTTTGTCATAGATTTTTCTTATATGGATCTCCAGTGCATCCAAAGTCTTTTCCCCATTTTTCCCTGTTAACTTTCTATGAACTGCCTTTCAAACCACTTTCGGTTGAATGTATAATAAACAGATTATCCCCCAAAGGAATCCTTTCTCTCTGAAACAGGAAGGAACCTAGGAAGCATCCCATGGAGGAAGACATTAACTCCATGGATAACATAAAGGAGAGTTTTAGTATCGTGCAAAGAATCAGCATCGCCCCCATGATTGACGTCACCGATCGTCACTTCAGATATTTCACAAGGCTTCTCACAAAAAAAGCCATGCTCTATACCGAGATGATCACCAGTAACGCCATCCTCCATGGAGACCGGAAGAAGCTTCTGGATTTTTCTCCTCTTGAAAAACCCATCACCCTGCAGATTGCCGGCTCAGATCCCAAGGAGATTGCAGAGGCCATTAAAATTGCAGAAGACTGGGATTATGATGAGATCAACTTAAACGCCGGCTGCCCTTCTGACCGGGTCTCAGGAAATGATATGGGGGCCTCCCTCATGGCTTATCCGGATCTTGTGGCTGAAATCCTCTCTGAGGTAAGAAAGGCCACAAAAAAGCCCGTCACCGTGAAGTGCCGCATCGGCATTGATGGCACCAGTGTGCTGCCTGAGTCTCTGCCCCGGGTGATTCTCGATCAGTACGAAGATCTTTCGTATTTTGTGAAGACGTTGAAAGATCAGGGCACAGAGCATTTCATCATCCACGCAAGGATTGCCATCCTTGCTGGACTCAGTCCCAAGGACAACCGGGAGATTCCACCCCTTCGCTATGAGGATGTGTACCGCATCAAAAAAGAGTTTCCAGATCTTTTTGTGGAGATCAACGGTGGCATCCGGACGGAGGAGCAAATCAAAAGCCACCTGAGACAGGTGGATGGGGTCATGATTGGCCGCGCCGCCTATGAGAATGCCTATCTTCTTTCAAAAGTGGACGCACTTCTTCCTGGAGAAACCTCCTCTTCCCCCACAAGACGGGAAGTCATCGAGAACTTTCTCCCCTATGTGACCCAGTTTGGGGAAGACAAACGGACGGCCCATCATGCGCTGAAAAACACCTTGGGTCTTTTCCATGAAAGACCTGGAAGCAGACTCTGGCGCCAGCTTGTGAGCAGCTCTCTTCACCCGGATCTGACCGCAGAAGACGTGCTCCGGAAAGCCCTCAGAGAACTGCCCACGGAAAGCCTCGATGAAACTACCCTGTACTAGCAAAAAGACCAAGAGAATCTGTAAGGGTGATCCTTCCAGGTTCTCTTTTTTTATGGTGGTAAGACTCCATAAGAAATGGAGTGCACTTGGATATACACGCGTGTCGAAAATTTATTTGAATTTCGAAGGAATATTTCGTATTTATCCACAGAATACCGATGCTATTTTTAATCATCTGGTAGAATATGGTTGTAAAAGCCAAAATATGACAAATCAATGACAACGTTCTTGTGTCTAAAACGTACTATTGCTATACTTATCACAGAATTTCAACCTCTGGATAGGTTCTTTTTTTTCATCTTAAATATTCAGAATTGACATTCAATTGAATCATAGGAGGGAATATACTTGAAAAGACACATGGTGAAATTCACATCCGTTCTGCTGTCGCTGTTTCTGTTGTCGTCCAGTGCCCTCACAGTAAAAGCTGCCCCTCTGGTACCCAAGGAGGCCTTAAAGAGTCCAGTAAGCACCTTGTGGGACACCACCCTCACCAGCATCGCAAAAAGCAAAGGCGACATCCTTTACGAAGATGATGATGTGGTTCGTCTTCTCATCGAAGTCACCGGTAAACCGGTCATCGATGCCGCGACTGAAAGAGGTGTCTCTGTAAAGGATCTGGCAAAAACTCTAAGAAAATCCATCACAGACAAAAACCGGGCTTCCCAGAAATCCGTCAAGGATCTCATAAAAGCTGCAGGAATCTCTCTCAAGGAACTGGAAACCTATGATACTATACTGAATGGATTCAGTATTGAAACCACTTACAAGAACTTAAAAACCATCAAAAACCTGAAAGGCGTCACCCACGTATCCGTGGCCCATACCTTCTCAAGACCTGAACCTGATATGAACAGCAGCACCGAAATGGTCAACGCCATCAAAACCTGGACAGATACAGGATATAACGGCGAAGGCATGGTGGTGGCCATCATCGACACAGGGATTGACCCATCCCATAAGGATATGATCCTCACAGATGAAAGCAAAGTAAAACTCACAGCATCTACCTTAAACGGTCTTCCTGGAACCTACCGCACAGCAAAGGTTCCCTATGGCTACAACTATATGGATAAGAATCAGGAGATTCTTGATTTAAGACCTGGCGCTTCCATGCACGGCATGCACGTGGCTGGCACCGTCGGCGCCAATGGAGATCTTCTCACTGGCGGCATCAAGGGTGTAGCCCCTGAAGCTCAACTTCTTGCCATGAAAGTATTTGGAAACAATCCGTCCATGCCCTCCACCTTCGGAGATGTCATCGTAAAAGCCATCGATGATTCTGTGGCTTTAGGCGCAGACGTCATCAATATGAGCCTTGGCTCCACCGCTTCTTATGTGGATGAGAACGATCTGGAGCAGGTGGCCATTCGAAATGCCATGGAAAACGGCGTCATCGCAGCAGTGTCCGCCGGTAACTCAGCCATGTTCGGAGACGGCTTTGACAATCCTTACACTGAAAACCCAGACATCGGCGTGGTGGGTTCTCCAGGTCTTGCTCCTGAAACCATTCAGGTGGCTTCCATTGAGAACAATATCATCACCGCCAATGCCCTGTCTTATTTCTACGCAGGAGAAGAACTCCTTGCTCCTTATATCAGCGCAGGCCCTAAAGACCCTAAGGATGTCTTCACCGGAAGAGTTCCTTATCTACATGCAGGTCTTGGAGGAACAGAGGATTTTGCCGGACAGGACTTCACTGGAAAAATCGCCCTTATTGAAAGAGGCAGTTACGATTTCACAGCAAAGATCCAGAACGCATACAATAACGGCGCCAGCGGCGTCATCATCTACAACAGCCCTGCTGGCGGAGATGGCCTCATCAGTATGCGCTATCCTGAAGGCATCAGTATTCCAGCAGTCTTCATCGGAAGATCCCATGGACTGAACCTTGTGGAACTCTTGCAGACAGAAGGAAACTATGTGGCTTTCTCCGGTAAACTGGCAAAAGCTGGAAATCCGGCGGCTGGGAACTTATCCTTATTCAGTTCCTGGGGCGCTACACCGAACCTGGATTTCAAACCTGAAATCACCGCCCCTGGCGGCAGCATCTGGTCCACAGCCCAAAACAACCAGTACCAGAGTATGAGTGGAACCTCCATGGCAGCCCCTCATGTGGCTGGCGGATCTGCCCTGGTTCTTCAAAGAGTGGATGAATACTTCAATTTATCCTCTTCAGAAAGAGTCCTGATGGCAAAGAACCTTCTCATGAACACAGCCATCGCCCACCACGATACCGGAGCATACAACAGCTCCTACGGAACCGGTGACTACAACTACACTTCTCCAAGAAGACAAGGCGCTGGCGTCATGGATGTTTACGCCGCAGTGGTAAGCCCAGCCGTCGCTTATGAAAAAACATCAGGCATTGGAAAAGTCAGCTTGAAGGAAATGAAGGATGTCACTACATTCAAAGTAGACGTGAAAAACCTGTCCGATGAAGAAGTGACCTATGTGCCAAGAGGCACCGTGCAGACGGATCTTTCCGACGGTGAGTATAACTACCTGGAAACCCAGGGAGTATACTTAGATAGCACCCTGGAAGAATATGGACCAAACGGACTATACTCCGGTGAGTATCCCATCTATTTCAGCGAAGACTCTTTAACGATTCCAGCCGGAGAAACAAGAACCCTCACAGTCACCGTAGACGTGACCAATGGTGTAGACTGGTACTACGGTGCGCCTTTAGCAGAAGTCTTCCCTAATGGAACCTTCCTGGAAGGTTTTGTGGTCCTGGAAGACCCCGAAGAAATGAACCCCACCCTCAGCATTCCTTACATGGGATTCTATGGACAATGGGATAAAGCTCCTGTGGTGGATCAGAGCATCTATGAAGGCAGAAGTTTCTATGGCATCACTACTCTGGCCTGGTATGATCAGCCCAATGAGATGTTTGAGTTCCTGGGTGTGGACCTTAGTGGCGTAAGAGACAAAAATACCATCGCTTTCTCTCCAAACAGAGACAAGAACCGCGATGATGTACTTCCTCTTCTTTCCTTCTTAAGAAATGCCAAGGACATGGAACTGAATATACTGGATGAGAGCGGAAAAGTCATCAGAGCGCTCTACAAGGACAGTAATCTTACAAAGAACTACTATGACAATGGTGAAGGAACTATGTACACCGCAAGCCTCGACTGGATTTGGGATGGAACCGCCGGAGGCAAGCTTGTCAAAGACGGAAACTATTTCTATGAGGTAAAAACAAAGATTGACTTTGAAGATGCCGCCTGGCAGAGCGTGAAGTTCCCAGTGAAAGTGGACACCAAGAAGCCGATGAAAGAAAGCCTCACCTATGATGAAGATGCCAAGACCCTCACCGTAAAAGGAAAAGATGAACATAGCGGCATCTATGCCTACGTTCTGGAAATCACTGGAGAAGAGCCTGTGGCAAACAATACAGGAATCTTCGATTTCACGGATATGACCTTAACCAAGAAATCCACCCTGAAGATTTATGACTTTGCAGGCAATGTGGAAACTCTGGATCTCTCTAAAGAACTGAGAAAGATCATGAAACCTGTAAATCCAAGTCTTCCTGGTATTCCCGTACCAGAACCCCCAGCCCCACCTGTATCTTTTACGGAGCCAAAGGCCCCTCTAGCCGGTGATGTGGATGCACCGGTGGTTATGATCGAATCTCCTGAGTTCTTTGAAACTGTCACTTCAAAAATGGTGACGGTAACAGGAACAGTCTCTGATTCTTCACCACTAGAATATCTGAAGATCGACGGAAAGAATGTGCTCTACAGATGGAACGCAGCCAGCGGCAAGTGGGTCTTCAGTCACACACTGCTCCTAGAGGATGGATACCGTTCTTTAAGAGTGGATGTGAAAGACAAAGCCGGCAATCAGCTGGACTTCCTCCACAAGATCTTTGTAGACACAAAGAAACCTGTCATTACGCTTTCAGAATCTCTCCCAAGAGTCACAAAAGAAGCCTCCATCACCTTGAAGGCTCTGGTGACAGACAACCTGCCGGATCTGAAAGTCACTTTGAACGGCAATATGCTGGTGAACATCAAAGAGGACTGGTCCTATTTTGACAGTCTCTCCCCTGCTTCTTACACGCTTGATGAAACCATTCCGCTGAACCTTGGAAACAACACCATTCTTTTAGAAGCGGAAGACAGTGCAGGAAACCTGACAAAACTGACCTATACCATAAAACGTAATAAATAAACTCAACCATAGAGAAGACCCCGGAGGGCACCTGCATCTTTTGCAGCCCTTTCCGGGGTCTCTTTCATGGGGTATATAGTAAGCTCAACGAAAGGACCATAGGTTTTCCTAGTAGCCAAACTCCTTTAAGATGGTACCCGTCTTCAGCCCCAAAGCCTCCTCAATGAGGGTGCAGTGGACCCTGGGGTCTGTGACTCCTTCCACATAAAGATCCGCAATCCCATGGATGAGAATCTTCAGCATATAGTCCGGATACTTAAGATTCAGATATCCCTCTTCCACCCCTTTTTGGAGCAGCACTTTTGCATGCCGAAGAGCCAGCTCCGAAAGACTGGTTTTCACCAGCTCGAAAAGCCCCGGATTCTTCGGCGTGATGCTCATGATCGCTGGATGCTCCTGAATGGAAAGAAAGAACACCTTCACCACCTGAGCAAGACGCGTATGGAAGGAAAGCCCTTCCATAGAAAGCAGCGTTCTGATCTCCTTTTCGACGCCTTCGGAAAAACTCTCCACCACAGCTGCCACCAGCTCCTCTTTAGATCGGAAGTAGTAGTAGATGAGGCCCTTGGCCACGCCCATGGTTTCTGCAATATCATTCATGGACGTCTTCTGGATGCCCTTTTCCTCAAAAAGCCTCAGAGCTGTTTCGAGTATTTCCTGTTTCCGTTCCTCTGGATGTTTTGTTATACGCATAAGACGCCCTCCTATTCCACAGATTTTAGAGAAGCAGCCATATCAATGTTCTGAAGCTTCTTCGACATGAAGAGATTCACGAAAACCGAGAAGGCCATGGTGAGCACCATGGAATACAGGAAAGACAGAACATGGATGTTCCTGCCGAACATCATGGTGTCAATCTCCATGGTACGGATGACAAAAAGGTGCAGACTGAAGCCCAGAAGAAGACCCACCAGGCTGCCCACAATGGTTAAAAACACATTTTCCCGATACACATAGGACGCCACTTCCTGATCCCGGAATCCCAATACCTTGATGGTGGCAATCTCTCTTAGTCTTTCGGTGATGTTGATGTTTGTCAGGTTATAGAGCACCACAAAAGCCAAGGCTCCTGCAGCAAGAATGAGAATCACAATGACATAGTCCAGTGACGCGATGCTTTTCTCAAAGTCCTCCTGGATGCTCTTTACCATCACCGTGGCCAGCACTCCATCACTTTCCAGAAGCCGCTCACTAAGAGCCGTCTCCTCTACCTGAAGGCCTTCCCGGTACCGGAAGGCACCGGCATTAAATTCCGGCTTTCGAAGCGTAAGGCTTTCAAAGGCTTCCGGAGACATATAGATATAGTGTGCAAGATAATTCTCTGTGATGTCCGTCACCGTGAAGGTATAGGTTCTGTTTTCCGCATCCTGATAGACGAGTTCTTCCCCTTCTGATATCCCTAGAAGATTGGCCAGTTTTTCTGAAATCACCGCTCCTTTTTCGGGCAGCGGAATCTTCTCCTGGGACGCGCGGTCATGAAGATCAATGAAGCTTGCAAAGGACGCCATCTCTTCAGGCACCATCAGTGTCACTTCATACTCTCTCGTTCTTCCCGGCAGATGCACTCTGATGCTTTCACTTAAGAAAGCCCCATAGCGCTCCACTTCTTCTTGTTCTCCAAGAATTTCAGAAAGGTTTCTCTCTCCTTCCTCCTTGTCCATATTCAGAAGCGCCAGTCCATCATAAAGGAAAATCTCCTCAAACTGTTTGCCCATGATGGCATTGACAGAGTCTTTGATGCCAAAGCCTGTCACAAGAAGGGCTGTACAGCCCGAGACACCCAGCACCGTCATGAGAAATCTCTTTTTATAACGGAAGATGTTTCTAAAGGTCACCTTGTAGGAAAAACTCATGCGCTTCCAAAGAAAAGGCACTCTTTCCAGAAGAATTCTCTTGCCTGGCTTTGGCGCTTTGGGCATCATAAGATTCGCCGGGGTTTCCCGAAGCTCCGAAAGGGTAGCGAATAAGCTCGCGGACACCGTGGTGAACACTGCAATGGCCGTGGAGAGAAGTGCCAGATCCAGATGAAAGGGCGTCAGCACATAAGGCGTATTATACATGGCCCCGTACACCGTGATGATGATATAAGGGAACAGCTTGAACCCAATGGAAAAGCCCAGGATGCTTCCAAATACACTGGCTAAGAGCGCATAGCTGATATATTTCATGGCGATGGTAAAAGTGGTATATCCTAAGGCTTTCAGTGTGCCGATCTGGACCCTTTCCTCCTCCACCATTCTTGTCATGGTGGTGAGACACACCAGGGCCGCCACCAGGAAGAAAAACAGCGGGAAGGTGGTGGCCAGAGACCCCAGCCTGTCCGCATCATTTCCGAGAGAACCGTAGCCCGGGAATCCTTCCCGGTCATAGACAAACCATTCTTTAGGAATCTCCAGAAGGGCACGCTCCGCATCAAGGATTTCTTTTTCTGCATCGTTAATCTTCTTCTCTGCGTCAGCTTTCTCCCGGGCAAAGGTTTCTTCTCCTTCACGAAGCTCCGCCTTTCCTTTCTCCAGGTCCTCTCTTGCCTCTTCCATGGAGGCTTTGAAGGTCTTTTCTCCCTCCTCCAAAGCTTTCTCTCCATCTTTTAAGGTCTTCTCACTGTCGTCCAGTTTCTTTTTGGCTGCATCAAGCTCCGCTTTTCCAGCATCCAGCTCCTTCTTGGCCTCTGCCAGTTCCTTCTCCCCTTCCTGGTATTCCAGTAAGCCTTTCTCATAGGAGGCTTTACTCTCTGCCAGGGTCTTCTGTCCTTTTTCATAGGCAAGGACGCCTTCTGAGTAGTCTTTTTTCGCACTTTCCAGAGTGTCTGTGAGCTGAATGATGCCGCTGTCCAGGGCAGTCCGTAAGGTGTTCACAAGATTCGGATCATTATAGGGAACACTCTCTTCCAGAAGCCTTGCAAGGTCCGGCGAAAACACCCGGATGTCCTCGATGATCTGTTTGTACTCTTCCTCTGTCAGTTCTCCACCCGTCTCCGGAAGGCTGGCCCGGATGTCTTTTAACCCCTGAAGGGCACTCTCCAGAAGTGCAATCTGTTCCTTGGCAGAGTCCAGCTGCTCTTTGGCAGAAGCAAGCTCTCTTTCTCCTGCATCAATCTGGTTCTTCGCAAGATCCAGGGTGCTCTTGGCGCTTTGCATCTCTGCCCGTCCATCCTGATACTCGTTGTACCCCATCAGCCACTCTGTATAGCCATCAAAGTACGCTTCTCGGCCTTTCACCAGGGCTTCCTTTCCATCCAGAATCTCCTGACGCTTATCCTGAAATTCCTTAGTATACTTCTCCTTTTCCGATAGAAGCTTCTCTTCTCCATCCTGGATCTCTTCCCGGGCTTCTAGAAGCTCTTCCTGGGCATCTGCAATCTTCTTCAGGGCATCATTTTTTTTAGATAAAAACTCTGCACGCCCTTCTTCCAGTTCCTCCCGGAGGTCTTTGGTGTCCCTTTCCATGGCCAGCTCTCCCAAAGCGGAAAAGGAGGATAGAAGAGGTTCATGATAGGTCTTATATCCTTTAGAATAGGCTTCCAGATCATCAGACTTCACGGTCTTCACAAAAAGATCCGTATAGTGTTCCATAGAAAAGTCCTCTTGGGGCACATAGGCGAAATAATCAATGGAGCCGTCTCCGATGTTGGTCTGTCCTCTTTGAAAACTGATGTAGAGGGGGGACATGATAAATCCCACCACTTTGTAGGTATCCTCCTTGATGAAATCAGAGAGAACTTCCCCATTGGGCAGAGAAAGAGCTACTTCATCTCCCAGGGAAATGGAGAGCCCGTTTTTCGCGCCCATTTCCAGAAGGATCTCGCCAGAGGCTTCCGGCATTCTTCCTTCCAGCACTCTGGGCTCATTGAGAAGCCCCTCTTTCCTCATATCATAGCTGAACACTTTTGTCACAGCCGTTTCCGCAGAGGACGACACAAAAAGATCCTTGCTGTAGCTTCTCAGCACCTCAAGCACCTCTTTTGTCTCTTCTACAGCTGCAAGGTCTTCCTCCTGATACCCTAAGGGGTTATATATCCTGAAGTTCGCCAGGTTATAGTCTTTATAATAGGCATCCGCCGACAGCACCATGTCCGGTTTGGTGGCATTGATGCCCGAGAAAAATCCTACGCCCAGGGCAATCATCACCAGAATGGAGAAAAATCTCGCCTTGCTGCCCGTAATGGCCCGATACAGGTCTTTCTGAAACGCATTCTTCGCCATTACCACTCAATCCTTTCCACAGGCACAGGATTCTCATTGACATAAAACTCCCGGACCTTGCCGTTCTTCATGCGGATGACCTTATCTGCCATGGCCGTAAGAGCCGCATTATGGGTGATGACCACCACGGTGACGCCACGCTCTCTGGAGGTGTCATGAAGCAGTTTCAGGATGTTCTTTCCTGTCTGGTAATCAAGAGCTCCCGTGGGTTCATCGCAAAGAAGAAGCTTTGGGTTTTTTGCAATAGCTCTGGCGATGGCCACCCTTTGCTGCTCCCCGCCAGAAAGCTGAGAGGGAAAATTGTTGGCGCGTTCTGAAAGCCCCACCAGGTCCAGAACCATCTCCGCGTCCAGGGGGTTCTTTGAAATCTGGGACGCAAGCTCCACATTCTCCACAGCGGTTAAGTTCTGCACCAGATTGTAAAACTGGAACACAAATCCGATGTCAAATCGGCGGTACTCTGTAAGCATCTTCCGGTTATACTTGCTGATGTCTTTTCCGTCCACCAGGATCTTTCCGCCATCGGAGGTATCCATGCCGCCCAGGAGGTTTAACACCGTGGTCTTTCCAGCCCCGGAGGCTCCCACCACCACCGCAAAGTCTCCTTTTTCTATGGAAAAGTCCACACCGTCCACGGCAGTGATGGTGACTTCTCCCATCTTATATCGTTTCTGGACATTCTCCAGTTCTATAAACGCCATTTTCATTCACCTTTTCTTTCACTTAGTATATACTTTATTTTATCACTGACTGACCGATAGTCAATGAAGAAACCCTTAAATATTTCAGAAAGAAAACGTGTCTTTTTTGTTCTTACAGGAGAAACCTCCTCACCTTGTCTTTTAAATAAGGATATGGAGAAAAGCAGTCCTTTTCTCAACCTCTTTTCAAAGCTTCTGTTGTCACCATAGGCGATTCTAGCTATAATGAGAATATATAGTAAATTATCTGAATTTAAAGAAGATTATCCAATGCCTGATCGCGTGGGAGGAATAGAAATGGAGAATAGAATCAAACTGGGACTGGTGGGCTTAGGCTCCATCTGCAGAAAAGCTTATATGCCTGTACTCTCCAAGGAAACCAAATGGACCTTAGTAGGTGGGTATGCCAGAACAAAAGAAAGACGGAATGATTTTGAAAGAGAATACCGGGTCAAAGCCTATGAAAGCCTTACAGCTCTTTCTGAAGATGTGGATGCTGTCATCATCAATGCTTCCACAGAAAGTCATTTTACCTTGGCGAAATTTTTCCTGGAAAAAGGCATCCATGTGATGATTGATAAGCCTCTTGCACCTACGGTGGAGGAATGTGAAAGACTGGTCTTCTACTCCGTCCATCATCAGGCAAAACTCATGGTGAACTTCAACCGAAGATTCGCCCCCCTTTATCAGGCGGTGAAAGACGAAATCACCCCCACCTCTCTCATCCGGATCGTGAAGAACCGTTGCGGCCGCATCGGACCAGAAGATGCCCTCTTCACACTGAATGATGACTACATCCATCTGGTGGACACCGCCAGGTGGATGGTGGACGGAAAGCTCATCATGGAGGACGGGAACATTGAGGTGAATGGAGACAATCAGCTCATCTATGCAAAGCACAGATTTGTAAGCCCGGAAGGGCTTCAGGTGGAAACGCTCCTTCATCGGGACTCCGGAAAGACTCTGGAACTCATGGAACTGGTGAAAGAAGGAAAAACCGTCCGAGTCATCGATCTTGCCACCATGGAGACGGACGTGAAGAACGAAACCAGAATCAAATCCCCTTCCCAATGGGATACGGTGGAAAAGGTAAAAGGCTTCAGCGATGCCATCGATGCCTTTTCTGATGCCATTCTATTAAATAAAGAAATGCCTTCCTCCGGAATGGAAGCCCTGGCGACCCAAAGAGTCATGGATTCCCTTTTACGGGGTATCTGATTATTTTTAAGGCTCTATATGAAATCCATGTTGATAATTCATAAAATGCAATGATGTGATTATATGAAGCAAAGATATACCAAAGGATGTGATTACAATTTATAACTATCTCTATGTTCGAGCAAAAATTGGAGGGTTTCTAACCCCACCAAACTACAAGGAACTGATTGATAAGTATGCTCAGGAAGGCTGGAGATTTGTTGCAATGATTCCCGCTGTATTTGGTAATTATGGGCAAATGAAAGAAGTAGATTTGGTTTTTGAAAGACAAGAATAGTTGTTAGTATAAATCCCAATTTCAACACTATTCACAAACAGAGCCATTTTTAAACAGGGAACCCCGACAATCACGAAACAGTACTTCACTGTTCAGAGAATGTCGGGGTTTATTATTTTCTTTCCTTGTTTTTGTTCTACTTACTTCTCAAAGGATATTCGGAATCCTGTACCCATAACACCATTCATCTCAGTGCCATCCTTACTATACTGATAGATTTCATCGGAAGTCATGGTCACGCCATAGTTCTTGAGCTTGACGACAACTTTGAATAAGTCTGTTTCAAAAAGTTCCTCTGGAAGGTTCACAGTAAAAGCTTTGTGGGCAAAACCGTAATCATGTTCTGGATCAGGAAGACTAACTTCAGATTCTTTCATCTCAAGCCTCCTGATCTCCTCATTCTTGCCATTCAGGACCACTGCAGATACTTCTTTTAAAGATTCTAAATAGACAGCACTCTCTTCTGTGACTGCGGTGAGATCCATCACAATTTTCTTATCGGTTTCTTCCAGACTCATGCTGCTGATATCAATGGCAACGTACTGCTCCACATAGATTTCAGGAAGCTTTTCCTGAAGTGAACCTTCTTCTGTCTCTATGACAGCGTAGACCTGATTGTGTTCTGCCACATCAAAGGGCAGAGAAGCTGCAAATGAACTTTCATTCTGCGCTTTGGCCTCCACTTTATCATATCCCGACACCACATAGTATGTGCTCCCTGGCTGCAGCATTTTGGGGACCAGTGTGACATCCAGCATGAGCTTACCGTTTTTGAAAGAAAGTTTGGTTTCTGAGGAAGCCAAAGCACTGGCTCCTTTTTTGAGCTCTTCCATGATCCGGTACTCCATGCCACCATCATTAAAGGAAATGGCGGAGATGGATCCTCTAATGTTCTGAAGCTCCAGCTCAAGGTCTGAAAGCTTATGCCGCAGACTGAAATTATTTACGAGGAGCAGTAGAAGCGCTCCTAAGACGAGCAGTATCTGACCTTTATTTCTTTTATCCATGAATAAACCTCCAGCTGTTTCTACTAATGCTTACCTCCTATAGTATCATACTATCTTCTATCTCTCTCTATAAAATGACAGAAAGATCATAAAAAATAGAACTCCAGCGTACTGTATTCCTTTCAGGAATAGGGCACTGAAGTTCTATCTTCTCTTTTTTCTTTTTTACTTCAGCGGCTGAAGCTTTGCTGTGAAGTGTCTTAGGATTTTAGGTTCCCAGGTGATCTCATACCCTTTTAAGGAGTCCTTTCTCTTTTTGATTTCAATAAGAGCCTCCACAATCACATCCAGATGAGACTGGGTATACACTCTTCTTGGCACTGCCAGCCTAGTGAACTCAAACTGAGACTCCAGCTGCACTCCTGTGTCCGGATCGTTCCCCAGCATATAAGAGCCGATGTCACAGCCTCTGATGCCCGCTTCCAGATAAAGCTCAATGGTCAGCGCCTGACCTGGGAACTCATGATAAGGAATGTGTGGCAGAAGCTTTTTTGCATCCAGGAATATGGCATGACCTCCCGCTGGAGTCTGGTGTGGGATGCCTGCTTCTGTGAGCTTTGATGATAGGTATTCCATCTGACCGATGCGGTATTTCAGGAAGTCTTCCTCCACCCCTTCCTGAAGACCAATGGCCAGAGCTTCCAGATCTCTTCCAGCAAGGCCGCCATAGGAAATGAATCCTTCAAAAGGTATGGTGTTGGCTTTGACCTTCTCAAAAAGATCCGCATCCTCTTTCACCCCCACAAGACCGCCAATGTTCACAATGGCATCTTTTTTAGAGCTCATGGTGAAGAGATCTCCGTAACTGAAAAGCTCTCTTGCGATCTCCCGGATGGATTTATCCCCATAGCCTTCTTCTCTTCTCTTAATAAAGTGGCAGTTTTCAGCAAATCTTGCTGCATCAATGACCACCTTGATGCCAAATCTCTTGGCGATCTCAGAGGTCTCTTTGATATTTTTCATGGAAACCGGCTGTCCTCCAGCACTATTGTTGGTCACCGTGATGATGATGGCTCCCACATTCTCTTTGCCGTACTCTTCGATAAGCCTCACAAGACGCTCATTGTCCATGTTGCCTTTAAAAGGAGCATAGGACTCTGTATCAAGAGCCTCTGGCACAACACAGTCCACAGCCCTTGCTCCTGCAATCTCCACATGGGCTCTGGTGGTGTCAAAATGCATGTTGGAAATGGATACCTTCCCTTCCCCCAGAAGAATCGGCATCACCACTTTTTCTGCCGCCCGTCCCTGATGCACCGGCTGAATGAAGGTATAGCCAAAAATGTCCTTCGCCGACTCCTGAAGACGGTAAAAACTCTTGGACCCGGAATAGGACTCGTCCCCCCTCATGATGCCTGCCCACTGGTCCGCACTCATGGCACCGGTGCCGCTGTCTGTAAGAAGGTCAATATAGCAGTCTTCTGCTGCCAAAGAAAAGACATTATAGTTTGCTTCCTGGATCTTCTTTAGCCTTTCTTCTCTTGTGAGAATCTTGATGGGCTCCACCATTTTAATCTTGAAAGGCTCTGCAAAATACTTTACGCTCATTTCTAAATTTTCCCCCAACTTCATTATTTGTGCTTTTATAAAAAACTACAGAATGGCCACGACCTCAATTTCAACCAGTGCATCCTTTGGCAGTCTTGCCACCTGGAAAGCACTTCTTGCTGGATAGTCCCCGGAGAAGAACTCTTTGTAGACTTCATTCATCTTGACAAAGTTTACCATGTCACTGAGAAAAACCGTGGTCTTCACAATTTTATCCATATTGGACCCCGCTTCTTCTAAAATGGCCTTGACATTCTTCAGGCACATTCTGGTCTGAAGGGTAATGTCGTTTGCCACCATCTCTCCGGTTTCTGGATCGATGGGCAGCTGGCCTGACGTATAGATCATGGTGCCTGCTATGATGGCCTGTGAATAAGGCCCGATGGCACCGGGTGCTTTGCTGGTTGCGATGACTTTTTTCAACTCGTATTCCTCCTTGATTTGTAAATGTTTACAAACTCATTATAGTACAGGTTCCTTTCCTCATACAAGGACAAGTTCCGGAAATGCTCTTTCAAAAATTATACCACAAAGACAGAAAGACCCGCTAAAAAGCAGGTCTTCACAGTTTTTCTAATCTATACTTCGTCCATAAAGAAGGGTGGAGAAAAACATCCCATTTTGGCAGATATCTCTCGCAAGGCTTCCTTCTTCATAGAATCCGAGATTTTTGTAGATCTCCTGAATCTTGAAATGATCTTCCCGGACCCGGAGATTCACCTTTCGGATGACGCCTTTGCCTTTACAAACCAGAATCATTCTGGCGATGAGCCCTTTCCCCATAGTGCTCACATGTTCATCCGTTCTCAGTGCCAGGGTGATATTCCCCACATGCTTGTACTTTTCAGCACTTTTCTTCGTGAGCACCACGATCCCCTGAAGCACTTCATCCTCCAGTCCCAAAAGAAGGTTTCCTGTGCCGAAGGTTTCCTGGAAGGTCTCATAGGTGGCCTCCTCCAGAGGAAACTCCATCCAATCATACTCTCCATAAATATACTTGTTGACGATGATGCACTCTTTGAGAAATGCTTTCATTTCTTCCACATCTTCTGCACTGCATCTTCTGATCACAAGGTTTGTGTTTTGTTCCGCAATCGACATAGTTCACCCCAAATATCATCACACATTTTTTTGTCATTGCTCATAATTATACTGCTTTGTCATGAAATTGTAAACCATTTCTATCGGTATGATGGTACTCCTCTATGGTGATCCGCCCCTATCTTATTAACGATAAGCTTCAAGCATCAAAAATAAACCGTCATGTTCACCGGCTTCCACGTCGTTTTTGAGGCAGTATATATAACAAAAGAGCATACACCGTCTGCATGCTCTTTCTGCTCTTAAACTAATTACCGGTCTCCACCGGTTCTTCCAGCTCGTCGCCGGATGGAGGTGCCACGGGCGTTTCCACAGGAGGATCTAAGGCATCGCCTGAATCTGGATCCTCTTCCCCTGAATTTTCCGAAGGCGTCTCAGGGACCACAGCTGTCTTTTTCTTTCCTATGACGATCTGCACTCTGCCTTTTTCAGGGACTTCAGATCCTCCGGCTGGAGACTGGGAGAGGACTTTTCCGATGTTTCCATCCGCATCTTCTTTTTCAGTCACCGACACCTCATAGCCCGCATTTTTCAAAATACTCTCTGCTTCCGACCTTGTCTTTCCAACAACACGGGGCACCTGATGCTTTGTCTCTTCGGGCTTTGCCCCAAGACTCACCCACAGAGTCACTTCCTCTGACGGCTGAAGCTTTGTGGTCATTGCTGGCTCCTGCTTCATGATTATGCCAATAGCCACGTCTTCGCTGTAGCTTTTTCTCACTCGGACTTGAAGTCCCATTTCCTTGAGAATGGTTTCTCCCTCTCTTTGGGTTTTCCCCAAAAGGGAGGGCATAAGAATTTCCTTATCATCTTCTTCTGAATCAGCCTGACCAAATGGACCTGCACTCACCGTATAAATAACTTCCTGTCCTTCAAACATCTCGGTGCCTTCCATGGGTCTCTGATAGAACACAAAGTCTTTCTCCACCTGATCTGTATGTTCTGTCACGCTGCTTGGCTGAAGTCCTGCTTCTTCCAGAAGCTTCCTTGCATCCTCTTCAGACAGGCCAATGATTCTAGGCACTAAAGTTTTCTTCTCCGAGGGCTTTTCCACAAGGGGTGGCTCTTCTTCCAGAGAAGCTGTATCAATGGGTTGGGAGAGCGCTTCGCGGATCTCCTTCTGATAGGAAACAAAGCCTATGAAAAAACCTAAGGTTATCATGGCAAAAAGACCACTCAAGAGTAATTTTTTCAGCATCTTTACCCCTCCCATCCTTGTTTTCTTCTACCTTATGATACTCATCTTCTCCTACGACCCGGTGCTGACTCTGATGGTGATTCTGGTGCCCTTGGACACCTTGGAATCCACCAGGTAATTCTGGCTGTAGACTACACCTTCTGCATATCCACTGGCAGGATTATACTCGTATCCCACCTGGAAACCAAGGTTTCTCAGCTCTTTCACCGCTTCCTCTTCTTTGAGTCCAATGAGCATAGGCACCGCTACTTTTTCCTCTTCCCCCAAAAGACTTTGGTTGCTCACATAGACCCTGACGGTTTCTCCCTGCAGGATCTTTTCCTCCACATAAGGTTTCTGGAAAAAGACCACTCCTGTGGCAAAGGAAGCGTTCTTTTCCTCCAGAACTTCCATCTTCAGTTTCAGCTCCGACAGCAGCTCTTCCGCCTCTTCCTCTGTCAGCTCATAGAGGTCTGGCATTTCCACCCTCTCCGGATTTTCAATCACAGAAGGGTCTTCCTTTACAGGGTCTTCTTCTCCACCAGATTCATCAGAAGGAATCTCAAGTGATGGCAGACCGGACTCTCCAATCTCCTTGGCCAGGGTTTCTTTTAGATCATTCTGATACTTCAAAAACCCAGTGACAAAGAAAAATGTTGCAACAAGCAATATCAAAATCATAATGATTTTACTCTTCATGATACACCTCAAACTTCTTCCGTTTATTTCCGCATCTTTTCTCAAAGATACTCATACTATAAAAACAGTATAACATACCCCAGTACAGTTTTTGAACAGAAAATAGAAAACGCCCGCAAGAAAACCCTGCAGGCGTTAAAAAATCACTTATTTCCAGTTGTAGGTAATGCCATCCCAAATCATTTTGCCGGATTTCGCCAAAGAGACCAGTCCGTAGACACTGTTAGGCAGGTCCTGACTCATGATGGTAAAAATGAAATCTCCCTTCTGAAGTTCAATGAGGGTGGTGTCATTCTCAATCCCAGGCATATCTCCAGCCTTGGAGGCAATCTTGTTTTTCAGCGGCTCATCCAGGTAGAAAGCCGTCTTCTTCTTTTTGTTCTCCCCTTTTAGAAGCTCAATGATATATCTGGAATGCTCCTGGGAAAGATACTCTCCTTTTTTCAGGATCTTCCAGCAAAGAGAAAGGTCGTAGCTGGTCGTATGATTGATGGGGGAACCTGGCATGTCATTCATGGCCGTGTTCTGAAGTCCCATCTCCTCAAACTTTGACTTCAGCTCATCAAAGCCAATGAGATTCACAAGCTTCTGGGTAGCCGTATTGTCGCTCTCCACAAGCATCACAAGAATCAGCTCTCCCACAGTATACTCTCTGGAGTTCAGATGTTTCAGTATGCCGGAGCCTTCCACACGGTCTCTGCTGATGAGAAGCACCAGATCATTCAGAGAAAGTTTTCCTTCCTCCACATCTTTCATCACCGCCATGGCTACAGGCAGCTTCATGCATCCTGCTGAGGTCATTTTCACATGTTCATTGTACCCATAGATGAACCCGGATTTGAGATCTTCAAAGTAAAAACTGTAGGTCCCAAGCCGGTCTTCCAAATATCTTCTGACTTCCTTCATTTTCTATCACTCCAATTCATTACTAAGCCCATTTTAGCACAAAGAAAGACTTATTGAAAAGCATTAGATGGAAATGACATTGGTAAGTAGAAGAAGTGCAAACACAGTGGAAATGGCAATGCGGTAATAAGCAAAAATCTTCATGGGCTTCTTCTGAATATAGCCGATGAATCCCTTCACGCATAACAGCGCTACGATGAAGGCCACCACAAATCCTAGAAGAAATGCAGTCCACTCCGTAGCTCCTAAAGTGCCAAAGCCCACATCTCCCTGAAACTTCAGCACTTTTACAAGAGAAGCGCCGATCATGACAGGAATGGCCAAAAAGAAAGAGAATTCCGAGGCCACTTTAGAGGAGAGTCCGCTGATCCAGCCCCCCATGATGGTGGAAGAAGAACGGGACATACCAGGCCACATGGCGAGGCACTGGAAAAAACCGATTTTTAAAGCCTGAAGCTTTGTGATGTCTTCCACTTCATGAACATGAGCTTTCCCACGGTACTTGTTCTCCACAAAGATCAGAAGAACCGCTCCCACAAAAAGGCCAATGATTACAGGCAGTGGCTTGAAAAGATACGCATCAATGGTGTCTTCCAGAAGGAAGCCAAAAAAGGCTGCCGGCAGCACCCCAATGATGAGGGCAAACCCAAAATTCAATCCTCTTTTTTCTCCCTTAAAAAAGGAAATGGCCGCATGAAGGAGTTTCTGCCAGTAAAGAACCACAATGGCCAAGATGGCTCCCAGCTGGATCACCACATTGAACATCTTCGTGAACTCTGTCTCTGGAAACCCGATGAGATCTCCTACTAGAATCATATGCCCCGTGGAAGACACCGGAATGAACTCTGTAAGTCCTTCCACAATGGCCACCACCACAGCTCTAAAAATAAAATAAATATCCAAAAATAAATACCTCCATCTTCGATTTACGTCTATCTTCTATTCTACTAAACTTTTTTTCATAAATCCCTGAAAATCCGCTTAATTTTGAAATAAAGAAAAAGGCCTAGGACGAACCTGTGCGCTTCCCCCAATTTCTTTTTCACACAGGATCTGATCCTAAGACCTTTTTTTAGAATTTTAGTAAGGACCTGCTGCGACGATTCTTTCCGCAGCGCCCTCAAAGCGGTTAAAGTTCTCTTTGAACTTTCTTGCCAGTTCTTTTGCGGTGGCTTCATACTCCGCTTCATCCTTCCAGAGCTTTCTTGGATGAAGAAGCTCTTCAGGGACGCCAGGCACAGAAACCGGCACATCCAGATGGAAGATCTCGTCGTGGATGAACTCTGCCTTGTCCAATTCTCCACCAAGAGCCGCATCCACCATAAGCCTTGTGTACTTCAGTGGTGTTCTCTGTCCAACGCCATAGACGCCACCGGACCATCCGGTGTTGATGAGGTAAACCTCGGTATTGTGCTCGTCAATCATCTTTCCAAGAAGCTCAGCATACTCTTCAATCTTTCTTGGCATGAAAGGCTCCCCAAATAGTGCAGAGAAGGTGGTTTCCGGATTCACGATGCCTCTTTCCGTACCTGCAAGCTTTGAGGTATAGCCAGACATGAAGTGGTACATGGCCCCTTCTCTTGTGAGCTTGGAGATGGGTGGAATCACCCCAAAAGCATCTGCTGTCAGGAACAGTACCGTGGAAGGGTGTCCACCCTTCTTCTCATCTACTCTGTTCTCAATATACTCCAGAGGATAGGTGCATCTGGTGTTTTCTGTCAAGCTTCCATCACAGTAGTCTGCGATGCCTCTGTCACTGACGATGACATTCTCCAGGACAGAACCAAATCGGATGGCCTCATAGATTTCCTTTTCCTTGTCTTTGTCCAGATTGATGCACTTGGCGTAGCATCCGCCTTCCATGTTAAAGACCCCTTCTTCAGACCAGCCATGCTCATCGTCTCCAATGAGGAATCTCTTCGGATCTGCAGACAGAGTTGTTTTTCCTGTTCCAGACAGACCGAAAAAGAGAGCCGTTTTTCCATCTTTTCCCATGTTAGCAGAGCAGTGCATCGGCAGCACCCCTTCTCCCATGAGTCTATAGTTCATCACAGAGAAAATGGATTTTTTGATTTCACCAGAATACTTGGTTCCACCAATGAGCACCAATTTATCTGTGAAACTGATGATCACAAAGGCTTCAGAATGTATGCCATCTTCTTTTCCATTGGCCTTCAGGTTTGGCAGAGCAATGACGGTGAAATCGGCATCAAATCCTTCTCTGTCCTGATCTTTAATAAAAATCTGGCTGGAAAATACTGCTTGAGCCGCATCTTCACAAAATACATTGATGTCCATGGCGTGGTTTTCTGAAGCTCCCGCCTTGGCTTTGATGACGTATAACTCTTTATCCTCCACATAGGACTTTACTTTCTGAAGAAGATTTCTGTAGACCTCTTCTGATAAAGGCAGGTTGGTTTTCCCAAAGGCCACCGTATCCTTTGTCAGTTCATCCAGTACAATAAAGCGGTCCTTAGGCGAACGGCCAGTATACTGACCTGTTTCGATGAGCAGTGCTCCTTCCTTTGTGAGCCTTCCTTCACCTCTCACCACCGCTTCGTTGATGAGTCTGCACACAGAGTAGCCAGTCTTCAGCTGTTCTTCTCTCAGTCCCAATAAGTCCATTGTTGACATTCCATTTCCTCCTTAGATTTACCCTAAATATCTATAAGCTGTTTCCATCCCCATCATAACCCTGAAGAAGAAACAAACCTATATCCACCGACGAAGAAATACACTAAAAGTACAAATTTGACACTCCCACAGCTAAAGCAATGGGATTCTTGGGTGATTAAACGCCAGTCTGTTTCCAGTAGGCGAGTATGACCCCAAGCTGAGGGCATGCCATTGCCCCTCCTAAGACAGTACATTTAGTATCTTAGGCTGATAGACTTTTACCATCTATCACAGGTGCTTTAATGATATTCATTGCACCAACTCTATCTCTATGTGTTTTGAAGCCACATGAGCATTTATATTTTCTATCCCTTGCCTTGTTTTTTTCTCCACACTCTGGGCAGATTTGACTGGTATATTCGGGGCCTACATACTCTACTTTTATACCTG
>NZ_JNKC01000008.1 GCF_000701905.1 Proteiniclasticum ruminis DSM 24773 | reverse complement strand
TTCTTATAAATGGCCAGGTACAGGAAAAACAGCGACAGGCCGATCATGAGAAGGGCTTTGCCATCCAGTGCCATAATCCCGCTGGCGGCAAAGAATTCTTTTAGTATTTCTAACATCTTGTCACCTACTTTGTAGCGATGGTCAGGAGCAGCGCACCGCTATCCACGACTTGTCCGTCTTTTGCGGATACAGAAGATACGGTTCCGTCAAATGGGGAGACGATCTCATTCTCCAGCTTCATGGCTTCCAGAATGGCCAGGATCTGTCCCTTCTTCACCACAGAGCCTGCCTGAACCTTCATGGACAGGATGGTACCCTGGATGGGGGCTTCAATTTTCTCGTCGGAACCGCTGCCTGCAGACACAGGTGCTGCTGGGGCAGCCTTCACTGCTGCAGTTTCTGTGGCGGAAGCTTCTTCTACAGTGACCTCATATACTTTTCCATTGACTGTAATCTTATATGTTTTCATTTTCGATTCTCTCCTCTTATCCGATTCTCTTTATAGATTTGATTTTTACATTGCCCTGATACTCTTCTTTAGCAAGAGCTGCCGCGGTGAGCATGGCCACCATTCTCTCTTCTTCATCATTCTCCACTGCAGCGGGCGCTGCAGAATGCGCTGCGCTTTTCTTCTGTCCTAGGTCCTGTGGCAGGAACTTGAAGGAATAGATGATGATCTGCAGAAGAATGAGAATGAGAAAGACCACCAACATGGCAAAGATGGACATGGTGACGCCATCACTGAACTGGAAATTTTCTATGTTCATGGTTGATCCTACCTTTCTATAATCATCTCAAACTCCACCACTTCATTTTTGGCTGTGGATGCTGAGACGGGGTTCTTTACTTCTGTTGCTTCTTTCGGTTTTAGAACCGCCTGCTGGGGGTTCATGATATAGGAGAGCACTTCCTCTTCCAGTGCTTCTCTTCCGAGCTTCTCTTCCATTTCCTTTTTAGACTCTTCATAGACTGGAGGCATTAAAGAGATTTCTCCTCTTTCTTCCACCACTTCATCCTTCAGGATCTTCTTTCTGATGTCCTCGTCCACCGGCGCAGGAGATTTTCCGTAGCCGCCTCTCAGGTATACTTTGATCTCATTGGGGATCATCTTGTAGCGTTCTCCGCTGATGACATTCAGCACCGCCTGGGTACCCACCATCTGAGACAAAGGTGTCACCAGTGGCGGATATCCCATGTCCTTACGGACCTTGGGGATTTCCTTCAGCACTTCCGTGAACTTATGGAACATCTTCTGGTCCTGAAGCTGGCTCATGAGATTGCTGAGCATTCCGCCAGGTACTTCATATTGAAGAATCTTCGGATTCACCACCAGCGCTCTGGCTTTGTAGAGACCATTGTCGATGTATTTCTGTGCGATTTTGTCCGCCAGCTCATAGGCCTCATCCAGAGCCTCCTCATTGTAGTCCACCTCGATGCCCATGTTCTTGGCCGTTTCGATGATGGTTTCCCCGGCGATGTGGCTGGTGCCTCCGGAGAAAGGAGAAATCACTGTATCCACCATATCCGCTCCTGCCTCCATGGCCCTGAGCATCACCAGATGGGTTAGACCTGCGGTGGTATGACTGTGGACATTAATGGGAAGGTCTGTCACAGCTTTCAGTGCTTTCACCAGACTGTAAGCAGCATCAGGCATCAGAATTCCAGCCATATCCTTGATGCAGATGGAATCTGCACCAAGATCCGTCATCTTCTTCACCAGGTCTACGAAGTATTCCTCAGTGTGCACCGGGCTCACGGTATAGCTGATGGCCGCCTGACAGTGTCCGCCGTATTTCTTGATGAACTTCATGGAGTACTCAATGTTCCGAAGATCGTTTAGGGCATCAAAGACTCGGATGATATCGATGCCGTTTTCGATGGCAAGGCGGATGAACCGCTCTAAAGTATCGTTGTCATAATGGCGGTAGCCCACCAGGTTCTGACCACGCAGGAGCATGGAAAGCTTTGTGTTCTTAGCCGCTTTTCGGATTTCCCTCAGGATCTCCCAGGGATTTTCAGAAAGAAATCGTAAAGATGCGTCAAAAGTGGCGCCTCCCCATACTTCCATGGCGTTATATCCCACTTTGTCCAGGGCTTCCACCAAGGCAATGATGTCTTCTTTGGCCATTCTGGTGGCCAGAAGGCTCTGGTTTCCATCCCGGACTGTTAAGTCGTTCAATAAGACTTTTGTCATGTAAAGTCCCTCCTACTATTTGTTTATTCAGTATCCATCTGGATATCCCACACCTCCAAGATGGATAAAATTATAGCAATCTATATCAGTATAAACGATTACAATCTAAATCTCAACTTGCTCTGCATAGGAAAAGGCTTGTAAAAACAAGCCTTACTGAAGATTATTTTATAAATCTCACTTCTTTTGCAATGGATTCGTAAACTTCATCCTTTTTTCTGTTAAACTCTACTTTATTGTTCTCAAAAATATTGTTTCCCTCTGTATCAATGGATACAATGAGCGGTCCGAATTCGGTTACTTCAGATACCCATAAGGATTCTGGCATTCCCAGATCTGTCCAATGGACTTCTTTGATGCGGTCCACCTTTCTTGCTGCATATACCGCATTTCCAGCAGGATAGACCAGATGAAGCGCCTTATGTTCTTTGCATCCTTCTTCCGTATTCTTTCCCATGCCACCTTTTCCGACAATGAGCTTAACGCCCGTCTGCTCGATGAACTCTTTCTCAAACTTTTCCATTCTCATACTGGTGGTAGGTCCGATGGAAATCATTTCATACTCATCATTCCCATGATCCTTCACAATAGGACCCGCATGAAAAATAGCAAGTCCATGCAAATCTACAGGTAGCGGAATCCCTTCCTCAATGAGCCTTCTATGGGCAACATCACGACATGTGACAATGGTTCCAGAAATATAGATGATATCGCCGATTCTGATATCTTTAAGATCCTCTGAACGGATTGGTGTGGTTAGTATTTTTTTCATAGTGTTACCCCCTGGTGAGTTGGCATGGTATAGTTCAGATCTCGATCTATGACAATGAGACCTCTTCTATGTGACCAGCACCCCGTGTTCACTGCAACACCGATGGTCGATGGATGTCTTGCTGTGTTCACCACATTGACACCCATGACTGACTTCAGACCCTTCAGACCCTGTGGTCCAAGACCTATGGAGTTGATACCATCTTCCAGAAGCTTTTCCAGCTTCGCAGCATTGGCATTTTCATTTTGGCTGCCTACAGGTCTCATCAGCGCCATTTTACTGTTCATGGCAGCCGTCTCCACAGATGTGCCGACACCGACTCCCACGAGAAGAGGTGGACAAGCATTGATTCCATAGCTTGTCATACGGTCGAGCACAAACTTCACAACCCCCTCATACCCTTCTCCAGGCATCAGCACCGTTGCAACGCCAGGCAGTGAACATCCGCCTCCCGCCATATAGGTGTAGATCTCAACCTGATCGCTGTCTTCTTCAATTTCCCAGAATACACTTGGTGTTCCTTTACCAATGTTCTTTTTTGTGTTGTATTCATCAAAGGTCTCTACCGAATTATGTCTCAACGGTGTTTCCATTGTGGATTTATAGGTAGCATCTCTCAGGATCTTGTTCAGTTGTCCAATCAGCGGGAAATTCTCTCCACACTTAATGAAAAACTGAAGAACGCCTGTATCCTGGCAGGAAGGTCTCTTAAACTCATAGGCGAGTTTCTGGTTTTCTTCCATGGTGCTGTAGATGATCTTTGCCAGCTCATTGGTTTCTTCTTCTCTCAGCTCTTTCAGCTTTTCTTCCACATCATCAGGCAATTTGTAACTTACCAAGGAAATGAACTGGGACATGATCTCAGTCAACTTCTTTGAATCCTCAATTTTATTCATATAAACTCCTTTTCAACAGCTTTTGGTCCTCAAGGACACTGCGTAAAATAAATATTAATAGATCTTTTGTTTCTTCTTATTCGCTTCTTATGGATAGAATGGGAAAAGTATAGGAAGCAATATGGCTGCGACAACCAAGGAAACAAGAATCAGTGGACTTCCAGCCTTCACATAATCTCTGAACTTATATCCACCGATGCCATATACCATTGTGTTGGCAGGCATACCAATTGGCGTCGCATAAGCCATGGATCCCCCAATAACGGTTGCCATAAGTACTGCTCTTGGATCTGCACCCATGGAGTTTGCGATGGACAAACTGATTGGGACAAGAAGAGCTGTTGTAGCCGTGTTGGACATGAAGTTTGTCATTACAGCAGACAAAACCAGTACAACGATAAGAAGCAAGAATGGAGATGGATTGCTGCCGAGCGTATCCACGATGGTATCGGCAATGAGCGCTCCTGCTCCAGACTGATCCAGCGCTTTTGCTAAGGCTAAAGACCCCACAAACAGGAAGATTGTGTGCATATCGATGGACTTCATTGCTTTCTTCTCGCTAATGACCCCGGTGATGACAAGGGATAAAGCACCAATCCAAGCAGACACATAAAGTTTTACGCCAAGCTGATCTTCAAAAATCATGGCCAGTACTGTCAGTACAAGGATAATGAGTGACAGGTACTGTTTCCATTCTGGAACATTGGAATAGTCGTCCTGCTTCGCAAATACAGAATCGCTGTCCAGCTCCTGATCCTTGTGATTTGGCAGAAGCTTGTACCCGATGGTAGCCATGAATAGAATTCCGGCCATTAAAATCGGCAGTCCAACCTTTGCATACTCAAAGAATCCAAATTTAAGTCCAATCTCCTCTAGTGCAGACTGCGCAATCATGTTGCCCGGCGCTCCAATAAGACTTAAATTTCCGCCCATAGCCGCAGCAAGAACCAGCGGAATCATCAGCTTTGATCTGGCAAATCCTGATTTGGCTGAAATTCCGATAAGAACAGGAATAAGCACTGCAGCCGTTCCCGTATTGGATAGAACACCTGACATCAGACCAGTTATAGTCATAACCGCCACAATGAGCTGTCTTTCTGTCTTTGCAAACTTCGTCACCAGTCCCCCAACCTTTTGAGCCATACCTGTGTCGAAGAATGCAGCACCGACAATAAACATGCCCATGAAGAGCAGCACATTACCATCTACAAAACCGGAGAATGCATCCTTGGGATCCAAGACTCCTGTCAATGTCAGACCGATGGCTACTGTCATGGCTGTGATGGATAGCGGCAGTTTCTCCCAGGCAAACATTACAACTGCAAAAACTAGAAATAATAAAGTGATGATACTAGAACTCATATAATACCCCCATAAAATTAATGAAGACGTCTCAAAAAGTATTCTAAAGGAATGTAAACAATTACTCTATCCGATTTTTATGTTATTTTTGTATCAATTATGATATTTCCAAGTGATATTTTTAGTAATCCCCTGGGAGATACAGTCAAAAAAACACCCAGATATCATCACGGCAAAAAGCCTCTAATACCTGGGATATCGTAAAAATGCAACCTATACTTCTTTTTGGGTCCTAAAAAATATGGATAGGTATTATTTTAGTTTATTAATTTTTTCTGTCAGTTTATCAAATCTGTTCTGAAGCTGCTGAAGCTCTTCTGTAACCTCCTGTATGATCTCTTTATGGATGCTGTGATGGGCCAACCCCCTTGGAGCTCCATCATCTTCTGTGCCTGGACCGGAAGAACTGCTTGACAGGCCCTTCATGATTTCTCTTAATTTTTCAGGTTCAACATAGATTTTATCGTTGCTGGATCCCTGCTTTTTCGAATGTACAAGACTCTTCCGGTATTCTGAAGGAGATTTTCCAAATCTCTCTTTAAATGCAGTGTTAAAGGACTTGACATCAGAGAAGCCATTACTGTAAGCAAGATCCGATATGCGTTCTTTGGTGTTCGTCAGGGAAAATATCGCCTCTCTCATTCTCACTCGAGTGAGATACTCATAATAATTGATGCCCAAATCCTGTTTGATGATTTGAGATATATAACTTTTATTGTATCCCGTTACCTCCTGAAGAACTTCGAGGGTGATTTTTTCTCTAAAATGATTGTTGATATAGTCTATGATTTTAATGATTTTCTCATTTCCAGAAGTCGTCAGGGCATCATAGGTTTCATCTGGGTGGGGTGGAAAATGGACGAAAAGATCAGCAATAATACTATGAAAGAGAGATTCATAAATGATTTCCTCACTTTTGGATTTGAACTCCATATAGGATGTCATCTGAATCATTTTATGCCTGATACCCTCATACGCCTCCCTCTTGCCATGGCTTGTCATTTCCACAGAATTCAGGTGAAAGATCGGCTGCTCTTTAAACCAGTGCGAAAAATACTCTGGACTGAAATGCAGCACCATAGCTACAGAATCTGGTTTCCTCGCCATGGTTGCATGTCCTATATTGGAGTTGATCAGCATCACATCTTTTTCCTTCATCACGTAACTTTTCCCATGTATATTGACTTCAATCTCCCCTTCTAAAAGTGTGATCAATTCTACGTCTCTATGCCAATTATATTTATAATAAGTGATATAGTATGCATACTGTTTCAGCGTGAGCGCCGTTCGCTTATTTTTATAAATGACATGTGATTTCATAGAGTTCTCCTTCCCGACGGATCCATTTGTGCTATTTCTTAACATTGTACCGTTGTACATACTGATTTACAAATAAAATATAAGACCAAATAATACAGAAGAAAAACTCCACCTCTCAAGAAGCTTCTTAAGAAGTGGAGCCTTTAACTGATGTCTTTTCTGATAAACCATAAAGGGTTTATCTATGATAATTGCACTTCATAGCCGCTTCTTTCTCTAGCCCAATGTTTTCAGCATAAGGCGAACAGTTCTTTCATGAAGACGCTCAATCATCTCTTCGCTTCTTTCCAGATTGAGATCTTGCTCCACCTTTAGTCCACAATGAATGGCCTTCAAAGGCATCAGTTCATGTACGAATGCGCTGAAAAAACCAAGAACTGTCATTTTCAAATCCTCTAAGGTAATCTCTTCTGCAATACTGCCTTCTTTTTTCCCGATGAGCATCGCCCTTTCGAGTTCTCTCCATGTGACAGCATCCATCTTTTCCATCATGAAGGGATCCATATAGGACCCCTTGGCTGATGTAGACTGATGCTCTGACAGCACGAGAAGAAAAATTCCCGTGAACCTTTTATCCAGGCTTTCTTCCAGAAACTGAAGCGCCTTCTCCAGTATTCCTTTGAAGCTTTTTGCCTCAAAGACAAACCGGACCATATTTTTGAAGTTTTCACTCATATGATAGGTAAGAGCTTCTCTGATAATTTCTTCTTTACTGGAAAAGTACTCATAAGCGGTACTTTTCCCCATGCCGGATGCTTCAGCAATCTCCGCCACCTTCAGCTCATGAATGGGTCTTCCTTCCTGCAGGAGATTCATCACCCCTTCAAAGATGAGAATCTGCTTTGGAGAATACTGTATCTGATCATCCATTAGGAAGGCACCTCCTCTGAAGCTTCATTCTCCATGGAGTTCTTCTTTTTCTCACGGACAAAGAGATCATAAAGCACTGGCACCACAAAGAGTGTCAGAAGTGTCGCATAGGTAAGGCCGCCTACAGTTACCACAGCCATGGGCTGCATCATTTCTGCTCCGCTTCCGTAGCCTAAAGCCAGGGTCGTCAGTGCTAGAATTGTCGTCAGCGCTGTCATGATGATGGGTCGGATTCTGGTGGCACCAGTTTTTAAGATGGCCTCATGCTTCTCCACGCCACGCTCCCTGAGCTGATTGACATAATCCACAAACACAATACCATTATTCACCACCACACCTGCCAGGACAAGGAAACCGAGCATCGCAATGATGGAGAGCTCCATGCCGGCTACGTAGAGAAGAAGAAGTCCTCCCGTGAAAGCCAGAGGCAGCGTGAACAGCACGATAAACGGAGAAAGTAGGTTCTGGAACTGGGCTACCATGATGAGATAAATGAACACCACAGCCAAAGCGATCATGAGTACAAGATCTCCTAAAGTATCATTGATGGTTTCATTTTCCCCTTCAAAAGTAATCTTATAGCCTTCAGGCACTTCAAAGGAGGCGAACTTCTCTTCCACCTCTCTGCCAACAAGCCCAATGTTGTAGCCGTCTTTGATGCTTGCAGATACGGTCATGTACCTACTCTGATTCTCACGGCTGATGGACTGCACACTCTCTGTCACTTCCACAGTGGCGATGTCTTTTAGAATGACTGTCTTTTCTGATCCGTCTCTTTGCTGCACCACCATGGAAAGATCTCCCACGGTATTTCTATTAAGACCTTCCTGTATGGGCTTTAAAAGCACCACAGGATAACTGGCACCCATTTCGGTCAGTTGCGTCGCTGTCATTTCCTGGCTCAGCGCTTTGGATACTTCAGCAAAGACCTGAGCTACGGTGAGACCTTCTCGGATGGCCTTCACTTTATCCACAGTGATTCTGATTTCTTCCCCTGCATCTTCCAGGCCTGTGGTCACATCTTCTGTTCCTTCTGTCTCAGACAAAACCTGGGCTACATCTTTGGCAAGAACTGCCATCTCATCCGGGTCAAATCCTTCCACCTTCACCTGAATACCGCTGCCGCCGAAGGCAGAAATGTCCATATTGTTGGCACTGACTGACATATCTCCGCCCAAATCCTTAGTATTTTCATAAATCAGCTGCTCTACTTCTTTATTGGTGAGGCTTCGATCCTCTTTCAATAGGATATAGAAGGTGCTGGCGTCTCCATTATTTCCGCCTCCGCCGCCGCCAAATCCCATGAAGCCACTGCCGCCGCCTCTCATGACACCCACGGTCTCAACGGCATCAATGGAAAGGATTCTTTCTACGATATCGTCATTGAGGGCATTCACCTCAGCGGTTTCAAGACCTTCCGGCGCCTCGTAGGAAGCGCTCATCTGAGGAGAGTCCACTTCTGGAATGAACGCTGTGCCCATGGTGGTCGTCAGATAGATGCTAAGACTGAGCAGTCCCACAGCAAAAAGCACCACAATCATCTTATACTTCAGAGCTGTTTCAAGAAGCCTCTCATATCTCTTAACGGTCTTGTCAAACCACTTATGCTCTTTTTCCGAGGTGGTCTTCAGCATGGTAGCACCCATGGAAGGCACCAGTGTAAGGGCTACAATAAGACTTGCGATGAGGCTGTATCCAATGGTAAGTCCCATATCCGTAAAGAGCTGACGGGAGATTCCTTCCGTAAATACGATGGGAAGAAATACGCTGACGGTTGTGAGGGTGGACGCAAAAATCGCACCTGCCACTTCGTTGGCTCCAGTGATGGCCGCTTCCTTCGCTGGCATTCCTTCTTTTCTCAGTCTGTAAATATTCTCAATGACAACGATACTGTTGTCCACAAGCATACCAACACCCAGCGCAAGTCCTGAAAGGGAGATGACGTTGAGGGTCACATTGCTGAAATACATGAGCACCACAGCAAAGGTCAGACTGATGGGGATGCTGAGCGCAATGACAAAGGTCGGTTTCAGGTCCCGAAGGAAAAGAATCAGTACCAGAATGGCCAGGATTCCACCAAAAAGAAGATTCTCCATGACGCTGCTGGTGGTCATATCGATGTACTCTCCCTGGTCCATCATCGGTGTGATGGAGAGATTTTCATGCTGTCCTTCCAGTTTTCCAATTTCGCTGTGAATAAGATCCGATACCTCTGCCGTGGAGGAGGTGCTCTGCTTCTGGAAAGTTAAAAGCACACCATTGTTTCCGTTGATTTTGGTATAAATCTCATCCGAGTTGTCTCTTTTCTCCACCTCAGCCACATCGCTGAGTCGGATGTCACCAATGGGCTCCATACTGAAGACCACAAGGTCCCTGATATCCACAGGCTTTTCAAAAGCGTCCCCTACTTTCACGAGGATCTGTCCATCTCCCTCTTCAATATACCCTGCAGGCATACTGAAGTTCTGGGCCATGAGTATGTTCTTCACCATTTCTTCTGTGAGGATTCCTGTAAGATCCGCACTTTCCAGGGCTTGCTTTTTTGCATCCTCAAATGCCGCAAGACCTTTCTCCAGTTCTGTTTTTCCTGTGGCCATCTGCACTTCTGCTTTTGCCAGCTCAACAGCCATGGTGATCTTTCCGGCTTCCAGCTGCTCCGCAGCAGCCTTGGACTGATTGAGGCCTTTCTGAAGCTGAGGCTTCATGGCGCTTAAGGTCATCTGACGGACATTCAGGCTGGAAAGCTCCAGTTCTACTGCCACCAGAGTCTTCACGGCTTCTTGCACCTGCTCCGAAAGCCCAGAGATCATCTCTTCCGTCATTCCTTCCATAGCTTCGGGGGCACCGGACTCCATGGAAGATAAAATCAGCTGCAGATCTTCCAGTGTCAGGTTTTCTGTTCCTTCTGGAAAGAGTGCAGTGAAGATGGTGTTCATATCAAGGACGCTTCTCAGCTGATCTCTGGTAGCTTCTAAAGCGGCTTTCTCAGCGGTAAGTTTTGCCTCCTCCGCCAGAAGCGCATTGAGATTGGCCATGGCGCTGGAAAGTTCCACACTGGCCTTGGCCACCTGCTCTTTCTGATTCTGAGATTCTTCCGCTAAGGTTTTCTGTCCTGTCTCAAGGCTTGCCATGGCATTTTTCAGTTCCGTCTCATTCTTCGCAAGCTCTGCCAGAAGGTGATTCTCCACCCGCTCGTTAAGCACTGCAATCTTCTCCGGCAAGAGACTGACTTCAAGCTGCGACGCCACAAGACCACTGCCTGTTACCGCAGCTACACCGTCAAGGCGTTCAAAAGAAGGCATGATTTCTTCTTCTGTAAAAGCAGAAAGTTCATCTAAACTCATTCCCTCCACGTCTACACTGGCTACAACAATAGGCAGCATATCCGGACTGATTCTCATAAGAATCGGTGTCCCAATGCCTTCTTCCAGCCTTGCCTTCACCTGATCCAGGCTTCCAGACAGCTCAATCATGACGCTGTCCATATTGGTGCCTTGCACAAATTCCAGGAAGATCATACTGGAGTTTTCATTGGATGTGGAGTTCATACTGCTTAATCCGCTGGAAGTACCAAGAGCTGCCTCCAGAGGTCTTGTGACCAGCTGCTCCACCTTTTCTGGACTTGCGCCAGGATAGGGGGTGATTACCACCACAAAGGGCAGGTCCAGTGATGGCAGAAGATCTGTCTTCATGCCCAGAAAGGAAATGACACCCAATAGGATGGTCAGAATCACCGCCACCACAACGGTATATGGTTTCTTTACGCTATATTTTGAAATCACTTCAGGTCCTCCTCATTTAGCCGACCGAACGGTCGGTCGGAAATCTTGCTTCATTCTACCATCACCTAAAACCCCTGTAAACAAAGAAATTCTTAGACTTTCCTTAAAGACAGGGTTTCCTTCTCTTTCCTTGTTTTTTCAGCGAAGGTTATGACAGTTTGCTATGATTTCATCGTTTCTTGTTTTTCCTCAAAAAAAGAAGCTGGGAAATCCCAGCTTCTTTCCATCAATAGAGCTTTGGCAGCACCGATTGCAGAGTCAGTTCTTTATTCGTCTCACTTGCTTCATAGGTCTTCAGATAAAATTTCGTATAAAGGATATCCAGAAGGTAAAGCTGCGCCACCTTGGCAGAAGTAGATCCTCCTTGAAGCGGACCTTCCACAGAACCTGTGAGCAGCACAAGGTCTGCGTACTCTGTCAGCGGTGATTTCTGATACCTTGTCATTACAATCACCGTAGCTCCGGCTTTTTTTGCTTCTTTCGCCACTTCGATGCTGTCTTTGGTCTGGCCTGAGAAAGAAATGATCACCGCCACTTCCTTCGGCTTCATGAGAGAAGCCGTCATGGCCTGAAGATGGGAATCAAAAGCAGCACCCGTTTTACTGGTGATTCTCAGAAACTTGATATGCCCTTCCAGAGCTGTGGTAAAAGAAGAGCCCACACCAAAGAAGGTGATTTTGTCTGCTGCCACCATATAGTCCACAGCTTTTTCCATATGATCTGGATTCACCAGCTGTGCCGTACTTTCTATGGCAGAAATGTTCGCCACCCGGACTTTGTCAGTCAGCACTTCCATGGAATCTTCCTTTTGAATGGTGCTGTAGATCTTCTGGCTGGTTTTTTCCTCACTGGATGCATTGGCCAGGGCAATTTTAAACGCCTGGTACCCTTCCAGTCCTACCGTTTTACAGAATCTGAATATGCTGGCCTCTCCCACTTTGGTGGCATCAGACAGCTCCGTGATGGACATATACATGATCTCTTCCCGGTGCTTCAGCGTATAGTCTGCAATCTTCTTCTCGGATTTCGTAAAGGTATTGTATAAGGTTTCTATGGATTGATAAATATCATAGGATTTCATAGGACACCCCCTCTACTACTTTACCACGAGATGTCTTATTTTTTAACAGCCTCCATGAATCTTTTTGTGATTTCCAAAGGCCTTGTGATGGCAGAACCCACCACAGCGCAGAAGGCACCGCTGCTCATCACATCCCGAAGCTCTTCTGGGGTAGAGATGCCGCCTTCCGCAATGAGCGGTGTATGAAGCTTATTTACGATTTCTTCCATGAGAGAAACATCCGGAAGCTTCCTTTCTTTTGTGTAGTCTGTATACCCAGACAAGGTTGTGCCTAGGAAGTCAAACCCTAAAGCTTCTGCAGTCTCTGCCTCACTGAAGGTGGAGCAGTCTGCCATGAAGAGCTGATGGGGATATTTCTCCCGGATCTTCGGAAATGCTTCCTTAATGGTTTCACCATCCGGACGCAGTCTGTCTGTGGCATCCAGCGCAATAATCTCCACACCTTCTTCCACCAGGGCATCAATCTCTTTCATGGTGGGGGTAATAAATACTGGACAGTCCCCATAAACTTTTTTAATGATTCCGATGAGAGGAAGGTTCACATTTCTTTTGATCTCTTCGATGTCTTCCACAGAATTCGCCCGGATGCCCTTGGCACCGCCAAGATAAGCCGCATAGGCAAGTCTCCCCATGATAAAGGAGCTGTGAAGAGGTTCTCCGGGAAGCGCCTGACAGGAAACCACCAGATTTCCTTTTAGAGCCTCCATGATTTCTGTTTTATTCATTCGGTCTGCTTTCATCCTAAAAGGATAAAGCTTCCTCCTTTTTATCGTTTATTTTTCTGCAGCTCTTCTTCAGTCTATTGGACCAGTCAGAAACTGAAGAGGCTGAAATCCCCAGAAAGAAGCAGGGCTGCTTCTTTCCAGAGACTTTTCAGGTGTCTTATCTTACTTTGTTGATGTCGTTTTTCAGCACTTCAGCCAAGGCTCCATATACCACCTGGACACCATTGCCCTTTCTGAACACGCCTCTTGCCCTAAGATCTCCTTTCCAGGTGGCATCGTCCGCAACCTTGGAGACATCTTTCACCGTGACACGGAGTCTTGTGATGCAGGCATCCACATCCACCAAGTTTTCTCTTCCACCCAGGGCGTCAATGACCAGTTCAATATCCATATCCTTGGCAAGGACATCTTTCTTGGAATACAGCTTCACTTCCTCGTCTCCACGACCAGGGGTTTTGAAGTTGAATTTCAGAATGAGGGTTTTAAACACATAGTAGTAGATCAGCGCAGTGGGGATACCCAGAATTAGAATCCAGATGAAGTTTGTTTTCGCATTTCCCTGGAGTATACCAAAGAGGGTAAAGTCAATGATTCCTCTAGAGAATGTGACGCCTACTGCAACATCCAGCATATAAAGCACTGCATAGGCAATACCTTCCAAAAGTGCATGGATTCCATAGAGAGCCGGGGCTACAAAGAGGAAGGTGAACTCAATAGGCTCTGTGATTCCTGTGAGGAAAGAAGTCAGCGCTGCGGAAAAAAGAAGTCCGCCCACAAGCTTTTTATTCTTTGTATCTGCTACTTTATACATGGCATAAGCAGCCGCAGGAAGTCCAAACATCATCGGCAGATATCCGCCTGTAAAGAACTTGGTGCCTTCTGCACTGAACCTTAAGGTGTTGGGGTCTGCCAGCTGAGCGAAGAAAATATTCTGTCCGCCCTGAACCAGTCTTCCTGCCACTTCCATTTCTCCACCCAAAGAGGTGAACCAGAAGAGCGGATAGATGGCATGATGAAGACCAAAGATATTCAAAAGTCTCATGAAGAATCCATAGAAAAACACACCGATGGGTCCGGTCTTTCCAAAGAATTCTGCGAAGGTGGAGATGCCAAGATGCACATAAGGCCATATAAAAGGAATCACCGCACCAATGAGGCTTGCTGCCAATACACTGATGATGGGCACAAATCGTACGCCAGAGAAAAAGGAAAGAGCTTCTGGCATTTTCTTGTCATAATATTTATTGGTTAAGAATGCAACTACAATACCAATGATGATACCGCCAAGTACGCCAATACGAACAGAGAACATCCCCAGTTCATAGCCATACACATTGGCCTGCTTTGCAGCTTCCACTGCATTCATTCCTTGGGAAACAAAATAATCAATAGTGGTGGTTTCTGGAGTATGTCCCAGGAAGGAAAGCACCTTGCCAATGACAGAATGCATAACAACAAAAGAGATGGCTGCAGAAAGACCCGCTGCTCCTTTTTCCTGAAGCGCAAGACCAGAGGCGATGCCCACAGCAAAAATCAGAGGAAGGTTGCCAAAGACCACGTTACCGATGGCAGCCATGGTGCTTAATACATAGTAAAGGAATGTTCCTTCACCCAGGAGCCATGTGAGGCCGTAGGTTTCGATCATCAGACCATTGGTGAATGCACTTCCAATACCAAGCATAAGACCAGCAATCGGCAGAACTGCGATGGGAATCATGAAAGCTTTACCAAGACGCTGAAGTTTTTCAAACATAATTTTTACCTCCATAAATTAATTTCAATAAGTGCTACCGGCTGTAATCCATTACCGGTTACCAAAAGAGTACCACGTTCATTTTCAGGTTTCAAGATTTTTTGGAAAATATTTCCAAAAATGATACTAAAATGGAAAACTTTGCCAAATTGTTAGTTTTTCAAAGTATTTTACGCAAAAAAAAGAAGAGTCATGAAAACTAAAACATTCTGCATCTCATTTCTTTTCATGACTCTCTCTATTTACTTCCGGTTTCTGCCAAGTTCCTTTGCGGCAATGTCTTCCAGCTCAATGGCCCACTGAAAGAGCCTCCTGTGACAGGTGAGCAGCACCGCCTGGATTGGATCTTCTCTCTTCACTGCATACTCATATAAAAACCGGAGCCCTTCGTAGGCTCTCTCATCATCATACTGGGTAAATACATCATCCAGGAAAATCGGCAGGTTCTCTTCTCCCGACATCATAAGATCCGAGATGGCAAGCCGCAGTGAAAGATAGGCCTGATCAATGGTTCCGCCGCTTAAGAATCCCCACTCATAACTGCTCTTTCTTTCTGGGTCCTCCACGGAAATGGAGAAGTCTTTGGTGACACGGACCTTCTCATACTTGCCGTCTGTAAGTCTTCTGAAGATCTCTTCCGTTTTTTCATTGACCTTTGGACCAAAGCTTCGCTGAAGCTCCAGGAAAGCTCCTTCCAGCTGTTCTCTTGCGGTTTTCAGCGCATCATAGATCCTCTGCCTTTTCTCCGCTTTCTCTTTGTAGAAATCCAGTTCATCGTCAATCTGGCTGAGATTCTTCTTATGTCTGTATTTTTCTTTCAGCTCTGCTTCCCTTTTGGTGATTTCTTCTCGGAGGCTGTGGACCCTTGTCTCCAGAGCTTCTTCCTCTTCTTTTCCCTGACGGACTTTCTGAAAATCCTCTTCCGTGAAGTTCTCTTTACCAAGAAGCTTCTCTATGCTATTTCGAAGCGCCTCCCGTTTCCTTGCCAGCTCTTCTCTCGTCATGGAAAGCTCCAAGGGTTTTCTTTCTGATTTCAAGTAAGAAACATGCCGATCCAGTCTGTCATACGTCTCTACTGCTTCTTCCATCTCCTGAAGCACATGGACCGCAGCCGTGAACTCTTCAGCCTCTTTTATGGCAGAAACTTCATCAAGAAAAATCTTCAGGTTTTCTTCTTCTGTTTTCTTCAATGTTGATACCGCTTCACTTTCCGCCTTAAGGTTATCCACTTTTTCTGCTATTCTTTCCTGATGCCCTTTATAGAGATGATGCCGCTGGAGAAGGAGATCATAGGTGTCCACTTGAAAACTACCGAGATAATCTTCTGTCTCTTTCTTCATCTTCTTTATTTCGGTCTCTGTATCCGTGATTCTATCACGAAGTTCTTGGCGGTCCGGGCATCCTTTTTCATTTTCTTCTTTGGAAAGAAGAAGTTCCTGCTCAGTTAGATCCGTTTCAGCTCCTGCCAGTCTCTCTTTCAGCTGGGCAGAAAGAATGACCCTCTCCTCCAAGTCGTTCTTAAGGCCCTCCACAACCAAGGCTTTCTCCTGCAGCTCCTCCAAAAGCTCTCTCAAAAGACCTTCTATCTTCTGAACTCCTTCTTCTGTCTTTTCCAGGTTTATCTTCTGCTTCTTAAGAGCTTCTTGGATGTCACGTTTCTTTTCTTCGGATTCTTTTTGCACCTTCTTCAGCTCATCACGGTATCTCGCAACAAGGGTTTCATCCACTTTTTCTACGACTCGCTCAGCGGTGCTTTTCTTTCTTATGGAAAGAAAAGCCAAAAGCCCAGAAAGAACCAGTCCGCCGTAAAAGTATGGTTCCACTAAAACACCCAAAAGCACGGAAGCGGCTGCAGCTAGAAGAGCCAGTCCGAGGATACCTTTATTCACCACTTTTCCGCCTGCTGTTTGTTCTGTGACCTTTCTTGGCTTCTCCGCATCCTGAAGGCGCTCCATGGCCTCCTTTATGCTGCGCTCTCCCTTGATGGACTCTTCCTTTTCACGGTCTTCGGTGCTTCTCACCTTTTCTTTTAGGACCGCTGCTTCCACCTCAAGATTTTTCAGCTCCTGCTCCAGCTGAAGTTTCACTTTTTCCAGTCTATCCTTTTCCGCTGCACCTTCCTTGTACATGGTTTCTTGATCCTGCAGATCCCTTTTCTCACGATGATAGGTGAGTGTCAGCTGTGCCTGTTTCTCTTTAAGCGCATCTCTTTTCTTTTTCATTTCTTCCAGTTCATCCAGTTTCTCTACTTCCAGATGAAGATGGGTTAAGAGCTCCTTACACTTTAGAAGATGCTCCTCCTTCTCCTTCAGTGTCTCCAGATCCTCTTCTTTCACTTCTTGCATGGGATGTTCTTTCAGCCTTGTGAGGTCCTGCTTCAGCCTCTCCAGCCTCTCTTCCTCAGCATGCAGCTTATTCGAGAGACCCTCCTGGTCTTTCAGACGTCTTTTGAGATGCTCCAGATGCTCTTTCGTGAGAATCCCCTCACTTGTGGAGAGCTTTTCCTTCGCTTGGTCCGCCTCTTTTTCTGCTGTAAGAAGCTTCTCTTCCCGTACAAGAGCTTCTTCTACCTTTTCCATCTCTGAAGCATACTCAAGAACTTTCAGCTGTTCTTTCAAGCTTCTCTCCTTGGCTTCCTCTTCCTTGAGCTCATCCTTCAACTGACCTATGGCGAAGGAGGCCTGCTTTTTATCGAGTTCATCCTGTTCAGCCTCATAGCGCTCTTCTTTCAGCCTTTCGATCTCTTCTTTGGCTTTCACCAAAGTTCCCTGCCTTCCACTTCTGGAAACCAGAGCTTCCATGGAGGAGGTCAAGGTATCCAGCGCCTTCTTATAGCTGACATCCTCACTGCCGGTGGTGACGAGATTAAGAAGCTTCTCTGTGATTTCATCTTTCTTGCCGCTGGCATCCACAAGAATACCGCCCTGTCCGATGAATACACTCTTGGAAAACGCCTCTTCTCCAAGGCCGAAAAATTCCTGTCCCGGGTCCTTCGCACTTGTCCACTTGATGGTTTCTCCCGTGATTTCATCAAGAATCTTCACCTTGTCGGAGCTGTTGCTCTTCCCAAAGGTTCTTTCCAGGCGATAGAGAATCCCTTTATGTTCAAATAGAATATGCCCCTTCATCTCCTTTCCGTTCCAGGGCCTGTATTTATCTCTCAGGTTCTTGGAAAGATCTTTCGATCTTCCGCTGTATCCATAGAACATCATGAGGATGAAGGCCATGAGGGTACTCTTTCCGTCCTCATTCTGACCAAAGATGACGTTCATGCCTTCTGAAAGCTCCAGGTCGTAATTTTCAAATTTGCCAAAACAGTCGATATGAATTTTTCTAATCTTCAATGATATTCACCTGCCCCTCAAAGGAAGTCATGCCGTATTCCAGTGCTTTCTCATAGGTAGCCAGAAGCACTTCATCCCCTTTTTCTTTTGCCTCTTCCAGAAGGCTTAAGAGATTTCTCACATAGAGTCCGCGAAGGCTCACTTCCTCCCGAAGGAGTTCATAGTCTCTTTCCACCATCCGGTCATCGGACAGATCCAGATGATACAAGGATTCAGAAAGCGTTCGTTCTATGGTCTTTATAGGAAGAAGCTCCTCCTCCTTACGGGTTCCTGTCAAGGAGATCTGGTAGATGTGCTTTTCATAGTCTTTGCCATAGGCTTCCGCTAAAGTGTCTTTGATCTTATGCTCCACCTCCAGCTCCCGCACCAGCCCTGTGACATCTATGGTTAAACGGATGTACTGCCTCTGGCAGACTTCCACATAGCGGAGCGCATGATGCCCTTTATATAGTTCTCCAAGATATACACCCTTACTCCCCAGCTCGTCAAACCCTCTTCCTTCGGGACATCCTGGGTAGGCATAGAATGTATCTCCAGCTCTCCCGATGTCCTCCCGTTTATGGATGTGACCTAATGCCACATAATCCATCCCGCTTCTACTAAGCTCTTCCACACTCATGGCATGATAATCGCTTTTTTGGCCTGGAGATACTACATCACCATGGATGCAGAGGAGATTGAGACGCGTAGGGTCCACTTCCTCAAAATGGAGCATAGACTTTCTCTGATACGTGCTTGTGAATCCCGCGCCATAAACAGCCACGTTCTTATCTTCAAGCACCACTCTTTCCATAGCTCCTTTAAAAATCTTCACATTTTCCGGCCATCCGTCCTCAAGATAGGGAGAATCCAGGGAAATATAGTCGTGGTTCCCTGGAGAGATAAAAACAGGGCATGAAAGTGCCCCAAGATAACTTTTCACGGACTGCACTGTCTCTAGGTCCACATTGGACCCTTCGAAGAGATCTCCTGCAATGAGAAAAATCTCCACCGCTTCTTCCCGGCAGAGGTCTGTGATTTTTCTAAAGGTCCGGAGAAGCTCCCCTCTTCTTTCCTTACTTTTCTTTGGCAGGGTCATCATTTCTGATCCCAGATGTAAATCTGCGCAGTGGAGTATTTTAACCTTCTGCATCTTTCTCCTCCTGATTTCTTCTACTTTATATGAATACTTACTTTGTTCTTTCCTATAATTCTATCAGGTACCTTTATCCTTTGCCAGATAAAAACGAATGATTGTTCTTTTTTGTCTCTATAGTCACAGATTCGGTATCATAAGAGCCAAAAGAAGACAGGAAGCTTCCCCTTCCTGTCTTCAACTCTTCCATATGCTACAGAATAAATACACCTATGAGCTTTTCCAGGTCCTTCGCCAGCTCGTTCAGTTTCTCCGTCTGTAAATTGATTTCTTCCACCCCAGCCAGCTGCTCCTCAGTGCTGGCCGTGACTTCTTCCGTGCTGGCTGAAATCTCTTCTGTGCTGGCAGAAATGCCATTCATGGAATCCACAATGATTTCCTTCTTCCCGGTCATCTTCTCCATTTCTTTCTGGATCTCCGAAATCACAGCCACCACTTTCCCGATGCTTGCCATGATGCCTTTAAACTGAACTTCCGTTCCCTGTACAGTGACATTCTGCTCTTCCATGGCGGAAGTAAGACTTCCTAGGGTCACCTTTGACTGCACGGCACCTTCCTCAATGATCTGAATGAGGTCCCGGATTTCCGTCACAGATTTTGAAGATTCCTCTGCAAGCTTTCTGATTTCTTCAGCAACCACGGCAAATCCTCTACCTGCTTCTCCGGCTCTTGCCGCTTCAATGCTGGCGTTTAGAGCAAGCAGGTTCGTCTGCTGTGAAATGCCTGTGATGGTTTCTGTAAAGATCTTGATTCTTCCTGTGGTATCCGTGACACCAGAAACCACTTCACTGATTTTCTTTGTGGCTTCCCCGGATTTTTCTGTCACCTCCAGAAGGTTCCTCACGGTCTTCAGACCTTCTTCGCTCTGGACCACAGTCTCTTTGGAAAGGTTCTCTACAGTCCTTGTCTTCTCTGCTACTTCTTCAATGCTTTCTGCCAGTTCCTGAGCTTCCACTGCAGCTTTCTCTGTCATGCCTGTCTCTTCAGAAACAGCCTGAGCCACTTCCTGAATGGTTCGTGTCACTTCATTTAGTGCCATTTCCGACTGAGTAGTCACTGCTGCCAGGCTGCTGGACAGATCCGTCACAGAAGAAGCGCTGGTTTTCATGGTGCCTACAAGATCCGTAAGATTCAGCAGCACTCTGTTGAAGGATCTGGAAAGCACTGCTGTCTCATCTTTCCCTTTGACGGGAAGTTCGGAGAGGTCCAGATGATTTTCAGACATTTTCTCCAGACTTTCTGTAACTCTTCCCAAAGGCTTTGTGATGCTTCTTGATAAGATTATGATGATGATAGCGCCAAACAGTACAGCCCCAAGGAAAACATATATCACGATCGTACGGATATGATCTGCTCCGGCGTTAAAATCCATCTCATAGGCTCCTGCAGAAATGATCCAGTCCCACTCTTCGTCATATTCCTGATAGGAGACTTTCGGTGCAGCTTCTTCCCTTCCTGGGAGATTCCAGGAATAGGTGACAAAGCCACCCCCGTCCTTGGCTGCTCTTACCTGTTCCTGGGCAAACTTCATCCCGGACCCTGATTTATCCGTGGTCTCCCATAGGTTCTCTCCTTCTAGGCTGGGATGCATCACTAGAGTGCCATCACTGTCGTAGGCAATGAAGTAGCCATTTTCCCCAAGATCAATGTCCTTCTTTATGGTTCTTTTTCCATCCTTGTCCTTTTCAGACATGAGAATCTGTCGGATGGATTCTTTGGCTTCTTCCAAAGTCAGTTCTCCCCACTCCACTTCCTTCTTCTTGACCTCTATGAGCTGCCTCACTTGATGCACACTGTTTTTCAAAATTACTTCGCCCTTGATGTTCAGCTCTTCTTTGGCAGAAAGATAACTGGCAGTCCCCAGTATCATAATAGGCAGAAGCAGCAAGAGGCTAGAGACTGTGATGAGCTTGGTTCTTATCGTTTTAAACATGAATCCTCCATTTGTATGTACTTATCAAGTTTTTGTTAGTATAGTATCAATGCTTACAAGTGATTGATTAAAATTACTTAATTTGATCAATCGTATATCTATACTTTTCTAATCGGGTGCAACTTAATTTTGTTAAGTACTTCTTTGAAGAAAATGGAGAATTATTCTTTTGAAAGGATGATTCTCTTTTGCTTTTTTGGGCTCTCTCTTATAGGAGAGCCACACCCCATCGCCAAGTTTCCTTTCAAAGACAAAAGGGATTCCGAAGAATCCCTTTGTCTCTATCCTGTGCCTATGATCCTCTGTACAGATTCATTTCATTCGCCATCACCGCAAAACTTCTTTTCACTTCTTTCTTTCAGATTTGTGGTCCTTCCCTATAAACATCGTACCTTTCAACGTAAGATTCATTATAAAGATCAGGCTTTCACCACCGGATACTTTTCTTCCACTTTTCTCATGGTGGAAGCCATGAGCTCCTTCAGCACCGAAAGATCGATATCCTCCAGTTTTTTCACATAGATGCAGGCTTTCCCCATTTTGAACTTTCCAAGCTTCTCTAGAAGCGCATCCTGATCTTCTCCTCCAAAATATACATAGAGGGAAATGGCTGCTTTTCTCGGAGAGAACCCTAAAATGGGCCAGTCCCCTTCCTGCTTGCTTCTGTCTGATTTGTAGTGGTACTGTCCAAGACCAATCATGCTGGATCCCCACATCTTTGCTTTCCACCCGGTGAACTCTTCCATAAGAGCCAGCAGAGCCAAAGCATCCTGAGCCTTTTTCTCTGTATCTGAAAATGCATGGATGAACTCCACCACATCTTCCTCTGTTTTCTTGGTTTTGATGCCTGCCATTTTTCTACCCCTTTCTCTTCTCATTTCTCACAAGGAAGGATACTCGATCCTTTCGCTTCTAGTCGGCTCTCTCTCCAAAATCCACGTCGATGGACGCTCTTTCCGTCTGAAGCTCAATGATTTTTTCTTTTCCTTTAAACAGCAGAAGTGCCATCCTTCCATCCAATGACTCCTTGATCTTCGCCCGCATCTCCCCATGGTCTGGAGACGCCAGAGCCACCGGATTGAGCTGCTTTGCTTTCAGCACCACTTTATGGCGCCCTTTTTGGATTACAGCCACAAAGGCATCCTCCCGAACCTTAAAGTCCAGCATAAAACTTCCTTCAATGGAGCTGAAACGGTACTCTTTTCCTTCATGATGCAGAACCAGGAAAAACCCTTTAGCGGATTTTCCCAGCATGGGCACCGTGGCATAACTGAAAGCGATGGAAGAGTCTTCAAAGTCATTGGCCTGTGCCCAGACATAGTTTTCTGGAAAACTGGTGCCCCAGTCTTTCTCCATATACCCTTTGGCACCTGATATGAGAAAGCTGTCCTCTCCCACCGTAAGGTTTCCAGACACTTCATGGTTCATGCTGATGATGCCATGATTGCATTCATTGGGAAAGTGGGTGAGCCACCCCATGATGCCGGGTTTTAAAAAGGAAGTTCTGATGGGAGAAAGTTCTCCAAAACGGAAGCTGCCTTGAACCTTCTTTCCATCCATCTCGAAGTCCAGAACCATCTTCTCCTTGGACAGGACGTTATTTCCAATGTGCAGCACAAAAGGATTCTCCTCCACCCACATCTCTTCTATAGGGTAGGAGATGTATTCCGTGTCGTGATCCAAGCTGCTGGTGAACTGAAGAAAAGCATGTTTTGTCTTCTCGTGGGTGGTATAGCCCCAGATGACAGAAAACAAGATTCCTGCCTCTTTAGCATCCACCTTGGAGAACCATCCTTCAAATGCATCTTTTTTATCCAAACCAACCATGAGTCCAAATACGTCCAAAATAACCACTCCTATCCATTCATTCTAGTTCCTTTTATTATAAGTCAGCGGCCCAGGAAAAGGCATGAACAATCTATATCATTTCAAAAAGAAATAGAAACAGCCTGCAGAAGCTCCGCAGACTGTACTCTTTTGACTATAGGTCTAAACCCAGATCCTTTAAAGACTCCTCATCAAACATCCTGTCCCTAAAGTAATACTTCCGGTCTTCTTCTGTGATGAAGCGCAGCACTCTACAGGGGTTACCAGCAGCCAGTGCATTGTCCGGAAGATCTTTTGTGACGACGCTGCCGGACCCAATGACCACATTATTTCCAATGGTGACGCCCGGTAAAATCACCACATTGCCGCCAACCCACACATGGTCTCCTATGGTTACTTCAATGCCGTACTCATATCCTGTGTTTCGCATCTCTTGATGCAGGGGATGTCCTGCCGTATAGATGGAAACATGGGGAGCAAACATCACATTTTTACCGATGGTGACTTTCCCCACATCCAGGATGGTGAGATTGTAGTTTGCGTAGAAGTTTTCTCCTACATGGATATTATAGCCATAATCACAATAGAAGGGTGGATTCACCTGTAGCTCTTCTCCTGTGGAACCAAAAAGGTTTTTGAGAAGATCCGGTAGCCTCGTCCACTCCTTTGGGTGCAGATGATTGATTTCGTAAATCTTCTCCCTGCAGATTGCTCTTTCCTCTGAAAGTCCGTCCATCCAGGCCTTGTAGGGTAACCCCTGCAGCATTCTTTCTTTATGATCCATGAAACTTCCTCCCATCTACTCATTCATCCTAAGATCATTCTATCAGAAAACTAATGCCATAATCATACTTGTTTTCCTATTTCAACCTAAGTACGATGTAGTCATCTAAAGCTACAGTTCCCAACGAACAAGATTTCTCTCCCATTAGTGATAGAGTAATCCCAAGCACATTGAAAATACATTCGAGCTCCTTCACCATGGAAGGACTTCTTCTTTTTTTATGCAAAAAGAAGAGTAATGTTCTGACTTTTATGGTTTTATATCCTTTTTGAAAAGATCTATAAAAACATCCTCTCAAAGAGATTCAAAAAAAGAATCCATATGAGGGGATGTTCCAATTTATTGGCTTTTTATAGAAAACGGTAAAGCTCCTCTTCTGACATAATTCTGATGGGATGTCCTTCAGACATCATTTTTTCAGCTTTCAGCACCTTTGAGGATTTCCTGGCAGTCCATTCTTCCTTACTCCCAAGAACGAGAATTTCCGTCTTTTTTGTCACAGAATCCACCGCAACACCACCCACATTGACGACCTTCTGTAGAAGCTCCTGCCTGGTCTCCCGAAGAAGCGCTCCAGTAATGCAGATGCATCTTCCATACAGTGGATGATTTTTATCAACTTCATTTTCTGGCCTCTTCAGTTCCTTCAGGTTCAGACCAGAGCCAAACCGGTTTGGTTTTGGTTTTTTCTTCAGTTCGATGCCATTTCTTCTGCAGTGTTCCCGCATACATTCATAAGCTCTCTGAGTCATGATGCAGTCAGCCATGGAGCGGTGCGCACCATCCCGCTCAATGCCAAACCTCTCTGTCAGATCCTGAAGTCTGTGCCTTGCGGTTGGATAAAGTTTTCTGCTGATTCTCATGGTATCCAGATAATCATTTGGAAATGGCATGCCAAAGTGCCTCTCATAGGCAGCGTTCAGAAAACCTAAATCAAAACTTGCATTATGGGCAAGAACTGGACGTCCATCAAGAAAACCATGAAGTCCAGGAAGTGCTTCCTCAATGGTAGGGGAGAATCTCACCATGTCATTGCTGATACCAGTAAGATTTGTAATGAACCCTGAGATTCTCGTCTTAGGTCTCACTAAGGTGCAGTACTCTCCTGTTTGAACACCACCCCGAAAAGCAATGGCCCCGATTTCAATAATTTCATGGGTCACCGGAGAAAGTCCTGTGGTCTCCAGGTCCAAAACCACATACTCCTCTAAAAAATCTTCGATGTATTTCCCAGCTCTACGAATGCTTCTGCTTTTTTCCATATCCTATTCCTCTCTTTATCTATAAGGCCAGAAAATCCAGCATGGTCTGCATCACTGCATCCTCATGATGATTCCCAGTGATAAATCTGGCCCGGTCCTTGACCTTATCCACTGCATTTCTCATGGCAAAGCTAAAATGAGCCCGGTCCAGAAGTTCCAGATCGTTATATCCGTCTCCAAAGGCCATGGTTTCTTCTCGGCTCACAGAGAGCATCTCCTGAAGTCTTGCCACCGTAGTTCCTTTGTGAACACCGTGGGCTGCGATATCAAGCCATGTGTCCTCCGATGCCACAAGATAGGCTTCCTCCTGGAACTCTTCCATTTTTTTCAGTGTATCATAGCAGTTCCCCTTTGGATCATGCACCGTAATTTTCACAAAAGGCTCTTTGATTTCCTTGAAGTCTTTCACAATAATCACCGTCTGATAGGAGTTTCTGACAATCTGCGCTTCAGATTCCGAAACAGTGTCTTTCAGATAAGCTCCCACATTGGTGCAGGGAATCAGCGTCTGATGAGCTCCTACTTCTTCCAGCTTCGCAAGGATCCTCTCTCCCAGACTGTTTTCGATAAGGGACTCAAACATCACTTCCCCATTTTTTTTAATTCTTGTGGCACTGTCTCCTAGAATCCAGACATCTTCTTTCTCGTCTTCCAACAGCTCCTCCACCCGCTCACACTGTTTTCCTGTGACGCAGGCAAAGTGCACGCCTTTTTTCTTCAGTTTTTGCTTCACCTCTTTAAAGAGGGTTCTGTTGTAGTCTCCTTCTTTATTAAGAAACGTCCCGTCCATATCTGTCAGTATCAGCTTAATCAATCGTTCTCTCTCCTCGCATCTTCTCTTTCATACTTCATCTTTCTTCTATTCTACCATGGAAAATAATCCTTTGGTGAGGATGAAAAGTTCTGAAGAACGACCAAGAAAAATCTTAAAGGTTTCTACATTCTTTCCCAAGAACTTTGTGATATATTCAGGGAGAATAGGATACTGCCCTCATGAAAGGAGATCTATGAAGATGAATCAAAGAAAATGGATAAAAAATACAGTACTGACTCTAGCTCTCTCAGGCCTCATGCTTTCAAGCTTTGCTATGCCTTCAAAGAAAGTCCTGGCCGACGAACTGAAAGACCCGGTATTCGCCTATGGAGAAAGCCTCACGGCATCTGAGAAGGAAAGAACCGCAGAGCTTCTATCTGTAGAGCAGGATAACAAAGAGATCATCGTAAAAATCAATGAACTCAATGACATTCTTCACAACAGCTACGACTACTATCAGGTATACTCTTCCGTTTATCTGAAGCCCGGGGACACTGGGGAAGGGGTCCGGGTGGAGATCGTCACCCCAGAAACCATCACAAAAATCACTCCAGCCCAGTACCAGAATGCGGCCATCACCGCAGGAGCTGTGAATCTCACCATCCGCATCGCTTCCGTAAAAGCCGTGGACGGTTCCGGTGCATTGGCCGGTGTGTACAAAGCCTTCAGTGATGCAGGTTTTGAGCTGCCTGAAGAAAATGTTATCGTAGCTCAAGAAGAGCTTCAGGAAACCTCTGACATCAGTGAGGAGAATGAGGGGAAAGATGGATACTCTGATGAGCTCTTAAATGCTGCCATCGCAGAAATCAAAGCCCAGATTCAGAAAGAGAAAGAGGAGAATGGCGGGGACATCAATCAGGTGAACATCACAAACATCGTGAACAATGTCCTCAACAACTACAACCTGGGCGATATACTCTCTGAAGAAAACAAAGAAAAGCTCATCGAGCTCATGAAGAAGTTTGGAGAGCTGGAGTTTACAGAGGCTCAGAAAGAAGCCATCAAAGAATTCGGAAAGAATCTCATCGAAAACGGCGGAAATCTTCTGGATGACGTGAAGTCCACCTGGGACAACCTGGATGAGGATGTGAAGACGGGGATTGCAGGATTCTTCAGAAGCATTATGGAAGCTATAGGAAACTTCTTTAAGGGACTGTTCGGTTAAGTAACTCCACAATAACTCCATTCAAAAAGGAAGAGGCACGGAGCTTCTTCCTTTTTACTTTTATATACTGTATTTATCAGTTGATTATGCCCTCAGAATCCTTTCTGCAGCGTCCTCTGGAGATTCACTGCTGGAATTCACCAGAAGCTTTGCTTCTATGCCTTCCCAAAGATGCATCTGCTTCTCTAGCATCATCTCAAGAGACTTCGGCAGATTTCCGTGCATACGCTCTGCAAATCTTCTTTTGATATCTTCCAGTGTTGCCGTAAAGCGCACAGTGAAGATGTTCTCCTTAACACTAATGCGATCAAAAAGCTCCTTATCTGTACAAACAAAAATCAGAGATTCTTCCTTACCATGCCAGCAGCTTCTACCATTCTCTCCTGGAAGACCCTCCAGGCCTCACCTTCCGCTTTTGCAAGTCTCAGATAATCCTTACCTGAGTAAATCTTAGCACCGGTTCTTTTTCCTGCAATCTCACCTGCTGTGGATTTCCCGCTGCAGCTGGGACCCATAAACATAAATAACATATCTCGTCCTCCTCAATTGTCCAACATATTTTTCAAAATAAATGCATCACACTACACACTTTGTTCTTGCAAAAGAACCATGCATCTCTTATATAATGGATCTAGTTCACAGCCGCAGCTTCCGCATTCCTCATCGGCCTGCTTTACAGCTTCCAAGAGAGTTTCCCTTGAAACTTCTCCAACCAAATATCCTTGGGATGGTACAGAAATCAGGTCCCACCCAGAATCCACAAATTTTTTCAGAATCTTTTTTAGCTCTTCCATTTCTAATCCTCCAATATCATCATTCATTCTTATCTTAGAAGTACTTTTCTCAGAATCCATTCCATTCCTGATAGAACTGCTCTAAAAATCTTCGCATGAACTCTTCCCTCTCTCTGGCCATTTCCTTGGCTGTCTCTGTGTTCATAAGATCCTTCAAAAGAAACAGTTTCTCATAAAAATGATTCACCGAAGTGCCTTGGCTGTTTCTGTACTCTTCCGGAGTCATCTCAAGATTCGGCTTTTCCGTGGGATCATACATGGCTCTTCCACGGCTTCCCCCAAAGGCAAAGGTTCTCGCTATTCCTATGGCACCTAAGGCATCCAGGCGGTCCGCATCCTGAACCACCATTCCTTCTATGGTGGAAGGGGTTTTCTCTCTGCGGTTTTTGAAAGATACGGTGCTGATGGCTTCCAGGACCCTTTTTTGTAGATCCAGGGAGATCCCAGCTTCCCCCAAGAACTTTTTCGCGAACTGATGCTCCTTGCTTTGAAACAGCTTCTCATCATCCACATCATGAAGAAGAGCCGCTAGAGACACCACCTCCAAAGAGCAGTCTGTTTCTTTTGCCAGCATTAGTGCATTCCGATAAACCCTTAAGGTATGATAGACATCATGACCCGATGCTTCCCCTAGAAAATGACTTTCTACCAGCTTCTTAATCACCTCGGTCTTCTCCATAAAAGCGAGAAAATCCTCAATCTTCTCCACATTCTTCTCCAGAGGATCTTCCCCGCTTAGATTCAGCTGAGGGCATGGAAGAAGCTTCTGCCACTGATCATGTTTTTCGCGGCTTCTCATATGGGCGCTTCCAGTATCGTATTTTCCAGCCCACTCCAGAAACCTCAGATGCTGCTCATACATATCTCCCTCCGGGAGAATACGTGCTCCAAATTTTTCATATTCTCTTTCTTTAATCCTATGAAGCCTGACTTTCGTCTCTGTATCCAGGCGCACTGCCAAGGTGAACTCTTTGATGAGTTCATCTCCCCAGTCCACCAGAGATCCACATAAGACAACCTGGTCCAGCATTCTGATCTTTTCAAAAATCATTGTCACCGCCTCTTCAGGACTCATTTTCTCACTGTACATGGGATTGGTTCTTTTCCAGAAAAAATCATCCGTATCCAAAAAGACATATCCGAGTCTTTTGCTGATTTCTCTGCCCAGGGTAGAAGTTCCTGACCCGGAAGCACCATAAATATGTATGACCTGTTTCATCCCGTTCACCTCCCTTTTGCTTTGCAGCATGCCTTCCTGCTTCACTGAACCTGACCGTCTAAAACGACAGACTAGAACCATTTCTCATCTCTTTTACGGTACTCTATCTTTTTAGAATTTTCAATGATTATTCTTCGAAACCAAAAGAATCTCAAAGAAAAAGACTGCGTGGCACCCTTACACCATGCAGCCTGATTCTTTTTGAGATTCTGTGAGACTATGGGGCTATCTCTTCCATCAGTGGAAGGAAGCTTTGCTCCAGCGTCACGGGATCCAGCACCGAAATTCGCCTTTTCTCATCATTGTTGTGATAATACAGCTTGCCGTTTACGTAGTTCAGGCTGAACGCAATCTCCACCTGAAGAAGCAGTTCTTCTTCGGATCCATCCGCCCTGCTTTTATATATGCCCTGATCTGCATTGTCCTGCCGACGGCCCGACCAAAAATAATAGATCAAGTCTTCTGCCTCTGTGACGTCACTGATTGCTTTATCCAGCTGTGAAAACTGGCCATTCTCCGTATTGAATCTTGTCATTCCTCTACTTCCGTCCACCCTTGGCTCGTACAAGATGAATCCCTTGGCAGGAAAAAGATACGTACCGAAGGTATCCTGCTCGTCCACTTTCTCCGGTGTTCCACCAGTAAGGGGAAGCTTATACACATAGGACTCGCTGGCTCCATCCAGGTAGTTGTTCAAGTAGATCATATCATTCACCAGCGCATATCCTTCGTAAACATCCTTCACCAGCATGGTTTCTTCCGTTTCATCATATTTCATCCGGAAAAGTCCACCCTCATTCTCACTGTTGAAGAAATACAGATATTCGTCAAATAGGAGGAGATCAGTGATATAGCCTTGATGAATCTGCTGAAAGTTATCCCCGTTCTCATCCATTCTAAAGATACCATACGCATTGTCCGAAACGTTCTCTGGATAATAATATCCAGCAAAAAACAGCGTCCCATCTCCATAGTTCAGAAAACTGAACTGACCTTCCACCAGCACCTCTGATTCCTTCGTCTCCAAGTTGGTCCGAAGAATATTCCCTGTAATCATGCGGTCCATGTGATATAGATAGGGCGCCTCATAGACTGCCATACCATCATTTTTGATGTTGGACATGGTGTTGCCAAAGCCTTCCAGGGAAAGCATTATTGGTTTTTCTTCTTCCGGATTTTCCTCTGAAGGCTCCTCCGTCTCAGGATTCTCAGAAGGGGTTTCTTCAGATGGCTCTTCCTCCTTGGGCTCATTTCCCGGTGTATCCACAGGTTCACTCTTGCCACAGCCAGCTGCAAAAATCAAAAGCAGTACCATCAGAAAAGGGAACATCCACATTTTTTTCATAAAAACACCATCCTCTCTCTTTCTTTTTATACCTGTAATCTTTTTAATTTTATCCGTCAATCCCATCCCAAACAGGTACATGGAGTCTGTCACTTAACGTAAAAGCATCCTCTCTGGCTTTCTCCCGACGGCTGTAGGTGATCACATGCACTCTTTCTCCGTCTGCTTTCACAAGGTTCAGTTCATAGACTGGAACAAACCGGTCTGGCCTATTGTCTGCACTTTTGACTCTGGACATCCGAAGAAGAAGCTGCAGTGCGTGAATGTCTGAAAATGGCACTGCATTCTGACTGCCTTCTGACTTCATCGTCGCTTTCGCTTTCTTCCCTCTATAGAAAAGACCCAGGTTCTCATCAACGGCGATGATCCGGGAAGACTGGAAGAAAATAAATACCCCTGCTGCCATGAAAAGAACACCAACCAGGAGAAGGACCCATTTGGGCGCGTTCCCGGTGACGGGAACAAAAAAGTACACAACCACAGAAAGAAGACCCGTCAGCATGAAAATGAGAGAAAATATCCAGCCTGTCATGGAAGGCTTATAAGAAAGGACTCCTGGTTCCCGCTCATAGAGCACCGTGGACGTGGAAGATGGATTATTCTTCCCCATCCCCTGCCATGAGACCTTTTCTGCTAGTGGATCCTGGAATTTCTCTGGATCCACAACCACTGGATTCTCAAAAGAATGAAGGAGATTTTTCACTTTATCTGCAAACATTTTCAAGGCTCCCTTCAAAAAGATTAGTTCACCCTCTCATGTCCTATGATATTTTGTCTGTTAAAGAGAATTTTCTATTGATCCATTCCAGAACCGGAGTTAGATTTTCTTCTCTTACGCCATCAAAGCCCTGAAGAATGATCTCCACCGCTTCCTTTTGCCGTTCATCCTTCTCCGCAGTTTGCCTCAGCGCTTTCACAAACATCGAAAGCATCATCTTATCCATCCCCTTGAGATCACGAAGAGGCTTACAGCCGCCACGAAGATAGAAGAACGGTGTGTTCTCAAGGCCATTTCGCTTTCTCACTTCTTCTTCACTGGGTTCCGCCGTTCTGCCTGTTCCAGAGCCGCACACCGCAACCACCTTATGTCCCTTCATCTTCTGAAGTCCCTGCACTTTCCCTACTTTCATCCAGCCTAGATACAGCACCTCCGACTCCTTTGGCACCTTAGGCAGCTCCTTCACATCCACCATATCCATCCCAAGCTTTTCCGACAGCATCCTCACATACTTTTTCGTAAACCCGGTTTTTGACGCATACACAATGATCAAGCTGCTTCACCCCTTCTAAAACTCCAAGTCCTGAGCTCTATTCTACGGAATTTCTTATGATTTCACAAAGAATCAATTCTTTGTTATCTTACTATCATCATACTCCGTAGCGGCCTCTCCCGCAACGAAATTTACACTTTAGGATGAGGTATTGGCATGTACTTTTTCTTATGAGAAAAGTGCCTGGAATCTCTTCAAGGCACTTCCCTGTTTCTATACTGTTTTATCACTCTCCCACACATAGGTAGGCTCCTCCTTGGAAAGATCTTCGTACCACTTCATCCCAATATACCGGTACCCAGCTTTTTCCAGCACCTTTTGGGAAGCTTTATTTTTGGGGTCTGCAGAAGAAATGATGCTTCTGAAATGCAAAACATCTTTAGCATACTGAGTCACTCCAAGGACGGACTCTGTGGCATAGCCTTTTCCCCAGTGTCTTTTCTTGAAGTGATAAAGAAGCTCCGCATCAAAACTTTCCACCGGCGGATTGAATCCGCAGACGCCCACGGCTTCATCCGTGTCCTTTAGAAACACAAGGTATGGAGAAAACCCCCTCTCCTTCTGCATGGTCTGATAAAAAGAGAGGGACCGTTCCTCCTGCTCTCTGGTTCCGGCACCGCCGCTCCACGCCATGACCTCCTCGTCTCCCCAGATCTCCATGATCTCGTCCAGATCCTCTTTCTGAAGGGCTCTGAAGTAGAGCCTTTCCGTTTCAAAAAGTATTCCATCCATGTTCAGTCCACTTCCTTTCTCGCTGCATCCTCACTGCATTTCACGAGTTTTCTCACCACAGCATCCATTTCCTCATCCTTGATGCCGCTGTAGGAGAAGACGAGGATCCTATTGTCCTGATACTCCTCTACCCCTTCCAAGGCAATGCCTTCCGCTTTCGCCCGTTCCACCATATCTGGCAGTGACACTTCTTTTGCAAAGGACAAGACCACATGAAGTCCGGATTCTTTGCCCACCAGATCAAAATATTTCGTGGGATATTTTTTGAAGGCTTCCACCAGCATCTGGTTCTTTTTCTTGTAAAGAATCCGGATTCTTCGAAGGTGCCTCTCAAAGGAGCCATCTCTCATGTACTCAGCCAGAGCCAGCTGTTCAGTTTTAGATACAGACTGGGAGTATCTATTTCTTACCATATGGAAGCTCTCAAGAAGCTCATGGGGCAGGATGAGAAAACTGATGCGAAGAGACGGAATAAGAAGCTTCGAAAAAGACCCAGCATAAATCACGCGGTCACTGGTGGATATGCCCTGAAGGGCTGGCACCGGGTATCCTTCATAGCGAAGAATGCTGTCATAATCATCTTCAATGATGTAGCCTTTCTCCCTTTCCGCCCAGCTGAGCAGCTGCATTCTCTTTCGTATGGGCATGACACTGCCGGTGGGATACTGATGGGAGGGAGACACATAGACAATTTTTGCTCTACTCTTTTCCAGGTCCTTAATCCTTAACCCGTCATCTTCAATGGGAATCTTCAAGGTCTCATAGCCATGGTCTTCAAACACATACATGCCTTTGGAAAATCCTGGGTACTCAAAAGCAATCTCCTGGATAGAAGTCCGAAGAAAAGAGGCCAGAAGACTGAAAAGCACCTGGATCCCTGCCCCTACCACTACCTGACTGGGCTCTGCCCGAACGCCTCTCGACTGGCTGATGAACCGAGCGATTTCTAGGCGCAGCTCATACTCTCCCTGAATGTCTCCAACGCTTAAAAGAGAGTCGCTCCGATACTCCAGCACATGGTTAATGGCTTTCTTCCATTCCTGAAAATTGAAAGTGCCCTCACTGGCCCGATCCTGGGGCATTTCTTCCGGCACATGCCCCTTTTTCTCTTTATCTCCAGGATCCTTACCAAAATCCCAAAGGGTGCTCTCTATGTCCTGAACATAGAATCCGCTTTTGGGCACACTTTCCACAAACCCTTCCAGCTGAAGCTGTGTATAGGCATTTTCCACCGTGATCTTGCTTACGCCTAAGGACGCAGAAACCGACCTTACAGAAGGGAGCTTTTCTCCTTTTTTCAGAATTCCTTTGAGGATATCCTCTTTCAGCCGTTCATACAGCTGAATATATTTCGGAATACCCGTCCCTTCCTCAAACTTCATCATATATCCGATCATGCTCTCACCTCATCTGACCTTATTGAAATCACATAAATTGTACCTATTGATGATGTCAATTATAAAGTATACTCAAGTTGAATACAAGATGAAGAAGGAGTACCTATGAAAAGCAACATTAGAACTTTGACCTATACAGCCCTGATGACGGCTTTTGTGTTCATCACAACATCAGTCATCAAAATTCCCATTCCCTTCACCAATGGATACATTCATGCAGGAGATACCGCTATTTTTCTAGGGGGCATTCTTCTGGGACCTGTCCATGGCGCAGTGGCTGCAGGCATCGGATCTGCCATGGCAGACCTTCTTGGGGGCTATGCCCACTGGGCACTGCCCACGCTCCTCATAAAAGGCCTCATGGGCTTTATCGTCGGATACTTCTCCAGTGAGAAAAGAAACCAGAAGCATGTGCTCTGGGGGACTTCCCTTTTATGGATCGGTTCCCTCTTTGCCTTTATCTACACCGCAGGGAACACCACTTTAGAAACCATCATGGAAAATGTGGAAGGCGCTTCCAGCATCGCTCTGGCAGGAGAGATTGTAAAGAACCTGAACATCCAGCTCCTTGTGGTGGCCATCGGCCTCCCCCTTCTTTCTCTCATCCTCTTTAAGCTGAAGGACCGCTATGGCATCACTTTCAGTCAGCTGGTGGGTATGATTGTGGCAGGCATTGTTATGGTACTGGGCTACTACGTGGCTTCCGGCATCATATACGGAAACTTCCTGGCTTCCATTTTCAGTGTGCCTTGGAACATTGTGCAGTTTGGCATCGGTGGCATCTTAGCCTTTGTCATCAACGCAGGACTCTCAAGATCTCCTGTGAAAAGAAAAATTCTACAATACCGCTCCTAAAAAAGGTGCAGAGTAGTTTCTCTAATGAAGAAACCTCTGCACCTTTTCTCCTTCAAGACCAAGCTCATATCTGCTGTATTTACCACCAGAAACATTCTGGAGAATCCCTTTCTCTACTAAGCCTCGGATGAGTGAACTCTCTCTGGAACTCAACGTACTGCTCTCTCTCATTTTCCTCTCACCTCGCTGATGAATTTATGTTATTTATCCTTACTAATCATCTCTCTGATTATTAGTAATTACACTTTAATCAGTAAGAATAAGTCAATCAGAACCACTGCGTACTGAGGTTCAAATCAACCCCCTGTCTTATTCCAGCCTTCCTACAAGTTTTTCTGAACTAGTTCCCATCCTTCCTTTTCCATATATCCAAAGGTCTCCTGATCTTGTACTGCCTCCAGAAGATTCTCTCTCATCTCTTTTTTGAAGTCCGGACTGAAAGCTTTAAAGGTCATATGAGCATATAGTGGAGAACGGGTAAAGTGATCTAGGTTCTCTATACCCTTCAACATCTCCTCGGCGACTCTTTTCGTTTCACCCGGATCCTTCTCATAAACAGCGAGCTCAAGCCTTGGTGACGCCTCATAATAAAGCCCCATGTCAAAGGCTTTGGCAAGGGCCGTCTGCTTCTCTATAAGAAGCTTAGCCCGATCCATATCCTCTTTCTTCATGGCCAGAACGGTCATTTCCTGAAAAGTCTCATTGGCCATCTGGAAGGTGGCAAAGAGCAGCTCCTCATAGGTTTTCCAGGCTTCCTCCAGGTTTCCGGTCTTCGTTTTCAGCAGCGCCTTTTTTCTCTTCCACTGGGGATTTTCCTGAGAGAAATAGGTAAGCATCTCTTCCGCCTTCTTATAGTTTTCGTCTCTCAGATAGAAATAATAGAGCCTCTCTGCTGCTAAGAGTCTCTCCTTTTCCTCTCCATGCTCAAGAGCCCTCAGATACCATTTTTCAAATAGGTCCTTATTCTCATCAGGCACTTTCTCCTGGGACATCACAGTATGGGACTCCAGAAGGCTCGTGACCCAGAGAATAAGATGATAGGAAGAAGGATAAGAAAGGAGAATCTCCCTTGCCCACTGGACTGCTTCCATGTAAGGCTCTTCCTTCAGCTTTCTATGAAGTTCTTCCAAGTATCCTTTTTCCATTTCTGGAGACAGCTCCCGCTGAAAACTAAGTAGCTCCTCCAAGGACACCTTAAGAAGTCTTGCCAAGGGTCCAAGGAGGGTCACATCAGGCAGAGCCTTGCCCTTTTCCCACTTGCTCACTGCAGAAGAGCTGACCCCGACATACTCCGCCAGATCTTTCTGAGAAAGGTTCTTTTCCATTCTTTTCTTCCTGATGATTTCCTGCATGTTCACGATAACCACTTCCTTTTCTTCTCTCTGTCTTCATCATACTGGATTGAAACTGAAATACAAGGGAGCTGTATTCAACTCATAGGCTTATGAATCAACTACTATTCCAGTGAATGAAGCGAGCTAAGCCCCAGGTTTCTTTACGCTCCACTATATTTCATAACACTCAAAAAGCGGGTGTACCCTGCGATACTCCCGCCCATGATTAAAAATCAGCTTCTTTTATTTTTTTATTACCTGCTGCTTCTTTTTTATTCTGTTCTCAACGCAACCACAGGGTCCTGCTTCGCTGCTTTCTTTGCTGGCAGAAGTCCGCCGAGTACGGTAAGAAGAATACTGAGCACGATGAGTACCATTCCGCTCACTGGTGGAAGCACCGCATTCACAGTATCAAGGCCCGTCATGACATGAATCACCGCATTTCCTGGAATCAGAAGAAGAAGCGTTACCCCTACTCCAATGAATCCAGTGATGATCCCAATGATGAAGGTTTCCGCATTGAACACCTGAGAGATGTTCTTCTTGGAAGCACCAATGGCTCGAAGAATTCCGATCTCCTTGGTCCTTTCCAGTACGGAGATATAGGTGATGATCCCAATCATGATGGAAGACACCACAAGAGATACTGCCACAAATGCAATGAGCACATAGGTAATGACATTGATGATGGTGGTGACAGAAGACATCAGAATGGCCACATAATCGGTGTAGACAATCTTATTTTCTTCCGCCACAGTGCCATTGTAGTTTTCGATGGCTTCAGAGATTCTGTCCTTGGCATCAAAGCTGTCCGCATAGATGTTGATGGCAGACGGAGCATCCAGACTTACCACACCAAATTTCTCCATGTTTTCCTCATAGCTTCCTGGGGAAATATAATTGTCATAGATGGTTAGAATGGTCTCATCCTCAGGGTCCTGGAGATAGCTGTCAAACATGGCTGCCAGCTCCACTTCTCCCATTTCCCCGCTCTGTCCTGGTGCCCCTGGCATACCATTTCCGCCTCCAGGTGCGCTGCCCTGGCCGCTGGCCAGGATGGTCCGGAAAAGATTTGCTTTCTCTGTAACACCTAAGGTGGCAAGATAGGTTTTCGCATCCTCAATCTTCGCTTCATCATCAGCGGGCGCAAAGCTCACACCAGTGAGCACATTGATCTCTTTAGAAGCTTCCTGCTCTTTTACAATCTCTGAGCCATTTGTATAGTCGATGAGATAGTCTGTAAGAGCCTGAGTATAGCCAAAGACGCCACTGACAAAGGCGTACTCCGCGTCTTTTTTCAGCCTGATGATGCCGCTGACTTTCATTTCCACTGCATTTTCCAGAAGATTCTCCAGTCCAGCTGATTCAGTTTGCTGACGGTACTGACCATTCTCCTCTTTCACAAAGGTATCCACTGCAGGCAGCAGATAGAAGGACTGATTCATGATTTCCTCATAATCAATCTTTCTGTTTTCGATGGTGACTTCCTCACCATTTTCCATCTGATCCATGATTTCTTTGTATTCAGAGGTGGGCAGTACGCCGATCTCATAGAGCTTGGTGGCTGAAATCTCACTGTTTTTATCCAGAGCCAGCACCATCTCATTGAACTCTTTCGGCCAGTCTCCCGCCACCACATCGTAAGTGTCTGTAATGGCAGTGCTGATGCCCTCTCCATTCACTCCAGGAAGAAGCTCAGTAAAGTTTCCTGCGCTTGCGCCCATGAGATTTCCACCAAACATCCCACCGCCAGGTCTTCCGGTACTTTCTTCTTTGTCCTCCAGTGTGCTGCCGTCGGTATTCACCAGAGCCTCTTCACTGTCTCTTGTGAAGATACTGAAGTTCGTATTATAGCTGTAGATGATGCCATTTTCACCCACATATTCATGGATCTCACTGTCGTCTTGATCCAGATACTTTTTGAACTCCGTGAGATTGTTCTCATTGTAGTTGGTCTGAACCTTGGAAGCCTGCTCCAAATCAGAGCCGTTGACATAGACGCCGTCCAGAGCATGGTCTGCCTCTTCTTCAGCAAACCCTGGGGCTGGGGTCTCTGCAATGACAGTGCTGAGATCAAAGGTCCTCTCTTCGATGGTGATGGGATAGGAAGCCATGGTGCTCTTCTGGATGTCCTCAATATACTGATTCACGCCAGTGGAGAGGGATAGAATCAGCGCAATGCCGATGATTCCGATGGATCCTGCAAAGGCTGTAAGGATGGTTCTTCCCTTCTTTGTCTTCAGGTTGTTGAAGGACAAAGAAAGAGAGGTCATAAAGCTCATGGAGGCTTTTCCCATGTTCTTATGCTCGGCTTCTTTTAAAGAATCCGCTTCCACTTCATAGGGGTCTGTATCATCCACAACCCTTCCGTCCCGTAATCTGACTGTTCTTGTGGCATACTCCTCTGCAAGCTCCGGATTGTGGGTCACCATGACCACCAGTCTGTTTTTTGCCACTTCTTTTAACAGCTCCATGACCTGGACACTGGTTTCTGTGTCCAGTGCGCCTGTGGGCTCATCGGCCAGAAGAATGTCCGGGTTGTTCACAAGGGCTCTTGCGATGGCCACTCTTTGCATCTGTCCGCCGGACATCTGGTTCGGCTTCTTATGGATCTGCTCACCAAGTCCCACTTCTTCCAGTGCTTTTTTGGCTCTGTTTTTTCTCTCTTTTCTGGAGATGCCGGAAATGGTCAAGGCCAGCTCTACATTGGAGAGGATGCTCTGGTGGGGGATGAGATTATAGCTCTGGAACACAAAACCGATGGTATGGTTTCTGTAGGAATCCCAGTCACTGTCTTTATACTTCTTGGTGGAGATGGCATTTATGATGAGGTCTCCGCTGTCATAGCGGTCCAGCCCTCCGATGATGTTAAGGAGCGTGGTCTTTCCAGATCCACTGGGACCCAGGATGGCCACGAACTCATTGTCTCTCAGGTTCAGGCTCACTCCGTCCAGAGCAGTCTGAATGAGGTCTCCTGTCTGATACTTTTTACTGATGTTTTTAATCTGCAGCATATGTTTGTCTCCTTCTTTTGATCTAACGACTGTTATTCTACTGCCCTTAGAAAAACTGAGAATAAACTGAAAACGTATCACTTACTTTTTTTCAATATTTTCTTCCAGAATAGTTCTCTATGGCTGCAAGGGAGTTTATCTTCAGTTTATGTAGTATGGTATAATTTTCCCATTGAAGGAGTGATTTTTTATGTTTCAGCTCATGGTCGTGGAAGACGACAAAAGCACTGCAAAACTCATGAAGGCTGTCCTCACCCTCTCCGGTTATAAGGTGGTTTCAGCCTCCGATGGACTGGATGCCCTGAAGATGATGGAGAATCATCACATCGATCTCATAGTGCTGGATGTGATGATGCCAAACATGGATGGCTATGAGTTCACAGAGCACCTTCGTAGTGTCGGAGACAACACGCCAATTCTCATGGTCACAGCCAAGCACCTGCCAGAAGAGCTTTCAAAGGGATTCATCGCCGGAACCGATGATTATATGGTGAAACCGGTAAAGGAAGAAGAAATGCTTCTTCGGATCAAAGCGCTTTTAAGAAGAGCCTCCATCGCCAACGAACATAAACTCCATGTGGGAAAAATCACCCTGGACTATGATGCTCTGACGGTGACAAGAGAAGGCGAGAGCCAGACCCTCCCTCAGAAAGAATTCTATCTCCTCTATAAGCTCCTTTCCTACCCGGATAAGATCTTTACAAGGCTTCAGCTCATGGACGAGATCTGGGGCATGGATACCGAAACGTCCGATGTGACGGTGAATGTCCACATCAACAGGCTCCGAAAGCGTTTTGAAGATGCTCCTGAGTTTGATATCATGGCCATCCGCGGCATCGGATATAAAGCGGTGATCCACCATGGATAGAGTGAAAAGAAAGCTCAAAAGAGTACAGCTGGCTCTTCTTTTTGCCCTCATCGTCTGCATCATCATGTTTGGATCCTCTGTGGTGATCTTTCTCTTTGGCTTCATGCTCCTGAAAATGGGGGTCAACGTCATAGACTATGACCACAGACTCTCTCTTCTCATCTTTGCCATCATCAGCCTTGTCATCGGAACTGTCTTTGCTTTCCTCTTCAGTGAGAAGCCCCTGAAACCTCTACTGGAGATCATGAAGGCCACAGATAGGATTGCAGAAGGAGACTACAGTGCAAGAATCCATCTTAAGGGGCCTTATGAACTGAAGCAGCTTTCGGACAGCTTCAACCATATGGCAGAGGAGCTGGCCAGTGTGGAGCTTTTAAGAACCGATTTTGTCAATAACTTCTCCCATGAGTTTAAAACCCCCATCGTCTCCATCCGGGGCTTTGCGAGGATTCTGAAAAGAAAGGATCTGACAGAAGAAATGCGGAGCGAGTATCTTAACACCATCATCGGTGAATCTGAGCGTCTTGCGGATCTTGCGGATCAGGTGCTGAGCCTGTCAAAGCTTGAAAACCAATCCATCATCACCGATAAGAAGGTCTATAATGTCAGCGAGCAGATCCGCCTCATCATTGCCATGATGTACAGCAAGTGGAGTGAGAGAAACATCAATATTGAGTTCGAAAGAGGAGAACTGATGCTCCATGCCAATGAAGAGCTCATGAAGCAGGTATTCATCAACCTTCTGGACAACGCAGTGAAGTTCTCTCCGGATGCTTCTGTCATCAAGGTGCACATCATAGAGAAGGTCTCTTCTTTCATCTTTGTCATCCGGGACCAGGGACCGGGAATGGATGAGGACACAGCTTCCCGCATCTTTGACAAGTTCTATCAGGGAGATACTTCTCACGGAGCCAGCGGCAATGGTCTTGGCATGACCATCGCCCATAGAATCGTCACCCTTCACGGAGGCTCCATTCGTGTGGAGACGGCTCCTGGTAAAGGCACCACCTTTTATGTGGAGCTGCCAGGCACATCAAAAGATAGAATGAACTGAAACAAAATAGCCTATGGAAAAGAACGCCATGAGTCACAAAATTTAAACTCATGGCGTTCTTCTGTTTCATTCAAGTAGAACTTATTCTGTCTGCTTCTACTCTGCTCTTCTGTGTTCAAAATCAAAATGATAGAATTTCTCTCCATGGTTGATTCGTAGGGTGCCCTTCTTCAGATGAATGGCTAAAAAGCAGCAGTTCTCATCTGCTTCATTGTTGGCAAAATCATACCAATCCTTGAAGACAGTTCTGAGCTTCGATCTGAGTTTTGCATTTTTAGGGTCCAGTACCCAGCCCAGATTTTCCCCTCTGCCACTGCCAAAAAAATCTTCAAAATTCACAGAAACAGATACTTCGGGATTCGCCTCAATCTGCCGGATCTTATTGGATGTTCCATAGGTCACCACATAGAAAGCGCCATCTTCATAATAAGCATCCACATCCCGGACGCAGGGCATCGGATATCCTTCTTGGCTATTCTTCAAAGAAATGGTGGCCAAGGCAATGACATTGTCTTTGCCCCTTCCAAAACGCTCTTCTAGAATATTCATGCCTTCTTCAAATTTTGTCATAATCCCGCTCCTTTATTGTTAACATGATTTTAGAGAACTCTTTCTGAAATCATGCGGCAGATTCCAGATACATCCGCACGGCTCACAAATTCAAACTTCACTTTTCCAAGTCCGGAAAACCAGAGCTCCAGTTCACTGTCAAGGTCCAGAACTCCAGCAGTTTCTACTGAAAAAGCCTGGATTTTGCTGTAGGGCAGTGAAGAAATGTCCTTCTTCTTTCCCGTGATCCCCTGAACGTTGATGGCAAAGATTCTTTTGCTTGTGAAGACCACGCCATCACGGATGCCCTGGAAGGAAGCCAAAATGTTTTCTCCCTCCACAAATAGAGGTGAGATGAGTGATGCGTAGGAGTTTTCTCCTACTGGTCGCAGCTTCATGAAAGAGGCATTTTGAAAATCGATCATTTTTATTCTCCTTTGCTTTTTGTTATTTATTCTTCATATCAATATTATCATAAGACACAACAAAACTAGATACATATTTCACAATATTCCAGATGTTTACTTCTTATAACCTTAGGATTTGAGTTCATATATTTTAAGTCAATTCATAAGATACTACTTTTACTTAAACATCACGTCTGAGCAAAAGAAAAGAGAAATGACGCATCACACATCATTTCTCTCTAAAGTTTCTCTTCTGTCTTTTATCACGTCAATGTACTGAATCTATACTAGATTTTTTCACTCTTCTTCATCAGTCTGACAATGTTCTCTGTGGTTCTTGCAATATTTTCGGATCCTTCCTGTAGAAGCTTTTCCAGTTCTGATGCGCCCGGTGCAATGCCAAATATGGCATCAAATCCAACCTCATAAAGGCTTTCAATCCCTTCCCCAATCATCCCTGCAATTCCAACTACAGTGATTTCTTCACAAACTTCCTTCGCAGTTTTTGCCACTCCATAAGGGGTCTTTCCAAATTTTGTCTGGAAATCTATGCCACCCTCACCCGTGAAGCAGTAGGCTGCTTCTCTCAGCTTTTCCTTGAGATTCGTATACTTAATGACAATCTCCACTCCTGGTTTCAAGGTGCAGTTTGTAAAGGCAAGAAGTCCAGCACCTAGTCCGCCTGCTGCCCCGGCCCCTGGTATGTCAGAAACATCTAGTCCAAGGTCGCGCTGAATTACATCTGCATAATGTCTGAGATTTTGATCCAGAATCTCAACCACGTGAGGAGCAGCTCCTTTCTGAGGACCAAAGACATGGGATGCTCCTGTGGGACCGCATAAAGGATTTGTCACATCACAGGCAACTTCGAAGATACACTCTGATAGACGTGGATCCACCTCGCTTCGATCAATCCGTTCCAGTGAGCTTAATGAGCCTCCCCCCCAAGGAATCATGCTTCCATTCTCATCCAGAAGCTTTATTCCAAGGGCTGCTGCCATACCTGCCCCACCATCGTTGGTGGCACTGCCTCCGATGCCAAGGATGATCTTTCGGATTCCTTGGTCAAGGCACTCCTTTATCAGTTCTCCAGTTCCGTAGGTAGTGGTGATCAGGGGATTTTTAGTCTTCTGATCCACAAGATGAATTCCGCTTGCTGATGCCATTTCAATGACTGCTGTCTTTCCATCGCCAAGGATTCCATACATGGCTTCCACCTGGTTCCCAAGAGGTCCCGTAACGTTTTTTTTCACAAGTCTTCCTTCTGTAGCATCCACAAGAGCTTGCGTAGTTCCTTCTCCTCCATCCGCCATGGGCACATGAACGATCTGTGCATCAGGACAGGCTTTTCTGATTCCTTTTTCCATGGCTTCGCAGACTTCTTTTGCAGTTAAACTGCCCTTAAAAGAGTCCGGAGCCAGCACATATGTCTTACGTTCTTTCATAAATTCTTCTCCTTAGTTGGGGTTTACAGGATACCGATGACTCCATAGATGATGGTGGATACGATGGTCATGGCCAGTCCAATCATGGACTCATAAGGAATCAGCGCCAGTCTTTCTTTAAACGCCATAGATACACTTCCTCCTGTGGCATGGAAGAAAGAACCATGTGGCAGGTGATCAAGTACTGTAGCACCGGTATGAATCATCGCTGCACCAGCCAGAGGAGCAACACCCGCTCCAGTCAATGTGCTGCCAAATACACTGCTCGCAACGGCAGATCCTGATGTGGTAGACGCTGTTGCAGCGGACATGAGGATACCTGCAATAGGAGCCAGAAGATACGTAGGCAGTCCCAGTACCTCAATGGCATTGATAAATACATCGCCAAGAGTCGAGTTTGAAATAATACCAGCAATGAGACCTGTTCCAAGAAGGATGATGGCCACATTGGTCATTTTATCTAGACCATATTGGGTGTATTCTACAACATGCTTCGCTTTTCCAAGTACGATGACAGCCACAAGCCCTCCCACTGGCAAGGCAAGCATTGGATCGATGTTGATATCAAAGATCGGTCTCAAGGAAAGAAGAAGAATGGCCACAACTGGTCCAAGTATAGACTTTCCAAAGGATGGTAGGTTGTCAGCATTGGATACTTCTCCGCCTTCCTCAAGGCTGAAACTTGTGCCTTTTCCACTTTTGCTGAGTTTTGTAGCCACCACAAATGTCAATGCGATACCGATGACGGCTGGAATGATGCCCGCCATCATGACACTGGTCAGTGGCACACCGAAGGAATCGGAAACTGCGATGGCATTAGGGTTCGGGGACATCATGTTTCCTGCTTTTCCTCCACCAATCATGGCAAGGAGAATTGTTGTTCTTGAAATCTTCAGCTTCTTGGCAATCTCAATGGCAATGGGTGCTACTGTGATGACTGAAATGTCAATAAACACACCTACCATGGTAAGAAGCATGGTGGCGAGAGAAATGGCCAGCAGAGCTTTCTTTGCCCCCAGCTTATCGATGATGGTGTACGCCATAGATGCTGCTGCACCAGACTTGATTAAGATTCCAGCCATGACTCCTGCGGCAAGGATTCTCAAGATGGCCGTGATCATTCCAGCTGCTCCGCCCTTCATCAGACCAATGGTGTCCACGAGCGACGCTCCACCGATGAGTCCTCCTAGGATGGCTCCGATGAACAATGCGTAAAAAGGGGCGACTTTCTTAAAGATTAAAACGATAGATACGATGAGTGCAACCAGTGCCCCAAGGGCGGTTATTGTGACTTGTGCGTCCATATAACGATCTCCTTTTAAGTTGTTATTTTTTTATCCTTCCTTATCTTATCTGATTGTCGTTTACATTCATACGGTACCTGTACCATATTAATCCTTTTCATCTCCATTAATTTTTGTTATGATTACCAAATAAGAGGTGGAAAATATGAAAATATCAAGTAAGCTTGCACAGAATATCGTACAAAGCATCAAGGAAATCATACATCATGAGATCAACTTCATGAACATGGAAGGTGTTATCATTGCGTCTACTGATCCCGTGAGAATCGGACAGCAACATGAAGGTGCTTTAAAAGTATTAAAGACAAAAAGAAGTCTTTCTGTAAAGAATGATGATGAGTTCAAAGGCACAAAGAAAGGGATCAATCTTCCTTTGTATTTTGAAGAGGAGATCATTGCTGTGGTGGGTATCACAGGGAATCCAGAGGATGTGTCGAAATATGTGCACATCCTGACAAAAATGACAGAAATTCTGATAAAAGAAGCCTATCTCCAGGAAGTATCCTTTAACACAAAAGAAAACCAGCGCATCATCATTGAAAACTTACTTTACAACACCCAAAGTACAGACTTTGAGAACAACAGCTATCGTGACATCTATAAGTATGATGTCACCATCCCACGAAGAGTTGTGCAAGGAATGTTTCTGACAGATCATGCTGTAGACACTGCTCTTTATAAATATCTGCAGAAAATGGTTCCAGAGCCGTCTCAGACCATTTTCGCCCTGAACCGGAATACGCTGACCATCCTTTCTACCCTCACAAAGCCCGCTTTATTGAGACTAAATCTTTCTGCTATACAAGAACTGGTCAAAACCTCTTTTGGACTGGACTTGGTTTTCGGTGTAGGATCCATTTGCACCACGAGTGCTGACTCAAGAAAGTCTTTCTCTGAAGCTCAGAAAAGCCTCATGTGGGCAAAAAACTTAGTAAAGGTTCCCATTCAGTTTTATGAGGATTTGGATCTTGGAATCCTCCTTCTTCCCGAGCTCAGTGGTTCCGCCCCTCTCTTTGAGTCAAAAATACTGGGCCGATTGAGTGATAAAGAGAAAGGGGACTTCATGGCGCTTCTGAAATCCTATGAAAAACATAACGGTTCTATCACGAGGTGTGCCAATGAGCTGTTTATTCATAAAAATACCTTGCAGTACCGCTTGAACAGTCTTTATGAAAAGACTGGCTATAATCCAAGGGAACTGCATGACTACACTATTTTAAAGCTTGCTTTTCTGATTTATGAAATTGGTCTCCGAAATAGATAACTTTATGAATCCCTGAGAGTAGTGCATTACAAAAAACTCTTAAAAAACTGTCACAAACAAGCAGCAAGACATCAACAAAAAATCCTAGAAGTATTTTTACCTTCTAGGATTTTTCTGATTATAGTTTTTTTCTTATTCCCACTCTATGGTTGAAGGTGGCTTGGAGGTTACATCATACACGATTCTGTTGACCCCAGGCACTTCATTAACGATTCTTCTGGAAACAATATCCAGCACCTCATAAGGGATTCTGGACCACTCGGAAGTCATCCCGTCTGTGGACTGCACTGCTCTTAAGGCAATGAGGTGAGAATAGGTTCTTCCATCTCCCATAACACCTACGCTTCTGACATTAGGAAGTGCTGCAAAATACTGCCAGATGGTTTCATCCAGGCCGTGCTTTTTCACTTCATCTCTGAAAATGAAGTCCGCTTCTCTCACAATCTCCAGCTTCTCTTCTGTCACTTCACCCAGTACACGAATGCCAAGTCCAGGACCTGGGAAGGGCTGACGGTACACAAGATCATGTGGAATGCCCAGCTCTTCTCCAAGGACTCTTACCTCATCCTTGAACAGTTCTCTTAAAGGCTCAATGAGTTCAAACTCGATGTCTTCAGGAAGTCCCCCCACATTGTGGTGGCTCTTGATGACCTGGCTGGTCTCGGTTCCGGATTCCACAACATCAGGATAAATGGTGCCCTGCACCAGATAATCGATCTTGCCAAGCTTATTGGACTCTTCTTCAAAGACACGGATAAACTCTTCACCAATGATCTTTCTCTTTCTCTCCGGATCTTCCACGCCTTTCAGCTTCCCAAGGAATCTGTCCTTTGCGTTGACTCTGATGAGGTTCATATGGAATCTCTCTCTGAAGATCTTCTCCACTTCATCCCCTTCATTCTTACGAAGAAGACCATGGTCTACAAAAATACAGGTGAGGTTGTCTCCGATTGCTTTATGAACAAGAACAGCCGCAACGGAGGAGTCTACTCCGCCGGAAAGTGCGCATAGAACCTTCTTTCCATCAGCCTTCACTCTGATTTCTTCAATCTTCTCCTTGGCAAAATCCTTCATCACCCAAGTTCTCTCCGCTTTGCAGGCACCATGGATGAAGTTTGAAAGGATTTCCTTGCCCAGTACGGAATGGACCACTTCTGGATGGAACTGAAGACCATATAGATTCTTTTCCTTGTTTTCCATGGCTGCCACTTTGCAGTCTTTGGTAAATGCGGTAACTTTAAATCCTTCTGGCACTTCCACCACTTCATCCTGATGGCTCATCCAGACCACTGACTCTTCAGGTAGTCCCTGGAACATGACGCTCTCGGATTCAAAATGGATGTGGGACTTTCCGTATTCTTTCACGGTTCCTGTGTTTACTTTTCCCTTCAACTTATGGGTCATGAGCTGATGGCCATAACAGATGCCCAGAACAGGAATCCCTAGTGAGAAGATTTCTTCACTCACCGTCATGGAGCCCTCCTCATACACTGAGTTTGGTCCACCAGTCAGGATGATGCCCACCGGGTTTCTTCTCTTGATTTCTTCAATGGATGTTTTTGCAGAGATCAGTTCACTGTAGACGCCCGCTTCTCGGACACGTCTTGTGATGAGCTGATTGTACTGACCGCCAAAATCCAGGACCAGGATTACATTGTTTTCCATATATTCTCTCCTACGCTTCTTTATTGCTGTAATTAGGGGCTTCTTTGGTGATATAGATGTCATGTGGATGGCTTTCCTTCAGACCGTTGGCTGTCTGAACCACAAAGTTTGCGGTCTCAAAGAGGGTAGGAAGATCCTTGGATCCCAGGTATCCCATACCGGAGCGAAGTCCGCCCACCAGCTGATATAGGGTATCCGATACAGGTCCCTTGTAGGCTACTCTTCCTTCTACGCCTTCAGGCACAAGCTTCTTGGCGTTTTCCTGGAAGTATCTGTCACTGGACCCCTTATTCATGGAAGTAAGAGAACCCATGCCTCTATAAACCTTATAGTTTCTTCCCTGATAGATTTCAATCTCTCCTGGTGACTCCTGGCATCCTGCAAGAATAGATCCCAGCATCACAGCGCCTGCGCCTGCGGCCAGAGCCTTCACGATGTCTCCAGAGTACTTGATGCCTCCATCGGCAATGACGGGAACACCAGTGCCTTCTAGTGCCTCCACACAGTCCATCACTGCTGTGAGCTGAGGAACACCTACCCCAGAAACCACACGGGTGGTACAGATGGAACCAGGTCCGATGCCGACTTTCACAGCGTCAGCGCCAGCTTCTGCAAGGGCTTTAGCTCCTTCTGCGGTTGCCACATTTCCTGCGATAACAGGAAGCTCTGGATAAGAGGCTTTGATCTTCTTTACGCCTTCCATAACGCCCTCTGAATGTCCATGGGCTGTATCAAGAACTACTACGTCCACACCTGCGTCCACTAGAGCTTTTACACGCTCCATCATGTTGGCGGTAACGCCAACACCAGCGCCGCAGAGGAGTCTTCCTCTGGCATCTTTAGCAGCATTCGGGAAGAGTCTTGTCTTCTCAATGTCCTTGATGGTGATGAGCCCTTTCAGATTATTGTCCTTATCCACCAGTGGCAGCTTCTCAATCTTATGGGTACGGAGGATTTCTTTCGCTTCATCAATGGTAGTGCCTTCCAAAGCGGTGATGAGGTTGTCTTTTGTCATAACTTCACCGATGGATTTTTCCATATCAAACTCAAAGACCAGATCTCTGTTGGTGACGATGCCCACAAGCTTTCCTTCCTCTGTGATGGGCACACCGCTGATTCTGTATCTTCTCATGAGCTCGTTGGCTTCTCGTAAGGTCTTGTCCGCTGTCAGATGGAAAGGATTCACAATGACACCATTTTCCTGTCTCTTGACCACATCCACTTCATGGGCCTGCTCTTCTATGGACATATTCTTATGGATGATGCCAAGGCCACCTTCTCGAGCCATGGCAATGGCCATGGTGGATTCTGTCACCGTATCCATGCTGGCGCTGATGAGTGGAATATTCAGGGTCAGTGTGCTCGTCAGCTTTGTCTTCACCTGTACATCCTTTGGCAGCACCTCAGACTTGTTTGGTACCAGCAGAACGTCATCAAATGTGTAAGCAGTTTTCAAAATTTTTCCCATGAAGATCCTCCTTATTCTATAAAAAAAGCATACCCAAATTCACCATGGTGACAAGGGTATGCCAAAGAAGCACCTTTGCCACTCATAGACGGAAATTACAATGGTTTCCGGTAGAAACGCCCTTCCTTATTAAGGGCATATACGAGTAACGCGTTTTTAATTTAAACTTTATTATAGACATCCCCACAGGCAAAGTCAAACACATTTTGCAGGAATTGCGTTGCTTTTCACAGGTTCATAAAAGATAACCTTCACAATCTCCCAATCCTAAAGCAAAATCCCAAAGAACTTATGAAACTCATCAACATGAGAGAGTAGAAGTCCAAAGAACAGAAACGGAAGAAAATAGATTTCCCTTCTGCGTCCAACCACTGCATAGAGGAGACCTAATGCGGAAGCATAGAACAAAGTGTAGAACACATTCCGTCCATAGGCCATGGAGATGAAAAGAAGCACATAAACATCTGCTTCTCCAAAATAGAACTGAAGCTTCCTGCTTTTCTTGTAAATAGGCAGCAGGAGCATAAAGAGAGCGGCAATATAGCTGTGATGGGTATAAAATCCAGAGAGGGCAAAGGGCACCATGAGATAAAGAGAAAGATTGTAGACTCTTCCAGAATAGTGGTCTGTAAAGACCCCGGAGAGAAATGCGCTGTAGAAGAAGACCTCCAGGAAAGTAAACCTGAAATAATAGGAAGAAAGGACCAGAAGGATTCCATAGATCATGGCTGACACCATCCAGTCTGGTCTTTTCTCTTTCAGCAGGTGCTTTCCAAGAAGGATTCCACCCAGCGGTCCTAAGATTCTACAGAGATGGATCATGAGGAGGGACTTTCCACGCCTTCCGTAAACTCCCTCAGATATTTCAGTGTTTTTTCCTGATACTCTGCTGAAACCTTTTTACGGGCAGCCAAGTAATCCGTACTTGTTAGGGGTACTGCCGATAAGGCTATGGTTTCGGCAATCTTATTGCTGGCTTCCAGATTATAGACATCCACATAGTTCAGCGCCTCCCGGACATACGCTCTTTGCTCCAGTTCATTGGCTTTGCCCACAATGCCCTGATACTTCGGTGCGGACATGGCCATGAGAATACTGGAAATGCCAAGGACAATAAGAAGCTCTACCAGAGAAAATCCCCTTTTCTTGTTTTTCATTATCTTTCCTCCTTTCCTTTGATACCCTCATTATAGGAAGGAGAACCCTGCTTTATTCACTTCAACAAAAAAAGGATGATTGCTCATCCTAATAACTGAGAGATTTCAGTTTCAGCTCCACCGTATGTTCATCCAGAAGAATGATGTGGTATAAAGAGGTGAGCCTGTCTTTCAGCTTCTCCTCTTCCTTATTCCCCCCTGAAAGCTGGCGGTGCACAAAGTAGTAAAGGGCCTCAATGATGCCCACACCTCCACCGGTGCCAAGCTCTGTCCCAAGCCTTGCTGTATCAGAAAGTTGCCCGCTTTTCACATCTTTCATGACTTCAGTAAACTCCCCTTCCACCAGAAATCTCTCTTTCATGGCATCCACAGCAATCTTCAGCTCCTCCCAGTTTCTTACCACAAACCGCTCTTCTTCTTTCTGGATCCTTAAAAGCTGGTCCAGTACTTCTCCTGGTGAAATCCCTGTGGCATCAGAAAGAGCCGATAGGATTTTCACCGAGTAGCTCCCCGGATCTTTCTTGTTGGCACTGGATAAGGTCTGCTGAGAAATCCCAGTCCTTTTCGATACATCATAACGGGTGAGTCCAAACTTTTGCAGAAATACATCCATACACTGATTCATTTTTACACCTTATGCTCAAATATTTTTTGCTTAATTATATTTTAGTAAATTATATTTGAGTAGTCAAGTGTTTTATTCATGATACGCCCTGATATACTGGAAGAGGAACAGCAGCGCATCTGCGGTGACTACCACAGCCAGAGAAAGAACCACTCCGTGCATGGTGATTTCCTCTGTTCCGATAAGAATCGGAGCAAAAACGATCATGGCCATGACACCACCTGAATACGCCAGGTAGTTCTTCCTTGAAATACGCCGGATGATCTCGCTTTCCCGTTCGTCGTCTTCTGAAACAGAGATGTCCAATTTCAGAAAATCTCCGAAGCTGCGGATCTTCTTGCCTTTCATGCTGATATAGATCATGATGCCAATGATTAGAAATGCGGCGGCGGCGGATAACAGCACACGCATCAGATGGGTGTCTTCCAGGTATTTCCCCTCATAGGCCAGATCCATGGCATTTTTTGCGCGGAATACAGTATAAAGTGCCCATGCAAGCGCGATATTCAGGATTTGTCCAATAACAGTTTTATTCATTTTTTGTCCTCCGTTCTGTAAAATATTTCTTCGATGGGTACCTGAAACAAATCTGAAAGCTTAAAAGCCAGTTCCAGTGATGGCGTATAGCTGCCCTTTTCCAATGCGATGATGGTCTGGCGTGTCACATCCACTTTCTTCGCCAGATCCTCCTGGGTGTACCCAAGCTTCGCACGAAACAGCTTAATATTGTTCTCCATTGCCATTTCTTATCTTCCTCCGTCTTATAGATTCTAAACCGGTTTTATACCTTTATTGTAAAGTTAACTATACATAAAGTCAAGTCTGTTTTACATTTTGTTTAGTTCACTTTACTTTTCAAAGTCAACGTATAAGGTCATAAAGTATAGCAAATCAAAAAAATAAAGACGGTGTCTGAAACACCGTCTTCGATACATATTCATTTTATACCCTTAGTACATTCCACCCATATCTGGAGATGGCATCATAGGCTTGTCTTCCTTGATATCCACCACAGCTGCCTCTGTGGTCAGGAAGGTTGCAGCAACGGATGCCGCATTCTGTAGAGCAGATCTTGTAACCTTAGTTGGATCCACGATACCGACCTTCACCATATCCACCAGTTCTTCTGTAATGATGTTGAAGCCAATGCCCTTCTCGCTGTTCTTCACCTTTTCGATGACAACAGAGCCTTCTACTCCACCATTGATGGCGATCTGTCTTAATGGCTCCTCAAGAGCTCTCTTCACGATATTGATACCTACAACCACATCTGGGTCTTCACTTGTTAGAGATCCTACTGCATCAATGACATTGACGTAAGCAGTTCCACCACCAGCAACGATGCCTTCTTCCACTGCAGCCTTGGTTGCAGCCAGAGCATCTTCCATGCGGAGCTTCTTTTCCTTCAGCTCTGTTTCAGACGCTGCGCCCACCTTGATGACTGCTACGCCACCAGCAAGCTTTGCCAGTCTTTCAGAGAGCTTTTCCTTGTCAAACTCAGAAGTGGTCTCTTCCATCTGAGCCTTGATAACATGGACTCTATTTGCAATCTCTTCTTTAGAACCTTTTCCGCTGACAATGACTGTCTGATCCTTATTGATTCTTACAGTATCTGCGCTTCCCAGCATATCGATGGTTGCATCTTTCAGTTCTCTTCCGAGCTCTTCAGAGATCACCTGTCCACCTGTGAGGATGGCGATGTCCTGAAGCATTTCTTTTCTTCTGTCTCCAAATCCTGGAGCCTTTACAGCCACACAGACGAAGGTTCCTCTCAGCTTATTCACAACCAGTGTAGCGATGACTTCGCTTTCAATGTCATCTGCAATCAGAAGAAGCTTCTTTCCTGTCTGGACCACCTGTTCCAGCACTGGAAGGATTTCCTGGATGGTATTGATCTTCTTGTCTGTGATCAGGATGAAAGGATCGTCAAGAACGGCTTCCATCTTTTCTGTATTGGTTGCCATGTACGCAGAAACATATCCTCTGTCAAACTGCATACCTTCCACTACTTCCAGCTCTGTGCCGAAAGTTTTGGACTCTTCTACTGTAATTACACCCTGAGTGCCTACTCTCTCCATGGCGTCAGAAATGAGAAGCCCCACTTCCTCGTCCTGAGCAGAAACTGCAGCAACTCTTGCAATGTCTTCCTTACCACCAATGGCAACACTCTGCTCCTTAATGGCTTCTACCGCTTTATCCACAGCAAGCTTGATTCCCTGACGAATGAACATGGGATTTGCTCCCGCTGTCACATTCTTCAGACCTTCCTTGATCATGGACTGAGCCAGTACCGTTGCAGTAGTGGTTCCATCTCCAGCCACATCGTTGGTCTTGGTGGAAACTTCTTTCACCAGCTGTGCCCCCATGTTCTCATAGGCATCTTCCAGTTCAATTTCTCTTGCAATGGTCACACCGTCATTGGTGATGAGAGGTGCGCCAAACTTCTTTTCCAGGACCACATTTCTTCCCTTAGGTCCCAATGTAACTTTTACGGTGTCTGCAAGGATGTCCACACCCTTTTGCATCGCTCTTCTTGCTTCTTCTCCATAGATGATTGTCTTTGCCATAATCGTCTACTCCTCCTACTACTCTATAATTGCCAGAATATCGTTTTGTCGAACCACGATGACTTCTTCACCCTCATGCTTCACTTCCGTGCCTGCATATTTGGAGAAGAGAACCTTGTCACCAACTTTAACTTCCATTTCCACTTTATTGCCGTCCACATAGCCTCCTGGACCCACAGCTAAGACTTCAGCCTCCTGAGGCTTTTCTTTGCTGGAACCTGTGAGGACAATACCGGACTTTGTGGTTTCCTCGGCTTCACGTCTTTTAAGTACAACTCTGTCTCCTAATGGTCTGATCACTTTGACATTCCTCCTAATAACAAACTTTTATTAGCACTCACTTATGTCGAGTGCTAACATCTATTCTTATTATAATTTATTTGTTTCTGATTTCAACTAGAATTTTAGAGTCATTTTCTTAAATACGGCATAAATCCGTTCAAAAAAGCAAATTAGCTTCTACTATCTATAAAAATCTCCAATTATCTTTCAATATCTTTGTTCTACTCACGACTCCAAAATCATGATATCATTATTCTAATGGGATTGCGAGGACTTTCGTTCCTTTCTTTCCCACTAAGAAATGAGGTGAACATGGAAGCCTTTTGCAGATGCTTCCAGATGTAGATATGAAAAAATTTAAAGCAGCACTCTACGCACTGATTCATGCCGTTGCTGTACTTACAGGCTCGGTTCTTTTAGGTCTCAATACCAGAATCCTCTATTATATGAATATCCCAAAGATTCAGGCCCAAAATGGGGACTATGACTATGGGCTCATTAAAAGCAATTACGATATACTCATTGATTACCTGAATCCTTTTTATCGTGGAAAGCTTGAGCTCAATGGACTCCCCATGTCTCCCCAAGGTGAATTCCATTTCTATGAAGTCAAGGTCATTTTTGACCTTGTCTGGATCCTTTTCGCCGTCAGTCTGGTCCTTTCGATTTTCTTGTTTATTAAGAGGAAACGCGAAAACCAGCTGGGGTACTTAAAGGGCGCAGCTGCTTTCACCTTTATTCTCCCCCTCCTTCTGGGTATCCCTTTTGTAGTAGATTTCTCCAGAGCCTTTGTGCTTTTCCATGAGATCGCCTTTTCCAATGACTACTGGATTTTTGACCCCACCATCGATCCTGTCATCAGGATTTTACCGGAATGGTTCTTTATGTATGCTGCGTTTCTCATCCTCCTCTACATGGTCCTTCTGGCTCTTCTGACGCTCTTTCTTGGAAAGACCTTTGGAAAAAAGAAGCAGGACGCCTGAATATTTGATAGAATGAAAGAAAGCATATAGAAAACACTATGGTGAAATTGTGAGGATGAGAATATGAATAAGAGCTTAGATGTACCAAGAGAAGCAGTGAGGCTTGCACTCACCAGCCGTGAGGAAGAACGGGACTATATAAGGAAGCTGGAAGCCCTGGGCGGAAAAGCCGCCGCAGTGGACATTGGAGGGAACATCTCCATCAGCATCAGCAAGATTCTGGAACGGGCGCTGGTGGCGTCCAAACGCGTGGGACTGATTAAGGAAGAGTATGCGGAAGAAGGCGCTGTCATGGGTGCTGCACGGGATGCTCTCATGCAGGTGCTGGAACGGTCCAACAATCTCAATGTAGGGGGTAAAATCGGACTGGTACGCATGGGCAATGACCTGGCCGTTTGTATTTATGTAAGCATTGGTCTGCTTCATCTGAATGAATTTGCCATTGGCATCGGCCACAGAACACTAACAGTATAGAAAAACTTGAGAAAGAGGCGCCATCAAGCGTCTCTTTTATTTTGTATGCAAATTTCAGAATCTTTCGATGTAGTTGTTTTCATTTTCGAAGTACTTCGAAAATTATATAATTTTACCTCTGTTTTTTAAAGAATTCTAAAATTGCACCTCATTTTTCACCATTGTTGCAACAAACTCTTGGTTTCACTGAACTTGATAAACTTCAGAACCCTCTATATAATAAGGTAATTCATAATTTGTTCAAGATTATGAAAGAACAGTAGTATTAGGAGGATATGTAGAATGGTAGGAAAGAAAATCGTGGCCCTCGGTATTGTGGCCATGGCCCTTGCAGTGGCAGGGTGCCAGAAAAAAAATGAACTCACTCAAATTGGCATCAATCAGTTTGTGGTGCATGAAGCACTGGATGCTTCAAGACAAGGATTTTTGGATGTGCTCAAGGAGAATGGTTATGTAGAAGGAGAGGACATCGAAATCGACTATAAGAATGCCCAGGGAGAACAGCCCACAGCGCTGGCCATCGCCGAAGATTTTGTAGCAAAGAAGAAAGATCTCATCTTTGCCATTGCAACCTCAAGCGCCCAGGCATCCTACAACGCAACAAAAGATATTCCGATTCTCATCACCGCGGTAACAGATCCTGTGGATGCAGGCATTGCGGATTCCTTTGAGAATCCTGGTAAAAACGTCACTGGAACTTCTGATGGTGTTCCCATCGGACCTCAGCTGGAGCTTCTCAAAAAAATACTCCCAGAAGCCAAAACCATCGGAGTCATTTATAACACCTCAGAACCCAACTCCACCTATCAGGTCAATGCACTGAAAGAAGCAGCAAAAGACATGGGCTTCACCGTTAAAGAAGCTGGAATCACAGCTCTTAGTGATGTCAATGCGGTGCTCCCCAGTGTTCTGAAGGAAGTGGATGTGCTTTATACGCCCACAGACAATATGGTCGCTTCGGCCTACGCTCTTATTGTAAAATTAGCCAATGACGAGAAGATTCCAGTCTTCTGCGCAGAAGATGCTGGCGTCAACGTGGGTGGACTCATTTCCGCAGGTGTTGACTACTATGAGCTGGGTAGAGAAACCGGACTCATGGCCGTTGAAATCCTGAAGGGTAAAGAGCCCAAAGAACTTCCCATCTTCGTGGTGAAGAATCCCATCATTGTGTTGAACAAAAATGCTGCGGATTCTTTAGGTATTACCATTCCAGAGGAGATTCTGTCTGCCGCGAAAGTGGTAGGTGAAAAATAATGAGTATTCTCATCAGCATTCTGGAACAGGGTCTGCTTTTTGCAATACTTGTTTTCGGAATCTATATCACATATAAAATTATGGATTTTGCAGACCTTTCTGTGGACGGCACTTATCCACTAGGAGCAGCCACCGCTGCAGTGCTTCTTCTTAGAGGAATGAATCCATGGGTTGCAACACTTCTTGGGGCTTTGACCGCTTCCTTAGGTGGTCTTGTTACAGGAATCATCCATACGAAACTGAAAATCAATGGACTCATGGCAGGGATTCTCGTTATGTTCGGCCTCTACTCTGTAAACCTGAGGGTCATGGGAAAAGCCAATATTGCGCTTTTTGCAGAAACTACAGTATTCACATTGCCGGAAGTATCCATCGGGGGTGAAAACCTCAGCACACTGCTCCTGCTTCTTCTCATCGTGACCGTGCTCATCTTTCTCTATGAAGCCTTCTTCCGAACAAAAACTGGCTTCTTCTTAAGAGCTGTGGGTGACAATGAGGAGATCCTCACTTCCCTTGGTGCAGATGCCCATAAAATCAAAATCCTCGGTCTTGTGACCGCAAACTTTTTAGCAGGCCTCTCCGGCGCTCTTACCGCTCAGTATCAGGGTTTCTCCGATGTGGGCATGGGTACCGGAAGCGCAGTCACCGCTCTTGCTGCAGTCATCATAGGAAGCTCTCTTCTGAAGAAGCTGAACCTTCCTATGACCTCCATCGCTCTTTCTGGTGCTGTGCTCTATAAGGGCATTCTAGTGCTGGTGCTGAGACTTGGACTGGACCCCAACGATTTCAAGCTGGCCACCGCCATCGCGGTGATTCTCGCCATGGGCATGAGCTCCGGGGCTCTCAAAAAAAGACGCAGACAAAGCGCGCTGAAGAAAGAAACCAAAGTGGAAAAAGGAGGTGCCTTCTATGCTAAAGCTTGAAAACTTATCAAAAACCTTTAATCCAGGCACCCCCATTGAAAATACTGTGCTGAAAAATCTCAGCCTCCAGGTGCAGGAAAAAGACTTCATCAGTCTTCTAGGTTCCAATGGTGCAGGAAAGTCCACACTACTTCATCTCATTGCTGGAACCTACGAATCCGATGATGGTCTCATCCTTTTGGATGGACAAGACATCACCTACGAGAAAGCTCATGTGAGAGCAAAGCTTCTTGGTAGAGTCCATCAGGATCCAAGACTCTCTGTCTCTCCTTCCATGACGCTTCTGGAAAATCTCTCTTTGGCCGATGCCAAAGGAGAAAGCTTCAGTCTGAAAAAAGCAGTGAATATGAATAGAATCAGCTACTACAAAGATCAGCTGGCCTCTTTGGGCCTTGGCCTTGAGTCCAAGCTCCACACAAAAATCGGACTCCTTTCCGGTGGTCAGCGGCAAGCAGTGGCCCTCTTCATGGCAGTGATGAAAAAACCGAAGCTTTTGCTTCTCGATGAACATACGGCCGCACTGGACCCCAGAACCTCAGAACTTATTATGAAAGTCACGGAGAGCCTGATCCAAAAAGAAGGCATCACCACCCTCATGGTCACCCATAACATGAATCACGCCTTGGCCTATGGCAACAGACTGGTGATGATGCATGAGGGCGAAATTGTAGAAGACCTCTCTCTGGAAGAAAAGGCAGCACTGTCCTCAAAGGATCTTATTGCCCTCTTCCAGAAAAACGCTCATTCCGTGGAGGACCGAATGGTGCTCCAAGTATAAAGCCTCTTCACTCCTAAAATAGAAGAGACCCTGAAGGATACGCTGCTTACCTGCCGCTTTACCATCAGGGTCTCTTCTTTTATTTCTGCTTCTTTTCTTCTGGAATTCTGATCTTCTTCTCTCTAGCGTAATAAAACAGATACTGCTGGGAAAAACCAGCAAGATGCCCAAACTTCTCTTTGGCAAAGCTGCGCATTTTTGGAAGACTCCCGGGCTCTGCACCATAAAAATAAACCATGGCTTTCTTCACCCAGACATCCACAGGAAATGCACCGGTCTTTCCCATGGAGAACAGCATGATGCAGTCCGCCACCTTCATGCCTACGCCTGGAAATCTCATGAGGGCTTTCAGGCACTCCTCCTCTGGAAGATCCGAAATGTATGTCAGATCATAAGAAAAGCTCTCCCTCTCTTCAGGGGTCAGCGCTCTCTTCTCTTTCTCTATCTTCAGAAGAGACGCCTCATACACAAGCTTTGCGGTCTTTTCGATGTAAGCTGCCCGATACCCAAGGCCTAATGCCCGAAGCTCCTCTTCTGTGGCTCTGGAAAGCGCTTCTGGCGTAGGGAACGTATAATAAGTCTCTCCCTCATACTGGATGGACTGACCATACTTCTCACTGATTCTTCGGATGCCTTCCCGGATTTTTGGAATCAGATTATTGGAAGAAAGAATAAAGGAGATGAGCGTTTCAAAAGGATCCTGCTTGAGGATACGGATGCCATAGCCAAAAGCCACGGCTTTTTTCAGAAGCGGATCTTTTCGCAGGATCCGCTTCACCTTGCCATAATCTCTGGAAAGATCAAAGTAGTCTTTGAAAAAGACTTGAAACTCTTCTTCTGTGATGCCTAGAAGAACTACTTCATCCTCTACAAGCTTCACTTCCACCACTTTCCCCGCTACGACGCCAAGATAATGGTCCTTCTTTGTATTTCGGCTTGTCCACCGGAAACACTGTCCGCATTCAAAGATCTGCTGGGGATGAAAATGCTTCACGCCCTTTAACACAATCCCTTTCTCTAAAACCTTCCCCACTTTATAATCCATATGTTCCTCGCTTTACTTCTCTTTTCCCATCAGATACGCATGAATGCCTTGGGCTGCAGTTTTCCCTGCGCTCATGGCAAGAATCACCGTAGCAGAACCTGTCACGGCGTCTCCACCGGCAAACACACCCTCAAGACTTGTGGCTCCAGACTCCTCTTTCACCAGGATACATCCTCTCCGATTGGTTTCAATGCCTTGGGTGGTGGAGGAAATCAGTGGATTGGGGGACGTTCCGAGGCTCATGATGACACTGTCGCAGGGTATGGTGAACTCGCTTCCTTCAATTTCTATCGGCCGTCTTCTTCCGGAAGCATCGGGTTCTCCCAGCTCCATTTTCACGCAGACCATGCCTTTGACAAATCCCCTCTCATCCACAAGGATTTCCTTCGGATTTGTGAGAAGGTTCATCTCAATGCCCTCTTCAATGGCATGATGCACTTCTTCCGCCCTGGCAGGAATTTCTTTTTCAGATCTTCTGTAGACAATGCTTGCCTTCGCACCAAGTCTTGCCGCTGTTCTTGCCGCATCCATGGCCACATTGCCCGCGCCTACCACCGCCACATGCTTTCCATGGCTTATAGGGGTGTCATAGCCTTCCTGGAAAGCCTTCATGAGATTGGCTCTGGTCAGGTACTCATTGGCGGACATGACTCCATTGGCATTTTCACCTGGGATTCCCATGAACATGGGAAGTCCAGCTCCAGATCCAATGAACACTGCTTCGAATCCCTCTTCTGCAAACAGACTTTCAATGGTCACCGTACGTCCTACAATGACATTGGTCTCGATGGTGACCCCAAGATCCTTCAGTAGCCTGATTTCTTCTTTCACGATGGTTTCCTTCGGGAGCCTGAACTCTGGTATGCCGTAGACCAGCACCCCACCTGGTTCATGAAGCGCTTCAAAAATCGTCACTTCATAGCCCAGCTTCGCCAGATCTCCGGCACAGGTGAGCCCTGCAGGACCACTGCCCACCACTGCTACTTTATGTCCGTTTGCCGGCGCTTTCTCTGTGTTCTTATACCCCGTTTCCATGGCCCAGTCTGCCACGAAACGCTCCAGCTTTCCGATGTTCACCGGTTCTCCTTTGATACCCACAATGCATTTTCCTTCACACTGCTCCTCCTGAGGGCAGACTCTGCCGCAGACTGCTGGCAGGTTACTGGCTTCTCCGATGGTATCCCTTGCTTTGCCTATATGTCCATCCTTCAGTTCCTGGATGAACTTGGGAATGTTGATGGCTACTGGGCATGCGCCCACGCATCTCGGATTTCTGCACTGGAGACAACGCTCTGCCTCCAAAAGAGCTTCCTCATGATTATAGCCAAAACTCACTTCCTTGAAGTTTTTTACTCTCTCTTCGGGCTTTTGTTCCCGAACGGGTACTCTATTTTTCATCATGGGCAATCTCTCCTAAACTGCAGAAGCCTGAATCCTTATGAACATCCTTCTGCTCTTTCTCGATGGTTTTCTTCCCTTCCTGGGACTTGTACATGGACTGTCTTCTCATGGCCTCATCAAAATGGATCAGGTGCCCGTCAAACTCCGGACCATCCACACAGGCAAACTTGACTTCATTTCCCACAGTCACTCTGCAGGCTCCACACATGCCTGTACCATCCACCATGATGGGATTGAGGGAAACGATGGTCTTCAGCTGGTATTCTTTGGTGAGCCTTGCCACAAACTTCATCATGATCATAGGACCGATGGCCACACAAAGATCATAGTTTTTCTCTCCAGCATCCAGAAGCTCCTTCAGCTGGTCTGTGACAAGTCCATGATACCCATAGCTGCCATCATCCGTACAGATATAGAGGTTTTCCGCCACTTCTCTGAACTGCTCTTCAAGAATCAGAGTGTGCCTAGATTTTGTTCCAATGATCACATCCACTTTGATGCCTTTATCCTTCAGCATCTTCACCTGAGGATAAACAGGCGCTGTTCCCACGCCTCCTGCGATGAAGACAATTCTATGATCTATCAGCTTTTCTGCGTCTTCCGTCACAACTTCCGATGGATTACCCAAAGGTCCGACAAAATCTCTGATTTCTTCCCCGGCTTCTTTCTCAGCAAGCTTCTGCGTCGATGCGCCCAGGGTCTGAAAAACAATGGACACACTGCCTTCTTCCCTGTCATAGTCACAGATGGTAAGGGGTACTCTCTCTCCCCTCTCATCCACCTTCACAATGACAAACTGTCCTGGCAGAGCGCTTTTCGCCACTCTTTTTGCTTCAATATCCATCTGGTAGATATTGGGCACCAGTTCTTTTTTCCGTAATATTTTATACATTTGCTTCCCCCAACATATTTCATTTTAGAGCCTGGCTCTATCCTTTTTCAGTATACGGACTTCTCACCCTTTGTTCAAGAAAAAACAATGAGCAACAATGAAAAAGAGGCCTCCAACGAGACCTCTTCTTGTGACCTTTTTACTTGTCCAGATCGTTCATGAGATACACCAAAGTCAGAAGACTTTCGCTCAGGTGCACATTCTCAATGGATACATTCTCTGGTACCTGGATGTCAATGGGTGCAAAGTTCCAGATGCCTTTCACGCCATTTGCCACCAGAATATCTGCCACTTTCTGTGCCACAGTGTGCGGTACACAGATGATGCCGATATCTGTCTTGTTGTTTTTTAGGAACTCATCCATAGTGTCAATATCACTGATTTCGATGTCTTTCATCTTCATTCCAATGAGCTTAGGATTCACATCAAAAATTCCATTAAGGTCGAATCCGAACTTCTCAAATCTTGTGTAGTTTGCCACCGCTTGTCCGATATTTCCAGCACCGATGATGATGGTGCTGTATCTTTTATCCAGCCCCAAAATGGTGGAAATCTCATTATAAAGCTCTTTCACATTATATCCATACCCCTGCTGGCCAAAGCCGCCGAAGCAGTTAAAGTCCTGACGGATCTGGGAAGCAGTAAATCCGATTTTCTCGCTCAGTTCTTTTGAGGAGACACGGTCCACATCATTTCTCAGAAGCTCTGCCAGATGTCTGTAGTATTTTGGTAATCTTTTAATTACGGCCATAGAAATATCTTTTTTCTTGTCCATCCTTACACCTCATCGTTAAATAAATTTCTAACAATATCATACCATAAATCATTTTAAGTTGTGTATATTTTTGTCAAAGAAAATTATCAATTTTAGTATTTTTATGAAATTCTCAGAAATACCCCCATAATGTATCAGGATATTTTCATAATTGTAACAGAAATCTGCATATCTTTAAATTTATTGAAGTTGGAGAAATACTCTCTGTGATTTCTTATCCACTCTCAAGCATTTCTCTCAGTAAAGAACTCCATCTACGCGAAAACCTCTGCCGTAGAAGAGAACTCAACGCAGAGGCATTTTCTATGATCTTATGGAACTTCTGGCCACTACGGCAGGATTTCTAAAAGTGCATCCAGTACATACTGCTGCTGGTCATCGAAACTGATATCCGGGAGACTGTCGCCTTTCTGGATGCCATAATTTCCGAAACTCGCATGGTTTCCGCCTCGGATCACCACTCCTTCAAAACCTTTTGGCAATCGGTCCTGAGCCTTCTGAAGGCTTTCAAAATCCACCACCTGGTCTTTGTCTCCCACCAGGGAGTACACAGGAAATGGTGCGGAAGATAAATCGGTGTTCCCTGCTGGATAGGAAGCAAGAAGAATCAGACCATCCACTGTATCCATGTTCTTCTGTGCAAAGCTTGATGCAGAGACGCCTCCTAAAGAGTGTCCGATAAGAATCCATGGCATCTCCTCATTCACATAACTCTTGGCTGCACCATTTTCCAGAATAGACAACTTGAAGGGCACCTTGACGATCACAGTCTTATAGCCTAATGCAGCAATCTTTCGCGCTAAATGTCCATAAGCACGTTCTGAGACTCTTCCACCAGGATAGATCACAACTCCGCCTTTGGGTGTTGAAGGCGTGAATATGAGATCTCCATTGACTTCTTCAAAGGTAATCCCGTCTCCTGAAACCAAAGCTCCTTCCGCCACCATGGATGCTCGGTAGTAGTCTCTGGCGTACACATAGAATCCAACCCCCATAATAATCAGGAGGATGAGTAGGATTCGTACAATCCGGTCTCTTCTTATTATTTTCTTCTCCACTTCTGTCATATCAATTCCTCACATTCTGTTACTGCTGTCACTTTTTAAATCTGGGCAATCCAGTGCCCTCTACACCAGTATACTGTATTTTAGATAAACCTTTAAGGGTTCCAGTTGGATTTTCTTGTCTTTTTCTTCTCTTTTCACAAACTCGTTGCTAAGTTCTTGAAATGTCAGAGCCTATTGTTCTGTCCTGTGCTAAAATAGAAGCAATAAGAGATAAAGTTTGGTGAAATCATGAAAAAGAGAGTCCTTGATAAAGATCACTATATATTTTTGGATAAACCTCCAGTCAGTCTCTATAAAGAAGAGGATAACGGTGAAAGAAAGACTGAAATTGAAGCCTATATGGCATCTTTACGCACGTATATGATTTCTCTGGAATCCCTCTCCAAAGAGCATTTTTCCAGAGACGAGCTCAACCTTCACTTGAATCTGGCACTGATTCTTCTTTCAGAGAAAAAGCTTTTGGCCAAAACAAAAGAACTGAAAAGAATACCTTTAAAAGTTTTTTCTTCCATGGTGGAAGAGCCGCTTTTCGAACTGAAAAAACGTCAGAAACATATTCTGGCATTAACTCTTCTCTTGGAGCCAGGTACTTATCCGAAGCTTCAGAAGACCCTCCACTTTGGTGCTGTAGAGGAAAAACGGACCACCCCCATCGATGGAAAAGATCATACCGGAACCGTTCTGAAACGAAGGGGTGGGTTTGCCTATATTTTGTCCAATGATGGTGCTTTCTATAAAATCCGGGATGCAGGCTCCGATGTCGGAAGCCTTGGTTTTGGGCAAAAAGTCAGAAGAAAGCCAAATGTGGTGAAACCGCTTCTCTTTCTCCTCATCCTTGCCATCCCCTTAGGGTTCTACTACAACTCTCTGCAGAAAGAAATCGAGCGTACGGTCATCATCAAAGCTGTTGGGGAAGTGACACTGAAATTCAACTCCTTCGGACATCTTGTGGATGCCTTCGGAAACAACCCCAAAGGAAGAGACTACATCGATCGGGCAAAATTTGATGACCTCAGCCTGGATGCCGCTGTGGGAGAAGTGCTGGAACAAGCCTACATCAGCGAAACCATTCAGGAACGTAGCACTGTGGAGATTCTCATCTCAGGGAAACCTCTTGCCAAAGACTACTTTCATGAAGGTGCAACCAAAGACCGTATTGTCAGCTATCAGATTGAGGCGAAGATCAATGACAATGGATCTTTCCTTTTTACGGAGTGATCCGATTATAATGAAGAATAAAAAAGTGTCCCGGATCTACATCATAGATCCGGGACCATCTTATTTCTCTAGCTGTTCACTTCAGTCTTTATTTGTTGTAAAGCTCTTCGAAAGAACCTTCATCAAATCCAACCATGTACTCTTCATCTACAAAAATTGTAGGCACACTGCGCACGCCAAGAGCCAGAAGTTCTTTTCTGAAAACTGGATCAGAAGTGTTCTTCTCCTCATAGGAAATGCTGTTGGCATTGAAGTATTCCTTCGCCAAATCGCAGTAGGTACAGGTATTGGATGTGTATATGACAACCTTTTTACTCATTTTCTTCTCCTCCAAAGTCAAAGTCTTTGCCGGAAAAAGAATCTTCCGGTATCTTTATTGTACCGTACCTATTGAATTTTGTCCAATTTATCTTTGGTGCAATGAGATCCCTTCCGCTCCCTCTTCCTGAAATTTGGTCACGCAGGCCTCGCAGACACAGGCCAGATTTCTCGCCTCTTCAGGCACTAGAAGAAGCAGGCCATCAGGGAAAGAGACAGTGGTGCACCAGCAGGTGGAAGGATCTTCTCCGCTGACCATGTGACAGTGGTTTTCTTTGTGGCAGATGGGACAGATTCCGTCATTCATCGTATAACCTCCAAGACAATGTTTTCTTCCTTTCATCTTATGCTCTTTTTCCCATCTTCTCAACATCCCTTGGGAAAACATGCCGTTTCGTGTATAATATCATTTTAGATGAAGTAAAAGAAATGAAAAGGATGGAGTTCCATGGAAGAGAAAAGAATCAACAAAGCCATCTCTGATACGGGTTTCTGCTCCAGACGGGCAGCGGACAGTTATATAGAACAAGGCAGGGTCACCGTCAATGGAGAAATTGCGGTCATGGGTTTGAAAGTCACAGAGAAGGATGAAATACGAGTGGATGGAAAGCTCGTCGACAATAAACCACCTTTGGTATACATCGCTCTAAACAAGCCAAGAGGGATTGAATGCACCACCAACAGAAAGGTTCGAAACAACATTGTGGATTTTGTAAAACATAAAGAAAGGATTTTCCCTATTGGACGACTGGATAAGGACTCAGAAGGGCTTATTCTTCTCACCAATGACGGAGACATCGTCAACAAGATTCTCCGCGCAAGAAACAACCACGAGAAAGAATATATTGTCACGGTGAACAAACCCATGACAGACTCTTTTTTAAGGGGTATGAGTGGGAGAGTGCCCATCCTGGATACCTGCACGAAAGAATCCAAAATAGAGAAGCTGGATGAGAAGACATTCCGGATCATCCTCACCCAAGGACTCAACAGACAGATCCGAAGAATGACAGAATACTTTGGGTATAAAGTGGTGACGCTTAAGAGAATCCGTATTATGAACATAGAGCTTGGAAAGCTGGCTCTTGGAAGATACCGAAATCTTTCTCCCATGGAGCTCTCTCAGCTCAACGATCTTCTCGAAGATTCCTGTAAGACCATAGACTGATTTTTTTCAGTCTATGGTCTTTCTTTTAACTCAGTTTTAACATGATGAAAATATCATCAAAATAAAAACCGTACAATTGTTCACTTATGCACATTATTCACAAACTCCTGTGGATAACTTGTGGAATTCCTGTGGTTTCGAGGGGATTAATTGAATTTTACACAATATACACCCCTGTGCAAGAAATAGTTTTCCACCTTATCCACAGGTTTATCCACAATTTCACTGATTTCATGTGAGTAACATGTGTAATTCATAGGTATAAGCTGTATTTTCTGTGGAAACTTGTTCTTGAATATCTTTTGTCAGAAATCTTAAAACTGTTTCAAGTAAATTGCCTCACTTTCAGAACTGCACTCCATTTTTGTCAAAAAAACTCTCCGTTTTCCAGATTTCCAGAAAACGGAGAGACTTCTATAGCCTGTTCAGATAATTCAGTTTTTAAAGAATTCCATTGAGGCCGCTCAGTGCAAGTACAGCCAATGCTGTATAGACCAGAAGGATTGGAAGGCCTTTGAATGCTTTAGGTGTATGTGCTACAGAGAGTCTTTCCCTTACTGCTCCATACAGGATGAAGGCAAAGAGAAGACCCAGTGGAGCTCCGACTGCTGTAACCAGTACAGGCAGGATCTCTTGAGCGTCATTTGCAACAGTTCCCTGTAGAAGGAATTCCATTCCTTCTGCGCCAGTCATCAACAGAAGATAGAGTATCGCCGAGTTTGCTGACAGAAGTGGAAGAATCTTCTTCACTCTTTCATACATCTCAGGCTTTACTTTCTTCACACCAGACATCACAAGCGCTGTGGACACAAGAATCAGGAGAACATAAACCAAAAGATTCAGTACACCCAGTTCAAATAATGTCCCCGCGAAGTACCCAAGAATGCTGGATATGGCCATAACAAGTGCTGCAGAAACTCCTATGCAAAGAATTTCTCCTTCCTCTTCTCCAAAATGAGCCAGCTGCCCCAGTCCCACAAGCTTTGTCAATGCAAGATTATTGATCAGTATTGTACCAAGAAGAATCGGTAGTATATTTTCCATTTTACTTACCTCCCTTGTCGTTTCCGGACTTGCCAATGGCCTGGAACAGTCCGCCAACAAACGCTGTCATCAATAATGCCCCCGTGGAGCCTGCAAACAGGCTCAAGGTGAACTGCTGTGGAATGATATTGAAACTGAAGAGTTCCGCACCATTAAGCGGGTTCAGAAGGGCGATGCCTCCAGTCACTGCAAGTTCTCTTAAGAACGCTACCGCCAGTAAAGCGACCACATAGGCACAGCCAGCCAGCAGCGCGTTTTTCATATTTTCTCCAAAGGATGTCCCTTCTGTCAGTGATCCGCTGGCAAAAAGAATCAGAGAGTTCACAGCCATCAGAGGAATAAAGATGCCCACTTCAGAAGCAATGCCAGGCATATACGCCAGTGCAAGAAGCTCTCCCAGTTTGGCAAGGAATGCGGAAAGTACAAGACCAACCGGAATCATCATCTCTGAAGGTGTCACTTTACGAAGAAGTCCACCCAGAACTCCTGCAAGAATCACCAGAACGAAGATCAAAAGTCCCATACCAAGGGCTGTTGTCACGCTTCCTGTCACTGCAAGGGCTGTGGTGAGTCCTAGCGCCAGAGACAGAACAGGATTATTTCCGAAGAAACCTGTTTTTATGTTATTTAATTTATTCATGCTCTTCTCCCTCCTACTTGTTCGCATTCAGCGCTGCGAGAATTGCATTGATGACGGATGTGCTGGATATCGTTGCCATCGACACCGTATCCGCTTCTACAGATGGATCTGCATAAGATAGATTCTCAAACTGCTTTGCGAAATCCTCATGGAGGACTTTATCTCCAATTCCCTTGGTGTCATTCACCTCAAGAACTTCAACTTTCACAATCACCTGATTTGCAGGATCCAAAGTAATCTTCACAACGTTTGGCTTTGCACCATCATACTGCTCGATGACAGCATATCCTGCCGCTTCCACAGTATAAGTAACATTTCCGCCTTCTTCCACAGTATCAATGATAACACCTTGTCTGGATTCAGAGACATCTTCTCTAAAAATAGGCAGTTTAGCCCCAAACTCCAGTGGTGGAGCCACAGGCTCAGGTGCTGCACCTTCCCCATTGTCTTCGATGCCCATCATTTCATTAAAGTTCGCTCTTGCTGCATCAATGGCATCCACCACTGCTTTAGAGGTCTTTGTGGAACCTGAAATAGTCGCAATTCCGTCTACAGAGGTCTTTCCGACAACAGAACCGATGAATGCTTCTTCACCTACCTGACTTCCATACCCAGGGGTATCATTGAGGTTTATGATCTCATATCCAACGATGTTTCCTTCCAGATCAAAGCCCAGAGCGAATGTGATCTTATCTGCAAATCCCTGGTTTTCAAGGATATAGACGAAACCGCCATTATCTTCATCTTCAAAAAGCTTCTGGATAAGACCAGTTTCATCTGTAAATTCTTCTTCTTCAAAATTCTTGGAATCCGGGAAGATCTTTTCCAGGATTTCCTGATATTCGCCACTTCCTGCTGCTTCAATGAGGGGTCTCAGCTGTGCATCTGCAAAAAGAAGCACGCCGCCTGCAACGAGAACAGTAGCAAGTAAAACAACGAAACCTTTCATGTTTTTCATCTCTCTGTCCTCCCTTACTTATTCAGTGTTTCAAAAGCAATACGTACTGCCTTTGTCACAGATGTGGATGATATGGTTGCACCAGAAACCGCGTCTACCCCAGCATTCTTGTCCTCAAAGGAGATGCCTTTGAACTGGTCAAGGAATGAAGCGTCATCAATTCTGTCTCCAAGTCCCGGTGTATCATTCACGGAAACGATGGCAACACTTTCTACGATATTGGTGTCTTTATTGATCTTCACTTCAATTTTATTAGGCTCTCCGCCGGACTGGATGGCATAATATCCAGGCGCAGAAAGAACGAAGGTCACAACGGATCCCTCTTCGGTCTGTTCCAGCACTTCTGGAAGATTGTCCTGACTGTCTGTGAATATACCAAGGCCGCCCCCTTCTCTTGGGAACTCAATGGCTTTAGGCTCAAGACCGTTTCCAGCCATGAAAGTCAGAAGGATTCCAGCAGCAAATGTGACTGCGATGGATACAGAGTACTTCTTCACAGAATAGATGGACCATCCGTCTGTGAGCTTATCAATAAGTGGAGAAACCATGTTCATAATAAGAATGGCAAATACAACACCACCTGGAAGGCTTGCCTGCAGTCTGATGATGACTGTCAGTGCAGCAAGACCAATGGCATAAATGATTCTTCCACTGATGGTGGTAGGATTGGTTACTGGATCTGTTGCCATGAACACCGCACCGAAGACTAGTCCTCCTGCCAGTACATGGAACATGGGGTACCACATACCTACACCGTTGACCAGTGCGATGATGGTGGTGAATACAAATACAGATCCGATATATACTGCAGGAACCTTCCAGTCCAGAACCTTTCTGTAAGCAAGATATGCACCTACAAGAAGGATGAGCAGCGCACTGGTTTCACCAATGGCACCAGGATACCATCCCAGAAGAAGATTGCTGAGTCCGCCGAACTGCTCCAGAAATTTCTCTGTCACAGCAGCATCTTTGATGAGCCAGCCTGCATTTGCAATAGAGGAGATGGGTGTTGCGCTGGTGGTGACATCTGCCACAGTGGATCCCATCAGGGAGGCAAAAATCACGGCACGTCCTACACCAGCTGGATTAAAGATATTATGTCCGAATCCGCCAAAAATCAGCTTTCCTACGAAAATAGCAAAGAATGACGCTACCCCGATGGCAAAGTATGTGGTAGAAATCGGTACGGTTAAAACAAGAATGATTGCTGTAACCAGCGGGAAAGAGCTTTTCACGTGTTTTAGGATGTTCTTTTTGGTTGCCAATGCAAATACTGCTTCTGTCAGCAGCGAAACAACAATAGCTGTCACCATAAGAAGCACACCATGAATGACATAGTCCATACCATACTCCTGGAAATAGAACACCATGGAGAAGATAAAGACTACAAGAAGTCCAACGGTGAGCTCAGCCATGACACTCTGGGTGCTGTGGTCTTTGTCTCTATTGTTTGGAGACACTTTGGTCAAAAATTTCATTGATACTGTCCCCCTTACTTCTGCGCTGCGGCTCTTAAGAGTGCTTTACCACGTCTTACGCCTTCAGTCACTTCGATTTTAGATGGGCATACATATGTACACATGCCGCATTCGATACACTGGTCTGCACGGAGCTTTGTAAGAAGCTTCACATCCCCTGCTTCTTCCGCATTGTTGATTCTTACTGGAAGAATCCCTGCAGGACAGTGGTCATTACATCTTCCGCATCTAAGACAAGCAATGGCCTCGTCTTCATCAGGCTTCAGAATGGTGATGGCATTGGACGCGGAATTGATTACAGCACGATCAGTGGAGACAGTCTTACCCATCATAGGTCCGCCGCCCACAATACGTACTTCATCATAAGCATATCCACCGATTTGCTCTATGATTTCCTGAACAGATACCCCTACAGGCACACGCACGTTGGAAGGATTCTTCACTGCATCACCGGAGATGGTGCAGATTTTCTCAATGATTGGCTTTCCATATCGCAGAGCTTCGGAGAACGCGATGGCTGTGGTGGCATTGTTCACAATGACGCCTATTTCTCCTGGCAGCTTGTCATATCTCTTCTTGAAGACTTCATAAATAAGGGTTCTTTCCCAGCCCATGGGATACTGGTCCGGAACTTCTTCCACGAAGAGTCCTTCTGTATCCTTCACAGCTTCACGAACCTTGGCTATGAGATCTTTCTTTGTTTTCTTGATGGCTATGAGCGCCTTCTTGGCACCAGACATCTTCAGCATGGTCTTGGTTCCATAAACCAGTTCTTCCACCTGATTGTCCATGATACGATAGTCCGCTGTGATGTATGGCTCACATTCTACTGCGTTGATCAGCAGAGTATGAATGCCTTTAGCCCCTTTATACTTCACATAAGAAGGGAAGCCAGCTCCACCACACCCAACGATTCCGGCATTCATCATGAATGTCACCAGTTCTTCTACAGAAGCTTTTTCAGCATCTATAGGCTCGAAGGGTCTCTCAAATGTATTGAGTCCGTCATTTTCAATGACAACATGGTCTATTACTCTTCCTGTTGTATGCTCCAGTTCTTCAATACCCAGAATTTTACCGGAGACGGAGGAAAAAATAGGCACCTTGAAATGGTCATCACGCTTTGCAAGCATTGTGCCTGCTTTCACGGTATCCCCTGCTTTCACAAGTACATCTGTACATGCCATCAGCGGTATATAGACCTTCTTACCGGCCACGATGTTCTTTACTTCACCATGGCTTGTCAATTCTTTGTGCCCATTCAAATGTAATTTCATGGGCCCGATTAATATTGACATACTGTTCACCCGACCTTTCAGAATTTCGTTAATAATTAAACCAAGAATGAAATAGCTCCCGATTCTCTTTATCATTCTTTTACAGTTCCTGAATAATTATAACATAAAACTCAAATATTGAAACTTCAATATGCCCTGCATATCAGGATCTTTACTCCGGATTCGACAAGAAATTACCATCTTTTTTGTGAAGTTCTTAAAACAAACCTTTACACAAATTTAGTATAATATTATCAAAGGTTTTGACAGTATTTAACAATCTAAATTTTAGATGTTAATTTGTTAACTTTCTTTAAATAAAATAACAGATTCATGGTAGAATCTCATGAACAATACCTATTCAACAAAGGAATGCTGAAAACTTTACTTTTTTTGAGCCTCATAGCCTTTTCCATTTTCATAATTTTACTGCGGACTCCGAAAACGAAACTCCAGATTCTGTTTTCTCTCAGCCATGGTATAATATAAGGAAAGAACACAGAGATAACTCTGTTTTATGGAGGATTTTATGAGAATAGGTATAGGTTATGATGTACATAAACTTGTGGAAGGACGCGATCTGATCATCGGTGGTGTGAAGATTCCCCACGATAAAGGACTGCTTGGACACTCCGACGCGGATGTTTTGACCCACGCCATTATGGATGCGCTTCTTGGAGCAGCAGCTCTGGGTGACATCGGCACCCATTTTCCTGATACCGCAATCGAATATAAAGATGTGGACAGCTTGGTTCTTCTAAAGGAAGTAAAAAAGATGCTGAAAGAGCGTTCTTATAAAATCATCAATATTGATGGCGTAATCATTGCGCAGGAACCCAAGATGAAACCTCATATCCCTGCCATGAGGAAGGTCCTTTGCGAAGTGCTGAACCTTCCGGAAGACCAGATCAACATTAAAGCCACCACGGAAGAAGGTCTTGGCTTTACTGGAAGCAAAGAAGGCATCTCATCTCAAGTGGCCGTACTCATTGACAAAAGATTCTAACCAGTAAAGTTCCAGATAGGGAGGTACGGAATGGAAAGACTTTATCAGAACATCTCCAAAAGAAAATCCACGCGAAAATTCAACATGGATGCACTGGATCCTTCCTCCATGGAACGGGTGGAACAAGCACTTCAGGATATTCCTCAGCTTTTTGAGAATCTCTCTGTATCTTTTATCCTAGTAAAAGATGGAGAGCACTTCATGGAAAAAGGCACCAGCATCCTGGGCGCATACACCAAAGTGAAGTCTCCACATTACCTGGTGGTGGCCTGTAAAGAAGCCTCTGGATTCCGGCAGGCCGCGGGCTACTCCATGGCGCATGTGCTCTTGACACTTAATGATTTAGGCATCGCCACCTGCGTCACCTATCCAGGTGTGGATCTCAAGACCATTGAGCAGTTTGCTCCACTGGGAGAAGAAGAGGTGCCCATTCTTTTCATCGCCTTTGGCAACCCAGAGGATCCATTGTCTCTTTATCCCAAAGCGGATTATTATAAGAGACGTTCCTATAAGGACATCCTCATCCAGGGGCCAGTAAAAAGAAAGTACAAGTTCATTCTGGAAGCTGCAAGACTTGCTCCATCCTCCTTCAATACCCAGCCCTGGAGGTTTGCAGTGGATGGGCATAAAATCCATCTGCTTCGGGTAAAGCTAGGGTTTATCAAAAGCAAACTTTTTTCTTCCCTGAATAAGATTGATATGGGACTCGCTCTGGGCTTCATGGTCATAGCCCTCAAAAGCAAGGAGATGAAATTTAGGCTGATGAAAGATCCTGTGATCTATGAAGGCATGGAATATATGATCACAATTGAGATAAAAGAGTAAAAGAGTAGATATCTATTTTACGGGAGGCGAAACAAATGATTCCAGTCAACAAGAAAAAGCTCTTTTTTCTAGCACTTTTCCTTGGCACCCTGCTCTTTATGAAAGCGTCGGAAAAGCTTCTGACAGAGAACCCTATAGAGTAAGATTTCAACCAAACATATAAAAGAGTACAGTATCTGTGTGAGAATCACATAGATTACTGTACTCTTTTAGCGTGTATTCTGATGCGCCTACGCTTCAAAAAGGCCTTCTTTCAGCGTGATAGTCAGTTTTGCATTTTCTTCGGTCACCTCATAAGAGAGCTGGTGCTTCTCTCCATCCAGTTCAATAAAGGACATGGCGGAAAGAAGATCCCGGTCCATGAGAAAATGCACGGAATAAAGATTCCCCTGTCCTACTCGGAGGAGTATGGAAGAGACTTTAAAAAATTCCATCTCAATCTTATATTTGAGAATCAGGGGTCTTCCTTCATTATCGAGAAAATAGTCCTTATCACCTTCTCGATCTTTCACGCTGCGCAGATGATAGTTCCCTTGGATCAGCTGTTCCAGTTCGTACATTTAAACCATCCCCCTTTTAATCAGCTGCGTTTCACAGCCTGTCTTCTCCTTCATTATAGTCCACCGTATCTCCAAAATGTTTCTTCTCATAAGATATTTACAAAAAGTGCAAAAAAAGACAGGAGGTGCCTCTATCTGCACTTCTCCTGTCCTGTTCTGATTAGTATGCTTTACCCCAGTACACCATGGTGTCTGTTTCTTTTCCACAGCAGATGCAGGTGTCTGCCACCTTCTCCTGTTCAAAAGGCATGCATCGGGAGCTGAGTCCATAAACTTCCTTGATCTTCTCTTCGCAAGCCAGCTCATTACACCACATAGCCTTGATAAAACCAGGCTTATTGTCCGCTGCGTCTCTCATTTCTTCAGGAGTGGTCACAGTTGTGGTCATTTCTTCCTGTCTCTTCACCGCTTTCTCATAGAGCGCATCGTGAATCTCATTCAGCAGTGCTGGAATTCTTGCTTCCAGTTCATCCATGGATACAATCATCTTTTCACGGGTGTCTCTTCTTACAAGAACTACTTGATTGTTTTCGATGTCCTTAGGGCCTACTTCTAGTCTTAGTGGCACACCCTTCATCTCATACTCACTGAATTTCCAGCCTGGCTTCTTGTCGGAAGCGTCCACCTTCACACGGCACACACCTGAAAGCTTTTCGCGAAGCTCTTCCGCTTTTTCCAGAACACCTTCCTTGTGCTGAGCCACAGGGATGATCATGAGCTGTGTTGGAGCCACTCTTGGTGGCAGAATGAGTCCTGAATCGTCACCATGAACCATGATGATGGCACCAATGACTCTTGTGGAAAGCCCCCAGCTGGTCTGATGCACATGACTGAGTTTACCGTCTTTTCCGGTGTAACGGATGCCGAAAGCTTCCGCAAACCCTTTTCCAAAGTTATGGGATGTTCCAGACTGAAGAGCCTTTCCATCGTGCATAAGCGCCTCAATGGTATAGGTGGCTTCCGCCCCTGCAAACTTCTCTTTGTCTGTCTTTCTTCCTTTTACTACTGGAATGGCCAGAAAGTCTCTGAACATATCCGCATAGACATTCAGCATCTTGATGGTTTCTTCCTGCGCCTCTTCTGCGGTCTCATGGATGGTATGACCTTCCTGCCAGAGGAACTCTGAGGTTCTCAGGAAAGGCCGTGTGGTTTTTTCCCATCGGATGACGCTGCACCACTGGTTGTATTTCTTTGGCAGGTCATTATAGGACTGCACAATGTTTGCGAAGTGCTCACAGAAGAGCGTCTCTGAGGTAGGTCTGATGCAAAGCCTTTCAGTAAGAGGCTCAGATCCCCCATGGGTTACCCAGGCCACTTCAGGCGCGAATCCTTCCACGTGGTCCTTCTCCTTCTGAAGAAGACTCTCAGGAATCAGCATAGGCATATAGACATTCTCATGCCCCGTTTCCTTGAACTTCTTATCCAGATACCCCTGAATGTTCTCCCATAGGGCATATCCATAGGGTCTTAGAATGACAGCACCTTTGACGCTGGAATATTCGATGAGTTCTGCTTTTTTCACGATGTCTGTGTACCACTGCGCGAAGTCCACATCCATAGATGTGATGGCTTCTACAAGCTTTTTGTTGTTGTTCATTACAATACCTCCCACAAAATAAATGAAATAAAAAAAGAAGGCTCAATAAAAGGGGCCAAATCTCTTCGGCGGTACCACCCTTATTGATACTTCTCCTAACGTATCCACTCTAAAGTATAACGGCTTTCCCCGCTCAACTGGTTGAGAAACTCCAAGACAGGTTCCGGAAACTTTCCTTGAGGGCTTTCACCAATCCCCTCTCTCTATGAAGGCAGGTTTTCCGTACTGGTTCTTATCATCGTTTATATCATATAAATTCTATAGGAAATTCCACTTCCGGTCAACTGCTTTTTTGAAAGAGGTCTGCACAGATGCTTCCAGGTCCCTCTGCTTCTCCACTGAACGGATCCTCAATCAAAATAATCCGGTGAGGCTACGTCAGAACCCACCAGCTTTTATACCGGGGATCCAGATAGAGTGTATGTATCTCTTTCAGTCTTTTCCTCTTCGCCCGGACGAAAAACGTCTTCTCGGTGAGGCCGTTATTATGCTCTTCCAGAACATAGTAAATCTTCTCAACATCATACACATAGTAGGTGGCATTCTCCACAGAATAGACGCGGAACTTCAGTGGATACACTTTCCCATCTTTATAATACGAGATTACTTCACAAGGCCTTCGAAAATCCTGCAGGTACATGAAATCACCTTCTTTACTTTTTGATTTCATTTTAGAACACATGTTCTATATAGTCAAGAGCAAGAATACAACACAATATGTGGTGTGCCTCGAAAAACAATCCACAACATATTGTGCGCTATGTGCATAACTTTACAAAAAAAAGAGAGCTTCCGCTCTCCATTGTTTATTGCAAGTAGTTCATTGGATTTACAGCTGTGCCATTCTTTCTGATTTCAAAATGAAGATGGCTTCCAGTGGATCCTCCTGTACTTCCCATTTTCCCAATACTCTGTCCTTGTGTCACAACATCTCCGACACTCACAGAAATTCTGCTTAAATGAGCATAGGCTGTTTCCATACCATTTCCATGTCTGATCACAACAAGGTTTCCATAAGTACCTTTGTATCCGGCAGAGATCACCTTGCCGTTTTGGGATGCTGTGATGTTTGTGCCCGTGCTGTTCGCCAGATCAATTCCTGAATGCATTCTTCTAGTTCTGGAGATCGGATGGATTCTGTATCCAAAGGGGCTGGTCAATCTTCCTGCTGTTGGCCAGATAAAGGTAGTGGATTTTCTCACGGCCTCTTCTTTTTCAATCTGCTCTTCCAGTGTGACTTTTTCCACACTGAGGGCAGACAGTGTCACAGAAGCCTCAGAAGAAACTCTCTGAGCTTCCGTCACTACGTTTGTGTACTGCTCTTTCTTAGTCATTTCTGAGTTCACCAGAGCTTCCACCTGAAGAAGATTTTCTTCAATCTCTGCTTTTTTCAGCAGCAGCTCTTCTTCAATTACGCGGTAAGTATCCTGATGCAGATACTGATTTTCATAGGTCTCATACACTTCAAGTTCTCCATGAATCAGTGCAGTCCTTTCTGCTTCTTCAAGTACCGTATAGGCTCTTGCAATGGTCAGCACCGCTGCTTGAAGCAGGTTCGAAGGCTTCAGCTGGTTAAGGAGGCCAATTCTCTCATCCACCGCTGCTTTTTCTTCTGTCAGGAACTCAATGCGGTCCTGCAATGTAGAAACTGTCTGTCCAATGGTTTCAATTTCATTTATTCTGGTTTCAACCAAACGTTCATTTTCACTTTTAACTTCTTCCAAGGTCTGTATTTGTGCAACAACTTCATTTAGTTTTGCTTTACTGCTTTCATCTGCCAGTACCCTTACTTTCGGGAAACTGCCCACAGCAAAAATCACCAACGCAGCGGCAACCGCTTTATTCCAAGGCTTCATGTTTATTCCTCCATCATTTTCATACAACTTTTTTATAGTACGTCTTTTTTGTAAAGAAAATATGAAGAGAATTAAACATTTTACAGCAAAAAATTAAAGGCAGTCTTTACAACTGCCATAAGCCCCTAAATTCAATGGGTTCTGTAACCATTTTGTTTCCAGTATCCCCTTAAAAAATTAAGCGAGATAAAAGAATGTGAAGAAATAATGTAGAAGACTGCCGCCTAAAATGAACAAATGGAAAAGTTCATGAAAGCCCAGCACCTTGGAAAAGTTTGGCTTCTTGATCATATAGATGATGCCGCCGATGGAATAGAGAATCCCACCAAAAAGAAGCAGGAGGAATCCGCCTTGGGGAATACTCGAATACACATCACCAATGAAAAAGATGACCATCCATCCCATCATGAGATAGAAGAGAGTGTAGAGCACTCTGGGAATCCCTGGTATAAAAATCTTTGAGAGGATCCCAAACAATGCAATGCCCCAGATAACGCTTAATATCACTACCCTCTGCTGTCCTTCAAGAACCATGAGGCACATTGGTGTATAGCTTCCTGCAATGAGCACATAAATCATACTGTGGTCCAGTTTCTTCAGTTTTTTTATAACCTTTTCACTGCCATTATAACTGTGATAAATTCCGCTGGCCAGGTACAGAAGAACCAGGCTGAGTCCGAATATAATAACACCAACGATACTCTTCACTGATGCTTCTGTCACTATTCTATGGACCAGCATCACAATGGTTCCGATAAAGAATAAGATCGCCCCTCCCAAATGTGTCCAGGCATTCACAGGCTCTCTCAGTTTGCTTTTTTTCATGTAGATCCCTCCATCTAGTTTTAATAACTATGTGTTGTCTTATTTGTATTATACCGCAGCTTCCATAAAATGCAATATTGAAAATGTGAATTGTATCTATTATGATGATGTTATGTAGTTCTGAAAACAAGATAAGGAGATGAAACAATGCTTGAAACATCCTTCCCCCAGCTGCCAGAAGTGGAAGCTCTGCCGGATTTTGGCCTCTATATGGATCAGGTCATGACTCTTATGGAGAAACAGTTCCCCAAATGGCCACTGACAAAAACCATGATTAATAATTATACCAAAGACAAAATACTTTTTCCTACAGAAAAGAAAAAATACTCCAGAGAGCATTTGATGATGCTGTCTCTCATCCAGATTCTAAAAAGAACCCTGACTCTGCCTCAGATCAAGACCCTCCTCTCTCCTCTCAGCAAAGAACTGGAAAAGGGAGAAACTGCCACTCTTTACACTCTATATGGATCTTTTCTTTCCCACTACCAGAGTACGCTCACTGCTGCGTCTGCTCTTTCCGCTTCTGTTGTGGCAGAGAGCAATCACAGTGAAAGCCTAGTCTATCTCTATGCACTCCTTTCAAGCTATTTCCAGAACCTTGCTGAAGAACAGGCTAAATCTTCTAAAAGCCTTTTATGACAACATTTTCAGAGGAAGTGTTCACAATTTTTTATCTTGCACTTCATACAGACTTTTCATCCGTCCCGTACACTTAGACTAAATCCCATAACAATCACGGATTTAGAAGTTGAGATGAAATGAAGGCGATTAGATGAAAACAATAGAACTAGGTGCAGTGCACCTCAATGTAAACAACTTAACCAACATGAGAGAATATTATGAGCATCTTGGGCTCACTGGTAAAATGGAAGACGGAAAAGTAGTGCTCTATGCAGACGACCGTCCTCTTCTTATTCTTCATGAAACCCACAAAACCAGACGTCACGAGGTGGGTCTTTATCATTTTGCGATTAAAGTCCCCACGAGAGGTGATTTCGGGGATTTTCTGTATCATGCAGCAAAAACAAGAATTCCCGTCACCGGATTCTCTGACCATTATGTGTCAGAAGCTGTATATCTGACAGATCCTGAAGGAAACGGCATTGAAGTTTACTGGGACAGGCCTCAAGAAAAGTGGATGAAAGATGGGACTCTCCATATGTCCACAGAAGTGATGGACATAGATGGTGTCCTCAAATCAAGGTATTCCAATGAATTCATAAAATTCCCAAAGAATACAGTCCTCGGACATATCCATCTTCATGTTCTGGATTTGGAAGCTTCCTCCCGGCATTACAAGGAAACCCTGGGACTTGCGAAAATGTTTGATTATCCCAGTGCAGGCTTTTATTCCAGAGATGGATACCACCATCACATCGCCATGAATCTTTGGCTGCCAGGTTCTCCAAAAGAAAAGGAAGACCATTATCCTGGAATTCATTCATTTACCCTCTATCTGGAGCCCTCCATCTATGATGCACTCTATAAGACAGAAAGCTACAAAATGGTCCACCGGGACCCCAGTAACATTCTATATGAAGTGCACCGAGGGTTTATCAGATAACAACCACCCTTTTGCTTCCTCCTATTTGAAATATACTTTCTCTTTTTTGTATATTTCAAATATTTTAACCCCGAAGACACCAGTCTTCGGGGTTTTCCTTTTCTTTAGGGTTTGGTTTCATTGATATAGGCTGTCTGGATCATTTCCTTGATATACCCTTTTCTGTATGCATTCACCAGCTGCAGAAGATCTTCCACCTGGGACTTCAGTTCATATCCTGTGTCCGTATCAGCCACCCGTCTTCTGCTGGTGACGCTTTCAAGAACCATCACCGTGGAGACGATGTCCTTCTCCTCCATAATGGCTTTCTTGGTGGATTCAAAGGGCTCATGACTCACAAGATTCATGCCATGAGAATTATAGATGAGGGTGTACCCGGCAATACCAGTTTCCTTCTGATAAGCTTTGGCAAATCCGCCATCGATGACCAAAAGCTTCCCTCCTGCTTTGATGGGACTTTCTCCCTTCATAACCTTCACAGGAACATGACCGTTGATGAGATGGGAGGTTTCAATATCAAGACCGAAATCCGCCAGGATCTTTTCAATCCATTTTATATTTTCACGGTCCTTATAGTAGGGATTCTTCTCTTCCGCATGGGTTTCCCTCTCTTCTATATAATAGCGTTCGAAGGTCGCCATCTTTTTCTTCCCAAAGAGTGGTGATGCAGGTCCACACCAGAGATACCACATGGCATCCAGTCCCTTTTCACGAAGAACTGGATCATTATTGAAGTATCCTTGCCTCGCCAGTCTCTCCAGTTCATCCAATGCTCTTTTCCCGTGGTATTCTTCTCCATCAATCATGATGGGCATGAAGTCACCATTGGCCTCCATGGGAATGCAGCCATGCAAAAGCAGATTGCCGTTGAACACCTTGTACATGCTGCCCTTTGAATAGAGAAGCTTCACGTGGTCATTGAGCCTTAAAGAGTTCATAAAGCTTCTCTTCAAGCGGTCCACAATCTCCTTCTCCTCTTCTGTGAGGATAAAAGGATTCTTGGGGTCTATGGTTGGGAACTCCTTGGAATTGAGAGCGTACTCCACCCCATCCACAAGGATGGTTCCTTTTTCGTAGTCAATCATATCCAGAAGCATCCGGTCATTCATGCCATACTCCGGATGACGGTAAATGATTTCGGCCTCCAGCTTCATCTGAATGAGGAAGATTGCCTTATGGATTTTAGCCACCATTTCCATTTCCCGCTGATTTTTCTCTGTGATCTCCACACCTCTAGGCATGAAATTCTTCAGTTCTTCATTTCCATAGGTATCCATGGCGAAGGTCGCCAGTGGCAAAAGATTGATGCCATAGCGGTCTTCGAGAAGTTCAAGATGGTTGTATCGGGCGGTGATTCGGATGACATTTGCAATGAGAGCCTCATTGCCCGCACAAGCGCCCATCCAGATCATATCATGGTTCCCCCACTGAATATCTAACGAGTGGTACTCTTTCAGCATATCCATAATGATATCCGCTCCAGGACCCCTGTCATAAATATCTCCAATGATATGAAGACGGTCCACCGCAAACCGCTGGATAAGATTGCAGATGGCTACAATAAATGCTCTGGATCTGTCCAGATCAATGATGGTGTCAATGATCTTGTTATAGTAGTCATACTTATTGATTCGGTCTTCATTCTCATTGAGAAGTTCATCCAGAATATAAGCGAACTCCTTTGGAAAGGCTTTACGCACCTTTGACCTGGTGTATTTGGAAGAAACTCTCTTGCAGACTTCTATGAGCCTGAACAGGTGGACTTTATACCAGTCGCTGAGTTCTCTTTCATTGATGTCCAGCATATCCAGCTTCTCGTTGGGATAATAGATGAGCGTCGCTAGAGCTCTCTTTTCTGCTTCTCTTAAGGTGTTACCATAAAGATCATTGATTTTATTGCGGATAACCCCGGATGCATTTTTCAGCACATGCCGAAAAGACTCAAACTCCCCATGGATGTCTGACAGAAAATGTTCCGTACCCTTGGGCAGGTCCAGAATCGCCTGCAGATTGATGATTTCTGTTGTTGCCGCGTCTATGGTCGGATACTGCTTGGCCAGCAGTGTCAGATAATCCAGATCTCTTATGGTTTTCACTTCGCTTCCAGTCAATTCATTTGTCATTGTAACGCCCCCAAATCATAACAAATTCCTTTATTTCACTTATTATACTATGGAAATCCTCATTTCCCCATAGGATATTCATATCCTCGGATGAAAAACCCTCAAAAGTGCAGTTTGTATTTCGTAAAACCCTCAAGATTATCATTATTTTTTGAATGACTGTGGGTCCATACGATAAATATTTCAAGAACTGATGAAAAATACTCACAGAATCTGAAATTTGTAAACCTTTACTGATCCGTTCCATCTTTGGTCACCCGCACATTCAGAAACGGGAAGAATCTTTCCAAAACCTGCACCTCTGTTGATTTTCATTGAACCTCCATGGGATTTCCGATATTATTATAGTAAATCATGGATTTTTCTGAAATTAAGGGAGTAGGGTGAAAACCCGGTGGATTGAAGTGTTAAAAATGAAGAAAAAAATTGGGAACTCTTTTGGGCTGGCTGCAGTTTTTACTGCTGCGGTAAGTCTCTATGTGATACTGCTTGCTTTCTACCCTTCCTGGTTCCAGAACCTGGAGGGGAAATTGTGGCGCAATCAATCAGAAACCCTCATGGACCACGCGGAGTATATCACCACAGGCTCTTCCCTGAGACTTTCTGAAATCCAGCAGCTGAAAAACCTTCGGCTATTTGATCATGAAAGATACAGCCGGGCAGAAAGCGGCGAAGCCATGTGGATCAGAATCCCAAGCAATATCCTGAAGCAGGACTATTCCATTTTCTCAGCTCAGCCCTATATCAGGAATTTTGACATCTACTTTCCCATTTTCACTGGGAGACTGACCAAATATCAGAACACCGAGATTCTGTCTACAGGAAAAGTCAGAGGTAGAAGCATTCATGCATTCTCTCACATGCCAAATTCCATTGATGCTGAAATGCCGATTTATATCCGGATCGAAGGTCCAGTTCAGAATCCTGAGTTCAGGACCATGCTCTATGAAGATTTTTCCATCTTCGAAAACCGGCTGTCTCTCTTCTTTTCGGTGCATTTCACTGTGTTTTTGATCATATTCCTCGTAAATGTCATACTATATTATATCTTCAAAGAAAAGTCCTATCTCTTCCATGGTCTGTTTCAGCTCTTCACCACCCTTTCTCTCTACTATTACACATCCTTCGGAAACCGGATGTATGATATGGGTACCAGTTTCTATTATGAGGAGTTTCAGATGTTGGCACTGGTATTCATGTATTTTTTCCTCTATGACTACCTGAAAGTGAAAAATAAGGGCGTCCGCTTTAAAGAGCTCTATCAAGGAGCTCTGGCCGTCACGGCTCTTTCTGCATTTTTCATTCTTCTGACTGACCACGATTGGGAAATGCTCATCACCTCAGTGGCTGTAAGTATCTCCTATCTCTATATTTTCCTGGTGGCACTGTATACTTCCATGCGCAAGATCAGATTCTCCGTTTGGATTCCCTTCGCCACCTTTGTGCTCATGGTTTCCTCAATCCTTCAAAGCCTGAGCCTACTGGCATATATTGAAAGCCATGTGAACATCAGTCTGATGATCTTTACAGCTGTTCTAACGGAAGCTGTGGTATTCACCTACAGTATCTTCTACTTTATCCGGGAGCAGCAGGCGGAAAATGCTTTCCTGAAAAATCAGGTAACCACAGATCACCTCACTGGACTAAAAAACAGATATTATCTCGACAAATTTGCAAAAGATAAAATGCTCCTTCTAGAAAAGAGCGGTAAATCAACCTCCATGATCATTCTGGACATCGACTTCTTTAAATCCGTCAATGATGATTTTGGTCATGACAAAGGAGATGAGGTGCTTCAGGAGCTGGCAAGGAAGCTGGAAACCACATTCAGAAAAGAGGATTCGGTTACAAGACTTGGCGGAGAAGAATTCATTATTCTCCTCTATGACAGCAACCTAAAAACAGCGGAGCACCTTGCTGAGCGTGCCCGAAGGATTGTGGAACTTACAGATTTTGGACTGAAAAGACCTCTTACTATCAGTTTAGGTGTTGCAGAAAAGCAACCTGGAGAGTCCTTCAATGAACTCTACAAAAGAGCGGATGACGCCCTCTACACCGCTAAGGCTATGGGAAGAAATCAGGTGAGGCTTTCAAAAGAATCAGAATTTGTGCCTTCTTTGGAAGTAGATCCTTGAATCCTCTTCTTCCAACACAACCTTATACTATGTGAAAAAAGCCACCCTCAAAAGGATGGCTTTCTTGTTCTTCAGATGTCCCAGATTTCTTTTTCTTTTTTGCTGAAGAGAAATCTATCAAATAGTACTAAAACAGGTGGCAGCACCACAAGGGTACTGAGAAGTGCCAGTGAAATATTGATCACGGTCATTAGTCCAAAGTCTTTCAATATGACAAAATCAGACAGCATCAGCACCGAGAATCCGCCCACCGTGGTCAGTCCTGAAGCGACAATGGCTTTGCCGATGGTGGAGACTCCATGAATCATGGCCTCTTTTTTACTCTTCCCCATGATTCTCTCCTCAAGATATCTTTCCGTGAGCATAATCGTCATTTCAACCCCCATCCCAAGAACTAATGCACCAATGGTTGCAGTAATCGGGGTATACTGGATGCCAAGATAGTACATGAGCCCACTGGAGATTCCAATGATCACAAGAACTGGAATCATCGGAATGAATGCTTTCATGATGTTTCTATAGACGAGAAGCAGTGCAAGAAACACAAGTCCAAGCCCGAGAAGTGTCATCTCCATTCTGCCAGTGGTCAGTCCCTTCACCATCTCCACGTCTAAAGCACCTTTTCCAGTCACATAAATATCATAAGGCGCATCTGCAATATCCTCCGCAAGATTTTCCGTGAAAATCTGAAGGTCTTCTGCACTCATACTGACTGTATTTAGAAGCAGCAATCCTTTCGTCCGATCCTCACTGAGAAACATCTCTCTTTGCATCTGCGGGAGTTTTTCCACCTGGCTCGTGTACTCTTTATGGCTCATCTCTCTAGGGTCTCGAAAGTTTGAAATCAGTGTATCTAAGGATCCCACTGAAACAATTTCATCCGGGTATTTACTAAGAAGCTTTTCTTCTGTCTGTTGAAGATAAGCCACCGCTTCTTCAGTCATAAAGTCTTCCGACACCATATAAAGAGCAATCTGATCCGTGGATCCCACTACTTGGCGGAGAGTCTTGATATCCTTCAGCGCTTCCATCTCCTGTGGCATAAAGGTTTCTATATTGCTCTCCACTCCGATCTTCTGATCCAGATAGTAACCAGAGGCTGCCAACAGAGCCGCCAGAAGAAGCACTGGCACAGATGCCCTAAGTACAAGTTCTGTGGTTCTTTTCAGAAATCTGTCTAATACCCCTTCTTTTCCTTTTTCTTTGATATTCTTCTTCATGGCACCGCTTCTATCGCCTCTATTCTTATTTCTTAAATAAAGAACCGGCATTAGAACAATAACACTTCCAATGAAGCTGATGGTCACACCAACGGTCAGCATCTTTCCAAAGTCCCGGATCATCGGCACCGGAGAGATATAGAGAGAGGCGAATCCAAGAACAGTGGCCGCCACTGCAATAAATACAGCCTTACCCATATGTTTCAGTGTTGTTTCCACAGATCCTTCTTCCTCGAATCTATTGTGAAACTGAATCGAGTAATCAATGCCAAGCCCAATGAGTATGGGAAATACAGCCATGGACACCATGGTCACAGGTATGGAAAGATAGCCCATAACCCCTAAGGTAGCCAGCACTGAAATGAGTATGATGGCTAAGCTGAGCGCCCTCCATTCCACTTTGAAAACCAGCACCAGTACCCCCAGCATGATGACCACTGCAAAGCCCACCATCCTGGCCATATTACTTTTCATCTCACTTCTTAAAGCACTGTCCAGAACGGGTTTTCCAGATACCGTCACTGTGAGGTTCGAAAGCTCTTCTTTCTCTACTGCTTCCATCACAATTTCTACCATCTGATCCTTTTCCGCATCCGTGAGATTTCCTTCCAGCTTCAATACCATCAGCGCACTCTCATCATTGGGTAGCACTTCATGGAAAACAGATCGGATTTTCTCATTCTCATCATACAGCATGGACTTCAGATCTGTCTCGGTTCCTGGGAAAGACGCTTTCATCATACTACTTTTATCATAAAATGTAAGAAGACCTTCCGAAATCTGACTTAAGTTCTCTCCCATAAGGAGAAACCCATCCGCCATCTCTTCCAGTTCTTTTGGGTTTACACCATCAGACAGCGCCCCTTTCATCTCATTCAGCTCTCCTGAAAGCTTTCTTTCGATTTCTGTTAAGCCTGTAGCAGTCTGGTCCGCTCCTTTTTTGAGATTCTCAGTTTTGCTTGCCATGATGGTAAGACCTTCCGCACTTTTCTTCAAACTTTCCGACGCCATCCGGAGCCCTTCTGTTAGCTGCGGATTCCCTTCTGATAATGAACTGAATTCCACCAGCTTTAAGGACAGATGGGCCAGTCCCTCGGAAACTTCTGAAAGTCCTGTTTGAAGCCCAGCGGTTCCTGCAGCAATGTTCTCCTGCCCGGTGATGAGCTTGCTGAAATGATCTGATACTCCACGGAGACCATCAAGCTTTTCGCCCATCAGCTGTGGATCCATAACATCTTTGCTTTTTAGCGTATGTCCCACCTCTTCAATTTTCTCTCCCATCTCTCCCAGTCCCTCACCCATGACAAGAAGATTCTCTTTCAGTTCTTCACTGCCATTCACTGTCATACTATGAAGAACTGCAGCGGGACTCAGAATGGTTCTTACTTCTTCCTCATATTCAAACCGCTTTTGCAGCTCAAACATTTTCTCCAGAGTTTCCAAACCCAGCAGATCCTCCTTCTCTCCTTGGAACAGAATAAGAATAGAATCCCCACCAAAGGTTTCTTCCATTTTCTCATTAGACTGGTATACCGTATGGTCTTTATCCACAAGGGTTTCATTGCCTGTAGCCATTCGGATGACCCTTGCTCCAGTCATCAGGACAACAAATATAAGTACAGAAATAATAAGCATTTTAAATGGATTCTTTTCAATACGTCTTCCTAGTGCAGCAAAAATTCGATTCATATGGTTCCTCACTTTATCTTGTTTTTAGATTTCGTTCAATATTACTAAGCTTCTATTAACGTAGTGTTTTTAGAATACGTTCTTTAGCGTTTCTGATAGAAAATAGTATCTTTTGGGCACACCTGTTTGCAGTTTCCACACTGAAGACACAATGAAGTGGTGATACATGCCTTATTACTCGCTTTCAGCACTTCAATGGAAGCTGAAGGACACACCTTTTCACATTTTTTGCAGCCTATACACTGACTCTCCACTACTTTATAGGCAAGATAGGGCTTCCTGCTGAATGCTTTCTGTAGAACTCCGAAAGGACAGATGAGATTATGGAAGACAGAAGGCTTATAAAAAAGTGTAATCACCACCGATAATAGAAGCCAGATCAGAAGTACGGGAGGATTCTTCCCAAGCACAGTTCTTGAGAAAACCATCCACCCTAAACTAAGAAAAAGAAAAACCCAAGGCATCCTTCCGCTGGAGAGCCATCTGGGCGCTTCTTTCGGGATCCTTTTCATTTTCCCGGACATCTTCTCCGAAAGCTTCATGACCGTGTTCATGGGGCAGACATACCCACAGTAAAGCCGTCCAAAATAATAAGCCAGCGGAAGACTGGCAGCAAAAATAATAAGCCACAGAACCATCTTCCCCTGCGCAATGATAAATAGAAAAAGACCAAAAAATAACCATCGCACATAATTTTTCCAATTACGCATTCCCTCACTCCTAATTTCTTTGATTTCCTCCCATGATACAGATATAATTACAAAAAAGGTGTGACCTGTGGTCACACCTGGTTAGAGATACTACAAGGAGATTTTATCATGAAGGAATTATTAGAAATGCTGCCCCTTTTTCAAAGTTTAACGGACCCTGAGCGGTCCAACTATATATCGAGGCAGTTCTTCTTCAGAAAAGACTATAAAAAAAACAGTGTACTGCATTTTGAAGGAGAACATTGCACACATCTTGAGATTGTTCTTTCAGGTGTTATCACCATAGACCGAATTAGTGAAGACGGTACTCTCCTCACTCTTTTTGAACTGAAGGAACAGGATATCCTAGGCGGAAATCTTCTTTATACAGCGTATCCTTATTATCCCATGACCGCCTCCTGCAAAACGGATGTTACGATCTTAGCCATTGAAAAAGAAAATCTGTTTGAAATTCTCTCGACCCATCCGGTGATACTCCGTTCCTTCCTCTCTTTCTCCAACAATCAGGCTTCTTCTTTAAGCCATACGGTTAGAAACTATATGGGCCAGCCACTGCGGGAAAAGCTTCTGCGATACTTTGAAATAGAGATGAAAAAACAAAAGAGAAACCCCTTTCTTCTGCCAATGACCAAAAAAGCTCTGGCAGAAAAAATGGGGGTTCAACGAACTTCTGTATCACGGGAACTGAGAAAAATGAGTGAAGCGCAGATCCTTCGGACTGAAAAAAATTGGATAGAGATTCTAGACTAATATAAAGAAAGGAGAATCCTTGCATCCTCCTTTCTTCTTTGCTTCTTGCTGACTACTGATTATCACTCTTTATGAACCTTGGACCCTATTTAAGAACTCCAACAGCATAGCTTCTGTCATGGGTTTTCCATAATAATACCCTTGAACACTGTCGCAGCCTTCCATCTTCAAAAAATCCACTTGCTCTCTGGTTTCAGCCCCTTCTGCCACCGTGAGCAGCCCCAGATTATGAGCCAAGGTAATGATGGTGGACACGATGTCCCTGCTTTTATCATCCTCTTCAATCCCATCCACGAAGGACTTGTCGATTTTTAAGTAATCGATGGGGAAATCCTTGAGATATTTGAGAGAGCTGTATCCAGTGCCAAAATCATCAATGGCGACTTTCAGTCCCATCTCTTTAATCTTCTGCAGCTCTTTCAACACTACTTCTGCATGGGAAGCAATGGACTCTGTGATCTCCAGCACCAGCTGGCTTGGTGGAACCTTCTGGTCTCTGATTATTCTTTCAAGATAAAGAAGAAACTCCGGATGATAAAACTGATGGGTAGAGATGTTCACCGACATTTCCAGCTGATACCCCATCTGATTCCACCTGGCTAAATCTGATAGTGCTTTCATTGTCACCCAGTTTCCTAGTTCAATGATGAGCCCACTTTCCTCCGCCACCCGAATAAACTGACCGGTAGGCACCGTACCCAACTCATGACTGTGCCATCTGAGAAGCGCTTCCACCCCTGTGATTTTTCCGCTTGAAAGATCGACCTGAGGCTGATATACCAGGGAAAACTCTTCATTTTTCATGGCTTCTTTCAGCAGCAGCTCCATTCGGATCGCTTCATCTTCCTTCCCCATCCCCTTGGTTCCATAGAACGTGGCATGGTTTCTTCCCGTTTTTTTAGAATAGTACATGGCATTATCCGACTTCTTGAGAAGTGTTTCCAGATCTTCTCCATCCTCCGGATAGGTGCTGATGCCGATACTGGACGATACGCTGACTTCAGCATAATGAATGATAAAGGGATCTTTAAAGAGACCTTGAAGATTCTCAGCAAAGGACTCCACTTCGTTCCGCTCTGTGAATCCATAAAGAAAAATGTACTCATCCCCACCATAACGGTATAGTTTTGCTCTATTGTCTTGGACATGGTAAAGAAGTCTTTGGGACACAGCCTTCAAAAGTTCATCTCCTACTTCATGTCCCCAATTGTCATTGATGGATTTAAACCGGTCCAGATCCAGAACCAGAACCCCAATCCTCGCCTCATCCTCCAATAGACGCTCAAAATCCTCCATCATGGCTCTCTGGTTGGGTAGATGGGTCAGATGATCCTGGTACGCTACCTTTTTCAGGGAGCGCTCCATATTTTTCCGGTTGGTGATGTCTTTGCCGATGCAGTGGATCCCTTTCATTTCTCCGCCGATGATCAGAGGCATTACGGTGATATGAAGATGCACCACCTCTTGTTTTCTATTGTACATGGCAGTTTCGTAGCGGATGGAGTGACCATTCAGAACCTTGGAGAACTCCTTCAAGGTAAACTGCTGGTACTCTGGCACAATAAAAGGAAAAAAAGGCTTTCCGATGAGTTCTTCTGCGCTGTAGCCCATGAGATCCTCTGTGGCTTTGTTAAGATGCAGAAAGTTCCCTTCCAGATCATAGGTAACCACTGCATCGATGTTATCCTCAAAAAGGGATCTGTACCGCTCCTCACTTTCAAGAAGCTCAATCTCCATATCTTTTCTCTTGGAGATGTCCTTGGCCACACCAAAGACTTCCATGACTTCCCCTTCGATGATGACAGGGATGGCGGTGATGTCCAGGTATCCCACATCACCGGTTTTAGTCACGGAGCGGAGCTCCACCTGGGCAATCTGCTTATCGAGAACCTTCTTGAAATACTCATTGACCAGGGCATGGTCCGATTCGTGAATCACTTCAAGATAATGAAGACCGATGATTTCTTCTTTCGATCTTTTAAAATATTCTGTTCCTTTGAGATTCATCTCCTGAAAATATCCTTTGGTGTCTATGAGATAGTGGATGTCTGGACTCTGTTCAAAAAAAGCGTCATACTGCAGATGAATTTTATTCAGTTTCTGAAGAAGCCTGTCCTGCTCTCTTTTGTCTTCCAGAAGCAGTAGTGACAGCACTTCCCCTTCCTTTTTCCTCAGAGGAGTGATTCTGGCAGTAACGGACATAGACGTCCCTTCTGCATTTCTTACAGTAAGCGGAAAGGTATGTCCACCATGATGAATGAGGGGGTTCCTGCTTTTTTCATCCAACTGGATATTCAATACGTCCAGACAGTTCTTTGTCTCCGGAAGAGTATTCTGATCTTCCAGAATTTCCAGATATGAAGAAAAAGCCTGATTTCTTCCGAGAAAAAAGACTTCTTCTTTATTTTTTTCCAATATTAGTGCAGCTGGATAGGGCAGTGCTTGAAGTGCAGCGATAAACTCCTCAAGACTCAGTAGGTTCTGTTCATTCATACGATTAAAATCCTTCCACATTCAGTGTATACAATCTATTTCCATTATACTCGGATACCTTGAAAAAACCTATGCTGTTCAAATGATATTCACAAAAAAAAGAAGGAGAAGATGCATCTGCACTCTTCTCCAGCATTTTATAACTCTATGGCTGTTTCTTTCTCTTTTCAAAGTCTTCTTCAATTTTCTTTTTCCAGTTCGGATCCATAATATTGTTCTTTCTCACATTGCTTACTGCTTCGCTGATCACCGCATAATTGAGTCTTGTGCCCTCCTCATCGGCATGATAGGTCACCGCATGGTCTCTGCTGATTCCATACTGCTCCGCAGCTTCCTCCGCATCGATGTTCGCACCTAAGAAAAGAAACTCCCATCCATACTTTTCCTTTTGTGTTTCAATGAGTCTTTTCACCTTTGCCTTTGTAAACTCCCTGCTGGCATTCTCATAGCCGTCTGTGGTGATCACAAAGAGAACCTTATCCGGCTTATCTTCCGGCTTTTCACTTTTGTGCACTCTGATCATCTCGCTGATGGTAAGTCCCACTGCATCCAGTAGAGCTGTGGAGCCTCTCACATAATATTCTTCCTGTGTAAGCGGAAGCACTTCTTTCAGCGGTATTATTTTATGAAGAAGTTCGTACCGGTCATCAAACAGCACCGTGGTGATTCTTGCCTTTCCTTTTTCTTTCTTCTGTTTTTCAAGGAGTGCATTATATCCTCCGATGGTGTCCTTCTCAAGCCCTGCCATACTGCCGCTTCTGTCCAGAATAAAGACCAGTTCTGTGTAATTCTTTTTCATTGAAATTTCCTCCTGTATGATATGATGCCTTTAGCATACAGGACTTTCGAGGGGATTGGGTCGCCTCAAAAGCGACATCTTCAGGAACTGGTGAGGGTCGTTTCAAGGAAGGTGAAGAGCACCTCATTGATTTCAAAAATGTTGTAGTTCTCCTCTTCGATGAAGTAGGAAAGAATGAGATCAAACCTGCTGCTTCTTGAAAGAGCATACCCTGCTCTTTTCAGAAGATCCTCCGTTTCATCTTTAGAGAGATGGAGCGCCACCGCCAAGGACAGTACCGTCTTTTTGCTGGGCTGATAGTCTTCATCTTTTCTAATTTTAGAGAACAGTTTTCTGTCCATATTGGCTCTTTTATAGATTTCTGTATCCGTATATCCTTTTTCATCTATGAGCCTTAACAGCATCCTGCTGAATGTCTCTTCCTTTCTATGAAGAAGCTCTTCCAGTTTTCTGTCCTTCCCTGGGGATCGGACCGCTTCCTCCACTTCCATCATCGGCATGTCTATCCTGACTTCTGCCTGGAAGACCCTTCTCTGATTTCTCCTGTCCCGGCTAAAGAGATCTTCTTTTTCCTCCACATAATGATCGTCCACATAGCTTTTTACAGCATCATAGAGATGTGTGGAAAGAAGAAAAGCACCTTTATCAAAGAGAACCAGATATACCAGAATATCCTCTTCCTTCAGAAATTCTCGGATGGTCTCCACCGCTATCCTCATGGCTTCTTTCTTTGGATATCCGTATATCCCTGCAGAAATCAGAGGAAAGGCTATGCTATGGAAACCCTTCTCCTTTGCAATCTGTAAAGAGTTTCTATAGGCGCTTTTTAAAAGCTCCTCTTCTCCATGGGTCCCATCCTGATATCTTGGCCCCACCGTATGGATGATGTATTTTGCTGGAAGATCATATCCTTTGGTAATTTTGGCTTCACCGGTTTTGCATCCTCCCAGGGCTTTGCATTCCTCAAGAAGACCGCTGCCTGCGGCACGATGAATGGCTCCATCCACTCCGCCACCGCCTAAAAGGCTTTCATTGGCTGCGTTCACAATGGCATCTACCTTCATTCTGGTGATATCTTCTCTAATCAGTTCTAACGGCATCTTAAATCTCCTCCCTATTACATTTCCCCTCTTAAGTATACGACAAAACTTTATGTTTTGATTCAATACCAGTTGCTAATCGATCAATTCTAAAGGAGATTCTTAATGAAAATCTCTCCACCTCGCTATCTAAAGATATTCCTGTAAGTTCTATAATTCTATTCAGTCTATAACTCAGACTGTTCCGATGAATGCTCAGCTTTTCTGCTGTATGTAACATTTGGCTCTCACAGGAAAGATATGTTTCCAGGGTCTTATAGAGCTCTCCCTGAGTATGTCCATCAAAATTCTTCAGTATATCGAGGGCTGGATGCACAAATCTATTCCAAGTGCCTTTTTCTATTTCCAGGAGAAGGACATAGATCATATATTCCTGAAAATAATAAAGATATTTATTTTCGCCTATCATCTCTGCAGCTTCCCTGACTCTGGAAATTTCATGAAATGCAACCCTTACTTCTTCTGACTTCTGAATCTTTCTCGAGATGATAATATTCTCTACTCCATTTAAGGTGAGATCAGAAAGCTTTTTCTCTGTTTTTTCACAAAGCTTGCCTCCTTCCTCTTCTTCGCAGAGGATATAAAGAAGGCCTTCTTCTTCACAAATAAAAGCCATTGGAAAAATCTCTTTCAGCTTTTCTCTCAAATGTCCCTCTGCGGAAAGATCTAAAAGATGTTTTGCAGGAAGGACAGACAAAAGTAGTTTAGGCTTTGTAAAGTGAAGACTATGCATATTCAGTCTATGATCCATATGCTCGCCATTCTCTCCGCGAAGAAGATCTAAAAAAAGAGATTCTTTCTGAGATGCAAAAAGCTGCCCATGATGCTCGGATTTTTTCAAAACTTCACAAAGGACTCCTGCAGATTGCTTTAGTATGCGCCTATATCCAGCATCTGTGCCATGAAGATCTAGAAGAATCACATATGCCACAAGGATCCCTTTATCATAAATCTTGGTGCAAATCTTACGGTTAGGGGAAGCGGTGCAGACGACTTCAAAAGGCTCTGAGCTATTAGGGAATGGAGAAAGCGCTTCAATTTTATGCACCTCTTTGATGAACTCATAACTGCAGTACCCTCGGCCAATGTTTACCGACCAGATGGGATCTGTCACCTCTATCCCCTTTGACCATCCAATGATCTTAAAACCTGCATCTATGACGATGAGGGGGTTTTTCAGCCTCTTTTCCATTTTTCCAAGTACTACATCAAGAGTCTCTCCTTTCAGAACATCGGCAACTACTTCTAGTATGAACCGATCTGATTTCAGCTCCATCCACATGAGTTCTTTAACTACCTCATAAATCTCCTTGTAAAGAGAAAGTGGAAAAACACAATAGCTTCTCCCTTCTTTCTTCATCTTTTTAAGAACCGGCCTCAGCATCTCTCTTTGCTCCTCCAAAACAAAGAAAAACACAGCAGCTTTCGTCAGAGACATCACTTCAGATGCCTTTTCAAAATACAGAGCATTTTCCCTCTCTGCACCTTCTTGATCATATATGACCTCTTCAATGTCTTCTTCCAGAATCCACTCTTCTATTGTTAAAACGTTTGTCTTTCTTCTGATTTCTTCCATTATCTCACTTATTTTCATACTGATCCCTCCTGTAGTTCCATTGTGCTCTTTGCACAATTTGTTCCAACTACTTTCTTACAAAGCTCACATAGATATTGTTTTCATTGATTGTTATTATTGTAACAGATATTGTTATTATTGTCACAATCAGATTTGAGCATGAATTGTAAGATGTTTCACTATTATTAAGCTTGAGTTAATTCTAGACGATCCTCAGTTTGATTAATCAAGTGGACTCTACATCATCAGCTCTCTGATGTGCAAAATGCCAAACAAGCAATCTAAAGGAGGAACAACATGTATTATGAACATCTATTAAGTCCCGGTTCCATAGGTGGACTTTATCTCAAGAACCGTGTGGTCATGCCCGCCATGGGAGTCAATCTAGCCAATACGAATGGAGAAGCTACAGAAGTCATCTCCCGCTACTACGAAGAACGTGCAAAAGGCGGTGTAGGCCTGATCATCACAGAAATCGCCAGAATTGATGAGGAGTATGGTGTCGGTACCCCAAACCAGCTTTCTGTAACAGAAGGAAGACACATCCCTCACCTTGAGCGGATGATTTCTTCCATCCAAAAATATGGTACGAAGGTTTTTATCCAGCTGCATCATCCAGGAAGAGAAACAAAAAGCGCCCTCATTGGTGGAAAACAGATTGTTGCCCCCTCCGAAGTCATGTGCAAAGTCACTGGAGAAATGCCAAGAGCACTGACAACAGAAGAATGTGAATCGCTAGTAAAAAAATTTATCAAAGGGGCAGTTATCGCGAAAACTGCAGGCGCAGACGGTGTGGAAATCCATGCTGCACACGGATATCTTTTGAATCAGTTCTTGTCTCCCTATACCAACCATAGGACTGACAAGTACGGTGGAAGCTTCCACAATCGAATCAGAATTCTCTCTGAAATCATCACAGGTATCAAATATATGTGCGGTACACACTTTCCTGTCTCTGTCAGACTGAGTGCAGATGAGTTTGTAGAAGGAGGGTTACGCCTTCCTGATTCAGTGAAAATTGCTAGAACCCTTGAAAGCTATGGCATAGATGCTCTAAATATCAGTTCAGGAATCTACGAAAGTGCAATCACCATCATTGAACCTGGCTCCTATGCACAAGGCTGGAAAAAACATCTGGCTTCTGAAATCCGAAAAAATGTCAAAATTCCAGTAATCGCAGTCAATAACATAAAAGATCCTGAGACCGCTGAAGCGCTTTTGGAAGAAGGCGTTTGTGACTTTATCGGTATTGCCCGAGGACATCTTGCAGATCCTTACTTTGTTCATAAAGCCTCCACCGGAAGAAGCAATGAAATCCGGAAATGCATCGGCTGCCTCAACTGCTTCGCAGAACTGAACCAGGGCAGACATATTAAATGCACGGTCAATGGTGCACTGGGCAGAGAAGTCGAATTTAGCTCACTGGAGAAAAACGGCGTCGGAAAAGTAGCTGCAGTCATCGGCGGCGGTCCTGCCGGGATGCAGGCATCGCTTGTCCTTGACAAGAAAGGATACCAGGTGGTTCTTTTTGAGGAAAAGGATCATCTGGGGGGAACATTAAATGTTGCCTATCAGGCTCCTTTAAAGGATAAAGTCAAAGCTATGAATGATGGTCTAATTAGTGAAATCAAAGCAAGCTCTGTAGAAGTCCGGTTGGGAAAGAAAGCTTCTGTGGAAGATGTGAAAGCACTAAATCCATCCAGCGTCTTCGTTGCTGTGGGTGCTTCTCCTTCTATACCTCCCATTCCTGGTATTGATAAAAAACATGTGCTGAAAGCAGAAGATGTTCTTCTTGGAAAGGTGAAACCCGTAGGGAGAGTTCTCATCATCGGTTCAGGGCTTACTGGTTTAGAGACCGCCGAAGTCCTTGCAGAGAAAGGACATCCTGTAACTGTAGTAGAAATGCAGAAGGAGATTGGCCCTGGCATCAACCGCACCATTCTTATCGATCTTATGATGCGGTTTAAGAAATTCAATCCTGCACTATTGCCCAATCATAAACTTCTGTCTATATCTGACCAGGGTGTCATGCTTATGAACCAACGGACTTCTCAAGGTATCTTCGTAGAAGCTGACACGATAGTTCTTGCATTAGGAGTAAGTCCACGTAGGGAACAAGTGGCTGCTTTCAGACAGTCATTTAATAACGTTCGTGTCATCGGCGATGCCAACCGGGGTGGTAGAATTCAAGAAGCGATCAAAGACGGCTATCAGGAAGCCTTCGCTTTCACCTCTATGGAGTAAAGGAGAAAAAGATGAAAGAGTTTAAAAATAAAGTAGCGCTTATAACAGGTGCAGGAAATGGGTTTGGGTTTGAAATTGCCAAAGAATGTGCAGCTAGAGGTATGAAGCTGGCATTAAATGATATCGATAAAAAAGACCTCGAAATAGCTTCAGAGGCTCTTCGTAAAGAAGGAGCAGAAGTACTCACTCTCCACGCGGATGTCACAATTCCTGAAGAAGTGGATAAGATGGTAGACAGGACCATCGATACTTTTGGGCAAATCGATTTTCTTGTCAACAACGCCGGCGTCGCCATCTCCGGACCTGTCTGGGAGCTACCACTCCAGGATTGGGAATGGATAGTCTCCGCAAATATTATGAGCCAAGTTTATGCTATGAAAAAGGTCATTCCTCTCATGCTGAAACAGGATACAGAATGCCATATTCTCAATGTAGCCTCCGTGGCAGGCCTTATCACCTCCAATGGGATGCCGGCCTATCATACTACAAAGCATGCCAGTGTAGCACTCACAGAAAGCACAAGCTTCGACCTTCAGGCCATTGGATCCAAGATAAAGCTATCTGTATTCTGTCCAGGCTTTGTGCAGACTGACCTTCATAATTATGAGCGTCATCGTCCAGAACGGTTTAATGACAAAAGTGATCCCTACTATCAAAGTCCTTCCTACTTTGCAGGTCTGAAAAGAGCAGAGTTTGTCATCAAAACAGGAATGCCCATTGATTCCATCGGTATGAGTGTACTCACAGCCATAGAGGAAAATCAATTTTATATTCTGACTCATCCTCTCTACAATACCATCATCGGACGTAGAGTGAAGGACATGTTAGAAGGCCGTGGTCCAGATCTTCAGGTGCTGAGAGGTTAGAATCTTATCTGGTCCGTGTTACTTTTCTGAGTCTAAAGTAAAGTACCACTTCCCTAAATCGTCATAAAGATACTTACCCTGTCTTTTAATCAAGAAAAGAAACTCCTTGGTTTTCAAAGAGTTTCTTTTCTTTTTATTTTCACATTCTCATTATTAGACGCTCTAAATATCAAATTCACAATATTTGCATAAATATTCATTTCATACAAAATAAGTCTAGGATGTAACCTTTACCTGCTGTATCATAAAAGGGTAAACCCTTGGGAGAAGTGTCTTTTCCAATTCCACCTTGAAATCAAACATTCCTTCCCTTGATTTAATTTTTGGGCGCTTCTTCCTTTTTACAGCTAGAGTCTCCTGTTTAAGCAAACACCTTAAACAGGAGGCTTCTTGTTTCTCCAGGATATTCATGTTGCAAAAAAGACCCCATTCTTTTTCGGAAATCTCCGTTGAAAGAATGGGGTTTTGAAATGAGAGGCATGGTCTATAAGGGATAAAACGATCTTATGCTTCCAGTTCCTTGATTCTCTTCGCCAGTGCCAGGGCTGCCTTCTTGAAGCACTCCATTGGAGGATTTACAACACCTGCTCCAATCATACCGATACCAGGCCTTTAAGAGCAATAGCAGTATCGATCAGTGGCAGAACACCTGTCTCCAGAACTTTTCTCAGATCGATTCCAGTTGGAATACCCTGGAAGTTCAGGATTGGAATGGTCACGTTTGGATTTTCAGTGGTGGTGATTTCACCCATCTTCTAGGTGTAGTTGATGGCATCATTCACTGTTCCACCTACGAGAGAAATGATGGCTGGGGCTGTGGACATAGCGAATCCGCCAATGCCATAGGTTTCTGTGATGGCGCTGTCTCCGATGTCAAGGCCTGAGTCTTCTGGCTTGAATCCTGCAAAGAGAGGCCCTACAACCACCTGAGCTGGTCCAGTGAACCACTGGTTGCCTTCCAGTCCGCTGACACGGATACCGAACTCATATCCATTTCTGGCCATGGTGGTCAAAATGGACCTGTATTCCACATTGTGGGCAGCGTCCATGGCATTCTTCGCAAGAGCCATCCAAGTAGGTCCGGAGAAGTAGCCAGAGGATGCTACGAAGTTGAACACGTCCACCTTGTCTTTGGTGGAGAAGCTGGTCTGCACCAGATAATGGGTCAGCACCACATTGTATCCTTCCTCAAGTATATCAATGATATGGTCACAACTTTTACTTACATTTTCAAACTGCTCTTCGATGGTTCCTTTTTGCCCTTCCATGATGATGGCATTTCCGCCTATCGCAATGACTGCTGTTTTCATGATAATCCTTCCTTTCTGAAATCCTTTTCTAGGAATAACTTTATCATGAGAAAGAAAGAACAACCCACCCACAAAACAGCTAAAAAAACCAGCTTCATTTGGTTATAGTAACCAAATCATATGTAAAAGTGAAAAGACCGGAGCATCTCACAGCTTTCGGTCTTACTCTTCCTTACTCTTTCCAAAGGATGGGCACAAGCTTCTTTAGAAGAACGCCCTCCGCTTCCTCATAAAGAGGGAAGGACGCTTCCTCCTTGGATACGAGAAGCCTGTCTATGGACTCTTCTCCTTCTAAAGAAGATTCATACTCCAGGAGAAGATATGCCGTATTTTCTTCTGGTCTATACTCTTCCGGACGCATAGAGGCCTGAAGAACTGTTTTCTTTCTGATGGCATGGTCCTTTCCCATCTCAAATATTCTCACGACTTCCGGTGCCGCTTTATACTCAAAGCTCACCTTGAACTTCATCTGATATCCTTCGTTGTTTCCGATCTCGTCATAAGAGTCATCTTCTGAAAGCATCAGCGCACTGAGATGATCCACCTGATAGCCCATGTCATCAGACCGCTGCATGAAAACCTCACCGTTCTCATCCTGGCGAATCCGGTAAGGATAGAAGATATGGTTTTTCTCTGTGAAGTAGAGCACGGCTTCCACATCTTGCGCGGTTCCACCTCCTTCTCCCACACTGACAGTGATATTCATGTCTGAAAGATGGCCACTGGTGACCTGCTCCTGATATCTTTCTCCATCTTTTTTGGTTACAGAAGGAGAAAAAAAGAAATATCCTTTCTCCTCTTTCTCCTCTTTCACCTCATAGGTCTCCGTTTCTTCATCATAGACCACTTGCGGCAGATCTTCTTCCGCAAGATGACCCATCCGGTCTGTCCGTAGGTACACCCCGATGAACCTTCCTTTGGAAACCTGCTCCTCCTCTTTCGCCAGCTGACATCCTGTGATCATCATGACCCCCAATAGGAGACCACCAATCAAAAATTTATGCTTCATATTCTTCCTCCTCCAGTTCTCCGTCAAATTTCAACAGATCCCCCACATCACACCCCAGAAAATAACAGATTCGGTTTATCGTATGGAACCTGATGCCTTTCGCTTTTCCACTTCTTAAAATGGAGAGATTGGCTTCTGTGATCCCCACAAGACCGCAAAGCTCCTTTGCTGTCATGCCCCGCTCTTTCAGCATCTCATCCAGATGCACGTTAATCGCCAAGAAACTCCCTCCTTTTTATATGAACAGATCATTGTCTTCTCTCAGCGCTTTGTTTTCCTTCAAAAGCACTGTCAGAAGATAGATCCCGATGGATGCCATCATGGGCAGAACCGGCAGTAGGAGGGTCACTTCCATGGAAAGGATGTTCCCCAAAAAGAGCATCTGCAGGAAGTGATAGGAAAGGTTCATCAGAACCGTCATCTGGATGAGCGTAACACTCCCTTTTCCAAGCCGCTCTGAGAGTGCCATGGCCTCTTCTGAAGTCCCCTTTTTTGAAATTTCCAGAAGCTTCGCTCCCCGATAAAGAAGTGGGATACCCAGAAGGTACGGAAGAGCGCCCAGTAAAAACTGCAGCAGAAGGAAAAACTGGCTGATGGTAAGATTGTCATTTCCATAGAGTCCACCGAGCATTGCAGTATTTCCTTGGATGAGGGTTTCACTTTTAGAGATCCACTGCCACAGCTGAGGTCCCATCACTTGAAAAACAAAAAGAAGAAACATGAGATAAAGTGCTCCTTGCCCATAGGCAAAAAGACCAGTCCGATCCTGCTCTTTTAGGGCATGAAGAGCAGAAAGCACAATATAGGAAAAGAGAAGAGAATACAGCATTCCGCCCATGATCGTCGAAAAAACTGTCTTCCCGCCAACGTCTCCATATAGCGCAGCCAACCCTTTTGGGTTCATCAGCTGATACAAGGAGAAAAATAGGAGCACACTTCCTGCCGCTAAAATCAGTTCCCGAAACTGCCTCTCTTTTTTTCGTCTGAGGAACAGCACATATAAAGGAGACAAAGACACATCCAGATAAAGAAGCCAGGCCAGCACATTATAAAATCCTCCCTTTAAGGAAAGGCTTCTCAAGATCTTTGCAAGGGGCACGAGAGGAAAAGAGAACGCGGAAAGAAACAGTTCTGGAGAATTTCTGCGAAATAATAGCAGAAGGAGAAGAATCGCGGAGAGCATCCCCGCACTGATTTTCCAGAACTTTTTGGATGGAAGCATACAACACACCTTCTTTATAATTATTGCGAAACGATAATTCTTACCTTAGTCTATCATCATAATTATTGTTTTACAATAATTTTCTTTGTTCGAACAGAAATATTCTTTACGGGTCTTATCTTTACGGAGCTCACTAATGTGTTTCTTTATGAATAGACCTCAGTCTTCCTCCTCATCTACCACTTGGAATCACACTTTGAAATATCACCTCCACTAAATTACATTGCGTGATATTTTCAAATCGAGTCTTCCTTGCAAAAGGATCATGGACCTGTGGAAACTCCCTTAAATGAAGCTTTACAGTGACTTCTCCTCTTTTATACAAAAGGGATGCCTTTTTTCTTGCTCTTTATTACCCCTATAAACCGTATATCTGTTGTATAATACAACTAAGTGAAAAATTAAGGAGGAAGAACATGTTTATCTGTACAATCAGTGTGTTCCACAAATACGGAAAACAGATTCTGGATGAGATGCTACAGCCCCTTCATCTGGATTGGCGTTCCATGGTGGTGCTTCTTGTGGTAGATCAGGTCCCAGGCATCTCCCAGGGAAGACTCATCCCCTTTCTTCAGACAGATAAAGCCAATGTGGCGAAACTTCTGAAAGAAATGGAAGAAAAGGATCTTCTTGAACGGAAGGAGGAGGAAGGAGACCATAGAATCAAAAACTGTCATCTTACAGTAAAATCCTCTTCCATTCTGCCAGAACTGAGAGAAATCATGAGTATCTGGGAAAATCAGTGTTTCAGTGGACTCACTGAAACAGAAAAGGAAGTATTTCTCAAAGCATCCCGCCAGATTGGCTATAATCTCACGGGTTACTGGGAACTGTAAGAAATAACTGGATTATTTATATCGCAGAAGAAACGGAGGAAATGAAAAATGGGAAAAAAAGTATTAGTAGTCGGAGCTGGCATGGCCGGACTGTCTTCCGCCATACGGCTGCAGCATGCAGGCTATGAGGTGGAAATCTATGAACAGGGATCAAAGCCAGGTGGTAAAATGCATCAGATCAAAGCCGAAGGATTCACCTTTGATGTGGGGCCTACCCTAGTGATGATGCCATCCATCTACCGTGAAGTCTTCACCCTGGCAGGAAGAAACCCCGATGACTACATCCCCATGAAGAGACTGGACCCTATGTATGAGGTGTATTTCAAAGATGAGCCCTACAGGCATTACGAAGTGAGCTCTGATCTGACAAAACTCATGGAGATGGTGGAAAAGAAAGGACCAGAAAATGCCAGAGGCTTTCTTCAGTATCTTTCTGAAATCTACACCCGGTATCAGGTCGCTCTTGATCATTTCATCACGAGGCCCTTCCGGAATAAAAAAGACATCTACAACCCTTTTATGATGCAGCAGGCGCTGAAACTCAAAACCTTTGACAGTGCGGACCATATGATGGCCTCCTTCATGCCAGACAAGGATCTTCAGCAGATGCTCTCCTTCCAGACCCTCTACATTGGGGTATCCCCACAGAAAGGACCCTCTCTCTACAACATCATCCCTATGATTGAACTTCTCTACGGTGTCTGGTTCATAGAAGGCGGGATGCACACCATGGCACAAGGCATGGCGAGACTCTTTGAGGAGCTTGGCGGTAAAATCCACTACAATCATCAGGTGGATGAAATTCTCATCGCGGGTGGAAAAGCCCTGGGACTTTCTGTGAAGGGCAAGGCTGTGACATCAGACTATGTCATCAGCAATGCGGATTTCCCCTACACCATGACCCACCTCATCAAAGAGGACAGCGCCAGAGGAAAATACACCAAAGAAAAGATCGACAGCATGGACTATTCCTGCTCCTGCCTGGTCTTTTACTGGGGCATGGATAAAACCTACGAAAAACTCGCACCGCACACCTTTATCATTTCTAAAGATCTGGATGACAACCTTACCCGAATCTTTGACGGACGTCTCATTGAGGATCCTTCCATCTACCTTCATGTGCCCTCCCAGGTGGACCCTTCCATGGCACCGGCAGGCAAATCCAGTTTCTACACACTGATACCTGTGTCAGATCTTGGCACAGGAACCTATGAGTGGAGCGAGGAGACCATCAGCCATTACCGGGAAAAAGCCTTTGAAACCCTCTCCCGGATCCCTGGTCTTGAAAATATCCAGGAGGAAGTGGTGTTAGAGAGGATCTTTACTCCAAAAGACTTTGAGCGGTCCTTTTCTGCCTATCGAGGCGCTACTTTTGGACTTCAGCCCACCCTCCGTCAGAGCAACCACTGGAGACCCCAGGCCAAATCCATGGAAGTGGAAGGACTCTACTTCACAGGGTCCAGCACTCATCCTGGTGCAGGGGTTCCCATCGTTCTTCAATCTGGAAAGATCTGCGCCGAGGAACTGAGGCGGGATGAACCGGGAGATGAGTTCAAGTGATGGGAAAAGAAAGAAAAGCAGATGTCCTTCAGCGCTCCTACGAAGCCGCAGAAGACATCATGAAGCAGCGTGCCAAAAGCTTTTATGAGGCTTTCAGAAGACTTCCCGAAGATAGATTTCATGGAGTATGTGCTCTTTATGCCTTCAACCGCTATGCAGACGACTTGGCAGATGGGGATGCTGCAGCTAAAACAAGAGAAGAAAGACTTATGGCCTTGGAAGAGCTGGAAAGAAACGTGAAAAACCTGTATTCTGATGAATGTATGGGTTCATCCTTGGAAGAAAGCTTCTGGCCTGCCTTTCAGGACACCGTAACCTCCTGGGGGATCCCTCTAAATGCTCTTCTGAATCAAATAGAAGGACAGAAAAGCGATCTTTCTTTTCAGGAGATACAAACCATGGAGGATCTCAAGGAATACAGCCGGAAAGTAGCAGGATCTGTAGGCAGAATGATGGTGCCTCTTTTGGCACTGGATGAGAAGCTCGCTGAGGATCCGAACTTTCTATTAGCTTGTGAAGAGCTTGGCATCGGTATGCAGATCACAAACATCCTGCGGGATGTGGGGGAAGATCTTCGGGAAAGAAACAGAATTTACCTGCCATCAGAGTTTCTGGAAACCTATGGCATTACAAAAGAAACTTTAAGGTCACTGAGTTTTGGAGAACAGACCACAGAAGATTCTCTGCCCTCTGGATTCATTCAAATGGCAGATCATCTCATGGAACTTGCAAATCCCCTTTATGAGGGCATTGCTTCTTATCTCCACTATTTCCATCCTGCAGCAAGAACCCCTTTATTATCAGCAGCGCTTCTTTATCAGGGCATCCACGGAGCCATCCGGAAATCCCGCTATAATGTTTTCACAAAAAGATGCTATACAGATTCCATGACCCGGGCTAAACTGGTACTAAAGGCTAAAAGTCTTGTGGATCTTCTGTAATATAGCAATGAACTAAAGGAAGGATAAGAAATATGGAAAACATCATTGGTCTCACTTCATCGCTGGGCTATATTTTCTTTGTCATCGGGATCGCCACAGTGGTGGCAAAGAAAAGCCAAGGCGCTTCAGAAACCTCGAGAAAAGTGGTCCACATTCTGGTGGGCAACTGGGTTTTTTTAACGCCTCTTTTCACGGAGCTCTGGGCTGTGGTTCTTGTGCCCTTCACCTTCATCATCATCAACAGCTTGAGTCTTAAATACACGCTCATTTCAGCCATGGAAAGAAACGATGACAGCTTGGGGACAGTCTATTATGCTGTCAGTCTCTTCTTCCTCTCCGGCCTTGGTTTTATCCTTGGATTCCGCGCGCTGCCTTATATCGGAGTCCTCACCATGGCCTACGGAGACGGCTTTGCCGCCATCACCGGTAAAAAATGGGGTAAGAGAAAGCCATTTCTCTTTGCACCTCAAAAGTCATTGGCCGGAAGTCTTACGGTGGCCGTTGCAGCATTTTTAGCCACTTTTGGCAGTCTTCTCTACTTCCAAGAGGAGTTTCGCCCAGAGCGCAGTCTACTCTTTATTCTATTTATTGCACTTCTGAACGGTTTTTTCTCTGCCTTCATGGAGCTCACTGGGAAAAAAGGCTGCGACAATCTGACTCTACCCATAGGATCCGGACTCTTTTCAGTCCTTTCCATGGAGTTTGGCACCCTGCAGTATTTTCTTTATCTGGCCGCAGCCCTTGCCATACTGGTTTATGCCTTCAGAAAAGAAGCCATTACCCCGGATGGAATGGTGGCCGCTCTTCTCACCGCTGTGACTCTATATACCCTTGGCGGATTTCTTTTGGGCTCCAGCCTCATTCTGTTCTTTATTCTTGGTACCGGCGTCAGCAAGATGAAAACCAAAGAGAAGCATGAAGCAGAAAAGACCCAGGAACATACAGGCGCCAGAAACTGGAAGCAGGTCCTGGCAAACTCACTTCCTGCGGTGATCCTCTCTTGGATCTACTTTTTCACAGAGGAGCCCATTTATCTGTTTCTTGCTTTTACAGTTTTCTCCGCCGCGGCATCGGATACCTTCTCCTCTGAAATTGGGATGATGAGTAAAGGCAGAGTCTTCCATATCCTTACCGGCAAACCTCTACCCATGGGTGTTTCCGGTGGCGTGACCCTTCAAGGACTAGTTGCGGGTATCGTCGGAAGCGTCCTTCTTTCTCTTCCGATTCTTCTAGCCTTCGGGGCAGAAGAATATCTTCTCGGGGTTCTTCTTGGGTTCTTTGGCACCATCATAGACAGTGTTTTAGGGGCCTCTCTTCAACGTAAGTATGAAGATGTTTCTGGAAAACTGCAGGACATTCCAGCCCATGCCATGGACCTTCCGAAGAAAGGATTCAGACTGGTATCTAATAATGCCGTGAATCTTCTCAGTCTCACCTTGGTGGCCATCGTAGGGTATGTAGTGACCACCCTTTGAGTTTAGAATTTGAGGATAAAACAATAAGAGCTGGCAACTATGAATGATTTCATGGCTGCCAGCTCTTTCTATGCTAATTCATATTCTTTTATACCTGTGGCTTCTCTTCTTTAGATCCATCAGCTGTAGGAACGATACTGTTTTTCTCCAGCTCTTCCAGACGTTTTGTGAGATTCTCCACCGTCTCAATCTGAAGAAGAATAAAGGTCATAGGACTTTCTGTCATAAGAGCAAAAAAAATTTCATCTTATTTCTTTCCACTCACGCTACATAATGATACTTTCTCAGGAATACTTTCCCATATATGACCTTATACCTTACTGTATTCCCTTTAGTGGGTAAATGGGGTCTAAGCTTCCTACAGGATAATACGCCAAGTCTTCCGCTGTCCAGTTGGTGGTTGTGAAGGCTTGCCGATCCTGGTCCGGTAAGGGAAAAAGATCTTTCTCCTCTGCTTTTCCACTCTTTTTGTAGAGACTGCCCGATGCAATCTCATAATAGTAATGATAGTCGTCTATGGTTTTCTCATGGGTGAAGCCAAAAAGGTAGATTCCTTTTTCATCACTGCTGAGTCTAGTCTCTGAAAGTACACCCTCTCCAAAGGCTTTCTCCACATTGAGGTCAAAAGCCGTCAGCATTTTTTCTTCTTCCACATCATATAGAAATAGACCAAATGACGTATGAATTCCAATCCTTTCTTCTGTCTCATAAAAGAGATTCCCGATTTCAGCGCGTTTTTGTGCTTCGCTGTATCGTGGTGTCTGAAGATAACTGTTGTAGTTTTCTATTTCCTTTTCTTTGTCACAGGCTGCTCCAAATAAGAGAAGCACGCCCAGAACAATACTCCAATATTTTTTCATACTACTCTCCCTTACATCAACTACATGATGCATTCTTTTTTCGTTATTTTTCTCTGCTTTCTTTCAGATAATAGAGATCTTTTCGAAAGGCAAGATAGACCCATATGATGAAATAGCCGGGGATGAGAAGCATCAGCAGCGCAAGGTATCCGGACTGCTGAAACATGACGAATCTTCTTCCAGAAAGAAAGATAACAAAAATCAGCATGAGGAGGAACACAAGAAATGCCCCAGCGAGCAGAGCTCCGCTCATATGCATCATATACTTCCCCATGAACCGGTCCCCTTGCTCTGTTCCCAGGAATAGTAGAAAAGCCAGTAGAATGGGACCTGGCCAGGTCCATAGAATATAGGATTTCTGGTCTACTTCTTCTTCTCTTTTCAGGATTTTAATGATTTTCAAATGAATTCCCCCTTAATTCAGTACTTCTGGTTCACGGAACTCAAGCTTTACAAACCGATCCATACCGGGAACCACCGGCACCACATCTAAGACAAAACGGTAAAGTTTCCCTTCCACAAAGTCCTTCACTCGATATCCCGGATAAGACAAGGATTCTTCTGTTCCATCCCCAGTGTTAAAGACCAGGTAGGTGTTGTCACTTTCGCTATCGTAATACACCTGATCTAAATGGTCTTCCACAATCATCTGGTCTCCGGCCACATAGTTTCGCGCTTCAAAAAGGACCATCCCTGTCTTTTCGTCCTTCATCTCCCACTGGACATCACGGAATGTGAGTACTCGGTTTTTATCATAGCCAGCTTCTCTTTCCACGGTGTCCCTCACAACAAACATAAAGTTCTTATATTCATAAACTTTCAGATGGTCTCCGAATACCCTTTCCACTTCCTTGGGCTGGATTTGGTACTCTATTTTGACAGGCTGCTGCTCTTCTGTTTCTAGGATTTCATCTATGATCTCCGCAGATGGCTTCATCACTGGGTTTGTCAAAAGCAGTACCGCTGATATGCCCAAAAGCATCAAGGAGAACACCCTGACCCACTTTTTCGGACTTCTGTACTGAAGGATATTCCGGACTCTTCCCTTAAGATCCCCAGCGGAATACCCCGCGAGAAGCACCGGATCTGGTTTTCTCATTTCAAGGCTGAGCAGGGTCTCTATATAGGCTTTGTGCTGAGGCTTCTCCATATTTTTCAGAACGGCCTCATCACAGGACTGTTCCATATCCCGGACCATGAGGACGAAAGAAATCCAGAGGATGGGATTGAACCAATGAACAAGAAGTATCAGATAAGAAAGGGCTTTAATCAGGGGATCCTGTCTTCTCAAATGTTCTTTCTCATGTTCGATGATATGAGTTCTCTCCATGGCGCTTAAATCTTTCGGAAGGTATATCCTGGGATGTATGACGCCATAGGCAAAGGGTCTTTTTATCTCATTGCCCATGAAAATCTCACCGGATATCCGCTTTGTCCCTTGGATCTTTCTTCGGATTTTCCATAAACTTCCAGCAAAATGAAGAAGCAGGATTCCAAGAACACTGAAGTACACTGCAGCTAAAATATCAACCAGTAAGAGATCCTTTACGAGAGACGCCTTATCTCCCAGAAACAGCACTGGAACCTCAATGAAGGCTTCGGTGGTCTCCATGGTGATGCTTTCTTGTGTCTTTTCTGCCACCAGAGTCTCTGGCAGAATGCTCACAGGACTGTTGATGCCAAGGGGCAGAAGAAGACGGATGAGCAGAATACTCCATAGAGCGTAGGAAAAGACTTTCGGGAACTTCTTCAGAAGCATTCTCACAAAGAAGATCCAAAGTGCCACATAGGATGCCTGAATCGATAGGCTGAGGATGGCGATGAACAAGTCTCTCATCCGTTATCCTCCTCCATCATTTTTCGTATTTCGGCAAGCTCTTTCTCCGAAAGCTTCCCCTCTCCTGTGAAAGAGGCTAGAAACGATGGAAGAGAACCTTGAAAGAACCGGTCCAGAAAGTCTTTGCTTTCAGCATAGAGAGCTTCTTCTCTGGATACCAGAGCACTGACCGTTGCTTCTTCGTTTCTCAAAAATCCTTTATGTGCCAATTTTCTTAGAACGGTATAGGTTGTGGATTTTTTCCAGCCGAGGCTGTCCTCTGCTTTTTTCACAAGTTCTGTGGAGTTGATGGGTTCATGGTCCCAAATAATATCCATTAGATTATATTCCGCTTCAAATAGTTTATATGCACTCATACAGATCTCCCCCTTTTTCCTATAAGTTTATCATGATAAACCTCTCATCGCAACAACAGATTCTGAATTTCTGCATTCGTCTTGCCGTTCATATCTATTCAAGATTGAAACTATGGCATAATTGAGTTCTTCGTTTCAACTTCCAGCCCATTTACGTTATAATGAAAGGGACTTATGAATTTGAAATATCGAAACGAGGTGCCACATGCAGGATATATTAAAACTAAAGCCTATTTTCCAGGAAAGGATCTGGGGTGGAAGAGCCTTAGATGAGTACTTTGGATATGAGATTCCCAGCGATACCACTGGAGAATGCTGGGCAATCTCCGCTCACAGGAACGGAGACTGCCTCATTGAGAATGGAGATTTAGCAGGACAGAAGCTGAGTGAAGTCTATAAAACCCATAGAGATCTTTTTGGCAGGATCAATTCGCCTGTATTTCCACTGCTCACGAAGATTCTGGATGCGAAAAATGATCTCAGTGTGCAGGTCCACCCTGATGATGAGTATGCCATGCAAGAGGAGAATGACTTAGGTAAAACAGAATGCTGGTATATTCTCGATTGTGAAGAAGGCGCAGAGCTCATCTTCGGACATACCGCTAGAACACGAAAAGAGCTGGAAGAGATGATAAAAAGCGGAAGCTGGGACAGCCTCCTTACTCGCGTCTCCATTCAGCCTGGAGATTTCTTTTATGTGCCCTCAGGAACCATCCATGCCCTGTGTAAAGGAACACTGGTTCTTGAAACCCAGCAGTCCTCTGACACCACCTACCGGGTCTATGACTATGACCGTGTGGATGATGAAGGGAAGAAGAGAGATCTTCATATAGAGTCCTCTATTAAAGTGGCCATGGTGCCTCATGTTGGCACCAGAGTGCACCCAACGGTACAGGAAGAAGAAAATCTCACCATCACCCACTATGTGGACTCCACCTTCTTCACGGTGGAAAAGTGGGATGTTCATGGAGAAGCAGACAAGAAACTTCCTGGATTCACCTTGGTCAGTATCCTTACCGGAGAAGGCACCATGAATGATCTTCCAATAAAAAAAGGAGACCATTTCATCTTGACAGAGGCTAAGGACACCGTGAAACTAGAGGGACAGTTCACCGCCATGGTGTCCTGGATCGCAAAAATAAAGTGCTGAAACCTCTAAGAAAAATAAGAAGACCTGCTTCCATGAAGGGATCCCTTCATGAGTAAGCAGGTCTTTTGCTATGGAAAACTAATGGATAACGATGATTTAAGCTGCTTTATCAGCCTTCTGGTCTTTCTTCAGCACACTGGCCTTCAAGAAGAGTCCGAGGCATCCCAGTGCAAAGACGATACCCACTGGGTAAGCAATGGAAGTGCTGAGCTTGAAGCCTTCAGGTGCCATCAGAATGTAAGTCATACTTACTGCGGACATGAAAGTCGCAGGAATCGCAGCCAGCCAGAAATTCTTTGCGTTTCTGTACAGATACATAGCAGCCAGCCATAATGCCATCATGGCTAAGGTCTGGTTACTCCAGGAGAAGTATCTCCAGATCATCTGCACATCCATCTGTGTAAGGACTGCACCAACACCAAGAATTGGAAGTGTCAGAAGGAATCTCTTCTTTGTGTCTTTCTGGTCAATGCCAAACCAGTCAGCAATGACAAGTCTAGCACTTCTGAATGCTGTGTCTCCTGAAGAAATCGGACAGGCAATAACACCGATCATGGCGATGACTGCGCCTATTGGCCCGAGGAGTGTGGAGGTAATTTGATATACAACAGGTCCTTGTCCACCAAGCTCTGTTAATGCCGCCTGAAGTCCACCTGTGGTTTCATAGAATGCCACACCAGCAGCAGCCCAAATTAGAGCAATGACACCTTCAGCCACCATGGCTCCGTAGAATATCTTTCTTCCGTCTTTCTCTGTATTCATGCATCTAGCCATAATGGGTGACTGGGTTGCATGGAATCCGGAGATGGCTCCACAAGCTACGGATACGAACATCATAGGCCAAATTGGTGTACCCTTTGGGTGAAGATTGGATAAGGTGATTTCTGGAATATGGTATCCTTGGAAAAGAATTCCGCCAATAACTCCAAGTGCCATAAAAATCAGGCTTAATCCAAATATTGGATATATTTTACCGATGATCTTATCAACAGGAACAAACGTCGCAATAAAGTAGTAAATGAGAATCACAACCAGCCAGAACACTTTATCCAGACTGTCAGGTGTCAGCATGGCAAGAAGTGCCGCAGGACCTGTGGAGAAAGCCACACCAACCAGTACAAGAAGCACTACTGAGAACACTCTCATGACCTGCTTCATGCCAGTTCCAAGATAAATACCCACAAGCTCGCCAATGCTCTTTCCTTCATGTCTCATGGAGATCATTCCGGTCAGATAGTCATGGACACCACCCGCAAAGATTGTACCAAAGGTGATCCATAAAAATACAGATGGACCCCATAAGGCTCCTGCAATGGCACCGAAGATTGGTCCAAGACCTGCGATGTTCAGAAGCTGAACAAGAAATACACGCCACATAGGCATTACAACATAGTCTGAGCCATCCGCCAGAGCAACCGCAGGCGTCACTCTATCATCAGGTCCGAACTGCCGTTCCACATACCTGCCGTAGAGTGCATAACCAGCGATGAGAACAAAGAGACAAATAAAAAATGATACCATGAATAAATCCTCCTTCATCCTAGTTCAAATGTCTTTATAGGCCTTAAAGACATTTCCTTGATTCTCATGGTATCACTTTGTTCAATTTTAGAACTCATTTTTTGTAAAGGTTATCATTATGGGTGGGTGAAATGCAATAAACCTGGTGTCAAATGCAAAGCTCTTCTCTCAGCTCCTTGATGATCTTCCTGCTCACCGGCAGCACCACCTCTTTTTGCCCCGAAAGCTTCACTGAATATGTGCCATGAAACCAGGGTGCAATCTCAGAGACATAGCGGAGATTGACAATGTAGCTCTTCTGAATCCTGAAAAACCCCTTATCCTTCAACCGCTCTTCATAGTAATTCAGTGTGTTGTGATCCTCAAAATCTTCATTCTTCGTATGAATGACACAGACTCGGTTTTGGGATTCTATATAGACCACTTCTGATAGATCCACCATCAGTGTTTTCTTATCCAGAGTCACAGGAATCTTCTGAAAAGATTTTCGCTTCGGCTCTTCCTCTTCCTCTTTTCTGTCTTTTTTCACATGATACCGCTCCAGCATCTGTTTTACCTTTTCTCCTGAAAAAGGCTTCAGGAGATAGTAAAGCGCTTCTACCTCAAAAGCCTTTTCTGCGTAGGTGCTGAGGGCAGTGGCAAAGACAATCTCCGCCTCCGGCATCTTCTTCCTGGCCATATAGGCCAAAGCAGATCCGCTGATATCTCCAAGATTCATATCTATGAGCAGCAGATCAAAGGCTTCTTTCTTCAACACTTCCAGAGCTTCTTCTCCTGAAGAGATTTCTGTGAACTCCGCCTCATCCTCATACAGCCCAATGAGATATTTCAGCTCACTTCTAGCGGGTTTTTCATCATCAATGATGGCTATTCTCATATTCCAAGCCTCCTTATGCAAATACTGGCTGATACTCAATTTCCATTACTTTGGGGAGTGTGATGATGACCTTGGTCCCCTCTTCTCCTGTTTGGATCTTAAGCCCTTGGTCTCTTCCATAGAGATAACGCAGTCTCTTTTCTACATTGAACAGTCCAATGGAGAATTCCTTGGTCTCTCCTTCTTTCAGCGCCGCAAGCACTTTCTCCGGAATTCCCTGCCCGTTGTCTTCAATGGTAATTCTCACATTCTCGCCTATACTTTCCACCGTAATCTCAACAATGCCTTTCTTTCTCTTCATGGCCCCATGGAGGATGGCATTCTCTACTATAGGCTGCAGGATGAGGCATGGCACCTTCATTTTAAGATCACTCTCAATAGAAAGTCTCACATCCAGCCGATCCTCAAACCTTGCTTTCTCAAGCTCCAGATATGCATTGACATACTCCAGCTCTTCATAAATACTCACAAATCCATCTTGGGTTTTGATGCTGTTTCTAAAATAAGCTGCCAGCGCAATGAGAAGATCTCTTGCTTTTTCCGGTTTTTCCCTGGTAAAAGCAGAAATGGTGTTCAGGGAATTAAAAATAAAGTGCGGGTTGATCTGGGACTGCAGTGCGCGGTACTCCACTTTATGAAGAAGAGCCTTCTGATGATCCAGTTCTGCCAAGTCATACTGTACAGAGAAAAACTGCGTCAGCCCTTCCACAAACTCTTTTCCTGTAGGGATGCTGAAACCGGATTTATTGCTGATCACAATAAGCGTCCCTAAGGTTTCGCCATTTTTAAAAATCGGGGACCCCATGTATACTTTACTTTTCGCAAAAAGCTCTCTTTTGCCGGTTTCTATATTGCTCTCGTAAAGAAAACTGGACTTTTCCACATAGATTTTTCTGGCAAAGTCCTCCAGAATCTCCAGATCTTTCTTGCTGAGTTCTCCATAGGTAATCAGAAGCTTCTCTCCTTGGGTAAATACTGCTGCCTGATGACCCGAATGGTTCACTATGGTTTTGGCGATCTCAAAAAGATTCTCTTTGTCATAGGTGCCTTTGGCGAGATAAGGCAGACACTTTCTCGTAATTTCAAAAGTCATGGTGGTGTTTTTCCCAATTTCATAAGCCTGCTCTGTGAAGATGCTTTTGAAAATGCTCATGAAAAACACCATCCCCACGGAGTTGAACATGACCATGGGCACAAAAATTGCACGAACCAGGGTATATGCCATATCAAAAGGCCTTGCGATGAGAAGAATCAGCGCCATCTGAAGAAGCTCTGCTGCAAAGGTCAGAAGAAACACATGGGACTCCTGATATCCTTTTGCCTTGATTCTAGAATAAAAAAACGCGGAAAGTACACCCTCTGCCATGGTGGAAATGGCACAGGACAGTGCTGTAAGCCCTCCCACATCACTGAAATAGCGATGAAGCCCTGCAATGACAGACGCTCCGATACCCACAACAGGTCCTCCGATGAGTCCTCCTGCCATAACACTGATGACTCTTGTGTTGGCGATGGCACCAGAGACCTCATAGCCTGTGATGGTGGAAACAATACCCATGACACCAAAAAGCACCATGAGAAAAATCTGCTCACTCAGCGCTTTCTTCTCCCCAGTGATGAACCGTTTGGTGATGGAAAACTGGGTCAGAAGCAGCGCTAAGATAACAAGTAGGCCGATATTCAATATAACACTGCGTATAATTTCAAGATCCATGATCAAAATGGAATCGCCCCCATAAAATATTTTCAATTCCTATTGTACCTCAAAACCATTTCTTTGAGTACCAAGGATATCGGAAGAATTTCAACTCAGACATTTTCTATGATGTTCTAATGTTCAAAGAAAGATTTTCTCGTAAAAAGAGAGCAGATGATTTATCCGCTCTCCTTAAAGTCACTATTTCCTGGATTCTCTGAAATGGATGGCGGCTCCAATCAGATTGGCATCACTTCTGAAGGCGCAGGGAACAAGATTCACCTCAAGTCCCTCTGCTCCTTTTCCTGCTAAGTACCACTTTGTTCTTTCCAGCAGACTGGGAATCAAATCCTCTCTTCTGGATATTCCTCCTCCAATGACAAACCGATCCGGATTGAACGTGCAGGACAGATTGAAAATCCCTCTTGCAAGGCCATCAATCAGGCTTTCCACATGCTTTATTGCTATTGGATCTCCTTCTTCGGCACGAAGAAACACTTCACTGCCTTCCACCAGTTCCCCTGTTTCTTCACTGTATCTTCTTGCCATTTGGACAGGGCTGCCCAGTGAGCTCAAACTGTCATTTTCTGCGAGCAGCATGTAGCCGAACTCACCGCCAAAGAGATTTCTGCCTTTATAGAGCTTTCTGTCCATGATCACAGCTCCTCCTATACCGGAGCCGATGACCATAAAGAGGACGTCATTCACATCCTGTGCAGCTCCTTCATAAAGTTCAGCAAGCGCCGCACAGTTGGCATCATTCTCAATGGTTACGGGAACGCCCAAAAAGTTCTCCAAGTCCTCTCTGATATTGAAATGATGGATATAAGACACCGCACTAAGACCTCCGATATACCCACGCTCGCTATCCACTGTACCAGGAGCACTGAAGGCTGCACCTGAAATTTCTGTTTCTTTTTTCATTTCGGACAATACCCGAAACAGCTCTTCTTTCATTAATGGATAAGTATCCGGGGTTTTGAAAGATCCCTTATGACGCAATCCATCCTCCCCATAAAGACCATACTTTATACTGGATCCTCCGATATCAACTGCAAATAGATTCATACATCACTTCCTGCTCCTTTATTTTTCAATTTAGGAAAGAATATTTTTTCTCGTGTGTTCTTTCTATTTTTGATCCATCCAATTGGGTTATGCTTACTTCCCGAAATGCTGGGTGGCCAGGGTCACATATTTCCCACCATAGAAAGTTCCGCTGACAGGAGCTGTGATGACTCCAACTCCTACATAAATATACTCCGGATCCAGCATGGCTTTATTGTGTGAAGGGGAGTTTTTCCACCCTTCAAAAATCACTTGAGCGGAGACAGCCTCACTGCCCATATTGGCAAAAAGATTCTCTCCTTTTTTGGTGTACTGCGTATAGCCGAAGATAAAGTTCATAAGATCACCAAAGGAAATATACTCCAAATGGGGATTATAGTGCGCAAAATAATCATGCTGCAGCATAGACTCACTTTTATATCTAGCTGAACTGATGAGATCCTCTTTCAGCAGAAGCTCTTTCAGTCCATTGTCTTTTCTGTAGGCATTCAGAATAGATAGAATCTCTTTCTCCAGATTTTCATGGACAACAGATTTGTAGTTTTGCGGAAGGCTTCTATCTGCAGTACTGAAGTATGCTCTTTTATCCGATGCCACCGCTATCTTTATGTCAATGGTGTCCCCTTTTTTATATATGCCTGGCTTTGATACCATTTCTAAAATGGTCCCGTAAGGATGTGTATCATCAGAGATTTCTATGGCATTGACACGCAGTCCAATATTCCGAACTTCCCTCTGGTGCTTCATCGTAGCATCTGGAAGCATCACTTCATCGCTTCCCACAGTTTTTTCTGTACTCAGTGGGGAAGTTTCCCCAGCGCTTTTTGCAGTTTCATCCTGTGGTGATTTCTCCTGAGGCTTCGAAGCGGTTTCAGTGGGTGACTCTGGTGCTTCAGATGGTTTCGTGTTTGAAGGGGTTTCTACTGGTTCTTTCACGGGTACAGTATTTTCTTTTGAGATTTCAAGGGGTTCTTCCAATGTAAGAAGAATACCGCTGAGATACCCTCCAACGCTGCCGTATTGGACTTTGTACCAGCCGTTGCTGACCTTTTCTAAGGTTTCAATCTTTTCCCCTTCATAGATCACTTGAAGAATCTCATACTGAATCCCGGGACCTTTGCGAAGATTTCCTGTCATTTTCATAAAGAACACCTGATGATGCTTTATGAAGGTGAGAGGCTCTTCTTTTCTTTTTTCATTCTCCATGGGCTCTTGAGCCGATGTTTCTCCACTGGATGGTAAGGAAGGAAGATCTGATACAGGCTCCATCACTTCTTTTTCCGGAGCCTTCTCCACTTGAAGGACTTCAGGATGCTCCTCGTCTGTCTCTTCTTTAGAAAAGTACGGATTGGAGATACAAGAAAAAAGAACGAGACTCGACATTAGCAGACTGAACACTTTAATTCTTTTCATCACTGCACCTCTTTCTCCATTTCTTACATTCATCATATCACTTTTCTGGAAATCCGCACGAAAAAACCGGCAGTTTTTCCACTGCCGGTAAAAATTGTCATATTTTGTCTGTAGACCGTCCTATCGCTTATGGGACAGTGGGAATGAGATTTCCCATGTCCACAATCTCATAGTCTTCCGGCACTTCAAACAGCGCATCAGAAAGATCTCCCACTTTAAAGTCTGTCACTTCCATGACAAAGGCTTCAGAACCGTCTTTGTTATAGGACTCCATCTTCATGGGGAAGCCGTACTCCTCATGGAGCCACATTTTCACATGATAACCCTCTTCAAGCTTTGTGCTCTCCACCACATGACAGGAAACTCCGTTAAGCATTTCTTTCCCCACATAGGTCATGTCTGTTTCATCCACATCGTTGGTGAAATCATCCATGGTAAAAGTATCCTGCTCTCCCTCGACATTTTCTCCCAATGGCATTTTCATGGCCGTTTTAGTGGAGTCATCCAGAATATACAGAGCGTCTTCTCCATGAATCATCACAAAAGTCTGCCCCATGACTTCACTCTCTACTCTCATTTTACTGCCTTTGAGGTACATGCGGCTGATGGTATTTTCACTGTCCATACCTGTGACGTTCATTTCATAATAGATTTCCGCCATATCTTTTCCACTGCCAAAAAGATCTTTCAGTTCTTCCTCACTCAGGGTATTTTCTTCGGAAGGTTTCTCCTCACCAGGCGTCTCTTCCGGCTTCTCTTCCTCTTCTTCTCCTTCTTCTGCAGGCGGTGTTTTAACGGGTGTTTCAGGCTCCTCTTTGGAACTGCAACCAACAAACAGGGCAAACAGCAAAGACACCATGAGAACACTCATCCATCGGATGAGTAAAGACTTCTTGATCATGACCACACTTCCTTTCTTTCATGCAGGGTCATTTTCCCCTGCCATCGTCCTGGAGCGTCAGTCGACAGGAATACATCGTCCATATTCTGTTAAAGATACACTGCTGAATGTTTGACCTCATTGTAGCACTCCGAAAAAAGAAGAACAAGTGACTTCCCATCATGCACAGAACGAAAAATCAGCACCCTTCTATAGAGTGCTGATTTTCACAAAGACTATTCTCCTCTGTACTGGTCATCAATTTCCTTCATACGGTCCACTTTGGGAAGAGAACGTCCTCCCTGGAACTCGCTGCGAAGGTATGCCAGGGTCAGCATTTCTGCATGGGCTTTCCCCATGGTGAGTCCACCCATGGTGATGATGTTTGCATCATTGCTTTTCGCGGCTCTTTCTGCTGAATACACATCCGCTACCTGGGCTGCTCTTATGCCATGGACTTTGTTTGCTGTAATGGCTACGCCAATGCCCGTTCCACAGAGGATGATGCCCCTGTCAAATTTCTTTGATGCCACTTCTTTGGCAACCTTTTCTGCAATATTGGGATAGAGAATTTTTTCTCCTTCGAAGGATCCAAAATCTTCAAACTCAAATCCGTTGTCTTTTAATACTGTAAGGATATGCTGCTTCAGCTCATATCCCATTTCATCGCAACCAATGGCGATTTTCATACTATACTCCACCTTTCTTTGCTTCTCTTACGTTCCTTATGATGGCTTCCAGGTTGTCCATCTCGTGTCCAAACCTGCCGATGAAAAGACCATCCACATCTTCTGACTTTGCAATTTCCATGGCTGTCTCTTTCTTTGCAGACCCGCCATAGATGAGCCGCACAGCTGAGCTTGCATTCTCACCAAAGTGCTCCCGGACAATCTCCCGGATGAGGGCCATGGATTTGTGCACATAAGAAGCCTCTGCAGGCTCCGGCTGTCCGATGGCCCACTCCGGTTCATATGCAAGAATGAGGTCTTGGAATCTTTCCGGAGAGACGTCTTTCAGATAAGAAAGAATCTGATCCTTCAGCGCTTCCTTTCTTCCATCTCCCTTTTCCCGTTCACCGATACAGACAATGGGCCACATATTGTATTGTAGGGTCAGATGCACCTTCTCATTGATCATGTCTGGTGTCTCCTGGAAAAGAGCTTTACGCTCGGCATGTCCGAGCTCCACCAAAGAGCAGGAAAGATCTTCCGCACTCTCAATGGAAAACTCTCCTGTATAGGCACCTTGGGCTTTGGGCGCAATATTCTGCACCCCATAGTGTATGGCAGAGTCTTTTAGGATCTCTGCCACCGGATAGAGTGTCCCCATGGAGGGAATGAGAAAAAGATCCAGATCTTCCATCTGCCCGAGTCTCTTTTTCATCTCCTCTGCCAGGGTCTTCGCCTCTTCCATACGGTTCACGTAAATCTTCAGGCTCATGCCCACGATGGGTTTTCTCTTCATGGTGTTCTCCTTATGCATTCTTCATTTCCTTCAGCATTTCCTGATAAATGAGATAAGAGGAGAAGGAACCGGGATCTCTGAATCCAATGGCTCTTTCACCCAGTCTCATGGCTCTTCCCTTCTTTGCGATGAGGGGAATAGTTCTGTCAGAACCTGCCTTCAGCTCTTCCACAAAGGCTTCAAAGCTTTCCAGTTCATCCTTTCCAGATTCTGCTGATTCCTTCAGCTTATCTACTGCAGGACGAAGCGCATCTACCATGGTCTTATCTCCTACTACAGCTTTTCCTCTCGCTTCAATGGCTTTAACACCATTGTCTATGAATCCTACAAGTTCAGAAAAGCTCAGCTCATTTTTACCCTTCACATCGTCTCCGGCTTTCATGAAAAGACTGCCATAAAGGGGACCTGCAGCCCCACCTACTTTTCCAAGAATGATCATGCCGACTTTCTTATAAAAAGAAGCGATGTCTTCTGTTTCCTCATAGATTTTATCCAGCTGCTTCTCCACCTCACGGAACCCGATGGACATGTTGATTCCATGGTCTCCATCTCCGATATCCGAGTCCAGCTTTGACAGATAGTCCCGATGCTCCTCAAACATGGGGATGAGACGCAGAATAAAGTTTTTAAAAAATTCCTTGTTATATACCATACTATTTCCTCCGGCCAGAACCTTTGGTTCCGGGATTATTATCTTCTTTTGAAATGGAAGGATATCCGCTCAAAAAAGGCCAAGACCTCTTTTTCTGCGGATATCCTCAAGTAGAGATGTATATTATCTGATGCTCATATAAGGAGTATCCACTGGATAATCCAGAAGCTCCTTCAGCTCCTCGTCCACCTTGACAATGGTGATGCCCATACCGATCATATCCATAGAAGTCGCATAGTTTCCTACGAGTGATTTGTAGATTTTAACACCCTTTTCTCTCAGCACTTCTTCCAGATGGTTATGAATGATATACTGGTCCATCAAAGGCAAGCCGCCAAGACCATTCACCAGTGTGTACACTTCATCGCCTTCAGAAAGCGGGAAATCCTTTAGAATATGTTCCATGATTTCATCTACAACCTGATCCGCAGGTTCGATCTTACCACGACGTACTCCAGGCTCACCGTGAATACCCATACCGATTTCCATATCTCCATCTTCCATATCAAAAATGGTGCCACCCTTTACTGGAATGGTGGAGGAAGACAGTGCAACACCCATGGAACGGGTATTGTCATTACATTTCTTTGCAGCCGCAACTACTTCATCCAGGTCCATACCCTTGGCAGCAGCGGCAGCAGCAGCCTTGAACACAAAAAGGTCTCCAGCGATTCCTCTTCTGTCTTCAATATTTTCAGAAGAAACCACGTCATCTGTCACAAGAACTGTCTCCACACGGATACCATCGTCGGCTGCCATTTCAGCACCCATATCAAAGTTCATCACGTCTCCTGCATAGTTTCCATAAAGATAAATACAGCCTTTGCCCTGATCTACTGCTTTTACAGCGTTATAACAAGGTTCTGGTGAGGGAGAAGTATTGATGTTGCCGATGACAGCAGCATCTGCAAAGTTTTTTCCTACATAGCCCAAAAATAGAGGTTCGTGTCCTGAGCCGCCACCAATGATGACACCGACTTTTCCAGGTACAGGATTTGTAGTGACAACCACTCTTCCGTCATGCTCCAGAAGTTTTACATAGTCGCTGTGTGTCTTCACGTAACCAGACAGCATTTCCTCCACCACATCATAAGGATCATTGATCAGTCTTCTCATTACTCATTCTCCTTTTATACGATATTAAAGCTCTTTAAAATGCATAATACTTCCTACATTCAAGAAACATATTTGAATCTCAAAGAATCCTCATATCTCTATTATTGAGCAAAAAACGAATGGATTCAACAGATGAATGTAAACCTTTTATTAACGATTTGGTTTTTTTCCCATTATATTAGAATTAAATTTCATCATGACAGATGAGTGATGAAAACAGTCCCAGTACGGACAGATGACACTCCCTTAAGATCACCAGGATACTCTTCTATGCAGCAGCTTGTTTCTCCAATCTTCAAACAGAGAAAAACAGAGCTACTTTGCTTTTCCTTCACTATTCCCAAGATCTGCAAAGAGATAAAACATCAGATAAATAAAAAGAGACAAGAGGAAAAACTGAAGGCTGAAAGAAAGTGCTTGTTTATCAAAACTCCCCACAACAAACCGGAGAAGATGCACTGGCCGAAGCACCGCATCCCAGGAGTTGAAGCGGATGAACCTGCCAAGATAGATGGCATAGCCACTAAGAAGATGGACAGCTACAACCATCCCCCAAGCTTTGAGGTTTCCCTTTGTCCTTCTTAGCTCCCGATGCAGAAGGTATAAGGAAAGGGCACTGAGAGCACATCCAAGAAACACCGCATAGGAAATGGAGAAAAAATTGTTCCAGGGCAGTTTCTCCATGCTGTAGAGAATACGTTCTGCCCCGGAATAAGGCTCATAGGACGGGTTCGGATAATAAAAAACATCCTGACTGAGATGGATAAAATCCGTAATCACATAGACCGCATTGGCAAAGAAGAAAAGCCATAACGCCGCCCAGAGTCCTTTTAACAAGGACCGGGGTCCGGATGGCTCTTTCTTCCTCTCACGAATTAGAAGCAGTGCCATTCCGAGGGGAATCCACGCGAGGAAAAGATTCCAAAGAAGATAATAAGTATCAAAAGGTCCTCCAAAAAACATCCAGAGGATGAATATCAACGTACATAGTAAAAGAACGCCCACGACCTGTTTCAGTTTTTCTTCCATTTTCGCACCTCACACCTTGCATTATTACACTTTCTTCTATTATCTCCATGGAAGTCTAGAAAAGTCCAAGTTTTTTCTGAAAGATTCATGACTTTCTTCATAATCATCAAAAAGAAGAAGCAAAGGGCTGTGCAAATCATTGTCTGCGCAGTCCTTTGCTCTGTTTTCTTAAGGTCTACCCCCCGGAATCTTTCCTCCTCCTGGGTTATTGCCGCCACCAGGTGTCATACCAGAAGCCCCCATGGTTGTCACAAGACTTGTCATAGACACTTCACTCAGCTCATTCCCTTCAGCATAAACCGTATAGGTTTCTCCTTGTTTCAGGTCTTCTGAGGAGAACAGGAGAGAAGCACTGTTTTTCTCAGTAGTATAAGATAACAGCTCTTCTCCTGAGGATGTCTTGATGACCAGGGTTTCACCCGCAACCACTTCTTCCCCATTTAAGAGAAAGGCTCCTAGAGTAGAGGTCTCTGAGACATTCATGGCCATACCGCTGGATCTCAGTGCAAGCAACGTACCTCCTGATACAGTGAAGGTCCCATTATAGTCCAGAGCGCTGTTTCCATCATTCACCGGTCCTTCAATAATGACCAGCCCGCCAGTCATCTCTTTTCTTTTTATCATAGCAAAGATTTTGTATGGAAGTTACGAATAACTGACGCAATCCATGGGAATCTAAAAAAATTTCACCAGTTCTTCTTCTCCGCTTCATAGTGTCATTGTAGAATTGTAGTGTGTCATCCCTATGGCACAATGAAAAGATCGAGGTGGATATAATGAAAGCATATGCAATAGAAAGTCCAGGCTCTTTTGAGAATCTGACCCTCATGGACCTGCCAAAACCTGAACCAAAAAAAGGGGAGATCCTTGTGAAAATCCATGTGGCAGGACTGAATCCTGTGGACTATAAAGTTCTTTCAGGAGGACATAATAAGTGGGTGTATCCCTTTGTGCCAGGTCTGGATGGAGCCGGAGAAGTGGAAGCTGTGGGAGAGGAAGTCCATGACTTCAAGGTTGGAGACCGGGTCTTTTATCATGGAGACCTCAGTAAACCGGGCGTTTTTGCAGAATACGCTGTGACCACAGCCTTAACTGCGGCAAAGATTCCTGATGGTATGGACTTTTCTGCCGCCGCTGCACTTCCCTGCGCAGGTCTTACCGCCTATCAGGCCCTCACTAGAAAAGTAAACACAGCCCCTATGAACTGGGTGCTCATCCATGGAGGTGCAGGCGGGGTTGGCGGCTTCGCCCTACAGATCGCGAAAAGCCTGGGTCTCAACGTCATCACCACCTGCTCCAAGGAGAATGAATCCTATGTGAAGGGTCTTGGCGCTGACGAAGTCATCGACTACAAAAGTGAGGATGTCACAGAACGGGTCATGACCCTCACCAGATCCCTTGGGGCTGACCTTATCCTTAATACGGTGAGTAAAGAATCCGCCGAAGAGGATCTCAATAGGCTTGCCTATAACGGTCATCTCATTTCCATTGTGGATCTTCCGGATCTCACGGGTTTTAACCCTTACAGAAAAGCTGTCTCTATCCACAGCCTGGCCCTAGGCGGAGCCCACAGCTCGAAAAATGACCTGCAAAGAAAAGACCTCCGGGTCATGGCAGAAGAACTTGCAGCCCTCACAGTTTCAGGAAAAGTGGATCCTATGATCTCCAAGATCCTCCCTTTCAGCGCATTGAAGGAAGGACTCCGGGAACTGACCACTAGACATGTTCGTGGAAAGATTCTTGTGAAGATCATCGAGTGACGAAAAAGACGAAAAGGAGCGTTCCTTTAAAGGGTTCACTCCTTTTCGTCTTTTTTATCTCCTCCGGATTACGCCATCGTGGGGAATGAGACACTTTCCTCTACTTCAGTATCATATGAAGGAACCTGGCAGTCCCGTGGTGAACATCATCAGAACAGTATGGCAAAGAGCCGCAAGAGAGCATCAAAGATTCTGGCAGGGAGCGTTTCCTTCAGGTCCCCTTTTTTAATCTCTTTACTCACATGAAAGGTCTCAAGTGCATCTTTCTTTAGATCCTTCAGCACCTCATGTCCATAGAGGAGGGCACCGCATTCAAAATGAAGATACAGACTTCTATAGTCCATGTTGATGGTACCTACCACCCCAATGTCATCGTCGCTGACATAGCTCTTAGCGTGTATGAATCCTGGGGTGTACTCATAGATCCGGACCCCAGCCTTCAGGAGAGGCATGTAATTGGACCTGGTGATCCGAAAGACCAGCTTCTTATCAGGAATCCCAGGGGTAACAATTCTTACATCCACCCCGCGTTTCGCCGCAAGGCAAAGGGCGGACTGCAGCTCATTGTCTATGATGAGATAAGGAGTGAATATATAGACATAGTCTCTGGCTTGAGACAGTATTTCAATATAGATATTCTCTCCAAGGGGTTCATCATCCAGTGGAGAATCCGAGAAAGGCTGCACATAGCCCTTGGCAGTGAATGATGACGGATCATACAAGACCTCTGGCAGTGCCAGGGGGTCCACTGCATCACTACGGAACGCATTCCACATCTCAAGAAACATCAGGGTAAAGCCTTTCACTGCTTCTCCTTTAAGCCTGATTCCAGTATCTTTCCAGTGTCCGAACCGCATCTTTTCATTGATATACTCATCCGCCAGGTTGATTCCTCCGGTAAACGCTGTATGACCGTCCACCACCAGGATCTTCCTGTGGTTCCGATGGTTCATCACCACTGAGAGAATGGGGCGGAACCGGTTGAATGCCATGCACTTGATGCCAGCAGCCTCCACTTTTTTGACGAAGTCATTGGGCAGAAGAAACATGGATCCCACATCGTCGTAAATCATGCGGACATCCACCCCTTCCTTCACTTTTCCGGATAGAACTTCCAGCATCCGGTTCCACATGAGACCTTCTTCCACGATAAAATACTCCAGGTATATGAAGTGTTTTGCCTTCTCCATGACTTTGATCATATCAGAGAACATTTCTTCCCCCACAGGATAGTACTTCACATCGGTTTTTTCATATAATGGGAAGTCATTTTTCTTGGCCACATATTTGGCTGTGCCATGAGCCCTGTCATCTTCTTTTTTCAGTTTATCCAACACTTCCTTGCTCTTTGGAAGCAGCGGGTGGATTCTTTCATGGGATCTTAGAAGCCTGAGTCTCATGAATCCTGAAGGCCTCTTGTTGCCAAAAAGAAGATAGAACAGTCCGCCAAAAACTGGAAGTGTCATAATGAGAATGATCCACCCAATTTTATAGGAAGCATTCTCCTCTTTCATATTCAGGAACAAGACCACCATAAGACTGAGGATGGAAAGCATGACACTGATCCACTCCCGATTTCCCACAAAGTCCATGAGAAAGAGAGTTCCCCATAAAAGCTGCACCACAATGATGAGTGCAATGAGGGCGATTCTGTAGTTGATTTTCTTAAGTAGCTGCATTTCATCTGTCCTCCAAGTTCTTTTCTTTTAATGTAGCCTTTCTAGCTTCATTCTGCAAGGTTTCAAGGCGGTTTGCTGATCTTTTCAGTTATTTCAGCAATTTTTAAAAACACAGGATTTCAAATGGACCTTTCTTAGGTACTTAATTTATGCTCTAGAATCAAAAAAGCGGCTATAATCGCCGCTTTCTTAATTGCTGTATATCCTTATTTTCCTTCTGCCGCATTCTTGCCAGCGATTCTTCCAAAGACCAGAATGTCCGTCAGTGCATTTCCACCCAGTCTGTTACCAGCATGGATACCGCCGGTGACTTCTCCTGCTGCATAGAAGCCAGGAATAGCTGCTCCGTTTTTATCCAGCACTTGAGCTTCGTCATTGATTGCTAGACCACCCATGGTATGGTGGAGCGATGGAGAACGAGGTGTTGCATAGAAAGGCGCTTCCAGGATCTTTGTACCAAAATTGGTTTTTCCAAACTCTGGATCCTTCTGATCATCAATAAAGGTATTGTACTTCTCGATTTCAGAGACAAATACATCTGCAGGAATACCCATCTGCTCTGCAAGTTCTTCCAAAGTACCTGCCCGGTAGATGCTCTTAGTAGCCACCAGATCATCAATGACATCTCCCCAGCCGTTCTTATCTCCAGGCTGTGGATTTCCTGCGGTGACCTGATCGCAGATGATATAGAAGAGGCTGTCTGTCTGCTTCAGCGCAGCGCTGGCCAGCACGTCTCTTTCTGCGTATTCATTGACAAATCTCTTTCCTTCTTTATTGATGAAAACCTGAGATTCTGCACTTCCCCACACACCACCGGAAAGAGCTCCTGTTTCAGGATGTGAGCTTGGCATCAGCTGTGCAAATCCCATCCCCACAAGGTCTGCTCCCGCTTCAATACCCATATTGATGCCATCGCCTTGGGCATTAGAAGTATTGGTGCTCTTCATATCTTCAGGAATAGTAGGCCAGTAGGTATTGTACTGTGCAACCATCTTTGCATTGGCACCAAATCCGCCAGTAGCCATGATGACACCTTTCGTCGCATGTAATGTCACTTCCGTGCCATCTGTTTTTACCGCTTTCACCCCAGAGACACGTCCATTTTCGATGATCAGCTCTTCTGCTTTTGTTTCCAGCATGAACTCAGCGCCATTCTTCTTCGCATCCTCTGCTAGAGGGTTTATAAAGCCCACCCCAACACTAGCTGAGAGTCCGTGGGTTCTTGGCCACATGGCTCCAAGTACAGTTCCGATGCTGTCGTTGATTTTTAAAGTAGAGTCTTTGGACACCAGCCAATTGAGCGCATCCAGCGCTTGACTCGTCAGCTTCTTTGCCAGGGACAGATTGCTTGTGATTTCTTCACCGTTCTTATCTGTACGCTTTCCACCGATGTAGATCTGATACATATGAAGTTCTTCAGAGTCAAAAAGCTTTGTGGTATCCCCGTCTTCAAAATACTTCTCAATCTGACCTTTCAGTGTTACGACTGTATCTTTGAAATCACCAAATGTGTTTTCATCCACTTCTAGAATCGCTTTCAGATCATTGATCAGTGCATCGTTCATGTCCACGGCAGATTGTCTTTCTTCATCTACCGCATTATAGGCACCGCCTGCACGAACAGTATTTCCACCTAGTGAGGAACCTTTTTCCACTAGAATCACAGAAGCTCCATTCTCAGCTGCTGAGGCAGCGGCTGCTGCGCCTGCTCCGCCACCGCCAATAATGACAACATCCACTGTCTTTTCTATTGGTTCTTTCTTTCCTTGCTCGACCACTTTATTCTTGAGTTTTTCTACATCTCCGCCTGCTTTTAGAATGCAAGCTTCAATGGCAGCCAGAAGACCTTTACTGGAATTGGTTGCTCCCGCAATGACATCCACATGAAGAGTCTGGCCCTTCAAGATTTCCTCAGGAATCTTTTCAAATACAGGTTTTGCAATATCTGGCGTTTCTTCGTTATCTCCGACAACAATAGACAGAATTTCTGTCTCACTGAATGTCATGGTTACTGGAATTTCCCCGTAGTTTCCTTCACCCGTTGCTGTATATTCTCCTGCGGTATAAAGCTTTTCAGATCCAGCCGATGGTGTTTCAGGAACCTCCTCCTCTTTCGCTCCACAGCCACCGCTGATGAGGAGGAGCATCAGGAGCACTGCTGCCATACATTTCTTTTTGAACATTTCCTTTTCCCCTTTCAAGTTTGATATTTATCAAACTAAATATAAACCCTGGTGCAGCACCAAGGTCAAGGGAATATTATTCGGTTTCCACAGGAAAATATGCGTAGTGATAGTTCACTTTCTGTCCTTGTTCTATTCTGCTTGAAATGTACATGGTCATGACATCACCAGATAGACGATAGCCATTCTTCTCCAAATACAGCAGCCCCTGATCCAGATGTTTTCCAGAGAGTACTTCCTCATGTTTTTTTCTAAGGATGGTATGGATACATTTTCTTTCAGGTGAAGTTCTCACGCATGATGGAAGGGGTACTGGCCACAGAGCTAGATTTTCCTTTGAAATGCAAAGAGCCATATAGTAGTGAAAGGGCTCTCTCTTTTCGATGGATGCTTTGGGTACCCATCTGGTATAGAACGTCACAGGCAAAAGCTCCATCCACGCCCTGACATAAGGGAGAATATCTTCATCCTGCATGAGCTGGTCTTTCATAGAATGAGGAAGGTAGAGAAGCTCCGGAAGAGCCACTTCTTCATAGAATGGTTCGCCTCTTTCAATAAGATTATAGTATCTTTGAAATCTTATCAGCTCCTTGAGTTTTTCCTCCTCATACACGATCTGCCTCTTTTGCTCCAGGATTTTCTCTGAAAAAGCGGACTGTAGAGATTCATTAGACAGCGTCTTCATAATCTCCGCCACCTGACTCAAGGTAAATCCAAGACTGGAATACCATCTGGAGGTAGATACAATGCGAACGTCCATATCCGAATAATACCGGTATCCATTTTCCTCATCCTGAAAAGGCTGTATAATCCCCTTTTTCTCATACTGACGCAGCGTATCTACGGTTAGACCCTGCATACTGGCAAACTTCTTGATTGTGTAATTCATGATGCTATCCGCTCCATTTCAATGATTATGTTAGCATTTTAACATAATACGATGAAATATTCTTTTTTTCTACTGATTCCTCTCTACCCACTCTTCCCGCAGCATAGCATAGATCACATCATCCACCCATGCTCCCTCATAGAAAAGTCCTTTGATGAAATGTGCTTCTCTCCGAAATCCCAGTCTTTCCAGAAGCCTGATAGAATTCTCATTCAGTGGGTCTACGGAGGCTGTGACGCGATGCTTCTGAAGCTTCTCAAAAAGGTACTTCAGAATCTCTTTTATAGCTTCTGTCGCATATCCCTTCCCCTGATAACAAGGGTCCAAGCTATACCCGATTTCCACCTGACAGCCATCTGGCAGAAAATGAAGCCCAAGATCTCCAATGAGCTTCTTCTCTTCTTTCAGATGGATGCCGAGCTGAAACCAAGTATCCTCCACATCAGGCATCTCTGCAAGATCCTGAAAAAAATCTCCCACATGCTGAAGGCTCCTAGGGTGAAAGCTCTGGAATTTCAGCACCTCCTCTTTTGAGCGATACCTATACAGCTCCTCTGCATCCCGCCGATCGAGCTTCTTCAGGATCAGTCTATCTGTTCTCAGCTCCATCCTCACCACACCTTTCATTCTCATTGTTTTCAGTATACCACCTCTCTTACTTAGAAAATATACAGCTTCCACTAGAAGAATTATCACAGATGCAGGATGTATGTGCTAAAATCCTTTATACTAGAAAGAAGTAACTAAACACCATGAGAAAGGGTGATGAAATATGAAGGGTGCATTGCATCATATTGAACTATATGTGAAAGATCTCGAAAAAAGCAAGGCTTTCTGGGGGTGGCTGCTGCAGGAACTAGGCTATGAAGAATATCAAGTCTGGCCTCAAGGCATCAGCTATCTCCTGGGACATACCTACCTGGTATTTGTACAGACAGAAGAAAGATTTTTGGACATCCCTTACCATAGATGCAGAGCAGGCCTCAATCACCTGGCTTTTCATGGGGGAAGCAAAGACTTTGTTGACAGTCTCACGCTGAAACTGAAGGAGAAGGGCGTGAAAATCCTCTATGAGGAAAAGCACCCCTATGCAGGTGGACCCGATTATTACGCGGTATTTTTCGAAGATCCGGATCGGATGAAAGTAGAAGTCACAGGGGAATAAAAAAAGCCTCTCTGCTTTTTTGAGCAGAGGGGCTACTATCGTCACATCACTGAACCATATCCGAAATTCTCACAAAACTGTATCCGGCATCTTTCAGACGTTTCAGGATCGTGGGCAGTCCTTCCATGGTCTTAGAAGAATGCATGTGCATCAGAATGATGCCACTTTGAGTTGCTTTTGTTACCGCTTCATCAATGACATACTGGGTGGTGATGGTTACGCCATACCTGGTGGTAGCCCAGTCGCTGGTATCCACAGACCACAGGATCAGATATCTCATGCCTTCCTCTGCTGCCAGTCTCTGGATCCTTTCATCATACCTTCCATTGGGTGGCCTTAACAGTGTGGAGGTTTTGCCGATGGCCGAATAGAGGGCATTTTTTGCCAGTCTGATCTCATTTCTCACTTCACTGTCCGAAAGACCTGTAAGGCTCTTATGGCTGTATCCATGGCTTTCAATCTCATGACCTTTGGCTGCGATCTCTGAAATGATCCCCGGATTATTCTTCACAAAATCACCATTGGGGCAGAATAACAGTGACTATAACATTACAAGAGTTTCTATAAATCTATTTAATATATTTAATTACTTCAATGTTTAAGTTATGCTAGAAGAAAGGTGATTATATGAAGTAGTATACGATTGGTGAATTTGCAGAGCTCATAGGTAAAAATGCTCAAACATTAAGAGAATGGGGTAAAAAAGACTTGTTTAAACCACACCATATAGCTCCAACTGGGTACAGATACTATTTTCAGGAACAGCTAAATCATTTTTTAAGCATAAGCGGTATTAAAGTTAAAAATAGAAGGATAATAGGATACTACAGGGTGAGTTCATCTAAGCAAAAAGAAGATGATGAAGGAGTTGTTAAAGAATGATACTGGGGAGGAAAGTGAGGCTATTTCCTAGTGAAGAGCAGGAGAAGGCCTTATGGAGATCTGCTGGCACTGCTAGGTTTGTGTATAATTGGACTCTAGCGAGACAAGAAGAAAACTATAACAATGGAAATAAATTCATGTCTGACAATGAATTGAGGAAAGAGATTACTCTGATGAAGAAGGAAGATGAGTACAGGTGGTTAAGTGAGGTTTCAAACAATGTAGCAAAGCAGGCTGTAAAAGATGCCTGTGATGCTTACAAGAGGTACTTTAAGAAGGTATCTGAAAAACCGAAGTTTAAGAGTAGAAAAAGGTCAAAGCCTTCATTTTATAATGACAATATGAAAATTAAATTCAAGGAGAGCAGTGTATTATTAGAGAAGGTTGGTTGGGTAAGTATAAAGATAAATCAGATTCCATTGGGGAAGAAGTACAGAAACCCCAGAGTTTCCTATGATGGGAAATACGTAGTCTATGGGGTAGAAATGGAAAAGCCTGAGTTAGAATTGACTGGTGAGAGCTTAGGTATTGATGTTGGGATTAAAGACCTGGCAGTATGTTCTAATGGAAAAGTATATAAGAATATAAACAAAAGTAAAGAGATGAGGAAGAAGGAGAAGAAGCTACGCAGGTTACAGCGTCAGGTGTCCAGGAAATATGAGATGAATAAGATCGGAGGAAAGTTCGTAAAAACCAGTAACATAGTGAAACTGGAGAAGCAGATTAAGCTGCTTCATAGGGAAATTAGTAATATAAGAAGTAACTATTTGCACCAGACGACAAGTGAGATCGTGAAAACCAAACCATCTCGAGTTGTTATGGAGACTCTTAATATTAGAGGTATGATGAGTAATAGACACTTAGCAAAGGCTATTGGGAAGCAAGGCTTATACGAGTTCAGAAGGCAGATGAAGTATAAGTGTGAGTTTAATGGGATAGAATTTGTAGAGGTTGACACCTGGTATCCATCATCCAAGACCTGTAGTGAGTGTGGGCATGTAAAAACAAGATTGTCACTATCAGAAAGGACTTATATCTGCGAGGAATGTGATTGTGTTATAGACAGGGATTATAACGCCAGCATAAATCTCTCTCGATATAGATTAGCGGCCTAATCTCCTGAAAGATAGCTGTTAATATGTACCATGCGTTGTATGGGAATTTACGCCCTTGGAGTGTTATATCAAACGAAAGTAGCCTAGGCAAAATCGGACACGATGAATGGGGAATGAAACAAAACTATAGAGTTCTATAATGTTTTGGCAACGGAAAAAGGTAGCTTTTGCCCCATAGGCGTCGAGAGCCTTCAAAATGGACCTGATATTCGCTGCAGAGCGTGAATCATCAAAGGTGAGCGCAATCTGCTTCACACTGCTTGTTTTATCGCCTTTATGAAGGACAGGTGCTAGAGCCATAGGTTTCGTCGCCGACAAGTATTTGGGACTGCAGTAGCCTTCATATGTTTTATAGCGTACTTTTGGCCATGCTTCTGATGTGCTGAGAACCGTTACCTCAGATCCTTTTGGCATGACTGCAACGATTGCATAAGAGACCCCTGGTCCTTTTCTCAGATTCAGTTCATCAGTGGTATAAAGGACCGTTCCAACTGTGCTAGGCTTTTCTGCAGTCAGATACTTTCTGCTGGCGTAGCCCGTAGTGCCTTTATATCTAACCTGATACCAGTCCCCATTTTTCATCAGCACTTCAACACCTGCACCTTTGGGCATCACAAGGAGCACCTTATAGCTGGTACCCGGACCAGATCTTAAGTTTAGACTTGCAGTGGTATAGTACATTTCCACTGCTGCAGGTTTCAGATAGGCATTGGATGCATAACCCGTCTTTCCATTATAGGTTACCTTCGCCCAGTTTCCACTGTACCCCGTGACTTCCACCTGAGCACCTTTAGGTATGACAAGGATTACCTGATAGCTTGTGCTGGGACCTGTACGAAGATTCAAATTCGCTGTTGTCACTTTAACTTCAGTCGCTTCCGCTGTTGCTGCGATATTCTCCGTGAGTATATGATGTATTTCCTTCAAAGAAACTCCAGAAAAAACCAAAAGCAAAACCAAACAAAACGCAGAGACCACAACCTTTGGGATGAACCTTCTTGTTTTCATGGTTGCGCCTCCTTCTTTTATTGATGAAGGTCCTTTTTGTCGATTCTATTGTAGCACTGGTGAACGAATTTACTTGTCAAAGGAGTAACAGAAGAAAGACGAAGTAGTAACAAATATGTGGACAAATAGGAGACCTCTTCCTCAATGGAAGAGGCCCTATTGCGTGATGAGTAAATTAAGCTTAGCTCTCTATACTCAATAGGGCCCCATGGTTCAAGAATCCTCATAACAGCTTTACGAAGAAGTGGTAACATCTTCTACTATATATGAGCCTTCTCTCTCCCAGGGGCTTATGAGTCAAGTATAGTATGTTTTGTGTCCATAATTACGGACAATAATCACAATGAATTCAAGACAAAAATTACTGCTGATACCTGTATCTGAACTGATTGACGTTGAATGTTGACCCCCTCAGAAAAAAAGATTGCATCAAAAAAAGCCTTATGTGCATCCACATAAGGCTTACGGTCAGAACTATAGATTTAATTGAGACAGGGGTGTTATATCAAGATTTTGTCTATAGTTTGATCCTTTACTTCAGATTGAGAACACGAAGTTTCTGCTGATATTCTTCTTCGGTAATCTCTCCTCGGACAAACCGTTCATCCAGCATCTTCTTTAAATGATCTTCCTGAACGGGATGGTCGTTATTTCCTTTGGATTTCTTCAGTATCAGTACCACTAAAAGAACAATTAATAATACAAACCCTACCATCATGAGGATATGCCAAATACCAAAATCACCGAAATGGTGTCCATAATAGGATCTGTCAAAATACCGATCGAAGTACCTTCCGGAACCATAGAATCTTCTGCCAAACATCATAAGTCATTCCTCCTTTCTACTTAGTCTTCTATGACAGTTTTCATTCTAAGATAGGTTTCCTCGTCGATTTCACCACGGATATATCTTTCCTTCAGCTTCGTTAAAGCACTATTGCCCTTTGAAGATGGAGTTAATCTGTCACGGCCATTATAATGCAGGTATAGAAATACCAGCAGCAAGACAGGTATCAAAAACATTTGAATGGCCTCCTTTTATCATTATTTCTGTTTATTCAGATCACAGCAATCCAGTTTCTTATTACCATACTGCTTCTTGTTGGACTCGGCAATTCTTTCAAGAAGTCTTTTCCACCAGGAAATCAATACATCTCACCTCTTTCACTATTTCTGTAACTTTATCATACACTCTAATTATGTTTTAACTGTGACAAAAAATGTGAATCAAAAAAAACAGCCTCCTGAAAAAGAAGCTGCTCTTATCATTCATTTCATTCAGTTCTCTTAAAGGATGGTTTCCTATTCCAATTGCAAAATCACTCTCAATTGTTCCAGTGCTTCCAACCAGCCCAGTTCATTGTCTTTCATTGAAATGGACTCCGGAAGCCCTTCGTGTATCACCGTCAGCTTCGTTCCTTCTTTTATTTCTTCCAGCAAAAATGTAAGAGACATCCTATTTCTAAGGCCCTCTTCCTCACTTTCAAACTGGAGCTCTTCCACAATTTTCTCGTAGGGCTTAAGTTCCGTGAATCTCCCATGATACGTATCAGTATGCTCCCCTGTTTTTCCAACCTGTGTGTCATCAAGATACTTGACACTCCCACAGCTAAAGCAATGGGATTCTTGGGTGATGAAACGCCAGTCTGTTTCCAGTAGGCGAGTATGACCCCAAGCTGAGGGCATGCCATTGCCCCTCCTAAGACAGTACATTTAGTATCTTAGGCTGATAGACTTTTACCATCTATCACAGGTGCTTTGATGATATTCATTGCACCAACTCTATCTCTATGTGTTTTGAAGCCACATGAGCATTTATATTTTCTATCTCTT
>NZ_JNKC01000007.1 GCF_000701905.1 Proteiniclasticum ruminis DSM 24773 | reverse complement strand
GACCGGGATGGACCAACCTCTGGTGCACCAGTTGTTCCGCCAGGAGCATAGCTGGGTAGCTAAGTTGGGACAGGATAAACGCTGAAAGCATCTAAGCGTGAAGCCTACCCTAAGATAAGATTTCCCATGACGTAAGTCAGTAAGATCCCTTGAAGAACACGAGGTTGATAGGTGAGAGGTGTAAGTGCAGTAATGTATTCAGCTTACTCATACTAATAGATCGAGGGCTTAATCAAAAAAAAGAACAACTTAAATTCTTTACAATCTCTGTATGCAGTTTTGAAAGATGCAGATCTTTCCAAAACTGAATATCTGGTGTCTATATCTCTGAGGGTTACACCCGTTCCCATTCCGAACACGACGGTTAAGCCTCAAGGAGCCCATGATACTGCAGGGGAAGCCCTGTGGGAAAGTAGGTCGTCGCCAGTTACACTGCTCTAAGCGTAAGCTTAGGGCTTTTTTGTTGTCTCAAAAAAGAGTAGAATAAGAAAAAGAACCACCATACAGCAGGAACTGTATGGTGATCCTTTAAGTTTTATTTCTTGAATTCCCAGTAGCATCTCTTTGGTGAGACGATAACGGATTCTTCTTTCAGTTTTTTCATGATTTTGTCGACTTCCTTACGGTCGACACCGGTACCTTCTGCGACTTTACCTGCATTCACAGGCTCAGCAGCGTTTTTGAAAAAGTCCAATACCATATTGTAGTGATCCATAATACTCTACCTCCCAATTTTACATAGTATAATTATAGCATTAGAAAGAGATCTGATGAAGGAAAAATGAAAGATTATTGATTATGTTTATTAAGTAGAAACTGATAAAAAAGAGGAGAAAAGGTAAAAAAATGGGAAGATATGAAAGTCCGGAATATAGAGTAAAAGAAAAAGAGGGAGCCTTCGAGCTACGAGAATATCAGGAGTTTCATGTGGTGAAGTATAAGGAAAATGAAGATCCGATGAATTCTGGAGGGTTTCAGACATTATTTAGGTATATTTCCAAGAATAATGAGAAAGAGGCCAAGATCAGCATGACAGTGCCAGTGATAGAGAAAAAAGAAGAAGAGGTCTACACCATGGCTTTTGTCGTTCCGAAAGAACATCTACATGACATTCCTCTGCCAAAGGACAAGAGGCTTACCATAGAAAAGACCGAAGAGGGGTATTATGCAACCATCACCTATTCTGGCGTATCCAATAGCAGAATAGAGAAAGAACAGGAAGATAGACTCAAAAACTGGATTGAAGAAAAAGGATGGGAAATCACTGGTGATGCTAGGATGGCATATTATAATCCACCATTTACGCCGGGATTCTTTAGGAAAAATGAAATCTGGATACCGGTGAAGCTGTTAAAATGAAATAACACTGGATATATTATGGTTGCATTTTTGCAGGAAATTGGAGGAAGTATGAAAAAAATATTCTTAGGGCTTCTGTTTAGTATGATTTTGATTTTCACCAGCGCTTGCACCTCAAATATCGAAGTAGACCCTATATCTCCAGTAGAATCTCCTACATATGAAAGACCAGTGGAGCCTGAAGGAGTCCCCTCAGAGAATAATGAAGCTGAAACAGAGAAGGATGTAATGCTTCTTGAGAAACCCATGGAAGAAATCAAAGAATTGTTGGAAGAGCAATATTCCAAAAGAGATCCTTTGGATTTTGGAGAGAATATAGAGGGTGTAAAGACGTCGATTGTGACCAGTGACAAAGTGGTTGCACTCACCTTTGATGCTTGCGGCGGAACTCATGGCAGCGGATATGATGAAGCCCTAATAGAATATCTGATAAAAGAAAAAGTACCCGTGACCCTTTTTATAAACTCAAGATGGATTGAAGCGAATGAAGAGCAGTTTCTCTTCCTTGCCTCCAATCCACTGTTCCAAATGGAAAATCACGGTACTAAACATCGGCCTCTGTGCATCAATGGGCAATCCATCTATGGAATCAAGGGTACGGAAGGTATTTCGGAAGTAGTGGAAGAAGTTGTTGTGAATCATCGCTTGATTGAAGAGATGACAGGTCGTGCGCCTAAATACTTCCGATCTGGTACAGCATATTATGATGATGTGTCCGTGATGATATTAGATGAGTTACAGCTGAAGGCAGTGAACTTCGATGTGCTGGGAGATGCTGGAGCTACATTTACCAAAGAACAGATGCTAAAGTCCTCTTATAATGCAAAAGAAGGATCAATATTCCTATTTCACATGAATCAGCCTCATTCTGAGGTTTCTCAGGGGATTCCGCTGGTTGTGGAGGATCTTAGAAGGAGAGGATTTGAATTTGTCCAGCTTGAAACCTACGATACATTATTGAAATAGCAATAAAAACCTTTCTTCCTGGAGAGAAGAAAGGTTTTTCCATAGTATAAATGTCAAAGAAATTGATATTAATTTAACAAAAAGAATGATATAATGACACTTGTAAGAGACGAGGGATGCCTTATCTTGAACATTAAATTGTTATGATGTACTGATTCTGAAGGGGAATCCTAAAGAAGAAGGCGTAGCACAAGATTGTTAAGATTTTATGCGCCTTTTTGGCGTATTTTTTTATGGAGGGAATTATGGAGGAAAGAGTAGCACTTATTGGGATTGTAGTGGAAAAATATGAGTCAGCAGAAAGGCTCAACCAGATACTCCATGAGTATGGAAAATACATCATCGGCAGGATGGGTATACCGTATAAGGAAAAATCTATGAATATCATTTCAGTGGCGGTAGATGCTCCAATGGATATTATCAGCACCTTATCTGGAAAACTGGGCATGCTTGATGGAGTATCCACGAAAACCATTTATGCCAAGAGCAAGAGGGAAAAGTAGATGAACAATCTGGAACGGCTGATTAAGTTAGAAAATGATCAAATCCTTTCAGAAGCGGATTTGATGATCCTTCTGGATACTTTTACAGAAAAAGACTTAAGCTATGCCATGAAAAGGGCAAGAAAAGTCAGGGAAAGAGTTTTTGGGAATAAAGTCTATATAAGAGGGCTCATAGAGCTCACAAGCTACTGTGTCTGTGACTGTCTCTACTGCGGAATCCGCAGGGAGAACAAGAATGCAGAGCGCTACAGACTCTCAAAGGAAGAGGTCCTCTCCTGTTGCAAAAAAGGATATGAACTAGGTTTTCGAACCTTTGTGATACAAGGAGGAGAAGATCCCTACTATTCTGATGAGGTCATGACTGAAATTGTATCCTCTATACGAAAATCGTATCCCGATTGTGCCATTACCCTTTCTCTTGGGGAGAGATCGAAAGAAAGCTATAAGAAGCTCTATGAGGCCGGTGCAGACCGATATCTCCTTCGGCATGAAACTGCAGATGAAGAGCATTATGGTAAACTGCATCCTAAAGGGGAACACCTGCGGGTGCGAATAAAGCATTTATGGGACCTAAAAGAAATTGGCTATCAGGTAGGTACAGGATTTATGGTGGGTTCTCCTTTTCAAAACAGTAGCACCCTCGTAAAGGATCTTCTGTTTTTGAAAGAGCTGAACCCTGAAATGGTGGGTATCGGACCCTTTGTACCCCATCATGAATCAGTGTTCAAAGACTTTGAGCATGGTTCCTTAGATCTTACGCTGATGCTCCTATCCATCATCCGCCTGATGATGCCGGATGCACTCATACCATCTACCACTTCTCTTGGAACCATTGACCCTAGAGGAAGAGAGTTTGGAATGGAGGCAGGGGCCAATGTCGTTATGCCCAATCTTTCCCCCACAGACGTGAGAAAGAAGTACCTTCTATATGACAATAAGGCTTTTACCGGATGTGAAGCGGCGGAGAGTCTTTCGCTGCTGGAAAAGTCCATGGACAGCATTGGGTTTCAGGTGGTGGTTCACAGAGGGGACTCCAACAGGGCAATGATCAGGAATAAATGAAGTGATTTCAGAAAAATGAATATGAAGGATGTGCAAGGAACATGTATGATGTGAAATCGAAAAAGGCAGAGGAATTCATCAGTCACGATGAAATCTTAAAAACTTTATCCTATGCAGAAGAAAACAGTGGTAATAGAGCACTGATTGAATCCATAATAGAAAAAGCAAGGCTGGGCAACGGTCTTTCCCATAGAGAAGCAGCGGTGCTTCTGGACTGCGGGTTTGAAGACCTCAATGAAAAAATCTTCAAGCTGGCAGAAGAAATCAAGGAAAGATTTTATGGAAACAGAATTGTCATGTTCGCACCACTTTATCTTTCCAACTACTGTGTCAATGGATGTGTGTACTGTCCTTATCATCTCCAGAACAAACATATTGCCAGAAAGAAACTCACCCAGGAGGAGATCAGGCGTGAGGTCATGGCTCTTCAGGACATGGGGCATAAGAGACTGGCATTGGAGACAGGTGAAGACCCCATCAACAGTCCCATAGAATATGTTCTTGAGAGCATTAAAACTATTTATGATGTGAAGCACAAGAATGGTGCCATCAGAAGAGTAAACGTCAATATTGCGGCCACCAGTGTGGAAAACTACAGAAAGCTCCATGAAGCAGGGATTGGTACGTATATTCTCTTCCAGGAGACCTATCATAAGGAAAGTTATGAAATGCTCCACCCCACTGGACCCAAACACAACTATACCTATCATACAGAAGCCATGGATCGGGCTATGGAAGGCGGGATTGACGATGTAGGGATTGGGGTCCTCTTTGGTTTAGAACGCTACAGATACGAGCTTACAGGGCTTCTGATGCATGCAGAGCATCTGGAAGCAGCTTATGGCGTGGGACCTCATACCATCAGTGTTCCAAGAATCCGGCATGCGGATGATATTGATGCGGAGTCTTTCAATAATGGAATTGATGACGAGACTTTTGCAAAAATAGTCGCCTGTATCCGTATTGCAGTGCCCTATACTGGAATGATCATCTCTACCAGAGAAAGCCAGGCATGCAGAGAAAAGGTACTGAAGCTTGGTGTATCCCAAATCAGTGGTGGTTCCAGGACCAGCGTGGGAGGATATGACAAACTGGAGCTGGAAGACCATAAGTCAGAACAGTTTGATGTAAGTGACAAAAGGTCACTGGATGAGATCGTCCATTGGCTTATGGAAATGGGCCATGTGCCAAGTTTCTGCACCGCCTGCTATAGAGAGGGTAGAACAGGAGACCGCTTCATGATGCTTTTAAAGAGCGGACAGATCATCAACTGCTGCCATCCGAACGCACTGATCACTCTGAAAGAATATCTCATGGATTATGCCAGTGAGGAAACAAGGGTATTAGGTGAAAAAATGATTGCAAAAGAGCTGGATAAAGTCACCAATCCAAGAGTGAAGGAACGCGCAGCACAAAACCTAGTAGATATTAATGAAGGGAAAAGAGACTTCAGGTTTTAGGAGAAATGAGTTATGGGATTACACGAAACACCTAGAGGAGAGAGAATCCATATCGGCCTTTTTGGAAAGACCAATGCCGGCAAGTCAAGCCTAATGAATGCCATCACTGGGCAACATCTTGCTGTGGTATCAGAAGAAAAAGGCACCACGACAGACCCAGTGCTGAAATCCATGGAGCTTCTTCCATTGGGACCAGTAGTACTTATGGATACACCAGGTCTTGATGATACTAGTATTCTGGGAAAAGAACGGATAAAGCAAACCTATAGGATCCTTGAAAAAACCGACTGTGCTCTAGTCATCTATCAGCCTGGAGAAGAAGATGATTTGAAACTGAAAGAGCTTATAAAGCATCTTGAGAATAAGAACGTACCGTTTCTCAAGGTGATGAATAAAAAAGATCTTCTCACAGAAACCCTTAAGACGCAGGAAACATTCATACCTGTCAGTATCTATGATGAAAGCAGTATCTATGCTCTGAAAGAAGCCATTGGAACAAAGCTGTCTTTAAAAAAGCAGGAGAAATATATCATAAGAGACCTTCTCCACCCCAAAGATCTTGTGGTTCTTGTGGTCCCTGTTGATTCCGCTGCACCTAAAGGAAGACTCATTCTTCCACAGCAGATGGTTTTAAGAGAAATTCTCGATTATCACGGAAAAATCATGGTGGTACAGGTAGAAGAACTGGAAGAAACCATGAGACAATTTCAGTCTCATATCCGGCTTGTCATTACTGACAGCCAGGCATTTCAGGAAGTAAAAGAAATGGTGCCAAGGGATGTGGCGCTTACAAGCTTTTCCATCCTTATGGCAAGATACAAGGGAGATCTTCAAAAAGCAGTGGCTGGCGCTAGGGTTCTGAAAGATTTGCCAGAAGGCAGCAGAATCCTTATTTCAGAAGGCTGCAGCCACCATAAGCAGTGTGATGATATTGGTACAGTGAAGCTTCCGAAGTGGATTGAGGCCTACACAGGTAAAGAGTTTGAGTTTCATCATACCAATGGGCAGGAGTTTGATCTGGATACAAAGCCCTGCGATCTGGTCATTCATTGTGGAGGCTGTATGCTCTCTGAACGAGAAATGAAAAGCAGAATATCATCTGCTGATTCTTTTGAAGTGCCAGTAACAAACTATGGAATCCTCATCGCGCAGATGAATGGAATACTTGAGCGGAGCATTGAATTTTTAAGGACTCCAACAGGCTGAACCCTGATAACCATTGGCTTCTAAAGAGTTTCATTATGTCTTGAAAAAGGCTTTGATTCAGGATGTAACTCTTTAGAAATATTATTAAAAAACCTATTGACAGTCCTTTGACTAAGACTTATAATAATGATTGTTCTCAAAAATTGTGCTAAATTTTTGGAAATCAATACGTTGAGGCAAAGGATTGTCAAACGTTTTGTATAGTAAATTTACGGCTTGCCGTAATTTACGTAAATCTGGTGTCTATATCTGTTAGGGCTACACCCGTTCCCATTCCGAACACGACGGTTAAGCCTAATGGAGCCCATGATACTGCAGGGGAAGCCCTGTGGGAAAGTAGGTTGTCGCCAGTTATTGGATCTTTAGCTCAGTTGGTTAGAGCAACCGGCTCATAACCGGTCGGCCCGGGGTTCGAGTCCCTGAAGGTCCACCATTTACGGGGGTATAGCTCAGCTGGGAGAGCACCTGCCTTGCACGCAGGGGGTCAAGAGTTCGAGTCTCTTTATCTCCACCATAAAAAAGTCCGAATGTGATGAATTCATATTCGGACTTTTTTCTTATATTTATTTTTCAGCAGAATGTTATTCCCCCATGATATGAACCTTCACAGAGCGGTCCCGGGGGCCATCAAACTCGCAGAAGAAGATTCCTTGCCAGATTCCCATTTCAATGATACCATCACTGACAATAAGACTGAGGCTTGATCCCAGATTGATGGATTTCAGATGAGCATGGGAGTTCCCTTCCATATGCTTGAATTTGGCATCATCGGGAAAGGCTTTATCCAGACCGTAAATCAGATCTGTCAGTACATCTTTATCCGCATTTTCATTGATGCAGAGTCCAGCAGTGGTGTGAGGAGAGAACACAGTAAGAATCCCTTCCTTAATGCCCGATTCCTCAGCAGCTTTTCGGATATCATCTGTGATTTCATAAAATTCCTGTCTGCTTTTTGTTTTCACTGGAATTTGTTTTTTAAAGACTTTCATAAAGCACCTCCGAATTTAGAATCATAGCTTTTCTTTTATTATACCCCAAGTGCTGTTTCTTAGGGGATTTTTGAGAAGGGAACCTCATGAATATTCTCTGAACTTAAGGTTTTTATGCGGATTTTTAGCTTATAATAATAGTGTAAGTTATAGTAATTAATATTTTGAAGTTGTTATATGGAGTATGTATGCGAAAACGGGTGGTTCAGTTCTTTAAAAATATCCTCTATATCTTTATGGAGTCAGATGAAAAGTTCATAAATAGTACGCTCACTGAGAGTGAACAGAAACTTTTCAGAACACTGAAAAAATCAGAACAGATCCACAGTGAACTTGTGACAAAAGCTTTTATAAAAAGCTTACATGGAAAGACTTCAAAGGATCTGGTAAAAGCGGTGCTGCTGCATGACATCGGAAAAGTGGAAAGGCCGCTTCATCTCATAGAGAAGAGTGTGGCGGTGCTTTTGCATAAAACCGGACTTTCTGGAGTATCTTATATTCAGAAAAGGCCTTTTATGATGTCCTATCTTCATCATGCGGAGCGGGGAGCTGATCTTCTTCTTTCAGAAAGTATTTTTAAGAAAGACAGCATGGAGGAGCAGCTGATAAGAACACATCATGAAACCACTGAAAATCTCAGAAAAATCTACGGGAAGGACTCCGAGTTTATAAGAATACACACACTTTTGAAAGAAGCAGATGACTGTAATTAGAAATCAAGTACATCATATGGAGGAAAAGCTATGAAAATCGACATCAAACCAAACTTTAATTTTCGCTTTAAAAATGTGTTCAAGGGAAAGAAGAATATTTATCTGGTTCTGGGATTCCTGCTGCTTTTCTTAATTCTTCTTTTCAATTCCACACATCTCATCGCCACACTTCAGTGGTTTGGAGAGGTGGGTTATACCAGAACATATCTGACAAGAGCCTTTTCCGTAGCAGGGCTCACCATACCCATTTTTTTTGTTTTTTATTTTGTTTCAATCTTTTACTATAAAAGCATTGCAAAAAAATATGATCAGGTTTCCTATCCGCCAAAGACCCCAGAGCAGATTAAAATAAGAAACCGTTTTGTGTACATCGCTGTTGCAGTTTTTTTTGGTATCGTTTCCTATGGACTGGCCAAGGACAACTGGTATCTGATTCTTCAGTTCATCAACGGTGTAGATTTTAATGTCGTGGATCCGGTCTTTGGGAAAGATATCTCATTCTATGTTTTTAGAATGCCGCTATACCAGTTTCTGGTTTTCATGGCTCTTTCCGTAGTGGTCTTACTGATCATTCTCACGGTAGTCATTTACCTGATCATTGCGGCAAAAAGCTCTTTCAACAGAATGAACTTCAGAAATCTCCGTGGGATTCTTCATGTGCTGAAGAATGGCTTTATCCAATTTGCTGGAAAAGCCCTTGCCATGCTCATTTCACTTTACCTGATTCTTCTTGCTGTGAGTTATTATCTGGACTCCTTCCTGGTGATGTTTAATGAGTCCGGAGTTGTGTACGGGCCTGGCTATACAGATGTGAATGTGAATGTGCCGATTTTAAGAATCATGGCGGTCATCTCTGCAGTTTCTGCACTTGTGGTGGCCTACGCGGTTCAAAAGCGAAAAATCAATCTCATCGGGTATTCAATCCTTCTGATTTTTGGATTAAGCCTTCTTAGAGTTGTTGCGTATGTGGGTGTTGAAGGCCTCATCGTCAATCCCAATCAGCTGGAAAGGGAGAGACCTTATATTCTCAACAACATCAATATGACTAGGCAAGCTTTCGGGATTCAGGATGTGGAGATCAGGCAGTTTGAAGCAAACCAGAATATTACACCTCAGGAAGTGACAGAAAACAGAAATGTAGTAGACAGCATCAAGGTGAACTCCTATAGACATACCTTGGATTTCATCAAGCAGGCACAGGTCATCCGTTCTTACTATGATTTCAATGACGTGGATGTGGACCGGTATATGATCAATGGAGAAAAGAAGCAGGTGTTTCTGGCTCCGAGAGAGATCGACCGCAGCGTCATCTCCCCTGCCACATGGCAGAATATCCATCTCTTTTATACCCATGGATATGGTGTGGTGCTATCGGACTCCAGCACCGTGACTTCCCAGGGACAGCCTGATTTTCTCATGAAGGATATCCCAACCACAAACCTCACGGACATTTCCGTGGAGAATCCAAGAATTTATTTTGGTGAGATGGTTTCAGATTACATCATTACAGGAGCAAGAACGGATGAGTTTGACCATCCTAGAGGCGGAGAAAATGAAACCTACCGCTATACTGGCGGCGCTGGCATCAAGCTCAGCTTCTTGAACAGGATTCTTTACGCCATAGAGGAAAAGGAACCGAAGATCCTGATTTCTTCCCTTATTGACAGCAATTCGAAAATCATAAGAAAAAGAAATATCGTGGACCGCGTGAGAACCATTGCACCGTTTCTTCATTATGATGAAGATCCGTACATTGTACTTGCGGATAATCAGGTCTACTGGATGATGGATGGTTATACCACCACAGACAAGTATCCCAATGCCAGAACCTATGAAGGCATCAACTATATCAGAAATTCCGTCAAAGTAACCATCAATGCCTATACTGGAGAAGTCAACTTCTATCTGGCGGATGAGAATGACCCTATTGCCATCACATACAATAAGATTTTTGGAGACCTCTTCAAAGATTTGGATGAAATGCCTGAAGTGCTGAGAGACCATATCAAGTATCCGGAGGATCTCTTCGCCATTCAGACTACAGTGCTTGAAGAATATCATGTGACAGATCCTGGAATCTTCTACAATGGAGAAGACACTTGGCAGAAATCTGCTGTGACTTCATCCAATTCTCAGGAAAAGGTTCAACAGGATCCTTACTCTCTCTTTACATCCTTTGGAGATGAGGACGATCTGGAGCTGGTGTTCACGGAGTACTATACAGTGAAGGGCAAGGAAAATATGGTGGCCATCGTCAACGTGCGTATGGAGAAAGACCACTATGGTCAGCTGGTGGAGTATAAGTTCCCTCCTCAGAAGACTGTATCAAGTCCGTATCTATTCAGAAACAAGCTCAACCAGGATCCGGAGATTTCTAAGGAGCTGTCTCTTCTTGACAGCGGTGGATCAAAAGTCGAGTTTGGAGATATGGTCATCACGCCCATAGAGGACAGCCTTCTCTATGTGGTGCCGGTTTATCTTGTGGCAGAAGGGGAGAATTCTATACCGGAAGTGAAAAGATTTATCGTATCCAATGACAATCAGATTGTCATTTCAGATACTTTTAACAATGCCATTGGAAAACTCTTCAGCATGAATCTGGAAGAGCCCTCAGAAGGTCCAGAGGGGCCTGTGGATGAGACATTAGCCAGAAAGGCCAATGATCTTTTTGCAGAAGCGCTTACAGCTCAGAGAGCTGGAAACTGGGCAGAATATGGTCGGCTCATGGAAGAACTTCAGAAAGTCCTGGAAGAAATGCTGAACTGATAAGTAAGGGGAGAAATCATATGGATTATGATGTAATTATTCTTGGAGGAGGACTGGTGGGTTGTGCCATGGCCTATGAGCTGTGCAAGTACAATCTAAATATTGGACTCATTGAGAAGAACTTTGATATAGCGGAAGATGTGGCTCTTTTTAACTCCTCTCTTATCCTAGATGGGAAAGACATAGAAGAGGACCATATCTATCAGCTGATCCGAAGAAGCAACCAGAAACTGGATGCGCTATCGGAGGAGCTGGATGTATTTTATGAAAAAGTGCCTTCCTTTACCATTTATCCCACAGAAGAGGAAGCGGTGAGGGTCTATGACCGTGCGGTAAGAAGAGGAATTCAGGGAATTTCACTTTTAACGGGTAAAGAAGCGGGAAAGATGAATCACCATATCAAGGAAGAAGACAGAAATGTCATCTACTCTATGAATACTGGGGTGATTTCGCCCTATGACTATGCCACGGCCATGGCGGAGATCGCCTATGACAATGGAGTGAGCTTCCGCCTGGAAGAAGAAGTGCTTGACATCCATAATCAGCCTAGAGGCGGCATTAAGGTAACCACGAATAAAAACAAGTACACAGCTAGAGTTGTTATTAGAACCACATTTGGAGACCATTACTCCATCAAGAAAGATGAAGAGATGGTGGGACCCCATGATATCATTGAACATATGCTGGTAGAAAAAGATTTTCAAAATGAGATCAAGCATATCATCAAGGAGTACAAGGCAAGTGGAGAAGTCATAAGTCTAGTCCCCACGTCCACCAATAAGCTTCTGGCAAGCCTTAAAACAAGCACATCCAAAGAGTTCTCCCAGATGAAGAAAGAAGTGGAGAGTGTCATTGGGCCGTTTCCTCCTGAGAGAGTAGACATCATCAATGAAAGCCGGAACTGGACAGAACCCATCCAGATCGACCAGGAGTTTGAGACAGAGGGATATATCCATATTCAGGCAAAAAACTATGCGGTGGACAATGTCCTGTCAGCCATTACGGAGGATGCGCTCCATATGGTTCTGAAGCACTTTAAAGCAAAACCAAACAGTGATTATGAAAGCAAGCGAAGAAAGTACTACCGTTTCAGGGAGATGGAGGATGAAGAAAGAAATGAGATCATTTCCATTGATCCGAAATACGGAAAAATGATCTGCCTCTGCTCCAATGTCACAGAAGGGGAAATTGTAGACTCTATTCGAAGACCCATGGGGGCGAGAACCGTGGAAGGTGTAAGAAGAAGAACAGGTATTGTTTTTGGCAGATGCCAGGGGTCTTACTGCTTGACAAAGATCATCGGGATTTTGGCCAGAGAGCTTCACAAAAGTCCATTGGAGATCATGAACGACAAGAAGAATTCTCAAGTGGTCTTCGCCAGAATCAAGGAATTTGATGGCCGCTAGAAGGAGAGCATCATGAAAAAAGAGTACTATACAAGCATTATCAGGATTAAAGGGTCTGAGACCCATCATATGGTTCCTGTGAAAAGCGACCAGCCCATGGAGCGGGACATCTTTATTGAAGTGTCGAAGGTTCTTTCAAGAATCTATGTGGGCGTTCCCTTGGAGCGCGGAGACATCATCTGCAGCAATATCCTCAACACGGGAGTCAACATCATAGTGACGAAAACCATTGAGAGTTGACCTTTTCAAGGGGAAGGGATATAATGAATTGAATTAAACCGTTGATAAGGTTAGTACAGTAATGTCACTTTTTAGAGAGCAGATGGTCATGTGCAAATCTGCAAGAGGCATTTATGGAATCCACCTTGGAGGGACTGGTAATGCAGTACGGAGAAGACCGTTATCTTTTTGAAGGATAAAGCGCATCGCTTTATTAAAGTAGGGTGGCACCACGAGTCAGATCGTCCCTTGGGAATTGATCTGGCTCTTTTTTATTATAAAAAATTATAAAAAATTAAAAAAATGGAGGAATTGTTATGCTGGATATTAAGAGAATCCGAGAAAACCCTGAAGAAATCAAGAAGCTCATGAGCAATAGAGGAGAGAGCCTTGATCTCTCCGATATAGACAAGGTTGTTTCACTGGATGAGGAAAGAAGAGAAACCCTGGTGGAAGTAGAAACAGCAAAAGCTAGAAAAAATCAGGTATCAGCAGAAATCCCTAAAAAGAAGAAAGCTGGAGAAGACGTGACCGAGATCATGGCAGAAATGAAGGATCTTGGAGAAACCATCAAGAACCTGGATAACAGAGTGCGCGAAATTGATGAAGCCATTGAGTTCATTATGCTGCGTCTGCCTAATATCCCAAACAGCCAAGTGCCAGATGGAGACACAGATGAAGACAATGTCGAAATCAGAAAGTGGGGAGAGCCTCGAAGTTTCAGCTTTGAAGCAAAGGCACACTGGGACCTTGGAACAAACCTCAATATTCTGGATTTTGAGAGAGCCGGAAAAATCACCGGTTCAAGATTTACTTTCCTGAAAGGCTATGGATCAAGACTGGAAAGAGCCATCATCAACTACTTCCTGGATACCCATACAGATCATGGCTATGAAGAGGTGATGCCTCCATTTATGGTCAACAGACAGTCCATGACAGGTACTGGCCAGCTGCCTAAGTTTGAGGAAGATGCCTTTAAGCTCACAGAAAATGACTACTTCCTGATTCCGACTGCAGAAGTTCCTGTGACCAATATGTACCGCAATGAGACCTTCTCAGGAGAAGAGCTCCCAATAAAGCATGTGGCATATTCTGCTTGTTTCAGAGCAGAAGCAGGTTCTGCTGGTAGAGATACGAGAGGCCTCATCCGTCAGCATCAGTTCAATAAGGTGGAGCTTGTGAAGTTCACAAAGCCAGAAGATTCCTATGAAGAGCTGAATAAGCTTGTGGAAGATGCGGAAAGAGTGCTTCAGGGATTAGGTCTGCCATATAGAGTGGTAAGAATCTGTAAAGGTGACTTAGGTTTCACTGCAGCATTAAAGTATGATATTGAGGTCTGGATGCCAAGCTACAACAGGTATGTAGAAATCTCCAGCTGTTCAAACTTTGAGGATTTCCAGTCCAGAAGAATCAATATCAAGTACAAGGAAACCGCAAAAGATAAACCTCAGTTTGTGCATACACTGAACGGTTCAGGCGTTGCCATTGGTAGAACCATGGCGGCAATCCTTGAAAACTTCCAGAACGAGGATGGTACTGTGACCATTCCAGAATCCCTAAGACCTTATCTTAAGGGAGAAGAGCTCATCAAGTAAGTGAAGTCTGAGAGGCTGTGTTTTTCTTAACGGAGCCTCTCATTTTTTCATTGACACCCAAATCTATAATTGCTATAATAACTAATGTCGCTAGATCATGGAGAGATGGTCGAGTTGGTTTAAGGCACCGGTCTTGAAAACCGGCGTACCTTTGCGGGTACCGTGGGTTCGAATCCCACTCTCTCCGCCATATGATATTTAGAGAAAAAGGAAACCCTTGAGGCATAATGCTTTCAAGGGTTTCCTTTTTTGCGTGCGCCCGGCATGGGCGATAACTTGGTGGTGAAAGTCCACTACGCGCTCGGTAGCAGGAAGCGTTAGCCGAAGGCAAGGGTGTCCACCGCGAGGTGGAATCTGAAGGAAGCCGGATGTCAGAACGCCGAGTTCTGATGGGCAAAGTTCTGGGCCGACGAACAGAAATCTCATACAAGGTCGAATTGGGACGGACGACTCTGCGCAACAAGAGAAAGTCCAATGCTACCCGAATCCCATACGGTAAATGAGGCGGCTAGATGGAATGAAGGTTATCGCTCTTACCCGGGGAGGTCTCACAGACATCCGGTAGGGATCAATCCGAAAGATGGAGTAAAGCTTGCTGTGAGAAGTCAGCAGAAGTCATAGTACCGAAAGGGCTGCCCGCAAAGGGATAGCGTGGAACGTCAAGAGTATGCGGGAGCGCGGAGCACCGGCTCTCGGGAAAGGAAAGAAAGGGACGGTGCAACCGGCCTTCTGGAAGAAATACTGGATAGGGACAACCTGAACCAGGATTATAAGAGGGTCAAAAGAAACCACGGCGCGCCTGGAATCGACGGGATGACCGTTGAGGAAGCATTGCCGTGGCTCAAGGAACATAAGGAAGAACTTCTGTTGAGCATCCGGGATGGAAGCTTCAAGCCCAACCCGGTGCGACGTAAGTCTATTCCCAAGCCGGATGGAAACGGTGAGCGAAAGTTAGGAATACCCACGGTCATTGACCGCATTATTCAGCAGGCGATTGCTCAAAAGCTTCAACCCATCTTCGAGCCCAGGTTCTCGGACGGCAGCTATGGTTACCGCCCGGGAAGAAGTGGACAACAAGCCATGCAAAAGGTAAAGACATATGCTGATGACGGCTACACCCAAGTGGTGGAAGTCGACTTGTCCAAGTATTTCGATACCTTAAACCACGAACTACTGATGAACCTTTTGAGAAAGCAAATCCAGGATACCCGCGTGATAGGGCTCATTAAGAAATACCTAAAGAGCGGAGTCATGGAGAACAACATCTTCTGCAGAACAGAGGAAGGATCACCGCAAGGTGGCCCGTTATCGCCACTTCTGGCAAACATCTACCTGAACGAGTTCGATCAGGAGATGGAGCGCAGAGGAGTGCCGGTAGTCCGTTATGCGGACGATATTGTTGTATTTGCGAGAAGCAAAAGAGCGGCAGAACGACTGCTGGAATCGAGTCGGAAATATCTGGAAAACCATCTGAAGTTGACATCCCATTTTATATGTATTAACCCCTATATTATGATGCTTTGTTTTTTTTCTTTGACTTAATAATGGCAATCCATCCGATAATTACCGCAAATAATGCTGGAAATTGATAGACTGCTGATTGCATATCGAGACGACCTAACCAAACAATGATGAGGAAAAGGAATATGTTAACGAAACCACTTATATACTGCATTTTCAAACTCCTTTGATTATTCCCAACTAATACTAGCGTATCCACCTAGTGTTTGTTTATAATAAGTTAAAAAAGATATGCCACCAGATAAGCTGAACATACCATCCCTACTAATTGCAAACGTAGGCGTCCATGAAATTTGGATTTTCTGATGGGCGTAATTAGCTGTAGCCCCTTCAGAGTTACCCTCTTTCATAAAGTTTACTTGGATAAATGTGAAATCTCTTGCTTCACTTAAATAGTTAGATGTAGTTAGTCTATAATTTGCAGTAGTACCACCACCTGACTCGCCAATATCACTTGCATTGAAGGTATATTTATAAGTTTTATCTGGGGAAGTGTGATAGTAATAACCGCTTGTAGTATTACTAATCACGACTCCATTTCTATGACCAATACCCACAACAGCTCTCATTCGAGGAGATGGGGGGGTAAGCCAAGTAAAACTAGCAGTAGCTCTTCCTGTTGTAGCAGTCCTTTCAAAAACAGATGTGAAAATATTTATCCAGCCTCTATTTGTGTTAGTACTGCTATTGATGGATACACCCGTATCAGATTTCATTAGCTGAGATTCCATAAGATATTCAGAAAGAGAGCTTTCTTCCATGTGCATTTCATTATTTTCATCTATAGTCACTTTTATATATGATTCATTTGATGAAAAGTGTTTTTCGTTTGCGACATTAGTTCTGTATGATTTAATAGTCTCTTTATCTAATGATTTAAGGATGTCCATTGGAATCCCATAAGCTTCAGAAACTTCTGATAGGCTTGCAATGGATTCAGATGCTACTGCAGTAGAGGAGATGGAAAGAACCATGATCAGAGACAAAATAAGGCTTGCTATTTTTTCATTTTATACCTCCAATTTTACAAATGCAACAGTGACCATTTCATTATATCCGATTTTCAACCTCCAAAACCCCGAACTTCTTCGGGATTTTGGAGGTTTTCGTGTTGTTTTAAATAAAAATCTAAATAAAAGGTTCTCGAATATTCTACTGCCACCTTATGCAGTAACTTAAAAAAATAGACCTAATAAAAAGACACCAGAGCTTATAGATAATTCAAAGAGTAGCATGATAGAACTGCTTCAGCTACACCCAAATCACTGGCTATATCCCTAATTGTTTTCATACTGGCGTAACTTAGTTTAACGGCATTCTTTTAAACTCCTCATCATACCGTTTTCTCTTCCCAGACATGGTTTTCGACTCCTTTCGGCCTTTTTGTCTATCTTACCATTCTGTCCGAAATTTTAACACAGACCCCTCCTGAAGAATACCAATTCGAAGAGCATAAGTTAATGGAAAACATTCTTGAATATGAAGATGTACTGCAGGATACGGTTCTTCAGATTTATTCTGCAATCCATAATGCGATAACACATGATAAAGATGCTGATTATGCAGCACAAACGCTAATAGAAAGCGGAATTATTGAAGAGGCTGTAGAGGAAGACCTCAGATACGCAATAAAGAAAAAATATGATTTGCTGAGCAAGAGAGTAATACTAAGTTATGATGGTATAGATTTCAGTCAGGTTCGCTACTTTCCTAGATACGGGCATTACTCCGAAGCATTTCCTGAATTGGGCAGGATAGATTCCGTAATGATTTACGCTGAGTTCAAATATGAACTTCTTGTTGCGGGTGAATCAAAACATATCAGTGAGTATATAAATTTGTACTTCACTGTAAAAGACGGCAAGTTCAGATTGTTTGCAATCATAGGATAGATTCAGAGTTTCAAGAGATCATCTGCTCAAGCAATGTCAGATGATGTTTTTCAAGAGATAAACCTGAGGCTAGATTAATTCCGAGATATTTCGTAGAATTGCTGTAAATAATCACACATGGATATTAGGATATACAAATAATATAATGTGACAATTGGGGGAGATTGTTCTTGAGAATCGGAATTGTTGAAAAGGCGTTTGAAGTGGAAGCGATGCCTCATCTGAATGGCACTGATATGGAGTTTATCGTCGGAAACACAGATTATCGGACTATGAATAAGGTTGAGTTTGCTCAGAGATTCAGAAATGCGGATGGAAGTCTTATTGACAATGGCCAGATCAGTCCGTTGGATCCACCATTTTATGCAGTCTACAGCAGCAGAAAAGAGATGGAGGCATCCTATAATATCTTGGCCAACAGATGGAAACTTTTCTCGGAAGGGAAAGTGGATGAAAACATAAGTCCTTTGGAGTTCTATATCAGGTTCCAAGTCATCAGGCCGGAAGAGATCCCAGTTGAACTTTCTAGTATTACGACGAAAGATATGTTTCGGCTGAAATTTCATTATCGAGATAAGAAGACTGTGTATTATGTGGAAATGACAAATCATAAAGCCACTTGGCTTGTAACCCTGAAAGATTATCATCAGCATCTGGGTCTCAAGTACACCACAGTAGGAGAGCTCATTGATGGCATGAGAAAGATTGTGGAACCTCTAGAGCTGGATGAGATTGCCTTGGAGCTGACCTATCGCAATAAAGTATATGTTTTATAAAAAAACATCATAGAGAAGAGTGAAATAAAACCGGAAAGACAAAGCCTGTCTTTCCGGTTCATTTTATACTCTATTACTTTCCGTGGAATGCATTCAGATACATTTCCTTGATCTCAGAAATAAGGGGATATCTTGGATTTGCACCAGTACACTGATCGTCAAAGGCCAGGTGTGACATTTCATCCAAGGACTCCAAGAATTTGCTTTCAGATATTCCCATGGATTCAATGTTTTTTGGCATTTCCAGCTGATCCTTCAGGTTGTCTAATGCATTCAGGAGAAGCTCCACTTTTTCCTCATCCGTAGTTCCACCTAACTGAAGATAATCGGCAATTCTTGCATAACGGTAGGTGATATTTGGATATTTGTACTGAGGGAAAGCAGCCATTTTGGTTGGGCTTTCCTCTGCGTTAAACTTAACCACCTCGTTGATGAGCAGTGCGTTGGCAAGTCCATGAGGAATATGATGGAAAGCTCCCAGCTTATGGGCCATGGAATGGCACACTCCAAGGAATGCGTTGGCAAAGGCCATACCAGCCATGGTGGAAGCATGAGCCATCTTCTCACGTGCCTTTTCATTGGTTTGTCCTTCTGTATAGCATAGAGGCAGATACTTGAAGATCAAACGGATGGCTTCTAAAGCAAGACCGTTGGTATACTCAGACGCCAGCACTGAAACATAGGCTTCTATGGCATGAACCAGAGCATCAAACCCTGAAGCTGCTGTGAGTCCTTTAGGGATGTTCATCATGAGCTCTGTGTCAATGATGGCCATGTGCGGCGTCAGTTCATAATCTGCTAATGGATACTTGATTCCAGTGACTTCATCGGTGATGACCGCAAAAGGAGTCACCTCAGAACCCGTACCGGAAGTGGTAGGCACTGCAATGAAAGTAGCCTTCTCACCAAGCTTAGGGAATGGATAGATTCTCTTTCTGATGTCCATGAATCTCATGGCAAGATCTTCAAACCGCACTTCTGGATGCTCATAAAGGGTCCACATGATTTTGGCTGCATCCATGGGAGAGCCTCCACCTAGTGCGATGATGACGTCAGGCTGATAACTGAGCATTTCTTCAGCGCCTTTTCTAGCGGTTCTTAAGGTTGGATCTGGTTCTACGTCCATGAAGATCTTGAAATCAACCCCTTGTTCCTCCAACACTTTAATCATCTGATTGCAGTACCCCAGGTTGTAGAGAACTTTATCTGTTACGATATAGGCCTTCTTCTTTTTCAGCTCACCTAGTTCCCGAAGAGCTACCTCCAAGGCACCATATTTAAAATAGATTTTTTGGGGAACTCTGAACCACAGCATATTCTCTCTCCTCTCAGCAACGGTTTTGATATTCAGAAGGTGCTTTACTCCAACATTCTCACTGACAGAGTTTCCGCCCCAGCTTCCGCATCCAAGAGTTAGAGAAGGTGCAAGTCTGAAATTGTAAATATCTCCGATGGCTCCCTGGGAGGAAGGCATATTGATGATGGTTCTTCCGGTTTTCATGCGTCTTCCAAAAGCATCCATACGATCCTTGGAACGGATCTGATCGGTATAGAGCACCGAGGTGTGTCCAAATCCACCCAGCTTCACAAGAGCATCTGCCTGGTCAAGAGCATCCTCGAAGGTGGAAGCTCGGTACATACCAAGAACAGGAGACAGTTTTTCATGAGCGAAAGGCTCTTCCTCTGTGATCTCTTCCACTTCACCGATGAGCACCTTGCTGTTTTCAGGAATTTCAAGACCTGCAAGAGCAGCGATTTTATACGCGCTCTGTCCTACAATATCAGCATTGAGAGCACCGTTTTTGAGAATCACCTTTCTTACTGCCTCGGTTTCTTCGGAGCTCAGAAGATAGGCACCACGATCTGATAGTTCCTTTTTCACTTCGTCGTAAACACTATCTATGACAATGATGGACTGTTCGGAAGCACAGATGACTCCGTTATCAAAGGTCTTGGAAAGAAGGATGGAGCTTACGGCCATTTTGATGTGAGCAGTCTCATCGATGATGGCAGGCGTGTTTCCAGCACCTACGCCGATGGCAGGTTTACCTGAAGAGTAAGCTGCTTTCACCATGCCAGGACCCCCTGTGGCAAGAATGATATCAGAAGATGACATGACAGTCTGGGTCATGGCCAGAGATGGAGCATCAATCCATCGGATGATGCCTTCGGGAGCACCAGCTTTCACTGCGGCATCAAGAATGACCTTTGCTGCTGCGATGGTGGAGTTCTTAGCTCTAGGATGTGGGGAGAAGATGATGGCATTTCTTGTCTTTAAAGCCAAAAGAGCTTTGAAGATGGTGGTTGAAGTAGGATTCGTTGTTGGGATTACGGCAGCGACTACGCCGATAGGTTCAGCCACTTTTTGGATACCGAAGGAAAGATCCTCTTCGATGACTCCACAGGTTTTATCGTTTCTGTACTGATTATAAATATATTCAGAGGCAAAGTGATTCTTGATTACTTTATCTTCTACTATGCCCATACCGGTTTCTTCTACAGCCATTTTGGCCAGGGGGATTCTATGATTGTTGGCAGCCAGCGCAGCCTGTCTGAAAATCTCATCCACTTGTTCCTGGGTGTAAGTTGCATAGCTTTGCTGCTGCTTTCTGAGATCTTCCATGGCAATCTGGAGTTCTTCTACGGTGGTGATTGGTGTCATTACATCCACATCCTCTGTTAAATTATTGACAATATAAGAATAGCACCAGAAAATAGTATCGTCAATGGAATTCTCCATAATTCTGTTAAATAAATATCAATATTATGATAAAAGTAAAATTAAACGGTTTCATTTTAATAAATATAGCAATAACACTAAAATATTCAGCAAATATGAATCAATTTGCAGAGTCGGATTTTTACGTTTATATTGGTTTCCATATAGAATCTACAACTGAATATGTTAAATAATTAACTATTTAATGCCAATTCATATTTTATCAATTTTTCGGCTCAGGTGGTTCTATAATGTAAAAATTGAGGAAGTCTTTTTCGGCTGAGGTTCAGGCAGTTTGCTTTGCCAGAAGGGAAATAATTCCTGTAAGCCTCTATAAAAAAACAAATATGGAGAGAAAGTGATGAAGTTAGTATAAAAACTCTGTGATTTTTTTGAGACGAGATTGATTTTCAGGAGGGAGGTTCTATATAATGTGCTCTCGTGCAGAGGTTGCACTATGAAAAACGAAAATTTCGGAGGAAATGAAAATGAGCCATATAGATCAGATCATTCATCTTATGGATGAAGCAAAGAAAAAGAACCCCCTGGTGGACTTTCTTATTAATTATGTGACAGCCAATGAGCTGACCAGTATCACATCTTATTTCGGAGGAACTCCTGTTATGACAGATGATCCTATCGATGCTGCTGAGGTGGTGGAGTATGCGAAGGTAGATGCTTTGGTGTTCAACATCGGAACCGTAACCAATAAGCAGGTCAATGCTATGATTGAAGCAGGGAAGAAAGCGACAGAGCTTAACATTCCAATCATACTGGATCCTGTTGCAGCAGGTGCGACACCTTTCCGCTCCGCATCCATCAGAAGAATGCTGGAGGAGCTGAAGATTTCTGTCATCAAAGGAAATCTGGCGGAAGTGAAGGCATGTCTTGGTGTGGAGACTACTTCCAAGGGCGTAGACTCCAATGAGGATGAAAGCGAAGCAGAAAAGTATGTGGTTGCTCTGGCGAAAAAATACAACTGCGTGGTTGCCATGACTGGCATTGAAGATGTCATCAGCGACGGCACAAGGGTTGTACGAATCAAGAACGGCTCCAAGAACCTGCCTAAGGTCATCGGAACCGGATGCACCATCGGAGCTCTTGTGGGTACTTTCAGTGGTGTTACAAAGGATTACTTCTACAGCGCCATGACTGGTGTCATCATCATGGGTATTGCTGGTGAGATTGCGGATACCATGGTAGAAAAAGGCGAAGGATACTATACCTACAAGCATCATCTTTTGGATACTCTTTCCATTCTCAGCAATGATGCTGTAAGAGAAAGAGCGAATATTGTAGATGTTGCAGTTGAAGAGATTGCAGTATAAGGAGTAATGAATGAATCTGAGAAATCATGTAGAGAAGCTCTACGCACAGAAATTCGAGGAGAAATATCCTCTGGTCTGCTTTCTGACCAATTATGTGACCGTACTGGATTTGGTGGATATGTGCATTCATTCCGGAGGTTCACCGGTGCTGACGGATGAAATCTCGGAAGCTCATGAAATGGTGGAGTATTCCAAGTCCCAAGCGGTGGTCATGAACTTTGGCACCATCAACAGGGAGTATCTGGACATTATGACGTTGACAGGAAAAACTGCCAATAGAGTTCATGTGCCTGTAATTCTGGATCCTGCAGCCATCACCGCTTCTTCTTTCAGAAAGTATGCCATTGAGCATCTTCTGAAAGAGGTGAAGGTGGATATTCTCAAAGGGAACCTTGGTGAAATCAAGTTTATTTTAGGATATGAAACAAAAAACAAGGGCATCGACTCTTTTGAGGATGAAAATGGAGCCGAGAAGTACTGCATCGAGCTTGCAGAAAAGCTGGGCGCGGTGGTGGTGATGACAGGGAAAACAGATATCATCACCGATGGAAAGAGAATGGCCAAAGTATCCAATGGAGATGCCAAACTGAAGAAAATCTGCGGAGCTGGATCTTCTGTGGCTGCCATCATGGCGACCTATTCAGGTCTCACAAAGGACTACTTCTTAAGTGCTACTGTTGGGTGCGCTGTCATGGGCGTAGCCTCTGAGATGGCAGAAGAAAGAATGAAGGAAAGAGAAGGCATCCGCACGTTCAAGACCTATGTACATGATGCGGTTTCTATGATGGAAACGAAGGAGCTCATGAACAGGCTGAACCTTGTGGAAGTTGAGTTAGATTAGAAGAAGTGCATGCTGTGATCAGATATCTCTGGTTTACAGCATGCTTTTTTCTTCAGACCATTGCAAAATTTTTCTGAATCCCTTAAGATATATAGGTATCGATGATACGGGTTTGCTACTATGGCTCAGTCGGTAGAGCAGCTGATTCGTAATCAGCAGGTCGCCGGTTCGATTCCGGCTAGTAGCTCCAAAGAAAAAAACGTCAGTGAATTTTCACTGGCGTTTTTTTCTTTTATAAATCAGAAGATCCATCAGTTTATGAGAAGAGACCTTGACATCCACTGAAGTCTCAAAGAGTGCTGTTTTTCTATGCCCATGGTGAAAGAAAATGGTCTTAGATCCAGAGTTTTCAAGAGATACTCCTGCTGATCCAGTTCTTTTTTCAGATAGTAGGTCAGATCAGAGCCCTTGGCTGACATCCCGTAGATGAAACCATCCTGTGGGCTCTTGGTGAAGATCTTTAGGGTTTTATTTGTGATGGGATCCATGGAATATATGGAGTCGTGATCATGAAAATAGATGGTGTTCTGAGATTTCAGAAGTGTGCTGTAATTTTTGGTATAGTACACTGTTTCATCCTTTATCGGAGACCACAATCTGGTCAGATGATTTCCATAACGGAAAACACCTCTTTTAAAATTATAGAAATATAGAGCGCCATCTCCATCAATGCCGATCCACCCCTGATCTGTTGGAATCAAACCCGTTTGGATGGCTTTATAGGAAGATTCATCATACGTGGTGTCAGTGGATAGGTAGGGAGCGTTCCAGTTTTTATGAGCGGGCTCTGTCTTTCTCATGGCGTCATCACTAAGAAGAAAGAACCTGTGATTCACTCTTCCTGGCTCATCGGGCTGGGGATCTCCCCAGGTGGCATCCACATGATAGTACTGTCCGTTCAAACGGATCAGGTTCCAGGCGTGATTCATCTCTTTTGAATAGATGTAGTGGGTCTCGATTCCGAGATAATCTCTCATGATGAGCGTATATGCGGACGCATACCCTTGGCAAACTGCTTGGTTTTCTGTAAATACACCATATACAGTATAAAGGGAGTCCTTTTCCCCTGCGGTATAACTGGTTTCCAGAATCAGCTTGTCATAGACATAGAGCGCCTTCTCAAAATCGGTCCAGGTTTCATCAAGATCTGAAAGAAACAAGGTAATCTTTTCCTCCAGCTTCCGTTTCATATCAGGAATCATGGACTTGGGATAATAATAATCCAGGTTCAGCTGAAGAACTTCATTGTGCTCACTGATCAGAGCTGAGGTGCTGTAGCTGAGATAGAAAAAATGAGGTGTTTCATTATAAAGTCTGTAGTAGATTTCAAAAGCCTGGCTGCTGGTAAGATGAAACTCCTCTAATGCAATAGTGTCTTCATAAGCCGTCACAGCTTGAAGAAACCGGCTTTTGATTTTCTGATAATCAGCCTCCTTATACATCCCGGGATTAACCCTGGAGGCTTCAGCGGACAAGAAGGACCCGGAAAAGACAGCCGCTTTGGGGAAAGCTTCCGTGTATTCCTGTACTGTTCCCACCTTTTTCCTCGTCTCTCCGGATGCATTGGATGACAGGGGAATCATCATTAGACTTAATAGAATGAGAAGAATTACTTTACGAAGTAATGCCTTCATGGCAGATCTCCTTTATAGTGTTTGATAATTTATTATACAGTTGAAGAGAATAGAATAGCTACAAGAAAAAAACGCCATGAATCTTATGGAATCACAAATATTCACAACTGAATAATTTGTGAATACAAAGATATTTATTTTAATTTAAAATTAATATCTTCCATTGTTTATTAGTCGTTAAATATTTGACATTATACGACATAAAACGTAAAATTTTCTTACAAGATATAATATTTTTCCATTCGAAGAATAAACTGTAGGCGGGATCTTATGAAAGCAGAAAAGAAAAGAGTTATCGGAGTCATTGGAACTGTCCTCATTTTAGTCACTGCGCTTCTTGTTTCTGATACAGGTGCTCTTTCTATGGAGTCTTTCCGAGGTATTGCCATCCTTGCCGCAGCTCTTCTTATGCTCATTACAGAACCCATCCCTCCTGGAATCGTTGCGCCGCTGGTCCTGGTTCTGCTTCCACTTCTTGGTGTGGTCACCTTTGATCAGGCTTTGAAGAGTTCCATGACCACACTTTTTCTTTTTCTGATGGCCTGTTATGGCATCTCCATGGTTCTACTGAAGTCTTCTATCCCAGAAAGGCTTGCTGTTTTTCTCCTGGCAAAGTCTCATGGCCGCCCCCTTTATGTGGTGGGTGCCTTTATGCTGGGCACTGCGCTCATTTCCTCTGTGGTTTCCAATGTGCCCTGTGCAGTTATTATGACAGGACTTGCAGCCAGAGTGCTTCATTCGATGGGAGAGGATATGGGAAAGAGTCCTTTAGGAAAAGCAATGATGATGTCCGTGCCTTTTGGCGCTGTTTTTGGAGGAATGATGACGCCTGCCGGAAGTTCACTGAATGTACTGTCCATTAGTTTGGTGGAGGAAGCCACGGGACAGAAGGTTCTATTTACAGAATGGATGCTGCTGGGAATTCCCCTGGCTCTGATCCTAATTTTCCTTTCTGTACCAATTCTGACTCTGCTTTTCAAGGTGAAACCTGTGGAAGAGGACACCATGCAGAAAGTTCTTAGGGAGATGCACAATCACGAGAAGCTCTCGAGATACGATAGAAAAGCCTTGATGATTCTACTTGTGACATTTGTTCTCTGGGTAATGACTTCCTGGGTCCCATGGCTAAATGTGACGATGGTTTCGGTACTGACACTCACAGTCTTTTTTCTTCCTGGTTTGGATATGCTCACGTGGAAGGAGTATTCCAGGGAATGCGGATGGGACACCATTCTCATCTGCAGCGCCATATTGTCTGTAGGTGCAGCTCTAGTGGAAACAGGGGTGACTGCTTTTCTTGTGACGGCCATATCGCCGTATTTCACCAATACAGTGCTTCTGGTTTTTCTCTTAATCATCGCTCTACTGGTGAACTGGACACATCTTCTTATACCCACCGCATCGGCCATTGTGGTTCTTTATGCTTCAAGCTTTGCAGCGCTTTCAGAATCCTATGGATATGATCCCAGAATGATCAGTTTTATTGTGGCAGCCATGGCCAGCTGTGTTCTCCTGATTCCTTTTGATCCTGTAGTCATGGTTTCCTATACCAAAGGATCCTATACAATGAAAGAGCTCTTTACAGCGGGAACTGTTGTATCCACCATCTGGGCCATACTCCTTGCTCTTTGGGTTCCGATTGCTTTTCTGTTTATCTAGGGGGAAACAAAGTTATGGAAGATCTGTTTTCACTTTCTATGGCACAATACACACTGATTTTAGGGATGATCTCCCAGACTGATTTTAAGAATCTGTCGAAACTGAATACGCTGACCTGTGCTTTTGAATGGGAAGGAGGCACTGTAGAGAGACTTCAGAGGATCGGGAATGATCTTATTTCGAGAAATGACTGTTTCCGCCTGGTACCTGTGTACCGTTTCCCATGGCGCTGGCGGCAGTACATCCGATCTTTTCAGACGGAGAAATTTGAAGTGTTGCCTTTCTATACGGACGAAGAGTATGAGAACTGGCTTCAAAAAGAAAAGGACCGGGGAATCCGGCTTCTGAAAGATCAGCTCTACTCGATAAAGGTGCTGAGAAGAGCTTCAGGGGATCTGACTTTATGGATTCAGATGCATCACTTCCTCACCGATGGCTACAGTATGAAGCTTCTGGCGAAAGAAATCCGCATGCTGAACCGGTGTTATGAGGAGAATCAGCCGGTGCCTCCTACAATAAGCGGTTCTTACAGAGAGTTTGTAGAGAAAGAAAAAGAGTATAGAAGAAGCAAAGCATTTAAGGAAGATCAGACCTACTGGAAAGAAAAGCTCAGAATGAGACGGGATTTTTCTTTTCCAGGAGGAAAAAGATCCATGAAGATTGACTGCGTTTCAAAATCTATTCTTCTAAGGGGAGACCTTTATGAAGGGCTCACTGCTCTTCATAAAGAGCTGCAGGTTTCTATGCCGAGTCTTTTGGAGTCTATGGCAGCACTTCTTATATATAGGATTCAAGGGAACACCACCTTCACTTTAGGTACATTGAACTATGGAAGAATGGATGGCAGAAGCAGGCAGACCATGGGGTGCATGATGAACTCTCCGCCGCTTCTCATTGAAGTGAATCCGGAGGAAACATTTGAGTCCTTTGCGAAAAGAAACTATGAAGAGAATCTGGAGATGCTCCGCCATATAAGGTTCAGCACACTGGATGTGACCCCTCTATCTTATGGGCTATGCCTTTCTCATGGTCTCAACTTTAATTTCAATTGGATTCTGTTCTCCTATATGGATTATGAAGCGGTGTTCCAGGAAAGCTATCCCAAGGGAAGAATGTTCTGGTCCAATACCAATGTCTCTCAGTTTTATGCAGCAATATTTGATATGCCGAAAAACAAAGAGATCTCTTTTGAACTCCGGTATCAGAAAAAAAGATTCCAGGAGGAGGACATCAAAAGTCTTCTGGTATCTTATCGTTACCTCGTCCGGGAGGTGCTGGAACGTTCAGACTGCCGGATGAAGGAGTTCTTTGTGGATAGGGAGGGGATTTCTTATGATCTTGGAGATGCTGAGAAAAAGAGCACAGTCCAGTGATGTATGTGCTGTGGATATCCATGGTAATAGGATGACTTTTAAAATGCTCCATGAGCGTTCGGATGCCTTGGCTTCATATTTTTTAAAAACACTGGAGCCAAAGGCAAAGGTTATGATTCTTGGCGATAAGGAGAATGAGTATCTCACGGTGATGTTTGCCTGCCTGAAATCGGGAAGAGCTTATGTGCCTCTTACATCATCCTTACCAAAGGAAAGAGCTCTATTTATCTTGAAAGATTCAGAAGCTTCCTTAGTGATTTCATTTTCGGATGGGGATCTCGGTCAAAAAGAAGTCCCTGTGATAAAAGAATCAGAACTTCTGGAGATTATATATGAGTACAGGAAGGAGAAGGTTTCCGAAGAGTCCTGGCTTTCTTATGAGGGAATGATGGCGCTGCTCTATACTTCCGGGAGTACCGGAAATCCTAAAGGCGTGATGAATGCGCTGGGTGATCTGGAAAATCTTTTTCTTGCATCGGAGGAGTTTTATATAGGGGGACATCAAGAAAAGGTTATGAACAACTTCTCCTATATGTTTTCAGCTCATATGCAGCATGTCTATCGAACCATGGTTCTCATGGGATCAACGCTTTATGCGGTCCCGTCAGAGTATCAGAAAGACCCTGAAAAGCTTCTGAATCAATATCTTAAGATTCAACCGGAGTATCTGGGGCTCATTGCCACTTCCTGCAGTATGCTCCTCATGGATGAGAGGTTCTCTGCATCTCATCTTCCTCAGCTGAAATCCATCGCTTTAGCAGGAGAGGTCTGCGGAAAAGAGCTTGTGAAGGAAGTCTTTAGAAGGTTTCCAAAGATCACAGTGAAGATTCAGTATGCGTCTACAGAACTGACCACGGTCGCCATTGGCTGCACACTGACAAAGGACGCGGTAGATGAGCTTATTGAAGAGAGGATTCCTCTAGGTAAAGCAGTTCCTTCTATAGATGCAGTCCTTGTGGATGAAGAAGGAAACCTGGTACCTGAAGGAGAAAAAGGTGAACTGGTTATTTTTTCAAGAAGACTCTGTGATGGCTACTATAAACTGGAAGAGGAAACAAAGCGCACCTTTTTTGTCACGGATTCTGGCAGGAGAGGTTTTCGGACCAAAGACCTTATGATAAAAAAAGAAGGCCTCTATTATTATCTGGGCAGATTGGACAACAGAGTCAAAATTGGCGGGAACCGTGTGGAGCTGGAGGAAGTGGAGAGCGCACTCAATGAGGAAGAATGGATACATCAGAGCGTGGTTAGGCCTGTTGTGGATAAGGAAGGTACTGTGAAGTTTCTTGTGGCCTATGTGACCCTCACTTCAACTTATGAGAACCGGTCAAAGCTGTTTCTGGACATCAGGAAAGGCTTGAAAGAGAGACTTCCATCGTATATGATTCCACAGAAAATTATAGGAATGGATGTCTTTCCCCAAAACAGCAGCGGTAAAATTGACCGTTTTGCCATGAGACTTCATCATGAGGCGTTATATTCTTACGGTAAGTAAACAACGAGGGGGGAAGAACGTGGAACGAAATGAAATCGCAACTGATGCACTGCTTGAGATTTTTGGGTTGGATATAATGGAGCTGGAAGAGGACATGGATCTACTGGATAACGGTCTTTTAGATTCCCTATCCATGGTGAATCTGATTATGTATCTTGAGGTTCGGCTTGGAAGGAGAATCGATCGAAAAGATTATTGTATGGAGGATCTGAGAAGTGTCTCCAAGATCAAAAAGTTTCTACTTTACCTAAAATGAAATAGTATCTTAAAAACTGCGTCTGATTGCTTCAGTGAAACGAAGCTGAAATACAGACGCAGTTTTTTGTGGGTAAAATAAAGCGGATGGCTTGAATAAAGAGAAATACATGTCACTGATAATGAAATAAACTGAAATAAGGATTGATAAATTATTATCAATCCTTATTAGTGAGAAGGGGATTTTTCGATATTTTTGCCACAAGCATCATTCGTTCCGGAAAGAGATCGGACCTGAATCATGAAACGTTTCATCGTCAGGTTGACCCAATCATGAGGATCTGGGACGATAGGTGCTCAATTTTTTGCTGTATTTCTATTTCTATTTTTATTTTATAAGAAAATGCGTGAAACGTTTCATGTCAAGAAATGACAATGAAATAGAGAGGTAATGGTTTTCAAGAAGTATATAAAAATCGCAACCATAATGTCTAATAATTCAACTTTCGAAATAGCAGTGCTGTTTAATGATAAATCCATAAAATGAATAGGAAACAAAAGTGTAAATGAATTCAGAATATCTGATGTTACTCCGATTTATGAATTGTTAAATAAATAACAAAAATTGACAGAGTTATGAAAACGATATAAATTGTGGCTAGGAAAAACATTTCCTGTAAGCGCGATATTTCATGAAATAAATTACAAAGTATACTTTGAGGAGAAGCCGATGAATAAGTTTGATACCCGGGGAAACAACACTGAAACCATTGATCGCATTATTGCATACTATAATTCCTATAGTGCAGTAGAAAAAAGAATTGCGGATTATATTCTGAGTCATCAGGATGAGATTGCAGGACTAACAACAGTGGAGCTATCTGAAAGATGTGAAACAAGTCCCGCTTCTATCATCCGTTTCAGTAAGGCCATAGGCTTTAGAGGATATAACGAACTCAAATATTATATGGAGAATCAGATTCTCTCTTCCTATGGAATAGAACAAGCCATCGATGAAGAAGATGATATTGCAAAAATAAAACAGAAGTTCGCAAAGATCAATCAGATGATCATCGATGACACCATGCAGATGATAGACAATCAGGAGATGGAAAAAGCCATCGATGCCATAACATCTGCCAGACGGATCTTAATCATCGGCGAAGGTGGATCGGGATCCATCTGTTTCAGTACTTATAATCTGCTGCTGCAGCTGGGTTTGCCTTGTGTTGTGGAAACCGATGCATTCTTGCAGGTTATGGCAGCTACACATTTAACAGAAGAGGATGTGGTCATCGCCATCATCCATAGTGGACGAACGAAAAATACGCTGGATTCAATGCGGCAGGCAAGAAGAAATGGAGCAAAAATCATATGCATCACAGGCTATCAGAAGACACCCATGTCTGATGAAGCGGACATTCTTCTTTTCTCAACATCTAGGGAAACACTATCTCTAAGTGACGTGCCTGCTGCAAGAATCAGTGAGCTGTGTGTTATTGGTGTACTGCAGCTGGGGATTCTAGCAAAGGACTTTGAGAATTACTCGAAGAACAATGAAAAATCAAAAGAGGCATATAGCCTGAAAAGAGTATAAATGTTTAGGGGGATACATGATATGAAAAAGAAGATAAGCGCACTCGCGCTGATGCTTCTCGTTTCGTTACCACTGTTCAGCGGATGCGTTGGCGCATCTGATAATAACGGGACTGGAGATGAGAAGCTATATCCTAAAATGACATTAAGAATGACAGTCAATGGAACAGATATTGCCACCGATACAAAAACAGCAATAAAGTTTTCTGAACTTGTCAAAGAAGCATCAGGCGGAAATATTGAAATCAAAGTATTTACCAATGACCAGCTTGCGGGAGGTAATGGAACGAAAGGCGTGGAAATGGTTGCCCAGGGCGCTACTGAAATAGCCGCATACGCTTCCAGTGCCATGGCAGTTCTTGATCAGAAGCTGCTCGTAGGTACAATTCCATGGATATTCGATGACTACTCACAGGCAAGACAAGTGATTGACGCTTCAGGCGGAGAGTATTATGGAAAGCTTCTGGAAGATAAAGGGCTTACTTATATGGGATCTGTACATAATGGATTCAGACAGATCACTAACAGCAAAAGACCGGTTAAAACACCGGATGACGTGGCAAAGCTGAAGGTCAGAGTTCCTGGTGGAGAAGTGTATATGAATTTCTGGAGAGCCTTCGGTGCAGATCCAGTGGCCATGAGCTGGAGCGAAGTGTTCACAGCCCTTCAGCAGGGAACCATCGACGGTCAGGAAAATGGATTCAGTGTGACCAATTCAGCGAATATGTATGAGATACAGAAGTATATGACTGTTTGGAATTATACCTATGAAAATTATCTTTTTGTGATGAACACAAAGAAATTCAATGAGCTGCCTGAAGAGACGCAGAAACTTCTTCATGAAAAAGCCCTGGAAGCCTGCGAATGGGGAAGAGATATGGTGGAGAAAGAGGAACGGGAACTGATTGAAAAGTTCAGATCCTTTGGTATGGAAGTGACTGAGCTATCCAGCGAAGAACTTGTGCCCTTCAAAGAGAAGATTTCAGATCTTCAGAAGTATTTTGTTGATAAATACGGCGAAGAAGCAGCAGCAGCTTTTGGCCTGATGGAATAGGAGGGAGAACCAGATGAAAAAGATACTAGATCATTTTGAAGAAATTCTATCAGCGGGGTGTCTCCTGGCGATGACCATCCTTGCGTTTGTCAATGTAATCTCCAGATTTGTCTTCAAAGCATCTCTGTCCTTTACAGATGAGATTACAACAAACCTCTTTGTTCTCCTGACTCTAGCGGGTGCATCTCTTGCCGCAAAGCGCAATGCGCACCTTGGACTGAACCTTGTGACGGATAATCTATCAGCAAAATGGCAGAAGAGCTTGAACATTGTTGCGAACCTGCTGGGCGTTCTTTTCACGGGTATTCTTGTATATTTTGGTGTCATTATGGCATATAACGAGTATCGCCTGGAACAGCTCACTGCCGGAATGCAGCTGCCCGAGTGGATCTTTGGTGCATTTGTACCATTCGGAGGAATTCTTCTTCTTCTGAGATTTATCCAAAAAACCATTGAAGCGGTAAAGGAGGAAGTATAGAAAATGACAACAGTAGTATTATTTGCAACCTTTGTTGTACTTCTCCTCATGAATGTGCCGATTGCCATAACCTTAGGATTATCCTCTCTAGCTGCACTCATCGTTGAGAATATAGATTTTATTGTAGTACCCATGAACGTGTATGCGGCATCTAGTAAGTTTGTGCTTCTGGCGATTCCATTCTTTATTCTAGGTGGAAATATCATGGAAAAAGCCGGAATCTCCAAGAGACTCATAGACCTTGCAGAAGCATTTGTTGGACATCTAAAGGGTGGTATGGCCATGGTGGTGGTCATCGTAGCGTGCTTCTTTGCAGCCATATCAGGATCGGGTCCTGCAACCGTTGCAGCCCTTGGCATGATCCTCATTCCGGCCATGGCGAAGACCGGATACTCCACAGAATTCTCCTCAGCTCTTATGGCTTCAGCAGGTGCCATCGGTGTAATCATTCCACCGTCCATCACCTTTGTGGTGTACGGATCCATTGCTGGAGCATCCATTGGTACTCTTTTTATCGCAGGTGTTATTCCAGGAATACTGATGGGACTGGGCCTGGCGATTGTAGCTCTTCTAGTAGGCAGAAAACTTCAGCTGAAGACGCTGCCAAAAACATCAGGAAGAGACAGATGGCTCGCTTTTAAAGACGCTTTTTGGGGTCTGCTCATGCCAGTCATCATCTTAGGTGGAATCTATGGCGGAATCTTCACACCAACTGAAGCTGCTGCAGTTTCAGCAGTCTATGGACTTGTCGTGGGCATCTTCATCTATAAGAGCATCAATCTGAAGGATGTGTATGGACTTCTTGTAGATTCTGCTTCACAAACCTCTGTAGTTATGCTGATCACCGCAACCGCAAGTCTCTTTGCCTGGGTGATTACTGTATCTGGAATAGGAAACGCCATCAGCACTATGTTCATTAGTTTCACAGGAGGAAGTACAGTAATTTTCTTCATCATCGTGAACATCATCCTTCTCATTGCAGGCGCATTTCTGGATTCCACTTCTGCACTCTATATCTTCACACCACTGTTTCTGCCTGTGGCAAACGCGCTGGGCGTGAATCTGATTCATCTGGGTGTGGTGATGATCGTGAACCTGGCTATTGGACTTGTGACGCCTCCTGTTGGGGTGAACCTTTATGTGGCCTGCGGTATCGGAAAAGTGAACTTAGCGAAGATATCGAAAGCGGCGATTCCGTTGATCCTTATGTCGCTCCTCATACTTATTCTTGTTACTTATGTACCACAAGTATCCTTATTTCTGACGAACCTCATGTAGATTACTGAAACGAACAAATGAAAATTCCTAAGGAGGAATAATAATGATGAAGCCATCTGTAGAAGAACTGAAGAATATTGCGAAATCACTGAGAAAAACATCTTTGGAAATGATATATACAGCACAATCCGGACATCCGGGTGGATCCCTCTCTGCTGCGGATCTCATGGCTGCACTCTATTTCAGAGAAATGCAGGTAGATCCAAAGAATCCAAAGTGGGCAGATAGAGACCGTTTTATCCTGTCCAAGGGTCATGTATGCCCAATTCAGTACAGTGCTCTGGCTCATAAGGGATTCTTCCCCTATGAAGAGATTTATACGCTGAGAAAGGAGGGATCCATTCTCCAGGGGCATCCGGATATGAAGAGAACTCCTGGAATAGACATCTCTACAGGATCCTTAGGACAAGGACTTTCCGCAGGTGTGGGTATGGCGCTGGCAGGAAAAATGGATAAAAAAGGGTATAGGACTTACGTCCTCTTGGGAGACGGAGAATGCCAGGAAGGTCAAATATGGGAAGCAGCACAAACCGCAGTAAAGTATCAGCTGGATAATCTGGTGGTATTTGTGGACGACAACAGACTTCAGTGTGACGGTGTCTGTGAAGACATCATGCCGACTCAGGATCTGGAGAAAAAATTTGAGTCCTTTGGCTTTGAGACCCAGAGAATCGATGGACATAATATGGAAGCGCTGGTGGACATGTTTGACAGCATCCGTGAAAATAAGAATGGCAAACCGAAGTGTATTGTTCTTGATACTGTAAAAGGCAAGGGTGTCTCCTTCATGGAAGATGTTGTGGGATGGCATGGAAAAGCGCCGAATAAAGAGCAGTATGAACAGGCGATTCAGGAAGTTGAGGGAGGATTTTAAGATGGAAGTGATGAAAAGAGCAACAAGAGAAGCTTTTGGTGAAGAAATACTGAAGCTTGGAAAAGCACATAACAATATCGTTGTGATCGATGCGGATATCGGAAACTCCTGCAAGACCACAGCTTTCATGAATGAACTCCCAGACCAGCACCTGAATGTTGGTATAGCAGAGCAGAATGCTGCTGGACTTGCAGCTGGACTGGCAACAGCCGGGAAAATCCCTTTTGTCACCACATACGCTGTATTTGGTTCATTAAGAATGGGAGAACAGATCCGTCAGACCATCTGCTATCCGAATCTGAATGTGAAGATCGCCTGCTCCCATGGGGGGCTGACACCGGCAAATGACGGTGCAAGCCATCAGGCTATAGAAGATATGGGTGTTCTCAGAACTTTCCCCAACATGACTGTGATCATGGGAGCAGATTTCTACTCCACCAAGAAACTGGTGGAACAGGCTGCGAAGATTTATGGTCCTGTATATCTGAGATTTACAAGAGATGCGGTTCCAGTAATTTACGATGAAAATGAGACCTTTGAGATTGGAAAGGCCAAGAAGCTGAAGGATGGTGAAGATTTGGCCATCATCGCCAATGGAGATACAGTTCATCTGGCGCTTTCTGCTTGGAAGCAGCTTCAGGAAGAGGGGATCTCTGCAAAACTGTTTGATATGCACACCATTAAGCCTTTAGACCGTGATGCGGTTCTGGAAGCTGTAAAAACAGGTAAGATCATTACCGTTGAAGACCACAACATCATCAATGGCCTAGGATCCGCAGTGTCTGAGGTTGTGGCTGAAGAAGGTGGAGCAACAGTCAGAAGAATCGGTGTCATGGATCAGTTTGGCCAGTCTGCACCTTACGAGGTGCTTCTCGAAATGAATGGTATTACCGTAGAAAATATTGTCCAAAAAGCAAAAGAACTTCTAAAGAAGTAAAGGAGAACAAAAGATGTTTGATTTAACAGGTAAAGTTGCTGTTGTTACAGGCAGCGGATCAAAAAGAGGAATTGGCCGAGAAATCGCCATGTCACTTTCAAAGCAGGGAGCTTCCATTGTCATTGCAGATATGAACCAGGAAGGTATTGATGAAGTCGTAGCAGAAATCAGATCTGCTGGTGGAAATGCTATGGGCGCCATCCTCAATGTCACAGACGAAGTTTCTGTCAATGCGTTGGTGGAGAAAACACTGGAGACTTTCGGAAGCTTGGATATTCTGGTGAATAATGCAGGCATTTCCCAAAAAGTAACAGTGGAAGATATGACACTGGAAGATATGAAAAGAATTTTCAATGTGAATATGTTTGGACTTTTCCTCATGACACAGGCAGCGATGAAACCAATGAAGGAAAAGGGATGGGGAAGAATCATCAATCTGTCTTCCGTCTCAGGAAAAAGAGGTGGCGGTGTCTTCGGCGGAGCCCATTACTCAGCTTCTAAAGCAGCAGTTCTTGGATTCTCCAAAAATCTCGCAAGAGAAGTGGCAAAGGATGGCATTACAGTGAACTGTGTGGCTCCTGGCCTTGTAAATACAGATATCTGGAAGTCCATGCCAGAAGAGATGGCTCAGAAGGTCATAGAAGGCATTCCTATAGGAAGACCTGGTGAAACCAAGGAGATTGCTTCAACGATTACGTTCCTCGCCAGTTCGGAAGCATCCTATATTACTGGTGAAGACATTGACATCAATGGCGGATCCCATATGGATTAGAGAAGGATAAAGTCGTCTGGCCTAGGTGACTTGATACTTTTTTGATAACCCTCATAGCAGAACACCCCAGAAGCGGAGCTTCCGGGGTGTTTTTTTATTATGTTTCAAATCCTTTGCATTTTACGAAATTACCGACGAGGCTCTCATTTCTTGACTAGGGGAGTTCACATCAACGGATCACTTCTCTCCGAGTTTCATAGCTATATAAAAACCAGAAGCAAGGGCAAGGATGGAGGCTGCAACAGTAAAAATTCCAAGGGAGGAAAAACTGATTTCACTAAATATGGCAACAGGGGATGCAGCAACCAGACCAATGATTCCCGCGTAAGTAAGGGAAGGATAGTTTTCAAAAAGCCATTCAATGAGCTTTGCCACCAATGCTATACCAATGAGCACGCCAATACCGAAGGGAAAGAGCGGAATAAAATTGTCCAGTATTACGTTAATATTTAAGGAGAGCAGTCCTCGTATGAAATTGGAAAGAGTTTCCAGAATCCTGTTGTAGTATCCTAGAAGAATAAGGACCATAGACCCACTGACTCCAGGAATGACCATGGTGGCGGCAGCGATGATTCCTACCACGAAGAGCAGGAACAGGGAAATAGGATCCAGCGAAAATGGACCGGATACCGCATCGGAGGTTTTAGTGAAAGTCATAAGAACAATCAAGCCTGCCATCAGAACGAATGACAGAACCTCTGGTACTCTAACCTGGTAGGCTTTAGCTTTATTTACAAGCATCGGAACGCCTCCGAGTATTAATCCAAGGAACAGACTGGCTGTCACAAAAGGATAATTTTTCATTGCACTCTCTATGACAAAAGACAGAAGCCCAATTCCAAGAACCATACCAATTCCATACGGAAGAAGTGTAAAAAAGCTCTTTTTCCAGTCTTTACGCATGTTATTTACAGCACCGATAAGTTCATCATAAGCACCAATAGAAATAGCCATAGTACCTCCACTGACTCCCGGAATGATATTAGCAATCCCTATGACGATACCTTTTAGGATGGTAAATAACTGATTATTATTTTTCATAAATTATACCTCGATAGTTAAAAATGGGTGCAATTACTTAAAATACACAGTTAATAGTATAACATTTATTCAGTATAATTAGATTGAATTCTTTCTGAAATTTCGTCTCTGAGGAAGGGATCCTGATGGAGATATAAACTGGAAACTAATTGAAAGTCAATCGAAAAGCAAAAGCGGTGAGTGAAAAGAAATTTGCAATGTAACGTAGAATTGCATATAATGAAGGGATGCTTTTTTGATACAAGATTGAAAGGTAATATGGAGCTGCATGAGGCGGCTATAGGAGATAAAAATAAATGGAATTTAAAGACATAAAAATGGACGAGGAGATTTTAAGGGCGGTCAATACTCTGGGATTTCTGAAGCTTACGGAAATTCAGGAAAAAGTGGCGCCGCTGGCTTTGGCAGGAGAGAACATTCTGGGCGCTTCTTCCACAGGAAGTGGAAAGACCATAGCCTTTCTTATGCCTGTTCTCGAGAGAACAGACTGGGAAGAGCAGAAGGCCAATACATTGATTCTGGCACCCTCCAGAGAATTGGCCATTCAGATCAAGAATGAGTATGATGCACTGGGCAGATACAAGAAGCTCCGCTGTGTGGCACTTTACGGAAAACAGCCCATGAAAGAGCAGCTTCTGGATATGAAGAGCAGATATCAGGCCATCAGCGGGACGCCCGGAAGAGTGCTGGATCACTTAAAAAGAGGAACCATAGACCGTGAGCGAATCGACACCCTCATCATTGACGAGGTGGATGAGCTTCTGGATAAAGGATTTAACGATGAAATGATGGAGATCATAGGACATCTGCCGAGGGTTAAGCAGACCATGATGTTTTCGGCAACCATCACAGAAGAAGTCAAATCCTTGGCAGAATCTGTAGCGCCCAATTATAAAACCATTGTGGCTACCACCGATGAAGAGCTGAAAATCACGGAAACCCATTATAAAGTAGAAGAAAAGGATAAATTCAAGGCACTTCTTTCACTGCTTTATGGAAGAAAGCCCCAAGGAATGATTATATTCGTCAACACCAAGGAACAGTGTGGAAAACTCCATAAAAAGCTGGAAGAGGCCAATGTGGATGCGCTGAAGATTCATGGAGGCATGCTTCAGAAAGATCGGGAGCTGGCTATGAAAAGATTCAAACAGAAGGAAGTGCCTTATATGGTTGCCACCGATGTGGCAGCAAGAGGCATTGATGTGTCCTTTCTTGAAATCTCACTCAGTTATGACTTTCCGGTTGAAAAAGAAAGCTATGTGCATCGGAAGGGAAGAGTGGGAAGGCATTTCAAAGAGGGGCAAGCCATCTACTTTGTCACTGAATATGATGAAAGAAAAGTGCATGAAGTGGAGGAGTTTGTAGGATACCGTTTTGATGAGCCCAAGGAAATGGACTATAAACCCTTCCGGGAAGAAAAAGATGGATTCAGGGAGTTCCAGAAGAACCTCAGAAGATCAAGACCAAAGAAGAAAAGCATCCATGAGGATATTACAAAGATCTACATCAATGGTGGGAAGAAAAAGAAAATCAGAGCCATTGATATTGTGGGAACACTATGCTCCATAGAGGGTATTTCCAAAGAGGATATTGGAATCATCACCGTGGAGGACCAAGGGTCCTATATTGATATTCTGAATGCGAAGGGAACCCTAGCTTTAAAAGGACTCCAGGAGAGGAAGATCAAAGGGAAGTCCCTAAAAGTTGAACTTGCGAAAAAATTATAGATATTTTGTGTACAGAAAGGACAGGATTTGATTTCTCGTCCTTCTTTTTTTATAAAACTTTGATTCCTTCGACATTCATATATAAGATCGAGGTTGAAACAATACTTTCACATAATGTTATCGTGTTTTTATTATTATCTTTCATGAAGTATGATATACTTAGGTATGAGAATTTTTAGAATATTAAAAATGGCCTGAGGTGAAAGAAATGGAAGTTCAAGAGAACAAAAGAAGAGAACTGATAAAAGAAAAAAGAATGATGGAAATCAAAGCGTTAAAGCGGCTGCTGAGCCATCATGATGAGTTTTTTAATTTCATCAATCTCCATGATGTATGGTACAGATGGATTGCCGGACGATACTCTGTCACCAGCATCGACAGTATGGGAGAGACTCTCATTGAATATCTTTGTAAGTTCTGCAACGAACATGGAATTCTCGATCACAAAGATATGAGCTCCCAAAGAATACTGGTTCTGGACTATAAAGGTGTAGAACTGATGCTTCGTAAAACAGATGGAAAAGATGAGTTTTCGGCCATATCTCTTGTGGATGTTCCACATAACTTTAAAGTCATATCCTGGGATCGCTTTTACAGCTTTTTGGAAAAGGAGCTGTTTCTCTGGATGGAAGATCCGGAGTCTATGGAAAGAGAGATACCAATAGAAGATCTCAGTTATTTGAAAGAATAAGGATATTATAGAAAGAAAAGACCTGGCGTGCCAGGTCTTTTCTCATATCCACTTTAGTTTTTACTGTAAATCTTCATCAAAGGTGATGAAAGTCTGCTGATCTGTGTCAAAAAGTCCTTTGTCCGTAATTTTTAATGTGGGGATTACCGGGAGTGTGAGGAAGGACAGAGTCAGGAAGGGGTTGAAGTCCAGATTATCAAAGAGCACCCTCTCCATTTCTCGGACTTTATGAAGCTTTTCTGTGATTTCCTCTAAGGGAGCACTGGACATGAGACCGCCGATTTCAAGGGGGAGTTCAGCCAGTATTCTTTTATTCTTCACAAGAACCAGTCCACCACCGATTTCCTCGATCCTTCGGACGGCAAGGAGAAGATCTTCGTCATTGACACCCAAAGCTACTAGATTATGGGAATCGTGGGCGATGGTGGTGGCTACTGCACCACTTTTCATTTTGAATCCTTTGACAATGCCTTTTCCCATATTGCCGTGGTTTCCATGACGTTCCATGACAAAGAGTTTTGCCAGATCGTTTGCAGGGCCTACGGACACCTCCTGGTTTATTGGCGTTTCCAGCACCAGATGGTTTGTAAGAAGGCTGTTGGATAATATTTCAATCACATGCAGGACTCCTGTACCTGATACCATGGAAAGATCCTCCAGAGTCAGTTTTTTTAATGTGACTGTGCGGGGAAGAGCTGGCAATGGGTGGTTTTCATAAGGGAAGATCACCTCTTCTTCTTGAAACACACAGTGGCCCTTCTGATACACAGAGTGAATAAGGAAGCTTTCCAGATTCTCCAGAACTACAAAATCCGCCTGGTATCCTGGTGCCACTGCACCCAAGTCCTGGAGGTGATAGCAGGTGGCTGGATTGAGGGTAGCCATTTTTATTGCATCTATGGGATCCAGTCCGGATGAAATGGCTTTCCGTATCATGGCGTCAATACTGCCGTTTTCATAAAGATCATCAATATAGATGTCATCGGTACAGAAGGTGAAGCGGTGATGATTGTTTTTATTTACTACAGGCAAAAGAGTATCAAAGTTCTTCGCCACGGAGCCTTCTCTGATATGGACATAGAACCCTTTGGAAAGTCTGTCTTTGGCTTCTACTACCGTAGTGCATTCGTGATCTGTTGAAATGCCTGCCACCCGGTAAAGGTTATTGTCCATGGGAGTAAGACCTGCCCCATGACCATCCAGGGTTTTCCGGTGCTTTTTAGCATCCATTAGTTTATGAAGGATATCATCTCGAGTGGTTTTTACTCCAGTAAGATCCATCATTTCTGCAAGCCCCGATACACGATGATTCTGATAGTAAGGAGCCAGATCCTCTGCACGAAGGATGGCACCTGAAGTTTCATGAATGGTTGCGGGAACACAGGAGGGCAGCATCATCTGAAAAGTAACAGGAAGATTTTCCGAGGACTCCAGCATAAAATCCAAACCCTTGGTGCCAAGAACGTTTCCGATCTCATGAGGGTCCATGATGACGGTTGTGATGCCATGTCTGATGGCGGCTTTTGAAAACTCCTTTGGGGTAGCCAAAGTGGATTCAATATGGATATGAGAATCGATGAGACCGGGCACAACAATTTTTCCGTTCAGGTCCACCACGTGATTGGATTCATAGCTTTCGCCAAAACCCACAATCATCCCATCGGTTACTGCAAATGTAACATCTTCCAGAACTCCACTGAATACGCTGAGCACTTTTCCACCTGTAAACACTGTATCACAAGGGATGCTGGCATCAGCACTTCTGAGAAGGTTACGAAACTTGTTTTTATTCAAGAACTCCACCACCTGTCTTTAATTATCTGATTTTTATTACTATAGGGGAAATGAGATCGGTTTGTCAATGATGAAAAAAATGAACTGGCCGGGAAGCCAGTTCAACTATATAGGAGTGTTAGAGATATGCGTCGTTAGCTTTCTTTAGGCTGGAACTTTTTGAACCATTCATCAATCTCCGTAAGCCTTCGGACTCTATGCTTTGGTTTTCCAGAGCGGCTGAGTTCATGGTTCTCACCCCGGAACATACAAAGTCTTGATTCCACGCCGTGATATTTGAGCGCGGTGAACATCTGGAGACCTTCCGTGAGCCAGCATCTGTAGTCTTCTTCTGAATGAATGAACAGGGTCGGTGTTTTTACCTGATCTGCATATTTCAGCGGAGACTGGTCCCACATCTTCTCGTGGTTTTCCCATGGAGAAGAAGCAGTCTGATCATCTGCAAAGTAGTATCCAATGTCTGTGGTGTTGAACATGGAGATCCAGTTGGAGATGCTTCTTTGGGAAGCTGCAGCCTTGAATCTGTGGGTATGTCCGATGATCCAGTTGGTCATGAAGCCACCATAAGAACCTCCAGTGACAAACAGATTGGACGGATCCATATCCTCATAGGTTTCTAAAGAGAGGTCTGTGAAGTTCATGAGATCTTCGTAATCAATGGCACCGTAGAGCCCTCTGATGTCGGAGAAGTCATTTCCTTTTCCATCGCTTCCTCTTGGATTGCAGAAAATAACAAAGTATCCTTCACTGGCAAAATACTGAAGTTCATGATAGAAGACCGATCCATAGACCGTTTTTGGACCACCGTGGATTTCAAGAAGCACAGGATATTTCTTCCCTTTTTCATACTCAGCAGGTTTCAGAATAAAACCATCGATGGTTCTGCCATCCTCTAGGGGATGAGAGAGTGTTTCAGGGATGGAAAGTTTCAGTTCTTCATGGATCCAATCATTAAAGGTTGTGATCTTCCTGGAGGAGCTGTCTTCTAAAGCGTAAAGCGCTTGAAGAGAAGTATTCTTCATGCCGATATAGAGAAGATGTCCTTCTTCAATGCTGAAGGAGTCCACAGAACCCTCCTCTGCCAGCACTTCTGTAAGTTCTCCCTCTCCATTCACTTTCATCAGATGGGAATCTGTTCCCTTTGTTGTTGTGAAGTAAAGCTCTCCGTTATAAACTCCACGCTGTTTTCCCCCACCGTATCGTGCATCACTGCCTATGGAGCTGTAAAGGGACATATCCAGGTCTTCTGTGAGCAGTGTGAGTTCTCCTTTTTCCAGATCATATTTGTAGAACTTTCCATTTTCATTGATGCCCAGATATTTCATATCAGTAGCGGTGAGAATCAGTGTTGTATCACTTAGAAAATCAGCATAGGACAGGGAAAGTCCTTTGGTTTCTAGAGGCAGCACATTGGCACCATCAAAAATGGACAGTTCATTATACAGAGGCATTTTATCTGTGAATGTAGAGGACAGGATCACAGCATGGCTTTTGTCCTTGCTGAGTTTAATCAGTTCTACATCAGTATATTCAGAAGAAAGGTACTTCTGGAAATTTCCTTCATGGTCAAATAAAGCGAGTCTGTTTCTTTTTTTGGATGTGAAACCTCCTCCATTGGACCAGTAAGGAATCTCTTCCAGCACTTCATAATCCTTTTCTTCTTTAAGTCTCTTCAGCTCTATAGAGAGCTCTTTCTCATCCAGGCTCAGCTGATCCTTGGCATTGTTGTCAAAGTAGACAGATGCCAGAATCATGCCGTTTTGCAAAAACTCATAGCTGGAGACTCTCTTGTTGAAACGGATGAATTTATCCGCTTCACCACCATGTATATGTATTTTATAAACCTGGGTGAATTCTTTGAGGGACTCACTGTCTTCCTGATCCTTCTCCTCACGGATGGCCGAAAAAACAATCTCTTCTTCGTTCAGCCATTTAAAAGCAGACTCTTTATTGAAAGAAGTCAGTTTTCTGACTGCGTTTTTTTCCGCATCGTAGAGATGAAGGTTGGAAAGATATTTGTTGCCATCCAGGTCCACTTTGTGCACTGCAAATGCGGCAAATTTACCGCCTGGGGCATGGTCTATCCCAGACAGAAAGGTATAATTTTTAAACTCATCTAGTGTAATCTTTCTCATATACTCCTCCAGAAATCATTAGTTATCCTTATCTTACCGTAAAATTGACAGAAGGTTTTGAAAGGAAAGGAACATCTGTATTTTCGTCTCATATTCTGTATTTCATTTCATGCATTTTCTGTGATTTTGGAATCTTCTTCCTCAGAGGGATTCTGTGAGGGAACAGCCCAAAAAATAAGGCAAAAAAAAATCCTGCCGGGGGAACAGCAGGATTTTTCATCATAGGCCAGTTAAAATATATATCAATTTGAGGGGTTACTTATTTTGCTTCGCTGTAAAGTTTTGCAACTTCGTCCCAGTTCACTACGTTGAACCAGTTTTCAATGTATTCAGGTCTTCTGTTCTGATACTTCAGATAGTATGCATGCTCCCATACATCAAGTCCCAGGATTGGTGTAAGTCCGTCTGTAATCGGATTGTCCTGGTTTGGTGTGGATACCACATCAAGCTTTCCATCCTTTACTACCAGCCATGCCCAACCTGATCCAAATCTTGTTGCGCCAGCCTTTGCGAATACGCTCTTAAATTCATCAAAGCTTCCGAACTTCTCATTGATCGCTGTCAGGAGCTCTCCTTCTGGAGCCTGTCCTTCTGCTTTCTTCATCATCTTCCAGAACATGGAGTGATTGAGGTGTCCGCCACCATTATTTCTTACAGCGCCTCTGATATCTTCTGGAACTGCATTAAGATCTGCAACGAGATCCTTGATGTCCTTTTCCTGTAGCTCTGGATACTTCTCAAGAGCTGCATTCAGATTATTCACATAAGCCTGATGATGCTTGCTGTAATGGATCTCCATGGTCTCTGCATCCACATAAGGCTCCAGTGCACTGTACTCATAAGGTAGTTTTGGTAATTCATGTTTCATTCTTTCATTCCTCCAATTTTGTTTTCAACGATTATTTATTATCTAGAAAACTCCCTGTAGTGGGAGCGGTTATTAACTGTATGTCTTTACTATAAACTAACCGAACACAAAATTCAATAGCATACAATTAAATTTACGGTCAATCTGTATATTGTTCATTTATTTGTAACAAAGTTCATGGATCCTTTGACTTCTATGGGGTTGGAGGTCGGAAACCAAAAGAAAAAGAGAAGCCCCGATGGAGCTTCTCACAGATGATTATTGAAATTTCGGATCTTGTCATCCAGTTTTTTCTTGTTTTCCAGAAAACTGCTTTTGAGCTTGCTGAATATCTCATTGTTCTTTAAAGCGGTAAGGTTTGGAAAGGCATTGAAAATTCGCCTGTTCTGATAGCGGCCTTTCTGAAACAGAGCTTTTACCCGATCGGTATACAGCACTGTGCCTTCCAATTTGGTCTGAAGGATCTGCCGCAGTTCATCCAGTTTCAGCTCTCCTTCTTTCACCAGTCTGTCAAACTCATCCCGTACAGCGCTGATGCGAAGACGCAGGAGAAGAAGATGCCTGACGGTGATGAAAAGATCGATCAGAAGAATGAGGAAAAGAGTAAACGAGATGGTGGTTTTTGAACCAGTGGATAAGGTTCCAATCATGGACTCCACAAAAGGATGGAGGAATCTTATGATGAACACAGATAAGGTAGCAAAAACCAAAGCTCCAGTCAGATAAACCCTGCCATGGATATTAAAAGGACGTCCGGAATAATCCCACCACCGGGCATGGAAGAGTTTTTCCAATAGAACGGCAGTAAAATACTCCACGACACTGGTCAGAACCATACTGGAGAGAAAAAGTGGAAGGAGGCTGGTCTCTTTTCCGTAGAAAACCAGTACAATCAATAGTGCACCAAATCCATAGACAGGACAGACGGGACCGTTGAGAAAACCTCTGTTCACAAGCTTTTTTCCAGTGATGGAACATAAAATAGATTCATAAAGCCATCCTAGAAAACTATAAATAATGAAATAGAGAAAATAAGCAATCAAAGTCACATACATCACGTCCTTATAGAGTGTTCTCTATTTCAAGTATAGCTGATTTTCTTAAAAATATGTAAAAAAACTAACGAAGCTGAATCTTTGTGTCCGCAATCTTCTCGATGAAGTCCTCATCATGGGAGACAATGAGGATCGCATGATCTTTTTTGATTTTTTGCAGAATGTCCAGAAGAAGCATTTTATTCTCCTGGTCCAGACTGCTGGTGGGTTCATCAAAACACAGTAGAAGGGGCTTCAAAAGAAGGGCTCTGATGATGGCGATTCTTTGCTTCTGTCCCCCTGAAAGCTCTGAGGGGTATGCAAACTTTTTATCGAGCAGGCCAAAATCCTGCAGATAGCTGTCTGCCATGGAAAGCAGTTCTTTATCGTCATACAGTTTATGATAGCGTGGTGCCATCAGAAGGTTTTCCAGCACATTTTTGTGCTGAAAGAGAGAGGAAGACTGAAAGACCAGGCCCACTTGAGTCCTGTTTTTCTCTGTGAGTGTTTCTCCATTGAGGATGAAAGATCCGCTGTCAATGGACTCCAGCTGAACAATACATTTCAAGAGGGTTGATTTTCCGATTCCTGAAGGGCCCAGAATCGCAGCAATCTCATTCTTGTCCACCTCAAAGGACAGATTTTCAAGTACGGTGAGATCGCCATAGGTTTTTTTGATGTTTTTTGCCTGGAATATCATAATGTAACCCTCCTCATTCGTTTTTCAAGTTTCTTGAGTCCTTTCTCCAAGAAGAAGCTTAAAGTAAAATAGATCAGCCCTACAATGAGGAAAGGGGTACCTGAAACATAAATGTTGGCCAGGGTTCTTGAGACTTTGATCAGTTCACTGAGCCCGAGAGCATAGATCAGTGCAGTGTCCTTCAGGAGCACCAGCACTTCATTGGCTAAAGAAGGGAAACTGTTTCGGATCCCTAAAGGCAGAAGAATCCGGAAAAAAGTGTATCTTCTGCTGAATCCAAGAACAAAAGCCACATCCTTCTGGTCTTTCGGTATACTCTCCATTCCACCCCGAAGAATTTCAGCAATATAGCCGGTATAGTTGAAGGTGAACCCGAGAAGAGCCGCATTCATTCTGCTTAGTGTGATACCGAAGTAAGGAAGACCGAAATAGATAAAAATCAGCTGAAGAAGGAGCGGAGTTCCTCGTACCACGGAGATATAGAAGGACAGCACTGGTTTCAGGGGCTTCAGGGTATAAAGATACGCCACGAGAAGTCCAAGAAGTCCGGATGTGATCATGGTGGTGATGAAGTAGAAGAGGGTCTGGGAAAGACCCTCCAAAAGCAAAGGATAACTCGTTATGATCATATCAATCATTGATATACACCTTTTTAATCTCATCGAAGGTTCCGTCTTCTATGAGTTCCGCTAGAGTTTCATTGGTCTTTTCAAGAAGGGTCTTATCAGACTTTCTGAAGCCGATGCCATACTCTTCTTCTCCAAAATTATCTTCAAGAATTCTGTAGTCTTCAATATTCTTACTGAGAAGAACGTATCTTGCAAAGACCTCATCTAGAACAATGGCATCGCTTCTTCCTGCTTCAAGATCAAGAAACAGGTCCAGATTGGAGTCAAAAGTAATTAGTTCACCATTTTTCAGGTACTCGTAGATGTCAGTTTCCTTTGAAACCGCATCGTAGGCGCTGGACTCTTTCTGAACTGAGACAGCTTTTCCTTTGAGATCTTCTTTGGTGTTGATATCGGAGCTGGCCAAGGTGATGATGATTTGTGTGTTCTCCATATAGGGAGTGGAGAAGTTGACCTTTTCCTTGCGGGCATCGGTGATGGTGTATCCATTGAAAATCACATCAATGTTTCCGCTGTTCAGTTCACTTTCTTTAAGTGACCAGTCAATGGGCTGGAATTTAGGCGTCAGACCGATTCTCGTGAAGATTTCTCTAGCCAGATCCACATCGAACCCAACGAGCTCACCTTGAGGGTTTCTGAACCCCATGGGTACAAAAGTATCATCAAGCCCTACAATAATTTCACCTTTCTCCATCAAAGCATCAAAGGTATCCTCGTCTTTTGCGCCTCCTGCACAACCTGCGAGAAGTAAGAGTCCGAGTAGAATTGGAATTAGTTTTTTCATGATAGTGTCCTCCTTTTTATTGATTTAACTTCTTTGAAATAAAAAAAAGCCCTTAGTCAAAATTGACTAAGGACGATATCTCTTCGTGGTTCCACCTTATTTCATCAAACACCTCACGGTGCCTGACCTCATCGAGTACAATCATACTCTAGTCTTGATAACGGATGACAAGGATTCCCGGTACCCACTACTTTTCTGGAAATTTTGCAGGTACAGCTCAAAGATGTGTTCCCAAATGCGCCACTGTTTTTTCACACCAACCAAAAACTCTCTGATAGTTTTGCATAAGATACTATTTCTTTTCAATGCAGTTAAATTATTGTTGTCATCTTACAATGCCTAAAAAAATAATGCAAGTATTTTATTTTAAATTACCATTTTGAAAAATAAAAAGGTTTTCAAATGGCGTCATATCGCAAATTGTTGCATGAAAAATTTCAAACTCCTATGATTCATCGAATAAGGAAGCAATCGGCACAGCAATATATAAAATTTCTGTGTCCAAACCCTGGAAGCAGATCACAAGAGAAGATTTGTAGTTCTAAAATGCTTGTGTCTCAATGAGAGAACGTGTTTTCAAATTGTGGTGCACCTTCATCTGAGAGGAGAGTGCAAATTGACGGAAATTTCTCATTATGATACTGTAAAGCCAAAGTGAATTTATTTATTAGGAGGTAGGAAAATGTCTGCACGTATACTGATGGTTGGAAGTGTCATGATGGATCTGATTTTGCGCTGTGAAAGGGCCCCTAAGCCAAGTGAGAGTGTTCTGGGCCATGATTACAGCAATGCACCTGGTGGTAAAGGCAGTAATGCTGCAGTGGCAGCAAGAAGAGCAGGAGCAGAGGTTGCCTGCTACTCAACGGTAGGAAAAGATGCCAATGGACAGTATCTTCTGGACAAGTGGAAAGAAGCCGGCATAAAAACAGACTACGTCATTGAAAGAGAAGGAGCTAATACCGGATTTGTTGCCATCACTTTGGAAGACAGCGGCCAGAACAGATTGATTATTTTCCCTGGTGCTAATATGAATACACCTCCAGATCAGCTGGAAGAAGCATTCAGAGATCCTTTTGATGCAGTACTTCTGCAGTTCGAGATCCCATTTGAAACAAACAGGAGAGCAATAGAAATTGCCAATGAGAAGGGGATAATCACGGTTCTTGATGCAGGACCTGCCCAGAAGTATGACCTGGAAAGTCTCCCACCAGTAACAATCCTTTCACCAAATGAGACAGAAACAGAAGCTTTAGTTGGTATTTACCCTAAAGACCATGAAAGTGCACGAGAGGCGGCAAAGCTTCTAAAAGAAAGAAACGGAGCCAAGTATATTGTGCTAAAGATGGGTGCAAATGGGTCATATTTGTATGGGGAAGAATATGATGAAATCGTCCCTCCATTCAAGATCAATGCAGTAGATCCAACTGCTGCCGGAGATGCCTTCACAGGTGTTCTTGCCAAAGCTTTTGTGGAAACAAAGGATCTTAGAGAGGCGGCAAGAGTTGCCAATGCTGCTGGAGCTCTTACCTGTACAAAGCTTGGAGCACAGCCATCGCTTCCTACGAAGGAAGAAATTGAAGCTTTCTTGAGCGCTCAGAAATAAACTGATAAGCTGAAAGCCACCTGAGGAGTGATACTCCATGCAGGTGGCTTTTTTATAGGATAATCTGGAATTGATTCTCTTATACAGATCTTAAGGGTGCTCCCTCAGGACAAGAATGATTCTGTCTGGCTGCAGATAAAATATATAAGTCAGCTTGGGTCGATTTCTTTTCCCTGGAATTTGCCTTTCAAGGTTTTTCTGTTTTCAGTATGGATTGCTTCTGGAGAAAGAAACAAAAAAACCATCTCATAACGAGATGGTTTTATGGCGGAGAACGAGGGATTTGAACCCTCGCGCCGGTTACCCGACCTACGCCCTTAGCAGGGGCGCCTCTTCGGCCACTTGAGTAGTTCTCCACAACTGAAGCAATCTAATATTCAATTACCACAAAACACATTATAACAAGGCAAAGGACAAACTGTCAATAGAAATTGCCTATTCTGTGTTTCTCCGACGCCTCCGAGGTGGATCTGAATGAGGATGAGGAGATGAAAGGAAAATATCAGTATGAAAATGTATTCCAATCAGGTGTATTTGTGTACGTATTTTGGGATACCTCTTATAGTATAATGGACTTGATGGCAAAAATGTGAGAAAGGGGTGGTTTTGTGAGTTTTAAACTGATCTATGGACGTGGAGGAAGTGGCAAAACCAGAGAAATATACGAAGAAATTAAGAGAAGAAGGAAAGAGGTCCCTGAAAGAAGTATGATTCTTCTGGTACCGGATCAGTATACGTTTCGTGCGGAGCAGAAGCTTTTGAAAGAACTTGGCAAGGAAAATGTGTTTCATGTCACCGTCTACAGCTTTTCCACCATGATCCGTAAAATACTCCAGAATGCAGGTGGCGCTACCCATGATCTGATTTCAGATCTGGGAAAGAGCATGCTCATGACCAAGACCTTGACAGATGTGGAGGAAGATCTTGTTCTTTTCCGCAACGTGGCAAGGAAGCCTGGATTTGTGGAACTGGCTAAGAATCTTGCAGATGAGATGAAACGTAACAATCTGGATCCAGAGAAACTGAGAGAGGCTGTGGAAGCATCAGGAGATGCAGAACTCAGTCAGAAGTTTGGCGATATCCTGCTTTTTTTTGAAGCATATGAAAAAGAAGTCCATAAAGGTCATGTGGATTCTATGGATGAAATGACTTTTGCTGGAGAGCGCATGGAGAAGGCAGATTTTCTGAAGAATGCAGAGGTATTCATTGATGAGTTCAATGATTTCTCTCTTGTGCAGCTGAATTTTATTGAACATCTTATGAGGAATGTGCGGCGGGTTGTGATGACGCTGACCCTGGATAAGGAAGGGGAAACGGGAGATGTATTTCAAATTACAAAAGATACGGAAGATAAACTGTTTCAGGTTGCTGAAAGAGCTCAGGTCTCCATCGAGAAACCCCTGATTCTTTCTGATGAGGTGCCATTGAGATTTAATGGAAATACTGAACTGGCTCATCTGGAGCGGGAGTATTTCAGATATCCCAATAAAACCTACAATGAGGTGCCTCATTCTGTATCCATCTACAAAGCCCAGAACAGCTATGATGAGGTGGAGAAGATCGCGCTGGACATCCGCAGAAGAGTCCGGGAGGATGATACACTGAGATACCGTGATTTAGCGATTCTTTGCAGAAATATTGATGCGTATGAGAGTATACTGATCTCCGTTTTCCGTGAACATGAGATTCCCGTATTTCTAGATAAGAGAAGGGAAATGGACGGAAGTCCTATTTCTCAATATATTCTTGCCCTGGTGGATATTGCAAAAGAAGGGTTTACTTATGATGCGCTTTTCAAGATGCTTAAAACTGGACTCTCCCATTTGGAGAAAGAAGAAGTGGATCTTTTAGAAAATTATGTTCTCGCGAACGGAATAAAAGGTGGAACATATGAAAAACCTTTTGTTTATCCTTATCCGAATATTGTGCCTGAAGAGATGAAAGCGGAGTATCTGGAAAAGACCAACGAAATCAGAGAAAAAATAGCTTCTGTGTATCAGCCTTTGAGAGTTCAGCTGGAGAATGCGTCCACTGCAGAAGATATTTCTGCAGCTCTTTATGAGCATCTGGAGGCCCATGGCGTTTTAAGCCGCTCCCTAAGTTTTGTTTCAACCCTTGAGGATTTGGAGGTTCTGAAAGAGCATGAAGAGACCCTGAAGGGAATCATCACCATCTTTGATGATCTGGTAGAGGTGCTTGGAAAAGAAAAGCTGTCTCTGGAGGTCTATGGAGACATTCTTCAGCAGGCCATGGTCAGTCATAAGATTGCGCTCATTCCCCTGACTTTGGACCAGGTGATCCTTGGAGATGTGGCTAGAGTGAAAAGTGACAACATAAGAGGACTATACATTCTTGGTGTGAATGATGGAATATTCCCCAAAACGGTTTCTGATGAAGGAATCATTACCGACCATGATCTGGAAAAACTGAAAGCGGAAGGTTTGAACTTTCTTGTGGATTCTAAACTCCGTTCGATATATGAGCAGTTTTTAGTCTACACTGCATTTTCCATACCAAGAGATTTTCTGTCCATTTCCTATCCGGGATCAGATCTGGATGGCAAGTCCCAAAGACCATCCTTGGTCATTGGACGCTTGAAGAAGCTTTTTCCAAAACTTATGGAGAATGCTTACGTGAATCCAATGGACAGAAAAAGCGGCACGCTAGAAGAGGTGGAAAGTAAAACAGCTACTTTTAATGAACTCATTAAAGAGATGAGAAGAAACTACCAAGGGGATGAAGTGAATCCTCTTTGGGGTGAGGTGTACCAGTGGTTTCAAAATCATGAGGAGTTCAGCGGGCGTCTGAAAATTTCAAGAGAAGGACTTTCCTACACCAATGTAACGGAGAAGCTTTCCAGGACCTCTGTGAAAGAACTCTATGGGGAACAGCTGTACTTAAGTGTTTCAAGACTTGAGCGTTACACCTCCTGTCCTTTTGCGTATTATATCCAATACGGGCTGAAGGCAAAAGATAGAGTCATGCATGAGGTAACAGCGCCTGATGTGGGTACCCTGATGCATGAAGTCATCGATCAGTTTACGGAAGATCTGAGAGGGATGGAGAGGGATCTGTCTACGGTGGACAAAACCTATATCAGAAATGCTGTGGACCGCCTTGTTGATGAGGCGATAGAAAAAACAAATGCGATCTACAAGAGTTCTCCCAGGTACAAACATATGGGAGAAAAAGTGAAGAAAATCATAAACCGGTCCGTAGAAACCATCACGGCTCAGATAGCGAAGGGAAAGTTTGTGCCCATGTTCAATGAACTTGGATTCGGTAAAGACGGAGAAAAACTGCCGGCATTATCCATCGAAATCCCTGATACTGGAGAGGATGCACTGCTGCGTGGAAGAATTGACCGTATCGATGTCATGGAAATGGACGGGAAAGCTTATATCAGAATCATTGACTATAAGTCTTCTGCGAAAGATGTTTCCCTCCAGGATGTATTTTATGGTCTGCAGCTGCAGCTGCTGGTTTACCTGGATGTAGTTCTCAGAAACTGGGAGAGTCTGCAGTCCCAAAAGGCGGTACCAGGTGCGGTTCTTTATTTTAAAATGGATAACCCAGTGATTTCCGGAAATGTAAGAATGACCGATGAGGAAATTGAAAGAAAGGTTTTGGAGAACTTAAGACTCAAGGGCCTTCTACTTAAAGATGCCAAAGTGATCCGCTCCATGGATGAGGATATTGATACATTTTCATTGGTGGTACCTGCGAAGATCAACAAAGAGGGAGAAGTGGTTTCTTCCTCCAACAGGAAAGAGAAGAATGAGGAGATTATTCTTACAGAGCAGGAATTTGATGTGCTACGTGAGTACGTGCTGGAAACCATTGGAAGAATTCTGAAAGAACTCTTTGATGGGAATATCTCCATTCAACCCTATAAGGATAAGGATAAAATACCATGCACCTATTGCACCTATAAGAGTATTTGCCAGTTTGACGGGAAAATAAAAGCGAATCAGTACAGAAATCTGAAGGCGCTGACCATTGAAGAACTATGGGAGAAAATGAAGAAAGGGGAGAATGCCGTTGAGTAACCAGTGGACGAAAGAACAGTTAAGTGCCATTGAAACAAGAAATACAAACCTTCTTGTTTCTGCAGCGGCCGGCTCAGGGAAGACAGCGGTTCTAGTAGAACGAATCATCCAGAGAATCACTAAAGATCAGGTGGATATTGATGCGCTTCTTGTGATGACTTTTACCAATGCAGCAGCTGCGGAAATGAGAGAGCGGATTGGTGAAGCGGTGATCAAAGCTTTGGAAGAAGATTCGGGCAACAGAAATCTTGAAAGGCAGCTGACTTTATTAAACCGAAGCAGCATCATGACCATCCATTCTTTTTGCCTGGAAGTGATTCGAAGCCATTTTCATGAAATCGGACTTGACCCTGGCTTTAGAATTGCAGATGAAACAGAAGGGGCCATCATGAGAGAAGAAGCTCTGGAAGAGGCTCTGGAAGAATCCTATGAGATCGGCAGCAAAGAGTTCATTTCTCTCGTGGACGCCTATGGCGGAAAACGGGATGACAAAGAGCTTGGAGAACTGGTCCTTAATCTCTATCATTTCATCATGAGTCATCCGTGGCCATATGAGTGGCTGGAGGAGAAGGTCGCTTTATTCGATGTATCAGGCAAATCTTTTACAGAAATTCCTTTGGTGGCAGAGTTTATGGAAGAACTCCAGGAAACCCTTAAACCTTATCTGAACCATATTGATAAAGGTATTTCTTTAACAGAAGATGATGCGCTACTTTTTCCCTATGCTGAAACCCTGAGGGAGGACCGAATCCTTCTGGAAGAGCTTCTTTCCATATTGCAAAATAAACCTTCTTTCAATGAAATCAAAGATCATCTGGAAGGGTTTAAGTGGTCAATGCTGAAGCGTGGAAAGAAGGGGTATGATAAAGTTCTGGCTGAAATGGTCAAAGGTCTTCGTGAAGAAGTCAAAGATGCCGTCAAAGGTCTGAAGGCGAATTACTTTGCGGAAACGGAAGAAGAGCATCTTGCGATGCTGAAGGTCATCTACCCTCATCTTCAAGCGTTGAAGTCCCTTACGGAGCTTTTTATGAAGAAGTACAGCCGAAAGAAGCGCGAGAAGAGTCTTCTCGACTTTTCAGACCTGGAACATCTGGCACTGAAGATACTGACCGTGGAAGAAGATGGCGGAGTAGGGCCTTCTGATGTGGCCAAATTTTACAAAGAAAAGTATGAAGATGTGCTGGTGGATGAATATCAGGACTCCAATGAAGTTCAGGAAGTGCTGATCACCATGGTCTCCCGTAAAGAGGAAGAGAATCCCAATGTGTTTATGGTGGGTGACGTGAAACAGAGTATCTACCGCTTCCGTCAGGCGAAACCTGAGCTTTTCATGGAAAAGTATAAAGCCTACAGTGAAGATGGAAATGATAGAGGCAAGAAGATTCTTCTATATAAGAACTTCAGAAGCCAGAACAACATTCTTTCTCTGGTGAATTTCATCTTTGAAGGGCTCATGAGTGAGAAGGTTGGAGAGCTGGAGTACACGAAGGAGGAAGCGCTCATCTATGGAGCTACCTATTATGAGGAAGCTGAGGGAGACGGGATTGCGGTAAAAGAGGCAGAACCTGTGGAGCTGTTGATTTTAGAGGAAAAGAGCGCTCTGGAGGATTCAGAAGATGATGCAGAGGAGGAAGGTGAACTGGATTTATCTGCGTATAAGTCCATTGAAGTGGAAGCTAGGCTTGTGGCTGGAAGAATCAATGAGCTCATAAAAAGCGGATTTCTCGTTTTTGATAAAGAGATCAAGGGTAAAAGGCCAGTAACGTACAGGGATATCGTCATACTCATGAGAGCGACATCCAGAACCGCCAATATCTTTTTGGAGGCACTGCATGAGAATAATATTCCTTCCTACAGTGACAGCTCTACGGGATACTTTGACACCATTGAAATCAGAACCATGCTTTCACTTTTGAAAGTGATTGATAATCCTTTGCAGGATATTCCCCTTCTCTCCGTGTTAAGAAGTCCACTGTTTTCCTTTAGTGAGGAAGAGCTTGTGGAAATCAGAAAAGTTCATAAGGATGAATTCTTGTTCCATAATCTGAAAAGTGGATCTTTTGAAAAAGCGCTCTCAGAAAAAGTGGATCAGTTCAAGATAAAACTGGAACTATACCGGTTGAAGTCACGCTTTATGAAGCTGGATGAGTTCATTTGGTACCTTTATACGGATACATCCTATCTGGATTACGTGTCTGCCATGCCCGATGGTCTGGAGAGACAAGCAAACCTGAAGCTGCTGTTCCAGCGTGCCAAGCAGTTTGAGGAGACAACTCTGAAAGGGCTCTTTAACTTCATCCGATTCATCGATAAGCTAAAGAAGAGCTCAGGTGACTATGGTGCTGCAAAGATGCTGGGAGAGAATGAGAACCTGGTGAGAATCATGTCCATTCATAAATCGAAGGGGCTTGAATTTCCGGTAGTCTTTCTGGTACATACATCAAAAAGATTCAATAAAATGGATCTGAATAAATCTATGATTCTTCATGAGTCCCTAGGATTTGGTCCAAGTTATGTGGATATGGAAAGAAACATCAAAAACACCACATTCATCAGAGAGAGGATCAAACGAAAGAGGCTCTTGGAAAGTCTCTCGGAAGAGATGAGAATACTTTATGTTGCACTCACAAGAGCAAAAGAGAAGCTCATTATTACAGGCCAAGTCAAGAGTCTTGAAAAGAGTATGGAAAAATGGACCACGCTATCCCAGGGAGAAGGGTTCAGACTGTCTTCCGAAAAAGTGGAAAAAGGGTCTTCCTATCTGGATTGGATGATGAGTATTTTCTTAAAGCATCATGCGCTTTCCGAAAACAGAGCAGACGGGGAGAGATACTCCTTTGGTAAGGATGTAGCATTGCAGCTCTTTGTTCACACGAAAGAAGGTGTAATGCTGGACCAGATTGAGGAGGAAGGAACGGAAGAAGGAGTTTTCACACTTCACGAGACCAGGGATCCAGCATCGGCATTTCTGGTACAGCAAAGGCTTGCCTTCCAGTATAAGTTTGAAAAAGACACAAAGAGGGGATCAAAGATTTCTGTGACCGAGCTGAAGAAATTGAGGGCTCTTGGAGAAGAGACAGAGAATACGCAGCCCATCATTAAGGATGAGTTTTTGGAAAGGCCCAGATTCCTGATGAAAGATAAAGGACTAAAGGCGACTGAAAGAGGAACCGCATTTCATAAGGCCATGCAGTATATCTCCCTTCAGAGCGGCTCAGTGGAAGAAATCAAAAATGATCTGCAGGGTCTCGTCCTTCGAGAGCTCATGACAGAAGAGGAAGTCTCTGCAGTGAATCCTTGGAAGATCCTGCAATTGCTTGAAAGCGATCTTGGAAAAAGGATGCAGAAAGCGGAACTTGAAGGAAATTTGTATAGAGAACAGAAATTTATATTATATTTCGACGAGAGTGAAGTTATGGTTGTGGGAGTCATTGACAGCTATTTCCGAGAAAATAATGAGCTTGTTATCGTGGACTACAAGACAGACCGTGTGATAGATAAAGATGCTGCAAAGGTTCTAACTGACCGGTATAAAGAGCAGTTGGACTATTACAGTGAAGCATTAATGTCCATAACTGGTCTAAAAGTAAAAGAGAGTTATCTCTACTCCGTCGAAAATTCTAAAGAAATATGTATAAACTAAAAACATTTTCTTTAATATTTTTTTAATTTGAAGTATAATAAGATTATAATTTATCACGCAATAAAGATAGGGGTGTTTTTATATGGCTGTTGGTAAAGATAAAACTCGGATACTTCTGACTCTGCCTCAGGATCTCAAAGAAGAACTAACTTCTGAGGCTAAAGGTGATAATCGCTCACTCAATAATTACATATTGAATTTGCTGATTAGTTCCGAGAAACGAACCGAAAGCGAACGAGACTAAGGAAAATCCAGAGCGGGAGCGACTTCCCGGCTCTGGATTTTTCTTTGTTTTTTATTATTTTCAAGGAATAGTTTAATGTTTAACAAAACCTTTCAAAACGCCTTAAACGATTAAGGTGTTTCAACGTGATATTTAAGTGATTTTCTCTAATCCCATTTGAACAAAGTGTATGACTGTACATGTACGCATACCCTGCTGATGCGAAATTTGTGAAATTTACTGATAATTTTTAATGAGTTATAATTAAATCATAAAAAACGCGAAAATATTCAGAAAGAGGTTTTGATGAATAAGTTCAATGGATTTGTATAGAAGGTCTCAAAAAAAAACAGTTAAGGGGATTCTGTCTCTGGTAGATTTACCCAATATCGAACGGGCATAGATCGTTTTTGCTGAGCAGGATTTTCTCTGGCGGAAATAGTGATATTTTTAAAATAGATTTGCCATGCTTCAGTGGTAGTGTCTATTTGAAAGAGATTTTCGTTCAGGGCTAAATTTTTCTGGATGATCCATCTGCCATCTTGACATAATAGGGCTTCCTGCTTTTTCTCATCATAGATGATGAAGTTCATATCACCAAATCTTTCTGCAAAATGGTCTGCGATGAAGGGAAGGATATGATGATCTGGATTGATTTTCGCCATGAAAACCGTTCCGAACTGATTGAATCTGACAAATCCCTTGAAACGATGACTTTCCAAGGAAACTTGCCGAGAAAGCTTAGTGCATTCCATGATAAAAGAGTCCTGATAACGGAAGGCATTTTTGGGATTTTCAAAACACTTGATGATGAATTTCAGAATCATCGTTGGAGCTTGAACAGAACTGTGGTTTAATCCGTAGGTGATGATATCCAAAGCTTCTTCGGAGAACTTCTCAAGCATGGATCTTCGGACTCTCTCAAATTCTTCCTCCAGAAACTGGATCTTTAGAGGATGATCAATGAGATTGGGGGTAAACTGATCTTCCCGAAAGAGAACTGGTGGAAGTTTATCAACATAAACTTTGTAAACGGCCACCAGAAGCTCTTCCATTGAACCATCAAACAACATGACATCCATCATAATCCACCTGCCAAAGAGTTTTTGATGATGGTCTTTTCCAGAAGAAGCTTTTTGATCTTATCTTTCTCTGTAAATACTCGGTTTTCTTCAGGGTTGTGGAGTCCAAGGGATTCATCGATTTCTCCAAATAAGTTCATCTGGATCTGGTCTTTTTTCTCACTGATGGCTTCATATATGAGATCTGGTCTAAGAGAGAAGTTTCCATAGTATTTTCCAGAAATCAGAATAAAGTGCTTAGCCCTTGAGATCACAGCACCCATTTTTTTGAGTCCGTCATAGGTAATGGGAGAAAGCTTCCTAGCCCGAAGAATCCGCTTTGCAGAGGTGAGTCCGATTCCTGGGATACGTAGCAGCATTTCATAGCTGACCCGATTGATCTCCATGGGGAATAGAGCCATATTAGAAAGAGCCCATTGGGTTTTTGGATCCACATTCGTATCAAAATTCTCTCCGTCTGACAAGAGTTCCTCTGCAGAGAACCGGTAAAACCGGAGCAGCCAGTCTGCCTGATAAATTCTATGTTCTCGGAGAAGGGGAGGATTGGAAAGCTTCGGCATAAGCGCGTGGGTACTGACAGGCACATAGGCGGAGTAATAGACTCTTTTCAGCTGAAAGCTCTTGTAGAGATTCTGGCTGAGTGAAAGGATTTTACCATCGCTGGCCGGTGTAGCACCAATGATGAGCTGAGTGCTTTGTCCTGCTGGAACAAAGTCCTCAGTTCTATGTAAGATTCTCTTTTCCTCGTTATTTGCAAGGATATTCGTGGCGATTTGCTTCATAGGTTTTAGAATCTCAATTCTGTTTTTCTGAGGTGTGATGCTTTTATAACTTTCTTCTTCAGGCAGCTCAATATTGACACTGACTCGGTCCGCATAAAGCCCGGCTTCATGGATGAGGTGGGGACTGGCTCCAGGGATAAGCTTGATATGAATATAACCGTTGAATCGCTCCCGCTGCCGAAGGGTTTTTATGATGCGAATCATTCTTTCCATAGTATGATCGGGGCTCATAATTACCCCTGAACTGAGAAAGAGTCCTTCGATGTAGTTTCGCCTGTAGAATCCCATGGTCAGCTGAATCAGTTCTTCCGGTTCAAAGGCGGCGCGTTCCACATCATTGGAGATCCGGTTCTGGCAATAGGCACAGTCGTAAATACAGTAGTTGGTCATAAGTATTTTCAATAGGGAGATGCACCTTCCGTCTGAAGTGAAACTATGACATATACCTGCAGCAGCAGCGTTGCCTACACCGCCAGGTATTGCAGAACGGCTGCTTCCACTGGAGGAACAGGATACATCATATTTCGCTGAATCTGCAAGAATTCTAATTTTTTCTAGAAGTTCCATACATACCCCTCCTAACATTTGAGTAAATTATAGCACATACGTTCTTTCTGGGCAATAAAAAACAACATACGTTCTTTTTGGGTGCAAAAAAAAAGGATGAGGTACTCATCCTAAATGAAAGTGAATAATTTCAGGAAAAATGGAATAATAAAAATGAAGACTGCAGAAGAGAGTGCGGTCATGAAAGAAGAGTAGGAAGGATCTCCACCATAACGACCTACAGCAATGGAAATGTTCTGCATCACAGGAAGACCGGCACAGACAATGAACACTTTAATGAGCTCCACAGGCATCTGAAAAGCCTTCAGAAGAAGCAGACTGATGACAGGAGACAGAATAAACCTCATGATGAGGATGAGGACAGAGGCTACTGGACTTCCAGCATTCCTAAGACTCAAGTCTCCTATGACACTGCCCATGAAAAGGAGAGATAGAGGCGTCAGGAGTATTTTCAGATACTCGATGCTGCTAAAGAGATAAGTGGGGACAGTAACGTTATAGTAAAGGAGCGCCATGCCCGCAATGAATCCAAGAATGGGGGGATTGAGTATTTTCAGGATATTTTTGCTGCTGAAGGAACTTCCATTGCTTTTCACGATCTGATAGATGCCAAGGGTCCAAAAAGTCAGCGTATTTGCGATATAGTACAGCATCAGATATGGAACAGCGGAGTCCCCAAATATTCCTGTAATGAGCGGCAGTCCTACAAAAATTGTATTGGAGAAGGTAGACATGGAAACAAATGCACCCTGCTCTACTCCTTTCAGTGATAGAGCCTTTGATACTCCCCAGGCAATGATGTTCATCAGAATCATGGTCAACATGGCAAGTAGAATTCCAAGGTAAGATTCTCTAAAAAAGGATAAGGAAAAATTTGTCAGTGTGATGTGAATCATCAGGGCAGGGGTACAGAAGTTTACGAGTAGAACAGAGATAAATTTATCTGTTCTTTTATCGGTAACCTTGGTTTTCTTCAGGATAAAACCCAGCACACCCAGAATCAGCATGGTTAAAACAGTATTTGTAACATTTGTTGTCATCGGTAAATCTCCTTACGAGCATATTCAAGTAGTATTTCTTTATGATTGTCATCAGGGTTTTTCAGGACCTTTTCAAGAAGTGCTTCCAGGATGCGCCCTACTTCCTGTCCTTCACGGATACCAAGCGCCAGAACATCCTTTCCGTTCACCGCAAGATCTCTCACAGTGAGAGGATCGCCACGGTTTATGATGTGTTCAATCCTATTTCTGAAGCTGTTGATTTCAAAGAGTTTATCATCGCTTCCTTCAGGCTTTCCAATGAAATCAGCAATCTTAAGATCAATGAGACCGTTGAGATTCTCCGACCCCAGTTTGGTTATGAATTTCTTCAGCTTCACTTCATTTTTCATATCGGTGCTGGTCATATGAAAGTAAACCAGGGTTTCAACTTTACGGATGGTTTTATGATCATATTTCAGCCGCATCAGCACTTCATGAGCGATGTCTCTTGACCGCTTCTCATGGCCGTAGAAGTGTCCGATGCCCTTCTCATCCATGGTGAAAGTGGAAGGCTTTCCGCTGTCATGGAAAAGAGCGGCAAGACGCACTGGAAGATCTGCAGGCACATGAGTTAAAACCTCCAGGGTATGTCCTAGAACATCCTTATCATGATGGGGATTATGCTGAAGAAATCCGGACATGGTCATGAGTTCGGGAAGGACATATTTCATGATCCCCAAATCAAAGAGCATACGGATTCCTCGGGCAGGATTCTTTGAAAGAAGGATATTATTCAGCTCCTCCCGGATTCTTTCCTCGCTGATGAACCTGAGGCCATCCATGGTTTCCACCATGGCCTTCAGGGTGTTTTCTTCTATGTTGAAATTCAGGGTGGTGGAGAGCCTCACTGCCCTTAAGATGCGAAGGGCATCTTCCTTAAAACGAAGGATTGGATTTCCTACTGCCCGAATAATCTTATGATGGATGTCTTCAGTACCGTTGAAAGGGTCTATAATACCTTTTTCGGGATTATAGGCAATGGCGTTGATGGTGATGTCTCTTCTTCTCAGGTCCTCCACTAGATCATCTACAAAGATGACATTTTTGGGGTATCTGTGAGCTTCATACTCACCGTCCATACGGTAGGTGGTCACATCATAAGCACCGTCATGGGTATGTACTTCCACGGTACCGTGCTTCAGACCCGTTGGGACAGTTTTTTTGAATAGGGACATGACTTCCTCAGGTGTGGCAGAAGTGGTTACATCATAGTCTTTAGGCGCGATACCGATGAGGACATCACGAATACAGCCCCCCACTACATAACCCTCATGGCCATGAGTGCTGAGCTCTTTCAGAATGTATCGGACGCCCTTTGGCAGGTTGATGTCCATGTTACCGCCTACCTTTCATCGATAAAGATTTGGTTAAGATTCTTTCGTTTTCGGCCAGTGTTTCGTGTATACTTAAATTATACCCTAATTTTAATTGAAGGAGAAATAAATGGAATTTAGCAGCAAGAAAATCCGCGATTTAGCTGTAGGCGATCGTGTAGATTGTTATTTTATCATTAAAAGAGTAGATCTGAAGACTACAAACTCAAACGACAAAAAGTATCTGGACTTTATATTTGGAGATAAGACAGGTGAAATCTCCGGAAAACTTTGGGAAGTTCCCCAAGATGTAGAAACATATTTTACAGAAGGGGACCTGGTAAAAGTTCGGGGTACTGTAACGAGCTATATGAACAACAATCAGTTCAAAGTGGACAGGATCAGAAAAGCTTCAGACGAAGACGGCGTGATACCGGAAGATTTTGTGGAATCCGCTCCGCTTAAGAATACCGATATGCTCCGGGATATTGAAGGATATCTTCAAAGGATTGAAGATCAGGATATTCATCAGGTGGTTCGTATGGCCCTTGAAGAAAAGAAGGAGAAGCTGATGTTCTATCCGGCGGCAAAAAGGAATCATCATGCCATCAGATCGGGGCTGCTTTACCACGTCCTGACCATGCTGAAACTTGGAGATCAGATTTCGAAGGTGTATCCAGCAGTAAACACAGACCTTCTCTTTGCAGGGATCATTCTTCATGATCTTGAAAAAATCAATGAGATGGATTCTTCTGAGCTTGGCATCGTGAAGGAGTACACTTTGGAAGGAAATCTTCTGGGCCATATCAGCCTTGGAGTCAAGAATGTGGACAGAATCTGTGACCGTCTGAATACACCGGAAGAGAAAAGGATGCTTCTGCAGCATATGATTCTTTCCCACCACTATGAGCCTGAATATGGAAGTCCTGTGAAACCGATGTTTCTCGAAGCAGAACTTCTTCACCATATTGATATGATCGATGCCCGGGTGTTTGATTTCACTCTAGCGGTTCGGGATTTGGAGCCTGGCGCCATATCCGAGAGTATTTTCTCTCTGGACAGACGCAGAATCTACAAACCGACGTTCTAGACCAGTAAAAGGAATCTGTCCTACTATAAGAAGAATATATGAGAAAGAGGGATTAAAATGAGTGTTGTAGACAAGCTGATTAAGTATGTGAAGTATGAAACCACATCCGACGAAAACAGTGTAACTGTACCTTCCACCGAGGGACAGAGAGTCCTCGTGGAAGAGCTGAAGAGAGAACTGGAGGCCTTGGGGCTGGAGACTGCTTTGGATGACAACGGGTATCTCTTTGGGTTTTTAAGAAACAATACCGGTAAGAACCTAAAGAAGCTTGGGCTGCTGGCTCATGTGGACACCTCACCGGATATGAGCGGAAAGAATGTGAATCCTCGGATTCTTGCCTATGAAGGTGGAGATATTGTGCTGAACGAGGAGCTTCAGATCGTCATGAAAGAATCTGATTTTCCTCAGCTGAAAGGCTATGTGGGGGAGAACCTTCTTTTGACAGATGGAACTACACTTCTTGGAGCAGATGATAAAGCAGGAGTTGCAGAAATCATGGAAGTTCTGGAATATCTGTTCCATAACCCTGAAGTGCCTCATGGAGATCTTCATGTGGCATTCACACCGGATGAAGAGATTGGCCGAGGTCCACATCATTTTGATGTGGAAGCCTTTGGCGCGGAGATTGCCTATACCATGGATGGTGGGCCTGTGGGCGAGCTGGAGTATGAGAACTTCAACGCGGCTTCAGCCAAGGTGACGGTGAAGGGCAGAAATGTGCATCCTGGAACAGCAAAAGACAAGATGAAGAACTCAATTTTTGTGGCCATGGAATATGCGGATTCTTTCGACCGGAAGGACACACCTGAACATACGGAAGGGTATGAAGGATTCTTCCACCTGAACGATATTGAAGGGGATGTGGAGGAGACTTCTTTGTACTACATCATCCGTGATTTCTTTGAGGATACCTTCGAAGGAAGAAAGGTGCAGATGATGGAAGCTGCATCTGCACTCAATGAGAAATATGGAGAGGGAACTGTTACTGTAGAAATCAAAGATCAGTACAAGAATATGAGAACCATGGTGGAGCCTCATATGTATCTCATTGAACATGCAAAAAAGGCCATGGAGATGGCTGGCGTAGAACCTATTATAAAGCCCATCCGCGGAGGTACCGATGGAGCTCAGCTTTCTTATATGGGACTTCCATGTCCGAACCTTTTTACAGGTGGAGAAAATTATCACGGAAGATTTGAGTTTATTTCTGTAGAATCCATGGAGAAAGCGGTGGCGGTTCTGAAGAACCTCATCAGCATATACGCAGAAGAAGTATAAGTTCGGAAGATAAAAAACCCCTGGAGTTCCAGCACATTCCGTTGGAGCTCCAGGGGTTATTCTATGATTTCTTTATCGTTTCTTCGCGGTCTTTACCAAAAAAGACCATATTGATGACATTGGCGCCGGTATGGGCACCGATGACCATACCAAGTGGAACCAAGGTGACGTCTTCGGAAAGCTTCTTTTCCAGAATGAGATTCCGAAGAAGAGCTGCATCATCTTCACAGTTTCCATGAGCAATGAGCACTGTTTTTGTCAGACCCTCTGTTTTTCCTTTTTCCAGATAATCGGCCAGTGCATGGATGGATTTTTTTCTTCCTTTTACCTTATCAATATTCAGAAGCTTCCCTTCTTTGCTCATGTAGAGAATGGGCTTTATGGAAAGCATGGTGCCCATGGTAGCAGAGAAGCCTGATATTCTTCCACCCCGCTTCAGATGGTTGAGATCGTCCACAGTAAAAATATGATTGACGTTATATTTCAACGCTTCCAATTTTTGAGCAATCTCTGTTGGGGCATAGCCTTCTCTTTTGAGCTCTGCTGCTTTTAGCACCAGAAGACCAAAACCAGCGGAAGCGCACATGGAATCAATGAGTAGAATCTCTCTATCTGGAAATTCTTCCTGAAGCATACTCTTAGCTACATTAGCAGCGCTGTATGTACCACTGAGAGAGGAAGAGAATCCTACATAGAGGATGTCCATGCCTTTTTCCAGGTAAGGCTTGAAATAGTCATAAAAACGGTTTGGCGTAATCTGGCTTGTGGTAGGGGTAGCGCCTTCTTTCAAAGAGGTATAGTAGCTGCTTATGTCGACACTTTTCCAGTTGTCCTCCACATATTCTTTCCCATTATAATTCACAATAAGACCGATGACATCCACGTCATTTTGCTCCAGTAGTTCAAAGGGTAGGTCACATGCGGAATCAGTTAAAATCTTAAATTTATTCATCGCTGTTATCTCTGGATTTCTTGTTTCCAGAAGTCCTCCTTTATGATGTTAATATAATTGCTTCGCCATACGATAAAAATCGATATCGCTTCTTTCAATATACCACAAAACGCTCTCGTTCATCGTTAAAATATTTCTAAGAAGGATTCCCTGAGAAAATCGTGCTAGAATAGAATCAAAAAGAAACGAGGGAAAAAGAGTGTATTTCGAAGAACATGAGATCGCTGATCTTCTAAAATATCTGAGGGCGGCAAAAGACCAGACAGAAGAGCTCCTGACAGCCATGATAGACATTGAGGTCTATGGTGAGGTGGATCATGATGGGATGCCTGTTGTGAATTCCGTGGAACTTCAAGAGGATCTGAAGAAGATGAATGAGTACATCGTAAGGATTGAAAAAGAACTGAAAGAGAGAAAGAAGCCATAAAGGAAAAAATCTACAGCAGAAGATCAGACTCTTCTGTTGTAGATTTTTTTTACGTATTCCCGTTTCCTGTACATAATGAAATAGATGGCCAGCATATTGATGCTCATGAGGCCAATAATGACATGGCGCTCGGGGTAGATTTCTCCGAGAAAACCAGCCAGAAGCTGTCCTAAGATGTTACCAGCGGATACAATCATCTGGAATGTTCCGTTGAAGCGGCCTCTTTTATCATCCGGAACATATGACTGGGTGGCAGAAATCCTGATATTAAAGGAGGTGACACCCATAATCCCGATGAGGAAGAAACTCACTGCCATGAGCACCACTGGGAAGTAGAGCTGGAACGCTTCCAGAAAGGCAATGCTCGTATACACGCATAGGGCAATCAAAAATTTCTTGGGTACCGGATAGTGGTACTTATAATGGATCATTCCTCCAATGAGCCGCCCCAGAACACCGAAACTGCTGATGATGGTATAGAGGGTTACGGAGTTTACCAGAGGGATGTTTGAAAAAAGCTCCGGATTGTTCTTGAAGAATGGAAGATGGAGCACATGGAGGCCACCTCCAGCAAACATGGTGATGCAGAAGTAGATGGTGATGACCAAAAGTCCCTTTTCTGCACGCATGTAATCCAGACCTTCTTTGAAATCAGTCTTGTAGGAGATAAGAGAAAAGCCTTTTTTGGCGTCTTCTGTATTTTCTTTGATGTGGTTCTCTTTATATCCGATTTGCGTTTCAAAGATTGCAGCCAGGAAAAAAGTTACTGCATTGAAAGCAAAAAGTGGAGCAGCTGATCCTGAGCTCTCATAAACAATGGAAGCGATGGGAAGCATCAAGCTTGCCAGTGGATAAATCATGCTAGAAATGGAATATGCTTTGGAAAAATTCCCTTCCGAAACAAGATTGGGATAAAAGCTTTCATAGGCTACTGAATAGATACCGTCAATGGTTCCGATGAGAAGCACGATGAATAGAAACACAGGGTAATTGAACCACTTCACATAAAGCAAAAAGAACATGATCACATAAATGAAGGCGGACATAAAATCCAGTGTGTAAATCATTTTCTTTCTGGAGAACCGGTCCAGATAGGGGCCAGCAAAAAGTGGGGCCACGATTTTAGGCAGGTTATAAACCACCATAAAAAGTGAGAATAAGAGCGTGGAGTCTGTCAGATCCAGAACCAGGAGTCCAATGGCAAAACCAGCTACAGAATTTCCCAGCATGGAGATGATGGACCCGATGGTGATGATTTTAAAGTCCTTAGTCCATAATTTATTCAATATACTTCTTCCTTTTTCATATCATTCTACTAGAGAGTATTCTACCACAGGGGGACGTTCTTCTTACTCATTTAAAGTACAGGAAATGATGTTTAGAAAACAGATTTAAGGAAACAAAAAAATCCATGAAGATAATACTTCATGGATTCTATGGTGCAGTGAGAGGGATTCGAACCCCCGGCCGACCGGTTCGTAGCCGGTTACTCTATCCAGCTGAGCTACCACTGCATGACTCAATTATAATACCATAACTGAGCCTTCTTTTCAAACAGTTCTATTGAAAATATTCACGAAGGATCTGAAGAACCTGGTTTATCCTCTCTCTTGTGACATAGTAATGGGTCACAAAGCGGAAAACACCCTCATCACTGCCGTTCATAAGAATCCCGTGCTCTTTCATATGTGCTACAAGATCTGACTCCTGGAAACCTTCTTTTTCTATGGTGAAGAAAATCATATTGATTTTGATCTCATCGAGCCGTACAGAGATTCCGGGGATTTTATGAAGCTCTTCGCCGAAATATCTGGCGTTTTCATGATCCTCATCCAGTCTATGCCTCATTTCCAGAGCCTCCAGACCTGCAGCGGCGAGAATACCCACCTGTCTCATACCTCCACCTAAAATCTTCCGGTTTTTCCTGGCGTTGGCAATGAATTCTTTTGAACCCGAAACCACAGAGCCCACAGGTGCACACAGACCTTTTGAAAGACAGAGAGAAATGCTGTCTGCATACTGGGCGATTTCCTTTGCATCCACCTTAAGATGCACTGCCGCATTAAAGAGTCTTGCGCCATCCAGATGAACGGGTATCTCATAGGTCTTTGCTATCTCAGAGATGCTCTTCAGATTTTCCAGTGAGGCGACATTTCCGGTGGAGTGTGCTGTTTCCACACAAATGAGTCCGGTTTTTGGGAAATGAATGTCTTCTCCTTTTCGGACAGCTTTCTGCACTTCTTTCGGATCCAGTTCCCCCAGATCATCCTTCAGCGTTCTGGTCTGGACGTTTGAAATCAGTGCCACAGAGCCTGCCTCATGGGCAATGATATGGGAGTTCTCACCAAGAATGATTTCGTTGGTTCTTTCAGTATGGGTCAGGATGGAGAGCTGGTTGCCAAAGACACCAGATGGAACGAAAAGAGCGGCTTCCTTCCCAAGGATCCGTGCTGTTTCTTCTTCCAGTTTTATAACAGTCTCATCATCTCCGTAGACATCATCGCCTACTGGTGCTGATGCCATGAGCTGACGCATTTTTTCGGTGGGATGGGTGACGGTATCACTTCTCAAATCAATGAATTTCACTAGGAACCTCCTAAGATTCTATTTTGGATCATTTTGATAAACAGATTGGCAATGGCAAGTTTTGGGTTTGTTACAGCTAAGGCTGTGAGTGCTGCAGGGTCCAGATCCCTGAAAACAGCTCTTTCCTTCCATGGGATTTTGTCTTCTCCCTGGACCATTTCCTGGATTTTACCGAAGATCGCATCCAGAAGCTCGCCCTGATGTCTATATACTTTAAGCGGGCTGATCTCAAGTGCTTCTGCAGTGATCTCCAGCGCTGCCTGAGCCAGAGAATAGTCTGTAAAGAGTAGTTTCTGATATTTCTCCAAGGTTTTATTGAGGAAAAATGGATGAATGGTTTCTTTGAGGGCTTTGACTTCTTCCGCATTGAGAGAGGAAAGAAGAGCAAAATCATCGAGACGTTCAAAGTAATACGTAGCACCATAAAGCTTTTTGAAAGCACGGAGCGTATCGAGATAGCCGTAGGTCATATTATTACGGATGGTTTCCGGATCAGGAAAGAGAATGGATCCCAAAGGATTGTCAGACTCGATTTCTATGAGGTGATAAGGTCCGCTTAGATTTCGGCGGTCTCCAAAAGTATGGAGATTCACTGCGATGATCTCTGTATAGCCCTTATCGTAAAGTGGACGTACAGGGATGTTGTCAAAAACCGCTCCATCAATATAAGCATCCCCATCAATGAGAAGCCTCTGGAAACTGGGGTGATTTGCGCTGGCTGCCACATAATCGATGAGTTTTCCCTGGGGGATCTCCTCTTTAAAGAGCACCACAGGTTTCCGGGCTGTCAGATTGTACGTCACAATCCCCAAATCCGTGGGATGATTCCGAATGGTCTCCTCATCAAGAATCTCATGGAGAAGAGAGAGAAGAATTTCAAAATCAAAGCCTCTTTGCCGGATCACTTCGGGAACCAGCTGTGACTCAAATTTAATGAGAGTATCTCTGTTGAGAGACATCCAGATCTCTTCCATCAGTGTAAAGTCATTCATCAGATAAGCCGCAGCATTGATGGCGCCTATGGATGTGCCAGTAATGGCGCCGATTTCTATATTCAGTTCTTTTAAGGCTTTTAGAACTCCGATTTCATAAGAACCTCGGGAGCCACCTCCGCCAAGAGCCAGTCCATACATAAGCAATCCCACCTTTTTAGTTCAATTCTAGCCTTAACTTCTATCAGAAAGAAAAAAAGTAAATGAACAGTTCTTTAATTTTTTCTTTTTCCGATGGTCTCTCCAAAGAGTACTCGGGTTTCGATTCCCTCAAGGGAAAAGTCCAGAATATCCTGGTCTACCATCACTGTATCTTTTGTAAAAAATAAAATCACAGTGGAACCACCGAATTTGAAGTATCCTTTTTCAGCACCTTTCTCCACAGGGACATCAGGAGCATAGGTCTCAATGATGCTGCCTACATTGGTAGCGCCCACTTCCACATATAGAACAGGGCCAAAGTGATTACTCTCAAAAAGTGTCAAAGCCCGCTTGTTTTCAATATACAGCCTCGGTATGGATTTCAGTGCCACAGGATTCACCGAGTAGTATAGCCCATGGATGGACTTCGTCTCTTTTGCCGTACCGCTGTCCATGAAATGAAACCTGTGGTAATCCAGAGGATTGAGCCTGAATACAAGAACTGTCCCACCGTCGAAAAGATCTGCGAGGTCTTTGTCTTTTAAGAGGTCCTCCAGTTCATAAGTAAGGCCCTTCACCTGGAGGACAGCATCTTTTCTGAGATTTTCAAATACAAGTAGTCTGGCATCTGCAGGGCTGATGAGGATGTCACCAGCTGCATCAAAGGGCCGTGCAGTTTTTTTCAGTTTTCGGGCGAAGAACTCATTAAAGGACTGGAATGAAGAAAGGGGCTCGAGAAGCTCTGAAGACTTCACTCCGTTGTTTTCCATGAAGGAGGGGATCAGTTTCTTGGACCATCTGGTGTCCATGAGTTTACCGTAAAATGCAGAAAAGAACTTTCTTTTCACAAAGAATAGAAGGGGTTTTCCATAGGGTTTTTCATAGAGAAGAGACAGAAACCGACCCCCCAGGACGTTTTCTTCTTCCAGTTTTTTTGTTGTTCTGTCATATAGCTGAATCATTTCGAAGCTCCTTGAAGAAATTTTTGATGAGCTTTTGTGATGCATCATCGTGAAGGAATACACAGTCCACATGATGATAGTAAGGGGGCAGATCATTAATGGAAAGTACACTGCCAAAAGCACCTTCCCGGGGCTCAATGGCGCCGATGACCACCTTCCTGATTTTGGATTTCTTAATGGCTGCTGCGCACATGAGGCAGGGCTCCAAGGTCACATAAAGGGTGCAGCCGGTAAGGCGCCAGTTCTTTAAGGATTTAGCCGCATCTCTGATGGCGTGGAGTTCAGCATGGCAGGAAGGGTCATGGTCTTTTTCCATGGTATTATGCCCTCGTCCGATGACCTGAGCATCTTTTACAATGATACAACCTACGGGCACTTCCCTGAGGCTGTAGGACTTTTGGGCTTCTTTTAAAGCTTCTTCATAAAAGGCATCCATTCTGCAGCTCCTTTCCTTTTGTATAGTTCTTATTGTAGTGTATCTTCTGCCTGTGGTCTAGAAAAAACCGGCATTCATAAAATGCCGGTCCTGGTCGTTTTATTCTCTATTTTCAGTTATGGTGTGTTTCTTCTGGCCACATCTATGAACTTGAATTTATCCGGACAGTGTCTGGATTGGGTAAACTGAAACAGTTTTCCATTCACAAGGTAGACCAGTGTATTGACCACAGCGACCATGTCATAATCATGAAGATCCAATAGAAGGCGGTCTTCTGCAGTGGCTTTTTCCATGACAATTTCCTTTTGCGCAAAGCCGATCTTAAGCCCCAGATTCTGCTCCAGATACTCATAGATAGAGTTGGAAGAGATTTCTTCTGTCAGCTCTGGAACCACATCCTGATAAAAATAATCCTTATCCAGTATGACTCTCCTGCCGTTTATGGTCCTGACCCGGATCACCTCCCAAATGGAGCGGATCTCCTGAGCATCCAGCGCTTTTGTGGGAAAGGTGGCAGATTTCTGCAGCTGAAGCCGAATGACTGCTGTCGAATAACTGGTCATTCCAGTTTTCGCCGCCATTTCCTTGAAGCTGATAAGCCCTGCCACAGGGAAATCAAACTTATTCATCTCCAGGACAAAAGAGCCTTTTCCCTTGATCTTTCTGATGTAATTGTTCGTGACAAGAAGACTGAGAGATTTTCTCACCGTGTCCCTGGACAGGTCATACTCATCCATCAGTTCTTTTTCGGAAGGAAGCTGTTCTCCTGGTTTCAAGCGTCCATCTTCAATATCCTTCTGTATTTTATTGTACAATATGGAATACTTTGCCATACATATCACCCAATCCATCATACCACTTCAGGTATTAAGGCTCAACGCTAATAATCACAGATTCATAGGGTCTCAGACAGATTTTTTCATCTTTTGTGCAGAGTTCATTGTAGTTTGTCAGTAGAAGACGTACGTTTCTTTCATCTACTGGAGGAAAACCGTGATTTATGAGAGAGAATTCTTCTTCCTTGTCATAGAAATTATTCAGCACCAGGACCTTTTTCTCCCCCAGGGCTCTTACATAGCAGAAGAGGGATGGATGGTCTTTCTCGAGGATCTCATAGGTGCCTTCCTGTATTACAGGGTTGGATTTTCGGAGTTTTATGAGCTTCTGATAATAAGAGAAGATAGAGTCCTCTTCTTTCAGATCTTTCTCTGCACTGACAGAAGGACCCTTTGCGAAAGGAATCCAAGGAGTGCCATGCGTAAAGCCACGTCCTTCCTCGTCATTCCACAATACAGGGGTTCTACCGTTGTCCCTTGATTTAGCCTGCAGAATTTCTAGAATCTGCTCTTCAGGAAGCCTTTCTTTTCGGAGGATTTCATAGTAGTTGGTGCTTTCCACATCCCGGTATTCATGAATGGAAGTGAAATAGGCATTGGTCATGCCGAATTCCTCCCCTTGATAAATATAGGGAATACCCCGGAGCATATGGATGGAGGTGGCCAGCATTTTTGCGGATTCCTTATGATACTTCTTGTCATTGCCAAATCTTGAAACCACTCTGGGCTGGTCATGATTGTTGTAAAAGAGGGCCATATTTCCCTGATGCTTCTGCATGCCGGTCTGCCAGTGGTCGAAGATCTCTTTCAGCTCCTGAAAATCAAAGGGCTTCAGTGACCACTTGTCACCTTTTTCATAATCCACTTTGAGATGATGGAAATTGAACACCATGCTGAGCTCCTTCTCGGAAGGGTTCGAATATCTCACACAGTTTTCCAGAGACGTGGAAGACATTTCACCAACGGTTAAAGAGTCTTCTTTCTGGCCAAAACTTTTCCGGTTCAGCTCCTTCAGATACTGATGGATTTTAGGTCCATCGGTGTAGAAACGTCTGCCATCACCCAGGTCATCATTTTCATAAGTCTCCGGTTTCGAAATGAGATTCACCACATCAAACCGGAATCCGCTGACACCTTTGTCCAGCCAGAAGTTCACAATATCATAAAGCTCTTTCCGGACTTCCTCATTTTCCCAGTTGAGATCTGCCTGGGTCTTGTCGAAGAGATGGAGATAGTACTCATCAAACTGAGGCACATATTCCCAGGCGTTCCCGCCGAATTTAGACTCCCAGTTTGTGGGAGGAGCACCGTCTGCCCCTTTTTTGAAGATATAGTAGTCTTTATACTTTGGGTCTCCCAAAAGAGCCTTCTGAAACCATTCATGGGCGGTGGAAGTATGATTGAAAACCATGTCCAGCATGATACCCATGCCTCGTTTTTTTGCTTCTTCTATGAGCTCTTCCAGATCCTCCATGGTACCGAAGGATGGATCGATTTTTCTGTAGTCCGCCACATCGTAGCCGTTGTCATTCATGGGGGAGATAAAAACGGGAGTGAGCCAGAGGTAATCTACCCCCAGCTTCTCCAGATAGCTCAGTCTGCTGGTGATCCCAGCGATATCGCCAAGACCATCTCCATTGGAATCCATAAAGGATTTCACATAAATCTGATAGATGACCTTGTCGTTAAAATTCATCAAGAGAGTTCACTCCTTTTGTTCTTTAGAAATACTTCAGTTTCAGGTCCATTCCTTTGCCTTTGAGAATGCCCTTCTTGTGGAAGAGGATGGTCAGTATGATTGGAACTACAAACGCGATTAACATAGCAATGCCGAACATAAACATATATTTAGGCTGAATGGATAGGATTCCAGGAAGACCACCCACACCGATGGAGTTCGCCATTACGCCGGAGCTGACAGAAACGATGGCAGCAAGTGACGATCCAATCATGGCAGCAACAAAGGGATAGATGTATTTGATGTTGATACCAAACATGGCAGGTTCTGTAACTCCCATGTAGCAGGATATGGCTGCAGGGATGGATATCTGCTGCTCTTCTTTGTCTCCACTATGCAGGAAGATGATGGCAAGAACTGCAGACCCTTGAGCGATGTTCGAAAGAGCAATCATCGGCCAGAGGTTGGTTCCACCAAACTCGTTCATAAGCTGAAGATCGATGGCATTGGTCATATGATGGAGTCCTGTGATGACCAGTGGCGCATAGAGGAATCCGAATACGCTGGCGAATAGCCATCCGAAGGCGGATGTGAGCCCACCATAGACTACAGATGAAATAGCATCTCCGATGACCCAGCCGATGGGGCCAAGCACTACGTGTGCAAGAAGTACCGTTGGAATGAGGGCAAAGAAAGGAACGAGAATCATGGAAAGATATTCAGGCACAATTTTCTTGAAGAATTTCTCCAGATACACCAGAGTGAATCCGGCCAGCATGGCTGGAATAACTTGGGCTTGGTACCCGATCATATCTATCTGGAAGAATCCAAAGTCCCATTGAGGAATCTCTGCTCCGCCAGCAACGCCATAGGCGTTCAGAAGCTGTGGAGATACCAGGGTAATACCTAATACAATACCTAGAATCTGAGTCGTACCGAATTTTCTCGCTACGGACCAGGTAATGCCTACAGGCAGGAAGTGGAAAATGGCTTCACCGATGATCCACAAGAAGTGATTCACACCGGACCAGAACTGATACTGGGATACGATGGTGTCTTGACCATTATTAAGAATGGGCACTGCTTCCAGAAAATTTCTAAAACCTAAAATAAGACCGCCGACCACCAGTGCAGGAATGAGAGGGGCAAATATTTCAGCCAGATTCGCAAGGAGCCTCTGTGCTAAGTTCATGTTGCCTTTGGCCGCCTGCTTCGCTGCGTCTTTTGACACGCCTTCCACGCCGGATACCGCTGCAAAATCGTTGTAGAAGTTTGCGACATCATTGCCGACAATCACTTGGAACTGTCCAGCCTGGGTGAAGCTTCCCTTTACACTTTTCAGGGCTTCAATCCCTTTGATATCCGCTTTGGATGGATCCACCAGAACAAATCTCATTCTGGTCACACAGTGTGAGACTGCTGAAATGTTTTCTTTGCCACCGATGAGTTCGAGCATTTTTTTAGCATCTTCAGTGTACTTTCCCATTGTAATCCTCCTTATTTTTAACTTATACGTACAAGTTGAGTCACTTCGAATATAACCTGTACGTATAAGTTTGTCAATACGTTTACATAAAAAAGTTTGAAAGTTCAAAAAACCGTTACAGCTCAAATGAAAAGGAAGCCGGTGTGGCTTCCTTTTATCTTTAGAATTCAGTTTGTTTGGGCTTAAGAATCATACGGATTTTTTTGATTCTGTTTTTGTCCACTTCATCCACCACAAAGCGGATTCCATCTGCTTCAATGACTTCTCCGCTGGCGGGGAAAGTGCCGAGGATTCCGATGAGGTAACCTCCGATAGAGTCAAATTCCTCCGATTCGATATCGGTTCCGATGAGTTCATTGAGTTCATCCAATCGGTAGGATCCGGATACCATATACTCATTCTTCCGGATGGTTTCGATATCTGTTTCCTTATCGTCGTCATATTCATCATCAATCTCACCGACAATCTCCTCCAGAAGATCTTCGATGGTGACGATGCCGACCGTACCGCCATACTCATCCAGTATGATGGAGATATGTGTACGGGTCTTTTTCAGTTCTTTGAAAAGATCTGTGATTCTTTTGAACTCATAAGCAAAGTAAGGTTCTCTGATGTAATTTTCGAGTTTGAACCCTTGTTTCTCTACTTCGGTGAGGAACAGAAGATCCTTCACATTGAGAATACCGATGATGTCATCAATATCCTCCCGATAAACCGGAAATCTTGAAAACTGTTCATCCTTGACAATCTCCAGAACTTCTTCGTAGGTAGCATCCACATCCAGAGCCGTGATGTCCACTCTCTGAACCATGATATCCCGGACCTGAAGGTCTCCAAAGTCGAAGATATTATGAAGCATTTCCTTTTCTTCCTGTTCAAAAACGCCTTCTTCGCTGCCCACATCCACCATGGTTTTCAGCTCTTCTTCTGTGACCAGAGGATGACTATGGCTGATATCTCCACCAAAGAGCTTGATGATCCAGGAGGAGATGCTGTAAAAAGTAATGACAAAAGGAGTAAGAAGGGTCATGAGAATGCCTACTGGTTTAGAGAACATCATGGAAACTTTTTCTGCATGTTGTGTAGCAAATGATTTTGGTGTGATTTCACCGAATATGATGATGATAATAGTCAAGATAGAGGTGGCAATACCAGTGGCACTTATGCCGTACAAATCAATGGCTACAAGAGTTGCCAGAGAGGAGGCAAAAATATTCACGATATTGTTACCGATAAGCAGTGCGCTGATGAGCTTGGAAGGATTTTCAATCAGTCTCAGCGTCCTTTTTGCACTCTTGCTTCCTTCTTCTGCCATATGCCTTAGTTTCAGACGGTTTGCTGCGGTAAAGGCAGTTTCAGCTGAGGAAAAGAATGCGGATAAAATCACAAGAGTTACCAATAAAATAATCTGCCACGAACTCGGGTCCAAAAAAATCAACTCCTATTTTTTTAAAATTTGATATACTAGTTCTTAATAACACATTATAGCAAAAACCGCTGGAAAATAAAAATAGTCTTTGTATCCCAGTCATCAGGAACTGTACCTGTTTAGGATCATTGTGGTTTCATTAAGGGGGAGAAATTATGATTTATATTGTCATGGGGCCTTCAGGTTCAGGGAAAACACTGGTGGGGGAGTACCTGAAGGAAAAAGGCATGAAGGAACTGGTTTCCCACACCACAAGACTTCCCCGTCCAGGTGAAGTCCAGGGGGGTTCTTATCATTTTGTGGATGAAATTACTTTTCAGCAGACCAAGAAGGTAGAAGCGAGCGCCTATGCGGGGAACTGGTATGGGGTATCTAAAAAAGAAGTGGAAGATAAAACAAAGCTGGGAGATGTGTTTGCAGTGATTGAGATCCATGGAGCACTTGCGTTCAAGAAGCTCTACGGGGAAAAGGTGAAGATCTTCTACATTGCCAGCAGTCCCAGGGATCTTCGAAAACGAATGGCGCATAGGGGAGATACTAAGGAGAGCATAAGGAAGCGGATGGTGATTTACAGAAAGAATGGGGAAGCCTTTCAGGATCGTCACGCTGATGCAGTGCTGATGAACAAAAGCTCAAAAAAGAGGCTTTTTTGTCAGGTGGAATACTATCTTGCAGCTACAAAGAACCGGAAAAAACCAAAGACCAGCGGCTCGATCTGTTCGAACAGAAGAATTTTGTTCTTATAATGTTTATGGGGCGTTTTGTGAATGTTTAACCTTCGTTAACAAAAAAGCAGAAAAATTTTGCTAAGATGGGAACAAGAAACGGAGGTGAGCCCCTTGGGATGGATTGCATATATATCAGGAATACTGCTTAGCTCAGTTGAAGCTTCCTCTCAGATGGCCATATCTTTTGAAGAATTGGAGCAGGATTCTTTTGGCTCCCAAGAAGTGTATATTCAGGCTTTACTTGCCGCTCTCAGCACACTCCTTGTCATGGTTGTCCTCTGGATGATTATTTTTAGACCAAAATTCAAAAGTTCACAAGAGTAGTTTAAAGACAAGTTAATAAATCCTCTGTAGAATAGAACCTGAGCAATCAGGTTTTTTAATTTTGTCTAATAGGATCAAGTGGTAAAATAAGGTACAGGTGAAGAGAGTGGAAGACCGTCTGAAATTTCATGGGAACGAGCGGGTGAAAAGAATACAGGAAGTACGGAAGAGGAACCGCCGCAAACGCAGATTGTGGGTGGGATTTTTCGTTATGGCGCTTTTGGTAGCGATAATTTTCATGATGGACCAGAAGGGTCTTTTTGAACTTTTCTTTGATCATCGTGTACAGTACGAGGGGAGCACCGAGTATGTGGAGGTTCTTAGTGACGATGGAACTGTTTCAAGAAAAGGCCTTGTGGCCCTTTCGCAAACTCTGATCAATCATCCTTATTCTTTGGGACTGGAGTCGCTGAATCATGGAAAACCAGAAGGTCCCTTAGGCTCTGCTGCTTTTGTGGACTGGGTATATTATAACCTCAGCGGAAAAGCACTCAGTGCGGGCAGCAACAGTACAGGTCCTCTGGCAACAAAAATCTGGGAGAATTCCACTTCTATTATGGAGAATGAGCTTCAACCTGGAGATTTAGGCTTTACCATCATTCCTGAGGGAAGCAAAGTAAATAATATTGGAATCTATCTCGGGGAAATAGAAGGGGATAAGGTGTTTATCCATGCAGGAGGCGTTCAATATAAAGCAGAAGGACTTCCAGAAGGGAGAGTTGTGATTTCATTTAATAATATTCTGAAGAGGAACAATAGAGATCTCAACGGAAAAAAGTTTTCTCCATCGGCGCCCTCCACTCAGTTTGTTTATTATAGAAGACCCAATGTGACCTTTATAGACTAAGAAAAGAGGTGGAACAGAATGTACAAAAAAAGAGATCTTATGGCAAAGATCATTGCGGCAGTAATCCTTCTGGGTATGCTGGGCTCTGTCTTTGCAGCTATTCTTGTATAATTATGAAATCAGAAAAATCCCTATGAGAAAATGAGAACTTCATTTTCTGACAGGGATTTTTTTGTTTGGATCAGATCAAATCCCTGGGATACACAAGACCAATCTGATTTCTTGCTTCGTCCATGATTTCGTGGACTGTCAGCGCCAAGGCCTTGTTGTTCACTGGGGAGAAGGATGCTCCCCTTCGGATGGTTTCAGAAAACTCCAGTGCCTCATAGGCCATATCCTCTTCGAAAGTTTCAGGCCGGAATACTTCTTTTTCTCCGGACCGTCTGATGAGGGTCAGTTCTGTGGGACTTCCAATACGGTCGATGAGGATACTGCCTTTTTCCCCTTGGATTTCAGAAGGAAGATAGGAATGACTGATCTTGGAGTGCAGGATCACCGCTTCCATATCGTTATAAGACAGCAAAATGGAACCGGAACCATCCACCCCTCCTTCCGGAAGAATTGTGGCCTGGGCAGAAATCTTCTCAGGTTTTCCGAATAGGTCCACTGCAATATAAAGAGGATAGATCCCAATATCCAGAAGGGAACCATTGGAAAACTCTTTCTGAAAGGTGTTCACAAATTCACCGGCCTTATGCCTGTCATATCTGGAGGAGTACTGGCAGTAGTTGCCGATGTACTTCCGAACCTGTCCAATTTCTGGCAGAAGCTCTTTCAGGAGCACATAGGCTGGCATAGTCAGCGATTTCATGGCTTCCATGAAGACCAGATGATTTTTTTCAGCCAGGTCCAGAACTTCCTGCAGTTCGTTCTTGTTGGATGCAGCTGCCTTTTCCACCAGTACATGCTTTCCATGTGTAAGAAAGACCTTCGCCTGTGGGCTGTGCATGGCATTGGGGCTTGCAATATAAGCTGCGTCAATGAGCTGGGAGGAGGCCATCTCCTCCAGAGAGGTAAAGACTGGTACCTTCAGACCCATGGAATGAAGAAACTGCTGCGCTTTTTCCTCATCCCTGGAGTAGAGGGCAGTAAGCTCCATGGCTCCGCTTTTGTGTGCGCCTTTAATGAAGGCTTCGGTGATAAAACCTGTGCCAACAGTTCCAAAACGTATCATAAAACTCAGTCCTTTCAATATAAGATTGATAAAAAACTAAACAAAGGGTTCAAAGCTCATTCATGAAGCATTCAGATTTCCGTGCTAAAATTATAGATGAGGTGAGAATATTGAGTACAGTTGTAAAAATAAACTATCTTCTGGAAATACCGATGAATGATCTGTTCAAGGAAGGGTACTTCAGGTTTCTGAAAGAGAATCACATCCACGAAGAAGAGATCAAACCCTATCAGATGGAACGCTATCTGAAGTACGCTATTGAAGATGTGCTGAATAACATGCGGGAAACCTACAAGGATTTTCAAGGGAAATTCAGTGTGGATATCCGAAATGATAAGATTACGGGGATTTTCTATGATAAAGCCCATGTGAATCAGGAGGAGGATGAACCCTTAAGAAGAGCTCTCTTCGACCGGTTCAGTGAGCTTTTGGGCCATGATAATCTTAGGGTGGACATCAACCTCAGCTGTAATTTAGGCAATTAGACTTCCTTAAGAAGCTTTAACAGAGCGGCTTTGAAGAGTTCATCATCTTCAGCCGTTCTTTTTTTATGTTTTGTATAAATCTTTTTGGTCTGCCTCATTTTTTGGTTCACATGCCTGGCATCCAGAAGCCTCATAATATTGTGGTCAGTGATGAGGAGACCATTCTGAGTCAGGATTCTGCATTTTTTGGATAAAGCAAGAGCCGCTAGACCATAATCCTGGGTAATCAGCACATCCTCATGTTTCAGATGGTTGGCGATGTAGAAATCCGCTGCATCCCTTGAGATATCTACGGTGACAATCTCCGCATAGTCGTTTTGAAGCTCATGGGCGTAATTTTTCACAATTGTAACAGGGATGTTCATTTTTTGTGCCAGGTCAATGGTTTCATGCACCACAGGACATCCATCCGCATCAATAAAGATTCGCATAATAATCTCCTTTTCATACATTGAGAAAAGCGCGGAGAATCCCTCCACGCTTTTTTTTTAGTAACTTCCGCTGGCTCCAGCACCTCTGTCCAGAAGGTCATTATAGGCCACCTGCATGAGAGCAAGAGAAACAATACTCAGCTGAAATACGGCCAAAAGCAGATAGATGATGCCTTCATTTCTTCCTCCTGCTTTCTCGATCCGCTGCCCCATTCGGTAGTTCCAGATGAGGAAGTAGATTCCACAGGTGAGAATACTGAGTAGAAGCACCGAAAGCCCGTCTTCCTCATCCCCATTCATTCTCTGCACTTCGTTGTTCAGAGAAACAGTCCAGATGATGGAATAGATTCCGCAGGTAAGAATACTCAAAATAATAGATGTGACGACATTTCTTTTCAATTTAAAACACCTTCCCCATTAAGTTTATGATTCGTCCCCACAAGGAGTGCCTTTGATAGATCATTGGCTCTGTATGCGGGAAATAAACAATCATACGGTATATGTATACAAGAAGAAATAGGATAAAGAGGCCAACCATCAGTTTCTTTTTCTGGAATAGAAACGCATAGAAGAGAACAGGCACCAGAAAAAACAAAGGATGGAACAGAAGTGCACTGTTTAGATCCCCTCGAAAGAGCCCAAGATAAGACCTGGTCATGCCACAGGTAGGACATGGAACACCTGTGGTGTTATAAATAAGACAGATGCTGCCCGTTCCGTAGAGTTCGGAGAGAAAGCTGATACCGACGAAGAATCCCAGAAGCAGCAGAAACATCACTGCATTATTCTTGGAACTCACCGTTTTCTTCCAGGAATCAGGAATTTTTCTCATGATGGTTTTTCTCAAAATAGGTAAAGAGAGCGCTGTGGTCCATATCACCGAGTCCTTCCTTGCTGAGCGCCTCATACATGGAAGAGGTGAGGTCTGTAATGGGCATATGAAGTCCCAGTTTTCCACCGGTAATCTGTGCGTTTTTCAGGTCCTTGATATGAAGGTCAATCTTAAAGCCCGGCTTATAGTCTTCTTTCAAAATCTTCGGAGATTTTGTTTCAAGAACAGCAGAACCAGCAGATCCTCCCCTGATGGCATCCAGCACTTTCGTAAGGTCTGTACCGGACTCTTTGCACAGCATCAGAGCCTCTGAAAGGATGGCTATGTTTCCGGCTACAATCATATTATTTGTGAGTTTTGCGGTGTTTCCGCTGCCAAGAGGTCCCACCAGGACATAGGAGCTGCCCATGGCCTTAAAAAGTGGCAGGGCTCTTTGAAAGGCGCTTTCTTCTCCGCCTGCCATGATGGCCAAGGTTCCGGCAATGGCGCCAAGATCGCCTCCGGATACTGGAGCATCCAGCATATCGATCCCCTTTTCTTTCAGAGCATTGCCTACTTCTCTGGAAACCTCCGGAAGGATAGAACTCATATCAATATAAAGAAGTCCTTCTTTTGCGTACTTTATGACCCCCTCTTCGCCGATCATGACAGAGCGGACATCTGGAGAGTCTGGAAGCATTGTGATGAGGGCATCCACACCTACCGCTGCATCTCCATGGGATATTGCTTCTTCGGCACCCAAGGCCACAAGCTCTTTCACGGCACCCTTAGACCTGTTGTAGACCTTGAGAGTGTGACCTGCCTTCATGAGATTCATCGCCATGGGTTTTCCCATGATACCAAGACCAATAAAACCAACTTTCACCCTTATGCACCCCTTATCTGTTATACTATGAAAATAGTATAACATAGCTCATGGATTATTTTGAGAAAGAGATGGTTTCTTTTTCTAGAAAGAATTTTGTCACTCTGATGTTACGGCATTGTAACCCTTGGATGGAAGAAGACGCCGTATAATACTTCTTGTATCACGAACAATAAATGAATTATGAATTATGGAGGATTATATGAAAAAGAAATTACTGGGGCTGGCTTTAGCCAGTATAATGGTACTTGGGCTGACAGCCTGCGGAGAAAAAGCAGAAGAAACACCTGGGAATGAAGATGTGAACGTGAAGGTGGAGGAAATCACCCAGAAGGTCACAGAAAAGTTGGAGTTCGGCGCTATGATCAAGCTGGATGCTGAAACCCTTCAGCAGTTTTATGGACTGGATGCATCCATTCTGGAAGAATATGATGCCAATGTGCCGATGATGAACGTCACGACACAAGAACATTCAGTTTTTAAAGTGAAAGATGCGAAAGACATGGAGAAAGTCATGGCTGCAATTGAAAAACGAGCTGGAGATGTTCAGAAAAGCTTTGAGCAGTATCTTCCAGACCAGTATGAGAACGCAAAAAATTACTATGCGGAATCCAACGGCAAGTATGCTATTTTCATCATCCATGAGAACTCAGCGGATGCAAAAGAAATTTTCCAGAATTTTTTCAAATAAAACATAAGAAATAAAAAATGCATGAAGAAAAAAGCTTATATGTGAGTATAAGCTTTTTTTCACGGAAATGAGGAGCTCCTGATGGTTTTTTCCAGTATCACTTTTATTTTTTACTTTCTGCCCATCACCATACTGCTGTATTATACAGTACCGAAGAAAGCAAGAAATGGTCTGCTGCTTCTGGTCAGTCTCATCTTCTACGGTTTTGGAGAACCCATCTACATAACTATGATGATTCTGTCCATCCTTATTGATTACACCAATGGACTGCTCATTGAGAAGTTCCGAGAAAATAAGATGCTGACCAGATTATTTCTTATCCTTTCCATAGCGCTGAATCTGGGGCTTTTGGGCTTTTTTAAGTATGGAGATTTTTTCCTGACCAACATGAATGCTGTATTTGGGTGGGAGATCCCGCTTTTGAGAGTCGCCCTTCCTGTGGGCATCTCTTTCTTCACGTTCCAGACCATGTCCTACAGCATTGATGTCTATCGCGGCAACACAAAAGCCCAGAAGAATCTCATCACCTTTGGCGCTTATGTGTCCATGTTTCCCCAGCTCATCGCAGGTCCCATCGTCATTTATAAGGACGTGGAAAAGCAGCTCATGAACAGGGAGATCACAGAGAGCACGCTTAGAGAAGGCATTGAACGCTTTATTTTGGGGCTCGGAAAAAAGGTTCTTCTTGCAAACAGCATCGGACTGTTATGGGAAGAGGTGAGGTCACTTCCCGTGGGGGATCTGTCCTTTGTCACTGCCTGGCTTGGCGTGGCGGCCTTTATCTTTCAGATCTATTTTGATTTCAGCGGCTATTCCGACATGGCCATCGGGCTTGGAAAGATCTTTGGGTTTGATTTTCTGGAGAATTTCAATTATCCCCTTACATCCCAAAGTATCACTGAGTTTTGGCGCAGATGGCACATGAGCCTTGGCAGCTGGTTCCGGGAGTATGTTTATATCCCTTTGGGAGGAAACCGGAAAGGAAAGGTGAAGACGCTTAGAAACATCGCCATTGTCTGGCTCCTGACAGGATTCTGGCATGGCGCTGCCTGGAACTATCTGTTGTGGGGAGCTGTTTTTGCTGTTGTTCTTCTTTTTGAGAAGACATTTCTTCTAGAGCTGCTGTCCAAAACAAATTCAGCTGTAAGGCGCTTCTATACACTGACCATTCTGGGGCTCAGTTTTGCAGTGTTTGCTCTGGAAGACCTTTCTCACCTTTTCGGGTACCTGAAAGCGATGCTTTTCCAGAATGCCTTCAGCGACAGCCTGTTTCCTTTTTATACGTCCCGATACAGTCTGCTGTTTTTACTTCTTGCTGTGGCTTCAACCCCTTACCCCTACAGAACCTATCGGAGACTTAAGATGAAAAAAGGAAGCCATGTGATTTTTGCAGCACTGGAAGGCGTTCTTTTTATTCTTTGTTTGGCTTACATCGTAGATGGCGCATATAATCCGTTCTTATATTTCAGGTTTTAGGAGACTGCTATGATAAAAAACAAAAGAATATATCTCATCATCCTGTTAGGTCTTCTGTTTGTGCCCCTTCTTAGCAATGTGCTGCTGGAGAGAAGGATATTCTCGGATCTTGAAAACAGATATTTAACATCTACTGTGAAAATTGATAAAGAACTTCTGAAATCCGGAGTACTGGCAGAGCGTCTGGAAGCCTTTGTGCAAGACCAGTTTCCACTGAGGGAGAACTTCATCAATCTGAAGTCGGATGTTGAGGTTCTGCTTCAGAAAAAAGAGAATAATGGCATCTACTACGGAAAAGGCGGATATCTTTTTGGTAAGCCAAAAAACTATCAGGAAACCATCTTCAGGAAGAATTTAGACGCCCTGATCACCTTAAGCGATGAAAGCAGTCTGCCCATCGGCATCTTCATTGTTCCTCCATCCCAGCTGGTGCTGACTGAGAATCTTCCCAAATATTACACCCCTTTGAAGGAGGAAAAGTATTACGAGGAGATCATGAAGACACTGAAGCCCACAGGTGCACCCCACGGCATAGAAGTGCTGTCGCCCCACCGGGAAGAGGGAATATATTTCAGAACAGACCACCACTGGACACAGAGTGGAGCCTATGAAGGGTACAAAGCGCTCATGGACAGCATGGACCTTCAGCCTGTAAAGCTTGATTCCTATGATCCTGTGCTGGTGGACGGATTCCAAGGGACTTTTTATTCCAAGTTCAGAGGAAACATCGCAGGCAGCGAACTCTTTATCTATTATGAAGCAGAGGCAGCTGACCTGAAGGTGTATTATCCGGCTACAGAAATCCAGGAGGACCGGATCATCTTTGAGGAAAGGCTCAGCACCAGAGATAAATATGCGGCTTACTTAAACGGAAATGATCCCCTCATTGAAATCAGAAATGAGGATGCGCTTTATGACGAGAAGGTGCTGGTGCTCAAAGACAGCAATGCCAATGCTATGTCGCCATTTCTGGTGGATACCTTCAAGGAAGTCCATTATCTGGATCTTCGCTACTTCAATCTGCCTCTTTCTGATTATCTGGAAGAAAATGGATTTGACCGGGTACTTTGTATTTATGGTATGGACAGCGTGGGAGAAGACGAAAACCTCATGAAACTTGCGAAATAAACAGAATACGCTGCTCAGTGATCAACACTAGTAAGAAAGAAGAGCTTGGCCTTTACTGAGCTCTTTTTTACTTCATTTTTTCACTGAGAAAAAACGCTTGACAGAATCTATCAAATTGGGTACAATTATCTCGAATCAAAGATAAATGAATTGAAGATAAAAAAGGGGGATCCATATGGGCATAGTGACAAGAAAAGAGGAAGAGATATCCATGAAACTCTTTGTGGTACTCACAAGAACCCTGGATGCCATCAAGAAAAGTGTGGAGAAAGACATAAGAAGTTATGGACTGAACACCACGGAGTTTGCAGTATTGGAGTTTATCTACAGCAAAGGCGAGCAGCCCATTCAGAAGATAGGAGAGAAAGTTCTTATTTCCAGCAGCAGCATCACTTATGTGGTGGATAAGCTGGAGAAGAAGAATTTCTTAAAGCGAGTGCCTTCACCAGAAGACCGAAGAATTACCTTCGCGTCAATCACGGAGGAAGGAAAGAGGTTTATGGATGAGATATTTCCACAGCATCAGGAAACTATTGCAAGAATCATGGGAGGTCTTCCGCTGGAAGAGAAGGAAGTGCTGTTAACCCAACTGAAAAAGCTTGGTTTTCATGCAAAAGAAGTTTAAAAAATTTACCATAATATCTCGAATTAGAGATATACGAGTTTGAATTAATGGAGTGAGCACTATGAAAAAAACAAAAGGAATCCATCACATCACCGCCATCGTTGGGGACCCCAGGGAGAATCTTCACTTTTATGAGACGGTGCTGGGCCTTAGACTGGTGAAGCAGACGGTGAACTTTGATGATCCTGGTACATATCATCTTTATTTTGGCAATGAGACCGCAGATCCAGGCACCATCATCACCTTCTTCCCCTGGCCTGGTGCTAGAAAAGGAAGAAAAGGTGGGGGACAGGTCGGAACCACGGTCTATGCGGTGCCCGAAGGATCCTTATCCTACTGGGAAGAAAGACTGAAAGCATTTGGGATCTCTTCTGACTATACCGAAAGATTTGGCGAACGGTATCTTGGATTTCAGGATGTTCATGGACTCCATCTGGAGTTAACGGAAAAAAAGCTACCTCAGAGATCACAGGATGCCAGTGTAGGGATTCTCGGGTTTTCAGGTGCTGTGCTTTTATCCGTAGCCCCAGAGAAGACCATGAGAGCCCTTTCAGAAACCATGGGGTATGAGAAAGGTGAAGAAGATGAGATCTATGTGAGGTTCAGAAGTGAAGCGGATCTTGGAAACATTATCGATGTGGACAAGAGAAGTTATGAGCGGGGAGAGTTCTCCGTGGGGACAGTGCATCACATCGCCTTTCGAGCCCAGGACGACGAGGACCATCTTTCCTGGCAAAGTCATGTGGCGGATAAGGGGCATTATGTGACCGAAGTGAAGGACAGAAACTACTTCAACGCCATCTATTTTAGAGAAGGGGGAGGAATCCTATTTGAGATTGCCACAGATACCCCTGGTTTTTCAGTGGATGAACCTCTTTCCTTTCTGGGCGAGACTCTGAAACTGCCAGTACAGTATGAGAAAAGAAGAGAAGAGCTCACGAAACACCTCATACCGCTGAGAGAGAAGGTAACAAAATGATTGAAAAAGACTTGAGCACTCTATCGGAGCGGGAGGTATACAAGCTATTCACAGGCACCATAGTGCCTAGACCCATTGCTTTTGTGACTTCCCTATCGGAGAAAGGAGTGCTTAACGGAGCACCTTTCAGCTATTTCAGTATTGTATCCACGGTGCCGCCTTTGATTTCTCTTTCCATTCAACGAAAAAACGGAGTCATGAAGGATACGGCCAGAAATATTCTGTGCCAGAAAGAGTTTGTGGTTCATGGTGTGGATAAGACGAATCTCACTGCAGTGAATGGGAGCGCCGCTTCTCTGCCGCCGGAAGAAAGCGAGATCGAGAAAACAGGTCTCAGTATCAAGAAGAGCACGAAAATTTCTGTGCCAGGAGTTTCGGAGGCCAAGGTCCGGATGGAATGTATACTCTATGACCATCTGGAGATAAAAGAAGATGGAAAAACCACTGCAGATTTTCTTCTTGGTAAAGTGGTTTATGCGCATCTTTCTGAGGAGATCCATGACGAAGGAAGAATCCGAATGGATGCGTTTGATCCTGTTGCGAGGCTTGCAGGAGCAAACTACAGCACTTTGGGAGAGACGATCCATTTGGAAAGGCCAGAGTAAAAAAATATGACAATATGTGATAAAAATGAAAATTTGGAGGAATGAACAATGAATCAGTTAAAAGGAATACACCACGTCACCGCCATCACCAGCAGCGCAGAAAAAATCTATGAGTTTTTTACCTACACCTTAGGGCTTCGACTTGTAAAGAAAACAGTGAATCAGGATGACATCCAGACTTACCATCTGTTTTTTGCAGACGATAAGGGGAGTGCAGGAACCGACATGACGTTCTTTGATTTTCCTGGCATCTCGAAAGGTACCCATGGGACCAATGAGATTGCAAGAACATCTTTCCGCGTACCAACAGATGAAGCTTTAAGATACTGGGAAGCCCGCTTCAGCAGGTTGAACATTTCTCAGGAAGGCATCACGGAGTTCTTTGGCAAAAAAGTCCTCTATTTCTCGGATTTTGATGATCAGAAGTATATGCTCATATCTGATGAGAAGAATGAAGGAGTCGCATCAGGAACACCCTGGGAAAAAGGACCCATTCCACTGGAGTATGCCATCACAGGACTTGGACCGATCTTCATTAGAATTCCGGAGTACAGCTATTTCAAAAAGGTTCTGGAACAGGTGTACATGATGAGAGAAACCGCGTCTGAAAATGCCTTCCACCTCTTTGAGATGGGAGAAGGCGGAAACGGAGCCAGCGTCATTGTAGAAGAAGATCAGAAATCAGGTTTTGCAAGACAAGGCTATGGTACAGTGCACCATGTGGCATTCAGAGTAGAGGACAAAAAAGAGCTGGAACAATGGATTGAGCGGTACCAGGGATTTGGACTCAGAAACTCCGGTTTTGTGGAGAGATTCTATTTTGGTTCTCTTTATGCCAATGTGGATCGTGGTATTCTCTTTGAGCTGGCCACAGACGGTCCTGGCTTTATGCAGGATGAGCCTTATGAAACCGTAGGAGAAAAGCTGTCGCTTCCACCTTACTTTGAGGGGCAGAGAGAAGAGATTGAGGGTCTTGTAAGGCCGCTGGATACTGTGAGAAGCACCAAAACCTTTGAAAAAGAATATGAGAAGATGTAGTTTATAAGGCTTAAGAAAAGGAGGATGGCACGTTCATCCTTCTTCTTTTTTGGGGATCTTCTTCTTGTTTTTACATTTATTGTGAAAAAGGCAGAGATTAGATTATACTGAAAGAAAATAGTGAGGATGTGATACATTGGAAGACTTGTGGAGCAGTTTGAAAAAAGGACTGACCTTCCTTTCGCTTGCGCTTTTTCTTCTTTTTCTCTTGGTCCTTTTCAATGAAACGGGAACGCTTTACCGGAATGCATACAGCATACACCCCTATATTGGATACACTGCTTTGGTCCTTGTGATTCTCCTCTTTGGGGTTCTTCTGGGCGTTCCATTTTCTCTCTTTCTTTCTCTGAAAAGAAAACCTCAGTTTCCGGAAAGCTCAGAAGGGGAAGAATACAAAAGATATCTTCTTCATCTGAAAGAAAGGATGATAAAAAATCCAGCGCTTCTTGAATCTGGGTTTGTCTTTGGAGAGGACGAGTATATTCTGGAGGATATCCTAAGGGCTCGAGGAATTTTAAGACGAGAGGCGGACCGGAAAATCCGGGATGGCGCATCCTCCGTATTTCTCACCACTGCCATTTCTCAAAATGGCTCTTTGGATGGTCTTTTTATGATGGTGACCCTCACAAAAATGATCTACCAGGTGGCAAGAATCTATTATCAGAAGCCAACAGCCAGAGAACTTGTTTATCTTTACAGTAATGTTTTCGGAACGGTGATGCTGGCAAGATCCATTGAAGATCTGGATCTTCTGGACGAGCAGCTGGAGCCTGTCCTTGCAGGGATCCTAGGCGGAAGCCTGGGCAGCCTTCTGCCTGGCACGGTCTATGTGACCAATCTTTTGGTGAATTCCATTACGGAAGGCTCCATGAACACTTTTCTTTATCTTCGGGTGGGCGCCATGGCGAAAAAATATTCAGAGAGCCTTGTGAAAGCAGATAAGAAAGAGGTGCGCAGAAGCGCTACCCTGGAAGCGGTGTCTCTCATGGGCAGTATTGTAAGAGAAAATTCAGGAAAAGTTGTCAAGGCTTTCGCGAAGGCAGCCAAGGGAAGTGCAAGAAAGATTTTTCGCGGGAATCGGGAAACAGAATAAATACGAAAGTATCGGGTAAAATATATCCTATAGAGTAGACAACCCAAAAAAGGTGCTTACTCTGTAGGGTATTTTGTTACAATCAAAGGAACATCGGAAAGACTATGGAGCAGCCTGGATTATACAGAGGAAAGGTTATGAGCTTTCAGAAAAAGAAGGAATCCACGGCAGTCAGTACGGCAGGCGTTCGGGAAGAAGAGCTGGCCGCACCGTATGAAAATCAAGGAAAAAATTAGAAGATAAGAAGGAGGCGCCATTAAATGATTATAACCGTAACCTTGAATCCGGCTTTGGACAAGACCCTGGTGCTGAATAGAGTATCCATGGGAGAGGTCAACCGGGTGGACTCTACAAGAAATGACATGGGTGGAAAGGGCATCAATGTTTCAAAGGTTCTGAAGGAGCTGGGCATGATTTCAACTGCTACAGGTTTTCTTGGAGGCATCCTGGAGGAGGTGTTCAGAAAAGAGCTGAAGTGCATTGGCATCACAGATGAGTTTCAGAGCGTCTCCGGGAATACTAGAACAAATATCAAGGTTGTAGATGAGGAGAGGAAAGAATATACAGAGTTCAATGAGCCTGGACCGGAGATTCTTCCAGAAGAGCTCTCTGACTTTTATGATAAATATCATGCTCTGGTAAAGGAAGGAGACCTGGTGGTGCTTTCTGGCGGAGTCAGTCAGGGCGTACCTAAAGAGATCTATGGAACTCTTACTAAAATGGCTAAAGAGAAAGGCGCAAGAGTCCTTGTGGATGCAGAAGGCGAGGCATTGGTTCAAGCTATTCATGAAATACCGTATATGGTAAAACCAAATGAAAGAGAGCTGGCGGGCATTGTCGGAAAAGAAGCATTGAATGTGGATGAGATGATCCATGAAGGAGAAAAGCTGGTGAAAAAAGGGATTCAGCTGGTTCTCATATCCAGAGGAGCAGAAGGCAGCATTTTACTTACGGATCATCATACATTTATGGCAGAAGGATTGAAAGTTCCAGTGAGAAGCACCGTAGGTGCTGGAGATGCCATGGTGGCTGCTCTTGCCTTTGGACTGGAAATGAAAATGAATCCTAAAGAGATGCTGACGCTGGCCCAGGCCAGTGGAGCAGCTGCGGTGATGAAAGAAGGAACTCAGGCTGCGACGAAAGAAGAAATTTATGCGCATGTTAAAGATGCAGAGAGAAAAATAAAAGGGTGGAAGAGATAAATATAATTGCTGTTATTAGTGTGATATTAATGTGCCTTTGGTAAAGAGAAGTGATACAGATGAAAGCTCTGTTCTCATGATGCGAGAAATGGTCTTTATATTTAAGGTGAATGTCCTATAGATAGATAAGGCATCATTTCAAATGTGAACACGCGTGTATAAAACATCCATTCTGTATGTGATTCACGGATTTAGGGAATCTATTCTCTTCGTTGTATTGACGGAATATGATATCTGGATATTTTGTTATTCTTTAAACAATGGGAGTGATGCCACAAAAATAAGTATTGCTATAGATGGCTTTTCCTTGGTATAATGTTTTGTCGGTTGAGATAGACTTATAAATATTTCAAGAAACACTCTAACATTATGTGATGTACTCTTAACATTTCATGATATCTATAGTATAATTAGTTACGGGAAATAGATTTCACTGAAATGGACGAAATCAATAATTATATAAAGGAGAATGCGTGATGAAAAATAAGGATGAAAAAACAAAGATTCTGTTTACTATGCCTGTAGAACTGAAGGAAGAACTGGCTAAAGAAGCAGAAAAAGATTTCAGATCTCTGAACAACTATATTCTTTGGGTACTTCTGAACAGAAATAAGTAAGAAGAAATGAAAGAGCTGAAAAGAAGTGCATCTTCTTTCCAGCTCTTTTTTTTTCAGCCTGAAGAAATCTTCTTTAAGCTTAAGCAAAACCATGGAAAAGTACGGTATAATTTAACCATTATATGTTTGGAGGCCGATCAGAGTGAAAATCGACTGGAACAGAAAGTATTCAACCATCGCTGTCTATGCCTTTCTTGTCATCGCATCCTCAATTCTTTTTTTCCTTATTATGTCGGGACTGGATGGTTTCTTGAACGCCATAGGCCGTTACATGTCTATTCTTTATCCGTTTATCTATGGATTTGTCATTGCCTATGTGATCAATTTTCTAGTGGTATTTGCAGATAAATGGCTGAGTAAAACAGCTCTAGGCAAGCCAGAGCTCCGTAGAAGGAAAGAAGTTCTCTCGCTGATTCTAGGATACTTTGCATCTGCAGCCTTTATTGCGCTGTTTCTGGCGTTCATTCTGCCTCAGCTTATAGCGAGTATTACAGGTCTAGTCATGGAACTTCCGAAATATATCACAAACATCAGCAATCTCATTGAAGATCTGAATAATCGCTATACACTAGATCCAAGAGTAGTGACTTTTTTGCAGGAGCGGTGGGATGAGCTTAGTGTATCACTCAACAATCTGGTGAAAGAGATCCTCCCTGCAACGGTGGGGTTCATCAGAAGCACGGCCACATCCATCTGGAATGTCTTCCTTGGTATTGTGGTATCCCTATATCTTCTCAGTGACAAAAGAAAGTTCCTTGCCACTGGCAAGAAAGTCCTTTATGGCGTTCTTGCACCAAGACATGCGGAAAAGACCATTTTGCTCCTTACAAGAACCCAAACGATTTTCAGTAAGTTTCTTGTGGGTAAAGTCTTGGATTCTCTTATCATCGGAATCATTGCTTTTGTCTGTCTGAGCCTGTTCAAGATGCCTTATACAGAGCTTGTGAGTTTTATCATTGGAGTCACCAATATCATTCCGTTTTTTGGACCGTTCATCGGCGCCATACCATCCTTCATCATCATACTGTTTGTATCTCCTGTGAAAGCCCTGTGGTTCCTATTGTTTATTTTCCTTCTGCAGCAGCTGGATGGGAATTACATCGGACCGAAGATTCTTGGTGAGTCTCTTGGCATCTCCTCCTTCTGGATTCTTTTTTCCATTCTCGTAGCTGGAAAGTTTTTAGGGGTCATGGGTCTCATTGTGGGTGTGCCTATATTTGTGCTGGTATATTCTATTGTGAAGGAATATGTGGAGCTGAAACTGGAGGCAAAGGGTCTGCCGGTAACTACAGACCAGTATGGAGAACCGGGTGTTTTATCAGGTCAGACGGATAAAGCGCTAAAAAAAGAAGAATAGAAGGATAGAAGCTGCGGTATTCATTCTTGATAATGAGATTTCCTCTTCTGTTGAATCAGTGTATTGAAAAGGTGGGATGTGTTTGAAAAGTTATCTGGTTAAAAAGACGTTCAATAATAATGCGGTTCTTGTGAGCCTTGGTCAGAACGAGTATATCCTCATCGGTAAAGGCATCGGATTCAACAAAAAAAAAGGGTCCATCCTGATGGAATCGAATCTCATCGAGAATGTGTTCATCCAGGTGGATGAAACCAATAAAAATCAGTATGAGTATCTCCTGGAAACAACGGACGAGAAGATTGTAAAGATTGTAGAGGACATTGTGTCTATGGCTGAGAAGGAGCTTGGAGAAACTCTCCATGTGAACATTCATTTCGGACTCATAGATCATATCAACTTTGCCCTTTCAAGGATCCGGGAAGGCATTGAAATAGTGAATCCTTTTCTTCTGGAGACAAGGATGCTTTATAAGAAAGAGTATGCCATTGCGGAGAAGGCTGTGGAAATTCTGAAGGAACAGATGAATATTGAGATTCCTGAAAGTGAAATAGGTTTTATCACGTTCCACATCCATGGCGGACGAATGGGTGGAAAAAAGTCCGACTCTTTGTCCTATGTGAAGGCCATCAGCCAAGTGGTTCCATACATTGAAGATAAGCTTGAGCTCACCCTTGTAGAGAATTCTTTTGACAGTGTCAGACTGGTTTCACATCTCCGGGGACTCATTGAGCGCTGTGTAAAAAATGAAACCATTGAGAATCTTCTCCTGGATAAAATAAAAAAAGATTTTCCCTTCGAGTATAAAATTTCGGAAAATATAGCCTTGCTTTTGAAGAAAAATATTGGTATAGTAGTTCCTGAAAACGAAATCGGGTATATCGCCCTGCATTTATACAAATTAAATCACAGCAAAAAATAGTTCCGTGTAACTGATTCGATCAGGCATGAGTTGATACAAAGAAAGAAGACCAAAGTTTATTTGGCCTTTGCTTTCTGTATGAGCTCATGCCTTTTTTATTCCCGGTGATACTCTGATTTCAAAATTTAAAGGAGGAAAATCTAATGAAAACCAAGAAAAAATCCGGTGGATTCTTTGCAATCTTGCAGAAAGTCGGAAAATCACTGATGCTTCCTGTGTCTGTACTGCCAGCGGCAGGACTCATGGTCGCACTATCCCGTATCATCGAGCAGCTGGCGGGGGCGGAAACTTTAGCAAACAGTCCTGTTCTGGATGTGTTTGTGAAGGTTCTTTTCAGCGGTGGCCTTATTGTATTTGAAAACCTACCCCTTATTTTTGCCGTTGGTGTAGCCATAGGATTCACAGCAGGAGAAGCTGTTTCTGGTCTTGCAGCCGTTGTAGGATATGTGGTGCTGATTAAAGTGCTGGATATCATGTCTGCAGCGCAGAACCTTGCAGATCCTATCAATATGGGGGTCTTCAGCGGAATCATCATTGGTATCATTGCTGCGAAAATCTACCAGAGATACTTTAAAACCAAACTTCATCCTGTACTTGGCTTCTTTGAAGGCAAAAGACTGGTGCCCATCATCATGGTTGTGGTTTCCATCCTTTTGGGTGTTACCCTGGGATTTGTGTGGCCTCCCATCCAGAATGGCATCAATGCCCTAGGACAGATGGCGATCGATGCAGAAATTTTTGGGTTCCGTCTGGGTGGTGCTATTTATGCCTTCGGTAACAGAGCGCTGATTCCAACAGGACTGCATCATGTGTTTAAGACTCCATTCACTACACAGTTTGGCACCTATGTGGCAGCAGATGGACAGACTTATGTGGGAGAAATTGCCAGATTCTTTGCTGGAGACCCTACTGCAGGAGCCATCACAGCAGCTGAATATCCTCTGAAGATCTTCGGTCTGCCAGCTGCTGCTCTTGCCATCTACCTGAGAGCGCTGCCTAAGAACAAAAAGGCCATCGGAGGTGTGATGCTTACTGCAGCACTCACTTCCATCATCACAGGTATCACAGAACCTATTGAGTTTGCCTTCATGTTTGTTGCTCCAGTGCTTTACATCGTACACATCTCTCTGGCTTTTGTTGGAGGCCTCCTGATGAATCTCTTTGGTGTAAGGCTCACAGAAACCTTCACCTCATCTCTCATTGACTATGCGGTCAGCATCACCACAGGAAATGCTGGAAATCCATGGATGCTCCTTCCAGTGGGTCTCGTCATCGGAGCTCTGTACTTCGCAGCATTCTATTACCTCATCAAGAAACTGGACCTGAAAACTCCAGGCAGAGACATAGACGAAACTCAGAAAGAAGCGGTTCCTGTCACGGAGAAAGCAATGGAGGTCTTGAAAGCATTAGGCAGTACGAATAACATCAAGGCCATTGATGCTTGTATCACAAGGCTCAGACTGGAAGTCTTTGACACCAAGAAAGTAGACAAAACTCGTCTCAAGGCCCTGGGATCCCCTGGAGTTCTGGAAGTGGGACAGAGCGGGATTCAGGTCATCTTTGGCACAGAAGCTGAAGCACTGAAAGATGAGATCAAAGTCATCATGGAAAATCCTGATTCAGTGACAGTGGTAAGTGCAAAGAGCAAGGAAAAAGAAGGCGTTTCAGGAAGTTCTGTCACAGAGACGATCATGGCTTCTCCTGTGAAAGGAAAGGTGCTGGATCTTTCTGAGGTTCCCGATGCTCTTTTCGCAGAAAAGATGATCGGTGACGGCTTCGCCATAGATCCACAGGAAGGAACCGTTGTTTCACCGATCCGTGGAGAGATTGCCCATATTTTTGACACCAATCATGCATTGGCTTTCACCACAGAAAGCGGACTGGAAGTTCTTCTTCATAACGGTATTGATACGGTAAAAATGGAAGGAAGAGGGTTCAAGAGATTGGCTGAGATTGGCCAGAAAGTGGAGATCGGGACACCTCTTATGGAGGTAGACTGGGCACTTGTAAGACAGGAAGCCAAGTCCAGCATCACTGAAGTGGTGGTGACAAACATGGATCAGGTGCATGAGATGAAAGTCATTGCTTCTGGACTTGTGAATCCTTCTCAGGATGTGCTCATCGTAAAATAGATGTTTTCAGGGAGTTCTCAAATGAGGGCTCTCTTTTCTTTTGGGTGAACGCTCTTAAAGGTGTATTCACAGAGGAAGCTTCTTCATGAATGGCTTGTAAAGCCGTTTATAATCCTTTAACCGAATCTTTCCCGTCTGTTGATGAAATGGTCATCTTACGTTTTCACTCCTTCTCTATAGTTATTACTAACACATTAATGAGAAATGTATGGAGGTAAATAATGAATAGAATTGCAGGTATATTTGAAACAAAAGAACAGGCGTTAAAAGCCATCAGGAGACTGAAGGAGTCCGGATTTCAGGATCATGAGATCTCAGTGCTCTTGAAAGAAGGGGAATGGATCGATCCATTGAAGAAAGAGATACCCGAGGGCGTCATCGAGGAGCTTCCGATGGAAGATCGGAAAAAAGATGGGGTTTCCACCACAGAAGAGTTTTTCCTTGGTATGGGAGCCATTGCTGCACCATTAGGAGGACCTGTTCTTGCTGCTGGACCCATCGCTGATGCCATGACCCAGTATGCTGATGGGAGAAGCCTTGATTTACGGGAGGTGCTGGAGCAGTATGAAGTGGATGAGGATTATAAGGAGCTCTATCTGGAACGTCTTGAGAAAGGACATGTTATGGTTCTTGTGGATGAGGATGAAGTTCGCAAGGAAAAAGCGGTTTTAAGCTTTTATGATGAAGAGGACTATGAGAAGGATGGCATCCGAAGAGGAGATCCGGGTCTTGATCTTGATGAAAAAGAAGTGGATCCAGAAGATCCATTAAAAGACCCACGTAGACTTTTATAGAATCACAGGCAGAAAGAAAGCTCCCGGATTTTCCAGGAGCTTTTCTTCATTATGAAGCTTCAAATATAGCAGGATAATGTTTCTTGAACCAATCGAGAATGGCCTCCAGGAGTACTTTAATGACTCCTGCCAAAGGTACAGCAACCAGTAGTCCCACAAGGCCCCAAAGGGCACCACCCACAAGAAGCACAAAGATGATCAGGGCTGGATGAAGACCAACACTGTGACCGACAATCTTTGGTGAAATGAGGTTTCCTTCCAGCTGCTGAATGATGAGGAAAGCGACGATGACCCAAAGGGCTTTCCAAGGGTCGGTGGTTAAAGCAATGAAGACCGCAGGAACTGCACCCAGGAAAGGTCCGATATAGGGAATAAGATCTCCTATGCCAGCCAGCATACCAAGGATGAGCCAGTATTCAACGCCTAAAATCAGTAAGGCGATGGAGCTGAGCACTCCAATAAAAAATGCAACCAGAAGCTGTCCCCGGATGAAGCCCCCAAGAACCCCATCAATTTTCTCTGAGAGAGGGAAGACCCAGCTTCTCCATCTAGGAAGCACCATCTTTTTAGCACCCTTTGCAATCTTATCGCCATCTTTCATGAAATAGAACATGATCACAGGAATGGTCACCAGATGGACAAGACTGGAAGCAAAGGAACCGATCTTCGAGAAAAGAGTGCCTGAAGAACGGAAGAGCCAGTCGGTGATGGCTTCTACTTCGATATTCAGATATTCCAGGACTCCTTCAAAGGTTGTCGGCATATTAGGATTTGTGCCGATACTTTCCTCATACCAGGCTATGAACTTTTCATACCAGTTCTGGCTCAGATCAGGCAGCATGGCAACCAGGCTGTTCACTTCCTTTACAATCATCGGGAAGAACACCAGGGAGAATCCGACTATGGCAAGAGTGATGCCAATAAAAATAATGGCAGTGGAGAGAGTTCTTGACAGTTTCAGCGTCATGAGCTTCTTGACCAGCGGATTGAAGGCATAGGCAAGAACACCGGCCACCACAAAAGGCACGATGATGGGGACAAGAAGATCCTGATTGTTTAGGATCCACCAGAGCACACCAATTCCCAACAAGACAAAGAAGGTTAGTTTCAGCTGCGGGATACCATACCGGAGCTTCTTTTTCTCGTCTACCTGCTTATTGCCGATTTGAAAGAGGTAATAGATGATGAGAGCTATGAGAATCAGTATACCAAGCTTAATGAGAGTTTCTAAAGCGCTTCCTGCACCTGATAAGGTGAGGAGAAGTGCCGGGGAATTTTCATGCATAGGATCACACTCCGTTTCTAACAGTCTATATAAGTTCTATCTACTCTAACACAGGAAGTTTAAATCCACATGAATTTTTTGATAAATGAAAGGAACCTGAGTGAAAACCAGGTTCCCGAACTGTCTATTTGACATAGAGGGTGGTGCCCATAAAGAGCGGCAGGTAACTTTCTGTGTCAAAAACGATATAGAAGAAAGGCCTGTCCAGGAAGACTGTTTTTGGGGGATCAATTGCCGCAGATTTTTCGTTTATTTCCACCGCGGTGGCAGCGCCAGCTTTTGTGCCCCTTTCATGGACTTCAATCTTTGCTTTATGCAGGACTCTGTTGATATAGAGATTTCCACCTGCAGAACCCAGTCCGGATAGATCCGCAAGATCTTCATCAAAAGCGTGTTCCATACCCATGCTCTTTAAAATCTCGGACATTTCCACAGAATACTCTGTGGTGAACTTTGGCATCATGGTCTGAACGGAGGTTTCTATGGGGTTCTCCAGAATCTCACGCAGTTTATCTGGTGTAAGGTCTGAAAGATAGGCTGAGAGATGAAGGTCCTCTGGTGGTAAGATTGCCGCAAAGGCGTAGTTTCCATCTGCATATTTCTTGATGAATCCTTTTGTATCTCCATCTTCCAGGTAGAGCTGCTCTTGTGAATACATCATATCGGCATTCTGGAGAGTTCCGTCATCCGCATGAAAAGATTCTTGACGCAACTGATTTTCTTTATAGATGGTTTCCCATTCTGCATCAAAGGAGAGCGCATTGATGAGGTACATGACAGTGTCACTGGAGATTTGATTAAGGATTTCTGGGATTTGACCGTCTGTACGCTCCCGAACCCAGCTGTTGATGTCCTTCACTGTGCTGTCATCAAAAGGAGAACGGTAGATTCCGGCATCATAGTAGTTTACTGTGGTCTGAAGAAATTCAGGGCGGATCTGAAATCGGTCTCCATCCCGAAACCATATGGAATTTGCCATATGGACCTTCAGCTTGTCCTTTTGTGGCAGTTTTGATGTATAGAGGTACAGCAGCTGATTGAGTGATTCCCGATCCATGCCAAAGACTTCCTCCATCTGAGAAATCGTATCGCCTTTCGCTCCATTTGCGGTCATGCCGAGGGAAGTCAGTACGGATAGAGGCGAAATCAGTGTGTTTTCATTTAGAAGATTCCTGGTGAAGAGATTAAAGGAGAAGTTCAGCGCTGGCATCGTAGATTCTTTTGTGAACGAACTGCTTTTCTCCACCGTTTCTTTTTTTAGATCATCGAGGAGGTTTCCGTCTTCAGCCGATACCGCTTTTCTGCAGCCAGCAAAGGATAATAAGAGACATATACTGAGTAGTAGTCCAAGTGATTGGGTCATCCTGTTTTTTTTCATAAGATATTCCTCCTGCTACTCTTTTTTATTCATCATACACCACTCATAAATGAATGGGTTACAGTAGAGTGAAAGTTTAGGTGTTTATTTGACTGTTCATTCATCAATGGGTGTCTTTTGAAAATGTAATAAAACCATAATAATTCTGTGAAATCCAGTACGCATCTTTGTTCTATAGTATATGTAGCGATGGAGACAAAAGGAGTGGAAATGATGTATGGAGATATGGAGGAAATAAGGGTCATGAGGTTTGTCAGGTCTTATCATATTCTAGGGATCTTTGTGATTGTGATGATCGCTGGATCGCTTCATTTTGCCTATGAATGGTCTGGCGAGAACTTTTTTGTCAGTCTCATTGCTCCAGTGAACGAGAGCATCTGGGAGCATCTGAAAATGGTCTACTGGCCAACGGTGCTCTGGTGGACAGCTGGCTATTTGGTGTACAAAGAAAGGAAGAAGCTTTCCTTCAGAAGATGGCATCAGGCTATGGCCATCAGTGTGATCTTTGGTGTTTTTATTATTGTGGTCTGGTATTATGTGTGGGCTGGCGCCTTTGAAATGGAAGCTTCTTGGGTGAACTTCTCCTCTATGGTCAGCATCCCTGTTGCACAGCTTCTGGCCATTCATGTCTATAGAGTTTCCAAGCCACGATGGATTTATGCAGCTACGGGAATATTCATTGTAATCTCGCTGTCTCTCATGATGGGATATTTCACGTATTATCCCCCAAACTTGCCCATCTTCATCTCGCCTTAAAAAGAGTTCTGATGCCTTCCATCAGAAGGAAAAAGAAGTGTATGACCGTACAAGTTCCTTCTCGATTTTCTTAATTCTATCTTAATATTTTGAGTATCAAAGTATACCTCTGTATAATGGGAATGAATCGAATTAAGGGAGGAAACAACTATTGGAACTTTTAAATCATCTAAAAATCGGGAATCTATTGCCTAAGTGGCCTATTATACAAGGTGGTATGGGGATAGGGATATCACTCTCTTCACTGGCGGGAGCAGTGGCGAAAGAAGGTGGCATCGGCATCATCTCGGGAGTCCAGATTGGCTACCAGGAAGAGGATTTTCTTAAGAACAATCTGGAAGCCAACAAAAGAGCATTAAGGGCAGAGATCAGAAAAGCAAGAGACATTGCACCTGAGGGAATCATCGGCGTGAATCTTCTGGCTGCCATGACTACTTATGATGAACTTATTAAAACTGCTGTGGAGGAAGGCATTGATCTCATTGTCACTGGAGCGGGTCTTCCACTGGAGCTTCCAGAAATGGTCAAAGGGACAAAAACAAAGATTGCCCCAATAGTGTCTTCTGGTAAAGCAGCAAAGCTGATTTCGAAGGTTTATGATAAGAAGTTCGCGATTCCTGCGGATCTTTTCATCGTGGAGGGTCCGATGGCAGGGGGACACTTAGGGTTCAAGAAGGAAGTCATGGAAAGTGGAAGCTATATGGATCTGAAGGACATCCTGAAAGAGGTCCTAGAAGAACTGAAGCCTTTTGAAGAAAAATACCAGGTGAAGATTCCTGTGGTTGTGGCCGGAGGTATTTATGACGGCAAAGATATTGCAGAGTACCTGAAACTCGGCGCATCAGGCGTACAGATGGGGACCCGGTTTGTAGCAACAGAGGAATGCGACGCGGATCTTGAGTTCAAAATGGCTTATGTGAATGCAAAAAAGGAAGACATCAGACTGGTGAACAGCCCAGTGGGCATGCCGGGAAGGGCCATCAGAAATACTTTTACCGATAAACTGGACGCAGGCAGGATACCTGTAAAAAGATGCTATAACTGCCTCATACCCTGTGATCCAAAGACTACTCCCTACTGCATTTCAGATGCACTGATGCACTCTGTTCATGGAGAAGAGGGATTAGTGTTTGCAGGTGCTAATGCCTACCGGGTGTCTGAAATTTTATCAGTGAGAGAGCTCATGAGGCAACTGGTCGTGGAAACCATAGATGAGATGAATAAATATGTTTAATAGTTACGTGATAGAATGAAATTCAAGTGACAATCAAGTATTGATATAAAGATTGAGTTTTGAATGTCTGAATTTCTAAACTATTTTAAAAATAATACAATAAAATTAAAATTATTAGACAATAAATGTTCATAGGTGTGTTAAAGAAGAATAGAACATTGACTTTTATAATAAATTAAAGTATAATTAAAATAATAAAAAGAACTCGTGGTTAAAAATTAAATCAACAGTTACATGCAGCTAAAGTCGCTTTTTACGAAAGGCGACTTTTTTTATCTTGAAAATCCTAAGGAGGTAGTCCGATTGATCAGACTTGATATAGACTATAGAGTTATCCTAGGTGCTTTGGTTCTGGTGGTTTTGGTTTTTCTTGGCGTATTGTACAGAATTAGAAGAGTAAGGAATATAAAGGTTAGAGATGCCTCCCTCAGCGTTGAGGAACTGGTGGAACATGCAAAAAGCATGTCATTGGAGCATTCCGTGGTACCACAAAGAAGCAAACGGAGCTGGCCTATTTCCCGAATGAATGACAATTTTAAATACATCCAACAGACTTATATGGAACTGAATGCGGAAGTGACTAAAAAAAACTCAGTACCTCCTGCTGCTGAGTGGCTGCTTGATAATTTTTATGTGCTGGAAGAACAGGTGAATGGACTTCGAAGAAACATGTCTAAGAAAAGCTATTTTGAGCTTCCGGTCTTAAGAAAAGGTCCATATCAAAATGTTACACGAATCTCAGTACTTATGATGGAGCTGGTCAGCCATACACAAGGCCGTATCGAGGAGGAGGTCCTGCTCCAGTATTTGGACGCATATCAGTCTCATAATGTGCTTTTGGAACGTGAGATTTATGCAATGCCAGCTATGTTAAAGTTAGCACTCCTGGAAAATATCAGGATGGTATGTGAGGATATCATAGAAACAAAAAAGCAGTGGAATCTTGCAGATGAAATGGTTGAGGAGTGGGCTTTATTGGACCATACGACCTCCGACGAAATCAGCGCGTTATTTGAGAAAGGGAACAAAGCCGTCAGCAGTATGATAGAGACACCTAATTCCTCTTTTGTGGAACATCTATTCTATAGACTGAGAAGATCTGGAAAAAGCTATTCTGATGTCCTGCGTTATATAGATGGGGTTCTAGGGAGGTTTGATACTTCAGCAGAACTCTTAGCCCAGAAGGAACACAATGCTCAGGCGATCAGTACGGTGGGGATTGGAAATTGCATTATAAGTCTCAAGTACCTTTCAGGGATGAACTGGACAGAGTTATTTGATGCTGCCAGCAATCTGGAAAAAATACTAGCACAGGATCCTGATGGCACATATAGTCTTATGGATATTCAATCACGTTTCTATTACAAGAATACGGTGGAACATATAGCTAAAATGTTTGGGGTTTCTGAGCTTTATATTGGAAAAGAAGCGCTGTACCTGGCCAGAAGAGCCTTCTCTTCTGAAAATCCTGCCAGTGCTGATTCCGAGAACATGAATCATACCTGGCATATTGGATATTATATCATTGGGGACGGGCTGTCTTTACTGGAAGAAAGGCAGGAAAGAGAAATTAAATACTTCACCAGAATCAGAAGAAGGTTTGTAGCGAACCAGGGTGCGATTTATATGCTCTCAATTGTCTTGTTCACGATTCTGTTGACACTGATGGCAGTCTCATACTCAAGGACCCATGCGGATTCCAGTTCTATTTTCTTTATGATTCTCACAGCTATTGCGGTGATTATTCCTGTTTCTGATATCGTCATATCTATAGCCAACTGGATTGTGAACAGAGTAAAAAAGCCTGCAGTATTCCCAAGACTTGAGCTTAAAGAAGGAGTTCCAGATAGTATGCGGACCATAGTCGTAATTCCAGCAATCATCCCCGACAGGAAGAGGGTGCGGGAGCTCATGGAGAATATGGAGAACCACTATCTTGGTAACAGAGAAAAGAACCTCTTTTTTGCTTTAATTGGTGCGTTCAAAGATTCTGATTACGAGACCATCGATAGCGATGAAAGCATCATAGAGGAAGCGTCATTAAGAATAATGGAGCTGAATGGCAAATACTCAAATGGAGAAAAAGATATTTTTTATTTCTACAATAGAGACAGGAAACTGAACGAAATAGATCAAACCTGGACAGGCTGGGAAAGAAAAAGAGGCGCGCTGATGGAGTTTAATGAACTCCTGCTGGGCTCTACAGACACAAGTTTTTCCTATAGTTCCAATAAATTTCTTCCAGACAATGATATCAGATACGTCATCACACTTGATGCGGATACGGTGCTTCCTTTAGGGATGGCAAAAAAAATGATTGGGACAATGGCACATCCACTGAACAGTCCAGTGATTGACAAAGAGAAAGGCATTGTTACCAAAGGATATGGCTTGATGCAGCCGAGAATTTCTTTTGATAGTGACAGCTCAAACAGATCCGTTTTTTCAAGGATCTATACAGGTCAAGAAGGTTTGGATCCATACGCCAGTGCCATATCTGATGTTTATCAGGATCTGTTTGGTGAAGGAATATTTACCGGAAAGGGCATCTATGATCTTAGAGTGTTCCAGACGGTATTAAAGGGGACTTTGCCTGAAAATGCAATACTGAGTCATGACCTTCTGGAAGGATCCTTTGTTAGAGCGGCCTTAGTCTCGGATCTTGAGCTGATAGACTCATATCCATCAAAATATAATTCTTTCATGGCAAGACTGCACAGATGGATCAGAGGAGACTGGCAGCTGGTACCATGGCTTTTCCGAAGTTTACATACAATGGATCATTCAACCATATCCAATCCTTTATCAGTAGTTTCGAAATGGAAGATCATAGATAATCTGAGAAGAAGCCTGATGGCTCCTTCGGTGATGCTTCTTTTCATCGTTGGATTCACTTTACTCCCAGGATCGGGTGTTTTTTGGTTCAGTCTTGGCATTCTGGCTTTGGGTACTCCACTAGGGCTTTCACTCATGGCTAGAATCTTCAGAGAGGGTCTCAGACCTGATACCATAAAAAGATATCTACCAGGATTTTTTGGCATAAAAGCATCCGTATTTCAGTTTTTACTCAGCATCATGTTACTCCCGTATCAAGCAGTGAAGGCATTAAATGCTATCACCGTAACACTTGCAAGAGTGTTTTTCACCAAGAAAAATCTGCTCGAATGGGTCACATCTTCAGATGCGGACAAAGCACAGCCGAATTCCCTGGAAAGCTATATAAGATCCATGGGGGCAAGTGCTGCTTCCGGATTGATCATAGTAATACTTACGTATTATTTCAAACCTGAAAATCTCTTATTAAGTTCATTATTAGCAGTAGTCTGGCTCAGTTCACCTGTTATTGCTTACCTCATCAGCAGGGATGAAAATAATAAATATACCAGACTGAACAATGAGGCTTTACTGGAACTGAGAAAAACTTCTAGAAAAACCTGGAGATATTTCGAGGAGTTTTCCAATGCAGGAAACCATGATCTGGCTCCGGATAATTTCCAGGAAGAACCCTATCGAGGCATTGCCCACAAAACATCTCCAACGAATATCGGATTGGGGCTGATGGCTTCACTTACGGCAAGAGACATGGGGTATATAGGCCTCTTGGAAGCAACAGAAAGGATTTCTAAAACCATTTCTACCATAGAAAAAATGGAGAAATGGAATGGACATTTATATAACTGGTACGATACGAGAACGCTAAAACCTATGAGACCCATGTATGTATCTACTGTTGACAGCGGGAATCTGGTTTGTTATCTGATCACATTAATTGAAGGGCTTCAGGATTACATGGAAAAGCCACTCCTTGATTCATCATATGCGCGTGGTATCACAGATACCGTCATAGCAGGAATGGAAGAGCATAGAGAACTTCCTCAGGCAGTACTGACCATAAGCTCTTTTGAAAAGCAGGAAGTCATTGAACCGACGGCTTGGTTCAGAGCGCTTAAGAGATTCACTGAGATTTCACATCAATCTGAATCATCCCGGAAGGAGTGGGCATTGAAGCTTCGGCATCAGGGAGACTCACTGCTGAAGGAAATGGAGCTGTTCATGCCTTGGGTCATGGCATCATCCCTATCGAATAGTCAAGATACCCATGTTGAAATGAATCCAGTTTTTGCAAAGCTAATGGTTCTCATTGGAACCAATACCCCTTTACATGACCTTCCTGAACTTGGAAAACGCATAGTGGATTGCTGTGATCAGTTGCTGGATGAACTTTATGAAAGTGATTTGGAATCAATGGAAGGAATTCTTGATTGGTTGAATGAAGTAAAGGAGGCGGCAATAAAATCCATTCAGTTTACCACGGAATTCATAGAACGCTATGAAAAGTTGATTTCAAGAATATCAGAGCTGTCCGAAGGCACGATATTCAAGTCCCTATACAGCGAGCGAAGGCATTTGTTCTATATTGGATACAATGTGGAAGAAATGAGGTTGACGAACTCCTATTACGATCTTCTTGCTTCTGAAGCAAGACAGACGAGCTACTTAGCCATAGCAAGAGGTGAGGTGCCACCTAATCATTGGTTTATGCTTGGGAGATCCCTTACGGTGGTCGACCGGTTCAAAGGCCTTGTCTCATGGAGTGGCACGATGTTTGAGTATCTGATGCCACTGCTTATCATGCGTAGCTATAAGAATACTCTGCTGGATGAAACCTATTCTTTTGCGGTAAAAAGCCAGATAAAGTACGGGAAACAGAGACAAGTACCTTGGGGAAGTTCAGAATCTGCATTTGGCGTCATTGACATCAATCTGGATTATCAGTATAAAGCCATCGGTGTACCATGGCTTGGGTTAAAAAGAGGTTTGGCTGAAGATAATGTCATTGCACCTTATGCTACAGTCCTTGCACTCTTGGTTTTCCCTGAAGAGGCATATAAGAATTTAACTCATTTAAAGGCAGAAGGGATGGAAGGAAGCTACGGATATTATGAAGCTTTGGATTATACCCTTGACCATCTTGAACCGGGATCCCATAAAAAAATCATCAGGAGTTATATGGCCCATCACCAAGGGATGAGTCTCATGGCATTGAATAATTATCTCAACGATGACATTATGCAGAAGAGGTTTGGCGAAAATCCTTTTGTGAAGTCAGCCAGACTGCTTCTGCAGGAAAAGGTGCCTCAAAACTTTATTTTTACAAAAGGAAGCAAAGAGAAAATCCCAGTATCAAAGGTGAAAATATACAACGAGGAGATTTCATACAGGGAGTTCAGCTCGCCTGATTTTGATTTGCCGAAGGTCCATATCCTTTCTAATGGAAACTATTTTGTTGGACTTACGGATCAGGGCACTGGATACAGCAGGACAAAGGACGTTGATATTTCAAGGTGGAGAGAAGATCCGATCACAGAAAACTATGGCGCTTTCTTCTATTTAAAAAATATTGAAACAGACCAAATCTGGTCTTCAGCCTATGCGCCACTAAACAAAACACCTGAGAAATATGAAGTGATTTTCACTGCGGATAAGGCTTCTTATAAAAGAACTGACGGAGAGATTGAAACGTTGACGGAGATTGTTGTGGGATCTGGAGATAACGCTGAGGTCAGAAGGCTGAAACTAAAGAATAATGGAGGGTCTCCATGTATCATTCAGCTCACCAGCTACATTGAACTTGTAGGTGCATCACACGGTAGTGATGTTGCACACCCGGCCTTCAGCAACCTTTTCATCAGAACAGAATATGATCATGAGCATAAGGTGCTTCTGGCAAACAGAAGAAGAAGGAGCGAACAGGACAGAAAGCTTTGGATTGCCAGTATACCAGTAATAGAAGGAGAAACTGTCAGTGAGATCGAGTACGAAACAGATAGGCTGAAGTTTATAGGAAGAAATCATCACACAGGAAACCCAGAAGTCATAGAAAGAGGAAAGCCTCTTTCCAATACGGTGGGATCTGTTCTGGATCCGATCTTCAGCTTGAGGACCAGTATTCGCATTAAACCGGGAGAGATGGCCAGAATTTTCTTTGTTACTGTTACTGCAGAGAGCAGGGAAGCTTTGATGGAACTGGTAGTAAAATACGGTAACGCTGAAGCTTGTGATGCTTCCTTCAGATTCGCACTTACAAGAAGTCAGGTGGAAGCGAAGTATCTTAACATAAAAGCCCATGATATGGAGCTTTATCAGGATATGATCTCAGACATTCTCTTTATCAGTCCTAGGCGAAGAATTTATGAAGAGAAGATCAAGAGCAGTCATTTGGGACAGCCGACATTTTGGCGATATGGTATCTCCGGAGATAGGCCTATGGTATTGCTTACAATGGACAAAACCGATGATGTGGAGCTTCTCCATGAGCTCTTGAAGGCTCACGAGTATTGGAGAGTAAAGGATCTTAAAGTGGATCTGGTCATTTTATGCAAAGAAGAATACAGTTATATCAATCCTCTTTACGCGCTGATTACAGAAGCTGTCTACAGTACACAGACTCAGGATTTTATGAATCTGCATCGGGATGTTTTTATATTGAAATCCAGTGATATGACATCGGAGGAGATTGATTTCTTCTATGCCAACGCCAGGATGATCTTTGAAGGAAGTCGAGGGAAGATGAGAAAGCAGTACAGTTCTTTTATCAGGAAGGCATTAGGAGAGAAAAGTACAAGTACAACTGAACTTGGTAACCGTACTGAGGTGAGAAATGCAAGAAAGTCTCAAAATGATATACCCATGTTGGTTCCGAATTTTGAAACGGAAGACCATGAGGAGCTTCTATTTTACAATGGACTTGGAGGCTTTGGAGAAAATGGGAAAAGCTATGTGATTAGGCTTGAACATGGAAAGAGGACTCCTTTGCCGTGGGTCAATGTGATTGCAAACCCAAACTTTGGATTTATCGTGTCGGAGTCTGGTGGAGGATACACGTGGAGTGATAACAGCAGAGAATTTAAAATTTCAAAGTGGTCTAACGACGCAGTCGGTGATGAGCCATCAGAGATCTTTTATATAGGGGATGAGTCTGGAAACCTATGGTCTGGGGCATCACTCCCCATAAGGGAAGAAGAGCCGTATACCATAGAACATGGGTTTGGATATTCAAAGTTTCTGCACAAAAGCCATGGATTAGATCAAGAGCTTGTACAATTTGTCCCTGTGAATGATCCTGTAAAAATCAGCATGTTTCGTTTTCAAAATGAAAATCTGACACCTAAAATCATTACCGTGACTTTTTACATGAAGCCTTTACTAGGTGTAAGCACAGAGGAAACAGAGATGCATCTGGTCAGCTCTCAGACATCGAGTGGTTCCCTTCTAATTGAAAACCCTTATAACAGAGAGTTCGCAGGTAAAGTTTGCTTTATTGACACTTCTCATGAGGATAGGACCGTTACTGGAGACAGAAAGGAGTTCTTTGGAAGAGGAGGCATATTATCACCAGATGCTTTGGTGAGCCCTGGACTCAGCGGAGAAACAGGTGCAGGCTTTAACCCTTGTGGTGCTATGCAGATAGAAATAAGGTTGGAACCTAAGGAAACGAAGGAATTTGTTTTTGTTATGGGTATCGGCAACAATCGGGAACAAGCTGATGAACTTGCTGTCAAATACAAGAATTTACTGAATGCAAAGGAGGCTTTGGACCAGGTGAAGAGCTTCTGGCATGAAAAGCTCGGTACTATTGAAGTATCGACACCAGATAGCGCCATGAACATTATGCTGAACGGATGGCTTCAGTATCAGGTGATCTCTTGCAGGTTATATGCTCGTTCTGGATTTTATCAAGCCGGCGGTGCATATGGTTTCAGAGATCAGCTTCAAGACACACTGGCTTTGGCGGCAACTTGGCCAGCTATAGCAAAGGAGCAGATTATTAAACATGCAGGACATCAGTTTGAAGAGGGGGACGTACTGCATTGGTGGCATGAACCTTCTGGTAAAGGGACCAGAACACGGATATCAGATGATTTTCTATGGCTTCCCTATGTAACTGCAGAATATATCAGTATTACGGGAGACTTTGGGATATTGGATAGTATGGCACCCTATCTGGAGGAAGATCCTTTAGAGGATCATGAGAATGAACGATATTGCCAGCCGCGAATATCCACAGATAAATATTCTTTGTATGATCATTGTCTAAGAGCACTGAAAAATGCCATGAGGTTCGGAGTGCATAAGTTGCCCCTCATGCGAGGTGGTGATTGGAACGATGGCATGAATAACATAGGAATAGATGGGAAAGGAGAAAGTGTATGGCTCGGATGGTTCCTTTTTGATACGCTTCAGAAATTTATACCAATCGCAAGAAAAATGGGGGATGCTCTAATTGCAGACGAATTCACGGACATTTCAGCGGACTTGAAGGATGCTATAGAAAGCAGCGCCTGGGACGGCAGCTGGTACCTCAGAGCGTTCTTTGATGATGGCACGCCGTTAGGTTCTGCGATCAACACTGAATGTAAGATAGATTCACTGGCTCAAACATGGTCCGTGCTTTCTGGAGCTGGCGATAGGGATAGATCAGTAAAAGCAATGCAATCTCTTGAAAATTATCTCGTCATGGAAAACGAAGGGGTTGTGAAGCTATTGACACCTCCTTTTGACAGTGGAAACAGCAATCCAGGCTATATTAAAGGATATCTTCCTGGGATAAGGGAGAATGGTGGTCAATACACCCATGCAGCTGCATGGACAGTGGCGGCGTTCGCTAGGTTAGGAGAAGGCGAGAAAGCGTGGAATCTGTTAAAGCTTCTCAATCCAATCCATCATACCCGAACTGAGGAAGGACTGATGACATATAAGACGGAGCCGTATGTGATGGCTGCAGATGTATACAGTGAGTATCCTCATGTGGGACGAGGCGGATGGACCTGGTATACAGGATCTGCAGGGTGGATGTATAAAGCTGGTCTGGAGAATATACTTGGTATTTACAGACAAGGTGACAAACTGATTTTCAGTCCCAGCATACCCGGAAAGTGGCTTGAGTATTGTGTACGTTATAGGTATCTCCAAACGATATATGAGATTAAATTCAAAAATCCAAACGGTTTACAGACTGGAGTCTGTGAAATCTATCTGGATGGCAACCTAGAAGCTGAGAACTCTATTGCGCTAATGGATGATGGATTTACTCATGATGTGGAAGTGCTCATGAATGGTGCATTACAAACATAATAATGGATGGCTATAGAACGTAAAGGGCGCTGTATAATCATTGCTTGTGCAATGGAGTATACAGCGCCCCTGTTTATTATGGTTGTAATATTCCTTAAATGATGAAAATAAAATGGTACCCTCAGCGGGAATCGAACCCACAACTAGCCCTTAGGAGGGGCTTGTTATATCCATTTAACTATGAAGGCTTGAACAATAGTTATTGTAATATATTCGGGGTTTGAAGTCAATGAAGGGAGACAAGGAGATTGTGGGCGCCTATGGCCGTAGCATCACAACCTCATAGCCTTATCTCCCTACTATGATCCAAAAACCTTTAATTATGGGGCTCTTGAAAAGTTTTCTAGAGTTTCTCTACTTTCAGGTCGGTAGCGTTTAGTATATCTGCTGGAATCTCTCCAAGCACTTCAATAATCTGAAATACAATGTCACTGCCATGAAGTTCATACTGAAGGAGTTTACCCTTTACCTTGTTTCGGAAAACAGAATAGGCTGCAAGATCATCGCCTTCTGAAATTCTATAAATCTGCTTTTCTTTCGGCCGTTCTTTTATGCTCTCGGAGGAATCTTTTGCTAAAATTCGTTTCTCCAGTAGAAAACTTAGGTTTTTCTCGAGAAGAAGACTAATGAGGCTATGGGCTTGTCCTTTTTTCAGAACATCCAGGTTTACTAGTAGCTTGTATTGAGGATAGCGGCTCATCAATGAGAGAATCTTCTTTTTCTGAAGATCCGATGCAGGTTCATTATGCCATTCTCTCATGAAAATTTGCCACCACCTTATGGTTTTTGCCAAAGCTCCTTTGGTACTGCTGTGAAATCAGGGAAAGAAGGATCTGGTTCCCCAATGTAGATTTCCCCTGTGTCTCTCTCCACAAAGTAGTATTCTGGAGAAGAGAGTTCTTTGTTTCTTACTTCAAAAGCATAGAACATGGCTTCTTCTTCCGTACCAGGTTTTAAGAATCCGATTCCGTTCTGCAGTATGATCTCATTTCCAGGGAAGGTTTCTTCCATGAGCTTCAATGCGGACTCAAAGCTGTGGACCCGCACATACTCTGGTAGGTTCACTTCAAGGGCATGGATGCTGTTAGGATTTACGGGGTCTTTGATATAAAGATAAATTGGATTTCCTACGTCGTAAAGCTCTGCATAGAGCTGAAGTGTTTTGGATTCTTTGGGCTGCAGGACCATAGACTGAAGAAAACTTTCAGGCATTGCATACTTCTTTTCACCACTTAGAAGCTCTTCCTCCACCTCATAAAAAGTATACCAGTAAATGGAAGGATATGCTTCATTGATGTCCAGAATATGTCCCAAAGTCTCATAGAGCTCCAGAGGTTCCTCCCCAAGATTTTCCGCGTTTATCGTGAGAAAGACGAAGGCGCCATCGGTCACAGAATCAAATATGGTGGATTCATAATTTGGATCCTCATTTTTGAGGATATTGGTGACATACACATCTTGCACCTTTACTTTAAGCTGATCCACTGTGACCTCCGCTCCTGCGTCATAGACTGCCAAAGCAGATTCAGCTGGAGGATTGACATATTCAAAGACCATCTCTTTCTCAGTCTCGGTATCTCTCAGAGTCTCTTTGATGGAGAAAGAACTGAAATCCATGGAAAGAAGACAAAGCCATGAATCATGGGACAGTATGGAAATCACCGGTATTTCTTCCAGGACTTCTTTACTGCTGCCATCCAAGCTCATTTTTTTCAGCTCCAGCATAGAAGCCTTTTCGGTGGTATTGCCATAGTAGATGACCTCATTGGAGATGTGGAAGGAAGAGAGCTTTTCCTCCGTTAGGCGTTTCAGATCCTTTCCGTCCCGATCCATAACAAAGAGCTGATTTTTATCCTCTGCCCCATCCACAAAGTAAATTTTATCCTCATAGAGAATAAAATTTATGACCGATCCATCATGAAGCTTCACAGGATCTTTACCATCTTGATCTGAAACATAGAGACTACGGTCCTCCTGGCGGATGTAATAGAGTCTATTTTCGGAAACAAAAAACTGCTGGATTTTGTCATCAAGAATTCTGGTCACCTCTTCACCACTTTTATTCATTCGATGGAGTGTAAAAGTTTTATCTGGATTGGTCTCTTCGCCCATGGAAATGAAATAAAGGAAGTCGCCGCTGCACTGGAGACTCAATGCCTTCTCATTTGAGAGCACTGAGCGCTCACTTCCGTCTTTCTTCATCTTCACAATGGCATTATTTTCAGTTCCGCTGAGAAAGTACAATAGGTCTCCGGAAATGTTAAGAGAATAAGCAATTTCATCACTCACAGGGATGAGGCCATCACCGCTCTGATCCATCTTGTAGAGCTTGTTTTGGTCACCGAAATGATTGAAGTAGATGGTATCTCCATCACCAACCAGAATGCCGCCGTTCGCTAGATTGCCACTGGTATTTCCGGAAAGGACAGTGCTTTTTTGAGAGGTGCCGCAGCTGAAGAGAATCACAGAGAAACAAAGGAAGAGAGCGGCTTTCCATAATTTTCTGAATCTCATTCCAAACCCTTCTTCTCATATTATTTTTAAGGAGTCCTCCTGCCTTCAGTGTAGCACCTTCTTGTGAAATAACCAGAATATAAATCTGAATATTGTGAAAATAAATCCTAAGAAAACAAAAAGGACCCGGAAGATTCCGGATCCACTGATGTCAAGAGTTATGCGTTTCTTGCCCGCTTCTTGGTGACATAGATCATGATGACACCAAAGAAGATGGCCACCAGAGAAATGAGCTGCGCCTGTCTCATGCCGAGAAACATCAGGCTGTCTGTTCTTAAGCCTTCAATATAGAAACGGCCGATGGAGTAAAGGATCATATAGGCATAGAGAATGATGCCGTGCTCCTTTTCTTTCTTCTTACCGAACCAGATCATCAGTACGATAAAAACCAGCACATTCCAGATGGATTCATAGAGGAATGTGGGGTGATAATAGGTGCCGTTAATGAGCATACCATTTTGGATAAACTCCGGGAACTTCGAAATAAACGCTTCTGTCACAGGACCACCATGGGCTTCCTGGTTCATGAAGTTTCCCCATCTGCCAATGGCTTGGGCGAGAATGATGGCAGGCGCTGCCGCATCGGCCATATCGAGTATTTGTGCCATGTTCTTCTTTTTGATGAGCTTATAAATGAACACACCTATGGCTGCTCCGATGAGCCCTCCGTGAATGGCAAGGCCACCACTTCGGAAGTCCAGCATTTCCATAAAGGTGTCATACTGGTCCAGCTCAAAGATGACATAATAGACTCTGGCTCCGATAAGGGCTAAGGGGAACGCATAGAGAAAAGCATCTGTCACATCATCAAAGCTGACTTTTCCGGCACTTCTTTTGGCATTAAAGTAAACGACAACGAAGGCGACAAGAACGCCTATGGTAATGAGCACACCGTACCACATGATCGGTGTACCAAATAATCTGAATGCAACTGGATCCATAATAGGTACCTCTTTCATTTTAAATTTTGTTCCATTATATCATAGGAAACCTAAGTTTTCTTTAAGGAAATCAGGCAAGACTGCATCATCCTCATAATAGGGGCAGTCCACGGGTGCTTTAGTACATTCGTGAATTGTGAATTAAACAAATTGTCATATCTATAGATGGAATTTTGTTATAATATAGGTACAGAGACAATTTGAGACGAGAGGGAGGATTACTTATGAAAAAGAATATGCTGAAGATTGTTGCCATCTTGATGTCCTTGACACTATTGGCTGCATGTAGCAATAAAGAAAATGGATCTGCTGGAGTGAATGAGGATACAGTGAAGCAGCTGGAGGAGAAGATTGTTTCTCTGGAAGCAGACAATGCAGCGTTGAAGGAAGAGAACGAAGCACTGAAAGTGGAGATTGAAGAGTTGAAAGCTTCCGGTTCTGGAGAACTAATTGAAGAAGAGGAAGAGGAGCTCCCAGTTTTTGGTGCTGAAGAAGACGGTACCATGACTCAAGTAATCAGTATTGTCGTGAAGACGGATGAACCTCTTTTAAACAAAATGCAGATGCTCGCGGATAAGCTTGGAGAGGAAGTCTTTGGCGGCCTGACCATGAAGGCTCTGGAAATCAAGGAAGAGGATGGAAAAAACATCCTTTATGTGGACCTTATTGAAGGGTCCGGAGAAGTGGGTGCCAAGAGCTGGATTTATGATTACTTCCAGGGTTCTACTGGTGGGAATATGACAGAAACAGCATTATCTGAAACATTCCTCCAAAGAGAATATGGTGGAATTTGGGTGGACGGTGTTCATTTCACATTAGATGGTGAGAAAATTGAATTTGACCACGTGCCGAATCTATCTGATACCATTATGAGATAAGAAACGTAAAAGAAAAGGAGTTTTGGAACCCATGATTGCCATGGGAATCCAAAACTCCTTTTTTATGGTTTCTCCAGTTCGAGAATTCTCTGATGCATCTGCTCGGTCAATGAGAATTTTGGAGAGTTCTCCTCTCCAGTATCCTGGTTCTCGATGATGAGGACTTCTGCGTCCTCGCAGAGCGTATGGGTATGCCATACTCCCTTCTTCACATTATAGACCTCATGCAGTCTCATCTCGGTCTTTACGATAGCACCGGGGATTTCTTCGCAACCTGCAGTGTACAGGGCGCATTTGCCACTCAGCAGTACAAACACTTCATCGGTATAAAGGTGCTTCTGCAAGTGGTTGAGGTTTTCCGGCAGCAGATCTTCACAGGGCCTTAAGACCGCAACCCTCCAGGATTCAAAATCTACAAGAGGATGGTATCCAGAAGCGGGAAAAGGAACAATTTCAATATCTTTCATCACATATAACCTCCGTTTGCTGATCAGTCCAGAATCAGGGTAATTTCGTGAAGGGCGTCTTCAGAAAGTTCCAGCAGATCTTCCTTTCTTATTTGTGGTGTTTCTTCATAGAACGCATAGTTTTTTCCGTTCAGTAAAATTTCTTTCACTTTATAAACATCAGGAGATAATTTCTTATCATTCCTATAGATTATTTTAAAGGACCTTCCGGAAAACGGCAATAGAATGGATGCATTTCCTTCCGCGTCAAACTGCTCTGAAACCAGCTGCGGATGGAAATAAAGATTGCCCAGTCTGCCTCTTACACCAAACATTTGCGTGACCACAGAAAGAAGCATCCAGCTGGCGGAGCCTGTGAGGTAATGGTACATGCCTCTTCCTTCCGGATCGACATATTCCGGGATTCCGGGATAGATTTTACTGTTCTCGAAATCCGCACAGTGTGCAAAAAGAGTATTCAGTGCTCTGTAGCCTTCTTTTGCCAGGCCTCTTAAATAGAGCGCATAACCGTACATCACGGTCATATGGGAGAATACAGCACCGTTTTCTTTGTGGCCATAGGCAAAGCCGAACATTCTGCCAAGGTCCATCTTCACTTCATGGAAATTGGTGTTCAGTTTATACCCGCCAATCTTCGGGTCATAGAGATGCGCATCACAGGCTCTTACAATCTTTTTCAGCTGAGACTCCTCTGCGGTGGAGGACATTACAGAAAATACCTGGCTGGTGAGCATCATGCGAAGACCTCCAGAGAAGGATCCTTCCACGCGTCTTTTATGATTGTCATAGTAACCGTTAAAGAAGCCATGGCCATCCTCTGTTTCGAGCCATTCATTCGACCGGATCCATTCTTTCATGAATGCCGCCTTGGTTCTTAAGGATCCAATGATTTCCTCCAGAAAATAGGATTTTCTCTCTCCAGTGAAAGGCGTATTCAAATACATGGTAAGTCTTTCTTTCTTTTTCTCTATGGAGGAGAAATCAGATGTGGAGGTCTGAAGAAGCACCTGAAGTTGGCTGGTGAGATCCACTGCGTTGTAGCCTTCCTTTTTCAGTTCCATAAGAAGATCTGCGATATCTTCGAGATTCTTCGCATACATTGCGGTGAAAGCAACACTTTCACCGTTTTTGTCTGCCATATCCAGAGCATCATTCCAGTCTGCACCATGGATTTTCAGATGACCATGGGCACCTACATCATGCACTGCTGTGAGATGCTCCACCAGAATATGCTCTAGAACTGTGCCTTTGTAGGGTTTCTCCTGAGCATCCATGAGCAGGTTTTTGTGCTCTTGTTTCCAGGCAGGATCTTTCTTCTCTCCCCGATGGATCTGAGGATCACTGAAGTATGTGGTTTCCTCTTGGAGAAGTTTGAGATCCCCTGTCTGCTGAATGTAGAGATGGGTGGTGAGAAATGGCCACATGGCATGGTCCATCCAGACACGGGTGATGTTGTTTCTGTCTGCCACAAATTCCCCAGGATTCATACCGATGATGGTAGCATTGGTGCCATCTATCCGGACACCGGCAAAGTTTTGAAGTAGCATTTCCCGGACTTTGGATGGCTCCATGATGAGAAGAGCCAGGCAGTCTTGCCATAAATCACGCCAGCCCCGTCCACCTTTACCGTAATCATGATGAGGCAGGAAGGAGCAGCCGTAGATCCTTCGGAGGAACGGCTGAAAAGCCACCCAGCGCATCCACTGGTTGAAGCTTGAACTGGAGGTGTTCACCTGGATATTCACCTTTTCACGCCAGTACTTGATGGTTTTCTCCAGTCCATTCTCGAACTGAGCTTTCTCAAGATAGGCCAGAACAGAGTCCTCACTGGAGTCCATTTCATCTTTGAAAGTCAGGAGGAAAGAATAGAACGCGCTTTCACCAGGTAGAAGGGTCCGTTTTCCAAACTGCAGCCCCCCCAGCGCTTCGAATCCTTCAGAGGTTTCTCCTTCCTTGGCAAGAGGTGTAGGCTTTGTAAAATATCTGGGATTCTCAAGACTTCCGCCTTCTCCGATGAAATCCTTGATGGTGGTGACAAATCCCAAGGGGGCTTCGCCATCCATGGCGCCGTAAGCACCGTAAGACACTGTGTTTTTCTGATGGCCACGCTCATCAAAGCTCATGGTTGGACATACAGAAACACCAAACTTCTCTGTGTGAACACGATGAAGCAATGCTGTCACGTGACGGTGATCTCTTATATTGTCAGCAGATCTTCCATAAATAGGGGTCGCGGAGAACACTTCAACATCCATGGCTTCAGAAGAAGTATTTGTCAATGTAACGCCTGTCACTTCCACAAGCACATCCTCAGAAGGCACATAAGATGTGATTTCTGCTTTCAGTCCAAAGCTGGAGGTCCTTTCGGTTTTCTGGTGCATGAACCCTGCTTCCAGAACCGTTGTCTCTTTTTTGTCTGTGAAAAGCTGAGCTTCCTGGGAAGAGGATTTTCCTGTGGCAGACCAAAGAATCTCTCCATTGACTTTTACCCAGATATTCCTGGAGGATTTGTCATTATGCAGGTTCTCAATGCTCACTGGAGGAAGGAGAAATGCATTCTGTGAGATTTTGAGATCCCCGGAGAGATTCGGAGAAATAGAGCTCATCACCCCGTGCTCATTGGCCAATGGAAAATAGAGGCCTGAAGTCCATTCAGGATGTTCCAGTCGGAAACTTTCATCATGATCATTAAGATAGCGAATCATATTTATAAATACCTCCTGTATTTTTGATATAGGATGCCCTATTTTGCTCCAAGTATAACAAAGGAAAGAAGTAGAAAAAATTTATTAATTTTGCTGGATAGGTAAAAATTTTTACCTTCTTCTTTGGAAATCTTGCAAATGTAAACCTTTTTCTCTAAGTTTATGGTGGGATCAAATGATATACTTTGGAGAGGCAGAGTCAAATTGTTATGTCCAGGAGGATTCTATGAAAGAGTTATATAAAAGTTTAACGATAAAATCACGAATCATCATACTGAATATCACCATTCTTATTATTTCCATCAGCATGTCCTTTGTCTTTATATCCTTTATAAATAGAAAATACACGGAGAGAGAGGTCGGGGAGGCCGGTATTCAGACCGTGAATGCCCTGAAGGGCAATCTCAGCATCATTTTTGATAATGTTACACAGTTTTCTGACTTGATTTATTTTGATGAGGACATCCAGAGCTCTCTTCGAAGCATCGACTCCATATATATGGATCCCTATATACTGAGCAGTATTCGGAAAAGTCTGGTGAATATGATCCTATCTGGGGAGTATCTCTCTGGTGTCTATATATTTGACAAGTACCATAATACATACAGTTCCTATAAAAATGCACCGGAGAAAGTAAACTCCGGAGAAATCCGGTCTACCTTCTGGTATCATAATCTCAAAAAAGCCAGGGGCAACGGCTTTTTCATCCATAAAAGCGAAGGCATCATCCTGTACCGAAACCAGCCAAATTATATCTCCTATATCAGGGAAATTGGAGATATGAACACTTACGAGACTCTGGCAACGCTTCTTGTCACCATTGATGCAAGGACGCTGGAATCTTACTTTGAGGAAGTCAGTGCAGAATCCAACAATGATTTCTTCATTGTGGATGGAAAGAACAATTACATCATTCCTCCGAAAAATCATGAGGAAGATCTGAAAAACAAACTGGATAAAATGCAGGAAGAGGAGAAGCCTTATGTTCGAGTAGACCTTCAAGGAGACAGAACGATACTTGTGAAGCAGGATATGGGCATCAATGACTGGCAGCTGGTAGGAGCTTTTAAAACAGACAAACTGGAAGTCATGGCGCCATATTACACCACAGCCATAGCCATCATTGTGGTCATCAATATCCTCTTTGTCTTCATCAGCTCCATGATTCTCACACGGCTGATCTTCAAGCCTCTTTCCAAGGTGGGGAATCATATGAGGATGGTGGAGAAGGGGCATTTCATGGAGATGGCTATAGACAAACACCCCAATGAAATCAATGAGCTGAAAAGAATTTTCAATGGAATGACGCTGTCCATCCGGAATCTCATTGCCAAAGTGAAAGAAGAAGAGCAGATCATCGCCAAAGGAAAACTTGACATCATCAACGCCCAGATTAATCCTCATTTCCTGTACAACACACTTGATGCAGTGTCAGCTCTTGCGCTGATGGAGGATTATCAGAACTGTTTCAAGATCACGCAAGCACTGGGCAGTTTTTATCGGAACAGCCTCAACAGCGGGCTGGATCTGATCTCCATCCGAGATGAGATTGAGAGCATTAAAAGCTATATCACTATCCTGAATATCCGGTATGACAATAACATTGAAGTGCTTTTCGATGTCGAGGAAGATCTTCTCCATGAGAAGGTGCTGAAGCTCATTCTACAGCCACCTGTGGAAAATGCGATACATCATGGGATCAGAAGCCGAAGCGGAAAAGGCACCATCTGGATCAACATCTTTGAACGAGATGGTGAGATTATCTTTGCGGTATCCGACAATGGAAAAGGCATGAGTGAGAAAAGAGTGGAAGAGGTGCTGAAAGGCGAGTGTAAAACCGGGAAATCCGGATTTGGGCTTCATGGACAAATGGAAAGAATCAGGCTTTATTATGATATTGATGATCCCATCTCCATCCATAGTGTAGAAGGAGTTGGTACGGAAGTGACCATAAGAGTGAGACGTCTAAAGGAGGGAAAGAAATGATTCGGGTATTGATTGTGGATGATGAAAAACTTGAAAGGGTACTGATCCGAAAAGGTTTTTCCTGGGAGGACCATGGTTTCCATATCATTGGGGAGGCTTCTTCTGGGGAAGAAGCTTTAAACATCATTCGCCTGGAAAAACCGGATGTGATTCTGACAGATATCAGCATGGCAGGAATGGATGGACTCACTCTTTCTGAAAAAATCAGGAAAATTCATCCTCAAGCAAAAATTGTCATCATTACCGGATACCGGGAGTTTGAGTACGCAAGAAAAGCCGTGCAGCTGGGGGTGGAGGATTTTCTACTGAAGCCCGTATCCATGGAGGATTTATCTAAAGTATCCACCAAGATCAAGGCGGATATTTTAGAGGAGATTGAAAAGGAAAGAAGTATAGAAAGGCTCAAAGAAAGCACACTTGCAGAGCAAGCCATTATCCTCGAGAGTCTTCTTCAAAGAGTGGTGGAAGATGAAAGCCTTCAGGGTGCAGCCAAAGAAAAACTGAGAGCTTCGGGTCTTTATCATCTGACCGAAGCCCATACCGTATGGAATATGAGAATCAGAGAACAGAACGGAGCGACGGACGAGAGTAGAATTCATACGGTCCGCGAACTTCTGGGAAACTGTGTGGATGAGTTTATGGTTTTTCAGCACTCTTCTCAAAATCTGGTGGTCATCCATAAAAGTATCTCCATGGAAGACTCATTGGAAAAAGCAAGGAATATTCATGAATCCCTGAATCTTCGCATGAAGCTGTATGCAACCATCGGAATCAGTCGTGTACATCATGGCGTGGATGAACTGTCTCCAGCTTTCCGTGAAGCTCAGAAAGCTCTCAGTGCTTCGGTTCTTCTTGGAAGAAACCGGGTCATCACCTTTCCAGAATATGAGAGTATTCTCTTACGGAATGAAGAGAAAAGAGAAATGGACTGGGACGATTTCACATTTTCCGTGGAAAATCATCTGGAAGAGAAGGTCATGAAGTACATTGATCAGTATATCGACTTTATCACAAGCTCTAACATCACAGATATTGAGTACTACCGCATGATGACCATGGATCTCATCTCCAAGGCCTCCTCTCCCTTATATGCCATAGGTCTTGATCTGGAAGCTCTATATGGGGAGGATGAGTTTTATAAAAATATCCGGTCCATCCACACTGTCGGCGAGATGAATGATTTTCTCAAAGAGAGCATCAGTAAAATTATGGCTCTTCATAAAGGTCGTAAATCAAAGAGAGGTCGTAAAGTAGTACAGGATGCATTGGACTGCATCTCAGAAGATCTGTATTCACCAGAACTAAGTTTAGGGTTTGTGGCTCAGAAGATTTTTGCAAACGAGAGCTATCTCAGTCGTGTTTTTAAGAAAGAAGTGGGCCAGAGCTTCATTGAGTACGTGCTGAAAAAGAGAATTGAAGAGAGCATCCGTCTCTTGAACACCACAGACGATAAGGTCTATGAGATTGCTGAGAAGGTAGGATTCAAGGATTCTCACTATTTCAGTCTCTGTTTTAAAAAGGTCACTGGCGTCACGGTGAAAGAGTACCGAAGGGGCAGAGAAGATGTGTAAGATTCACATGAAAAGGTTTAAATAAGGTAAAAATAATCACCTTTTTAGGCAAAATATTAAATTTTCCTTCTGAGAGTCCTCCAGTATACTAAGGATAACGTTAAAACATGCATGGAAAATTTGGTGCCAAGGACAACGATGAAGTAATAATTGGGAGGAAAATATCAGATGAAAAAGAATCTTATCAGTAGACTCGCAGCGGCTGTGTTATCCGCTACTATGGTACTTGGGCTTGCAGCCTGCGGCAGCAAGGATGAGCCGGGAGCCGAGACACCTGGATCAGAAACAGGTGGAGAAGTGACCCTTAATGTCTGGCATCAGTGGTCCAATGACACCAATGAACTGAAGAAGCTTTACGATCAGGCTGTTGCAGATTACATCAAAGACAATCCGAATGTGAAGATTGAAACACAGACTCTGGATACAGAAGCATACAAGACCAAGATTTCCGCTGAGTTTGCAGGAGATGCCAAGGGAATCGACGTGTTCTACTACTGGGGTGCTGGTACTGCAAGAAAGCTTGTAAATGCAGACAAACTTCTGCCCATCGATGAGTATCTTACAGATGATGTGAAGTCCAGAATTCTGGAGGGATCCACCACTGCTTTCGAGTATGATGGAAAGCTTTATTCTGTACCTTCCTTCTCCTGGTTCATGACACTTTTCGCCAATAAGAAAATGTTTGAAGATGCTGGTGCAAAGCTTCCAGAAACCTATGAGGATCTGGTGGATGCAGTTGAGAAGCTTCAGAAGCTGGATGGGGTAACACCAATCGCAGCAGGAGCCAAGGATGGATGGAATGCAGCCTTTATCTACCAGGCACTGGCCTTGAGAGAAGTAGGAGCAGACAACATCAACAAGATGCTCACGGGCGAAGTGCCATTTGAAGATGCTGGATACACAGAAGCAGCAAATAAGCTTGTGGAACTTTACGACATGGGTGCTTTTGGAAAGAATCCTCTGGAGTCCGGAAATGATGATGCCAATGCAGCTTTCGGAAATGAAAGAGCAGCTATGAGAATCATGGGTAGCTGGATGGCTAATGGAATCTACACCGATACCACCGCCACCATCGACCCTGCTAATGTAGTGGCACTGAATATGCCAATGGTTTCTGGAAAAGGCAATGCCACCGATTATGCAGGCGGATTCGTAGAATCCTTCTGGGTGAACAAGAATACAGCAAATAAAGAAGAAGCGGCAAAGTTTGCCATCTATATCAACGAAAGAATGGGTGTAGCAGCCTATGAGACAGGTACAGGATTCAGCGGATGGACAACAGAAGCAGATGAAAGCAATCTGAACCCACTGTTCATTCAGATCAAGGAAATTCTTGGAAAGAGCAAAGCAGGTGTTCTGGCTTGGGATACTTCCCTGGATTCCGAACCTGCCACTATCCACAATGAAATGGTACAGACTCTGTTTGCACCAAATGCGGATGTAGATGCATTTATCGAGGAACATAAGGCAGCCATAAACAAATAACATAAGTTAACAGGCTGTAGAAGAGAGAGTATGGGTGTCGCTGGCATAATAGAAAGCGATACCCATTTTCTTATCATATTGGAGGATTTTATGGAAAAGATGTTAGGTAAAAAACGACATATTGCAGTATTTGTACTGCCTGCACTCCTCATCTTCGTGGTCTTCAGCATCATTCCCCTCATCACCTCAGGACTCTACAGTCTGTTTGAGTATGACGGGATCGGGACCATGAAGTTCATCGGATTTGACAACTATATCCGTATGTTCACAGGCGACCGGTATTTCCCGAAGGCCGTGGTGAATTCACTGATTCTAGTGGGGGCATCTCTGTTCATCCAGCTCCCCATCTCTTTAGGGCTGGCGATGCTTCTATCCAAAGGCGTAAAGGGAGAGAAGTTTTTCAGGACTATTTATTTTCTGCCTGTGGTCATCTCCAGTATGGTCATCGGTCAGCTGTGGATCAAGATTTTCCATAGCGAATATGGCCTTTTGAACCTTCTCATCTCCACTGTCACGGGAGAAACCTTTGACTATTCCTGGCTGTCCAATCCAAGAACTGCGTTTCTCAGCACAGTGGTTCCAGCGGTGTGGCAGTATATCGGCTACCATATGCTGATCTTCTATGCGGGCATCAAATCCATTCCGAAAGACTATTATGAAGCGGCCATGATTGACGGAGCCACCAGATGGCAGACCAATCTTAAGATTACCATTCCTCTTCTGGCACCAGTCATCAAAACTTGCTCGATCTTTGCCATCACAGGATCTTTAAGAGCCTTTGACCTCATCTATGTCATGACCGGAGGAGGCCCAAATCATGCCAGTGATGTGCCGGCAACGCTGATGTACAATAACCTCTTCCGTCGTGGCCTTTATGGATTCGGAAGTGCTCAGGCGTTCTTTATTGTCATTGAATGTCTAGCCTTTTCCTACATTGTCACAAAACTGTTCAAAAAAGCCGAAGAGAATGTTTCTGCATTATAAAGGAGGGAAAACGAGATGAAAAAGAAAAAAATATCCAAGTATCTGACCATGAGTGTACTCATACTGATTGCCATCACTCAGATTTTCCCTCTCTACTGGCTGATCAACTTTTCGCTGAAGGGCAATGCCGAAATCTTCGGAGACAACATCATCGGTCTCCCAAGAAACTGGCGATGGGAAAACTACATCACTGCTTTGACCCAGACGAAGATTCTGCGCTATTTCCTGAACTCTGTCTTTTACTCGTTCACCACGGTGGTGGTGTCCGGAGTCCTTTCCGCCATGGCGGCTTATGGTATTTCCAGAATGAGGTGGAAGCTCAGCGGTCTTGTCTATGGCATCTTTGCCTTAGGAATCATGATTCCGGCTCAGGCAGCCCTTCTTCCACTTTTTCAGCTGCTGGACAGAACTGGGCTTAAAGGTGGCTATCTGGGGCTTCTGATTCCTTATATTGCAGGTGCCATCCCCATGAGTATCCTGATTCTTACTGGATTCTACAAAAGCATTCCAAAAGAGATTGAGGAGGCGGCTTACATCGATGGATGTGGGGTCTTCAGGACCTTCTTCCTGATTATTCTGCCCATCATAAAACCAGCCATTGCCACAGCTTCCGTGTTCACATTCCTGGGTACTTGGAATGAGCTGATGCTGGCGAACACTTTTGTGGACAGCGATGCCTACAGAACGCTGCCCGTGGGCATCATGTCCTTTGCGGGGCAGTATTCCACAGACTGGGGCCTTATTGGTGCAGGAATGGTCATCGCGACTCTTCCTACCATTATCATTTACTTCATGCTGAGCAATCAGGTCCAGGAAAGCCTGGTAGCTGGTGCAGTGAAAGGATAGGTGAAAGATTTATATGGATCTTATCGGTAAAAATGCAGTACAGAAAAACTATCAGGTGCAGTCTCCCTTCTCCAGCTTCCTGCCGGGGATCGGAGGTCTTCACGGCATCCCTCTTTGGTGTTATTATGTGAACCGCGGGCAAGCCGTGGTGAGCTTCGGGACAGAAACAAAAGATCATTCCATCATGGAGTTCTATCCTGCGCACCAGTCCTTTCAGATGGTTAAAAACCTTGGATTCAGAAGCTTTCTGAAGGTGGATGGCATCTACTATGAACCCTTCAGGAACGACGAAGCGGCTACAACCATGACCATTGGGAAGAATTCTCTGGAGCTGACAGAAGTTCATGAAGAACTGGGTTTTTCCATACATGTGAAGTACTATGTGCTGCCGGAGGAGAACTTAGGCGCCCTGGTGAGAAAAGTCACAATTAAGAATCTCAAAAAGGAAAAGAGAGATCTCCAGTGGCTGGATGGAATGCCTGCGATCCTTCCCTACGGCATCTCCCTCCGTTCCATGAAGGACACAGGCCAGACCATGAAAGCCTGGATGCAGGTGGAAGTAGAAGAGGAAAATCTTCCATATTACAGAGTAAAGACCAGCACCACAGATACTTCAGAGGTGCAGTTCAATGAAAAAGGAAACTTCTACCTCACTGTGGGACCTGAGGGGCATCTTCTTAAAATCCTTGTGGATCCCCAAGCGGTATTTCTGCATGATCTATCCTATGAGCAACCGGTAAACTTCAAGAGATCCCTGAAGGATGTGCTTCAGTTTCAGGAGATTCCAAGAAATCAGGTGCCATCGGCTTTCTCTGTTTTTGAGGGAGAGGTTCAAGCAGAGGGCTCTGTGAACCTCAGATCCTACAGCGGCATGGCAGAGTCAAAGGAGATCCTGAGATATTTCAAAGAGAAGGTCCTTCAGAAAGGATATGAAGCTGAAAAAGAAAATAGAGCGGACCAACTGGTGGAGGAGATCACAAGTCCAATCAGAACCAGCACCGCCCATGATATTTTTGATGCCTACTGTGAGCAGACCTTTCTTGACAACGTCCTACGGGGTGGGGCTCCTGTAAAAATGGGAGATAAGGTCATCCATGTATATTCCCGAAAACATGGAGACATCGAAAGGGACTATAATGCATTCATGCTGGCTCCGGAGTTCTACAGCCAGGGCAACGGGAACTTTAGAGATGTCAACCAGAACAGAAGAAGTGACGTCCGATTCTATCCCTATGTGGAAGATCGGATGCTGAAGATGTTTTATCATTTTATCCAGCTGGATGGCTACAATCCTCTCCAGATTAGGCCTACCATGTATCAGGCTATGGACCTTCATAAGATTCTAGCTCTGTTTCCCGCAGAAGAAAAAGACGACTATGTAGAATTTTTCAGTAAGGAATTTTCACTGGGGAGGCTCTCGATGCTCCTGGAAGAAAAAGGGATGGAAGATTCCGAGCTGAAAGTCCTTTTCGAAAAAGTACTGACCCACTCCGAAGAACTCTACCATGCAGATTTTTTGGAAGGTTATTGGACCGATCATTTTGTGTATAATCTGGATCTACTGGAAAACTATCTGTCGGTCTATCCCGAGAAGAAAAAGAGTGTTCTTTTTGAAGACAGAAGTTATACGTATTATGTTCAGAAAGCCCATGTGCTGAAACGCGAAGACCGCTATGTGGAGACCAAGAGAGGTATTAGGCAGTACAAAGCCCTGGAGGAGATGGAATCCATCGGGGAAGAAAAGATCAGAAAAGAGTATGGAAGAGGAGAAATCTATACATCCACGCTGTTAGAAAAGCTGGTGCTTTTAGCCTCTTTGAAGTTTGCCACTCTGGATATGGAAGGCAGAGGCATCGAGATGGAAGGCGGAAAACCTGGATGGTATGATGCGCTCAATGGTCTTCCGGGACTCTTTGGATCCAATGTGGCGGATGCCTGTGAGCTTCTGAGACTTCTGAAATATCTGGAAGAGGTGATGGATCTGCAGGATGCAACTTGCATTTTCCCGGAGGAGTTTACGGGGCTTCTGGAAAGCTTGGAAGAAATCGTCATAAGCTATGAGAAGGCAGCAGGAAAGAAGAGCCGGTTTGAAGTCTGGGATGAGATGAATACAAAGAAAGAAATCTATCGTGAAAAGATCAGAAATGGTATTTCAGGAGCGGAAACGGTACTGTCTGGACAAAGGATAAAGGAAGTGATTGCATCCTTCCGTACCTATCTGTCCCAGGGCATCAGGGACGCCGTGGCGGAAAATGAAGGTCTGTGTCCAACCTATTACAGCTATGAGATTAAAGATTATGAAAAGAAGAATGGAAAAGTGGTGCCAAGATCCTTCGAGCGGAAAACGCTTCCGCTGTTTTTGGAAGGCCCTGTGAAGCATCTGAAGCTGGTGGATGGCATAGAAGAAAGAGAAGAGATTGCAAAAAGAGTGAGAACCAGTGCGCTTTATGATGAAAAGCTGAAGATGTATAAAGTGAACACTTCTTTGGAACATCTCTCTGGAGAACTGGGAAGAGCGAAATCCTTCTCCCCAGGATGGCTTGAAAATGAGTCCATCTGGCTCCATATGGAGTATAAGTATCTTCTGGAGCTCCTGAAAAATGGTGTTTATGAAAGATTCTTTGAAGACTTCAAGACCATGTGCGTTCCGTTCTTAAACAGTGAGACCTATGGCAGAAGCCTTTTGGAGAATTCTTCTTTCATCGCTTCCAGTGCAAATCCTGACCCGAAGATCCATGGGAAAGGATTCGTGGCAAGGCTCAGCGGTTCCACCGCGGAGTTTTTGGATATGTATCAGCGTATGATGTTTGGGGAAGAGCTGTTTTGCCTGAAGGGGAATCTTTTGCAACTGAACTTTGCGCCATGTCTTCCAGAATATCTTGTGCCTGAGGACGGAAAGGTGGAAGCCACCCTTCTTGGCCGCAGTAAGGTGAGTTATCACTTTTCAAAGAAAAAGAACATCATCCCAGGAAAATACGCCATCCGAAAGATAGAGGTGCGCCAACCTCTGGGAGAAACGGACATCTATTACTCCCGTGTTACAGGAGAAGGTGCGGAAAAAGTCAGAAAGGGTCAAGTGGACCATATCAAAGTTTATGTGGATGTAGAGTAGAAAAAGGAGCATGAAGATGGCAGAGTGGTTTCATCCGGATAGTAAAATCATGGGCGTATTGGGGAAGGCAGCAGATCTTCTTCTTCTCAATCTTCTCTTTCTTCTTTGCTGCCTCCCAGTGGTCACCACAGGGGCAGCACTGACGGGCCTGTTTGATGCGGTCCGGGCTCTGGAGGAAGAAGAGGGCAAAGTGTATGCTGTGTTCTTTTCCACTTCTAGAAAAAAATTCAAAGAGGCCACTTTGGTGTTTGTGCTCCAGATGTTCATTCTGGGAATCCTCATCGGGGAGATCGTGCTTCTCAATGAGGTCTCATTTCCAGGCAAAGAAGCGCTTCTGGTTCTTCAAGGGATGCTTCTTCTGGTTTTCCTTGCGATCTCGGTGACGGTGTATCCGGTGCTTACCTCCTGGGACGGCCCACTGAAAGGTCTCATGAAGGAGACGGCAGGATTTCTTATGCTGCATTTTCCCCGGGTGATTCTTGTGCTTCTAGTACATGGAGTGCAGCTGGTTCTAACAGTTCTGATTTTTACAGTGCTTCCTTCCATATTCTTATACTGGACAATAATTGGAGGATCCCTGTCCGTATTATATACGGGTAAAATCCTGGGAATATACAGTAGTGTTCAGGAGGACTAATTAGAGAACGAAAAAAACGAGGAATTTCAATGCTTGGCATTGAGGTTCCTCGTTTGCTTTTATATTTAACTTTTTATTTTTTTCATAGATTCTCTTTCTTCAGAAATCTGCTTCGGAAGAAGAAGATACCAGCTGGAATCATGGAGATGAGAAAAACAACCATCATAAGATACATGAAGTTTCCTTCCAGAAATTCCATATTGCCCACAAAGAATCCGATCATGACATAGAGAACAGTCCACATGGCATTTCCAATGAACATGAAGAAGGAGATATCCAGGAAGTTTACATTGGTAAATCCTGCGATGAAAGGAGTAAGGGTCCTGGCAACGGGGATAAATCTTGAAATGAGGAATGCTCTTCTACCCTTGTGGGTGAAGAAGTGATGCACCTTGTCAAAATTCTCTTTGTTGATGAATTTGAAAAGAGACCGGTCTTCAAAACGGCTTCTATGGTACTTTTCCCCCAAGTACTTACCAATCTTGAAGTTCAGCATATCTCCAAGGAGCGTGGCTACATAAAAGCCCACCAGCAGCGCAACCACATTGAGGTCATCTGTTGAGGCAAAGGCGCCAGCGCCCACAAGCAAAGAGTCCCCAGGCAGGATGGCCAGAATCACTGCGCCTGTTTCCAGAAAAATGATGAAAAACAGGATCAGGTAAGCTCCAATACCAAAGTATTCAATTAGATCCGTAATATGCGTATCCAGTTTTGTGAAAAAACGGATGAGTTCTGAAATCTCCATGGGATTCTCCTTTTTATCTTTAGTATTCTCATTGTACTGGAAAAAACCTTTACAGTGGTGACCTTTTGCTTAAAAATATCTGTCCATTTTCTAAATGTTTCAAAGTGTGTTAGAGCATGGTGGGGATGGAACAGAACATCTCCTTCTCCTGTGGAACATAGACCAGATATGTGCACAGGGGGGTTACAAAAGGAGCTTTAATTTGTTATTCTATAATTAGATGAATAAAAAGGTTTACATTGCATAAACGGTATATCACATAGTTAATAATGATATTAATTCATAACAATACATAAATATAAATTGAAATCATCGTGGAGTTCCTGTGAACTCCACATTCTTAACTGATGTGCAATGAAATCCTGCATGAGGGAGGAATAATCATGAATAAAATCAGAGTGGTTCAGTGGGGTCTCGGGAATATGGGCAGAGGTATGGTGGACATGCTTTTTGCCAAGGAAGGCATCGAAGTGGTGGGGGCCATTGAAAAAAGAGTGGAAGATACGGTGGATCTGGGCAGTTTCCTGGGAAAAGAAGAGCTTGGGATTCCGGTGATGAACGATCCGGACGCGCTTCTTGATCTGGTGAAGCCAGACCTTTGCATCCTGGCCATCCACTCCTTTGTGAGAGGTGTGGTTGAAGAAATCAGGCTCCTTACAAAGAAAAACATTCAGGTGGTGACCATCGCGGAGGAAATGGCTTTTCCTTTTGTGACAGAACCGGAGCTTTCCAAGGAAATTGATGAAATGGCCAAAGAAGCTGGCGTCACAGTACTGGGTACGGGCGTCAATCCTGGCTTTGTGCTGGATACTTTAATCCTTCAGCTTTCCTTAGGGGTTCGAAGAGTGGACCACATCTATGCAAGACGTGTGAATGACCTGTCTCCTTTTGGAAAGACGGTCATGGAAGAGCAGGGCGTAGGGCTCAGCAAGGAAGCGTTCCTGAAAGGGGTCGAAGACGGATCTGTTTATGGCCATGTGGGATTTTTGCAGTCCATCCCCATGATCGCAAAGTCCATAGGCCTGACTTATGATGAAATCGTGCAGTCCAGAGAGCCTATTATGACCACTGTGGACCGCAAGACCAAGGATGTCTTTGTCAAGGCCGGTATGGTAGCAGGATGCAACCACACCGCCGTGGCCCTGAAAGACGGAAAACCTGTGATTACCTTGGAGCATCCTCAGCAGGTGCGTCCAGATCTTGAGCAGATCGAAACAGGAGACTACATAGAAATCCATGGAGATCCTGACGTATCCATGGTGATCAAACCAGAAGTGCCTGGAGGCATCGGCACCATTGCAGCAGCCGTCAATGTGATTCCCCATGTGCTGAACGCAAGAAGCGGACTTCTCACCATGGCGGATCTGCCTGTGACCCATGCCATCATGGATGATTTCACAAACCATTTGAGATAGAAAGAAGGAAATGGATATGAAAAAAGGAACATGGGTGGAAATCCATGACATCATACTAAAGCCGGAAGAGCGTACAGGAATGATTCCTGAGGAAACGAAGAAAGTGCCGCTGGAAATGCGGATGAAGGGGTATCTTCTGGAAGAAGCAGAGGCAGGCAGCCGGGTGAAGATAGAAACTCTTACAGGGAGAATTGTAGAAGGAACCCTTCTTTCTGAAAACCCCACCTACAGCCATACCTATGGAGAGACCTTCATACCGGAGCTTCTTGCCATCGGCAGAGACTTAAGAAAAATGCTGGAGGTGGATCATGAATAGAGACATGAGCTACGAAGCGGTCATGGCCCGAAAAAATGAGATCATGAAAACTGCCCTGGGCGTGGACTACGAAAAATATGAACTGTCCCAGCTGGCTTTTGACTATGATTCTATGATGGAGGATGTGGATGTTTCTATAGACGAAGTGAGGAAAATTCAGGAGGAGGTTTCGGTAGGGCATACGCCACTGGTGGAGCTGAAGAATCTTACAGCCTTGGCGAGAAAATTCTCCAAAGAAGGATATGGTGCGAGAATTTTCGTTAAAGATGAAGCCTCCAACCCTTCAGGCAGCTACAAAGACCGAAGAGCCTCTTTGTCCGTCTACATGGCAAAGAAGCTGGGTTATAAAGGCGTAGTCACGGCAACCTCAGGAAATTATGGTGCCGCAGTAGCCTCTCAAGCCGCAAAGCTAGGCCTCAAGTGTATTGTGGTTCAAGAGTGTTATGACTCCCAAGGCATCGGCCAGCCGGAAATTCTGGAGAAAAGAAGAAAATGTGAAGCTTTGGGTGCAGAGGTCATCTCACTCACCGTAGGACCGGAACTTTTCTACACCTTCCTCTCCATTCTGGAGGAGACAGGGTATTTCAATGCCTCTTTATACTCCTCCTTCGGGATCCGTGGGGTGGAGACCCTGGGCTATGAGATTGCAGAAGAGGTCTACGAAAAGTACGGAAAATATCCGGAAGTGGTTCTGGCCACCCATGCCGGCGGAGGAAACCTTACGGGAACTGCAAGAGGTCTTAAAGCAAGAGGTGCGAAGGATACACAGGTTGTTGGCGTCAGTGTGGACCTTACCGGTCTTCATATGGCTTCGGATGTGGATTTCAATAAAAAGTCCTTCACCACGGGGCATACAGGATTTGGCATGCCTTTCACCACCTTCCCGGACCGGTCCGATGTGCCAAGAAGCGCTGCAAGACCCCTCCGATATATGGATGAATACTACCTGGTAAAGCAGGGAGAAGTGTTTTATATGACGGAAGCGCTGGCCCAGCTGGAAGGGATGGAACGCGGACCTGCAGGAAATACCTCTTTAACAGCAGCCTTTGCCATGGCAAGAGAAATGAAGGAGACGGATATTCTGGTGGTGCAGGAGACAGAGTACACTGGAGCTGGAAAGCATCCTCTTTCTCAGCTTTCCTTTGCCAAGGAGCGGGGCATAGACCTCTTTTTCGGAGATCCGGAAGAAGAGGTGCCTGGAAAGAATATCATCTTGCCTAGAGGACCAGAAGACATTCATCTTCGTCCAGTGAGTATGGAAAAACTGAAAAAATCCCTCATTAAAAACTATGTGGCCGCTAAGAAAATTGAGCGGGTCACTGAACTGGACATTTTTTATCTCATGGAGGAGACCAGGACTTCCTATGAGTTTGTGAAGCTGGAGCTTCAGCTGCTTGGATGCACCCTGGTAATTTAGCGTAAAGATAGGAGAAAAATATATGGCGATGAAAAGAACCGATGACTATATGGAGAGGAGAAAGCATCTGGAAGGACTCAGTGATGAGGAGCTGAAAAGAAGGTTTTTCTCACTGGCGGAGAAGATCGTGGACCCTATGATCGAGCTTTCCAAGAAAAGCACCACCCCTTCCGTGGAGCGGTCTGTGCTTCTTAGAATGGGGTTCTCCAGCCTGGAGGCCATGGATCTTGTGAACCACGTACTGGACCTCGGACTCATGGGAAAAGGTGCAGGAAATGTGGTGCTGAAGGTGTCGGAGAGACTGAAGAGAGACTATCTTTCTGTAGGCAGAGAGATGGCAGAAGGAAAGCATCTGGATATTGCGAAAGAAGTGTTTAAGGGGGACAGAAGATGAAGCTTGTGAAGAATGAGAAACTCCATGTGGAAGAAATTCTGAAGGATCTTCAGCACTATGTGCCCAAAAGACGGGGATGGCACTGGAGAGAGCCTGTGGAAAACCTGAAGATGGGTGAGTTCACCTATCAGGAGATGAGTAAACCTCTTGCGCAAAGTGAGAGCCTGCCCTCTGCAAAGTATTTCGGAAACATCGACCCACAGCCAAGACCTGTAATCACAACAGAAATCGCCTCCGGGCGTTTTGAGGATGACATCCGAAGAATGAGAATGGCCGCCTGGCATGGCGCAGATCATATTATGGTCATCCGTACTGCCGGCCAGAGCCACTATGATGGCCTCATCGAAGGAACCCCCCAGGGCATCGGCGGCATTCCCATCACTAGAAAGCAGGTAAGAGCCCAGAGAAAAGCTTTGGATCTTATTGAAGAGGAAGTGGGAAGAGAAATCAACTACCATTCCTATGTGTCTGGTGTGGCAGGTCCTGAAATTGCGGTGATGTTTGCAGAAGAAGGAGTCAACGGTGCCCATCAGGATCCTCAGTACAATGTGCTCTATAGAAACATCAATATGATCCGGTCCTTTGTGGATGCGGGATATGCAAAATCCATCATGGCCTTTGCTGATATGGCTCAGATTGATGGTGCCCATAATGCCAACGCCACGGCAAGAGAAGCCTATAAGGTGCTTCCAGAGCTCATGGTACAGCATGGCCTGAATTCCGTATTTTCAGTGAAATCTGGAATGAAGAAAGAGAACATCTGCCTCAGTACGGTACCGCCCACGGCGCCGCCTGCTCCATCACTGACACTGGATCTGCCCTATGCGGTAGCGCTTCGGGAATTTTTTTCCGAGTACCGCATGAGAGCGCAGCAGAATACAAAATATATGGAGTCTGACACCAGAGAAGCCACGGTGACCCATGTGCTGAATCTTCTCATTTCAGAGCTGACCGGTGCAGACATCCAGTCCACCATCACACCGGATGAGGGAAGAAATGTGCCTTGGAACTACAACAACATCGCCGCCATCTCTACAGCCAAGCAGGCGTTCCAGGGAATGGATGGGCTTCTAGCCATGGTGGAGCTGAAAAAAGAAGGCTTCCTTCCAGAAAAGGTCCGGGAAATTAAAGAAAGAGCGGTGCTCTTTATGGAAGAGATTCTGGAGGCCGGCGGATATTTCAAAGCCGTAGAAGATGGATTCTTCGTGGATTCCGGATACTATCCGGAGAGAAATGGAGACGGCATTGTGAGAAAAATGGATGGAGGCCTAGCGGCAGACACTGTCTTTGAGAAAGAGGAAGACTATTTTGCACCAGTCAGCGCCTTCTTCGGATACAACAACGTACCGGAAGGCCTTGAAAAAGCCTCCGATGCCATTGGTGGAGACACCTTGGAGATCCGGGAGAAGATTGTTTATATTGATGAGCTGGACCCAGAGGATAATGTAGAGAAGAGACTAGAAGAAAACAGAAAGTACTTCACAAGAGAACATATAAAACCCGAAGTGGAATGGGCTGGAGATGGCGTAATCTTGCAGACCATGATGCTTCCTGTGGATGAAATGACCGCAGAGGCCGCTGCCGTTGAAATCGGCAAGAAAATGGGGCTTCTGGATGTGGAAGTGGTCCATAAGGAAGTGCTTCAGGAAGCAGAGGGCACTTTAGTGGAGATCAAAGGAAGAGTTCCCTTCTCTTTAAATGCCAAAGACCTGACCATTCAGAAGAAACCAGAGATTTTAAGTGATGAGGAGATCCGAAAGGACATTGAGTCGTATCCCATGAAGATTGTAGCCGGAACCTTAGGAAACGACGAGCACTCTGTAGGGCTGCGAGAAATCATTGACATCAAGCATGGCGGTATCGAGAAGTACGGCATTGAAAGCATCTATCTCGGCACCTCCGTACCAGTGGAAAAGCTTGTGGATGCGGCCATAGAGTCCAATGCGGAAGCGATCCTTGCAAGCACCATCATCAGCCATGACAACATACATTATAAAAACCTGAAGAAACTCTGTGATACGGCCATTGAAAAGGGTGTCCGGGACAAGCTCATCATTCTGGGAGGAGGCACCCAGATCATTCAGGAGCTGGCAGTGGAGTCTGGCCTTGATATGGGCTTTGGCCGAGGCACCAAGGGTGCCCATGTGGCTACCTTCCTGGTCAAAAAGAGAAGAGAGATGCGTGGAAAAGACTAAGGGAAAAGGAGGAGGAAGTAGATGCATGTAGATGTACTGGTGGCAGAAATCGGCAGCACCACTACGGTGGTGAATGCCTTTCAAGGCATCCATACAGAAGAACCTTCTTTCCTTGGGCAGGGTCAGGGCGTCACGACAGTAGAGGAAGGAGATGTCACTGTAGGCCTCCTTTCTGCCATGGAGGACCTGAAAAAGAACCTGGGCCTGGGCACGGATGAACTGACCTATGAAAAATTTCTCGCCACCTCCAGTGCGGCGGGAGGCCTGAAGATGAGTGTCCATGGACTGGTCCACGATATGACCGTGAAGGCTTCCAAAGAAGCTGCCCTGGGTGCAGGAGCCATTGTGAGGCTCGTCACATCAGGAAGGCTGAAGCCATCAGATCTTCGCAGGATTGAGGAGCTTGAGCCCAGCATTCTCATGATTGCAGGAGGTCTGGACCATGGAGAGCGGGACACAGCACTTTATAACGCGGAAAAGATTGCGCAGCTGCCGCTCTCCATGCCCATTGTTTATGCAGGCAATGTGGACAACCAAGAGGACATCATGGAGCTGTTCCAAGGATATCCAGGGAAAGTCTATATCACCGATAATGTATATCCTCAAGTGGATGTGCTGTCTGTGGAGCCTGCAAGAAAGGTCATCCAGGAGGTGTTCGAGGAGCATATCATCCATGCAAAAGGCATGGACAAAGTTCACGAGCTGGTCTCTGGGAGAATCCTGCCAACCCCAGGAGCGGTGATGGAAAGCGCCAAGGTCCTCAAAGAGGTGTTGGGCGATGTGGTGATCATTGATGTGGGCGGAGCCACCACAGATGTGCATTCAGTGACCCAGGGCTCGGAAGAGATTTCAAGAATCCTTCTGGCACCGGAACCTGAGGCCAAAAGAACCGTGGAAGGGGATTTGGGTGTCTATGTGAACCGGAAAAATCTTATGGAGAGAATCGGTATGGAAAAGCTTAAGATGGAGCTTTCTGTGGAAGAGGAGGACCTTCTGAATCTTCCCCCCATCCCCAAGACAGAGAAAGAGAAGCGCATCATTCTCCGCCTCACTGAAGAGGCGGTATACACTTCTGTGGATCGGCATGCAGGTGCTGTGAGAAATCTTTTTGGTGAATCCTCCGGAAGAAAATCTGTGGCGGAAGGAAAAGATCTCACGGAGATCAAGTATATCATTGGAACTGGCGGTGCACTGACAAGACTTCAGGGAACAGAAAAAATTCTGGCTGGAATTCATGAACAGGGAAGAGGGCAGAAACTCTTTCCAAAGAAGGAAGCGGAAGTGCTTCTGGATCGAGACTATCTTCTGGCATCACTGGGCGTCCTTTCACTAGAATACAAAGAAAGTGCGAAAAAACTCATGCTGGAGAGTCTTGGTCTTTATGGAAGGGAGAATGCATAACATGTATCCATGTATGGAAATACACTTAAAGAAGATAGAAAGCAATGCAAGAAAAGTCCATGAGATTTTCAAGCCCCATGGGATCAGCATCATGGCTGTGACCAAAGGATTCACCGCAGAGCCCAGAATAGCGGAGGCTATGCTTCGCGGGGGATTGGAGTACATCGCCGATGCCAGAATTAAGAACCTGAAGAAGCTGAAGGATCTTCCCAGACAGAAAGTGCTTCTCCGGCTGCCTATGATGAGTGAGGCGGAAGATGTGGTACGTTACAGTGACTACAGTCTGAACTCCGAAATAGAGACATTGAAAGCCTTGGGAGATGCAGCGAAAAAACTGGGCACCATCCATAAAGTCATCATCATGGTGGATCTTGGAGATTACAGAGAAGGCATCCGCTCCCAGAAAGTAGGGCTTTTTGTAAAGGAAGCCGTAGAGATTGAGGGCGTGGAGATTCGGGGATTTGGTGTGAACCTCACCTGTTTTGGCGGCGTTATTCCGGAACAGACCACCCTGCAGAGACTGGTGGACATTTCAGAAGAGATGCGCATGAAGTATGAGCTGACGCTGGACATCATATCCGGAGGAAGTTCTTCCAGCGTGTATCTGGTGGAAGAGGAAAATGGATTCCCGGATGGCATCAACAATCTAAGGCTGGGAGAAGTGATTCTTTTGGGAAAAGAAACGGCATTTGGCAGAAGGTTTGATGGTCTCTGCGAGGATGCCTTCATCCTGAAGACCCAAATCATTGAGCTGAAGGATAAACCTTCAGTGCCCAAAGGAAAAATCGGTAGAGACGCTTTTGGCAATGTGCCCAAGCATGAGGACCGGGGTATTATCAGAAGAGCCATCGTGGCTCTTGGGAAACAGGATGTGGATCCTTCCGGCCTGATCCCCATGAATGAGAATCTCAGCATTCTCGGGGCAAGCTCAGATCATCTGATTCTGGATCTTTCCAAAGATCCTACGGGCTATCAGGTGGGAGACATCGTGAAGTTTTATGTGAAATATGGCGGTATGCTGAACGCCATGACCTCCCCTTATGTGGACAAAGTATATATAGAGGATGATTTATTGGGTGAAGACGAGGAACTTCTTCTGGTGGAAGACATTTGAGCTTCGAGAAAGAATGAGATCCCCATGGGTTCCAATGTGAATCTCGAAAAAATAAAAGAACCAATTCAGTAGAGTGAAAATGATTACAACGTTATATTCAGAGTTTTTTTTCATAGGATTCCCTTTTCTGTGAAATTAAAAATGTACTGTTTTTGGACAACAAAATTTGGTTTACCAATATTTTTTTAGATGACATAATGAAAGTAGAAAGCCATGAACAAAGTATGAAAATAAAAGGAGCGATCACATTGTCAAGAATTTTCAATTTCTCCGCAGGTCCATCCATGCTGCCCGTTTCGGTACTGGAAAAAGCAGCCAGTGAGATGCTTGATTACAACAACTCCGGTATGTCTGTCATGGAAATGAGCCATAGAAGCAAAGTCTATGACAAAATCATCAAGGACACAGAAAGAAAGCTTAGAGAGGTTATGGGCATTCCAGACAACTATAAGGTGCTCTTCCTTCAAGGAGGCGCGACGCTCCAGTTCTCCATGATTCCTATGAATCTTATGACCAAGAACAGGAAAGCAGATTACATCGTATCTGGAAGTTTCTCAGGAAAAGCCTACAAGGAAGCACAGAAATATGGCGAGGCCCATCTGGCAGCCACAAGTAAGGCAGACAACTTCAGCCATATTCCAGTTCAGGAAGAACTGAATCTGTCTCCAGATGCGGATTATCTCCACATCTGTGAGAACAATACAATTTTTGGCACCACCTACAACTATCTCCCAGAGACCAATGGAGTACCAATTGTTTCCGATATGTCTTCCTGTATTCTGTCAAAACCTGTAGATGTGGAAAAGTATGGTGTCATCTATGCGGGCGCTCAGAAAAACATGGGACCAGCTGGTCTTACAGTGGTCATCATCCGTGAGGATCTTGTGGGAGAACCTCTGGACAAGACCCCAGTAATGATGAGATTTGACGAAATGGTAGCCAATGACTCCATGTACAACACACCACCTACCTATGCCATCTATATTCTCGGACTTGTTTTGGATTGGGTGGAATCCATGGGTGGACTTACCGGTATGGAAGCACACAATACAAAGAAAGCAGCACTTCTTTATGACTACCTGGATCAGAGCAAACTCTTCAAGACCAATGTGGTGAAGGAGAACCGTTCGCTGATGAACGTTACCTTTATGACAGGAAATGAGGAGCTGGATGCGAAGTTCGTGAAGGAAAGCGCAGAAAGAGGATTCTCAAATCTTAAAGGTCACCGCTCTGTTGGCGGCATGAGAGCCTCTATTTACAATGCGATGCCAATGGAAGGTGTAGAAGCTCTGGTTGCTTTCATGAAGGAGTTTGAAGAAAAGAACGCTTAAAAAGATTATATATTAGGGGGGATATCATTATGATAAGAATACTAGCAGCAGACGGTATGGAAGCCAGTGCCATCAAAAATTTGGAAGAATCCGGTTTTGAAGTGGTCAATGAACACTATGAACTGCCTGAGCTCATGGAGAAAATCAAGGAATTTGATGTGGTTGTGGTCAGATCCGCAACAAAGATCAGAGAACCACTCATCGATGAAGCGCTGAAGAGCGGAAGACTGAAGCTTGTCATCCGTGGTGGGGTAGGCGTGGACAATATTGATGTGAAATACGCGGAGGAAAAGGGTATTTCTGTGAGAAACACACCCAACGCTTCCAGTGCATCTGTGGCAGAACTTGCCATTGGTCATATGTTCAACATTGCAAGACATATCCACAGCGCCAATGTGACCATGAGAGAAGGAAAATGGAACAAGAAGCACTATGAAGGCATTGAACTGTCCGGTAAAACACTAGGGCTCATCGGCTTTGGCAGAATCGCCAAAGAAGTGGCAAAAAGAGCAGATGCCCTTGGCATGAAGGTCATCTACACCAACAGAAGCGGACATAAGCCTGAAAATGACCCATTCCGCTATGTCACCATGGAAGAGCTTTATAAAGAAGCTGATTTTATTTCTCTGCATATGCCAAAGCTTGCTGACAGACCTTATCTCATCGGCAAAGAAGAAATCGAACAGATGAAGGATGGCGTATATCTTGTAAATACAGCCAGAGGCGGACTCATTGATGAGGAAGCCCTTTGCGATGCCCTAGACAGCGGGAAGGTCACAGCAGCAGCTGTAGATGTGTTCAAGGAAGAACCTACAAAGAACGAGAGAATCTATACCCATGAAAAGATTTCTCTGACGCCGCATACAGGAGCATCCACCGTAGAAGCACAGCTGCGTATTGGTGAGGAGATCATCTCCATCATCAAGTCATTCTTTGCATAGAGAAGGAGAGAAAAAATGGCGATTGTAAGACCTTTTCGTGCAGTAAGACCCCATGAGACATTAGCAGATAAAGTGGCTGCACTTCCCTATGATGTAATGAACTCTGAAGAAGCAAGAGAGATGGTGAAAGATAATCCATACAGTTTTCTTCATGTGGACAAGTCAGAAGTGGATCTACCTGCATCCATTGATCTTTATGACCAGAGAGTCTACGACAAGGCTAGAGAGAACATTGTGAAGTTCATCGAAGATGGCACTCTTGTACAAGAGGCAGATAAAGCCCTGTATATCTACACCCTGGTCATGGATGGACATCCCCAGACTGGACTTGTTTCCCTTGCATCCATTGATGACTACCAGAACAATGTCATTAAAAAGCATGAGTTCACAAGAGCGGAAAAAGAAGCGGACAGAATCCGTCACGTGGATGTGACCAACTTCCATACGGGTCCGATTTTTCTGACCTATGTGTACCAGGAAGAAATTACAAGAATCATCGAAGACTATAAGAAAAACCATGATCCACTGTACGATTTCATCGCAGAAGATGGTGTACAGCATACTGCCTGGGCGATTCTTGATGAAAAGATCATTGAGGAACTGAAACAGAAATTTGAAAAAGTAGAATCACTTTATATCGCAGATGGCCATCACCGTGCAGCTTCTGCTGTCCGGGTGGGCATGATGCGAAGAGAGAAGAATAAAGATTTTACAGGAGATGAGGAGTTCAACTACTTCCTGTCTGTGATTTTTCCAAGCAACGAGCTTCGGATCATGGACTACAACCGTGTGGTGAAGGATCTCAATGGCTGCGACAGTGAGCAGTTCATGGACGCTATCCGTAAAGACTTCACCATCACAGCATATGAAGGAGAAGGACCTTACAGACCAGAGATGAAGCACACCTTCGGTATGTATCTGGACGGCAGATGGTACAAGCTGGAAGCCAAGAAGCATATTGTGTTTGATGAGGATCCTTTAAAAAGACTGGACTGTAAAATCCTGCAGGATCACCTGCTTCATCCAGTTTTAGGTATCGAAGATCCAAGAGTAGACAAGAGAATTGATTTTGTGGGTGGGATCCGAGGACTGAAAGAACTGGAAAGAAGAGTGGAGAAAGATATGAAAGTAGCCTTCTCCATGTATCCAACCACCATCATGGACCTCATATCCATCTCCGATGCGGGGATGGTTATGCCACCAAAATCCACCTGGTTTGAGCCTAAACTGAGAAGTGGTCTGTTCCTTCATGATCTGGAGTAGGTAAAATAAAAGCTGAAGTTCAGGGCTGTGTTCTCATAGCCCTGAGACTTTTGGCCATATCTTGTTTCAGAACAGTTCTTCGGTGTGGGATGAAGTTCCTATGAAAAAATCCATTTTAACTATTGACTTCAGTAGTCTTTTCCTTTAGAATTAACTTTGTTGCTTATGGAATACGTGAGCAATTGATATGTGGAGAGGTGGCCGAGTGGTCGAAGGCGCACGCCTGGAAAGTGTGTATCGGGGAAACTCGATCATGGGTTCAAATCCCATCCTCTCCGCCATTACCGTGCTAGACGGGGAGTTAGCGGTGCCCTGTAACCTGCAATCCGCTACAGCAGGGTGTAATCCCTAACCGAGGCTTGATCTTTCAGGGTCTGACCCTTAAAAGTGACGTTGATAAGTGGATCCCACGCAATGGATGTCTATGAACCTCGTCAGGACCGGAAGGTAGCAGCGATAAATAGAATTATTCGTGTGCCGTGGCAAATCTGCTTTGAGTTTACTGTTCGGGTAACGCTTGAACGGTTATTGTCAGAGTTGGGTGCACGGTTTTAAATGAAAAATTGAACCCTTTACTTAGTGATAAGTAAAGGGCTTTTTGTTTTTATATTATCTCCAGCGGAGAATAGAATCCTTGAAACTCATAACAGGCCAGTTTCTTGATCTGGAAGAGATAATATTTGATCCTCTCCAGGGTGGAGAGAATCTCCAGATATACTAGAGATGCCTCAATGGTGCACTGATCTTTCTCCAGCCTCTTAATATGATCGTTATTTGCTTTGGTCAAGAGTTCATCAAAATGAATCCATAACTTACTTGCCAGTGGCACATCGCAAGGAATATCTTTGCTCAGGTGAAGGATGGTTTCATCATAAAGTTCTTGAAGAGCATGGGCTAGGCTTTCCACTTCATTCATGGCATCAGGGGTGAAGTAGCATTCCTTCTCTTGCCTTTCTAGAGCTAGAGCTTCCAGATGATCTGTGAGCGTTCCCATACGCTCGAGATATTTTGCTCCTTTGATGATGCCTGGAATCATGATGGATTGAGTTTCTGTCAAAGAACGTTTATAGAGTTCCATCATGTAGAGAGTCAGCTCTTTTTGCGTACGGGTGATTTCGATCCCAATGGGAGAATTATCAGAAATGCTCTTGTCACTGGTGATGTGACTTAGTGCCTTTACGTTTTTTTCCTCGACTTTTTGAAGAGTCAGAGCAAGTTCTTTAATACTGGCACCAAGAGATGCCACAGGAGTATCCAGGAGCAGAGGATCGAGGATGGTCTGAACTTTCCCTTTGTCTGAAGTACGTTCTTTTACAAGAAACATCAGAAGCTGGACAAAGTACTTGTTCAGTGGAAGAAAAATCAGCGCCACGATGATATTGAATATCGTATGGGAGTTTGCGATCATCACCTGAATGCTATCAGACCCTTGAATGTTCACAGTGAAATACTCGATGAAAGAGACGAAAGGATTGAGGAAAGGCAAAGCGATGAGAACACCAATGAGATTGTGAAGAGCGTGTCCCCAAGCAGTTCTTTTTGCATTGATATTTCCTTTTAAAGAGGCGATAAGGGCCGTGATGGAGGTACCGATATTGTCCCCCAGCATAAGAATGATGGCAGTTCTTAGGTCAATAAGACCAGAATTGCCAAGAAGAATAACGATACCTACTGTAGCAGCACTGCTGTGCACAAGAGCTGTACTGATGATACCCAGAAGTAGACCGAAAATGATATTTGATGCGTAGTTTTTGAAGAAGTTCTGGATGACGGTACTGTTCTCCATATAGGGAATCCCTTCATTGAGGATTTTAAGACCCAGAAGAAGAAATCCGATTCCCATAAACGCCTGACCCAGACTTCTCAGCTTCACTTTACGTGTGGAGACATACAGCACATAGCCAACGGCAAGGATGGGGAGTGAAAGAGTGATGATGTTGAAACTGAAGCTTAAAGCCATGAACTGTGCTGTGATGGTGGTTCCGATGTTCGCGCCATAGATGATGCCAATGGCTTGAGAAAGCTTCATGATGCCGGAGTTTACAAATCCGACACTAAGGACAGAAATGGCTGTACTGCTTTGAACAGCAGCAGTCAGAAAAATACCAGCTAAAAAAGCTTTCCACAGTTTTCCGGTGAACTTCTCCAGGATTCTCTTCATCATAGAACTGGACATGTTTTCCAGTCCTTCTCCCATGAGATCTACTCCATACATTAAAAGAGCTGTTCCTCCGATGATGCCAAAAATAAACTCCAGCATAGAATCCCATCCTTTTTTACACAGTAAAAGCAGCTTGTTCATTCAAATCAAACATACCACTAAGTGACTGAATATTCAATCTTGTTAAAAAGTAACAGACAGAGGAAATAGAGACATAAGATTCATCAGTTACTTTTCCTGATTCTGTGAAATTTATTTGGAACTCATGTATAATAGTAAAGGAAGTATTTGGAAAGCAGGTGAGAAAAGTCATGGCATATACAGCGCTCTATCGTGAATGGAGACCAAGGGTTTTTCGAGACGTCATTGGTCAGGAACACATCACAACGACACTGAAAAACGAGATCAGAACCAGCCGAGTAGGTCATGCCTATCTTTTCAGCGGAACCAGAGGAACAGGTAAAACCACCTGTGCGAAAATCATGGCCAAAGCACTGAACTGCCTGGATCTCCATGAGGGAGAACCGTGCAATAAATGTGATATGTGCGTGAAAATTGATCAAGGGCTTTCTCTTGACGTGGTGGAGCAGGATGCTGCCACCAACAATAAAGTGGATGACATCAGAGACCTTGTGGATGAAGTGCAGTATCCTCCTCATGAAGGGAAGTATAAAGTCTATATCCTTGATGAAGTGCATATGCTCTCTACCGGAGCGGTGAATGCCTTCCTGAAGACGCTGGAAGAGCCCCCGGAACATGTGGTCTTCATTCTGGCAACCACAGATCCGCAGAAACTGCCAGTGACCATACTTTCCCGTTGTCAGCGCTTTGATTTCAAGAGGATTAAGTACACTGAAATCGCAAAAAGGCTGAGAGAGATTGCAAAAGACAAGGGTATCTATGCAGAAGACAGATCCCTGGATCTTATTGCCAGAATCTCCGATGGCGCCATGAGAGATGCTCTTTCCATCATGGACCAGGCCATCAGCATGGGGGATGGAAAGCTAGAGTATACAGATGTGCTGGATATGCTCGGTCTTTCAGGACAGGAGAATCTTTTTAAGCTGTCAGAAGCGATGCTCAGTAAAGATGTGAAAGAATCCATCAGGATTCTGGATGATGTGGTGGATGGGGGAAAAGACCCCTATAGCTTCACCAAAGACCTTATTCTTCATTTCAGAAATATTCTGCTGGCGAAGATTATGCCGAATCCTGAAGAAGTCATTGATCTGTCGAAAGAAGACATTGAGATCATCAAAAGGCAAGGAGACATCGCTTCCAATGAAGTGATCACTAGAATCATCAGACTTCTCCAAAAAGCAGAAGAGCAGGCGAAGTTCAGCAAGCAGTCCAGAATCTATCTGGAACTTGCCATCATCAGCCTCACAAAGAATGAGCTGGATATTTCTTCAGAATCCATGTTGGGAAGACTCTCAGTCATTGAGGATTTCTTAAGAAGAGGCGATTTCACTAAAGTGAAGGCGGATTCTACAGAGCAGGCAGCAGGTCCTCGGGGACAAAGCTCTGCATCTGTAAAAGCAGCATCTCCATCAGCTCTGGAGAAAAAAGAAGAGCTTAAAGTGATGAAGACAGCAGTGAGAATTGAAGAAGAGATTTTCAATGATGACTGTAAAGTGACGCTGGATATGGTGAAGAGGAACTGGAAAGAGATCATGGAAGCGCTGAAAGCCAGAAGGCAAATGATTGTCCAGGCATCCATCATCGTCGGACAGCCGGTGAAATGTGACCGAGGTGTCATTGAAGTAAGATTCGGCAAGGAATACGGATTCAGTAAAAAGCGTCTGGAGAAGAAAGAGAACAAAGAGATTTTGGAAGATGCAGCAGCGACGATCTTAGGTGAACCGGTGAAGTTCCGATTTACAGTGGAAGGGGAACGGGAAGAGAGAATCGCAGCACAGGAAGATGGGGATTTTGAAGAGAATCTCAAAAAACTTGGCATCAATATTGTAGACGAATAGCGGTCTTGAAACTGAAGCAGAGTTATTGTAAAGTAAGAAAAGAAAAGAGATTGTAGGAGGTATTATTATGGCAAAGGGATTCCCAGGTATGGGAGGCAATATGAACAACCTGCTGAAGCAGGCACAGAAGATGCAGAAAGATATGGAAAAGAACCAGAAAGAACTGGAGACTAAGGTATATGAGGCATCAGCTGGCGGCGGAGCAGTATCCGTAAAACTTACAGGCAAGAAGAGACTGGAGTCTGTGACCATTGACAAGGATGTTGTGGATCCTGATGATGTGGAAATGCTGCAGGATCTTGTACTTTCTGCTGTGAATGCTGCAATGCAGATGGCGGATGAGGATGCTGAAAAAGTGATGGGCAAGCTCACAGGTGGCATGCCAGGATTGTTTTAACAAATAGGATGAGGGTGCATGTAAGATGCATCCTTCTTTTTAGGAGGAATATTCATGGATTTTTATCCAGTGGCCATTGAGAAGCTCATTGAAGAGTTTGCGAAGCTTCCCAGTATTGGCAGCAAGACAGCGCAGAGACTGACGCTGCATATTTTGAATCTCCCAGAGGATGAAGTCCGTGAGTTTGCAGATGCTTTGGTGAAAGCTCGAGGAACGGTGAAGTACTGCGGGATCTGCGGAAATTATACAGAGAAAGATCCTTGTGCCATCTGTGGGAATCCAAACAGAGACCATAACGTCATCTGTGTGGTGGAACAGCCGAAAGACATCATGGCCATTGAAAGAGTCCGTGATTTCAATGGGGTGTACCATGTGCTTCATGGAAGCATCTCTCCCATGGCAGGAAGAGGACCTGAGGACATCAAAATCAAAGAACTGGTACGAAGAATGTCCGGAGAAATCCAGGAGGTTATTGTGGCCACTAATGCAACCATAGAAGGGGAAGCTACGGCCATGTATATCTCCAGAGTGCTGAAGCCTCTGGATGTGAAGGTGACTAGAATTGCTTCGGGTATGCCAGTGGGAAGCGATCTGGAGTATGCGGATGAGGTTACTTTAGCAAAATCCTTTGAGGGTAGAAAAGAAATTAAGTAATCGAAGAAATTGAATAGAGCAAAACAGTGTCTTATTGGAATGATGTAAAAGAGTGAAGCAGCAAACTGCCTCACTCTTTTAAATTGCATCCACCTGGAAAATATTAATCAGTAAAGATGAAATAAGTTGTAGGTTTATTAATAGTTTGTATCTTGAAAAAAACAATCTATACGCATATACTATACTAAAATGAAGTTCAAGAACAATGATAGCAAAAGTGGAAATAACTTTGGCAGAGTATACGGAGAGGGAGGTGACATCTCATTACCTATAATTTTGTCAGCGCGAACCATAAGTGAACATAGTGCTTTATGCGCCAATGGTAGGTAATTAAAGTACAGTTTTAGAGGTTCGCGGGCATGTCAGTTGATTTGCTTGGTAGTGTTAGATTTTGAAGCACTACTGTCGCTCTTCATACGAGGAGCGTGGATTGAAATACCAGTCGCCAAGAAGGAACTCAAGAAGATTCGTCGCTCTTCATACGAGGAGCGTGGATTGAAATAT
>NZ_JNKC01000006.1 GCF_000701905.1 Proteiniclasticum ruminis DSM 24773 | reverse complement strand
TCCAATTTTGATTGTTCCATATGCAAACAGGCTTTTTCAGAACACTACGAATCTTTGTTTTTCTAAACTTTTTGTAGACTGATTTTGCATCTTGTATTGCTTGATTTTTCAATGCACTGGGCAGTGTAGCCAAAACCGTGCCACTTGTATGCTTAATAAGCTCGTCTGCTTCAATACATTCAGAGACAATGGTGTTTATCAAACGAATATATTCGACTGTTGCTGTTTTTAGATGCTCTCGTTGCTCTGATGTTGGAAGCAACTTGGCTTTTACAGTTATTTGCACAGTTTCACCCCTTCGTTTTTTGTTCTTCGACATACCGCCTTATCGTTTCGCTCGATACGTTTCCTGCGGTATCTAGGGCAGAATACAAAATGATACTTGATTAGCGATACAGTTGTTTGAGCTCTTCTATATATTTGGCTCATAAACACAGTGTATCGGTATGAGATTCAAACTGCAATATGTTTGCCACGCAAGCGCCATTCATCCCACGGCTGAAGCCAGGCAAGCTCGGTATGGGCTTTCTGGCGCAATTCCTGTAAACGATATTTCATCTCTTCGGCAAAATTATAACATAAGATGAAGCCTTTGGACCTTTTGGCCGTTTTTATATGACTTTTTCAATAATTTAACAAGTTATTCAAATTATGGAAGAACATTTCTAGAAAACTCATCATTTTTGAGATAAGACCCCAGTTCTATTTCATTTTTCATAGATGGTTTATAATTTCACATTTCATATTGTATCCAACGAAAAGGCTTTTACCACAAAGGGAAAACAGTTTTTCTCCACGGGTGCACATTGTCCTTTTATGCCTTTCACTTCCGAAGAAGGCAAAAGAAAAAGCCCACTTTAAAGAGCGCAGGGCGTTCTCAAAATGAGCTTCTCCTATTATGATTCTGAAATGGCCTTTTTCACCAGATCCATGACTTCTTTTCTATCCTTCTCATTTTCCAGAAGGTCATAGTTCTTCACATCAATGACCAGAAGCTTGGAGAGGTTATACTCCTTGAAATAAGCTTCATACTCCTTGTTCAGCCTCTCCCAGTAGTCTCTTTCCACGATCTGCTCATAGTCTCTTCCGCGCTTCTCAATGCGATGGATGGCGGTGTCCACATCGCATTTGAGATAAATCATGAGCTTTGGGGATTCTATGTGGTCCAGCATATTGACGAGAAGCTCCTGATAAAGATCAAACTCATCCTTTTCCATATCTCCGCCTTCATGGAGAAGCTTTGCAAAGATCACATCCCCATAGATGCTTCTGTCCATGACAGAAGCCGTGAGGTTTTCTCCCGCATCCTTCAGCATCCGGAAACGCCTGTTGAGGAAGAATACCTGCAGTGGAAAGGAATATCTTTTTCTGTCATGGTAGAACTTCTCTAACAGAGGATTATCCGTCACAGGCTCTTCAAAGCCTGGAAGGGAAAGCTCTTCCTTCAATAGATTCATAAAAGTGGTCTTGCCGGAGCCCACCACGCCATCCACAATGATCAGCTCATTGGGGTTATTCTTTTTTATCATATTAAAAAACTCCTTGTACATGAAACAGTCCTTTCAATCCGACTTGATAACTTCGGATCTTATAAATTAAAGCTTTCTCATCTTACCAAAAAATATCAATCCTCATAAGTCTTGAAATTCTTTGAAAGCTGTGAACCCCTTGAAAAAGCACAAAAAGATTCTTTCCATTGTCTTCTCTTCGGTTCTCTTTCTCCCCGCTCTTCCTCAAAGACAAAAAAGAGAAGAGGGTAGGGTCACCCGCCTCTTCTCTTCTTGAAGGAGTCTATACAGTTTTCTGTTCGGGTGTCTCTACCGGTTTTTACAGCGCCAGCTTGTAGATTTCGTAAACATCCTCCGCCTGAAGCTTCATAAGGCTTCCTAGAGGTCCTCTCAGCACTGCATTCTCTGCCATTTCTTTGAGATGTTCTTCTCCGATGTTTCTTTCACTTAAAGAAACCGGTGCACCAATGCTTCTTAAGAATTCCTTGTAGGCCTCAATGGCTGCCAGAGCCTGCTCTCCTTTGTCCTCTTTCACGATGCCGAAGATCTTTTCTCCGAACCGTGCAAATTTCTCCACATCATTTTTATAGACATACTTCATCCAAGCAGGCATCACAATGGAAAGACCTTCCCCGTGTGCTATGTCATAGTATGCAGACACAGAGTGCTCGATGCTGTGGGAAGCCCAGTCTCCTCTACGGCCAAGACCGTTCAGTCCGTTCAGGGCTAAGGTCGCTGCCCAGGCAAGGTTTGCTCTTGCTTCATAGTCTTCCGGATTTTCCAGAAGCACTTTTACAGAAGCCATGGTGGTGCGGATGATGCCTTCTGAGAACTCATCCTGCATCAATGTACCGCTGGTTCCGCCAAAGTAGGCTTCAAACACATGGGTCAAGGTATCCACTGCACCGTTCACCGTCTGGTTTCTTGGGAGTGATTTCTGAACCGATGGGTCCACGATAGAAAGTCTAGGATAGGTGTATTTGGACCCCCATCCCCACTTCTTTTTCTCTTCTTCATTGGTGATGACCCCACCGGAGTTCATCTCCGAGCCTGTTGCAGAAATGGTCAGCACCCCATAGATGGGCAGCGCTTTCTCAGGGTAAACCTTACCTTCATAAAAGTCCCAGGGATTTCCATCATAATAGTAGGCAGCTGCTGAAATCTTGGAGGTATCCAGAACAGATCCTCCTCCCACAGCCACAATGGCATCCACTTTCTCTCTCTTCATAAGATCCACGGTCTCAATGACCTTGGAAAGTACAGGATTGGGCTTTACGCCGTCCATTTCCACATATTCTATGCCATGTTCTTTCAGAGAGCTTACCACCTCATCATAGACGCCATTCTTAAAGATGGATCCTTTTCCATAAAGAAGCAGCACCTTCTTGTCTCCGTATTCCTTAATGTATTTTCCCAGGTCCTTGATGGTCCCCTGTCCAAAGACCAGCCTTGTGGGATTGTGAAAATCAAAATTCAGCATGTGATTCGTCCTCCTTTAATATATCGATGAAACTTTTAACAATTTGGGCGGTGAAGCCCCAGATGACAACGTCTCCGAACTTATAGAAATACTGTTTGTTGGTGGCACGCCTGAAAGGATAGTCTTTGCCATTCTCAATGAGATGGTATGGAAAGTCTTCTCCAAGCTTTGCCGTGAGATCAATCTCATAAATCAGCGGTGTATGCTCCTCAAAAAAAGAAAGAGGAACAAAAATAAGACGCTCCACTTCGTCTGCACTGGGCTGAAACTTTGTGCGGTTTGTCCTCGCCACAAAGGGATACATGGTCTGTCCATAGGGACTTAAGAAATAGTCCATGGGTCCTATGACCTCAATTTCCTCCCGGGAGATGCAAAGCTCCTCCATGGTTTCCCGCACAGCAGCTTCCAGAGGCGACTCTAAAGGCTCGATTCCTCCACCAGGAAGGCAGATGTCTCCAGGCTGGCTCTTCAAAGTGCTGGCTCTCTTTTCCAGAATGAGATGGGGCTCACCCTCCATCTCTGTGAGCAGCAGCATCACCGAGTATTCCCGCCTTTTGCCAATGATTTTCGGTTTTCTGTTACTGAAAATATCCACAGATTTCAAGCTTACACTCACCTCTACCTTAAAATTCTCTTACTATTTCATTATAGACGTTACCGTTATACCTTTCTATTATAATATCCAATTATTACAAAAAATTAAAATGAGCCGTGCAGTGAAGCTACTGCAAGACACATAAAAAAACACCCCTCGGGTGTGAACCCGTGGGATGTTTCCATATAAAACAGCTTCAATCAAACATTAAGCCTGTGATGTTTTTTAAATATAACCTAGTAGATTCCACAAAGGATATATGATAACAATAAATCCAGCGATCATCAAAATCGCCTTCAGACCTTGCTGCTTGATAAAATCACCCATGGGCATCATACCAAAAGCATACATCATAAGATTTCCAGCAGACTGATACGGCAGCAGTAAAATTTCGCAGGAAAATAATAAGATCATGACAACTGCTACAGGATTCATGCCTAAGGATACAGCGATTTGTGCGAAGGGAAGCGAGAGGCCCCCAAGCATAGCAAAGGGTGTCATGAAGAAATTGGCGATGATGCCAAATAGCATGAACGCTATACTGGCAACCAAGGGGCTTTTTCCTGAAAGCAGAGGCAGCGCCACATCTGTCAGAAACTTTCCAAAGCCAACCTCCGCCCCAACAATACCAATCCCAAGACAAGCCGACACAAAGAAAACCATGGGAAAATTAATCTTTTCTGTGATCTTCTTATCCGCAATATTGATTCCTGGAAGAAATGCCCATAGTGGAACTAACATAAACCCATAGGCAGCAGGATAATTTGTGAACCTTGAGGAGAATAGATACACAAGAAGCACAAGCACCATCAGGACGGCATACTTCTCTTTTCGGCTCAGCGGACCCAGATCTTTGTACTTTTTCTTGAAAATATTATTCTGGAACTGTTGGTCCAATTCCTTTGTTTTGTAAGCCTTTAATAAAATCAAAAGAGCAATCACATACAGGAGGAGCCCTACTCCGTTATACTTGAACGTTTCTATCATGGACATGGTATAGTCCCCTTGAACCGTTCTGATGGAGTCTTCAATGAGCGCATAATATCCAGGATAATACAGAAATATGGTAGAACCAGTGGCACCAATGGTGCCAGCAAAACAAAGAAGAGACGACTCCCTTGAAGGCTTCAAATTCATTGCTTTACAAATACCATAAACCAATGCACTGGCCACAAGCCACCCATAACAGAAGGTGACCAGATTCAGCGCAAGCCCTATGAAGAAACATCCAAACACAGCACCTTTATAGGTACCTCCACATTTACTGATCACATAATAGGCGATTCTTTTCAGAAGACCGCATTCCTCCAATATGCAGCTTAGAAGAAGTCCACCAAGGACCATCCAGACGGTAGAACTGGTCCAAGACTGAAAGGCAACCTCCATGGGAACCAGCCCGCTGACATAGTAGAGAGATGGAAGCAGGAAAGCTGCAATCAATTGAGGTAAAAGCTCGAAGGCAATGATCAGTATCACCAGTACTGTAATAACGAAAAACAATCTCAAAGAACTCGTAAAGTTCTGATCTATTGGGATAAGTAAGATGAGTCCAGGTACCAAAAGGCTGATCATCCATTTAGAAAACAACGTAACATTAGATTCAATCCTCACAACAATACTCCTTATAGCAGTAATCAATTCAACCACTTGTCTAATTTATCACAATCCATGGGGAAATAACACTCCAAATTCATCAACAATTTGGAGTGAATTTCCCTACTTCTTTACAGCGCGTTCTTGTACAGTTTCTCTAAATCTCTTACAGTAGATTGCCTTGGGTTGGCTAAAATGTTCGCACTCTTCATTGCATCTTCAGCCATCTCAGAAATCTTCTCTGCCTGAACGCCAACTTGAGATAAGGTTTCTGGAATCCCCAAGTCCTCATTGAGCTTTCGGATTTCATCAATCAGCATGACTGGCACAAAGGACTTTGGTGCAGTTTTTGCTTCTCGGATATAATGATATATCGTCTCATAACGGCCACAATCCGAAAGCGCGTTATATTCTAACACATACGGAAGAAGAATGGCATTGGCAACTCCGTGTGCCACATGAAAATGAGCGCTGACTGGATGGCTTAAGGCATGGACATTTCCAAGCCTTGCCCAGGCAAAGGAGATTCCTGCAAAGTTAGATCCCAGCATCATGGCACTGGCCGCTTCCTCATCTTCTCTGTTGGCCACAAACCTTCTCAGGTTCGCTCCAATAAGCGACATTGCTTTTTCTGCCATGGCATCAGAAAATGGAGTAGCATTTCTGGACAGGTACGCTTCCAAAGCATGAATAAACGCATCAATACCACAGGCAGCCGCAACAGACGCTGGTGCTGTCATAATCAGCTGAGGATCTAAAATCGCATACTTTGGCAGCATTTCATAACTGAATACCGTCATCTTATAGTTTCTCTTCTCGTCTGTAATGACAGCAGAAGCTGTCACTTCGCTTCCTGTACCTGCGGTGGTCGGAATGGCGATCATGGGCAGGATCGGTCCAGGAACTTTGTGATTCCCCTCATAATCGCTGATCTCTCCACCAAAGGTTGCAAGCACACCTACAGCCTTTGCCACATCTATAGGACTTCCTCCCCCAAGCGCAACAATACTTGTAGCGCCAGATTCCTTAAAAGCAGCCGCTGCTGCTTCGACAATGGAAATTGTGGGATTCGGTTTGATGCCAATATAACTGGAACAAAGGATTCCTGCTTTCTTAATAATTTCTTCCACTTTATTCACGACCCCAATCTGAGCCAGTCCAGGATCGGAAATGAGAAAAACATGCTCGGACTGAACTTCATTAAGGATCTGTGGGAGCTTTTCCATGCTCCCAAACCCAAACTCAATATGCTGTGGAACTGTAAATATAAAATTTTTCATCTTAGTGATCTCCTCTAAATTAATATGAACTACTACGCTGCTACTACTTTCTGTGGCCCTATGCTTCTCTGTATCTTAAAGAAGTGTCAACAGATTACGGATCAGCATGTCTCCACCAATGAACAGCAGCACAATATAAACGATCCGCAGAAACTGTTCTCTGTTTATCTTCTTCAGGAATGCCATCCCTATGAAGAAGCCAATGGCTGCCATGGGTAACCCAAACCCTAACGCGCTGAACAAGCGAGGAGTCAGCACACCATTACGGTACTGATTGAATGCATTGTAGGTGTTTAGAACCACCCAGACCATATTCATGGTATTTCTGAACTTCTCCTTCTCTTTCACAGCGGAAATGGTATAAACAGTGATCAGTGGTCCTCCGATGTTGAACGCACCATGGACAACCCCACCCAGAGCAAGACATCCGTAACGCAGTACTTTGGCAATCACTGTATCTGGGGCATCTTCCTGTTCTTGAACTTTGAACACCATTGGCTTAATGATATATTTATAAATATTAATGAGAGCAATGAGTGTAACCATGGCGCCTATGGAGATTCTTGCCGTTGTTTCATCAATCTTGTAGAAGAGATAGTTCCCTAAAAACAAGCCTGGCGCGCATAAAAGAACAATCTTCAAAAGATCTTTCCAAGATACTTCTCTAAAGGACTTCACTGCCAAGTAATAAAGAAATGGAAGGGTAATGAGGGTTCCATAAGGAACTCCTGTTGCTGTTCCAAGGAGCCCATTGGTGACAGGCGCAGCAATGACCGTACATCCAAAGCCTGTAGTCCCCTGAACGAAAAAACCAACAACCTGCATCAGTGCAACCAAAATAAATGTAAATTCAAAAACCATTATTTTCTCCAATCATTATTTTTCATAAAATTTCTTATTGAACACTGAACTTGACTAAATGGGTACCGGCTCTAGTCATAGAATGGAGTCTTCTGTATCTATGGATATCGGGATCCATAACTAGAGCCTGTATCATTTTCTGAATCGATCTAAAAACGGAGTTCTGTTCGCTGGATCAGATCTTTCTGCAGCGGTTCACCCAGCTCTACAAAATAAGCACTGTATCCGGCCACGCGCACCAGCATATCTTTATAGTCTTTTGGGTTCTTCTGAGCAGCCTTCATGGTCTCCGCACTCATGATATTGAACTGGACATGCATGGCTTCTTTTGCGATATACTCCTCAATAAAGCTGATCAGCGTATCTCTGCCTTCAATGCCCGCTACGGCTTCTTGAGGGAACCTCAGATTCATGAGTGTTCCGTTGGTCGCAAGGCTGTGATCTACCTTCGCCAATGAGTTCACGATGGCTGTAGGACCGTTGATGTCATGTGAACCGCCATCTGTATGCACTGGCCCCATGTTGTCTGAAATGGGTTCAAATGCTTTTCTGCCATCCAAAGATGCATTGGTGTTCAGTCCCATGGCCACATTGGCATTTACAGAATACACGCCAGGACTGTACTCTCCACCTCTTGGTGTTTTCCTTCCACGAATGGTTCTGCAGTAACACTCAAACATATACTTGAAGAGATCATCTGCATAATCATCATCATTTCCATAGTGGTGGACCTTTGAACTGTTGACCGTTGCATAAAGGATTTCATGACCCACCCAGTTGTCCTTGATTGCGTTAAGGAGTTCTTCCCCTGTAAATCGCTTTTCATCAAAAACCAGCTGCTTGATACTGGAAAGAGAATCTGCACAAGTGGCCATGCCACTTGCTTGTGGTCCAATTCCATTATACTTGGCTCCCCCTTCTGTCAGGTCCTTTCCTGATTCGAGGCAGTCTTCAAAGAACGCCGACACATAGGGTACTGGTTTCAATGCTCTGTGGGTATAATCAATGATATTTAAACTGCTGCACATTTGGTCACACCAGTAATCAAACTGATGATCCACGCTGGAAAGAACCTCATCAAAGCTCTCATAGGTCAAAAGACTGCCTGTGTCCGGCCCCAGCTTCTCTCCTATCTTTCCACAACGTTCCCATCTGGCACAGTGTGGACCACAGTCCAGACATCTGCCACCATTGACGACCATTTCCATCATTTTTGGGGTATTCACATAGGCGGCATCATGCCACCCATATTCTTTTCCTGGAAGACTCAATTCTACACAGCCGATGACTGCATAGTCTCTTGCTTCTTCCAGTGTCATTCCCTTGCTCATCATGGCTTTGATGGAAGGTGCATCATTAAATATCTTAGGATGTCCGTAACCCGCCCGGATGCACTCTACCGTTTTCACTTTCAGCTCATAAGGAGTATGTTCATGCATTCTGACACAAACCCAAGGATTCATCATTCTTGTGTGCGCTGAGCCTTCAAGCATCAGCATCGTAAGATCGTTGGTTGCATCCTTTCCACTGCGGTCCACACCGCCTATGGTAAGACTTTCTCCTCCAAAACCTCTTCCATTTCTAACAAGCACTGTTCCTTTGTCTTTGAGTTTTGTTGGATTGTTCATCTTGACATACTGGACTTCAATCAGCTCTAGGGCAAATTCTTTGGATATTCTGTGATTCTCCATGTCAGATTCATAATAAGGATATAGCCACTGGTCCATACGGCCATAGGAGATGGAGTGTCCATTGCTTTCAATCTGAATCAGTGTCGTAGCAAAGTTAAACAGCTGAAGTGCCTGCCAGAAGGTTTTAGGTGCGCCTCCAGCAATGGCTTTGCAGTTTTCAGCCATCTGAAGCAGTTCTTCTTTTCTCTTCTGCCTACTTTCAGTGGCTGCCATTTCCACTGCAAGGCTTCCATACCGTGCAATATATTTTTTGGCTGCCTCATGCATAATGATCATGGCCTTATAGAAATCCCGTTTTTCTCCATATTCAGGATCTTTTTTATCCAGGTTTTCATATTTTTTCGCTGCAATGTCAATGAGACCGTCATATCCTACCGCCATAAGCTTTGCATAATCTATGGCAAGATGTCCCGCACCCGCATAATGGTATAAATTTGTCTGGAATATTTTCTTCCCCAGCTGCGAACCCTTCGTCTGCTCTTCTTCCAGTCTCTTGTTGACCTTATCTTCAATGGTTCTACCCTGCCAGTACTTACAAAGTTCCACGATTTCTTTTCTTTCTTCGTCATTTCTGATATAAAACTGATCATGTGCTCTTTCCTCAAAAGGAGAATTGAGAATTTCATCGATGATCCAGTTCACAGAGAACTCCGGATAAATAGGGGAAGCCTTTGCAGGTGCAGCAATCTCTCCCAAAATCAGATCATCCTCATAAATATGTAATGTAGAATGAAGCAAAACATTTTCAAAAGCATAAGCACATTGTAGTTTTTGTGGTAGTGTTTCATTCTTCCTGTAGGACTCTGTTACAAGCCGTAAGCGTTCCACATCAATTTCGTAAGGTCTGTCCAAAAAGACCTTTCTCAATCGGTTTACTCTTTCAAAGGGAGACCACTCCTTATGATTGACCTCATACCCTAAGCTGTAGGTCTGATCAAAAGGTTCTGTACCACTGGCCTTTATTCTTTCCATCTGCATCAATAATCCTCCTTAGATTCTGTTCTTATATATGTGCATTGTAATCATTTAATTCTTTTCTTTTGTACCAACCTGACAGTGAATGCCTCTTTGGTTCATATATGCTGAAATATCAGCGATCTTTTTCTGAAACACATCCCGGTCAAACTCAATCCCCTCCATGGGGTAGGGTATTCCTAAAGATGTGTATTTCTCCTGTCCTAAGCGCATATAACTCAGAAGCTGAAGCGTTCGAACTCGATTTCCTAACTCGTTTAAAATAAAATCCGCTGTAGCTTCCATATTCACCATGTCATCATTGACCTCTGGAATCACAGGAACTCTTAAAATCAGCTCAAGATGATTCTCCGACAGCTTTTTCAGATTCCGAAGTATTTTATCGTTTGATACTCTTGTGTACTGCTTATGAATCCGTGAATCCATGTGCTTGATGTCCGAAATGAGGAGGTCTGTATAGGGTAGAATCTTCTCTATTTTGCTCCACTCTCCGTAGAACGTCGATTCCAAACAGGTATGGATTCCTTCGGCCTTGCAGGCTTTAAAAAGATCCGCTACAAAATCGCTTTGAAGAAGGGGCTCCCCTCCAGATACTGTGATCCCACCGCCGGAACGGTCATAGTAACCTCTATCTTTCCTGATGATGGTCATACATTCTTCCACAGACAGTTCATACCCCCATGCTTTTATAGCTTCTGAAGGGCATAGATCTGCACATTTTAAGCACTCGGCACAGTTTTCTTCTTTGATCTGCACCAGCTGACCCTCATTAAACTTCAGTGCATCATGGCTACTGCAAACGGATTTGCATAATCCGCACTTATCCTCACCGATACATTTGCTGGAATAAACACCCAGCTGGATCTTTGGCGAGAAGCTTTCGGGATTACCGCACCACTTACATCTCAAAGGACACCCTTTTAAAAATAATTCTGTCCTCACACCCGGTCCATCGTGAATTGTAAAACGTTGGATGTTGAAAATGACTCCTTTGTTTGACAATTTCGTATCACCTCCCTTACAGAATTCAGTGTACCAAAGTTAATATTTTAACAATATAAGCCATTCGGCGTATTTGTTATAGGGAATCCTCCCTATTTCGTTTTTTGACCACTGAAATCCACTTCGCCTGCTGATGAGGGACAGATGGGAGAATTCCCATGAAACCTTTGAAAACCGAGATCATTCCGGAAAATAAATAAAACCTGGATTTCTCCAGGTTCAGTAGGTATGAACTGTTTTAGTTTGGGTTTTATCAAACTTCATCAGTGATTCTGTATTCTATTTGTCAAAGTTTTCTTCATCCATTAGCTTAAACAGCTGATATCTATTCTGAATCTCGCACTTAAGGTAGATGTTCTGTACGTGCTTTTTGACGGTATGATAACTGACCACAAGACTGTCTGCAATGGCTTTATAGGTCATCCCCTCATAAAGAAGCTCCGCCACCTTATGTTCTGTAACCGTAAGAGGCAGCTCTCTTCGGCCATGGTCCTGCTTTTCTTTTTCTTCTATCTTTGATATGGTAATCCAATGATAGCGGTCGATGATTCCATTAGAGTAACATTGATCGTACGTATAAATTTTAAAAACGTAGTTTCTGATGACCCTTGTTTGGACACTGTCTTCCATCTGCTCCTGACCTTGGCCTCCCAACAAAAAAGGCAGCCACGTACAAGGGCTTTCTCTGGAGAGATCTTCTTCTATGCTTGTCCCTAAAATATCTTTCAGGTAGACCTTAGCAAGCTCATTGCTGCTGAGAATATGCATGAAGTCATCCGTAACCAAATATGCTTTTTCACCAGAAGCTATGATTTCACTTTGAATATTGGATACAATTTTCGTTTGCTCATGTTTCTTAAAGTTCTTATAGGAGTTTGCAACATATACATAGATCTTCCTTAATGATTGGACTTCCTCTTCACTGAAATCTCCTTGTTCTGCTGTCTTAAAAAACGTAACCTGTATGTACGCATTGATGCCAAAGGCCATGCTTAGAGAATACTTCATGTTAAAGTGAGACTGTAAAAACTGAGCATGGGGAGAATCATCATATTGGTCTTTACCTAAGATATCTGTAGCCACATACAGTCTTGGTTCAATATTGAAATATGTTAATCTGTCTTTCACGGCTTCTTGGAATATGATATGGCGAATCAGATCTTTATCTATATACGCTCTGTACGGATGGGTATTCGAATCCATCATCACACCATTCTTGCTGGTCCAAGAAAGAAAATCCCCTTTTGTATCATAATAGGAGATCAGTGCATTCTGAAGATGAAAATTCCGATCCAAAGCGTCCAGCAGAACACAACTGAAGAATTCCCGCGCTGAAATCTGATGCTCTGATATTTCCGTAAAAAAATTAACATCGCTTCCTGTGTTTTCCGAAGTCTTGCTGTAGTTCATTGATGAAACCCTCTCTAAAACTCTGCTATTCCACGTTTTCCTCAGTCGATCCAAATTTTAATCGATAGGACAATCTCGACTCTCAACACAAAGTTCCCTTTTTTATCTTAATTTTATCAAACTCTCCCTCTTTTGTCTAACAGCATTGTTTTTGAATACCCTTCTCCTGTTTTTGATGCATTTCAGAATGTTTCCCCTTTTCTTCCAAATGATAAGATTATCTTAAGAAATTCATAGGATTAATTCCATAGAAAAGGATGATAAGTTCATCTGTTTTACGTTATAATGTTTACAGGCTTTGATACGCCTTGTGAAATCATATGAATGATATAACTTGTTAACACATAGAAATGGTACTACGTTCTGGAGGAGATTATATGAAAAAGACGCACTTTAAAATCCCAGCATTGATCCTCATGCTACTTCTTCTGTTCCCCGCTATGACAGCTCGTGCAGAAATGCCGGAGATCAATGGTTCCTCATCCATCACCTTTGATCTGGACACCAAAGAACTCATCTATACTAAAGACATTGACCGCAAGGTCTATCCGGCGTCTATCACCAAGCTTTTAACAGCCCTGGTCTTTTCAGATGAGTACTCAGCGAAGAAAACAGAGTATCTCACCTATCCCCAGGAAGGGAAACTGGTGGTGCCGAACGCCATCTACTGGAACCTGAAAAACATCCCAGTGGGGACAGAATTTTCCGCAGATGATATGATGCATGCACTGCTTCTTTCGTCCTTTAATGATGCTTCTGTTGTGGTGGCCCTTAATGTGGCAGAATCAGAAGCGGCTTTTGCAGAGCTCATGAATGAGAAAGCAAAAGAAATCGGCATGATGAACTCAAACTTCGTCAACGCCTCCGGTCTTCATGATGACAATCACTACACCACCGCTTATGACCTGATGTTTCTTCTGGAGGCTGCCTACAATGATCCTTGGATCCGGGAGGTTTCCAGCAAGCAGTCCTATGACCTGAAAACCAAAGATCAGACCTTGGGCCTCATTGAAAGCACCAACAAGCACATTGGACTCCATGGGAACATCATGGGTAAAACAGGATACACCGAGCAGGCAGGCAGATGCTTTGCCGGGATCTACCAAAGAGACGGCAGAACCCTAGGAAGCATCATCCTCAACTCTCAAAATGATGGCGTGAACATTCTCGTCTTTGATGACATCCTGAAAGTTGTGGACAGCGCTTTTGAAGAAGATAAGGTCATCAAACTCTCCAAAGCCGAAGAAGTCGGTGTCATCACCGTATCCTACAAGCCATATTTCATCCTGGGTCCCACCAAGGAAATGGAAGTCCCTGTGAAAGCAGAAGACACCATCTCCTACTACGGAAACGGCGTCAACATCAGTGAGTCCGAACTGGTCCTCACCTACAAGGATGTCACAGCCAAAGAGGTAAAAGTGGACTCTATCGTAGGGGAAGCTTCCATCAAAGAACGCCTTGTGGAAAAGAAAGTGAACCTTCTCTCCACGGTGGATGTGAATAAAAGGATCCTCAAAACCCATCTGCTCAGCTATATCCTCATTGTCCTTGTAAGCATCACTCTCACCGTGACCATTCTTGTCGTCACCATCAAGAGGCGAAGAAGAAAGCTTGCCAGAAGACGAAGGATTGAAGCAGCCAGAAAGAACAAGCGCTATGTGGATGAGAGAAGCAAGAAAAGCTTTCTAGAATAGAAAATACCGGGACCGAAAGAATCGGTCCCTTTCTTTTCACAAAAATGTCACTCTTTCCCAGACATTTTGTGCAATACTGTATGCGTATGGAAACAAGATGAAACACGACCCTGCGAGGTGAAACTATATGACTCCTACAGAAGACAAGGATAAGATTCTTCAGTACCCTGAAGAGCTGTCCATCCCAAAAAAGAAAAGAAAGAATACAGCATTTCTGACGTTTCTGAGCTTCCTTCTGGTCTCTGCACTCCTTCTAGCCTGCGGCGAGCTCTTTCAAAGCGATCCGGATCCCATACCCTTGCCACCACCAGAAACGGAAGTGGAAACCCCCTCTGAACCTGACGCGGAAGAGAATCCCTACACCCTTCTGCCCGTAGAGAAAGACGAGGACAGCGGGAAATACGCTTTCCGCTCCGCGTGGATGGCCTCTGTGAGGAACCTGGACTTCCCAAAATCCCAGGGCATGACCCTGGATGCGCTGAAGCGCTCCTTTGAAAGAAATCTGGATCTCTATGAGCTCTACAGAATGAATGCCGTAATCCTTCAGGTGCGTCCTTCCGGTGACGCTTTATACACTTCCGAACTGAATCCTCCTTCCATCTACGTCACAGGAGATGTCACAAAAGGCCTCCCCACAGACATTTTGGCCTACGCCGTGGATGCTGCCCATGAAAGAGGCATGGAGTTTCATGCCTGGTTTAACCCCTTCCGGGTCACCGTGGATAAAATGCCGGACCTGACCACGGAAGAGATCCTCAACACATTGTCCGAGAAAAGCTACGCAAGGCTTCACCCTGAGAAGGTGCTTCGCTTTGATGACAGGCTGTTTCTTGACCCCGGAGACCCCGAAGTAAGAACCTTCGTCATAGAAAGCATCATGGAAGTGGTGAGGAAGTATGATATTGATGCAGTGCATCTGGATGACTACTTCTATCCCTACAGAAGCTCCAGGGTGAATGAAGATGGGGAGACGGTTCCCTACTACTTCGGAGAGGATGGAGAGGACTTAAAAACCTTTGAAACCCATAAAGGTGATTTCATAGACATCAACGAGTGGAGACGAAACAACACCTACGAGTTTATGAAAGAGCTCAGCCACAGAGTCCATGACCAGAAACCCTATGTAAAAGTAGGACTCAGTCCCTTTGGCATTTGGGGGCACAGTGAGGAAACTGATGGCCTCGGCTCAGATACCCCAACAGACAGTTCGGAAACCTATCATCACAGCATCTTTCTAGACTCCAGAAAACTCGTCCAAGAAAATATTGTGGACTATATTGTGCCACAAATCTACTGGACCTTTGAAGAAACTGCCGCTCCCTTTGGAACCTTAGCCAGGTGGTGGAATGATGTGGCAGAGGGAACCAAGGTGGATCTTTATATCGGCCATGCAAACTACAAGCTCTATGAGAACATCAAAGATCCAAACTGGTCCCAGGAGAGCGTACTCACAGATCAGATGGCTTACACAAACACTCTGAATAATATAAGAGGAAGCGTCTTCTTCAGGCTGGGATATCTCGCAGAAAACAGTGGAGAGTTCTCAGGCGCTGGGCTCGAAAACCTCAGAAAAAACAATGAGAACATCAAAAGCTACTTCAGTTCAATGGCCGTGGTGCCAGTAAACCGGAATCTCCCGGAAACCATGCCGGAAGAGCCCAAAAAGGTCACACTGAAAAACAATATCCTTACATTTCAGGACGGCTACGAGGGCTTTGAAGAAAAAGACAAGACCCGGTACTTCATGGTCTACCAGTTTTCTAAAGGAGACCTGAACACAGAAAACCCTGCTTACCTTTTCAAGAAGATTCCTGTGGTGTCAGGGACAAAAACCTACAGCCTCAATCATCTGGACACAGAAAACTACACCTATGGCGTATCCGCTTTCACCAGGCTTCATGAAGAGAGCAGCGTGGTGTTACCCCTCAATGATTGACAAACAGAATATCGCTCACAAAGAAGTCCACCCAATCATTTCGATTGTGGTGGACTTCTTTATTTTGATTTCTTCTGTTTAGATAGAAGATCAGGCTAATTCTTTTGTAAGAGTATACTCTGCTTCTATGTACTTATTCATCGCTTCATCCATCATATCCGCTGTGATTCTCTTTCTCTTCCCAAGAATAATCACTGCTGCTTCTTCCACCAGGTTCTCCCGGGCATAGTTCCTTACATTCTGGCTTGCATACATATCTCGAAGCACATGAGGAAGTTCAGGATTACCCATAGTCATAGAAAGCATCTCAGCAAACTCCTCTTTCTTTAGGTTCATGAGCATCACACAGTCGATGAACTCTTCTTTCAGAACCTGAAACATTTCTTTTGCATCATCCTCAATAAATTCATCCAGAACACTTTTTGCGATGAATCCACCAACAGCACCTCCAACCACCGCACCTACAACGGGCATGAACGTATTACCGATGGCTGCTCCGGCAATCGCCGCTGAGCTGGTTGTGGCATTTTTAAATAACTGCTTTGTTGAAATTCTGCCCACCATCGTACGAGCGATGTCTGGACCAAAGGTAAACGCGAACATAACTCCTGAGGATATAACCATCTTCCCATCAATTTTCTGGAGTTGAAGTTTGTTTCCCAAGGTAGATCTTGCCAGTGTAGATCCTTTTATATCCCGTGCCAGCTTCTCTGATGCGATATAGGCAGGATTCAGGATGGTGCTGTATCCCGTTCCATTCAAAATACCGTCCAGGGTATGACCCTTGAAATAATTAACAAACTCTTTCCTGGAGAGCTGCATAGAAAGCACATAGATTGCGGTTCCTCTTCCCATCACCTTGGCTGATACCTTCACACTGGAAGCAATGGAATCTTCAAGACTTGCTCCAGCCCATATATTCGTTGCAAAGTTCATGAGTGCGCTGATTCCACCAGCATAGGCACAGGTAATCACACCATTGGCTGTATCAACTACAAGCCCTTCAATCGTACCGCCTTTTGCTACTCTTTGAGATTCCAGATAGGTCAGCAATCCTTTCGCAATGATCTTTGTTGCTTTTGTTCCCTTGGGGAGATCTTTGATTTCACCATTATCGATTTTTCTCTGAAGATCATTGACCACTTTTTTGTACTGCTCTCTAGGCACTTCAATACGCATGGGTTTTCCCTCTGAGTTCCAATACCTCAAACGATCATGATCAATAATTTCTCCAAGAGTACTGGATGCAGACCTGCAGTATTTTGTTTGGATCTCGACCCCGTTGACTATACGGTCTGCACCATTTTTCACCTGACGTCCATCTACAAGTTTTTGGCCAGCATTCTGAACAGATTTTCCTCTTAGCTTATCCATGGTGTTATTTCCATACTCCGCCCCATATCCATGTCCCTGACGACCATTCATCAGATTTTTTAGCTCTCCATACTGTCCGGCCATACTATGCATCGCTCCAACAGTACCCGCGTTTGTCAGTATATCATTACTGTAACTCTCGTTCTGATTTTTCGAAAAAGTCTCTTCTACCTCTTTCAATGCATTTTTATAGTTGATACCATCTGAAATGGTATCATCAGAAATGTTCTCTTTTAAAAGAGACAGCGTGAACCTATTATTGATCAAAAATTTGCAAAGTTCGTCTATAACTTCCAGTGGAATTGAACATTCTCCCCGCCTCAAACGGACTCCTGATAAATCATTGTAAATGAGTGTAAGTATGTCCTCATGGAGATTCGTCACGAACAGACCTTTGAATCGGATATCAAAAAGATCCACACCATATTCTCTTTTCTTACTGTCCAATAAGTACTGATTGGACAGATAAATCCCTCCAAGGGTTACAATCATGCCATATTCGCGTAGCTCCTCATCCTCCAAGCTTCTTTTTGGTGAATAATAGAGCACCTCTTCCAACTCTATGCTCTTCTCAAAATAATTCAGAAAATTATTCGCCCTACCGTAAGGTATCGTTTCTCCAAAATATATCTGCGTATTGGCATCTGTTTTAGCAATGGACTCAGGTACCCCATCAAACATTTTATAGATTTCTGAGTAGGAAAATCTTGGTGCATGCTGACTCTCCCATTCCTTAATCTGATTTTTAATCAGCCCATTGCCAAGATTGTTTTTCAAATTCTTATAAAATCTCAATAGAAATGGAGAAAATAAAAATAAAGCTACAATCCAGCTAAATCCAAAGTTCATTCCATGGGCATAGAACAAAATCAGCATGAATAGAAAGTACTTCACTCTTGCTGATGATGAGGTATTGAACTTTTTCACCCCATTCCGAATACCTTGCACGATCAGCCAGATGACACCTACAAAAAAAATAATTCCAATAATCCACCACATACTAGATCCTCCTCCGTTTATACATATATTATCCAATGAATAGATTGGATAATCAAATAATTTATCTGAGTTATTCTGACCTAATACAACCTAAACATATTCATGAATTTATTCCAATATTTAATTATACTTATGGATTATCTGGCTTTTTTCATAAACAGTTGATATTCCTCTTCATCGTATTTGATTTACTTTACTAGTTTTTCTTTTTCTTCGATAGTATCTATCTTTTCATTCATTTGCGCAAAAACCCCCTCTGTTCTTAAAAAGAACTGGAGGGGGTTTTATTCTCTTATTACTTTGCACTAAATGGCTTTCTGGTTCTTCTCTTCAATTATTTTCAAAAGTTCCCGCAGATCATCCACGGTATAATGAGGATATGCCCCTTTCAGCACTTCGGGTGCGATGACACTGTAAGATACTGCAACGGTGGTGGCACCTGCTGCGTTTCCACAAAGAATGTCATAGGTGGCATCTCCCACCATGATGGTATTTTTCGGATCGATGCCCCCGGCAAGCTCGCAGGCTTTCCATAAAGGATCCGGCTCAGGTTTATGCTTTTCCGTATATTCCGGTGTGACAATGACATCAAAATACTCTAAAAGTCCCAGGCAGCTGAGGCTTCTTCTTGCCATACGCTCTCTTTTGGAGGTGACAATGCCAAGCTTCAGTCCATTATCTTTCAGTGCCTTCAGTGCTTCCTCCACCCCTTCAAAAGAAGTGATCATGGCATCGTGATGCTCTGCATTATAGGCTCTGTAGTAGTCCATGATGTCTGTGATGTCCTCCTGGTATTTCAGAAGACTTGTGGTGAGAGGCTCTCCAAAGAGGCTATAAATCTCCGCATCCTCCACTTCCATCTGCATCTTATCGGTAAACATCCTTTTGAAGGACTGGTAAATGAGTTCATTGGTATTGGCCACTGTGCCATCCAGATCAAAAAACACTGCTTCTATCATCTATTTTCCACCTTTCCCATCTCATACTATTCTTCTCTTTCTATCTCTCATTGCCAAACCTTGGCACTCATACTGCGTTGTAAAAGAAGAAACTGGACTCTTTCATTGTACCCAGTGAAAAAAGATTTGTCCACGAAAGCTCGTTAAAAGCGGAGCTTGGTCATAGACCTTACTCCGCTCTTAACGATATATATGTCAAATTATTGAATCTAAAGCATCTTTCCACTCAGTTAAAAGAACCATCATAAGTAGGAAGTCCGGAAAGATACTCCGCCCTGACAGCAGGAACATAGTAAGCTCCAAAGGTATTCATGCCTTCATATTTCAGTGCAGGCACTTCCACCAGGATTCTGTAATATGGCATGAAGAATTCCTCATCATACCCCGTGCGGTAGACAAGCTCCACCCGCCTGATATACTTTCTGCCGGGAAAAGTTTCTGGAACAGAAGTCACATAATTACCCTTTACTAGGAGGTCTCTGGCTTCTCTTTCAGATATGATGGGATATTCTCCTACTTTTTGAGATAAATCTGTTTGAAAAACTGCGATGGAACTCAGTTCCTCCATGTCCATTGCATTGAAATAGATTCTTCTGAAAAAATAGTTCAGAAATTTCTCTTTCGGATCCACAGAACCCTCATAGAAAAATACATGGTAATACCTCTTGCCGTAAATATTCCTGTCTCCTCCCTCTACGGCCATTTCGGGATCATTCATCATTACTAAATCACCATAGGTTTCAGCGAAGTACTCCGAAAGTCTAAGATTCTCTTTGAGCGTTGGATAAACCATGCTGGAGTCTTGCTCTATAAAAGGCTCTTCCTTGCTTCTCAGCTCCTCGGGAACAATATACGGTGTTTTAAATCCTACTCGAGCACTAAGATCCGGATTCACACTAATGGTATGTTCTTCTGATTCATAAGACACTATGGGATAATCCTCTTGGATCCATTCCACAAGAATCTCCTCTTCTTGTATTACTACCCCCACTCTCTCCCCTGCGGAGAGCAGCGCCTTTTTCATCCTCAACAGCTTCTCCTCCATGGTATAGGTTTCACTCTTACTGCCCATGGCATTTTGAAACACTGGTAGGGTATCAAAGTCTCCACTTTCCCAAGGCGCATCATAGTGGATTTCCTCAATGTTCTTTCCCATGAGTCCTTCATAGCCCCAGCCTCCAGCAAATAAACGCTCATAGTCCATATGGAGGATCGGAAGGGTGGAATCAAAGGGTGGTACGTTCACTTCAGGCAAAAGGGAAGTCCTTGCTATGATTAGCGTCAGCACAGCCGCCGCTGCAAGAGAAGCTCCTTGAAACCAAATCGCCTCTCCCACAGTTTTTTTCCTCTTTTCTTTCAATACAGTAGAAACTTCATCATCAAGATCTACCAGAAACGAATCATCCAATTGTCCCAGAAGATCCATCAGTCTTTCTTCTTTTCTCATAAGAAAACCTCCTCCCTCTCAAGCGTTTCTTTCAGCTGAGATCTTAATCGCCAGAGCTTCGTAGCCGCAGCGCTTTCTTTAATCCCCATTTTTACTGAAAGACTTTTAACGCTTTCCCCATAGAAGTACCGCCTTACAAAGAGCGTTCGCAGATTTTCATCAAGACTACTAAGAAACGTATGGATCGCTTGTAGGATCTCCTGGTCTTCGGCTTTAAAATCCCCTTTACTGTCTGGAATAGTCTCCAGAAGCTCACGATGAAGCGCATCCATCTCCACATTTCTTTTTAGTGTCCTGCTTTTCCGGTACCGGTCGAGGGCCAGATTTCTCATGATCTTACTCACATAGGCCTTTAGAAACTCCGGTCTTTCCGGCGGAATACTGTTCCAGGTTTTAAAATAGGTGTCGTTTTCACATTCTTCCGTCTCTCTTGGATCTTTTAGAATGTTCATTCCAATCCACCGAAGATGCACAGCGTATTTAGCGGCCAGCTCTTCAATTGCTTTTTCTGATCTTCTGAAAAATAGATCCATAATCCTTTTATCTTCCAAACTCTCCCCCCCTATTCTCTATATTTTGTCTGTTCACTTCTATAGACGTTCTTCTTTTCACTATAGCACAGGTATTCGAAAAGAAATTAAGCTTCTTATAATCCTAATGTGTCATAATCTTCTATAAAGCTTCCCTGTTCAAATATAGCCCGATTCATGTTATGATTTTATAGAAAAGAAAGTAAATTGAAGTTGAGGAAATGACGATGAAAACAAGAAATCTCCCCATTTTAGATCTCCTGGCCATTGCAGGTATTTTTATCCTGATCTACAACGGATACTCCACCCAGGCAAACCTGCTCATAGGCGCGTATCTACTCTTTACGGTGTACAGAAACTTCCCTACGCTTCAGGCCACCAAAGGAAGCAGAGCCTACAACGCCGGAAATACAGACATGGCCATGACTTATTTTAAGAAGGCTGTGAAGCATCCCTTTGCCAAGCCCTATATCAAGTCCAGCTTCGGCTATATCCTTCTTCGGGAAGGAAACCTTACAGAAGCAGAAAAGTACCTGGTAGAAGCGGAGAACTCCAAAATGAGAGACCCCAGGTTCCGTTACAACAACATTCTCAATATGGCCATTCTCGAGTGGAAAAAAGGGAATCTTCCTAAGGCCATTGACATTGTAGAAGGGATCAAAGAAGAGTACAAAAACTCCATCATGTATGAGATCCTGGGCTACCTCTACATTGCAGCCGGGGACTATGAAAAAGCCCTGTCCTTCAATAAAGAAGCCTATGAATACAATAAGGACGACTATGTCATCACAGACAATCTCGCCCAGTCCTACTTCTTCCTGGGAGACCTGGAGAAGGCGGAAGCCCTCTATGAAAAATCCATAGACTACATCAAGTTTCCAGAAGCCCATTATTACTATGGGCAGATTCTCCAGAAAAAAGGAGATTATCTGGGCGCTCATGATGCTTTAAAACGCGCACTGAGGCTGAAAATGTCCTTCCTGTCCATCATCACCAGGGAAGACATTGAAGAGAAGCTCCTTGCTTTGCAACAAGAAATGGAAGAAAAGAACCTCACGGTAGAATCTCTGGAAGAAGAAAAAAAGAGACAGGAAGAGGAATCCAAGCTTCTTGAAGAAGAAGCGACCGAGGAAGAAGAAGAAAAGGAAACCTCAGAATATAAAGTGGATTAGAAAATACCCTGGCAAAGAAATAGCTTTCTTCGCCAGGGTCTTCTTATGCCCTTTTATAAAATACTCCCATCAGATCCCATAGCTCCGAAGAATCTCTGAAATATCCGTCTCCTTATGGATCTCCTTCGCTTCCGAAAGAAGAAGATCCACCTCCTTCTCCGGCAAATGCGTAAGAAGAAGCTTCTTCACACGAGACGTCGCTGCAATCTCTCCCGCTTCTTTTCCATGGAGATGATGTTTCATCCGGTAAGGCTCCTTGCTTACATAAGTGGCTTCACATAGAAATAGATCCGCATCCTCTGAAGCTTTCAGGATCCCCTCACACATGCCCGTGTCCGCAGAGTAAGTGAAGACTTTTCCGTCTTTCTCAAACCGTAGGGCATAGGTTTCCACAAGATGTTCCACGGGAATGAAAGAAACCTTCATCCCAAAAATCTCCAACATCTTTTCTCTCTCCACAAAACAGAACTCAAAAATATGATTTTTATCCAGCTTCTCCAAAAGCCAAGGCTCCATCTTTGGTGTGTAAAGCGGGATAGGCTTCACCTCACACCCCATATATTTCAGTCCTTCTCTTTCATACCGGAAGAGAAAAAGATCAGATATGTGGTCAAAATGGTGGTGAGTGAGAACGATGGCATCAATCTGATCTAAGGAAAGGATCTTCTTCAAGTTGAAGATACTTCCATTACCTGCATCAAGAAGTATTTTCTTTCCATCGGATTCCAGAAGATACGAAGAGCAGGCGCCTCCTGCTGTAACGGTGGTGGAACTGTTTCCAAGGACGGTGACTTTCATAGATTTTCTCCTTCGGTACTTCCTGCAAAATATAAGCACCCTTTTTCTTTACTATACCAGATACAGACCTGCCTGAAAGAAGAAAGAAGCGGAATTCTCCCAAAAATCTATGGAGAAATCCGCTTCTTTCATTGTAATGTTCTATAGAATCTTATTAAGGAACGCCTTGGTTCGATCCATCTTCGGATGGTCAAAAATCTCCTCTGGTGTCCCTTCTTCCACAATCTGTCCTTCATCCATGAAGATGACTCTGGACGCCACTTCTCGGGCAAATCCCATTTCGTGGGTGACCACCACCATGGTCATGCCCCCTTCGGCAAGCTTCTTCATAACTTCCAGCACTTCTCCCACAAGTTCAGGGTCTAAAGCGGAAGTGGGCTCATCAAAGAGCATAATGGCAGGATCCATGGCCAGAGCTCTGGCGATGGCCACTCTCTGCTGCTGACCGCCTGAGAGCTTGTTTGGATACTCATCTTTTTTCTCATAGAGACCGACACTTCTAAGAAGATCTTCCGCCTTCCCCACCAGATCCTTCTCTGAAATTCCTTTTACCAGCGATGGAGCGATGGTGAGGTTCTGAAGTACTGTGAGGTGCGGGAAAAGATTGAACCTCTGAAATACCATACCAAGGTTTGTACGGAGCTTCGACGCTTCCTTTTCAGAAAGCTTCAGAAGATCCTCCCCTTCTTCCATATGGCTGATGAGATTAAAGCCAATGAATACCTTCCCAGAAGTAATGGTCTCCAGCTGATTCATGCATCGGAGCATGGTGCTTTTGCCGGATCCGGAAGGACCGATGATGCAGACCACTTCTCCTTCTTCCACCACCAGGTTGATGCCCTTTAAAACCTCCAGGTCTCCAAAAGACTTATGTACATTTTTTAGTTTAATCATAATGCTTCCTTTCCTCCCCTATTCATAGACCGAGTACTTCTTCTCCAGTCTGTCAAAGACCAGCTGGATGATAGAGGTCACGAAAAGATAGATGACACCGGCATAGATGAAGTAGACCCATTCTCCTGAGGAGTTGTTCATGACCTGTACGGTCCGAAGAAGATCAAACAAAGAGATGGACGCCACAAGAGAGGTATCCTTCACCAAGGTGATCAGCTCATTGCCAAGAGGCGGAATGAGTCTTCTGTAGCTCTGGGGAATGATGATCTTGAACATGGCCTGATAATAGGACATGCCAAGAGCCTTTGCCGCTTCCATCTGACCTTTGTCAATGCTCTGAATGGCTCCTCTGAAAATCTCAGAAAGATACGCCGCAGAGTTTAGAGAGAAAGCGATGAAGGCTGCTAAAAGCGCAGGGATTCTCAAACTGACGCCAAAGACATCATAGGTGAACAGCGGCAGTGCATAGTAAAAAACAAAAAGCTGCATGAGCATCGGCGTTCCTCTAAAGATCCAGACATAAAACCAGGCAAGGCCGTTTAAAGCCTTGCTCCTGGAAATTTTGAAAAGCGCGATGACAATGCCCAGAAGAATCCCAAAGAGGACCGAAACTCCTGCAATGAGGATGGTTCTCTGTGTCCCTTCCAATATACCAAGGACCTGTTCTTGTGTAAGCAATGTACTAAGTCTCCTTCCACTTTATAAACTTATTCTACAACGTTGAGCTCTTCGTCGATGTTGGAGGTATAGTCTCCACCCATCCACTTCTCAGAAAGCTCTTTCAGTTTTCCTTCTTCCTTCAGCTCCAGAAGTGCGCCGTTGATCTTCTCCTGAAGTTCAGCCTTGTCTTTCTTGATGGCAACCGCGATGGGCTCATTGGTCAGCATCACTGGAGAAATCTGGTAGCTTTCAGGCTCGCTGGCTACATACTCGATGGCTACCGCATAGTCTACCGCAATGGCATCCACATGTCCTGCTTTCATGGCAGAGAAGGTCTGAATGATTTCGTCATACTTGGTCACTTCAAAGCCTACTTCCTCTGCATACTTGGCAGTAGCAGTATCAGCAGTAGTACCCAGCTGAACACCAACATTAATGCCCTTCAGCTCTTCTAAAGACGAAAGAGCCGCATCATCTTTTCTGTTTAAGATGACCTGTCCATTGGCAAGATAAGGCTTACTGAACAGCATGGTCTCCAGTCTCTTAGGGGTCATGCTCACAGCGGCCATGATCACATCATAAGCGCCTGAGTTCATACCGGTGAAAATACCATCAAAGGCAGTAGGCACAAATTCCACTTCCATCCCCAGCTTTTCTCCAATGGCGTTGGCCAGATCAATGTCAAATCCGATGAGCTCATTTTTGTCATTGGTGTACTCAAAAGGAGGATAGGTCGGATCCGTACCGATTTTAAGAACAGTCTGTCCGCCTTCTCCTGTGCTTTTTTCCCCGCACCCAGCCAGAACGCCTGTGACCAGTAAAAGAGAAAGTGCCAGTGCTGCATATTTTGCTTTTTTCATATTTCATACTTCCTTTCATTTCCATCATGTTTTATTGAACAGTTTTGATTATAGCACAGTAAATTTCATAAATATACATTTGCGTGAATTTTCATCCATTACAAACAATAACAGCAATTTATTAGGAATGTCTAAATCTTTAAGCGTTTTCATAAGCAAACCTCATAGAGACCAGGAAATTATCTGAAAATATGGAGGATTATTTTCTATTTTCTGTTGCTTTAAAAAGTGCATATGCAAATTTATATGCATCTTTTGTGCATAACTGTCCACCAAACCGCAGCAGCTTTCGTGATCTGACCACCTGGTCCTCTGACCCCTTTGAAAGACAAGGGAGATGCCTTTCCATAAAAAAAGAAAACCCTTCCGATTCCTCAGAAGGGTTTCCAGCTTCCTGTGCACAGGTAAGAACTCCTGTGCACTATATTGTATCCATCTGTCATACTCAGGCTGATTTCAAGTTCCATTGCAGCACATCACTGACGCCTGACCAAAGCCTTGAAACAAGGTTTCCCTCATGTTCAAGCTTCTTTTAAGACAGTTTTTGCAATTTCACGAATGCCCAAACTGTCCAGCTGGAGGCGTTTACTTTTAAAAATGAACTTCTGCAGCAGTACTGAAAGAGGAGCACCAAAGGGTGTCCAAAATATCAGCCAGACCGTTAGGACAAAGGGACGAGGTTTCATCTGTCCACTCGTATGTACTGCTCTGCTGCTTTTTCCTTTTTTTCGTAAATTCTCTGCCTCTTATCATCCCGATAAAGAAGGGTCAGATTCACAAAAACCAAAAGAACCAGCAAGGCCCAGGATCTTATGTTGCTGTTTCCAGCCGTCCAAGGCAATATATTGTAAGCCATGGTGGAGTTCTCCAGAGAGAAGACATTCACCTCGGCACTTTGAACTGGAGAATCTTCCTTTTCCTTCTTTTGCATTTCTGACACTTCAGCATCAGAAGCTAAATGCTCCGTAAGGACCTCTCCTTTTTGGATACTTACCAGAAGAAGAATCAGACAAAAAACCATCGCCAGACCTGCCACAAAAAGTACTTTATTCTCAATCTGTCTCCCCATCAAATGCTACTCTCCTTGCCACAGCCTCTTTTTCAGATGATATACTTGCTGAGACTGCTATACATCTCTCTAGTAGTATTTTAAAATAAAAACTTCCTCAATAGATCACCACTTCGCGAAATGCATCAAAAACGGCGTGAAATGCATCTGGCCCCAAAACTTCAGTGTTCACGCCCTATTGAACAGGCCTCATAAATAATACTTCTCTGTTTTCCTCTCCCAAAGCACCTTCCCCTCTAAAGGCGTAATTGAAAATCACCCCTACATGTGTTAAGATTTCATCAATTCTAAAAAAAGGAGCGCACCGATGATTAAAATCGCCCTATGTGATGATGAAACAGTCTATCTGGAATCCACAGAGAAACTCCTGCGAGACTGGTCCCGTACTACCAGCACACCCATTGAACTGGACTGTTTTGACCACGGAGATGCTCTGCTGGCAAAACATCGAATTTCTCGCTACGATATCATTTTCCTGGATATTGTCATGCCTCTTTTCAGCGGTATGGACACTGCCAAAGAGCTGAGACTTCTGGATAAATCTACGAAGATCATTTTTCTCACCTCTTCTCCAGAGTTCGCTCTCAGTTCTTATTCCGTTCGGGCACTGGATTACCTCATAAAACCCCTGTCCTACGATAAGATGCAGCAGGTCCTTGAAGAATGTGTGGCTCTTCTATTTAAAGAGCCCGACAGCCTGACCTTGAAAACCCCAGGGGGATACCGTAGGATCTATCTCCATGACATCGAATACCTGGAAGCCCAGAATAAAAAGGTCCTTTTCTATCTCTCTAACTCTGAGTGTCTGGAGGTTCTTCAGCCTCTTCATACCTTTGAAACGGAGCTACCTGACACCAAAGGCTTCTTTAAATGTCACCGGAGCTATCTGGTCAATCTCAAAAACGTGCAGCATTTCAGCAGTGTGGAGCTCAGCACAAAATCAGGACGTCAGATCCCCATCGCAAGAGGTTATGGGAAACCCTTTCAGGATCGGTATTTTGCCCTGATGTTTCAGGACCATTAAAGGAAGGTGTATGTGAATTGTTAGAATTTATTTTAGGGATGCTGAACTCCAGCACTCTTCTTGTCTTTGGTGTATTCATCACTGCAGCCATCCTCAGTATTCCTTTTACCCGAAAGAACATCCTGATCTTTTTTCTTCTCTGCCTTGGCATCAATATCGTGCAGCTGGCATTCTATTTTGAGGGTGGCTTGAGAAGTGCGCAAAGGGTCTATCCTTTCATCACCCATCTTCCAGTGCTGCTTCTCACGGTGTTTTACTATAAGAAGCAAGTCCTGCACAGTGTCTATGCAATCACTTCAGCCTATCTTTGCTGTCAGCTCAGCAAATGGATCGGTGTCCTTATTTATGCCGTCACAGGAAAAATTTATATGGAGTACGGATTTAGAACCATTGCTACCCTACTTCTTGGCATTGTCCTCATCCGCTATTTCGCAGAAACTTTGGGTGTTATCTTGACGAAGTCCAGAAAGACCATCCTCATCTTCAATATTCTTCCTGTGTCCTATTATCTCTTCGACTATACAGCCACAGTCTACACAGATCTTCTCTACAGCGGATCTGTGGTGATCCTGGAGTTCATGCCCTTTGTGCTTTGTGTAGCCTACCTCATCTTCAGTCTGGTCTACTTCAGAGAATATGAAGAAAAAATGGAGGCAGAGCACCATACTCGTCTGATGAACATGAAAAGGGACCAGTTTGAGAAGGAGCTTGAATCTATAAAACGCTCAGAGTATGCGGTGGCTCTTCTGCGCCACGACATGAGACATTTTCTCACAAGCATCTCTTCCTTCATTGATCAAGAGGAGCCTGGAAAAGCCAAGGAGTATATAAAAGAAGTCATGGCTTTATCGGATAAAACCGCCCGCAAGAAGTTCTGCGAAAATGAGATTGTCAATCTGATCCTTTCCTCCTATGAATCAAAAATCAGGGAGGAGGGCATCCAGTTCAAGCACATCATAGAGCTTCCGGAAAAGCTGCCCTTTTCTGATGTGGACTTCACCTCCATTCTCTCCAACGGTCTGGAAAACGCCATCCACGCAGTATCCGCTCTTCCTCAGAAAGAGCGGCAGATTTCCTTAAGCCTTAAAATGAAAGAGGAGAAACTTCTGCTCTCGATCAAAAACCCTTATGGAAGACCCGTGGAACTTACTAATGGAATGCCCAAAGCCATGGAAGAAGGGCATGGTCTTGGGACGAGAAGCATCCGTTATGTGACAGAAAAGTTACGTGGCAACTGCCAGTTTCTCGCAAAAGATGGGGAGTTTGTTTTAAGAGTGGTCCTGTAGCTTCCCTCTTCACTGCAGCTCTTGCCACTAAAAAAAACGGAATGCACCAGCCAAAATAAGGCTTCCTCACTGCGGATCCTCTGATCCCAGCAAGGAAGCCTTATTTCAATGGAACCTTCAACAAAATCCATTTGCTACTGACTCGCAGCTGTTCTGAAGCCACTTCGACGTCTCTTCTTTACAGTGGAAAACTGTCCAGTAGATTACAGAGTTCAGCGCAGGGTTCACCTGGATTTGTTAAAAAATTACCAAAGATAGAATACTACAGAAAACATACCGCTGTCAAGCATCTTACTCGTTGATTTCATCTGAACTATTCCATTTTCATTCGTTTCCAATGAATATAGACGAGAGAAAAAAATATCTCCGGAACCCGAATTTAGATTGTTCTCTCAATCATCTCCACGGCCACCATCCATTCTTATAAAAACACCTCTGTACTTTTACTGCATTTGAGTCAACCACCCCTCCAATATTGGTTGACACGATACTCACTTTTCACTATACTGAGAACAGAAAAAAATACAGGAAGTGAAGACAATGGTAAAAGAAGAACTGCTGAAGCTGCTGGAAGAGAGCCGCGGAGAGATTCTGTCAGGAAACGATCTGAAAGATACGTTGGGTGTATCCCGAAATGCTGTGTGGAAAGCCATTCAGCTTTTAAAAGAAGAAGGACACCACATTGATTCAGTAAAGAACAAAGGCTACACCCTCTTAAAGGAGAGTGATGTCTTATCCGTGGGCGGACTGATGCAGACTTTGGGCGCACAGTCCTCTTACCACGTGGAAGTCTTGGAAGAAGTTCCATCCACCAACACTTATCTGAAAGAAAGTGACAGCAAAAAAAATAATTCCCTGGTTTTTGCAAAAAAGCAGACCAAAGGCCGTGGACGTCTGGGAAGAAGCTTTTTTTCAGAAGATCTTGGAGGGCTATACTTCTCTCTGCTGAAAAAAGAGGATCTGACCCATTACAATCCTTCCTACGCCACCATCGCTTGCGCGCTTTCTGTACGGGATGCCCTTTCAGAAATTTCAGGGCTTCCTCTCTCCATCAAATGGGTCAACGATATTTATTATGAAGGAAAAAAACTTGCTGGCATCTTGACTGAAGGTACTCTGGAAATGGAGACGGGTACCCTCTCCAGCCTCATCCTTGGGATCGGCATCAACGTCAACACCAAGGGTTTCCCACAGGAACTGGTAGACATCGCCACCTCTCTTTTCATAGAGACCGGCCGCACCTATGTGAGGCAGGATGTGGCTAAAAATGTCCTGTCCCATTTGGAGAAGAACCTTCTTCTGACCAAAGAAAATCCAGCTGGGCTTCTTTCTGCCTATAAAAAGCATCTGCTGTACCTGGGGGAAGAAATCACCTTCCTGTACAATACGCAGCCAAGGACGGGAATCCTTACTGACCTGACCCCGGAAGGCCATCTTCTGGTGGAATCAGAAGGTAGCCTCCTCACCCTCCACTCTGGAGAAATCAGCATCAGAAAAGGAGAACAAAAATGATCACAAAGACCAGACAACCATTTCTTACCACGAGAGAACTGACCCTTCTCCCCCTCTTCACGGTGCTTACCGCCGTGGGGGCATTCATCAAAATCCCTTTGGGTGCAGTACCAGTATCTCTTCAGACGGTGTTTGTGCTGCTGTCTGCCCTTCTATTAGGTAAAAAAGCAGCCATATCCCAGGGACTCTATGTGCTTCTGGGGCTTCTGGGCCTGCCCATCTTCACCGGTGGTGGGGGCATCGGATACGTTCTTACGCCAACCTTCGGCTACCTCATGGGCTTCATCGCTGCAGCCTTTCTGGTGGGCAGCCTCCGGGATTTGACGAGAAAGAAAGATCTTTTCCATCTTTTTCTCTTCTCGGTCCTCGGGGTTATGGTGATCTACATCATTGGTGTCACCCACCTTTATCTACTGTTCCATCTCCTTGCTGGAGGCAGCAGACTTCCCCTTTCGGCAGCCATAAAGTTTGGCGCACTGGTGTTTCTTCCCATGGACCTTCTCTGGTCCTTCTTCGGCGCCAGTCTTGCCGCAAGACTTCTGAAAAATCCTGAGCTTCGGCTTTCCTGATTCTATAATGGAAAGAGCCTCCATCACTGGGGGCTCTTTCACTTTTGCAGCTCATGATATTTACAAAAGAGAGAACAATTCTCTCCTATGATTTTCCTTATCTTTCCTTTTTGCGTCTGAAGGACTGGCTGCCCACCATAAGGCTGAACAGTCCCAGTACATAGAACACACTGCTGGAGGCTTCTCCTGTCTGTGGCAGACTGTTGGTGTCTTCTTCCTCAGGCAGTGGCAGAGGATCAACATCCTCAATCTCACCAAACTCATTGACAATTTCCGTGGTGACAATCTGGTTCTTGTTAAAGAGAATCACCATACGGTTGATGTCGCCCAGTTCATAGCCTGCAGGGGCTTTGGTCTCCACAACCCTGTAAATGCCAAGTGGCAGCATCATGATGGCTGTGCCATCTTCCCCAGTAGTCAGAGTGCCCAGGACCTCTCCTTGTGAAGTACGCACTTCAAAAACTGCGCCGGAGAGCGGCTGATTGATGTCATTGACCTTCAGAATCCTAAGGGTTGCTCTCTGCTGGATGTTCTTGATGTTATAACCGCTGTACTCTGCATCATAACCCATGACATAATTCTCTTTCACGCTGTAGCTGTATGGCATGCCCATGTCATCAAACCCAGGCACATCTTCAAAGGTATAGAGCCATCTGCCTTCTTCGTTCTTCGTGACAGTAGTCTCCTTCATCTTCTCCTCACCACGGTAGAGCGCTACAGTGATGGAAGCCGGTCTTCCTCTTAAGTCATCCCAGGTCTTTTCCCCAGAGATGTCTATGAGTTCCGATCTTCTGTTCATAAGATCATACCCTTCGCCCTGAAGGGTCTCATAACCAGGTACAGGTTCTTCTTTCACCGTGTAGCTGATGGGATTCTCCTCGCTGTCATACTTTGGTGCTTTGAAGCTGTAGGTCCAGGTGCCTTCCACTTCTTTCACAGTTTTACTCTCTACCACAGTCTCCCCGTTCATGAGATACACCGTAATGGATTCTGGTCTGTCTTCTCCATCATCCATCCAGGTTTTCTCACCGGCGAGTGTCACATACTCGATGATGCCGATCCATTTGTTGGTGATGGTCATGCCTTCCACAGAAGACTCATATCCTTCAGGCACTTCCTCTTCCATGACCTCATAAAGATACTTTTCAAAGGTCTCCATGTCGTACACAGGAACTGTTTTCTTTTCTTCCCACTCTGGTCCTTCCATGGTCAGTGTCTCATAAAGCATTCCATCCTGATGAAGCATGATCTTCAAGGTCTCTGGCCTCATGTCTTCTGTCTCATCCATCCAAACCTTCTTTATGGTGATCTCTTTTTCATTGGTGAAGGTATTTATGATGCGCATGGAAAGAGTCTTGTAGTGTTCGCAGTTTTCTTCTCCTTCCATAGTCCTTGCAGTCTCCACAGGCATTGCTTCCTCATAGGTGGTCACATAGCCTTCCAAGGGTTCTTCTTTCAGTGTATAACTTACTTCTCCCTCTTCATCATATTGGGGAACAAGAAATTCATCCTTCCAGTTCTCTTCCGCCGAAAGCATCCTTTCTTCGCCATAAACAGCACCATTAGCCAGTACTTCATAGGTGATATGATGAGGCCTGATGTCCTCCACATCTTCTGTCCAGATCTTCTCCACAGAAAGCATCATGGCTTTGTGGTTATAGAGATGGAAAGTGTTTCCATCCTTTTCCACCATACCGATATATCCGTGGGGTACTTCTTCCTCCACTGTATAGATGATGCTGTTTCCATCCTGATCTTTACTGGGCAGATACAGCTGAAGTGCATACCCAGTCCCTTTCAGAATCGGCAGATAGGCTGCAGTCTCCCCATTGGCCATAAGTTTTGCCACGACCATATGTGGCCTTAGTGGATCGTCCCCATCATACCAGTGCTTCTTGATGGTCAGAACTTTCAGGTTCTCTTCCAGAAGTTCAGCGGGATCGATGTTCAGAAGTTCTCCAATACCAGCAAGAAATCCCAGCGGATGCTCCGTGGCACCTTCCCAGTCACAGTCCTGCTTCAAAAGAAAGTGCTTCAACCACTCCATATACTGCATGAAATTCAGTTTGTCCAGATCTCCATCATAGGCTGCGATGTCCAAGGCCTTCTCTTCCAATGGCGCAGCCATGGCTTCCACCTGAGGTTCAGGTGTCATCTCTAGAGGAAGATCCTCTTTTGTCTGGTCTACAGGAATCTCTTCAGGTGGAAGATCCACCGGCTCCTCTACCTCTTCTGAAGGCGGTGTTCCTTGCACTTCTTCAAGGGGCAACGCTTCCTCTTCCTTCACTGCTTCCTCCGGCAGCTGTTCTACTGCTTCTTCTTTTGGTGGTTCTGCTGCAGGCTCAATTTCCTCCAAAGGGAGTACTTCCTTCTCTGCTTCCACCGCTGGCATTTCTTCTAGAGCTGCTTCTTCCAGCACAGCTGCCTGCAGCGCCTCTTCCGTGGAAGGCTCTGAAAGGTCTTCCGCTTTAATGGACAGTCCGCTCGGAATCAGCAGAAAGGCTGTCAGAAGAATCCCCAGAAAGACTCTGATGCTCTTGTTTCTTTTCATCTATCTCATCCTCCGTAATCGTTAAAGAAATAACATTATGGATATGTAGCAACACCCTATCTCGCCAGAGAGCAACAACCACAACCCTTCTGCTTCTATATCCTCATTCTATGTCACACACCATAGGAGTTCAATACAGGCCCCCTGCTACCCCTCTCTGAAAAAGAGTGCCCTGTGGATGGTTGACAGTTTCATCCTTATAAAATGAATGATCCGTGAACAAATTCAGAAATTCCTGATAAAAATTTAACTCGTCATGTTTATTTATTCTTCAGTTTTTATACACCTGTGATGATAATGCACAATACATCTTCAGCACCCCCAAAAGTTTGGATCATTCTATCCTCCCAATTCAAGTGGTAAATTCTCTATGAATTTTCCCACTGCGTTTTTTATCGTGAAAAAGAGCCTTGTAGTGGAGAAGACGTTCTCTTCTTCCTTCAAGGCTCCAAGTATTCTTTATTTTACAGCGCTTTTGCCATGGCTAGATTGGCGATGTTCTTGATGTTCTTTCTGATGTCCATCTCAAAAATCTCATGGGCATTCTCCACATAGGATTTCGTGATGTTCAGGGTGCCAGCCATAATGAATTTCTTCTGGTTCGGAGATGCTCTATACACAAGATCTGATACTTCCTCCAGAGATTCTCTGTACTTCATGTCTGAAATGTAATCCACCAGCTCTTTGTTCACATCCCGGACCTTGCCCTTCAGAAGATTCTTCTTTTCTGCCAGGTCGTAGGCAATACGAAGAAGCATATAGTTTCTTTCAGTGATGAGGCTTTCATCCGTCTTCATGGTGTTGATGACATACCTCAAAGCCTTGGACACATTGTTTAAATAGAAGGTGGTGGTTTCTGTACCCACCAGGAAAGCCAATAGACTTCTTAAGGTGGTTTCCAGAATTTCACCCTCAGACTCTTCTCCAATTTCCAGGAAGGATCCGTCTGCCTGCTGATTCTTAGCAAGTATTCTTAAGAGATTATCCCTATCATACTTGATGGCCATTTTTGCTTCTTTATGGGTCAGACCCGTCACTGCCATCTTTTCTCTGATGTTCACATCAAAGCTATAGGCTGCCTCATCCAGGAAGTAGCCACTGGCCAGATTCTTCATGGTGGATTCAGTCATCTCCATGGGCACAATCTTATTGAGGCCCATGCCCATGACCGGATCTTCTATGGTTTCCATCATGATGAAGCTGGTTTCCTTGGATAATATGGAGTACTCCTTGGAGAGAGCCAGAATCTCTTCTTTGATCTGCTCTTCTTCTACGCCTCTCACAAAGCGCTCTTTCTCCACCAGAGACTCAATTCTCTTTCTAGCCCATACTTTGCGGATGAGCTGAGAATTCTCTTCGATCTCCAGTTTGTCCAGGTCGATGTGCATGATGTAGTCTGTTTCATCCACCACACCCCGGATGTCGATACTGCCACTAATGACCCCATCCACAAGGGCAAAGATGGTGAAGGGTTCTCTGTCATACAGATAGGTTATGGTGCCAGGATAGGTCTTCTCCACCACCATATCGCCAAAATCAATTTCTGTCACATCCAGCTGAGGATTATGGATTCTGTTGAACTGACGGAGAATGATATCATCGATTCTTTCTCCCTCTTCAATGAACTCGGGACGTCCGTTGCCCACTTCCGCCAGACGGTTAATGAAGTAGCTGTTCACTTCAGTGTCCATGCCGATGGGGAAGATTCTGTGCTGCCCGACGTTGGTACGCACATATTCCAGGATCTCATCTTCTTCCGCCACAGAATCATCTGTGAACAGGAAAATAGTGCTTTCCTCTTCTTCCAGTTCTCCTTCCCGGATGGCATCTTTCAGTGCTTCAAAGGTGCATTCCCCTTCTCTTGTGGTAAGGGATTCAATCCACTCCGTAGCAGCTTCCAGGTTTTCCTTGGTGAACTTCACCTTTCCTGAAGGCGAGAATTTATAGATTTCTTCATTGTAGGCGATGAGATTGAACTTGTCTCCCTCTTCCAAGCTCCGCAGAGCGATGAGCATGGCATTTTTTGCTTCTTCCAGCTTAAAACCTTCCATGGATACGGAAGTATCCAGAATGAAGGAATAGTTCGTGGTATATTCCACAGGGATATCCGGCAGAGTTGGCACCAGTTTCAGCATAAGGATGGACTTTTCTGTTTCGTCTTCATAGTAGCTGTATCCCATACCTGCAGCGGTCTGGGGATGCTCTTCCCGTAGGGTCAGAATGAAGTCGTGATCCAGGGTCTGCCCTTTTACCACGGTGACCTTGGACAAGGTGTCATCTTCTCTTTCCACCTTGATTTTATGGCTTGGGGACTTGAAGTCCATTTTGGAATAGGACTCCACAAGAAGTGACAGATAAAAATCAAGCTCCTCTTCGAGCTCTTCTTCTTCCTCATCCTCTTCCCTGTAGTACACAGGATCCATCACCGATGGGATATAAAGAGAAAGGGTATCATCCTCATAGGTCAGCTGATCCATATAGCTGATTCTCACATTGACCTTCTCATTGGGCAGAATGTTTCCAATGGTGATGGTGAAGTACTCATCATCCTTCTGTTCCAGGGCCAGCGTGTTGATGCCTTGTTCCTGGCTCTCCTTGAGCGTCTCCAACACCGCGTCCCGTTCTTCCACCATGGCTTTCAGGTTACGCCCCCCCAGATTCACTTCAATCCCTGTGATGAGGGATGTGGATGGCACTGGGAAGCTGTAGACTCCCTCCATATTCTCTCCGGAAATGTTTTTATAATCCTGGGAAATGGTGTATTCAATGTACTCTCCACAAATATTTCCCGTGACTTCCAGATGGTTGAGTTTAACCTTCCTGTTGTCTTTTGTGGAAAGACCATATTTTTTCATCATCTAAAGAACCTCCTTAAAAAGGCAATCTGTTAGTACTATTATACGCGAAGAAGGACCAACCTTTAAAGCAAAATGTTGAGTTTCTTTTCGATTCTTCACAAAAAAAGAAACCCTCCGGGTGTTTGTCCCGAAAGGTCTCACTTTTTCTTGAATCTATGTCAATGGATGTTATGAGCCTAGCTGAAGGTACTCCTTTTCGCTAGGCACATAGAATGTTGAGACTACTTTGGCAGCACCAATCTTCCATAAGATCCGGATGCCCCGCTTCATCTCCCCAGTGCAATCCATGCACCACGAATTTAGTATAATCAGTTCTTTTTCCAAAATCAATGACTTTAACGGAAAAAAACGTGAACTTAACTGAAATTCACAAAATTCAGTGTAAGGTGAAATCACTCTACTAGAAAGGTTTTAGACGAGTATTACGACTCTCTTCTGCGGTCTTCCATGTTGATGACTTTAGATTTATGCTCATGATTTCTGATATGTTTCTCACAGTATTCATAGTTGCCTTCACATTTGCTGCAGTATCTGAACTCCATATTGGGGTCATCCTTCTCCGTGATGCCGCAGGAGGTGCACTTATGGATGGACTGCACTCTTGTGGTGTACTTTGCCGCTTCTATATTCCTTCGGATCTTCTGGGTTTTGCTCTTTCTACTTTGCACCTTCATAAAGCCAGGACCGAAGAACAGCAGGAAGTTCAGAAGAGACACCCCGATGGCGATTCTGCCTGCAAGAGAAGCGCTGACGAACTCCACAAGGATGAAGGCTCCATAGAGAAGTCCTAGGAACTTCACTTTGATGGGCAGTACAAAATAAAGGTTCACCTGACTGTCCGGGAAAGTGGCCGCATAGGCCAAAAACAGGGTCATATTGAGATAATAGGTTGTGGTGACACCGATGAAGAACCCTGCAATGACAGACATAAGGACACCAAGGAAATAGTAGGTATTAAACCTGGTGGTTCCCCAGGCCATCTCCAGCACCCTGCCAATGTAGAAATAGAAGAGGAAACTGATGATGACAAAGAAACTGGAGGATCCTGGCACAAAGATGAAGGTCAGTACTCTCCAAACCTGTCCTTCTAAAATGAGGTTTCTGTTGAAATAAAGAAACGTACTGAATAGTCCATTGGACGTCATATCCACCAGGAACACCAGGAAAGATCCCAGCATCACATATTTCATTAAATCCCGGACGGCGAATTTTGAAACCAGCCTGTCCAGCTTATCAATTAATTTCATTGCTCTTAACACCTAACTTTCTTATAATTCCATACTGTTTCACACAGTATACCTTCTGCACTTTAAAATCGGCTTAATGCCTACTTTTTTATTTTATCATACATTTTTCCCCGGGTGATACCCACCCCACCTTTATTTTCTCTTGCAGATTCAGTACAATAGAAGAAAAGTTAGACGGGAGGTGCATTCTTGTGACCAAAAAACCACTTCATCTTCTGGTGAATATTCTTTTTCTCACAGCGTTTCTTTTGGTGACATTTTTCGGTATCGGTCCTGTGCTTCTGGCAGATGGCTCCATGCAAGAAAGGCTTTTTATCCTCCTTGTTGTGCTCTTGATCCTTACGGGTCTTCTCCTGCTACTTCGCTATGTCAAAAGCAAAATGCCATAGACTGCTGACGATAAAGACACAGCCAGATCAAGATCCTCTTTTCTTGGCTGTGTCTTGCACCGCGAAGTAAAAAATCAAAATAACGCCTGCACCATCCATCTTTAAGAAGATTTTCAGGATTTCTCTTGGAAAAAGAAAGCAGCCTGAGGTATACTTGAAAAGAATGAAATGGAGAAGGCTTCCTAAGAAAATTCAGCTGAAGCCCTTCATTCATGGTATAATGATATGTAGTGCTATTATATTGGAGGCAAGTTTATGAAATACCTTTGGAAAATAATCTGGTTCATCCAGGCCTTTATAGTACGGCTGATCCCTATGCTTTTATTCTTTGTGGTACACACCATCGGTGAAGTGTACATCTATAACTGGGATCCGCTGACTGTTCTAGAAATCAAACCACTTCCTCAGCTTTTTGACTCCTACTTGTTCCTCTATGGAGCTTTAGGACTCATTATACTGATCCTCTTTTTCATGAAGCTCCCGATCATCGCGAGAGTCATGACTGTGGGTATCCTGGCCTCACAGGCAGTATTCTTCCTGAAAAGGTGGGAAATCTATATTTACGACCTCAAAGATGTGGATCCCTACTATAATTTCTACATGGGCATTCTGATCTCCATCATCGTTGGTTTTGTGCTTCAGGTCACCTGGAGACTGATCCGAAACGGCTTTACCCAAGCCTACTACTGGTTCACGCTGAAGAGCTTTGGAAAAGAAAAGAAGGCAAACTTCAAGAAGATCCCAGTAAAAAAACTCCTTGAAAAGAAGAAGGCCTAAGGGCTCCATAAGAACTCAAAAAAAGTGGACCAGTTGCTTTAAAAAGCAGCTGGTCCTTTTATATGATCTTTTTTCCTTATGCAGTCTTTCTTTTTCTCCATGATACATAGAGACAAAGGCCCACAGCAAGCAGCAGGAATCCTAGTGCTGCTGATGAGGTCTCCTCCCCTAGAGAAGGCAAAGCATTGATTTTTGTTCCAATGATGCTGTAGTAGCTGAGATGATCTGTCTCAAAGACAAGGTAATCCCCTTCCACCTTGCTTGGCATCACAGTGATTTTTCCATCCTCTGCCACGTAAATCACTTCCAGATCCTTATAGCTGTTTTTCAGCTCCGTGGAAAGAGGCAAATAGATTCTGATGATTCCGTCAGGCTGAACTTCAACATTATTGAGAAGAAGAGAGATGTCAAAGACCTGGAGAATCTCCTTATTCTTTCTGATTGTGAGAAGATTTTTATCTGCTGTATCTTTCAAGGCGCCCAGTTTCACTTCTTCTACGACAAGCTTAAGATTCGGATCGAAGTAAGTATTCTCTGCCGCATTCACTCGAACCTTTGTCTTTTCATCCGTAAAGCTCATTTCCACGTACACGGTGGAAGATTTTTGGAACTTTTCGATATCTTCAGGTTTCAGATACTTCAGTTCTTCTTCCGTAAGCTGATCCATGAGCTTCTTGATTTCCATGAGAAGTGCGCCATCTTCTTTGCCTACCTCATCCAGTGATGGCAAGGCTTCTATTTTCTGTCTCACTTCTTCTGCCGCTGTGATTTCCCATAGGGATTCGAAGCTTTCATCCTTCGCAGGTACAGTCTCAGGAACTTCTTTCATCCAGCCCTTAAAGATGTACCCCGCTTTTTCCGGATCTTCTGGAAGCTCTATCGATTCGCCATACTTCATCATATCATCCACAAGCACTCCACCGTCAAATCCTCTAAAGATTATTCTATACTCGTTTCTGTCATAGTACAGCTCAAGTACTAGGCTTCCATCTCCTCTGATGTTTCCGGACGATATCTCATCTTCATGATCTTTAAGATAGGTGAATCCTTCATAGGTATTCGCCGCTGCAGTTCCCGTGGTATCTGTGGTTCCAATCTTGATTTCTTTCTCAAACTCCACATAGGTGCCATCCAGCGCTTCTCTATAATGCTTCACTTTATACACTGTATCTGTTTTCGCAGACCATTTGGCATACAAAGTGATGTTTTGAGCCGGTACTTTATCTACCGCAAAATCCCATTCAGTTTCCAGTGCTGCATCCGTAAACCATCCCTCAAAGGTATATCCTATCCTTGAAGTAGCTGTGTTACTCTCGATGAGTGTATTGAAGTCCTGACGAAGATTGAGCACCTCGCTTCCTCCATTCTCTTCAAAGGAAACATCATACTGATTTATCGTATAGATTGCTTTCACTTCAAGGTCTTCTGTGATTTTCGTGAAATCCTCATCCCAATGAGTGAAGGTATAACCTTCCCGGGTCATTCCTGTAGGCGCCTTTGCACCTGACTCATATTTCAGTGTTACTTCTTTTAGAACAGTTCCGTCCCAGTCTTTAAAGACCACTTCAAAAGAATCTCTCTGATAGTATAGACTCAATTCTAGAGTTCCAGAACCATCGATGATTCCAGTGGCAAATTCATCTTCATGGGTTCTATCCACACTGAATCCAATGTAGATTTTCACTGGTGCAGTTATTTCAGTATCTGTGATGCCAGTAAACTCTTCTTGATCTTCTAGCTCATATGTCCCGTCCAGTTTTTCTTTATAATGGTTTACGACATACTTTGTATTTGTGTTTGCACTCCACTTGGCATGCAAAGTAATATGCTCCGCAGGAATCGTATCTTTTTCAAAATCCCACTTATTCTCGAGAGCCGCTTCTGTGTACCAGCCTTCAAAGGTGTACCCAGCTTTTGTTGTCACTGGTACGATCTCAATAAAGGTATTGTAGTCCAGAAGAAGATCCGTAACTGCTGTGCCACCATTTTCTTCGAAAGAAACACGATACCGATTGATTTCCCACTGTGCTTCATAGGTGCTGTTTGAAGCTGGAACATACTGCGGTATTGTCGGACTCCAGCCTTTGAAGGTATAGCCTTCTTTTGTTGTCTCTTCAACAGTGCCCACTGATTCTCCGTAGTTTTTAGTGATGGAGTTGACTGAGCTTCCACCATTACTATTGAAAGTTAGAGTATAGCTGTTGATCGAGAACACCGCTTTAAAAGTAAGCGGTTCTGCTGGCATAACCTCTGGGATTTCCTGAGACCAGCCAGTAAATGTATGTCCAGATCTTAAGGGGTTCCCTGGCACTGGTACATCAGCGCCATAAGGAATATTTCCTTCTGCAATGACTTCATCATTCCAGTTTTTGAACACGTAATCGTAGTGCACTCTGTCATAATAAAGTTTCAGTACTAGTGAGCCATCCCCTTCAATGGTTCCAGTGAGAACTGACTCCGGGTTTTCTTCATCGAAGACAAATCCTGTGTAGGTCTTTGCACCAGCATGAACTGAACCACCTGTTGTTCCTTCCAAATCTTCTGTTTCAAAAAGATCATACCCAGTTCCATCCACTTTTTCCTGATAGTGAAGAACAGCATAATCTGTATCTGCATTCGGTGTCCATTTCGCGTACAAGATCACATCTGCAGCAGGCATTTTGTCATAGGCAAAGTTCCATGCAGTTTCAAATCCTGCATCACGATACCATCCAGAAAAATCATATCCAGCCTTCGTAGGTGCTGATGGCGCTACAATCAGGGCATCAAAGAGAACTTTCATTTCTGCCAAAGGAGTGCCACCTTGGCTGTCAAACATAACATTGTACGGAATGCTCCTTGTATTTCTGGTGACAGTAACGCTCTCTTCCGGCATCGTAAAGGTAATGGTTTTTTGTGTAAAATCCTCAACTTCAATGCTAGAAGGCGTCAGTGTAAAACCATCAAATTCCTTTCCAGCATCCGTTACCTCATACGCGGTTACCGTTACTGTATCACCAGGGGTATATCTACCGCTACCTGATCCACCTGAAACATCTACACCATAGGTATAAATGGCTTTTAATACAAGATCATTACCAGGCATGGTGAACCTCTGGGTTTTTAGTTTCGTGTCAATCTCCACGGAGCCTGAAACAACTTTCCACTCTTTAAACAGCTTTCCGGCTTCCACATCTTCTTGTGCAGAAATTTCTACAACGGTATGCTGAGTGAAATCCCCACTGCCCGTACCTCCCTGTACTGTAAGCTTATGCTCTGGCGCATAGGTGTAAGTTGCCCTGATTTTTACAGGCATCGTAGGCATAGTAAATGTTGTCCGATGGCTGGTAGGATTTGGCAGTGTGATATCCCCTTCCACGACTTCCCATTCTTTAAATTCATCTCCAATGGATTTTGTGTACGCTTCCAGTGTTACAGAATCTCCAGGAAGATAAATGCCTGCCCCTGTTCCATCTTCCACCGTCACAGCATACCCTAAGGATGACATCTGGATCAGTTTGAAATCCGTGACAGAAAGATCTTCCGCACGGTCTGTTGGTAGACCGCCGTATTCAACTACATATCCTCGCACCTCGCTATTCAACGGGAAATCATTCCATTTTCCTGTGCCATTATAAATATGAAGAACATATTCAGACAAATTATAGTTATTGGGTTCACGGTTGTCCCAGTTTGTATATCTTTTGCCATCAACATCATCGACTCTATAATACCAATCCATTTCCGGATCAAAGGAAACCTTCTCGGGAGTAATTGGTCCAAATGTCCATGGTATGTGTGGAGCATATCCTGTTGTAAAGGAGAGGCCCTTTCCACGATCCGCAAATCCTTCCGGACCCGTAACCCATCTCCAGTCTCCCTTTGTATTTTCATCCAGCCATTCACCCGTCAATAAATCTCGTTCAATGTCTCTACCGCCAATCCATCCAAGTCCGAGCGTCTTCTCTAAGATGAATGCATTTTCCCTGGCGCTTGTGATGGTGGCAAGATATCCTTGCCTGCCATAATAAGATCTCTTTTCTGCAGCTTCTTTAGCCTCAAGCCAGGAAATAGATTGATTACTATCCGTTGTAACATACTCATAATAATGCTGTGTTGGATCAAAATAAACGGAGCTTCCGATGGTAAAAGCAATCTGTCTGCTTATTCCAAGCTGTTCAGCACGAATCTTTACGCTCTTTAAAGCTTCCTCATACTGTGCTACGGTGGCATTACCACTTAAAGTAAGCACACCGCTGTTTGGATTATAAAATCCATTGATGCCATGAATTGGTTCAAATTCTAATAGGTCTCCTGACATCATATCTGTAATGGTGACTGTCGCACCATCCATATTCTCCTGTCCATCCAGTTTAAGTCTAAGATGCTCATCAACAAACATCTCTGAAACATAGGGCTTTGGAAGAGGAGATGTAAATATCCCATCACGATCCGTTACTTTAACTGTGATGGCCCCTCGTTCGCTTTGTCTGCCCTCCACAGTCTGACTGTAGTAATAGACTTTGCCATCTGTGTTCATCTCTGAAGGGATGGTGAAAGAAGTTCCTGAAGCCAGAGGCTTCACAGCGTCCAAGGCACCATAAAAAGTATAGATGCCTTCTTCAGAAGGATTTACAACAAGTTCTTCTCCTACGTACTTCGTCACCGATAGATCGATGGGTTTGGAAGGCGCTCCTGCTTGCACATAATTGTCCGGCTCCTGAATCCCTTTTTCTGTGTACCGGCTCTGAAAGAACACACTATGAAGCTCATGGATAGACGCTGCGCCACCTGTAGCTGCTGTAAAACCGACAAAAAGATCCGTTGTGTTCGTAAAGATATCTGTAAGAACAATACCATAGCTCATGACAGGAGCATCAGGCTTTGGCGCATTTCCATCTGTTTCCTGAGCCATAAAAACTTTTAAATCAGTCCCATCATAATCAATCCAAATGGTATGGATGGCATTGCTGACATCGATATCTGGTACGGTGCTATAGAATTCACGATGATCCGTTGTGTTCCCATTTACCATCACACCAAGATGACTCTCAGACGGGTCGCCATTATTCTGCCACGTGTCGATTTCAACCGCGATACTTGGCGATATGCCGCTGTACCCTAATCCGCCACCTGCACTGCCCGAACTGTTAGTTTCAGACTGAATGACAAAAGCCATACCATCTGCTCCTAAAGAATAATTATCATGAATTTTAAATGAGAACTTTGCATTGAATGCCAAATTTTCATTAAGATGGATGCTGTCTCGAAAAAACAGATATCCTACCTGACTGGCTATATTATCCGTTAGTCTCACAATAGAGTCCCTAATTGTGGCATTCCCACCAATATTCCAGTCCTCTGCAACAAATGAATCCCTGATATTCAGCGCACTGGTCCCCTGTGCAATGGTAATTGGTACACCTGAAGGGAACGCATTGGCTAAGGCTCCCGGATAAAGGCCAACGAGAAACAGTACCAAAAGAATAAATGCATATTTTCGTTTCATATAATCTGATAAAAACTTCATACTTTCACTCCTTTTATATAAATATAGTAACTCTTATTATTATGATACCCATGATCACTCTACAGACACTATACTCAACTGTACAAATACTTCATCATCAGTAGTTAAAAGGAAAAGCCCCGGACATCATGTCCGGGACTCTTCGTTGAAAGCACTGATAATGGCCGTTGGCAGCGGTACATCATACTCCAAATATTTTTTTTGAATATCCTCATAAAGTTTATTTTTCGCCCGATTATTCCGTAGGAGACGTAAAAGTTCCAGAAGCCTCACATTGAGCCATTCGTTCAGCGGTTCAACATGGTATATCTTTCGATAAATTTCGAGGGCATCCTCATAATAACGATGATTAAAATAAAAATCTCCGATTTTTCTCAGTCTTTCCAGAAATTTCTCCTGATAAATCTCATGCTGATCTGCAAGCCATGGGTAATCCAGATTCTTCAGATAAGGTCCTTCTGCTAAAGCGATGTAGTTCAGACATGTGCTGAGATTCTTTTCTGTAATAATGGGGGTAGTCTTCAGATGCTGCTCCCAAAGATCCACGTCCACCTGCACTTCATCCGGATATACCAGTTTATAGGCATCATCCTGAAACTTGATGACAATGGGAAGATCATGCTGCTGCAGCTTATTGCGCAGCCTGTAGAGAATCATATTGAGTGTAGCTGCACTTTTATCCGGATCCTCTTCCGGAATCAGTGTTTCAAAGATTTCATACTTGGACACAAATCTATGCCTGTTATGAAGGAGGAACACGAAAAGTTCCCGAATCTTCCCAGAACGCCATTTATAATCCAGCATCATACCTTCTTTGAAGGTGCCTGCATCTCCCATGAGCTTTATGAGGATTTTAGGAGAATCTAAGGGGGAAACCACTGATTTCTCCTTCAGCCGCTCTTCAATCCGTTCCACCGTCTTTTTTACCCGCTCCAGCATCAGAGGCTTTAAGAGGTAGTCCAGCGCATACTGCTCAAAGGCTTCCACCGCATACTGCTTATGGGCGGTGACAAAAATCACTTCAATCCCCGGACAGGAGCTTCTCACCCTGGAGGCCAGGGTAATTCCAGATACCATGGGCATTTCAATATCTGCAAAGACCACCTGAGGCTTTTCTTTTTCAATATAATGGATGGCATCCATGGGATTGGTGAACGTCACCAAATGTTCTTCTTTGATTTTTCCAGTCTTAAGAAGCAGCACTTTCAGGTGCTCCACAGCCAATCTTTCATCGTCAATCAGTACGTATTTCATTTGATCTCACATCCTCTACGGGTATTTTATAATAAACAAGAGTACCCTCATCCAGACCGCTTTCGATAAAAAGTCCTTCGTTATAAAGAAGCTTCAGTCGTCTGTGCACATTGAGGAGGCCAACCCCTCGGCTTAATCCGTTCTTTTTCAGAATAGAGCGGATGATCTCGTCGGGCATCCCTATGCCATCATCGGCTATGGAGATGATGTAATGCTCCTCTTTCTGGTAAACAGAAATCTTCACCGTACCCCCTTCCATGGTCTCCATGAGGCCATGACGTATGGCATTCTCCACCAGTGGCTGGAGCGTAAAAGGAGGGAGGAGAAAATGAAGATTATCCTCCACATCCCAAATAACTTTCAGACGTTCCTCAAACCTGGACTGCTCCAGCTCCAGATAAGACCCCACCATAGAAAGCTCTTCCTCCAAATGGATCCACTTGTGGGTGTTTTCAAAGTCAAACTTCGCATGGAGATACTCTCCTAAAGAAGACACCAGATCATGGGCTTTTTCCGGATCCACCAGGATCTGAGAAGAAATGACATTCAAGGTGTTGAAGAGAAAATGAGGCTTGATCTGAGCTTGCAGAAAGGACATCTCTTTTTCCTCCACCATGTTGTGCTGCCTTCCAAGTTCGTCCAAGGTCTGCAAAAGCTCCATGGAAAGCTCTCTGCTTTTCCGGTAATGAATCGTGTACCGGTATAAAAGAAGAGATGCCATGGCCACACTGTACATACCAATGGCCAGAAACGAAAGATGCATGGTGTTCGTATTGCCGACACTATAGAGCATCTCGTCAAAATAGAAAAGAAAAGCAGAAAAAATTGCAGTGGCATAGAGTATATTCTCTGTGACATTATTCTCTATGTTCTTCTTTCTTAGAATCCACAGAAGTACCCGGACCCACAAAACAAAAAATACCATGGTGGCAAAATAAAAATAAAACTGCAGTGCATACATGTAGATATGAAGGGGGAGAAACAAGAGGAAGACAAACATCATCCCAAAGATGACACTGAGCACATTCTTATAACGTCTGGGGAGAAAATCCGGATACAGCTTGTTAAAAAGAGACAGCATCCAGAGCATCGCACTGGTTGCAAGGGCATGACCCACACGGAAAATCCCATCCATGCTCAGAGACGGGAATATAATGCCAAGAATTCTTTCCCCGTACATGGTGCCCATGAGCCCCAGAAAAATGGTGCTGAGAGAAAGAGACAGCACAGCAGGTTCTTCCTTCCGGTAATAACTGCTGGAAAGATACAGTATAAGATACAGAAGCCCCACCAGAACACTTACCGTAGTCATGGAGAACTCAAACAGAAGATTCCGGTCATGGCGGTTCCGAAGAGCAGTCGGATCTCCAAACTGCAATGGCCTTGCGATGCCCCCTTGCACATACTCGTGGTTCGCTGCGTGAATGATGATTTCTGTCTCCCCTTCTGATACCTCGAAAAAAACAAGCTGAGGCTGATTGCCAGGGATGCTACCTTTCAGACTTTCTGAAGCCTTGCCATCCTCTGCCAAGAGCTCTCCATTGACATAGAGTCTGCTGGCATTGCGGATGCTGGTTTTTTTCAGTGCAACATCACTGTCCTTTGGAATATTCACTAGGCGGAGACGGTAGGTCCCAAATCCTTTCACAGGATAGGTCTCCCCTTCCACATCCCGGCTCCAGATTCCTGGCACCTTGATATACCTGGCACTCTTCTCATTGAACTGCCCAGGTTCAATGAACTCACCATAATAAAATTCCCACTCTCCGTTGAGTTCTATGTATCCATTTTCTGGCCACTGAACTTTATGAAAGTCCAAAACGCCCTTCTCTGCATATTGAGGCATATGATTCATGAATATATAGTAAAACCCAATTCCGATCACAATCAGAACTGAAACCAATAGAAAAGTCCACCGGATATTTTTCATTTTCAACTCCTATTTTATTCCTATCTCCAACATTATTCTCACACTTACTGGGTATGAAAATCATATTTTTATGTCGAATGAAGAAATGTATGTAGTACTACTTATTATATAATTGTTTTTTCAAATTGAAAACAAAAAAAAGCAGCAAATTTTGCTGCTTAGATCTGCATGATTTTTGGAAGCTCCACTTCCATGGTGGTACCTTTCCCAAGGGTGCTCTTTGCTTGTACCGTTCCCCCATGGGTATCCACAATCCATTTTGCGATGGAAAGACCTAAGCCCGAACCAGCCTTGTCCTTGGTCCTTGCTTTTTCTCCCACATAAAAACGTTCGAACACATTCTTAAGATCTTCCTTGGCAATGCCTTCTCCCTGATCCTCCACCTGGAGACAATACCTGTCTCCCATCTCCTTGGTACGCAGTGTAATGGTGCTGCCTTCTTTGGTGAATTTCACGCTGTTTTCAAGAAAGATTCTCAAAAGCTGCTTGATCATTCTACGGTCCTGCGTCACCACAAATTCCTCGGCCTCCACCTGAAACACTCTGCTAGGCACACTGAGAGAAAAGTCCTTGGCCGTTTCTGTAAGAAGCTCCTTCACAGAAAAAGCCCCAGGAGACAGTTTCATCTTCCTGTTTTCACCTTTTGCAATGAACAGCAGATTCTCCACCAGCATGCTCATATTGTCTGTTTCCAGCCGAATGGCCTCGATGGCTTCCGACAGGATTTCTGGATCGTCCTTTCCCCAGCGGTTCAAAAGATCGTTATAGCCTTTGATCACCGTAAGAGGAGTTCTCAGCTCATGGGACGCATCCGATACAAACTGAGCCTGCTTTGAATACGCATCATCAATTCTGTCCAAAAGACCATTGAAGGTTTCAGAAAGCTCTTTCAGCTCATCCTTCACCTCAGGCACCTCAATGCGGTCATGTAGATTTGAGGGTCCGATGGCTGCAGCAGATTTGGTCATGGCAAGGATGGGCTGAAAACTCTGTCTGGACATGAAGTATCCCACCACATAGCTCACCAGAATCCCCAAAAGAGAAGCGATGATGAGGGTCACCAAAGTCACAGAATTCATAAAATGATAGACCGAAAGATCCTTCACCACCCTTAAAGTGACAATGCCCAAAGGAGCAGCCACACGAAGCTCCTCAATGACAAGATCATCCGAGCTTTTCAGCTCCTCTCCTAGTGTTCTTTCAATAAACCATTCTTCTCGATTGGTGAGGGTCAGAAGATCTTCTGATTTTAAAAGAACGCCTCCGGACTCCGCCTCCGCATAGAGAGGATAAAGGATTCCTTCTTCCAGGAACATCGCTCGGGAAAGCGCTTCTCCACTAAGAAGCCTCTCTTCGAGAGATTCTGCCAGCTGCTCCACCTCATTGTTCGCACTGAGCCTGTTGTAGAGCTGAGTGCTGAAAAAAACAGCCAGGTTGATGATCAGAAGAATACTCGTAAAGATCAGTGCATAGTTCCAAGTGATTTTTGTGGACAGTTTCAATCGTCTCATCACGTCACCTAGCGGATGATGTATCCGGCTCCTCGGACGGTGTGAATCAGCTTGTCCTCATAGCCGTCATCCAGTTTGCTTCTGAGAAAACGGATGTACACATCCACCACGTTGGTTTCTCCCTCAAAATCAAATCCCCAGACATTGTTCAGTATTTTCTCCCGGGTCAGGACGATGCCCTGGTTCTCCAGAAGGTAACTAAGAAGATCAAACTCTTTCTTTGTGAGCTCTTTTCTCTCCCCATCCCGGAGCACTTCATAGTTCTCCCGGTTCACCGTAAGGCCCCTGAAGCTTAAGATTTTGGTCTCTTTCTCCTTGGGCTCATTTTTGCGGAACAGTGCCCGGAGCCTTGCAAGAAGCTCTTCCATCTCAAAGGGCTTTGTCATATATTCATCTGCCCCGATGTCAAATCCCTTGACCTTATCTTCCAGCCCATCCCTTGCTGTAATCATGATGATGGGAATATCGGTAAAGGTTCTGGCCCGTTTGGTCACCTCAATGCCATCCACAATGGGAATCATGAGATCCAGAAGCATCACATCGTATTCCTTGTTCATGAGATTCATCAAAGCACTCTGCCCATCTGCCACAATTTCCACATTATAGCCTTCGTGGGTCAGCTCAAGCTCCATGAATCTTGCCAGTCTTCTTTCATCTTCCACAATCAGTATGTTTTTCACACCTGCACCTCCAGTACTTATGTGATTCTTCTATCACAACCTGTGCCGTCTATTTATCACTTTCCTCAAAAAGATCCAGATACTCCTCATATCCTTCCTCCACCAGCTTCTCCTTGGGAATGAAGTGCATGGCGGCAGAGTTGATGCAATATCTGAGCCCTCCCTTTTCTTTAGGGCCATCTGTGAACACATGACCCAGATGGGCATCCGAACCTTTAGATCTCACTTCAATACGGTGCATGCCATAGGTGAAATCCGCCTTCTCCTTCACCACCCGCTTTTCAATGGGTTTTGTGAAGCTTGGCCATCCGCAGCCTGCATCATACTTGTCAAGACTTGAGAATAGAGGCTCCCCTGTATAAAGGTCCACATAGATGCCATCCTCAAAGTTCTGGTCATATTCATTTCTGTGAGGCATCTCTGTGCCCTTTTCTCGTGTCACATGGATCTGAAGCTCTGTGAGCTCTTTTCTTACTTCATCTTCGTCCCGGGTAATATACTCCCTTCTTTTCATCCTTTTTCACCACTCCTAAAATTTCTAAAATCAGTCTCATGTTCTTTTCGTTTTTACCCCAGTCATGAACGGTCTTTTCCACCTTGGATTCGGATACCATGGAAAGCTTCAGCTTCTCCTCGTCCAGTTTCTCCAGGTTCACCGTGAGGTACTCTCCATTGGATACCATGGATTTCTTGAAGAAAATTTTGAAAAAACCTGCCGTCTCCGTCAGCTCTCTTTCCTCCATTACCGTCTCCTGTTTTTTACGGAACTCCGCTTCTATCATCTGAAAAGCTTTCTCTAAAGGCACATTCACCTCAAGCTCTTTTTCTTTTCTCACTGCCACAATAACCCCTCCTAAACACCAACTGACAACATGTATCTTTTTCTTACTTCCATTTTACCATAGTATTTTATCTGAAAGATGCTTTCCTCCTTCTCTTCTGGAAAGAGAAGAAAGCCCTTCTGTTTTCAGAAACGCTAAGACAAACTCCTCATGGGTCTTGGCATACTCCCGAAGGACCCATCCAATGGCCTTGTCCACGAAAAACTCTTTTGTGGTAAGATTCCTCAAAATGGCTTCCTTGAGAAGATCTTCGTCCATTTTGCCCTTGTACTTCAGCTGAAAGAGAATGGAAATTCTCTTTTTCCAGAGGTTCTCTTTGTAGATGAGTGCTCGCATGGATTCTTTCACCGCTTCTTCCCGAAGAGCCATGGGACCAAAGATATTGGGAGCAAAACTGTCAATGGTGTCCCACCAGGGCTCCGTCAGTGCCATGGTGAGAAGCCTTGGAAGTTCCTTAGAGGTCCACTCTTTCTGAAACTTCTGCAGCAGATGAATGGCCGCATACTTAAATTCCCGTTCCGGAAGACTGTAGAGATACTCTGCATCCTCCAGGAAAAAAGCATCCCGCTCCTCTTTCAGGAACTCTTTCAGAATCGCTCTTCTTTCTGGTGTCTTGATGCCAAGAAACGGAAACTGGTTTCTCATATACTTCTCCATAGGCAGCTGATTTTCAGGATTTCTCCGCTCTCTCAGCATTATTTCCAGTTTTTTCACGTCCATTAGATCTCTCCTTTACCCTAGGAAGGGCAGATGAATGATGCCGAACATATGAAGACCTATGGTGTTGATGGCAAAATTTGCAAACATGTGCACCATATAGCTGTTATAGATGTTGCCATTCTTATCATTCAGAAGATTGAAGAAGATGCCGGACAAGAACAGACCAAGAATCGCCAGTCCTGTAATAAGAGGATTCGCCCAGCCATCCACCATACCGATGTGATACAGGGCAAAAAGGAGACTGGAGAACACATAGGCACTGCCTTTTCCAAAGGATCTTCTCAGCTTGAGATACCCAAAGCCCCGGAAGAAAAACTCTTCCAGAAAGGAATTCACAAAGGAGATATATAGGGCCACCAGCACAAAATTATTCCGGTCCACCATGAAATTCTCCGAAATAGCGCCTTCGATGGTTTCTAAAGAGATGAACTGCTGCACCACGAGATAGAGTCCCATAAGCAGCACATACACAAGGGCCCCCAGAAGCAGCGATTTTCTGAAACTGCCCTTTTCACGCTTTGTTTCCAGCACCGTGAACACATTCACTTCATGAAAGGAAAAGTGCAGCACAAGAGGCATGCCTAAAAATAGAATCACCTTGAAAAACGACCGCCCCCAATACCCCACATCAAACATTGCATCCACAAAAAATGTCAGAAGACTGCCTAGAAGAAGAATTGCTACAATCCATCTTCCCTCTGTCAGTCTCCGTTCTCTACCAAATATTTCTCCCATGACGCCTCCACACACAAAAATAATCAGACTTCTCTTTATTCTTTATTCCCTGCAAACTAGAAAAACCCTTTATTTTTCACTATATATTTCTATTTTCTTGCTATCTCCTTCATCCGAAGTGCTATATTTCATAGAAATCGCTTCTTTTTCTCCAAAATTCAGGTTAAGAAGTGAGAACCCATGATTTTCTATGGTGTTAGCCACTGCTTTCTCTTTTATTAGAACCTCCACACCTATATAATGAGATCAAAGGATCTTGCTGCCACAATGGAATCAATGGAAAAAGGAGACAACAGTTTTGGGAAAGTTAACCTTCAGCAAAAATGAGTTCGAAAACTTAAAGAAGAGAGATGAGAAACTGGCAAAAGCCATGGAGATTCTCCCCTTCTACACCAGAGAAACCGATGAGGATCTTTTCCGGAGCCTCATCAATAACATTGTGGGCCAGCAGATTTCCATGAAAGCTCAGGAAACCGTCTGGAAAAGGTTTCTTGACTATTTTCCTGCCATCACGCCTGAACACATCGCAGAGGCCACTTTGGAAGAAATCCAAAGTCTTGGCATCAGTTTTCGGAAAGCGGGCTATCTGAAAGGCACCGCAGAAATGGTCCTAAAAAGAGAGATTTCTCTAGAGGACCTTTACGGCCTCTCAGATGAGGAGGTCATAAAGGAGCTTGTGAAGTTTCCAGGCATTGGTCCCTGGACCGCAGAAATGCTTCTCATCTTCACCATGGGGAGAAAAGATGTCCTAAGCTACGGAGATCTTGCCATCAGAAAAGGACTCATGATGCTTTATGGCCATGAAACCATCACCAAGGAAATCTTTGAAACCTACCGGCAAAAGTTCTCCCCCTATGGCACCCTGGCTTCCCTCTATCTTTGGGAAATCTCTTCTGGGAACTATGCACTGCCAGAATAAGAATGAACATGAAAGGGAGACAAGCCCAGGCTTCTCTCCCTTTCATCATGATCATTTACTGGTATGGTTCCGGACAAAAGAGCTGCTTTATCTGATTCTATGCACCAGCTAAATCTCCACCACCCGTCCTGTTCTCACATAATCGATGTCTTTTTTCAGCGTCTCCTGGAGCTTTGCATACATTTTTCTTCCGGTGCAGTGACAGGTATAATACTTCACTTCTTTTTCAGAAAGTCTTCTCGCCAGATGCTCCACATATAAAGGATCTGGATGCACTTTGGAGGGTTTCTTGATATGGAATCCGCCAAAGACCGCATCTGTTTTGCAGTTTACTTTGTCTTCCATGGTGCTGAGAATATTGAGAATTCCCTGATGGCCGCAGCCAAAGAAAAGGTAGGTCTTCTCTCCTTCCCTCACCACCAGATGCTGTTCATGCTGAAAATCATCGGGAAGGATTTTTCCTCCTTTTTCCATATAAAGGGTCTCATTTCCTGGCGGGAGCATATCCTTTCTATCTACCACCGATAGGAGCTGAAGCTTCTCAGAAATTACATGGTCTCCTTGCAAAAGAACCACCTGAGGATGATGTTTCAAAGTCTCTTCAATCCCAAGAGGATTCATCTCTCCGTTTTCACGTTTGGAGTAGTGGGGAAGAAAGGCCTCTTCCTGTATATAAACCTTAGCTTTCTTATTATAATGCAGAAACTCAGAAAGGCCTCCTCCATGATCCTGATGTCCGTGGGACAGAACTGCAAGATCCACTTCTTTCAGATCTATACCGAGCTTTTCTGCATTCCTCATAAAAGAATCATCAGGTCCAAAATCAAAAAGAACTTTTTTCTCCTCTGTCTCTATATAGAAAGAGAGGCCATGGGCATTTTTCAGGTCCTGCCTCTCCAGATCATTCTCCAGAAGCACTGTTACTTTCATCCTATACTCCCCCTGTCTCCGCTTCTACTCTTCCATAAAATTATTGTACCCCAAACCTTCTGCTCTTCGCAAAAGATTTGGGGCACTCATTCTTTATGTAGTGAAAGATACAGATGAAGTTCATGAGGCTCCATCCTTCCTTCTATTTTATTTTGACCTAAAGATTCGAAAACGCTTCGCTTCTTCTCTTACTCTAGGGTCTTCTGCCTGAACTTCTACTGCCATGAACATATAATTCTGGGTTCAAATGATTCTTCTAGACAACTTTCCCTTTCAAGACTTCTCTACCGGCTTCTTCCACAAACTGATTGGTGTAGAGCTCATAGTAGTGTCCTCTCTTTTTGAGAAGTTCCTCATGGTTTCCTTCCTCAAGGATTTCTCCCTGGTCGATGACCAGGATTCTGTCCGCATTTTTGATGGTGGACAGTCTGTGGGCCACGATGAAGCTGGTTCTGTTCTCCAGCACTTCTTCAATGGCTTTCTGGATCTTTGCCTCGGACTCTGTGTCAATGGAAGAGGTGGCCTCATCCAGGAAGAAGAGTCTTGGCTTTCCGATGATGGCTCGAGCAAAAGAGATCAGCTGCTTCTCTCCTGTGGAGAGCATGCCTCCGCCTTCACCCACTTCCGTGTCATAGCCCTTTTCCAGCTTCATGATGAATTCATGGGCATGAACTACTTTCGCCGCTTCGATGATGTCCTCATCGGTAGCAGTAAGCTTACCATAACGGATGTTCTCTTTGATGGTTCCACTGAACAGGTGCGGTGCCTGAAGCACATATCCGATGTTCTGGTGAAGCCAGCTCTGAGGTCTCTTTTTATAGTCTTCGCCGTCGATGAGGATCTTCCCCTCGGAAGGCTCATAGAAGCGGCAAGCAAGATTCACAATGGTGCTTTTTCCGGATCCTGTTTCGCCCACAAGAGCAATGGTTTCCCCGGATTTTACCTGAAGGTTGAAGTTCTTAAGAATGTATTCCCCTTCCTTATAGAAGAAGCTCACATTCTCAAAGGTCACATCTCCATGGATCTTGCCATAGTCCTCTTTGTCTTCTGCTTCCGTGTCCACAATCTCCTCTTTTTCATGGAGAAGACCCATGACACGTTCAGCAGCAGCCTGGGCACCGATCATTTCCGTGTAGATTCTCGCAATTTCAAGAATCGGATCAAAGAACTGACGGGCATAGGTGATAAAAAGAACCAACGTACCGTAGGTCAGTGTTCCCTCTATGAGGAAGTTGCTTCCTAGAAGAAGCGTCAGCACCGTCCCTACTGCGGAGATGAAGAGCGTCATGGGCAGATACCCAGCTGAAAGCGTGGCGGCCCTTATGGACGTCTTTTTCATATCCTTTGTCACGTCCTGGAACTCTTCAATATTAAGCTCCTCACGGACCAGCGTCTTTGTGGTTTTTGCACCCACGATGCCATCGTTAAACAGTCCCGTGATCTTGGAGTTGATCTTTCTTACATTTCTGTAGGAAACCAGCATCTTTTTTTCAAAGAAGACACTGACCAGCGCAAGGACAGGCACCGTGATGAGGGTCACCAGAGCGAGCTTCCAGTTGATGAGGAGCATCACCACAGACACACCAAGCATCATGGTGGCGCCCCAGACCAGGTCCACCACGCCCCAGGCCACGGTTTCTGAAATCTTTGTGGCATCGGAGGTGGTTCTTGCAATCATCCAGCCCACGGCATTCTTGTCATAGTAGCTGAAAGACAGTCTCTGAAGCTTCTCAAAGGCATCCTTTCTCAGTTTGTAGACAATACCCATCTCAATCTTTCCCGCATGGCGGATGAAGAGAAAGACGATGATTCCAAGCCCCAGGGCAAGGATCCCGTAGAGGACGCCCACCATGGTGAGTCCCTTGTAGTCTCCATTGGCCACGAAAGTATCGATGGCATATCTGGTTAAAAGTGGAAAGACGATGTCCATACCCGCAAGCCCTACCATAAAGCCGCAGAGAATGAGAAAGTCTTTCTTGAAGATGGAGAGATACCGGAACATCTCTTTCCAGATGGTCTTATCCACCTTCAGTTTCATTTCTTTTTGTTCTTCCATTATGTTTTGTTCACCCCTTTTGTGACGCTCTTAGATCGCCATCTGCTGTAGATCCCAGATTCTCTTGTAGAGTCCTTCCTCATGGATGAGGGATTCATGGGTACCCTGCTGAACCACACGGCCTTCATCGAGAACGATGATCTGGTCCGCTTCTGCCAAGGTCTGTATTCTGTGGCTGATGATGAGCGTTGTGATGTCTTTACTTCTTTCTTTCAGCGCCTGACGGATACGAAGATCCGTTTCAGTGTCCACTGCACTCAAGGAATCATCAAAAACAAGAATTCTTTTGTCCTCATCGATGATGGTTCTCGCAATGGCGATACGCTGCTTCTGTCCACCGGAAAGGGAAACGCCCTTTTCTCCGATGATGGTGTCATATCCGTCCTTGAAGGTCAGGATATTGTTATGGATGGATGCGGCCTTGGCTGCATCGAAGATGTCATTTTCCTTGTAGGTTCTCTTGGTGATGCCGATGTTCTCCTTGACGGTTTTCGCGTAAAGGTGCGGCTCCTGAAGCACAAGACCGATGTTCTTTCGGATGTGGCCTCTCTTTATAGTCTTCAGTTCATGTCCATCCACTTTGATGCTTCCCTCATAGTCATAGAGCCTCTGAAGAAGATGCACGAGGGTGGACTTTCCGGATCCTGTGGATCCTAAGATGCCAAGGGTCTGTCCTTTTCTCACCTCAAAGGAGATGTCATTTAAGACTTTCTGATGGGCGTCATAAGCAAAACTCACATGGCTGAAGGAAATATTCCCTTCAATCTCCGGTGTTCTTTCAAACTCCTTGTCCTCTTCCACCTCTTCAGAGAGAATCTCCTCGATACGGTCCAGGGCCACGGTGGTCTTACCAAACTCGCTGAGAAGTCTGCCCAGCTGCTTCACCGGCCATAAAAGCATGGATACATAGGTGATGAAAGCCGTAAGTGTTCCAATGGTGAGCTCTCCCCGGATGACCATACCTGCGCCCACGACGAGAACAATCCCGTTCTGCATGAGGGTCAGAAGGTCTGAGGATGCCCAGAACACCGCTAAAGTTTCAATGAGTTTATAGGTGACAGTCTTATGATTCTTGTTCACTTCATCGAAGCGCTCGATTTCAAAGTCTTCTCTTCCGAAGGCTCTCACCACTCTCACACCGGAGAGATTCTCCTGGAGCACCGTGGTGAGGCTGCCTTCTGCTTCATCAGACTTTTTGAAGGTCTTCTGAATCTTCGTGAAGAAGATGTAGCTGAAGAAAAAGAGTATCGGAATCATGATCATGGAGTAGAGCGTCAGCTCCACATTCATGGTGCCCATGATGATCAAAGTGAAGACCAGCATGAAGATGATTCTTCCCAGGTCCACCACTTGGACACCGATGAACCGGCGCACCATTTCCACGTCAGAGGTGCATCTTTGAATCATATCCCCTGTCTCTTTCCTGGTATGACGTTCAAAGGTCATATACTGAATCTGACGGTAGAGCTTTTCTCTGATTTCTTTTGCAATATTCTCAGCAGCATAGCTGGAGAGATATCCCTTGAGGAACATAAAGATTCCCCGGAATAAGCTCATGATGACAATGATCCATACCACGCCCCAAAGACTCTTGCCAAAAGCGTCCATGAGGAACTGCAGGTTCCCTGCAGGCACATCGCCTACGATGGAGTCAATGGCGTACTTGATAAGGATCGGTACTGCCAGCTGCATGACTGTGGCCAGCACAATGGATAGAATGGCCAAGGTAAAGACCAGTCCATATCCTTTCAGGTATTTCGTTAATTTTTTCATGTGGTTTCACGTCCTTTCCTTCTGTCGGTTCTTTTCCTGTGATAAATACTTCTATGAATAAATTCATGGGCTCTCAAAACATCAGCCCCCCTTTATTTTGTAAAAAAATACACGCAGACTGCCTGCGTGTTTTGCGTAAAATGAGGGAGACCGATCGCTTCTCCGCTCCTTTATGATGCCAGAAACAAAATATACTTCATTCCGGACAAAAACAAAACCACAGGCTATGCAGCCTGTGGCTTCCATCTATCTACAAAATTCCTTTGCCTCAGCAAAGACTTCCGAAAGAGGTGCTCTTCAGGTTACATACCGTATAATTCATTGTATAACTAAAAACAGGCGCAACAATAGCGTCAAGACCAAATACTACACTTGCATTTCTCAAAACTGTATTGTTCATCATCACGTTCGTAACCTCCTCTTTTCGTCGTATCACAGTTTGTCATATGTTCTGTGACCTCTTTCATCATAATTCATCATTTAGGACTTGACAACCCCCAAAAATGAATTTTCTAACTTTTTCCACGATTTTCCCAGGACTTCTTCAGAATCTAAAGTGAAAATCCTTGACAAGCCGGTCAATTGTCCATCTCCACCGGTTCTTTCTGAAGTGAACTCTCTTTCTCATACTCGGCAATAAACCCCAGAAGAAGTGATTCATAGGATTTCTCCACGGCATCTGTACTTTTTAAGGTGTATTTTCCATGTCCGACTTTCTCAAACCACTGGTAATAATTTTTCGATAAGAGCGTTCCTTTCAGTCCTCTTTCTTTGAGATCCTTGGGAGAAATATGTCCTTTCACCCGGATCAGTGCAGCTGCCCTTAAAGCATCTTCCCGGTAAGCGGTTAAAAGTTTTTTTCCTCTGGATCCCCCTTTATTTCCATCCACCGATCTCTTCTCTGTTTCTTTCAGAATCCGGACCTTCTCTTTCAGGCTGGATCGTTTTCCTTTTTGAAGATCATAGAGTGAAGGTTCCAGCACTTCCACCGCTTCCTCCTTCTCCATATCCACATATAGAAGCCCCAGTTCCAGGCGTTTCAGCATATAGAGAAGATTCATAAAGGTTCTGTCTTTTACCACGCGTTTGGGTTTGGGCACGGCCAGGTACACCAGATCACAGGTTTTCTGCCGAAGAGTTCCTTGGATCAGAAGCTCCACCGTAAGACCTTTCTTCAGCTCAATGCCCACCAGAAGATTTTCTTTCACAGCCACCACATCAATGTCTCGGACCTCACTTCTCACAAGAAAACCACGGTCCTCAAAATAGGTTTTCACCGGCATATACAAGTCTGTTTCTTTCAACGAATCCCACCCCTTTATGACTCCTATTATACAAGGGAAGGGTAAAAAAAGAAAAGAGCTCTGACGTATCAAAACTCTTTACGATAAAGCAGATCTATTTTATTTCTTCCCGAAGAAGCCCCCCATAAGGTCATCCACAAAGCTGCCATCCTGATCCTTATCCAGAATGTTCTTTGCCATATCCATGAGGCCGTTGCCACTGCCGCCTCCTAAGATCTTTCCGAGAGAACCCGTGAGATCTGGAAGGCTGTCTTTACTGATATTCTCTTCCTTTTTCTTCTTTCCCAGCATGCCGATGAGAACCGGAGCCAGCATGGCAAGAAGTCCTGTGACCTGACTGGAGGATAAACCCGAGCTCTTGGAAATGCTGCTTTCCACCTGATTTTTCTTTCCTCCCAGAATATGCCCCAGCATCTTCTGACCGTCCTGAAGATCCATACTGCCAAGAAAGCCTTGAAGATCCTCCACATTGTCCTCACTGTGGTCTTCCAGAGCTTTATTGAGTGAAGCTCTCTTTTCCTCATCCTTGGCATTCTTATTCAGTGCTTCCACAAGAGTCGGAACGCTGAGTTTTGCGGCTTTTTGCACCTCTTCTGGTCTTGCACCCACTTTTTTCGCAATCTCATCGATGGTTTGTCCATCCGACAGAAGGGAACCCAGTAAGTTTGATAAATCCATGAAACATCATCTCCTTTAGCCAAAGTATAGCACGGGAGCCTTTTCTTTTTCCCAAAGAATCTATGAACAAAGTGTCAAAGTTTATGGTATCTTTGACCAAAATTCGACTCTGTGGTATGATAGAAATGAAAATGACTGACAGTCATTCAGTAATCATCTGCAAGAGGAGTTGCCATGAACAAGAAAGAAGCTTTACTCCATGCCGCTGTTCATCTCATGGGCGAACAAGGTTTCGAGAAAACATCCGTATCCCAGATCGTGAAAGAAGCAGGGGTTGCCCAAGGCACCTTTTATCTTTATTTCCAGTCAAAAAGCGCCCTGGTCCTCAGCATCGCCCAGTCCATTATTGAAGATCTTCTCTCTGAAGCAAAGGAGTTTCCTGATGTAGCGGAAACATCCCTGGAAGAATTTTTAAGAAGTCTTACGGACCTGACTTTCTCCATGACCAGGAAACATAAGAAGCTCATCGGGTTTGTCTATTCTGGCACAGCCTACTACTCTTCTTTTAAAGAATGGGAGCTCCTTTATGAGCCTTATTATGCATGGCTTTCTGGGAAGCTCCGGTATTATCAGGAGCAGCATCTTCTAAAGGACGTGTACGAAACAGACCATCTGGCCAATTATCTGGTGGGGCTTCTGGAACACGGAGCGGAGCAGGTACACCTTACTGAAGCCAAAGGATTTACGGAAGAGATTTCTAAAAGCACACTGCACACATTTATTCTGGAAGCGCTGAAAGCTTCCTAAAAGACATTAAAATATATCAAGAAAGGGGTGCTGACCGCGGCTTTCCAAGGGGTGACGAGACCTCAAAAGAAATGAGTTTGGAAACCGCAAAAAGTATCATGAAGACACAAGTAACAGAAAAAAAGCTCTTATTCCACTCCCTGATTCTATCCATTTTATTTTCCGTCATCGGCGTTGGAGCCGGACTTTATACCCGTTCCCAAATGATCATGTTCGACGGACTCTATTCTTTATTAAGTGTGGTGCTCTCTTATCTGTCTCTGGCTTCTGCCAGGTTCATGTCCAAAAATGACTGGAAGAAGTTCCCTTTTGGCAAGTCCATCGTGGAGCCTCTGGTGATTATTGTGAAATACTCCGCCATTCTCATCATGCTTGGCGCTTCTGTCATCGGAGCTGTTTATGCCATCTTAACTGGCGGCCGTCCAGTGGATAAAGATATGGCCCTCTTTTATGCCATCTTCTCTTCCCTGGCCTGCCTCATCATGTATCTACATCTAAGAAGGCAATCTAAAAAGCAAAACTCAGGACTTCTCAGTGCAGAATCCTCCCAGTGGCTCTTTGACACCTACGCAAGTTTTGGTGTTCTGGTCACCTTTATCCTGGTATATGTGCTGGATCACTTTAACGTGTATCCTGCCTACTTGAACTACATCGATCCTCTCATCGTACTGGTCACAGCAGCAAGCTTTGCCAAAGTGCCTTTTGTCTCCATCCGCATGGCCATGAAAGAAGTGCTGGGCGTTTCTCCCGAAGGAGAGCTTGCCAGAAATCTGGATGCACTGACAAAGGAGATGGAGAGAAAATATAAAATGAAGGAGTCCTTTCTCCGAGTCACCAAAAGAAGAAAGCTTCTTCGGGTGGAAATTGACTTCATCGTGGATGAACACTCCCTGGTCCAGACCATCAAACAGCAGGATGCTGTCCGGGAAGAGCTGGAAAAAAAGCTTCATTCCATCAAGACAGACAAGTGGATCACCGTGGCCTTCACCTCAAATAGAAAATATGCGCTATAACATCATAGACTGATATAGATTGTATGAAAAAGACCGGAAAAGCTCCCTTTAAAAGCTTTCCCGGTCTTTCTTCTATGCTTCTTTCTTTCTCATCCCTTTTCTTACTTTATAGAGTGTGCTGAGGCTGTCAATGAGGCTCAGTACGACAATGAGGACCCCTGTAAAGATCTTTCCTCTTGTGATCCATTCTCTCGCAACCTCTGGAGCCAGTCCCATACTTTCCTGAAGCTCCGTGTACAGCGCAGGATTGAAAAGTGCCCCGTCGGTAAGTATCACTATGGCAAGGATACAGAACCCCAGTTCAAAGACCAGGTTAAAGATGGCCATGGGCATGTCCCAATACTCTTTCACCATCTGCCAGATAAATAAGATCACCTGGGCTACTGCAAATATCCAAAAAAGCGGAAGATAGCTCTGCAGTCTCTCTAAGTTGAACACTGGAATATTTTCCAGGGTGCCTCCATCTTTCATCCAGAAAATACCAAACTTGTCGGATCCCATATAGAGGAAAACCATAAAGATGATGGTGACAATCAAAGAGATGGCAGCCTCCACCTTGGAGATCTTCAGGGAAGTGCTGGAAGGCACAGGAGCCAAATCTTTAGGGGACCATTCTTTTTTGAAGAGCTCATGATATCCTTCTTCTGCAGCTGTGTTTTCCAGGATCACAAAGGAAACTGTAACCCAGAAAGCAGCCTGAAGTCCTCCTGAAATACTGGAAGAAATGATTGTGCTGATGAGCCGTCCAATTTCTCCCACTCCGAAGGTTTCCGTAGATGTGCCAACCACAAAGGAAACCAGATTCACCACAAGAAGGACAATCATGACGATGCTGACCACAAGCTTCAGCACCTCCAGATATTTATCAAAATAAGAAGGTCCAATCAGGTATCTCTTTCTGGTATTGTACTCTTCTGAGAGCTTTCTTGGACTTCCTAAGGACTTCAGAACCTTCAGCACCTCTTCCTCTGATGGGCTTTCCGGCAGCATATCGAGGATATTCCCTCTCAGCTCCATGGCCACATCTTCTCTTTGGGCTTCTGGCAGATATTTGGTTACGGCATAAATGTATCTTTCCATCATTTCCATTTTATTTTCCCTCCTTCAGCAAATCATCCATGGTGGCTGTGAGTCCCAGCCATTCACTCTTTAAGACTGTAAAAACCCGGCTTCCTTTTTCACTGAGCACATAAAACTTTCTGGGACGGCTTTCTGTGGTATCCCATTCACTGGTAAGAAGCTCCTGCTTCTCCAGTCTACGAAGAAGAGGATACAAGGTTCCAGGCTCAATGGGCACCCCTCTCTCTTCCAGTTTCTGTACAAGTGAATAGCCGTATTCCTTCTCACTCAATTGACTGAGGACCGACAGCACTAGGGTTCCACGCTTCAGCTCAATCAGAAACGAATTCAGCAGTTCATCCATGGTATTCATTCTCATCACCTCTTACTCATACTATAGTGTATGACATACACTAATGTCAATATTATTTTATCGTACTTCACACAAACTTAAAAAATCAGCAGGCCGATTATAGGTTTCCCATAATCGGCCTGCTGATCTAACACACAATCTATTTATCTGAATAATGGTCTCTTTCTGTTGCTTCTGAAGCTATACCAAAACTCTTTCTTTTCGGTTTCTCTGAATAGTTTCAGACCAAACATCTCCAGCGGTGTCCAGATTTTTTTAAAATGATAATACGGCATACGTTCTCCCCCGTTTTTTAATGATGTCACTTACACTCACCTTAATAACACTTCATTATATATACTTATACTTATGCTTATAAACACATCCATTCCGTAAATAGTTTAAATCATATTTTTTATGGCGAATAAACTCTTAAAAATTTACTATAATAATATCACGGATTATATTTAGATTCAATACGACTCACCTCATAGCTTGTACAGATATGAATAAAGTTGTTTTTAAATATTCATATTTTTATTTTAGTGTTATTAATATATAAAACAAAAAAGCAATCCCCTCTAATTGGAAAGATTGCTTTTTTCGTTTGTTTGTTATTTTTTTATAATTCTTATTAAGAAATCAGCTTTAATATACTTTCACTGTTGCTGAGCTGATGTACCTGAAGAGCCATCACAGCCTGCTCTAAAATTGAATTTTTTATTTGGATTATCATCTCCTTGGCGTAATCCACGTCTAAAATTCTGCCCATCGCTGAAGTAGTGTTCTCTTCCAGTACCGCAAGATTACTTGATGCGGCATCTAACCTGTTCTGAATCGCCCCCAGAGATCCCATCTCAGATTGCACTTTCTGTAGAAGACCATCCACAATATTAATGGTGTGATCCGCATATTCTCTGGTATCCAGCCGGAGCTGATCTGTGGTGAAGAGCATGTTCTCCATGGTATTGATCTTCACATTCAGCCCCTGGCGAGATCCCGCACCAACTTGAAACGTGAACTGCTGGTCCTCGTAGGATCTGACCTGCTTCGCTTCATAACTTATGGTGATCTGATGATTTCCCTCCGTAAACTCCAAGTCATAGCTGAATCTGATTTTTCCGTCTTCCAAGTAGAAATATTCTTCCTTCAGATTCCCTTCCTCATCAAAATACTGCGCCCCTATAGGCTTGGTTTGAATACTTTCACCAGACTTCTCATCTGTCACATCAATATTCTTGATTTTGATCTTAATCTTTTCCTTTGGAATATCCGCTTTCACTTCCTCAGTACTCATCCATTGATCCACATAAGGATTGTACCGGTAACTGCTGTCGTCTATCTCCACATATTTCGGTGGCGAGTGTTTGACATAGACATTGATTTTTCGGTCCTCTATGTCATTCACATCAGGCCTTGCGCTTCCAACCACGGTGATGACTCCATTCTCATAGATGTAGTTATCAGGACTCACTTCTACAGAACTTTCATAATCTTCACCAATAAAAACCCTATTGATTTCATGAGTCTCTTCCTCTTTTTCATGAATTTTCACACTAAAGTCGTCTTTGACATAGAATACTTCGATGAGAGGATCTTCTCCACCTAAAGGCTTGTATGCACCTTGTAATCTTATCGTATTGGTTTGTTGATCTAGTGAAAACCCATTTTCAGCTGAAAACGGCACTTCAGTTTTCTTCGATGTAATGGGGTCAGTGATATAGACCCGTAAACTATTTGGATCCTCCTCTTCTTCTAATCCATAGTATTTGGGGATTTGGTTGAGCTTATAATCAAAAGTTCTATTATCATCCCCTGTATTTCCCACCAGATACTCAGCCTTCACCCCTTCAGAGACAGAAGGTCTTGCCTCCCCTACCAGAACTACTCTCTTCTTCTCTTTGTGGTAGTACCAACCATTTTTACCATCATCTACATCATCTTCACCACTGATCTCCCCCAGGAAATCTATCACAGTATCGCTTTTCGTCAACTGAATGCTATGACTCAGATCATGAGAATCATAATAATATTCTATGTACTGATTCGAGTCCACCGTCAGATCAATTTCATATCGGCCATTCTGATTTTGTGTTCCAATCATATCACCAACAAATGAAACACTGTAATCATAGTTTTCCATGGTATCCCGAACATTAGGTCTGTACCTGCCGTGCAAGGTTATTTGATAAGGCTCATCTGAAGTGTAGGAAAATCCATCCGCAACATCGAATGGAATGAGTTCACCATTCCTTCTTACCAGTAATGAAGCTTTTCCAGAGCTCTGCAGCTCGTACATTTCACTAAGAACCTTGGAATCAAAACCTTGAAAAATCGGAATCTTGGAGGTTTGCACATCTTCATCTGTACTTTCATAATACTCAATCCGAAGTTTTGTCGCATCCCCTGTCAGGAGTCTGGCATTTCCTTTCAGTTCTATTTCACCTGAAATAGGATCATAGGTATAGCCGTCACCTTCTCCTCCATTTGGTAAAAACGAAACTTCTTCTTCTCGAAAGAATACTTGAATTGCGCCAAGCAAATTAGGACTGTTTGTATCTTCATAGAGATCGATATGAGGTTCAATCATCATTTTATTTGCATCCTGATTGATATAAGAGTACGAAATATTCTCATAGACCCCTAATCGGTACTTGCCGAAAAGTTTCAGTTTGTACCCTGATGTGGATTCTTCCAACAAGACATAATCTGTTTTATGCTCGCTCGGATCAGGGCCTGTAAGATAATATACATCTTCATCAGCGATCTTCTCCACATCACTGCCAGAGTTCAAATTTCTGATGGTTAAGTCAATACTATCTTTCCCGTTGATTCTATAAAAATCAAATTTTCCCAATATATCAACTACTTCAGTATTGACATAGTTCATGCTCATGTCTTGGTCTAATTTCATCCCATGTAATTGAATCCGGTAAGGATCCCTTGTAAATCCAACTGAACTCCCATATTTGATTATTTCATTGTTACTGTCTCTAAGTTCTATGGACGGTCGATCTGAATCCACTCTATACATAGGCAGTAATGGACCATAATAGGACCACTCCTGTCCTGTTACCGTCTGCTTTTTTTCTCCTGATTGAATACTCAAAGAGGCTTGAAAGTTCATTGTGGAATCCAAGGAAAAATGAGCACTATAATCTAAATCAATCTCTTGTATTCGTCCGTCGGTTTTGGAAACGTAGTACAGCTTCAATCCGTCCTTAGAAAAGGAAACCTGCTTATCCACATCTACATCTGTTAGTTCTAGATATTTTAAAGAACCATCACTGTTCTCTATCACCAGATTTCCACTGTCAGTGTCCACCCTAAGATTGAACTTCTCTTCTATAGAATAGGTAACCGCTTCAGTAACTATTGCACTTTGGGCTTCATCTGAAAAGGAGATCTCTAGTTCATCGCTTTCAATCACTTCGTTTCCAATAATATCAAGCTTCGCATTATTCATACTCCATTGAACATCGAATTTCTTAACTTCTTCGATGGTAACTATTTGAGTATTTCCAAATTCATCAAGGACAGGCTTACCATCCTCATCATGCAGCTCTTTCTCATAACTCACAGTATAATTTCCCAGAAACCCCCGGCTATTATCCATGGACTTAAACTCCAGATTACTGATATTTCCTCCATTTTCTATCACTTCAAAATTCTTGTAGACATCTCCAAAACTGACTTGCATGAAAATTCGATGATCCGATACTTCAGCTTTCCCCTGGACTGAGTAAGTAGTGCTCCATGATTTTTCGAAATCATCGTCCTTCGTAATCTCCTCAACTGGGATAAATGTCGCAGAAAGGCTTCCATCATCAGAAACACTGTACTTTTGGCCCTGATGCCTCGTTGACTGTAGTATCACATTTCCTTCATCACTAAACCCTAAAAACTCTTCTTCTATAGCCTTAATTGTAAAATCATAGGTTTTATCAAACTCTGGATGAAACTCAGTTACTATACGACTCGAAATCTCTTCATGACTTAGCTCATAGCTTTGCATCAAGATCTCTTTGCTTTTAGTTGCCACGGAAGAGCTGTGAGATCTCCAAGGCTGAACGCTCTCCATTATCTGACTGTATTCTTCTGAAGTTCTAATCACACCAATCTCTTTCTCTTTCACTCTGAAATCAGTATGGATATAGGAAGGCTTATCCGTTCCCATGACCATCTGCGTATTGAAACTCGTATTCTTTATCGTACTGGAGATAACCTTCTTCACTTCATCCATCTCCAGCTGTACCACCCTTCTATCAAGATCCGAAAGGGTATCGGAAGCTGCCTGAACAGAGAGTTCACGCATTCTATGAAGTGCTTCATTTACACCCTGCAGCCCCATCTCCGCCACATCAAGAAGCCCCTTGGCATCCATGATGTTTCTTCTGGCCTGACTGATGCCCCGTACTTGGGCACTTAACTTTGTGCTGATGGAAAGCCCAGCCGCATCATCCCCCGCCCGATTGATGGCAAGCCCCGAACTGAGCTTTTCCATTGATTTCTTTCTATTCTGTCCAATGGTTCTCAGATGGTCCCCATAGAACAGACTCTGACTTATCCTCATGTCTTCACTCCTGCATCCATACTCTGCTTCTTGAAAAAGAAGCCTGCATCTCTACGAAAGAGATCCGTGGCAATCCTACCACAGTATAGATATCGAAGAAAAATTATATCTTTTAACCCTATTTGTAAATTATTTTACTTTTTATTGAATACCTACTAATTATTATGTTAATATCTATATATTATTACACAGAGATATCACTCTGAATCTTTTGTCCACCATATATCCTTTTCACTTCATCATTACGCAAAAAAACTCTCTGTTTACACAAAGAGTTTTTTTCTGGCAAAGGCACTAACTATTGATAAAATGCACCGCTCAAATCAAATCGTTAAAATTTGCACCTCTTTTGCACACCCCTCGTTTGGAAGAATTCAATTTCAAAAAGCAACGCACACTGATTACGGAAAACTAAAACCACATCCAAATTAGCCTTTTATTTTCATAGCGCTGTTCCACACTGACCGCAAAATCGAGCACCGAGAACAGCGCCGGAGCCACATTTCGAGCAGAACTTTATCTGCGGCTCAGCTTGGTATGTCAGCGGCAGATCCTCATTCGGCGCAGCGTCAGACAGAAACAGCCAATCGATGTCCTCGCCGTCGTTACATAAGCCGATAGCTCCGGCAGGCGATACCACATAAAAGCTATCCTCATCGATTGGGTCTTCACTATCGCTTGTTTCGGCAAGCACCAGCAAGCCTTTTACATCGTATCTATCATTTGAAGTGGCAAAACTCCAGCTTGTGCAGCGTGTTGCCGAAAACTCCGCAGCCTCCAGCAGCGTGTCAAATCTCTCCATTATAAAATCCTCCTTATTTAAATAATAGGTTATTACACCGCTTGCAGCGGTCATTTTGTATGGGGTTCATCATGGAGCAGACATTGCAGTAAATGATACGGTCTTTAGATTTGTCGTACTTCTCGTATGTACCGAATTTGGGATGAAACCGCACCCTGTCACCAACGGAGAGATAATCATACATATGCCGCCCGCTGTCCTTTTCCACGATAGTCTTTTTCTTCCCTGCCTCTGTTTTAATGACCGTGGTATATTCCGTATAAGTTCGGTCATTATCATCCTGGCCTCCCCTATGCTCATATTTCGTCTTACTGTATTTATGGACCACCACCCCTTCCCACATAGGCTTCTTACTCTTACGAAGCGCCAGTACATTGACAATCAGCATGACAGATGCAATGACTCCCCCGATGGCCAGAGACTCTCCAAATGGAACCTCTTCAACCATAATACCGGCGATAGGAAAACCTATGAGTGGAACGAAAACCAGGATCCACATACATCCCATGGAGAATTTTTTGTTTTTCTGAGCGGTGCTGAGAATCTCTGATGAGTTATACCGCTCGGAAAAGCCGACTAGTCCGGTACCGCTCTCTGGAGATCCAGAATCTGCTAATCCCCTTTCCACCATCGGTTCAGGCGATTCAGAGCCCACGGACTTCCCGCAGTTGATACAGTACTGAGCACCTTCCTGTAACTCTCTACCGCACGTCTTACACACATCAAAGGTCTTGGACATTTTTTTAGCACCACAACTTGAACAGAATGAAGCACCATCCATTAATTTGTTTCCACAGTTGGGACAAAACATATCCATATCACTCCTTGATTCGACTATTAAAGCTCAACATACAGCTCGGATTTTCAGCAAGTTTCATCCATTTTAATTTTTCTTATATCCAAGTCTGGCTGTATGTAGAACAAAAACTAACAGCAGCAGAGAACCTATGGGGGAGAGAATATGATAGATGATTGCCATCTCACCCATCTCATCGAAATCACTCAGTGCTGCAGGCTTATTGATATAGGGGATTCGGGCAATGTATCGGATGCGCTCAGAACGGGTTTCCCCCTCGCCCAAATTCGTCCACGCCTCATCACTGCTATATATCACATTTCCCCGGTACTCCTTCCCATTTACCACAAACCAATAGCCTTTGGAAACCGTACGGGATCGGTTTTTCTCTGCTGTCACATCATCACTACGGCTATCATAGCGATCTACTGTGCCCATGACACTGTCACCCCAGATTGCCAGCGACAGTGTGGATAGGCTCAGATACATCGCAAACAGCAGTACTGTAGAAATGAGTATCACTATGGGAAGTGGAATATTCTTCTTCATTTTCTTCTTTGACATATAGCCGCCTCCTTTCACACTTCAGAAACAGTCCACTTTTCTCGCCATCCCACACAGAATAAATAAAGTGCGGTTAATAGTACAAGAGGCGGTGCTGTAATAGCGACATAGAATTGAAGCGGAAGTAACAGCAGCACGCCTGCAATCAGCTGGATATATCCAAACGTACGGCACCAGCTGTACTTGCAGGACTTCCTGGCACATCTCAGCCCCGCAATAGCAGTTACGATAGAAAAAATGTACAACATTGCAGCAGCAAAGCAACCTGCTCCGCCATAAGTGTACTCCAGTGCGGCATTGTCAATAAGATTCAAACACCACCACATCATCGTTAAGCTGCAAATCAGCATAATCATGGATACAATTCTCGTAAAAACTATTCTCATCTTGCTCACTTATTCTTCCTTTCGCATAATATCGCCTGCGATTCTTCTGGGATAATTCTACCGCATGGTTGAACTTTATTTCATGAGATTCACATGAGAATCACATCTTCCATTGTAAAAGATTGATCTCCATCACCTGTTCTGATTTTTATATAATCTGCTCCATACTCCCCTTTAGCCTGATCTTTTCCGATCACCATAATCCCCCCTCATATCCAAGCGCATCTTCTACAATGACTGTTCTTGTAGGAGGATCAAAGATGTAGCTGCTGGTTTTATGCTGATCATCACCCAGGTATGTTTCTTATTGTAAACCCCTAGGATGTATGTGTAAGTTTATTCATCCCGTATTTTACCAAACACATCCGGATGTGGATCATATTCTGGATCTCTTGACCAAGATCCCTCAAACTATTTTGGCGTAATACCCGAATTCCCAAGCAAGATTACCTTGGTCATTTCCATCACTTTGAAGGTCCTCAACAAATATTGCCCTGCCCGCTTATTTGACACGCACGAACACTTCAAAGAAATTCGAACGGATAAAGTCCTTTCCGTATTCGCCCTCGTCCTTGCTGTATGCAGTCAAGACGATGTTGCCCATGTCCCATGTATCCATTTCCAACGTTCGCTTCGCAGAATCAAAACTATACGTGGTTGTCCTATATTGCGTAGTTGGACTTCCACCGTAATTAAAACGATAAGAACAGTTTGTGTCATCGAGAATCTCAAGGAACAAATCAAATTCAGCATTACCGGTGTCTGTATTATCAGAATAAACTCTGTTCCAGCCGCCTGTAAACCATTGTGCTTCAATTTGGTTTTTCTGACCCAGCACGATAGTCGTGAGCTTTTCCGTCACCTGAAAAGTTTCTGTTAGTAACGGCTCGTCCTCAAACTCGTCATCGTCCTTGTTCCATAGTCGGAGCTGTGTGGGGATGCCCGCTTGCATATACCCTAAGATGGTGGCGTCTATTGTTGCCCGCCCATCCTTGTCCAGAACCGTCGCCCAATTTTTGTCTATTTGGGCATCGGGCCGGCGGATGTCAACGGTACAGCCCGCGTATTTGCTCTTTTCACCGTCAGGAATCCCCTCAATTATTTCAAACTCCAGCGGTGCATTGAGTGCCTGCCGCAGCTCAGTGGCATTCGCGCTGTAAGTCTTACGGTTGTCGTAGTTTATCTTCTTAATAACGTTGTCCAGTACAGGCTGAAGCCTTTCGCCCAAACGGGCCATATATTGCTCGATGCAATACTCACGGGCGGCGTCTGTTTCGGGGAGAAGCCCCGTAGTATAGGCATGTAGACCTGCCTCATTGGTTGCTACAAGCTGCTCCTCCGGGTTGTCGTAGAAGTAACGGGAGCTGTAGTTCTCCATAATACCGCGTAGAGCGGCGTTAAACTTTTCAGGATTGTTGCCTCGTGTTCTGTATAGTCCCATAATACGATCGTACCATTCGGCCTCCGTCCATGGATGAATTTTCTCGTTGTAAGCAATGACCACATTAAACAGGGCGTCTTTATAAGTCTGGTCAGCTGCCACCATGAATTTGTTCAGAGAATAATCGAGAGCAATGACCCCCAGCATGGAGAGCTGAACCATGCCGGTGGTGACTTTTTTATAGTCCAGTACCGCCACGCCCACATTGTAGGACAGTTTATACGCCTCCGCCGCCACCGTTTCAGCGGATTCGTTGCCTTTGTATGCGTCGATCATAGTGTCGCCCAGCGATAACGCGGAAAGCCCCAAAAGCATATAACCGCCTTTTTCCCAAAGACTTGAAAAGTATTTGTTTCCGACACCCTGCTCTGCCAGCTCAAACGCGTCTGTCAGCCAGCTAAAGACCTCATGAAGCAACCCCGCTTCAGGGTCACCAAGATTTGGAATGTCTAAGAGTTGTCCGTAGAACTCTCTCAATAGACTGTCACCTACCTCACCGGGCTTCCCGGATGTTTCAAACTCGCGCAAAAGGGCAAGGGCGGTTTCATCGTCCAGACGCTTGCTTGTGAATTTTGACAGCAGAGCGTAGGGCGAATGTGAGTCCGTCAGGGTGACGGTGCAGTATGCCGATAGATGGTCGGTGGTGATGGTAACGGTGTTGTCGGTTGTGTTTACGGTGTAGTCCACAAGCTCCCATTGGTCGGTTTCGGGGTTGTAGTACTCCGCAAGCACGGAGCCTTCCTCATCGGAGGGATCGGTTTCACTCTCGACGTAGGGCAGAGTGATAGTCAATAGACCGTCAAACTCAGTGCGTTCACCGGCAGAAATGTCATATGCCGTGCGTGTACCACCTTCAATGCTGTCCTTGTCTTCGGACAGCTCTTTTATTGAAACCTTTTCTCCGTCCATTGAATTGTATGGTCCAAAATCAATCATCACACCTTTGTCGGTTGAAACTGCTGTCTGCCCTTCCTGCAAGGTAAAGCTGTCGATCTTCTGTATGGAAGGGAGCTTGACCCCACCGCCCACCATAAACCCCGGCCAGCCGTAGAGCGCCACCGCCGCAATCTGTATGACGAGCAAGACGGAAAGCACGATGCAAAGCGTATTTCGCCCACCGTTTCTTTTCGGTTTTGCGGCGTTTTTTTGTTTTGGCGGCGCTGCCGGTGGAGTTCGTTTTTGAGGCTGTGCCGCAGGTTTCGGCTGTGCTTCGGGAACAGGCTTCACGGGCGCCTCAAGCGCCGAAGCGCCGCATTTGGCGCAGAAGCGAGCGCCGGTATGAAGCTCCCTGCCACAATTCGTACAATATTTACCCACGTCCGCACCTCCTTATGGCCGCACCAGCGCCACAAGCGCCGGTATTCCGTCTGGCGTGTCCATCGTGCCGATGGCGTATTGTTTTCCGCTTTGCTCGTAGAACTGCGTTAGGCGAATGGTTCCCGCTCCGGACGCCCACAGGCCGCCGGTTTCCCACTTGCCAAGAAATACGCTGTCCTCCATGTCCGATTCGTCGAAGCTCTCTCCCTCGTTAGCCCAAAAAATCTGATACCAGTCGAGCGTGAGGCTCAGACTCTCCGCAGTACCAGCAAGAGCGATGTTGAGAAACTCCATCGCGCCCGCATCGTATTCGTTGTTGGGATCGTAAACAATCAACGCTTTCCAGCTCCCGGTCAACAGGTCGATGCTGTCTATGATATTCGCATCGGACGGAACCCCGTCATAAGCCACATCCTCCGTGTACCAGAGGAAGTCTTCCAAATCGGGGTGTTCCTCCGTGGATAAGCTCGTGTCAGTTTCCTCCGGCGCGGGAATATCTCCGCTCTCCGTGGGCGTGGGCGGCGCTTCTTCCTTCGGCGATGGTGTGACGGGTGTTGTTTGCTCCGTCCCCGGCGCCGGAGGTTCTTTTCCGTCTGCTGACCGTAGATTGGGCGGTATTGTGAGTATACCGACGACCAGCATAATCACATTGGCCGTGATTAGCACGGCAATCAAGCCTTTCTTCAATTTCATCAGCCCTCCTTGATTCGCTTTGCTATGGATGGGCAATTATTGCCCTAATCAGTTTTAATGCCCTCTCCGTAGACTGTTGAAGTTCTCCCTTCTTTAATATCTTCCACAGTATTGTCGCTTGAAAAACGAACCGTGCCTTCCTCGGAAATGAATCTAACATGAGTAGAAAAAGACAAAGCATCACTTGGCGCTTCACAAGTCGCCGTAGCGGTGGACGGGTCATATTTATACGGCCCCGGCAAAAGTAAGAAAGCGGTGCCAAAATCTTTACCTTCCGGCATAAATACTAATTGCCCCTCGTAGTACATAAAAGTAAAGTTGTAGGTAGCGGTCTCACCTTCAGATGTAAATGTCGCAGAATAAGTGCCCAAAAGCCCCTCCAGCGGCAATCCACCAAGCTTCACCTCGGTCACCGGCGCGGAAAGCTTGAAGCCAAGCGTCAGCTCCGGCTCGTCGCTTTCGGGGTCGTCGCTGGGTTTGAACAGTTGCAGCTCCTTGGGACAACCGGCCTGTACATAGCCAAGCAGGGTAAACTTGGTGGAAGCCCCGGCAGCGCCCTTCAGCGTACCGCGCCAGCTCTCCTTCACCGCGTTTTCGGAAAGCGGGGCGAAGCGCAGGGCGTAGCCGTCATACTGCGACTTCTCGCCATCGGGAACGTCCTCCACGATGTTGAAGGTGATGGATTGGTTAAAGAACGCTTTGACCTCGTTTAGCGCGGCCAGATACGCAGCCTCGGCCTTGCGTTGCATATACACGCTGACGGACTGCGTTACCGGGTAGAGTCGTTCATAAAGCTGCGCCTTGTATCCGCCTACCATAGTTTTGACCTCCGCCTCAGTGGCATTGGGGATGGTTGCGGAGCCTTTGCTGCTCTTCTTCATTTCCGAAACGACAACATCCATCTCCCCACTACTCAGCGTCCAGAATACACGAGCATAGCGTTCGATCTCCGCTTCGATGGCAGCTTTGGCATCGGCATCGTTGGGATTGGCTTCAGCTATATCGATCAGCACCTGCCGCCAATCTTTCAGACTGCGGGCTGTCCATTCAAAGCCCTGCCTGTCTTTACTGACATATTCATCGTTGAAAAAGGCGTAGACCTCATTTATCTGATCCATCTTCATGGCCAAACCTTGCTCAAACAGACTGGTTATGGTGTAGTCAAAAATGAAAAGTCCACTGGCTGCAAGTCCCCATGCAGCAGATTCAGCATAAGAGAGCGCAAGCATTGCAGTATCCTTATATAAGCCAAGAGTATCCGCATCTGTCTTTTCTGTGCTCAACATTATTGCACCGATCTTTACTGCAGCCGCTACTTTCCCGAGCTTATTCATTTTTTTATAGGCAGAATCAGCCAGACTGGTATCAAAGGTTGGGCTGCCGAGGGATGCCATATTTAGAATCGTACCTGCTAGATCAGTGCCAAATCCCACTTCACCTACAGATTCAGCTATACCACCCATCAGTCCGTTATGGGCAGTGAGAATCATTGCCGCAAGCCCCGCCGCTTCTTCTCCATCCACGCCACTTCCCCTCACATATTCACGAAGGGTTTCCATAGCCTGCTTTTTGTCGATATCGGAGATGTCTGCATAAATGTTTGTGATCTCAGCGTTTCGCCTGCCCTCATTTTTAACATGAAATACGCCATAGGTGGAGAGATGGTCAGTATAAATGATTATCTCATCCCTGTCCGAATCCACCTCAAACAGCACATCCTCCCACTCACCAGTAGCATTATTTTTATACTTTGCACCCACACATTTCGAGGGATCCTGTCCCTCCTCACAGTATGTGGTATCATAAGGGATTCGTAGAGTGATGAAGTCTGAAAGCTCAGTGAGATCACCCAATTTAATGTCGTAGGATTCTACTTTGTAACCTTCAGACTTGCTCACTTCAACTGACTTTTTTGTGACGGTAAGGTTTTCATCACCATCCAGCACATATTCTCCTAATTCTACATGAACACCATTTTGTAGGGCAGCGCTTGTAGCCTCCGGCGAAAGTGTTACCGCTTCAGTATGATCAGCACCTCCACCCTGATTGCATCCAGCAAGTCCAGTCATTAATAACACCACTGCAAGTATCATTGACCCTAACTTCTTCATGTTGTTTTTCCTCCTTTTCCTTACCAATCACATATCTTCGCCTTTACACCTGTCTCATGCCACAGCTTCTGCACAGCCTCTTCTATAGCCTGTTTTCGATGTATGCCATGAATCAGTTCTACCTGCATAGTCTGGGCTTCATCGCCAAATGTCAGATAAATTTTTTCAAGATCGAACTGTGCAGACAGTAACCTTACTCCATCTATACCTTCTAAACCCCACTTATAGATCTCACATCCGATGAGGACACCAAAAGTTGAGATTACCGTTTCTCCAGAATCTATATTGAGACGATGATTTAATTCAGAAAAAATATCCAGAGGCACTGAGAGGATCAGATTATCCCAAATGAGCATTGCATCATGAAGAAGTCGGATCTGCTTTACCAATAACAGGAAAGAAAGAATGCTGATCACACCAACCAAAAAAGAAAATTCCAAATTAGATGTCATAGAGAGCCACACTGTAATCCCTATACTTATCACAAATATCAAAACATACTCATTACGCCTTTTTCGGATTGATTTCATTTTTTTACCATACCTCCTCCCGACTACATTGTACCCAAGGATGCCTCAAATCACATCACACTATAGAATGATACCACTAAAAAAGCTCCTCACCCTTTCGGGTGAGGAGCCTCTTTTTACAGTTCTTATGTGGCTTTATATCTCATCTCGTATTTGGTATTTCAATACTGTACTGATCAGTTCCACCCGGCTTGAAACATCATATTTCGAAAAAATATTTCTCACATGAGTTTTTACCGTATTCTCACTGATATACAAAGCTTCTGCAATCTCACGGTTGGATTTACCAGAAAGAATCAGCTTTAATAACTCTTGTTCCCGAACAGTCAGTGGATCAAGTGCCTTCGTCAGATGAATAATCTCTGTTTGTTGAGTCTGATTCATAATATCATAAGTCCTTAGATAAGTATGACTTTTCAGCACCAAAACAAGCTGATGGTTTAAAGGAGGAAGCATGATCAGTGTTACACTCACTATGGTAAGAGCAATCACCGCAACTTCTGCACCAGAGAGTCCGACAGATGTGATCCCTACACCTAGGATTCCACCGAAAAGAACACCAAAAACGTTTGCGGAAAGTCCAATGCCAAAGGTCTTCACTGGATTGTCACTATAATCCAGCATTTCTCCAAGAATGCTCCACCAAAAAAGATCAAAGATTCCGCAAGCACCAAGCATCAGTGTGTCTATAATCAGATAGTCCGGCGCATTTCTACCCAGCAGCATAAAACTGAGAAAAGCGCCAATAATCATGGCTATACCCAAATAAATGACTCTGGAACGCTTTACGCCCACTGGCAGGTTACGCATAACAGCAAGAGCAACGATATAAGGTATAGCCCAATACCAACTCGCAAGACCAGTCAGATGCTCAAAAGCAGGATTGAAGACTTGATACATGAGACCTGAGTTGATGGTCACAATAAAGATAAAAAGACTCAACAATATCAATGGGTTTCTCCTGCCTGTATGATTGATGGTGTTTGTTTTATTGGGCTTAGTTTCTTCATTCTCCTTATGGACAGGCATCCTCCAAACGAAATACATTCCAATCACAAGACAAAGTAGCGATAAGCTGAGCCCTAAAACCGGCGAATGATTCATAGCAATCATGTTTACTGCAATCATAATCAGATTGGAATAAATTAGTACATCGGCAACAGACTTCGTCCGTTCATTCTTTGGCGTAAAAGCTCTGAGGAAAAAACCCCATGATGCAACCGCACATCCGCTGAAGTATCCGCTGATACCTAATCCAACCATCCATAGGAAGGAATGCTCAAAAAAGAAAGGAAGCATAGCAATAAGACAAATCCCCATCCCGATCATCATCGTCTTTTTCGCCATTTCAGGAGATTTAACAAACAGTCCACAGGTAAATAGTCCAATAAAGTGTGAAATGATTGCAGACTGGATATACCTGGCACCATCAACTTCGTTTAAATGAAGTATGCTATATAGCACCTGACCCTCAAACGGGGATGACAGAATATAGGCAAAGAGAAATGAAAACCCAGCAATAGAAAGAAAACGGGCATTTATAACTTTATACCCATTCATACTGTACCTCCTTTCTTCATCCACTCCTGTTTAAAGTAAACTAAGCGCTTGCAGTACTGAAATCTGCAGCTTTATCACAAATGTGGTTTAATACTGTCAAATTATAATCCTGGATGACAGTTCCACAACTTATTTTTATGTTAGAAATCCATTCATACTTTGTTTGTTCAAGCTTATATTACTACTTAATTATAACATATACGTTATTACATAATAATCCTTTTTTAGCGTAATACTATCATCCACAGAACTCGATAAAGTATTAACAAGCAAATTCAAACACATATCTTTATGAATTAATATGTTTCATTCACGCCAATTCACTTATCCACATTATTGCATATAATATTAATACTATACTACAAAAAAAAGCCCGAGGTTAGAAGTACTTCTATCCTCGGGTTGTTTTCATTTGGTGCAGATGAAGGGAGTCGAACCCCCACGCCTCTCGGCGCTAGATCCTAAGTCTAGTGCGTCTGCCAATTTCGCCACATCTGCAGGTATATGTTTTTGAGCAAAAAAAATAATAAAAAATGGTGCAGATGATGGGACTTGAACCCATACGAGCTGTTGCCCGCTACCCCCTCAAGATAGTGCGTCTGCCATTCCGCCACATCTGCCTGTTTTTTATCACATGTATTATTCTACCCAGTTCGGTCTGAATAGTCAAGAAGAAAATTCATGAAATCCTCATAAAATCAGCATTATTTTCTGGTGAGCGTCTAAAGCTCTTAAGGCTCAAGCTTTATAGAAACAAAAAAATCTCATCCATCAGGTTCTATTCTTACGCTCCATTGGAAATCCCGGCAGGCAGCAAGTGGGATAATTTTTAGATAATCCTTGAGATATCAAGTAATATTCTGTATTATAAACCTGTGACTTTCCCTTGGGATCCGCTGAAAAAGTGCAGCGTTTTTCCAAGGAATTTTAAAGAAAAAAGGAACGAGTAGTACATGGCAGAAAAAATATTTCCCACATCCGTCCACGGGGAACTCGCAACCCTTCCAAAAATTCTTCCGAATTTTGAAGGCCTGACGGACTTTTATGACTCAGAATACTTTAACGAGAACCTCACTTATGATGGAAAGGATCTCTTTATCCAATATGAAAAAGACCATATCCAAGTGCGGCTATGGGCACCCATGGCTTCGAAAGTGAACTTCCAGCTGTATACCAGCGCAGAAGAGAAAACACCATTTCTCACCTACGAAATGGAACCCAGCGAAAAAGGCACCCATCTTCTGAAACTTCCTCTCATGGCCATCAATCACTTTTACCTCTTTGAAGTGCACCATGATGAGGTAGTCACCTACACACCTGGACCCTACGCCACTTGTGTTGGCGTCAACGGTGAAAAAGGCTATCTTCTTTCTCTGAAAGAAACGGATCCAGAAAACTTCAGGACATACAAGGCTCCTCTTCTTGAAAACCCCGTGGATGCTGTGGTCTATGAAGTGCATGTGAGAGACCTCTCCATCCACGAGGACTCCGATATAGAAGCAAAAGGAAAATACTTGGGCTTCACCGAAGACGGCACACGAAATATAAAAGGGCACACCACAGGACTCTCCCATCTGAAAGAACTGGGCGTCACCCATGTGCAGCTTCTGCCCGTCTTTGACTTCAATGCCCTGGATGAGCTTGGAGAAGACGGAGCCTACAACTGGGGATACGATCCTCTCAACTATAACGTTCCGGAAGGATCCTACGCCATAGATCCGAAAGATCCAGCCTCAAGAATCAAAGAGCTCAAAAGCCTCATCATGAGCCTTCATAAAAACGGTATGGGCGTCATCATGGATGTGGTGTACAACCACACCTACGACGGAGTGACCTCCAACTTCCATAAAACCGTACCCCTCTATTTCCATAGAAGCAGCGGCGGAATGTTTACAGACGCATCGGCCTGTGGCAACGAAACTGCTTCCGAAAGACGTATGATGCGGAAGTTCATCATCGATTCTTTACTCTTTTGGGTAGAAGAATATCAAATGGACGGGTTCCGTTTTGATCTCATGGGCATCCATGATACAGAAACCATGAGAGAGATTGAGAAAGCTCTCCGATCCGTGAAACCGGACATTCTTCTCTACGGAGAAGGCTGGACCGGCGGAAACAGCCCCCTTCATGAAGACCTGCGCCTGGTGAAGAGAAACATCAGTCAGGTGCCTGGCATTGGCGCTTTCAACGACGATATCCGTGACGGCATCAAAGGCCACGTGTTCTTCAATGAGAAAGGCGGCTTTGTCAGCAGCAGAGGACAGAGAGAATCTGTAAAGTTTGGTATCACTGGGGCTGTCTATCACCCCCAGGTGAACTACAGAAAGATCCTCTATACAGATTTTCCTTGGGCACAGAATCCAGGACAGAGCATCAACTACGTGTCCGCCCATGACAATCTGACCCTCTATGACAAACTGGAGGCGGCAAACAAAGGAAAGAGCAAAGAAGTTCTGAAAGACATGGCAAAGCTTGCCAACACCATCGTCCTCACCAGTCAGGGGGTCCCTTTCCTTCATGCAGGTGTGGAGTTTTTAAGAACCAAGTATGGAGACCACAACTCCTACCGATCCAGTGACAAGGTGAATGCCCTCAACTGGAGTCAGAAATCCAGAAACATCGATGTGGTTCAGTACTACAAAGGACTCATTGCACTTCGTAAGGAATACCCGGCATTCCGCTTAAGAACAGCAGAAGAGATTGGAAAATATCTCAGCTTCTACGGACCGGAAGACCGAAACTTCATCTCCTATACCCTGAAAGATCCCCATGGGTTCTACACCCTTCTGGTGGCTTTCAACGGCGGTGAGAACAGTTTTAAACTGAGGATCCCCAGTGCTCACTGGGATGTGCTGCTGGATAAGGATGATGCTGACATTCTTCCTCTATGGAGCACCAAAGAAACATCAGTGACCCTGAAACCCTACTCTGCCATGATTCTCATGACCAGAGATTCCATTTCATAGCTCTCAAAGCCACAGCATCAGGACATCGTCCTTTGCTGTGGCTTATTATTTTCCCTTCTCACTTCACCATCAAAGAGTCTTCTCTCCATAGAATAGAGTAACCTTACACAGGGCTAGATTTGACATTCTCATATCCATGGTATATATTGTTAACAGTATCACAAATCGAAATAAATGAGGTGACTGTATGAAACTGGAAATTAGAAATATACATAAAAGCTTTTCCGGTCAGAAAATCCTGAAGGATATCTCCTTCCAGGTGGAAAGCGGCAAAGCAATGGGATTTTTAGGCAGAAACGGTGCTGGAAAAACCACCACCCTGCGAGCGCTCATGGGCGTCTTTAAACAGGATGCCGGTGAATTTCTCATGGACAGCAAGATTTTTAACCCTGACGACTATAAAGTGGGTTATCTTCCAGAAGAACGCGGCATGTATCCCAAAGAAGAGATCGGACATCAGCTCCGCTACTTCGGCATGCTGAGAGGCGGAGAGAAGAAAGAAATCGAAGCGAACATCGACTACTGGCTCGGCAGAGTCAACCTTCTGGAATACAAGAAGAAAAAGCTTGAGACTCTTTCCAAGGGAAACCAGCAGAAGATCCAGATTGTGGAAGCCCTTGTGAACAACCCCGACATCGTCATTCTGGATGAACCCTTCAGTGGACTGGACCCGGTGAACTCCATGGTGCTGAAGGACATCATACTAGAGCTCATCAAGAAGAAGAAGCTGGTCATCTTCTCCAGCCATCAGATGTCCTATGTGGAAGAGTTCTGTGATGAGATCACCCTCATCAATAAAGGAGAGATTGTGCTTCACGGAAGCCTTCAGAAAATCAAAGAAGAACGGGGAAAAGACAGACTGAGACTGAAAACCTCCGCAACAGAAGACACTTTGTATTCTGTTCTTTCTCCTCATGGCCTGAAGGATCTTAAAAAGGACAAGCTTTCCTACATTCTGCACATGGCAGAAAACACAGAGTCCGATGCCATCCTCAGACCCCTTCTGGAAGAAAAGATCCCGATCGAAAGCTTCTCTCCCTATTACCCCACCCTCACAGACATATTTGTGGAAACGGCAGGTGAAAAATAATGAAGAATCTATTGACCGTCTTTCAGTTTGAATTCAGGGGACTTCTCAAAAAGAAATCCTTCGTGATCACCACCCTCATCGTCTGTCTTCTTGCCCTCATCGGCACTTCCCTTCCAACCATCATGAAGGCCTTTGAAGGAGAAGATGCACCCATTGAAGAGCCAGGAGAAGACCTGGGCACTCTTGGAATTGTCATTGAAAACAGCGCCTTGGAAGAAGATGTGCTGAAGGAAAAGCTTGCCGGGTTTACCCTGGAGTTCTTCCCATCCAGAGATGCACTTCAGGAAAAGGTCCTGGATGGCACCATGGACAGTGGCTACATCGTCACCTCTCCCTCCTCCTATACCGCCGTGGTGAAGAATATATCCATGTTCACCGGTGGCGATTTTCTATTTGATGAAGTGCTGAGAAGCTACAACGAGGACCTGGCTTTGGAAAAAGAAGGCTACAACCCTTCTGAAATCAAAGAAATCCTCCAGGGCATCAGCATCGAGCGTGCAGAAGAAGTCCTCGGGAAAGATTCCCAGAACAACTACTATGTGGTGTATGCGCTCATCATTGTGCTCTTTATGATTGTCATGTTCTACGGGAACAATGTGGCTACTTTAGTGGCCAGAGAAAAAAGCGACCGCACCATGGAAATCCTTGTGACCAGCACTCACCCAAACAGCCTGATCATCGGTAAGGTCCTGGCATCTGGTCTTGCAGGGATTCTCCAGGCGGGTCTCATCGCACTTTCCCTTTTTGGCGGCTATCTTCTGAACAGAGGAAACTACAGTCCTGAAATCCAGGAGTTTTTAAAGCTCAGCATCGATCCGAAGCTTCTTCTGGTCTTCCTGTTCTTTGGCACCACCGGGTATTTCCTGCTTCTGTTCCTTTATGCGAGCATTGGCGCCCTAGTGTCCAAAGTGGAAGATGTACCCTCGGCTACGACTCTTGTCACCATGTTCTCCATGGCGGCCTATTTCATCTCCCTCTTCACCTTGAACTTCCCCGAGAGCCTGGTGCTGAAAGTAGCCTCCTACGTGCCCTTCACATCGTTCATGGCCATGTTTGTGCGTTATGCCATCAACAGCATCTCCTTCCTGGAGCTTGCACTGTCCTACGGGATTCTCCTAGCAACCACCGCAGCCATTGCGCTGCTCAGTGTGAAGATTTACCGCTATGGTACGCTGAACTACGGAAACAGCGGCAATACCATCAAGCTCATCCGCACGGCCTTGAAAGAAAGTAAAGAAGCCTAACAAGATTTTTTAAGTATAGAGAGTATACGAAAAACCCCCAGAAGACACCAAACGGGACGTCTTCTGGGGGTTCTGTTTTTTTAGAAGTTTCTATAGAAATAAAGGATCCGGTAAATGGTCTCCCGAAAAGTCACCCGTTCCACGTAGTTTTTCGTCTCCTCAAAAGGAATGCTGTGGAGGATCTCTCCACTGCCCACAGTGCTGTCATTAAGCCATCCCTTGACCCGGTTGGGCCCGGCATTATACGCTGCGAGCCTGGTCTCTTTCACAGGAAAACTCTCTTTCAGATAGGACAGGTAGTAGATGCCCATGCGGATGTTCACTTCCGGCACATAGAGCATGCTCTCCTCATAGTCTTCCATCTGAAGCCTCTTGGCGATAAATTCACCGGTCTCCGGCGTGATCTGCATGAGTCCCATGGCTCCAGCCGGAGATATGGCATAGGTCTGGAACCTCGATTCTGTATGGATGAGGCCATACACAAGATAGGGATCTACCTCATATTCTGCAGCGTACTTTTCAATTACTTCCTCATATTCCAGAGGAAACAGCCTGCCGTAAAGCACACTCCCTGAAAAGATCAGGAACCCCGTCAGGAGGAGAAGGAAAAAGATCACTCCGCCTTTATTCTTCTTCTTTTTTCTTTTTTTCATTTTCTTGTCCCTTGATTTCTCCAAAGCCCAGTGACTTCAGAATCTCATTGATCTGCTGATACGTTTCTTCTCTGCTGCCACTGTTGTCCACCACATGGTCGGCTCTTCTTTTCTTTTCTGCCAAAGGCATCTGGCTCCGGATTCTTGACACGGCTTCAGAAACCGTCAGTCCATCCCGCTTTAGAAGTCTTTCCAGCTGCACTTCATAAGGCACAAAGACCGTCACTGTGATATCCACATCCTTCTCCAGTCCTTCCTCGAAAAGAAGAGCGGCATCCAGCACCACAAAGCTTCCCTTTGCTTCCTTCAGTCTTTTTCTTGCTTCCTCCACAATCTTCGGCATGATGACATCCAGGTAAGCTCTCTTTTTTTCCTCATCCTGAAAGATGATTCTCCCCAGCGCTCTTCGGTCCAGCTGACCTTCCTGAAAAATGAGGTCGCCATAAGTATCCTGAAGATATGTAAGGATTTCCGGATAAAGCACCAGAACTTCTCTGGCCAAAAGATCTCCATCAATGATTTCCATACCCAAAGAAGCCAGATAGAGAGACACAGTGCTTTTACCCGAAGCTATGCCTCCAGTCAGTCCAATTCTCATAAAGATGCCCTCTTAACAGTCGAACCAGGTGTCGCCCACGGATTCCTCCGCAGAAAGCTTCACCTTTAGGGTCACTGCCTGTTCCATTTCCTCTTTCAGAAGTGCCTTCACCGTTTCCAGCTCGCTCTTCTTGGTATTCACAATGAGTTCGTCATGGACCTGAAGGATGAGCCTGGAATGAAGGTTCTTCTCCTTCAGCGCCACATAGACCTTCACCATGGCCATCTTCATGATATCTGCTGCACTGCCCTGGATGGGGCTGTTCATGGCAAGGCGGACGCCTGCCGCCTGAACGATCTTGTTCCTCTCATGAATCTCTGGAATATAGCGCCTTCTGTTCATGATGGTCTTCACAAAGCCTTTTTCTCTCGCCTCTTCCACAATACCGTCCAGATAGTCTTTGACCTTGGGGTATCTGGAGAAGTAGATGTCCATATATTCTTTGGCTTCTTTTCTTGTGATGCCCAGGTCTCCAGCCAGGCTGAAATCGCTCATGCCATAGATGATGCCGAAGTTCACGGCCTTGGCGCTGCTTCTTTCCTTGTAGGTCACCTCTTCTAGTGGAACCCCAAAGACTTCGGAAGCCGTTTTGGTATGGATGTCGATGCCCTCATTATAGGCCTCGATCATTTTTTCGTCTCCTGATATATGGGCCAGCACTCTCAGCTCAATCTGGGAGTAGTCGCAGGACACAAGAACCGACTCCTCATCATGGGGAATGAAGACCTTTCTCACGGCTCTGCCCATCTCATGTTTGATGGGAATGTTCTGGAGGTTTGGCTCAGTGCTGGACAGTCTCCCGGTGGTGGCCAAGGTCTGATTGAAGGTGGAGTGGATCCTGCCGTCCTCATCAATGGCGGATTTCAGTCCTACAATGTAGGTGCTGAAGATCTTCGTCACCGTCCGGTACTGCATGATTTTTTCCACAATCTCATGCTTGTCTTTCAAGGCTTCCAGAACTTCCACATTGGTGGAGTATCCGGTCTTGGTCTTCTTAATCACGGGAAGATCCAATTTTTCAAAAAGAATCACACCCAGCTGCTTCGGCGAGTTAATGTTGAAGGATTCTCCCGCCAGCTCATAAATTTCCGCTTCCAGGGCATCGATGTCTTTTTTAAAGGTCACATTCATCTCATCCAGAAGCTTCTCATCCACATGGAACCCTTCGATCTCCATATCCGCAAGGATGGACGTCAGCGGCAGCTCCACTTCATAAAAGAGCGGCAGAAGCTCTGTTTCTTCCATTTCCTTGTACTGCTTCTCATACAGGTCATAGAGCTTTCTGCCAAGGAAAATCTCTTTGTCTGTTCCTTCCGGTACCCGGATGTCAGGAAGCACTTTCAGCATCAGATCCTGAAGCTGAAGCTTTCCATCGGCAGGCTCCAGAAGATACGCAGCAAGGTTTGCATCAAAATGGATGCCCCCAACTAAAATGCCCAGTCTTCTTAAAACCGTGACCCCGTCTTTCATATCAAAGGAAATTTTCTTTACACTCTCCTCTTCCAGTAGGTCCTTTAGAAGCGCCACAGCGGACTCCTCTTTGAAAAGCTCCTCTGTATGGAGATAGAGACTTGTCTCTTTAGTGGAAAGGACCATCCACTGCATGGTTCTTTCTGAGAGCTTGGCAGCATGGTGCACAAAAAAGAGCACCGACAGCGGATTCTCTCCCAGGGTCTTTTTCAGCTCTTTCAGACCGTCTTTCAGACCTTCCGCATCTTTCACCTCCACATAGGGAATCTTTTCCAGAGGCTCTTCCTCTTTCTTTTCCTCCTGTGTAATGGAGAGCTTTGAAAGGAGGCTCTTAAACTCCAGCTCCGAGAACATTTTCCGAAGCGCATTCTCGTCATATCCGTCATCACTTCTGAACTGCTCCAAATCAAGATCAATCTGCACATCCCGGATGATGGTGGCAAGACGCTTGGAGAAGATGGCATCTTCCTGATACTCTATTAAATTCTCCCGGACTTTCTTCATGGTGACAGACTCCACATTCTCCAGAAGGTTTTCAATGGATCCGTATTCCTTGATGAGCTTGAAAGCTGTTTTTTCACCAATCCCAGGAACACCCTTGATGTTGTCAGAAGGATCTCCCATGAGGCCTTTCACGTCAATGAACTGGGTGGGGGTAATCTCAAACTCTTCGATGAACTTCTTCTCATCGTAGGTTTCAACAACACTGACTCCTTTTTTCGTGATGACTACTTTGGTCTTCTCCGAAGCCAGCTGCAGCGTATCCTTATCTCCAGAAAGCACATAGACTTCATCCCCATCCTCTTCTGCAAGCTTTGACAGAGTCCCGATGAGATCATCCGCCTCAAATCCATCAATCTCCATGATGTCCACGGCCATATAACCGAGAATTTCTTTCAGAATGGGAAACTGGGAAGCCAGCTCCTCAGGCATTCTCTTTCTTCCCGCTTTATAGGCGTCATACTCCAGATGCCGGAAGGTGGGCGCTTTTCTGTCAAAGGCACAGACCACATAGTCTGGAGAAAGATCTCCACGGATCTTCATCATCATATTGATAAACCCGTAGATGGCCCCGGTATGCTGTCCCTTAGAGGTCATAAAGTTCGGGTTCGCATAAAAGGCACGGTTCATAATGCTGTTGCCGTCAATAATCAGTAGTCTTTTCATAAATTTCTCCTATTCTTATCTTTCTCACTTCTATGGATGCGAGGAGCTCCTCTTTGTTGTCCCTGGAGAAAGTGTTCAGTATTTCTTTTAAAAGCTCAAAGGCCAGCACATGTTCCACCACAATGGAAAGCGGCACCACCGCTGTCACATCGCTTCTCTCATATCTGGAATCAGAGTTCTTCCTAGTCTTGAGATCCACCGATGGAAGCTTCAGAAGAAGGCTAGGAATGGGCTTCATATAGCAGTAGACTTCCAGCTGCTCTCCATTGGAGATGCCTCCTTCAATGCCTCCGGCATGATTGGAGGTGCGGACGATCTTTCCATCCTCATAAGTGATACCGTCATGATAGAGGGCACCTGTGGCGATGAAGAACGGGTTTCCGATGGATACCTGCTTCACCCCTTGAATGGACATGAGAGCACCAGAAAGGATCCCATCCAGTCTCCTGTCATAATGCATGAAAGACCCGAGGCCTTCCATAACCCCCTCACAGGAAGCGTAGACCCAGCCGCCTAAAGAATCACCGTTTTTCTTGGCGGAATCCACCAGAGCCATGAACTCCTCCTGATGGCGCAGGACCCTCATGGGACTCTTCTCTATGAGATCATAAAGTCCATCGTCAAAGAGGTCGCAGAAGGTGTCATTGAGTCCATAAAGGGTCTGGACCTTGGACCGGATTGTAACGCCAAGCTCTTTCAGCACCTCCTTACAGACAGCACCCACAGCCGTTCTGATCGCCGTTTCTCTGGCGGAGCTTCTTTCAATGCTGTTTCTGAGGTTTCCTGTGGCATATTTGTATTCTCCGGTAAGATCCGCATGCCCTGGTCTTGGTATAGAAACAAAGGTCTCTTCTTGGGACTTCAGACGCCAGTTCTCATAGTCTCTGTTCTGGATGAGAAGGGTCATGGGCGCCCCTGTGGTTTTTCCTTCAGAGAGACCTGAGATGATCTCCACGGAGTCCTTCTCAATCTTCATACGGCCTCCGCGGCCATACCCTTTTTGTCTTCTTTCCAGTTCTTTATTGATGTTCTCTATATTCACGGGAAAATTAGCTGGAAGGCCTTCCAGCACGGCGCAAAGTCCTCTTCCGTGGGATTCTCCCGTATCCAGAAATCGCAGCATCAGATCACCTCTTCTTTCAGTGTTTCTATCTTCCATTATAGCCTAGATAAGGGCATAAAAAATAGGAATCTTCCGAAAAGATTCCTAATAAACTGTGAGTTTTTAAGTAAAATATCCTTAAAATATGGTGAAATCCAAATCTTTGGAAAGACTGATGAGCATCTCAATGCCCGCAATGGAGTTTCCTTTTTTGTCCAGAGCTGGTCCAAAAACACCCACGCCATAGCGGCCAGGCACTGCCCCGAGAATGCCTCCACCCACACCGGATTTTGCTGGAATCCCACAGGCTACGGCAAACTCTCCAGAAGCATCATACATGCCACAGGTGGTCATGATGGTTTTGACGATCCTTGCATGCTCTTTTTTCACCACACGCTCTTTGGTGATGGGATGAATGCCATTGGAGGCAAGCACCGCACCTATGCACGCAATATCCACACAGTTTCCAAGGATAGAGCACTGCATGAAATAAAGATCCAGAATATCCTCCACGTCCCCTTTCATGATGCCAGTGCTTTTCATGAAATAGGCGAGGCTTCTGTTCCGATGCCCTGTCTCTTTCTCGGACAGGTACACTTCCTGGTCAAATCGCACTTGTTCTTTTCCCATGAGCCTTCCAGAAAAATCCAGGATCCTTCTTATTTTCTCTTCCTTAGTCTCTCCATGAATGAGAGAGGTCACCACCATGGCTCCTGCGTTGATCATGGGATTGAAGGGCTTCTCAGGATTCTTCACCTCAAAGGACATGATGGAGTTGAAAGGATCTCCTGTGGGCTCCATGTGCACATGGGTGAAGACTTTTTCCTTCCCCAGGTCCTCCAGCGCAAGAAGCAGTGTGATCACCTTGGTGATGCTCTGCAGTGTGAAGTTCTTTTCCGCCTGGCCCTTTGTATAAAGATGACCATCCAGGTCCATCAGAGCAAACCCCACATCAGAGACGCTTCCTTTAGCCAGTTCCGGTATATAGGTGGCTACCTGCCCCAGAGGCGCCACATCTTCTCCCTTTTGGAGCGCTTTATCTAAAAAAATATCCATAATTCAATTTCCCCCCTGAATTCTATCTCCTCTATAGTAGCACGAGAACTCTTCTTTTTGAATCCCCTGAAAGTGACCTGACAAGCCGTTTTTCTTTTTTCTGCCCCTTGATTTTCTGAAGTCTTCTGTGGTATCATCTTTAAGTAAGTTAAATTACCTATGCCGGTGTGATGGAATTGGCAGACGTGCGGGACTCAAAATCCCGTGGTAGTGATACCGTGCCGGTTCGACCCCGGCCACCGGCACCATCAACGAGAAAAACTCCAGAGCTGTATGCTTTGGAGTTTTTTCTTTATCCTAGATACAGATCTTTTACTGCACTGTCTGACGGTCTCTTTCTTACTCTGTGATTTCAATCTGAATCCTCTCCGGCCCGAGAATAAGACTCTCATAATATCCATCCCCCGTGGTCCTGGGACCGCTGAGAATTTCATAGCCATCTTTTCTGAAGGTTTCTGTCAATACATCCACCTTTTCTTTTGCCCCCACACTGAAGGCAAGATGGATGAACCCTGTTCTTAGAAGAGCATCCCCAGTCTTCTCCATTTGAGGCTTGTTCATGATTTCCAGCCTCGCGCCTTCCTGAAAGGAAAGAAAGTATGAGGTAAACCCCGTTTTGGGATTATGGTACAGTTCATTGGAAGAGGCTTCAAAATACTTCATAAAGAAGCTTCTCATCCTCTCCAGATCTTCCGTATAAAGAGCTGCATGTTCAATCTTCATAGTAGTCTCCTTCTACAACATCAGTTTTTCAGAAGCCTCAGTCCGTTGAGGATCACAAGGAGGGTGCTTCCTTCATGGAACACCACCCCGATGGGCAGATTCACCTGCTGCAGGAAATTAGAGGCAATGAGCGTCAGGATCACCAGTACGGAAAAGAGCATATTCTGCTTCACAATGCGGTTCATCCTCTTGGAAAGCCTTACAGTATCCGCAATTCTAGGAAGATAGTTCTTCATAAGCACCACATCCGCCGTTTCCATGGCCACATCACTGCCTTCTCCCATGGAGATGCCTACGGTGGCTGTAGCTAAAGCTGGTGCATCATTGATGCCATCTCCCACCATGGCCACTTTCCCCAAGGTCTCTTCCAGATGTTTGATTTCATCAGCTTTCTTCTCCGGCAGGCATCCTGCCACATAGACATCAATACCGGTCTCTCTGGCAATGGCTTCTGCTGTTTTCTCATGGTCCCCTGTGAGCATGACGCTCTTGATGCCAAGTTTATGAAGCGCTTCCACGGCAAGGATCGCATCTTCCCGCACCACATCTTTCAGGGCAATGATCCCTAAAAACTCCTTTTCATCTCTCACATAGATGACGGTCTTTCCTTCATGGGCCAGGTTGTCCACGGTATCCAGCATAAAGGCTTTTCCCTGTTCTCCATCCACAAAGGCTTTATTTCCCATCTTGTAGAGTATGCCATCCAGTTTGGCTTTGACGCCAAACCCAGCAATGTCTTCCATTTCAGAGATGACCCCTTCAAAGGTTTTCTCTGTCTCTTTCTTTACATAGTTCACCACCGCACCTGCCAGAGGATGGGTGGAATATCTTTCGATTTCTCCAATCTTCACAAGAAAGTCTTCCCGGTCCACATGGCTGCAAAGAACCACATCCGTCACTTCCGGCTTTCCTTTGGTGAGGGTTCCTGTTTTGTCAAAGGCCACAGCCTTGATTTTTGATAGATTCTCCAGATGGACGCCTCCTTTGAAGAGGATACCATTTTTGGCCCCATTGGCTATGGCTGCAAGGGTCGCAGGCGTCACAGAGGCCACCAGAGCGCAAGGAGAGGCTACAACAAGCAGCACCATGGCTCTATAGAAAGACTCCTCAAAGGTCCACTGTAAGAGAACTCTTGGCAGAAACATCATGAGAACCACCGAAATCAGCACCACAGACACATAAGGCCCTTCATACTTTTCAATGGTCTGCTGGGAAGGAGACTTCTCACTCTGGGCATTTTGAACCAAGGCAATGATCTTACTGAACAGAGTTTCATCACTGGCTTTGGTCATCTCAATCTTAAGACTTCCCCGCAGATTGACAGTACTTGCATAAACCTCATCCCCAGGTCCTCTCGTCACTGGAATAGACTCTCCTGTGATGGCAGCTTCATCGATGGCACTGACACCTTCTATGATTTTTCCATCGGTTGGAATTCTTTCGCCGGGTTTCACAAGAAGCAGATCTCCTACACGGAGCATCTTCACAGAAACCGTCTCCTCCATATCATCTAAAATCCTCACAGCTTCTTCTGGCTGAAGGTTCATCAGAGCTGAAATCTCCTTATGGCTTTTGTTCATGGTATAGGTTTCTAAGGCGCCACTGAGGCCAAAGATGAAGATGAGGATCGCCCCTTCCATCCAGTAACCAATAACCGCTGATCCTACAGCAGCTAAAATCATCAAAAGCTCCACATTAAGCCTTCTTTGCTTAAAGGTCTCAAAGAACCCCTCTTTTGCTTTATAATATCCTCCAATGGCATAGGCCAGGATGAAGATCACAGGAATGGCTCGTGATTCTTCTTTGGCAGTTAAAAGATACCACCCCAGAAGAATCAGCACACCACTGACTGCTGCATTGATCAGTTCCAGATGAGGTCTTATTTTACTCATAAAATCTTTATTTTCCGTTGCCACACCGTCCATTTTTCTTTCCCCTTTCTTCCTGCCTGAATTCCCCGAAATGGCAGGGTATTTTTTCTTATCTTCATCATACTCTAGAAATAATTATCTGTAAATAGAATTATTATAATTTAATATTCATTCTTATTAATTGAGAGCGACATTCATTCTCATTGATTCTCATTGAGAAACAATAGTAAATTCATGACTGTTGAAAACTTCTGAAGAAGCACTACAATAGAAGTAAAGCATATAGACTGGAGGAAATGTCATGGAACTAGATCTCATCCGCGCAGTACAAAGTATTCACACACCTTTTCTGGACGCATTCTTTGAAGGCATCACCATCTTTGGAGAGGAGCTTTTCATGGTGCCGCTTCTGGCTATCATCTACTGGACGATGAACAAGAAATTCGGAGAAACCCTCGCCTATACCGTGTTCACAAGTCTTCTTCTCAACAATACCCTAAAAGAGATGTTCTCCTTTGAGCGGCCCATCGGTGAAGAAGGCATCCGAACCCTTCGGCCTGAAACCGCCACGGGAAAGTCCTTTCCCAGCGGTCACAGTCAAAATGGCGCTGCTACAGGCGGAGCCTTTATGATAGAGTTTAAAAAGAAATGGCTCACCCTCCTTCTTGGTATATTGATCTTTCTCATTGGCCTCTCTAGAATCTATCTGGGCGTTCATTACCCAAAAGATGCTGTGGTGGGTATTCTTCTTGGACTCCTTACGGCTTTTCTCTGTGCAAGGCTTCTGAAGAAGATGAAGCCCGAAGTGCTCTATACCCTCACTTTTCTTCTCTTTATCCCCACTCTTTTCTTTGCAGGGTCCGAGGACTTTATCAAAAGTTTTGGCTCCTATGCCGGTTTTTTCCTGGGCATCCTTCTAGAGAAGAACTATGTGCAGTTTAAGGTAAAGGGCACACCTTTGAAGAAAGTTCTTCGAGTGCTGATTGGGATTCTACTCATTCTCCTCATTAAAGAAGGCCTGGGGGCAGTATTCCCAGAGGAAGGTCTTTATGATCTTCTCCGCTACTTCCTGGTGACCTTTACTGCTATATTCCTCTACCCCCTCTTTTTCAAGAAATTCAATCTATAGATAGAGTCCCGCAGGACAGAAAGATCTACTTTTCTTTCCTGCAGGATTTTTCTTTATTTTCTTGAGATTACAGAGTCTTTGCCGTATACTGAAAAAAAACACGGAGGTACGAAAAAATGTGGATGACAACAGCGATCACAGATAAAACCAAATAATTCTGCCTCCCCATGCTTTGGGCAGGCAGAAAATAGACGAGGTGATTTTTTTGCTCAAAGCGCAATTAAAAACTGTGACCCTGAGCTTTCCAGCCAAGGACCTTTTTCATGACATCTCCTTGGAGATCAACGACAAAGACCGCATTGGCATTCTTGGAAGAAACGGGTCCGGAAAAACAACGATCTTCAAGATCCTTCTGGGGGAACTTTCTCCAGAAAAAGGCTACGGGAAGATTCTTGTCCCATATGGCCATCTAAGTCAGCAGTCGGCTTTAGAGGAATCCACGCTGAAAAAACTGCTGGAAGACTCCCAAAGTTACGACAAGAGAGTCCTGAAACTCATGGACGCCTTTAGAATGAAAGAGCTGCTGCACACCCCATTTCAGCACATGAGTGGTGGCGAAAAGACAAAACTCGCCTTCCTCAATGCCATCAAAGAGCTTCCACCTCTGCTGCTTCTGGATGAACCCACAAACTTTCTGGATGTGGAAAGTATCAAGGCCCTGGAGGAATTCCTGAAAGAGTACGATGGTGCGGTGCTTCTCATCTCCCATGACCGGGAATTTCTCGATCATAGCGTCTCTAAGATCTATCATCTGGAAAAAGGAAAGCTCAAAAAATATACCGGAAATTATACCGCTTTCAAAAAAAAGCGGGACGAAGACATGGCCCGGGAGAACATGGAATATGTGGAATACACCAGAAAGAAAAAAGCTCTGGAAGCTGCAGCCCAAGGAATTTCCCAAAAGGCGAACAAAATGGAGACTCTGTCTCAGAACGATTATCTTCGAGGAAGAAACAAGCAGCTCCAGAAGAAAGCAAAGTCCATGCGAAAGCGCATCGAACTCTTGGAGGTGAAAGAGAAACCCACCTCAGAAAAAGAAGTGAAGCTGTCATTTCTCACTTCCGAGGAGAAAACACCTCCGGTGCTCCTTCGTGGGGAAGGTCTTGGAAAAGCCTTTGACCGGGTACTTTTTCAGGACATCGCTTTAGAAATCAGACGGGGGGATAAGATCGGACTTCTCGGAGAAAATGGGGCGGGTAAAACCACCTTGATGAAAATTCTTCTTGGTGAACTCTCCCACGAGGGAACCGTCACAGTCTCCCCATCGGTGCAGCTCGGGTATCTTTCTCAGGAGCTCACTGGCTTCAATGAGGAGGAGACACCACTGGAGCTTCTACTCCCACTACATCCTATAGAAAGCGACATCCGTAACTTTCTGGGCGGCCTGAAGATCAAAGGAGACTCTGTATTTCTTCCCATGAAGCACTTAAGCTATGGAGAGAAGCTCCGGGTATCTCTTCTTCGGCTCCTTCTCACGAAATGCAACCTTCTCATTCTGGATGAGCCAACCAATTTTCTAGATCTGGAAACCAAAGAAGTCTTTGAGGAAGCCTTAAAAGACTATGAAGGCGCCATGCTTCTCATTACACATGACCGCTACTTTATGAAGCAGGTGGCTAAAGAAATCTGGCATCTGAAAGACAAACAGCTCACACGGTTTCCAGGGACCCTCACAGAATATCTGGAAAGAGATGATAAGCCAAAAACAGAAGAAACGATCCTTCTGCTTAAAATGAGGCAGGCAGAGCTCTCCCATAAGCTCCTCCAGGCGAAGAAAGAAGAGCGTCCATACTTGGAAAAGGAGTTCTTTGCTCTGGCAGAAAAGATCAGGCAGCTCAATATGAAATAAAGAACTGCTGAAATGATGTGATGAAAAATAGAAACCCATGATCTTTCTCTTAAAGGAAAGTCATGGGTTTCTCTCTCGTTTGCTTTGAAATATCTTTTACATCCGAGGCTACAAAAAGATTAATCCCTATCCTATTATTCCACAATGGTTTATTATGGCTTCAGGTCCTTTTCTCTTAAGAACTTTTCCCACTTCTCTTCTACCATAACCACCACATAGTCCGTCTCTACTGTCATCTTAGCGTATTTCGCTTCAGGAAAAGGAAAGTTAATCTCTCCCTCTTTTGTGGGCATCAGATGGGATGAAGTCACAGAAGAAACAGTTCTTATGCTGCTTTCATCCACTTCAATAGATAAAATCTCTCCGGTAGAAAGATACAGCTCTCTGTCCACTAATATGGCAGGGCGCCTGTCCCATTGCACTGAAGAATCATTGGGATCCTCATTTTCAGGAACCTCTTTTTTCTGGTCACAACCTATGATGAAGATTCCGAGCAGTATCGATATCAAGAGTATCGTGAACTTTTTCATGGTATTCCCCCTCAAATATCTTTCAGTGTCCCTTATTTCCATCATTGTACAGAATACTCAAGGCAAAGCGATGACCTTTCGGTTACAAAGCCCCCTTCTCCAATCATTTGGTCTGGAGATTGAAGAGGTTCATCTCCCCGATAAACTCCATGGTGCCAAAATACACAGCCACGAAGGATAACAGCACTGCACCCATAGAGAGGATGGACCTTTCCTTGTCCCGGATTACAGCAAGGAGTCCTGTCACCAAAGAGATGATGGAAAAAAGAAAGGCCAGAAGCGTCATCACAGCAAGGTTCATATGATCAAAGAAGCTTCCCTCCGGTTCCACCTCCATGTCCTGTCCAAGATACGCCACAACCACCACGAGAATCACCGCCATGATCATAAAGGTGATGGCATAAATACCAGTTTTTGTACTGGTGTAGAAGGTCAGTTTCATTCTGTTCTCCTCCTTTAAAGAAGCATCCCTTTTCTTTCATTATAGTCTTCCTGTTCAGCGCTATAAAGAGCAGGAAAGAAGACCTGGAATCCTTTCACAAAAGATTCACAGGTCTTCTCCATGATCTGTTTTTACTCCACTTTTTCCACGGCTTCCAGTAAGGAAAGCCCGATTTCATGCACCTGTAGCGTTACTTTTCCTTCCTTCACCTCATAAAGGGTTCCGGTATAAGCATCTCTCAAGGTCGTCCCGTCCTCAAAAGCAGCTTTCAGATCCAGCTCCACTTGGCCCCCTGGCCCCTGATACACAAGGACGCGATTAAAGATCCCTTCTTTATCATAGGTTCTGGTGAAAACGAACGGCTCTTCTGAGAGCATCTCGTGAGTGCCTGCCCCCACAGAAATGTTCCGGTTCCGGAAGCTTCCTAGCTTCTTAAAATGCGCAAGGACCTCTTCGTCCACGCTGTCCCAATTCATGGGAGACCTGGTCCCTTGGGTTTTGTCAGAACCGCCATCCCCCATGGGCCTTGCAGTCTCATCTCCGTAGAAAATCTTCACAGCACCAGGCAAGAGAAGCAGCTTTGTGGCCCCTTCTATGAGCTTTTCTCTGGGGTACAAAGTGGTGTCATGCTGGGAAAGGTAGCTGAGAACGTTAAAAGGATCTTCTCCATGGAGGGTCTTGGCGTAATTCTCATACACCCCAGACATGGAGGATGCTCTAAATGCTGGGCCATCTTTTTTAAGACCCTGGAAGGTGAAATTGATCACCGCATCAAATCCATGGTCAAAGTAGTAGTCCTTCAGAACCCCATGGCCCCAGACCTCCGCCACCATAAAGAAATCCTCCGTGAAGTCTGCTCCAGGTTTCTCCGGATTCTTCTCCCGCCAGGACTCCAGCGCTTTCTGGGCTTCATTTCCCAGATTTTCCCAGCGCTCAATCTCCACATGCTTTGCGGTGTCCACGCGGAAACCATCTACCCCAAACTCCTCCACAAAGGCTGCAAGCCATTTGGTGATGTAGGCATAAGGTGGAAGGCCAAGGTCTTTTCTCAGCTCTTTGGAAGCTGGCAGAATATAAGCCTCATATTCTTTATCCGTTTCCATGGCCCATTTTCTCTCTAAAATCGGTGGAAGACCCAGATCCTCCTCCACTTCCGTCCTCACATCAGGAAGACCCGCCAAAGACAGGGTGATTTCAGATTCTCCTGGCTCCTCATACCCTGGGAGCCCAGCTCGGACCCAGTCTCCCCAGTAGTTCTCAAAAGAAGCTTCGCTCTCGTAGTCGACGTATTTGCTGTAGTCAAAAAAGTCCATGCCTTCCTTCACTTCATACCCTTCCGGAAGGTTCACGTTGCCATAGTCATAGGTCAGCATATCCGTAAGATTGGGATACCCCACATGATTCATCACCACATCCATGAGGATGCGGATCCCCTGGCTATGCGCCGTATCCACAAAGGTGCGGAACTCTTCTACGGTACCGACATTTCGGTCCATCATGGTCCAGTCCAGGGCATAATAACCATGGAAACCGTAGTGGGCAAAATCTCCCCGCTCTCCTCCACCGATATAGCCGTGAATCTGCTCATAAGGGGCGGTGATCCAGATGGCATTGACCCCCAGATCCTCAAAGTACCCTTCCTCCAGCTTCTTTGTGAGTCCTTTGATGTCCCCGCCGTTGAAGGTGCCGATGCTCTTTCCCAGTTCATCGGGATTCTTTCTGCCGTAAGAATCATTGTTCTTCTCATCCCCATCCAGGAACCGGTCCGTCATGGCGAAATACACCGTGGCATTTTCGTAGGCGAAGGCTCCTTCGCTGGAGGTTCTATAGATGGTCTCGTCTTTCTTGCAGGCGAAAAGCCCTATAGATAGAACAGAGACCAGGAGCACACTTAGGAGTTTTCGTTTATTCATCGTGATTCTTCTCCTTTTCATTTTTTTACCAGCACAGCCAGGAACGACTGTCCTGAAAGAACACAGCTGCCATCCGCATCCACTTCCTCACCAGTATAAAGATTGATGCCATGCAGGTTCTTATCCAGAGGCACCCGTCTTTCATCCGGTGCAAGATTAAAGAAGACCTCCACCCGGTCCTTGTCATCTTCTCTTGTGAAGTGGAAGGTCTTCTCTTCCACACTCTTTAAGGTGAAGTGACCATGGGTAAGTACTGGATGGTCTTTTCTCAAACGGATCATGGTCTTGAAGAACGAAAGAAGCTTCTCATCCTGACGGTCCTCCTCAAAAATCATGGTCTTTCTGCAAAGAGGATCTTTCCCTCCGGTAAGACCGATCTCATCCCCATAATAGACATAGGGCACTCCCTTGTAGAGGAACTGAAAGGCCGTGGCCAGCATAAGTTTCTTCTTGTTTCCACCAGACTCCGTCAAAAACCTTGGCACGTCATGGCTGCCCAGAAGATTCAGCATCTGGGCGGTGATGTCCTCCCGATAAAGCACCTGATTTTTCAAAAGCACCTGGAAAAACTCAGAAAGGGAAAGCTCTTCCCTGGCAAAGGTATCCACCATGGCATGCCGGAAGGGATAATTCATGATGGAATCAAGCTCTGTGCCATCCAGAAAAGTCTCCGCTTCATGCATGATCTCCCCAATGAGCACTGCATCTTCCTTCTCCTCTTTCACGGCCTTCCGAAGATCTTTCAGAAAATCATGGGACAGTTCATCACAGACATCCAGGCGATAGCCGTCAATGCCCACCTCCCGGATCCAGTACTTGGCAACCTTAAGGAAATAATCCCGGATGCCCTGGTTTTTGAGATTCACCTTGGGCATATAGGACACACGGTTTGCAAAGGTGTAATAATTGGCTTTGGCCAGAGACACAGGATAAGAATCAATATGAAACCAGTCTGCATACTCTGACTCCTCGCCTTTTTCCAGTACATCCTGAAAGGCGAAGAAATCATGTCCTGTATGATTGAACACCGCATCAAAGACCACCCGGATGCCAGCCTCATGGCAAAGCCTCACCAGCTCTTTGGTTTCTTTCAGAGAACCGAATCTCGGATCGATCTCCAGATAGTCTTTGGTATTGTACTTATGATTGGAGGAAGAGGTGAACAGCGGAGTAAAATAGAGAAGCGTTACACCCAACTCCTTGAGATAGGGAATTTTCTCCGTGATGCCTTTGATGTTTCCGCCAAAATGGTTTTTTGTGGTGGGTCTCGCTCCCCAGGATGCTAAGGAAGTCTCCTCAATGACCTGATCGCTTTCTTCTCCCCGGTGGAACCGGTCTGGGAAAATCTGGTAACAGATGGCCTCTTTCAGCCAGTCTGCTCCTTTATAGACATCCTCTGAAGCAATATAAGGAAACTGATAGGGTCTTAGGACCCTGGGCTTTTTCTCCCACACCCCACGCTCATCCATGACATACCTTCTCCCTTCTTTGGTGCGCAGCACAAAGTAGTAGGCATACCGGTTCCTATGGAGGGCCAGCGCAGTGTCATAGTAAGAAAACAGCTTGTCCGCGTAGGACTTTTTCAGCGTCTTGATCTTATAGAGAGCAGGCCACTGATAGCGGTCCCTGTAGTAGACCTTCACTTCCGAAAGATCTCCTTTGGCTGCCCGCAGCCTCACATAAAGATGCTCCTCATCCAGAGGATAGGCATAGGGCACAGTGGTCTGGTGATATAATGCATGCAAATTCATAGGATAAATCTCCTTTTTCTGTCTATACGATTCATGATGGTTATAAAAAAAGGGCCATAGACGTTGCTACGGCACCTTGAAAAATTCTACTTTGCCTCTCCCTCCGTGGACTGTCTTTTGACAATCTCATAGGGGATGATGAGCTTTCTGCCCTTTACCCCCTCATTGATGGCTTTTGCCAAAAGATCCACGGAGTAGTATCCAAGATCAAAGGAATTGATGTCCACGCTGGTCAGTGGAATATCCGAGTACCTGGAAAGGATACTGTTGTTGAAGCTTGCAATGGCCAGGTCCTTAGGAATGGAGATTCCAGCTGTCTTGAAGACCTTGGTGGCACCAAAGGCAATGAGAGCAATACGTTTTCTGCCGATCATGCTGAGATAGGTGGTGAGCTCATAGGCTGCCATGTAGTTGTCGTTGTCCACATGATTGACCTTCTCTTTATGGTCATAGGGAGAACCAATGAGAGAGAAGGGAAACTCAATGCTTGAAAGATACTCCTGGCACTCGTCATTGACTTTACTGCTCATGAGGATGATGCCATCCACTTTGGAGCTTCTGATGAAGGTTTTGACAATCTCCAGTTCACTTTTCCCTTCAGTGGAGCTGGAGAGAAGCACATCATAGGAAGCGGATGCCGCTCCTTTGATGATGCCTCTGAGGGCTTCCGGGAAAAAAGGATTCAGAAGAAGGTCCTCAGTACGGTTCGGCAGAATCACCCCTAAAGTACCTGTTTTTTTGGATGCCAAAGAACGGGCGATGGCATTGGGATAATATCCCAGATCGTCCATGACTTTCAATACTCTTTTTCTCGTCTCCTCACTGATTTTCGGATGATTGGAAATCACCCTGGATACTGTGGAAGGCGAAACCTTTGCCTTTAGGGCCACATCTTTGACCGTAGTCTGATTCGTCTTCATCAAGGTCTTCTACTCTCCCTTTCCTCTAGCTGTTAAATATTGATTCTGTTTCCTGTCTCTGTATCAAAGAAGTGCAGGGATCCGTGGTCGATGCCAAAGGTGTAGCTTTCTCCTTCATAGAATTCCAGATGACCTGGGACAGAGATGACCACTTCATCCCCAGATGGCAGGTTGGTGTAAAGAATCTTCTCTTTACCCAGCATTTCCACCACATCCACTTTCACTTCAATCTTTTCTTCCGCTTCCCCGGTAAGAAATCTTTCAGAGCGGATTCCAAGGGATACGTTCTTTCCTTCAAAGGCCTTCACACGGGATTCATCATGGGGACTTGCAGAAGCCTTGATGGAGCCGTCATTGGAGATGAATCTTCCCCCTTCGATCTTCCCTTCGAAGATGTTCATGGTTGGAGAACCGATGAATCTTGCAACAAAGAGATTGGCAGGTTTATTGTAGAACTCATCCGGTTTACCTGCCTGCTGGATCTTTCCTTCGTTCATGAGGACAATCTTCGTCGCCATGGTCATGGCTTCTGTCTGGTCATGGGTGACATAGATGGACGTGGTCTCCAGAGATTTATGAAGACGTACCAGCTCCACTCTCATGTGTTCACGAAGCTTCGCATCCAGGTTTGACAAAGGCTCATCCATGAGGAACACTCTTGGTTTTCTCACCATGGCACGCCCCAGGGCAACTCTCTGTCTTTGACCGCCGGAAATATCCGATGGCTTAGAGTGGAGATAATTGGTGATCTGAAGAAGCTCAGCCGCTTCTCTTACACGCTCATCAATGACGGTCTTTCTCTCTTTTCTCATGGCAAGGGAAAAAGCCATATTGTCATAGACGGTCATATGAGGATAGAGGGCATAGCTCTGGAACACCATGGCTATGTCTCTGTCCTTGGATGGTACTTTATTCATTCTTTTGTCATTGAAAAGCAGATCTCCCTCTGTGATGGAGTTGAGGCCTGCAATCATTCTTAAAAGTGTGGTCTTTCCGCAGCCTGAGGGTCCCAGGATGACACAGAAATCCTTATCTTCTATTTCCAGGTTGATGTCTCTTAAGGTAAACTCTTCCCGGCCTTCATACTTCTTACCGATATTTTTTAAGGATACTTTCATTTACTTCTACCTCCATGTTCCTATTTTTAGCCCTTCACTGAGCCCTGTGCCAGTCCTGAAATCAGCTGCTTCTGAAGCACTGCAAACAAGATGACAATCGGTACAGCGGTAAGGAGCCCTCCAGCGGCAAAGGCCGGCTGGTTCAATGTTTCTCTATTGTTCATGAGTGTGTAGAGCCCCTGGGCCAATGTATAGTCATTGGCGTTTGTGAGGAGCACTCGTGGCAGCAGATAGTCCATGAAAGGTCCGATGAAAGACCAGAGGGCGATGATCGAAAGCATTGGCCGCACAATGGGCATGATGATGAGTCTATACACTTTCATGTTGGAACATCCATCAATCTTCGCCGCATCATCCAGCTCTGTAGAGATGGAGTCCATATATCCTTTCAGGATAAAGGTGTTGGCAGCAATACCGCCACCGGCGTAAATGAGGATCAGCATCATCTGTCTGGTAAACACTGGGGCCACCGAAGAGATGATGGAATGCATGGTGTAGTACGCAGTGATTCCTGCAAAGGAAGGAATGGTCTGAATCAGCATGATGGCCATGAGGCTTGCTTTTCTTCCTTTAAAGCGGAATCTTGAGTACGCATATCCAGTAAAGGAGACAATGATGATGGTCAGAGTCGCTGTGGCAATGGCGATGACCAGTGTGTTTTTCACCCATAGAAGATATTTGGTTTCTGTGAACAGAAACTCAAAGTGCTTCAGGGAGAACATGTAGCTTTCATCCGTAATTTTATTGAGGATCAGATATCTCCCCTGATTACCGTTGAAGGCAGAGACGACCATCTGGGTCAGAGGCCACACAATGACAAAGGCCCATCCGAAGAGGATGGCGTAGCTCACAAGAAGAAGAATCTTCCCAACCACGGTGAGAGGCTGTCTGTCTGACAGATAAAGTTCTTGTTTTTTCTTGAAAATACTCATTACAGTCTCTCCTCCTTAAAGGCTTTTGAGTTCTTGAATCCAATGAATGCGAAGACCATAAGCCCCAGGGAGATGGCAATGGAGATCGAGGCACCAATGGCCTGATACTGATTGTCCATGGTCAGCTTATAGATATAGGAAATGAGGATATCCGAGGATCCCGCCAGGTTTCCATACTTCGTTGGATTGAAGGGTCCTCCACCATTAAAGAGATAGATGATGGAGAAGTTATTAAAATTAAAGGTATATTGGTTCACGAGTAGCGGTGCTGTCTGGAATAAAACCATAGGAAGCGTGATTCTTCTGATCTTCTGCCAGGTGTTGGCGCCGTCTATGTCCGCCGCTTCATAGAGATCTTCTGGTATCGCCTGAAGAACACCCGTGGAGAGAAGGAACACATAAGAGCTTCCCAGCCACCCTTGCAGCATCACCAGAATGAACCTGGACCAGAAGGTGCTGTTCTTAAAGTCAATGGCAACACCAAAGACATTCTGCACCACCTCCGTCAAGGCTCCCTGAGTAGAGAACATGATACTGAAGAACATGATGGTGATAAAAGCAGGCACTGCCCAAGGCAACAGGTAGATCATACGAAGAATGCCTTTCCCCTTGATTCTTGGATTGTTGGCAAGAAGTGCCAGTCCAAATCCGATGAATATTGCCAAGGTGGTAGACGTTAATGTCCAGATGATCGTCCATCCGAAGATCTGCCAGAAAACAGATCCAGCAAGTCCTTCTCCCAGTGCGATGAGCTTATAGTTCTGAATGCCCACCCAAGGGAACTTGCTCTGATTCTTTGGATCCATTCCGGTAAAGGAAAGGAGAATCGCTGTGAATATCGGTACAAGGACGATAAAGGAAATGACGATGAGAGCGGGTATGGACACAAGATAAGGGAATCCATCTTCTTCAATGGTCTGAGTGGTCTCAAACCAGTTCTTTTCGCGAATTCCTTTCATGACGCCTTTTTCTACGCCACGAACATCTCTGAAGTTCGCCACCATGATGCCTGCAGCAAAAAGCAGGAACACGATGGCCACGATGCCTTCAATCATGAAGATCAGTGACTTATCGATTCTTCTGGCCCCTTCCGCAAGACTGATGAGTCCCGCGATGCCTTCGCCCTGATAATTTCCGTAGCCTAAGGCATAAGGAATGGCCACCACATAGACAAAGAGAAGACCAAGAAAGAACAGAGCTGCCTTCACCGGCTGTTTGTTTAAAAGCTGTCCAAGTCCTGGGATCAATGCTCCCGCGATCGTATTGATCGGTGTGGTCTTCATGGTTTCAGTCGGTGTGTTTCTTCTGGCATCGGCCACGTCAGCATTGAGGACTCTTTTCTGAACCTTGGTGTAGTCTTTCAGTTCAAACTTCTTGCTCTTTATGAGCTCTCGTTTCATTTTGTCTGGATCTTCGTATTCTTTCACACGGACGGCATACTGATATTTTTTCTTCAGTTCCTTCTTTCCGTTCTTCAGTGCTTTCTCAGAAATCAGTCCTTCTTTTCTTTTTTCTTTCAGCTCCGCGAGTCTTTTCTCATAGATCGCATTCTGCTCACTCTTGAAGCGGCCTATCTCTCTAGCAATGGCTTCCTTGTTTTCTTCTCCATGGTAGTTCTCCGCTTTGCGCAGGTCCTCTTCCAGTTTCTTGATGTTGTAGATGATGTTTGGTATGAGCTTCTGATGAATGGACGCTTCTTTATAGAAATACACCGCATCATAGGTCAGGCCGGTGTACTCTTTGTAGAATTCCATTTTCGCCTTGCTCTCAAATAGCAAGCGCTCCAAATGTACTACATCTTTTGAAAGCCCCTTCTCAAGAGACGCTTGATGCTGTGCTGATTTTTTCTTAAGATCTTCCAGGAACCTCTTTTCTTTATGATCGTATTCTTTCAGTTCCTTCAGATACGGATGGTCATTTTTCTTGCTTATCAATTCTTTCAGCTGAGTTTTCAAGGATTCTTTCTCTTTTGGAGAGCCTTCCCGGATCTTATCCTGGAGCAATGCGACTTCCTTGAGATACAGATTCTTTCTTTCATAGGTTCGTCCAATATAGTCATAAAGGACTTTGCTGTATTTCGCCACGATCTCTTCCCACCTTTACAATTTTTTACTCTTGTTCAGCTCTTCAAATAGAGAGAGAACCGTCAGTATGAGGATCAGGTATCCTGCTATCACCAGATAATAGAATACCGAATAAAAATTCAGTTCAAAGAATGTATAAGCCAGGCCTCCCACAAGAAGCACAGACCAGATGAAGATATAGATTTTGGTTAAGGTCAGTTTCTGATAGGTCAGAAACGTCAGAAGCGCAAATCCTACTGGAATGGCAATCTTAAAAAGATATCTGAACAGCTCCACACCCACATAATCATTGAGGGTCGGAGGATTCTCACTTGTAAAGGTCCCAAAGGCTATGGCACTCTCTTTCCAGGCTTCAAAGACCGATGCGTCTTTCACGCGCATCAGCACATCCAGTGAACTGGCAAAGATCACAAGAGCCGCTGCGGCCAGGATGATATATAACTGTTTTTTGGGAAACTTCTGATAAGTGTTCATGCTTCTTCCTTCCTATGTTCTCCACATCTGTCTTGTTTCGGACTTCTCTTTTTGTCTTTGGTTTTTGTCCATTCACTCTTATATCATTCTACCATCAAAACTTCCTATAAGGTATAGAAAGAGAGGCCTAAGCCTCTCTTTCCCCCAAAAATCTATTCTGTCTATTCTAGAAGTTCAGCATCATTGCATCGAATGCTGCCTTGATTTCCTTATAAGCTGCCTCAGCATCTGCAGGCTTTACAGATGACCAGGACAGTACTGCGTTCTTCCATGTATCCCATACAGATCCCCATTCTTGGAACAGAGGTCTTGCAGGTGCATCCTGGTAGGAAGCAAGTACGTTCTCAATGATAGACTTTTCCTGATCGGAAAGGTCAGAGCTCAGGTATACATCAGCAGGAACGTTTTCCATGATCTTGCCTGTACCCTTGAAGAAGTCTACAGCGTAGTCTGTGTTCATCAGTTCTACGATGAATGCTTCAGCAAGTGCCATCTTTTCGTCGTCGCCTTCATTTCTGGAGTTGATGGCAAGTCCCCATCCGCCCTTCCAGTGTTTCATTGGCTTTCCAGCAACAGTAACAGTTCCGATTGGCATGATTTCAAGGTTTTCTCCAGCCTGGGTTGTGAATGTGCCAGCATCCCATGGACCGGAAATTCTAGCTACGCCTGTTCCACCAGTGGTGAATTCGGTATCCAGTATACCCCAAGCAGCTTCAGCATCCCAAAGGGAAGCATTGGTTTCCTGTGTCTTCTTCCAGTATTCAAAAATCGCTGTAACTGTAGCCTGCTTTTCTGGAGCAAGGTCAGCCCATTCAGCTGTGAAATCGGAGAAGAGTGTGCCGTCGTCGTTCTTTCCAAGAAGCTCGATGTCGGAGGAGTTCAGAACACCTACGCCAAACCAAGCATCAAACATTGGAATAAGAAGGTTCAGACCAGCTTCGTTCATTTCGATGCTCTTGGTCAGGTCAATGCCTTCTGCTTCAGCGTTTGCCTTGTTTGCATAAACAACAAGTGTTTCAACGTTCATTGGGAATGCAAGGTAGTCGCCGTCCACGTTGAAGTTTCCGCCAAGACCTGCATCATAGTTTGCAAATCCGCCGACCTTCTCAGCCATTGCCTTTGCATCCATTGGTGCAAGAGCTTCGTTCTGGTTCAGGCCAGCAAGTCTGTCTGCAGGAATTGCATAAACGTCAGCGATGTCTTCATTGGATGGGTCTGTGCTGTCCAGAATGTCCAGCATATCAAAGGCTCCAGTAATCTTCAGTTCAACGGAAGCGTCTGGGTTCTTTTCTAGGAATCTAGCAACAGCAGCTTCGTAGTAAGCCTTCCAACCTTCTTCAGCCTGAACAGTAATGGAACCTGTAAGTCCTTCTTCGCCAGGCTCTTCACCTGGGGTCTCTACAGGAGTTTCTCCTGGGGTCTCTGGGGTTTCTGGTTCATCCTTGGATCCGCATGCAGCTACTGAAAGTGACAGCATCAGGGCAAGTACGAGTGAAGTGATTTTCTTCATTTTTTATCCTCCTAATACAGTTGTATTTTGATATATTGAATCAAACCGTAACCGTTTTCTTGAGAGTGAAAAGTATAAGGTATATCCCGGAACACAGCATGCTAGAATGGACACAGCCGCTTCGCTTCGGTGCATACGCTTGCACAAAAACTCAAATGAAAACGCTTTACTCTTTGATTATACCCTCTTTTTTCGGAAAAATCCACCCTATTTTGTGAAAAAAGAGCAGATTTTGGCAAAATCTTAGTGCTAGCGTTTGCACAACGTATATCACTTTGCCAAAATCCTTGATTCCCAATAGGAATCCACTCTCATCTCACCTTAAGGATTTTCCCTTGTTTTATTCTAGAACGAGTTAGACTTCACGGGATGTGATGCTCTCGATGTTCCAGATTTCCTTGGCATATTCTTCGATGGTTCTGTCCGAGGAGAACTTTCCAGCGGAAGCCATATTGATGAATGCCTTTCTATAGAACTCCAGCTCATTTTTAAAGTCTTCTCCTACTTTCTCCTGAGCTTCTACATATGCATCAAAGTCCTTGATGACAAAGTAGTTGTCCGGGGTATGCCAGGATGCTCCCTTCAGAAGTGAGTTCTTCAGTTCTTCAAAGGTCTCTTCAGGCTTCAGGTCAAAGGTGTCGTCGGTAAGGGCATTCACCACCTTCTCCAGCCTCTTGTTCTTCTTCAGTTCCTTCACAGGATCATAACTGTCCTTGATTTCTTCAATCTGCTCTACCGTGAGTCCGAAGATATAGTTGTTCTCCAGTCCTGCCTCTTCCACGATTTCCACGTTGGCTCCATCAAAGGTTCCAATGGTGGGTGCACCGTTCAGCATGAACTTCATGTTTCCAGTACCGGAAGCTTCCTTGCCAGCTGTAGAAATCTGCTCGGAGATGTCCGCTGCGGGGAAGAGCCTCTGGGCGTAAGAAACGCCGTAGTTTTCCACAAAGACCACCTTGATTTTGCCCTTAATGCTCTCGTCATTGTTCACAAGTTCTGCAATGGCATTGATGAACTTGATGATGGCTTTCGCTCTGTCATACCCTGGTGCAGACTTTGCGCCAAAGATGAAAGTTCTTGGCGTGATGTCAAAGCTCTCGTCTTCCTTCAGTCTATTGTAGAGATAAAGGATATGGAAGGCATTTAGTATCTGTCTCTTGTATTCATGAAGACGTTTGATCTGGATGTCAAAAATGGAATTCTCGTCAATCTCCACGCCTTCTTTCGCCAGGATATACTCCTTCAGCTCTTTCTTCTTGCTCTTTTTGATCTCAATGAATCTTCGGATAACCTCATCATCTGATGCAAACTTCTTCAGTTCTTTCAGATTGTCCAGGTTTGTGATCCAGGATTCATCTCCAAGAAGCTCTGTGATGAACTCCGCAAGACGAGGGTTTGCTTCCACAAGCCATCTTCTCTGGGTGATTCCATTGGTCTTGTTGTTGAACCGCTCTGGATAAAGCAGGTACCATTCACGAAGCTCGGTCTCCTTCAGGATGTTTGTATGAAGCTGAGCCACACCGTTGGTGGAATGGGTGCCATAAATGGACAGCCACGCCATCTTGATGTTGCCGTCTGCGATGATGGCAAACTCAGAAAGCTTGTCTTCAGAAACGCCCTTTTCCAGAAGCTCCTTCTTCATCATGTTGTCGATCTTCACGATGATTTTGTACACATCCGGAAGAATCTTCTTGTAAAGTTTCACGGACCACTGCTCCAGCGCTTCCTTCAAAATGGTGTGGTTGGTATAGGCGAAGGTATCCACCGCAATGGACATGGCCTTCTTGAAGCTTACGCCTTCCAGTCCCAGAAGTCTGATGAGCTCAGGCACTGCCACCGCTGGATGGGTGTCATTCAGCTGCACTGCATGGAGCTTTGCAAAGTTCTTGAAGTCGTTATGGTTCTTCTTATGCTCTCTTATGAGGTCCTGCAGGGAAGCAGATACAAAGAAGTACTGCTGCTTCAGTCTCAGAATCTTTCCTTTTTCCATGGAGTCATTGGGGTAAAGGACCTTGGAGATGTTCTCCGCATCATTCTTTTCCTTTACCGCTTTATCATAGTCCTGATTGTTGAAGGCACCGAAATCAAATGCATTCACCGCTTCTGACTGCCAGAGTCTTAAGGTGTTGATGGTGTCTCCACCAAAACCGATGATGGGTGTGTCGTAAGGCACTGCCACTACGGTCTGATCCTTGAAAGTCACAAGGACTTTCTTGTCTTCTCTTCTTACGGACCAGGAGTCTCCCTGGGAAAGCCATTCATCGCCTTTTTCCACCTGATAGCCGTTGATGAACTGCTGCTCAAAGATACCGTAGTTGTAGCGGATGCCATACCCTGTGAGGGAATAGTTTAAGGTCGCTGCAGAATCCAGGAAACAGGCAGCCAGTCTTCCAAGACCGCCATTTCCAAGACCTGCATCACTTTCTGCTTCTTCCAGTACGTTGTAGTCGATGCCCAGACCTTCCAGCATTTCCTTCATCTCCTCGAGCTTTCTCAGATTGATGAGGTTGTTGGATAGAGCACGTCCCATGAGAAATTCTGCAGAAAGATAGTACGCCTTTTTCTTTCCGTCAAACTTCTTCAAAGATGCCTGCCACTGAGGCAGGATGTCTTCCATGATGGCTTTGGAAAATACAGTGTACTTTTCCTTGTTGCCAAGATCTTCAAAGTTCATTCCAAATGTTGTAAGGGCATATCCCTGCATTCTCGATGTAATCAATTCTCTATTCATTCTTATCTCCCGTATAATCTAGTAAGTCCAGCGATTTTTTCCGCCAGTCCTTCAGTCAGCGCGTCTTCTTTCATTCTCCAGGTCCAGTTGTTTCCAAGGGTGGATGGAATATTCATTCTGGCTTCTTCTCCAAGGCCCAGGAAGTCCTGCATCGGGATGATGCACATATCTGCCACAGAGCTGAATGCTCCACGGATGAATCCCCAGTTGATGCCTTCTTCAAAGCTCAGCTTGAGATAATTTCCGGCATGCATGAGATCTTCCGACTTCACATTTTTGATCCATCCCATGATGGTGTCATTGTCGTGGGTTCCCGTATAGACCACACAGTTGTTCTTGTAAGTGTGTGGCAGATAGTCGGATTCTTCTCTTGGATCAAAGGCAAACTGAAGGATCTTCATTCCAGGATAGCCTGTCTCTTCAATGAGTTCATGCACTTCTTCTGTGAGAAAGCCTAAGTCTTCTGCAATGATGTCGAGATCTCCCAGCTCTTCCTTCACTTTTTTGAAGAGCTTGAAGTTTGGTCCTTTGGTCCATTTTCCTTTTACTGCGTTTTCAGAACCGTTTTTAATCTCCCAGTAGGCTTCAAATCCTCTGAAATGATCAATGCGCACCACATCATAGATGAGGAAGCTTGCACGGATTCTTTCCACCCACCACTGGTATCCATCCTTTTCCATGGCTTCCCAGTCATAAATGGGATTTCCCCAAAGCTGCCCTGTTTCTGAGAAAGCATCTGGAGGACATCCAGCCACAGTCAGGGGCACAAATTTCTCATCTACCTTGAAAAGCTCTTTATGGCCCCATAGATCTGAGCTGTCTTCCGCCACATAGATGGGAATGTCTCCGATGATTCGGATATTCTTGTCGTTGGCATAGCTCTTCAGGGCTTTCCACTGCTTGAAGAAGTAATATTGGACAAACACATGGAAGTACATCTCTTTCTCATGGTTTTTCTCAAACTCCAGCACCGCTTTTGATTTGTTGTCTTTATACTCTTTCGGCCATCGGAGCCAGGAAATCCCCTGATGCTCTGCTTTAATAGCCATAAAGAGGGCAAAATCACGAAGCCAGGACGCTTCTTCCTGATAGAAGGCATCCAGTTCTTTTTTGATGCTTCTTCGGGCTCTTTTATAGGCTCTTCTTAAAAGCTCCATTTTGTTTTTGTAGAGGATCCCATAATCCACCTTCTCTGGATTGTCTCCAAGAGGAAGCAGTCCTATTTCCTCTTCTTCCAGAAAACCTTCTTTCAAAAATTCATGAAGGTCAATGAAGTAAGGATTTCCTGCAAAAGCAGAGAAATTTTGATAGGGGGAATCTCCATATCCGGTGATGCCCAGGGGCAGGATCTGCCATTCCTTCTGATTGGCTCTGTCTAAAAAATCCACGAAGTCATAGGCACCTTTTCCAAAATCTCCAATTCCATAGGGACCTGGTAAGCTGGAAATGTGCATCAGTATACCGCTGCTGCGTCTTTTCATGCCTGTTCTCATTCAGCGAAGGGTTATCCCCGCTGAACTTTTACCTCCTCGTTCCATATTTCACCAGCGCCATCCATGAGGGTGAAATTCACCGTCTGAAGGTCTGGATGATTGCTCTTTGCTTCCACTTTCATACCGCCGGTCTCCAGTTTTCTTGCATAGAGTGTTGTTTTGTAAATCTTTCCTTGTTCGTAGCCGAAGCTCTCACCATCGTCGTCATAGAGCACATAGACTGCTTCTGTATCCACATAACCGAGCACCTTCAGCACAGATAGATCCTGATCCTTCACCGTCTGGGAAGGATTGGTGTAGGGCATCATCCTGTTTCTTCTTAAGAAGAACTTCAGATCATCCAGTGTATAGGATACATAATGCACCCCATCTTTCAGAAGTGTCAGAGAGGAGTCATATTTTTTAAAGTCCACCAGCACCATGTCTTCTGGCAGATACACATACCTGCCCTTGGCATTCTGCGAGACCACTGGAGCCAGCATCAGCTCTTCTCCGAGAAGCATCTGATCTTCAGCCTGCTGAGCTTCTTCCCCGAAGAATTCAAAGGCAAGAGGCGTGAACATCATCCCTCCTGTTTCATAGGTCTTCAGCATCTCAGAGTACAGATAAGGAATCAGCATATAGCGTCTTTCGATGTGCTTCTTGTTCGCTCTTGTGAGAGCATCTCCGAAGGCATAGGGTTCCTGAACCCTGGTGCCGATGGCAGAGTGGTTTCGAAGAAGAGGTGTGAACACAGACAGCTGAAGCCATCTTGTGAGAAGCTCACCGCTGACATGACCGCCAAATCCTCCTGTGTCAGCGCCCACATAGTAGAAACCGGACATGTTGAGGGAAGGCAGCATACGAAGATTCAAGGAGAGGTGACTCCACCAGGAGCTGTTGTCTCCGGTCCAGAGGCCACCGTACCGGTGCATCCCGATGGAGGAAGCTCTTGAAATCAGGACATGTCTCTTTCCCAGGTGCTTTCTAAGCCCTAAAGAGGCAGACTTTGTCATCATGTATCCGTAAAGATTATGCACTTCCTCATTGGTGAGCCTTCTGTCTCCAATTTCATGGAAGAATCTTCTGTAGTATTCCAGCTTGTTGCCGATGTTCATGAACTTGTCCCGTAAGGAGAAGAACGCATTGACATTCAGGTTCCCGCCCTGGGCAAGGATGGCTGCCTCCACCCCTTCTTGCAGCGAAGTCTCATCATAGAAGATGGCGGGTTCATTCATATCATTCCAGACTCCTTCAATGCCTGCATCCGTGAGGATCTTGTACTGGTCTCCAAACCACTTTTGGGTTTCTTCTTTCAGAAAATCCGGGAAATGCACTTTTCCTGGCCATACAGCTGCCACATAGGGCTTGCCCTCTGCATCCTTCACGAAGTGGTCTCCCTTTATGCCTTCCTCATAGACGTGATATCCTTCTTCGATCTTCACGCCTGCATCAATGATGGGGATGAGCCTTACCCCTTCTTCCTTCATTTCATGCGCCATTTTTTTGAAGTTCGGGAATCTCTCTTCTGAAAGCGTGAAGTCCTTGAAGTCCTCCATGTAATCCAGATCCAGATAAATACCATCCAGTGGAATCTCTTCTTCCTTGAAGGTCTCATAGACCTTCTTCACATCCTCTTCTGTCTGATATCCCCACCTGGACTGGAAATACCCGAGGCCCCATTTGGGAGGCATATAAGGCTTACCCGCAAGCTTATGGAAACTTGCCACAATCTCTTTGATGGATGAACCTTCCAGCAGATAAATATCAAAGTCCTTTCCATGGATCTCCACCTGAAGCTCCTCCAGGGTGGTGAATCCCACATCGTACTTGACACGGCCGGGAAAATCGATGAAAAAGCCCGTGGCCACATCATCATCTTCCAGCACAAAAAAGTTATGAGCACCGTAAAGGGTTGTCTTATCCTCGTGATGCAGAGGATCATCGGTACAGTAGGATTCGTAGATCCTGCCTCTCTTATTGATCCCACCAAGGTTTGGTCCAAGACCGTAGACCCGGTCATTTTCTGTCAGCTTCAATGTAAATGTGGCTTTTCCGCCCTCTTCCCGTAGTTCAATGGGAAGATTCATTTCTACTTGTGTCTTCTCTCCCTGGATCACCCCAGTCTCCACAGGGTTTCCAAATCGAAAGCCCATGACGTTGTCTGTCATCTTAAATGCTTCCATTTTGACCTCCATCTGATTCAGTGCAACCGCTTGCACTAATTTCTTAAGTCCATTATATTATAAAATCGACGATTGTAAAGGTTATTATGAAATTTTTATAGTCTCGTGTTCTCGCGTGGTATTTCAACCCAGTAATATCACCACTTTTTGAAGATCCTTCTTTGTTTCCTTTGAAAAATGTTATAATGAGAAGAACAAAGAATCTGAGAAGCCAAAAATAACATCAGATCCAAGAAGGAGCCCATAGATGCAAAAGTTTCTGGAAATCATCGCAAAATCAAGAAGTATCGAATCCCTGCCCTCTCTGAAGTCCATCTATAAGAAAGTGAAGAAGAAAATCACAGAAGGAGAGTATGGAAAAGACGAACTCCAGGCCGTGGATCAAGCCTTCCAGGAAGGCGCAACACTAAAGATTGAAGATGGTACCGAGGTTCAGCTCCTTAGCGGCATCATCTGTGCTGGTCATTCCTTCTATGAAAAGAAGGAGACCTTCGCTTACAGAATTGGGGAGAACAAATACCAGTGTCTCACCTGCCACAGAACCTTGCGAAAGTACGAGGAGATTGAGGAAAACATCATGTTTCCCTTGGACTGGAGCCTTTCTGATGCAGTGTTTTTCACAAGCAACACCTATCCCTGGAAGTTTGCAAAGATCATATCTGACGCTAACAATATCAGTGACCTGCCGACGCTGCCAAAGCTCTTAGACGAGCTCCGTGAGATGGAGCTTCTCAACGAGTGCATTTTTGACCAGGAGAAAAAAGCACTGGAGAGCAGCTGGCAAGAAGGCATCACCATCACCATCGGGGATGGCACCAAAGTGAAGCTGGTCTTTGGAAAAAGATGCGTCCTTCACCGGTTCAACACCCCACACATCAAGTATGCCTACGCCATCGGAGACAACGAGTATCTCTGTGGCAACTGCCTGTCTAAGGGAGCAGAGCATCCGGATATGATGGCTCTTCATCCTCTGGTGGAGGAGGAGCTGCTCTTTCCCATGGACTGGACGCGCTCAGGCATCGATCTTTGGCTGGAGAATGTGGAGCGAAGAATCGATGCTCTGTCCGAGGTGAAGAAGATTTAAGGACACCAGAACTTTTCTGCATAACAAGAAATACGCTGAGAGACAAATTCCATAGGGACTTGTTTCTCAGCGTATTCATTTTATACTTGTATCAATCTAGAATTTGAAAGTGACGGCTTTTTCCGTCCATGGTCCATCTCTTTCCTTTCACCAAATCTATCCCTAGAAGACCTGAAATAGAACCAGGTTCGCTTCCGGGAATCTTGTGGTTCATGATTTCGATATGCTCCAGCATCACTTCCTGCCCATATACAAAGAAGGTCAACCTGTCGGCGATGTGCACCTCTTCCTCCGACCGGGAACCAATGCCTTGTACTACTGCACTGGAAGAATGAAGGCCTTGGATCCGGTTCAGCCAGGAATCATCCAGCATGGTTTCAGTATGCCCCGTATCAAAACCCATGGGGTACTTCATCCCTTGGTAGTCTATCTGAATTTCAGGAAACCTGTCCCATTTTAGAGAATCCTCCTGAGGGCTTCCCCCACCAGGTTTCACCAGGACCTCTCTCTTCCTCATATCAAAAGCGAACCTTACATTTCCTATGACATCCCATCCTAAGATGAGATCCGCTGGAAATGCATTGCCTTCCGAGTCATGTCCAAAATCCAGGGACTCGTCTGGCACCACGCCTGCAGATAGATTCTCCATCCACTCCTGCCCTAGAACCAGACTGCCTACCTCGACAGTTCTGAAGTCCATCTGCTTTCCCTGGTTGTTTACTCCCAGAAGCTGAGACTGCTCCTTCAGACCCATCTCTTTTGCAAGAGAGGATCTGATGAAAGTCATGCCTGCCCCAGTATCAAAGAATGCAATGATTCTTCGCCCATTGAGGATCACCGGCAGAAAGATCAGCCCTGCGAACTGTTCCTTTGAGAAGACGAGCTTAGAGCCACTCTTGTCTTCCTCCTCTACCTTGTTATCTCTCTCAACATGATGCTTTTCCATCGCTACTCCACCCCCAGCCTGAAATATTCTTTGCTGATGAGAAGATCCGTCAGCATGATTCCTGTCCGCTCCATTTTCTTCACGTTGACATTCTTCAGCGTATCTTTCTTTGTACCCATGGCATTTCTGTAGGCACTTCCTACGCCAATGGCGATATGTGCATTGGCTCTGAACTCTAGTATTGAAGGCGAGGTGGTATCCAGGACTCCCCGGCTTTGTAAAGCACCTTCTGTAGGAAGCAGGTTCTGGGTCCTCAGGTAAGGCACCTTTTCCTCTTTTAAGATCTTTTCCATCTGCAGAATGCTTCTAAAGGAATTCTCCTTATCCAGCTGACCGAAATAAGCCACAAGATCCACCACTTTATTTCCTTTGAGACCTGTGCCCATGAGCTCCAGATAGGAATATCCGCCATTGGCAGAAAGTTCCGTGCGCCTCATATAGTAATTTCCACTGCCTTTGGTGTAGGCAGATGAAAGTGGATCGATTTCTTTATCAAAGAATAAAAACAGGATGGGTTTCTCATAACTTCTGTCTCCATCCGTTATGGCTCTAGCAAGCTCCAGCGCCATGGCTACAGGAACGGTGCCTTCTACAGAAGATCCGCCATCTTTTTGATAAACCCCATCATAGGGCACCCCAATGATGAGAATCTCTCCCTGGTCATCCAAGCTTCTGCCTTCTGGAAGCAGCCATGCCTCCATGGTTCTTCCAGAGTATTTTGTATAACTTGGTATGGTGTACTCTATGGTCACCTTGTGATTGCCCTTAGAAAGCTTCTCGGAAAGCTCGCCAAAGGGCATGATTTTCAGCTGATATCCGCTGTAGGTATTGGATCTCGCTTCATGACCAGTGACGTTCTGAAACACTGCTACAGCTTCTATCCCATCAGGAAGAGCGCCTCCCTCTACACCAAAGCCATAAGAAAACAGCACCGTCTCATCAAGACCTGAAGTCACCACTGGCATCAGGCTCTTTTCTTCTCCCTCATAGCCTTCTTCCTCTATAAAAGTTGTCCCCTCTACCGTGACTTTCTCCCCTGGAAGACGATCCTCCATGGGCAGTGAGAGGATACTGAAATCCTCATGAACCTGATACACTTCCTTCTGTCCCTTCTCATCGGTGACAGTCACGGTGGCCTCTTTTAAAATGAGTGGGGATCCTTCTGTGAGCACATAGTCCTTCTCCATGCCAGGCAGCACCACGGGCTCTTCTCCTTCATAATTATATTCCGTATTTCCCAGAAGCTCCTGTTTCATATACGCATACCGGAGGGGCAGCTCCTCGATGGTGAATCCCAGGGACGTCATATGATCTTTGATATACTCTCCAGCCAGGCGGTGCCCCTCACTGCCGGAGACTCTCCCTTCATACTTTTTGGAAGAGAGCTCTTCCAGATGCGCCATGGCATTTTCCACCTGGAAATCCCCCAGGGGCTGATATCTTGGCAGAAAGAAAAGAAGAAGAGCGGCGGCCACCACAGAGAACTTTAAAACCACAGGCTTCCAGTATTTTTTAAACTGCTTCATCTCAAGAAATAGCATTTTAGGAGAAAGCACATAAAAGGCTTTTCTCATATAGCTGACGAATCGTGAATTTCTTTTCATAAATTCCAGCCGAAGGCCCTCACCCAGGAGATTCAGTGAAAGCACTGCGAAAGAGAACACCGCCACAGGGAAGACCACCAGCCACCACTGGGCCTCCATTCTCTGCATGTCTTTGGTAAGGTTCATAAGCATGGACCCCCACTCCGGTTCCAGGCTCATTTCATAACCAGAACGGAAAGACATGGCCTTCACTTCCCGGATGGTGCCCACAAAAATCCCAAGAACCGCCAGCTGGGCAATGAGAAAAAGCCCCTGGGCTGCTTCTTTAAAGAACGTGCTGATGGCCACAGGCATCACATGGGGCAAGATATTCTGCCGGATGATCTCCGGCCAGGTTTTACCAATGGCCACCTGACCTTCGATGAACTCTTCATTCATGATCCGCTTCACCGCATCTGATAGGATCACCGCTGCTTTAGAAAAGCCAAGAACGGCCAGGATCCCAGAAAACCAAAGAATGGACGCATCCATCTGAAGTGATCTAAAGAAGTTCAGCCGGAAGATCAGATAGGAGAGGATGAGGATGGGTACAGCACTGAAATAGGTGCTGAGAAAAAGAAGAAGCCTTTGAAAAAACTTCTTCCCCATGCCGGATAAAATCCCCATGGGCAGTGCCAGAAGCAGCCTGAATAAAGCAATCATGAATCCAAGTTTCAGGGTGTTTCGGGTGCCATAAACGAGTCTTGTGTACACATCCCGGCCCGCATCGTCGGTGCCCATGAGATTCTCCTTATTGGGGAAAATGGGATGCATGGTGAACACGTCTTTCAGTTCCCCCTCCACCAACATTTCCATATTCTTATGGGGTTCTTCAAACATCGGATCTTTCCCCGTGAAACTCTCCGGGGAAACATACGCAAACATCAGGATCAAAAAAAGGAGTCCACCGATCATCAGCGGATAGTTAAGCTTTTTCATATCTTCCTCCATATCATCTATACTGCACATTCATAATTATATGCAGTATACCACTTTATGCTATTTAAAAAAAGAACAATAAAGTGTCAGTATCTCCATGGCCCCAAAAAAGAACTCCCCAGGTCTTCCAAACAGTTTCGGAGACCCGGAGAGTGTCATATGTGATATTTAGTTGGCTGAGGTGATCTCTGTCCAGATTCTGTCATAGATGCTGAGGACATCAGAAGGATCTCTGAAGATTTCCGTGTTTTCCAGCACTTCATCTGAAGGATACGCGATGGGGCTGTTCCTGATTTCTTCAGGGAGCATTTCAACTGCTTCTCTGATGGGCGTAGAGTACCCGATGTAATCCACATTCTGGATGGCGATGTCGGGTCTTAGCATGAAGTTGATGAATTTCTCTGCGCCATCTTTATTTGCGACGCTCTTAGGAATCACCATATTGTCAAACCAAATGTTGGTGCCTTCCTCTGGAATGGCGTAGTCCAGGTTCGGATTTTCTTCAATCATATACATGGCATCTCCGGACCATACTACCCCCAGAGCTGCATCTTCTGCAATGAGGGCATCCTTGATGTCGTCTCCCAGGTATGCATAGACGATGGGTTTCTGCTTGATAAGCTCATCTCTTGCTTCTTCCAGTTCTTTCACGTCTCTTGTGTTCATGGAGTAGCCCAGTCTCAGAAGAGATACACCGATGGTGTCTCTTTGACTGTTCAGCATAAGAATGTTGTCCTTGTACTTCTCATCCCACAGGATGTCCCAGGAAGTCACTGGATCGCTTACCATGGTTTTGTTGTAGAGAATCCCAAAGGTTCCCCACATATAAGGGGCAGAATATTCATTGCCTGGATCAAAGACAAGATCCATAAAATCTGGATCCACTTTTTCTTTGTTCGGCACATTGTCCCAGTTGATGGTGGTGAGAAGATCTTCATTGATGGCTCGCTCGATGGCATAGTCTGACAGGAAGATCACATCGTAGGAGCTGCCGCCCTGCTTCAGCTTCGTGTAGATGTCCTCGTTGTTTGCATAGGTGTCATAGTTCACCTTGATGCCTGTTTCTTCCTCAAACTGCTCCAGCACATCAAAGTTGATGTAGTCTCCAAAGTTGTATACGTTGATGGTCTCCTTCTTCTCGCCGCAGGCGGCAAGGGAAAGGACGGATACGCCCACAAGGGCTGCAGCCAGTAGCTTCTTTATATTTTTCATACATGTTTCCTCCCGTAGTGTCAATTGATAGGGTCTGGTGATATAAACATCACTTCCGTTAAAATTCTTCCTGTTCATCCTCTTTCTTGCTGATTCTGTTGATGATGAGAAGCAGCGCGAAGAATCCGATGAGCATGAACGTGGACAGTGCGTTGATCACAGGGTTGATGCCTCTTCTGGCCATGGAGAAGATGAGAATACTGAGATTCTGAACGCCATGTCCTGTTGTGAAGAAGCTGATGACAAAATCATCCACAGAAAGGGTAAACGCAAGCAAAGCACCGGTGACAATTCCTGGCATAATCTCCGGAATCACCACTTTTCTTAATGCATACATGGGCTTCGCCCCCAGGTCCATGGCAGCTTCTGCCAGATGGATGTTCATCTGCTTCAATTTCGGCAGCACCGCCAGCACCACGTAAGGTGTGCAGAAGGTGATGTGCGAAAGAAGGATGGTTGCAAGACCGAAATCCAGTCCCATGAAACGGTACAGCGCAATGAGAGACACCGCAATGACCACGTCAGGATTTAAGATGGGCAGATAATTGAGGTTCATCACCATCTGCTTGAATGGCCCTTTCTTGGAAAAATGAATGCCGATGGCGGCAAAGGTGCCAAGAAGGGTAGAAACGATGGTGGTGAGCACCGCGATGATCATGGTATTGGACAGCGCCTTCATGACCTCACGGTTTTTGAAGAGTTCCTCATACCACTTCAGGGTAAACCCTGAAAAGACACCTCTTGATTTGGACTCATTAAATGAGTACACAATGAGGATGATGATGGGTGCATAGAGAAAGAGAAAAATCAGTGCTGTATAAAGTCTTTTCAGTCCTTTTCCTACCATAGGGCACCCCTTCCTCCTTCCAGGTCACCGCCACTCTTATTGGAGATGGCCATGACGATGAGGATGATGATCATCAAGATGATCGACATGGCAGATCCAAAATGCCAGTCTCCTGTATAAATGAACTGCTGCTCAATGACATTTCCAATGAGCGTGGTTTTGTTACCGCCCAGAAGATTGGAAATGATAAATGTGGAGACAGCTGGTGTAAATACCATGGTGAACCCGGTCATGACACCAGGTACAGACAGCGGGAATATCACCCGCTTGAAAATAGTTCTTTTATTGGCGCCCAGATCCTCTGCTGCTTCAATGAGCTTCTTGTCCATCTTCACCAGCACGGAATAAATGGGCAGAACCATGAAGGGCAGGAAATTGTAGACCATACCAAGGATCACCGCACCATCGTTATAAAGAAGCTCCAGAGACTGAAATCCCAGGAAATTCAAGAAAGTGTTGATGATGCCGTTTTTACCGAGGATGGTAAGCCAGGCGTAGGTTCTAAGAAGAAAGTTCATCCACATGGGAATGACAAAGAGAAGAATCATATTGTTTCTGGTCTTGGCTTTCTTCTGGGTGGCAATGATATAGGCGATGGGATACCCCAAGAGAAAACAGATGAGGGTGGAGACCACGGACAGAGTCAGGGATCTTCGGAGCACCCCAAGGTAGATGGGGTCCAGGAATCTTCTGAAGTTTTCAAGGCTCAGGGTGAAGGTTTCATAGTCATTGCTGTTGCCTGTGGTGAAGGCAAAATACACCACAAGGAACAGAGGCACCAGGATGAAAATCAGCATCCACAGTACATAAGGAAAGGATACTTTCCGCATTTTCAAGAGTGATCCCCCCTCTTCATGATATGGATGGCATCGGGAAGAATCTTCATACCGATTTCCTCTCCCACAGGCGCCATGGCTGTGCTCTGAATGAGGTAATGGAAGTCCTGGCAGTTCACCACCATCTCATAATGGACACCTTTGAAGGTCACTTCTTCCACAGTTCCCGTGAGCTGTCCTTCTTCTTTCTTTGTCATGATGATGTCTTCCGGACGGATGACCACTTCCACAGGTTCCATGGGACCAAATCCACCATCCACGCAAGGGAAGGTGACCCCCTGGAACTCTACTTCCAGGTCCTTATGCATGATACCGTCCACGATGTTGGATTCTCCGATGAACTTTGCCACAAAAGCATTCTTGGGTTCATTGTAAATATCCACAGGTGTGCCAATCTGCTGAATGAGACCTTCGTTCATCACAACGATGGTGTCGCTCATGGTGAGGGCCTCCTCCTGGTCATGGGTCACATAGATGAACGTGATGCCCACTCTCTTCTGTATGTTCTTCAGCTCAATCTGCATTTCTTTCCGAAGCTTTAAATCCAGCGCTCCCAGAGGTTCGTCCAGAAGAAGCACTTTAGGTTCATTGACCAAAGCTCTTGCGATGGCGATTCTCTGCTGCTGTCCGCCGGAAAGAGAGTCAATGTCTCTTTTCTCGAAGCCTGACAGGTTCACAAGCTTCAGCACTTCTGTCACCTTCTTCTCAATGACATCTTTGGGCAGCTTTTTGATTTTCAGGCCAAAAGCGATATTTTCAAAGACGTTCAGATGCGGAAACAGGGCGTACTTCTGGAATACGGTGTTCACCGCTCTCTGATACGGCGGCACTTCTGTGATATTCTTCCCATTGAAGAGGACCTTGCCTTCTGTAGGGGTTTCAAACCCCGCGATGATTCTAAGGGTTGTGGTTTTGCCGCATCCTGATGGACCAAGCAGCGTCAGAAACTCATTCTCCCTGATGTAGAGGTTCATATTGTCCAGCACGGTGTTAGAGCCAAACCGTTTGGTGATGTTTTTCAGATCTATCATAATATTGCTTGTCATAATTCCTGTCCCCTTTCTAGAATATCGGTGGTGTGCTCACCCAGATTACGGTGGCAGTGGTCTTTCCCTCATTGGAGAGATAATGGTTTTTTCCCGGTTTCAGATAAAAGGATTCTCCTTTTTTCACTTTGTGCTTCTCCAGTCCCACGTGAAGAAGGATACTTCCATTCATCACATAGCCAAACTCCTCCCCTTCATGAGGGGGCACATCTTTGGTGCGTCCACCGGGTTTGATCTCCACATGGATGGGTTCCATGGCATTTTTCTGTGCGTTGGGGATGATCCAGTTGACGATATTCTGAAGATCTTCATTTTCTTTCTCAAAGGCATCTTCTTTGCTGAACACAATCTTCTCATCGGTGGTTTCATTGAAGAAATCCTTGAGATTGGTGCCCAGTCCTTCCAAGATATCTACAAGAGTCGCTATGGACGGAGAAGTAAGGTCTCTCTCCAGCTGGGAGATGAATCCCTTGGTCAGTTCGCAGCGGTTCGCCAGCTCTTCCTGGGTCAGTGCGTTCTTGATTCTCAGATTTTTTATTTTTTCACCAATCTTCATAACAACCTCCTATGCAGTTTCTTGAAAAGAGATAAAGCTAAACTTTTTGTTTAGTCAAGTTAAACTACCTAGACCATTATATAGAAAACTATTTTCAAAATCAACGAGTTTTTATGAAAAACTCTGCGCAAAATTCAAAAATTTGCACTCACTTCTGTCATCCCTTGATACGACTCACTTCTGCAGTTGTTAATATTTCTGGAACTGCCGGGCTTTTTGATGGATTTCAGACAAATGTTTCCATAAAACATACCCTGAGTTTACCATGACTAAACTAAATCAATTATTACAACCTGTAATTTGTCAAAAAATTTCAAGAATGATAAAATACAGTGTAACAGAATAATTTGGAGGTTTTTCCCATGAAGAAAGTGAAAACCAATGCCATGCGCCTTCTGGAAGAAGCAGGCATCTCCTATACTCTCCATGCCTACAATATGAAACACCCTGTCCTGACCCCAGAACTTCTTGCAAAGGATATTGACCGGGATGTCCATCTCATCTATAAAACATTGGTGACCACAAGCCATAGCGGCCAGCACTATGTTTTCTGCCTGCCTCTTACCGGAGAGCTGGACTTAAAAAAAGCAGCCAAGGCATCCGGCGAAAAAAGCGTGGCGCTGATTGACCAGAAAGATCTTCTGAAGCTTACCGGCTATGAACGTGGCGGCGTCAGCCCTGTGGGCATGAAAAAGCAGCTGCCCACCTTCCTCGAAGAGGGATGCCTTCATCTTTCCACCATCATTGTCTCTGCCGGGAAACGAGGTTTCCAGGTGGAAGTGGATCCCAAAAGGCTCCTCACACTGCTGCCCGCTGAAACCAAGGATCTTCTGGCGGAAACCAAAAGCATCTTCAAATAACTTCATAGATTCCTGCTGGAGTAAAACGCTGAAAGGACAAGTGGAAAGAATTTTCTTCTTTCCACTTGTCCTTCCCTTTGCTTCTTTGTTCTTGACAGGAATTTTTCACTAAAACTCGATGGATTTTTTATCGCTTTTTATACTTTCCAGAATCTGGTGGAAGATGGCTTTAGGCTGAGCGCCGCTGACTCCATACTTCCCGTCCACCACAAAGAACGGTACGCCGGTGATGCCTAGGCTGGAAGCCAGGCTTCTATCTTCAGCAATCTTCTCCTCATACCGGTCACTTTCAAGAACCTCCAGCACCTCTTCTTCATTCAGGCCTACACTTGCTGTAATCTTCAGCACTTCTTCTCTTTCATTGAGGGCTATGCCATCCACAAAATGAGCTCTATAAAAAGCTTCAAGCAGCGCACTGTCTTTTCCTGTTTCTCTTGCAAGATACACCAGACGGTGAAGATCGTGGGTATTGGCACCGACGGCAGAAAAGATATTCATCGGAAGGTTTTCTCTCTTTGCCATGTCTTCCACACCACTCATACGGTTTTTTGCTTCTTCCTTTGTAAAGCCATACTTCTTTGCCAGAGCTTCCAGAGAGTTCATGGACTCGGTTCTGCTGCTGTTTGGATCCAGCTCATAGCTTCGGTGGACGACTTCAATCTCCTCCCCGGCTTCTTCCTGAAATTTGGCAAAAATGTTCTTTCCTATATAACAGAAGGGACAGACAATGTCCGAATAAATTTCAACTTTCATTTTCATACCTCCACGGTTTTTCTATAGTATAGCGCAGAATTAGATTTTACTCAATTGTATTTTACGATAGAATATGAAGTCCCTGTGAAGCTCCTGTGAAAAATACTAAAAATTCCATCATCAGCGGAAAATATTCATAGAAATATGCTACAATTATCGTATAGAAACTCAATGTTTTGAGTAGTTTAGGAGGTTTTTTGATGATCAATATCGTTCTTTTCTGTTCCACCGGACTCTCCACCAATCTTCTGGTGAAGAAAATGGAACAGACTGCAAAAGAAAAAGACCTGAAGATTCAAGTGGCATCCTATCCCGAATCCGCCATGAAAAAGTACATCAAAGATGCGGATGTGGTGCTGGTAGGCCCTCAGGTGCGTCACGCACTTCTGGAAATCAAAGAGGTATGCGATGCGCACCAGGTTCCCTTAGAAACCATATCCACCAAAGACTACGGAAGCATGGACGGGGAAAAAATCCTCTCGCAGGCTCTTCGTCTTTTCAGTCTCCATCATCCAGCGGACGATTCTGAAGAGCAGCAGTGAACCAAAAGACCTCTGGGAAAAAAGCAATGGCTTTCATCCCAGAGGTCTTTTCTTCTTATACTTTCTGAATGCCTTTCCATTTGGCATCTCCATGGAGAATCCCCATCAAAATGGCAACGGCATAAACAATCTTCCCGCTCATGAGATAACTGTCCATAAGGCCCACATAAAGAAGCACCGCCATGGACACAAAAACTCCTACATAAAGAACCTTCAGCTGAGGCTGCGCCTTATAGCTCTTGGTATAGTTATGGATTCCTCTCATCTTGAAATAAAGAATCACTGCGCCAAAGAAGAGGCCCAGAAGTCCCAGCTCCAGCACCACCTGAAGCACTGCGTTATAGGGCTTATTCACCTGATCCAGATTGAGAAGTTCTGGTCTGCCCACCATAAAACGGCTCAGGGTATAGTCGATGGTATGAAATCCCCTGCCTAAAAAAATGGATTTGGCATTGGCTTTCAGAACCTCCAAATAAAAGGAGAATCTTCCCATCTCATTGCTCAGAAGAAAATAGCTCCAGTGTCTTTTGGTGAAAAGAGGAATCAGTGCAAAAAAGATTCCTGCAGGCACCAGCGCAATGAGAAACCGGACTGAATAGAGAAGAGACAGAAGAAGCAGTCCCAAAAACACGCCGACGATGGCAATGCGGGACCCTGTCATAAAAATAGAGATGAGGGAAACGCCCACAACAAATAAATAGAATCTTGATTCTTTGTTCTTCTCTTTGAAAATATAAAGAGTTAAAGCAGGAAAAAGAGCCAGGAGCATGAAATATGCAAGAACCGGACCATTCTCCATGAAGGAGGTGTTGGTCAGAGGATCAAAAGGAATCCCCCGGACAATCTCATCATAGACCACCTGCCCCACATGATAAAACCCCACCAGAAAAGCGGATAAGAAATACGCTCTTGTCAGGGGCACCGCATGATTTGGGCGGTTGATCTCATATTTCAGCACAAAAAACACTATAAATGCCGAGAAATAAAGAAGAATTCCAGAAAGTGTGTCTCTAGGACTCTCTGAATAGATCAAGGAAACCATCTGAAGCACAACAAACAAAAATGTGGAGAGACCGTAGGCTAGCTTCGTCTGGCGTCTGCTTCTTCGGATTTTGTCAAAAACATCTCGATTTTTAAATAAATACGCAAGAAAATATCCACCCAAGGCAATGCCTAGATAAGGAAGATATTTTATGGGAATCAGCGGATAAAGGACAATAACAGCAAGAACAGCCTTGAATAGCTGACCCCGCTCAAATAGTTCCATAATAAACCTCCAGCAGTTCTAGATGACAATTATATATCTATCATACACGATTTCAGCGCATAACAAAAGAGACCTTTCGGTCTCTTTTATATTCACAATTATTCTACTGTGATAGCAGCTACTGGACAGCTTTCTGCAGCTTCCTGAGCTAAATCCTCTTCACCTGCTGGAACTTCGTCCACGATAGCGTAAGCCTTTCCATCGTCATTCATATCGAATATTGATGGTGCAACACTTGGGCAAACTCCACAACCGATGCAAAGATCCTGATCTACTGATGGCTTCATATACAACACCCCTTTTATACTTTATACCCTAATTATAATTAAGATTATCACAAAGTCTATGAACAAATTGTAAACTTTTTGTACAACCTGTTAGTATTTAATGCGCACAGCTCCGGAAACCGTTGAGACATCTGCTGTTGGTGAATTGTTAATATTTCTCTTCAAAGACCTGGTGCTCTGGTTTATTCCTTCACGATTCTCCACAGTCAGGCTGCCGCTGACGCTTTCCAAGTCATAACTGAGATCCTCCAGCCCTTCAAACTCCAGTTCTACGGATCCGGAGATGGTCTCCACCTCCACTTCTTTCGTGCTGTCCAAGAACTTCAAGCTGACACTGCCAGATACACTCTCCACATCAGCGCTGGTTCTTACTCCTGTGGCCGTGATCTTTCCTGAAATGCTGTTTCCGGAAAGACGGCCCACGTCTCCATAGCTGATGAACTGACCAGAAACCACATCAAAATCCACTTCCTCAATGGTGCCGCTCTCCACAATGAGATCTCCTGAAATATTCTCCAAGGACAGCTCCTTCAGATTCAGTCCATCCACAAGGATATCCCCCGAAACATTAGAAACATCCAGGTCTCCCTGATATCCCACAGGCACTTCCAAGGTAAGAGAAATGTCATACCGGTTGAAAAAATTCAGGTTGATGTTTCCCATCCCCTTGTAAAGAGAGATTTTAAGACTGTCCTTTTCTTCTTTGATTTCCAAGTACCGGTTGAGATAATTCTCCGGCACTTTTCCTTCCACCAGAAGCTTTATCTCATCCCCCTCATAGGCTTTGATTTTCACGTCGCCGATGGGTACTGAAATTTCAAGATTTCTTTTATCCTCATAGGAAAAGCTCTGCTCTTCCCGCACTTCTTTTGTTTCACCAAGATTGACGTTGATGTCTCCCCGCTCCAGGAGCTTGTTTATGGTTTCTGACAGTTCACCGGTACCAACACCGGACTCATACACAATATACGCCCCAATGCCGACGGAAACAGAAGCAATAATCAGTGTGGCAACCACCACTTTTTTAAATCCGCTCATTTTAAAATCCTCCAGTTTCTTTATGGAAGCAGTCTTCTCAGAAGCATCAGCGCCGTCTTAAAGACCCACCGGACAATTCTGAAAAAGAGTGCTGTAAACAGTACAAAAATAGAAAGCATGGCAATGCCAAAGAAAAACAGAGCCAAAAGTGGGATCCCCAGGCTCAGAGAAGAAGGAAACACAATCATCAGTATGGGGGAAGCCAAAAGAAAAAGAGCACCCACCAGCAGGACAATGAGAAATCCTGCAAGCCCCACCACCACAGACCCCAAAATACCAAGGGCTGTGGGACCGATGAAAATAATGAGGAGAATCAGAAGAATCAGTTTCGCTAAAGGTCCTCTGTCACTTCCTCTATAATTTTGTCCCATGGTCTCCCTCCTTTCTTTTTCTTAAACTATACCTGTCCTGAATTAAAGACAAATTAAAAATCCATCCCCGGCAGATCTTCTTTTACTTCGTCTCCTCTTGCTGCTTCCAAAGCAATTCGAAGGAATGTAAAGGTTTTGTAGAGTATTTCCCTCAAATCATCTATAATTTTAAGTAGAAACAATGGGGGGAGAATTTTATGCAAGGAACGGCAAAAACAGTACTCTATGAGATGAAAAAAGCGCTGACACTTTCCAGCTTTCAAAAGAAAGTGACCTATTTGAAGAAAGACCTTCTGCTCTTTTTAGAAGACAAGAAGTTCATCACAGGACTCCAGAGGCTTCTGGCGAAAAAAGAGTACCATGGAGCATCCCTCTTTACACTGCTGAAGGAAACCTTTCCTGCGGAAAACACCGTTTCCGTGGATTTGGCTGCAGTCTATGATTATATGGTGCTGCTGGTGGATGAGGATGCCAGAGAGAGAACCTTCACAAAGGAGGAAGAAAACTTCATCCAGCTGTATATCGCCCTTTATGAGGCGCTTCTGAAGTTCGAGGTGCAGGACCATCCAGAAGAGTTCTATTTGAAGCACAGCTTTCAGTTTCTCACAAAGAAAGAGCTGGAAGTGCTGGAAGATGATGAATACCGACGCTTTATGAGAGCATTCAAAGAAGACCACATCTATGCCCTCATGAAGCTTTCCAGAGACCTCCATGGTTTCAATACACTGGATCATGTGGCCGGAGTCCATGAGGTCGGCATGTTCATTGGAAGGCAGCTGAAAAACCTGGGCCTACCGGTGGATCTTGGACGCGTTTCCGGTGCCCTGGCCGGTCATGACATCGGAAAGTACGGTGTGAAGCTCTCCGAGATGAGAAGAGTTCCGTATCTTCACTACTACTATTCAGATCTTTGGTTTAAGAAACATGGCATTGACTACATCCGAAACATCGCCGTCAATCATAGCACCTGGGATCTGGAGCTTGAGAATCTCTCTTTGGAGGCTCTCCTTCTCATCTACTCGGACTTCCGGGTGAAAAACAAAAAGATAGACGATGTAGATACCATGCACATCTATCCCCTGGATGAATCCTTCCATGTGATTCTGGAGAAACTGGACAATGTGGATGATGCTAAGAAAAGGCGCTATGAAAGGGTCTATGCAAAGCTTCAGGATTTTGAAAAGTACCTCACAGGCCTCGGAGTGGAAGTGGCCCTGCGAAGCCGCGAGGAAAACAGAAAAGTCATCGACCAGAAAAAAACCATTCGGGTTCTGAAAAAACCAGCGGTCTGCTTTGGAGACGAAATCGTCGCCAGGCTTAAGTACCATGCCATCGACCACAACATCAAGGTGATGCACCTTCTGAGAAATGAGTTCAGTATGGACACCCTCCTGGAGGAAGCACGCTCTTTAAGAGACTGGCGGGATCTTCGGGAATATATCAGAATTCTGGAGGAGTACTCCACCTATCTCACTCAAGGCCAGAAGCTGCAGGTGGTGAGCTTTCTTCTGGAGTGTCTCATCCATCCGGAAGATGACATCCGTTTCCACAGCGCAGAGCTCCTTGGCAGCATCATGGGACTCTATGATGAGGACTACAGAAAGGAGATTCCTCTGGAGGAAGTGGCGCCCTCGTCTAAAGTATCAGGACTTCGCCTTCTTCAGGAAACCTTGAGAAAAATCCTTTATCCCGGTCATAAAGTCATCGACAGCCATAAGATGCAGCTCGGATACTCCTTTGCCAGCGTAGCCAGGACGCTTTTCAAAAACCTTCCTGAAACAAGAATTCCCGATTACACCAAAGTGGTGGCAGGATTCTATGAAGAGGTGAATCCCAAAAAAGAAACCAGCATCTTCCTCACGGAAGCCATCCGATACATCCCTTTTCCATTGGAAATGAAGGAAGCCTTCTTCCGAACCAACCTCTCCGGGAACCTTGCAGGACGTCTCAGTGTTCTTGAACTGCTCAGTGCCAGCCTCACGGAGGAAACCTACAGTGCGGAGTTCACCAATGAGCTGAAGGACCGGATCCGAAAAGTCACAAAACGTACAGACCTCACAGAGACCTTTCTCTATATGAAACTGGCTGGGCAGCTCAACATGGAAAAGGAACGGGTACAGCTTTCAGAGAATCTCAAATCCCGCAAGAAAGAGCGGGAAGAGGTTTTCTTATCGAACCTAAAAACAGCCACTCACTGGATTATGAAAAGAAACAGCATCAAGCTTCTTTCTTTCTATACCCTGGATGGAGATCTCATCTCCCCAATCAACACCGCACTGCACCTTTGCAATCTTCTCAAGGTTTCTGCCATGGAGTCCGTAAGAAGGACTGCGGGATCCTCTCTTTTGAATCTCATGAGAGAGCTGTCTTCCTATGAGCGCAATGAAGTGGCGGTGGAGCTTCTTAGGGCTCTGGAAATTGAAGGACACCGCTTCACGGAATATATTCCAAAGCCCCTGGGCAAGGTGCTGCTGTTCTTGGATCTGAAAGAATTTGATGAGATCATCGACGATCTTCTGATCAAAGTGAAAACCGCAAATCCTTCGGTGAAGACTCTGGTCATCAAAACTCTGGGCACCACGTTAGAATCTTTCATCCAGTTTGGCATGCGTAAAGTGAACCTCACAGAAGAGGAGAAGGTGGAACGAATCAAAAACATGCTGAGCGTACTGCTCTACGGTATGGCAGACTATGAGGACCTGACCGTAAGAGCCGCTTTCACCACCATCGGCAAGGTGCTCTTCGCCTCCGATGTTCTGACACTGGAAAGCAAGAAAGAGGTCTTCCTGTTCATCCATAAGAAGCTCATTACGCTCCTGACCAACGAAGAGAGAAATCTTCTTTTCCTCTGTCAGAGTGTAGGCCTCAACAACATCTACAGATTCATGAATGATTATCTGCATGAAGAAGGCGCTTTCCATCACCACGAACCTCAGCGCTATGCTTTCTTCCCAGGCACCTTTGATCCCTTTACTCTCTCCCACCTCTCCATTGCAAAGCTCATCCGGGATGAGGGCTATGAAGTGTATCTGGCCATTGATGAGTTTTCCTGGTCCAAAAAGACGCTGCCGAACAATGTCCGCAGAAGGATCCTTGAAATGAGCACGGCGGGAGAACTGGGACTTTATCTGTTTCCAGAAGATCTGCCCATCAACATCGCCAATGAGGAGGACATCAAAAGCCTCAAGGGCATCTTCGGCAGCGAGATCTATATGGTCTGTGGCAGTGATGTGGTGCTGAACGCCTCCAGCTATAAGAAAGAACGCACCGAGAACAGCATCCATCGCATGAACCATCTGGTCTTTGACCGCACCAGAGTCCGTGGGGCAAGAAAGACCATTGAAGGACTGGTGGACCATGTGGTGTTCATGGATCTTCCTAAGGATCTGAAAGAAGTGAGTTCAACCAAAATCAGAACCAACATTGATGAAAACCGCGATATTTCCACCCTCATCGACCCCATGGCTCAGAACTATATCTACCTCAACGGCTTTTACCAGAAAGCACCTGTGGAGAAATCCATGGTGAGTCTCACGTTCCTGGAGAAGAACATCTATAGGGATCTGGAACCAGACCTTCTCCACGCTGTGGAGGTGCTCTTTCCTGCCAGTAAAAATCAGATGCTGAAAATGCTTGAAGAGCTCTTTCAGAAACCTTCTGGAAGGGTACTGACTCTCACAGACAGGACGGAGAACATGCCCATTGGTCTTAGTATTTTCCATTGGGCCCGAAGCGAGCATCTCATGGAAGAGCTGAAGTCCCAGGAGTTTGCGGATAAGGTCCGGACCCTGAATCTCGGCAGAATCATGGTGCTGGATGGACTGTATGTGAAGGCGCCGGACAAGCTCAGAAACTATCACCAGATTCTACTTACTGAGACTTTATCCTTTGGCGTTTCCAGAGATTATGAGTGCGCTCTTTTCATAACCCGGAACAAACCTTTAAAGGATGAGCGCTTCCTGTCTCTTCTGAAGCTTTATAACTTTAAGACCCTCGATGAGCAGGAGACGGTCTACTACACCGACATGAGCACACCACTGGCCCTGAATCTTGATATGGAAAACATCCTGAAGGATCCTTTCCGAAACAACCAGCGGGTGAAAAATGTCATCCAGGAAACCAGAGAGCGTCTCATGAGAGCCATTGGGGAGCTCTATCCAGGAAACCTCATCCTCCCCTTTGAGCCTCTTATGCTTCAGCAAGGCATCATCGGTCTTGTGCTCCAGGAGAATGGAGTTTCTATGGAGGAGTCTAAACCGAAGGTCCTGGGACCTCATATGTGTGTTCCTTACGGGGATGTGCTGGACAGGTCAGTGGTGCCCAATACGGTGACCAAGGCTCTCCATACAGAAAAATACTTCAACAGCGATATGAAAGGCTTCAGCATCAAAGAAGTGCCCTTTTATCTCAGTCTGGAGAACCAGGTGAAAACCCTGGCGTCCTTCAAGCGGCCTGTGATTCTGGTGGACACCATCCTTCATAAGGGCTACCGTATGAATGCGCTCAGCCCTCTCTTCAAAACCCACGGTCTTGAGGTCCGGAAAATCATCACCGGCATTGTCTCTGCAAAGGGGCTCGACCGGATGTCATCCAAGGAATATGCGGTGGAGGGGGTCTATTATATTCCGAGGCTAAAGGCCTGGTTCAACGAAAAGGACCTTTACCCCTTCATGGGCGGAGATGCCCTTTGGAGAGGAAGCTTCCCCAAACGAAACCTCATTGACTCCATCAATCTCATACTGCCCTACACCACTCCGGTGTTCATCATGGATGCGGGTGCAAGGAATGTGTATACTCTCTCCAAAATCTCTCTGGAGAATGCACTGAAGGTGCTGCGGGTCATTGAGGAGGAGTTCCATAAGGTTTACGAAAGAAAGCTGACTCTCTCTTCCTTAGGACAGGTTTTCACTATGCCAAGGGTACCTGATAAGGGAAAAGATGTTTCCTATGATCTCTACAAAGCGCCTTCCCACTATCTGGAGTTTGATCTGGAAGAACTGAAACGTCTGGAAAGACTGATACTATAAGGAGTGACTTACATGTTTAAAAAAGCAGAACTCATGGCAGTCCTTGCACTGCATACAACTTCACTAGAGTCGGAAAAGGACGATTTTCTGAGGCTTCTTCCAGAGAATCTCCTGAAGGAAACGAAAGAGATTCTCCAGGATGCCCATCGGATAAAAAGCCTCGTAGATACGCTGAATAGAACCCTTCAGGAGAAAAAACCCATATTCATGATTCTTGAGAAGGAAAAGAGCCCCGGCAGAATCATAGCCTCCACTTTGGAGGAGCTCCTGGAAACAGATACCGCTGATCTCATCGTAAAGGGCAGCACTTCCCTACCATTTCCTGTCTATCTTCTGAAAGAAAACGACCGGAACTTCATGGAAGAGCTCATGAAGAAAGAAAAACCCTTCACCGTCTCCATTCTGGGACTGGGAGATGTGGGTGGTACACTTCTCATGGGGCTTCGCCTATTAGGCCGTGATGTGCTGAAGGAGATCCGGATTTTTGATCTGGATGAGAAAAAAAGGCGCAGATACTATCTGGAGATCAATGAGGTCAGTGATGGCACAGAGCTTCCTCCTGTAAAAGAAGTCGGTATCGATGAAGTATTTGATACTGACGTCTTAATTTTCACGGTATCGGTCTATATCCCGCCTCTGGATACCACACTTCAGGATGTGCGACTGGTTCAGTTTGACAAAAACAGGAAAATCTTATTAAGTTATGCCAAACAGGCGGAGCAGAGCGGCTTTAAGGGCTACTACTTTATCGTTTCAGACCCCGTGGATTTATTATGTATGAATCTCATGGAAGAAGGTGGTATAGAAAGCCACAGAATCAGAGGATTCGGTCTTGGGGTCATGGAAGCAAGAGCCCGGTTCATCGCCAGTGAAAAAGGCCTCCTGAAAGAAGATCTGAGAACCTATGGGCCTCATGGAAGAGGACTCATTGTGGTCAACTCGCTGAAGAGCTATGATGAAGAAATATCAAAGGAACTGACCCACCTGACAGAGCGAGAGAACTTCCGGGTAAGAGAAACAGGGTTCAAGCCCTACATTGCTCCTGCCCTCTCCTCGGGCGCCATCTCCATTGTGAAGGCTTTAAAAGGCACAGAGCATCTTTCTACCTTTTATAATGGAAAAGTCTTCATGGGGGCGAGAAACAGGCTCATTGGCAGCTTTACCCTCACAGAGAAAGTATCCTTTGAGCCGCTTAGACCCCTTCTGAAAGAAACGGAAGAACTACTTCTTTCTTTCTATGAAAAGAAAGGTTCCATAGAATAGAAACGGTAACCTGAAAGGACCCCGGACATCATGTCCGGGGTCCTTGGCTTATTAAAGATTTAAGATGCTTTTTTCTTGTCTTTTCTGGAGATATAACCACCTGCCATGAGGGAGATGAGTCCAAGACCATAGAAAGCTCCTGAACTGGCTGCACCTGTTGCTGGTAGGGTTGGTTTTCCAGAGGTCGTGTCTGCACCAACATGCAGATGTTCCATGAAGGTATGGGAAATAACCTTCTCTTCACGAATCATGTCTGCGATGAGGTCTCTCACTGGGATATATGTATCCACAACGTCTGTTGCCTTGCTGAAGTCGTAGTTGTCTCCACCAGTCAGAAGGAAGTCCAGTGTGGAAACGGTATAAGTTCCATTATCCTTGACTAGGGTTCCATCGAGTAGTCTGATGCTGGAGATTCTTTCGCCTGCTGGCTTGTCTTTGTCATACCAAACTTCCACACCATAGAACTGTCCAGGTCTGAAACTGTCCGGATGCAGACCATGCTCCAGAAGCTTCTTCAGTTCTGCTCCAGTGACCTTCATGGTCACCAGTGTGTTGTCAAATGGTAGAAGCTCGTACATAAGACCCATGGTGATTTCACCTGCATCGAAGCCTCTACGGATTCCACCACCGTTCACGATGGCAATTTGAGTGTTTCCTAGTTCAGCCAAAGATTTCGCAATAAACTGTCCCATGGGGCTCAGCTGCATAGTGTCAGTATCATGTGGAAGATCATTTTTCAGAGTTCCAATCACTTCACCAAGAATTGGCTGAAGCTCATCCTTATAGTCTTCTTCAATGGCCTTCACAGCAGGATCATCTGAAAGGCTGCTGATGAGATCCGTAAGATTGGTCACGGTTCCAGTTACACTGTGCAGTGTCACTGCATCATTGTTCAGTCTGAAGTCCAGAGAAATCTGAGAGATATTTCTGCCATTGTATGCACCCTGAACGATAACCACATCATTTACTTTCCCATTGACTACCTGATGGGTGTGTCCTGTAAATATAGCATCAACGCCCTGTACTTTATTGGCATACTCTACGATTTCGCCACTGATGACACCATCTTTCTGGAAAGAACCTAAATGGGTCAGTGCTATGATTGCATCCACACCTTCCACTTCAAGAAGATGCTTGCTCCACTTGTTTGTTGCTGCCACTGGATCTGTAAAGGTGAAGCCTTCCACATGCGCTGCAGAAGTCTTAAACTTAGTCTCCGGTGTTGCAATTCCGATAAAGCCTATCTTTACAGTTTTACCGTTCACAACCTGTTCCTGAACGATGTAAGGGAGTACATAGTCATCCCATCCTTCAGGCTTCGCTGCTGCGTCCACTTCAATATTGGATGCAAGATAGACATACTTACCATCCTTTGCCCATTGTGGAATCAGGTCACTGCCCCAGTCAAACTCATGATTACCAATGGCAGAAGCCAGGATATTCATTTCATCCAGAATCTTATTGACTACAGTTCCTTTTGTGAGATTAGAGATGGCCGTTCCCTGGAAATGGTCTCCAGAGGAAAGGAAATAAGTATATGGATTTGCCGCTATTTTCTGTTTTAAGAACGTAGCAATCTTTGCTAATCCAGGATTTTTTCCGCTGGTGCTTACATTACCGTGGAAGTCATTGATAGAGAAATAGTCCACTTTTACGGAATCTCCTTCAAACAGATTCTGTTCAAAAGTAAAGTCCACAGTGCCCATTTTCTGAATGGCTTCTGCGATAAGATCTCTTAGCGGCAGATAGGTATCCACAACGTTCTTGGCTTTACTGAAATCATACTTGTCTCCACCTGTTAAGAGGAAGTCCAAGGTAGATACAGAGTACATATTATCGTCTTGTACCAAGGATCCGTCTAGAAGTCTGATGGTATTGACCTTCTGTTTGTACGGATCATTCTTATCATAAAAGACTTCAATTCCATAGAACTGTCCCGGTCTGAAATCTGGGGACATGATTCCATGATCGATGAGTTTCTTCAGTTCTGCTCCAGATACTTCTAACGTCACCAGAGTATTGTCAAATGGGAGAATTGTGTACATATCTCCCATGGTAATATCGCCTTTATCCAGTCCAGCTCTGACACCACCACCATTGACAATGGCAATCTGTGTATTGCCAAGTTCAGCCATGGTCTTAGCCACAAACTGACCCATTGGTGTTACTTGTACATTAGTCATATCATGAGATAAGTCTTGCGTAAGTGTACCAATTTTCTTATTTAGTACGGAATCATACTCTTTAGCCGCATCTTTTATCATGTCTGCTACTACTGGATCATCTTTAAAATCAATGTCTGTAAACACTAGATTATCACTAGGGTCTTCATTATCTAAGCTTTCAGCTACCTTTTTCAGTAAATCATCTCTCAAAGCCTTGATATTGAATACATCAGGAGTCACGACATCGAGCTCGTAACCATCTGGAGTCTCTGTAAAGGTAAGAGATAGCTTACCTAGTGCTCTTCCGTTGTACATGCCCTGAACCACTGGAATATTATTCACAGTACCCTTGACCAGTTTATGTGTATGACCGGAGAAGATTCCATCAACACCCGAGATTTTGTTTGCATAATCAACGATTTCTCCAGTGATTTTTCCATCTTTCTGGTCTGACCCAAGATGGGTCAGCGCGATGACCGCATCAACATTTTCAGTATCTCTTAAATGAGTAGCCCACTTGTTGGTTGCGGCTACAGGATCTGTGAATTTGAATCCTACTACATTGGCTGCAGCTACTTTATACGCTGTTTCAGGTGTAGCTATACCAATGAACCCAACTCTGATGGTTTTACCATTCACTTGTACAGGATGAACATAGAAAGGCTTCACATAAGTATCCCATTCAGCTGGTTTTACAGAAGCTTCTACTTCGATATTGGAAGCGATAAATGGGAATCCCCCATCTTTAGCCCACTGAGGAATCAGCTTGCTGCCCCAGTCAAACTCATGATTTCCAATGGCGGAAGTCAGCATGCCCATCTGCTTCAGAATCTTGTTGGTCACATCTCCATAGGACAGATTGGAAATGGTGGAACCCTGATACTGGTCTCCTGCTGAAAGCAGATAGGTATAGGGGTTCGTAGCTTTAAAGTCCAAAAGGAACTGTTGGATTTTTGCAAGACCTGGATTACTTGAGCTTGCAGATCCATCGAGGGTTCCATGAAGGTCATTGAGAGCATAATAGTCGAAAGTGACACTTGCAGGTGCTACCATAGGTGTCATCAAGACTTCTTCTTCAGCTTCTCCTTCTGCTGGAGATTCTTCGGGTAAATCCCCCTTCTCTTCGAGAACTGGTTCTTCTTCAAGAGATGGCTCTTCTTCAAGAACTGGTTCTTCTACCGGCACTTCCACTTCAGGAACAGGAGTTCCTTCATCGATCACCGATTCTATGGAAGGATCTGGAATCGGCTCCAAGATTTCATCCGCTGAAATCTTTCCCATAGGTAAAAGAGCCAATGAGAAAAGAAGAAGTAAGGAAACGGACAGGAATTTTGTAAAACTGCGTTTTCTCAAAAAAACACCTCCAAAATTTTTGCTAAATTTTAGCATCTAATGCTATTATAACCTTATAAACACGCTGCGTTAACCAGAAAACAGCCATTTAATGCAGGTTTTACGCATCCGTTACAAAGTGTTCTGTTTGTCGTTTACATAATAAATATTTTAGTGGATACGATTACATAACCTTCCACCCATAGATGCTTAAAGCAATCCATGTCGATAATATTATGTCAACGTACTCATGGACAACTTATTTCTAAATTATGAACAGAGGTGAAATAGATTGAAATTAGAACTGCACTGCCATACCACTTGTTCCGATGGAAGACTCACTCCGGAAGAACTTTATCATCTGGCAAAGAAAGAAACCCTCAGCTACATGGCACTAACAGACCATGATACGGTGGATGGACACTTCCGCATGGAAGAACTACTAAAAGAAGGATCCTTCCACTACATCCCAGGAATAGAACTTACGACCTCTAAAAATGGGGAGAGTATCCATATCCTAGGCTATTTCAACAGTGACAGCTATAAAGATCCAGCGTTTCTTACAGTGCTGCGGGAACTTCATGAAGCAAGAAACGAAAGAATCCGAAAATTCATCGACAATCTTAAAAAGCATTTTGATCTCACGGTGGATTATGACCAAATGAGAAGGACGAACCAAGGAGTACTCACCAGGGCAAACCTCGCTAGAGAAGTGCACCCGCTGGTGCCTCATATGACCTATAATGAAGCCTTCGAGACCTACTTGGACAAGAAAAGCCCTGCTTATATTCCTAACATCAGGCTTTCCGTGGAAGACGGTATATCTCTTCTGAAAAAGCATGGGGCAAAGGTGGTCCTGGCCCATCCTGTCATCTACAAGAAAAATACCTTAGAAGATCTTCTTTCCTATGACTTTGATGGCCTGGAATGCTACTATTATCTGAATGACGAAGCACTGACAGAAAAATCACTGAAGCTGGCTCAGGAGAAAAACCTTCTCATCACTGCTGGTTCTGACTACCATGGTATCCCTGGAGATGTGAAGCACGGATACCTGGGATCCATGACCTATGATGAGAATCATCTGACCCCTTTTCTTTCCTGGTACCAGGAAGGTCCCCTCTACAAGAAATAATCAAGTACGCAAAAAAACGCTCAGAGCAGTATAGCCATAGGCTACATCTCTGAGCGTTTATTCTATTCTTCCCTACAGTTTTCTTTTCTTACAGAAGACTTGCCGCTTCCTGATCAAGAACCACAGTCACGTTAGGATGAAGTTTTAATAAAGTAGCAGGAATCTTTGTGGTGATCACATCACTGGCCATCTGCTGCACAGCCCAGGCCTTGTTCTTTCCAGATGCGATAAGGACGATCTTCTTGGATTTCATAATTGCACCAACACCCATGGTCACAGCCTTGGTTGGGACTTCTTCCTTAGACTCGAAGAATCTTGCATTGGCTTCAATGGTTTCTTCCTTCAGATCTGCCACATGTGTATGCACCAGAAGCTCTTCTCCAGGCTCGTTGAATCCAATATGTCCATTAGGTCCAATTCCAAGTACCTGAACATCCACAGAGCCCATGGACTCAATGAGTGCATCGTAGGCTTTCGCCCCTTCCTGAAGATCTGCTGCAATACCGTTTGGTACGTGTGTATTCTTCTTGTCGATGTTCACATGGTTAAAGAGATTCACATCCATGAAATAGCGGTAGCTCTGATGATGGCTTCCATCCAGACCCACATACTCATCCAGATTGACACTCTTCACTTCACTGAAGTCAATTTCACCCTTATTATAGAGTGCAATGAGTTCCTTGTACATTCCTTCTGGGCTGGAACCGGTTGCCAGTCCGAGTACTGCATCCTTTTTATCTTTCAGAACATTTGCCACAAGATCTGCACTATATTTGCTGGCTTCTTCATAGGAGTCGAAAATTTTAAATTCCATATGCTTACCTCACTTTACTTTAGTTCACCTACCATCCTATCATACTTTCCAGGTAAAGTTAATGATGCTCAGAGGAATTAAGAGAATAGAAGGTTTCTTGATAAAAGCTTGTCAAAAGAATAACCATCAAGGCATTTTAGGAAATAATTTTCATAATTTGATTACTCTGATCCATTTTCCGGAAATTATTTTCATTTTGTATCTGCAAGAAAGAAAGCTCTTCGATCCCCACCAGGGAATAGAAGAGCTTTGATCATGTAAAACAAAATGAGGCTTGTTCCGTTAGTCTGTAAGAAGAATGTATTCTTTTTTAATCAGCTTCGCCAGTGCATCCTCCTCGGAAAGACCTGCATACTTCAGAAGCACTTCTGAAAGACCAAGCTCTTTCAGATCCTTCTGAAGCACCACTGCTTCCGGATCCTCCTCATTGATGTAAAGAAGGAGCGCTGCAATGGCCCGCGCCAGATCCTTCGGTTCAAGACCCAAAGAGATAAGGCCCATGGCAGGCTTCATGAAGCGGTCAGATGGAGAGATCTTTCTGATGGGAGACCGTGCAACTCTCGTCAAGTCATCTGAAATATAAGGATTTTCAAATCTGCTCAGTATTTTCTCCACATATGCCTGATGTTCTTTTTCATCAAATCCATAGCTTTTTACGATATAAGCGGAGGTCTCTTTCAGGACACCTCTTACTGCAGTCACCACTTCCTCATCCTTCATCGCCTGAAGAACAGTCTCATGTCCTTTCAAGAGACCAAAATATGCTGTGGCAGCATGTCCTGTATTCACTGTAAAAAGCTTTCTTTCAATGTAAGGCGTCAGATCCTTCACATAGTGCACACCTTCCAGGCTTCGAAGCTCTCCCTTCACAGCGTCCTCTTCCACCACCCATTCAAAGAAGGGCTCCACCTGGACATCCAGAGGGTTCTCGTTTTTCTGCATCGGCACAATCCGGTCCACAGCAGAATTGGGGAATCCGATATACATTTCAGCAAGCGTCTTTTCATCTTCGCTGAGTCCCTCATAGAGTGCTTCTTTCAGGACTTTGGTGGCTCCTACTGCATTCTCGCAGGCGATGATGCTAAAGGGTGTGACTTTCTCCTGATGAAGCCTCTCTTTGATCCCTTCCAGAAGAGATCTGCCGATATGAGGCACAATGTTGACGCCCACAGCTGTGGTGATGAGATCTGCCTTCAGCACCGCTTCTTTTAAAGCATCTGGCTCTTTGGCGCTGTTTATGCCGAAAACACCTTCTACAGGAACCGCCTCGTGGCTTTCATCTGCAAGAATCACCCGATACTTCCCTTCTTTTTTGATGGCATCGATGAGAACTTCTGACACATCCGCAAAGGTCACCTGAAATCCGTTCTGTGCCAGAAGAAGCCCGATGAACCCTCTGCCGATATTGCCAGCACCAAAATGTAGTGCGTTCATCTAAATCCCTCCCAGCAGTGACATGATTTCTTCTTCGTTCTTGGCGGCCACAATCTTCTCCACATTGTCCATATCCGAACAGAAAATAGCGATGTTTGAAAGGATCTCTAGATGGGTGTTGTCTTTTCCTGCGATGCCAAAAACCACCCTTGCTTTCTCGCCGTTGAAATCTACCCCTTCAGGCACTTGAATGACACTGATGCCCGATTCCAGCACATCATTCTTTGCGCTTTCTGTGCCATGAGGAATGGCAATGTCATTGCCGATGTAAGTGGTGGAGAGATCTTCTCTTTTGATCATTTCCTCAACATAATGTTCCGACACATAGCCTCCCTTCACCAAAAGCTCACCTGCCATACGGATGGCATCATATTTGCTGTCAAAGCGTTCATTCATTCTGATGTTTTCAATTCTTAATACACTACTCATTGATTTTACCTCCAAATTCGATTGATGATTTCAAGATACGTATGTTTCAGATAGTTTTTCAGTACAGCTTCCATGGCGGTGACGTCCTCTCCTTCAAATATCAGGAGGTTCTCCTTCTCCAGCAGGCTGATGCTGATGCTGGATAAAAGCTCCAGCTCCTCCTCCATGAGATCTTCTCCTGCCATAAGCAGGAGGAAGGTATCCACAGGCTGCATTTTCTGGTCCATCCCCAAAAGAAGAATCGGCTTCTTGTTTTTGAAGACACTGACATGCACTTCTTTCAGATTTTTATGCCGTCCATGGATGAGGGCGATTTTAGAACCAGGCAGCCCCGCCCCAGTCTCCATGGTCTTATTGTAGAGTGCTTGAAAAACTGCATCCTTCTTTTCCGAAGGCATTCTCTGCTTCTCCTTCATCACTTGAAAGAGGTCTTCCAGAGACTCCACATCAGATCTGATGCACCTAAAGCCTTCCAGGAGCTCCCTCATTCTAAGATTGAGCTGGTCTGTGCGGTGAAGAGGCAGCGGATGGTTCTCCCCATCTTTCTTATCCTCATTTTTCGCCTTGAGACCCCGCTTGGTGGAAAGAAGGAGCTTCTCATTGACGACTCTTTCTAGTTTTCTCTCATCTTCGTCCGTGAGCATCGGATTCACTTGAATATAAGGGAAGGAAGCTTCCTTGATGCCAACGGTGGAGATGATGAGATCAAACTCCGACAGATCCATTTTCTTCAGGTTCCAGATGGACCCTTGCTCAATGATGGTCAGCTGAGGAAACTTTCCCAGAAGCTTCTTCGTCAGCATTCTGGAAGTGGCGATACCACTGGTGCAGAGGACCAAGGTGGATACTTTGGGTGCATGATGAAGCTCAGTGATGGCAGAAGCAAAATGAAGAGTCAGAAACCCTACTTCATCCTCACTGACAAAGTTCTCAGGAAATTTCTGACGCAGGATGGTTTCAAGGGTCCCATAAAGAGTCCCGTACGCTTCCTTGATTTCCTCCTTGACGGGGTTCAGGACCGTAATTCCTTCCTTCATGCGGTTTAACAGCGGTTCCAGATGGGAAACCAGAGCATCGAAGAATTTCTTGTCTTTATTGTAGTAATATCCTGTGGCGTTGGACACAGAATCTATGAGTTCATTGGCCAGAAGGGCAAGCTCCATATTCTCATCGATTTCCCCATTACGCACTCTTTTTGCACTGCGGAGCACACTTGCAAAAAAATGAATCTCTTCTATCGGCACAGTAAGATGGAATGCTGAAGATAGAGCGCCATAAACGCTTTCCGATACCGAAAGCTCCAGAGAATCCTCCAGGGTTTTCTTCTCAATGAACTCTCCCAGGGAAATTCTTGCCAAGGACAAGTTGAGATACAGAATCAGTTCAAACAGCGCCAGATCTGTGGGGGTGAACTGCAGCACCTCCACTTCCTTGAGAAGAATTTTCTCCACCTCCAGAAGCCTTTCAGGATCCAGCATTTTAAAAACCGGATCTTTCTTATCCAGGGAGATGAACTCACCTTCTTTCAAGGAGAAAATCGGCGTCTGCTCCAGTCTCTGCAGAGCCAGATTCACAAAATACATCCGCTTGTCCTTTTCCCGTCCTTCCAAAGAAATCCCATAGCCAGGTTTTCTCACAAGGCTTAACTTGGAGTATCGGATCTCTTCTTCAAAGAAATCCAGATCCTTCTGCAGCACCTTAGGCGAGACATGAAGCAGACCCGATAAATATCCGGATTTCACTCCGTCTTTGGCTTTCAGAAGTTCATAAAAAAGAAGAAGACTCCGCTCATTCTGTTCCAGTTCAAAGGTGGAATAGCTTCTTAAGCTGTCCCGGAGTTTTTTCACTCTGTCTTCTTCCCCAGAAAGCCGTATACCCTCACTTTGTTTTTTCTCGATGGAAAGCTTCAGTGGGTCCAAGGTATCTTCCAATGTCTTCAGCTCTCTTTGCACAGTCCTTAAGGACACATCAAGCTCCTTTGATATGTCATTTAAAGAAATAAAGAGCTGTGGTGACGTCAGGAGAATCTTTAACATCTGTCTCTCTCTTGCCGTTATATACATCTACACCACACCTCCTTATATACGGGAAAGCCCTTGCAAGAATCTGCAACGGCTCCCCCCTTCTATTACTTTATCTTGTCTTTTTCAGTTCTGACACGATGTCCTCATATTTGCTTGATCCCAGGAAGTTGTCCACGGATACATGGATGGCTCCTGGCACCATCTTCACTGCTCTATCGGTGAGATCCTTATGGGTAACCACAAGATCCACATCAGAAGGCAGATTGTTGATGGCAAGGTTTGTCACATCCACATCTGTGATACCGGCTTCCTTGACTTTCTTCTTCAGGATAGAAGCACCCATGGCGCTGGATCCCATACCTGCATCACAAGCGAAGATGATCTTCTTCACGTCTTTGTAGCTCTTAGCTGAAGACACGAATGTGCCTCTAACGGAGCTTTCTTTACCCTTCATTTCTTCCATCTTAGTCACAGCAGACTCCAGATCTTCTTCTTTTCCCTTGGAGCTCTTCAGGATGGCCGCAGCAACCGCAAAGGAAACTGCAGTAGCAACCGCTACACCCAGGAACATACCAAAGAAGTCGCTTCTTGGTGTCATGGCAATGTAGGCGAAGATGGATCCTGGTGAAGGAGCAGCATTCAGTCCAACCCCCAGCAGGGAGAAGGTCAGAGTACCAGCAGCACCACCGGCCATGGCCGCAACAATCAGAATTGGCTTCATCAGGATGTATGGGAAGTATATTTCATGGATACCGCCCAGGAAATGAATGATAGAAGCACTAGAAGCAGACGCTTTGGAAAGACCCTTTCCAAAGAACATGTATGCAAGGAGAATACCAAGTCCTGGTCCTGGATTGGATTCCAGCATAAAGATGATGGACTTTCCAGCTTCAGCAGCCTGCTGAGCACCCAGTGGTGTGAAAATACCATGATTGATGGCGTTGTTCAGGAACAGCACCTTGGCAGGTTCTACGAAAAGATGTACCAGAGGCAGAACACCAAGATTGATGATGGCGTCTACACCGGAAGCCAGGAAGTTGTTCAAAGCTTCCACCACAGGTCCGATGACAAAAAAACCAGCAATGGCAAGGATGGTGGCCAGAATTCCAGCTGTGAAGTTATTGATCAGCATTTCGAATCCAGCCTTGACGCCGCCTTCCAGCATTTTGTCGATTTTCTTGATGAGGAACGCTGCAAGAGGTCCCATCATCATAGCGCCAAGGAACATTGGCACGCTTGTACCTACAATAACACCCATGGCAGCAGTAGCGCCTACTACGCCTCCACGGTGATCATATACCATTTTACCACCTGTATAGGCAATGAGAAGAGGCAGAAGATACGTAATCATTGGGCCAACCATTGCAGCAAGTTTTTCATTGGGCAGCCAGCCTGTTTCGATAAATAATGCAGTTATAAGTCCCCAGGCGATGAATGCGGAGATGTTTGGCATAACCATACCGGAAAGATATGCACCAAACTTCTGAATCCCGGCTTTTGTTCCAGATTTTTCCATTTTAATCCTCCATTTCAAAGTACTACTGTTTTCTCTCTGATGATCAGTCAGTTGAAAACAAGAAACAGCGACAGTTCTTGATCTCATCCGGATTAGAGAATCATGATTTATCATTTGTTTTTCTTTTATATTCTTAGTGTAGTACGTTTTCATTTGTGAAACAATCAAAAGATAAAGCTCTTTTGTCACACAAGATGCGACAAAAGAGCTTTAATGGCGTCAATAATACCGTACAACGGTCCCTCAAAACTTATAAACTTTCTATGAAGCCGTCTCTTCCAATGCATCTTGCTGTTCTTTTTTCTCCGGCAGAATGATGGCTGTGAAAATCACCAGCACACCCAGAATCATCCGGAAAGTCACCACTTCTTTCAGAATCAGAATGGAGAACACCATGGCAAAAAGGCTCTCTGTGGACATGATCACCGCCGCTCTGGAAGGCTTTGTATGTTTCTGAGAGATGGTCATCATGAGGAAGCAGATGGTGGTGCTGAAAATTCCAAGATAGAGCACCGCCAGGTACCCTCTGGGATCATGTCCCAGAATGTGGTCTCCTCGGTACAGGACACTGGCAAAGGAAAGAATAAAGGAAGTGCCCATCTGCACAAAGGTCAGCGCAATGGCATCATCCTCCTTCGCATAGGTTCCTGTGTAAAAAATATGCAAGGCAAAGGTGAACGCGCAGAGGAAGCTTAAGACATCTCCGAAATTCACTGCACCAGACCACTGGAAGGAGATGAGTCCTACCCCGATCATGGCGATGGTTGCCCGGACCACATCTTTTTTATTCAGGGTATGACCGTGAAACAGCACCCCGATGAAGGGCACCACCGCCACATTCACTGCGGTGAGAAAGGCGTTTTTCGATGGAGTGGTGAGTTCCAGCCCCAGCGTCTGGAGCAGAAAGGATGCATAGAGAAACACCCCCAGAAGAACACCGTTTTTCAGCGTACGGATAGGGATCCTCCGCATCTTTTTAAAAGTCATAAAGCCCAGAAGAAGTGTTGCCACGAAAAATCTTCCTGCTAAGGTCTCATAAGTTGTCAGATAGCCCAGGCCAATGGCACTGGCTATGAATCCGGATCCCCATATGATGGAGACCAAAAGGAGTCCCACTTCTCCCTTCACATTTTTCAATACGCTCACCCTACTTTCTCTTACTAAACTAAAGTATAGTGTATCATTTTTTCTTTTGCTTTGTCAGTGGTCTTTTTCATTTTTATATAGAAAAGTCTCTGAAACCCTTTAGATTCCAGAGACTTTTCAACAAAACCTTGTTCCTTAGAGATTTTCATTTTTCAGTGCATCCACCGGATTGTCCTTATGCACCTTTTCCATGGCATACCGGCTGGTGGCAAATACCACAACAAACACGCTGCCCACGGCAATGAAGAGGGCTGTCCAAGGCAAGAAGAAGTCAAACTCTATGCCACCTCTCATGGACATATAAATGAGGTACGTCATCCCAATGGCCACAGGGATACCATAGAGGATACTTTTTACACCATACAGCATACTTTCAAAGCGCATCATCTTGTCAAAGGCTTTCCTCGTCATGCCCACTGCTTTCAGCATGGCAAACTCCCGCCGCCTCAATTGGATGTTTGTGGAGATGGTGTTGAAGACATTGGCTGCAGCGATGAGAGATATGAGGATGATGAACCCATAGGAGAAGATGTTCACCACAGTGATCATAGACCGCTCCTGCTCCAGGTAAGCGCCATGATTTGTGAGCCTTTGGGTGGGAAGGGAAAGTCCTTCCAAAGTCTCCACCATTTCTTCATAGGTGGCCTTATGGTTTTTGCTCTTGAAGAACAGCTCCATGGGTCTGTTTTCCTCTACTGACATGATGGAGTCCATCATATGGAGAGGAAAGAACATTTTCAGCTCATGGGAGTCATTGAAATGGGCCATGGGGAGGGTATGAATCCGGTCGCCCACAAAGACCTCTTTCACCGTCAGGGCTTCTCCAAGACTCTTCAGCACCTCGTTTTCTTCCTGGTCTCTGTAGACCAGCTGCCCATCCTTCATCTCGCCTGTATAGTAGATGCTGTCTCCAAAGCTCTTCAGTTCATAGAGCTCCATGGTAAAGCTGCCTGATTTCAGTGGCTCGAAGGTCACATATTTATTGGTGTCGTAATTATAGAAGCTTCCTTGCCCGTAATAAAGTGCGGGCACATCTTCCACTTTGAGATATTTATTCTCATCCAGACCATTGTCTTTGATGAGCGCCTCATAATTCTCCTCATCCAGAAAAGTGAGATTCACATACATCATGGACTTTTGGCTTTCCTCCACATAGGGTCTCAGCTCCATGTCCTTTGTCACTTCCAGGTATCGGTCTGTCACCAGCTCTTTCGGAAGTGATGCTTCCATAAAGGAGCGGTTATAGACAAGAGCCTTTTTCTCCACACCTTCCGTCTTGCCGAGAAGATCCCGCAGCTCTTCTGCATTGTAATCTTCGGGGAAAATGGTGTAGGTAATATCATACCCCTTCTCCCTCATCACCTCGCTCATGCCACGCTCGATATACGCAGTGAAGCTGGAGGCGGAAATGAAGAGAACGATGCTCATGAAGAGGGAGACTACCGTTGCCCGGTATTTTCTTCTGTTTCTCTTGAAATTCTTTGCTGCCAGTAGACCGCTGAATCCGAAGAGTTTATAGGTGATTTTTGAAGTCTTCACTCTTTTGGGATCGATGCGGATGTCTTTAGAAAGACGGATGGCATCGATGGCGGAAACGCCTGCTGCTTTCTTGGCAGGGATATATGCTGAAATCAGAACAGTGGCCAGGCCCAGAATGAGTGCCACAAGAAGTGGTGTCCATCCGATTCTTAGAACCAGTTCTGTCTTTACGCCGGCCTGCCAGAGATTCAAGAAGAGATTCTTCGAGAAGAAGAAAGTCAGGCCAATCCCCACAATACCAAGAAGAATTCCTAAAGGAATGCCTACTGCGCTTAATATCAGAGCTTCAAAAAATACGCTGTTCATGATCTGTTTCCGGGTTGCGCCCATGGACTTCAACAGTCCATACTGCTTTGTCCGCTCACTGATGGAGATGGAGAACGCATTGTAAATAAGAGATACAGAACCGAACATGATGATGAGAGAAAGCACCGCCACCATGCTGTAGAGTACTGAGTTCAAGTTGTTCTCGTTGGAGCTTCCGCTGTATCTTAAGAGATCATTGTTGTAGGTGATGGACGTATTGGGGAAGGAAGCTTCCATGAACGTATAGGTGTCTTTCATTGGTTCAATCTGAAAATACGCCTGAAAAGAATCAGGGCCTGCACCGTCTGGCATCGTAAGGGCCGTATATCCTGGTGCATCCTGCCGCTCAAAGGAAGGTCTTTCGTAAAACCCTACCACCTTATAAGTTCTCACTTGAAGGTCTGTAAGCTCTTCTCCCACAAGGAGCGCCATGTTCTGATAGGCCTGTTCTCCTTCGTACACTCTTTGTCCTAAAGAGAGAGAAAGCACTTCTCCCTCCTTGTAGCGAAGACCGCCGTTATCCCCCAGGTGCTCTGGAAGGAGAATTTCCTTGCTGTTTTCAGGGAGCCTGCCACTGGTCACATGCACGGGCATGGTTTCAGAAAATCCTTCTCCCATGGCCCCCACATAAATATAGGGCTTGTAGTCATTCTTGATCCCTTCCACCTTGGCATAACCCAGGTTCTGAAGCATCACGGTGCTTTTCACTTTCTCATGGGGCACTACTTGTTCCAGATCTTTGGCGCTGGCTTCATAAACACCGCCATGGTAATCGCCCTCCTGCTCCTTCACCACCTCCAGAATATAGGTCTGAAGGCTGTACACGGAGCTTGTGACCGCTGTAAATAGCGAAACAGATAAAATGATGCCGATGATGGTCACAAAGGTTCGGACTTTATTTTTCTTGAGGTTTTCCAGGGTCACCCGGTGAAGGATATTCATCTTCTTACCACCTCATCCCGGACAATTTTTCCATCCTCGATGCTTAAGATTCTGTTGGCCTGCAGTGCGATGTTCTCATCATGGGTGATGAGAATCAGTGTCTGATTGTATTTCTTGTTGGATTCCTTCAAAAGAGAGATAATCTCCTGACTGTTCTTAGAATCCAGATTTCCGGTGGGCTCATCGGCCAGTACCACAGCAGGCGCATTCATCAGAGCTCGTCCTATGGACACTCTTTGCTGCTGTCCGCCTGAAAGCTGATTTGGCAGATGATTCTCACGCCCCTTTAGTCCCAGGGTTTCTGTGAGCTCTGTGAGCCTCTCTCCGCTCACCTCTCTGCCGTCCATAAGAACAGGAAGCGTCATGTTCTCCGTCACATTCAATACCGGAATAAGGTTGTAGAACTGATAGATGAGTCCTACCTGTCTTCTTCTGAAGATGGCAAGTTTCTCGTCATTTTGAGCATATACATCTGCTCCATCCATAAACACCTTCCCAGAAGTAGGCTGATCCACACCGCCCAGAATATGCAGCAGGGTGGATTTTCCAGAACCCGAAGGTCCGATGATGGCGACAAAATCCCCTTTCTCCACAGAAAAAGATACATCGTCCAAAGCTTTCACCATATTATTTCCCTCGCCATAGGTTTTGGTGAGATGTTCTACTTTTAAAATTTCCATAGGTTCCTCCACTTTTCTTGATACTATCAGTATACAAACTGAACCTTACAGCTTCATGACCCGAAAGTGACAGTTCCGTCACTTTCGGGTCATGGGATGATTTTATGATTTATAGATTCTCAAGGTGAACTTCGCGCCGCCCTCCAAGGCATTTTCCGCCTTCAATGTTCCGTTCTGCTTTATGAGGATCATGCGGGACAGCGCAAGTCCAATGCCCACGCTGTTCTCCTTGGCATTTTTGCCTTTATAGAACCGCTCGAAAAGATGGGGCAGGTCCTCTTCTGGTATGCCTGGTCCTTCATCCTTAATGACCACCTCAGTAAACAGTACATTTTCCCGGGCTTCCACAAGTATTTTCTTTCCAGGTTCCATATGCTCTATGGCATTTTTCAGAAGGTTCGTCAGTGCCTCTGCGCTCCAGGAAAGATCTCCCATGAAAGAAGCTCCTTCCTCCAGGTGAAGAAGCACCTCCTGATCTCTCAGCTCCAAAGGAATCCGCAAGGGATCCAGCGCCTTGAGCAGAAGGTCTTTTACCTGGACTTCCTTCTTTTCAAAAACAGCCGTATCTGCATCCAGCTTCGCCATTTTAAGAAGAGACCCGATGAGCCAGTCAATCTGGCGAAGGTGACGCACCTCTTCCTGAAGAAGACTCCGTCTTCTATTGACTGGAAGATCCTCTTCCTTCATCCGTTCAGCCAGGAGAAAGAGAGTCGTTAAAGGCGTCCGCACCTGATGGGAGATGTCTTGAAGAGCTTCCACCAGATGGACCTTCTCTTTATGAAGAGCGCTCTGGTTTTCCTGAAGCTTCAGATTCATCTTATGAATCTGAGTCCTTAAGATGGAGAGCTCCCCTTCCTCATACTGGGAGATGGGGGTGAACTGGTCCTGGAAGAGCACCTGGTCCACTTCCTTTGTAAGCAGATCAATCTTTTTATATCTTCTGCCGGTGAAGTAGAGATAAGACATCATTGAAGCACATCCATAGAGGGCAAGAATCAGAAAAGCCTTCTCCGGAAAGAACACAGTCAGGGTGAGCAGCGCTGCAAGAAGCAGACACTGAAAAAGAAGTAGAACACGGATTTCCTTATTCCGAAAAATCTTCATCATTCTTCTACCTTATAGCCTAGGCCCCGCACTGTTTTGATGATCTCGGGATTCTGAGGGTCCTCTTCGATTTTCTCCCGGAGCCTCTTGATGTACACCGTCAGGGTATTGTCACTGACAAAGTCTCCCGCCGCATCCCAAATCTCCTCCAGAAGTTTTGACCGTGACAAAATCATACCTTTATGGGAAAGAAACACCAGAAGAAGCCGATACTCCAGGGCTGACAAAAACACCTCTTCTCCACTTTTCCTCACTGTACCTTTTACTGTATCCACAGAAAGGTGCCGTATTTCCACCACGCTTTGCGCTTTCCCGCTTCTTCGGAGCACATTTTTGATTCTGGAAAGAAGCTCCATGGGCCGGAAAGGTTTTTTCACATAGTCATCGGCTCCCATGTCAAACCCTGCTACGACACTGTACTCATCTCCAGAAGCTGTAAGAAAGATCACCGGAAGGTCTGGCTCCTTGTCTTTGATGGCTCTGCATAACGCAAAGCCATTGCCTTCTGAAAGAGAAATATCCAGAAGACACAAATCAAATGAAAAAAGCGGCAGAAGCTCCAGCGCTTCCTGCTGTCCCTTCGCATTCTCCACCCTGTAGCCTTCTCTTTTCAGAATTTCCACCAAGTTCTCTACAATGGCCTTGTCATCTTCCACCAGTAGAATTGTATTCATCTCTGTCACCTGCATTTCTTGTAATTTTATACTTTCTCTTACTGTACCACAGGAAGTGGTGTTTCCATCTGAAAAAGTTCTTAGAAAGTCCTGAATTTACAGTTATTGAATCGCCGAACATACGCTTCTTTAAAAAGGAGCGTAAAAAAACAGAGGAAAGATCTGATCTTTCACTCTGCTTTAAAATTTACTACATGACCTTTGCTTCTTCTGTCTCCAGCGCCATACATTCTTTGCAGGTGCCTCGGAAGTTGTAGATTTCCTGATCCACCTTGAATCCATGAAGATCATCTGACAGCTCATCCACATTGACCTTGATGTTCACATCAAAGATCTTGCCGCAGACATCACATTTGAAATGCCCGTGCTCCTTGGGATTATAGACGTCATATCTGGCTTCATTGCTGTCAATGGGCAGCACTTCAATGAGTTTATGCTCCAGGAATAGATTCATGGTATTGTACACCGTAGCTTTGCTCAATGTAGGAATCTCATGAATCAGCGCTTCGTAAATGTCGTTTACGGATGGATGATTGTGGTGATGCATCATATATTCAAAAATTCTCTTTCGCTGATAAGAAGGCTTAACCCCCTTCTCGCGAAGGTAAACATCTATGTTGTTTACAATCATCTTTTTCACCTCAATTTATAATGAATTTAATTTAGTTTAATTATAGATTAAATTCAGCACAATTACAAGTCTTCTTTGACATTCAAGGTCTTAAGAGAATCTTATTTTTCTTCCCTTATTTTTCTTCCTGTTCTGCCATGAGCCTTTGGCTCACTTCTCTCATACGTTCATCAATGACCTCTGCGGGAGAAACCTTGGAGATTCTTGAATATCGGTAGTTGGCCGCTGCCGCTTCGATGATGATGGAAATATTTCTTCCGCTTCTCACGGGAACCACCAGCTTCTTCACTTTGACCCCCAGGATCTCCTCAAACTCATCCATCCCCAGACGGTCGTAATCCCCATCATCTCTCCAGTGCTCCAGATGGATGATGAAATCAATGCGCTTATTGGGAATCATGGTGGAAAGACCGTAGAGAGCAGACACATCGATGATGCCAAGACCTCTTACCTCCATCATGCCGAAGGTTATTTCAGGACATCTGCCCCGAAGGACACCATCCACAGCCCGGATATCCACAGCATCATCTGCAACCAGTCTGTGGCCTCTTTTCAGAAGTTCCAGCGTTGCTTCACTCTTGCCGATCCCGCTGACCCCTGTGATAAAGACTCCCATGCCATATATGTCCACTAAAGTACCATGCAGCCTTGTCTCTGGCGCTATCTCGTTGGAGAGATACATGGTCAGCCTGGAAATGAAAATGGTGGAAGAGAGCTTGGTCCGCAGCACCCATCTTTTGTTTCTTCTGGCTGCAGATAGAAGCTCCTCATGGGGCTCCAGATTCCTGGTCATGATGATGCAGGGAATCTCATGGGCCATGAACTTTTCCAGTCTTTTCTCACGGAGCGCAGGAATCAGTTCATCCAGAAAACTCCATTCTCCCATGCCGATGACCTGAACACGGTCTTTGGAAAAATAATTGTAGAATCCTGCCAGCTGAAGACCTGGACGGTTGATGTCATTGATGGTCATTTCGCTGTTGATGGTTCCTTCCTGAAGCACCTCCAGGTCAAACTCCTTGATGAGATTTCTTACTTTAACGGACATAATGGCCTCCTACTTCTTTCCTTTGTAATAAACACCCTGAAGACTGCCACGCATACTCTGTCGGATTCTCTTCAGATATTCTTCGCGGTAAGCCGCGCGTTCTTTCTCTTCTTCTTCGGTCAAATCTCTTTCTCTTGTCATTTTTGTAAACTCATTGATTTTTGCCACGAGCTCGTCGTGTGGTATCTCTTCGTACATTTTATTCCTCCACATATGAAAATTGCTCTGCAGTGAAGCAGAGCAATCATAATCATTTAAGTTCCCGACATGCCGTTCACCTATGAATCCATACCTGCCCTCAGCAGGTGGGTTCGCCTCAAGAAAATTATCTATCTTCTTACGTTCCTAGGAAAAGGTAGCTACCATTTAAGCCTGATATCATTCTCTCTGTTAGCAATCCCGGATCTATAATGTAGGTTGAATATATAGGCTACACGAACACTTCAGGATTTCTTGATTAACTTTATTATAGCACAAATCCTGTATTTTTCAATAAAAGCTCCGGACCATTTTCTTAATATTCAAATAACATTAAGGCTTTACATCTCCAGTTCGTCCAGAATATCTTCCAGATCCTTATCCAGATCTCCCTTGGAGAACAGCATTGCCACTTGGATGGTGTCTGGCTCTTCTGGGTCCATTTCATAAGTCAGGTACTGTGCATCAACACCTTCCTCATCAATGAGCTCCTCGAAAACTTCACCCAGATTATCCACAGCAAGATCAACCAGATAGTTCATCAGGTACTCCTCAGAAGCTTCTGCGTCTTCCTCATCGGTGATTTGCCCTTCAGCATAAGCCTTGGCTGCTTCCATTTCTTCGTCGTCAAAATCATAGAAGGCTGTAGCCACGATGAGCCCTTCCTCTTCTCTGATGATGTCTACGTCTGTGAGACCGTTGTTTTCCAGATATTCTAAAATATTGTCCTTATTCATTCTTACCACCCTCATTGTACAGTAGATTTTTGTATTCTTTTTTGACCTTCATGAACTCTTCATCACTTTCAATGGCATTGAGTTCTTCCTGTCCTTCTTTATTTACATCCACACGGTATACATATTCATCGGCACTATTGTCATCCAGTGGTGCCAGAATTAGATACTTCTGTTCATCCAGATAAATCTCCGCCACAGCTTCCAGCTCTACAACGTTGCCTTCTTCGTCTTTGAATTTTAATATAGTTTTCTCGTCCACGTGTAATCAACTCCTATCACATTTAGATGATACCATTTTGAGCTCCTACTATTCAAGAAGTATTTATCCTGCTGAATTCAAAACTGCTGAATAATCTTCCTGATGCTCTTTCTGCACCGCACGAAAAAAGGAAACTGCTGTCTGGAACAATCGTTCACTCGGCAGTTTCCTTTTTTAACAATTTTACGCCTTCTGGATGATATCCTTCACCTTCATGAGTCTTGTGATGGTACCACGCTCGTTTTCATCCAGCTTCATGCGGATGAACTTGATGGTTTCCTTCAACTCAGGGATGGTTCTGTATTCCAAGGCATTTACTCTTCTTCTTGTCTTTTCAATTTCGTCTGCCATGAGCTGACAGGACTTTTCCACTTCCGCCAGCTCCAGAAGCTGGGGCATGATGGCATAGAGCCTGGAGATGGCATCGTCAAGCTCTGAAGAGGTCTGGGCATATCCGTAAGGATAGATGCTGCCAGGGTCATCCTGAAGTTTTCTGACGAAGTTCATCACAGGAACGTTGACGCTCATGACGTTTTTCTGGCGGATGTCCACAGTGATCTCCTCTTTCGGGATGGCCACCGCTTCTTCCAGAAACTCCGGGCTCATGATGGCGGAAGAGACGAGAAACTCCTTGAACACTTCAATGAGCTCCTTCTCCACGTTCTCACGGAGCGATTTGTTTCTTCGGATCATCTCAATGAATCTTCTCATGAGCTCATCCTGCTTGTCCTTGAGTAGCTTATGACCTCTGGAAGCAGTAACCAGTCTGGCTTTCAGCTTGGTGAGCTCCATACGGGTTGGATTCACGTTCAGTGTAGCCATGATTACTCAACTCCTTCAGCGGCCTTTGGCATATACCTCTCAATATATTCATCACGGATTCTCTTCAGCTCGTTCTTTGGCAGAATGGTGAGAAGTTCCCACCCAAGCTCTAAGGTATCGGTGATTTCTCTGTTGGTTTCATATCCTTGGCTGACATATCTCTTTTCAAAAGCATCCGCAAAGTTCGCAAAAGCCTTGTCAGATTCAGACAGCGCAGACTCTCCAAGAATGACAGAAAGCTCTTTCGCTTCCTTACCAGTTGCATAAGCTGCAAACAGCTGATTCATGGTATCCGCATGGTCTTCTCTGGTCTTGCCGCGGCCAATACCCTTATCCTTCAGACGGGACAGGGATGGAAGCACGTCGATAGGTGGCTCAATGCCTCTCTTGTAGAGGTCTCTTGAAAGAATGATCTGTCCTTCCGTGATATATCCGGTCAGGTCAGGGATTGGATGGGTCTTGTCATCTTCAGGCATGGTGAGAATTGGGATCTGGGTGATGGACCCAGCTCTTCCCTTGATTCTTCCCGCTCTTTCATAGATGGTGGAAAGGTCTGTATAAAGGTATCCAGGATATCCACGTCTGCCTGGCACTTCTTTTCTGGCAGCAGAAGTCTCACGGAGCGCTTCTGCGTAGTTTGTCAGGTCTGTCAGAATAACAAGAACCTGCATGCCCTGCTCAAAAGCAAGATACTCTGCACAGGTCAGTGCCATTCTTGGGGTTGCAATTCTTTCGATGGCAGGGTCATTGGCAAGATTCATAAAGAGTACAGCACGGTCGATGGCGCCGGTCTTTTTAAAGTCGTCAATGAAGAACTCTGCTTCTTCGAAGGTAATACCGATGGCTCCAAAGACCACCGCAAACTTGTCTCCCTTACCAAGAACTCTCGCCTGTCTTGCAATCTGCGCTGCAAGCTCTGCGTGAGGAAGTCCTGAACCGGAGAAAATTGGCAGCTTCTGTCCTCTAACCAAGGTATTCAGACCATCGATGGCTGAGATACCAGTCTGGATAAACTCCGATGGGTAGTCTCTGGAAACGGGGTTGATGGGCACACCATTGATGTCCATACGGGCTTCTGGAATAATTTCAGGTCCACCATCTTTAGGACGGCCAAGACCGTCGAAAATACGGCCGATCATGCTCTCAGAAACGCCCAGTTCCAGGGGCTTTCCAAGGAATCGTACCTTTGTGCCTTTGAGGTTGATACCGGTGGAGCCTTCAAAGAGCTGAACCATGGCTTTGTCGCCATTGATTTCAAGAACTCTTCCTCTTCTCTTTTCTCCGGTCTGCAGCTCGATTTCCACAAGCTCCTCGTACTTGACGCCTTCAACGCCTTCTACAACCATCAGGGGTCCTACAACTTCTGTAACGGATCTATATTCTTTAAGCATTTAGGATCCCTCCTTCTGCAATGAGATCATCAATAACCTTGGTCAGTTCCACTTTGATGTCCTTAATCTTTTCAATGTCTTTTTCTTCCAGATACTTCGCTCTTGCAATACGGTCTCTTACTTCAAGATTGATTAAATCATTGAGGTAAATGCCGTTCTTCAGAGCTCTCTGTCCTTCATGGTAGAAGTGCAGCACAAGATCCAGCATAAGGTTCTGCTTGTCCAGGGAAGAATAGGTATCCACTTCGTGGAACGCATTCTGCTGAAGGAAATCTTCTCGGATGGATTTTGCCGCTTCCAGCTTCAGTTGATCTGCTTCTGAAAGAGAATCACGTCCAACCAGTCTTACAATTTCCTGTAGGGAAGATTCTTCCTGTAAAAGCGCCATAGCCTTTGTTCTGTTGGAAGAGAATTCGTTGTCCACATTCTGATCCATCCAGCCGTCTACTTTACTCTGATACAAGGAGTAAGAGTTCATCCAGTTGATGGCAGGGAAGTGTCTTCTGTAAGCAAGGCTTGCATCCAGTCCCCAGAACACTTTAACGATTCTAAGGGTTGCCTGGGATACTGGCTCGGAAATATCTCCTCCTGGAGGGGATACCGCACCAATGATGGTGAGAGCGCCGATTCTGTCATCAGAACCGTAGCATTTTACCTTACCTGCTCTTTCATAGAACTCCGCTGCACGGGAACCAAGATACGCTGGGTATCCTTCGTCACCAGGCATTTCTTCCAGTCTTCCGGACATCTCTCTAAGAGCTTCTGCCCATCTGGAAGTGGAGTCTGCCATGATCGCTACACTGTAGCCCATGTCTCTGAAGTATTCAGCAATGGTGATTCCGGTATAGATAGAAGCTTCTCTGGCTGCCACTGGCATGTTGGAGGTGTTTGCAATGAGCACGGTTCTCTTCATGAGAGACTCTCCGGTCTTTGGATCCTTGATTTCAGGGAATTCCAGAAGCACGTCGGTCATTTCATTTCCACGTTCTCCGCAGCCTACATATACAACGATCTCAGAATCCGCCCACTTAGCCAGCTGATGCTGCACAACGGTCTTACCAGAACCGAATGGTCCTGGAACTGCAGCAGTTCCTCCCTTTGTGATGGGGAAGAAGGTGTCGATGACTCTCTGCCCGGTGATGAGCGGAGCATCTGGGTTGATCTTGTTCTTATACCCACGTCCACGTCTTACTGGCCATTTCTGAAGCATGGTGATTTCCTCACCGGACTCCAGTACACAGACTGTATCTAGTATTGTGAATTCGCCTTCCTTGATTTCCTTCACTACACCACTCTTGCCATAAGGCACCATGATTTTATGAAGTACAACAGAAGTCTCCTGCACTGTACCCAGCACATCTCCCTGAGAGACTGCATCTCCAGGCTTCACTGCTGGAGTGAATTTCCATAGTTTTTCTCTGTTCAGGGATGGTACAACCACGCCCTTCTCCAGGAAGTCACCCACTTGTTCCATGATCGCATTAAGAGGTCTCTGGATTCCGTCAAACATGGACTCGATAAGTCCAGGTCCCAGTTCCACAGATAGTGGCTCTCCTGTGGTGTACACAGGCTCTCCTGGTCCGATTCCGGTGGTTTCTTCATAAACCTGGATCGAAGCACGGTCTCCTCTCATTTCGATGATTTCACCAATGAGCTTTCTATCTGAAACTTGAACCACGTCATAGACGTTGGCTTCATCCATCCCCTCTGCAACAACAAGGGGGCCGGACACTTTAATTATTTTTCCGACTTTCATTAGAGCGCTCCTTCTATAAAATATTTGAACCGACGGCCTTCTCCACGTTCTCATTGATTCTGTTCAGGCCAATATTAAGACTACCCTGATTGCTGGGGATTAAAATCACCGCAGGCACAGGTTCTCTGTTGTACCGCTCAATGGACTCTGGAATGAGTTCAGCCGACTGTTCAGTGATAAAGACAATACCATATTTATTTTTGGCGAGAGTATCCAAGGTTTTTCTTGTCTCCTCCGCACCAATGACCGGATACACATCCACCCCAAGCGCCTTGAATGGCAGAATGGAGTCTTTGTCTCCGATGACGCCGATTTTATACATACAAATCACGCAACCTTTCCCGGATGGTCTCTGGAGAAAGCTTATTGATCTTGGAGACCATGATGATTCTAAGAGCCTTCACTTCGGCTTCCTTCGCATGAAGGTAGGAGAAGAGAGGTTCCGGTCCGAAGATCACATTCTTGGATCCTTTGTTGAGATTCATCAGCTCATTGTCTGCGATCTTCTCAAACTCACTGAGCCTTCCAGTTTTTCTGAAGGCTTCCAAGCCTAGAAGAATGGGCTTTGAAAGCTTTTCATTCTTCAGCTTCACCATGATGGTGTCCAGAGAGTCATGGATGGCATAAAGCAGGGTCTCCCGCTCAATGTTTCCCCCTGGAAGAAGCACTTCCTCCAGGAACTTCAGATCCTTATCCATCTTCTTTACACGGATGAGGGTTCTGACATTGGCAAAGTCCACCTGATTCTTCACATAGTCCTCAAAGAGAGGAATCTTTGTTTCTTTCGCGATGTGGCCAAGATGCTCATAGTAGGATCGGTCCAGAAGAATATCAATCCTCTGGGGATCTCCTGTTTTCTCATAATCAGAAAGAACCTGAAGCAGCGCTTCTCTTATAGGCTCTTCCAGTTCCCGGTAGTCTCCGGCAGCCAAAGCTGTTTTCACACTGCCCATGTCGCGAGTTCCGTAAGGAACCAAAAGATGGGAAAGTGACTTTCCTGAGATTTTTTCTTTGACCAGGACTTTCAGATTATGATAATCATACTTCATGGCTAGAAGATCCTTTATGACTTTTTCCCCGGTGAGTTCATCCATCAGGTGGTACACCCTTTTCATCTCAAGGGCCAGGACCTGTTCGTAGTCCTCCACTCTCTTGAGGTTCCCAAGATGCTGCTGATATTCGGTCTCACCAAGGATTTTCATGACTTCTTCCAGATTTTCTGCATCCGCCATTCTTTCCAGTCTTGCACGGGTCAGGAGCCGCTTTTCAAGAACCTTGATTCTGATTACAGCTTGGGAAAAATCCATTCTGTTCATGAAATCCCTCCTATTCCCTGAATAATGTGCTTGCTACATCTTTAACCAATTCTTCTCTGTAAAAATCCACCATATCGTTGAAGTTGTAATTGAGGGAGATTTTCTCATCCTGGATTTCAAACCCGGAAGTAACACTGTCCTCAGACACCTTCAGGGATAGCCCCAGATTTTTCACGGTTTCAATATATTCTTCTTTGACCTTCAGAGTTTCTGTACCCTTCAGGTGTAAGGAAGAAATGGTGTTCTTCAGAAAAGCGATGTACTCTTCCTGTGGAAGGTGGGCAAGCTTTTCCTTAGCCTTTTCAAACACCTGGTCAATGACTTTTTGTTTTCCATTTAACAGTTCATTTCTGCGGTTCACTTCCGCATTCGAAACGATTCTTTCTTTCAGAAGATTGGCCTCAAACTTGGCCTTCTCCAGCATCTTTTCCTTCTTTTCCTCTGCCTCTCTTACTTTCTTAGAGATGACTTCTTCTTCAAAAGCCTTGGCGTCACGGAGTTGAAGGTCCGCCTGGATTTTCGCTTCTTCCAGAATTTTATCTGTCAAATTTTCCAGATTGGACATGAACTCACTTCCTTTTCTGTTATTTCGCTTTGACCGTCTTTCTTAGAATGTAACGGAAGAAAGCAGGATCAGAGACATAACGAATGAAAGAAGTGCGTAGGTCTCAACCATTACCGCATAGATGATACCCTTTGTGGAGTGCTCTTCATTCTTTGCAAGAATTGCCAGACCAGCAGCAGCAGCCTTTGACTGGTAAATAGCGGAATAAAGTCCAACGAAAGCGATTGGTAAACAAGCAAAGAAAATATAGAATCCTTGTGCCAGTGACATTTCTACACTAAGGGAACCAAGAGCCATCAGACCGATAACGAATCCATAAAGACCCTGGGTACCTGGAAGCAGCTGAAGTACAAGAGACTTACCAAACTTTTCTGGTTCTTCAATGATGAGCCCTGTTGCAGCCTCACCCACGAGTCCTACACCCTTCGCAGAACCAATACCTGAAAGAATTACCGCCAGAGCAATGCCCAAGACTGCAAATACCACGCCACCATTTTCGATAAACATTTGTGTTAAAGTCATTTTCATATCCTCCTAAAATTATTCAATATTAATATATTTTGATTTATTTCTAAATAGTTTGAAGGGTTTTCCGCCACCATCATAGAACTTACCGAAAAATTCGACATAGGTCAGTCTTGAGGTGTGCACATACGCACTCAGCGCAGACAGGAACAGATTGAATGCCTGTCCAACAACAAAGACAACAACTCCACCAATGATTCCTGGAATTCCTAATGCGAAGAGCATTTCAACCATCATGTTGATGGCTGTTGCAATGAATCCACCAGACAGGGCTAGAGCCATCAGTCTTGAATAGGAAACAAAATCACCAATGTAGCTGGAAATGCCATAGAGACTGTACATTCCACCGGCAAGCTTTCCAACAGCACTTTCATTTTCACGTCCGCCCGTCAGAATAATGCCCACCATTCCAATCACCATGACAATCAGTGAACCTGTGGCCACCATATCCGGCAAGCTTCCTAGGACCATGGAAAGAAGATACACAATTCCACCCATCAGGGCCATGTACCAGAATCCCACATCATAGAGCGCATCTAAAGGCTTTCCGGCCCTAAATGCTAAATAAGCTTTGATTCCCAATGCATAGAACAGATGAATCCCACCAAAAGCGATGGAAACAATAAGAAGCTTATTGTATTCTTCTGCTGGACTGATCAGAGAGAATCCTGGGAATGGAAAACCGAAGAATGATCCGAAGATAAATCCCCAAGCTATGGTAGAAAAACTTAGATAGAAAAGGAATCTCATCATAAGTTTCTGGCCTTTTTCAAGGTTCGCGATTTTCAGAATCGTTCCTGTACCGAGCAGAAGAAGAAGACCATAGCCCCAGTCACCAATCATCATGCCAAAGAAGGCAAAGAAGAAAGGCGCAAAGAGAGGGGTCGGATCAATCGCATCATACGTAGGCAAGGAATACATGGTCGTCAAAGACTCGAAAGCCTCTGTAAACTTACCATTCTTCAGAAGAATCGGAACGGACACATCCTCAGTCTTGGCCTCTTCCAGTTCAAGATAATAGGCCCCTTCCTGAGTCTTTTCCACCGCTTTCCTGAATCCATCGGTTTTGTCAGTGGGTATAAACCCTTCAATGACATTGACGCTGCCAGTTCTTAAGAAGTTGTTCTCCGCAGCATAGCGGAGTCTGAGATTGAGAAGATACTCGTAAACTTCTTCAAATCTTGCCAGATGACCTGCCATGGATTTGATTTCCGCCTGAAGCTTTTTCTTCTCTTCCTTCATTTTCTCAAGAGATTCTTTTCTTTTTTTCATCTCCTCTTCCGGTGTTCCGGAAACAGATAGATTTACTGTGGTATAACTATGGTTTCTGAGGATTTCATTGAAGTCCTCCTTTTCCCTTTTACTGGTGAGACCTATCACATAAGCCTCATCTTTCCCTTCACTGAGGGTTTCCAAATAGGTCTCTTCCAAGGTGCCGAGGGCTTCTTTCAAAGACTCCATCAATTTCTTAGGGATGGTGCCTGTAAATACCTCACTGAACTGAAAATCTCTGAAGAGTCTCACATCATAATCGAGATTTCTCCAAGGTCTCAGCTCTTCCATGGCCGCCTTTTCTTTCAACTCCTCCTGACTGATAAGATCAATCTTTCGGGTCAGTTCTCTGAACTTGTCAATGACAGGTTCATAATCAAAATGGGCCACTTTCTTTTCCAGCTCTTCAAAGGTGAAGGTGTTCTTCCCTTTGATCATGGCTTTCATTCCAGTTTCCCGTTCATCATAGCGTTTCAGAAGATCCATGGCGAACTTAACGTTTTGAATCTTATCCTCAACTTCACTGACTTCATAAGGAATTTCCAGAGATTCCAGTCCTTCTTCCAGATATGCGGTCTGTTCTTTCAGATCTGTGAAATGAACATATCCGAACTTCTGAAGTTCATGAAGGAGCTTATCCCTGTCCGAGTCGAAAGTGAAGAGGCCGAAATTTGACATCTTAACGATTGCCATCTGCCTTCACAATCCTCTCTAAAATAATATTGACTGCATCCTCCAGCACTTTATCATCCAGTGCCGACAGTTCCCCTGCTTTCGCCTTTCCACTTTCAAGGATTGGCTTGGCTTCCTGTTCCCCTTCGAGTCTGGCTTTTTCCCGTAAAGCCTCTGTCTCTTTTGCAGCCATGTTCATGATTTCTTTGTAACGTTCATCGGCTCGTGCTTCTGCATCACGCCGGATGTCTCTTGATTTCTGACTGGCTTCTTTTGTGATCTCACGCGCTTTTTCTTCCGCTTGTCTCACCTTTTCCAATGCTTCTTTTGCCATTCTTTCACCCCCATTCTCTGCATGACCTGTATGCAAACCGTTCTCATACTTTTTAATTTTACCATGGTATTTGAAAAACATAAAGGAAGTGAATTTTGTAACAATTATCCCTTAATAGGTTATGCAATACCACATAAGAATCAGTGTACGACAATTCTCCTATTTTATCAACTGATTTTTGATGATTTTCCCAAGATTTAAATCATAATATACGGGAGTATCACCTATTTTAAGCTCTCCTTCACTAATATAGTGAGGGATATCCAGACTGAAAATTTCAACATGTATTTTCATTCCATTTTCTTTCTCCATATTCTTTTTATATGCATGATTCTTCTCGTGATTTCGCACTAGAAACTCCGGTACATACTGTTTCTTGTTGTGGAGCAGCCAGTCATATTTGAGAAGCTCATTGAGTATGAAGGAATCTTTCTCATTCCCGGCATACACCTTAGAAAAATCCAGGAGAATCTTATACTGGTCTTTAAGTCCGATGGATCTTCCCCGGTACTCGGTGCTGATATAGTCACCTAAAGCCTCATAGAACGCGAAATAATCCGTTTCTCCCTCCAGAAGATACGTTAAGGATGTTTGAAACCTTCCAGAGTTGTAGTACCTTTCCAGAGCGTCCTCTGTTCTATGAAGAGACCTCAGATCCTCATAAGTCATCCAGCGGGTCTTCAGTACTTCATAGGGTGGAAATGGGCTGTAGACCATGCCAAAGGCTTCTGCATCCCTTTCCATGGGAGTTCCTTTGATGATTTTAAGAAACCCCATCTGAAGCATATCCGGCTTTAGTGGATAGACGTCATTGAAACTGTCTTTGAAGGTCTTCACCGTATCATAAGGCAGGCCCGCAATCAGATCCAGATGACTGTGGATATTTCGTATGGCAAGCAGTTCTTCAAGTTTCGGGAGAATCTTCCGGAACCCGATATATCTTGAGATGGAGCGAAGCACTTCATCTTCTGTGCTTTGGATGCCCACTTCAAACTGGATCCTTCCTTTAGGTGCTGTCTTCAGAAGTGCCAGATGCTCTTCTTTTATGAGATCTGGCGCAATTTCAAAATGAAAGGTCACATCCGTCTCAAGAGAAAGAAGAAACCGCCAGATTTCCAGGGCATCCGGATGGATGTTGAAGGTCCGGTCTATGAACTTCACTACTTGAGTCCCGGTCTCCATCACCAGGAGCACTCTTCTTTTCACTTCTTCCAGCGGCATAAAGCGAAGGTCCCGCTCCGAGGAAGAGAGGCAGTAGCTGCACTGATAGGGGCAGCCTCTGGAAGCTTCCATATAAGAAAGCTTCCCTCTTAGGTCCTCCTTCTCCTCATAGGGATAGGGCACCTTAGAAAGGTCCATTTTTTCTCTGGGCGGATTCTCAAAAACCTCATCTTCCTCTTTATAGGTCAGCCCACGGACTTCGCTGAGCTTCCCCCCCGATAAAAGAACCTGAAGAAGAGACCGGTAGGACTCTTCTCCTTCTCCCCGTATGATGAAATCCCCCTGGAACTCCTCCAGATGTTCCCGGCTCTTATAGGAAACCTCCGGTCCACCATAGAGTATTTTCACAGAAGGCAGCACTTTCTTTAAAAGCACAGACAGATCCCGTACCATTTCCACGTTCCAAATATAAACAGAGAAAGCCACCAAATCGGGCTTTCTCTGTATCATTTCTTCGAGAATGGTTTCTTTCTGCTCATTTATGGAAAATTCTGTCCGCATGGTTGAAACCGGTAGATCCTTTGTATAGTTCTCCAGGTATCTCAAACTGATGTTGGTGTGGACATATTTTGAATTGATGGCTGTCAAAAGTATTCTCATTATTCTATTTTCCTTATAAGTTTTTATAATACAGCTCGTAATAATCCAGAAGAAGCCCTGCAGTTGTCGTCTGGGCCACCTCAATCATTTTTCTGGAAAGAGCTTCATACATGGTATCCCGGTTTTCTATGTCCTTGAACTTCTCTGCATAGAAGTTTGCCACAATAGCATTCTCCCGGATGTAGTCATCCAGAGTTTCAAACCTTAGGATTCCGTGATCCACAGAGTAATCAATTTCTGCGAAAATCTTTTTCTTGATCCAGGTCTCATAGGACTTATGGCTGTCCAGAAGTCTGTTTGTCACATGCTGAGGGACAGTCATATCCTGGGACAGGTGACAGAACACCCCCAGATAGAACACGGACCTTTGGATGTTTCCCTTCTCCAGATAGAAAAGGGACTTGTCCATATATCTTCTTGCTTCTGTGAGCCCGTCGGAAAAACCGTAGAGGCCCTTCTTCTTCTCATTGTGATAAAAGTGATTGATGGACTTGAAGTCCTGATCTGCCCAGGTGGCTCCCTCATTCAGAGCTTTGATGTATGCTTTATAAAAGTTAGATGCATCCTCATAGCCTTCATTCTCCAGAATCACCACCGCCTGGATATTGATGAAACGGTGCACCATACAAGGGGTCTTAAAAGCCATTTTCTTGAATGGATTGGCTGCCAGCATCATGCCGGTGAGCACCTTCCCATAGGTATTCTCAAATCCTCTTTTTCTTTTATCTTCAAAAGTTCCTTCCATTTCTATACCAACTCCTACTCTTCCAATTCTTCCGTACACATGGAAAAAACAACTTACGCTAATTGATAATGATTTTCAATCATCTTACTCTTATTATAAGGGTTTTCCTTAAGAAAAACAAAAAGAATCAGAAATTGGAATAGGAAAGGACCTCTTTAGGCTCTCATCCTGCTTCTTACGGAAGATGGGAGCATTCTGTAAAGTCTAGGACTGATATCCGTCAGATCTTTTTTGGAAATACCACCAAGAAGAAGAATCAGCACACCATAAACCAGAATTCCAATTACTACTATAATTCCAGTCAATGCGGCAGAGAAGATGTACCGAACTTCAATGAAGCTCAGTCCCAGGTTAAGCACAAAAAGGACGATCCCCATGCCAATGGATGCCAGGAAAGGCTTCCATGCATTTTTAAGAAGCGGCATAGGATACTTCAGCACTCTGGTGATCAGAATATGATTGATGATAAACGGAACAATGAAGTTTGCCATATGGGAGACTACACCACCTAGGATGTTGACTTCAGGTATTCCGACAAAAATGTAGTTCAGAAGAATTCTGACTAGAATACCAGCCACCATGGAGAATGTTCCCCAGTAGAACTTCCCTACCCCCTGATAAAGACTGTTCTGAATCTGTATAAAACCCAGGAAAACGACGGTGATCGATCCCAGCCAAAACATTTCATATCCGGATTTACCTGGATAAAGAAGGTGATAAATCGGTTCCGCCAAAATACTCAGCCCCACGAAGGATGGAAGCGCAACGGTGAACACCATTTTTACGGCATATGAGATTTTCTCTTGCATGTCTTTCTTATCTTGCAGCGCATTGGCTCTGGATATACCTGGAAGAATAACGGCAGCAAGAGAAACAATAATGGTGTTTGGCACGAGGAGCAGACTCTTATATCGGACAAGAGTACTGTAGCCTATATTCGCCATGACCTCCGTGAATCCTATGCTGATGAGCCTGTTCTTAAAAATGAACGTATCGATGATTCCGCCCAAATGCATGACACCAGCGGTCAGGGTGATCGGGAAGGAATAAGACAAAAGTCTCTGGATGAGTTCCTTGCTGGTATAATGATACGTCTCCGGATCCTGATCCTTCTTTCTGACTTTATACAGCTTTCCTTTTCGAAATTCATGTACGAGAAGCGCAACAGCAACCAGTGCACCTACGCTCGTACCAAAGGTTCCTCCTGTAACGCCAAAAACAAGGCCTACCTTCATGAGGAAAAACGCAGCGACTAAGGAAACCGCCACATTGACGATCTGTTCTACTACTTTTGACACAGCATTCGCGGTGATAAAACTTCTACCCAGGAAATAACCCCGATAGGCGGATAAAACCGCTGTAATCAGCACCGTTGGCGCCAGAGCCTGTATGGATAAGGTGGCTTCTGCTGTCTTTTGTGCTCTTGCAATATACGGCGCCATGAAAAAGAGCAGCAAGGATGCGATCAGCCCACCAAAAATCAGTAAAGTTCTCGCCAAACGGAATGCTTTCAAAGCATCCCTGGGATTGTCTTTTGCATGGAGCTCGGCAACGAGCTTCGCTACACCACGCTGAATTCCCTCATTGGTCAATACATAAATCAGCGCGAAGGCTTCATAGGAGACCGCATAAATACCATGCCCTTCCTCACCAAGAATGGCCACAAGGAAAGGGACATAAATCACAGACATAATTTTCACAAGAAGCTCTGCAATGGAAAGGTAAGCAAAACCTCTACCAGTGGATTGTTTCTTCATAAGTTCCTCCGACTACAAGTCAAACTTGAACAGGTCATTCTTCACTTTCTTTAAGATTGGCGGCAGTTTTTCCGCCACCACCTTGTTGCCCAGATATTCAAGAACACCATCCGGATTCTTGAAGGTCACTTTAAAGGCATAAAGGTACTGGAAATTGAGATCATATTTATTGGAAAGGAAGTTGTTGATTTCCTTCACTCCATATTTCTTATCTCCGATGATGGGATTTCCAAGTGATGCCAGATGAGCCCTCAGCTGGTGGCTTCTGCCTGTAAGAAGATTCAGTTCCACCAAAGAGTATTGCCCAGTGGATTCCATGGTTTTCACCGTCATGGCGATTTCCTTCTTCATTGGTCCTGGAGTATCTGAAACACTGCTGACATTATTGTCCTCACGCTTCTCGATATAAGCGCGGTACTCTCCGTCAGCGATTCTTCCTTTCACGATGGCAATATAGTTCTTCACAATTCTGCCGTCCCGCATCATTTCGTTGAGTGTTTTCAAGGCCTCATAGTTCTTCGCATAGATGACGATGCCTGACGTGTTTCTGTCCAGTCTGTTCACTGGAGAAGGCGAAAAGGTCTTTTCCAGTTTAGGGTCATAGGCCCCTTTTCTGAAAAGGTAAGACAGCACCTGATCGGTGAGAGTCGGATCCTTTCCTTCCTGATCTTTATGCACAAGAATCCCCGGCCACTTTTCCACCATGAGGATGTTGTCATCCTCAAAGGTCACTTTAAACTCTGGCTCCACATCAAAGACTACCTTCTTCTCCTCCGGAGATTTGGAATAGAGATATTTAATTTCCAGAACATCGCCTTCCTGAAGAAACATTTTCTCTTTCCCCTTGGCGCCATTCACTCGGACATCTCCTTTCCGGAGGGCTTTAAATATGGCCGACAGAGGCACATCTTTCAGGTACTTTCGAAGGAACTTGTCCAATCTTTGTCCTTGTTCGTTCGGTCCTATTTCTATTCTCATAATTTACTCCTAAATGTTCTATTTTTTCTTTACCCTTTATTATAGTACGAATCTGCTTCTTTTTCTCTCTTTTCCATGAATAAATCTTGGGCTGTAAATGGTCAGCTCCTCTTTCGCTCGTGTAATGGCCACGTAGAAGATTCTTCGCTCCTCTTCCAGATTACTCAGGGACGCACTATGAGGCATAAAACCTTCCACGGCATTGATCACATAAACCTTGTCAAACTCCAGTCCTTTGACTCCGTGAACGGTGGATAAGCTCACCTTGGCCTCTTTGACCTCCGGCTCTTTTACCGATGCGGCCAGAAGATCCAGTGGATTGTCGTAATACGCTGCCACTTCCTTCATCTCTTCCAGCTCCTCTAGAAGAGCTTCCTCATCCCGTCCTGTTTTTTCTGCGTAGCTCGACAGATACTCCCCATACCCAAGCACCTGCTCGATGTAGGAGATCATTCTCGCCGTCTTCATGCCTTTTAAGGAGGAAAGGTCTTTCAGGAACTCTCCATGCTTCTGGAGGGTATAGTTTTTCTTCTTGGGGTCCAGAAGCACTTTCTCCATGGCTTCTCCTAAAGAGATTTTTCTCATCTCCTCCTTGGTGATATACCGGAAGGGTTTGTTGGCGATTCGAAGAAACGCTTCCCGGTCTCCCTGGCAGGAAGCTCTTATAAAGTCCAGAATATCTTTGGCTATGAATCCCTTGAAGAAATTATATCCATCTCTGGACATGAAAGGAATCTTCTCTTTCCGAAGATACTCCTTTACTCTCAGCCCTTCCTGATTGGTCCGGTAGAGCACTGCATAGCTCTTATAAGCATCTTTCTTTATTTCAGAGACCATGTGCTGCAGCATGAGCTCCTGATTTTCCGGAAACACCTTCAGAATCTTCGTCTCCTCTTTCCGGCTGGAAAGAAGCTCTTTGTTGTTTCTTTGGGCGTTATGCCGTATGACTTCTCCTGCATACTGCACAATATTCTCTTTGCTTCTGTAATTGTATTTCAGATAGAGCTTCTTTCCTTGAAACATCGGTTCAAAGTCAATCATCCCCCGAGGATCTGATCCTCGGAAGGCATAGATGCACTGATCCTCATCTCCAACACAGAAAAGGCTCTGGTCTTTACTCATGAGTTCCACAATCTTCAGCTGCACCGGGTCCAGGTCCTGAAACTCATCGATGAGGATGTGGCTGTGCACCGCTTGAAAGCTTCTTAAAAACTTCTCTTCTGAAAGAAGCTTCAGCACTTCAATCTGCAGATCGTCAAAGTCGAGAAGATTCTTTTTTATACGCTCCTCTTCATAGATCTCAAAAGCTTTGTGAAAGAGCTCTTCCCGGACCCCAAGATCCGGTAAAGGCAAAGACAGAAAGTTCATGACTTTATACTTGGAAATGCCTCTCAGGATGGATTCCACCACTTCATCCTCTATTTTCAGCTGTTTTTTCAGCTTGTTCTTCAGAATAAACTCCTCTTTCCCGTAAATGAGATTCAGCTCTCCCCTCTGGCCTCTCAGGATTCTGTAGCAGAGTCCATGGATGGTGCCAAAAAAAGGCTTCACCGGACCTTTGGCGGAAAACCTCGTCTCCATTTCCACGGCGGAAGCCTTGGAAAAGGTCAGTACAATGATTTTTCTTGGCGCTATTTTCTCCTCTTCCAGAAGCAGTTTCAGTCTTTTCAGCATCACAGTGGTTTTCCCTGAGCCAGGCGGCGCCACCACCAGCACCTTCTTCTCCTTTGTGAGGTATGCATTTTTCTGATAGGTATCCAGTTCCATCAATATCGTATCTCCTTTACTTCACACATCCATAAACTCTTATTGTACGACAAAGCGCTTCTCTTTTCAAAAAGACTTTCCCGTATCCTATTGTGTGGAGAAAAAGAAAGGTCATTCAAAGAAAAAGATCCACGAAGGATCTCTTTGTCTTTCCACTTCTTAAGTTCAGATTATAAGACAAGGAGAATTTCTTTTGCCAGCTCTGTGAGCCCAACGCGAATGTCCCCTCTGTCTCTCCAGTTTCTCGAATCCCATTTTTCTTTGGACACATCGTCTCCACCATATAAAATAGCACCATAGTCCACCTCTCTATAAGCGGCCACAGCCATCAGGGCAGACTGCTCCATCTCTACAAACAGGCAGCCCTCTTCCCGGCGCTTTTTAATCCTTGCTGGTGTTTCCCGGTAAAAGGCATCGGTGGTCCAGGTCTTCCCCGTGAGGTAGTCGATGCCGCTTTTCTTCAGATACTCAGTAATTTTTTCGGCTACCTCTAGATTGGCCTCCACTTCTCTTGCAGGCGGCAGATAGTGATAGCTGAACCCTTCATCTCTCACCGCGGAAGTAGGGACCAGAAACTTTCCCACAGCCAGGTCTTTTCTTAAGACACCTGCTCCACCCACAAACAGTATCTTTTTTGCACCGAGGGCAATGAGATCCTCCAGATATCCCCCAGCAGCAGGAGCCCCCAGGCGCCCTTCCACAAGGGTGATGTCCTGATCAAGAAATCTGTATATTTTTAAGGGATTCTCCCCTCGAAGCACAAAGTGCAGTACAATCTCCTCTCGCTCCAGAAGCTTTTCAATGGTTTCATGGAAAAAGCAGATGAGAAGTCTCTCTGAAATGGGCTCATATCGGTTTTTCAGAAACTCAGGACGGATCAGAGCCTCCCTGTTCTCATCAAACTCAAGGATTGGATAGTCAGAACTCAGCATAAAAACCTCCAGATATTTTAATTTCGTGGTTTGCTGTACGCGAAACAGACCCTACCGGTACAGACTTGAGATAATCACTCCTGTGCCGAAAAGAAACACAGGAATGCCCCAGGCTCCTTTAGGAGATTTCATCCCGAGAAAACTGAGGATCACTGAAAGAAACCCCAGCGGCACCGGTGCTACAAAAATACCCGCAATGGCCGAGAGTAGACCTGCCAAAATCATATAGACTCCTGTGTCGCTCTTAAGCTTTATGGGCTTGATTATTTCATCAAATCGGATCATCTTCATTTCATCCCTTCGCATTATTTTCTCTATCATAACAAAGAATTCCAAATATTTCCTGAAAAACTGATGAAACCCGCAGGAGGCTGCAAAATCTTAGGTTCTATTCCCAAATACACTGCCGGAGTGTTTCTTTGTGGGTTCTTTCTCCGAAAATCTGATATAATAGGAATCATCTTATTAATAATGTTAGGGAACGGTGATTATATGGAACGGATAATCGATGTAAGAAATGGCAGAAATCTGACCATGCTGACTGATTTCTACGAACTTACCATGGGAAATGGCTATTTTGAGAATGGTGTGCAGGATACCATTGCCTACTTTGACATGTACTTCAGAAAAATCCCAGATGGGGGAGGATTCGCCGTCATGGCTGGTGTGGACCAGCTCATTGAATACCTGGAGAATCTGACCTTCAGCAAGGAAGACATAGAATACTTAAGAAGAAAAAACACCTTCAGTGAGGGATTCCTCTCTTACCTAGAGAACTTCAAGTTTGAGTGTGATGTTTGGGCAGTTCCAGAAGGAACTCCAGTATTTCCAAACGAACCGCTGGTTACCGTAAGGGGACCCATCATCCAGGCGCAGTTTGTGGAAACCATGGTGCTTCTCACCGTGAACCATCAGACACTCATCGCCACCAAATCAAACCGTATTGTACGTGCCGCCGGCGGACGTAATGTTCTGGAGTTCGGTTCCAGACGTGCCCAAGGCTATGATGGAGCCATCTACGGCGCAAGGGCCGCCATTGTGGGAGGATGCACAAGCTCCTCCAACACTTTAGCAGAGATCATGTTCAATGTCCCTGCCACAGGAACCATGGCGCACAGCTGGGTACAGCTTTTTGACTCCGAATTTGAAGCCTTCAGAAAATGGGCTGAAATCTATCCGGACAACTGCTCCCTTCTCGTGGATACCTACAATGTGCTGAAATCAGGCATTCCCAACGCCATCAAAGTATTCAACGAATATGTGCTGCCCAAGGGCAAGAGGCCCAAGTCCATCCGGATCGATTCCGGAGACATTGCCTATTTAACCAAAGAATCCAGAAAAATGCTGGATGCCGCAGGATTCCATGATGTGAAAATTATTGTTTCCAACTCTTTGGACGAGTACATCATAAGAGACGTGCTGTCCCAGGGTGCTCCCATCGACATCTTCGGTGTAGGGGAAAGACTCATCACTGCCCGCAGTGAACCCGTCTTTGGTGGTGTCTACAAACTGGTGGCTACTGAAAAAGACGGTGTGGTGCAGCCAAAGATCAAAGTCAGTGAAAACCAGGAGAAGATCACCACCCCGCACTTCAAGAAAATTTACCGTGTTTTCTCTAAAAAGAGCAACCTCGCCGTGGCAGACCTCATCTGCGAACATGATGAGGTTTTCGATGAGAATGAGCCACTGACGCTCTTTGACCCCACCTATACTTGGAAGAGAAGAACCTTCACAGAGTATTACCTGAAACCTCTTCAGGAGCAGATTTTCAAATCCGGAGAGCTGGTCTATAAAAGTCCTACGGTGCTTGAAATCCGAGCCTACTCCAAAAAGGAAATTGAAAAGCTCTGGCCGGAAGTGCTCCGTCTTGAGTATCCTCATAACTACTATGTGGATCTTTCCCAGAAATTATGGGACACCAGACAGAACCTTCTCATAGAGCAGTCCCAGCAGTACGCCGAGGACAAATACTAAAAGATACGTACCGCATCCCCCGGTTCCTCCGGGAGAGCGGTACTTTTTTTGCCTATTGCCTGCCACCTGTGCTATAATAATCCAGGTTTTATTCGATTTTTTGATAATTTATGGAGGATTTCAAATTGAACACAAATAAAAACAACTATCAGGAGCTTCTGGTGAAGTCAGCCCTCATCGCTGCTCTTTACGCATCCCTTACCATGCTACTTCCTTTCAGCTATCTGGGCGTGCAGTTTCGTGTGGCAGAAGTGCTGACCCTTCTCGTTTTCATTGACAGACGGTATATCTATGGTCTCACCTTCGGCTGCCTCATTGCGAATCTAGGCAGTCCTCTAGGCCCCATCGATGTGATTTTCGGGACCTTGGCTACACTCCTTGCGCTGCAGCTCATCGCAAGGACGAAGAACCTTCTCTTGGCCACCCTCTGGCCGGCCATTGTGAACGGACTCATCATCGGCGCCATTTTGTATTATCTCTTGGACCTTCCTTACCTTCTGTCCGCAGCCCAGGTGTTCTTAGGAGAATTTGTGGTGGTAACCCTCATCGGCTACTTCCTCTTCAAAAGAATCCTTCGGGACGAGAAGCTCGTGTCCATGCTGAAGTTCAGCTAAAAAAAGCCCCCGGGAACCATTTTATTGGTCTCCGGGGTTTTTCTATGCAGTGGATATTTCTTTTCAGTTTACGAGAAGCCAGAGGCCGAAGCCTGCTGACGCCAGAGCAAAGAGATAGAAGAAAATCTCAGTGCCCCGATCCCCCAGAAGTTTTCGGAATACCCGAATCTTTGCCATATTCCAGATGGCTTCCGGTTTCTTCAGTGTGATGTACACCACAGCTCCTGCGTAAACCAGAAGAATCAAACCAATAAGTGCCAAACCGTCCATTTATTTACCCTCCTCCTATTATCGAAGTCCCCTTCGGATTTTCTTTTTCATAAAGAGCAGCAGCACCGCCGCAATGAAAAGTATCATCCCCATGCTTATGAAGATATCGCCCCACACCGCCTCTTTCAGTATGATCTCATTGATGGATTTGAATGCCCAGTAGAAAGGAGACCAGTAAAGAAGCACATGAAGAGATTCTCTTAAATATATGGCCCCAAATACAGAACCCAGTATGGGTAGAAAAATCATCTTCATGCCGGAGATGGCAGCTAGAATATTGTCGCTGTTGACGCCTATGGCAAACCCAATGATTACGGAAATCAGGGCAATGGACAAGGTCATTACACTCGCCATGAGATAATTGATGTCTCCATAGTTCAGAATAAGAAGAATCCCCATGACATGGATGAGCGGAACGAGAAACCCAAGAAGCGCTTTGCCCATGAGATACTGCGGCCTTGTCACAGGAGACACATTCATAGCAAGAAGTGTATTCTCCTGCTTCTCCTCCACCAGATTGATCATGATGATCATGCCGCCAAAGACCGAAATGAAGACCACCAGGAGTCCACCCCCAAACTGCTTGATGGGTGACAGCTTCCACCCCACATCCGTGACAGATACTTCCACCGGTGCTTCCAGATTTCTGTTTTTTAGTCCATCCAGAAGAAGACGCACCGTCTCCTGAAGATTGATTTTTTCATTGCCTTGGGCAACAACTTCAAAGGCGTCTCCTTTCTTTAGAACCCCATACACATCATCCAGATCCAGCACACGTTCTGCCACCGCATCCTCTGAAGCCACCACAGTGACCTTGGCAAATTTTTCCAGATATTCTGTTTCCTCGGAATCCAGACTTTCTGGCACAAGAAGGGTCAGTCCGCTTTCAGAGACGGATCCTGTCACGGCATTGAGAACCACCGCAATGAGAAACGGCACCACCAGGATATAGAGGATCATGGAATCTCGCGTTCCAGATTTCAGATCCCGTTTTAGTATGTCAAAAATCTTTTTCATATCCGTCCTCCTTACACTGTGATGGTTTTCTGGTAGCGCTTCACTGAAACGAGAAATACGAGAATCCCAATGCCTAGAAACAGCAGTGAGTTCTGGAGCACAAACCTTATATCCGCTTCCTTAAGAAACACTTCCCGAAAGGCAAACAGCAGCGGATATGAAGGAAGAACTCTCATGAAAAGCGGAGAAAAACTCGGCATAAAGTACGAGACTGCCCCAAAAGCAAGGATCATGATGGCCACATAGAGCGCGCCCATGGCTTTGATGACGGAATCATAAAAACTTGCAATGAAAAGTCCCACTGCGGTGCCAAAGAAATTGGAAGCGGTCAGTAGAATCACAAGTAGGCCATAATGCACCTGTCCCCCTGCCACCAGCACCGTGGTGAGAAGTCCTGTGAAAAGGCCCGTGAAAAGCATCACGCCTGATTTTGCAAGAAGGTATTCCCGGATGGATACCGGTGTCACCGTGAGCGCCCGGATGGTCCCTTCTTCCTTGTCCATGAAAATATACGCAGCCACAATGAACAGTCCCATGAAGGCGGAGTTCAGGAGAAGCAGTATGGGCATATAGGAGATTCTGTCAGAAAGGCGCTCTGAGTTTTCCTCCAAGGTTCTCACCGCAGTGCCTGGATCAAAGGAAGGATCCTCCTTCAGAAGCTCCAGCTTCACCACTTCTTCCAGAAGGTTTCTCACTTTATCACTCTCATATCCCTGCAGCACAATGTCATAGCGAATTTCCCCAACGTCCATGGTGATGGATGCCCCTTGGGCTGTCCGGTCTTCTGAAAGGGAGGCTTTCACTTCCTCCAGACTCTCCACCATTATCACGAGGGTGGATTCATCCTTAGAAAGAGCCTCCTCGATGCCACTATTGGAAAGGACTGGATCCAGATAAAGATAAAGCTTTCCTTGTCCATCGAAGTTCTCAGGCACCACGAAGAGAAGCATTGCCACGATGATGAGTGCCATGATGAACTCAATATAGATATAAAAGGAGCGGTACGAGACTTTCAGGTCTCTTAAAAAGGTCGCTAAGAGCTTCATACACTCAGCTCCCTTCCTGTGATCTTAATGAAGATTTCTTCCAAGGTCGCCTCTTTTGTATGCATCATCTCGATGTCCTTTTTCAGAATAATGTCATTAAGAAGCAGTCTTTCAGGTTCCTTAGAAAGGTCCAAAAGCTTTTTCACCGTATTCCCATTTTCTCTGTACTCCACCTGAACCATCTTGTTTCCGTGGAGAAGCTTCAGGTTTCTTGGGGAGTCCATGGCTTTGATTTCGCCATCCACAATAAAAGCAACTCTGTCACAGAGTTCATCCGCAATGAACATATTGTGGGTGGTGAGAAAAACAGTGGTCCCCTCCTGGTTCTTTTCTTTTACAATATCCTTGATGGTGCCTGCAATGGCAGGATCCAGCCCCGTGGTGGGCTCATCCAGAAACCATAAGGATGGCTGATTGATCATGCTTCTTGCGAAGGTAAGCCGGTGTTTCATTCCTTTGGAAAAAGTACCCGCTTTTTTATTTTTCACTTCAGAAAGCCCCACCAGTTTCAAAAGCTCTTCCGGTTCCATGGTTTCCACATCAAAGAGTTTTCTGTAAAAATCAAGATTCTCCAGCGCTGTCAGCTTCCCATACACATTGGACTGCTCAAAGGAAACGCCGATGCGGTTGAACATCTTTCTGTCGGGATGATGAAGATCATAACCAGCCACTTCCACTTTTCCTTTCTGAAGAGGCAGAAGCCCCGTCAAGATGCCCTGAGTAGTGGATTTCCCAGCACCAGAAGGGCCAAGAAAGCCAAAGACTTCCCCCTCTTTCACTTCAAATGACACATCCTTCACCGCAAAGTGCTCATCTTTGGTATAGGAATAAAACAGATTTTCTACTTTAATCATGGTCTCCCTCCTAACTTATGCCTTTTTCTACCATTTCAATAAATACATTCAGTTCTGACAGTATTTCCTTGCTGTATCCTACTTCCTGATGCTTCTCAAAAAAATACTCCACAACGGTCATCTGCATGTTCATCAGAAGCCTTGCCACAAGTGGTACTTCAATGTCAGGTCTGATTTCTCCTCGTTCAATGCCTTTTTCTAGAAGCATGCTGAAAAGCGCGTCGCTCTGGCCTCCGAATTTTTCCTGGAGTTTTCTGACCATGGTGCCTCCATCTCTCATCATCCGGTTCCCTATGGTGAGATAATCTGGATGCTCCAGTGCAAACTCAATACCAGCCTCATAGATTTTTCTCAGTGCTTCATAAAATCCGATGTCCATAATCCTTGAGATGGTGGGACCCAGATACTGGAGCTTTTTGTCACCGATAATCTGCAGAAGATAGAAATACACATCCTCCTTGTCCTCAAAATACTGATAGAAACTCCCTTTAGAAATGCCGCTTCTCTCCACAATACGGTTGATGCTGGCCAAATCATAGGCATTGTCCCGAAACTCTGTCATCACCTCCTGTAGGATCTTTTCTCTTTTCTCCTCTGGCAGGTTGAAAAATGTCTGTTTGGGCAAGTTCACCCCTCCTTTATGACCGCATGGTCATATGACTTCTTGGTCACATTGTAGCACCGCCCATATAGTCTGGCAAGAGATTTTTATGCTCTGCTTCCTTGGAAAAAGAAATTAAGTCCTGAAGCTTTAAAAAAACGTACAGGAAGACTGATACCCCTATGGTTTTCCGGGATGGAATACTGTAAAATACAATCAATAACAATGAAGAAATGCTGGAGAAAATGATATGAAGAAGAAACTGGAATTTATGCTCTTCCAAAACAATCAGAACATCAAATACTATGCTCTTAATGGGATACTGTTCACCATGGTGTCAGTATTAAGTAAAGGCTACGCCATCAAATTTCTGGACAGACTCGGTGGACAGGAGATTCACTACAGCCTGTTCAATGCCCTGCCTGGTTTTGTCGCCATCTTTACAACAATACCAGGGATTCTCCTCATCCAAAGGGGACAGTCAAAGCGGAAAACGTTAGGGATCTTTTTCTACATCTCAAGGATCATGCCGCTGTTTCTTGCTGCAGTTCCTTTTCTCCCTAAAAATGTGCAGCCTCTACTTTTTGTCCTTCTTTATGGTCTGATGAACTTTCCGGAGTCCATCTCCGCCACCTCGCTCCAGGATTATACTGGGGATGTTTTCTCCCCTTCAGAGCGGGCTGATGCTCTTTCTATCAGAAATCAGCTGTCACAGGTTTCTCAGATCACCGTGTCCATTCTTGTGGGCTTTGTCTTATCTCTTTCTTCCGTGAACCAAACGGTCATTCTCATGTACCAGGTGTTCATTGTGCTGAGCTTTCTTTTAGGACTCAAAGAGATTCACTACATGTACAAAATGGAGCCCAAAGAACCAGAGTCAAAATCCGGCCCCATAAAGCACACTTCTCTAAAAGAAAGTATCCAGGGTGTTTTTTCTCATAAGGAGTATGTTAGATTTCTCCTCTGTTCCCTGGTGTTCCACTTCGGATGGCAGATGGGCTGGCCACTTTTCAATGTCTATCAGATCAAAAATCTTGAGGCAACAGAGATGTGGCTCACCATCATCAATGTTCTGTCCAGCCTCTTTATGGTCATTTCCTTCAGTCTCTGGAACAGATTCATCAAAAAGTATGACTATAAGCTGGCCATCACTCTGGCCACCTTCGGTATGGGGCTGACCCCAATTTTATATGCTTTGTCAAAAAACCTCTTTGTCCTCACCCTGATGCAGCCTATCACAGGATTTTTCACAGCAGGTACCACCGTGGCCATTTTGGGTTCACTGCTTCAGTCTTCCAGCGACAAGTTCAGAACCATGAGTGTCGCCATTCACGCCACTTTAACCAGCATCACTTTAGCAGTGGCTCCTCTTCTGGGTGCCTACATTGTCACGAGAACCAGCATCATCGTGGCCCTTATCGTCACCGCATTATTAAGGCTTCTGGGCAGCAGCGTCTTTTACCTTCGGTATAAAACGGATCAGAAGAAATCCTGATAATTTTGAATCCAATGGCTTCTTATGATATTATAAAAAACAGAATGATTGAAACGAAAAAGGAGAACGGAATGAGCACTATTACAACAACCTTCAAGGACAAAGGATTAAAGCTGACGCCGCAGAGAATTGCCGTCTATGAATATCTTCTTGGCACCAAAGAACATCCGTCCGCGGAGACCATTTATTCCGCGCTCATTGACAGGTTCCCCACCATGAGTCTGGCCACGGTCTATAAATCTTTAAAGACCCTTTGTGAGGTGGATCTCATTAAAGAGCTGAACCTTGGTGAAGGAAACTTCCGCTATGACGCCCTGATGAAAGATCATGCCCATTTCCAGTGCACCAGCTGCGCGAGAGTATATGATCTTATGCACATTTCAGCTCACAGCCTGGAAGCTTCTGTGGAAGAAGACGAAGATTTTGCTGTGACATCCAGTAAGCTCTATTTCTTTGGGATGTGTAAAACCTGCAAAGAAACAAAACGATAAATGAATGAATGAATAAAGCGTGAGAAAAGTAATTATACTTTCCTCACGCTTTTCCATGTAATGGGTTGGGATATTTCGTATCAGCATTATTATAGGTGCTGATTCTTTTTTTATGCTTCTTCTGGTAAAAGATCTTTGAACACCAGGTCTATGACTTGCTGCAGATTTTCCTTCGAGGTGGAGGAGTAGAGAAAAAGAGGCTCTTCTTTTTCCATCTGAAGGGTTTCTCTTATGAGCTTCTCACTCTTTTTAATGTCATTTCTTTTCAGCTTGTCCAGCTTTGTACCAATGACCACCACATCTTTCTCATAATATCTGAGATAGTCCATCATGGCAATATCATCCTGGGTAGGTTTATGCCTGGAATCCACAAGAAGTACAAACCGCTTGAGATTCGGACTGTTAACAATATAGTCCTCAATGATTTTCCCCCAGGCAGCTTTATCCGATTTGGAGATTTTTGCATAACCATAGCCTGGCAGATCCACAAGCATGGCCTGTCCATTGATGAGAAAAAAGTTCACAAGCCTTGTACGGCCGGGGGTGTTGGACACTTTAGCCAGCTTTCTTCTGTTGGTCAGTGCATTGATGATGGTAGACTTTCCAACATTGGAACGCCCCACAAAAGCCACCTCCGGATGCACTGTTTCCGGATACTGGTTCTGCTTCACTGCTGACGTGACAAACTCCGCATTTTTAATTCTAATCATGAGTTATCTCCTTTAATAAGGGCTTTCTCCAGCACTTCATCCACAGTCTTCACTGGTATGAAGGTGAGTTTGGATAAAATGGAGGACGGCAGCTTCTCCAAGTCGAACTTGTTCCTATCCGGAATGATGATGGTGTCAATGCCTGCTCTGGCAGCAGCCAGAGACTTCTCTTTCAGTCCGCCGATGGGGAGCACTCTGCCTGTAAGGGTCACTTCACCTGTCATGGCAACATTATGTTTTGCTTTCTTCCCGGTCAGCGCCGAGGTCAGGGCTGTGGTCATGGTGATGCCTGCGGATGGACCGTCCTTGGGAACAGCTCCTTCAGGCACATGGATATGGATGTCCTGATCCTTGTAGAACTTGGATTCAATGCCAAGCTCTTCCCTGTGGGCTCGGATGTAGGAATAAGCGGCTTTCGCAGACTCTTTCATCACGTCTCCCAGCTGTCCTGTAAGCTCCAGCTTCCCAGTGCCTTCCATGACAGTGACCTCTATAGGCAGAATGTCTCCGCCGAACATGGTCCAAGCAAGGCCTGTGACAACACCCACCCGGTCTTCCTTCTCTGCTCTGTCGTACATATACTTCGAATGACCCAAGAACTTTTCCACCATCTGGGGTGTCAAGCTCACCGCATCCTTTTTCTTTTCCAGCATATAGGCCACAGACTTTCTCGTTAAAGAGGCCAGCGTTCTTTCCAGAGTTCTCACTCCAGATTCCACGGTATAGCCTTCAATGATGAACTTCAGCGCATTGTCTGAGATCTTCAGCTGGTCTTCCGTGAGATTATGCTCTTTCAGCACCTTGGGAAGCAGGTGACGTCTTGCGATGTTCAGCTTCTCCTCATAGGTGTAGCCATTGATCTCAATGACCTCCATTCTGTCCAGAAGTGGTCTTGGGATGGTATCCAGTGTATTGGCTGTGGTGATGAACATGACCTTGGAAAGGTCCATCTCCACTTCCAGATAGTGATCACGGAATGTTCCATTCTGCTCCGCATCAAGAACTTCCAGGAGCGCATCCGCTGGGTCACCTCTAAAATCGTTGGCCATTTTATCAATCTCATCCAATAGGAAGAGAGGATTCTTGCTCTTGGCCTGTCGCATACCATAGATGATTCTGCCTGGGATACTGCCCACATAAGTTCTTCTGTGTCCTCTGATTTCCGCTTCATCCCGGACTCCTCCGAGAGACATGCGGACGAAGTTTCTGTTCACAGCTCTTGCCACAGACTTTGCGATGGATGTCTTTCCCACTCCAGGTGGGCCTACGAGGCAAAGAATCGGACCTTTCAGGGTCTGTGCGGTATTTTTCACCGCAAGATACTCAATGATACGATCCTTCACGTCCTTGAGGCCATAATGGTCCGCTTCCAGAATCTCTCTTGCTTTCACAATATCCAGATTATCCTTGGTCTCTTTCTTCCAAGGCAGACTGATGAGCCAGTCGAGATAGGTTTTGATGATACCACCTTCCTGGCTGTAACTGCCGGAATTTCTCAGCCTGTCCAGCTCGTAAAGAGCTTTCTCTTTGGCTTCTTTTGGCATCTTCGCTTTCTCAATCTTGTCCTTGTAGGCAAAGTATTCCTTTGCATCCTCATCATATTCTCCCAGCTCATCCTGAATGGCCTTCAGCTGTTCGCGGAGATAATATTCTTTCTGCACCTTATCAATGTTGCTCTTTACTTTGGTGCCTATTTTCTTCTCAATCTTTGCAATTTCCAGTTCCTTGTTGACGATGACCAAGAGCTTTTCCAGCCGCTCTGTGACATTCAGCGCCAATAGAAGGCTTTGCTTGTCTTCCGGTTTCAGCATCAGGTAAGATGCTACGGTGTCCGCAAATCTTCCTGGCTCCACAATATCATCCAGAGACATCACCGCTTCCTGCGGCATATATCCTGTGTGCCTCACATAGGCATGGAGACTTTCTTTCACACTTCTCACAAGTGCTTCTTCTTCCACATTGGATGGTTCTGCTGCGGTTTCCTCCAGAATTTCAATGGTGGCTTTGTAAAAAGGTTCTTCCTTCAAGGTCACCAGTTTTCCTCTGGAGATTCCTTCCACAAGAACCCTCACGGTATTTCCGGGAAGCTTCAAAAGCTGACGGATGACACAAAGGGTACCGATGGATAACAGATCCTCCTTGGTAGGATTCTCCAATTTGCTTTCTTTTTGAGGAACCAGGAAAATCTCCTGGTCTTTCATCATCGCCTCGTCTAAAGACGCAATGGACTTTTCTCTACCCACATCAAAGTGCAGGACCATATAGGGAAATATGGTGATTCCACGAAGGGGAATCATTGGAAGAGTTCTTCTCTTTCTTGCCATAACAAATTACCTCTCTCTCAAAAATGGACAAACCTTTCGGTCTGTCCACTTACTTATGCTGTTTCTTCCGTTTCCTTACGGTAGATGATTTCTGGAGCTTTTGTCTTGATGGTGTCTCCATGGATCACTACCTTTTCGATGGTCTCATCGGAAGGCACATCAAACATCACTTCTTTCATGATGTCTTCCAGAATGGAACGAAGACCTCTGGCTCCTGTATTTCTCTTAATGGCTTCTTCTGCGATGGCGAGAAGAGAGGCCTCTGTAAATTCAAGTTTCACCTGGTCCATCTCAAACAGCTTCTGATACTGCTTCACCAGGGAGTTCTTTGGCTTCAGAAGAATCTCTACGAGCGCTTCCTTATCCAAACTGTTCAGCGTTACCACGATGGGCACTCTACCCACAAACTCAGGGATGAGTCCAAACTTCAGAAGATCTCCAGGGAGAATGTCCTTCAGAAGCTGTCCAACATTTTTCTCATGCTTGGACTGGATTTCTGCACCAAAACCAATGGAGGATTTCTGGGTTCTCTTTTCAATGATCTTGTCGATGCCGTCAAAGGCACCACCGACGATGAAAAGTATATTTGTAGTATTGATCTGGAGAAGCTCCTGATGAGGGTGCTTACGTCCACCCTGGGGTGGAACTGAAGCAACGGTACCTTCCAGAATCTTTAACAGCGCCTGCTGAACTCCTTCTCCGGATACATCACGGGTGATGGACGGATTCTCGGATTTTCTGGCGATCTTGTCAATCTCGTCAATATAGACGATGCCCCGCTCTGCTTTTTCCACATCGTAGTCCGCATTCTGAATGAGCTTTAAAAGAATGTTCTCTACATCCTCTCCCACGTATCCGGCTTCAGTCAGTGTTGTAGCATCAGCGATGGCGAAAGGCACTTCCAGGAATCTTGCCAAGGTCTGGGCCAAAAGAGTCTTACCGGACCCCGTAGGTCCTAGAAGGAGGATATTGGACTTGGAAAGCTCCACATCACTCTTCTTGGGATAATTGATTCTCTTGTAGTGGTTATACACCGCCACAGCCATGGATTTCTTAGCATCGTCCTGACCAATGACATACTGGTCCAGATGTGCCTTGATCTCATGGGGCTTTGGGACTTTTGTGAAGTCCATTTCATTTTTCTCTGTCAGTTCTTCCTGAACAATCTCTGAGCACAGCTCAATACATTCATCACAGATATACACTCCAGGTCCCGCGATGAGTCTTTTCACCTGATCCTGGCTCTTACCGCAAAAAGAACATTTCAGTAGGTTTTTATCTTCAAATTTTGCCATATGATTTCACCTCTTTAAGCTTGAACATACCGGAGAAGTATTCTCTTTCCGGAGGAATCCGTAAATATCCGGATGCCTGACCCATATCTTTGTCTCACGCATCAACAAAACTTAATGGGCGCTTTCATTGTGGGCTGTTCTTACCCTATTCTACCATTTCCCGGCAAAAAGCACTATTCTTTATTAGCCACGTGCTTTTCCAGGATGCTGTCGATGAGACCATATGCGATGGCAGCTTCTGCTCCCATGAAATTGTCTCTTTCCACGTCGTTCTTAATGACATCCAAAGGCTGTCCGGTCTGCTCCGCCATGATTCTGTTCATCTTGTCCTTGATCTGAAGGATTCTTCTTGCATGGATTTCGATGTCTGTAGCCTGACCCTGATATCCGCCCAGAGGCTGATGGATCATGATCTCACTGTTTGGCAGCGCGAAACGCTTGCCCTTGGCACCTGCAGTCAGAAGGAATGCACCCATAGATGCTGCCATACCGACACAGATGGTTGCCACATCAGGCTTGATGTAGTTCATGGTGTCAAAAATCGCCATACCGGAAGTGATGGATCCTCCTGGGCTGTTGATGTACAGATAAATGTCCTTGTCTGGATCTTCACTCTCCAGGAAAAGAAGCTGCGCCACCACAAGATTTGCTGTGACATCATTGATTTCTCCTGACAGCATGATGATTCTGTCCTTTAAAAGTCTTGAGAAAATATCGTAGGATCTTTCTCCTCTATTGGTTTGTTCTACTACCATTGGTACTAAACTCATTTTATTCCCTCCAATTAATACATTCATTTTCTTCTATTGTTATTGTAGCATACAAAAAATCCATTAAAATCAACTTAAATACAAAATTAATTAATTTGAAACAATTTAATTGTATCTCTAATTCTACAACACGTTGCTGAAAAAGAAAAGAGAGATTTTACTTTTTCTCCAGAAAGAATCATTGCCAGAGAAGCTCTTCCCTGGCAATGATTCTTCTATTATCTACCCTAGATTCTAGGGAGCTTCATCAAAAGGATAAAGTGTCCCATCTGATCTTCTTCTTATTCGTGGTCATGTCCTTCGTGGTCGTGGTCTTCATGGTCATGGTCCTCGTGGTCGTGTCCGTGGTTATGAGCTGTGCTCTTTTCCACTTCTGTAAGAACTGCATGCTCTTCTAAGAGGGCAAACACCTTCGCTGTGGTCACTTCCATTTCCAGTTCCTTCTTGTTGCTGTTGAGAAGCATGTCCTTCAGCTCTTCCATCTGACCGCCGTACATCTGAGCGATTTCTTCCGCTTTAGCCACGAGCTCTTCTTCTGTCGCGGTGATGCCTTCCTTTTCCATGATGGCTTCGATAAGCAGGTCATTCTTCACAACGCTCATAGCATTGTCTCTGAACATATCACGGATTGTGGTCTTATCCTGACCGGTCATCTGAAGATATATATCCATGGAGATGCCCTGCTGCTGGATTCTCTGTTCGAAATCTCTTACCATTCTGTCAATGCTGGTTTCCACCATGGCATTTGGCACATCAATTTCAGCCTTCTCAGCCAGAGCCTTGATGAGGTTTGAGTTCAGTTCATTTCTTCCTCTGTTTTCCGCATCCTTTGTAAGTCCTTCACGGATGCTTGCCTTCAGCTCTTCCAGAGTTTCAAACTCGGATACTTCAGAGGCGAACTCATCGTCCACTTCTGGGTATTCCTTGGACTTGATATCCAGGATTTCCACATCAAACTCTGCATCCTTGCCCTTTACTTCTTCTGCCTGATAGTCTTCTGGGAAAGTAACCTTAACAACCTTCTTATCTCCAGCCTTCAGACCGATGAGCTGCTCTTCGAAGTCTCCGATGAACATGTTTGCTCCGATGGTCAGTTCAAAGTTTTCACCCTTTCCGCCTTCGAATTGAACGCCGTCCACTTTTCCGTCAAAGTTGATCACAGCGATGTCATCCATTTCAACTACAGCGCCTTCGCCCTTGGATTCGATTCTTCCGTTTCTTTCCACCAGGTGTTCCAGCTCGTGGTCCACTTCGTTCTCTGTAACAACGTATACTGGCTTTTCTACTTCCAGACCCTTGTACTCAGGAAGGTCAAACTCTGGATATACTTCCACTTCTGCAGTGTAGATAAACTCCTGTCCTTCTTCCATCTGCTTGATGTCGATCTGTGGATAGTCAATGGCCTTCACATCTGCTTCAGCCAGTGCCTTTGGATAGCTTTCGTTCAGAAGGAAGTCTGTTGCATCATCAAAAAGAACCTCCACGCCATAGAACTGCTTGATCAGCGCCAGTGGAGCCTTTCCTTTTCTGAATCCCTGGACATTCAGGTTCTTCACATTCTTCTTGTAAGACTTCTGGATGGCTTCGGTAAGCTTTGCAGCTTCAAGAGTCACTTCCAGTTTCACCTTTTTAGCATCTAATTTTTCAACTGTTACGTTCATCGTATTAATATCCTCCTATACCCCGAAGGGTTTCATTTCAAACTTATAATATTATAATGGAAAAACTTCTCTATTTCAATGATTCTGAAAGTATTCTTTCAAGATCTGCTTTACTTTTTGCCAAGTCCTTTATGCTCGTATAGTTTTCCCGGTAGACCTCAATGATGCCAGGGCCCTTGTAGCCCAGTTCCTGGACTTTATTCCGAAGAGAACTGAAATCGAAATGTCCATCACCGGGCAAAAGACAGGTGCTGCTGTCATCGTGGTCATTAAGGTGAAGATTTGCCAGATCTTCTCCATAAATGTCCAGATACTCATAGGGACTTTGCCCCGCTTTCACCGCCTGTTTCACATCCAGTGTGAATTTCAAGGGGCCCTTCACGCGCTCCTTAAGCCTCTTCAGATATTCCAAATTACCCGACAGGCACCAGGACACATTTTCCTGAGCCAGGGAAATCCCCCGAAGACCCGCTTCATAAACCATCTTCTCATAAATATAGACCACATCATCAAAGGTCATCTTCGGATGTGGTTTCTTGATCAGGCCATGGAACGTATAGACCTTCGCTCCCACTCTTTGGCCAAAATCAAGAAAGTCCAGATAAATCCTGAAAAAATCATCCCGTCTCCGCTCATAGGCGTCAAAGAGGTACGGTTCAAAAGCAGAACTCACTGTATGTATGGAGTTGATTCGGACATTTTCTTCATCTGCAATCTCCCGAAGAGTCTCACCATAGTCTTTTGTGAATTCAAAAAAACTGTTGGCAAATACTTCCATGACCCGGAACCCTTCTCTTGCAAGAAGTCTCACCGCATCTTCTGTTCTCTCCTCGGGGTAGAAAATCGCTGTGGATATTCCTATTTCCAAAGGTTCATCACTTCACTTCACTCGCTTTATTGTCAAATCCGAAAAAGTAAAAAGAACAATTCCGTCTGCTGCCCTCTTTCTTACGGACTCACTACTTTATAATCAGGCGTCAGTACCTCTTCCACATCTTTGATTCTGAACTTCAGTCCCATCTCTGTTCTTTCCAGAAGCTCCACATCGGTGCCGCCTACTCTCTGGAAGTTTTTATGGGACAAAGGATTCAGTTCCACAATATAGAGGAATCTTCTCTCATCAAACCAGGGAAGCTGGGACATATAAACCACAGTGTCCTCATCCAGGAACTTCGGCTGGCTTGCCCATATAAAGTCCGGAGTTCTCTCCAGTATGCTCTCTTTAGAGGCTGAATACCCTCTGGAGTTCTTATAGGTTCTATAGGTGATGTCTGTGACAGCACCTTCTGTGTCTACCAGATAGAGGTCCTGAGTGGACTCTTCCAAAACCACCATCATTTTTCTGGAAGGGGATAGATCAGCTTCCAGAGAGATGGTTCCATCCAGTTCCTCAAAAAGCTTTTCGTCATTCTCCTCTATAAGCTCAGCTGAAAACATCTCGCCCCCTGGAAGTGTCACTGTGACATACACAGGGTCCGGTTCTGCTGGCTCTTCAGGTTCTTCCTCCGCAGGGGTTTCCACAGGAGTGGGCACCTGCTCCAGGATTTCCTCTCTTTGCTTCTCTTCTTCAGCGATATTCTGCCGAACCCGCTCCACCATATTGGTGATGGGTGTTCTGAACAAAAGGAACAGCGCCGCAAGAATCAGCACCAGAAGCGCTGTCCTTCTGATGAACTTTTTCCGTTTCTGTCTTTTGTGGTATTTGCTGCTGAAAATGCTTGTCTTTGCCATTTCTTGCTCCTTATTTCTTGATCAGAATGCCGCTTTGGCCACAGCCGCAGCCGCCTTTACTCCCATCATTCCTGTCTTTGCAGCAGGACTTCTTCTCTTCCTTCTGAAAATTCTCCGTATAGTCTTCGTAGTCGTAGCCGTCTTTCAGTAGATCCTCCATCAAAGTTCAAATACCTCCGTTCCTTCCACAGCACGGGCAACCAGAGCATCGCTGTCCAGGGCTTTCTCATGTTCCAAAATATACTTCAGTTTGGGCTTCGTTACTGGATGCTTCGGCACAAAAATCGTGCAGCAGTCCTCATAAGGAAGAATAGATGTTTCATAGGTGCCGATTCTCTCAGAAATCTCCATGATATCCATTTTATCCATGGCCACAAGAGGTCTGAATACAGGACGGTCCCCTGCATCATCAGAAACCACCAGGGCTTCCATGGTCTGGGAAGCCACCTGTCCGATGCTCTCACCGGTGGTGACGCTCTGGATGCTGTATTTATCCGCCAGAGCACAGGCACATTTCATCATGAATCTTCTCATGATGATGGTGAGCTCATTCTCTGGGCACTTGTCCATGATTTCCATCTGAATCTCTGTAAAAGGCATCACATGAAGATACATCTTGCCGGTGTATCCCGCCAGAATGGAAGCCAGTTCCTTCACCTTGTCTTTGGCTCTTTCTGAGGTGTAAGGATGACTGTGGTAATAAACGCTGTGGATCTCAATGCCTCTTTTGGCCATGAGGAATCCCGCCACAGGAGAGTCAATGCCTCCGGAGAGCATCAGCATGGTGCTGCCATTGATGCCATAGGGCATTCCACCGATGGCTTTCTCTTTGGATACATAGATATAGGCTTCCTCACGGATTTCCACTTCCAGAGGGAAGTCCGGATGCTTGATGTCCACGGTGATTCCTTCTGTATTTCTTAGAATATGCGCCCCCAGAAGACCAGAAAACTCCATGGAATTCATTGGAAACTTCTTGTCCGCTCTCTTGGTGATGACCTTGAAAGTCGTCCCTGGTGCTTTTTCCAGCATGATGGAAAGGGCTTCCTCTTTGATCTTCTCAATGTCTCTTTCTGTCTTCTTCACCACACAGACTTCGTACACACCAAAGACTTTCTTCACCTTTTCCTTCACAGAAGTAAGGTTTTCTGTCTCGATGAACCATCTGTTCTGGTCCGTCTTAAAAGTATACTCTTCACCTTTTAAAACATTCTTGATATTTTCTTTTAATTTCTTCTCAAATCTTCCTCGGTTCTGTCCCTTCAGAAAGATTTCAGAAGCATATTTTATCAGTAGTAACTCCACGATTATGACCTCCTCAGAAATTTCACTGCATCCTTTATTTTCTCCGCCCCATAACGGATCTCCTCCAGGGAGGTCTCTTCCTCAAAACTCAGACGGATGCTTCCCTGAATTTCTTTTTTCTTCAGCCCCATGGCTAGAAGCACATGGGAGTCCTTGGTGTCTTTGGCTGTGCAGGCAGAGCCTGTGGATACATAGACGCCTTGGTCGCTGAGATAGTGAAGGGTCACTTCCCCACGCATTCCCGAAATAGAAATACCAAGGATATAAGGAGAGGAAATACCTTTCGGCGAATTGAAAAGAATCCCATCAATCGCTGAAAGCTCTTTCATCATTTCTTCCTTCAGGCTCTGTACTCTTTCAAAATCAGAGAGAATCTCCTCCCTGGTTTTCAGCGCTTCAGAAAAACCTGCCACCCCAGGCACATTCACCGTTCCAGCTCTAAATCCACGTTCCTGTTCTCCCCCAAGAAGAAGCCCCTGGGGTTTCTGACCTTTTTTCACATACACCGCTCCTACCCCTTTGGGTCCATGAACCTTATGGGAGGAGACCGTCATATAATCCACATCAAATGCGTGGACATCCACAGGATACTTCATGAACCCCTGAACGGCGTCCACATGGAACTTGGCTCTCGAGGACTTTTCCCGGATGACTTTGGCGATTTCTGTCGGATTATGATAAACGCCCATTTCGTTGTTCACCATCATGATGGAAACCAGTGCTGTGTTTTTAGTCAGCTTCTCCTCAAGCTCTCTAAGATCTATCTGACCATAGCGGTTCACCTGAAGGTAGTCCACCTTGACGCCCATCTTCTCAGCGTAGGCCATGGTCTGGAGAACACTGGGATGTTCTATGGCTGTGGTGATAAAATGTGCCCCTTCTTTTATATAGGAACGGATGATGTAATTGTTTCCTTCCGTTGCCCCGGAGGTGAATACCACTTCCTCACTCCTGGCCCCCATGGACTCCGCTATTTTTTTTCTTGCACTTTCCAGCACATCCTCCGCTTTGCGGCCGATGCCATGAATACTGCTGGGATTTCCGTAAAACATCTCCATGGCTTCAGACACAGCCAAAATAGAGGATTTACGCATTTTTGTTGTGGCTGCATTATCCAAATATGCTTCCAAAGATATCACCCGTCTTTCAATTTACCTGATATACTTTATCACAATACTTATTAAAGCTCAAGGGAAAGAAGCCTATCGTAGAGTTTTGATACGAAGGGTTTTCTTTCTTCCTCCAGTTCAATATATCCCTGGACCATCGTGTCACCACCGCCACCTCTGAATCTGAACTCTTCTTTCAGACCCGATAAGAGGAGTTTTGCACTGGTTCTCTTCCCGGTGAAGACAAAAATTCGCCCATCCTCCCGGTAGAAAACACCGATCTTATTTTTCTTCATCATCTCAGCACCAAGGGTTTTCAGAAAATCATCCCCTTCCTCCAACGGCAGCACCACCACATCCTCCTGATAGCCTTTCACCATCTCTTCCGCAAGCCTCTTGCTGAATATTTCAGCCGTTTTCTTATACTCCTCTTTCTCTTCCTTCAGTCTTCTGACATGAAAAGGCAGAGCATCCAGGTTCACTTCCAGCTCTTCTTTAAGCAGCGCCAGAATCTCCTCCTCTTCCTCCAGGTGTCTGAAGGCTCTGTCTCCAGCCTTGTAATAGATTCTGCTGCCACCTTTATAATTCTCCACCTGAATCGCTTTAAAGAGCCTCAGGTCTTTCAAAGACTCCACATGAGTCCCGCCACAACCGCAGTAGTCCAGCTGGCCGATCTGTATGATCCGGATGTCCTCTTCCACAGAAACCGCTTTTCGAAGTGGAAGATCTTTCAGGCTGTAGGCATCCCGGTAATACGCAAGAACTTTTAGGTCCTCCCGGATGAGATCATTAACTTTTCCTTCCACTTCCTTCAGCATCTCCCAGGTGGCAGGACGGTCGGTATCGATGGTGGCATGGACAGTGCCCAGATGAAAACTCACGGTCTCCACAGCATGATGGTCTGCAAGAACTGCTGTGAGCACATGCTGAGCAGTATGCTGGACACTGTAGTCCCACCTGACCTTCTCATCAATGACGCAGTCCACCGGCACATGGAGGGTCAAGCCGGAATAAGCGCTGAGCTTATGATAAATCTCCCCGTCTTCCACAAAGACATCCAGAACCTTCTTCCCATTGATGGTTCCCTCATCATGGGGCTGTCCGCCCCCTTCTGGATAAAACCAGGATTCCTCCAAGGTCACAAGGTCGCAGTCCTCCTTCTCTCTTACACTTTTCACGCGGCTCGTAAAGCGAACCTTCTCCGGATTTTTCTGATACAGTTTCAAGCTCTTCACTCCAATCACATTCTTCTTTCTCATTGTATCAAAAAAGCCCAAGGATGTTCTGAAAAATGTGTGAACCGCAAAATACATGCGCGAAAGAACAGCCCAGCCCATCTTCCACCTCTTTTGTGTTCATCCTCTTGGAAGGTACTTTTCAAAATCCTGGAATGATTGTAAAGAAAAAAGGAATTATTAATTCGTTTTTAATGTATCCTTTTTATAATAGGACCATAGACCAAGACAAAGATTCGTACTGAAGAAGAAAGGGGAAATAATCATGGAAAAGAGATTATATAAAAATACAGACAGGAAGATGATTTCAGGTGTACTTGCAGGATTCTCTGACTATCTAGGTGTGGATGTGACCATCCTCCGAGTTATTTATGTTCTGCTGAGTGTGTTTACTGATGGCTTCCCAGGACTTATCCTATACATCATCCTTGCCATTGTTATGCCGGAGCGGAAAGAACAGGACAGCTACAACTACAGGAGCAAAGAAAATGCTTACAAAAGCTACGAGAAAAACAGTGAAAGCAAGGCTTATCAGGATGTGGAGTACAAAGAAAATCCTCAGCCTGAAGACATTCAGTCCAACTACAAAAAATCCGGTGGTGCTTACACACCGGAGGACCGGGACCGTTCATAAGAAATGAGATCATGAGAGAACTGGAGCATCCATTTAGGTGCATCCGGTTCTTTTTTTGTGTTCGCCATCTTGAAAACTTTCTTCCCTTAATATATTTTTCACATTGTTTTAAGATTCTGACGGTATAATGCTTAATAAACAGAATATTCCAAAATACAATCTTTAGGAGGAATCGTCATGGAAGAAATGAAAAAACTGCTGCTCTCAACCATAGGTGCTGCTGCCATCAGCATTGAAAAAGCCGATGCCATGCTGCAGGAACTCATCGAAAAAGGAAAACTCAGTGTGAAAGAAGGAAAAGAGCTACGGGAAGAACTGCTTCGGAAAAAGAAAGAGAACGAATCTGCTCCAGTAAAGAAAGACGAGCTTCATGAGATTCTGGAAACTCTGAACTATGCAGGACAAAGAGAACTGGCGGCTCTGGAGGAGCGGGTGAGAAAACTGGAGGAGCGCCTCGATGCCATGACCAAAGAATAGTGGCAAAATTTCGGACAAAAGGTGGTGCGTCAGATGGCGGAAAAGAAAAGACCATATACAAAAAAGCGGTTCAGAGAGATTGTCCGGGTCCTTGCAACCTACGGCTTCGGACATATCCTCCATGCCAAACTGCGCAGTGATAAATTAAAAAAAGACCCGGAGAATCTGAGGCTTGTTTTTGAGGAGCTGGGTCCGACCTTTATTAAAATCGGTCAGATTCTTTCCACAAGGCCAGACATACTTCCGGTGGAATATATCACGGAGCTGGCAAAGCTTCAGGATAAAGCACCTCCTTTTCCCTATGAAACCCTTTGGGAGATTTTAAAAGAGGAACTTGGACAAAAGACAGAACTTCTTCAGTCCATTGAGAAGACCCCTTTGGCCTGCGCCTCTGTAGCCCAGGTCCATCGGGGCATCTTACAAGACGGAACCCGCTGCATCGTGAAAGTGCAGCGTCCCGATATCGAAGAAAGGCTCCTGGAAGATCTTCACATCCTTATCCGCATCGTGCAAACAGCGCCAAACACTCTGCGGGATGTGCTCCTTGATCCTGTGGAGGCTCTGGAGGAGATTCTAGAAACCACCAAGGTGGAGCTGGATTTTCTTCATGAAATGCGAGCCATTCACAGATTCGAGAAAGAGAATGCCTCTATTTTGTGCGTCGCCATCCCAAAAGTCTATGACCATCTATGTACCAAAAGAGTCATCGTACAGGAAGAAGTGGAAGGCATCAAAATCACAGAAAAGGACTTGCTCCTTCAGGAAGGCTATGACCTGGAGGATATCGGCAAGAAGCTTGTGCTTTCCTATCTTTATCAGCTGTTCAACAATGGTTTTTTCCATGGAGATCCCCATCCGGGGAATCTTCTCATACTGGATGGAAAAATCTATTATATTGATTTCGGCATCATGGGGGCACTATCCAAAAGAACTCAGAACGCCATCAATAATCTTCTCTTGGCCATGGTGAAGAAAGACATCTCCTCCCTGACAAATCTTGTGGTGGAGGTGGCGGAACAGAAAGGCCCTTTGAACAAAAATGTGCTCTACGAAGACATCGAGTACATTGTTCATTATTATCTGCAGTCCAGTTTGAAGAACATACAGGTCTCAAGACTCTTCATGGATCTTTTTGAAGCTGCAAGAAAAAACAATCTGAAACTGCCCAAGGAATACACCACCCTTCTGAAATCCCTACTGATTCTGGAAGGAGTGCTCAGCGAACTTGCGCCGGATCTCAGTATCATGGAAATCGCAAAAGACTACCTTAAAGAAGACCACAAAATCAACCTATGGCCGGATTTCAGCTTGGATGCTCTGGCACTCAATGGATATACCCTCGTAAAAGACAGTCTGAAAATCCCCATCAGCATCCAGACCATCTTGGATAATTTCATCAGCGGCCGTGGCAAAGTCAAGGTGGACATTGTGAATCTCAGCGACAAATGGGTGGACTTCAATAAGATGGTGAACCGTATGGTCTTTGCGCTGGTTGTCTCAGCCATTATCATTGCATCTGCCCTCATTATAAGAACTGGTGCAGGACCAGAAATCAACGGCATCAGTATTGTGGGGATGCTGGGGTTTGCCCTGGCCGGTTTCTTCGGCCTATGGCTTCTCATCTCCATTCTGAAATCTGGTAATATCTAGTCCGCCTTTTTACTCAGGAATCATCTCATTATAAAAAAAGCTTCCGGGTGACTTCCCCTTCAGGGAATCTCTCGGAAGCTTCTTGTTTTTAGTTAAATATGACCTGCAATTTGGATGCTGAGCGCGAAGTATCGGATGGCTTCTTCTTTCTTGTCCATCTTATAATACACTTCTGCAAGATCATGGTATCTCTTGGCAAGCTCTTGGGTTTTCCCTCTCTTTAAAAGCATATCCAGTGAAACGCTGAGATAGGTTTCCGCCATGTTGAAATTACCGTTTTCCGCCAGCAAAAGCCCCTTGAAATAATAGGCCTTCTCCACGCATCGGGAATTCTGGTTCTCAATGGCTGCATTCACCACCAGGTCAATATACTTGGAGGCTTCCTTGATATGCCCCTTCTCCACAAAGGTATCCATAGCATGAAGCACCAGCTCAATGTTCTCTGCCATATTTTCTGGCCCGAGCATACGGACAGCTTCTTCCATTTCCTGATATGAAGCCTCTATCTCCCCTTTATTCAGAAGACGTATGGACAGCATATACTTGGCTTTTGCATGAAGAACTGGATAATCTGCCATGAAGTCTTTGATTTTCAGACTGCATTCTTTAAGATCCTCTTTTGCATTGGCCATGCACATATAAAGCATAATCTGCCCCTTCAGACTTTCGTCTTCAGTGATTGTGAGAAGCTCTTCCAAATAATGCAGATACTTTTTGGCCTCTTCAAACTCCTCCAGATACAAATGACATTTCACCGTATAGTACGGAATGAGAAGACGCTGCTCTTTTGTGATCTGATCTGGAAGTGTATAGTAGTGGCTCATGAGAAAATTCAGGAATACCAAGGCATTGTCATACTCACTCATGAGATCCAGATACTTCGCCATGGTGATGCAATACAGGTACTGCGTCTCCTGATTGACAATATTGATATAGGTTTTATAAAGCTGTGAGACCTCAATGTTGAGCTCTTCCTGTTTGTTCTTCTCAATGAAATGTTCCACCAGCTGAATTCTGCCGATAAAGGCCTGATAAATGAGGTGATTTTCCTCTGAGACCTTGATGAGGCTTCTGATGTCACGTTCGTAGTTTTTTGTGAACATATTCTGGGAGAGACGATGAAGCTCTTCTGTCACTTCCTCCACCAGATCCTTCTTGAGGCTCTCTTTTTCAATGCCGAGTCTTTTTGCCACAAGCTCCAGGATCCACTCCTCCGCCTGCACTTTGTCATTCTCAATGGTGCTCATCTTGGAAACGGAAATCTCCGATCCGCAGAGCGCTTTCAGCGTCATCCCTTTTTGGACTCTCGCTCTTCTGATCTTTTCACCAGTACTTAAAATCTCCATTAAGCTTCCACCTCTCCCTCTTTCATCATGGACATGGATTTCTCAAGAAGCTTGAAGGAGTCCACGGTCTTGCCTTTGTCCAGATAGAACTTGGCCATGAGGAGCATGATTTCCGCTTCTTCTTTCTTCAGTTTCTTTTCCTTCGCGGTATTCAGGGCGAGGATCAAATTGTTCACCGCACCTCTTGTGTTTTTAAAGAGAGACTCCACTTTGGATTTCACCCGGTACAGTTCGATGTTGCCAAGAAAATCCTCTTCCAGGATCATGCGGTCCAGTCTCTGAAGCATCTCATAGGTGGCTTCCTTCCGGTTGAGATTGGCCAGACACAAAGACAGGTGAAGATAGACTTCCGTGATTTTCTTCGGATCCTTGGAGTAGATGGTCTCTGCTTTTCTATAATGCTCCAAGGCTTCATCGTAGCTCTCAAAGTCCTCATAAAGCTTTCCAAGGTTCAGCTCAATTTCTCCCATCTCACTTTCTCCCAAAATGTCATGGAAGATTTCAAGAGACATGGCGGAATACTTGAAGGCTTCTTCAAAGTTTCCTTCCACCTCATTTTTTTCTGCCAGACGGGTAAGAAACTGTCCATAAGCTTTCTTGTCGGACATGATCTCAAATTTCTCCGTGGATTTCAATGTGTATTCTTTGCTCTTCTCTAAATTTCCACTCTTCTTATAGGCCACAGCCAGATAAAAATACACCTTCGCCAGCATGATTTCATCCGTCAGCACCCCTTCTTCAAACAGCGCTTCCGATTTATGGAAGTAACTGATGGCCATGGGCAGAGATTCGTCCTGCATACAGGTTTTTGCCACCAGCATGAAATTGTCTATATAAGAACCTTTGAAGTTGTGGGTGGAATAGATGATGTTGCACTGAAAGAGATAGTCGAATGCTTTGGTGAAGTTCTTTTTTCTGATCTCCAGCATCCCTTTCAAATAGAGATTTTTCGCCTCTGGGAGAATCAGGTTGTACTTCTCGATGTAACGGTCCCCTTTTTCAATGTACTTGGCCGCCTTGTCCAGCTCTTCCAGCTCGATATGCACTTCCGCCATTTGAGCAAAATACTTGCAGATTCTGTCTGCCTGAGTGCTTTCTGACTCCATAAAATACTCTACGGAAACTTCAAGTGTTTCTGCCAGATAATCCAAAAGATCCATGGAAGGATTTGACTTGCTGGATTCAACAAGACTGATCTGACCAGGTGTCACTCGGTTCCCAGCCACATCTTTCAGTGTCATGTTCAGTTCTTTTCGCCTTTTTTTGACCTTTTCCCCTAAGGATAATACTTCCATAAACATCTCTCCCACACCAAATTTTAATATTTTTATTATAACATATAATCAGGCTAGAAAAAATCCAGAATATTCATTTGTGACATATTTTTTATGTGTTTCTCCTAAAAAAATGAGTGAGAGTTAACTATTAAAATAAATATCCCTGAAAGATTTCTAGGATTGAGCCATATGAAAAGCCCATTAAGTAAAAAAAAGAAGGAACCTGTCTAATTCCAGGCCCTTCCAAGGATACTCGCATCCAGCACTTTTTCTGTATTTATTTAATCAAAGCTCGTTCCATCCGTATATTTCTGGAAGTTTTAGGAATGAAAGGCACTTTTAGACAGCTCATCCGCACGGTCATTGAACCGATCTCCGCTGTGACCTTTAACCTTCATAAACTTTATGGTGATATCTTTCTTCATGTTCTGATAAAACTCATGATATCCCTGAGTCAAGGTGTTGTTTCTTTTCCAAGTACCCAGTGCCCAGCTTTCAATACCCTGATAATCAAAATAGAGGGTTAACTTCTGATAGCCCTGCTCCTTGGCATACGTCATCGCTTTCATAGCCCCCAGAACTTCTCCAGCGACATTTCTCATGGCGCTGTATTCTCCTTGCCTCGCTTCCTTAAAAGAAGCCACTTCCTCTCCATGCTCCACCACCACCATGCCGTAGGCATATCGGCCCGTGGAAAGCTCATAGCTCCCGTCCACATATATGGTTGCTTCTGAAATGGAAGAGATTTCCGCTGAGACCTCTGCTGGCTTCTCCTGATTCTTTTCTTTATTGCTTTTTGTCTCCTTCGAAGGCACATCTTTGCCATGAAGTCTTAGAAATTCTCTGGCTTCTTCTTGGGTCGGAAAGCTTTTGTAAATGACTCCTTTTGCACCTGTAACTTCTTTTTTGCAGGCATCCCAGGAGGTGAGAATTCCTTCCTTGATGCTATGTCCATTGATCACTGCGTAATATTTCGCCACGACTCTTCCTCCAACAAAAAGGGACGGCCCGCGTCCCTTTTATTTCTTCTATTTTATTTTGTAACTGGATCAAAGATGGGACTAAGATCCATGGGGATGGGGGCTTCCACAAGGTAAGCCTCATCCTTGAGATAAGATGGTTTTCTCTTCTCCAGACTTTCATCCACAAAGCCATAGACCTGATTTAGGGTCTTGCCCGGGGTGAAGTTCAGAATGGTCTCTATGTTGTCCTTCACAAGCTTCAGCGTGGCAAGATCTCCCTGCCAGTGCTTCACGAGGATTGGCACTGGGATTTTCTTCATGATGTAGTTGGTTCCGAAGAAAAAGATGGCAATGTCATCCACTTTTCCAAGAACCGGCACTTTACTCGGGATAAAATCCATAGGCACCAAAGGGTACATAAAAGTGAACGCGATGATGGCCTTGTCTCTCTTTGTCACCCGCTTATCCTTCATGAGCCGCAGCGCAAGGGCATACATATCCGGCAGGATGAATCCGTATTTTGCAAGATTCTTCCGGTCATAAGGAACCTTCTGCATGATCTTGTCTCTGAATTCAGAGTAGGAGTCTTCTGTTTTCCTGATCTCCTGGAGCTTCTCATTGAAGATGCGGATCTTCTCAGCTTCCAGCTCCTGCTGCTTTCTTTCTTCTGCCTCATTGTCTTTATTGGCTTCTTTTTGCATGGCTTCAATATCAGCTTCAATGCCTTTCAGCCTTAGGGAAAGCACACCGTTCTCGATGATAAAGTGGTCCACTTCCAGATGCACATGAGGCACCTTTTGAAGCGCCTTGTCAATGTTCACCAGGATGGTCTTGTTCTCATACCCCAGTCCCATCTCCAAAGCTTTTTTTGCTGCCATTTTGGATGCTGTATTGAGAATGAACTTTGGAATGCCGATTTTCAGCACTTTCACTCTTTCGATACGCAATGACATGATGTTCTGGAACACACTGACAATGCGGATTCTGGCCAAAAACGGAATATCCATGATTTTATGGAATGTGCCCGCCACCTCAATGTAATTGTCCTCCAGGGTGAGCTTTGTAAAGGTAAGCTCAGGCACCTGAGGCTCCACCAGGGTTTTCAGATCGTACATGATATCTTCCGCACTCATAGTTGTGGTAAAAGATGTAACTCTCATAAAAGGTCTCCTTCCAAGTATTCAATCGCTTTTGAAATCTTAGTCTTATTATATCAATTTCCACAGCCAAATGACTCCAGGTCTTAAAAGATTTCAATTAACTTAACATTTGTCTTCAAAGAAATGGTGGTCTGTCTTCTTCTGTCTTGTTAGAGAAGAACTGCAAAATGGCAAAGGATACGAGGATTCCGGCAAGGAGCCCCCCTATGTGCCCAAAGTTATCGATGGACGAGGAGGAAAATCCCGAAAAGAGATTGATGAAAAGAAGAAGAAGGATCCTTGGAAACATTCTTCTGTTTACGCCGGACTTTCCGAGAAGCGCCATCATCATCACCGCTCCCAGGAGACCAAATATGGCCCCCGATGCACCTACCGAGACATTGGGTGTAAAAAGAAAGCTCATGACTCCTCCGCCCAAGGCAGAGATAAAATACACCAGGAGAAACCTTTCAGTCCCCATGGCTTCTTCTACGATTTTCCCCAAAGCAAAGAGCGCGTACATATTGAAAAGGATATGGGTGAAGTCTCCATGAAGAAATGCGGAGCTTAAGAGCCGGTAAAGCTCTCCTTCCACGATAAGCTCATTGACCTTGGCTCCATACCGGATGAGCACATCAATGCGGATGTCAAAGCTTCCTGATGCCAGAGCCGTCAGTAGATACACCACCACATTGATAAGCACCAGGGTCAAGGTAGCTTTCATGGCTTTGGCGCTGAACTTTTTCACAGCCGTATTCTTTTTGGACAGCACGGACAAGGACACATCATCATGTCCAAAAAACTCTCCATCTCCATTGACATAGACTTCTGAGTAATTGGGCATGTGATTTTTCAGCGGAACCGGCAGATCATCCGTAAAGATGATGTTCAGAATATAGACCGGCATATTCTTCCCCCGGGCATGGTTTAAAAATGCCAGATGGTTCTTCTCTTCTTCCCCCAGTCTGGAAAAAATCACCGCCAGATATCCATTTCGTATGGTGGTATAAAGGTAGAACTGAAGATCCTCTTCTGTGGAAGGAAATTCTTCCAGAAAGAATCCTTTTCCGTCAATGAGTAGTTCCATGGTTTCTTTGATGACTTTCTGGATCATGACAGATCCTCCTTCCCTGTTAAAACTTATCCTCATTCTACTAGAAAAAGCATAAATTGAATATAAAAAGACCCTTCCGAAGAAAGGTCTTTGAAAATCTTTGAAAATACTACTGATTGAGGTACTCCTCCAACATATCAAGAAGCACATTGAATCTTCTCACCGTAGCTTCCAGAGGTTCTTTACTTGTCATATCCACGCCTGCCACCTGGAGAGTTTCTACAGGATAGTTGCTGCCCCCGGTCTTCAGGAAGCCCAGGTATCTTTCCACCGCTGGTTCTCCTTCTTTGAGGATATGTTCTGCAAAAGCACTGGCTGCAGCATACCCTGTGGCATACTGATAGACATAGAAATCTCTGTAGAAATGAGGAATTCTCGCCCATTCTATTTCAATTTCCTGATCCAGCACAATGTTTTCTCCAAAGTACTTTCTGTTGAGGTCCATCCAAAGGCTGCAGAAGTCTTCTCCTGTCATTGGCGTTCCCTTCTGAATGGTCTCATGAGTAACTTTTTCAAACTCTGCAAACATCAGCTGACGGAACACTGTGGTTCGGATCTGCTCCAGTTCCTGGTTTACAAGGTACAGCTTCTTGATCGGATCCTCTTCTTTTTCAATCTGATAATGGATGAGGAGCTTCTCATTGGTTGTGGAAGCCACTTCCGCAACAAATAGGGTATAGTCTCCATACACAAAGGGCTGATGCTTTCTGGAGTAGTAGGAATGGATGGAATGCCCCATCTCATGGACAAGGGTAGACACGTCCCGAAGATCCTCATGATAGTTCAGAAGGATATACGGCTCTGTGTCATAGGCTCCAGAGGAGTACGCACCGCTTCTCTTTCCTTTGTTCTCATAAATATCAATCCAGCCGTTTTCCACACCTTCTCTGAAAATGGAAAGATATTCTTCCCCTAATGGTTTCAGTCCTTCCAGTGAAAGGGCAATCCCTTCCTCAAAAGGAATCTTCTCTTCAGGTACATCGATGACAGGCACATACAGATCATACATATGGATTTCATCCAGCTTCAGAAGCTTCTTCTTCAGCTCCACATAACGGTGAAGAGAAGAAACGCTCTCTGAAATGGTCTCCAGTGCATTGTCATACACCGCCACTGGAATATTGTTGGGGCTCAGTGAAGCTTCAATGGGTCCACCATAATTTCTGACTTTCGCTTTGAGGTTGAACGTCTTCATATTGGAGGAAAGCATGGTGCCGATGGCATTTTTGTACTTCCCATAGGTGCCGAACAGCTCCTTGAACGCATTCTTTCTCAGCACTCTGTCTTTGGACTGGATGAACATGCTGTAGCTGCCTTCTGTCATAGGATGCTTGGTGCCTTCCCCATCCTCCACATCAGAAAACGTCATGTCCGCGTTGGTGAACATGGAATAGATATCATCTGGTGCATTGAGAGAGTCCGACAGCGTGGCCATGAGCTCTTCTTTTTCCTTGCTGAGCACATGGGGCTTCTCTTTGACGATAGACTCAATGTAGAACTTATACAAGGAAAGATCCTTGTCCGAAAGATAGCCTTCGATGACACTTTCAGGAAGGGCCAAAAGTTCTGGCACAAAGTAGCTTACCATGGCGCTGTATTCTGCAGCGTATTGAGCCACCTTGGACAGAATCACCTGCTGAGCCGTATTGGTGGTATCCTCATCGCTCTTCATATGCGCGTAGGCATAGAGTTTTTCCAGGACTCTTGTGTACTTTTCAAAGTCCTTCAAATAAGAAAGAAGGCTCTCTTTTTCATGAAGCTTCTCTTTGTAGTTCATGAGCACAAGTGCTTCTTCCTTCAGTTTTGCAAGCTCTTCTTCAAAAGCCTCATTGGACGCGTAGATCTTCTCCAGCTTCCATTTGAATTTAGGGTCGATTTCATTTCTTGGTTTTACAATAGCCATAAAGTACCTCCCGAAATTTACATTCTTCCTCTATTATAAAGGAGAATATTGAGAATTTATACTGATTCCGAAAGGAACTATGAGAAACTCCAAAGATTCTGTACTGCTAAAAAGAAAACTCCGGAAAAAGAAGCATCTTTCTCCAGAGTCTATACGTATGAATCAGCCTTCGAAACTCTCCAGCACTTTCTTGTAGATGTCTTCCAGATTCAGAAGAAGATCTCCTTCTGCTTCCAGCGCATTGATGGTTACAGTCTCTCCGCCAGTTTCTCTTGCCAGAGTTTCAGACACCTTTGGTGAGGCCGCCTCTTCCAGGAAAATGGTGGTGATGTTCTCCGCCTTGACATAATCAATGAGATCCTGCAGCTTCTTTGGGGTAGGCTCTCCTTCCTGGAAAGGGCCCTCGATGGCTTTTTGCTGAAGTCCCATTTCCCTTGTCATATATCCGAAAGCCGCATGTCCAGTGACAAAGGCTTTTCCTTCATACACCTTGAATTTCTCCTGATAGGTCTCTTTCAAGGTGACAGCCTCTGCCTTGAAGGCTTCAAGATTCGCCTCAAAGGTTTCTGCACCTTCTGGAACCAGCACGGTCAGCTCTTCCTTCACATGTTCTGCCATGGTGATGAGGGCATCAATGGACAGCCAGATATGAGGATCAAACTCTCCATGGTCGTGGCTGTGGCCTTCTTCTTCATGATCGTGGTCATGATCATCGCCTTCGATGGTGATGAGAGAAACGCCTTCTGAAAGATCAATGACAGAGAGATCTTTATTTCCAGAATTCTCTACCGCTTTCTCTACCCAAGGTTCCATGCCAAGGCCATTCATGAATAAAAACTTCACTGTGGAAAGTTCTCCCATATCTTTGATGGTGGGTTCAAAATCGTGGGCTTCCGCTCCTTCTGGCACAATCTTCCAGGTGTCCACATAGTCTCCACCGACGATTCGCACCACTTCATTCACAGGATGTATGGTGGTTGCTACTTTAAGCTTCTCAATGGTTGGTTCCTCAGGGTTCTCCACGGCTGGACCTTCTTCTGCTGGTGTTTCAGTTTTGGGCTCTGCCTGGCATCCAGCCATAAAAGCCATGACAGAAACTGCCGCAATCAGTCCGATTAATCTTTTTTTCATATCTTTTTTCCTCCAGTTGTTGCAAATGATTCGCATCCATGAGTATAATATACTAAGAAATATACATTGTCAACGGCTATTTTTTGTACTATATTTAGTTGTGAACAAAAACTGGAGTGAATGAAAATGATTGAAATTAGTAACTTATCCTTCTCCTATACAGGAGAAGAGCCCTATCTCATCAAAGACCTCAATATGACCATCCCCGGCGGGCAGCTGATCTCAGTCATCGGAGAAAACGGCTCAGCAAAATCCACAATGATCAAGCTGGTGGTGGGTCTTTTAAAGCCAATCAAAGGTCAGGTGAAGATCCTTGCAAAATCCGTAGGCTATGTGCCCCAGAAGATGGAGACATTCAACAAACAGTTCCCCATCACCGTGGAAGAGGTGTACAAAACTCATCTTCGCGCCCTTGGTATCAAAGACAACAAAAGAATTGATGAATGCCTGGAGGAAGTCTCCATGCTGGAATACAAAAAATCTCTGGTGGGCAATCTTTCCGGAGGACAGACCCAAAGAGTGTTCATTGGACGGGCTCTTTTAGGAAACCCCGAGCTTCTCATTCTCGATGAGCCTTCTACAGGGATGGACATCAGAAGCCAGAAAGAAGTGCGTAAGATCCTCAAAGGACTCCGGGAGAAGGGAGTCACAATTCTCACCGTGGAGCACAACATCTCCGCTGCCATCCACAACTCCGACTTCATCATCCGTATGGGTGACAATATCGGTGTTCTCTATGACATCAAAACCTATAAGAGAAATATTCAGCACGAAGACGTGGACAATATGCTGGTCTTCCGGAAGGAGGAATTCTGATGCTTTCTTATCCATTTATGCAAAACGCCCTCATGGCAGGCGCCCTGGTGGCCATCTTAAGTCCCATCATCGGAATATTCCTGGTGCTCCGCCGCTACTCCATGATGGGAGACACCTTGGCCCACTCGTCTCTGGCAGGTGTTGCCATCGGTATTGTGGCTGGAATCAGTCCAACTCTGTCCTCGGTGATCTTCACTGCCCTGGCTGCTGTGTTCATCGAGTTTTTAAGAGAGCGGTTCAAAAGATATGCTGAAATTCTTATGTCCGTGGTTCTGACCTTATCTGTAGGTATTGCCATCGTTCTGGTTTCCAGCGGTCAGGCCAACACCAACATCAACCAGTACCTCTTCGGAAGTATCCTCACGGTCACCCGGCAGGATCTTTATCTGGTACTTCTTGTCACCCTGGTCACTGTAGCTACGGTATATTACTTCTATCATGAACTGATTTATACCACCTTTGACGAGGACGGCGCTCACATCATCAACATCAAGGTGAAGCGTGTCAATTATATTTTCGCTCTTCTCATGGGGCTGTCCATTGCAGTATCCATTCGGATCACCGGTGTGCTGGTGATCTCTTCCCTCATTGTGCTGCCCGTGGCCACAGCCATGCAGTTCAAAAAGGGCTTCAAACACACACTTTTCCTCAGCATTGCCGTGGGACTTGTGGATGTTCTTTTAGGCCTAGTCCTCTCTTATACCTTGGACAGTGCTCCTGGAGGAACCATTGCTCTTCTTTCGGTGATCACCATGGTGATCTCACTGCTTCTCAATCCTCTGAATAAGTAATCATGTGGAAGTGTCCCTCCGGATCTAATACCCGGATGGACGCTTTTTTTTATATTTTCAGTACCATCCCTTTTGCGGACTTTCTTTACACGGACAGAAAACTTGCATATAATGAACTCATACCAAAAGGATGTGACTATATTTGAATATTAATGAAAGTACTCAGGATACATATCGTTATTTACACAAATGGGGGTATCATGAAAAAATATTGGATCATACCTCTGGTTCTACTGATACTTTCCTCACTGGCCGGATGCGCACCAAAAAAGGTTTCCATTGAAACTCCCCCTCAAACTTCGTTGTCCTCTGAACAGCAAAAAGCTGTACAAAACTCTATAGAGTATATAAAAAACTCTGAGCTTGCCTCAAAAGACAGGATCGACACAAGCCTGATCAAAATAGATACTGCAGAGGAAAACACCTGGCAATCTGTGTATACAGACAGCGGTAAAGCAGAAGAGAGTACAGTGGATACTACAGACTGGATCATCACCCTTGGGGACAGATCCGGCTTTGACTTTGCAGTGATTGTTTGTGACAGCACTACCTCCGAAGTCATCGGATACATGCCCATGGAGTAGCAGGCCATTTCCTGAATTCATGACCAGAGTAACTATAGGAAAGGATGGACGTCTTTATGACATTACTGAAACAGCTGGCACCTTGGATCAATCTCTTCAGCCTTTTCTGTCTTTTTGACTGGATCAGGCTCTATAAAAGGAGAAGTGTTCCACCCTCTGCTAAAAAGTATCTTTCCGGGGAAACACTGGAAAACTTCATCAAAAGAAGAATGGCCGTACAACTGATCTTTGCGGCTGGGTTTTATTGCACTAACCTATCAAATAATCTGCCGATTTCTGATTTGTATCAGCTCATTGTCAGTCTTTCTGGATCGCTACTTCTTTTCATTGCGATATTTTTCAACATCCAGAACAACCGACGGTATTTGAATCGGTGGACCGCCAGTTTCTAAAACGGAAGTGAAAAAAGCGCAGAACTCAAGAAAACTGAAGTTCTGCGCTTTTATACTTTTCTTTATTTATGCTGACGGTGAAGAACCTTATACTCAGGCAGGTCTCCTACTAAAGGTCTGAAATAGCTGAGCGCTTCTTCGGTGATGTTCATGCCGTCTTCGGTCACCATGGTCAGCGGCATGTATTTCACATGGTTTGCAATATTGGACGCATCGGTCTTGGTGTACTCCACCTCATAAGGTGCATCAGAAACTCTCTTCAAGATGGAAACCACACCGGTTTCTCCCTCTTTGGCAAGAATGAGAGCTCTTTCTCCCAAGGTGAAGGCCTCTTCTACATCCACTGTTGAAGCCAGGTGGAAAGCGGATCTCTGAAGGGTAGACAGTTCCAGCACCTTCACTCTTGACGTGATGCCGCTGTCCTTGATGATATTTTTCAGCGCATTGCCCGCACCGCCCAGCTGAGCATGTCCAAAGGAATCATGGGCATGGGCTTTTGTCGCGGCCAGGAAGGAACCATCCTTCAGTCTGACGCCTTCTGAGGCCACAATATACACATGATTCTTCTCTTTATAGATTTCTTCCACTTTCTTCAGGAACTTCTCCTCTTCAAAAGGCACTTCTGGAAGAAGAATAATATCAGCACATCTTTTCCCCTCATGGGTGGCCACAGCCCCTGAAGCTGCCAGCCAGCCAGCATCTCTTCCCATGGTCTCTGTGATGAAGACGCCGTTGTTGGAGTAGACAAGAGAATCCAGATAACTCTCCAGAACGCTCACTGCAATGTATCTTGCCGCAGAACCGAAGCCTGGCGCATGGTCTATGACCTGAAGGTCATTATCCACAGTCTTTGGAATACCAATGAACTGTACCTCATGGCCCCTCTCTCTTGCATAGGCAGAAAGCTTTCTTACGGTGTCTTGGGAATCGTTGCCCCCTGCATAGAAGAACGCCTTGATCTCATGCTTCTTGAAGATTTCGAAAAGCTTCTCATATTCTTCCTTGCTGTCCTCATAGTTTTTCAGTTTGTATCTGCAGGACCCCAGTGCTGCAGACGGTGTATGCTTCACCTTGTCGATGTCTTCTTTGGACAGCTCTGAAAGGTTGATGAAATCCTCCTTCAGAATACCTTCGATGCCATGAAGCCCGCCATAAACATGGTCAAAATACCCCACTTCATTGTTCTTGGATAACAGTCCCATCACCGATGCATTGATGACAGAAGTTGGCCCGCCGGACTGAGCCACCACACAGTTTCTCATAGTTTTCCCTCGCTTTTCTTATGATATACATATATCTTAGCATAGAAACAGCATGAAATGAACCAAGAGGACGCGTCCCACAAACTATTTTGATATCCAAAGGGCTTCCACCGTTTCATTGAATTCTTTTGAAATCCATACTATAATGAGGACAGCCCAAACGATGAAGGAGCGATTTTTAATGAATACCATAGAAATCCTCAAGAAGCATTCCATCAAAGTCACCAAGCCCCGTATGGCCATCTATGAGCTTCTGGAAAAGGAGCATACCGGCATCGGCGCAGACTATATCTACAGCACCCTGCTGAAGGAGAACCTCTCCATCAATCTCAGCACGGTGTACCGTACTCTGGAACTTTTTGAAGAAAAAAATCTGATACAGAAGTATGACCTGGGAGAGAAGAAGTACAACTTCAGCCTCATCCGTCATGGACACCATCATATCGTCGAGTGTGACAGCTGCCATAAGGTAATCAATCTGGATTGTCCCATGAAGCAGATTGAAGATCTCATCACCAAAGAAACAGGTTTTCATCTTACGGAGCATCATCTGGAACTGAAAGGCATCTGCAAAGACTGCCTGGAGAAAAAAAAGCACTGAACCCGTTCTTTCCAAGAGACTATTTTGGAAAGAACTTTTTTTACCTAAAGCCGTTAAACTTATTTTTCTTAAGCTGAAGCAAGAAAAACCTTGACCATCCCCCTCCTGAAACTTTAAAATAGTAACATATTATAAAAGGCAGGTGAAGAGGCAATGGGGATACTCCTCCAAGCCCGTACCATGGATCATATTGATAAAAAACTACTGGAACTGCTGCAGGAAAACGGGCGGTGCTCTCTGAAAGCCCTGGCGGATGCGGTCTATCTTTCAACCCCTGCAGTTTCCACAAGAATCAGCCGTATGGAAGAAGAAGGCATCATCACCGGATACTCCTGCTCTGTGAATCCTCATAAACTGGGGTACAACATCAAAGCCTATATCAACCTGGAAATGACACCAAAGCAGAAAGGGGAGTTTTATCCATTTATTGAAGCCTGTCCCAATGTGCTGGAATGTGACTGCGTTACAGGAAAATACTCCATGCTGATTAAAGTGGCCTTCCACACCACCATGGAACTGGATGCCTTCATCGGCGCTCTGCAGCGATTTGGAAATACAGATACCCAGATTGTATTTTCTACCCCTGTGGAACATCGTGGAATTCTAAAATATGAGTAAGAAAAAGCTGCGGAGATGGTCTTTTGTAAAGACATCCCTGCAGCTTTTTATAAATTCCCTTTTTGCATAAACTGTTCCAGCAGAAGGTTCACCATTTCTCCGTAGCTCCGCACACCAGAAACCTGGCCATTGCTCTTCAGGTAATTGTCATTGACCTTGGTGGCCTGCTCCTGAACCTTTCCCTCATATGGCTTATAAAAAGCGCTGTAGGCTGAAAGGTCTCTTTTGACGCCTTCGTCATAGGTTGCATATAAGGCCTGGTAAGCTTCCTTATCCACCCGGTACAGGGCATTCATGGAACTGATGAGCGCAAGCATGGTGCCAGAATAGCGGATTTCTTCCTCTTCAGCATACTGGCTGGTGACATAAGCCATATAGTTGGCTTCATCTTCATAGGCCACACCTCGCTGATGAGCCATTTCATGCAGCACCGTGGCTGGAAAAAGAAGATCCGGACCTTTGGTGTTCACATTGGCCTCCCCCGTAAATGGGAAAAAGATGCCCGTAATCCCTGTATAGTTCATGTATTCAGAAAGAAGTATCCCCTTCGCCGGACCATAGGTCCCGGCATACACCGGATGCTCGCTGGAAAAGGCCTCATAGGTTTTCAGTGCTTTCTCATAAAGGATCCCCTCTTCCATGCTCAGGGTGAACACACCCTCGTCATCTTCTGGCACACGCTCTCTCAGACTGTTTGCCCGCTCAATGAGGGCTTGGTTCATAGATACAAGAACGTCTTTCTCGTAGAGCGTCTTCTCTAAAGAAAGATGCGTTCTTACAGAAGGTCTCTGATAGTTGAGGCCAAAAACCATCATAAACATAATGTAGAGGATGGACGCATAGGCCAAAGTTCTTAGGAGAAGAGTCCACGCTCCTCCTTTAAAAAGCCTCACAAAAAAGAGGAGAAGAAGAACTGCCCCCAGGAACACATGAAAGTACACAAACGCTTCCCCCAGAGAAAAGGGAAACGGTCCTGTGATTCTGCTCATGAGCCTGATGAGTGCCCGGTTCCACTCTGCAGGATAGACCCGTTCCAAAAGATCCGGATTTTTTCTTGCACCCAAGGAGGCGCCATAAAAAAGAAGCGCCAGAAGAATCCATAAATACCCTTCACTGAGCAGTCCCTTTTTCTTTTTTCCTATTTTCAATGGCCTTCCTCCTTTCTTTCTTCATAATTTTTATCATTATCACACACATATTTTAAAAATCCTTTAAAAGTCCCAAGAGAAGCACGGCTCCCCTTGGGACTTTTTTCTACTTCAGCAGGAAATCCTTTTTCAGCTCCTCTATGGCAGCCTTTAGAATCTCCTCATTGACTTTATAGATGTACCGCCCATCCACCTGATCCAGATACGCTATTTTCGCTGTAACGAGGTTGTTGAGATGGTACGAGATGGTTGCGGGAGAAACATGAAGATTCTGTGCGATGACCTTGGTGGAGGTGATGCCTTTGGCCAGATTCATGACCACCTCATAGCGGGTTTTATCCCCCAGGTTCTTAAATAGAAGGACCTGTTCCTGGATTTTGTTCTCTTCCTGCTCCTTGATGGCTTCAAAAATATCATCCAGGTACACTCCCCAGGAAATGAAAGGATGGACATTTCCCGTGTTCAGCATCAGCTGCATGGGATTGGATATGGAGATGAGTAGAGGATATTCTTCCCAATTCAGAAGACTCTCCTTCATGATGCCTCTGGACACCTCAGAAAGACCATCTCCTTCTAACGCCTGAAGCTTCTTTGTCAACTCTATTCCTTTTTTCAGAATCAGGGGTTTTTTCACTTCATAAAGCACCTCAAACTGAGGATGAATCTCCAAGAGAAGATCCACCAGATTTCCCACCATGACCTGAGGCTGGGTGGAAAAGTGAAGAAGATTCCACCTGGCATCATTGCCGATGGACAGCTTCTGAAGAAAACTCATGACTTCTTCCGGATGCTCCACAAGTCTCTTCGCAGCAACTTTCGATTTCTCTTTATTCTCTTCCGTATCGCTGTCATAGTAATCCAGTGCAAAGTAAACGCTGTGAAGGAGCTCTTTCTCCGTCAGGTTCTTTAAACTGTCCAGGTAGTCTTCCACTTTATCAAAACCGATGATGGGGTGTGTCATGGAAAGAAGGGCTATAAAATCATGGTCCTCGGTGGACTCATAGTAGTATGGCAGAAGTCTCTCCTTATATGGCAGAAGAATCTTGTGGAATTCCCGGGCATACACCTTGGTTTCCTCCGGGATGAGTTCTTCATAATTTTCATCCATTTTGCTGTAGACGTCTTCCTTGTAGTGAATATGCTGCGGAAGGGTCAGAAGATCAAAAATATAGCTTTCTTTCTCATGGAACTGGTATTTCACAAAAAATCTCCTCCTGCCGCTAAGATGCGGCCTTCACTTCTACTTTCGCAAGGAAAGGTTTCTTATAGTATAGCACGCCAATGGCCATGATGGCACCGGCAACAAGAATCGGATACTGTGGCTTCAAGGTATCCATCCCGATGCCCATAAGCACCTGCCCCACAGGCTGGATGATGGTCATCATTAGGCCCATCACCGTCCCCACTCTGCCCATGGCCTGTTTGGGCACCAGCGTATCAAAGAGCGTTCCCAGGGAAATATTCGCCATGGAGACAAAAACTCCGATGATGAAGGACAGTCCCATGAGGAGGAGGAAAATCATCTTCCGGCCAAAGAGCCCATCCGAAACAATGAATCCCATGGAAAGAATCACAAGAGATACCGCAAAGAAGCTGTAGATGAGAAGTTTCCCAAGATCCACCTTCTTCGCAAACCCTGCCAGAAGAAGTGGCGTCAGCACCATGGACAAGGAAAGAAGAGAAGAGAAGATCCCCAGCTCCACATCGCTGGCAGACAGGACTTCTCTCAAAATATAGAAGAGACCCACACTGAAGAGTGCACCCAGGGAAAAATTCAGGATCATCCCCAGTCCGATGATGTTCCGGACTATTTTCAGGTCCTTCATGATGGAAAGGCCCTCTTTGAAGTCCTTCCAGAAATACTCCAGACTCACTTTCTGAGGCTTCTTATGAAGCGCAGGCACTTCAATGAAGGTCTCGCTGAAAGCAGAAAGGAAAAAGCTCACAGAGTTTAAAAGCAATATCCCCTGCATGCCAAGAACACCGTAGAGACCAGCGGCAATCATAGGAGACAGCATGGAGAAGAGATTGCTGACGATGCTTTTGAGGCTGTTGGCATCAAAGAGCTCTTCTTTCTTCACAATGCTCGGAGTCACCGCCGCCATGGCGGATCCGAAGAAAATTTCTGTAATCTCCAGAAGAACCACCAGAAGATAGATGCTGGGTATGCTTAGACTGCCATTCATATAAAAATACACAGCATAGGCCCCAATGAGAACCCCATTGATGGTATCCATGAGGACAATGCTCTTTTTCCTGTCAAACCAGTCTCCAAAAACTCCTGCAAAAGGTGTCATGAGAATTCTCGGTAAGATGGAAATGGAAAGCATAGCAGAAAAAACCGTTGCAGATCCTGTCACCGCTAACACGTAAAGGGAGAGCGCAAACTGCTGCATATTGCTGCCAAGAAGGGAGACGGCGTTCCCAGCCAGAAGCAGGGTGAAATTTTTATTTTTTAACAAAGCTCGTTTCATGGTACCCTCCTAGAGTAGTTAGATTGTTTCTTGATTACATAATACTCGTCAAATAAATCCATGTCAATAAAATAATTAGATATCCATCTAATTATTTTATGAATTCCCTGTTGGTTCCTTCAAGTCTCTTCCCTCGCCAGGTTTTCCCAAGGAAAACATTCCTTTACACTCTTTCCGCCTATCCCGTATAATAGTGCTATTGACAAGAGGTGAATGAAAATGATTGTACTGTCTACAAGAGACATAAAACTCAGCTACGGCATAGACGTGATTTTAAAATCCGTCAGCTTCAGCATTCAGGAAGGCGATAAAGTTGCGCTCATCGGCGCCAACGGCGCTGGCAAGTCCAGCCTGTTCAAGATCCTGACCAAAGAAATCACAGAATATGAGGGAGAGGTCTTTCTGGACCGTCAGAAGTCTTTAGGATACCTTTCCCAGAACATCAATCTGGATACAGAAAAGACCATCCACGAGGAAGCACTCAGCGTTTTCCAGCATCTGATGGATATGGAAGACAGAATGCTCTATCTGGAAGAGGAAATGAAAAAGCCCTATGAGGAAGCCCAGCATGAAGCCCATGAAGCGGCCATCACAGATTATGTGCATCTTCAGGAGAAGTACGATATGATGGGAGGCCGAACCTACAAGGGAGAAGTCCATAAAGTGCTCCGGGGCCTTGGTTTTGAAGAGGAAGAGTTCACAAAAAGAGTTTCCATCTTATCCGGGGGCCAGAAAACAAGAGTGGCCCTTGCAAAACTTCTTCTTTCCAATCCGGATATCATTCTTCTGGATGAACCCACAAACCATCTGGACCTTCAGGCCATCGAATGGCTGGAGGAATATCTGAAAAGCTACAAAGGAACGCTTCTTATCATCTCCCATGACCGATTTTTCTTAGACTCCATCACTTCTCATACCTTTGAGATGATCCGTGGTGAAATCTACACCTACAATGCTCCCTATACGAAATATCTGGAGCTGAAGGAAAAGGATTATGAGATCAAAATGAAGGCGTACCGCCACCAGCAGGAGGAGATCGCCAGGCAGGAGAAAATCATCGAGCGCTACAAATCCTTCAACCGGGAAAAAAGCATCAAAGCAGCAGAATCCAGACAGAAGATGCTGGATAAGATCGAGCGGATTGAAGCACCGCCTAAGGCAAGAAGCCCTTATAAAATCTCCTTTGACAATGAGATTGAAAGCGGCACGGACGTCCTCATTGTAGAGAATCTCAGTAAAGCCTTTGAAGATACCAGGCTTTTTGAGAACCTTTCTTTCCACATCCGGAAAGCAGAGCGCATAGCCCTCATCGGAGAAAACGGCCGGGGAAAGACTACCCTCTTCAAGATGCTGCTGGACCGGGTAACACCAGACCAGGGAGACATCATTCTTGGAAAGAACGTGACCCTGGGCTACTACGATCAGGAGCAGAGCGATCTTCATCCAGAGAAAACCGTCATGTCGGAGCTCCATGATGAGTTTCCTCATCTCACGGAGCGTGAAGTAAGAACATATCTCGGCAGTTTCCTCTTCCGGGGAGACGAGGTCTTTAAAGAAGTGAAAAATCTCTCCGGTGGAGAGAAATGCAGAGTGAATCTACTAAAACTCATGCTGAAAAAATCCAATTTTCTCATCCTGGATGAACCTACAAACCATCTGGACATTCCATCAAGGGAAGCTCTGGAAGATGCTCTTCTGGATTATGATGGTACACTGTTTGTCATCTCCCATGACCGTTACTTCCTGAACAAAGTGGTGCATAAGATCTTTGAGCTGAAGGAAGACGGGATTGTGGAATATCTGGGCAACTACAGCTATTACATGGATAAGAAACTGAACCCCAACCGGTTCCAGGGCATTGAGGAGAAAGAAACACGCAACAAGACCCAGTATCAGGATGAAAAGAAAAAGAAAAAAGGACGGGAAAAGGAAGAACGGGAAAAGAAAAAGCGTCTGAAAACGCTGGAAGAGACCATTGAGAAAATGGAAGCCGAAAAAGAGGCCCTCACCTTGTCCCTGACCACAGAAGAAGTCTATAAAGACATCAAGAAGTCCATGGAGATTTCAGATAAAATCAAAGAAGTGGACGATAAAATCAAAGACCATTATGAGGAGTGGGAACTGCTTCTCATGGAGGAAGAGGAAGCCTAGGCTTCCCTTTTTTTGCACGAAACTAGACTGTAAAATTTTGGAGGACTCCTTATGAAGCTCATAAAAATCATCGGAAAAACCCTGCTCTTTGTCTTGTCTCTCGTCCTTGCCGTAGTATTGACCCTTCTCTTCCTGCTTCTCCTATCCTATCTGCAGCAGAAAATCCTCATTCCAAAGCAGCACCTGTACTGGATTATGAAATCTCCCTACAGCTTTCTGTTCCTGTTCTTTGAAGTGGAGCTCATTGCCATTATGGGGTATTTTCTGTCGAAAGACATCAAAGCTGCCTGGCATTACCTTCAGAATAAACTCGAAAGAGTCCTTCCTCACTGGAAGAGATGGAGAAACGGCTCTCTCATTGTAGTGAATGTTGTACTTCTCTATTTTCTTTTCATCCATGTCAGTGTGCTGACAGAGGAGGGCATCATAGACCACAGCGCCTTGAACCCCCAAGGGACTTTTTATCCTTATGAGTCCCTCTCCGCCATCGATACCGGCATCCAAGGGGAAAAGAAAAAATCCTTCACTTTCCAAGGAGAGTTCTACTACAAGGTCACCTTGGAAAACGGCAGTGTCCTCAACCTCGCAGACATGGGCGGATCCGCCACAGAAGAAGACTTCCGGTTTGTGCTGAGCCGCCTGGACAAAAGACTGCTTGATCTTGGAATTCCTAAAACTGCTTCTACTGATAATCTGTCTTATCTCTATGAAACACTGGATCCCATCTATGTGGAAGCCATTGAAGAGATGCTTACAAGAACTGAATAACAACAAAAAGCGCCTCATCAGCGCTTTTTTTATGTGATTTTTATTGACATTTCTTCCTGTTCTTTGTATCATTGTATTAATCACTTAGTACAATGATACATGTAAAGGAGGATTTCCTGTGCCATGGAATTTTGACAACAGCATTCCCATCTACCTTCAGATCATGAATGAGATCCAGCGTAAGATTTTCAGCAGTGAGCTTCATCCAGGAGATAAACTGCCATCCATCCGGGATTTAGCCAAAGAAGCAAATGTAAACCCCAATACCATGCAGAAAGCGCTTCAGGAGCTGGAAGCCCTGGGTCTTATCCAAACAGAACGGACATCCGGCAAGTTTGTCACCGAGGAAGAGACAAAGATACTGCAGCTGAAAGAAAGCTACATCGAAAACAAACTGAAACCCTTTCTCACAGAAATGAAGAAACTGGGCCTCGCTAAAGCCGATGTCATCGACAGAATCACAAGATGCAAGGAGGAAACCACATGAACGAACCCATGATTGAACTGAAAAATCTTACCAAGTCCTTCGGCAAGAAAAACGCCATAGATAACTTGACGTTGACCCTCCCAAAAGGGAAGATCATTGGCCTCTTGGGACCCAATGGCAGTGGTAAGTCCACCCTCTTCAAGCTTCTCAACGGGCTCCTGGAACCTACAGAAGGAGAACTCACCATAGAAGGCACGAAGCCTTCCACCGCTACAAAAAATGTCATCTCCTACCTTCCAGAAAGAACCTATCTCAATGAGTGGATGAAAGTTTATGAGATCATGGACTTCTTCGCAGACTTTTATGAGGACTTCCAAAAAGAAAAAGCCTACAGCATGCTCGAAAAGCTCTCCATTGATCCTAAGGCTTCTCTGAAGACCTTATCCAAAGGAAACAAGGAAAAGGTTCAGCTGATCCTTGTTATGAGCAGACGTGCAAAGCTCTACCTATTGGACGAACCCATCGGCGGTGTGGACCCTGCTGCCAGGGACTTCATCCTGTCCACCATCTTAAACAACTACGAAGAAGGTTCTACTCTTATCATCTCCACCCATCTCATCAGTGACATTGAAAAGATCTTTGATGAGGTGATTCTCCTGAAAGATGGTCAGCTTTATGACTATGCTCCTGTGGAGGACTTAAGAGAAAGAAGCGGTAAATCCATTGACGAACTGTTCCGGGAGGTGTTCCGATGCTAAAGAAACTCATGAAATACGAACTGAAGGCCACAGGCCGGTATTTTCTGCCGCTGTATCTGGCCATTCTCCTCCTCTCCCTCTTCATGGGACTTCGAGGATTCGGAGGAAGCTTTCTGCCCATCCTGGATGTGCTGCTCCCTGCTCTCTTAGGGATTACCTTTGTGGGAATCATGGTCATGACATTTATCCTCATTGTCACACGATTTGACAGGAATCTTTTAGGCGACGAAGGATATCTCATGTTTACACTGCCCGCAAAGACCAGCACCCTCATCACCGCAAAGCTTCTTACTGCCATTTTGTGGCTCTTTGGAACCTTTCTGGTGTTTCTCCTGTCCATCACCTTCATCACCATCAGAGATCTGGACCTGCCTGAACTCTTTATGGCTTTCAGATTCATTGATGTGGATCCCATGCTTGTGATTCTGTTTCTTCTTCTGATGATCGTTTCGGTAGTGCAGTCCATCCTTCATATCTATGCTTCCTTAAGCATTGCACAGTCCAGAAGCATCACAAAAAACAGGATCCTGGGCGGCATCATCATCTTTATCCTCATTTCCATGGTCTTCAATGTACTGGAAACAGCAGTGACCTTCAGCGGAGGTTTTCTTCTGCAAAACACCACCTGGTTCCAGATCTTCATAGAAGACAATTATATGCAGGATTTCCCTGCCATGATGGAAGCGTTCAAATCCATGATCTCGGTTCTTCTTGTCTATACTGGAGCGAAAGCAGTGCTCTTTTATTTCCTGACAAAGTACCATCTGGAAAAGAAACTGAATCTGGATTAAGCAGAAAATCATTAAAAAAACACCGGCATCTCCTATAACGGGAAAAAGATGCGCCGGTGTTTTCTTTTGTTGTCCAATACTTTTCACTCTCTACTTATCAGAAATTTGATCTGTGTCAAATTCAGAAACTTTGCTCAAATTTGATACAGGTCAAATAAATCCCCTCCCCCTGGGTGTATGCTAAGGCCATAGAAACACCCCATGTTTTATAAAAGTCTTAGGAGGAAATAGATATGAGAGAAATTGCAAAGAACGTATATTGGGTTGGAAAAGTGGACGACAGAAAGGTGCCATTCCATAGACTGGTCCTGGAAAAAGGAACCAGTTACAACGCCTATCTCATCAAAGATGAGAAAACAGCCCTCATTGATACCGTGGACATGCTCTTCGGAAAAGAGTTCACAGACAAAATGGCAGAGGCTATGGACCTTACAACTCTCGATTACATTGTCATCAATCATACAGAGCCAGACCATTCCGGTGCACTGGGCTCTATCGCAAGAAAAGCGGTGAACGCAAAAATCCTCTGTACCGCGCCAGCTGTGTATGAACTTATGGAAATGTACAAAATCGGCAAAGAGCGCTTTCAGGTGGTGACAAACGGAGAAGAAATCTCCTTGGGAGAAAAGACTCTGGTCTTCTATGAAACCCCCTATCTTCATACAGAAGAAACCATGGTCACCTATCTGAAGGAAGATGAAGTGCTCTTCACCTGTGACATCTTCTCCACCCACGTGGCGGATCTCAATCACCTTCTTGTATCCGAGCTGCCTGAAGGTATTTCCATCATGGAGGATTATGACACCTACTACCAGCTCATCATGGATCCACACAGACGGTATGTGCTGCCTATGATTGACGTGGTGAAGCCGCTTTCTCTGAAAATCATTGCCCCCTCCCATGGATATGTATTGGATCAGGACCTTGCTTCTTACATCAGCGTCTATGAGAACCACGCCCTGGAATCCAAGAAAGAAGTGTCTGCTCTCATCCTCTTCAACACCATGAGCGGAAACACCAAAAAGATGGCCAGAATGCTGGAAAACGAACTGGTGAAGGAAGGCATCAAGGTAGAAACCATCAACACCGAAAAAGCAGATCTTGATGAAATCTATACAAAGATCCAGAAAGCCGATGGTGTCCTCTTTGGAACCTCCACCAGATATGCAGATATCCCTGGAAACCTGGAAGTGATCCTCAAAGAGCTGAAGGATCTGGAAGTGGAAGGAAAGCCTGCTGCAGCCTTCGGTTCCTATGGCTGGTCCGGAGAAGCGGTGGAAGTGGTGGAAGACTACTTAAGAGCAGCGGACTTAAGAACCCTCCGCTCTTCCGATATCATCAAGTCCACTGGAATGTCTGACATCGAATTCCCATTAAGAGTCCGCTTCAACCCTGAGAACAGTGAAAAAGAGATCAAGAAAGCTGCTGCCGTCTTCATCGATGTTTTAAGATACTAGGAGGAACCCATGAACATAACCGAAATGAAAATCAATGCCCTGGTGAAAGAAGACATCCGGCTCTCCAGCTTCTTCCAGGAAGAAAAAATAGACTTCTGCTGCAATGGACACCGAATTCTTTCTGAGGTTCTCTCCGAAAAGAATCTGGACCCGAATGATTTTACGTTAAGGCTTGAAGCCTTTCAGAAAGCACTGGACGAAAAGGGCCAGAAGGATGATTTTTTCAACCACATGGATAATGAGGAGCTCATCCACTACATCGTCTCTACCCATCACAGCTTCACAAGAAGCGTTTTAAGAGAACTGGATGTCTTTACTTCAGCCATCCTGAGAGCCCATTACAGAGAGGACCGGGAACTTCTTCTTGCAGTCAATGACCTTTATGGAAGTCTCAGAAAAGAGCTGCTGGAACACCTCATCAAAGAAGAGGCAGACCTCTTTCCCCTCATCCTGGAAGGACGCTTTGAAGAAGCGAAAAAGGAAATCGAGATCACAGAAGACGAGCATGATGCCGCAGGAAATCTTCTGGCAAAACTTCGTCAGGTGACCAAGGACTATACCCTGCCAGGCTATGCCTGCAACACCTTTGAAGCCTGCTATCATCACTTGGAAGCTCTGGAAAGTGATCTCTTCAGACACATCTTTTTAGAAAACTCCATCCTGTTTGAAAGATTCTAACCTTTAAAAACCTGAATCTCTTTACCATATAAAGGAAGAGGCCCTGGCAATGATGCCGGGGCCTCTTCCTTTCACCGAACTTGTTTTTCTCTGTTTAGGGGAAAACAGAATATGTCAATTTAGTCAGTTTCTTTCTCTAAGGGTGAGTTTCAGGTCAATGTACTGTCCATCTCTGTAGATTTTCAGTACGACCTCATCACCAGCTTCTTTGGTGTTTTTTGCTTTGTTGAGCTCTTCCACGGAAGTGACTTTCTGTCCGTCAAACTCTGTGATGATATCCCCCACCATGATGGCTGCGATATACGCTGGGGTATTGTTCTGGACTTCCATGACAAGAACACCAGGTACGGTGTCATTGGCACTGGCTGTCTCCTGATCCACGCCGCGACCTGCGATACCAATGATGAGCTGCGCTTTGGAGAGAGCATCCAGACCATCAATGAGAGTGTTGATTGGAATAGCAAAGCCGATGCCTTCTACAGATTCTGTAGCGATCTTTGCAGAGTTGATCCCGATGACCTCACCTCTGGCATTAATCAGCGGACCACCGGAGTTTCCACCGTTGATGGCCGCATCGGTCTGAATATAGTTATATTCATTGCTTCCGATGGTCACTGCCCGCTGTGTAGCGGAGATGATGCCGGAAGTGACGGTTCCCGCAAATTCCTTGGAAAGGGGATTTCCGATGGCGATGACAGACTCTCCCACCTTCAGGTTGGAGGAGTCTCCTAATGTCACAACCCCGGGTACTTTAATATTCTCGTCCATCTGAAGGACTGCCAGGTCATTGCTTGCATCATAGTTCACGAGTTTTGCGGACACTTCCTGTCCATCATATAAGGTGACCTTGATTTCTTCCCCATTTTCCACCACATGGTAGTTGGTGGCGATGAGTCCCTCTTCATTGAGGATAAATCCAGTACCAATGCTTTCAGAATAGCTTCCCTGTGGATTGAACCATCCTGTGACGCCAGGCACCTGAACGGATACCGTGACAACAGCAGGCTGGACCATCTCTACAATCTGAGGTATGGTAAGCCCCTCTTCCAGAAGTTCTGGGGTGGCCACAAAGGTTGGTGTCTCATTCTTATTCTCCAAGACCATCTGTCCCAGCTTGGAGTTCAGGAAAAAATCTGTCTCCGGAAGAATGTTGAATGCGCCATAGACCCCGAGGCTGGTGCCAAGCAAAGTGAAAATCAGCGCAATGGCGATGACAGAGAACCCAGAGAACTTCTTTTTTCTCCTTCTCTCTTCTACACCAGGTTCATAGGAAGATCCCCCTCTATATACATAGGAATCGGTTTTCTCTTGCGGCTCCACATACAGCGGTTCTTCCTTCACTTCTTCACTCCTGGTCTCTACTTCTTCCATTTCATTTATGTTTTCTTCATTTTCATGAGGTTTTTCATTGAATTCATCTTCACGGTTCATGTGTAATTCCTCCTTGTTTCATTTGCTAACTTTATGGTACTAAGTCAATGTTACAGATTCGTGACATACAGAAAAATTTTTAACTTAATTGGCGATTCATCCCCACTCCTCTTTAGAGGGGCGATGAATCGCTTTTTATTTTGTTCAAGAATGAATATTTTTAGTCCTATGGAGCATAATATATTATACTAGGAGATGATATGATGATTGTAAATAAAGCATAAGGTGTCAGGAAAATCTAAAATATATCATTCGAGGTGGTAAAATGATTACGGTAAAAGATTTTTTCACATATGATAGCGAAGTTTTTTTATCTGGAACTGAGGTATATGAAACCTTAACTGTAGATAGTATACTGAATTTCGATATAGAACTAGGAAAAGAAGGGCAAGAGGGATCCATCATTTATTTCAAAATCTATTACAACATTTTGTGTTTAGAAAAAGATTTTGATAAAAACAAAAATGAAATAGGATATCTCTATCATCTTTTGGGGTACTATACAGGTATGTTTTATCATCCGGCGAATGGAAAAGATATCGGATTATCATTTTTGAAAAAAGCCCTTACAATAACTAATGATGATACTGTTTTAAAAGAAATTATGGTGACAATTACCATGCTGGAAGGTTATCCTTAAAGAAGAAAGCACCCGTTTGGGTGCTTTCTTCTTTAGGCTACTTCTTATATCCGCTTCGGATGACTTTATCCACAACAGTATAAAGAACAGGAGCCACATCTTTTGGCCGTTCCAGAAGGATGTCGCGGACAGAATCCTGCACATAAAAAACGGAGGCATCTGAAGAATAGGAAAGATATTTATCCTGACTGTACCGCTCTTCTGACAACTTTGTAGTCACCAGAGCAAAGGGTTTGTCCTGCAGCAGCATGGACTTCACCGGGAGAGGTTCTCCCGCAGTCATATACTGATATTCTGTCTTTAAAGCCGCCATAAAGTCTTTGGAGAGTCTGAGATTGGCATACATGCTCTTTTCTTCTTCCGGCAAATCCACATGATCAAAGAAATCCAGAATCCCCGCATTCTGAAGGGCTCTTGGAATACCGAAAAGACCAAGCCCTTCTTTGGAAGGGAAAGATGCTGTGTGAATTCCTTCATATCTTGCCATCTCTTCGCTGCCCAGTGCTTCTCCCATGGGATTCAGAAACACGGCTCCTAGGACTTCATCGGGGTAAAGATGGAGATATTCCTGCATCACCAGGGATCCGTATTCTTCCCCCACGAGAATGAACTCCATTTTCCAGCCGAACCTTCTGAAGATAAAATGAAGATCCTCTGCCACTTCTTTCGGTGTTTTATAGTCCCCTTTTGTTCCGCCATAACCCGGTCTGTCATAAAAAAACAGTCTGGCTTTTCCATCAAAGGCTTCCACCAGCTTCTGCCTGGAAAGATCTGATTCTCCGGCTGCGCCATCTACAATCACAGTATAGTCACCACTGCCCACCACCTGGTAGTTGTAGGTGACCTGGTTCACCGTAATTGTGTTTCCTGTATACGCATCCAGATGCTGCTTCGCCTCATAGTTCTCGTAGAGATACCCAGCAAGGAGAGCCGCCGCGAGCAGAAGTAGAATCGCTTTTACGAGATTTTTCTTGTGGAATATCCTTCGGAACCGATATCTTTCCACACTGTTGGAGTCCTCATAAAACTTCATCCTTATGCTTCCCTCCCTAATGATAAACCGGGAACAGCATTGAGGCTATTGTCTGATCTTTTCCCTTTCATGTACTGGAAATAGGCTGCGCTGCCGATCATGGCTGCATTGTCTGTACAAAGAATCATCTCAGGAAAGAGAATTTCCACGCCTTTTTCATCGCCTCTTTTCTTGAGCTCCTCCCGGAGACTGGAGTTGGAAGCTACCCCACCGGCCACGGCAATCTTGTCGAGATGTTTGGTTTCTATGGTTTTCATGGCATTCTCCACCAGAACAGAAACCACTGCTCTCTGGAAGGAAGCCGCCACATTCTCCACATGGATGTCATTTCCTTTCTGGCGTTCACTGTTGAGGTAGTTGAGCACCGCTGACTTTAATCCAGAAAAGGAGAAGTCCAAAGTGTCCTCATGAAACCTTGCCTTGGGGAAGGTGATGGCATAAGGATCCCCCTTTTTGGCCGCCGCATCGATTTTAGGGCCGCCAGGATAGCCAAGACCCAAAGCTCTCGCCACCTTGTCAAAAGCCTCGCCTGCCGCATCATCTCTGGTTTCACCCATGACAGTGAACTTATCATAGTCTTCCACATGGACCACAAAGGTGTGACCTCCAGAAACCACCAGAGAAACAAAGGGTGGTGTCAGATTTTTATACTGGATGTAGTTCGCCGCTATATGCCCTTCAATATGGTTCACGCCAAGAAGTGGAATCCCCAAAGAGAACGCATATCCTTTCGCAAACTGAAGTCCCACAAGCAGCGCGCCCACAAGACCTGGTCCATGGGTCACGGCCACAAGGGAAAGATTCTCTTTCTTTACACCTGCTTCAGACAGGGCCATCTCCACCACAGAGGCGATGTTCTCCACATGCTTTCGTGAAGCCACTTCTGGTACGACACCTCCGAACTTCTGATGGATGGGAATCTGGGAAGAGATCACATTGGACAGCACTTCCCGTCCATTTTTCACTACACTTGCTGCTGTCTCATCACAGCTGGATTCTATGGCTAATATGTACACATCTTTCATCATCTATTTTTATGGCAGTCATTCTTATCGGCTGCCTTTCCTCCTGTTTCATGATTGGCTGTTTCTTTGACCCAAGGATCTTCTCTTCTCTCTGGCCACATTGGGCATCAAGGACTATCCTCATTGTCACTACCTATGATATTATACATTCTTTAGGGCTTAGATACAAAAAAACTTAATTTCTCTTGAAAACTTTTTTCTTCCCTGCCGTTCCATGCTATACTACCTTTAGAATACATGTTCTAAAATAAAATTGTAGGTGAAGATTCATGTCTGATTATGCCAAAGTCGTGGTCCCTGGTACCCCCATCAGTAAATCGAATTTTAAAATGGTCAGTAAAGAAGGCCGCTTTTTTCTGCCCAAAAATACAGGAAGCTACAGCGACCGCTATGATGTCTATGAGTCCACCATCGCCCTTCTGGCCCGAGCTCAGAATCCAGGTGTTGTCTTTACCGAGGCGCTAATCGCAGTCCTCAAGGTCTTCTACAAAAGTGAGAAAAGACATCCGGACACCAACAACATCACCAAGAGCATCTTCGACGGCATTGAAAAATCAGGTCTCATCATCAATGATGCTCAGGTCACAAGACTTGTCATCGAAGAATACTATGACAAGGAAAATCCTCGCTTTGAGCTGGAGCTTTATCGGGAAAGCCAGTTCAATCTGGACTTTACGGTCTACAGAAGAGAAACACCCATTGAGGTAAAAAACTATGAACCTCCAGCCAACACCAAAGGAAAGGTGTCAAAGAAGCTCCCGGCTAAGAAAAAAGTGGAAGAAGATCTGAAGGACAAAAAGCGCTGTGAAGTCTGCGAGAAACCTCTAAAAAACGGCAATTTCATCAGTGGCAATGGTGGCAGAACCCTCATCTGTAAAGACTGCTTCGCCAAGCTTCGGTAAGGATATACATTGAATCTCTAAGAAACTGGGGATTCTTTTTTTTATTGTAACACTCTTTACACAAGAAATATGATATAATTTGGGGGATTTTAAATCGTAAAGGACGTGACGGATGCCTATGCATTTTAGAAAATACACCACACTTTTTCTGCTTTTTGCCCTTCTGATTTTTACAAGTGGCTGCAGTGATCTGAAAAACCTCACAGCTTCCCCCCCTTCTGAAGAAGCCGAAGCCTCTCCCAAGGCCCCGGAAACACCTGATCCTTTCAGCTCTTATGAAAGGTTCCGTGTGGAAGAGGACACTACCTTACGTCTTTATGAGAACCTGCCCCTGAGATCTGAAAGCGAAGATCCTTCCCTTTCTTCCGGCAGACTGGATTTTCTTCAGCTGAAAGAAGCCAGGGTCGAAGACTTTCTGACTCTTTGGGACGTTCCCTATGCCTCCTTGTCTGTTCTTTCAGCTACGCTTCAGTATACATATACTGAAAGCCCTGAAGGCTCCTTCCTTCTGAAAAAAGATCTTGGAAAGGGCACTGCCTATGTAATTCTCGAAAAGAATGCCCGGGAAGCAAGGCTCCATTATCAAGAAGGAGACCATGATTTTGAGACTGCATTTTCTCTTCATGGAGAAACCTACATGAAAAATGGGATGCTGTTTCTGCCTGTGGCAGATCTCTTGGAGATTACAGGCCATGAGATCTACACGGATGACACTTCTCTTTCTTTCTCCTATGAGAAGAGTCAAGATCCCTACCCGGCCTTATCGTTCATGGAAACCACCAAGAAGAGAGACGCAGATGGATATTATGAAGCACTCCTGAAAAAAGAGAAGGAACAGAACCTGAGCTTTATTCTCCTGGGTGACACCGCTGTTGCCACAACAGGGGGACGAAAGAACGCTTTTGACAAACTCTGGCAGGAGCATGGGGGCGGCTATTTTCTAGCTGGTCTTCAGGAAGAATTCCAGAAAGCCGACATGGTCATTGCAAACCTTGAAAATGTCTTCACCAGTGAAACCAGAGGACAGAAGGGCAAAATATATAATATAAAAGCACCGCGTATTGAATATATCGATGTGCTGACCCTAGGCGGCATTACCCATGTGAACATCGTGAACAACCATATGGTGGATTTTCTGGAGGCAGGATTCGAGGAAAGCCTCACCCATGTGGAAGCCAGCGGCATCGAATACTTCGGCACCAATGAGACCTTTACGGAGAACATCGAAATCGGCAACGTCTTTGTAGAATCCACTTCGGTTTTTGAAAAGGACGGCATCAAGGTCGGTCTTCTTGGATATCTGGGCTTTAATACCAGCTCTGTGTCAGATGAGAGAATCATGAAGGATATCGACAGGATGCGAAACGTGGAAAAAGTCGATTACATCGTCACCTCCATCCACTGGGGCGGACAGAACACTCATGAAGTGACTTGGAAGCAGAAAGAGATGGGCAGAAAACTCATTGATATGGGTTCAGACCTGGTGTATGGACACCATCCCCATGTGCTCCAGGAAGTAGAAGTCTATCAGGGAAAACCCATTTATTACAGCTTCGGAGACTTTCTGTTTCTGAACTATAATGGCGTAAAAGATCCCGACAGTGTTCTGGTGAATGTGAATCTTAAAAAAGACCGCTTCGGAGAACTTCACGCCGAGTTCACCCACAAGCCCCTCTATTGGGCCGGACACACCTCGAAGAACCTCTATACCCCCATTCTCATGGACAATGAAGCCCATATTAGAAGAGCACTGGATAAACTCAAACTCGACACCACAGCTCCCATTGATTTTTCCAAAAGATCTTTGGATCAGGAATAACACCAAAGAACATCTGAATTTTCGGATGTTCTTTTTTTCTAATTCCATCATCCTCATTAAAACTTCTCCTGGATATTTCAGAAAAAGAATCAGACTTGAAAACCTTTAACCTCACTATGGAATTCTTCAGTCCAAAATGATACAATGACCATAGTTTGCCAAGAAAATCAATCATTACAGGGGGGATATGATCTTGAAGAATCGTCCTGTTCTATATTTCTTTTTTATTGGGTTCATCTTGTATCTTCTTTATCTTCAGGAAGGCCTGAATATCCAAGAGGAAGGATCCATTCTTCTTCTGGCTTCTGCATTGGGTCTTGCCGTGAACTATATCAGAAGCTACCAGCCCAAACTCCATAAACTGGCAGTGGTTGCTGGTTCATTTCTCCTTGTGCTCTACGCGCTGCTGGTTCTCTCGAACACCTCTCCTCTTGCACCGCTCCTTTTCCTATTTCCACTGACGCTGTCCATCCTCGGACATGGCATCTATGGCGGTGTGGTCCTCTATGTTCTTGCTGGAGCTGCACTTTCTTATCACCACCAGATTTTCGGCCTCTCAAAGGAAGTGTATCAGGAAACCATGATCGTCCTTGGATGTGCCCTGGTTTCTCTACTTTATTTTTCAAGAATCCTCCATCAGGTGGTGAAGAATAATGAGGATTGGCTACAGAAGCTTCATACAAAAATCAACGAAATGACACTTTTAAGGGACATCACCACCTCCATGCAGAGCGTCAAGGATCTGAAAAAGCTGGATAAAATTGTACTCACAGCCATCACTGCAGGGTATGGCTTAGGATTCAACAGAGGTCTGCTTTTTCTTGTGGAAGAGGATACACTGGTGGGTGAATATGCCATTGGACCTTCCAACCGGAAAGAAGCCTATAGAATCTGGGGAGATGTGGTCATCAAACAGTCCAATCTCCACGAAGTTCTAAATAGTCCTGAAGAAAAGGACGAAACCCTTCTGGACGTGGTCCGTAAGGTGTCTCTTCCCATCGGCAGCCATGAGAGGAACCCTCTCCTCCGCTGCGTGCGCGAAAAAACACCTCTTCTCATCCGGCAAGGAAATCCCGAAGACTTAGGGCCCATCCTTGAAAAACTCAGTTTTGAGAATTATGCAGTGGTACCGATGATTTCCAAAGATCAGGTGGTGGGCGTCTACCTTGTGGACAACTGCTTCAACCAAAAACCCATTCAGGATGAAGATCTGGATGCACTCATCACCTTTTCTGGCCAGGCAGCCCTGGCTTTTGAGAACATCCAGCTTTATGACAAAATCAGAACTCTGGCCATTACAGATGAGCTCACCAAGGTCTATAACCATAGGCACTATAAAGATACCATAGCTCGATATATGGAGTCCGGAATCTCTTTTATTCTCATGGTCATCGATGTGGATGATTTTAAAAGTTTCAATGAGATTTACGGGCATGCCACGGGAGATGAAGTCCTGAAAGAAGTGGGTGGAAGCCTTAAAAATGCAGTGAAGTTTAAAGGAGAAGCTTTCCGGTATGGTGGAGATGAGTTTACAATCATCCTGCCGAAAAGAACCCGGGAAGAGGCTTTGGATGTAGCAAGAACCATCCAGGACTCTGCCCTCTCCATAGCCCTCCATAAAGTGGACCATCCACTGACTCTTTCCATTGGCCTTGCAGCTTATCCAGAAGACGCCAGCTGTGAAAAGGAACTGTTCATTCTGGCCGACAGAAAACTGAAGTCTGCAAAAGAATCCGGTAAAAATACCATTCACTGGGAGGTGCTTTGATGCTCACCACAGCCTTGTCCTTCCTTCTGTTCCTTGTTCTCATCTATAAAGTGCCCATCTTCAAGAGAGATGGCGCCATTGAGCGAAACATGCTCCCGGATAAAGCTGAGTTTACCATTGCTTCCATGCCCTTTCGCGTGGAGCGTATTGTCTACTATGTGCCCATTCCCAATCCTACCTATGGAAAAGATCCTCATCTGGAAGAACATATGACCGTGGAATATGTAAAAAAACAGACCTTTGATGCTTCCCCCTTTGCGCTTCAGGTCTACTATCAGCAAGGAAGCGAACGGAAGCTTCTGGCTGAGGTCTTAAGTCACCGGTTTGATGTGCCGTATCTAGATACCCTATATGGTGAGAATCTTCTTTCTTATAAAGAATATGAGTATCTTCGGCTTTATAAATACAATCATCCCTCCACCAAGGAGCTCCTAAGAGAAGAAGTCAAAAAGAAACTTACAAAAGGTAACAGCAAAACATAAAAGAAGTTCCAGGCTTTCTGGAACTTCTTTTATGTTTTATGCTTCATTCAATTTTTTCAAATAGGTCGCGGCAGATTTTCCGGCTCGCTCACCTTTTTCCACAACCACAGGAAGATCATAGGAGACTTCTTCTGCATTTCCTGATACAAACATCCCCATTTCATCCATTCCCCGTCGAAACTTCTTGAACAGTCTCTTAGAAGGATCAAGTCCTACAGAAAGAAGAAGACTGTCACAGGAGATGCTCTCCTCCTGTCCCTCTGCGGTTTTGATGACAACCCCTTCAATACGTCCATTTTCTATAATTTGAATGATCTTGGTGTTATAGAGCATCCTGACATTGGGAAATGCGTCCAGATACGCTTTATATCCATAATCCTCTTTGAGACTCTTGGTGGGCTCTATGATGGTGATTTCCTTTGCGCCTTCCACCAGGAGCATTTTCGCCAGGTACAGGCTGTTGACATCCTGACTGTAAATGACCACATGTTTTCCCGGAAGATATCCCTCATAGACCATGAGCTTTCTCGCGGAGCCCACAGACATGATTCCAGCAGACTTATTGGAGGAAATATTAAGCTCTCCTCTGGGCCTTTCTCTGGCTCCAGTGGCAAAAATCACAGATTTTCCAAGAACTTCCTTGACGCCTTCACTGCCGGACACATACTTGATCCGCTTGTCTCTTCTCACATCCAGAACCAAGGTCCCCAGTTTCACTTCAATCTTTTCTTTTTTGACCTTCTCCTTGAGTTCTTCTGAAACCTCCACCCCAGTGATGCCTTCTTCTATGAACCCATGACCGACCTCGATCAGTTCATTGAGGATTCCCCCTAGAGAGTCCTCCCGGTCCAGGATGAGAATCTTTTCTATTCCCTCCGCTCTGGCACTTAAGGCCGCACTCATACCGGAAGCGCCTCCGCCGATGATGATGAGATCGTATTCTGTCATGCTTTCTCCTCCTCGATTTCTACTGTTTCATATACACTATCTTACCTTTTTTCACAGTGGTTGTCACCAGATTCATCCCGAAGTGATAGGTGAGGAAACGGTAAGAAGGTGCATCGACGAGAATTAGGTCTGCCTCTTTCCCTTCTTCAATACTGCCGATGCGGTCTGCCCTCTCAAGAGCCGCTGCGCTGTTCAGGGTCACCGCCGTAAGTGCCTCCTCCGGTGTCATCCCCATATAAAGGGTGCCTAAGGAAAGCATCAGTGGCACGGAGAAGGAATAGCAGCTGCCTGGATTAAAGTCTGTTCCCATGGCCACGGGAAGACCCAGATCAATCATGTACCTTGCCTTTGCAAACTCTTCTTTCAAAGAAAAAGCGGTAAGGGGCAGGAGCACAGGAATAACACCAGCTTCTTTCATCTTCAGGAGACCTTCTTCATTGGCTTTCAGCAGATGGTCCGCACTGACAAGAGACAGCTCTGCTGCAAGTGCTGCACCGCCCAAGTCATTGATTTCATCTGCATGGATCTTCAGTTTCAGCCCTGCTTCTCTCATTTTCTTCAGGTACGTTCTGGAATCTTCTACCGTAAATACATTCTTTTCCGTGAAGATATCCCCAAACTCTGCCAGGTTCTCCTCTTTTATCACAGGAAGCACCTCATCAGTGAGAAAATCCAAAAACTCCCGGTCTCTTCCCTTGTACTCCAGAGGAATGTCATGGGCCCCCATGAAGGTGGAAACAATCTCGATGGGACTGGTTTCCATGAGCTTTTTCGTCACCCTCAGCTGTTTCAGTTCTGTGTCTTTATCCAGGCCATATCCGCTTTTGGCTTCCACGGTGGTGATGCCCAGCTCTGCCATATTCTTCAGCGTTTTCTCCGCCTGAGTGAAAAGTTCTTCAAAGGAAGCTTCTCTGGTTTTACGCACACTGTACTTGATGCCACCGCCTTTTTCCATAATGGCCATATAGCTTTCACCGCGAAGCCTCATACTGAACTCTTCTTCACGGGTACCGCCAAAAACCAGATGGGTATGGGGATCCACAAACCCAGGAAGAAGGGTCTTACCGGTTCCATCCAGAACCTTGGCATCTTTTGCCAAATCCTGAAGCTCCTCCCCTCCAATCTTATGAATGATGCCGTCTTTAATGAGTACCCAGGGATGGAGAAGTTCCACAATGTTTCCCATCTCTTTTCCGCCTTTTCCCTTGTTCCCAGTGTTGGTGGCCAAAGAGGCCAGGTTTTTTATCAGTATTTCTCCCATTTTGCCCTCCTTATTCAGACAGCTTGTTCTCAAGAATCTGAGCACTGGAGAAGTTCTCTATGCCCATATAATACTCTGCAGAATCAATGAGGGCCTGCTGAGGCACAAGACCAATGATCTCCGTTCCCACAACGCTGACCCCATAGCGCTTGGCTTCAAAACGTACAGTTTCGAGAGCCCTGTAAATGGAAGTCTTGGTATAGTCCGTAAGATTCATGGACACCTGTGCAATATTTCTGTCTTTCAAGTACACGCCCATGCCTTTCACATACCGGAGGCCTCCTCCAATGTGACGGACCTTCTTGGCAATGGCATCTGCAATGGCCACATCCGGTGTGTTCAGATTCACATTGAACGCCACCAGAGGCATTCTTGCGCCAACGGCCACTGTGCCGAAAGATCCATGAGGAACACCTGGTCCAAAATCACTGTACCACTTCTCTTCTTTCATCTTCTCCGCCATCCCCTCAAACTGTCCTTTCCGGATGGCCGCAAGATTTTCTCTGTGGGCTGCCGTGGCACTGCGCTCATAGAGAAATACCGGGATTCCAAGAGCTCCAATGGCTTCTCCCACTTCTTTGGAAAGTGCTACAGCCTCTTCAATGGAATAGTTCTTGATGGGTATAAAAGGAATCACATCACAGGCACCCATTCTTGGATGCTCTCCCGTATGATTTCGAAGATCAATCTCATCCATTGCCACTTTTACAGCTTGGATCACCGCTTCTTTCACGTTCTCTGGTTCTCCCACCAGGGTCACCACGGTACGGTTGTGGTCTTTGTCACTGGAATAGTCCAGAAGCTTCACTCCGTCTTTTCCTCTGAAGCTGTCGATGATTTTCTCGATGACTTCAGGTCTTCTTCCCTCACTGAAATTTGGCACACATTCTACAATTCTTTCCATTTACTTCTCCTCCAGCAGTTTTTCAAGAAGTTCCTCTTCCGGAATTCTTGGTATGGTAATTTTTCCTTTTTCTTCCTCATTGAACCGGATACTGGTTTCCATGGCATGGGGGTTTCTCGCCCAGGATCTTCTGGCAACGCCACCCATGACATCCCACAGCATAGCCGTCTTTAAAATCTCGTCCACTCTATCGCTGCCATCCAGGACCATGCCAAAGCCTCCGTTGATGGACTTTCCAATACCAACACCGCCACCGTTATGAAGGGCCACCATGGTCATGCCTCTTGCGGCATTTCCTGCGAAGCACTGCACAGCCATATCTGCCATGATATTGCTGCCATCCTTGATGTTGGCGGTTTCTCTGAAGGGGGAATCGGTGCCGGAAACATCATGATGGTCTCTGCCCAGCATAATGGGACCAACCTTCTTCTCCCGAACCATCTGGTTGAAGGCCAGAGCAATTTTAAGCCTTCCTTCCGCATCCTGATAGAGAATCCTCGCTTTGGTGCCCACCACCAGCTGATTTTTCTCCGCATCCCGGATCCAGTTGTAATTGTCCAGATCCTGGGCTCTTCTATTTTTATCAATACAGCTCATGGCACAGGCATCCGTAGCCTTCAGATCCTCTTCTTTTCCTGAAAGGCAGACCCATCTGAAGGGTCCATAACCATAGTCAAAGAGTTCTGGACCCATGATGTCTTCCACATAGGACGGGAAGATGAATCCATCTTTCTCATCGGTGCCATTCTTTGCGATGTCTTTTGCTCCAGCATCATAGACCGCTTTCATGAAAGAGTTTCCATAATCAAAGAAGTAGGTACCTCTGTCTGAGAGCTTTTTGATAAGCTCATAATGGTGCAGAAGCGTCTCGTCTACTTTCTTTCGGAAAAGAGCTCTGTTTGTCTCCAAAAGGTGGGTTCTCTCTTCAAAGCTGATGCCTTCTGGACAATATCCGCCATCATATGGCGCATGACAGCTGGTCTGATCTGAAAGAAGATGAATGGTTTTATGATGCTCCACAGCATAAGACAGAAGGTCCACAATATTTCCATGAAATGCGATGGACAGCGCCTCTTTTTTCTCCATGGCCTCTTCAGCCATACGGAAGGCTTCCATGGGAGTCTCTGCTACTTCTTTCACCCAGCCCTGATCCGTTCTGGTCTTGATTCTCGAAGCATCCACCTCCGCCACAATAGACACAGCCCCTGCGATATCTGCTGCCTTCGGCTGAGCGCCGCTCATGCCTCCGAGGCCTGAGGATACAAAGAGATATCCTTCCAGATTCTCCTCTCCCTTCAGCCCAAGCTTCATACGTCCGGCGTTCAAAATGGTGTTGAACGTTCCATGAACGATGCCTTGTGGTCCGATATACATCATACCTCCAGCGGTCATCTGTCCATAGTTTGCCACGCCCATCTGCATGGCATAGTGCCAATGCTCCTGGGTGTCAAACATCCCCACCATCATAGCATTGGTGATGATAAGTCTTGGCGCCATGGCATGGCTTTTGAAGATGCCTAGAGGATGACCCGATTCCAGAACCAGGGTCTCATCGCTTTCCAGCACTTCCAGATAGCTTTTGATGAGCCTGTACTGCATCCAGTTCTGGCAGACCTGACCTGTTTCTCCATAGGTAACCAGCTCATAAGGATAAAGAGCCACATCGAAATCCAGATTGTTGTCCATCATGACCTGAATGGCTTTCCCTTCGGTGCAGCGTCCCTCATAGTCCTCTAGAGGTTTTCCGTAGATTCTCCCTTCAGGACGGTACCGGTAGCCATAGATTCTGCCATAGGTTTTCAGCTCCTCGTAAAATTCCTTGGCCATGACCTCATGATGCTCTTCCGGAACATACCGCAGAGCGTTCATAAGAGCTACCTTTGTTTCTTTCTTGGAAAGAGTGTACCCACGGTTTGGCGCTCTTCTGATTCCCGGCAGAAACTCCGGCTTCTTTGGCAGAGGTCCGTGTAAAACCACTCCCATGGACAGTTCTTGTATTTCCATCATCAAAACTTCCCTCCATTAAAACGTTTTCTATGCATATCTACATTTTAGCCCGAAACCCTTAAACTTTAAACACCTCAAAGTGAAGTTTTCAGAAGCTTTTTAGAGAACTCCCGTGTTTTTCCACCATGAAAACAATTGTCCGCACTGCATGAAAGATCTTTGTAAAAAATGGCGATTTATAAAATCAACCGTCTTTTTTAACATGGTTTTAATTTTAACAGGATATTCTGTTAGCAAAGAAGGAGGTATGAAATCATGAGAAATAAAACATCATACTATATTGGCCTCATCCTGATCCTCATCGGTGGTGGCGCTCTATACAACGCAATTTTTCTGAACGATCTTTTTTCCATGAGAAATATGTGGCCGCTGTTCATTCTGCTGCCTGGACTATTTCTGGAGATTGACTACTTTTCAAACTACAGATACCGGGATGCCAGTGTGCTGATTCCCGGAGGTCTTCTGACACTCATCGGCGGATATTTCCTGGTGAAAGAATTTGTGCCCATTATGGATGGACTTACAAGCACCATTTTTATGGTATTCTTCGGTTTCTCTCTGCTGCAGTACTACCTGGCTAAACCAAAGGACAGAGGGATCCTTGTGATTTCCATCGCACTGATTCTCGTCGGTTCTTTCCTCACCTACGGCAGATATCTGGGAGATTTCCCCTATTGGTTCAACTTCTCCACAGTACGGGCGTTCCTGATCCTTCTACTTGGCGTGTACCTGGTCTTCAGAACCTCCTCCAGGCCAAGAAAACCCGATTCTACCTATCGTCCCAAGGAGGAGCCTAGAACTGGTCCTAAAGAGTCTGCAAAGGTCCAGGGATCCTATGAAGTCTATGAAAAACCGGATTCAGAAAACAAAAAGTCTTAACTGAAATAGAGCGGAAGAACAAAAATGGTATGCCATAAATGTTCTTCCGCTCTATCTTTATTCTCTTCATTTTAACGAATATATATTACGATCCTAGTCCTCTTCTTTCCAAGTCACTTCATCAATGACAATGCCTTCTACTTTTTTATCTTCCTCATAGAAGTGAGAAGCATCCCCATAGATCTTGGTCTCTTTTGTGATGATAGACTCTGCTTTCTCTTTGACCTGGTCCGTGATCTTATGAATGTCCACCTTTTTTACGGCGTCTTTCACATCCTGCACCACACCATCCACTTTATCCCGCAGATCCTTCAGATCCTGTTCTTCGATGCGGACCTGGACTTTTTGTATATTCTCATCTACAAAGCGTTCCACCTGATCTCCAGCTTCCTGGCTCTTCTGTCTCATGGTCTTAATCGTTTTATAGGCAAAAGCATCTTTGCCCATTTTCATAGCCAGAAGCCCCACTGCATCTCCTGACACATGTAGCACTTCACTGGTGATTTTTCCCAGGTTCTTCGCAAACTTCTCTCTTTTTGTATCCTTCTCTTCCACTTGACTGCACTCCTTTAAAATGTATTTCTGGGTACAATAAACTTCACTTTTTTCTCTCCCATGACAAAGTGAGCTTCACGCCTGGCTTCCAGCTCACCGTCTATATTGACAAAAACAGGCTCATCGCTGTAAAGATCAATCTGCTTGCCCCGAAGCAGTGTCACTTCCTCCAATCCCATGTGTTTTCCCGGAATAGCCTTTGGCAAAAACTTCATGATTTTTGCACGGGTGATGTCCCTGACAAGAAGCAGATCCAAGAGACCGTCTTTATAGTCCGCCTCTGGCGCAATTTTGATGCCTCCACCATAGTATTTTGCATTGGCGATGGCCACCATGAAAGCTTCCGTAACGATTTCTTTGCCGTCCACCACAATTTTCAGAGAAAGATTCTGGAAATCTTTTGCTGTATCCAGCACAGAAGCCAGATAGGCAAACTTATTGGGCAAGTACTTTACGTTCTTCCATTTCTCCACATTGTTGACCACTGAAGCATCAAACCCCATGGATGCAATGTTGATGAAGTATCTGCCATCCACCGACGGCACATCAATCTCCTCCACCTGACCCAGCACAGTATTCATAAGAATCCTTCTTCTGTCAAAGGTCTCTACAAGACTCTTGATGAAATCATTGCCTGAACCTCCTGGAATACATCCAAGCGTGGAGGTGGAGCCCATCATGCCATTGAGCACCTCATTCAGCGTGCCGTCTCCTCCCACCGCATAAATCCTGTAGTCTCCCATGGAGGAATATTTCCTTGCAATCTGAGTTGCATGGCCTTCTTCTTTTGTGTAGACAATCTCATAGGAGATGTCCTGGTATTTCAGTTTCAGCTCTTTAAAAAGCTTATGGATGGTGCCGGTCATCTTCATGGCAATACCGTTTCCCGCCACCGGATTGACAATAAATAAATGTTTGATGGTTCCCATATGCTACCTCAATATCTTATCATTCTTAGTTTAATTGTATCTTATTCAGAGAGATTTGTTAATGAACTTCAGATTCCTTTAAGAACTGGACAAATCCTGATCTCCCTTCCTAATTATACGCTTTTTATTCACCACTGTGATATAAAAAAGCTTCAGAAAGACGGTTCTTCCTGAAGCTTTTTGTTAAGGAGTTCGATTCTGCACAAATATGATCTTATGTCCTTCTCTGGATGCCATATCGGTCCATCTTTTGACAAACTCTCCTCTTGCCCATTCCGCCATGATGATTTCTTCTTCTTCCTTGATTTCAATTGCCTGGAGCGGTTCTTCCGCAAGTTCTCCCCCTACTATCCGATACATCATGAGATATTTCGGTGTCCTCACCAGCATAAAGCTGTTTCCAGGTGCATTGAAAGCATCCAGTGCCTGGGGGACCCTCTCACGTACTTTAGACCAGGGAATGGTCAGCTCATCATAAGTGACAAGATTTATATCTGCCCGCAGTGCGATGGGCACTTTTATGGTATCGTCTCCCAACTGGAAACTCGATTCCAGCATCCAGTTCCCATGATGTCTTCTCAGAATAAAGCTGTCTATGAACTCTTCCGTCTCAGGATTGGCCATAAGCACCTCCTCTGTCTCATCGGTCGCCTGTTTCAGGGAGCTTAAAAAAGCTTGCCTTCCAGCCTCACCATAAAAAGTCTCAATGGGAACCGGAGTATATTCATTATATCCATCTACACCAATGGTCAATCCTTCTGTCATCTCACTTCTGTCATAAGAGCTCTCGTCTGATGTGAGGATGCTGAGGTAATTGTTTCCCACAAACTCCACATCCACATACTCGGCGGGATAATGATACACAATCTCTTCCTTCAGATTGCTGGGCGTACCCGTGATGGCATAAATCTGAAGCCGTTCTTTTCCGGCTTCTTTCACAACCTCCATTTTCCAGAACTCTTTTCTTGGAAAAAGAATATTGTCAATCTCATATACTTCCTGGATCTCCCCATCGTTGGTGATCCAGAGGGTTCTATAGGAAGGCTCTTCTGTCTCATCATTCCGTTGTCCCCGAAGACCCAGAAGAACACCCGCTATGGGTTCATAATCCTGATCTTCCAGAAGCTCGGTCTCCAGCTGATTGGCCTTACCGTCTACATAAGGTCCTAGACCTTCAGGGGTAAACTCCGTCTTTACGAGAGTGATCAGATGATTGCCTTTGACAATCCCGATTTCATCTTCATTTATACGGAAAACCTCATAAAAAGACTGTCCTTCACTGGTGATGCGCATGATTTCTATTTTATCATCTTTTATTTCAAATCTATTGGGATTGGTCCTGAAATTCTCCACAAAATATTCATAAGTACTCACCAGCTTTGCTACATAAAGTGGCGATTCCACTCTCTCCAGGCCGATTCTTGCAGACTCTTGGGTGAACTCAGCCGTGAAGGTCCGAAAGCCTGTATCATCCACAAACTTTCCTTCTTCCAGATGCTGTACGTTCTTGAAGCGGTATTGCCCTTCCAAAGGAGTGGTCACCTTCACAGGTGCCATGACACTGGCACTGATTTCCGCAAGCCTGATTTTGCAGCCATTGAGGCAAACGACCATCAGAAGGACAGCTGCAATGATCATATTCTTTTTGACAATGTCCCTGCTCATGTTATTTTCCTCCGTTCGGAAGCCGTAACGTTACTTTGGTTCCTTCATTCAACTGACTTTCTATGATCAGTTCTCCTCCATGAAGGAGCGCAATCTCATCACAGATGGAAAGCCCGATCCCATTGGTGGAGTTGGAAGTCTTGCCTTTATAGAATTTCTCTTTCACCTTGGAGATATCCGCTTCAGAAATGCCGCTGCCATCATCCTCCACAATAAAATCGATATAGTTTTTACGATGATCCATTCGTAACGTGATATGTCCGCCTTCCTTCGTAAACTTGAAGGAGTTATCAATGAGATTGATGAATACCTGCTTCAATCTGTTGGGATCCACAAAGCAGGTCCCCATATCTTCAGTGATCTCCACCACGAAGTTCTTCTTTTCCCGTTTGGCACGGTCATCGATGTTATGCTTTAGAAAGAGAAAAAGCTCTTCAATGTCTACCCAATCTTTTTCCAGTTCAATCTTACCCGACACAAACTTTGAAAAATCCAGAAGCTCATCCACCATATACTTCAGTCTGTCACTCTCATTGGAGATGATATCCAGTCCCTGATGAAGAAGCTCTGTATCCGTCATAGGATCTTTCAGTGTCACTGCCCACCCTTTAATGGAGGTGAGTGGAGTTCTCAGTTCATGGGACACAGAGGAGATAAAATCATTTTTCAGCTCTTCTTTCTTTCTGATTTCATTGGCCATATAGTTCAGCGTATCAGACAATTTTCCGATCTCATCCTCATGCATCTTCACACTGACCACATTATAATTTCCTGTGGCCATGATTTCTGCAGTTTTCGTCAGCTTGTCTATGGGCCTAATGAAGCGCTGCGCAATGACATTGCTGATGAGAGTCGTCACAGTGACCACAGCGATACCAAAGATCGCCAGATACATTACGATGATGCTCATGGACTGCTGGACACCCCGCAAGGATGTAATAAGCCGCAGCACACCAACAATCTCTCCATTCGATACCAGAGGCATAGCCGCTGCCATAAGAGATTCACCACTTTCCCCGCTGGAAAAGATGGTGGTTCCCCGCTGACCATTTAGTGCCATAAGAATATCTTCTGAAGAAAGGGCTTGTTGAGGTCTGTTTCCTGTGGAGTCCAAAAGAACAATCCCATCTGGACCCACAATTTGGACATGGCCTTCTGACTGTCTCCAAAACCCATCCTCATCATTGGCCACATTCTCTTCCAAAGTGCTGTCTGCAAAATACCGTTCATAGATGTCTGTAGAAATAGACAGCTGACTGTACAGTGTATCACGGACATTGTTCAGAAAATAGGCACGAAGAACACTGACCAGAGCCACATCTGTAATGATGAGCGTCAGCATGATGATGAGAAGATAGCTCAGTGAGAGTCTGGACCTGATACTTTTAAACAGCTTCATGTATTGCAATTCCTACTTTCAAAATTAAACTTTTCTCCATCTGTATCCGGTGCCCCAGACTGTTTCAATATACTTAGGATCAGAAGCATTGTCCTCTACCTTGGCGCGGAGTCTTCTCATGTTTACATCCACAATCTTGGGATCTCCAATGAAGTCATAACCCCAGACCAGATTCAGCAGTTCATCTCTCGAGAATGCTTTTCCTTCATTTTCCAGAAAAATCTTCATGATGGCAAATTCTTTTGGCGTCAGCTCCACATACTCATCGTTTTTCTTCAAAGTCTGGGAATACTTATCCAGTGTGAACACCTGACTCTTCAGTAAATGATCATCCTCTTTGATGTTCTTGCCTTCCTCCAGTCTCCGGATGAGCGCTTTGGTCCGTAGAATGAACTCTGTTGGATTGAATGGTTTCACCACGTAGTCATCGGCTCCTCGCTCCAAACCTTCAATTTTGTCCATATCCTGACCTTTTGCGGTCAACATGATGATGCCTATTTCAGGATGGGACGACCGGATTCTTCTGCATACTTCAAACCCATCAATCCCTGGAAGCATCACATCCAAGATGGCTACCTGAGGCCTCTCCAGCTCCGTAAGGCGCAGTGCATCCTCACCGGTGCCTGCCTCAATAACGGTGAACCCGTTTCTTTCAAAATTAATTTTTAAAAATGCGCGAATACTTGCTTCATCTTCACAGAGAAGTATTTTCATGCTCGTTCCTCCTTGATTGCATCATTTTTCCAAGACAGTCCATTATCTCAAAATGGCGAATTTATATCCTAGTGCTTTCAGATCATCAATGATTTTAGGTAAAGACTCCACAGTCATTCCCTTATTCTCTGCATCGTGCATGAGGATTACTATGACATCCTTCATTTTTGTGTATGTCAGTGATTCCTGCACAAAGTTTGCCAGAGCTTCTGGATCTTTCGGTCTTCTGGATGTAGGTTCTGAATCTCCATTCATAGCATTCCAATCAATATACTCAATACCGCTCTCAGCAAGATACGCATCCGCTTCTTCTGTTCCCTTCCAGCTCATATGGCCTCCCGGATAGCGGAATACATGGGACATAAACTTCTCTTTCCCTGTTACCTCTCGGATCTTCTCCTGAAGCTTGTCGAGTTCTTCTTTCACATACTCCTTATCTACAGTCTTTCCAGGGTAAAGCCTGTCGTACACATGAGTATAGCTATGAAGAGCCACTCCATGGCCTTCTGAAAGAATACGGTTCAGAATAACACCTGAATCCACAGTATTTTCCAAGCTGGTACCGATGGTAAAGAAGGTGGCAACTGCTTCCTTCTCTTTCAGCACATCGAGAATTTTCCCTGTATTGGTAGGGCTTGGTCCATCATCAAAGGTCAGAAATGCAAGTTTCTCCCCTGTGTAAGGTTCCACGCTGCTGATCCAGTTCCTCACATCCTTGGCGCTGTATGCGTAGTCTTTTGCTGCATAAATATGATTAGAATCATCCACGAGATCTGACGGATCGGGTTCAATAACCACTTCTTCCACTGGAGTTTCGATTGGCTCTGGTTCTGCAATGACTGGTTTCTGGGAGGTAAAATGTTCTTCCCCTATAAGCTTGTAGATGACAACGCCAATGGCCACACCTACCACCAGAACAAAAATCAGAAGTAATGGCCAGATTCTTGGTTTCCTTGTTCCTCTATAGTATCCGTTGCTGTTGCTCTTATTGAATATATCGTTTTTTCCCACTCTTTTTCCTCCAAATGTATAGTTCTATTTTACGTTCAATTGTTTTTCATTTTGTTACAAAGTAGCTTCATTTTTTTCTGAGATTCTATCAGCCGCTCAACTGAAAAACCTCTCTTCTTCCATTATAGCCTATGTGGACTTTTCTGCTAGGAAATCCCAAAAATTCACAGGAAAAAGAAACTCCTGCACCACAACGTATGGTTTAGGCGTGATGCATGTCATGTTTTGAGACAACAAAAAAGCCCTAAGCTTGCGCTTAGAGCAGTGTAACTGGCGACGACCTACTTTCCCACAGGGCTTCCCCTGCAGTATCATGGGCTCCTTGAGGCTTAACCGTCGTGTTCGGAATGGGAACGGGTGTAACCCTCAGAGATATAGACACCAGATATGTAGTTTTAGAAAGATCTGCATCTTTCAAAACTGCATACAGAGGTTGTAAAGAATTTAAGTTGTTCTTTTTTTGATTAAGCCCTCGATCTATTAGTATGAGTAAGCTGAATACATTACTGCACTTACACCTCTCACCTATCAACCTCGTGTTCTTCAAGGGATCTTACTGACTTACGTCATGGGAAATCTTATCTTAGGGTAGGCTTCACGCTTAGATGCTTTCAGCGTTTATCCTGTCCCAACTTAGCTACCCAGCTATGCTCCTGGCGGAACAACTGGTGCACCAGAGGTTGGTCCATCCCGGTCCTCTCGTACTAAGGACAGCTCCCTTCAAATTTCCTACGCCCGCGACGGATAGGGACCGAACTGTCTCACGACGTTCTGAACCCAGCTCGCGTGCCGCTTTAATGGGCGAAC
>NZ_JNKC01000005.1 GCF_000701905.1 Proteiniclasticum ruminis DSM 24773 | reverse complement strand
AAAGCACCTGTGATAGATGGTAAAAGTCTATCAGCCTAAGATACTAAATGTACTGTCTTAGGAGGGGCAATGGCATGCCCTCAGCTTGGGGTCATACTCGCCTACTGGAAACAGACTGGCGTTTAATCACCCAAGAATCCCATTGCTTTAGCTGTGGGAGTGTCAAGCGCAAGGTATCTTGCAAATACCTAAAAAATAAAGAAAGGAGTATGTTTGTCAAGACAGGTGATTTTATAAAACTCAAATATCCGATCTGATGGCCTCATAGAAAATCAGCCAATGGGAGAAGCAATCCTATTCCCCAGGCAACGAAAAGGATAGTGAAAAGAAATCCGTTTAGAGTTGTATGGGAAGTTAGCCATTGGAGTGCCACATCAAAAGAAAGCAGTATATTCTTTCGAATTAAAAAATCGGACACGTTGAATAGGGAGTGGTATTGAGTTTTATAAGTTTTGGCAACGGTGAAGAGGATCAAAACTAGTAAACATGGAAGAATCCATTTGGTGATGTTGGGTGGTGTATTTCTTTTGCTGCTGGTAGGACTGACATTTGCGGAAGAGCGCGCCGTTCTGAAGGTAAAGCAGATTGAAATGAAGGCTCTTCTTGATTTTGACTATAAACTGGAAGGGTATTATCTGCTTCTATTGAGTGGTGGACTGATGGTGGACGAGGGGGTTTCCTATGGGAGTCTTGAAGAATATGAAGTATCAGAAAAACCGCAGGGAGAGTTTGTCATTGAATTCCAGAAAGACACTGAGAGAGTGGAGATTGTGGGCTACTATGCGGGGAAGGAAAGACAAAGGTATGAATTCAGGGACAAAACAGGGGACAGCACTGAGTGACTTTTTAGCCTATATGATATTCAGCCTCATGGCTGTAATTCTTGCTATGAGGGTGTATATTTTTTCAGTGGAAGACTATAAAGAGCTGTTACAGTTTTTGAAGTATACAGATTACGCATATCATGCTTTTGAAGTTCTGAAAACTGGATTATACACCAACGTGGAAGCAACTGCATTATCTGGAAATACTCTTCAGATTGAAAAAAGTGCCTATGTGCCTGGGCATAAAATTGTGCTGACAAAGCGAGATTCGAGGCTACTCTTTGTATTTGAAGGGGGACAGGTTCAAGAAATCTGTCATGGTGTCGTCGATGTCAGGATGAGAAAAATGGGGGATATCATTTTTATCAGACTCTATTTTCCAGGCGTTTCTTACGAACGGGGGTTTTATCTTGCAAAGTAAACGAGGAAGCATCATTTCAGCAGTACTTCTTTTGATTCTTGCTGGCGGGTTCTCCATTAGAAATCATAGACTGCTGCGAAGCCATATCTATATTGAGAAAGGCATCTACAGTGTAGATGTCCGAATCCAGAATTTTCTCCAGGAACTGGAACTTATGGAGAGTATCATTAATGAGCGATATGTGGGAAGCGATTTTCTGGCTCATATGAAAAAAGGGCGGAAAGAAAAGGTTGGTGTCTATTCTATTTATTATGAAGAAGGATATAATGAAGATACAGTACATGTGCTGATTGTAGAAGACACGGTGCTGAGATATCTGAGAAGAGTAGAGTTGAGGCTGCAGGAAGACTGTATTCAGCTGATCAATAAGGGAGTGTAAAATGAAACCAATATTCTTGATAGGCATGCCTGGAAGCGGCAAATCCACAATAGGGAAAGAACTGGCAAAAAAAATGGAACTGGACTTTCTTGATACAGATAATGAGATAACAAGAATCAGCGGAAGAACTCCAGAGCAGATCATTGAGGAGGAAGGAGAGGGAAGACTGAGAGTACTTGAATCGGAATTTCTTAACCAGATGATAGAATCAAAGAATATTGTGGTCTCCACAGGAGGTGGCCTACCGATATTTAATGAAAACATGTCAAAACTCAATCGAGTTGGCGTTACGGTTTATTTAAAATGCACAGCAGAACTGCTTTGGGAAAGACTCAGAAATGACCGGAAAAGACCACTGTCCAGAACTTATGAGGAAGTGAAGTCCATGCTGGAAAAGCGAGAATCTATTTATTTGAAGGCATCCTATCATGTGAATATTGATGATGAGAATCAGATTGGAAATTTGATCCAGGGTCTTTATGAGAGCTTGAGAGATCAGTGCGCAAAGTAGATTCCAGTGTGCTTCTCTTCAATGATTTGTTTTTTTGTGACTGGTATTCAGATTTTCTTCTTGTGCTATAAATTTTCTCCAAAACCTCTAAAATCGGTCAAAAGCGATATTTATTGCATAACTTCAGTCAATCTGATAAAATATCATTGGTAATTTCCAGAAGAGTAATTGATATTTTGTCAGAAGGCGAAGACCCTAATTTTTGCCCTTCTGTGTGAAATAAAACCAGGCTCTGCCTGGCAGTTTCTTGGTTTAGGATAGAATTTGGAGGTAAAAGAAATGATTTCAGCAAGTGATTTAAGAAAAGGTACAACATTCGAACATGAAGGCAATGTGTTTGTCGTAATCGACTTTCTACATGTAAAGCCAGGCAAAGGTGCAGCATTTGTACGTACAAAGCTAAGAAACGTAATACTAGGTGGTATGACAGAAACTACATTCAACCCTTCCACTAAACTGCAAGAAGCAGTGATTGAAAGAAAAGAAATGCAGTATCTATACAACGACGGAGAACTATACTATTTCATGGATCAGGAAACCTTTGAACAGATTCCACTGAACTATGAAAAGGTTGAAGAAGCCATCAAGTTCCTGAAAGAAAACAACTTTGCTGTAATCAAATTCTATAAGGGAGAGGCTTTCTCTGTAGAAGCGCCAAACTTCGTAGAGCTTCAGGTTACTCAGACAGAGCCAGGAGTCAAAGGCAATACAGCAACAAATTCTCTTAAGCCATCAACGGTAGAAACTGGAGCGATGGTTATGGTTCCTTTCTTCATCAATGAAGGAGACTCCATCCGTGTGGATACTCGAACAGGCGAGTACATGGAAAGAGTGTAAGTCTCAAAGCGCAATATTGAGCTGGGATATTGGATCTGGTTAATACCAGGTCCTTTTTTTAAGCAGTCCCAGAGACAGAACGGAGCATGTTTCCTGCTCTCTGATTTAGGGATTCAATTGCTTATAAAAGTTCAATTTGATATAATTAATCCAAATAGACCTACAGGACCGAGGAGGAAAATATATGAGCGAAAATACAAAGAAGAACCAAGGCTATGGGGTAGTAAAGATTTCCGAAGATGTAGTTGGGGTCATTGCAGGGATTGCAGCCAGTGAGATAGAAGGAATACAGGGACTTCATCCAACCTTAACAGGTGGGATCACTCAAGTGGTGACAGGAAAAAGAAATGTGACCAAAGGAGTGAAAGTGACTGTAGGTGAACAGGATGCCATCATCGATATGGTTGTGAGCATCGAGTATGGATTCAGGATTCCTGAGGTTGTTAAGAAAGCCCAGTCCAATGTGAAAGAAACCGTAGAAACCATCACAGGATTAAAGGTTTCTGCAGTGAATATTTATGTGAACAACATCTTTGTGAAAGAAAACGATCAGAAGACAAAGGAAAAATAAAAGAAAACCCTCTGAAATCCAGAGGGTTTTTTGAAGTACTATGAGAAAATGAGGAGGGGGCGTCAGCCCTGTTTGAAACGTATGAGAAAAAGAACACGTGAAATCGCCATGGAACTATTGTATCAAAGTACAATGAATGAAAAGAATATTGAGGAACTTGTGGATGATTATTTTGAAGACAACCATGAGGACCTGCGCGAAGATACAGATATTAAATATTTGGAAGAAGTTCTGAATGGTGTGAATGAAAAAAGAGAAGAGCTGGATTCCATCATAGAAAAGTATCTGGTGAACTGGAAGATTCAGAGAGTTTCCAAAATCAACTTAAGCATACTGCGATTGAGTGCTTATGAAATTCTATTTATGCAAGGTATCCCAGAAAATGTATCGATTTTTGAAGCCGTAGAAATTGCTAAGAAGTATTCAGATGAAACCTCTGGAGCCTTTATCAACGGAGTACTGGACAAAATCGCACATCAGGAGAAAGGTCTAGCATAGTATCTTCTTGATCTGGTGCAGAAGGTTTTTCAATACAGGAGGGACAGATGGCAGAGATTATTAATGTTTCAGCGATAGCAAAAACAGAAAAAGAAAAACTGAAGAATCGTATCTTGACATATAAAGCAGATGGCAAACCAGTGCCAACTCTTGCAACGGTCCTTGTGGGAGAAGATCCTGGTTCAGTCTATTATCTGGAAATGCAGAAAAAAAATCTGGAAGCATTAGGCGGAACAATGCTGAAGATCACATTGGCTGAGGATACATCAGAGGAAGATCTTCTTTCGATGATTGGGGAGCTCAATGGTGATGACAAAGTACATGGGATTATGGTTCTTTTTCCGCTGCCGAAGCACATTAATGAAGAACGCGTGGCTGAAAGCATCAGTAAAGACAAGGATGTGGATGGCGTGAATCCTTTCAACATCGGATTATTGGCCTCTACATCAGGAGGGGTAGCACCATGCACGCCGTCCAGTGTAGTAGAAATACTGAAGCATATCCATGGAGAGCTTAAAGGTAAGCATGCAGTAATCATCGGACGCAGCAACATTGTGGGAAAGCCGTTGATACAGCTATTGCTTCGGGAACATATGACCGTTACGGTATGTCACAGCAGGACCAGCAATCTGTCAATGATGGCAAGGTCTGGTGAAATACTCATCAGTGCCATAGGAAGACCTCTGATGATTGATGAGAAGTATGTGTCTGAAGGCGCTACAGTGATTGATGTGGGCACTTCAGAGCTTGATGGTAAAATTGTAGGGGACTGCGATCTGGAGAGTGTTCTACAGAAGGCGGCATATGCTACAAAAGTTCCTGGAGGCGTAGGTACACTTACTACAACCATTCTGATGAGAACTCTTCTGGATCTTTATGATGAGAGTTTCCGGAAATAAGATGTCTCCATGGAGGATTCGATGAAACTGAAAACCATGAGTGTGACAGATCTCAACGCCTATATCAAAAGAAATTTTGATCATGACTTTATCTTGAATAATCTCACCGTTCTCGGTGAGATATCCAATTTTAAAGCACATAGTTCGGGACATCTGTATTTTTCGCTCAAAGATGAGCATGCGAAGGTGAACTGTGTGATGTTCCGTCAGGATGCTTCTTCACTGAAGAAACATCCAAAAGACGGTATGAAAGCGCTTCTCAGCGGACGTGTCAGCGTTTATGCGAAGGAAGGAACTTATCAGCTCTACGTGAATAAACTGGAAGAGGTAGGTCTTGGTGAGATCTACCAGGAATTTGAAGAAAACAAAGAAAAGCTCCAGAAAGAGGGGCTTTTTCGTGCTGAATTGAAAAAAATGCTGCCGGCGTATCCGGAGAAGGTTGCGGTAATCACATCAGGAACCGGTGCAGCGGTGCAGGACATCATCAATGTATCAAGAAGGAGAAACAGCACAGTGGAGCTGTTGGTCTTTCCGACACTGGTCCAAGGTGATGCTGCAAGAGGAGCTCTGCTGGAAACGCTTCAAGCAGTGAATAAGAGAAAAGATGTGGATGTGATCATCCTGGCAAGAGGAGGAGGTTCCTTTGAAGACCTTTCTTGTTTTAATGATCTTTCTCTAGCCTATGCCATTGCTGCTTCCAAGATTCCAGTTGTTACAGGAATTGGTCATGAAGTGGATTTTACCATTGCAGATTTTGTTGCGGATTATCGTGGAGCTACGCCATCTCAGGCTGCAGAAATTGTCATTCCTTCGCTTTCTGAAGCCTTGCGTTCCTTGAGAGAAAAAAGCGCAAGACTTGAAAAGGCATATATGTCCAGAATCCGCCATGAGAGAACTGTTTTCAGCGCGTTTCAGGGAAGGCTTCAACAAAGTCACCCGAACACAATTCTTGCGAACAGTTATTTGGATATAGAACAGAAAAGAAACCGTTTAGATGGTATAATTATGCAGAGGATGGGACGAGAGCGGGAAAGACTGGAGTCCTACTACAGTCTGCTTCAAGCACATAATCCTCTAAATATCCTGGACAAAGGATATGCATTGATATTTGATGAAAAGAAACATCTCATAAGAAGCATAAAAGCGCTGAGAACATCGAAGACGCTTATGGTGAAGATGAAAGATGGGGAAGTTAAGATGGAGGTTCGTGTATATGGCGAAGAAAGTGAAAAGTTATAAGGAGCTGACGGAGCTGCTGGAAGAAGTACTCCAAGAGCTGGAAGGCGGAGAGCTTTCCGTTGAGGAATCCATGAAGAAATATGAAGAAGGCGTGTCTCTGACCAAGGAACTGCTGCAGATTCTGGAAAAGGCAGAAGCCAAAGTCAAAATGATACAAAGTGACGAGGAAACGGAGTTTTGAAGATGATAGAACTGAAGAATCTGTTGGATACGGAGATTCTGAATTATTTCAGGCGGTTGCCGGATAATACCATAACAAAAGCCATGATGTACAGCATGTCCATCGGAGGGAAAAGACTTCGTCCTGTTCTTTGCCTTCTCACCGGAGAAATGTTTGGAAAGAGCAAAGAGGATCTGATGCCTATGGCACTAGCCATGGAAATGATCCATACCTATTCTCTGATTCATGATGACTTACCTGCCATGGACAATGATGACTACCGAAGAGGCAAACTCACCAGTCATAAAGTGTTTGGAGAAGCGAATGCAATTCTTGCAGGTGATGCGCTTCTTAATGAAGCCTTTACGGTACTTTTGGAGAGCTATGCTGTTCAGGGAGAGTCTGGAGCAAGGGCCGCCCTATATATTTCCGGGTGTTCAGGAAGAGATGGCATGATTTTAGGGCAAGTGATGGATCTGCATCACGAAGAGTACCCCGCAACATTTGATGAACTGAGGCTTTGTCACCATAAAAAGACCGGAGCACTGATTACAGCTGCGGTTTGCGCTCCTGCAGTCTATGCTGGGGCAACGGCAGAAGAAATAATACTTCTGGAAGAGTATGCGGGAAACCTTGGACTGGCCTTTCAGATTCAGGATGACATACTTGATGTGACTTCAACCAGAGAGGTCTTAGGGAAAACTGTCGGGAAGGATGAAAAATCAAACAAAACTACGTATGTGGGACTGTTTGGCGTGGATAAAAGCAGAGAAATGGCGAAAGAAGCCACCGAGGCATGCCTTGCCGCGCTTTCAAAACTTCGCCGCGACACGAGTAAACTAGAGGATCTTACAAGGAGCCTCATGGAGAGAACCTATTAGGAGGGGTAACTATGGGTATACTGGATGACAGGTATACTGGACCGGAAGATATCAAAAATTTAAGTCTGGAAGAACTACGTGACCTTTCCCATGAAATCAGAACATTTTTGGTGGAGTCCGTTTCGAAGACCGGGGGGCATCTTGCGCCCAATCTAGGTGTAGTTGAACTCACAATCAGTCTGTTCAATGTGTTTGATCTGGAGAAAGATAAAATCATCTATGATGTTGGACATCAGAGTTATGTGCATAAAATCCTCACCGGGAGAAAAGGAGAGTTTCATAGCCTCAGACAGTTTGGAGGTCTCAGCGGATTTCCCAAGAGGGAAGAGAGCAAGTACGATGTATTTGATACAGGACATTCCTCCACATCTGTCAGTGCTGCTCTTGGCATCGCCAGAGCCAGGGATTTGATGCAAGAGGATTTTCAAGTGGTAGCCGTCATCGGAGATGGTGCTTTAACTGGTGGAATGGCACTGGAAGCACTGAATGATGTAGGAGACAAAAAGACAGATCTCATCGTGGTGCTGAATGACAATCAGATGAGCATATCTCAAAATGTAGGTGGAATCAGTACGTATCTCAGTCAGCTCAGAGCTTTTCCAAATTATGAACGCGCAAAAAAAGAAGTACAGGTCATAGTTGAAAAAATGCCACTTGGCAAGAGCATCAACCGATCTATGGACAAGGTGAAAGAGGGCATTAAATCGATGCTTCTCCCCGATATGCTGTTTGAGAATATGGGGCTCACTTATCTAGGGCCTGTGGACGGACATAATATCAGAGAAGTATCGAAACTTCTGAAGATCGCAAAAGAGATCAAGGGGCCTAAACTCGTACATGTGCTGACAAAAAAGGGAAAAGGATACCATTCTAGTGAGCAAAGACCGGATAAGTTCCATGGCACACCTCCATTCAACAAAGAAAATGGGAAAGCCAAGGATTCGGCAAGTCTCAATTATTCAAAAATGTTCGGGAACACTTTGGTGGAAATGGCCATGAACAATAATAAAATTGTAGCTGTTGTGGCAGCCATGCCAGATGGAACTGGCTTAGGAGGCTTCAGGGATCTTTTTCCTGACAGGCTTTTTGATGTGGGCATCGCAGAGCAGCATGCAGTTACCTTGTCAGCAGGACTTGCTGTTGGTGGGATGAAGCCCTACGTTGCGCTCTACTCCACTTTTCTTCAGAGAGCCTACGATCAGGTGATTCATGATGTGTGCCTGCAGAAGCTGCCTGTGACGCTTTGTATTGACCGTGCAGGACTGGTTGGAGACGATGGAGAGACCCATCAGGGGATCCTTGATCTTTCTTTCCTGACGCCAGTACCAAACTTGACGATTATGGCACCTAAGTCCATGGAGGAGCTCCGTCAGATGCTCTATTTCTCCGAAACTTTCAACGGCCCTTTGGCCATCCGTTATCCAAGGGGAGGAGATGAGAATGGGATAGATCTTCCTCCACTGAAAAACTTTGAGCCTGGAAAGTTTGAGGTGCTCAAAGAAGGCAGAGAGGGGTTCATTTATGCCACAGGAAAGATGGTTGCAAGAGCAATGATCCTTTCTGAAAAGATGGAGAAACAAGGAGTCCACTATGGGGTTGTGAACGGTGTGTTCATCAAGCCTGTAGATCATGAACTCATCAGGAGTCATCTGGACAAGGGGTATAAAATCATCACCCTTGAAGACAATATGGTCCATGGTGGATTTGGCTCTATGATCCTTGAAAGCGCCATGGGGCATTTCATGGCAGGAAATGTTCTGACATTTGGTTTCAGAGACCAGTTTGTGGAACAGGGCAGCGTGGAGAAACTTTATGAAGTGCATGGATTAGGATACGTAGAGCTGTCAAATAGAATTCTTGCATTTACAGGAGAAAAAAATGAGTGATAAAGAGAGACTGGATGTGCTGCTTGTTGAGCTGGGCTTTTATGAAAGCCGGGAAAAAGCAAGAGCACAGATCATGGCAGGAAAAATATATGTGGATGATCAGAAGTCAGATAAGCCAGGAACCAAAGTATCCAGAACTGCAAACATTGAAGACCGTGGCACGAAGATGCCGTATGTTTCAAGGGGTGGATATAAACTGGCTAAGGCCTTGGAAGTCTTTGGTATTGACGTGAAAGATAAGACTTGCCTTGATATCGGCGCATCTACAGGAGGATTCACGGATGTGATGCTTCAAAGTGGAGCGAAAAAGGTATACTCCGTGGATGTGGGCTACGGGCAATTTGCCTGGAAGCTGAGAACGGATGAAAGAGTGGTATGTCTTGAGAGACTGAATTTCCGATACGCCACCAGGGATGAGATTGAAGACTGGATTGATTTTTCTGCAACGGATGTGTCTTTCATTTCTATTACGAAAATCATTCCCAAAGCGATGGAACTGATGACTGAATGGGGAGAAATGGTGGCGCTGATCAAGCCTCAGTTTGAAGCCGGAAGAGATAAAGTGGAGAAAAAAGGTGTCATCAAGAAGAAATCAACACATATGGAAGTGCTTACTGCCATTCTTGATTTTGTGAAAGAGCAGGGCCTGTATGTGTATGGACTTGATTATTCTCCCATTCGTGGTCCAGAAGGCAATATCGAGTTTCTGATCTATTTCGGCAAAAAGGATCGGGAGGGAGAAGAAATCTCGCCTTCTTATGTAGAAAGTCTGGTAGAAAGAGCGCATACTCTGTAAATTCTAAGTAGGGGGACTTACATGCAAAAGATTGGTATCTACAGCAATGAGGAAAAAGATCCTGAGGGGAAGTACCTTGAGGAAACAAAAAACATAATACGGGACACACTGCCTCAAGTAGAAGTATTTGCAGTGACAGAGAATCATCTTCCTCTGGGGCTGGATCTTCTCTTGGTTCTTGGCGGAGACGGTACGTTTCTGTCTGCAGCAAGACTGGCCTATGGAAAAGATCTTCCTCTATTTGGGGTGAACATTGGCAATCTTGGGTTTCTCACGGGAACAGATCTAAATGAACTACGATCCAGTCTGCTGCAGATTGAAGAAGGCAAATATACCATTGAGGACCGCATGATGCTGGAGGCCACATTGCGCATGGAATGCGGAGAGCGCAGAAGTTTTGTGGCACTGAATGATGCCGTGGTACATAAAGGTGCATTAGGAAATATCATTCACTTTGAGCTTCATGTGGATGAAGACTTCTCCAACAGTTATAGAGGAGACGGTATCATTCTTACTACACCTACTGGTTCCACAGCGTATAATCTTTCTGCAGGTGGATCCATCATGTATCCAACGGTAGAGGCTATAGGGGTCACAGCAATCTGTCCCCACAGTTTCGGTATCCGGGATTTGGTGCTTTCAAGCAAACAAGTTGTGACACTGAAGATTGGCAAAAGCAATGAGGAGTATTTTCTGTCCATGGATGGACAAGTGAATCTCAGGATTACGGGGGATTCTGTCATTCGAATCCAAAAAGCTGCTTCCTCCTGCAAAATACTCAGGCTGGATGGCTATGATTACTTTCATGTTTTAAGACAAAAATTATTATATAAAGCCATAAATACACAAGGGGGGAACGAAATTGAAAATTGACAGACGAAGCAAAATCCTGGAGATCATTTCCAGAAAAGAGATTGAAACCCAGGAGGACCTGGCGAAGGAGCTCAGGGGGGAAGGGTTTCATGTGACCCAGGCGACGGTATCAAGAGACATCAAAAATCTTCAGCTGATCAAGGTGCTGAGTGCCACGGGAAGATATAAGTACGTGGCGAATAAGGAAGAAAGCAAAGACGCCATCTCAAAACTTGTGACACTGCTGTCTCACACAATCATATCAGTAGAGAATATCGATAAGATTGTTGTGGTGAGAACCATAACCGCAGCGGCTTCCACAGCAGCAGAAGCCATAGATCAGCTGGATCTTGCGGAGATTGCGGGGACAATTGCGGGAGATAATACCATTTTCATGCTGGTCAGATCCAATGAGATGGCGGTTGAAATCGTAAAGAAAATCTCCGAACTGGTGGGAAGATAAGATGCTCTTACGAATAACAGTGGAGAATTTTGCGCTCATTGATCATCTGGAACTGAATTTTGAGGAAGGGTTCACCATTCTTACGGGAGAGACCGGAGCTGGAAAGTCTATTCTGATTGATTCCATTAATTTTGTGCTGGGCGAAAAATTCAGCAAGGAGTTCATAAGGACGGGTTCTGACAGGACTTTTGTCGAGGCTGTATTCACCCTAGAAGACAGTATGAAAGAGCTTCTCGAAGCTCAAGACATCCCCTTTGATGATTTGGTGGTGTTTTCTAGAGAGACCTTCATGCAAGGCAGAAATCTCGCGAAAATCAACGGAAAAACTGTGCTTCTTAATGTTCTGAAAGAGGTTGGGAAAGAGCTTTTGGACATTCATGGTCAGCACAACAACCAGAATCTTCTTGATGTGACAAAACATCTGTCTTATCTGGACAGTTTTATTGATCTGGAAAAGGAACCTGTGTATAGAAGGTACCTGGATGAGTTTCATAAACTGAGGGAGTTAAAGGACAGGCTCTCAAAACTCCTGGGAAGCAGAGACAGGGAAAAACTCATGGATTATCTGAAGTTCCAGATTGAAGATCTGGAAAAGGGGAAGCTCAATCTTCATGAAGAGAAGGAACTGATGGAGAAGTTCTCCATGCTCAGCCATGCAGAAAAAATATCAACAGGACTTACGAAAGCTTACGAACTGATGGACAGTGAGAACGGCGTGCTGGAATCTTTGACCTCAGCGATACAGAGTCTGAAAAGCATCGTGAAGCATTTTGAAAAAGCGGAAGCTCCCTTGGAGAACCTGGAGAATGCTTACTATTCATTACAGGAAGCTTATCGTGATATCGCTGGATTCCGTGATATCGTTTATTATGATCAGGATGAACTCAATATTATCAACGAAAGATTATATGTATACAGCACTTATAAGAAAAAATACGGCGAAACCATAGAAGAAGTTCTCCAGCATTATGAGAAAATCAGACAGGAATATGAAGACCTGAAAGATGCGGATGAAATTATTCTCAAAACCCGTAAAGAGATTGAAGCGCAGAGAAAAATCCTGTATATGGCTGGAAAGGAACTTCACGACAAAAGGGTCTCAGGGGGGAAAACGCTCTCCAAAAAGATCAATGAGGAACTGAAGTTCATTGGGCTGGAAAAAGCTGAGTTCTCCGTTTCTGTTGTGGAGACTGAGGAAATCCATGAATATGGAACTGACGATGTGAGTTTTCTCATTTCAACCAATATTGGTGAACCTAAAAAAGCATTGGAAAAGATTGTCTCCGGAGGAGAACTTTCCAGAATTATGCTGGCCATGAAAGTTGCTTTCATGGAAAAGGACAAGACCCCGTCTGTTATTTTTGATGAAATTGACACGGGAATCAGCGGTCGAATCGCAGAGGCCGTTGGAGAAAAAATGTATTCGCTGTCCAAGAGGTTTCAGGTGTTCTGTGTAACACATCTGCCTCAGATTGCCGCGTTTTCGGATCATCACCTGGTGGTGTCCAAACATGAGGAAAAGAAGAGGACATTCACCAGAGTGGAAAAACTCAATCTTCAGGGAAAAACCATGGAGCTGGCAAAAATGATCGGCGGTTCGAAAATATCAGATCCGCAGCTTAAAAATGCAGAAGACACCATCAATAAAACAGAAATACTGAAGAAAAAGTATTTTCTTTGAAAACGATACGTTGTGAAGTATAATTTGTTTAGAATATACGAATCTCAAGGATTAAAGAGGTGAACTATGAAAAAATTGATAAAAATACTCATAGCTGATGACAATGCGGATATGAGTGCTCTACTGAATGAATTCTTAAGTAATGACCCAGAACTTCTCGTGGTAGGAGTTGCGAAAAATGGTATAGAAACATTGGAAATCATGCAGCAGAAAAAGCCGGATGTACTTCTTTTGGATATCATCATGCCTGAACTTGACGGGCTTGGTGTCTTGGAATCCTTGAAGAATATGGAAGACAGACCTGTCATTATCGTCTATTCCGCCATCTCCCATGATAAAGTCACAAATACCGCAATCACACTTGGGGCTGACTATTATATGGTGAAAGGAATTGACCTGAAGCAAATCAAAAAAAGAATCAAAAGTTATTTCCACGAATCCCAGGATGGGATCATGAAAACCCAGGATATGAAGTCTTCTGATTTCCAGGAAGATGGAATCGAGAAAAAGGATCTTGCGACGGAGCTTTCCTCCATTTTGCAGGAAGCGGGGATACTGCCTCATATCAAGGGGTACAGCTATCTAAGAGAAGCGATCATTGAAGTGATCGACAACGTGGAACTCTTGTCTGCGGTGACCAAAGAGCTTTATCCGAATATCGCGGCAAAGTTCAATACCACCTCATCCCGTGTGGAACGAGCCATCAGACATTCTATTGAAGTATCCTGGAACAAGGGACAGCTTGAAAACCTGAATAAGATTCAGGGATTCACTGTGAATTTCGAAAAAGGAAAACCGACGAATTCAGAATTTATTGCGCTGATCAGCGACAAGTTCCGGTTGGAAAAAGGACAGGGAGACGAGTAAGTCCTCCTGTAATTGTGAATAATATTATAACTTTACATAATATTTCTATGGCGCTGCCTGGAGATGCTTATCATTGTGAGCATTTTATAGTAAAATAGAGATGCGGCAGATACTGCTGACGACCGTTTTGAGACCCCGGATAACTCCCAGGGTCTTTTTCTATCACTGAAGATAAGGAGTTACAAATGTTATTTCGAGAAGATACAATTTCAAAAGAGGAATTATACAACGGGAAAATCATTTCCCTCGAAACCCATCAAGTCGAACTGATCGACGGAAAGAGCGCTTTCAGAGAAATCGTAAGACATCCTGGCGGAGTCTGCATCCTGGCTAGAGACGAGGAAGGCAAGATTCTTTTGGTGAAACAGTTTAGAAAACCCATGGAAGAAGCCTATCTGGAACTTCCTGCAGGTAAACTTGAAAAGGATCTGACTCCTGATGAGAATGCTCTCAAAGAACTGGAAGAAGAAACAGGATATAAATGCAGATCGTTAAAGAGACTGGGGGCTTTTGCCACTTCACCGGGATACAGCGATGAACTTATTCATCTTTTTGTGGCAGAAGGTCTTACCTTGGGCAAAATAGGTGGAGACGATGATGAGTTCATTGATCTTGTGAGACTCACAGATGAGGAGTTTCAAGATGGGATTGAGAAGGGCAAAATCAAGGACCTCAAAACCGTAGCCTGCTATACATTGGGAAAACAGTATGAAACAAAACTATCTGAGTGATTATATCGATGAACTGAGAGCGAAAGATAAGTCTGAAAATACAATCGATGCCTATCGACGGGACCTCATACATCATATTTCCTTTCTGGAAGAAGAAAAACTGAGTTTTGAGGACTTCAATGAAATAGAAGTCTCCAACTTCATCGGATACCTTCTGGATTTAAATATGTCCAGAGCGACCATAGCCCGTCATTTGGTTTCTGTCCGTAATTTTTATAAATATCTGAGAAAAAAGAACAAAATAAGGGAAGCGCCGATTCTTTACTTCGAGCTGCCTGAGATCAAAAGAAATCTTCCGGAACCACTCAGTGTGGAGGAAGTGGAAGAGATACTTGCAGCTCCTGATATCAGCACATTGAGGGGGAAGCGGGATAAGGCGATACTCGAAGTGCTTTACGCTACAGGAATCAAAGCGTCTGAACTCATAGAACTCCGGTACCGGGATCTGGATATGGTGCGGGGAAATCTCTCAGTAAAAGGGAAAAAGAACAAGGATCGGCTGGTACCGTTGGGGTCCTTTGCCATGGAAAGCATTGAACTTTATTTATCATCGCGATTGGATCCAGTAGTTGGGGCATCTGTCTTGTTCCCGTCCCATCGTGGAGAACAGATGACAAGACAAGGTCTTTGGAAAATCCTGAAAGAGTACGCGAAAATTTCCGGGTTATCAGAAAACATTAACTTGAACACATTACGACATTCATATGCCGTACATATGCTGAGCGGTGGTGCAGACATTACAACACTGTCTCTGCTTCTGGGGCATAATGATATAAAAGCAACGTCTATTTACTTGAAACTAGTGAATAATAAAAAAATCAAAGAAGTTTATGAGGATGCCCATCCAAGGGCATAACAAGGAGGAAAAAATGAAAAGAGCAATACTTGTTGTACTGGATTCTGTTGGTATCGGTGAGATGCCCGATGCGGACAAATATGGAGATGTAGGTTCCAATACGCTAGGAAATATCGCTGATAAAGTCGGTGGTATGGATATTCCTAATTTGGAGAAACTGGGACTTGGAAATATCGCGCCTTTGAAGGGCGTAGCTGTTATGGATACACCAGAGGCTGCTTTTGGAAAGTCTGCAGAACTTTCTGTGGGTAAGGATACTGTAACGGGTCACTGGGAAATGTCTGGAGTTATATTGGAAAAACCGCTTAATACTTATCCAGAAGGATTCTCAAAGGAGATTATGGATGCCTTTGAGTCTAAAATAGGAAGAAAAACTTTGGGGAATGTGGTTGCTTCCGGCACGGAAATCATCGAAAGACTGGGAGATGAACATGTAAAAACCGGTTATCCCATCATTTATACCTCTGCAGACTCCGTATTCCAGATCGCAGCCCACGAAGGAGTTATTCCATTGGATGAACTGTACCGTTACTGTGAAGTTGCCCGTGAAATGCTTGTGGGAGACTGGCAGGTTGGACGTGTCATTGCAAGACCTTTTGTTGGGGAAGATGGCGTATATACCAGAACTGACAACAGAAAGGATTTTGCGCTGGATCCATTCAATAAGACCATTCTGGAGTATGTCAAAGAGGATGGGCAGAATGTTATGTGTGTAGGCAAAATATCAGATGTTTTCAACAACATTGGAGTGACCCATACAGTTCATACCAAGAACAACATGCAAGGTGTGGATGAAACATTGAAGTTTATGAAAGAGGACCTTGGAGGCCTTCTTTGGACGAATCTGGTAGACTTTGATATGAAGTTCGGACATAGAAATGACTATGTTGGCTATTATAATGCCATCAGAGAATTTGATGAGAGACTGCCAGAACTTTTGGCAACCATGACAGAGGAAGACATTCTGATTCTTACTGCAGACCATGGATGTGATCCGACAACAGCATCCACTGACCATTCAAGAGAGTATATTCCAATCCTTGTATATGGCAAGAGTGTAAAACCAGGGGCGAACCTAGGCGTGAGAAGAACATTCTCAGACATTGGGAAGACTGTTCTTGAGTATCTGGGAGTTCCGAACGATCTCTATGGAGAGAGTTTCTGGTCAGAAATCAAAGCGTAGAACATTTGAAGGATAGGAGCAAGTTGATATGGATATTAAAAGAATTGATACAATAGTGAATTACCTTAAGGCTAAAGTAAGCTACACACCGGATGTGCTGGTCATTCTGGGTTCAGGACTGGGATCGATGGCTGAACATGTTGAAAATCAGACAGTTGTAAAATATGAGGATATTCCGGACTTTCTGGTATCTACAGTTGAAGGCCATGCTGGTCAGTTTGTGTTTGGAGACTATAAAGGCAAAAAGGTTGCCATGATGCAAGGACGCTTTCATTATTATGAAGGATACACCATGAAAGAGGTGACACTACCTGTGTTTGTCATGAGACGGCTCGGGGTTGAACACATGATTGTCACCAATGCTTGCGGTGGAGTCAATCTGGATTTTACTCCTGGAGATCTGATGCTCATTGAAGATCATTTGAACTTCACTGGCAATAATCCGCTCATGGGCAGAAATATGGAAGAGTTCGGTCCGAGATTTGCAGATATGTCCAAAGTTTATAATAGAGATCTCATGACCCTGGCAGAAAAGATCGGTCAAGAAGAGCATATTGAGCTGAAACGTGGAGTCTATGCCATGTATACAGGTCCCAGCTATGAGACTCCTGCAGAAATTAGAGCTTATAGAACATTAGGAGCGGATGCCATTGGAATGTCTACAGTTCCAGAAGCCATTGTGGCAAACTATTCAGGAATGAAAGTGCTCGGTGTCAGCTGTATTACAAACATGGCAGCGGGAGTTCTGGACCAGCCGCTCAATCATGAGGAGGTTATTGAGGTTTCCACAAAAGTGAGAGGAAGCTTCACCACATTGATCTCCAGAGTTATAGAGGAGATGTAGAAGATATGCATATGCTGGATTTGATTGACAAGAAGAAAAAGGGAAAGAGATTAAGCAAAGAAGAAATTTATTACATAGTTCAGGGATATACCGAAGGTGTTATTCCTGACTATCAGATTTCTGCGCTGCTTATGGCTATTTATTTCCAAGGAATGGATGCGGAAGAGACCAGGATGCTGACCATGGCCATGGTAGAGTCAGGAGATCAGATTGATCTTTCTGGTATTGAAGGGATAAAGGTTGACAAGCACTCCACAGGTGGAGTGGGAGATAAAGTAAGTCTTGTGGTGATTCCACTGGTTGCTTCCTTAGGTATTCCTGTCGCAAAGATGTCAGGACGAGGATTAGGCCATACGGGAGGAACCATTGATAAACTGGAGAGTATTGAAGGATTTGATATTAGTCTTTCCATGGAGAAATTCATGGAAAACGTCAATACTTATAAAATGGCCATTGTCGGACAGACTGGAGATCTTACCCCAGCAGACAAGAAGCTGTATGCTCTTCGTGATGTTACGGCCACAGTGGACAGTATCCCGCTCATTGCCAGTTCCATCATGAGCAAGAAGATCGCATCGGGTTCTGACGCCATTGTTCTTGACGTGAAAGTCGGAAATGGCGCTTTTATGAAAACCCTTGAGGATGCCAGAGCCTTAGCAAAAGCGATGGTTTCTATCGGAAGAGGTTTAGGCAGGGATACCGTGGCTGTACTGACCAATATGAATGAGCCACTGGGTAAAGAAGTAGGCAATGCCAATGAAGTCAGAGAAGCCATAAAAACACTGAAAGGTGAAGGTATGCAGGATCTTGTGAACGTCAGTGTGACCATTGCAGGACATATGGCCGTGTTGGGGGGAGCCTTTGACTCCGTTGAAGATGCAGAGAAAGCCATACGCGAGAATATGAAGAATGGGAAGGCCTTAGAAATGCTGAAGACCCTTGTGAAAATACAAGGTGGAAATGTTTCTCAGATTGAGAACCCGGACTTGCTTCCTGCTGCGAAAATCAGTGTGCCAGTGATTTCAAAGAAGAAGGGATTTGTCCATGAAATCAAGGCAGAAGAGATTGGCACTTCGGCAATGCTTCTTGGTGCAGGAAGAGAAACCAAGGAAGATGTCATCGACTATGCAGCGGGAATCACACTGCAGAAGAAAGTAGGAGATGAGGTAAACGAAGGAGATGTGCTCTGCACACTTCTTACCAATCGTGAAAACTATCAGGATGCCTACGATAAGGCTCAGGAAGCCTATGACATTGCAGATGAAAGACCAGAGCACATTCCATTTATTTTGGATGTGATCACTGAAGCGTAATCAGATAAAATGGTGAAAAAACGGGAGACTTTCATGAAGGAAGTCTCCCGTTTCCTTTCGCAGGGAATTTCTGTATAATAGAAGAGGTTAATTGAACTGTCTGGGGGATTTTATGGAAAGTTTACAGCTGCAGATTTCAAATTTTGAAGGTCCTTTTGATTTGCTCCTTCATCTTCTGAAAATCAACAAAATGAGAATACAGGAAATCCGTATATCGGAAATCACCAGCCAATATCTTGCATATCTGCAAGGTATGAAAGAACTGGATCTGGAAATTGCCTCAGAGTTTTTACTCATTGCATCCACACTTCTTGAAATCAAGAGCCGTGAGATGCTGCCTAAGTATGTGGAAGAAGTGGATGAAGAAGAACTGAAGGAGAAACTGGTTCTTCGCATTGAAGAGTATGAAGCTTTCAAGCTCATGGCGGAGACACTTGGAGAGCGCTATGACGAGGATCTTCTCATCTTCACCAAACGTGCAGAAACCATCGTTGGTGACGAGGTTCCTTTGGAAGAGCTGCTCCGCAAAGTCACCATTGAACATTTATATATCACGTATAAGAGTCTTATGAACAGACAGAAAGAGAAGGTGAATCGGGGCGCTCTTAGAACGAAAATCATGGAGCGTGAAGAATACAAGATTGAAGACAAGATGGAAGAGCTGGAAAGGCTGCTCTATGAAAACAGAAGAGTCAATTTCTCCACGCTTTTATTTCAGACAAAATCAAAATCTGAATGCATCGTCTTTTTCTTAGCGATTCTTGAACTGTCTAGAAACCATCGGATCCGAGTATCTCAGGCTGAGGTTTTCTCGGAAATCATCATAGAGAAAGGAGCAGAACATGGAAGAGAATCTCTTTAACAGTACTGGAACAGAGGACCCTATGGATATCAGCTATTTTATCAGCGTCATGGAGAGTATTTTATTTGCTGCAGGTGATGCTGTGAAGAAAAAAGATCTGGTACGGATTATGAAAGTCCGTATGGAGGATCTGGAAAAGGTCATTGCCGCTTATGAACAGGAGCTGAAAGAAAACCATAGAGGTATCCGACTGCTTGCACTAGAAAACAAACTGCAGCTAGGCACAAAAGAAGTTCATGCTCCGTATCTCAAGGAGCTGCTTGGGGTAAACGAGAGGCAGAGCCTGTCTAAAGGGTCCCTTGAATGTTTATCTATCATTGCTTTCAAGCAACCGGTAACTCGAGTGGACGTGGACGAAATCAGAGGAGTCAACAGTGATTATGTGCTCCAGAAGCTGCAGGAGAAAGGCCTTATTAAGGTGGTGGGTAGAAAAGATGCGCCAGGCAGACCAAAACTCTATGGAACCACCGATGAGTTTCTCATTCAGTTTGGCTTCACATCTCTTAAGGATCTGAAAGAGGAGCATCCGCTGCCAGAGAAGTTTGTTGTTTTGGATGAAAAAAAGAAAGAACTGGAAAAAGAAGACATTGAGCTTTTTGAAGAAGAATAATAGAACCCCTGAAGAGTCCATAGTGAACTTTTTCAGGGGTTTTTCTGTGCATATTCATGAACCTGTATTTTGCCTTTCTTTCTTCTTGAGAGATTCTTCCATTATCTTTTCCATGGCAGGATAAAAGGAAAGTCTAACGGATGAATAAGATTCGAGAGACTTATAGTAGCGTTTTGATACATAGGATGGATTTTTGCCAACAACACTTTCCACCATCATGCGCATACAGCTTCTGATCACTTCTTTCATCGGAACAGAAGAGATGTCTTCTGTATCAAAGGATGCCAATACACGATCTATATACCGGAGAAGTTTCTCAATATACTCATCCAGGTGTGTTTCAAGTGGAATCCCGCTGTAAAGGGTCTGATGATTCATCGAAGCATCTTCTATCCTGTCCTGCAGGTCATCCAGCAGCTGTAAAAAGGTGCCGTAGCCAAATGCAAAGGCGGATTCATTTGCGGTGAGATCTCCTTTGACAAGGAATGCATCGGCCAGCACAGAAGCGCCTCCTTTATAAAAGCTTAGATGGAGAAGCTCTTGAGGGTCAACTTCATTTCTGCCCTGAAGCATGCTTTTGGCCTGGGCATCCTGAATGTACCAGAGACTTTCATAGACTGAGGGATACTTCTCTCTTGGAAACTCTTTTTCAATATTGTCCAAAAGGGCACATACCTTCGCTTCGTAAGGAGTGAGAGCGGAAACAGGATTTCCCAGTATCTTCTGATAGATCATATGATTGAAGGCGGTCTTCTCTTTCCTGGAAGTTTTAGGATCATCCAGGAAATTATCAGTATAGGGATAAAGAAGGCTATAGGAGAATACAGAAGGCGTCAGGCGGACCGGATTATGAAAAAGCAGCTGAAGACAATTCATAATCCAGACATTGCGGACAGCCTGGAAGAGATCCGCTGGTTTGAACTCGGGTTCAAATGCTTGTGATTTTTCAAAAAACAATTCGGTGCTTTCCAAAAAACCAAGATTTATAAACTCCATCAGAAAAGGGCTGGAATAGAGCAGTTTTTCCTGATCCAGTATTTGTGCGGTCTCTTCCAGTTTTTCTTTCATCTGATCTTTCTTGGCATTGTCCATTTGTCTCAGGGAGGTTTCATCTAAATCCGGCAGGTCTTTTAATGCTTTTTCAAGAATCTTTCGTAGTTTTCGTTCGTGAAGAATCTTCTGAAGGATGGATACTTTCGGAAGTTCCCAGTCCTCCCAAGGAATAGAGCTGCAGTAACTTTCTATAGAATCATGGAGAAGTTTCTCCATGGGCAAATTCGTTAAATTGGCGTTCATCAGTATTCTCCTTTATCGTTTTCTTCTATGCGCTACTCTTATGATTTCACTAATAACCCATAGAGATGAAAAAATGATTAAAACGATTATCATTACGTATATATTAATTAAATGAATAAAGTGCCGATAGAAAAATTAGTAGTATTTAAGTAAAGAAAGAGGAGACAGGAAATGAAAGGGACATTGGTAAGCATCTGGCTGACAACTTTAACGAGACTGTATGGAGAGAATCAGAAGAATGAAATTCTGAAAGCCGCAGGATGGCATCCTCAGAGAATAATCACACCGCTGGAGGAAATCGACGATGCGGAAATAAAAGGAATCATGGAGAATTTTGCAAAGAAGCAAGGCATGAAGATAGAAGAACTCTATCGGACTTTGGGCGTGAACAACGTGCAGTCATTCAGGGAGTGGTTTCCTTCTTATTTCGAAACAAATTCAGCCATGGGTTTCCTGATGATGATGGATACGATACATGCGCAGCTGACAAAAATGATTTCTGGCGCGAAACCACCAAGACTGATACCAGAGCCCATTGACGAGAAAAATTTCTTGATGGTTTATAAATCCACAAGAGGTCTGCACCACTATCTCATGGGGCTCATTGAAGGGGTCGGTAAACACTTCGGTGAGAAAATTGACGCAGAAATTGTAGAAGAAACCAAAGAAGGAGAGGTTTATGTAGTTAAAATACACCTCTCCTTCGAGAAGACACCGAAGAAAGTGAAAAAATATGCATTCTCTAGAGTGCTTTCTCTTGGATTTATAAAATCCTTTCCACTGAAATCTGCTATACTTCCAGCTCTGGTGAGTGCCACAGCAATTTTTGCAGTACAGGGAACACAAAATCTGGTTCTTCTTATAAGCATTCCACTGATGGTTCTTGTTTCATCGGCCATTGGCAATCTTCTTCTCTTCAAACCTGTGAAGGACATTAAAGAAGAGATTGAGGCCATTAAAGTTCTGGATTTGTCTAAAGACCTAAAAATCATAACAGCAGATCAGTTCGAGGGAATTCTAGGGGATCTGTCAGAAGCCAAAGAACATCTGAAGGAAGAATTCACATACTATAGAGGCGGGATGGATGATCTCTACTCCTTCATTGGTAAGTTCTCTAAAGTTGCGAAAAATCTAGGAGATGTTTCAGAACTCATTGCAAGCTCGGTGGAAGAAGTGGCAGAAGGTGCTCAGCATCAGGCCTCGGAAACAGAAGCATCAGTAAGCATATTGGCTGAGAATATTAAAATTCTCAATGAAATCAGCACACAGGAGCTGAATGGGAAAAAATCCCTGGAAGATGCAGTGGAGCAGATTGAAGTATCTTTCAAAGATCTGGAGAAAGTTTCCGGAAAAATGAACTCGGTGAAGCAGAATTTTTCTAAGGTCAATGAAACCGGGAAGGATCTTGGAATGAAGGTGAAAGATATCATCAGCATCGTTGGAACCGTAGAGAGTATTGCTGAGCAAACCAATCTTCTTGCCTTGAACGCATCCATAGAAGCTGCCCGCGCTGGAGAAATGGGACGTGGATTCAGTGTAGTTGCGGATGAAATCAGAAAGCTTGCAGAAGACTCGAAAGAAGCGGTCAGTACCATCAATACAAATCTCAATGAGTTCATCCTTGGTGTGAATGATATGGTGGCGAAGGTAAATGATCAGTATGGAGAGCTGGACGCGGGAACAAAAACAATGGAAAATGTTACAGCGGAGAGCAAGACTGCGGCAAAAAGAATTCATGCAGTATCAGGGTCCATCTCGGAAATCTCAACCAAATTGTCCATGGAAACAGAAAAAATCAACCAAGTTTTTGACAATGTACATAAATTAGCGGCCATCGCGGAAGAAAATTCAGCATCTTCCCAGGAAATGAGTGCCAATGTCACAAGCTTTGCAGGGGAGATATCCAAACTTACTGAAAATATAGATGAGCTGGAAAAAGTGGTGCTGTTCCTCAAAAATGAGCTGAAGCGCTACAAACTGTAAAAATAAATTAGATCGTGAAAAATTGCAAGCTCAGTGTGATGCACTGGGCTTGCTTTATTTCAGCAGACAGAGTGTGTGGATCTCAATTTAGAATAGTTTACATAATATATATTATGGTTATAGCGTTATTGTAAACTTGAATCGTATTTTTTGCTTTCTAATAAGATCCTTTTAAATCGAAATAAGAGATGAACCCCTTCATCACCAGGAAAAAAAGACGACAAAAGAGCTGAGGCCATGATGGATTACCTTTACTGCTAAAGAGAAACAGAATATAATGAAAATAATTGAGATTAAACCATGAACATTGATGATCCGTTAATGGATGTTTGAAAGAGAGGATAAGTTATGGAAGGCAACCGTGATGATCTGATGAGAGTTATCCAGAGCAAATATGCAAAACTCAGTAAAGGACAGAAGCTTATTGCTGAGTTTATACTCAAGCAATATGATAAAGCAGCATTTATGACGGCGTCCAAGCTTGGAGCGAGTGTTGGAGTTTCAGAATCAACTGTGGTTCGATTTGCAAATGAACTCGGTTATGAAGGATATCCTGAACTTCAGAAATCTTTGCAGGATATCGTAAAAGTCAAGTTAACCACCGTGCAGAGATTGGAGCTGACGAACAGTCTCGTCAATACAGAGAATGCGCTGAAGGGTGTTCTGAAGGCAGATATGGAGAATATACGTGCAACTTTGGAGAAGATCAACGAGCAGACCTTCGAACAAATTATTGATGCGATTTTCGAAGCAAGAAACATTTATATCATAGGGCTTAGAAGCTCCAACACCTTGGCGAATTTCCTCGCCTTTTATCTGAACCTGTTTTTGGATAATGTCCGTTCTATCCATCAGGGATATAGTGATATTTTTGAACAGATGATCAAACTGAACAAAGATGACCTTGTCATCGGAATTGGGTTTCCGAGATATTCACAAAAAACCATTGAAGCACTAGATTTTGCGAAAAGCAGAGGTGCTAAGGTAAGCGTCATCACTGACAGCCTGCTCTCACCTCTAGCAGCCAGGGCGGATTATAGTCTCATTGCACAAAGCAATATGGCTTCCTTTGTAGACTCTCTGGTAGCCCCTCTCAGCGTCATCAATGCTGTAATTGTTTCCGTTGGCATGAGGAAAAAAGACCAGGTAGGGGAGATTTTCAACACCTTGGAAGAGATCTGGAAGAAGCATGACATCTTCAATTAATCATGCCTGAAGTGAAATCCATACTCGTTATCCAAATAACGAAGTATGGATTTTTATATTTTATCCCTTCCTATCACCTTTTTCTTAATGAAATTTGTGAAAAAATAATTGGTTCTATAACGATGTAAAGGTTTTAATAAGAACTTAATAAACTTTTTGTAAGCGGGTGAAAAACAGTGAAATTCATTGTAGAATAGACATGTAAGACTAATCACCACTATTACGGAAAACAAATTTGGGGGTAAAAAAATGGCAAGTACAATGCTTAGCTCAACAGAGTACATTGAGAAGATCATTAATGATGTAAAGGCAAAAAATGGTCATGAACCAGAATTTATTCAGACTGTAGAAGAAGTTCTTCCTACACTGAAGCCAGTTCTTGATAAGTTCCCAGAATATATGAAGATGAATCTTCTTGGCAGATTCGTTGAACCTGAAAGAATGATTATGTTCAAAGTATCATGGGAAGATGACAATGGTCATGTTCAGGTAAACAGAGGGTATAGAGTACAGTTTAATGGAGTGATCGGGCCTTACAAAGGTGGACTCAGATTCCATCCATCGGTAACACTCTCTATCATGAAATTCCTTGCTTTCGAGCAGACATTAAAGAATTCTCTGACAGGACTTCCAATTGGTGGAGGTAAGGGTGGTTCTGACTTTGACCCAAGAGGAAAATCAGACAGTGAAATTTTGAGATTCTGCCAAAGCTTCATGACAGAACTATATAGACACATCGGTCCAGATGTGGACGTTCCAGCTGGAGATATCGGAGTAGGTGCCAGAGAAATCGGCTACCTGTTTGGTATGTACAGAAGAATCCGTGGAGCATTTGAAAATGGTGTATTCACAGGAAAAGGAATCCCTTATGGTGGATCACTCATCCGTCCAGAAGCAACCGGATACGGTATTGTATACTTCTGTAATGAGATTTTGGAACACCTGGGCGATAAAATGGTAGGGAAAACCATCGCTGCTTCCGGTTTCGGAAATGTTACCTGGGGTGTTTGTTCCAAGGCAACAGAGCTCGGAGCTAAGGTTGTTACCTTATCCGGTCCAGATGGATATATTTATGATCCAGATGGTGTAAGCACACCTGAAAAGATCAACTACCTGGTTGAAATGAGAAACTCCGGAAGAGACAAGGTAAAAGACTATGCAGACAAGTTCGGCGTGGAGTTCTTTGCAGGAGAGAAGCCATGGGGTAGAAAAGTAGATATCATTATGCCTTGTGCAACACAGAATGATATTCACATTGAGCATGCGAAGATGATCACAGACAATGGAATCAAATATGTTTGTGAAGGCGCAAATATGCCATGTACCAATGAAGCTGTAACACACTTCTTGAACAGTGGAGTAGTAGTTGGACCATCCAAGGCTGCTAATGCTGGTGGTGTATCCGTATCTGCTCTTGAAATGTCACAGAACAGTATGAGACTTTCCTGGACAGAAGAAGAGGTGGATGCTAAGCTTCACCAGATTATGAAGAATATTCACAAGAATGCAAAAGATGCTGCTGAGTTCTATGGCTTTGGATACAATCTAGTTGCCGGTGCTAACATCGCAGGATTTGACAAAGTTGCAAAAGCAATGGTTGCTCAGGGACAGTATTAAAATAGTAGATTTCAGAAGGCTTGCATTATTGCAAGCCTTTCTTTAATATAATGGATGAAGATATTCCGGAATACGGAATGAATGAGTGAGGATAATGTATGAGAGTAATAGTTGTTGGTGGGGGACCTGCAGGCATAATGGCATCCATTCGTGCTGCTGAAAAAGGTCATCAAGTGGTTTTATTGGAAAGAAATGAGAAAATCGGGAAGAAACTTTTCATCACCGGAAAAGGACGATGCAATATCACGAATGAAAAGGACATTTCTGAGTTCTTTGAAAACATCCCCAGAAACCCTGAGTTTCTTTATAGTGCACTGTATTCGTACACCAACGAGCAGCTGATGACTTTCTTCAGAGAGCGGGGGCTTGTGCTGAAAGTTGAACGAGGCCACCGTGTGTTTCCGGCATCTGACAAATCATCTGATGTGATTGATGCTCTGAGGAATGAACTTATAAAACAGCATGTGGATGTTCAGTACCACACCTTGGTGAAAGATGTCATTTTGAAGAAGGACAGAATCCTGGAACTTGTCACAAACAAAGGCAGTATTTCAGGGGATTGGTATATTTTTGCGGGGGGTGGGTGTTCTTATTTCGGCACTGGATCTGATGGAACACTCCAGAATATTTCAGGTAAGATCGGGCATTCTGTATATCCTATGACACCGTCACTGATTCCGTTGGTTACCAAGGAGACTTTTGTGAAAGATCTTCAGGGGCTAAGTCTTAAGAATGTAAGATTTACACTGAAAGTGAAAAATAAAGAAGTGTTTACAGATATTGGAGAAATGCTGTTCACTCATTTTGGCATCAGTGGTCCTCTTGTGCTTTCTGCATCCGCTTATTATAAACCGGGTCATGTGGAAGGTATAATTGATCTGAAACCAGGACTTCATGAGAATGCTTTGGATCAGAGACTTCAAAGAGATTTTCTGAAGTATCAGAACAGAGATTTCAGAAATGCACTGACAGATTTGCTGCCTTCAAAACTGATTCCCTTTATTGTAGAGCAGTCTGGTATTGATCCAGAAAAGAAATGCAACAGCATTACAAAAGGAGAACGTCTGAATCTTGTCAGGGTTCTGAAGAATATTTCTGTAACAGTTGTAGGGACTAAATCCATTAACGAAGCCATTATCACCAGAGGTGGTGTGGTAACCAAGGAAATCGACCCAAGCACGATGAAATCAAAAATAATTGGTAATCTATCTTTTGCTGGAGAAATGATTGATGTGGATGCTGTGACAGGTGGGTTTAACCTTCAAATCGCATTCTCAACTGGGTTTCTGGCGGGTGATTCCATATGATTGCAATCAGAGGCGCAACTACAATCGAAAAAGACACACCAATCGAGATTAAGGAAGCGACAGTTGAGCTGATGAACGAACTCATAGCACAAAACAGTCTGAAACCGGAAAACATGGTTTCGGTTCTCTTTACTGCAACCAAAGACATCCGTTCAGCATATCCTGGAAAATACTTGAGAGAAGTACTGGGTATTACAGATGTGCCAATTCTTCATTTTCAGGAAATGGATGTACAAGGGGCTTTAGGACTATGCATTCGGGTAATGATACATTATGATGCACCGGTTCGTGGAACTTCTGTATATCTAAGGAAATCCAAGTCATTGAGACCGGATCTGACAGGTTCCAGCATAGTATAAGCAGGATGTGAAATGAAAGAGAATCTCATTGTACTCTATAGAATCTGTAGCTAATTTTCATGAAATAGAGTATAATATGGAAGGTAATGTTTAAGTGCGTTGAAATTTATTCGCATTTTTCGAATAAAATCATGATTATACGTTGAAAGACTTTTTATGACTTGTCTATTTATGATATAATTCATAATGTCAAGAGTACGGTGATTATAAAAGGAGCAAAATGAGAGAAATTATTAGAGCCAATAACTCTGGATTTTGTTTTGGCGTAGAACGTGCAGTAAAACAGTCCTTTGATTTTATGAGTCCTCAAGGTAAGGTAGTTACGCTGGGACCATTGATCCATAACAAGGACGTGACGGGAAAACTTGCAGACAAAGGGATTCATGAGATTACAATGGATGATATTCCAAGTCTGATGAAGGAAGATACGGTCATAATTAGAACACATGGCGTTGCCATGGCGGTCTATGATGAGCTTAAGGAGCAAGGAGTTTCCATTGTGGATCTGACCTGCCCTTATGTGATAAATATTCAGAAGAAAGTCAAATTGTATCATGATAAAGGGTATAAGATCGTAATTCTTGGCGATGAACACCATCCAGAAGTCGTCGGGATCAACGGATACTGTGAGAGCAGTGCTTATATTACGAAAAGTGGTGAAATTGATTTTCCGATGAAAGGAAAAATCTGCGTAGTTGCACAAACTACGGAAAAACAATCGAATTGGGTGAATCTGATTACAAATATTGCTGAAACTGCCAAGGAGTTTGTTGCTTTCAATACCATTTGCAAAGCAACCGAGGACAGACAGAAGTCTGCAGAAGAGATTTCCAGGGAAGTAGATGCCATGATTGTCATCGGAGGACGTACCAGTTCTAATACCACAAAACTCTACGAGATATGCAAAAAAAACTGTCCATTGACTTTCCATATTGAAAATGCTGGAGAGTTGGACGAAATCAAAGAAAAAATTAAAAATGCAGTGAGAGTAGGGATCACTGCGGGTGCATCCACACCAGAATGGATAATTAAGGAGGCAATGGAAAACTTATGATGGATAATCAAAACATCGAAAACAACGAAAATGAAATGTCAATGCAGGATCTTATGGATCTTTATGACAAGCCAGTGAGAATTGGTCAGATCATTAAAGGGAAAATCATCCAGCTAGACGATAAAGAAGCTATAGTAGCACTTGTAGGAGCCAGCCATGATGGTAAGCTTGTCATTGAAGAAGCTACCGTAGATTCTGAAGGAAATCTGACAGAAGTTCTTGAACTTGGTCAGGAAATTGAAGCTAAGGTTATCAGAAGACCTCAGGAAAATGATTCCTTCTTTATTCTTTCTATGGTAGAAATGCACAGAGAAGAAGCCATTAGAGACCTTAGAGCAGCTCACGAGAACAACGAGACTGTTAAAGTTAGAGTGAAGGATGCTGTTAAGGGTGGTGTAGTAGCTACCTATCTTGGACAGAGAGTCTTTATTCCAGCTTCACATCTTGAACTGCACTCTGTGAATGATCTTTCTGTTTATAAGGATCAGGATCTGGATGTCAATGTCATCGAGATTGAAGAAAAGAGAGGCACAACCAGAGTGGTTGCTTCCAGAAGAAAGAAGCTTCAGGAAGACAGAATCGCTCAGGAAGCAAGTGCTTGGGAAAGCTTTGAAGTAGGACAGACATTAGAAGGACATGTGGAGAGACTTACCGATTTCGGTGCATTTGTCAACGTCAATGGTGTTGATGGACTGCTTCATGTTTCTGAAATTTCCTATGGTAAAGTTGGAAAGCCAAGTGATGTTCTGAAGGTTGGAGATGAGCTGAAGGTGAAGATCATCGCTCTAGACAACGAGAAGAAGAGACTTTCACTTAGCCTGAAGGCTCTACAGGAAAACCCATGGACAAGAATTGAAGAGAAATACCCAGAAGGAAGCGTTGTATTGGGCAAGGTTGTCAGATTTACAGACTTTGGTGCATTCATTGAACTGGAACCTGGCGTGGATGGTCTTGCGCATATTTCACAGCTTTCCCATCAGAGAGTAGAATCTCCTTCAGAAGTACTTACCATTGGTGAAACCATCAAGGTAAAGATTCTGGATTCTTCAGAAGAAAATAAGAAGGTATCTTTAAGCATTAAGGCAATCGAATCTTAAGATTTCTGGTTCAAAACCCCGGTTTATCCGGGGTTTTTTATGTTTTCTGGGATTTTCTTCCGGAATCATGTTAAAATGTTATCATTAGGGTATGGGAGGAAATCAAATGAACACAAAAAAAGAAACCAGAAACATGATTTTCAGCGCTTTATTTTTGACTTTGGCAGTACTCATTCAGATTTTAGGTAAGAATATTCCACAGATCAATCAGTTTTTTGTTGGGCCTATGGTGAATGCGATTTTGCTTCTCACAGTATATTTTGCTGGAGTGAAATGGGCAATTCTCATTGGTATTTTAACGCCCGTGCTGGCATTTTTTGCTGGCGTTCTTGCTGCACCCATGGCACCATTCATTCCGTTTATTGCGGCAGGCAATCTTCTTTACAGCAGCGTTTTCGCTCTTTTGAAGGACCGTAAAACTGGAGAATTCATTGGATTTATGCTGGCAAGTTTACTGAAGTTCGCATTCCTTTTTGTCAGTGCAACGCAGCTGATTGACCTCTTTGCTATAGGAATTCCAGAACCTGTAAAAGCAAAACTTGCAGTTACCATGGGGGTACCTCAACTTCTCACAGCCTTGGCTGGAGGATTTATTGCTGTGGCGCTTTATAAAATGCTCAAGGCAAGGCTCCACACAGCGTTTTAAACAAATAGTATGAGGACACTTTTAGGCTCTTATCCGTGGGGGAAGGGTGAAGGAGAAACATAATTATACTTCTATTTGCATGACCTTAGGTGTGTCGAATGATAGCATATTTTTTGCAAGCTATGATATAATTATCATACTTCAGTAAAGAATTGTAACAAGCAAGGAGTTGAAGTATGTTTAAAGCGTTAGCACTTCGTGCAAAGGATCTCCAGTACTATAAGAAAGAACTGCTGAAATATAGAGATTTCAATGAGTTGAATGAGAATCTTTATGATAAATATATGAAGAGTTCTCTGTTCAATAAAATACAGTACCGTTCTGGAACGAGAATCATCTGTTTTCATGATGTTCCGGTCTTGATTCTCTGGTCAGAAACAAGAAATTACAATGTAAAAATGAGAAGCATCGTTCCACTTAAGCCGTTTTCTGAATTAAGAACTGAACCGCTGATTGAGGTGATGGATGCTTTTATTGAATCACTTCCCATCCATTTGGACATCCATCAGTTTGAATACACGACCATAGACAATGAAGAAAATCGGATTCTTCTCACAGATATGGGATTCACATACAGAAAAGGACTTTTAAGGATGAAAAGGAATCTGGATCTCATGTCAGGTATTTCACAGAATGTGGACATCAAGAGGTTTCAGATTGAGGATATAAAAGCCAGGGTGGAACTTCAGAATCAGATATTTGAAAACAAGTATCGGGTTCCGCTGTCCGTTACGGACGTTCTACTTGAAATCTCCAAGAAGACCTATATCCCTGAACTCAGTTTCTTTCTGGTGGAAAATGATCAGTATGTGGGATATGGACAGATCAATCGGCAGGAAGGCTGCTATTTTCTTGTGAATTTTGGTATTGCACCGGAATTTAGAGAGAAAGGAAAGTCCAGAGGTTTTCTCAATGCAATTTTGTCTAAGGCAAAAGCTTTAGATATTCAGGAGATTTATCTGGATGTCAATGAGGACAATTTCAGAGCCAAAGAGCTTTATCTTTCTTCAGGTTTTCAGGAAGAAAACAGTACTTGCACATGGTTATACTATATAAAATAACAGACGGTCTTCAAAAGACCGTCTGTTGTTTTATGCTCGATTATATTCTTCAAGTGCCAGTTTCAGGATTTCGACAGCAAGAGTCAGATCTTCCTGATTGATACAGTAGGAAAGACGTACTTCCTTTACCCCGAGTCCTTTTGTAAAATAGAATCCTTCGGCAGGGGCCATCATAATGGTGGTGTTTTTGTAGCTGAACTTTTCCAGTATCCACATACAGAAGTCTTCTGCGTTGTCTATGGGAAGTTCTATCATCATGTAGAAGGCACCTGTTGGTTTCTTTACTTTTACATGAGGTATCTTAGAAATGCCTTCGAAAAGAATGTCTCTTCGTTCCTGATATTCTTTTTTAACGGCTTCAAAATATGATTTTGGAGTTTCGTAAAGTGCAGCGGCTGCTACCTGTTCCAGTGTTGGCGCACAGAGTCTTGACTGCGCAAGCTTCATCATAGCTTGGATGATGGTTTTGTTTCTGGAAGCCACAAGTCCAATTCGTGCACCGCAGGCACTGTAGCGTTTGCTGATAGAGTCAATGAGCACTACGCGGTCCTCAATTTCAGGAATGTCCATCGGTGAGTGGACTTCAAGACCATCATAGACAAACTCTCTATAAACTTCATCTGAAATCAGATACAGATCATATTTCAGACAAAGATCTGCCAACATACGGATTTCGTCCTTACTGTAAATCGTGCCTGTTGGGTTGGATGGGCTTGAAATAAGGATGGCTCTTGTTTTTTCAGTAATCAGACTTTCCATCGTTTCCATCTTTGGCAAATGGAACCCATCATCACCGTAGGTAGTAATTGGACGAACCTTGCAGCCTACGATGTCTGTGAAGGAAGAGTAGTTGGTGTAAAAAGGCTCTGGAATGAGCACTTCCTCATCGGGGTTCAGTAGAGAGAAAAGAGCAAACTGAAGAGCTTCTGATCCTCCATTGGTTATGATGAGGTTCTCTTCTGTAAATTCAATACCATAATCTTTATAGTAACGGATAAATGATTCAACTAAGACGGCCTCTCCTCTAGATTCGGAATATTTAAGCACCTTATCATCAAACTTCTTAACGGTCTCCATGAACTGTGGAGGAGTTTCGATATCAGGCTGTCCAATGTTAAGACCCAGAACCTTCAGTCCCTTCTTACGGGCTGTCTGAGCGTAAGGGGATAGTTTACGGATGGGAGAAAATTTCATCTCGTTGATTCTATTTGATAACTTCATGTTTTGATCTCCATTCTTTTTTTATTCATTATACAGGAATCAGTAGTACTTATTAAGTACTTCTGCCAGTCTTCTTATGCCGATTTCGATCATTTCCTCTGGCATGCAAGAATAATTGAGGCGCATATAATTTTTCTTGTCTCCACTGGCAAAAAAAGATGCACCAGGTACAAAAGCAACATTTTTGGCTAATGCTTCTTCCATGATGAGTTTAGTATCCATGGTCTCTTTTACTTTCACCCAAGTGAACAATCCGCCTTTTGAATCTGTGAAGGTGATGTCTTTGTGAAAAGAAGCCTTCATGGCATTGATCATCACATCTCTTCTTCTTTTGTATACCTTTTTGATCAGCTCAATATGTTCATCCAGATTATACTGAAGCATATACCGTGCAGCAATACGCTGATCCAAAGAAGAAGTCTGAAGATCTGAACCTTGTTTGATCTGTATAAATTTATTGATGATTTTTGGATGCCCCACAACCCAGCCGATTCGTAAGCCAGGTGTGAATGTCTTGGAAAAAGTGCCAAGATAAATTACACGGCCTTCAGTATCCATAGATTTAAGCGGAGGAAGCTGATTTCCTTCAAGGACAAGCTCCGCATAGGGCGCATCTTCAATGATGATGAGATCATACTGGTTTGCAAGACTCAGGAGTCTTTTTCTTTTTTTCAGAGACATTGTGATGCCGGAAGGATTCTGAAAATCTGGTATGGTATACAGAAACTTTGCTTTCAGTCCGCCCCTTAGGTGTTCTTCCAATAGGTCCAGATCCATGCCGTCTTCTTCCAATGGAATCTCCACATAGGAAGGAGCGTAAGCCAGGAAGGCATTTAATGCACCCAGATAGGTAGGAGACTCCACAATCACCGGATCGCCTTCATTGATGAGAAGTTTTCCAGAGAAATCCAGAGCCTGCTGAGACCCGGATGTGATAAAAATTTCATCTAAAGTTGCATGGATGCCCACCTTTGCCAGTCTTTGATTTAGAATAATCTCCCTTAAATCATTGAATCCCTCGGTGGTACTATACTGCAATGCTGTTTTTCCCTCCTGAAGAATCACTTCTTTACTGATTTCAGCAAGGGATTCCAACGGAAAAAGCTCTGCGGCAGGAAGTCCTCCTGCAAATGATATGATTTCTGGTCGTGCGGTCAGTTTCAGCAGCTCTCTGATTTCTGAAGCTTTGATCCTGTTTGCTCTTTCTGAAAATTCCACGTTCATCACAACACCCCCCAATTTTGTTACAGAACCAGTATAAACGTTTTCATTAATTCAAGCAATAATGACAATATATTAACAAAAAGTCACATCATGCTACAATTTAATGAAATTTAGCGAATTATTATTGGATTTGTTGACCATTTATGAATTCATGGGATATGTCCAGACTACTTTTAATTAATTGCTATTTTAGCTATAATAGAACTGTTGTGTTTAGTAGAGAACGATTCTTACAAAAGAAAAAGTTCTTTTGGATATATGAAAGTAGAAAAGGGGAATATAGATTTGAGCAAGAAATACCTGATAGAGACCTGGGGATGCCAGATGAATGAGGAAGATTCTGAGAAACTTGCCGGAATGCTCCGAAGCATGGGGTACGAGTCCACCATGTTCAGAAACAAAGCGGATGTCATTATATTCAACACTTGTGCAGTGCGTGAAAATGCAGAACTGAAAGTGTATGGAAATATTGGTGCTTTAAAAGCGCTGAAACGTGAGAATCCAGATATGATTCTTGCTGTCTGTGGATGTATGATGCAGCAAAAAGGAATGCCAGAAGAGATTCTGAGAAAGTATAAACATGTGGATATTGTTTTTGGTACGCATAATGCGCATAAGTTCCCTGAGTATCTGGAAAGAGCCAGAACAGAGAATGCTCAGATTTGTGAAATCTACGAAAAAGAAACAGAAATCGTGGAAGGCATCCCGATTGTAAGAGATTCAAGTGTAAAAGCATTTGTGACCATCACCTATGGCTGCGACAATTTCTGCACCTTCTGCGTGGTTCCATATGTACGAGGAAGAGAGCGTTCCAGAAAACCACAGGATATTCTTTCTGAAGTCAGAGATCTGGTATCCAAGGGATATAAAGAAGTGACCCTTCTGGGGCAAAATGTGAACTCCTATGGTTACAATCTGGAGGAAAAAGTCACTTTCTCCGAACTGCTCAGAATGGTGAATGAGGTGGAGGGATTAGAAAGAATCCGGTTTATGTCTCCACACCCCAAGGATCTGAAAGAGGATGTTATTGAAGCGGTAAGAGACTGTGAAAAAGTGGTAGAGCAGATTCATCTGCCGGTGCAAAGCGGTTCCACTGCACTGCTGAAGCGTATGAACAGAAACTACACAAGAGAAAACTATCTTGATATCGTGAAGAAAATCAAAGAGGCTATTCCTGGAGTTGCGTTGACGACGGATATCATCATAGGATTCCCAGGAGAGACGGAAGAAGATTTTATGGAAACACTGAGACTTGTGGAAGAAGTGAAATATGACTCAGCCTATACATTTATTTATTCCAGAAGAAAATATACACCTGCAGACAGAATGAAAGAACAGGTGCCTGAAGATGTGAAACATGAAAGATTCAACCGGCTTGTGGAGGCGGTGAATAAGAACTCCATAGAAATCAACAAGAGTTACCAGGATCAGGTGGTTGAGATTCTGGTGGAGGGAAAGAGCAAGAACAACGATGAATACCTTCAGGGCAGAACACGGACAGGAAAAACGGTAAACTTCCCGGGAGACGAGGTTCTTGTGGGAAAACTGGTTCAAGTGAAAATTACCAAAGCCAGATCCTTCAGTCTGATGGGAGAACTGGTTCAGTAAGGAGTAAGAATCTGGAGAAGGTACTGATATGTCTATTCTCCAGATTCTTATTATATTTTTCAGGTGCTTTTTAGTATAATAGATGTAATGCAGTGTACAGACTGGTAAACATAGATCAGGTTCTATGATTTAAATGAGTAATCACCTGACTATTATCTTAACGGAGGAATAGAAAATGGCTTTGACCCCAATGATGCAGCAGTATTTTACAATTAAAGAGCAGTATAAGGACTGTATTCTTTTTTATAGACTGGGTGACTTCTATGAGATGTTTTTTGAGGATGCGGAAACTGCATCCAAGGAGCTGGAACTTGTCCTGACAGGCAGAGATTGTGGTCTGGAAGAACGAGCGCCCATGTGTGGAATTCCTTACCATGCAGCAGCAGGCTATATTGGGAAACTGATTCAAAAAGGATATAAAGTCGGTATTTGTGAGCAAGTGGAAGATCCTAAAGAGGCCAAGGGAATTGTCAAAAGAGATGTGATCCGAATTGTCACTCCGGGAACACTTCTTGATGAAAACTTCGTGGACAATAAAAGAAATAATTATGTGATGGCGGTCACGTCTCAGGAAGAGTGGTATGGGGTAGCTTTTTGCGATCTCTCTACGGGAGAGTTTCAGGGGACCTATGTTCCACAAAACCTTTCCTCGCTTCACAATGAGATGAGCAAGTTCACACCAAAGGAAGTCATTGTCACCGAGGATTCTCTAGGAGAGGAGCTTCAGAAAAAATGGAATGTCCTGGTGAATTTGAGAGAGCTCGATGATTCTCTGGAAAAGGGCAGTGTACAGAATTACTTCAAGAGTGTAACCGGAGGGTACAATCGTGTGGTAGCTTCCGCATCCGCTTTACTGCTTCAATATCTGGAGGAAACACAGAAAACCGCATTAACCAATATCACGCATTTGGAGATTTATAACACAGAAGATTCCATGGCGTTAGATATCAATACGAAAAGGAACCTGGAACTTACAGAAAATATCGTGGACAAGAGCAAGAAGGGAAGCCTTCTATGGGTTCTAGATGACACGGAAACCGCCATGGGGTCGAGAAACCTGAGAAGATGGATCGAAGCTCCTCTGCTGAACAAAGAGCTTGTAGTGAAGCGTCTGGATGCTGTGGAGGCGTTCTACCAGAATCTGAACCTGCTGGAGGATATGAGAGAGGCGCTGAAAGGTGTTTTTGATATTGAGCGGATTGTCTCCAAGATTGCACTCAAGTCCGTAAATCCTAAAGAAATGGTCACTTTAAAGAAGTCTCTAGGGAAGCTGCCGATTGTGGAGAGCCTCCTGAAACAGGTGGATTACGGTGAACTCTCAAGGCTTTCGAGAAAGTTTGATGTGCTGTCAGATGTTTATACACTTTTAGAGGACAGCATTGAAGAGGATGCCCCACTTGCCTTAAAAGATGGCGGCGTCATCAGAAGCAGTTTTCATAAGGAGATTGAGGAACTGCGGAATCTGAAGCAGAACGGCAAGAGATATATTGCTGAAATGGAGCAGAAAGAACGGGATTTCACAGGCATCAAAAGTCTCAAAGTCGGGTATAACAAGGTATTCGGATACTACATTGAAATTTCAAAATCCAACTACAGCAGTATTCCGGAAGGCCGCTATATCAGAAAACAGACCTTAGCGAATGCGGAGAGATTCATCACACAGGAGCTGAAAGATATTGAAGATAAAATCTTAGGAGCTGAAGAGAAGCTTGCGGATCTTGAATATAAAGTTTTTCAGGATATCAGAGATAAAGTGGAAGGTGAGATAGAGCGTCTCAAGCAGACCGCAAGGATTATTGCCGATCTGGACTGTTATCAGTGCCTTGCCAAAGTAGCTCGTAATAACGGCTATGTGAAACCGCAGATCAATGAAGATGGAAAAATAAGAATCCTTGAAGGCAGACATCCAGTGGTGGAACAGATGATGAAAAAAGGGGAGTTTGTGTCCAATGACCTCTATATGGATCGGGACAAAGAACGTTTTCTCATCATCACTGGTCCGAATATGGCCGGTAAGTCCACTTATATGAGACAGACCGCACTGATGAGTCTCATGGCTCAGGTTGGATCCTTTGTACCTGCAAAAGAGGCGAGCCTGCCCATCTGTGACCGCATCTTCACGCGAATCGGCGCATCGGATGATCTGGCTGGCGGAAAGTCCACCTTTATGGTGGAGATGAGTGAGGTGTCGGATATTCTCCTGCATGCGACAGAAAACTCTCTGATTATTTTGGATGAAGTGGGTAGAGGAACCAGTACTTATGATGGACTTTCCATCGCCTGGGCTGTCATTGAACATATTCTCAGTGAGATTCAAGGGGCGAAAACTCTGTTTGCTACGCATTATCATGAACTGACAGCTCTCGAGGAAGAACTCTATGGCATCAGGAACTACTCCGTCCTTGTAAAAGAGGTGGGGAAAAATATTGCCTTTCTCAGAAAAATCGTACCTGGAGGTGCGGATGAATCTTATGGGATAGAGGTAGCAAGGCTTGCAGGACTTCCAAAGAATCTTCTTGCAAGAGCAAAAGAAATCCTGGCAAAACTGGAGAAAAAAGAAAAGAGAACAGCAAAGGCCACACATAAAGTAAAAGAGGATTCAGGGGTTCTTCAGATGGACATATTTGATTTTGAGAAAGATCATGTGCTCGAAAAGCTGAGAAGTCTTGATGTGCTATCCATGAGTCCACTGGATGCACAGCGTATTCTTTATGAACTGAATCAGGAAGCAAAGGACGTGAACTGATGGGGAAGATCAATCTTCTAACAAAAGATACCTTTAATAAAATTGCAGCAGGAGAAGTGGTGGAACGGCCCGCTTCTGTCGTGAAAGAGCTGGTGGAGAACTCCATTGATGCCGGTGCTACGGAAATTTATGTGGAAATTCAGGCTGGTGGAGAAGAACTTATTAAAATTGTAGACAACGGAGAAGGCATTTTGGAGGAGGACCTTAGAAATGCGTTTCTTCCTCACGCCACCAGTAAAATCCGCACAGCGGATGATCTGTTTTCCATCCAGACCATGGGATTTCGTGGAGAAGCTCTCTCGAGTATAGCCTCTGTTTCTAAAATTCTCACCAGGTCCAAGACCAGAGAGCAGGATGGCCGGGAGATCCTCATTGAAGGGGGAGAGATTCGTTATGAGAAGTACTCCTCCATGGACCAGGGAACGCTCATGGAAATACGGGATCTTTTTTATAATGTGCCCGCAAGAAAGAAGTTTCTGAAGACTCCCTCCAGAGAAGGGTCTATCATCTCCGAGATCGTTTCAAAGATTTCCATGGCTCATCCCTCCATATCGTTCCGGTTGGTTGTAGATGGGAAGGAGATGCTGAGAACTTACGGCACGGGAAATCAGAAAGATGTGATCCGGCAAGTTTACAGCAAGAAAGTCCATGATCATGTGTTTTACTTTGAAAATCATTATGATTCCTTCAGTATCTTCGGATTCATCGGACATGAAGAGATCTCCAGAGGCTCAAGGGCCCATGAGACTATTTTTGTCAATAAAAGGCTGGTGCAGTCAAAGGTCATCACCACTGCAGCGGAAAAGGCGTTCAAATCATTTGCCACTTCAAGCCGATTTCCTTTTTTTGTCATTAACATAGAGATCTTCCCGGAGCTCATCGATGTGAATATTCATCCTCAGAAGGCAGAAATAAAATTTGAAGATGATGGTCATATGTTCAAAAGTGTATTCGGCACCATACATCAGTCTCTGCGTGAAGGGCTTCAGGAGACCTTCAGAATTCAGGAGGAAGAGGAACCAGACAGGTATGAGCAGCTGAGACATCCAGAGACAGGGCCAGTGCGCATTGATATACCGGTAGATGTCACAAAGGATCCAAGGGTTGTGAAGATCGAAGAGGATAAGAAAGCCCTGGATGCCATGAAGAGAGAAGGTGCAGTACGGCACCAGGATTCTATGTTGAAGGAGTCTTTTGAAGAGCTGAAGGCAGATACTGTTCCCGCTGCGAGACCTGAAGAAAATACAGGGAAACCCACCGCGAAATTCCCAATGCCAAGGATCATCGGGCAGTTCAGGGCCACCTATATACTGACAGAGATTCAGGATGAGCTGTACATCTTTGATCAGCATGCAGCCCATGAAAAAATAAACTTCGAGAAATATATGGAAGAAATCAAAAACGGACATGTGGCTGCCCAAGGGCTTCTGATTCCGGAAATTCTTGACCTTTCCATGGATGACCATCAGCTGTATCTTGAAAATAAAGAAGTTCTGAAAGAGGCTGGGTTCCTTCTGGAGGAGTTTGGTGACCGAAGTGTTGCCATCCGGGAAGTACCTATTTTTCTAGGGAAAACGGAAGCAGCACCTTATTTCCATGAGATTCTGGATAACATCAGAAATCTGGGAAAAGGGAGCAAAGAGGAAGTGAAGTATTTAAGAATCGCAACTGCAGCTTGTAAAGCCTCGATTAAAGCATATGAGGAGCTTACGATGGAAGAAATGCGGCATCTGATTGAAACATTGCGGTTCATCGAGGAACCTTTCTCCTGTCCCCATGGAAGACCGACGCTTGTGAAACTGACGGAGAAAGACATGCAAAAGATGTTCAGGAGAATTGTATGAGAAAAATAGTAATCATATCTGGTCCCACGGGTGTTGGGAAAACGGAAATATCTCTTCAGGTGGCAGAGACGCTGCAAGGGGAAATTGTATCTTGTGATTCCATGCAGATCTATAAAGGGATGGACATTGGCTCTGCAAAGGCCACCAGAGAGGAAATGGAAAGAGTGCCTCATCATCTCATAGATGTGGTATCGCCTTTTGATGCCTTTACGGTATCAGATTATAAAGATCTTGCTGAGGCAGCTATTCATGACATCCACAAGAGAGGCAAACCTGCCATTCTTGTGGGTGGCACAGGACTTTATATCGATGCTGTAATTAAGAATCTTTCCTTTACAGAAGGCGGCAGTGATGCTGTGCTCAGAAAGGAACTGGAAGAGGAAGCAAAGGAGCATGGACCTCTTTTTCTTCATGAGAAACTGAAAATAGTGGATTTGGAGGCAGCCACAGCCATCCATCCCAACAATGTGAAACGGGTTGTACGGGCTCTTGAGGTGTATCACCTTACGGGAAAGCCCTTTTCCAGTTTCAAAGATGAACGGGGATTACGAAAAGAATATGAGATTCATTACTTCTATCTCAATAAAGACAGGAAAAAGCTTTATGAGGATATTGATGAGAGAGTAGAGGTTATGATGAAAAGGGGTCTCTTGGAGGAAGTGGAGCATTTGCAGAAGAGTGGACTGAACTCTTCATATATTTCCATGCAAGGGATCGGGTACAAGGAGATTCTGTCCTATCTGGATGGTGTCCTCTCTTTGGAAGGAGCAGTGGATCTTGTGAAAATGAGATCCAGAAACTATGCAAAGAGGCAGCTGACGTGGTTCAGAAACGAAAAATATGCGGAGGAACTGTCAAAAGAGCAGTATTCTGATGAAGAAATCATACAGATTCTAGAAAAATCCATAAGAGAGTAGTACATTTTTAAAAACTGTATTATAATGAAAGAATCATATATATAAACTATGAATAAGATAAAGTGGGGGGAGTATCCGTGAGCAAAGCCATCAATAATTTTCAGGATGTTTTCTTAAATGGGGCAAGAAAAACAAAAATGACAGTGACCATACATCTGGTGAATGGATTTCAGCTGAAAGGCATGGTACGGGGATTTGACAATTATGTCATAGTACTGGAGACCGAAGACAAACAGATGCTTGTCTATAAGCATGCGGTGACCACCATTACACCACTAAAACCCATCCTGATTCTGGATGAGGAAGAATAGAAAGTGAAAAGACCTGTCTTTAGGGACAGGTGCTTTTTTTTGGGGAAACCAGATTGTTTGAAAGCCAGAGACTTTGTGCTATAATGATAAATTGATTGTGAAAATAGTAGGACATTGAAAGGAAGTAAACCATGTATTATAAATCAAAAGAATATCTCATGAAAGAATACAACATCAGTGAAAAGGCCCTCGCTCTGCACGAGAAGGCCATGGAAGCAGTGACGCCTCTCTTTAAAGAGTATGAGGATATTCGGGAATATAACCAGTTTAAGGTGCTCAAGGCATTTCAGGAGGAGAAAATCAGCGATTATCATTTCACCAATACCACAGGCTACGGATATGGAGACATTGGGAGAGATACGCTGGACCAGGTGTACGCAAGAATTTTCAAAGCAGAGAAAGCTCTAGTAAGACCTCAGTTTGTCAGCGGCACCCATGCCATATCCTGCGTGCTCTATGGTATATTAAGACCTGGAGACACCCTTCTTGCAATCACCGGCAGACCGTATGACACCATTCATGGAGTCATTGGCATCGAACAGACAAAAGAAGATGAAAACACAGGGTCTCTTTATGATTTCGGAGTCCGCTATGCGGAGATTGAGCTGAAGGAAAATGCCATTCAAGTGGATAAAGTCATAGAGTATCTGAAAAAAGATCCATCCGTTAAAATGCTTCATATTCAGAGAAGTAAAGGCTATGCGGAAAGAAATAGTTTTACCATCGAAGAGATTGGTCATGCCATTAATGAGATCAGAAAAGAATTTCCTGAGACAGTCATTTTTGTGGACAACTGTTATGGAGAGTTCATTGAAGAACGTGAACCTATCGAAGTAGGAGCTGATATCGTTGCCGGATCGCTCATCAAGAATGCGGGTGGCGGCATATCTCCTACGGGTGGATATATTGCAGGAAAAGCGAATCTTGTGGATTTGGCCTCTTACAGGCTGACGGTGCCAGGGCTTGGAGGAGAATGCGGATCAACATTCGGTGTGATGCGCACATTTTTCCAAGGTCTTTTCCTGGCACCTCAGATCTCCATGGAAGCTCTGAAAACTGCAGTATATACAGCAAAGCTTCTAGAACTTGCCGGATATGAAGTGCATCCGAAAGCGGAAGCGAAGCGAACGGATATTGTGCAGGCCATCACCTTCAGGAACAAAGAGAAGCTCATTGATTTTGTCAAGGGAATCCAATATGGAGCACCGATAGACTCCAATGCAAGCTGTGAGCCTTGGGATATGCCTGGCTATAAAGATCAGGTCATCATGGCAGCGGGAGCCTTCATACAGGGAGCATCCATTGAGCTGTCTTGCGATGCCCCGATTAGAGAACCGTACACAGCTTATTTTCAGGGCGGTTTGAGCTTTGACCACGGAAAGGTAGGTGTTCTTATTGCGCTCTCAAGAATCCTATAGATTCTTGAGAACTTATGCTATAATGTAATCAGTTTATTTCAAGAAATTTATATTAAAAGGAGAAAAGAATAGGCTTACTGCCTAGAATGAGTGTATGGAAAGTGATTTAGGTCCCCAGTTGTTAACCATTGTATTTCTTATATTTGTCAATGCATTTTTTGCGATGGCTGAAATGGCCATGGTGTCTGCCAACAAGGTCCGCATTGGTGTGGAGGCGGACAAAGGAAATCCCCGAGCACTGAAGCTTCAGAAAATACTTGAAAGACCGAGCGATTTTCTTTCGACCATTCAAGTTGGGATTACCCTTGCCGGATTCCTGGCATCCGCTCAGGCTGCTACAGGAATTGCACAAGAAGTGACAATGCTCTTTGCTTCTATCAACATCAGAATCAATCAGCAGATGGCAATTGTACTTATTACAATTGTTTTGGCTTATTTCACTTTGGTTTTTGGTGAACTGCTACCAAAACGTATTGCTCTTCAGAACTCAGAGAAAATCGCCATGACCATGGTGCCGATCATCGGTTTTGTGGCTACGATCTTAAAACCGTTTGTGCTGTTTCTTTCATTTTCCACCAGTCTTTTTGCGAGACTTTTTGGCATTCATACGGATAAGCTGGAGGAAAATGTGTCTCTTGAAGAGATCCGTTCCATCATTGAAGTGGGAAAAGAAAAAGGTGTCATCAATGAGACGGAACGTGATATGCTGGATGGGATTTTTGAGTTTGACAATAAACTTGCAAGAGAAATCATGACCCCGAGAACAGAAGTAGAAATGATTGAAATCTCAGAGCCCACTCATAATGTCATCGCGAAGGTAACCAACGGCAATTATTCTAGAATTCCATTCTATCTGGATGAAGTGGATAATGTCATTGGCATCCTTTTTATCAAAGATTTATTCCGTGAACTGGTCAATAAAGGAAAACCTGGCAACATCGAGGATATTCTTCGAAAACCATATTTTGCACCGGAGAATAAATATATTGATGATCTTTTCAAAGAGATGCAGGTGGCCAATGCACAAATGGCCATTCTCCTGGATGAGTACGGCGGATTTTCAGGCATTGTGACCATTGAGGATATCCTGGAGGAAATCGTCGGTAATATTTATGATGAGCATGATGTCATGGACGAATATATCAATAAAGTTACAGACAACATCTATCTGGTGGATGCCCTGGTCTCCATTGATGATTTTAATGACAGCCTTGGGTTTGAGATAGAATCTGAGAACGCGGACTCCATCGGCGGATATGTGATTGAAAGGTTGGGACGAGTCCCTAAAAAAGGAGACACCGTTTATTACGGAGGACATGGATTTAAAGTCCAGCAGATGGCTGGGAAAAGAATCAAAGTGCTGAAAGTGATCTTGAATCAGGAAAAATTGGACAAAGAGTATATTGACGAAGAATCATAACTGAAGAAGCGCCTGGCAGAAATAATCCTGCCAGGCGCTTCTTGTTCTAGTATTTTCTGTAGAGGCCAACTAATTTACCGAGGATCTCACATTCCATGACAATGATCGGTGCCATACTTGAGTTTTCTGGCTGAAGCCTTACATGATTTTTTTCCTTGAAATATCTTTTGATGGTGGCGTCACTGCCAATCATCGCCACTACTATGTCTCCGTTTTTTGCGCTGCTGGCTTTTTCGATGATGGCAAAGTCGCCATTATGGATTCCAGCTTCAATCATACTTTCTCCCTCGACCCTCAGGATGAAGAGATCGTTATCGTGTTTCACAAATTTCAAAGGCATCTGGAAATAATCTTCAACGTTTTCTACAGCAAGGACGGGCTCACCTGCGGTGATTTTACCCACCATGGGAATTGGGACCATTTCAATGCTCTTGTTGATGAGTTCAGGTATCATCAAGGCACGTGGTTTTGTAGGATCCCTTTCAATTTTACCGTCTGACTCCAACTGATTGAGATAGGAGTGCACAGAGGATGTGGACTTAATATCAAGCGCACTGCAGATTTCACGGACAGATGGTGGATATCCCTTAGCCTCTGTAAAGGAAAGAAGATACTCATATACCATTTCTTTTTTTTCTTGGCCTTTTCTCATAAGTTCACCCCAAACTGATTTTAAGCCTATTATAGCATGGAAAAGACCTGAAATCAAACGAATGTTCCGGAATGGATGTTCTGATTCCTTGATTCTTTGAGAGTAAGATTTTATCGAACAACGCACTTTTTTTCTTTGAACATGTTAAAATAGAAGAGGATACTTACAGATGATGCAGCTTCATTCTGCATTCTCTGTAATAATATATGGAAATATGGAGGGAAACCAATGTCAACACATATTGGTGCTAAAAAAGGCGATATCGCAAAAACAATACTGCTTCCAGGAGATCCGCTTCGTGCAAAATACATTGCAGAAACATTCCTGGAGAATCCGAAACAGTTTAATGAAGTACGGGGAATGCTTGGTTTTACTGGAACATATAAAGGTGTGGAAGTATCTGTTATGGGTACTGGAATGGGTATACCATCCATCTCCATCTATGTTCATGAACTGATTCATGAGTATGGGGTAAAGAACCTCATGAGAGTGGGCAGCTGTGGCGCTATGCAGGAGCATGTGAAGATCAGAGATGTGATTCTTGCAAGCTCAGCATCCACAACCTCATCCATCAATAAGAACCGTTTTAGAGGCATGGACTTTGCAGCAACTGCAAGTTTTGAGCTTCTTTACAAGGCCCATGAAAGTGCAAAGGGACTGGGCATAGATGTTCATGTTGGAAATGTATTAAGTTCTGACATATTCTATGATACAACAGGTGCAACAAAACTTTTCATGGATGCTGGAACACTGGGAGTAGAGATGGAAGCGGCTGCACTTTACACAGAAGCTGCCTTGGCTGGTGTGAATGCATTGACTCTTCTTACAGTCTCAGACAGTCTCATCACAGGGGAAGAAACCACTGCGCAGGAGAGACAGGAAACATTCAATGAAATGATGAAAATCGCCTTAGATACAGCTGTGGCCATGGCATAACTCCGTGGTGTTTCTTATGGACAGGACGTAAAAAGCGTCAGCTCCTGCAGGAACTTCAGCTGCCAAAAACACAATCAGACCTGAATCAGAGAGGGAGCAATCCCTCTCTTTTATTCGATAATTATTTATTGATAATCAATAAATAGTGTGATAAGATATGTACATAAAGAAAAAAGTGAGGTATCCAAATGAAAAGAATGAGTATTCCCCTGTTCCAGATTGGTGTTTTGTTTATCACTTTATGTATTCTGCTTCTCTGTGTATTCTGGCTTCCAGATACAGCTGCATTTTTTGCAAAAGATGCACCGGAGTATGCTTATCTCAAGTATCCTCTTCTCGTTGGCATCTATCTTACTGTACTGCCATTTCTCTTTGCCATCGTGGAAGGTCTGAGACTCAGCAGAAAAGTGGCAATCAATGAGGCTTTCTCTGTCAAGTCTGTGACCCATCTCAGGAACATCAAAAGATCCTCTTTTCTGATCACAGTGATGTATTTTATCGGGTTTGTGGTGCTGATACAGCTTGTGGATCTCAGCCCAGGAATCGGCCTGCTCGGTATTCTGATCATGCTGGCTTCCATGATGATTGGGCTTATCGCAGGTATTTTAGAGGAACTTCTGAGAAAAGCGTTGGTAATCAAAGAAGAAAATGATCTCACTGTATAAGGAGGGGGATATTTATGCCAATTATTGTGAATCTGGATGTGATGCTTGCCAAAAGGAAAATGAGCGTTACGGAACTTTCTGAAAAGGTGGGAATCACCTTAGCTAATGTTTCAAATCTGAAAACCGGAAAAGCCAAAGCCATCAGATTTTCCACACTGGAAGCCATCTGTAGAGCCCTGGACTGCCAACCGGGAGATATACTGGAATACAGATAAATATGAAAAATATGGAGGAGACGCTATGAGGCTAAAGGAAATATGGAGGATGTCAAAAAAATAAAGAAATTTATCTTCCATTTTTCCTTTGACATTTCATATCGTGATATTCTATACTGAACATAATCAATCAACTGAATAATACAAGAGGTGCTTTTGTGTAACAGCAAAAGCTTAAAAGGGAAAGAGGTTAGATTCCTCTACAGCCCCCGCTACTGTGTACAGGGATGAAATCTTCAATACCCACTGGATCTGAGATCCGGGAAGGGGAAGAGAGTAAGAAGATCTGTAAGTCAGGAGACCTGCCTTGTTGTATGGATACTGCGAAAGCTTCGGAGGGAAGTTTGTGCGTTTTTATTTTGCCTGAAAACACACGGATTTCCGTGTGTTATTTTTTTTGTAAGGAGGGAAAAACATGCATCATATGGTCATTGCTGCCATTTCAAGCAGTTCTGGCAAAACTGCTGTAACCATGGGGATTTTGTCCGCGCTGAAAGAGAGAGGGTTCTCCGTGCAGCCCTTTAAGGTTGGGCCGGATTACATTGATCCGTCTTTTCAGAAAACTGCATCAGGAAAAGTGAGCCATAATTTGGATCTTTTTATGATGGGGAAAGAGGGGATTTACGATGTATACAAGAAAGCCAGTGCATACAGTGATATTTCTGTGGTAGAAGGCGTCATGGGTCTCTATGACGGCAGCGGAATCAAATCCATGGAAGGAAGCACCGCATCTGTTGCTAAGCTCTTGTCCATTCCAGTGATTCTGGTTCTGGATGCGAAGGCCATGTCAAAAACCGCTGCAGCGGTGGTTCTTGGCATAAAAGAATTTGATTTGGATGTGAATCTCCGAGGGGTCATCTTGAACCGAGTGTCTTCGGCCCGTCATTATGAACTCATCGAAAGCAGCATCATGGAGAAAACAGGAGTGCCCTGTCTTGGCTACTTGCCAGAAGATCCTGTCATGGAATTTCAGTCCAGGCACCTGGGGCTTCAGCTTGATCCCCTTTACCAGGGGGGAATCAGCGAAAAAATCACAAATATGGGACGGTTTATTGAAAAGCATCTGAACCTTTCGGCGCTTCTGGATCTTACCGTAAGAGCATCTGACCCTAAGCAGGCAGAGCCACTCGTAGAGGAGAAAAAAGAAATGAAGGATCTGCTGCGGCTTGGCATCGCAGAGGATGAAGCTTTCAGCTTCTATTATGAGGATAATCTCGAACAGCTGAGACAAAAAGGCGTTCAGCTGATTCCCTTCAGCCCTCTGAGAGACAAACGATTACCGGAGCACTTGGATGGTCTGTACTTCGGAGGTGGGTTTCCTGAGCTTCATTTGCAGAAGCTGGAAGAGAACAGCAGCCTACGGGAAGAAATCCATAGGAAGTTGGCACTGGGAATGCCAGCCTTCGCTGAGTGTGGAGGGTACATGTACCTGACACAGGGCATAAGAGACAAGGAAGGAACCTTACATAACATGGTGGGATTTTTTGAAGGATCCTGTGAAATGACAGATACCCTGCAGCGGTTCGGATACACAAGTATCCGCATCGGTCCTTATGAGATGAAGGGACATGAGTTTCATCATTCCCAGTGGGTAGGACCAAAAGAGACAGAACAGGAATTTTTGTGCGCTAAGCATTTTGGCAGCCGGGATGAAACATACCGCACGGGTCAGAAGAAAAACAACTGCTACGGTTCTTATGTGCATATTCACTTACGGAGCAGCGGTGGGATCGTACAGTCCATGCTGGATCACTTACGAAAATGGAGGAGTCAGAATGAGAATCAGAACCGTTTATAAAAGATCTCAACCGATGGCGCTGTCTGGCCTTCTTATCGCACTTTCCTACATAGGCGCACTTCTTAAAATTCAAGGAACCATCGCCCTGGATGCGCTTCCAGCATTCCTTGGTGCGATTTTTCTTGGGCCGATCTATGGGGGTGTCATAGGAGCTTTAGGACACTTTTTCACTGCGCTATTCAGTGGGTTTCCGTTGTCTTTCCCCCTCCATGTTTTGATCTCTCTTCTGATGATGGAGGCGGTACAGGTGTTTGGAGTGCTGTATGGAAAAGGCCATCGGGTGCTTGCTGCGGCTGCCGGGATTCTTCTGAATGGCCCTGTATCGCTTTTGATCCTCTCGCTGGCTTCCAGCTTCATGGGTATGCCCCTTCAGGGGAAATGGATGTTTCTTAGTCTGATCACTCCGCTCAGTGCTGCTTCTGCTGTGAACATTTTAGGAGCGGTGTTCTTAGGCAATCTTCTTCTTAAAAGGAACTTCAAGGAGGGAAATTTATGAAATGGCGGGATCTTACCTTAGTGGATTTTCATGAAGAGTACTTACTGGCTGTATCCTGTGACAGCGCTGGCGGTATTGGGGACAAACCTCATGATCTGATCAGAACATCGCCTTTTATCGTGGGCTATCATACAGCGAAGGTGGCACTGATGGAACTTCTCTGTGTCCATGGAGAACCTTTACTCCTATCTAGCACTCTGTCTGTGGAAATGAATCCCACAGGGGCCGAAATGATGAGAGGGATACATACGCTGCTGAAAGAATATGATCCCATGCATTCTATTGCACTCACTGGCAGCACGGAAGAAAACTTCCATGTTTCAGCCACAGGGCTGGGCGTTACCGTAATGGGGAGGATAGAAAAGAGGCAGTGGCCGCTGAAAAAATCGCTGGCTCAGGATGTGGCGGTTATGGTAGGAGAGGCAAAGTGTGGAGAGGAGGTGCTGAAGACGGAAAAAGAAAAGATCCTCATGCTCCATCATGTGAAGACCTTAAGAGATTTGCCCTATGTCAGGGAAGTAGTGCCAGGTGGATCCAGAGGAATGGCACATGAAATCTCACTTGTGGAAAGCGCTTCAAAGATCAGGTTCCTGCCGGCAGAAGGTGTAAAGCCTCTGCTGCATCAGTCCTGCGGGCCGGCCAGTGCACTGCTGGTGACTCTTGGGAAAGAGCACCTTAAGGATCTTCAGGAAACTTTGAACATACCGGTTCATGTATTAGGCGTATTTTGTTAGAAAGGAGCAGCACAAATGGGGAAAATTACATTAATCACCGGTGGAGCAAGGAGCGGAAAAAGCACTTTTGCGGAAGGCCTTCTTCAGGAAACCCATCCGGTTCTATACATCGCCACAGCCGTTCCCGTGGATGAAGAGATGAAGGTGAGAATCCGCCATCATCAGAAGGGCCGGAATCCTTCCTGGGATACCTTGGAAGCATTCTCTACTTTACCGCAGCGGCTTGCTGGAAAAGAAAGCTTTTACGGCGGAATTCTTCTGGACTGTGTCACGGTTCTTCTGACCAATCTTCTGTTTATCCGGAGTGATCTGAATCTGGACCGTTATGAGGAAGGTTTCTGGGGGAAGGCTGAATCGGAGATCCTTGAGGACCTGCAGGAAACATTGGATTTTTTTAGAAAATCCTCTGCCGAGTGTGTTCTTGTCACCAATGAGCTGGGACAAGGACTGGTTCCTGAAACTGCCTTTGCCCGTGCGTTCCGGGATCTTCAGGGCAGAGTGAACCAGTATCTTGCCAGGGAGTCTGATGATGTGTATCTTCTGGTGTCGGGCATCCCACTTTGCATCAAGGAGTCCGGAGATGAATGAGATTCTTCTGATGCTTCAGCTTTTTACAGTGATCCCCATCCAGAAAGAAATCCCTTATGATCGGGAGAGATTTACTAAAACAGCAGTACTTTTACCGGTTCTTGGTGGCGTTATGGGTCTTCTGGAAGGCGGAGCCGCCTCTCTCATTCTAGGGCTGTTCCGGCCTATGACTGCCGTTTTACTGATTCTCATGGTGGATGTATTTCTGACCAAGGGCATCCATCTGGATGGTCTTGCAGATACCTGTGATGGGCTGTTCTCTGGAAGAGACCGTAAAACGATGCTGGAGATTATGAAAGACAGCCGTCTGGGCGCCTTTGGCGCGCTCAGTCTTCTCTTCTGCCTTCTTTTGAAGACGGCATTTCTGATGGAGCTTGATTCAGTCACGTTTCTCAGGATGGTGCTCGTTCTCCCAGTAATCGGCCGAAACATGATGGTTTTAGGGGCCTTTAGGAGTGTCTACGCCAGAGACCATGGATTCGGCGGCATCTATATTGGGCAGATCTCCAATCTGACCTTGGCCATCGCCTCAGGGACGGCGCTGTTCTACTCAACAGCTCTGTTGGGAATCAGTGGAGGAATCTCCTGGTTCGCCGTCGGCTTCCTCATCCTGCAGATGAAGCACTATACAGAAAAACGTCTGGGAGGAATAACAGGAGATGTTTTAGGGGCTTTTCTGGAAGTTTCCCAGTTGATTTATCTCCTCGTCTATGTGCTGCTGGCTAGATAAGAAGAGTATGTTTTGTGATGAAGTTTTTATACAGAAAGGAGGAAGAAAGATGCGTAAGAAAATCATGCTGGTGGGGACTGCGTCCTCGGTGGGGAAAAGCACGCTGTGTGCAGGCCTATGCCGGATATTGGAAGAGGATGGATTAAAACCAGCACCTTTTAAAGCCCAGAATATGTCTCTTAATTCCGGTGTTACTCCGGAGGGACTTGAGATGGGAAGAGCTCAGATTCTGCAGGCTGTGGCAGCCAAGGTGGTGCCGGATGTGAAAATGAATCCTGTTCTTCTAAAACCTACTTCCAGTGAAGGCTCTCAAGTGGTGCTGCTGGGCAAGGTCTATGGGGAAGTGGGAGGTGAGAATTACATCTCCATGAAAGAGGAGCTCTCTGTGAAAGTTCTTCAGGCCTATGGGGAGCTGGAAAAGGAGTATGACACCATCGTGATTGAAGGAGCAGGCAGTGCGGCAGAGATCAATCTGAGAAAGAATGACTTTGTGAATATGGGGCTGGCCAGGATGGTGGATGCGCCGGTGCTGCTTGTGGTGGATATTGATAAGGGCGGCGCTTTTGCGTCCATCTATGGCACGGTGATGCTGATGCCGGAAGAAGAGAGAAAGCATGTGAAGGGAATCATCATCAATAAGTTCAGAGGTACACGAGCTCTTCTTAAGCCTGGCATCGATGAGATTGAAAAACTTGTGGGCATCCCAGTACTAGGCGTTGTTCCTTACCTTCCTCTGAATCTTCCGGAGGAGGACAGTCTCATGGAGGATCCAGGAGCAGAAAGAAAAACCAAAGCGGACATAACAGTGGGCGTGATAAGGCTGCCACACATTTCAAACTACACGGATGTTCAGCCACTTCTTCTCTATGAAGATGTTCAAGTGCGTTTCTTATCACTAGAAGATTCTCTGGAGGGAATGGATCTTGTGATTCTTCCAGGCAGCAAGAACACACTGAGCGATCTTGCTGTATTAAGAGCAGCGAAAATGGATGAAAAAATCCTGAAAGCTCATGAAAAAGGTGCAGTTATCTTTGGCATCTGCGGTGGTTATCAGATGCTTGGAGAATCTTTGGAAGATCCTCATCAGGTGGAGTCTTCTCTACTGGAATCCAGGGGATTGGAACTGATTCCCATGAAGACCATTCTGGAAAAAAGTAAAAAAACAACTCTGGTGGAAGGTGTGTGTCTTCCTTTGGCGTGTCCTGTGAAGGGGTATGAGATTCATATGGGCAGAAGCCTTTTTCATAAAGACATGCAAAGGCCATTCCTGAAGCTTGGAGAACAGGGTGCTGTTTCAGAGGAGGGATATTATCATGAGGGTGAGAGAATCATTGGTACGTATCTTCATGGGATTTTTGACAACAGCGGATTTACACGAAAGCTACTTAATGTCATCCGGAAGAGCAAAGGGATGGAGGAGATCAGCGAAGTTCCAAAAGACTATTGGGAGGAAATAGACAAGGAGCTTTCACGTCTGGCAGATACCCTGCGAGATACCCTGGATATGGAGGCGATTTATGAGATTCTTCATGAACACCCCCGTGGCTAGCGTGCTCTTCGCAGTAGTGCTGGATGTTATTGTGGGTGATCCAAAGAGCCTCTGGCATCCGGTCATGGGCATCGGGAAACTGATCCATGCACTGGAGCGCAAGCTTTACGAAAACGAAGATACTCCTGCCGTACGGAAAAGAAAGGGGATTCTTCTTGTGATTCTTGCCTGCATCAGCGTCACAGCTTTTGTTTACAGCATCCTCGCCCTTGCATTCAGCGTGTCCTACTGGCTTTATTTCATCTTGTGCGTATATCTGCTGTGGACGGGTCTGGCGGGAAGAACGCTGAAACTGGAAGGCCTTAATGTGTATCATGCCCTGGCTCAGAATCAGCTGCAGGAAGCCAGGGGGAGACTCTCCATGCTTGTTTCCAGACAGACCGAACTGATGTCCGAGGAAGAAGTTATTAAAGCAACGGTGGAAACCGTGTCTGAGAATACATCAGATGGGATAGTCGCACCGCTTTTCTTTGGTGTTCTCTTTGGACCCTGCGGCATGTGGCTATACAAGACCGTGAACACCATGGATTCTATGGTGGGTTATAAAAATGAGCGTTATTTGGACTTTGGCTGGTGCGCCGCTAAAACCGATGATGTGCTGAACTTCATTCCGGCTCGGCTGACGTCCTGGTTTATTCTCTTCAGCGCTCCCTTGGAAGGGAGGCCTTTCAAGAAAGCTGCAGAGGTTTACAGAAGGTACAGGAACTGTCATGAGAGTCCCAATGCGGGCCATCCGGAATCCGCGGCTGCAGGAGTTCTTGGCATCTCCTTAGGAGGGGACGCCATCTATTTCGGGCAGACTGTTTGTAAACCTGCCCTGGGAGAAATGGATCAGGAACCGGAACCGTCTGATATTGTGAAGACCGTCAGGATGATGGAACGAGCCTACATCATGAGCGCTGCTTTGTTTATGATGCTGAAAGTTATGGGGAGGTGGACTTTTTATGTATGAGCATGGTGGCAATATCCATGGGTTTGAGACGCCCATGGTGGATTTCAGCGCCAACATCAATCCGCTGGGGATACCGGAGAAGCTCCGGATTGCCTGGATAGAACAAATGGAGCAGGTGACATCGTATCCGGACCCTTCCTACAGAAAATTGAAAAAAGCCATAACGGACCATCATTTCCTGACAGATAAAGCGAATATTCTTTTGGGAAATGGTGCTGTGGATCTCATCCACAGTGTAATAAAGGGGGTCAGGCCGAAAGAGGTTCTCATTCCTTCCCCGGCTTTTTCAGAGTACCGCAATGCTTGCATAAGAAATGAAATACCATATCGGGAGGATTTACTGTACGACAGTTTGGGTAATCTTCAGGTAGAGAAGTTTCTAAAAGCCGTACATGACCGTTCCCTGGTGTTTCTGTGCAATCCCAACAATCCTACGGGAAAGGCCCTGAATGCATCTGATTTGGAGCTGGTTCTGAAAAGAATCGAAGAAACTGGGAGTTTTCTGGTGCTGGATGAAACGTTTCTCCCCTTTGTGGAACAGCAGAAGAGGCATTCCCTGCTGGAGCAGCAGCCTGAATGCGTTCTCTTTTTGCGGGCTTTGACTAAAATCTATGGTATACCTGGAGTTCGGCTGGGCTATGGGATTATATACAATGAGATTCTGGCAAAGAAGATGGATTCTCTGCAGGAGCCATGGCAGATCAATACTTTCGCAGATATTGCTGGTCAGGTGGTACTGAAAGAGACAGGTTATCTTGAGGAAACAGCATCCTGGCTGCAGCTTGAGAAGGCTTTTCTTTATCGGGAGCTATCTAAAGTGCCGTGGCTTACATGGATTGAAAGTGACTGCAATTTTATTCTGGTGAAATCTTCTTGCGCGTCAGCAGAAGACATCCAGAAAAACCTTCTGGTGGATCAAATTTTGATCCGGCTGCCCTATGGGTTTAAAGGACTCACCTCTCATCATTTCAGAATCGCTGTGAAAGACAGGTCATCCAATCTGAAACTGATGAACGCACTGCAAAAAATAAAAGACATAACATAAAAGACATTGAATGAAACGGAGTGAATATATTAATGTATAAAAAAAATAAGACAACAAAACTCATGCTGGTTCTTTTCCTTGTGATGCTGGTATTCAGCGGCTGCAGTGGCAAGAAAGGAGAAATTGACCCTTCTGTCCCAAGTGTGGAAACGGAAACACCTTCAGGAAACACTCTTGATACAGTATATCCTCTTGTTGTTACTGATAGTACAGGCAATGAAGTCACCATCACGGAAAAGCCCATGAAAGTGGTGTCTTTGGCACCAAGCATCACAGAAACCTTCTTCGCCTTGGGCGTAGAAGAACTTTTGGTGGGCAGGACAGAATACTGTGATTATCCATCAGAGGTTTCCGGTATTGAATCCGTTGGTACGCTTCAGGAGCCGAACATAGAGAAGATAACAGATCTGGAAGCGGATCTCGTCATTGCTTCTACGCATTTCAAGGAAGAGGTGCAGAAGAAACTGGAGGAGCTGGGGATAACGGTTCTAGTTCTTAATCCGAATGACAGCTTTGAAGGAGTCTATGATGTCATCGGGAAAATGGGAACAGTTCTGGACGCTCAGGTAAAAGCAGAAGAGATTATTTCTTCTATGAAAGAAAAGGTTTCTTCCGTGGAAGAAAAAGTAAAAGAGCTGTCTTCCCCATCCGTCTACTACGTAGTCGGCTATGGAGAGTTTGGAGATTATACTGCAGGGAAGGGCACGTTCATCAGCGAGATGATTGAAAGAGCAGGTGGAACCAATATCGCGGATGATGTGGAAGGATGGAGCTATAGTCTGGAGAAGATTGTGGAGCATGATCCGCAAATCATCATTGTCTCAAAATACTATGAGACGAAAAATGGATTTATCAGTGCAGAAGGATATAAGGAGCTGACTGCAGTGAAAGAAGATAAAGTGGTGGAGATTGACAGCAATCTTATTGATAGGCAAGGTCCTAGACTTGCGGACGGATTTGAAGATCTGGCCAGAGCCATACACCAGGATGACTTCCAGTAGGGGGAGCCATGGCTTATTATGAGAAAAGAAAGTATTACAGAAGGCTCTTCATGGGGATGCTCCTTTTCCTAATGGCCTCCATGGTTCTGGCGACCACTGTGGGAGCAGCAAATATTTCAATGAAGGACAGTCTGAAAATACTTTTGGGAGAGGTTCCTTATCTGAAAGAGCTGTTTTCATGGCCACAGGTGGAAGAAAAGTTCCGTGTCATTGTTCTTTCGATCAGACTGCCGAGAATCCTTCTTTCAGCAGTGGTTGGGACAGGGCTTTCTGTGGTAGGCGCATCTTTTCAGGGGCTTTTTAAAAACCCCATGGCAGACCCCTATATCATGGGGGTATCTTCCGGTGCCGCGCTGGGGGCGGCAGCCGGGATTACAATTTTTACAGGTGGATTTCTGTCGGTGCAGGTCATGGCCTTTTTAGGCGCACTTTCCGCGGTTCTCCTGGTGTTTCACATTGCCAGAACAGGACATAGGATCCCAGTGCTTCCTCTCATCTTAGCGGGTGTTGCCATCAGTGCCATGTCTTCTGCCGTGATTTCGATGCTGATGATCTTTCATCGGGACCAGTCGGATCAGATCATCTTCTGGACCATGGGCTCTGTCGCATCGGCCTCATGGGCAGACCTCATCTATGTTGGTCCCCTTGTGTTGCTGTCCGTGGTTCTTTTAAACCTGTACAGACGGGAGCTGAACCTGATGATTTCGGGTGAGGATACGGCCTACAGCCTGGGGGTGGATGTGGAGAAAGTGAAGAAGAGACTTCTGATCCTCTCCTCCTTCACTGTAGCAGTCATTGTTTCGGTCAGCGGAATTATTGGATTTGTGGGACTGATTGTCCCTCATGCTGTCCGGATGCTTTTAGGAGGCGACCATCGTGTGCTGCTTCCTTTCTCAGCGCTGGCTGGTGCTTTATTTATGCTCTTCTCGGATACGCTGGCCCGTACTGTTCTAGCGCCTATGGAAATACCAGTGGGTGCGGTTACTGCTCTATTTGGCGCACCTTATTTTATCCTGCTTCTTTACAGAAGCAAAAAAAGTGGAGGCTTTCTATGAATGAGTTATCTGTTTCTTCACTGCGGTTTTCTTATGGAAAAGAGGAAGTGCTGAAAGACCTTTCCTTCTATGTCAAGAAAGGATGCTTTTACAGCATATTGGGACCTAACGGATCAGGTAAGACAACAGTTCTTCGGCATATACAGAAACTGCTTCTGCCCCAAAGCGGGAAAGTGATGCTGGGTACAGAAGAAGTGAGACAGATGAAGATTCGGGATCTAGCGAGGAAAATCGCCACAGTGCCTCAAGAAACCCATGTGTCTGTGGATTTTCCCGTTCTGGACTTTGTCCTTGCAGGCAGAGCGCCCTATCTGAAAAGGTTTGAAAATGAAACTTCATCTGATTACAAAAAAGCAGAGGAAGCAATGATTGCGACAAACACCTGGCAATACAGCCATAAATCTGTATTAGAGCTGTCAGGTGGTGAACTTCAAAGAGTAGTGGTGGCAAGAGCCATGGTTCAGGAACCGGATCTTCTTCTTTTAGACGAGCCTGTCTCACATCTGGATCTTCGTCATCAGGTGCTGATACTGGATCAGGTGAACAGCTATTGCAGAAAGAACAACAGCACAGTGATTTCAGTTCTCCATGACATCAATTTGGCCATCACCTATAGTGATGAACTGATTCTCATGAAAAAAGGGGAAATTTTTGCGAAAGGGGTGCCAGAAGACATCATCACCGAAGAGAATCTAAGAGAAGTTTATGAAACAGAATGCCTGATCATTCAGAATCCATTGAATGGCAAACCCTATGTGATACCGAAGATCAGTAAAAGGAGAGAGGAAGAATGAGTACCAAAGGACAGATTCATATCTATACGGGAGAGGGAAAAGGAAAGACTACAGCTGCACTGGGATTGTCCATACGAGCTGCAGGAAGAGACAGAAAGGTACTGTTTGTTCAGTTTCTAAAAGGTCAGGATACCGGAGAGCAGTATCTGATGGAAAAGATACCACAGATTACCCATGTGAAACTGGCAAATGCACGGACCTTTTTTCGTGCTTTGACTGTTGAAGAACAGAGAACCCTGATCGAAGAAACAGAGAAGGAATGGGAAAGTCTGTATACACAGATCATGAGCGGACAATTTGAACTCGTCGTTTTGGATGAGATCATGGCGGCCATGTATCTTGGCATTGTATCAGAATCCAAGGTGCTGAAACTTCTTCAAGAGAAGCCGATACAGATGGAATTGGTGCTGACAGGACGGAATGTCCCTGAACTGGTTTTAAAAGAAGGGGATCTCATTACTGAAATGAAAAAAATCCGACATTATTATGACCAGGGCATTCTATCGAGAGAAGGAATTGAATATTAGATTTGATGAGACATCTGCAGTGCAGGTGTCTTTTTCTGTTGGCAGACCAGAAATTATGTTATTTCTATAATGACAGACAAAAATAAGATTCATAAGTAGATTGGTTATGACCTAAGAACTAAATTATCAAATTATCATATTTCAGGATGAAAAACTCAAATTTCATTGAAAACGATGTGCATTTACGATAAAGTAACTAGTATAGTAGGTAGTTATTCGAAATATTATCAATAGTTGTGAGGTGTCGGATGGAAAAGAAAAATAAAATCTCTTTAAAAAATTACTGCTTTATGTATATTCTCTTCATCCTTTTTTGGATTGTTATAGACGGAAAACTAACCGTAGAGTCTGTCCTTATAGGAAGTATTGCTGCTTTCGCAGTAATGATTCTCAATAAGGATTTATTTTTTAATGAGACCGAAGGCGGGCCTCTTACTTTCAAGTATATCTTAAGGTATACGGTGATGATTGGTGTTCTTCTTGTGGAAATAGTGAAAGCGAATATTGCAGTCGCAAAAATTGTGCTGAGTAAGGATATGCCTATTGAGCCTATGTTCATTAAGATTCCAGCATCTCCAAAGAAGAAATTACATAAAATGATTTATGGAAATCTCATCACGCTGACGCCGGGTACCCTCACAGTGGATGAGGAGCAGGGAGAGTTTGTCATACATGCCATAGACAGGAGTGCAGCAGAGGGATTAAAAGGAAATACGCTAGAGAAACATGTGCTGGATCTCGAAAGGGAAGAATCATGAGTACCACTCTTTTAACTGTATATTCGATTGTCTTGTCACTCTTTGCGTTTTTATGCCTTTACCGGGCTTATGCCGGGCCCACTACAGCAGACCGGGTGGTTTCCATTAATGTCATCTCCACAAAAGTGACTGTTCTTATCGCGGTGATTGCAGTTTTAACCGAACAGAACGCATTTATCGATGTGGCTGTTATTTATGCGATGATGGGGTTTATTGCCACCATTGCTGTTTCAAAGTATATCGAAAAAGGGAAACTATATTAGGAGGTGCATTGTATGCTTAAAGATATCACTATACTTCTTCTGGCATTATCCAGTTTATTCTTTTTTATGGTAGGCACTGTTGGTTTGATCAGGCTTCCTGATGTATTCAGCAGGATGCACGCGACTACGAAAAGCGATACACTTGGGGCGGGACTTGGCTTGTTGGCCCTCATGGTCTATAAAGGATTGGATCCAGTGAGTCTCAAGCTTCTGCTGATTCTTGTGTTTATATTTATTACGAATCCTGTAGCTGCGCATATCATTGCAAAAGCTGCCTTTCACAAAAAAATGAGGAATCAGAAGGAGGATGATCATGGCGCTGTTTAATGTCATTCTTATTGTTTTTCTCATCGTATCGGCTATTGCCGTGGAAAGAACCAAAGATCTTTTAGGCGCAGTGATTATCTTTACAGCATACAGCCTTGTGATGTCACTTTTGTGGCTTCTTCTTCGTGCACCCGATGTTGCGATGACAGAAGCGGCCATTGGTGCTGGAATCACGACCATATTGTTTGTTGTAGTAATCAGCCGTACGGGGAGGATGGAAAAATGAAAAAATTATTTACATTTACCATCTTAGGGGGACTATTGATTGTGCTTTTAACGAGTATTACAGAAATCCCACCGTTGGGAGAAGAGAAGAACCCTGCTTATAATGAAGTGTCTGAGTATTATGTGAATGAAAGTGCACAGGATACTGGTGCACAGAATATCATAGCAGCCATCATTACAGATTATCGGGCATTTGATACTTTAGGGGAGACAACAGTTCTCTTTACCGGTATTGCAGCAGTAACTGCAATGATCGGTGTTCCTCATGATAAAGGAAAGAAGGAGGATCAGGAACATCATGGATGATTTATTTGTCAAACTCACAACAAGAATGATCTTGCCCTTCATTCAGCTTTATGGACTATATGTGATTATCCATGGCCACGTATCTCCTGGAGGCGGTTTCTCTGGAGGAGCAATTTATGCAGCAAGTATTGTTCTTTACACCTTAGCCTTTGGTCTTAAAAAAGGCAAAGAAAGGATGCCTCATGGGCTTTCGTCCAAGATTGAAACCGGAGGGATTCTTGTTTATATTCTTGTAGGATTGTCTGGGATTTTTCTTGGATATACATTCCTGACCAATATTGAGGCGGGTTTCCCCATTGGCACTTTTGGCAAAGTGCTGAGTGCGGGATTGATACCCGTGGTGACCTTTGCCATTGGTCTGAAGGTTATGAGCACAATTGTCACATTGTTTCATACTATGCTGGAGGAAGATTCATGAATTTGAAAATGATGATGGAAAACATCAATTATATTGGTGCGATGATTCTTTTTGTCATCGGATTATATACTGTGCTGACCCACTCCAATCTAATTAAGAAAATCATCGGTATTAATATTATGGAGACGTCCATATTTCTATTTTTTGTGTCTATAGGGTACAGAAAAGGTGCGGCAGCCCCCATTTACGAGTCTATAAGCGGGGAAGGATTCTTCGTGAACCCCCTGCCTGCAGCACTGATGCTTACGGGCATTGTGGTAGCTGTCAGTATTACTGCATTCTCCTTGAGTATTGTGATTAAAATTCATGAAGCATATGGAACCATTGAAATGGACGAGATCATCAGAATAAGGAGTGTGGAGTCTGATGAATAGTCCTCATTTACCCGTTTATATCCTAATGGTTCTCCTGATCTTTGCCGTCACAATACCGCTGTACATGAAAGCTTATGGAAGATGGTTCAATATTCTCATGATGAGTGTTCTTTCCGGTACAGCGGGACTGGCGATTCTTGAACTTCTTAAAGTCAGTAGGGAAGGCGCATACAGTTATACCTTTGGAAATTATGAAGCCGGTATCGGTATACAGTTTCTTGTAGATGATTTTTCGGCGCTCATGACTTTTATTGTACTTCTTTTAGGACTCTTAATTGTGCTGTTTTCGTTGAAAGATCTTGATCACGAGATTGAAGCTGAAAATAAATACAGATATTATACGTTGGTTTTTCTGATGCTTTTTTCTATGATTGGGATGATTTTCACCAATGACATGTTCAATCTGTATGTATTCATGGAGATTCTTTCTCTTGTATCTGTAGCGGTGATTTCCATCAAAAAGAAGAAAGATACGCTGATGGCTTCTATGAAGTATCTGATGATGGGGGCCATTGGTTCTGTGACCATACTTATGGGATTTGCGCTCCTTTATATGGTCACAGGGCATCTGAATATGACATTGATTTTTACGGAAATTAATGAGGTTTGGGAACAATACCCCAGAAACATTCTACTGGCAATGGGATTTATTCTTACTGGTTTTGGTATAAAGGCTGCCATTTTTCCGCTTCACAACTGGCTTCCAGATGCCCACTCCAGTGCGCCAACACCCTCTAGTGCATTGCTGTCAGGGCTTGTTGTGAAGGCTTATGTATTTGCCATCGCCAAAATGATGTATCGTGTGATTGGGCAGGAGATCTCTGTAAATATTGGTATCAATAACTATATTATAATATTCGCAGTCATGAGTATGATTATGGGATCGGTTTTTGCGCTGACACAAAGAGATATCAAAAGAAGACTTGCTTATTCCAGTGTGGCTCAAATTGGATATATTTTTCTTGGGTTGGCCCTTGCAACACCTATGGGGTTTTCTGCAGCGTTATTTCATGTCATCTCGCATGCGTTCATGAAATCGGCACTGTTTCTTAGTGCAGGTTCCATAATCTATCTCACAGGACGCCGTGATGTCAAAAATATGGATGGGATCGGCTATGAAATGCCCATCACCATGACAGTCTTCAGCATCGGTGTACTTGGCATGATTGGAATACCAGGAACCAGCGGGTTTATGAGCAAATGGTATTTGGGGCTTGCAGTTCTTGATGCAGGACATCCAGGGCTTCTTCTTGTCATTTTGCTCAGCAGCTTCTTAAACGCGCTTTATTATCTGCCGATTGTCATCGCAGCGTTTCTTCGTGAAAGACCGGGAGTCCCTCTTGAAATGCACAGAGATGGAATTCCAAGAACCATGAAGATTTCAATGGTGCTTGTTGCAGCTGGAAGTATTGTGATCGGATTTTTCCCCCATCTTGTCATGGACATCATTGAAAAAGCGGTGCCCACATTTATCCAGATGGGACTGTAGTGGAGGGATATGTGAAAGAAAAAAAGAATCGGTCAAGTAACACGAAAAAAGATTGTAGTTGCAAGAAAAGCAAGGAGCTAGACTCATATTGCGTCAGCTGCATTATTCTTTATATTGTTCTGGGAAGTCTTTTTGCTGCGTTTTTGCTTTTTGCTAAGAATGTTGAAAGGGAACAGATCAGTGGGGTGATGCTCTTTCTTGTAAATCTTGCAGATGGCATTTCCAATTCGCTGAATAATCTCAAAAGTCTTCCGCTTATGATCATCCTAATCCCCCTTATTGGAGGACCTGTGGAGATGTATTTTTTTAGAAGAAGAGAAAACGCAAGAGATATGGCCATTGTTTATACAACAGTCTTAACGTTCTTTCTGATTCTTGCTCTATTTCCGCAAGTTCTGGAAGGGACGATGCGCTTTGAGATTCCAAGAGCGTTGGGGCTTGGAATCAGATTCAAAGTAGATATGCTCGGGTTTATTATGCTTGTGGTGTCATCAATTTTATGGGTTCTTGTCATCATGTATGCTCATGACTACATGATGATTGAGAAACATAGAAACAGATTTTTTCTCCAGATGAGTATCACCTATGCAGGAGTCCTTGGAACAATTATGGCTGGAGATCTGATCACCATGTTTCTGTTTTTTGAACTGATGACCTTTGCGTCCTATTTTCTTGTTGCTCATAATCAGTCCAAGGATTCCTTGATTGCTGGAGACGTCTTTATATATATGGGGGTGGCTGGAGGATTGGCACTGCTGCTTGGGATTATCCTCCTTTATGTGAATACAGGAACGGTGGCTTTTGTTCCACTGGCTGCAAGAATCAGCACACTAGGGAATGTGAAATATCTTATTTCAGGTCTATTTTTAGTTGGATTTGGTATAAAAGCAGGAATGCTTCCACTTCATATATGGCTTCCTCGGGCACACCCTGTGGCTCCAACACCTGCCAGTGCTCTGTTATCAGGACTTTTGATTAAAATCGGTGCCTTTGGTATTTTGCGGGTTCTTACCAGTTTCTTTATGCCGGCTAAGGGTGCATATGTGTCTTACGAAAGTCCCATCTGGGATCTCAGCATAGATCTTGGAGCAGCAATGATCTGGATTGGAATTGTCACCATGGCTGGGGGAGTCTTTATGGCTTTGCAGCAAAGTAATATGAAAAAAATGCTCGCATATCATAGTGTAAGTCAAATGGGATATATCATCATGGGAATTGGCGTGGCAGCTTATCTTGGTCCTAAGGGCGCCATGGGCTTCTCCGGGGCAATATATCACATGGTCAATCATGCGCTGTTCAAAGCTCTCCTATTCATGGTAGCGGGTGTTATTTACTTAAGGACTCATGAACTTGACATGTATCAACTCGGTGGCATGTGGAGAAAGTTCCCTTTTACAGCGCTGGTTTGTCTTATTGCAGTGCTTGGTATTACAGGAATGCCTCTATTTAATGGGTATGCGAGCAAATCAATTCTCCATCATGCAATTGTGGAAGCTTACGAGTACGGGCATCCTTCCTTCCGATATGCGGAAATGATGTTTACACTCACCAGTGCGGGAACAGTTACTTCATTCATTAAACTGTTTGGGTTTGTTTTTGTTGGGAAAATGCCTTTAAAATATGAGAAAGTCCAAGGCGAGAGTTTTATGATGAGTCTTGGTATGGGAGGTCTGGCGCTTCTTATTGTTCTGATAGGGTTATTCCCAAATTTTGTCATGGACCAGTTTATTATCCCAGCAACAGAAGGATACGCATACAGCAGCGAATTCATTAAAAAATATCTTATGGATATGAATTTCTTCAATATACAGGATCTCATTACCATGATTTATGTTTATGGTATTGGTATTGCGATCTTCTATCTGGGAATCCGCTTCCATTTATTCCATCTTCATCTTCCACGGTGGATGGATGGAGATTTCACCATGAACAAAGGAATTCGGAAGAAGACGCTTGCGATGTCAAATTCTTTTTTGCATGGAATGGAGACATCAATCATAAAAAGTGATGTTGTGATCTATGCACTGGTGCTTCTTGGAATTATTCTGTATCTGATTACATAACGGGAGGGATCTTTGTGAATGCAGTACGGCTTGCGGTGCAGCTCTGGCTGCCAGTAATTCTTCTTGTGGTGGGACTTCTTGAACTATTCCTCATACCGCTATTAGGGGGGAGGAGGAGAAGAGTCAGAAGGATGACGGTGCGTGGAGTGATTCTGCTGACTCTGATTTCTATGGTGTCTATTTTTACAGAGGTTTTGGAGGCGCCGATAGAATACAGGATGGCAAATTTATTCGGCAATGGCATAGTTTTCCGGATTGATATGCTGAGTCTTACCTTCATGATATTCGCAGCATTGATTTTCTTTACGGTTAGTCTTTATACGGCAGTGGATATCAAAGGTTGTGGAAGAGAACGAAGTTTCTATATGTTTTTCATGATCACCTATATGGCTACAATTGGAACGCTTATGGCTGGGGACTTATTAAGCTTTTTCCTGTTCTTTGAAATCATGACGTTTGCGAGTTTTGCGTTGATGGTTCATGAACGAGGTCAGAAGGTTATAGAAGCGGGAAGTATCTATATTTATTATGGCATCGCAGGAGGGCTCTCTATTCTAGCTGGAATACTGGTTCTTTCTGCATATACTCAGAACTATGAATGGATTACATTGGGACAGAAGTTTGGTGAGATTGGTGTGGTAAAGTATGTATCGGCTGTTTTCTTTATCGTTGGATTCGGTATTAAAGCGGGTATGGTTCCTTTGCATCATTGGGTTCCAGTGGTATACCCCAAATCTCATCTATCAGTGAATGCTCTCTCTTCGGGGATTTTAATGAAAATAGGTGGTTATGGAATTGTTAGGCTTATTATTTCTGTTTTATCCAGCACCAAAGGACAACAGGAGACGAATGTGACTACAATTCTATTAACCTTAAAGGGTATTGGTGCTGTGGTCATCTGGGTTGGAATGATAACAATGATTTTTGGTGTGATTGCAGCGCTGGAGCAGGAAAAGATGGTAAGAATGCTCGCATATCACAGCGTCAGTCAGATGGGATATGTCATTATGGGTATTGGTGTTACAGCTTATCTTGGTTTTGATGGTGCCATGGGATTTGCGGGAAGTATCTACCATATGATCAATCATGGGATGTTTAAAGCGTTGCTCTTCATGGTGGCTGGTGTGGTGTTTTTTAGAACGCGAGAAAAGAATATGTATAAGCTTGGTGGATTGTATCGGAAAATGCCATTTGCTGCGATTGTAGGGTTGATAGCTGTTTTTGGGATCACAGGTATGCCTTTGTTCAATGGTTTTGCAAGTAAGTCCATCTTACATCATGCTATCATCGAAGCATATGAGTATGGCCATCCAGTATTTCGGTGGGCAGAATATATTTTCACCTTTGTCAGTGCATGTACAGCGGCTTCATTTATAAAACTATACTCCCATGTGTTTCTTGGGCCTATGCCTGAAAAGTACAAGTATGTTAAAGAAAAATACAATATTGGCACAATAGGGATGGGGGCGCTGGCTCTGTTTATCATCATTATTGGGATTTTCCCGAGCTTTATCATGGATTATGCAATCATTCCGAGTGCCAGAGCGCTGGAATTTAATCCATACTTTATTGAGAAGTATCTGGTATCCATGAATTTTTTCCACACGAAGGATTTAAATTCAATGCTTGTTGTATACAGTGCCGGATTTGTGATATATATTGCGGGCATGAAATTTAATCTATTTCATTTTCATCTTCCAAAACAATTGGATCCTGAGAGTGATTACTATCGAAATTTTTACACAAAATCTGGAGAATGGATACGATCTATCTTCAGGAAATTAGAACAATTTATCACCACTTCAGATGTGTTTATTTATGGCGTGATGCTTCTGCTTCTGATTATCTTGCTTTTTAGTTTTCTGTAGTATTGATAAAAGCCCAACTGTTACAGTTTATTCTGATACAGTTGGGCTTTTTATTGAGTTATAAAAAAGGGGATATATTATGAAGTAAAATAGGCAAATCAACTGATGTAACAATATGGGTTGTTAAAAATTATCAATACCTTCATGCTTTTCTTTCATTTATATTATCTGAATATTAAAATAGTGTCATTAACAGGAGGACGAAATTATAGAGAGATTTCAATAAAATGAATATTAGGAATAATTAGTAATTTATAAAAATACGCAAAATTATACATAAATATGAAATGTTTTTAGTCTGTCATTGAGCTAAGTAGAGGCTTCAGATCGTACTAGTTGATAATCTAAATACATAATTTATCTGCTACACGTGAGAAGAAAAGGGGAGGTGGAAGGGGGAAGGGGGAATGTAGATATCCCCAATATTTACATTTAAATAATTATGTAAACCTATTTCGATTGAAATTACATAAAATTAAAACACAACATATAGAATTAATAGATGTTAATAAAATCAATATGTTGTGTTTTTTGGGGTTATTTAGATGTTATTCTGTTTCTTCTGCTAATGGGTTCAGTTTTACAGCTTCACGCAAGGCCTCGTTATCAACATGAGTATAGATCTGAGTCGTTGAGACATTTTCATGCCCTAAAATCATTTGAAGACTTCTGATATCTACTTTTCCGTGCTTGTACATGAGTGTAGCAGCAGTGTGTCGAAGTTTATGAGGTGAATATTTTTCGTCAAATAAACCAGCAGTATGCACGTGTTTTTTAACTAAAATTTCCACGGTTCTTTTATTTATGGGTCTTTTGTGGGTGGACAAAAATAGATAATCTTTGTATTCATCTTTTGTTTCGATGTTGGAACGAACTGTGAGATATTGCTGGATGCTGCTTAAGCTGGCTTGATTCAGATATACAACTCGTTCTTTATTTCCTTTACCGATGACGGTGAGTGTATCATCTTTCATCTTGCTAAGTCTGATGCTTACAAGTTCAGAGAGACGCATTCCGCAGTTTAGAAACAGTGTAAGGATACAGTAATCTCTTTTGAAGTTTATATTATCTTTATCCATGGATCTTAGGAGAGTTCGGCTTTCGTCTAAGGTAAGGTAGACGGGGTTTCTTTTCTTGATTTTCGGCCTTTCCAGTTCTAAAGTTGGATCTTTATCGATGATACGGGCTTTGACGGATAAGTATTTAAAAAAAGTTTTGATACAGGCCGTTTTTCTGGCTCTTGCATATGCGGAATTATGACGCTGTTTATCCATGTAAGATAAGAATGCATAAATCTCTGAGAGTGTCACTTTTTTTATGAAATCATCATTAACGTCATGAATCAGGATCTGATCAAATGGAACATCGGGTTGGATTTGTTTTCTGTGTCTTTTTAAAAAGCGGAAGAATAAGCCGAGATCGTACCGGTATGCTTCAATAGTGCTGTCGGCTTTCCCACGGATGGTGCTGGAGTAGTTGAGAAAGTCAAGAACACGCTCGGGGTAAACTTCATAGTAGGTAGTTGAATTTTCGTTGCTCATAAATACCATCCTTATTACGTAATCAGAAGGGCGATTTCGGTGAAATAACATGAAATCTGCTGTTGTACCTCTATTATATCGCATTAAATTCGCGAAATCAACATTTCGCGAAATAAATTATTTAAAGGGATATACCGCCTCTTCTGATTATTTTCGCGATGTTTCTTCATTCTTGCTGTTCGGAACAGTTGAATGATCCCCCTGATATTCATTTTAGTGTTTCACTTGCTCAAGTTTTTACAGCTGAGCTTTTGCTGCTTGTTGTTTCTTCGATAAGACTATGTGTTTATATTGGCATCCGTACTTTCCATAAGTGCCTGGTGGTTCAATCGATACTTGGTTTGTGACCATTCTGAGTGTGGTTTTTATATTCGATCAATGAATGTACTTTGTGTTTCGTCCGGTAATCTCTTTCTTATGGTGCTGTACATTTTGAGAGATTGACAAAATTTATCAATACCCCGAAGAAGTTCGGGATTTTCCTTCTACTTTTTATGTTACTATGTATTCAAGATAAGTTTTGCCCAAAGAGCTTATCACTTCAATCCATCACGCAATACGATAAAGAACTAGGAAAGAGTTGTGCTCTCCCTAGTTCTTTTTCGGTGTTTGAGATTCAATAACCTTGATCATCGATGCGCCACGGATCCCCTTTTCTGCTTCTTATCAGGATCCACTGATAGTCGGTGTAGGTGCTGTTTGGGTTTAGTACAGGGTTTTCATCTGTATCAGCTGTAATGAACTCAGAAAGGATCACCAGGACATTTTCGGGGCTGATACCGTTGATTTTACCCCTTCCGTAGTTCATATAGGAATTACGGAGTTTAGTAGTCTTATCCTCTTCGTACCACAGTTTCTTCAATGTGGCACCAGGAAAACTGAAGTTTTCTTCGATGAGACTCATACCACTTCTGATTTCTTCTTCTGTGAAATTCATTGGATCTTCCTCAATGAGCTGCTCAACCTCATTTCTTAGAAACAGACTGTTTATTGGGACCAACTCCTTGATATGTGTCCCATCCTTGAGTTGCAAAGTATCTCCTTCTATTTTAAAGATATAGTATTCTTCTTTTGATACTTCCAATATAAGCTCATCTCCAGAGATTCTATAAGTTCCTTGTGGAACATAGGATGTAGCCGCATCTCTCATGAAGACGAAAGTCTGGTCGGGTCTCAGATAGATCCATGTGCCACCTGAAATTCTAGCATCATCCATCAAGTATTTTCCTGGAGTTGGGATGTGATCCACCCTTTTTGTAAATTTCTGCCATTTCTGGTCAATGGATACGACCACATACTCTTCTGTATCCGTTATTAGGGCGTAGGAGCCGTTATTTAAAGGGAAGTTGATTGTTCCTTCTTCGGCTGGGAATTCGGTCCCTGGTATGATGTGAGTCACTTTCTGGATGATAGACGGATCCACTTCTATAGGAAGATTTTCTCCTGTTGCTGTGTACACCAAGCCATCCACGTAAATACTGGGTGGTTTGGTGTTTGGTGTTTCTGAAAGGTTTTCTGAACTATTATTTTTGTTATTGATGCTGCAAGCAGAAATAGTCATCAGAATTACAGACATCAGTAACATAAGAATAGAAATTTTTTTCATGGGATTTCTCCTTCTAATCAAAAAATATGAGGTGATCTAAACCGATTTCTTTAAAAGGCAGCCCAAACTGTATAGGGGATTCTTCCTTTTCACTGGACTTAACGGGCTTCGTTGTAAAGTAGAGCCCATCTCCAGAGATTCGGAATGTAAGGCTCTCATAGAGTTCATCCACGTTAGGATCAAATTTCTTCTGTTCGTAAGATATGGAGTCCTCCAGAAGACTCATGATGACAGGTTTGTAGTCGAAATCAGGTTTGAATACTTTTTCTATTGTGAGTACTTCCCCTTCAGGAGAATAGACGCTGAAAAAGTTTCGGAAGACAAACTGCTCATTAGGACCAGAGTAGTTCATAGCGATGGAAGCCGAAATATACTCTCCAGTAAATGAAATACTTCCTTCTTTATAAACAGTTCTTACATAATCTGGAGGAGTTTCATTTGGATCAAGGTGTGTGATGAAATCATCCACGATGCTTTGAGGGATTGCTGGAGCATACCTGTAATTAATGTAGTAGTCCACCCCATTTTTGTTTTCCTGATAGGATTTACCTGTGACATATTTATCGTAACTGCTGATCATTGTAATATTTGGCGTATTTTCGTCCAAGTAGAGGTTGTCGACGTCCGCAGAAAAACGTTCTTCTATTGCCAAAATATCCTTTAATTCAAGGTAAGGGATATTCAGGTATTGAGTATTGTATTGAGTGTTGAACTCTGGCGTCTCACTATCCAGAAGCAGAACCAGCGTATTATATGAAAGGAAGAACTTTGGGTTTTCGCTGATTCCTTTAAAAGGTGCAACAAGTTCAACGCTTCCGAACCATTCCCGATACTCCTCATAGGAGAACTCTTGCTCCAAAAAAATCTTGATATAATCGTTGATGATTTTCTCGTAGTTGGCATCATTTACAAAGAGATCCTCAAAATGCACTGTTTCTCCAGTGGCAAGATCCAACGTGAGGGTCTCGGTGAAGTCCAAATAAATATCTTTGCTGGGATCACCATTGCTGTATACCAGGCTGCTGTTGCTGGCTAAAGACAAGAGATTATTAAAGTTGAAGGTTGGATAGGTATTGATATAGTGCTCTTTCAGTTCATACTCTTCGGTGATTACTCTCTTTATGCCCCGATATGGAGGGATTGTGAGCTGCTTTCTGCTGTCATGAAAAGTTTTAATTTTTTCGTTGATGCTTTTTTGGAGGTTTTTATCTTTGTACCCTCGCACTTGGGCATAGGTTTCCCCAAAGCCGTCTTTCAAATCTTTTGTCACAGTATCTGTTACGAGAGAATTCTCAATCATGTAGACAAAATGCACTGGGGAATGAACCTGTTTGAATGGAGACTCATGAGGAGTCTTTGGTATATTGCTTTGTGATGGACTGGCTGGCAAGTCTTGTGGTTCTTGAATATCCGGCTGACAGGCTGTGGAGAGAAAAACGAAAAAACATAAAATGAATACATTGAGATACTTTATTTTCCAGTTCAGCAGCTTATTTCTTTTCTGTAACTTTAACATATCCAGCCTCCTCCATCAGGTTCTGGCCGTCCTCAGAAAGAATGTAAGAAATGATTTTTCTCACATCAGAGTCTTTTACTTCCTCTTTTCGTATGACTGCATAATATGCGGTGTGGATGGGATATTCATGTGAACTGATGGTCTTATTGTTGGGCTCAATACCATCTACAGAAAGAAGCTTCACGTTCTCATTCCCCCACATTTCACTTGTATAGTAATAATAGGAGTACCCAATCCCGCTGGGTTCGTTGGTGTAGGCTGCTACGGTATCAATGAGCTCCCCCATTCCTGCGATGACCAGTGTGGAGGGGGCATCCATGGGCTGCTGGTCCTTCATCACCAGGTCGAGAAAACCGGTCTGGCTCCCTGAGTCCACCGGCCTCTGGTAGGCTGTGATTGGGAGATCCTCCCCACCCACCTCTTTCCAGTTGGTGATTTCACCTTTGTAAATACGTTGAATGTCCTCTAGGGAAAGGTTCGTCACGGGGTTATCGGCTCCAGTAAGGAAAACAAAAGCTTCACTGACGATTGGAATAACTTCAAGCTCCACATCTTTTTGTTCTGCCAGCTCCAGTTCACCTGCGGAAGGACTGGTGACAAAAATCAGGTCCGCTTTCTTCTCGATGAGATTCACATAAGCCTGATGGGTTTTATTGTGCAGAACGTATTGCCTGGCAGTTTCCAGATCAAGATTCATAAGGGAGACGGCCAAGTGCTCTGAAAGTGGAATAGTTACGGTAGAGCCATCTATGATGGGATAGGTTTCGGGTGTGAAGCTGGGTTTGGCGACAGGTGAAGCATTGTTGCTGCATCCTCCTGCGAAAACACCAATTACAACGATAATAAGTAGCGATAATAGATTTTTTTCCTGTGATTTCATCCGCTGACATCCCCCTTTATCGATATCGTCTAAAAATTCTCAATTCTATTGTAACTTTGTTGGAAGACTGGTAGATGACATTTTGGAAAAGAAATGAAAAGCTGTCTCATAATAAGACAGCTTTTTCATGAGTCACTTATTCTTTGTTCTTTACATCCACGGATTGGATCTTACCATCATCAGTCACAAAAATGCTATAGCTTCTTACTTCTATTGCAGTATCTTTACTTTCCCAATTTCGATAATATCTGAAGGTCAAAGTGACATTACCTTCTTTCTGTCCAGTAAAGCGATACAGATGCGTTCCTCCGCTTCCAACGGTACCTTCTGTGGGGGATGCACTGTATTCATCCTTCTCCAGCTGCAGCACAGTTGTATCAAAATCATCCATAGTCCAGCTGTAACCCGTGGTGGGATTCTCTTTAAGGATAATCTCCAGCCGCTTCTCTTCTGCGGTGACTTCCTGCGGCAAACGATCATTGCTGCAACCAAAAATAATGAGCAGCGGTACCATCAGCATGAGACATTAGAGTGTTTTTGTGAATCTCATGGAAGAACACTTCCTTTCCTTCCTATTACAACATAGTTGTAGCACATGTAGACTATTAAAAGACAACAAACTGATGAATTTTTCACAGAATAAAACACCCCCAATATGGAGGTGTTTTATTAAGTTTCAGTTACTTCCTTAGAGATAATGGTTTATCCAGAATTTCACTCCAGATAATTCCTTTCTTTGCATCCGACAGATCCAGCTCAAACTCATCACTGAAGTCAGCTTGAGCTTCGTCATCTAATGTGATGATCTGAAGTCCGCCGGTATCCTCTTGATCCATATCGGAGAAAAAATCAGCTGTTGATGTGGTTATATCAGGGGGTGTGCTAGAACCAGCAGGTTCTGACATATCCATGGATCTTTTGGCTTCTTCTATTCTTCGGGCTCTCTCCTCGTCTCTTTTTTTCTCTTCAGGAGATTTTAGAATCTCTTCCCCTGCAAGAGCATTGAATATCGATGTCAGGCTGTCCTGAAGCGATTCTCTGTTTCTTGGAGAAGAAGATGTTGCCTGGCGAGGTCTTGAGCTGAGCGAGGGTGTTTGAGGTCTTTGGTTCTGTGGAAAGGAAGATCCTTGTCTTTTATTCTGAATCTGTTTTTTGTTGTTTTTTCCCAGGGCGGAAATAACCCCGAAAATAATCAGCATAACGATAAAATCCATAGGAGACCTCCTATCTTAGTCTTCCTTCTGCGTGCCCTTCTGTGGCTGTTTTCCTGTCTGAGAAATAGCATCTCTCATATTGGTATCCGCCATGATATTTTTCATGTTGTAATAATCAAAGGCACCAAGGTGACCTTGTCTGAATGCTTCTGAAAGAGCTTTTGGCACTTCAGCCTCCGCTTCTACTACTTTAGCTCTCATGGCCTGTACTTCAGCTCTCATTTCCTGTTCCTGAGCCACAGCCATAGCTCTTCTCTCTTCTGCTTTAGCCTGGGCAATCTTCTTGTCCGCTTGCGCCTGATCTTCCTGAAGCTTTGCACCGATGTTTCTTCCGATATCTACGTCTGCGATATCGATGGAGAGAATTTCAAATGCAGTACCAGAATCCAGACCTTTTTTCAGTACTGTAGAAGATATGGAATCAGGGTTTTCAAGTACAGACTTATGGTCTTCTGCAGAACCAACAGTTGTGACGATACCTTCACCGACTCTTGCGATGATGGTTTCCTGACCAGCACCACCTACTAGGCGGTCCAGATTCGCACGTACTGTAACTCTAGCTTTAACTTTCACCTCAATACCGTTTTTAGCTACGGCTGAGATGAATGGTGTTTCAATGACAATCGGGTTAACGGACATTTTAACTGCTTCCAAAACATCTCTACCGGCTAGATCAATGGCAGCGGCTCTTTCAAATTCCAGAGGAATCTGAGCTCTTTCTGCAGCAATCAGTGCGTTGACAACGCGATCCACGTTACCACCAGCAAGATAATGTGCTTCCAGTTTATTTCCGTTTAGGTTCAGTCCTGCTTTGTCTCCCTTAATCCATGGGTTAACAATTCTGGATGGAACAACTCTTCTTAGTCTCATACCGATCAGGTTAAAGAATCCAACCTTGACTCCTGCAGCAAGTGCGCTGATCCATAACCCCACAGGGATGATGGTAAACAGAAGGATCAATGCAACTAATATTATGATAAGAATGAAGATAGGTCCAAATAAATCAGGCATTTATACACAACTCCTTTATAGTTCTTTCACGATGACGCGCATTCCTTCGACTCCGGTTACAATAATTTTTGAACCGGCTTCAAGAAATTCTCCTCGGGTAACAACATCTACAGGTTCTCCGTCAATGTTGGCGGTTCCTGCCGGGCGTAGAGTAGTTTTTGCCACACCAGTTTTCCCCGTCAGGTCTTTCAGGCCTGGCTTTGCGGCCACATACCCGTTTTCTTTAGTTTCTTCCATGTTGAGCACAAGTTTTTTGAAAAACTTCTTTAATGGCATGCATGATCACTCCTTCCTCACTTCTCTGACAATGACGCGCATGCCTTCGACATCCATCACTTGAATGAAGGTTCCTTCTTCGACATATTCACCAGAAGTAACTACATCAACAAACTGGTCCTCAATTTCGGCAGTGCCAGATGGTCGCAATACCGTTTTTGCGGTACCAGTCTTTCCAATGAGGGATTGCAAACCGGGCTTGGCGGCTGTATAGCCTTTTTCTTTTGTTTCGGATGTATCCAGGACCAGGTGCTTGAATACTCGCCTTCCGGGCGTGAACCTGAGCACAATGGCAACTAGAACCACGGAGCCGATGATGGCAATTACCAGAGACTGTACCGCAGACGCTGGGTCCGGTGTTGCGAGAAAAATACTTCCAAACATCGCAACTAGGCCCAAAATACCCGTGATTCCGAATCCTGGTATGACAAATACCTCCAGAATCAGAAGGACCAGTCCCACGATGAAAAGGAGTACGGTTTCCCATCCGGAAGCTCCTGAGAGGATGCCTCCGCCAAAGTACAGAGAAAGAGCTCCGAGTCCTATGGCACCTGGAATACCGAAGCCTGGTGTAAAGAACTCAATGAGAAGTCCCGCAATACCTATGGTGAGAAGCAAAGTGCTGATGGCTGAAGATGTCAGGAAATCTGTAACAAAGTTGATGGTTGTTTTCCCGGTGGATCCAATGACGTTCAGGTTTTTCTCTTGTCTGAAATCCTGTTCTCCATTATAAACCCCATCTGTCATTCCAGTATTCAGTGCTTCCTCAGCAGTGAGTGTAAGGAGTTTTCCGCTTTCCACAAGGCCGTCAATTGCAATGGTTTCATCAGCCATGGCCCTTGCAATTTGTGGGTCTCTTCCGTTTTTCTGTGCTTGGGCTGCAAGTTCAGCTGACCAGACAGACACAGTCTTCTCATCCGCCCGCTCTCCCCCAATCTGAGGCTCCGCACCTCCAATGGTTGATCCCCCTACCATATACATTTCGCTGCCGCTGAATGCAAGTAGAGCTCCAGCAGAGATTGCGCTGCCGTCTACAAGTACAAGGGTTTCCATGGAAGAGATGGTTTTGGACATTTCTAATGCGGAATCTACCCTTCCGCCCAGAGTATCCAGAACGAGATAAACAGCCTCCGCGCCGTTTTCTCTAGCCTCCTCATATGCTTTTTCCAACCACACAGACTGGCTTGGGGATACCTCTCCTCGGAATTGGATCTCCCATACATCCAGAGCCATGACGGAGGTAAGAAAAAAGCTCGCAAAAAGCACGGTCAGCATCATGGTTTTAAACAGTTGTCTCATGAGGAGTCCTCCTTTTAGTGAGCATCAGCATCAAAAGTAAAGTTATGTTTACGATGCTTCACCTTTATAATAGCACTAATATAGCGTGTTTTCTATCTTTTTCATATTTTTTAACACATACTGATGGACAATAATCTATAAGAGGATGTTCTTCATCCGATTTTTAAAGGAAAGGTGAAATCGCAGGAAGCAATAAAACGCACCTGATGGGCATCAGGTGCGCACTGTTATGTCAAGCGGTATACCATTCTTTTGCATCTTCTACTTCTTCTAGAGTTAGACGGTGACCCATTTCATAGGTTTTCATCGTGACAAACGCTCCCTGCTGGGTGAGCTCCTGCATCAGCTGAGTGGTGTTGTCATAAGGCACAATGGGATCGTTCAGCCCTGCGCCAATAAATATTTCAGCCATGTCCAGTGAAGCGGCGGGACCTGACTTCAGAGGGACCATCGGGTGAAAGAGTACGGACTTCTGAAAGACATCTCCATAGAGATAAAGCATACCTGCAATCATATTTGCGCCATTGGAGTATCCAGCGCTATGAAGAGCCGTTTCTCTCAGTTCGTACCGCGAAAGCAGTTCTTCAATCTCCTTGAGAATCTGCTTTGCCCTCATCGTGAGATCTTCCTCATCAAAGACTCCTTCAGCCAGTCTTTTAAAGAATCGGTTCATTCCGTTTTCATTGACTTCTCCACGCAAAGATAGAATATGCGCTTCGGGATCCAGCATGTGGCCAATGGAAACAAGATCCTCCTCTGTACCGCCGGTGCCGTGAAACAGCACTAAGGTGCGTGGGGCAGTCCCTTTTTGGTAGTAATGTATCATCATAATTTTCCTCCGGTTCTATAGAGATTTAGTGTGATTTTCTGAATGAATGTGGTATTTTTACTACTTCTTTTTTTCAGTGTACGGTGTATTCCATTATAAGTCAATGATAAAATTTAATTTTACTCAATTCATAAAACGATGTTCAGAAACAAAAAAAGATGATCCGAAGATCATCTTAAAGCTCTTTTCTATAGAGTATAATTCCAGTCTCTGTACTGACCACGTAGCTGAAATCGAAAATCCCAGTGTCTTCAACGGGCAGGCTGAAATAGAGATTATATACTTTTTTATTGTTGTATACATCCACCTCATAACGGATGAGGTCCTCTGTCAGAAGAGGTGCATATTTTTCCGTAGAAGCATTGGTGGCGAAATAGTTGATGATAATCTCCTTTGCTTCATCAGGAGTGATCTTATCTGCAGTATTCAGCACATCTGGGTTTTCGTATTTAAAAGACACACTGATGAGGGTTCCATCACCGGCATACTGGATGTAGATGTTGTTTCCTGTGAAAGCATCCCCTTTCTTTTCTCGTGAGATACTTTCGTATTGTTTCAGGCCTTCGTTGAATCGGATGTCCGTCTGGAACTTCGTGATGTCATAATCCAGTCTTCTCAGATTATCATTGCTCTTCAGAAGGATTTCTTCCTTAGTGGCCAATGTCGCTGCTGTGGTTGCAGGTGCTGTTCTTAAAAAGATGGTCATGAGACGGCCGTCTTCTGTAACCTCATAAAAGAATTTTGAGTCCGTATACTCTCGTACGGTTCTTCCATCGTATTCCTTGGTTCTGACAAACTTGATGTGATCCTCTGCATCTGATGTGAAGTTCAGGATGGGTCTCATCTGTTTTTCAGGATTCTCCTCTCCGTTTCTGCAGGCGCTGAAAGACACCATCGTCAGGAGTATGAGAACAAATAGACTAGTTTTTTTGAACATGGTGCTTCCTCCTTCCCTACTAAACATTCTACTGGAAAATCATAAATTACATATAAAGTTTATCATAGAATCCGGTAAAAACCCATGACTTTTGTGCAGAACAAGCGTTAAGCGAAGGTGGAGAGACATTTTTATGGAAATTCAGATCTATACCTCGATGGTTGCCTGGAGGCTGGAGCCTTTAAGGGCCTCAAGGACGGGATCCACTTCTTCCTTGATGAACTCCATAACCTGCTGTGGTGCTCTTCCCACATAGTCTGATGGATTCAGAGTCTTCTTCAGATCTTCCTCAGAAAGGCCGAATCGGCTGTCCTGTCCAATTCTATCGAGAAGATCGTTGTCAAGCCCCTCTTCTTTAACTCTTCTGGAAGCGGCCATGGAATGGGTTCTGATGAGTTCATGAAGTTCCTGACGGTCTCCGCCTTTCTTCACGCCTTCCATGATGATGTTCTCTGTTGCCATGAATGGCAGTTCCTGCCACAGGTGTTTTTCAATGATTTTCTCATACACCACCAGATTTTCTGAGATGTTCATATATAAATTCAGAACACCGTCCAAAGCAAGGAACGCTTCAGCTACGGAGATTCTTTTATTTGCAGAATCATCCAGTGTTCTCTCAAACCACTGTGTGGAAGCGGTGATGGCTGGGTTTAAAGCGTCCACGATGATGTATCTGGCGAGGGCGCTGATTCTTTCGCTTCTCATGGGGTTTCTCTTGTAGGCCATGGCAGAGGAACCGATCTGGTTTTTCTCAAAAGGCTCTTCCAGCTCCTTCATGCTCTGCAGCAGTCTCAGGTCATTACTGAACTTATAAGCGCTTTGAGCCACTTCGCTGAGTCTGTTGAGGATGATGCTGTCCAGTTTCCGGGGATACGTCTGTCCTGTGACCATGAAGCTCTTGTTGAAGTCAAAGGCTTCTGTCACCATAAGATCCAATGCTTTTACCTTCTCCTCATTCCCATCAAAGAGATTCAGGAAGCTCGCCTGGGTCCCTGTGGTGCCCTTCACGCCTCTAAATTGGAGGGTTTCAATGGTGAAGCGGAGATTCTGAAGGTCTATCAGAAGATCCTGCATCCAGAGGGTTGCCCTTTTGCCCACTGTGGTGATCTGGGCGGGCTGATAGTGGGTATATCCTAGCGTTGGTAGATCTTTATACTTCAGGGCGAAAACTTTCAGGTTTGAAAGGACCTGGAGAATTTTCTTCTCCACCAGAAGAAGACCCTCTTTCATGAGGATGAGATCGGTGTTGTCACCGACATAACAGCTGGTGGCGCCAAGATGGATGATGCCCTTTGCAGACACCGCCTGCAGACCATAGGCATGCACATGGCTCATGACATCATGACGGACGATTTTTTCTCTGGCTTCAGCTTCTTCGAAATTGATGTCGTCCTGATGCTTCCTCAGGTCTTCCAGCTGCTCGTCTGTTATGGCGAGACCAAGCTTCTGTTCAGCTTCTGCCAGTGCAATCCATAGTTTTCGCCAGGTTCTGAATTTTTTCAGATCAGAAAAAATATAGCTCATTTCTTTGGATGCGTAACGTCTGGTTAAGGGGCTTTCGTAGGTGTCTCTCATGGTTCCTCCTTGGTTTGCCTTACTTTTAGGCATTAACGTTGATGAGATATTTTGGTGTATTTAAGAAAATCATCCTCTAGCACGAGGGAGATTTTACCGGTTTCCTCCAAGTATTCGATGTAGCAGCGCAGCATCCTTTCCACCACAATGTATTTGAATGGTGTGGAGATGTTGATGTGCATGGATCGGGACAGGGGTTTCAGAATATCTTCAAAAGTCATGGGTTTATCAATGACTTTAAGGATTTCCTCCGACCGGTTTTTATAAAAGTAGATGTTGTCTGTGATGAGATCTTTGATGTCAGAGTAAATGCCCTTGTGCGCCAGAATATACCAGCTGGATCTCAAGTGATAGAGTTTCATTTTACTCATGAGATCTTTGGACAGAATATGCGCATAGGGCAGTTTTGAACTTTTCATGACTTCTTCACTGATGAGGGCATCTCCGATGTAGGTCACATCATCTGGAGTAGTGATGGTAATGTGTCCGGCACTGTGTCCTGGTGTATGGGTGATGGAGAAAGGAACACCTTGAAACAGAAGTTCCGTTTCTTCCTCCTTTATGAATCTGTCCGTTTCAACCACCATATGCCCGAAGTGGTCTTTGATTCTGTTCATTGGATAGTTTCCATAGAAAATCTTCAAGTTCAGCAAAGAAGAGACAATCTCGGCCTCTACTTTAGGCATGGCGATGGGACAGCCGTATTTTTCTTTCAGTACGGCAGCATTTCCCACGTGGTCAATATGTGCATGGGTACAGAGAATTCCAGAAACTGTAAGGTGTTCTTTCTCGAGAAAATCCAGAAGAGAAGCTTCATGCTCTCTTTTGAGCCCTGTATCCAGAAGAATGATTTCTGTCTCGCTCTTTTTATAGTACGGCAGATGAAGTACAGGAAGATCCAGTACGTATGTGTTGCCTGCCACATGTATGCTTTTCATAAACTCCCTCTTTCCACTTCATAGAATCGTTCAGCAGTCTTATTATACACCAAAACACATACGATTTTCTTAAAAATATAAAAATTGTATGTGTTTTATAAACGCAAAAGAAAACTAGGACTACAGGAGTCCTAGTTCTTCTCATTTTAAATTACTCTTCCAATGTTTCGATGAGCTTTGCTACTTCTTCACAAGCAACTTCTTCATCTTCTCCACTGGCAATAACTGTAATTGTTGCACCTTTTGTTACACCTAGAGAAAGGACACCAATAAGGCTCTTTACGTTTGCCTTCTTGCCGTTGTACTCTACGCTCACATCAGACTTAAAGGATGATGCTTTTTTTACCAGCAGGGTAGCGGGTCTTGCATGCAATCCAGTTGGGTTCTTCACTGCAACGTCTTTTGAAACCATTTAATCACCTCATATTCAAATACTGTAATAAACAAGTTTATTATATCATGTTTTAAGTCTAAAACAACCAATTATAAAAGAGAGATTTCTGCGAACTTCACAAATGCGCCTGATGCTTTATAGTTGATGTCAAGATGTTTCACTTTCTCTGGTGTGGTGATGATGATGGGCGTGGTGATCTTGGCCGACAGCTCCACATAATCTCTGTCCATATAGAGAAGCTTGTCTCCCACACTGACCTGATCTCCGGTCTTTACATAGGTGGCAAATCCCCGGCCCTCAAGTTTTGCGGTATCAAGCCCCAGATGAATGAGAATGGTCATGTGTTCCTTCGTGCTGATGGCCACTGCATTAAGATTTTCTGAAACCAACACCACTTCACCGGAAACCGGAGCACAAAATAAATCTCCATCTGGAATAATACAGACACCAGTACCCCCAAGCAAGTCATCCTTCAGATAACTGTTGGCTTCCTCCAGCGGAATGATTTCACCAGCTACAGGCATATAGAGCTCACATTTTGTTCCCATAATCTCGCCTCCTATTGGATTTCAGAAAGGAATGCTTCAATACGGTCAAATCCCTTGCCGATGGCATCTGTGTTGATGGCATAGGAGAGTCTTACAAATCCTTCCAACCCGAATCCTGAACCAGGAACCAGGGCCACCAGATAGTCTGTCAGAAGCTTCTCTGCGAACTGCAGGGAGTCTTCCAGGACTTCTCCGCGATAGGATTTTCCAAGATAGCTTCTGATATCCAGCATCAGATAGAAAGCTCCTTTTGGATAGATATAACGGAGACCTTCGATTTTATCTGCTCGGGAAACCATATAATCTCTTCTTCTCTTGAACTCCTCATTCATTTCAGGAATAAAGCTCTGATCCCCATTAAGAGCTTCCACTGCCGCATACTGCACAAAGGAGGTGGAATTTGATGTGGTATGGCTCTGGATATTGGACATCATCTTAATGAGGTCCTTGGGGCCAGCCGCATAACCAAGTCTCCATCCTGTCATGGCATAGGCCTTGGAAAGCGCATTGACGACTAAAGTTCTTTCATAGGCGTCCTCGCTTAAGGTGGCGATGGAAACATGACGGTCCCCTCCATAGATAAGAGGCTCATAGATTTCATCGGAGATGATGAAAAGATCATGTTCCTTGCAGAACTCCGCCAGATCCATAAGCTCCTCTTTGGAGTAGATGGTGCCCGTTGGGTTATTTGGAGAGTTGATGATGATGACTTTGGACTTTTCAGTCAGAGCCTTTGTAAGATTTTCTCTGGTGAATTTATAGTCTGTTTCTTCAGATGTTTCTACAATCACAGGGACACCATCTGCCAGATGCACAAGATCCGGATAGCTGACCCAGTAAGGCTTTGCAATGAGCACTTCGTCCATGGGGTTCAGCAGTGCGGTCAATGCGTTTGCAAGGCACTGCTTTCCACCGGTGGAGATGATGATCTGCTCCCTTTTGTACGTGAGCCCATTGTCTCTTCTGAACTTCTCAATGACAGCATCTTTCAGTTCATTGATCCCGGAAGCCGGCACATATTTGGTTTTTCCTTCCTCCAGAGCCCTATTGCAGGCATCGATGATGTTCTGTGGTGTATTGAAGTCCGGTTCGCCTGCCCCAAATCCGATGATGTCTTTACCCTGTGCTTTCAGCTCTTTCGCTTTGGCAGTGATCGCCAATGTGATGGATGGTGCAAGTCTTTTTGCTTTGTTTGAAAAAATCATGTCTTTCCCCCTTGTTTCTGATTGTGATACTGTTTATTTGAGCTTTTGATGAAATGTGATGAGCTTTTGAAGGAGATGGTCGTTCAGGCCATAGCGTCCAAGCTTGTCATTGGATCCAGTGAATTTTGCGCCGTGCTGCCCATGGTAGTCGCTGCCGCCGGTTATAACCAGATGGTTCTTTCTTGCTGTGGCGTAGAGCTTATTGGACAGTTCCCGCCGATGGGACGGATGATATACTTCAAGACCCAGGAGCCCGTGGACTTTGAGCTCCTTTAAGAGTGCTTCAAAGTGAAGGTTATAGAGCTTATCGCCAGGGTGTGCAAGAACAGGAATTCCACCTGCGCTGCGAAGTGCCCGAAGCGCTTCTCTGGTGTCAATCTTGAATCTTTTCTCATAGGCGATTTTATCCACATCCAGATACAGCTGAAAAGCTTCTTTGATGTTTTTGACATAACCATGGTCAATGAGCAGCTTTGCGATGTGAGCCCTTCCATAGGAATCCATGGGCGGAGCTTCATCGGGCAGATGGATTTTGAGATTCTCAAGGTTTCTCAAAATCTTATAGTACCGCTCTACCCGATCATTTTTAAAACGGTCAAGCAGCGCAAGCAGCGGTTCATCCTTCGGATTGTGGAAATAGGACAGAATATGCAGCTCCAACCCTTTATAGTAGGTGGAAACCTCAACCCCGGATATGATGGTGAGGTCCTCATGGACATCATCAAAGTTCCCATAGGCGCCCATGGTGTCATGGTCTGTAATGGAAATATACCGGATTCCCTTCTCTCTGGCCATATTTATAATTTCATCAGGTGTAAATGCTCCATCAGAATAGGTCGTATGAATGTGTAAATCATTCAGCATTACATCACCTCTTTCTATATATTAAATTTAACATATTCTCCTGAAATTGTAATGGCCTAGGCCTAAAATAATACTCAATTCATAGGCTCATAGAAAAACCGTGAAATCATTGAAGAAGTGTCATCGTTTTCAGGTGTTTTCAGCGCTTTTTCTTCACAGGACGACAAGCGGAGTACTTTTGTGCGCGGATACTGATATTCCGGCAATAATATACCCGTACTTTGCAAGATAGTGTCACAAGAAGCAAATGGATCCTCTCTATAATGAAAGTAAGAAAACCTACGGGAGGGACCTTATGCAGCAAATCGAAGAAAAGATGAGGATCATTCAGGAGTCAGTTCCCGGGAAGCAAGTGACTCTGGCACACCTTATTGCGAATCCGGACAAGGTGGTCTATAAAAAATTGGGACTCAATCCTCATATCGACTACCACAAATCCTCCATCGGGATTTTGACGATGACCCCCAGTGAAACTGCGATTATCGCCGGGGATCTGGCTGCGAAAACAGCCAATGTGGACCTGGGCTTTATAGACCGGTTCAGCGGAAGCCTCATCATCACCGGCAAGATTTCAGAAGTGGAATCCGCTCTGAAAACAATCTTGGCTTATGTGGAGACGAAGCTTGGCTTTACAGTCTGTCCAGTGACGAGGACCTGATGATGAGAAGAATGATGCTGGTCGGCCGCAGTGAGAGCGGAAAAACATCCCTCACTCAAGCCCTTCGAGGAGAGAGGATCCAGTACAGCAAAACCCAGAGCATCAGTTACCATGATGTGATCATTGACACCCCGGGAGAGTACGCAGAGAACAAAGATCTTTCTGCGGCGCTTGCGGTCTACTCTTATGAAGCGGATATCATCGGGCTCCTCATCAGCGCAACGGAGCCCTATTCGCTCTACCCGCCCAATGTCACGGGATGTGTCAACCGGGAGGTCATTGGTATAGTCACCAAAGTGGACAAAGAAGAGGGAGACCCGGCACAGGCAGAAACCTGGCTGAGACTCACAGGATGCCAGCGGGTGTTCCATGTGAGCTCCATCACCGGAGAAGGAGTAGATCAGCTTCTTTCTTATCTTGTAATGGAACCTTAAAGAGGATTTGACAAAACGAATTAGAGACCGGAACGGCATCTCTTTGATTGAGGTGCTGTTCCGGTCTCTGTAGTTTGATTATATTAAGCGGAGGCCTTTATCTTTTCTTCTTTTCTCTTCATGAGGAGATTGATGCTTTCTGTGGAACCCAGTAGAGCTACAAGAAAGAGAAGAAGGTATCCTGGAAAATATGGAAGAAAGCCTTTTCCTGCAAGGAAGCCGAATACTGCTGGTGAAAAGGTGCTGCCCATATAAGCAAAGGCCATTTGAATCCCGATGATGGTCTGTGCATGAACTTTTCCAAATCGTTCAGGCGTCTCATGGATCATGCCGGGGAAGACCGGTGCACATCCAAGTCCGATGAGCAGAAAACCCGCTATAAAGAGCACTTGGATGCCGGAGCTTAGGAGAAGAATGCCCATGAACATTGAGAAGATGCCCCCTCTGATGATGGTTTTAAAGCTGTATTTCAAGGTGATGAAACCCGTGAGCATCCGCCCTATTGTGATGCCGGCGAAAAAAAGAGAAATGTATCTGGCGGCAATGTCATTGGGGATATTATGAATCTGCACCAGAAAACTGGCCCCCCAAAGTCCTGTGGTCATCTCCACTGCGCAGTACACAAAAAAGCTTGTGATGGCCAGTTTGACGCCAGGGATTTTATAGACATTCTCTTCCCTTTTTGCCGTGTCTTGGAGTACTTCTTTGGTGCTGGATGCATCTTTTTGGTTGAACCTCTTCCAAAGCGGCAACGTAAGAAACAAAAGTCCAGCGATGGTCATCTGAAGCAGGGAAATCACAAGATACCCGCTTCTCCATCCAGAGCTTTTCAGGAGAAAGAAGGACATGATGACGGGACCTAAGGTGGCCCCTACTCCCCAGAAACTGTGAAGCCAGCTCATATGCTTTGCCTCGTAGTGAAGGGACACATAGCCGTTCAGCGCTGCATCAACAGAACCTGCGCCCAATCCTAGGGGCAGTGTCAGAGCCATGAGCATATAGAATGAAGGTGCCATGGAAAAACCCAGAAGCGCAACGGCGGTCATCAGCACGCTGACTGTGGTAACTTTTCCCGCACCAAACCTTCTGGTGACTCTCCCGCTCATAAAACTGGAACAGATGGTTCCTGCGGTGGTCATCATGGAGAGAATACCCGCATATTCCAGCGGCACATCCAAGGCCCGATGAATGGTAGGCCATGAAGCGCCAAGAACAGAGTCCGGGAGTCCCAGCCCGATGAATGCAATATAGATCATGATCAGAAATAATGTAGCCATGGAAAATCTCACTTTCTTCTATAAACTTCTTTTATTATATGGAGGATGTCTTCTTCGGTCAAGGAAACAGAATCTGGGCAAAAAGAAAGAGCAAGCCTATCTAAGGTCTTGCTCTTCATCACTTTCGAATTCAGAATCCAAACAAAGCTTGGATTATTTTGCGTAATCAACGGACCGGGTCTCACGGATAACATTGATCTTGATCTGTCCAGGGTATTCCATTTCTTCCTCGATTCTCTTCACAATGGATCTTGCCATCAGCATGGCACCAGCATCGTCAACCGCATCCGGTTTAACAATGATTCTAATCTCTCTTCCAGCTTGAATTGCATATGACTTCTCAACGCCTTCGTAAGAATTTGCAATTTCTTCCAGTTTCTGGAGTCTCTTAATGTAGTTTTCCAGTGTTTCACGTCTTGCACCAGGTCTTGCTGCAGAAATAGCATCAGCTGCCTGCACCAGCACGGCTTCCATGGACATCATCTCCACATCGCCATGATGAGCGCCAATGGCATTCACCACCAGGGCAGATTCATGATACTTTTTCGCCAGGTCTGCACCGATCAGTGCATGAGGTCCTTCCACTTCATGGTCTACGGCTTTACCGATGTCATGAAGGAGTCCGGCTCTCTTGGCCAATGTAACATCCAAACCAAGCTCTGAGGCCATAAGACCGGCAAGGTTTGCCACTTCAATGGAGTGTTTCAGTACATTCTGACCGTAGCTTGTTCTAAATTTCAGTCTGCCAAGCAATTTAAGCAGTTCAGGATGGATTCCATGGATTCCAATTTCAAAGGAAGCCTGTTCGCCTTCTTCTTTAATGGAATTTTCCACATCCTTTTTGGATTTGTCTACCATCTCTTCGATTCTAGCAGGATGAATTCGTCCATCTACAATCAGTTTCTCCAGAGTGAGTTTTGCAACTTCTCTACGGATAGGATCAAAACTTGAAAGGATAACCGCTTCTGGTGTATCATCAATGATGAGATCGACACCGGTAAGGGTTTCCAGAGTTCTGATGTTTCGGCCTTCTCGACCGATGATTCTTCCCTTCATTTCGTCATTTGGCAGGGATACTACATGAACAGTAGTTTCAGATACATGATCTGCCGCACAACGCTGAATGGATGTGGTGATGATTTCGCGTGCCTTCTTGTCCGCTTCTTCTTTGGCTTTTGTCTCCATTTCCTTCACCATCATGGTGAGATCTCTTTGAACTTCGCCTCTGACTTCAGACATCAGCAGCTGCTTTGCGTCTTCTTGGGAAAGACTGGCGATTCGTTCCAGTTCTTCTCTTCTTTTGGACAGCAGTTCTTCCGCTTCAGTTTCTTTTAAGGTCAAATCCTGCACTTTCTTGGCAAGATTTTCTTCTTTCTTTTCCAGCTGTTCCATCTTCTTGTCAAGGGATTCTTCTTTTTGAATGGTCCTTCTCTCAAGTCTCTGGACTTCACTTCGACGTTCACGGACTTCTTTTTCCGCTTCAGATTTCAGCTTGAACGCTTCATCTTTTGCTTCTAAAGCAGCTTCTTTTTTTAAGGCTTCAGCATCTTTCTTCGAATCCTCAAGGATTCTCTTGCTGTCTGTTTCTGCGTTGCCAAGAATTTCTTTGGCGGTTTTCAGTTTGCTATTAGATAAATATAAAATTATGGCACCGACTACTAGTAGAGTAACAACACCTGTTACAATGATAGCAATTTGTTCTGTGCTCATATTTACACCCCCTTGCTTTTTTTAGTCATTTTTTATAGCTAAATGTGAAAGCTTGGAAGTGCATATCATTCTCACTGTGATATTTGATAAACCAATACAAATTAATTGTATCGTATCCCTATTAAAGTGTCAAACTATTCAGCTCTTTTTATACGATTTCATCACAAGAACTGAAATGCTGAAGTCTTTACGTTGAATCCGTTGAACCTTAGATAGAAAGAACTTTCTGCAGCCCCCCGTGTAGAGACTACCTTGAAACAAATCCGCTAAGGTTCAGATACAAATAGAAAAGCCCTTCTTTTGGAAGAGCTTTTCAGAATGTTATTCGCCTTTTTTTGATTTTTTGGATTCTTTTTCCAACACAATTTCTTCTTCAATGGCTTCTACGGTATCTTTTGCTTCGAGAATTTCCTCGATCTTCACCAGTGGAAGTTCGTACTTGGCACGAATCTTGTTTTCAATCTCCAGAAGCAGAGCTGGATTTTCAGAAAGATATGTCTTGCTGTTTTCTCGTCCCTGTCCCAGTCTTGTTCCTTCATAGGAGAACCAGGCACCGGACTTGTCCACGATTTCTTCTTTTACGCCCACATCCAGTACATTTCCTTCTCTGGAGATTCCGCCGTTGTACATGATATCAAACTCAGCGGATTTAAATGGTGCTGCCACCTTGTTTTTGATGACCTTTACTCGGGTTCTGTTTCCAATGACGTCTTCTCCATTTTTGATGGAGTCGATTCTACGGATATCCATTCTAACGGAAGCATAGAATTTCAATGCACGTCCGCCAGGTGTTGTTTCAGGGTTACCAAACATTACGCCGATTTTTTCTCTCAGCTGATTGATGAAGAGAATACTGCAGTTGGTCTTGCTGACAGTTCCAGCAAGCTTACGGAGCGCTTGAGACATAAGTCTTGCCTGAAGTCCCATATGGCTGTCTCCCATATCGCCTTCAATTTCAGCTCTAGGAACCAGTGCTGCAACGGAGTCGACGATGACAAGGTCCACGGCATTGGAACGTACGAGAGCTTCTGCGATTTCCATGGCCTGTTCACCAGTATCGGGCTGTGATACAAGAAGATTGTCGATATCGACACCAAGTCTTCTGGCATACTGAGGATCCAGTGCGTGCTCTGCATCGATAAATGCCGCAATTCCACCGAGTTTTTGTGCTTCAGCAATACAATGGAGTGCTACTGTGGTTTTACCTGAAGACTCAGGTCCATAAATTTCGATGATTCTGCCCTTTGGAATACCACCAATTCCTAAAGCGATATCCAGACCAAGACATCCGGTGGGAATGGAGTCCAGATTGAGTTTGGAATCTGCTCCCAGTTTCATTACGGAACCTTTTCCGAATTGTTTCTCTATTTGGGACATGGCGGCATCCAGTGCCTTCATTTTATCTGCATTGATATTAGCCAAATTATTCACTCCTTATGTGCTGATTTCTAAATTGTTCTGTTCATAACAGAACATTCGTTCATAAAATGATTATACGTGAAAAAAGAATGTGTGTCAACCAAATCCATAGATAAGAATAGTATGCGTTCCAGGAGATTTGTTATACTATTTCTGCTCCAGTTTTTTTATATAATTTTTGATTTCCAGGAGAATTTCATCTTCGCTGTCGATGAGATCACCAATTTCAATATGCTTTTTCGCCTGCTCCAGATCGTCCATATTGATATAGCACATAATAAGGTTTGTAAGTATTTCGATGGTTCTCACTTCTGAAAACAGTTTATGGAAATAGTTCACGGCTTCCTTATAATTTCCAATGGCAGCATAATTGATGCCCATTTCATTGAGGACATCCACATAGGTCTGGTCCACAGCCAAGGCATCATTCAAGTAATAAATCGCTTTATCATGGTTCCCGAGCATCCTGTAGGCGATGGCAATCATGAGAAGCAGCTTTGGGTTATCCTCTTCGAGGTTCAGCAGAGGCAGCACAAGTTCGAGAAAACGTTCCGGATTCTCGTAGAGGATGGCCTCCCCTTCAGTGATGCGGGATTTTCTATCCAGAAACTCCATTTCTTCTGTGATCTCTTTTGTCTCTTCTCCCCCAAGTCTCAGATATTCTCTCAGGTGGAAAAGAGACTGGGAAAAGTTTCCGGCAAATCTCAAAGCAGAACCCTTAAACAGATACCCCTCCAGAAGCCCCTTCTCAATAGCGATATCAGAATACCGGAGAAGCGCCTGCTGATACATACTTTCTTTTACGGAGAGTTCCTCTATCAGAACCAGGAGATTCTTCAGGACATCTTTCTCCCCATGAATGGTGAAAAGACCCAGGAGATAGATGAGCCCCTCTTCCTGTCTGTCCTCTTTGACCAGCTTGGCCACCAGACCTTTTATCACCGTCTCCCTGTGTAATGTAGTAAGAAGTTCCCGGTAAAATGGAATCTGATTGAACTCTGGATCAGCTCCTGCTACATAGTACATTCCTTTGACAAATTCTCCAAAGGGGAGATGTTTTGTCAGGTCTTCATTGATATTTTCAGCAATGTACTCCGGAGAAAGAGGAAGAAACAGATCTTCCCTGCTCTTCCTCAGCTCCGGAATATTAAAGTTCTCAGCAAGAACATCTTTGTTGATTTCAAGAAATATAAGCTTCGAGAGCTTAGACTTCAGGTGATTTACATATTCCACTTGATGGTTTCCTCCTCATGATGAAAGGATCAGGACAGCTTATATGAACATTATGCTTCAAATCCTTTGTGAACAATGGACACGATTCTCTTTTTGAATGTCTCCATTTTTTCTTTTGCATCTTCTAGTGAATTCCCCTTTACGGCAACATAGGCCTTCATCTTTGGCTCTGTACCGGATGGACGAACCACGAACCAGGAACCATCTTCCAGTGTGTACTTGATGACGTTGGAAGATGGCAGCGTGATGGCAGTCTTCTCTCCTGTGAGAAGATCTACTTTTTCCTTCAGCTTATAGTCTTCCTTGGACACGGTTCTTACACCGCCCACTTCGTCCAAAGTGCTGTTTCTGAAATAATCCACACATTTGCGGATCTGTTCCTGTCCGTCTTTTCCAGTTTTAGTGAAGGATTCGATGCCTTCCAGGAAGAACCCGTACTTTTCGTAGATCTCCACCAGCGCATCGTAAAGAGTCATCCCCTTTGTCTTATAATATGTGGCAATCTCGCAGAGAATCATGGAGGCCACGACAGCGTCTTTATCTCTGACGAAAGTGCCTGCAAGATAACCGAAGGACTCCTCAAAACCGAAGAGGAAGGTTTTCTCCTTGGTTTCTTTATATTCTTCAATTTTTTCCCCGATGTATTTGAATCCTGTGAGCACGTCCAGAAGCTCCACACCGAAATCTTTGGTGATGGCGCGAACGCTTTCGGTGGAAACAATGGTCTTGATGACAACGCCGTTATCCGGTACTTTGTTCTCTTCTTTCATAGCTTTGAGAAGATAATATGTGATGAGCATACCAATCTGATTGCCAGAAAGCACCTGATCATTTGCATCTTTGTCTTTGACAATGACCCCTACACGGTCACAGTCCGGATCCGTTCCGAAGATGATGTCCGGATGGACTTCTTCAGCCAGTTTTAGAGCCAGTTCAAACACCTGAGGATTTTCAGGATTCGGATAAGGAGCGGTTGGGAAGGTGCCGTCAGGAAGCTCCTGTTCCTTCACCACATTCACTGTATAGCCCAGTTCTTTCAGCACCCTTCTTACCGGGATGTTGCCTGAACCGTGGATGGGTGTATAGATAATTTTTAGGTCTTTTGCATGTTCTTTCACCATGTCTTTTTTTACGGTTAAGGTTTTGATGGACTCCATATAGGTCTTCATGACCTCTTCGCCGATGTATACCAGCAGATTCTTTTCAAGAGCTTCCTTCTCTGAAATGGAAGACACATCCTCAAACTTCTCGATGGCATGCATTTCTTTCAGGATCTTATCCGCCTCTTCATCCGTGACCTGACCTCCATAGGATCCATATACTTTGAATCCGTTGTATGCCTGAGGATTGTGGGAGGCTGTGATGACGATGCCCGCACTGGCTTTATAGTGCCTTACCGCAAAGGACAGAAGCGGTACTGGTGCAAGGGTTTCATAGAGATAAACTTTTACTCCATGGGCTGCAAGGATCTGTGCAGAAACCATGGCAAACTCATCCGATTTGATTCTGGAATCGTAGGCAATGGCACAGGATGGATTCTCTACGTTTTTCACCAGATGCCTTGCAAGACCTTCTGCTGCTTTTCCAACGGTGTGGATGTTCATGCGGTTGGTACCTGCGCCGAGGACACCTCTCAGGCCAGCGGTGCCGAATTCAAGCTCTGTATAGAAACGGTCCTCCAGTTCTTTTTCATCTTCAATGCTCCGAAGTTCCGTTTTAAACTCCTCGGAAACAAAATCACTTTCAAGCCATTCATTGAGTTTTACTTTATAAGACATGGTAAAATTCCTCCTTTGTTCATCTCAATTCTACTCACATTATATAATAAACCACTGAAATATTCACCGTTTAATCTGATTCCTCGGTGAAATTCAAAAAAGAAATGAACTTTCGCCACAATAGATGAAAATCCATGGAGAATAGTCTAAAATGAAAGTATCGGAGAATGTGAAAATTCATTGTAATACCATGAGAATTATGCTATTATTCAATAGTTATTTTTGGAATAAGAAATTCAGGGAAACCGATGAGAATTGTGAAAGAAGGTGGCTGTAAAGTTGTATAAGCTGAACCAAAATGAAACGCCTCTTTTTGATGCGCTTATGGAATATGTAGACCGTGGAACCGTCCCTTTTCATGTGCCGGGTCACAAAAAAGGCGAAGGAATCGAGAAGAGCTTTAAAAAGTTCATGGGGGAAAACCCCTTTAAAATAGATGTAACGGTGTTTCAGCTGGTGGATTCACTCCATCATCCCACCGGACCCATCAAGAAAGCACAGGAACTGGCTGCGGACGCCTATGGTGCAGATGCCTCCTTCTTTTCTATTCACGGCACATCGGGCGCCATCCAGGCCATGATCATGTCTGTGGTTGGAGCGGGAGATACGATTATCGTGCCAAGGAATGTTCATAAGTCCATTACCGCAGGTATTATTCTCAGTGGTGCAATCCCTGTCTATATGCAGCCTGAGCTGGATAAGAAACTTGGAATCGCCCAAGGAGTAACACCAGAAACCGTGGAGAAAACCTTAAAAGAAAACCCCCATGCGAAAGCAGTGCTTATCATCAATCCTACCTATTATGGGGTAGCGACACAGCTTCAGAAAATTGCTGAAATTGTCCATGAGTATGATATTCCACTTATTGTAGATGAAGCCCATGGACCACATCTGGCTTTCTCAGAAAAGCTTCCCATGTCCGCCATGGAAGCAGGCGCCGATCTTTGTGCCCAGAGCACTCATAAAATCATCGGGGCCATGACTCAGGGGTCCATTCTTCATGTGAGAACGAAGTATGTCAGTGCCGCTAGAGTGCAGCAGATTATGAACCTTCTGCATACCACCTCTCCTTCCTACATCCTTCTGGCTTCATTGGACACTTCCAGAAAGCAGATTGCCCTGGAGGGAGAAGAGCTTCTGGAAAAGGCCATTGAAAATGCCAACTATTTAAGAGCGGAAGTGAACAAAATCGAGGGATTCTATTGTTTCGGACCGGAACTCGTTGGAAATCCTGGTGTGTTTGCGGTGGATCCCACCAAGATCTGCATCACCTGCAGAGATCTAGGTATCACAGGATTCGACCTGGATATGATCCTTGCGAACAAATACCATATCCAGATGGAGCTTTCAGATCTATACAATACGCTCGCGGTGGGCAGTTTTGGTGATACCCGGGAAAATATGGATAAGCTCATTCATGCGCTGAATGAAATCAGCGAGGAGTATAAGGACAAGAACCAGGTGAAACCTGATTTCATTGATATTCCTTCCATTCCGAAGCAGGTTCTCATTCCTCGTGAAGCTTTTTACGCGGAGAAAGAGTCTATGCTCCTGGAAGACAGTGTCGGTGAGGTTTCCGGAGAGTTCCTAATGGCCTACCCTCCCGGTATTCCAGTGCTGTGCCCTGGTGAAGTCATCACAGAAGAAATCGTAAACTACGTCTCGGACCTGAAGAAAACAGGACTTTATGTCCAGGGTACCGAGGATCCTCGAGTAGAATACATCAAAGTAGTGCGCTAAAGTAATAAAGCCTGCAGACATCCATAGGTGATGCGCTGCAGGCTTTTTTTACGGTCCAGGAAATCAGCGGAAGGTTTTTGGGCGGTCCAGAATCAGATACTTCAGAACGCTCAGATATTCCCGGAGATAGGATTTCAGAATGATACTGGGAGGTGTTTTGGCAGGAAGGCCCACTGCCTTTACACCAAAATCTTTAGCGGTCAAGGTGCTTCTGAAGATATGGAAGTCATTGGTGACAATGCCGATGAGAAGATCCTCTTTTTGAAGTCCTAGATTTTTCTCGTTCATGATCTGAATGCTGTAAAGAAAGTTCTCATAGGTGTTATAGGAATTCTCTTCCACAAAAATGCGCTCTTCCGGAATGCCTTGAGACACAAGATCTCTCTTCATGGCAGACGCTTCTGTCATCTCCTCGCCACGTCCCAGACCTCCAGATACAATGGCCAGGACTTCGGGATGATCTTTCAGGTAGGCAGCACCCCGGTCCAGACGATGCTGCAGCGCGGGTGAAGGTATGGTGCCATAAAGCCTTGCACCAAGAATGATCAGGACGTCGGGTTCTTCCTGGGGCTCTTTCTGCGCAAAGTAGATGATAAAACCTTCGATGACAAGAAAGGTCCCTATAAAACAAACAAGAAGAAAAAAAAGGATCTTTTTTGCGATTCTGGACGATGCGCTTTTACTCAGCTTCTCTTTTTCCATGTGAACTCCACTAAGGTCAGAAGACAGCCTTCCATGTCATAGATTTCATGATAGCTTTTTGAGTCTTCGAGCAGGCATCGGATGAGAACTTTGCCGCCGGGCATCTTTTCTTTCTTGTATACAATGGAAAGATCCTCCACGACATGATCCTGAAGAAAGCTTTCGTCTTCATCCGTGGTTAAGGATTCCATGGCCCATTCCACATAGACTGTGTTGTTCACATGACCATTGCTGTCTATATCATGGAAACGCAGCTCAATCTCTTTTTCATAGGTATAGTCCTGTGCCCTTCGTTTCTTTAAAGGAGCTGTGGAGAGGCTCTCCACAATGTAGGTCTGCTCTTCTGTCAGTTCTGAATCAAACTGTGAGAAGTAAACCTTCTGTACATCTTCTGGGACCTTGACCATCTTCCGCTTTTCATAATCAATGACGATCCAGACAGAAACGGCATAGCCTATGAGAGTCCCCTCCTCATCCTTTACGAGAAAATAACGGTGGGAATAGATGTCTTTATGAAACAGCGCAAAAGTTGTGAAATAGAGTTTTCTTGCGTAGTAATCCCCTTTGAACAGTTTGATGTTCCAGGAGTAAAGCACCCAGACCATGCCTCTTCTCTCCATATAGTCCGGAGCAAGCCCCAGGCTTACGGTATGGTACATTGAGGTTGTATTGAGCATCTGCATAAAGGCATCCAGTTTCAGGTGTAGAAAACGGTCCACTTCTTTGAAATCCACTATCATGGATTTTGTATAGTCTTTCATGAATTTCCTCCAGTCGTCAAATAAGTATAAGAATTATAAATGGAATCTCTTGTGACATTGTGATTTTCGTCACGGATATAATGAATATATCGCAAAGTTTTTAAAATCGCCTTAAGATTTCGGAAATACATGAGATACAACTGGATTGAATAAAATGAAATTATTCGTTATAATGATGAAAATTAAAGAGAACAGGAGATAAAAGAGATGGAAGATATACTGATTCTTGTGGATGAGAAAGACAATTTCCAAGGATACATGGGAAAAGAGGAAGCACATATCAAGGGGATAAAGCACAGAGCGTTCAGTATTTTTGTCTTCAACGACAAAAAAGAGCTGCTCCTTCAGCAAAGGGCGCTTCACAAATATCACACACCAGGTCTTTGGGCCAATACCTGCTGCAGTCATCCAAGATATGGCGAAACCACAGACAGTGCGGTTCACCGAAGACTTCCGGAAGAGATGGGATTTGATTGTGAGCTGACCCACATTTATGAGATGTCTTATGAAGTGAAGTTTGACAACGGCATCATTGAAAATGAGTATGACCACGTATATATTGGACGCTATGAAAAGGACCCTGAAGTGAATCCTGAAGAAGTGCAGTCTTTCCGATGGATCTCCCTACCGGATCTCATGGCGGAGATGGAGGATGAGCCGGAGAAGTATACGTTCTGGTTCAAAAAAATCATGAAAGAGTTTGACTTCACAGCAATTCTTTGAAAATACGCAATAAATAGAAGGAGCATCCAGGTCGGATGCTCCTTCTATTTATAGAATGCTCTTTAAAGTGTCAATGAAACTGAATGGGTTTCGTCATAGAGGTATCCTTCGTTCAAAGCTTTCAGGTTCACTTCCTGAAGCTGTGGTTTAAAATACTGCTTGATGAGTCTTTCAAGAAGCTCCTGGGAGAGCCCCAGCTCTTTAGCGAGAATCCCAAGGAGAATCATATTGGCGGCTTTCCCATTCCCCAGGGCAATGGCTTTTCCCTGCGCATCCAGAGAAATGACGTCTATCCCCTTCTCCTTCAACTCAGAAAGAGAATTTTCAGGGTAAACCTCTTTGCCCACGTTGACGAGATAAGGACGGATCTCATGAAGACTGGAGATTACTTTACCCTCTTCTTTCAGAAAGCCGATCCATCGGAGGGATTCGCTCTTTTCGAAAGACATGATGTAATCCGCAGTGCCTTTCTCAATGAGCGGAGAATATACTTTCTCTCCGTAACGCACCTGGGTAGACACACTTCCCCCACGCTGCGCCATACCATGGACTTCACTCATTTTTACATCATATCCCAGCTCGATGAGTGCGGCGGACAGGAGATTCGAGGCGGAAATGGTTCCTTGACCGCCTACACCGACAAATAAAATGTTCGCTTCTTTACGCATGAACAAGATCCCCCTTTTTTTCAATGGCCTGGAACGGACAGACCTGATAGCAGAGTGTACAGCCATTGCACATCTCACGGTCGATGAATACACTGCCGTCCTTCATGAAAATGGCCGGACATCCAGTACGCACACAGGTTTTGCACTTTCTGCATTTCTCCTGATCGATCTCCACATAGGAGTTTCTTCTAAGGACCTGTACTTCCTTCAAAAGTGCGCAGGGTTCCTGGGTGATGATGACAAAGGGCTCTTCGCAAGCTTTGGCTGCTTTGATGACTTCCTTTGCTTTATCCTGATAGTAAGGGTTGATGATTTTGATGTTTTCGTCTTTGATGCCCAGAGAACGGACAAGCATTGGGATATTAATGTCCCCTGCTGTTTCTCCCATGAGAGTTTTTCCAGTTCCTGGGTTCTGCTGGTGACCTGTCATGCCTGTGGTGCGGTTGTCCATGATTACGGTGACCAGTGGGATTTTATTGTAGATGGAGTTCACCAGTCCTGTGATACCGGAATGGAAGAAGGTGGAATCGCCAATAAAAGAAAAGATCTTTTTCTTTTTATCTCCCTGGAGCTCCAGTATCTTCTGCATCCCCGTTCCTGCTGAAATGGATGCACCCATGCAGATGACGGTATCAGTGACATTGATGGGGTCCATGGCGCCTAAGGTGTAACAGCCGATGTCTCCGGAGGCGATGATATCCCTGTCTGTTTTCAGTGCGTTGAAGAAGCCTCTATGGGGACATCCGGCACAGAGCACAGGAGGTCTTGTGGGCGCTTTGCTTTCCATCACAGGAGGCATTTTGGGTGATTCTGACAAAAATGCTTCACGGATGATCTCTGGATTCAGTTCGCCACAGGTGGGAAGGACATCCCGGCCGGTGCAGTGGATGCCCATGGCCTTGATTTCCTTTTCCAGATAAGGTTCGTTCTCTTCGATGACAATGATTTCCCGCATTTCTTTGGCGAATTCCTGAATCAGCTCTTTTGGCAGCGGGAACGTCATGCCCAGCTTCAGATAAGAAGCACTTTCTCCAAATACTTCCTTGGCATAAGCATAGGAGATGCCGGAGGTGATGATGCCAAGCTGCTCCGTATGTTTCTCCACTTTATTCAATGAACTGTGGCAATTATAGATTTCAAGACTTTTCAGACGTTCTTCCACAATGGGATGTCTTCTTTGGGCATGACCAGGGGTCATGACATTTTTCAGCTTGTCCTTTTTGTATTCTCTCACAGGGATCTCCACTCTGTCCTCCAGATTCACCAGAGACTTGGAGTGGTTCACTCTTGTTGTGGTGCGGATCATCACAGGGGTATCAAACTCCTCGCTGATCTCGAAGGCTTTTTTGGTGAAGATACGGCATTCTTCAGAATCTGAAGGCTCCAGCATAGGGACCTTCGCATGAGGTGCGTAGAACCTGTTGTCCTGCTCGTTCTGGGAAGAGTGCATGCCTGGATCATCTGCGTTGATGATGACAAATCCGCCGAGAACACCGATATAAGCCATGGTGAAGAAAGGATCTGCAGCCACGTTGAGACCCACATGCTTCATGGTGGTCAATGCCCTTGCTCCCATGATGGATGCTCCAGAAGCGGCTTCCATCCCGACTTTTTCATTCGGTGCCCATTCGGAATAGACTTCTTTATACTGGGACAGATTCTCCAGAATTTCTGTGGAAGGCGTTCCTGGATAAGCGGAGGCAAAATGCACCCCTGCTTCAAAGGCTCCTCTTGCAAGAGCTTCATTTCCGGTCATCAATGCTTTCATATGGTTTCCCCCTCGGTTCTTGTCATGAGTACAGCCAGTGCGATGCTGTTGAGTTTTGCTTCACTGGAATCAGACCTTGAGGTCAGAATCACAGGACACTTGGCGCCTAGTATGATGCCGGCACTGTCGGCGTCTGCCATATAGGTAAAGGACTTTCCGAGGAAGTTCCCGGATTCAAGGCTTGGCACAAGAAGCACATCGGCATCTCCAGCGACCTTTCCTTTATACCCCTTATGCAGTGCGGATTCTTTGGATATGGCAATATCAAAGGATAGAGGGCCTTCCACAAGAAGATCTGCATCCTCTTGATAGAATTCTTTCAGCTCCTGGGCTTCGGTGCTGCTCTCCAGATTTGGATTCACCTTTTCAACTGCAGACAAGACAGCCACCTTCATGGGCTGAAGTCCCAGAATTTTACCTAGGATTCTGGTGTTTTCGATGATCCCTTTTTTGTCTTCGAGGCTGGGCTTCATCACCATACCTCCATCTGTAAGAAGAATCAGTTTTTCATAATTTTTCATTTCATAGATCATCACATGGGACAGAATCCCGCCCCCACGGAGATTGAGATCTTTACTGAGCACAGCTTTCAACAGAATTTTTGTATCCACAAGGCCTTTCATGAGAATATCCGCTCTCTCTTCAGAGATGGACTTTGCAGCTTGATAAGCGGCTTCCTCAGGTGTTTTCACATCGATGATTTCCGCATGACGGAAGGATAGATTGTTCCCTTCCATGACCTCCCTGATTTTCAGAGCATCCCCATAAAGGAGAAATGTGGCAAGACCATGGCGCTCCGCTTCACTCAGTGATACTAGAACATCCTTGTCCTCTGCGCAGGCGACTGCAATGCGTTTCTTCTGATTCTTCGCCAATGTCAGTATTTCCTTTAAACTGGTAATCAAAAAATACCCCTCCTATACTTTGATAACGTATACAATAAAGGTGAAAAAGAAGATGAAACCAAAGGTTCATCTTCTTTCAGTATAAAATATCCTTTTCACATTATCAATTGAATGAACAAACTATACAAATTCCGTCAGAGATTTCACGAAAATCAAAATAACCTGTCAATAAAATAAAACAGATACTGGCAGTTTCGTAATGATTTAGACTTCAAAATGCAGTGCGCTTCTGCCCTGCTCCTTCAGTGTCTGAAGGTCTTTGATCCCAGTGAGAAGCATAGCGCCTTTCAGCTCCTGTGCAATCTTTTTGGCATAAAGCTCCACAGCTTCTTCCCCGCCGCCGATGGCGTACTGGGCAAAAGGTCTGCCGATGAGGACAGCATCCGCGCCTAGAGCCAGGAACTTAAATACATCCACACCACTTCTGATACCGCCGTCTGCAAGAACAGGCACTCTGCCATTCACAGCCTTGGCAATGTCAGGTAAAACGGATATGGTGGCCCTTGCATGATCAAGGACACGTCCGCCGTGGTTGGAGACCACAATAGCATCGGCTCCTGCTTCTACTGCAAGCATTGCTTCCTCAACGGTCATGATTCCTTTGACGATAAAAGGGACTGTGAGATAAGATTTGATGGCTTTCAGCTCTTCCAGAGACTTCGGATCGACCCTGTGGCCGTGGATTTTCAAAGTATCAAGCCCTGCGGAGTCAATGTCCACTCCAAGAGCGACAGGATTGGATGCCATGGCCAGATCAATTCTTGCAAAGAGCTCCTCCTGATTCCAAGGTTTAATGAACGGAATGCCCGCCATATTTTCTTCCTGCAGCACACTGAGGTTGTCCTCCAGGAAGGACTTGAAGGCTGAATCTCCCACCATAGGCAGAATGCCCACTTTTTCAGAGCCTTTCACAACGCCACGGATATAGTCTTTTTCAGTCATTTTGTTGCCCATATTGATGTTCACACCTGTGACTGGTGCAGGCATCACCGGCATGGATAAGGTTTGGCCAAAAAGGGTGAAAGTCAGGTCCGCATCTTTCACATCATGGATGGTTTTCAGATGCAGGGTGATGTTCTTCAGAGCTTCCACGTTCCGTATAAAGCTCGCTCCAGTTCCTTTACCGCCCATTCCCGGAACTTCGCCTCTGCAGGCCACCCCGTCGCATTCTTTGCACATACGGCACTGGGGCATCATTTTTTCTCTTGCTTGTTGTTTTGCTTCCTGTAATGTCATTTGAGACCTCCTAAATCTTCTTCAGTATATACTTCAATGCCATGGGCCAAAATCAGCTCTGCTGTGACTCCATGACCTTCCGTCAAAGTTTTTGTAAAGGTGCCGTCATAAATCTGGCCCTTCCCGCAGGAAGGGCTTCTTGATTTCAGTACCGCTTTTCTGATGTCTTCTTTCAGGCAGTAGTCTAAGGCTTTTTTTGCGCCGAGCCTGTATTCAGCTGAAACATCTTTTCCGTTTTTTGTCAGTATGCTCACACCTGACCTCTCTGCAGGGGGCCTCGGGATGGAAAGACCTCCAGAAACCTCAGGGCAGAATGGGTGAAGGTCATAGTTCTCCGAAAGAGCAAGAATCTCTGGATATTGAAATCCTTCTCCATCATAGCGCACTTTCTCGCCTAAAAGGCAGGAAGAGACCAAAAGTTTTTCTCTCATGGTTATTTTAGGGTGACGATGGTCACGCCCTTTCCTCCTTCTCCATACTCGCCCAGACGGTATTTTTTCACGTGGGGATGATGACGGAACATATCCCATAGATGCTCTTTCAGGATGCCAGTACCCATGCCATGGATGATGGTGACTTCGAGAAGACCTCCCATGGAGGCTTCATCCAGATAATAATCCACCGCTCTTTCCGCCTCTAAGGCATCACTGCCCCGGACATCGCAGCTGGTGGAGACACTTCTTAAATTAAGCCTTGCTTCACGTTTTTCGAATTTTCTCTGTTTCTTGTCTTCCTTCAGCATAACCAGATCTCTTTTGTTCACAGAGAGTTTCATGATGCCTGCCTGTACCATCAGATCTCCTTTGGCATCCGGTAGACTGAGAATAGATACTTTTTGGTTCAGCGTGGACAGAAGCACTTCCTGTCCTTCTTTAAACTCTGTGACCTTTTCTCCTTCCACACGTTCGAAGAGCTCCTTCTGTTCTCCCTTTTCAAGATCCTTCTTCAGCGTGTCCCGGAGAGACTGGAGGCTTCTTCTGCTGTCTTTAAGATCCACATTCTGCTCAATCTCACGAAGCTGCTTCAAAAGAACATCGGCCTTTTCCTTGGCTTCCTCCAGATATTTCTTCCCTTCCTGCCTTGCATCACGCAAGGCTTTCTCACGGATTTCCTCAATCCTCTGAAGCTTCTTTTCCAGCTCCTCTTCTTTTCGTTTCAGCTCATTTTTGATATTTTCTGCAAAGCGGGCATCTTTGGAGGCATCTCTTCTGGATTTTTCCAGACTCTCAATGAGTTCTTCAAATCGTAGGGCCTCTTTATCGATGTAAGCTCTGGAACGTTCTATAAATTCATCAGGAAGCCCAAGCCTTTTGGAAATGAGAAAAGCATTGGATTTTCCAGGCACGCCAATAAGGAGTCTGTATGTTGGACGCAGCGTCTCCACGTTGAACTCCACGGATGCATTGGTGGTCTTGTCTGACTTCAGTGCGTAGGCTTTCAGCTCACTGTAATGGGTGGTGGCCATGATGTGCAGCCCACGTTCCTTCAGTGTTTCCAAAATGGCCATGGCCAGAGCTGCGCCTTCTGTCGGGTCAGTCCCTGCGCCGAGCTCATCAAAAAGAACAAGAGCTCTTTCATCTGCTTCTTCAATGATATGGACAATATTCACCATATGAGAGGAGAAGGTGGACAGGCTCTGCTCTATGCTCTGCTCATCTCCTATGTCTGCATAGATACTGCTGTAGTGGCCGATGCTGGAGCCGTCTGTCACCGGAATCAGGATGCCGGACATGGCCATGATATGAAGAAGGCCTACGGTTTTCAGCGTCACCGTTTTGCCTCCAGTATTGGGTCCTGTGATGATGATGGCAGTGATGCCTTCTTCCATGTAGATGGTGGAAGGAACCACGACTTTATCCGGAATGAGAGGATGCCTTGCATCTCTTAAGTTGAATGTGAGGTTTTCCATAAGCGCAGGCATGGTGCCATCGGTTCTGATGGAATACTTCGCTTTTGCAAAGATCACATCCAGTGCATAGACAATATCTGCATTGGCCTGTACGAGGGGCAGATCCTTATCCACTTTCTGGGACAGTTCCATGAGGATCCGTTCCACTTCAGCTTTTTCCTTCAGCATCAGTTCTTTGATCTCATTGTTGAGATTTACAAGCCCCATGGGCTCAATGAAAAGAGTTGCACCGGAAGCGCTCTGATCATGGATGAGGCCTTTCACCTGACTTTTGTGTTCTGCTTTTACCGGGATGACATAGCGGTCTCCCCGGACAGTATAGATGGCATCCTGAAGATATTTCTCATTCTCCCGGACCATTCCCTGAATTTTATCCTTGACGCTGGCAGTCTTTTCACGAAGCGTCCTTCTGATTCTTAAAAGTGCGTCACTGGCATGATCTGCAATCTCATTTTCATCTGTGATGGCCTGATAGATGGCGTTCTCCAGATTTTTTAAGGATGTGACACCAGCAGTGAGCTCCTGAAGTGCACCTGTTTTTTCATCTTTGCCCACATAGTCTTTCAGAAGTCGGGCGCTTTTCAAGATGTTGGCGGTTTTTACAAGACCGTCGATGGAGGCGGTGCCTCCTTTCCCAATATAGTTCAAAGTGCCAAGAACATCATAGACCCCTTCAAAAGGAGCACCTCCCTTCTCATCCAGAAGACTTTTCGCTTCGTTGGTCTCCTGAAGAGCGCGGAGGATTTCTGTCTTGGAGGTGAAGGGCATAAGCTTCAGTATTTCTTCTTTTCCTGGAGAAGATACCGCGTAGGCGGCCACTTTTTCCCGGATTTTTGGGAATTCCAGTTTTTGTATATTTTTTTCGTTCACTATTCCACTCCCCTTTTATAATGTCCGCGGTTGAATGCTTCGAGGGTTAAGGCTTGTTCGTTTTTGAAAGCGCTCAGAATCGCCATGGACTCCTCATAGGACTCGGTGGTGAGATCCACACGGAAGGAGGTGAATCCTAGGGACTGCAGATCTTTTGTGGTGTCCAGAAGATTCTTGGGTTTGCCGTTCATGATATAACTTCTGCAGAAAACATCGGTCATCACGGGGAATTCTTCACCCATACGGTCTTTGAGAGAAAATGTATCTCTCATACAGATTTCATTACATGGCGTTTCCCGTGTCATACCCCCTAAAGAAGCACCCACAGGACAGTACTCACTGTGCATGAGCTCCTGCCTTCCATAGACAAGAGTAATCAGACGATCTTTATGTTTCAGATCTTTCAGTTCCTGACGGTTCAGCTCTTCACTGACCATACTCATATAAAGATCTTCTCCATAAAGATGAAGACCATAGCTGTTCATAAGGTTCATTTTATAGTCGCCGATGATCCGGAATTCCTTGTGGAGGGCACGTAGGACACCCGCATTATTTGTGACGATACCTTCTATTGCACCATATTTTTTCAGGTCTCTTACTTTAGAGACCACGCCGTGAAGCTCTTTTCTCAAAATATTGGAGACCTTCAGATAAATCTTTAGACCCAGTTCTTCGTTCTTTTTCAGAAGATCTGCCACATCCTTGAAATTGAGATGTCTTTCTCCACGGTAAAACGGATAAAGCACCAGCTCTTTCAAATTGGAATCCAGTGCGGCTTTCAGCTGATCTTTGGTGGAGATTCCCACAAGGCGCATCTTCTCTTGTCTTTTCTCAAGGGAAGGAGCTTCTTTTTCCTGACGTCCTCCGGTCCTTTTTTTATTCTGCACCTCATAAGTTACGATGTCTTCCAGGAGCAGTCTTCTCATTTCGTTGAGATCTTTCACCGGCAGAAAGCCTTCCTCGAATTTTGTGAAATGGAGGGTATCTATGACAAAAGGAATCTCACCGCTTTTCTTCAGCGCATCTTCCACTCTCTCTTTGGAAAGAGGTGCTTTTTGTGCTTTCTCCACCATTTTTGAAGACTTTTGATACGTTCTGTCCTTATAGATCACTGTAAGGGAGGCTTCCTCACCAGGGGCAAAGATTAGTTCTGCTGTGAGGCCTATTTTTTTGTCGTACAGACCATTATGGCTTCTTTTAAGCTGATCCATCAGCTCAAAATCATAGGTTTTGAAGAGTTCTCCCTCGGGGAGCTTGCTCCGCCCGATGAGTCTCACCTGTTCGCCAGCAGCTGCAGAGTCTTTCACATCTTTTCCGTCCCGGATCCCTTCCACGGTCAAGCCTTTTTCTCCGACTCGAAGACCATCACCTTTTTTTAGAGGCGCATCCAGCTGGAGACTTCCGTCCCCATGGACCTTCCCGATGGGTACCCCTGTGTTTTTAGGGTAGTGGAAGGCCATCATATCTTTACCGGTCTTACCATGGAAATAACCATCGGAAAGCCCTTCTCTGTTAAAGACTTTCAGAAGGTTTTCTTTATGTTTGTTGGATTTGTATCCTTCAATCTCTTCTCTGAAATACTGTACTGTGGCCGCCACATATTCCGGACGTTTCATTCTTCCTTCAATCTTCAAGGAATAAACACCGGAATCCAGAATCTCATCCATGTTGTCTATGGCTGTGATATCCTTCGGACTCATGAGGTAGGCCTTTGCTCTGGAAGCACCCTGCCCATCCAAAAGGTCATAAGGGAGCCTGCAGGGCTGGGCACATCTTCCGCGGTTTCCGCTTCTGCCGCCTAAAATACTCGACATGAGACACTGCCCGGAATAGCTGATACAAAGAGCACCGTGGACAAAGATCTCGGTTTCTACACCAAGGTCCACACTGATTTCTTTGATTTCCTCAAAGGACAGCTCACGGGACAGCACGATCCGCCGAATTCCTTTCTCTGTATAATACAGAGCGCCTTCTCCGTTATGGACTGTCATCTGGGTGGATGCATGGAGCTCAAAATCCGGCAGTTCAGTTCTCAGTCTGTAGATGAGCCCTGGATCCTGCACAATGAGGGCATCCACACCGATTTCGTAGAGGTAGGATGCATAGGACACGGCTTCCTCCAGCTCACTGTCTTTCAGAAGAGTGTTCAGCGTGATATTTACCCGAACATCATAGCTGTGGCAGTAATCAACCGCTTCTTCGAGCTCTTTTTCGGTGAAGTTGGTGGCATAGGCTCTAGCGGAGAATTTGGTTCCGCCAAGATAAACAGCGTTGGCTCCGTTTTGCACAGCCATCACCAAGGATTCCATACTGCCTGCTGGTGCTAATAGTTCAATATATCTCACAAAAAATCTACCTCAATCCTTAAAATTTACCTATCTATTATAGCATGAAAACCAGAGCGAAGGACCTCTTCGTTCTGGTTTTCATGGGAATCCGGCGTTTCTACCTGGATTTTTCTTTCAAGATGGGATTCTTTTCCTTTTTTTCCTTGTCTTTCAGCTCTTTTGTCTGGGTCAGCTGGGTATCAAAGAGTTTTTTCTGAAGCTCCAGCACTTTATATTTATAAGACTGCAGCTCAAATTTCAGCTCTTTGTTCAGCTTGGAGAGACTTTCATTTTCATCGCGGTATTCTTTGGCACTGTCTTGTGTCAGCCTCAGCTCCGTTTCAAGTCTCTTGATTTCTCTGTCTTTTCCCAGTTTTTCCCTGCTGTCCTCTTCCTGGGTTTTTGAAAGAGTTTCTTTCAGCTGATTGTTTTCTTTCTGGATTCGATCCACCTCTTTTTCAAGAAGCTTCATCTCCTCTTCCATACCTGCCGCTTTTTTATAGACGGATCCTTCCTCTTTCTTGAGGTTCTCCAGGTCATCCTGCTTTTTGTACAGTCTGTCCACAGCGTTCAGCGCAGCCAGAACAGAGGCGGAGGAAGTATCCATCTGACGGTTTCTCTCCATCATGGAGCTGATCATCTGATGCACTTCTTTTCCGACTTTTTTTAGATATTCCTCAGATTCCTCACCTTTCAAGGTGTATTCCTGACCACAGATCCGTACCGTTACTTTATTCATCTTGTCGTCCCCTTTCTGCATGCCCCCGTATACATTGTATTTTTAGTATCCCTATATTTTTCAATATTCTCAATTATTCATCAGTACCTAATATTATAGCTTGTTTTCCGGAAAAAATCATCCGTCAGGAAGAATTTCCTGACGGATTTTTAAGATTCTTTTCTGGTTATCTTAATACTGCTCCCAGCATATGCTCCAGTGTGCGGACAATTTTATCATGAACTTTATTGACTTCTTTATCAGTCAGAGTCCGCTCTTTGTTCCGGTACACAAGATTATAGGCGACACTCTTCTTTCCTTCAGGAAGCTGTTTTCCTTTATAGACGTCAAACAGAGTATAGCTTTCAAGAAGTGATCCACCCTGCTTCTTGAAGATCATTTCCATTTCCTGGACCAGCACTGCATCATCGATGAGTACAGCAATGTCTCTGGTGACAGAAGGATATTTAGGAATCTCCACATATTTTTTCTCGGTCACTGCAGCGTTGTAGAGGGTCATAAGGTCCAGTTCCATAATATAGGATGCTTTTTCCATGTTATAGTTCTGGGAAACCTTTGGATGAATCTCACCAAAGGTCGCGAGCTTCTTCTTCCCTAAAAGCACATGAGCGGACTTTCCAGGATGGAAGGAAGGATGGTCTGCCCGTTCGTAGGAAATACCGGTAAGGCCGAACTCTTCAATGATGACTTCTACGATGCCCTTCAGGTGATAGAAGAGATCCTTTCCATAGAGTCCTACCGTTAGGACTTCTCTTTCTTCAGGCAGTGGGCTTTCATTTTTCAGGTAGATTTTGCCAATCTCATAAAGAGAGGCTTCTTCGTTGCTTCTTGCTTCGTTTCTTGCCAGAGATTCCATCATGGAAGAGATCATGGTGGTTCTCATGACAGAGAAATCTTCGCCCAAAGGATTTCGGATCTCCACCATGTTTCTTAATGGAGAATCCTCAGGCAGAAGGATTTTCTGCAGGTCTTTTCTGGAGATGAAGCTGTAGCTGATGGATTCGTAAAGCCCTTGGGCTACAAGAGAGTTCTCCAGCTTTCTTCTTAAAATCTGGTAAGGGTATCTTCCGCCCCGCTCTGCATTCACATGAGGGACCGTTGGGTTGATGTTATTGTATCCGTAGATTCTGGCTACTTCTTCCACAATATCTTCTTTGATGAACAGATCATTTCTGAAGGTTGGCGTGGTGATCTCTAATGCATCTCCATCCACCTTTGTGTCAATCTCCAGGGAGTTTAGAATTTCCGCCATTTTTTGGCCGGAAAGATCTGTTCCCAGGAACCTGTTGATGTAATCAGAAGATACAGACAGCTGATTGGGCTCTCTTCTCATGGGATACACATCTACAGTATAGTCCAGCACCTTTCCGATGCCGAGCTTCTCAATGAGATGGCAGATTCTATCTAAGGCAAGTTCTGCCAGATTAGGATCAATGTCCTTGTCAAATCTTGTGGAGGCATCGGTACGAAGATTCAGATAAGAGGATGCATTTCTGATGGTAACACCGTCAAAGTTTGCAGACTCCAGAATAACAGTCGTGGTATCTTCTTTGATTTCTGAATCCAGACCGCCCATGAGACCGGCAAGTCCGATGATGTTGTCATCATCCATGATGAGCAGTGTGTTCTCTCTCAATGTCCGCTCATTTCCGTCTAAAGTTGTGAATTTCTCGCCGCCGGCAGCTTCTTTCACCCGGATGATGCCAGAGGTGATCTCTCTTTTGTCAAAAGCATGAAGGGGCTGTCCGATTTCCAGCATCACAAAGTTTGTCAAATCCACCATATTGCTGATGGGTCTGATCCCTGCTTCTAAAAGTCGGCTCTTGATAAAATCTGGACTTTCTCCGATGACCACATCCACAACTTCCCGGGCCATATACCTTCTGGAAAGAGGTGTGTCTATAGAAACCTTCACGGGGTCTACGTCTGATTTCTGTGGATTGAAGGTAAAGTCAGGTTTTTTCAGTGGAGCACCGTATACAGCAGAAACTTCCCTGGCAAGACCAAGGATGCTGAGGCAATCGGGTCTGTTGGAGGTGATCTCCAGGTCCAGAATACCACCGTTCAAGCCAAGGACTTCTTTGATGTCTTTTCCTGCTGGAGTATCTAGAGGAAGAATCATGAGACCGTCACAGGTGCCTTTTTCTTTCAGTCCCAGTTCTTCTTCAGAGCAGAACATCCCATTGGACAAGATGCCGCGAAGCTTTCCTTTTTTGATTTCGGAACCGTCAAAAAGAGTGGACTGGTGAAGCGCCACTGGAACTGTGTCGCCTTCCTTCATATTGGTTGCAGCGGTGACAATGACTATGGGTTCCTCCTCACCGATCTCCACGGTACATACCTGAAGTTTATCCGCTTCCGGATGCTTTTCAATTTTTGTGATGTTTCCGGTGACAATGTTTTTCAGTATATCAAAGGGATTCTCGAGACCTTCCACTTTAGAGCCGGAAAGGGTCAGAGCATCGCCAAGGGTTTTTCCGTCCACATCAATATCTACATAGTCTTTCAGCCAGTTTATTGGTAATTTCATCTCTACTTCCTCCTACTTGAACTGCTTCAGGAAACGCATGTCGCTTTCATACAGCAGTCTGATGTCATCGATACCGAACTTCTGCATGGTCATACGGTCCAGACCGAAGCCAAAGGCAAATCCGGAATAGACTTCTGGATCAATACCGCCTTTCTTGAGTACCTCAGGATGCACCATACCGCAGCCCAGAAGCTCCATGAATCCTTCACCCTTACATACCTTGCAGCCTTCTCCATGACATACAAAGCAGGTGCCGTCCATTTCTGCAGATGGTTCTGTGAATGGGAAGTGATGGGGTCTGAATTTGGTGATGATATCATCTCCAAACATCTTCTTTACAAATAGATCCAAAGTGCCTTTAAGATCGGCAAACGTGATTCCTTTATCTATGACAAGGCCTTCAATCTGATAGAAGATGGGGGAATGCGTTGCGTCCACATCATCGGATCTGTACACCTTACCGGGAGAAATCATCTTGATGGGTGGTTTCTGATTTTCTATGGTTCGGATCTGTACTGGAGAAGTTTGTGTTCTCAGTACTACCTGATCATCAATATAGAAGGTATCCTGTTCCCCTCTTGCGGGATGATCCTTCGGGATGTTCAGCGCTTCGAAGTTATAATAGTCCAGTTCCACTTCAGGTCCCTCTTCAATGGTGAATCCCATTTCCAGGAAGATGTTCTCAATCTTCTCCATGGTCATCATGAGGGGGTGTTTCCCGCCCATGGGTGATTTTACACCGGGCAGCGTAATGTCTATGACTTCATTCTTCAGTTTGGCATCCGTTGCACGTTCTTTGAGGCTTTCTTTCACAGAGCGGATTTTATCCTCCAGCTCCTCTTTTGCTTCATTCACCAGTTTCCCGATGAGGGGTCTTTCCTCTGCGCTGAGGCTGCCCATGCTTCGAAGAATCTGGGTGAATTCTCCTTTCTTGCCCAGCACCTCCACACGCAGCTTCTCCAGTTCTTCGCTGGTGGACAATGCAGCCAGTTTTTCATTGAATTTCTGTTTTATGGCGTCAATTTGTTCTCTCATAAGTTCCTCCTATCAAAATAAATAAAAAAACCGCCCCTAATAAATAGGGACGGAATGCTTCCGTGGTACCACCCTGATTGACAGAGTTTATCTGTCCGCTCAGTTAAATATATCGGTTTACCCGTCAGAGACTACTGGATTTCCCCTCTGATGCTCCGAAGTGAACTTCGCTGTATCTTTCCATAAAAAGCTTTCAGTCCATGGCTTTTTTTCCCTAACTGGAAGGGGTACAGGTACTCTCTTCATCCTCGCACAGTATTCAGTTTGAGTTCTAATCTATTATAAAAGGTATTTCACAAATGTGCAAGCCATTCTCAAAGACTTTCCTGAGATGCGATGCAATGTTTAGGTCTGATTTTGAGTGCGCCCTATGAACTGTAAAAAGGACCACTAGAGAGACTTTTCTTGAGTCTGACGAACCTTCTCGAATAGAATAACAGATGCAGCAACTGCTGCGTTCAGACTTTCTGCGCCTCCAGGCATTGGGATTTTCAGAAGCATTTCAGCATTGTCCTGGATTTCCTTTGTCACCCCACTGCCCTCGTTGCCGATGACGAGAACCAGGTTCTGTGCAAGATCTTCCTCATAGATGCTTCTCGTTGCATCCAGACTCGTAACGGCAAGTTTATAGCCTTGATTCTGGAGTTTTTTGAGCATCATATCCCCATCTCTGTAGAGAGGGAGATGAAAAATAGAGCCCATGGAGCTTCTAAGGACTTTGTCACTGTATGGATCCACGGTGTTCTTTCCAAGGAGAATCCCCCCTGCTTCTGCTGCATGAGCAGAACGGATGATGGTGCCGAGATTGCCGGGATCCTGAAGACCATCCAGATAAAGGTACATGGAATTTCTGAAAGGATCTGCACCATGATTATCAGAGCTTTCATCCATATGAACGACGCCGATGACCCCTTGTGGATGCACCGTGGATGAGAGTTCCTTCAATAGAGCTTCAGGTACTGAATAAATCTCTTCCCCTTTCAGATTTGGCTCAATATACTTTCTGAAATCTTCTTCTTTTTCAGGAACATAAAAGATCTTGTCAATTTTTTTCCCCGATTTCAGCGCTTCTTCCAGAAACCGGAATCCTTCCACAAGAAATCGTCTGCTCTCATTTCTGTACTTCTTCTCTTTCAGTTTTTTCGCCATTTTGATCACAGGGTTTGATTTACTCTCAATCCGGAACTCAGTCATTGGACACAAGTCCTTCAATGTGTGATAGATCATCAATAGAACCGATGACTACAAGGATATCTTCTTGTTTGATCAGGTCTGTTGCACTTGGAGAGATGTTGATATCCATGCCTGATTTCACTGCCATGATGTTGATGCCATATTTTGCCCGGACATCCAATGTCTTGATGTCTTTGCCTATCCAGCTTTCAGGTGCTTTGACTTCTATGATGGAATAATCAGGTGAGAGCTCGATGAAATCAAGAATGTTGGAAGAAACCAAATTGTGTGCCACGCGGACACCCATATCATATTCTGGCAGAATCACCCGATCTGCTCCAATTTTTGTCAGGAGCTTTGCGTGCATTTCGTTGGTAGCTTTTGCGATGACTTTTTTAACGCCAGCTTCTTTTAGGTTCAATGTCACCATGATGGAAGACTGGATATTGGTACCAATAGAAACTACTGCAATATCAAAGTTTCTGACACCCAGTGTCCTTAGTGAGTACTCATCTGTGGCATCCATTTGCACTGCATGGGTGACAGAATCAGAAATCTCCTGTACTGTGGTTTCGTCATCGTCCACAGCCAGCACATCATATCCCATCTGAAATAGAGTCTTTGCGACACTTTGACCGAAGCGGCCAAGTCCAATTACTATAAATTGTTTTGCTTTCATGTCTTTCTCCTTATCCAATCAGAAGTTTGCCTTCTGGATATTTAACGTTTGCTTTACTCTGTTTTCCTGCTAAGGCCAGCATGACGGTTAATGGACCCACTCTTCCCATATACATGATGAGAGTTAAAGTGACCTTGCTGACTGCAGTGAGGCTTGGTGTGATGCCTTGGGTCAGTCCAACTGTGCCGAAGGCTGAAAGGACTTCATAAAGAATGACTTCAAAGGTTGCTCCTACCTCTGCAATGGAAAGCACCATAACGCCCATAATTACAATGGATATGCCAAGCAAGAAAACTGCCACTGCACGGTATACGGTGCTTTGTGAGAGTTTCTTGTGATAGACCTCCACATCTTCCCGCCCTTTCAGGACAGAAATCAGTGTGAAAATCACGATACCCAGTGTGGTGGTTTTCACACCACCTGCTGTAGAACCTGGAGAACCACCAATAAACATATAAGCCATGGTCAGAAGCTTTCCGGCGGGAGACATCTCTGAGTTCGAGATGCTGTTGAAGCCGGCCGTTCTAGGGGTAGTTGCAGTAAAATACGAGTTGACGATTTTATCTGAAAATCTCATCCCTTGCATGGTTGCAGGATTATTCCACTCAAAAATCAGGAAAATCAATGAGCCGAATAAAACTAAGGTCAGTGAAATGGTCAGAACCACTTTTGAGTGAAGGCTGAAGTTCTTTAACTTCTTTTTCGACCGGATGCTGCTGATGATCTCACGCCATACGAGATAGCCAAGTCCACCGATGTTAATCAGTGTTCCTAAGGTCATCAGCACCACCTTATTGGTGTTCAGTACAGTGACTGAGGTGAAGTTGCCCAAAAGATCAAAGCCTGCATTGTTGAATGCTGATATCGCATGGAAGATTCCATAATATATTCCTGTTCCGATCCCATATAGGGGAATGAACTGTGTCATCAGTATGAGAGCAGCCCCCCCTTGTACGGCAAGGGTAAAAAACAGCATATAACGAACGTGGCTGATGACACCTTGCAAAGAAAAAGTGTTGTATGCTTCCTGCATAACGAGCCGTTCTCTTAAGGAGATACGCTTTCCAAGAAGCAGTGCAAAGATTGTCGATAATGCCATAAATCCAAGGCCGCCGATTTCGATTAGGACTAAAATAATCCATTGTCCAAATACCGACCAGTAGGTTCCTGTATCAAGAACCACAAGCCCCGTTACGCAGACCGCAGAGGTTGCGGTAAAAATGGTATCCAGAAGACTTGTGTATTGGCCAGATACAGAGGATATTGGAAGGGACAGGAGAATTCCTCCCGTCAGGATGACTGTGGCAAATCCTATTGCCAGTATTTTAAAAGGACTTAGATGTTTCTTCTTTTTTATGTTCTCCATAGGAGCACCTCGTTTGTCAATATTAGCCTGTCACTCGGATTATTGTACGCCTTTTTTTGTGTTTTGCAAGATGCCTTTTGTAAATAATTAATCAGTACACCACTCTTGTCAGACTTTATAAGAGCTGCAATCTATCTTACTCTTCATCTTATAGAATAATTCTGAAATGTTCAACCATTGGTATTAAATCGGAAAATAAAAAATCACCTGAAAACAGGTGATTTTGATGGGTTTATGCTAATTTGGACTTTGCGGTCTCAACGAGCACTGCAAATGCCTTTGGATCATGGATTGCGATCTCAGAAAGCATCTTTCTGTTGATGTCGATTCCAGCAATCTTCAGACCGTTCATCAGTCTGGAGTAGCTAAGACCGTTCATTCTAGCAGCTGCATTGATTCTCGCGATCCAGAGTCTTCTGAAATCTCTCTTCTTCAGCTTTCTGCCGATATAGGAATTTCTCTGAGCTCTGATAACAGTCTCATTTGCTGTCTTGAACAGCTTGCTCTTTGCACCGTAGTATCCCTTTGCAAGCTTCAGTACTTTTTTATGATTCTTACGAGCGTTTAAGGCTCTTTTAACTCTTGCCATTTTTAATCCTCCTGTATCCTTCTAATTATAGGTATGGTAGCAACTTTCTCATTGCCTTTTCTTGTGTTGTAGAAACATACCCGGTCTTTCTAAGATTTCTCTTTCTCTTGGAAGACTTCTTAGTAAGGATATGACTTCTGAAAGCTTTTCCTCTCTTCAGCTTTCCACTTCCAGTTTTTCTGAATCTCTTGGCAGCGCCTCTATGGGTTTTCATTTTTGGCATCGTTTCTTCCTCCTAAAGTTTGTTACTTCTTTGGAGTCAGTATCATGATCATGTTACGACCTTCCATTTTGGCAGGCTTTTCGATCGTACCGACATCCTCTAATTTTGATGCGAAATTACTCAGGATCTTGTATCCATTTTCTGCGTAAGCGGCTTCGCGGCCTCTAAACCTTACAGTAACCTTCACCTTGTCTCCGTCTGTCAGGAATTCCCGTGCCTTGTTTGACTTGATTGTGATATCATGTTCTTCGGTCTTAGGGCTGAATCGGATTTCTTTCAGGGTGATGATCTTCTGATTCTTCTTGGCCTCTTTTTCTTTTTTGGCCTGTTCGTAGGTAAACTTATGGTAGTCCATGATTTTACATACGGGTGGTTTTGCTGTGGGAGCAATCATCACAAGATCCAGATTCTGGTCTTCTGCCATTTTCAGGGCATCTCTTGATGATACAATTCCAAGCTGTTCACCTTCACTTGAAATAAGTCTTACTTCTTTTTCTCTTATTTCATGATTGATTGGGTTGTTTGATTTAATAATTTTCACCTCCGGAATTTAACATGCCTTTTCTAACGATAGACGCTAAAAAAGGACGGCATAAACCGTCCTCAAATTCACTAAAGAATGAATTATGACCATACAACGCTAGTCGTAGGGTGAGAAACGGTGGTTTCTACTTGTACCAAACTATTATAACATAATCAGAAAGTCTGTCAACTACCTGAAAATAATTTTTGTACTCTCCTATCATACCGGATATATCCTGTGCTGACAAGGTTTTGTGACAAGAAAATCACTTAGCTTGGCGCTTTTTCTTTCGGGAAGGTGAAAGAAAATACTGTTCCCTCCCCTTTACGGCTCTCCACATCGATGGATATATCATGCCTTAATGCTATCTCCTTCACGATGGAAAGCCCTAGCCCGGTTCCTTTCAGATTCTCTGTTGTCGAGGTCTGATAGAACTTCTCGAAAATATGCGCTTTTACCTTTTCTTCCATTCCGATGCCGTGATCCCTGATCTTTACAATGGTTCTTCCGGTCTGTTCCCCCACCTCTATGTCAACGGAGCTTCGGTTTAGTGAGAACTTTATGGCATTATCAAGGATGGCCATGAACATTTGGCGAAGTCTTCCGTAGTCTCCTGTAAATGGTATGAAGGTATACGGGTTTGAAAGGCTCAGGCTGATTTCTTTGTCTGCCCCTAAAAGCTTCATGGCATCGACGCCATCAGAAAGAACTTCGGAAAGATTGAGAAGTTCTTTACTGATCTTAAAATCCGGATTCTGAAGTTTTGTAAGACTTAGAAGATCATCTACCAGCCTCTGCAGAGAAAGGACTTCCTGGAACATCTGATCCTCATATTGTCTGCGCTGATCCTCGTCTTCTATGATTCCATCCTTCAGTGCCTCTAGAGAACCTCTTAACACAGTGACAGGTGTTCTCAGTTCGTGTGAGACACTGGCAATAAAGTCCCGTCTGCTTTGTTCCAGTCTGCTACTTTCTTTGGATGCTTCGTCAAGGCGAATGGCCAGTTGATCTACCGTTTTTGCAAGATCTCCGATTTCATCATTTTGAATCACCTGAGTCTGGATGGAATAGTCCCCTTCAGATAGTTTATAAGCTGCCTTATTTATTTTTTTGATGGGTGCGATGAACTTTAAAGAGAAAAGAGTCCCTAAGAGAATCGCCAGAACCAAAGCAATGGCTGCTGAAATAAAGAGGATATTCAGTCCGCTTAAGATAGAGGAGTCAATGTTGTTCACAGGAGCATGAAGCAGCACAGCACCTATGACCTCTTGCGTATCATTGAGAATGGGGACCCCTACGGTAAGACTTTTTATGCCAATAAAGTCACTGAAGGTCTCACTGAAAGAAGTGCTTCCAGAAAGTGCTTTTTCAATGATTTCATTAGCCGAGGATGGAAGCTCTTGAGATTCAATCTCCAGTCCCTTTGATTCATAGATGATAGAAGCATTCCGGTCTACAATCCATATGTTGCCCATGGCAACCTGCTCCAGCCCTCTCAAATAGGGCATATATCCTTTCATTCCGTTCATCCCCATGCCCATACCACTCATACCCATGGAACCAGAACTTGTAGTGGAGTTCAAAAATTCTGTGAGATTGGAAGCGATGGCTTCTGCACGGATCTTCAGATCCTCCTGATGGTATTCTAAAGTATGTTCAGAAAAAAGGCGTGCAAATACCACACTCATGAGCAATGAAAAGAGAAGGAGCAGAGAAACAATAAAAAGAACCAGTTTTCTTGTGATTTTATAGTTCATGTTCCACCTCGAATTTATATCCCATTCCCCAGACTGTTTTTATCTCCCAGTTCGGGTGATGACAGCTGTCCAGTTTTGCACGGAGCCTCTTGATGTGAGAGTCTACAGTTCTGGCATCTCCGAAGTAATCATAGCCCCAAAGACTGTTTAAAAGGTTATCTCTGGTAAAAAGCTTGTTTGGATTCTTTGCCATGGTATAAAGGATCTCGATCTCTTTTTTCGTAAGTGATACCGGTTCATTCTCCACCAGGACAGTAAACTCCTCAATATTAATGGTGAGATTATCATAATGTAAGATGTTTTTATCCTGGCTTTCCTTTAAATCAGGTGAAATTCTTCTTAGAATAGCACGGATTCTTGCCATGACTTCGCCAGGTGAAAAAGGTTTGACGATATAATCATCAGCACCCATATCAAGTCCCATGATGCGTTCAAAGTCCTCTCCTCTGGCAGTGACCATAATAATGGGTACAGTGGATGTTTTCCGTATCTCTCTGCATACCTGAAAACCATCCATCTCCGGCATCATCACATCAAGTAGTACCAGATCGAAAGTGTTCTTGCTGAACATACTTAATGCTTCTTTGCCGTCGTTGGCGATCGATACGGTATACCCTTCTTTTTTTGCATAATCACTTAGTATTGATGTGATTTGTTTATGGTCGTCTGCGATGAGCAAGTTCATGACACTCATTCCTTTCTGTTTTCTGTTCAATTCAATAATAACATTTTAGCGAAGAGATATGTTTTTTTTGTGATGATTCAGACTGTAGGGCAAAAGAGAAACACAGAAAATGCTATCTTAATACAAACTTTCAACACAATTACGCTGTATAGTGACCTCATAAAACAAATTTGGAGGGTTTCATAATGAAAAAAATACAATTGATGATCTTGACAAATGCACTTATGCTGACTATGGCTGTATCTGCGGGGACCGCTCTTCTCGCTCCTGTGGAAGTTCGTGCTTCTGAAGTGAGTGAAATGACAATGGAGGTTTCTGAGAAGTCGGTTCCTGCTATGGAAAATTTCATGAAAAGCAGAAGGCATGAGTATCGCAAAGCGCTTATGATGGGGCAAGATATACCGGGAAATGGACAAAAAAATGGAATCTACAATTGTCCGATTGAAAACAATCCCAATGTCCACCACTGTCAGATGTAGAGCTGAAAAAACACAGGATTACTTGAGAAAAAACAAATTTTTGACACAAATGGATCATATGATGTAATCAAAGAACAACCAAAGGAGGAAATGAAAAATGAACAAAATCAGTAAGATTATTGCAGGCAGCACATTGGCGGTGGCTATGGGAATCACATCCCTTACAGTATTTGCAGCAGCAAAGTACGACAATCCCTGGGAGGCCCTGGCTGGTATCACAGGAAAGTCCATTGAAGAGATTGAAGAAGAACATTTTGAAGAAGGAAAAATGCTCTATGAAATTGCGGAAGATGAGGGAAAATTGGAGGAATTCAGAAACGAAGTTCTGGAGCAGAAAAAAGAAGTCATTGAAGAACGCGTGAAGGAAGGTTCCCTATCCAGAGAACGCGCAGATCAGATTCTTGAGAATATTGAAAATGGTACTGGTCCATGCGGTGGTGGAGTCGCTGGTCAGAACTATGGTCTCGGATTCGGAAAAGGTATGGGACGTGGTATGATGAATGGTGGTTTCGGAGGATTTGGTAGAAACAGATAGTTCATATAAATAAAAGGAGATGCTGATGCATCTCCTTTTATTTATGATGTATCAGAGCTTCTTTCCAGATGATTTCTAGCATCTCTTCTGAAAATCTTGCATTGGCTGGACTGGTGCTTGGTAACTGAAGCACTTCAATCGCATTCCCTATCAAAGTCTTTTGAAATCTATTATATAGTTTGTAAGCGGTTGTGCCATTACATAGAATGCGCCGGATGTCCGAGTTTTCGAGAAGGAAGGTCAGGTCATTGGGGACAGCATCTTTGATGCTGCTGTCTGAGGAACCTTCTATCGTGCAGGAATGAAGAACATCCCAAAGTGCGATTCTCCGTTCCAGTAAAAACTGAGTTTTCTCCTCGTTCGTCTCCAGTGTCTTATGATAGTTAAAAATCCTTGGCAAGATCCTCCAGAATCGATTCTGAGGATGCGCGTAATAAAACATGGATGCTCTAGACTTTACAGAAGGAAAACTCCCTAAAATGAGAATCTCGGAATGCTTGTTATAGATTGGAGAGAGTGGATGTGTTTGTTTTATCATTATGGATCCTCTTTTTACAGTATATTTGCTCTTCACAAGGTATTAAAACCCTGATATAATGGTTTAAAATAACGTTTGATAGGAGATTATTATGGAAAACACCTTGGTACTGATCAAACCTGATGCGGTGGAAAGAAACCTCATCGGCAACATTATAGCACTTTATGAGGCAAACAGCCTGAAAGTCACTAAACTTCGTATGGTTCATGCGGATGTGGAGACTGCGACGGAGCATTATAAGGAACATGAGGGAAGAGACTACTTTGAGCCTCTTATTACCTACATCACAAGAAGTCCTTTGGTAGCCATGGTGCTTGAAGGTGAGAATGCCATCCAAAAAGTGAGAGAACTGAACGGAAAAACCAATCCTGCAGATGCAGAAACTGGTACGGTCAGAAAGCTCTATGGTGTCAGCTATCGTGAGAATACAGTTCATGCTTCAGACTCTCAGGAAAGTGCAGAAAAAGAAATCAATATCTGGTTTTAGAAAACCATGAGAAAAGACCGCTTTAAGTTTTAGAACTTGAAGCGGTCTTTTGAGTTTTTGCCTATTTCTTCTTTCTGCCAAGCACCTGTGACAGCCTTGTCTCGGTGCCAAGTTTGATTCTTTTATAATTCTTACGATGCAGAAACATACTTAGAAGTGCCCCTAAGATTGACAAGATGAGGGCACCTGGGCCCAAATCTTTCAAATACGTCAGAACTACCACATAAGTAGTCAGTGCTGCAGTGCCAAGCACAATATAATCTGTCAGAAAAGTGGTGGCTGCAATAAAAAGGATGCCTATGAGACCATACAATGGATTCATACCAAGTAGAATACCGATAAGAGTTGCAGTTCCCTTTCCACCTTTAAAATTCATATAAAATGGATAGATATGCCCTAAAATCGCTGTATAGCCAGCAAGATAAAGAAGAAAGGCTCCTTCTGAGTTCAGCTCAACCTTAAAGAGCATCTTGATGAGCAAGATAGAAACTGCGCCTTTCAACACATCGATGATAGCAACCAGTACCCCGAACTTCCAGCCAAGAGATTCTACGGCATTGGATGCGCCGGCATTTCCTTGCCCCATGGTCCTGATATCCACTTTTTTGATCAGTTTTCCAAGTATATATGCAGCTTGGATGTTGCCTAATAAATATCCGACGACAGCGGAAATGATGATTTCTTTCATGTGTCTCCTAAGGAACGATGTCCGATTTGTTTATTCTGTGTTGTAGTGATGGCGTGGCAAGAGCGAAAGTACGCTACAGCATTGGCCAGATATGGAATCTTCAAGCTGCAGTACTATAGTGTGATTTTTCAATCACTCGTCCAAAAACAGCTCTGGTTCAAGCTCCTCATCAGAAATGTGGTGACCGCTCATGAGAAAATCAATGAGGTCCACGTTCCTGTACCCTTCCTTATATCGTTTCAGTGTTTTTGTTACGGTTCTAAGAAGGCTTGCTGAGAGATGGATGGAAGATTTAATCTCTTCCACCTGATAATAAGGTTTTTCGAAAAGAAGATGCAGTTTTTCGTAGAGCATTTTTTTATAAGAAGCATCCACCTGGGGATCTTTATGGGGACCGTGAGGTCCCCTATGATGCTCATCACATAAATAGATCCTGTTCAAGGGATAATCAAGCCCACCTTCTTCTTTATGAATGATGTGATGCCTGTCTCCTTTTCTCCCGCAAACAGTGCAAGGATTCAAATCTTTAGTTTTCATCCTTTGTTTCTTCAGCTTTTTTAGCAAAATGATAATTGAACTTGCTTTCGTCTTCCATGATAATTCTGTTGATGAAATCTTCCATGGAAACCTTGCCTTCATCACCCTTTTCTCTGCTGGTTACGGATAATGTGCCGTTCTCCTGCTCTTGTTCTCCGATGACCACAAAGTATGGAATCTTCTCATTTCTAGCCTCTCGAATTTTGTATCCGATTTTTTCGTTTCTCTCATCCATTTCTGCGCGGATTCCCTTTTTCTTCATGAGTGCCAGCACTTCTTCCACATAATCATGATACTTTTCAGAGATAGGAAGAAGTCTTACCTGGACTGGAGCAAGCCATAGTGGCATTGCGCCCGCATATTTCTCAATGAGGATGGCCAAAGTTCTTTCATAACAGCCGATGGACGTTCTATGAATGACGATAGGATGCTTCTTCTGACCGTCTTTATCAACATACGTCATATTGAATCTGCCGGGAAGAGCAAAGTCAATCTGAACTGTGATGATGGTGTCTTCTTTGCCGTGCACGTTTTTCATCTGAAGGTCAAGCTTTGGACCATAGAAAGCGGCCTCTCCTTCTGCTTCCACGTAATCTACACCTGCATGATCGAGAATCTCTCTCATGGTGTTCTGGGTTGCTTCCCATGCTTCAGGATTATTGATGTATTTATGTGTGTCCTTGGGATCCCATTTGGAGAATCTATAGGTAATGTCATCCTTGATGCCAAGTACTTCCATGACATAGTTGGTCAGGTCAAGAACTCCCTTGAACTCTTCTTCCAGCTGATCTGGTCTTACGATCAGATGACCTTCTGATATGGTGAACTGACGGACTCTTGTTAAACCGTGCATCTCGCCTGAGGATTCGTTTCTGAATAGTGTAGAGGTTTCACCCATTCTCACGGGAAGGTCTCTATAGCTGTGCTGATCAGAGTTATAGATGGCAAACTGGAAAGGACAGGTCATAGGTCTTAAAGCCATGACTTCCCCTTCCACATCGTCGCCGAACAGGTCTCCATGACCATGAGGATCCTGGCACATGATGAACATACCATCCTTATAATGATCCCAGTGTCCTGAAATTTTGAACAGATCAGACTTGGACATGAGAGGTGTCTGTGTAAACTCATACCCTCTGCTTTCTTCCAGATCCTCTATGAATCTCTTCATGACCTGGAGAATTTTGGTTCCATTTTTCTTGAACAGTGGAAGACCCTGGCCAATCAGTTCGGAAGATGTGAATATACCGAGCTCTCTGCCAATCTTGTTGTGGTCTCTTTTCTTGGCTTCTTCTATTCTTAGCAGATATTCATCCAGATCTGCTTTCTTAGGGAAAGAAGTGCCGTAGATTCTTGTGAGCATTTTGTTTTTCTCAGAACCTCTCCAGTAAGCACCTGCCACCTGGGTCAGTTTAAATGCCTTAACGAGCTTTGTGGAGGAAATATGTGGCCCAGCACAGAGATCCACAAATTCTCCCATTTTATAGAAGGATAATACCTCATCTTCAGGAAGATCTTCAATAAGCTCTACCTTGTAAGGCTCATCCATTTCTTTCATGAGTGCAATGGCTTCTTCTCTAGAAAGAGTGTATCTTTCCAGTTTCAGATCATCCTTTACAATTTTCTTCATTTCTTCTTCAATCTTCAGAAGGTCTTCTGCAGAGAAACTGCCCTCTTTATCGAAATCATAGTAATATCCGTCTGCGATGGCTGGTCCGATGGCCAGTTTCACTTCTGGATAAAGCCTCTTCACTGCCAGGGCCAGAATGTGGGAAGATGTGTGACGGAAAGCATGCTGTCCGTCTTCATCATCAAAAGTTCTGATTTCGAGGGTGCAGTCCTCTTCCAGAGGGAACCTTAGGTCTACCCGTTCTCCGTTCACCCTTCCTGCCATGGCAGCTCGGCCAAGGCCAGATGAGATTGCAAATGCAGCATCTTTTACCGTTGAGCCTTTTTCAAGCTCTATGACATTTCCGTCTTTTAATGTTATGTTGATCATTTCCATTCCTCCTATATAAATAAAAATAGACCCGTCCCTCAGAAAGGGACGAGTCGTCGCGGTTCCACCCTAATTAAAATAAAGATAAACTTTATTATCACTCTACGCCTTAACGCGGCAAACGGAAGCACTTATATAAAAACTATCCTCGTACTCCACTCCCAGGGGGTCTTCGTTAGTAGAACTCACTGGAAACTTCCAGCCGTGGTTTCCTTCTCTTTGAGAATTCTAATAAGTACTCGTCCTGTTCATCATGTTGATGATATTGAATTTCCTTTATTATAGCGGATAAAAAAAGCACCGTCAACGGAAGATATCATCAAATGCAAGGAATACGGAGGTTCCTTCTCTTTTCGTTGGCAGCACCACGGAAATCTTAGTTGGGCCAAAGAAAAAATAAACGTTTACAGTCTTTTTTTAGGACACTTTTCAAAGTATAATGAAGGAGGATAAGGAGGTTTTTTTAATGCTTACTATTTCACTTCATTTCCCGCGGTGCAGTGGCCATGAAAGGAAGAACCGTCTGATTAAAAGTATTGTGTTCCGGGTAGCAGGATGTTTTTCATTACCGGATAAGGATGTTCGTGTGATTTTCTATGAATCTGAGTTCCGCTCCGATATGGAGTCTAATCTAGGAGACTTTATTCATATTGACGTGGTCTCCTGCCCTCCCCTTGCATTGGAGGAGAAAAAAGTGCTGGCGCAGATTTTGAAAGATGAGATCAATATTTTTTCTGGCACTAAAGTGGAAGATGTATCGATTTTTATAATGAACAGCGATTGTGAATCTTTTTTTGAATAATATGAGACAGTTCAGGTGGGGCTTCTGAGGGAAGGACGATACTTCCAGAAGAGTTGCGCCTGTTTTTATTGATGAAAACCGTTGAAAATGCTGGATTTCTTAGTGTTTTACTAGGAAATAAAAATCGCGTTTACCCCATTTCTCATAGCATCCACTTACAACAACTGCCTCTTTTTGAATTAAAATGATAATAATTTGACAATAATGTAAATTGTACTGAATTCAGGCGTTTTCCATTGATTTGAGGATGCTCTCGGGCTATAATTAATATTGTTTGGCAATTATTTAACAAGGGGGAGAATTAATGTGTAGTTTACTTGAAAATCCAAAAATCCAGGAGCTGGACACTTTTATTGATGACATTCATGCGAAAGAATCTGACCTCATCGAAGTGCTTCATAAGGCTCAAAACCTCTTCGGGTACATCTCAGAAGAACTGGTGGCCCATATCAGTGACAAGATTGGCGTCCCAAGGGCTAAGATTTATGGTGTGGTAAGTTTTTACTCTTATTTCACGACTGAACCTAGAGGTAAGAATGTGATCAATGTCTGCATGGGTACCGCCTGTTTTGTTCGAGGAGCGGATAAGATTCTAAGAGAACTGGAGTCCCAGTTGAGATTGAAATCGGGAGAAACCTCCATTGACGGTATTTATACCATTGATTCCTTGCGCTGTGTAGGAGCTTGTGGATTGGCCCCTGTTGTTATGGTCAATGATAAAGTCTACGGAAGAGTTGAAAGCGCTGATGTAGCAAAAATCATCAGTGAGTGTGAGGTGTAATATGCTAAGAAGTATTGAAGATCTACAGAGAGTAAAAGAGCAGAGCCAAGGCCTTCTCTTCCTGAGAAAGAATGTGGAAGCGGTCACCGGAAAAAGAGAAATCCTCGTGTGTGCGGGAACTGGCTGCCACAGTGCTATGAGTAAAGAAATCGTACAGGAATTCAACAATGAGCTGAAAAAGCGCAATATGTCGGATAAAGCTACGTGCCATATTACAGGTTGTTTCGGATTCTGTGAAAAAGGTCCCATTGTTAAAGTATATCCTGATGATGTATTTTATACTGAAGTGAAGGTTTCCGATGTGGATGATATCATCTCTTCACACCTTATGGAGGGTGAAATTGTTGAACGTCTCCTCTATGTGGATCCCAAGACCAAAAAGAAAATAGATACGCAGCACCATATGGACTTCTATGGTAAACAGAACCGAATTGCTTTAAGAAACTGCGGTCTCATCGATCCTGAAAGAATTGATGAGTATATCGCCAATGATGGATATGTTGCTTTGGCAGATATCCTTGCAAACAAGCAGCCCATCGATGTGGTGAACCATCTGAAAGATTCAGGACTGCGTGGGCGTGGCGGCGGTGGCTATCCTACAGGATCCAAATGGGGTATGACCTTAAGAAGCCCAGGTACAGAAAAGTATATGGTTTGTAATGCCGATGAAGGAGATCCAGGCGCATTTATGGACCGATCCATTCTGGAAGGAGATCCGCACAGCATCATCGAAGCTATGGCCATCGGCGGATTTGCTATCGGTGCAAATAAAGGTATTGTTTATATCAGAGCAGAATATCCCCTGGCCATTAAGAGACTCAAGATTGCCATAGCACAGGCGAAAGAATATAATCTTCTCGGCAAAAACATACTGAATACCGGATTTGATTTTGATCTTGAGATCAAGTATGGCGCAGGTGCTTTTGTATGTGGTGAAGAAACTGCTCTCATTCAGAGTATAGAAGGTCACCGTGGAGAACCTGTATCAAAGCCTCCCTACCCTTCTGAGTCAGGTCTTTTCGGAAAGCCTACCTGTGTAAACAATGTAGAGACTCTTGCGAATGTTCCTGTGATTTTCCAGAAAGGTGCAGAGTGGTATGCTTCCATCGGAACAGAGTTCTCAAAAGGAACCAAAGTATTTGCTTTAGCAGGAAAGATCAACAATGTAGGTCTTGTGGAAGTACCTATGGGCATCACCTTGAGAGAAATCATCTATGAAATCGGTGGTGGCATTAAAGGTGGACATGCTTTCAAGGCGGTCCAGACAGGAGGACCTTCAGGTGGCTGCATCACAGAGAAAGATCTGGATACTCCTATTGACTATGAGTCTTTGAACCGCATCGGATCCATGATGGGTTCAGGTGGAATGATTGTCATGGATGAAGAGAACTGCATGGTGGATATCGCTAAATTCTATCTGGACTTTACGGTAGAAGAATCTTGCGGTAAATGTACTGCATGTAGAGTTGGTAACAAGAGACTTCTTGAAATCCTCGAAAGAATCACTCAAGGAAAAGGTGAAGAAGCGGATCTTGAGAAGCTTAAGAACCTCTCGGAAACCATTAAGGACACCTCATTGTGCGGACTTGGACAGACCGCGCCAAATCCAATCTTAAGCACAATTAAGTTTTTTGAGGATGAATACCGTGCTCATATTATAGAGAAACGATGTCCTTCAGGAGTATGTAGAGACCTGATGCGCTATGTGATTTCAGATGCATGTATCGGCTGTACAAAATGCGCTAGAGCATGTCCAGTAGATGCAATTTCAGGAAAAGTCAGAGAGAAACATGTCATCGATCAGGAAAAATGCATCAAATGTGGTGCTTGTTACACCGCTTGTCCAGTGAAGCCTATTAAGGCAGTTCAAATTGTTTAGGAGGAATCGTTATGGTCAATATCACCATTAATAATAAGGAGATTCAGGTTCCTGCAGATTTCACCATTTTGCAGGCAGCAGAAACTCTGAATATCAAAATCCCTACCCTTTGCCATTTGGACCTTCACAACATCAAGATGGTGAACAAAGTGGCATCCTGCAGAGCTTGTGTTGTGGAAGTGGAAGGAAGAAGAAATCTTGCTCCCGCTTGTTCCACGCCAGTATATGAAGGCATGAAGATCAAGACAGATACCATCCGTTCCATTAAAGCCAGAAGAACCATGGTGGAGCTTCTCATATCCGATCATCCAAAGGATTGTCTGGTGTGCTTGAAGAATCAGGAATGTGAGCTGCAGAAGATTTCAGCAGATTTGGGCATAAAGCAGGTTCATTACGAAGGCGAGATGTCTCTGTTCCCTGTGGATATGTCTTCTAAAGCCATTTATCGCGATTCTTCTAAATGTATACTTTGCAGAAGATGTGAAACCATGTGTAATGAAGTGCAGACGGTACATGCGCTTTCCGGTCTTGACCGTGGGTTTGATACTGTTGTGGGGCCTGCTTTCCACGCACCGCTTGGAGAAACGGTCTGTACATTCTGTGGTCAGTGTGTAGCTGTATGCCCTACTGGCGCACTTGTTGAAATTGACAATGTGTCCAAAGTATGGAATGCACTGGCGGACAAGTCAAAAACAGTGGTTGTGCAAGTGGCTCCTGCTGTGCGTGTAGCCATTGGAGAGCTGTTCGGTCTCGAGCCCGGAGCTGTAGTGACTGGAAAGATGGTCACAGCCCTCAAGAATCTTGGATTCAGTTATGTTTTTGATACGAATTTCGCTGCGGATTTGACCATTATGGAAGAAGCCCATGAGATGATCAATAGGATCCAGAACAATAAAAAGCTGCCAATCCTTACCAGCTGCTGCCCTGCCTGGGTCAAGTTCTTTGAACATCAGTTCCCAGATTTATTGGATATTCCATCCAGCTGCAAGTCCCCTCACGAGATGTTTGGGGCCATCACAAAGCATTACTTCGCAAAGAAGATGAACATCGATCCCAAAGATGTTGTGGTGGTTTCAGTCATGCCTTGTGTAGCGAAGAAATATGAGGCAGAAAGACCAGAGCTTGAATATGGCGGAGTAAAGGACGTGGATGTGGTGATCACCACCAGAGAGCTTGGAAGAATGATCAAAGAAGCTGGAATGAATTTCCTCATGCTGGAAGACTCCGAATATGACAATCCACTAGGAGAATCTTCAGGTGCGGCGCAGATCTTCGGCACCACAGGTGGCGTTATTGAAGCGGCGCTAAGAACCGCAGCAGTTCAGCTCACAGGAGGCGCAATTGATAAGATTGACTACAATGAAGTGCGTGGAATGGAAGGACTCCGTGAGGCAACCGTTGAAATCGGAGACCTCAAACTGAACATCGCCATTGCCAATGGCCTTGGAAACGCCAGAACGCTTCTGGAGAACATCAGAAAAGGAAAGAGCAACTACCATGCCATTGAGATTATGGCTTGTCCTGGAGGCTGTATAGGCGGTGGTGGACAGCCCTACCATCATGGAGACCTGGAGATTCTCAAAGAGAGAGCAAAAGGAATCTATGCCATCGACCAGAGTCAGAGCATCAGAATGTCCCATGAAAATCCATACATTCAGGATCTTTATAAAGAATTCCTCGGAGAACCTGGTGGAGAGATGGCGCACAAGCTTCTGCACACCAAATACTTCGAACGTGAAAAGTAAAAGAATAAAAGACAAAAAGAGCAGCGGTTGCTGCTCTTTTACTTTGAATTTTTTACTTGTTGATGATGTCCTTGAGGTCTTTACCAGCTCTGAATGCTGGCTGCTTGAACTCTGGAATCTGGATCTCTTCGTTGGTCTTAGGATTTCTTCCTACCCTAGCTTTTCTATTCTTAACTTCAAAAGTACCGAAACCGGAAAGCTGTACCTTATCCCCTTCTGTGAGTGCTTCTACGATGCTCTCGATGGTAGCTTTCAGAACCTTTTCAGAATCCTTTTTGGTGAAGTTTGTTTTTTCTGCAATCTTAGTTACGAGTTGTGCTTTATTCATTTACATAGTCCTCCTTATTTCTGAACACAAAGATTATTAAAACAGAATTCACCTTAGAAATCAAGTGCTTCACGAGATTTTGTTCCTGAAGCGTACTCTTTTTTTGAGTTAAAGGGTTTCAAAATACTGCATCAATATTCAGGAACAGGGTCCCGCTCCTAGTGCTTTCTGATCTCTTGAAGAAGATTTCCAATATCTATATGGGTGAAGTTATACTTTTTGTTGCAGAAATGGCAGACCAGTTCTTCTTCCTTATTTTCGTCATAAAGCTTTGTCAGTTCTTCTTCCCCAATGGAGAGGAATGCTTTTTCCACTCTATCTCTTGAACAGTCGCAATAAAGGACAGGTGTGCCTTCTGTGAGAACCTGAAGGTCCATGTCTTCGAAAATAAACTGAAGCACTTCGAGAATGGAATTTCCATCACGAAGCAGTGTGGTCAAGCTTGGGATTTCCTCTAAGCGATACGTGATGAGGTCCGCCAGCATTTCATCCGCACCGGGCATCATCTGTATGATAAAGCCTCCGGACTTCATTACACTGCCGTCTACGTCCACGAGAACGCCTAAAGCCACAGCAGACGGAGTCTGCTCAGAGACAGTATAGTAATAGGCCAGATCTTCTGCGATTTCTCCAGTATAGATGGGGACAGAGCTCACATAGGGCTCTTTCATTCCCAAATCTGTGATTACCGTGAGTTTTCCATCCAGACCAATAATTCCGGAAACATTGAGCTTTCCAAGGTCATTGTGCACCATATCCGCATCGGGATTCACAATATACCCTTTTACCCGTCCCTCGGAACGCCCAGTGATGAGAATGCCACCAGAGATACCGCCACCGTTTATCTGAACGGTGACAGAGTCCTGTTCTCCTTTCAGCATAGAACCCATCATTGCACCAGCGGTTAGCATTCTTCCGTAAGCAGCGGTTGCGGTAGGCATCGTATTGTGGTTTTTCACTGCCTCATTCACGAGCGCAGTCGTCTCAGCAGCAATAATTCTAACGCTGCCTTCTTTAGCCATTGCATGTATCAATTTATCCATTTTGTTCCCTCTTTCTTGCAATAATCGTCCATCGTTCTGTGGTTTGCACCGGTTTGTTTATTGAATAATTGTCATAGAGCTCTATACTTTGGAAACCTGCAGTTTTCAGCATTGATATCAGAACATCTGACTCGTATGCCCGTTCCATATGAAACTCCTCAATACGTTCATAAAGATCTCCATGTGGGACGAAGAAGTTTAATGACATCTCTACAGTATCATTGTCCAGAAAGTTTTCCCACGTATAGACCAGATCATCCGTAGTATATACAAAGTCATTATTTCCGAGAATCTCTTTAATCTTATATGGAGACTGGACATCAAAGATAAATACCCCATCTGCTGTGAGATGGGCAAACACCTTCTTGAACACCTCTTGTACCTGGTTTTCCTCCAGAAGATAATTAAGCGCATCGATGGATGAGGTGACCAGATCAAACTCTTTCCTGAAATCAATCTCGTCCATGGACAGGGCATAGGCTTTATGGTGCAATCCGGCATCGGTGAATTTTGACACTGCTTCAGTAAGCATATCCGGTGACAGATCCACAAGATAGGTTTCCTGAAAATGTCTGGCAATGAGAATCGATAATGTGCCTGTGCCGCATCCAAGGTCCAGATAACGGTTTTTCTTCTCTACGCGTCCTAAAATATAGGATGCAATCTCCTCATAGCAGATATCTTCCTGAATCAGCATATCATAAATTCTTGAAAAATCATGATAACTTTCCATTTCATCACAGTTCCTTCCAACATTACTATATGCAGTTATGATTCTAGTATTTTATCATAAATCACAGTTTTATCCTAGCGTGTAAGAAGTGCAAAAAAAGACTGCTGTTCAGCAGTCTTAATCAGGTATGCTATTGAGATTTCTTTTTTCTCCCTGCCAGGGAATAAACCAGAAATACAAAACCAATGGCGATATACAGGATGCCTTGCAGATAGGCCTGATCCAGGATGAAAAGTACAGCTGCAAAAAGCATCAGAAGTATCACTACGCCTTGGAATAGAAGTAAGCTTTTATCCATAAATATCCCTCTATTCGTCTATAATATGTAATTATAGGCTCATTAGAAAGGATGTCAATATGGAAATTATGATATATTCAGATTTTTATCATTCTCTTCAGAATCCTCATCTTTTTCGGATAAATCGTTTACAGAATACACTTTCTGTATGGAAGATGATGAAACCTCATAGGCAATTTTATCTTCCGTCCGTCCATCCGGATAGGTTTTTGTGTATCCTCGGGATTGGAGCCTTCCTGTGATTTTCAGCATATCCCCTACCTGCATGTTTTTCGTGTACTTCGCATTCCGCCCCCAGGCAATGACTGGAATATAGTCTGTCTTATTGAACTGTCTGTTCACAGCCAGCAATAAATCAGTAATTTCTCTGCCAAATGGTGTCATCCTATAGATGGGATCCTTGCAGATATATCCTGTGAGCTCTATGAGATTGGGCTCTTCTGCATGGAGTTCCGGAAATTCAAGATCTCTGGCAAAGACAGTGAGGAGCAGTTTGTTTTTTGATCCGACCACCTTGTTGTAGCTTCTGAGCTGCCCGGTGATTTTCGTGTATTGTTCCAGGAGGCTGTCGTTCTCAGGCAGCAGCTTCTTGGATATGGTTATGTTTAAAATATCCTTTGAATCACTTAACCGGTTTACAGAGAATAATCCGGTATAGAACTCTTCCCCAAAGAGCTCATGGCTGAATTCAGGTGGCTGTACAAAAAGACCTTCCAGGATGACAATGTTATCATTTGTTTCTTCCAAGTTGCAATTCCCCCCATTTGTTCCATATACATGTCACTTTTGTAAAAGTTCTACATTTAATTATAACAAACTTGTATTCGATTACAAGTCATCTCTGAAATATATCATAAAAATATGGAATTATTTCACAAAGGCTTCTCATACTTTTGCAGTTGTCATGACCGTGTTTTTTGAGTATCATGGAAATAGTGTTAAGGAGGAGATTATGGACAACGCTTTAGCAGAGAATAAACTACTCATTTTGTATACATTGAATCAGTCTAAACTGATTCTTACGAAAACTCAGTTTTCAAATATTATTCTGGAATGCATGTACATCAATTATTTTGAACTGCAGCAGTACATTGAAGAACTCATAAAGACTGGACTGGTGCTTCTGGATGTTGTTCATGACAAGGAAGCAGTGGTGATTTCAGATCAGGGAAAAAGTGTTCTTGGTATGTTTCAGGACAGGATTCCAGACCGGAAGAAAAAGGTCATCGATACGTACCTCACTGAAAACATCAACCATTTAATCCGGGAGACCACCATTACTCATGAAATCAGTGAAGGTCCTCACGGCGCCTTCCAGGTGATATTGAGTGCCTTTGAAAACAAAGATGAGCTGATACGGATCAGTATGATAGTGCCAACGAAAGAGACAGCAGAAAAATCCGTTCAGACCTGGAAGAAAGAGTCTACAAAGATTTATGAACTTCTTTATAAGGAGCTCAGTAAAAAAGGACAGTAGAAAAAGTCCGGAGGAAGCAGCATGACTGTATTCCTCCGGACTTTACTCGTTTTAAACTGATTTCGTGTCCGCTTTCCAAGTATTCTCTACAGCGGTCCTCATATCTCCGATGGTGTAGAGTGAGCCTGTGGAGAGGATAAGATCTCCTTCCGTAAAGTCCTCCACAGCTTTTTTATAGGCTTCTTCCACTGTATGGCGAAGAAAGTATGGTTTTCCAGGTGGAATATAAGACGCCAGTTCCGTCTCTGGAAGTGCCCGGAAATCATCTGGTGTATGAAGATAGCATATTGCTGCAGCCCCTGCAAGGAGCTTTGTGACGGCTGATACATCCTTATCTTTCAGCATGCCCAGCAGAAGCAAAATTCTTTGTTGGGGGAAATAGGACTGGATACTTTCCACGAGCCGAGATGCTCCATCCTCATTATGAGCCCCATCCATAATGGTGAAAGGTGTCGTATGAACGACCTCCATTCGGCCAATCCAAGTCACTGTTTCCAGTGATTTTTTTATGGATTCCACAGTCAGCTTTTGGTAGCCTGACTTTTGAAGTGTCAGCAGAGCTTTCACTGAAGTGGCTGCATTCTCCAGCTGATAGGTGCCAAGAAGATTCAGTCTCACAGTAAAAGGCGGAATGCCATCCATCCGAAGACAGATTTTTTGTTTGGATCCTTCCAGTTCTAAAAATTCATACATGGCCGGTTCGATGAAAGTGATGTCTGTTTTCTTTTCAGCCGCAGCACTGTCGAGTACCTCTCTGACTTCTTGTTTTTGTGAGGAAGCAATCACTGGAGCTGATTTTATGATGCCAGCTTTATGGAAGGCGATTTCACGAAGCGTGTCTCCCAGCTGACTCACATGGTCCTTGGAAATGGAAGTGATCACCGATAATATGGGAAAGAGCACATTGGTGGCATCGTATCGCCCTCCTATTCCAACCTCTATGACGCAGATATCCACATTTTTTTCTTTGAAGTACATGAAAGCCATGGCAGTGACCACTTCAAATTCCGAAGGATGACCGAAGTCTTCCTGTAGAAGAGTTTCAATGCCTTTTTGGACGATGCTGTAGTATTCAATAACTTCTTCTTCTTTGATCAAGTCTCCATTTACAGCAATTCTTTCTCTGAATTCAATGATATAAGGTGACGTGAACAGTCCAGCCGTATATCCGCTGGTGGTGAGGCTGTGTGCAATCATTTTGGAGACGGATCCTTTTCCATTTGTGCCTGCCACATGAACACATCGCAGCGTGTTCTGTGGATTACCAAGAAGTTCCATGAACCTCTCCATTCTCTTCAGATCATTTTCTTTTTTTCTTCTAGGAATACTATGCAGATTCTGTAATGTTTCCTGATAATTCAAGGTGTTCACCAAATTCCTTCCATTTTTCTATCTCTATTATAATGAACTCTGCCATAGAATCAAGAAGAAGGAAGATGTTTCCATCTTCCCTCCCAGTTCTTAGCTTAAAGCGCCAATTCTTTCAAGGACCGCGTCCAGCATGGACTGGTACTTCTCCCCTTTGGCTCTCTCTTCCTGAACCACATCTTCTTTTGCATTGGCCAGGAATTTTTCGTTGTTCAGTTTTTTGCTGACGCGCTCGATTTCAGACTGCAGTTTCTGTTTTTCTTTTTCGAGACGTTCCAGTTCTTTTTCTCTGTCCACAAGATCCAAAAGCGGAATATAGATTTTCGCCGTAGACGTGACGAGAGTTACGCTGCCCTCTTCTTCAGGAGCTTTCTCAAGTAAGGTGATGTCCTCTGCATAAGCAAGCTTCATCAGGTAGTCTCTTGAGCTTTTGAAGGCCTCTTCCTTTCCGCTGTTTGGCAGAATGTTCAGCATGGTCTTTCTCTTATTTGGCACGTTCATTTCAGCTCGGAGATTTCGGATGCTCTTGATGGCTTCAATGATTCCACTCATGGTGTCTTCAATGGCAGGATCCATGAACATTTTCTCTGCTTCTGGCCATGGTGCCTTCATGATGGTTTCTTCATCGTTCAGGAAGGAGTAGATCTCTTCAGTGATAAAAGGCATGGTTGGATGAAGAAGCTTCAAGGATTTGATGAGCACTTCGCGGATTACGCGGTAGCTGATTCCCTTCTCCTCATCGGTTCCATTATAGAATACTGGTTTCACCAGTTCGATATACCAGTCACAAAGCTCATTCCAGATAAAGTCATAGACTTTTGCCAGAGCAATGCCAAGCTCGAACTTTTCAAAGTTCTCCGTGACTTCCTCGATCAGATGATTCATCTTGGACAGGATCCAGCGGTCAGCCAAGCTGTAGTTCTCGCTGTCTTTATAGGTTTCAAGCAGGGTGTCATCCAGGTTCATGAGTACAAATCTGGAAGCATTCCATAGTTTATTGGCAAAGTTTCTTGCGGCTTCTACACGTTCAGGGTAGAAACGGATGTCGCTTCCAGGTGCATTTCCTGTAATCAGCATGAATCTCAAGGCGTCTGCACCATACTCATCGATGGTGAGAAGCGGATCCACGCCGTTGCCTAAGGACTTACTCATCTTTCTGCCCTGGGAATCTCTCACGATACCATGAATAAAGACAGTATCAAATGGGATCTCCTTCATGTTGTAAAGTCCGGAGAACATCATTCTCATGACCCAGAATGGAATGATATCATACCCGGTGACCAGGGTCGATGTTGGATAGAAATATTTGAGATCTTCTGTTTCATTGGGCCATCCCAGTGTGGAAAATGGCCATAGAGCAGAACTGAACCAGGTATCCAGCACATCTTCCTCTTCTCTGAGATTTGTGCTTCCGCATTTTTTGCAGGAAGTAGGAGCATCATTGGATACATTGATTTCATGGCAGTCATCACAGTACCAGACTGGAATTCGATGTCCCCACCACAGCTGTCTGGAAATACACCAGTCCTGAATATTCTCCAGCCAGTGGAAATATGTTTTCTCAAAACGTTCTGGGACAAAGTTTGTTTTTCTTGATTTTACCGCTTCAATGGCAGGTCCTGCCAGAGGCTTCATCTCTACGTACCACTGTTTGGACATGATAGGTTCGATGACTGTTCCGCATCGGTCATGGGTATTCACGTTATGAACATGAGGCTGGATTTTTTCCAAAAGACCAAGTTCTTCCATGTCCTTGACAATGGCTTTTCTTGCTTCATATCTGTCCATTCCTTGGTATTTTCCGCCCAGTTCGTTGACAACACCACGGTCATCCAGTACTTTAATGGCTTCCAGATGATGTCTGGCACCTACATGGAAGTCATTAGGATCATGGGCGGGCGTAATCTTTACGCAACCTGTTCCAAACTCCTTGTCTACATACTCATCAGCCACAATGGGAATGATCCGGTTCATGAGGGGCAGTGTGAGGGTTTTTCCAACCAGGTGCTGGAACCGTTCATCCTCTGGATGAACAGCAACAGCCGTATCGCCCAGCATGGTTTCCGGTCTTGTGGTGGCAATGACCAGGTATCCAGTTCCATCTGTCAGAGGATATCTGAAATGCCAGAAGTTGCCTTGTGTCTCCACATATTCAATTTCTGCATCTGAAAGAGCTGTCTGGCACTTTGGACACCAGTTGGTGATTCTGTCTCCACGGTAGATCAGCCCATCATTATACAGCTTTACAAAAACCTCACGGACTGCTCTGGAAAGATTATCATCCATGGTGAAGGCTTCTCTTGTGAAATCACAGGAAGAACCCAGTTTCTTAACTTGATCTCTGATCTTTCCGCGATATTCTTCGGACCATTCATAGACCTTTTCGAGGAAAGCTTCTCGGCCGATTTCTTTTTTTACGATGCCTTCTTTCAGAAGCTCATTTTCCACCCGGACCTCTGTGGCAATGGATGCATGATCTTCTCCGGGAAGCCATAAGGTCTCAAAACCCTGCATTCTCTTGAATCTGATGAGCATATCCTGAAGTGTGAGATCCAGCGCATGACCCATGTGCAGTTTTCCTGTGATATTTGGTGGTGGCATCACAATGGTGTACGGTTTTTTATCCGGATTCACCTTGGCTGTGAAGTAGTCCTTCTTCAGCCAGTGTTCATAGATTCTTTTCTCAAAATCCTTTGGGTTGTACGTTGTGTTGAGATTTTTCTTTTCCATAATTTCCTCCTAGTGAATTCCTCTGTCCCACATGGACAGAAAATGTACAAACATAGCTATATGCATACTGAAAAATGTGTATAAAAAAAGAGTCTTCATCCTGTAAAAGGACGAAGACTCGCGGTACCACCTTTATTCCCACTTCCATGGGCTCTCAAAACATAACGGTTGGGAACAACCGTCTGGACTTACAGATAAAAGTTCAGTCCAGAAGCTCAAAAGCTACCTTCTCCACGGTTCAAATGAGAAAACCTTTCAGCCTAGGGTTTTCCTCTCTGGCACATCCTCATGGATACTCCTCTTTTTCAGCGCATTTCACATATATTCTAATTATATCTGCCTCTTGAGGATTGTCAAGCGGTTTTCCGTTGCATCGATGTCTTGGTTCTTTTGGTTCTTTTCCAGATTCTTGAAGGCAATGGAGAGCATGAGCTTGATTCGGTTCAGCTGATTCACCTCGCTGGCGCCTGGATCATAATCGATGGCTGTGATGTTCACATTCTCATTTTCCTCACGGAGCTTTTTGATGACCCCTTTTCCGGTGATGTGATTTGGAAGACAGGCAAAGGGCTGCATGCAGATGATGTTCTCCACTCCTTCTTCAATGAGCTCCAGCATCTCACCCGTCAGAAACCATCCTTCACCCGTCTGATTTCCAATCTGAACAATATCTTTTGTGATCGCTGCAAGATGTTCAATCCTGCTGGGTGCATGGAACCTTTTAGAATCAGCAAGAGCTTCTTTCATTGGTTTTCGGATACTTTCAATCAGTCCGATGACAGCTTTACTTGCCATGGCCTTCCCAAGACTGAGATGCAGCTCCTCATGCTTTGCTACATTATTGTAGGCACAATAGAGAAGAAAATCTGTCAGGTCCGGCATCACAGCTTCGCAACCGTTCTCTTCAATGACCTGAACAACAGAGTTGTTGGCCGTAGGATGGAATTTCACAAGAATTTCTCCCACAAGACCCACCTTAGGCTTTACCGTCTCTTTCAGCTCCAGGGTATCAAAAAGATCCACGATTCTTCGGACTTGCATCTTGAAGGAAGAAAGCGTTGGGTTTTTAAGAACTTCTTCCACTTCCAGGCTCATGGTCTCGTAGAGCGCATTGGCAGAACCTTTGATGACTTCATAGGGACGGACCCGATAAAGGACTCTCATAAGAAGATCGCCATACAGCAGCGCCTGAAGAGCACCGCTCAGTGTTTTCAGATCCAGTTTCATTCCGGGATGTTTTTCAAACTGCTGAACAGACAAAGGAATCACTGGGATTTGAGAAAATCCAGCGTCTTTCAGTGCTTTTCTGAGAAATGCCACATAATTTGTAGCCCGGCAGCCGCCTCCTGTCTGCGTGATGAGGCAGGATGTGTTGTTGACATCATACTCCCCACTTTTCAGCGCTTTGATCATCTGCCCTACCACCAGAATGGAGGGATAGCAGGCATCATTATTGACATACTTCAGGCCTTCATCCACTGCTGCGAAGTCCGTATCCGGAAGCACCACCACATGGAAGCCCTGGTGCTTGAGCACAGCTTCCACGAATCGGAAATGTATCGGAGACATCTGGGGACAAAGGATGGTATGCTTTTCTTTCATTTCTTTGGTGAAGATAGGCCGGTCATAGGTCAGCGGCGTATCGGTTGAATGGATTTCATTGCGGATCCGTTCTTCCATGGTTGCCTTGAGTGACCGGATTCTTATCCTTGCAGCACCAAGATTGTTCCCCTCATCAATCTTCAGGAGGGTGAACAGTTTATTTTTGCTTCTGAGAATCTCTTCTACCTGATCACTGGTTACTGCATCAAGACCACAGCCGAAACTTGTGAGCTGAACGAGCTCCAGATTCTCTTTTTTGCTGACAAAGGCAGCCGCACGGTAGAGCCTGTTGTGGTAGGTCCACTGATCCACCACACGCAGTGGCCGTTCTACCTGAGACAGATGCGCCACGGAGTCTTCTGTCAGCACCGCCATCCCCTGCTCTATGATCAGATTCGGAATGCCATGATGCACTTCTGGATCCACATGGTAAGGTCTTCCTGCAAGAACGATGCCTTTATGACCCGTTTCATCCAGATACCGGACCACTTCCTCCCCTTTCTGTCGGATATCCTTCTTATAGGATTCCACCTCAATGTACCCTCTTCTCACAGCTTCCTTTACTTCAGAAAGAGTGATGGAGTAGTGCTTTGAAAGGACGTCGTACAGTTTTTTCGAAAGATGTTTCCGATCCTGAAGGTTCAGGAATGGATGAAGAAATTTCACATGGTTTAAGTGAAGTACATCCATATTGTTTTTGATCACTTCTGGGTAAGAGGTAACCACAGGACAGTTATAGTGGTTGCTGGCACCTGTGTCCTCTTTCTCCTCGTAGGGGATACAGGGATAGAAAATAAAATCTACGTTCTTCTCCGCCAAGGAAGCAATATGTCCATGGGTCAGCTTTCCAGGATAACATACAGATTCTGATGGTATGCTGCTCATCCCTTTTTCATAAAGAGTCTTGGAGGAAGCAGGTGAAAGCACCACACGGAATTTCAGACTGTCAAAAAAAGCGGCCCAGAATGGATAGTTCTCAAAAAGGTTCAGCACCCTTGGAATGCCCACAGTACCCCTGCTCTCCTCCACTTTTGTAGAGGGTTTGTAGCGGAAAGTTCTCTGGTATTTGTAGTCATAAAGGTTTGGGAGTTTTTCACGTGCATTTTTGGAGGCCAGTGGTCTTTCACAGCGGTTTCCAGTAATATACTCCTCCTGTCCTTCTTTAAAGAAGGTAATGGTCAGAGGACAGTGGTTATTGCAAAGCTTACATCTTCGCATTTCGGTTTTGGGATGAAGGGCGTCGAGTTCTCTTAAAGAAATTAGAGTGGTTTCTTTGCCGGTATAGCGATCCCTTGATATTTTTGCTGCGCCAAAGGCACCCATGAGTCCTGCAATATCCGGACGAACGGCTTCCCTTTCAGAAATAAGCTCGAAAGCACGGAGAACGCTGTCATTGTAGAAGGTGCCACCTTGTACAATGATCTTCTCTCCCATGGATTTAGGGTCTCTGGCTTTTATGACTTTAAAAAGCGCATTTTTGATGACAGAATAAGAAAGCCCAGCGCTGATATCAGAAAGACTTGCACCTTCTTTCTGGGCTTGTTTTACTCTGGAGTTCATGAAAACAGTACATCTGGAGCCAAGATCCACGGGTTCAGAGGAAGACACTGCAGCTTTCGCAAAGTTCATCACACTGCTTCCCAGGGATTCTGCAAAACTCTCAATAAAGGATCCGCATCCTGAGGAGCAGGCTTCATTCAGAAGAATGGAATCGATGGCACCATCTTTGATCCGGAGGCACTTCATATCCTGTCCACCAATATCCAAGATGAAATCCACTCCTGGAAGAAAGTGGTTTGCAGCCTCGTAGTGGGCAATGGTTTCGATCTCCCCAGTGTCAATCCCCAGCCCTGCCTTCAGGAGTCCTTCGCCGTAACCCGTTACCGTTGAATGGGCGATATGAACATCATCCGGCAGTAGATGATAAAGTTCCTTCAGAACTTTCAGAATCTCTTGTAGAGGGTCACCCTGATTGCTTCCGTAATAGGAGTACAGGATATTGAGGTCCTCATCGGTGAGCACCACCTTGCTTGTGGTGGAGCCTGAGTCAATGCCTAAAAAAGCAGCTCCTTTATGAGAGGCAAGCGGTTTTCTTATGGCACGTGCGCTGTGATGTCTTTCCTGGAATGCCTGGTAATCATCTTCATTCTGAAACAGTGCGGGAAGTCTGTGGACTTCTTTCTGGAATACATCTTTCAGTTTTCCTGCTCTTTCCATCAGAAGGTTCAGCTGATGAGGATAATTTCCTTCAGAGCTTAAAGCAGCGCCTAAGGCGACATAGAGCTCCGCATTTTCTGGTTCCAGGATATCTTCCGGCGTCAGATGAAGAGTCTCTATGAAGCGTTTTCGCAGCTCTGGGAGAAAATGCAGTGGTCCTCCAAGAAAAGCAATCTTTCCTTCAATTTTTCTTCCGCAGGCAAGACCGGAGATGGTCTGATTCACTACTGCCTGAAAGATGGAGGCAGCCAGATCTTCTTTTCTTGCTCCTTCATTGAGCAGAGGCTGAAGATCTGTTTTTGCAAACACACCACATCGTGCGGCAATGGGATAAATATAGGTGGCATTTTCTGCCAGGTGGTTCAGTCCCTGGGCATCTGTTTTGAGAAGAGCGGCCATCTGGTCGATGAAAGCGCCGGTACCACCGGCACAGGTGCCGTTCATTCTCTGCTCTACAGAACCTTTGAAATAGGTGATTTTTGCATCTTCTCCTCCCAGCTCGATGGCAACATCTGTATCAGGAATTATGGCTTCTACAGCCTTTGTCGATGCGATCACTTCCTGGATGAAGTCGATTTTCAGCCAAGAAGAAACAGACAGACCACCGGAGCCTGTCACAGCCACATGTATTTCTCTGTCTCCAAAGGCAGCGTGGATCTTTTGCATAACATTCACCACGGTACTTCTGATATCTGAAAAATGACGTTCATACGAATGGTAGATCATCCGATGATTTTTATCTGTAACAACAGCTTTTACTGTTGTGGATCCAACGTCCAGTCCTAAATATAATTTATCCAGCATGAACACTCACCTGCTCCGTCTTTGTTGTATTTTGAATATAGAAATAATTATAACACTGACAAAAAATAATGAAAGAGCAAAAAAGTTAACAATTTTTTCTCAAGGAGTGGAAAAAAATAAAAGAGATTCCGGATGAAAAAAGAGCAAAGCATCTCTAGTAAGCTGCTCTGCTCCGGCTGTTATTCCTCCTCATCTTCAGTAAGGATCTTTCGCAAGGTACTGCTGATGAGGTCGTATTCATATCCCTTTCCTGCAAGAAAAGTGTAGAGTTTGGATTTCAGCTTGAAAGGGTCCTGTTCTCTTTTACTCAGCTGATCATATTTCTTTTTAGCTAGTTTGAAACAGGTATCTTCTTCAAGGCTGCTGTCTTTTAGAGATTCAAGTGCCTCATTGAGCACTTCTTTGTCCACACCTTTATGAAGCAGTTCATATTTTGCTTTTTTCTGGCCCCTGGACCGAAGCTTTTCTTTCAGATAAAGCTCCGCATAGCGTGCATCATCTAGAAGATTGTACTCTTTCAAAAGGGAAAGAACTCGTGTGATGGTGTCTTCATCAAACTCTTTCTCTTGGAGTTTCTTCTGAACCTCCTCTTCCGTTTTCATGGTCCGTTCCAAACTTCTAAGGGCTGTTTCTCGTGCACGGATGAAGGTATCTTCTTTCGCAATTTCCAACAGAAGATCTGTGTCAATCTTCATTCCCTTCACAAGACCTCTTTTGTAAATCAGTTCTTTGTCACAAGAGAGCAGAAACTCTTCATCAGCGTAGATGCTGACCCGGCTGCTGTTTTTCTTGTTTTCAGAAATCTTCGTTATTGTCTTCATGTTCCTCCCCTCTTAACCTGTAAATTGTAGGTGATGTGAAAATTTTCTTTGCAATGTTCATGATATCCTGAAGTGTCACATCTTTCAGCTTCTCCAGATCCTTCTGGAAGGAAAGCGGATCCTCTTTGCTGAGCACAGCATCCAGCATAAAGGATGACAGATCGCTGTGATGGTGAAGTGTGCTGAAGATACTGGTGGTGAGCACCTTCTTCATCAGAAAAAGATCCTCTTCTTTGAAGTAAGCTCCACGTTTGATCTCCTCCAGAATATGCAGAATCAGTTCTTCCGCATCCTCCAGGCGCTCGTCAGGTACCTGAGTGTAAATCATGAGATTCTGTAAGGGGTCTGTAAGCTCCAAATCAGAATATACATCATAGGCAAGTCCACGGTTCTCTCTAAGCTCTCTGAAAAGAATAGAATTTCCACTGACACCAAGTTTATAGTTCAGCACCCGAAGGGGAAGCTTCTCCTCCTCTTTGATTTCAAAGGTGTAGAGAAAACCCAGGGCGGACTGTTCCATATCCTTAAAGGAGGTGTGAATGCCCGGTGTATTCTTTTCAAAGGCCACGTTTTTCTTTGGCTGAGGACCTGTTTTCCATGTGCCGAAGTAATCTTCCACCATGGAAACAGCCTCATTGTGAGACAAATCTGACACAAGGACTAAGATGGATTCATTGGGAATATAATGCTTCTGATGGAATGAGAAAAGATCTTCCGCTCTCAAAGAAGAGATGCTTTCTTTCGTGCCAATGACATCATATTTCAACGGACTGCTGTTGTAGGCTTTTTCGAACAGGAGTTTATGTGTGCTGTCTTCCACGTCATCCAGAGAGGCTTTCAGTTCTGAGATGATCACAGTTCGTTCTTTTTCCATCTCGCTCTTACAGAAGGTTGGATGCTGGATCATATCAGAGAGCAGCATCAGGGCATCTCCCAGTTCACTGGTCATGGCGGAGACTGTGAACACCGTAGAAATATAGTCCGTATATGCATTGAAATCTCCACCCAAATGTTCAATCTTATGATTGAGGGTTTGGTTATCCAGAGTTTCTGTTCCTTTAAAAAGCATATGCTCGATGAAATGACAGATTCCTTTCTGAGCCATAGGTTCGTAGAGCGCACCGATACGGATGCCTAGGTTGAGTGAAAATAGACTTCCTGGTTTCACCACCGTGAGTATAGTAAGTCCATTTTCAAGGGTGGATTGTCTGTAATCGATCATATCTCTTCTTATCTCCATTTATGATAGTTTTTTCTTTGCAACAACAATAAGAGGCAGGGAGGAATCTGTATAAGGATCTTTTTTGAAACTGCCGTACAGATGGATCTCCTCAAAGCCTGCTTCCATCAGCAAGTGGACAAGCTCCTCACTTTTCAACGGAAACAGCAGCACCGAAGCTTCTTCTGTTTCACCTTGCAGAGTCAGTTTTGAGGAAAAATCAACAAGATGCGCCTCAGCATCATAGGTGTAGTTCCGCTCAAAAGTCAGGCTGATTTCTGGCACATGGATGGTGGGAAGATGGTCGATGTGCTCTTTCAGAATCCGGTCATAATTAATGATCTGAATCACCAGATCTCCGTCTTCATTCAGGAGATTAATTGCCGTTGTGATGAAGCTTTTAATCTGATTTAGGGAGTTCAGGTGCACCAGAGAATTTCCGATGATGAAAATCCGTCTTAAACCGCCTTCATGAACAAGATCCATATCCAGCATGTTTGAGACGATGAAATCCCCTTGTATTCCCTGCTCTTCCGCTTTCTTTTCCGCAATCCGGATCATGGACTCCTCCAGATCAAGACCGCAGGACAGGATACCTTCCTTTCGAAGTGCAATGGTGTAAGAACCTGTACCACAAGCGACATCCAGCACTTTATCCTGAGGATTGAGCCCTTCACGGATGAAGTCATAGGTAGAATTCTGAAATGGGAAAATATAGTCATAGTGTTTTTCAAGAATCTCATAAAATCTCATCGGTACCGCTCCTTCTGCTACGCATCTCTGTCACCTGTATGACACAATACAATACTATAATACAGTATACAACAAGAGTCCTGAAAATTACAGCCAGCGTGTTCAGATACCTGAACACTATAGAAATCCCCTGGGGTATGATGATATAATGGTTAAAACTGAACTGGTACACCAAGGGGGATATTATGAATTACAAGTATACAGAAATCATGGATTATTTACGTTCTGAGATTGATAAAGATGTTTATACGGATAAACTCCCATCTATCCGTGGTCTTGCCATCAAATTTGGGTGTTCAAATTCAACAGTAATCAAAGCATACAATGAACTGGAATCGCTGCAGCTGGTTTTTTCAGCACCAAAGAGCGGGTACTATATCAACAAGAATAAAAAGAGAAGCACCACAGAATATGATTTTTACTCTGGTGTACCCAACAATAAAAATCTTCCCCTGGCATCTATGAAGAAAATTTATGATCAGGTGCTTGAAGAGAAGAACCAGAACCTTCTGAACTACAGCTATCCCATGGGATACAACCTGCTGAGAGAACACCTGCTTATGGAGCTGCATGATCCGGAGGTTTCTCTGGAATCTGTACTCATAACAGAAGGTGCGCAAGGTGCCATAGACCTTTTGCTCGGTGCTGATCTCAGGGAGAAAAAGGTGCTGGTGGAAGATCCGACCTACAACATCGTCCTTTCTTATCTTAGAATCAAGAACATACCCCATGAAACCATTATGCGAACCAAAGACGGGCTGGATCTGATTCAGCTGGAGGAACAGGCGAAAACTGGAGAGTTCCAGTTCTTTTACACCATCAGCAGAAATCATAATCCTTTGGGAACGGATCTGAAAGAGAAGGAAATGAAAAAAGTGTTGGAGCTTGCCCGGAAGTATGATTTTTATATCATTGAGGATGACTATCTCTCAGAACTATCGAAAGGAAGCACATTCTTCAGTTTAGGAAAAGACCGTACTGTTTATGTACGAAGTTACAGCAAGACCATCAGTCCTTCCTTGAGAATTGCCTCAGTCATTGCACCCATGGAGCTTGCTAAAAAGCTGTCCTATAATATCACCTATCTCAATGGTGGAGCTCCCCTCTTCAATCAGGCCATTCTTCTGAAATACCTGAAGTCGGAGTTTTATATGAAAGATATGTCTGTGCTTAAGGATCGGGTCAAGCAGAATATCATGATTTTTAAAAATGCGCTCCAGGGATTTCCGTTTGATTATTACATTCCTGAGACGGGCTTTTTTGCAAGTCTTTATTTCCCCAAGGATTTCAAGCTGAAAACTCTTTTGGAGGGACTGCAGGTGAAAGGATACAGATTCCGTGATCTGCAGGGGTTTACCAAGCAGGAAGACCGGAAGATCCTAAGAATCAGTCTGACGAGGGTGGAACCTAATGCGATGAATACAGCCATTAAGGAGCTTGTGAAGGAAGTGCTTCTCATGAAGGGCGACAAGGATGACAAAAACAAGATCTATATTTAGTTATCTGAAAGGATGAAGTGAAGATGGATAAAGAAATTCTCATTGTGGAAGATGAAAAAAGGCTGAGGGATCTTCTTCGCGATTATTTGGTAAAAGAAGGATATCATGTGGATCTGGCCTCACATGGTGAGGAGGGCCTTCATATGGCTTTGGAGAAAGACTATGATCTGATACTTCTGGATGTGATGATGCCTTTTATGAATGGATTTGATATGCTGGAAGAACTGAGAAAAAAGAAGAATACCCGGGTGTTCTATATCACAGCAAAAACCATGGATGAGGATTTTGTCAAAGCTTATGAGATTGGTGCGGATGATTTCATCGCCAAGCCCTTTTCGCCAAAGATTCTGGTTATGAAAATCGGCAATCTGTTTAAACGTTTGGAGCAGGAGGACCCGCTTCAGGAAGAGCTTGTCTTTGGACGGCTGACCCTCCATCCGGGGGCGCAGAGAGTCTATGTGGAGACTTCAGAAATATTCCTGACAAAAAAAGAATTTGAACTGCTTCTCCTTTTCACCCAGAATAAGGACCTGGTTCTATCTCGAGAGATCATTCTGGAGAAAGTATGGGGATTTGATTATGAAGGAGATCTGAGAGCCATTGATACCAGCATCAAGAGGCTCAGAGAGAAGCTCCAGACAGCAGCAGCCTATGTGGAGACGGTACGGGGATATGGATACAGATTCCGGGTGAGTGACGATGTTTAGATCTATTGCAAATAAGCTGACGTTGATTCTGATTGTTCTGATGGGTACGCTGCTTCTTGGATCGATGCTTTTTATGTCCTATTCTTTTGAGTCGTATTACACGGTAACGAAGAAAACAGCACTGGAAGAGAATCTTCAAGCCTTCAGAAATCAGGAAATATCTCAGAATGACACCTTTATAGAAGCCATCAATAACTTTGAGACCCAGAACAACACCCGTCTATTTATTTTTGGACAGAATGGCCAGCTCCAATATATGGCCTACGGCGGCAACAACATCGAAGGAGATTATATTGAAATCATCAACAGGTTTTTCAATGATCTCATCCGAGACCCCTCTCTTCGGGAGAACCTTCTCAAGGGACGGGAAATCTTAAGCCGAGAATATGAGCGGCAAGACGGCAGTATCCGCTATTTTTTAACGGCTGGTTCCATTCAGGTTGGCGACTATGAATCCTTTGCCATCTCAATCAGTTCAATGCTGCCCATCAATGAGTCCGCAAGAACGATTAAGAATTTCTTCTTTTATGTATTTCTGGGAGGCTTTATTGTAGTGGCTATACTTGCCTTCTTTGTGTCTAAAACTGTAACAAAGCCCGTCAGAAAGCTGATCCAGACATCCAAGGAGCTCGCGAGCCTGAACTTTGACGTAACCATAGAGAATACCCAAAAAGATGAGATTGGCGACCTGGCCGAAAGTTTGTCTACCCTCTCCTTCAATCTGAAAGGAGCACTGATGGAGCTGCAGGAAAAGAACAAACTTCTGGAGGAGGATATACGAAAAACTCAACGACTTGAGAACCAGAGAAAAGATTTCATCCGGGATATATCCCATGAACTGAAGACGCCGATTACGCTGATACAGGGTTACACTGAAGGTCTTATTGACGGTGTGGCGTCTGAAAGCAAAGACGAGTATCTTTCCATCATCCTGGATGAGACCAGAAACATGGAGAAACTGGTGAAAGATATGATTGAGCTGAACTATACAGAGTCCGATTCCTTTACAGTGTCCATGGAACCCGTTCATCTGAACAGACTTGTGGTGAATTGTGCTTCTCCGTTTTTGGAAATCTATGGCGATAAGATTCATTTTGAGTTCAGGATGCCTGTCAGCTATATGATTTATGGAGACAGCAGCAAGCTGTCCACCGCACTGAGAAATATCATCAAGAATGCCATCAGCTATACGGATGAGAAGCCTGAGGCCACTGTCATGATCATGCTCGATAAAGAGGACAGAGGACTTTCTCTTAAGGTCAAGAATTCCCCTGCGCATATTGAAGAGAAAGAACTTCAGAATCTATGGGTCCAGTTCTACAAGAAAGATCAGTCCAGGCAGAGAAAAGAAGGAAGTTCAGGACTGGGACTTTCCATTGTGAAGAATATACTGGAGAAGCACAAGTACCAGTACAGTCTTTATAATGATGAAGAAGGCGTGGTTTTTGAAATCATCTTCAGCGAGTTTAGAGAGTATGACACAAATGAACAGGAATAAACGAGGTCAAAAAAAACGATAAAAAGAATCCGACATGGAAACACCCCTGTGAACAAGGAGCGTAATACGCAAAGCCTAGTTTACAGGGGTGATTTTTTTGCTTCTGAATGGATGGTTATAATGTGAATCCGCCGTCAATGGTCAGAACCTGACCTGTGATGTAGGTTCCTTTTTGTACAAGAAAAGCGGCCAGATCTGCAATCTCCTCTGGAGAAGCGAGCCTGTTGAAGGGAATATCTTCAGTAAAAGTGCGCATCTCCTCCGGTGTGAGATTAGAAAGGAGTTCGGTGTGAACACCTCCTGGCGCAATGGCGTTTACTCTGATGTTCATATGGGAAAGCTCCGCTGCGAGGCTTCGGGTAAACTGCTCTACGGCCCCTTTTGTCATGGAGTAAGCCACTTCCATGGAAGCTGCTCTGGAACCCCAGATGGAAGAGATGCTGAGAATAGATCCCTCTCCTTTTGAAATCATCTTTGGGATGACTTCTTTCGTGAGATAAAATAGTGGCTTCACATTAACTTCAAACAGCCTTTCGAATTCACTATCTTGCATTTCATGAAAGAGACTTCGGACAGAGATGCCTGCACTGTGTATGAGGACATCGATACTGCTATGATGGTTTAGGATATGCTGGAATTCAGTGGTGTAACTTTTCGTGTCTGAAAAATCCAAACTATAAATGGAAACAGGTACTTGGGCTGAAAGCTCTTCTTTCAGCTGTTGTGCTTTTTCGAGATTTTTGGAAAAAATCAGGATGAGCTCATAGCCAAGGGAGGCGAATTTTCGGGCGATAGCCTCTCCTATTCCTCCTGTCGCTCCGGTGATCACCGCTTTTTTCAAACAATCCCCTCCTTTCGTCTTTTTAAATTATAGCAGAGTTCTGCAGAGAAACGAAGAAGGATCCCCATGAATGGAGATCCTTTCCGAATGTTTTTACTGCTGAGATCTTTTCTCCCCGATGATGTCTGCTATGGCTGCAATACTGCCAAGTGAGTTCAGTGTGTCCACGGGAAGAATGAGTTTGTTCGCTGGATTTGTGGCCATTTCCTTTAAGGCTTCCACTTGCTTCAGCGCAATGATTCTTGCATCTGTACCAGACTCGATGATAGAAGCATTCACTTTACGTATGGCTTCAGCCTCAGCGTTGGAAATGGCTTCGATAGCTCGGGCTTTACCTTCCGCTTCCAGAAGCTGAGACTCTTTCATACCTTCTGCCAGTCGGATGTTCTTTTCTTTCTCTGCTTCAGCACGCAGGATATTGCTTCGTTTTTCGCCTTCTGCTCTAGCGATGCTGGACTCTCTGTCTCCTTCAGCAATGAGAATTGCAGCTCTTTTTTCTCGCTCTGCCTTCATCTGCTTTTCCATAGCGTTCTGAATCTCTTCTGGAGGCACAATGTTTTTGATTTCCACAGAGAGAATCTTGATGCCATAGGCGTCTGTAATGGAGTCTACAATATCCAGAAGTTTCATGTTGATTCTGTCACGTCCTGCGAGCACTTCGTCCAGTGACATATCACCGATGATGTTACGCATATTTGTGATGGTGGAGTACATGATACCAGATACATAATTTTCAATATTGTATACGGCATCTTTAGGATTCAGCACCTGATAGAAGATGACATTATCAACGCTGATATTGACATTATCTTTTGTGATTACATTTTGAGGCTGAATGTCAAGGATCTGCTGCTTCATAGAGATTTTTCTTCTGACATAATCTACAAAAGGCAGTATGACATGCCACCCGGGCTGAAGGGTTTTGTAATATTGTCCGAACCTCTCAAGTACGTATACAGAACCGGTATTGACGACCTTGATGGAGCTTAAAAGCACCACCATAATGAATAATAGAATGACTGCTGTAATGATAATCCATGGCATGTTAATTTTCCTCCTTACGAATGATTAATTTGTTGTCTTCAATCTTCAGAACACTGAAACGTTCCCCTGGTTGTACAGGGTCCCCGATGTTTTTCAGGTTCCAGTAGATTCCATTGACTTTTTGCTGTGCTGATCCTGTAATCTCTTTTTCAGCAATAAAGGTATGTCCAATGATTTTATCTACTAAAATGGGATCATTGGGAATGTTCCTTTTGATATATTTCCTGCTGATGCGGTTGCCAATAATGAGGGCAACAAGACCAATCAGAAAAGCTATCAGCATCTGAATCCAAAAATCAACATAGAATCCTGCAAGCCAGGCTGCGAGAAATCCAATGCCGATCCATGAAAACAGAACATTGCTTGTCATGAGATCCAGGACGGCTACAACAATAATCAGAATGAGCCAGATCCAGTTCATATTCATCTCCTCCTTATGTTGATAGTATAGCATACATGCGGTATAAAATAAAGTATTAAGCAGTAAATAATAACGCTTAATAAAATAGAGTAAACCATGTTGAAAAAGTGTTGAAGGTGGCTTACTGAGCCTGCTGCAGGTTTATAGAATATAGAGACAAATCTCACGTTAGTTATGAATAAAATGTAAATTATTTTTGCAGGAATAACTGCCGGAATATTCTAAACATGATGAAACCCTCATATTTCAACGGGTTTCATCAATTGTGGCAGAATATGAATGAAATTCTGGTGAAAGTGCAATATGAAATCTATTACAAATGAAAGGTTGTTCATGTTATGATAAGAGTGAAAATAATGCTTGCCAAAACCTGTGTATCTGTTGATGCCCATGTAGTTGAGCAGCATTTAAATTAGGGAGGTCAAAATGAAAGAAGTAGTAATTGTCAGTGCGGTGAGAACCCCGGTAGGGAGTTTCGGTGGAGTATTCAAAGATGTTCCTGCAGTAGATCTTGGTGTGGTCGCTGTGAAGGAAGCCATCAGACAAGCTGGTATCAAACCAGAAGATGTCAATGAAGTTTATATGGGTTGTATTCTTCAGGCCGGCTTAGGCCAAGGGGTTGCAAGGCAGATTTCTGTGAAAGCAGGAATTCCAGTGGAAGTTCCTGCAACAACAATCAATATGCTCTGCGGATCTGGTTTAAGAACGGTATCATTGGCAGCTCAGACCATCATTGCTGGTGACAATGACGTGGTTGTTGTAGGTGGTGCGGAAAATATGTCCAGGGCTCCGTACGTGCTGAACAACGCTCGTTTCGGATCCAGAATGGGTAATGATACCATGGTGGATACCATGGTTCATGATGCGCTTACAGATGCATTCAATGGATATCATATGGGGATAACAGCAGAGAATGTTGCTGAAAAATACGGAATTACAAGAGAAGAACAGGATGCATTCGCAGCTTCCAGCCAGAACAAAGCAGAAAAAGCCATGGCGGAGGGCAAATTCAAGGATGAAATCGCTCCTGTGACCATACCACAGCGAAGAGGTGAACCTCTTGTTGTGGATACAGACGAATATCCCAAAAAAGGTGTGACTGCAGAATCTCTGGCAAAACTGAGACCTGCATTCAAGAAAGATGGTACAGTCACTGCAGGAAATGCGTCTGGAATCAATGATGGTGCGGCTGCACTTGTGGTCATGAGCAAAGAGAAAGCAGATGAACTGGGACTGACTCCATTAGCAACCATCGTTTCCTATGGCAATGGAGGTGTGGATCCAAGCATTATGGGCATCGGACCTGTTCCATCCACAAAAACAGCACTTCAGAAGTCAGGACTTACCATTGATGATATGGACCTTATTGAAGCAAATGAGGCTTTTGCTGCCCAGGCTTTAGCTGTAGGCAAGGAACTTAAATGGGATGCAGAAAAGGTGAATGTGAATGGCGGAGCCATTGCATTAGGACATCCTGTGGGGGCTTCTGGAGCGAGAATCCTTGTGACACTCCTTCATGAAATGAAGAGAAGAAACTCCAATTATGGCCTTGCTACCCTGTGCATTGGTGGCGGTATGGGGACTTCAGTGGTTGTAAAGAGATAACTGTAAACTGATATAGAGTGGTGTATGCACCAGCTTCAAGCCATGACGCTTTTTGTGTCATGGCTTCCCTTTTAGGAGCAGATTTTCTATCTGAAAAGCAATTTGAAGTAAAAAAAATAAAAGCTGTCTTCGATGGAAGACAGCCTTTTCAGCTTTTCTTATGCAGTGATATCCTTAGGTTTAGCCTTGTGAATCATAAGAAGATTCTCAATGGTTGTTTTAGGGCAAACTTCTACACAAGCGTTACACTGAGTACATTTGTCGTAATCAATCTTCGCCAGGTTGTTGTTCACGTGTATTGCATCGTATTCACAAGCTTTTTCGCACTTCTTGCAAGCAATACAGCCGACTTCACAGTTCTGCATAATGTCTCTGGCAGAGTCTAAAGAGTTGCAGGCAACTCGAACTCTGGAGTTCAGTGGAACGGATTCGATGAGATTCTTAGGGCAGGATTTTACACAAGCGCCACAGTTGGTGCACTTGTTCTCATCAATGATGGCAATGCCGTCCCGGATGACAATGGCGTCAAACTCGCAGACACCCACACAAGTGCCAAGGCCAAGACAGCCATAGGAGCAGGATTTTGATCCTCCACCTGGAAGTGCGGCAGCGCTGACGCAATCCATAATACCATGATACTCATATTTTTCTTTTGCCTTATTGCAGTCTCCGTTACACTTCACATAAGCAACCATGACTTCCTGAGCGTTTACTTTCACGCCCATGATATCTCCGATCTGGTTGGCTACAGGGTTTCCGCCAACTGTGCAAAGGGATGGTGAAGCGCCGTTCAGTGCGACACCCTTTGCATAGGCTTCACAGCCTGCAAATCCGCATCCGCCACAGTTTACACCAGGAAGAACCAGAAGGATTTCTTCAACTTTGGGCTCCTGTTTTACAGCAAATACTTCTGCTGCATATCCGAGAAGTACCGCCAGGACGATACCTAATCCAGCCATAATGGCGATTGGAATCAATATTTCAGTCATTGTTTCATCCCCCCTTCTTTAAATCATGCCTTGGAAGCCAAGGAATGCGATAGCCATAAGGCCTGCTGTAACAAGTGCGATGGGCAGTCCTTGGAATGCCTGAGGAATGCTGGAAACACGATCAAGCTTTTCTCGGATGCTTGCCATCAGAACAATAGCAAGAAAGTATCCAAGTGCAGCACCTATTGCGTTGGTTAAGCTGCCCATCAGGGAAAGCTTCTCCTGCACGTTGAGGAAGGTAACACCAAGCACAGCGCAGTTTGTAGTGATAAGGGGCAAAAAGATTCCGAGCGCATCATAAAGTGCTGGGCTGATCTTTTTGATGACCATTTCAACGAACTGTACTAACGCCGCGATTACAAGAATGAAGGCAACGGTCTTCAGGTAATCCAGATCATAAGGTTCCAGAAGGAACGTGTACACGGACCAGGTACCTAAAGAGGCAATCACCATAACAAACAGTACAGCAAGCCCCATACCGATGGAAGCGTCTCTTTTTTTAGATACACCCAAGAAACTGCAGATTCCAAGGAATCTTGACAGAACGAAGTTGTTGATAAGCATTGCGTTGATAAATATAATGAGCAGGTCCATTAGTTGGCACCTCCATTCTGTAGAACTTCTTTATCGAGTTTGATGTTCATCTTGTCTGATTTAGGAAGGTCACAACCCATACCACAGCTCTCACAGTCATGGATTTTCAGGGAAGCTTTTCCTTTTTTCAGGTTTCTTTTATTGATAAAAGCCATGATCAATCCTAGGGTAAGGAAAGCACCAGGTGCCAAGATCATAATATTTGCTGGCTCGTATGCAGATGGCATCACTCTGAAACCTAATACGGTTCCAGCACCAAAGATTTCTCTGAAGAATGCTAAAATACTCAGTGCAAAAGTGAAGCCAAGTCCCATTCCGATTCCATCGTAGATGGAATGAAGAACGTTGTTCTTGCTGGCATAGGCTTCTGCTCTTCCAAGGATAACACAGTTCACAACGATCAGCGGAATAAACAGACCAAGAGATTTATAGAGGTCTGGAAGGTACGCTGCAAGGAACATATCAATCATGGATACAAATCCAGCGATGACAACAATATATGCAGGAATACGGATCTTATTAGGGATATATTTTCTCAGTACTGAGATAATTGCATTAGACAATATCAGTACTGCAGTAGAAGACAATCCCATACCCAGCGCATTTTCAACACTGGTGGAAACTGCCAGAGTAGGACACATGGCAAGAACCTGAACGAAAATCGGGTTCTCACTGAAAAGTCCATTTTTCAATCTTTCTATCAATGCCAACATATTAATTTCCTCCTTGCATCAGTACATCATTGTAATAGAGGATGGCCTGATTCACTGCTTTGAATGCGCCCTTTGAGCTTTCCGAAGCGCCTGAGTAAATTTCTACGGTAAGTTCCTGAGCTTCTTTTCCTTGGAAGAGCTGTTGGAAGCCTTCCTGCTCAATGACATCTCCAAGACCCTTCGTTTCATTTTGTTCCAGAACAACGATGTTGGAAATTTTCATTGTGGCGTTGTCAAATCCGACAGCAATGGTCATCGGCATATCTTGATAGTATCCAGCGTGGGATGTGATCACAATATATCCAGTGACTTCACCGGCTGTCTTCACTTCGAAGGTCTGGTATTCCCCTTCAATCTCCACCATTTCATCTCCTGTAAGCAGAAGAGTTTCAATGGTAGCCTCAGGTGCTTTTTCTTCCACAACCTCTTCCCCAAGGATGTTCTGTTTATGGAACTTCACAGCCTCATTGATGGCGCTTGCAACTGCGTTGGAGGAGATCGTTGCACCAGAGACTGCTACGATTTCATTCTCACTTGCAGCTGTGCCTTTTACCACCTGAAAATCAGCTGTGGTGGGTTTACCGGTAAACTGTGAGATGAAAGCTTCTTCTGCAACCAAAGCACCTAAACCAGGTGTTTCAGAAGACTGTGTTACTTTTGCGGCAACAAGATTTCCGTCTTTGTCAATTCCGGCGAGGATGGTGAGACCTGGTTTGTAACCATTCACAGTCATTTTGTAAACATGACCGATGACCTCATCTCCACTCTTTGCACGATACATTTCCGTGATAGCTTCATTTGCTTCGAACTCACCTGCAAAATCTTCGATGCTATCTGTTCCAGGCATAATCACAGCCAGATCATCCGCGTTCACGGCATTGTTCATGGCAATCTGTTCTTTTGTAGTCTCATAGACGAAAGCAACAAGGCCTCCGATGACCACGGAAATCACCATGAGGGTCAGACCAAGTGAAATCAGCTCATGAAGTAAGCTTTTCTTCTTCATTATGCAGTCGCCCCCTTCTTTGTATCTACTTTTCCTTCAAAGAAAGAATCAATAAATGGAGCAAAAACGTTACCGATGAGAACTGCGTAGTATGCTCCTTCAATATTCTTGGACAAGCCAATGAATAAAGATGCTGTCAGTCCTACGAATGCGGCATAAATCCATTTACCAGGGTTGGTGATGGATGAGCTTGCATAATCGTTGGCAAGGAAAAATGCTACTAAATAAATACTGCTGTTTCCTGCAAGAATGGTTACATCCCCAAGGACAACTGCTGAGAAGACAAAGGACACAAGAAGCACCATAAATGGAACTCTTGCACGGATGATTCCTTTTACTGCAAGGTAAAGTCCACCTACAAGAATGGCGATGATGGAAGCTTCTCCCAAGTTACCACCTGCGCTTCCAACGAGTCTTTCCTGGATTGAAACCCCTTCAAACCCCTTATTCACAACGAGGGTTCCGTAGGATACCACAGCGAAGATCTTTGCTGCTGCAGCAGGATTCATGAAGTTCTGTCCAAGTCCGCCAAAAATCTCTTTCACCAGTGAAATAGCGAAGATGGCAGAAAGAAGTGCAACCCAAAGTGGTGTGTCAACAGGTAAGATGAGTGCGAGGATCAGTCCGGTCACCACCGCGGATAAGTCGTTCAGTGAGTGCTTTTTATGAAGAAGTTTCTTAAAGAGAACTTCGGTACCCATACATCCAAGCACAGTAACTGCAATGAGTAGCAGACCTTTGATGCCGTTAAAGTAGATCCCGGCTGCTGCTACGGGTACTAGAGCAATAATGACATCCAGCATGATTCTGTTGACCCTCAGGTTTGATTTGATATGTGGAGAGGATGCAACGGTTATTTTTCTGTTTTCCATTCTTATTCCCTCCTATCTCTTAACCTTTTTCGCTGTTTTGAAAGATTGAAGCAAGTGTCTCTTGGATGGGCATACATAAGAGCATCGGCCACATTCAACACACATGCCACCACGCTTCTTGAAGAACTCATCGAAGTCACGGACAATGACCAGCTGATTCAGCTCATAAGGCTGTAGACCCATGGGGCAAACATCTGCGCATCGACCGCACTTAATGCAGTTCATCTCTTCATCGATGGAAACTTCGTTCTCATTGAGGAAAAGCACTTCTCTGATTCCTCTGTTGATGGGTGAATCTGTTGTGAAAACAGCATCACCAGACAGGATGTTTCCTGCCACAATTCTGAATGGGTTTTCTACACCCGCTTTCTCCATGACAAGGTCCAGGGTTGTGCCGGACATAACCTTGTATATACCAGGATTCTTCACTGCTCCGCCATTGATGAGAAGCAGCTGATAATGGGTGAGTCTCTGATCCATAAGGCCTCTAGCCACAGATGGCAGTAGGAACGCATCAATGACCATGGTGTCTTTCATGGCGAAATCGCCAAATACGTCTCTTGCCGCAAGGTTCATGTCATGATAGAACTGTGTTGGAATCTTTGAGATCAGACTCACTCCTGTGTTTTTCAAAAGTTCGGTAAATCCGATGACTGAATCTGCATCTGATGTGGAAAGAACGACAATCTGAGCGTCCTTGTATAAAGACTTCAGAAGTTCGATGCCCCGCAGAAAATCATGTTTTTCATTCTCATACAGGTAAGAATCTACTTGACCATAAAGTCCACTTTCCTGCGCATTGATCAGGATGTTTTTCGCATTGTCTTTAAATGACAGCTGCATCCCTCTTTTTCGGTTGGATAAGTTCTGTGTTTCAATCAGGCCCAATGCTTTTACTTTCTCACGAAGTTCATCCATAGATAACGTGCTGTAGCTGAATACTTCACGCTCTTCCTTCTCGTAAAGACCGTCATTTTCCACCAGGACTACATCTACCTTATTACCAAGCAGATCGATTTTTGTGGTGATTTGTTTTACTGTACCAGAAACACTGGAATACACAGGAACAACACTGTTGTTGTCTCCGGTCCCAATGACCTGATTGACCAGTACTCTGTCGCCTCTTTTGACTGTCGGTGAGCATTTCATATTATGCTGTTGAGATAGTGAATATACCATGTTCTTCGGTGCATCCACTTCTATGACTTCACTAAAGTGTTCCGCAACCTTGAACTTGGGCACATGCACTGCTTTTGAAATAGAAAACAGTTTCATATACATCCCCCTATTTTTAAATAAAAATATAACAAATACACTACATAGTATAACATTGTAAACGTTCATTAACAATATTTGACAAGAGATTAACAAGCGTAATTATAAGAAAAACCGTTGGAAATCAACGGTTTTTCTTAATTTCTTTTATTTAACAGTTTTTAAAATCATAGTGAAAAAATTAGTACAGTTTAGAAAGCCGGGAAGATAGAATTTTCATACTTTTCTTCAATAAACTTCTTGGTTTTCTCGCTGTTCAGCACTGTATTCAGAGCTTTTGTTTTTTCAGAGTCCTTGTTTTCTTCCTTAACAGCCAGTACGTTCGCATATGGAGATTCAGCGGATTCAATAACGATGGCATCTTCCAGTGGGTTCAGATTCCCTTCAATCGCATAGTTGGTGTTGATGACAGCAGCGTCCACATCCACCAGTGTTCTAGGAAGTGCAGGTGCATCCAGTTCTTTGAAAGTCAGATTCTTTTCATTGGATGTGATGTCGAGCACAGAGGCAATCTCAGTGTCTTTCAGAGTGATCAGACCATTTGCAGCTAAAAGCTTCAATGCTCTGGAACCATTTGTGGCATCATTTGGAATTGCGATGAGTGCGCCTTCTTTCAGCTCGTCCAAGGAAGTGATCTTTTCTGAATAAAGACCCATTGGCTCCAGGTGAACTTTTACTGTCCAGGTGAGCCCCAGGTTCTCTTTGGTGTTCATCTCTTCCAGGTAAGGGATATGCTGGAAGAAGTTTGCATCCAGCTGGCCTTCAGATAATGCGGTGTTTGGTAATACGTAGTCATTGAAGATTTTCACTTCCAGGTCATATCCCAGTTCTTTCAGATCCTCTCTGACGTTTTCTAGAATTTCAGCATGTGGAACAGCAGATGCTCCAACAACGATTTTTTCAGCAGAGCTTTTCTCTCCGCAGGCAGTAAGAATGGATGTGGAAAGTAGAGCCGCAGTTAGTATAGCAAATATTTTTTTCATTTGATTCATCCTCGCTTTTTTTAATCTGTTTTTTAATTCTGTACTATTTTTATGGAATCCCAAATTTTGGGTTTTGCACGATATGTTAAAAATTTATCGTGATGTGAATTTGATGTTCAATAATTTTGTCCTTAAATGAGTCATTTATCGTGTGAGCTTCTGGAAAATTCTATTTCCAAGAGATTGGATCAGCTGTACCAGAAGGAAAATCATAATCACGACAATGATCATGATGCTGTCTTCCCATCTGTAGTAGCCGTAGTTGATGGCTACAGCCCCTAATCCGCCGCCACCGATGACACCTGCCATGGCAGAATAGCCTACGATGTTGATGAAAATATTCGTGATGCCCTGAACCAGATTCGGCAATGCTTCCACCAGCATAACTCTAAAGATGATCTGTCTGTTGGTAGCACCGAAAGAACGGGCAGCTTCAATAATTCCTTTGTCTACTGTATCCAGTGAGCCCTCTATAATTCTAGCCGCAAATGGTGTGGCAGCAATGGTTAAGGGCACGATGGCAGCTACTGTTCCGATGGATGTGCCTACAATCACTCTGGAAAATGGAAACAGCAGGAACATCAGGATAATGAATGGAAAACTTCTAAAGACATTGATGATAAAATCTAGTGCATTATAGAGGTTCTTTCTGGGAGAGAGCCCCTTCTCTTTTGTATAAATCAGTACGATGGCTAAGAGAAAGCCCAGTACCACAGAAAAAATACCCGATAATACAATCATCAGTAATGATTCATTTAAGGCATTCAGATACCCATTAAGATTCATTCTTTATCACCTCCCATTTCAAGCCTCTTTGTGTCAGATAATCCCGGATGCGGTACTCGTCTTCAGGATTTATATGCAGTACGAGGCTTCCTAGAACGCTTCCGTTGAAGTTCTCCAGTTTTCCCCAGACAATGGAGAAGTTGATGGAAAGCTCACGGCTCATGTTGGTGATGATGGCTTCATCACTGAATTCTTTGGTGAAGAAAATGCGGAGATTTGTCCCTTTTGGAAGTATCTCAAGGTCCTCCTCGCCCAGAAGTTTTTTTAGACTGACTTCCGGATTGAGGAAAAGATCCTCCACCTTGCCGAGTGCTGATACTTTACCACTCTCCATGACGCAAACACGCTGGCAGATTTCTTTGATCACTTCCATCTGATGTGTCACAACAACCAGTGTCAGTCCCAGGGATTTGTTGATTTCCTTGAGAAGGGAGAGAATCTCCTTGGTTGTTTTGGGGTCCAGTGCTGAGGTAGCCTCATCACAAAGAAGAATCTCTGGATCAAGGGCAAGTGCTCTGGCGATGGCAACTCGCTGCTTCTCTCCCCCGGAAAGGGACTTGGGCCTGCTGTGGTACTTTTCTTTCAGTCCCACCAGATCCAAAAGAGACTTGGCTTTTTCTTTGGATGAATGTTTCTCCATCCCCCATACTTCCATAGGAAGCATCACATTTTCAAGAGCAGTTTTCTGGTTTAGAAGATTGAAATTCTGGAAAATCATACTGACCTTTCTTCTTAGACTCCGGACACCGTCACTGTCCAGGGAAGCCAGTCTAAAATTATCTACAATAATATCACCACTGGTGATGGGCTCCAGTCCGTTGATACAGCGAAGAAGTGTGGATTTTCCAACACCGCTTTTCCCCACGATACCAAAAATTTCTCCTTTCATGATATCGAAGCTTACATCGTCGATGACAGCTTGCTGATCATATTTTTTTCGAAGTGATCTGATTTGAATCAACATCCGCGTTCTCCTTTACTTGGTCTTCTAGGCAATAAAAAAATCGCCTAAGAATAAACTTAGACGATACACATACAAGTTTATTCTCATCTTTCAGCTGTTACGCTGTAGGAATTGGCACCATATACTCTCGTATTGGTTGCCGGGTTTCACAGGGCCTATCCCTCCACCTCTCTGGATAAGAACATAAATTATTGAATTGTTATTATCTTAGCACGAATTCAGCCTATGTCAATGCTGTTCTACATTCTTTTATAAAAGTGATTTATGTAAAGGTTTGTAATATCAAATCTTTCCAATATCATTTCGATAATAAAGGTTTTCATTGCGAACTTTTTCGAGAAATCTGTAGATCTTATCCGTGGCTTCGTCTTTATCCCCGCTGGCAACCACTGACAGCACACGACCGGAATCCGAGAGGACGCGGTCTTTCTCACTTCTGGATTTATAAGAATACAGAGTAATGTCTTCAGGGCAAAGTCTGAAATAATCGGTGATATCGATTCCCTTCTTATAGTCCAGCGGATATCCTGCCGAAGACAAAACAACACAAGAGGCTCCGTCCTCCTGAAAGGTGAGCGGTGTGTCCTTCAGTTTCCCGGAAAGGAGTGAAAGGAAAACCTCGTGAAGATCAGAGGACAGCACCTGAAGAAGGCTCTGGGTCTCCGGATCACCAAAACGAAGGTTGTACTCCAAAAGATAAACCCCTTTTTCAGTCATCATGAGGCCGAAAAATAGGATGCCTTGAAAAGTAAGGCCATCTTGGGACAATCCGTCCCGGGTAGGGAGAAGGATATTTTTATTGAAGTCTTCTTCCATGAATGGAGTATAGTGCGGGTTTGGCGTGATGCTTCCCATTCCCCCTGTATTAAGTCCTGTTTCGCCTGTTCCGATTTTCTTGTGGTCCATGGTGGACCACAAAGGAACAATGTGATTTCCGTCATAAAGAGAAATGATGGACGCTTCCTTCCCCACAAGATACTCTTCTACTACGATGGTTTTTGAAGCATCCTGAAACTTTTCCTGTACCATGAATTCTGTGAGGATTGTCAGGGCGCTTTCATAGTCTAGAACAATTTCCACCCCTTTTCCCTGGGCCAGACCGTCTGCTTTTATGACCAGGGGGTAGGAAGCTGTTTCCAGATATTCCTGGGCTTTATGAAAGTCATCAAACACTTCATAGGCAGCTGTTTTAATGTGATGTCTTTTCATAAAATCCTTGGCAAAGCTTTTGGAGCCTTCCAGGAGCGCTGCATCTTTATGGGGACCGATGATGCGCTGCTGATGTGCCTGAAAAAGATCTACAATCCCTTCCATGAGATCCTTTTCTGGACCGACCACAGTATAGGAAATGCCTGTTTTCACTGAAAAATCAAGGAGCTCCTCTTGGGTCATTTGAGGCAGATTTGTGCATTTCTTTAAATAACGGGTTCCGCCGTTCCCTGGACACAGATAGACTTCTTCCACGTTAGGAGACTGGGACAGTTTATGGGCAATGGCCTGTTCTCTCGCCCCTTCACCAACAATCAGTATTTTCATAGGTTTCCTCCTAATGTTTGAAATGGCGCATTCCCGTAAATACCATGGCAATGCCGTGGGCATCACAGGCGCTTATGGAAGCTTCATCTTTTAATGAACCACCTGGCTGGATGATGGCAGCAATTCCATTGGCAGCAGATTCCTCCACTACATCCGGGAATGGGAAAAATGCGTCTGAAGCAAGAACCACCGCCTGTCCGTTTGCCTTTGACAGTGCGAATTTTGCCGCATCGATGCGGTTGACCTGACCCCCACCGATGCCTAAGGTCATTTTGTTCTTTGTCACCACAATGGCATTGGACTTCACATATTTCACGACTTTATAGGCGAAAATCATCTCTTCCATCAACTCTTCTGTGGGAGTTGTCTTGGTGACGGTCTTAAGATGATCAAAGATCTTCTGGTCTTCCTCCTGTACAAGAAGGAGTCCGTCCAGAGAAACCATGGTATTTGTGGCAGAAGGCTTCTCGCTGCAGGTGAGGATCCGGAGATTTTTCTTGGTTTTCAGCACTTCCAGTGCTTCATCTGTGTAGGATGGTGCGATGATTACTTCCAAGAAAATCTCATTCATCTTCTCCGCACATTCCCTGGTCACTTCCACATTAAAGCCAAGGACACCGCCAAAGATGGAAACAGGATCTGCCGCGTAGGCTTTCTCATAACATTCCAGCGCATTCTCACCCAGTGAAACTCCGCAAGGGGTATTATGCTTCAGTGCGCAGCAGCATGGCTCAGAAAATTCGTTGACCACCTTCCAGGCGATATCAAGATCTTTGTAGTTATTGTAGGAAAGTTCTTTTCCACTTAGAATTCTGATGCTTTTCAGCGCACCATGTCCATCGATTTCTTCATAGACAGAGGCTTTCTGATGGGGATTTTCTCCATAACGCAGGGCCTGCACTTTTCTGTAGGAGAAGCTGCCATATGACTTCTCCTCTTCCGTCAGGAGAAAATTGGCCACGGCACTGTCGTAGGCCCCCATGAGGTTATAGACAAGTCCTGCGCTCCTTCTTCGGAATGCAAGTTTCTCCTCTTCTGTTCCCTCTTTATATATGTGCATAAAACCGTGGTACTCTTCTGGACTGCTCAGCACATACACAAAGGGATAATTCTTCGCTGCGGCGCGAAGCATGGTAGGTCCGCCAATATCAATAAACTCCACCTGAGCCAGTTCAGAAAGATTTTCCTCCAGTTTTTCGAAAAAAGGATAGAGGTTCACGCAGACAAAATCGATGCTGAAAAGGCCATTTTCCGACACATCTCTCAAGTCATCCTGATGATCCCTTCTGTAGAGGATTCCTCCATGGACCTTCGGGTGAAGAGTCTTAACCCGTCCATGAAGGATTTCAGGACTTTGTGTAAAATCTTCCAGTTTGGTTACAGAATACCCCAATGACTTTAAATGGGTATAAGTTCCGCCAGTGGAGAGAATTTCAATCCCTTCTTTGACAAAAAAATCTGCGAGTTCTTCAATTCCTTCTTTATTATAGACACTCAGTAACGCTTTCATGGATCAGTTCCTCCTTTGCAAGCAGTCTTATGGCGTCAATCAATGCGCCTTTTTCCACTGCTGATACTTTTTTCATAACTTCATCGCTGGTAAGGCAATCTCGGATTCCAACAATTCTTTGAAGAAGGATGGACCCTCCATCCACTACCTCACTGACATAGTGGACTGTGCAGCCTGATATGGGGAGCTTTGACTCCAGGACCTTTTCATGCACTCTCATACCATACATGCCCTTGCCGCCGAATTTCGGCAGCAGTGAGGGATGAAGATTGATGATTTTATTGGACATTTCTGTGACGACAGGTTCTTCCAGAATGGATAGAAACCCCGCCAGAACCACCAGGTCGAAAGAAGAAACCTCTTCGAGAATCCTTCTGGACAGCTCCCGATCCCTGGGCAGAACTCTGGTCCTGATTCCTTCCATTTCTGCATAGCGCAAACCTTCACAGGGACGGTCTGCGAGAACGAGAGACACCTCATAAAGAGCGTCTTTCTTCTGATCTTTCAAAATAGCCTCCAGAGTCGATCCTTTACCGGAGATCAGTACAGCTACCTGAAACATAATTCTTCTTCTCCTTCATCCACGTAACCAAGAAGAACTGGGTTTTCGCCTTCTGATTTCAGAAACTCCAAGAAGGATTCTTTCAAGACGCTGCTGACACAGAACACATATCCGATTCCAGTGTTGAACGTTTTGTAGAAGCTCTCTTTGTCCACGCCTCTTGAAGCAAGAACCTCATAGATGGCAGGCAGTTTGTATGCATCCTTGTATACATTCAGTCTGAGACTCTTCTTTTGCGTCATTCTGGGAAGGTTCTCGATAAAACCTCCTCCAGTGATATGAGCCATTCCTTTGATGTCAAACTGAGCCAAGGCTTTCATGACGATGGCAGTATAGATTCGTGTAGGTGTGAGAAGAAGATCCCCAATTCTCTCCCCGTTCACCCTTTCCTGGAAATCAGGAAAGACCTTTCGAAGCAGCGAAAATCCATTGGAATGAAACCCTGAGGAAGGCAGACCGATGAGAACATCTCCTGATTCAATGGTTTCACCGGTGATGATCTGATCTTTCTCACAAACGCCCACAGCGAATCCTGCCATGTCATAATCACCCTCTTCATAAAACCCTGGCATTTCAGCAGTTTCTCCGCCGATGAGAGACATCTCCCCCTGCAGACATCCTTCCGCGATGCCTTTTACAAGCTCTGAAGAGACATCTGCGTCCAGTTTTCCGCAGGCGATATAATCCAGAAAAAACAGCGGCTGTGCGCCGTGACATAGAATATCATTGACACACATAGCAACGCAGTCAATACCGACGGTATCGTATTTTTTCAGATCCAGCGCAATACGGAGTTTTGTGCCTACACCATCTGTACCCGAAATGAGCACTGGTTTTCTGTAGCCTTCCGGCAGTTCCATCATTCCTGCAAAGGAGCCCAATCCGTTCAGAACGAGAGGGCTTAAGGTTTTTTTAGCATATCCTTTGATTTTTTCCACCGAACGGTAGCCTTCTTCGATATTCACGCCTGAAGATTTGTAATCCATCATCTTTATTCGAGACCTCCTAAGAATTCGTTTGGTGCGCCTAAAGGGTACACCCCTGTAAAACAGCCAATGCAGAAGGAATTGTCCTCCAGACAGGAAAGGAGTCCTTCTGTGGACAGATAGGTGAGGCTGGTGCTGCCGATGTACTCATTGATTTCTTTTTTGGACATATTGGCAGCGATGAGATTTTCCCTGTAGGGTGTATCAATGCCAAAGTAGCAGGGAAACATAACCATGGGAGAAGATACTTTAAAATGAACTTCCTTGGCTCCGGCTCTGTAGAGAAGATCCACAAGATATTTGGACGTGGTTCCTCTTACAATGGAGTCATCGATGAGTACCACACGTTTTCCAGCCACCACATCTTTCTGTGCATTCAGTTTTAAGGAAACCACCTTTTCACGGGTTTCCTGATTGGGTGTTATGAAGCTTCTTCCGATATATTTGTTCTTGGAGAATCCGATATCAAAGGGAATACCCGACGCTCTGGAGTAGCCGATGGCAGCTGCCAGGCCAGAGTCAGGCACACCAATGACGACATCTGCATCCACAGGAGATTCTTCATAAAGCTTCTCTCCTGTTTTTACTCTCAGATCATGCACACTGATGCCGTCTATGATGGAATCAGGTCTGGCGAAGTAAATGTACTCAAAAGAACAGGTCTGCTTTTTGGTTTTCTCGGAATAAGTATAAGATGTGAGCTCGCCATTTTCGACGACGACCATTTCCCCTGGAAGCACATCCCGAAGGACTGTTCCTTGCACGGTATCGATGGCACAGCTTTCAGAGGCAAGGATATAGTCTTCCCCTCTTTTGCCGATGATGAGAGGCCGTATGCCGAAAGGATCTCTGATCCCGATGAGTTTGGAGCCGAATGCAATGACCAGAGCAAAGCTGCCCTTCACTGTCTGAACTGCATTGAGTACAGCGTTTTCCAGCCCTTTGTGGATCCCTCTGGAGATGAGATTCACCACAATCTCTGAATCTGTATCTGTCTGAAACAGAACCCCACTGTCTTCAAGAAGACTGCGGATGAGATTCGTGTTGATCAGGGTACCGTTATGGGCAACTGCCAAGGAGCCGAATTTGCTTTTGGCTGTCAGCGGCTGCGCATTCAGCACATTAGAGTCTCCTTTTGTGGAATAACGCACATGACCCACTGCGATATTTCCTTTCAGCTGAGCCAGATCCTCTTCGCTGATTGCAGAGTTCACAAGCCCCATTTTTTTACGGACCAGAAGCTCTCCCTGATGGATGGATGCAATTCCAGCACTTTCTTGTCCCCTGTGCTGCAGAGCGTAGAGTCCATCATAGACATCATAGGCCGCACTGCTGGAATCTGAGTAGATTCCGAAGACACCGCACTCCTCTTTAAACTTATCGATGATTTCAATCATGCTTTTTATCCTCTTTTCATACGGGACACCACTTCTTCGTATGCGCCCTTCACATTATCAAGATTTCTTCTGAAACGGTCCTTGTCCATTTTTTCCAAGGTTACTTCATCCCAGAGTCTGCAGGTATCTGGGCTGATTTCATCTGCCAGCAAGAGGTTTCCCTCCTGATCCTTTCCGAACTCCAGCTTGAAATCCACAAGGATCAGACCTAATTTCTGGAAGAAAGACTTCAGAAGTACGTTGATTCTTGCTGTGGCCTCATAAATCTCTTTCAGCTCTTCGAAGGTGGACAGACCCAGAGCCACCGCATGGGTGTCATTGATGAGCGGATCACCGAAGTCATCATTCTTATAGCAGATTTCAAAAATTGTTGTGTTCAGTGCACTGCCCTCTTCTACGCCAAGTCTTTTGGAAAAGGAGCCTGCCGCTACATTTCTTACAATCACTTCGAGGGGAACGATGGTGACCTTTTTCACCCTCTGCTCCCTTTCAGAAAGCTTCTCAATAAAATGCGTTTTCACGCCGTTTTCTGCAAGATAAGTATAGATCATGGATGAAATATCGTTGTTCATGATGCCTTTGTCAGAGATGCTGCCTTTTTTTTCTCCGTTGAATGCAGTGGCATCGTCCTTATAATAGACAATGACTTCATTCTCCTTTTCTGTGCTGTAGATGATTTTTGCTTTTCCTTCATAGAGTTTATTCATGAATACATTACCTCCAGAGTATTATTCTTTCTTATGGTCTCTTTCATGGTCTCACGGTATGCTTTGAGTTTTTCTTTCAGTTCCGGATATTTGATGGAGAGGATCTCCACAGCCAGCATAGCGGCGTTGAATGAATTGTTGATTCCTACTGTGGCCACTGGAATTTCTTTTGGCATCTGGACGATGGATAAGAGAGCGTCCAGACCTTCCAAAGCGCCATTGAGCGGAACGCCAATGACAGGAAGGAGCGTCTTTGAGGCGACTACACCAGGAAGATGCGCAGCAAGACCTGCTCCGGCTATGATGATTTCAAAGCCTTCCTCCTCCTTTTTGTGAAGAACCTCTTCTAAAAGTTCAGGTGCACGGTGGGCAGAAATTGCGTAGGACTCATTGTGGACACCAAACTGATCCAACAGGTCTTTTGCTTTTTTCATGATGGCCTGATCGTTTGGACTTCCAAATAGAATTAGTGCTTTCATATGATCCTCCTAAAATAGACAGACTTGAATATCGTTTTATTTTTTGAAATAATCCACACCTGCTTTGAAAAATTCTTCATAGTAGGTGCCAGTATAGTTTTTGTATAATCCATCCTGATAACGCTCTGTATGACCCATCTTCCCGAAAACACGTCCATCCTTGGAAGCGATGCTTTCGATGGCATACATGGAACCATTGGGGTTAAAGGGGGCTTCCATGGTGACGTTGTGTTGAAGGTCCACATACTGTGTGATGACCTGTCCATTCTCTAGGAGTGTTTCAAGCATCTCAGGAGTGGCTGCAAATCGGCCTTCCCCATGAGAGACAGGAACATCGTGGACATCACCCAGTGCGGTGTAGTTCATCCATGGAGTATTTCTGGAGACTACTTTGGTTCTCACCATTCTGGACATGTGTTTTCCTGCGGTATTATATGTGAGAATCGGCATATCCTCCTTGGGACTGATGATTCTTCCATAGGGCAGAAGACCTGATTTCACGAGACCCTGGAATCCGTTGCAGATGCCAAGAATCAGTCCGTCTCTCTCCTTTATGAGCCTTTCCACCGCTTCTTTCACAGGTGTGCTCCTGAGCACATTGGCGATGTATTTACCTGAACCCTCTGGTTCGTCTGCTGCACTGAATCCGCCAGCCAGCATCAGAATCTGGCAGCTGTCGATCTTATCTGCTAGGGTTTTTAGCCCATTCTCCAGGGCATCTTTTCCGCTGGGCAGAACAAAGGAATGCACTTCCGCTCCTTCCTTTCTGAAGGCGAATTCCAAGTCCAGCTCACAGTTGGTGCCGAAAAAAACAGGAATGAGCACCTTGGGTTTATCCGTCTGTTTTCCTTGATATCGTTCTGGTGTCTTAGGGGAAAATACGGTAGGAAGGTTCTCTCCTTCTTTCTGATAAGAAGGGAAAACATTTTTCAGTGGTGATTCCAGGTGGGTCAGCACTTCATCATAGGAAATGAACTCTTTGCCATACTGAATACCGGTAGAGGAGCTGGTTTTACCAACCACCAGCAGTGAATGGTCCTGACCTTCTCTCAGAATCCCACACACATCTTCATAGGCCACTTCCAGGAGAAAGCTTCCGGGATCTTTTTCAGCCCAGCCACTGGGGATTCTTGTGAGCTCCATGCCCACTCTGTTGCCCAGGGCCATGTTCAGTGCCGTGGGGAAGAATCCTCTTTTCAATGTATCTATGGATATGATTTTCTTTTGTTCTGTCAAGGTCTTCAGCAGAGCTGCATTCTCTTTGAATGAAGTCTTCTCATATATCCCATTGTTTCTTTCTGTTCGAAGAATCAGAAGACTGGTCTTTCCACCTTTCATTGTGTTTACAAGAATCTTCTCTTTTTCTGCTGTCTGTACAGCAAAGGAAATCAGTGTGTTTGGCACGTGAATCTCTTCAAAACTGCCGGACATGGAATCTTTGCCGCCAATTGCAGGTATCTCAAAATCCAGCTGTGCTTGAAGTGCTCCAAGAAGTGCAGAAAAAGGCTTTCCCCAGTTGCGCGCATCGGTGCCAAGTTTACGGAAGTATTCCTGAAAACTGAGTCGGATGCCGGTGAGATCTCCCCCCATGGCAATGATTTTTGCGATGCTTTCCACCACGGCCTCATAGGCGCCCTCATACGGTGCGCGGTCTGTTACTTCCGGGTCAAATCCATAGGTCATAAGAGAAGCGTCCAGAGTGGTCAGGTTTTTCAGAGGAATCACCGCAGCCATACCGGGGCTTTTGGTGTCCTGATACAGTCCCCCATAAGGGAGCAGAAGAGTGCCTCTTCCGATGGTGGTGTCAAAATTTTCCAGGAGCCCTTTCTGTGAGGCGTTATTCAGCTGCTGCAGCATGCTGAGCACTGTTTCCTTCGATGGCAGCTTATCAGCAGGTTCATCCTCCGCAGGTTTTCCTGCTTCTATAAGAACGTCTGTCTCCTGATGTGCACCATTGGTGTCAAGAAATGAGCGCTGCAGACGGACCACACTCTGATCCTCATAATACATTTCCATATACCCTGTATCTGTCACTTCTGCCACAAAAGTAGCCTCTACATTTTCTTCTTTGCAGATCTTCTGAACAAAGTCCAAATCTTCTTTACTGATGACGACGGCCATTCTTTCCTGTGATTCTGAAATGGCAATTTCAGTAGGATCCAGTCCCTGATACTTTTTAGGCACCCGATCGAGATAGATGGCAAGGGATGGTGCCAGTTCACCAATGGCGACAGAAACACCTCCTGCACCGAAGTCATTGGATTTTTTGATGCATTTTGTCAGCTCTTCTCTTCGGAAGAGTCTTTGGAGTTTTCTTTCCTCGACGGCGTTTCCTTTTTGCACTTCCTGTCCGGAGATTTCCACTGAGTTCTCATCGTGCTCCTTGGAAGAGCCCGTGGCACCTCCAATGCCGTCTCTGCCGGTTTTGCCACCAAGAAGCAGGATCAGGTCTCCTGGGACTGGGGGCTTCCGGATGACGTTTTCCTTCAGGTTTGCAGCAATGACAGCACCCGTTTCCATTCTTTTCGCTTCATACCCAGGATGATAGATTTCCTCTACAAATCCTGTGGTGAGTCCGATCTGATTTCCATAGGAGGAGAATCCTTTCGCCGCCCCTTTTGTAATGGTTCGCTGAGGGAGCTTCCCTTTTCTGGTCTGTGCTATGGATTTTCTAGGATCGGCAGCACCAGTGATTCTCATACCCTGATACACATAGGTTCTCCCACTGAGCGGGTCTCTGATGGCGCCACCCAGACAAGTGGCAGCGCCACCGAAAGGCTCGATTTCTGTAGGATGATTGTGTGTTTCGTTTTTAAACATGAGGAGAGCTTCCTTCAGACCATCCGTGGTTCGGACAGTTCTCTCAATACTGCAGGCATTGATTTCCTCTGATTCATCGAGATCCTGAACCTTGCCTGTTTTTTTCAGGTACCTTGTCCCTACCGTTGCCAAATCCATCAGAGTGACGGGCTTGTGCTCTCTGCCAAGAATCCTTCTGATTTCAAGATAACGTTCATAGCTCTCGTTTTCTTTCCTTGCATCTTCGCTGAATCTGATGTTTTTGATTTCTGTGAGGAACGTAGTGTGTCTGCAGTGATCGGACCAGTACGTGTCCAGCACTTTCATTTCTGTAATAGAGGGATCACGATTTTCCTGTATAAAGTAGGTTTGCACTAAAACAAGATCCTCCACGGTCATGGCAAGCTGGTGTTCTTTCTGGAATTTTTCCAGTGATTCCACATCGAGCTTTGTGAAGCCTTTCAATGTCTCAACCAGTAGAGGTTTTTTAGGGAATTCTGTGAATCTCTCTTCAACCATACCTTCTCTCATTTCCACAGGATTGAGCAGGTAGCGTTTGATTTCTTCCAGCATTGCAGGTGTTGCTGACGGTATCACATAAAGGGTTTTGTAACGGACCTCTATATCAGAAAGTCCAAGGGTAAGCAGAATGCACTCTTTTACTGCTTCTGCTCTCTGATCATACTGCCCCGGAAGAAGTTCAAGCAGAAAATGTGGTTCATCTAAAAATGAAAAAGGTTCTTCGTGGACCACATCAATCTGCGGATCACTAAAAACCGTGTTCTTTAGAGCGTTCAAATGTTCGTCCTGGAGCCCCCTCACCTGGTACAGATGAAGAACTCTTGGCGATAAATTGAAACCCAGCATTTCATTCAGTTCATTTTTCAGCGCGTCAGCATCCTGCTGAAAACCCCATCTCTTTTCCACAAACACATTTCTTATAATTTCCATGACAACCTCCGAACGATTTATAGGTAAATCATAACATTGTACCTGAAATAGTCAATAATTTTCGCTATAATTCTTTAAAAGATTCGTACAGGTACGAACTATAAAATTTACGAGGATTCATCTGTCTGTATAGGAGGGACAGAAGTTCTTGTGATGATCTGAATGAAGATTCTTTTTTCGTGAAACCAGCCCCCTCTGTCAGGACCCACCGTCCCTGCTGTTCCAAGGAAGAACTGTAGATGGTATAATATGGTTAATTTCAAAGAAACAAGACTATAGACAGATTGTGAGGGAATCGTATGAATTATATTAAAGCTGCGGCCGTTTCACCTGAGCTTCGTGTGGCAGATGTGGCCTACAACACCAAGGAGATCCTGCATATTGTACACCGCAGGCTATCCGACGATGTGAGCGCTGTTCTTTTTCCAGAGCTCTCTTTAACAGGATATACACCAGCGGATCTCTTTTTTACGGAAGATTTGCTGCATGCTTCAGAAGAAGCACTCCGCCTGATTGCGGAGGAAACTAAAGAACTGGATCTGATCCTTGTGGTTGGACTCCCCCTTCGTCACAGAAACCGCCTCTTCAATACTGCTGCGGTGCTCCATCAGGGCAAAGTGCTTGGGATTGTGCCGAAGCAGCATTTACCGAATTATAATGAGTTTTATGAGAGCAGATGGTTTACTGCTTATGATAAGAGCCACGGTAATGAGATTCATCTGAAAGGCTTTGGCACAGTTCCTTTTGGACCTCTTGTTTTTGAAAGTGATGCATTCACCTTTGGCGTGGAGATCTGTGAGGACCTGTTTGCGGCGATTCCACCTTCTGCAAGCCTTTCCCTTCAGGGCGCAGAGATTGTCTTCAATCTTTCGGCATCCAATGAACTGGTCGGGAAAAAAGAGTTTCGGAGAAGCCTAGTAAACATGACCAGTGCCAAGAACATCGGAGCTTATGTCTATGCCTCTTCTGGACCCAATGAGTCCACAACTGACCTGGTATTTTCCGGGCATCTTCTCATCAGTGAGTATGGAACCCTCTTAAAGGAAAATAAACGTTTTTCCTTTGAAAGTGATCTCCTGGAAGCTTTCATTGATGTGAGCAGAATCCGTGGGGAACGCTTGAAGAACACCACCTTTCAAAGAGAAGCATACCAGGCATCCCAGGAAGCTCTTCGAGTCCGTTTTTCACAGGAGCAAAAGCCCATAAAGAACTTTGATAGAGAAATAGATCCCCATCCTTTTGTGCCCAAAGCGGAATCCGAACGGATAGAACGGGCGAGGGAGATTCTTTCGATACAAAGCCATGGTCTCATCAAAAGACTGAAACATATTGGGCTTGATAAAACAGTTCTGGGGATATCCGGTGGACTGGATTCCACCTTAGCCCTCCTTGTGATTGTGAAGGCTTATGAGGTGCTCGATCTCCCTTTAAAGAACATCATCACGGTGACCATGCCGGGATTTGGCACTACAGACAGAACTTATCAGAATGCGCTTTCTCTTTGCAGAGAGCTGGGAACAGACCTGCGTGAAATCAGTATTGTGAAAGCTTCTCTTCAGCATTTTGAGGATATAGGCCACGATCCTTTGGTTCATGATGCAACCTATGAGAATGTCCAGGCGAGAGAAAGAACCCAGATTCTGATGGACATCGCCAACAAAGAAGGTGGTATTGTCATCGGGACGGGAGACTTGTCCGAGCTTGCTCTTGGATGGTGCACGTACAACGGTGACCAGATGTCTATGTACAGTGTGAATGGTTCCATCCCGAAGACCTTGGTCCGTTATCTGGTGAAATACTTCTATGAAGTGGAGTTTCACGGTGAACTGTCCAGGATACTGAAAGATATTCTGGAGACTCCTGTCAGTCCAGAGCTTCTTCCCAAAGGAGATCAGAATGAACTGCTGCAGAAAACGGAGGATCTTGTAGGTCCATACGAACTCCATGATTTTTTCCTTTATCATTTCATGAAATACGGTGCTGGAGTGGAGAAGATTCTCTTTATGGCCGAGCATGCTTTCCAAGAAACCTATGACAAAGAAACCATCAGGAAGTGGCTGAAGGTTTTCATCCGCCGTTTCCATACCCAGCAGTTCAAAAGATCAGCCATGCCGGATGGTCCAAAGGTCGGCAGCATCTCTCTCTCCCCCCGTGGAGATCTCCGGATGCCATCAGATGCCTCCTATGGAACTTTCACAAAACATTTAGACTAAGTTCATCTGTTTGAACATTTAAGGAATATAATAAAAGAGGTAATTATTGCTGTATAAAATAGATTAAGTGAGGTGTTGTATATGTGGTTCCAGAAATCACACGAGGAAGCTTTAACTGAGCTTCAGGTTGAAAATTCGATTGGTCTCAGTAATGAGGAAGTTCAGAAAAGAAAAGAAAAATATGGCGAAAACAAGCTACAGGAGAAGAAAAAGAAAACGCTCCTTCAGCTCTTTCTGTCACAGCTTCAGGATGCGCTGATCTATGTGCTGCTGGCAGCTTCCGTGGTCACCCTATTTGTTGGTGAATATGCGGATACAGTCATCATTCTTGCGGTGGTCTTTCTGAATGCGGCCATTGGTGTCATTCAGGAGAATAAAGCGGAAAAAGCCATCGAGGCGCTGAATAAACTCACCACTCCCCATTCTCTGGTCAGAAGAAATGGTGAGACAACAGAAATCAATTCCACAGATATTGTGCCTGGTGACATTGTTATTTTGGATGCTGGACGCTATGTTCCAGCGGATCTTCGTCTCATCAGCAGTGTGAACCTTCAGATTGAAGAGTCAGCTCTGACAGGAGAATCGGTCCCTTCGGACAAGTTCTTTGACAAAGTGTTCGATGAAAATAAAATTCCGCTGGGAGATCAGGCAAACATGGCATTCATGTCTACCCTGGTCACCTATGGCCGTGGAGAAGGTGTGGTTGTTTCCACTGGTATGGATACTGTGGTGGGTCAGATTGCTAAGAGTTTGAACGAAGAGGTGGATGGAATGACGCCCCTTCAGAAACGTATGGATGAGCTGGGTAAAACACTTGGAAAGCTGGCCTTAGGTATCACCATTCTGATGTTTGTCATAGGATTCTTCCAAGGAAGAGATCTTCTGGATATGCTGCTTACATCTATCAGTCTTGCGGTAGCAGCAATTCCGGAAGGACTTCCTGCCATTGTAGCCATTGTTTTAGCTTTGGGTGTCACAAGAATGAGTAAAATCAACGCCATTGTCAAGAAACTGCCTGCAGTGGAAACCCTAGGATCTGTCAATATCATCTGTTCCGACAAAACGGGTACTCTAACCCAAAACAAGATGACTGTTTTGAAATATTATGTTTATGATGAAATCAAAGATGTGGATATCAATGCGAAGTCCATTGAAGTGGAAAGTGAGACTCAGGAAGAGCTCATCAAATCTTTTGTTCTTTGCAGTGACGCCACATCCAACGAACAGGAATCCACCGGTGACCCCACAGAAATCGCGTTGATCGTTCTTGGAAACCGTCATGGGATGACGAAGGATGAACTCAACAGACTGTATCCCAGAATCGATGAGAAACCTTTCGATTCAGACAGAAAACTCATGTCCACTATGAATGAGGAGGAATCAGGGTACCGAGTCCATACGAAGGGTGCCATAGATAATATTCTAAAAATCTCAGATAAGATTCTCATCGGTGGAGAGGTAAAGCCGCTGACGGAGGACATGAGAAGAAGCATCATGAAAGCTTCAGAAGAAATGTCCAATGCAGCGCTTAGAGTGCTGGGGGTAGCCTATAAGGATACTGAAGAAAAGATCTCTCCAGAGGATATGGAGACTAATCTTATAGTGATCGGGTTCGTCGCAATGATTGATCCTCCACGTATTGAAGTGAAAGACTCCATTGCATCCGCCCATGAAGCAGGAATCACTTCTGTAATGATTACAGGAGACCATAAGAATACCGCTGTGGCCATTGCCAAAGAGCTGGGCATTGCAGACAGTATAGAGCAGGCCATGACGGGTGCCGAGATTGATGAACTCAGTGATGAGGAGTTTGCAAAGACAATTATCAAGTACCGTGTTTTTGCTAGAGTTTCTCCTGAACACAAGGTGAAGATCGTGAAAGCATATAAAGCCCAAGGAAATATCGTTTCTATGACGGGTGATGGAGTCAATGACGCCCCTTCCCTGAAGCATGCAGACATCGGTGTAGCCATGGGAATTACAGGTACAGATGTATCCAAAGGCGCTGCTGATATGATTCTGACAGACGATAATTTCACCACCATCGTGGCTGCCATTGAAGAAGGAAGAAATATTTACAACAACATCAAGAAAGCGGTCATATTCCTCCTCTCCTGTAACCTTGGTGAAATAGTTGCCATCTTTATTTCGGTGCTTTTCTCCTTTGCGATTCCACTCTTGCCAACTCAGATTCTATGGGTAAATTTAGTAACAGATACATTGCCAGCAATTTCCCTTGGCGTAGATCCAGGAGATGATGCTGTGATGAAGAAAAAACCAAGAAATCCAAAGGAAAGCTTTTTTGCCCAAGGGGCTGGAGTGCGGGCCATCATCGGTGGTCTTCTCATTGGAGGACTGACCCTTCTTGCGTTCTCCATAGGATTAGCTGAACGGGGCGTTTCCCTAAGAGACTCCATGAGTGCTCCGGATGATGTTATTGTCTATGCAAGAACCATGGCCTTTGTCGTTCTGGCGACATCACAGCTGTTCTACAGCCTGACCATGAGAAGCGAAACAAAATCCATCTTCCAAGTGGGTATCTTCAAAAACAAGTATCTGATTTTATCTATCATTGCAGGTGTAGTTCTACAGTTTGGGGTCATTACAATCCCCTTCCTGGCAAATGCATTTAAAGTGCATGCACTGCCTCTGAACGATTGGCTCATTGTATTCGGATTATCTCTGCTGCCTTTAATTGCAAATGAGATCATCAAAATCTTTATGAGAATAAAAGAAGACTGATACAACATTTAAGGCACAGAACTGGCGGAATCTCCGCTAGTTCTGTGCCTTTTTTTTATTGATTCATTAAATTCAGGATACCGAAGAATTTTTCTCCATGGTATAATCTTTAAACAGTCAATCCTTAGAAGATAGGAAGAATAGTGAGGTTAATATGGAAAGATCTAATAGGTTCTTAGGACTTAAAAAAGAAGCGGTACTTCTGGACTCTTGGCTCTATATCCTTAAATCCATGCTTGCCATCGGTACGGGCTATATCTTAGGCAATATGTTTTCCGTTACAAGGCTGGATATGATTTCTGTGCTCCTTGGTGTTATGTATAATCTGGAAGCAACCAACATTTCTGCGGTAAAAGGCGGAATCAACCAGCTTCTGGCATCTTTTCTTGGAGCGGTGACCACTGGAATATTGGTCTATGTTTTCGGTGTGAATGTCGTTACGGTTATGTTTGGAATGGGCCTGACCCTCTTTATTGCACTGAAAATTGATTACATGGCGGTCTCACCAGTGGCAATTTTCACAAGTATTTATATGACGCAATATCTTCAAAGCGATGCACTGGGCAACCCAAGCATCCTTCTGACCATAAGACTCCGATTTTTTGCGTTGGGACTTGGTGTACTCATAGCTATGGTTTTCAACCTTGCGTTTTCCCTGATTTATTACAGAAAAATCACAAGAAAGAGACTGGAATATGTGAAGGTGAAGCTGGATCATGTCATGAACTATACCTACCGTTTTCTAACAGAGGAAGACGATGTGAAAAAGCAGTATAATGCCATTTTTTCTCCTGTATTTGCGGATATTGAAACAGTCTCCAGCAACTTGGAAGCGCTGTCTAAAGACCCTCTCCTGCCCCTGAAAATACTGGAGAAAGAACATCTGGAATCGGCCAAGGATATTGTGAAAAGAATGAAACTGATGACACATTTAGCCTATGACAGCTGTTTCATCAAAGACACCTTCAAAGTCACTTTCCACCCGAAAGATCTGAAATCCTATCATGACTTTATAATGAAGTTTGGACAGCTCGATTTTTTAAAGGACAGTCCTGACAGTGAAAGTTTTATGCCCCACTACCCATCAAAAGATCTGGAGGATGAGCAGTCCAAAAGAATCCATGAAAATCTGGATTTGATTTTCTCAGAGTACAATACCATTGTGGAAGACCATCTCCGGGTAAAATAATGTAATAAAATAGCACTGAAAGAACCATCATAGGCGTTCTTTCAGTGCTTTATTGTTTTGGATTAGAGTGAGCTTTCCAGAAGATTCACAAGTTTCTCCATATACGTTTGTTCCAAATCGCTGAACCGGGCCAGAGAAGGACTGTCGATGTCAAGAACACCAAAAACAACTCCTTCTTTATAGATGGGAACCACCAGCTCTGAACGGGATGCTGAATCACAAGCGATATGATTGTCAAGACTGAGCACATCATCAACCCGCTGGGTTTTGCCTTCCTGTACCGCTGTTCCACAAACCCCTTCTCCTACAGCAATTCTGTTGCAGGCTGGTTTTCCCTGGAATGGTCCAAGGATCAGAGTGCCTTCTTTCATCAGATAAAAGCCGACCCAATTGATATCATCCATGTACATGTTGATGATGGCGCTGATATTGGCTAGATTTGCCATCGTATCCTTTTCATTTTTCAGTTGTGCTTTCGTAAAAAGCAGAGCACTTTCCAGTTTCTTCTCTGCAGTCATTCCTTTTGGATCTTTTGTCTCTATCATGATTGCCTCCCACTACTTATCGTTTTTCACGAGGTGCGTTCCTTTTTCATCCTGTCGGATCAGTCCTTTTTTCATGAGGTTTCCCAGCGCGATCTTGAAATAATTCTTGCTGCTGTTCCATTTTTTCTTGATTTCATCTGGAGTGGATTTGTCATTGTAAGGCATAAATCCATCATGTTCTTCCAGATATCTGAGGATGGTGTCGGAAAGTTCCTCTTTTGCTTCAATCATTTTTTTTCGTGGTGTGAAGCTGATTCTTCCATCTTCCAATATTTTTTTCACAGTGCCAGAAATTCTGTCACCTGGGTTTGCGTTGAAGAAGTATTCGTTCACCAATACGATTCCTGGATACATATCATCTATGGCAACTTCCAGGGTGCCGTTTGTCTGTTTATTATAAATAATACCTGAAACAGTATCCCCTACTTTGTAGAGATCTTCTTCAGGGGTTTCCAGATATCTGCCTACTTCAGTGGAAGCCGCCAGACGTCCAGTCTTATCCTCATAGATAAAGAAAAGGTATTCTTTTCCCGTCTCCAATGGGAATTTCATTTCTCTTTGGGGTACCAGAATGTCTCTTTCCAGACCGAAATTTACAAATGCTCCGAAATTTGTTACGGAAGTCACACTCAGTACAGCAGTGTTGTCAACGGTAACGATCGGTTTCTTCATTGTGGCGATGAGACGGTCCTTGGAATCCCGATAGATAAAGACTGTTACAGTCTCACCGACTTTGGGTATCTCACCGACGATGCTCCCTGTTGGGAGAAGAATATCATCTGAGGTGTTGCCTGTTTCTTTATCAAGATACAGACCAAAAGATGCTTCTCTGGCTACTTTCAGTTCGTTGTAATCTCCAAATTTAATCATTTTTATCTCCTTTATGCGTCAGGCCATTTTGGTAATAATGTTCAGCGGAATCTTTGATTTTTTCAATTTCTTCCGGAGTGAGGTTTCTGACAAACTTTGCTGGCCGACCCATCCAAAGTTCTCCTTCTTTCACTACTTTTCCTTCTGTGACAAGGCTTCCTGCACCAAGGATGGTATTTCTCTCAATGACTGAACCATTCAAAAGTATACTTCCCATGCCGATGATGGAGTTTCCGAGAATTCTCGTTCCGTGAATGATACAGCTGTGACCGATGGTCACAGAATCACCAACTTCCAGCCTCAGATCATGGTCTGAGTGGAGTACACATAAATCCTGAATGTTTGTTTTCTTCCCGATCATTATGGGGGCTACATCTCCACGGAGAACTGAACCATACCAGATAGAAGACCCTTCCCCGATATGAACATCACCAATCACTGCAGCAGTTTCCGCGATAAAGGTGTGCTCATGAATCTGTGGGGTAAAATCCTTCAGTTTTTTGATCATGGTTCATCCCGCCTTTCAAAATGTGTAATAATGGCCTGCTTTTCCCTTCAAAATTTCTTTCCTTTGCTACTCAACGCTATTACATTGCGAAAATGTTAATTCTCTATATCTAGTGGTTTTTCAGGTTGATTTACACTAGATATGGTATTATACTTAATCCATCGTAATTAATTCAGGAGGTTCGAAATGAAGGATATTAAAGACTTGTTCAAACGTTATTATACTAAAGAGCTGGAGAATAATAAAGACAAAACTGTATATGATCTGTTTGAATGGACCAAAAGAGATGTGCTTCTGAAAAATCATAAGACCGGTAAGGTTCTGGTAGATATGAAAGATTTGGAGTTTCCTGCACATTACTCCCAAAATGCCGTGGATATTATTGCTTCCAAGTACTTCAGAAAAGCTGGCGTGAACAATGAGCTTGGATATGAAAACTCCATGCGTATGGTAGCTCACAGAATGGTGAATTTCTGGACAGAATCTCTTGTGGATGAAGGAATCATCACAACAGACGATGAAAAGGATATCTATTATGATGAAATGGTCTACGGACTGCTGAATCAGATGTATGCGCCAAACTCACCCCAGTGGTTCAACACAGGGCTTCATTTAAGCTATGGTATCACAGGCGGACAAAATGACCTCTTCTACTATGATGAAGCTGAGAAAAAAGTGGTCAAGTCCAAAGACACCTATTCAAGAACACAGGCATCAGCCTGCTTTATACTTTCCATTGAAGACAAGCTTCTTGGAGATCATTCCATCTCAGAGCAGTATGTGACAGAAACCAAACTTTTTAAAGGCGGTTCAGGAACTGGAACAAACTTCTCAAACATCAGAGCCATTGGTGAAAAACTGACTGGTGGTGGTGTTTCCTCAGGGCTCATGAGCTTCCTGAAGGGACTTGACAGAAATGCGGGTGCCATCAAATCCGGTGGAACCACAAGAAGAGCAGCGAAGATGGTTTGTCTTGATATTGACCATCCAGAGATTGAAGAGTTCATTCTTTGGAAAGCAAAAGAGGAAGACAAGGTTCGTGCATTATCCAAGATGGGTTATGATGCGGATATCGATGGAGAAGCTTACGAGACGGTATCTGGTCAGAATTCAAACAACTCCTTGAGAATCTCAGATGACTTCATGAGAAAGGTGAGAAACCTTGGGGAAAATCCGAATGAAACCATCACACTCAAAGGAAGAGTAGATGAAAGAGTCAATCGTGACATTGAAGTGGCAAAGCTCTGGGAAGAGTTCAATGATGCCGCTTGTAAATCTGCTGACCCTGCCCCTCAGTTCACAGATACATTCAATGCATGGCATACCTGCCCTGCCGGAGAAGATGGAGAACTGTATGCAAAGCACAACATGCTGAACTCCACCAACCCATGCGGAGAGTATGCATTCTTGGATGACACCAGCTGCAATCTTGCTTCTCTTAATATATACAGATTCTACGATGTGGAGAAAAACCATCTGGATGTGAGAGGTCTGAAGCATATGATCGGACTCAACCAGCTGCTGCTGGAGGCGTCCATCCACTGGGGACAGTTCCCTACCGTGGATATCGCAAGAAAGACCTATATGTTCAGAACTACAGGGCTAGGCCTTGCAAACAGTGCTTCCCTGCTCATGGCGCTAGGCATTCCTTATGATTCTGAGGAAGCTAGAGCATTGTCTGCAGCCATTATGGGACTGATTACTGGAGAAAGCTATCATGTCTCCGCTCTTATGGCAAAGGCAGTGGGCACCTTTGAGAAATACGGCATCAACAAACCTTATATGAACCGTGTCATCAGAAACCATGCAAGAGTTGCAGGCGCTCTGGACTCGGATCTGGAAGAACTCCACTATGAGCCATTTAGAGTGAACCATGGTGTTCTTCAGAATATTGGACATGTGGAACTTAGTGACACACTGAAAGAATCCTGGATGGAAGCTGTGGAACAGGGTGAAAAGTATGGATATAGAAATGCTCAGGTGAGTGTAATTGCTCCTACTGGTACCATCTCCTTCGCGATGGACTGTGCAGCCACATCCATTGAACCTTTCTTCTCTCATGTTGTTTACAAGAAACTGGTTGGCGGCGGATATATGACCATTGCGAACCCTATCATCGAAGTGGCGCTGAAGAACCTTGGCTACAGCCGGGATGAAATCAAAGACATCATGGACTATGTGGGCAAGGAAGAAAATGGTATGGTTATGGATGGGAAGATTGAAGGTGCTCCTCATTTGAAAGAAGAACACTATCCGATCTTTGATACTGCGAATGTTTGTGGAACAGGAAAGAGATTCATCCATCACTATGGACATGTATACATGGTGGCGGCTCTTACCCCACTGGTATCCGGTGCCATCTCCAAAACTGTCAATCTGCCAAGGGAAGCGACAGTGGAAGATTTCAAAGAAGTGCACATCCGATCCTGGGAAACTGGCGTGAAAGGTATTTCCCTCTACCGTGATGGATCCAAATTCGCACAGCCTTTGAACACCAAGATCGACTTCAAAGATGAGAATCTGAGCCTGGAGAATCTTACATATGATGCTCTTCTGTCTTATGCGAAAGAAGCAAAAAACCATATGCCAAAAGCATCCAGTGTAGCAGGAAACAGAAGAGAAAAGATGACTGGCATTCGGGCTGGACATACACATCCAGCACAGATTGAGGATGTTAAAGTATATATTACCGTGAACAGAAATGTACGTGGAGAAATTTCAGAAATCTATATGACTACGGACCGTGAAGGAACACTCATCACTGGACTTCTGAACTCTTTATCAAAGACTATTTCTGTGATGCTCCAGTATCATATCCCACCAAAGGATATTTCTAAAATGCTGAGAGGCCAGAAATATGAGCCATATGGATTTGTGTCCAAGCATCCATACATCAAAAATGTGAGTTCTATCTCTGACCTGATTTCAAAGGTCATTGATATTGAACTTGGAGATTTCTCCAGAGTTCAGATCAAACCGGAAGAAAATGATGTGCTGACAAGATCCAGATCCCGATTTGTCAACGCACAGTTTGAAGAAGTGCCCACAAAGCAGCTTTCTCTCGTGGTGGATGAACGTGATGTGAAAGACATCATTAAAGATGCGGAGAAAAACGGAGAGAAGATTTACGACTCCGTCTGCCCTACCTGTCAGAGTACGAGAATGGTGAAAAATGGCACCTGTAAAGTATGCCTTGACTGTGGAACCACAACTGGTTGCTCATAAAATTAAACTCATAGGACAGCGAAAACCCCCGATGCTTTTAGGCATCGGGGGTTTATCACTTCAAACCATTTTGTTATTTCTTTTTCTTTTTGCCTTTTCCATTGTCCCGGATGATGTCTTTTTCATCCGCATACTTCAGCTTGTTTGGCTTAGCCTTTGGTTTGATGACTTGTGTATTTTGAGCTTTTTCTTTTGGCACTCCGATTTTTGAGAGACCTGAAAGATCCGCATACCACAGGAATAAGAAGACAAAGATTCCGGTTGGCAGATAATTCAAGAACTTGTTGTCGGTATATGCTGGTACAATCAGACCAATGAACAGAAAGAACAGTCCCAGGACCAGTACAATCCATTTGTTGATCTTGATTTTACTCAAGAAGTAGAGATTGGCCATGGAATATACCACGAAAATACCGATAGAAAGTGCAAATACCATAAGTAAATTGTTCCAATTCAAGATTAAAACCTCCTCAGTTCCCTCTTATTTTAGGATATTTCTATAAACTTGGCAAGTACAGCGCTTGCATAATTATTCTTGTGAAGATCGTAACAATACTTTGTTTTTCAAAAGAGTATCTAGACAAATCGTTATTTTTTGTGTATTATAAATTCCATGGAAAAATAATATTTTTTTTACGATATTATTATTTTATGTCATTTTATTTGATATAATAAGTTATATCGATTATGGGGGTGCATTATGACAAGTCACGCAGGTATTAACTTAGATGATTTGGATCTGCAGATATTGGAGATTCTCATCAAAGACGCCAGAACACCATATCTTGAGATCGCAAGAGTTTGCCATGTTTCTGGTGGAACAATTCATGTCAGAATGAAGAAAATGGAAGATTTGGGGATTATCAAAGGCACGAAGATTCTTTTGGATATGCCAAAATTAGGCTATGATGTGTGCTGTTTTGTTGGAATTTATCTGGACAAGAGTTCTTCTTTCCAGGCGGCCATTGACGAGCTTTCAAAAATCAATGAGATTGTGGAGCTTCACTACACTACAGGAGATTACTCCATTTTCACGAAGCTTGTATGCAAGAACATCGCTCATCTGCAAGACCTTCTGCTGAACAGCATCAATGTGATCAGCGGAGTGCAGAGAACCGATACCTTCATTTCCCTTTCTCAGCCGCTGGACCGAAATATAAAGCTGTAATATAAAAAGCAACACTTCTGCGGTGTTGCTTTTTTTATATGAACTCAGCTGTTCCAGCTATCCAGCTCTTTTTGGATTCTTTCTGAAAGAATCTGATCGATGTTTTTCTCATCCTCAGGATCCAGCTCACTGAGATAGATCGGAGGCAGAAATCTCAGATGGACGGGAACATTGGGTTTCACCCGATAGGTTTCCTCGAAAACTTTATACGCATCATTAACCACCATAGGAACAATAGCAGCACCAGACTTTTGAGCGATTTTAAAGCTTCCCTTGTGGAACTCATTCATCTTTCTGGACTTGCTTCTGGTTCCTTCTGGGTAGATAAGCACATCGTGATGCTCCTCTTTGACGCGCCTGATGGCCTCCAGAATCGTTTTTAATCCTTCACGGGCATTCTCACGGTCCAGGTATAGAACGTCCATCTCTGTGCCTAATCTGCCTATGATAGGCATTTTCAGAATCTCCTTCTTCCCAATGAGGGTCAGATGACGGGACTTGATTTTTTGGATCAGGGCATTGACCGTTACATATATATCGATATAAGACTGATGATTCCCCATAAAGATCACAGGTTCATCTGGGATATTCTCCAGACCATCCACTGTAAGATTCATTTTTGAATACTTTATCAGTTCGCCGGTATGGATTTCCGCTTTCTTTACAATCTCATGATAGTATTCATCTTTTGAAAGGCTCTGTTTCCTTCGTTTCGCCCAAATCAGTCTGAACCAAAGGCGGATCAGAGACAATCCGAAACGGAGTTTTGCAATAATGTCAAAAAGCATGTTCTTCTCTCCTCTTCCATTTGAACTAGTTCTATTATAAGTGATTTCTTCTTTTTATCCTATGATTTTGTGTCTCATCGAATATTATAATGGCTTTTTTCCATAATTAGCAGTACAACGGAGGAATGTGTTCAGAAAGCATGAAATTAATGGTAAAATAAGAAGATGAAAAGAAAGGGAATGAGCCATGAGAAAAAGAAGTTATTTTCCTATGATACTGATAGTTTTACTGCTTGCGGGTCTTGCAGGCATATACTTTTTTCTGGACTATGGCATTGTTGGGGTCGAGAAAACATCTGAAGTTGAAAGAATCCAGAATTCTCCCCTGCCTGTAAAAGTTCATTTCATTGACATTGGTCAGGGAGACGCCACATTTATTGAAGTTTTGGGTCAGACCATGCTCATTGACGCTGGCGAGAAGGAACACGCGGAGAAGATAATTGAGTATCTGAGAAGTTATGATGTGGAAAAACTGGACTATGTGATTGCGACCCATCCCCATGAGGATCATATCGGTGGTATGGGAGAGGTGCTCCGAGCTTTTGATGTCCGGTCTTTTTACATGCCGGATAAGCATCTTGTCACAAAATCCTTTCAGCAGATGATGAGTGAAGTAAAGAATCATGGGCTGGAGCCCCTTTATATTCAAGGCGGTATGACTCTCAATTTCAGCAAGGACATCCGTATGGAATTCTTGTCTCCAAACCGGGACACCTATCTGAACCCCAATAATTACTCACCCATCATGAGACTTGTGGTTGGCAGCAATGCATTTCTTTTCACGGCGGATGCAGAGGAGCTTATTGAACAGGAAGTTCTGAGACTTGGCATACCACTTGAAGCAGAGGTGATGAAGGTTCCCCACCATGGTTCCAAAACCAGCAGTTCGCAGGCTTTTCTTGAGAAAGTGGCGCCGCGGTATGGTGTAGTTACCTCGGGGCTTGGAAATGATCATAATCTTCCCTCTCCTGAGATTCTGGAACGCTATGGTGCGCTGGGAATTAAGACACTACTGACGGAAGATTTGGGAAGCGTTGTCTTTGGTTCCAACGGCAAAGAAGTGATTCCCCTTCGTAATTGACAGAAATCCGATGGATAGTATAATGAGAATGACGATGAAGTTTTGGGCAGACCAAAACTTCTTTAATCTGTAAGGAGGCCATTATGAGCAAAATTAGAACAAGATTTGCCCCCAGCCCAACGGGCTACATGCATGTGGGTAATTTAAGAACAGCACTTTATGCTTATTTGATTGCAAAGCATGAGGGTGGAGATTTCATACTGAGAATTGAGGATACAGATCAGGAGCGTTATGTGGAAGGTGCAGTGGATGTGATCTTCAAGACACTGAAAGATACGGGACTGATTCATGATGAAGGTCCAGATGTAGGCGGAGACTTTGGCCCCTATGTGCAAAGTGAACGTAGAGATCTTTATAAGAAATATGCGCTTGAACTGGTGGAAAAGAAAGAAGCGTATTACTGTTTCTGTACGAAGGAACGTCTGGATATGCTGCGAGAGAATGCAGAAGTGCAGAAAAAGCCGTTTAAGTACGACAAGCACTGCTGTGGGCTGAGTGAGGATGAAGTGGAAGAGAACCTGAGTAAAGGACTTCCTTATGTCATCAGACAGAATAACCCCACTGAAGGTGTGACAAAGTTTGAAGATGTCATCTATGGCACCATCAGTGTTGATAATGAAGAACTTGAAGATATGGTGCTTTTAAAAAGCGATGGACTGCCCACATACAACTTTGCCAATGTGGTGGATGACCACCTGATGGAGATCACCCATGTGGTAAGAGGAAGTGAGTATCTCTCCTCTTCCCCTAAATACAATCGTCTTTATGAGGCTTTTGGATGGAATGTGCCCGTGTATGTTCACTGTCCTCCTATTATGAAGGATGCTCAGCATAAGCTTTCCAAGAGAACAGGAGACGCATCTTTTGAGGATCTTCTAGGAAAAGGATATCTGAAGGAAGCGGTCATGAACTACATCTCCCTTCTTGGTTGGAATCCTGGAACTACACAAGAGATTTTCTCCTTGGAAGAGCTGGTTGAAATATTCAACTATAAGAACATCAATAAAAGCCCTGCGATTTTTGATTCAGAAAAACTGAGATGGATGAATGGGGAGTACTTGAAAAAGATGTCCTTGGAAGAGTTCCATACTCTTGCACTTCCTTATATCTTGAAGGATATTAAGGAGAAACCGCTCAATACGATGAAGATTGCTGAAATTCTGCACAATCGTGTGGAGGTCCTTGCAGAGATTGAGGGTCAGCTTGATTTCTTCTATGCACTTCCAGAGTATTCTACAGACCTTTATACCCATAAGAAGATGAAAACAGACAGCACTGTCGCTCTGTCTTCACTGGAGACGATCCTGCCAGTTCTTGAAAGTATACCGGAAGATGCATGGACCTTGGAGAATCTTCATGAGATTGTTCTCAATAAAGTGAAGGAGCTGGGCCTTAAGAATGGCCAGATGCTCTGGCCGATCAGAACCGCTTTATCCGGAAAGCAGTTCACTCCTGGTGGAGCATTTGAAGCTGCGGATATTCTTGGGAAAACAGAATCCCTGGAGCGAATCAGAATCGGTATGGACCTTCTGAAGAAAGAACTTCAATAACAGAATATAACAGAATAGAGTCACACGATTTTTCAAGACACTTAAAAAAGCAGTTAAAATGTTCATTTTAGCTGCTTTTTCCATATCATGATCTCGGATAAGTGCCCCTAGTTACTTCACCGTGAAAAAATCTCTTAGTTTCTCTAATGTTTTTTCACCAATCCTGTCTACCTGAAGAAGATCCTCCACAGAACTGAACTTCCCGGTCTTCTCTCGATAAGCCAGGATATTGTCTGCCGTGGATGGGCCGATGCCTGTGACAGACATGAGCTCTTCCCTTGTAGCGGTGTTTAGATTGATCTTGCTCTCTTTTTGATCCCCATGCACATCAGAAGTCATCATGATAATCTCCTCACCTTTTTCTGGGATGTAGAAGGATTCACCGTCTTCTATATGCATTGCTAGATTCACCATACGCAGTTCGGCAGTTTCAGTTCCGCCTCCAGCTTTCAAGTAAAGATCATGAAGTCGTGCGTCACCCTTCATACGATATACACCTGGGCTTAGAACGGCACCTTTGATTTCTACAATAATTTCACGCTCCAGCTCTTCTTTACTTGGAAGATCTGGAGAAATCACTTCAGAGGCATTCTCCGGATCCTCTTCCGCGTATAGATTCTTCTGTTCCAGAGCACAGCCAGAAGACAAAGAAAATAAGAGGAACATCAAAAGTAAAATTAAGCATCTTCGCATGTTTTGTTTACCTCCAGTATTTTAGTCTTTTATATTATGCAGAAGTTTTGATTTTTTATAGAGTTGATTTCAATATTTTGTTATAATTACAACAGCGAGGTGTTAACAAATTGAAACATTACATAAGATTTATGAAGATTTTACTTATTTGGACACTAATTTGTTTATTAGGGCTTCCACTTTGGGAAGTAAAGGCGAGCACAAGTCCCCCTGAAACATTTTCTGAATCCATTGTGGTTCTGGATGTAGCTTCCGGTCAGGTCGTATATGACAAAAATGGTTTAAGCCGTCATATGATTGCTTCCACCACAAAGGTGATGACTGCCTTACTGGCATACGAGAACCTGGAAATGGATCAGATGGTCACCATCGGGCCAAATCCACCTTATGCTCTAGGATCTTCCATGGGTTTTCTGGAAAATGAGGAAATTATGGTGAGTGATCTCCTGTATGCTCTAATTCTGCATTCAGCAAATGATGCGGCAGAAGCACTTGCTGAAGCTGTGGATGGAACTAAAGAGAAGTTTGCTGAGCGAATGACAAAAAGAGCACACGAAATTGGAGCGACGGATACAGTATTCCATAACCCTTCAGGACTTTCTGACTCTGAAAATTTAGAGAACAACAATTATACCACTGCGAAAGATCTGTCTCTCATCATGGCTGAAGTTTTGAAATATGATGAGCTGATTGAACTGGGGCAGAAAAAAAGTCACATGTTCCCTCTCACAAATATTGTTGCTGACTCCAACCGATGGGCAACGAATAAAAATCAGATGCTCTATCCCAATAATAAGTTCTACTATGAACCCATTATATTCGGGAAAACTGGTTGGACACCGGATGCAGGATTCTCATGGACAGCAATTGCAGAGAAGGATGGCAGAAGGCTTGTTGTCACAATGCTTGAAGCACCAAATCAAGCAACTTACTGGCAAGAGTCCAAGGCTCTTCTGGAATGGGCGTTCCAGGAAACAGAAGTGCACAAATTGTATTCGAAAGGTCAACTTCTAGAAAATACCATGCTCAGCAACGGTGAGTCTGTTCCTCTGTTTGCTAAAGACGATTTTTATTATGTCAGTGGTACAGACAATCCGCCGATGCCTGTCATCAACTTTGATGGTTTGGAAATCAGCCAGAACTATAAGGCTGGTGAAACAGTACATGTGGCGAAGGTCACCTTAGGACAGGAGGTCATCGGAGAAATCGAACTTGTCTGTGAAGATAACATTCATCTTATTGCGAGCGAAGGAGAAGAGACGCCAGAAGGAGAAGCAGAAGAATCAAAGAGTTCTATTTTCAGCCATCCCGTTGTTAAAGTTGTCTCCCTGCTGATTTTCAGCATCATCCTCCTCGGATCACTCTTATTCCTTTTAGGGCTGGTTCTAAGAAAACGACGTAGAAGAGTACGGACCCAAAAAATGTCCAATAAGAGATTGCAATATTTGAAACAACTAGAAGAGACCAGAAGAGTCTAAAAAAACCTCCAGATTGAGATGATAAATCATCGTAATCTGGAGGTTTTTAACTGCTCATTTTAGGGAGATATATTTGTGTGTAAAGCTATAAGGCTCCAGATGATGCACCTCACCGAACTGAGCTGAGATATCACAGCTCATATTTTCAAGGCCGATGACATCTGCCAGTACCGTTCGGATTTTTTCTGGTTTCGAGTTCACGAGAATCAGATGGCACTCATCTTCTGTTTTTCGAAGGTAACCAAACATTTCTTCTTGGTAGAATGGGATGAACTCTCCTGAAGTAAGTGTTTCGTGTTTCTTTCTGAGCTGAATCATGGACTGGTAGATGGCAAAGGTGTCGGGAGATTCTTTCCCCCAAGGATAAGGCCCACGGTTAAAAGGATCCGACTCCCCTTCCATTCCAGCCTCATCCCCATAATAGATGCAAGGAACACCAGGGAATGTCAGCAGCATCCCTACGGCGACCTGGAGCTTTCGAACATCTTTGAGCTCTGTCAGTATTCTGCGGGTATCATGAGTACCCAAGTTGTTTAAAGCGGAATAAAGGGCTTCAGGAGGATAGTTTTCTTTAAGAGACATAAACCTCATATAAAGATCTTTTGCCCGCATATGGCCTTTGAGATAGGCTATGACACCATCCTTGAAAGGATAGTTCATGGTTCCATGAAGTTCCTTTCCTAAAAGATACCGCCTTCTTTTGCCATAGGCAATCTTATTGGATGCATCTTCCCATACTTCTCCAAGGAGAACCTGGTCCTCACTTACGGTATCCATGGTTTTTCTGATTTCTTCGATAAACTCATCAGGCATCTCATCGGCAACGTCCAATCTCCATCCGCCAATTCCCATACGGGACCATTTCTCGATGACGCCATCCTTACCGACAATAAAGTTTTTGTAACTGTCTTCGTTCTCGTTCACATTAGGCAGGTCTTTGACACCCCACCAGCTTTCATAATCATGAGGATACTGGAAAAAATTGAACCAAGAGTAATAAGGAGATTCTGTACTTTGTGCTGCACCTACAGAATCATAGGTGCCAAAAGCATTGAAGTATTTGGAGTCTGCCCCCACATGGTTGAAGACACCATCCAGAACAATACGGATTCCTCTTTTCTTTGCTTCCTGAAGGAGTGTTTTAAAGGACTCTTCATCACCAAACATCTCATCAATTTCCATATAATCACCAGTATCGTATTTGTGATTGCTTCTTGCCTTGAATATAGGATTAAGATATATTCCACCAATCCCAAGGGACTCAAGATAATCCAGTTTTTGGAGGACACCTTTGAGATTTCCCCCAAAGAAATCCCACCGAAGAATATTTCCCTGATGGTCTTTGATGTACATGGGGCTGTCATCCCAGGTGGCATAAAGAAAAGAGTTCTTTTTTGGAGAGAGTACTTTTCCGTGTTCCTCCCCATTAAAGAATCTGTCCACAAAAATCTGATAGAAAACGGCATTCTTATACCAAGCAGGAGTACTTTCCTGATAGTTGTGTACCGTGATCTGATAAGGTGTCAATTCCCATCGGTTGTCACGGGCGACAATTTCGCCGCCGATTCCCTGACTGGGTGCACCCAAGTAAACAGTTCTGCGCATGCCATGGTCGTCATAGTTCAGCATAAAGAAATAGAAGCACAGGCCATATTCAGATGAAGAATAGGATGTGGTGAAACTGCTTTCCTGTAGAGAGGACATTTTTATATACTGCTCACCCTGCCCTTCCTTAGAAACAACAAAAGTCACTTCTGGATTCATGGCGTACTCCACAGTGAGTGAAAAATGGATTTCCTGATCTTTCAGCACAGCGCCAAAAGGTTTTTTGTGCTGAATCTGAAATGAATTGTAATGGATGTGAATCTCACGGTATTTCATCATTTTTTCTGAGACTGTATGTCTCTTTCCCCTTATCTCGTTTTAGCTGATATATACAGAAGTCCTGGATTTCTCCAGGACTTCAATTTATATCATCCGATCTTATCTCTCAATGATTCTGGTGTCCCAGATTCCTGAAGCATACTGCATCACAGTAACATCTGCAGAAAACACACCTGATGAGGAGATGTTCTCAATGGACATCTTGTTCCAGGTAAATCTGTCCTGATACAAGGAATCAATTTTCTTCTGGGCATCCACATAGGAATCAAAATCTTTCAGAACAAAGAATTCATCATTATAGTCGATGAGGCTCTTGAAAATGTCGACCCCTTCCACAGGGATTCCTTTGATATGTCCATTTACAAGGCTGTCCAGAACCCGCTTAACGCGGATATCTGATTCGTAAATTTCTCTGGATCTGTACCCGCCGTTTCTGTAGTAGCTCAGAATTTCCTTTTCAGTCATACCGAAGATGACAATATTGGGATCCCCTACTTCTTCCAGAATTTCAACGTTGGCTCCATCTAAGGTAGCAAGAGTGATTGCACCGTTCATCATGAATTTCATGTTGCTGGTACCAGATGCTTCCTTGGTGGTTGTGGAGATCTGCTCGGATACTTCAGATGCAGGAATGATTTTTTCAGCCAAGGTCACTCCATAGTTTTCAAGGAAAACCACTTTGATCAGTCCTTTGACTCTAGGATCATTGTTGATCTGCTGTGCCAAAGCATTGATGAATTTAATGACTTCCTTGGCGTAGTAGTACCCTGGAGCCGCCTTAGCAGCAAAAATATAAGTTTTTGGCACCATATCGAAATTTGGATTTTCCAGTATTTCATGATACTGATGCAGTATATGGAGTGCGTTCAGAAGCTGTCTCTTATAAGCGTGGAGTCTCTTCACGTGCACATCAAATATGGAATTCGGATCCACAATGATGTCATTTTTCTCCTTGATATACTCTGCAAGTTTCTCCTTGTTGTGCTGTTTGATGGTTTCTACTTTTCTCTGAGCTTCCGGATCTCTCTTGTATTTTTTGAAAAGCTTGAGATCCTGGGGATTTCTACGCCAAGATGTACCAATGGTATCATCCAGGAGGGTAGAAAGTTCAGGGTTAGCAAGCATCAGCCATCGTCTGTGGGTAATGCCATTGGTTTTGTTATTGAACTTATAAGGGTACAGCATATAGAAGTCTTTCAGTTCCTGGCTTTTCAAAAGCTCTGTATGGAGCTTTGCAACACCATTGATGCTGTGGGTTCCATGGATACACAGGTGTGCCATTTTTACAAATCCGCCGGATATGATGGCCATCTTTTCCACTTGATCCTGTTGTTCGCCAAATTTGGCGGTAAGGATTTCTCTGAATCTACGGTCGATTTCTTCGATGATGAGGTAGATTCTAGGCAGAAGATCCTTAAAGAGTTCCACAGGCCATTTTTCCAGTGCTTCGCTCATGATGGTATGGTTGGTATAGCTCATGGTGTTTTGTGTAACATGCCACGCTTCATTCCATTCCATACCCTCTTCATCCATAAGGATTCTCATAAGCTCCGGGATGGCTACGGCAGGATGTGTGTCATTGATGTGTACAGCAACAGAGTTATGCAGTTCGGCCAAAGGTCTTCCTGCTTCCTTATGCTGGGTTACAATGCTCTGAAGACCTGCAGAAACAAAGAAATACTCCTGCTTCAGTCTTAAGACTCGGCCCTCGTGGTTGGAATCATCCGGATATAGAACCTCAGAGATGCTTTCAATTTCCCGCTTATTTAGAAGCACTTTATGGAAATTCAGCTCCCCTTTTGGCTCATCTGCATAGTTCGGCACTTCGGCATTCCAGAGTCTTAATGTGTTTACTGTTTTGTTCTCATAGCCGACCAGGGCGGTGTCATAGGGTACAGCCAGCACTTCCTGATAATCTGTATGGATGGGCACCAGTTTCCCGTCATCCGTTGGTTTCATCCATGCATCACCATAAAAGCGGACTTTCACAGCCTTATCGGACTTACGGATTTCCCATACATTGTCATCTCTCAACCAGTTTTCAGGAAGCTCCACCTGATATCCATCTACGATTTTCTGCTGGAACAATCCGTACTTATATCGGATTCCGTTTCCGTTTCCAGGGATACCTGAAGATGCCATGGAGTCCATAAAACAAGCGGCAAGCCTGCCAAGGCCACCATTTCCAAGACCAGGATCCACTTCTACATCTTCTATGGATTTCAAATTCAAGCCCATCTCATTCAGTGCTTCCTGCACTGTGTTCCGGATGCCCAGATTCAGAAGGTTGCTTGCCAGAAGTCTTCCCAGAAGAAACTCTATTGAAAAATAGTATACTTGCTTCTCTCCGTATTTTGTATATCTTGTGGTGGTTTTTGCCCACCCTTCTGAAATATATTCTTTAATCAGATACCCAAGGGTGAAGTACTGCATCTGAATCGTCGCATTCTCCACTTCCTGAGCATAAAGTTTCAGCATTTTCTTCTCAAAGTCCTTTTTGAACTGTTCTTTTGTAATAATCATTCGGTTACTCCTTTTATTGTTTCAGAATGTCCTCAAACAGCTGTCTGTATAGTAGCGCAGAGGATGTCCAGCTGTAATCCATACCCATCCCTTGTGTGATGATGTCATTGAAACTGTTCTTGTCCTGATACGCTTCTAAAGCACGATATACAGCTTGTAGCATATCATAACTGTCATAGTTTGAAAAGGTAAAACCGATTCCCTCACCGGTAAATTTATTGTAAGGTATTACAGTATCTTTTAGACCGCCAGTCTCTCTGACGATAGGCACACTGCCGTAGCGCAGTGCCATAAGCTGTGAGAGACCACAGGGTTCAAACTGCGATGGCATCAGAAAAAAATCTGTAGCCGCATAGATTTTTTGAGCTAGCGTACCATTATAGGTAATATTTGCAGACACTTTATGAGGATACTTGAAACTGAAGTAGCGGAACATATCCTCATAACGCCTTTCTCCTGTTCCAAGCACAACGAGCTGGAGATCATTCTGAAGGAGTTCTTCTATCCGCTCTGCAATGAGATCAAATCCCTTCTGGTCAGTGAGCCTGGAGATGATTCCAAACAGGGGCACATCTTCCCGAACTTCTAATCCCAGTTCCTTTTGAAGGTCCAGTTTGTTCTGGATCTTTCCTTGCAGCTCAGCAGAGGTGAATCCATGAGGAATGTTGGGATCATTGGACGGATCATTGATATCATAATCAATTCCGTTGAGAATGCCTTTCAGCTTATAAGACACTTTCTGCATAACACCATGAAGGCCCTCTCCAAAATACTCCGTCTTAATCTCATCAGCATAAGTGGGGCTCACGGTGGTTACAAGATCCGCATAGTTGATGCCGCCTTTTAGATAATTGACATTCCCATAATACTCGAAACAGAAATCTTGAAGAAGTTCGTTCCCAAGACCAAGGAGATTTCCAAGTACATCTGGAGGATATACGCCCTGAAATCTTAGATTATGGATGGTCAGAACGGTCTTCACTTTCTCAAATGCTTTCTCCCATCGGTATTTCGTACGAAGCAGCACCGGAATGACAGCCGTATGCCAGTCATTGGCATGTAGAACATCCGGAACGAAATCAATTCTGGTCAATATTTCCAAAATTGCTTGTGAGAAAAAGGAGAATCTTTCCCCATCGTCGAAGTAACCATAGGGAGTCTCCCGATGAAAGTAGTACATGTTGTCCAGGAAGTAGTACTCAATTCCTTCGTATTTCAGATATTTTACACCGAGGTACTGTTCTCTCCATCCAACACGGACGGTGGTTTCAAAAAGATGCTCCATCTTATCTGAGAACTCTTTCTTGATGGTTCCATAGTTGGGCATAATGACTCTGCAGTCTTCTCCCATTTTCACCAGTTCTTTTGGAAGTGCATAGGCAACATCAGCCAGTCCTCCTGTTTTTAAAAAGGGATAACATTCTGAAGTCGCAAATAAAATTTTCATGTTTTCCTCCTATAGAACGGAGCCCTTGCTGACCACAAGTGGATTCTTTGGACTTCCCTTCAGTTCAGTTTCACTGGTTAAGATGACCTGCTTGTCCGTAATGACATTTTCCAAACTGCAGTTTTCTCTTACCTCAGAGTTTTGCATAATGATAGAGTCCTTCACAACACTGCCTTTGGCTATATGGACTCTTCTGAAGATAATGGAATTGATAACAGTGCCCTCAATCTTACATCCATTGGCGATGAGAGAGTTCTCTACCTTGCTTTCTGGAGCATAGTAGGTGGGCGTTTCATCTTTTACTTTGGTTTTGATTTTATTCTCTCCAAAGAAAACCTCTTCGATATGATCTTCATCCAGCATATCCATGCTTGCTTCAAAGTAGTTCTCAATGGATCCGATGTTTTTCAGATATCCTTTGAACTCATAGCCACGAACCTTATATTTGGTCACTGCATCGTGCAGTACTTCTGTAAGATAGACATTTTCTCCTGTGGTCACCGCATCAGTGATCATATCTACAAGAAGTTCTTTTTTCACGATAAAGATCTCCATAGAAACTTTTTTCCTTTCGGACAGCATATCAGGTCGTCTGATGTTTTTCCCGAAAGCAGTGACCGAGCCGTATTCATTGGTCGTTACAGTATTGCATCTTTCAAAGCCCAAATCGTCCTCGGCAATATTCTTATAGACAACAGTGATATCGGCTTTGGTGCTCAGGTGATTTTTAAAGACTTCCTTTAAATCAATATTGCATACCATGGACGTTCCCATGATGACCGCATAATCCGCGGAGGCTTCTGTCAAATAATCAATGTTTGAAAAATAGGTGGATAAGTCTCCTCTTAAGGAGCTGTGGATGTCAGGCGTAGAATAAGGAGAGAAGTAGAATACACCTCCTTTTTTGCGGTCTAGGTTCCACTCTTTTCCATTACCGATATGATCCATTAAGGAACGGTATTTATCATTTAAAAAAATACCAACGGTATCGATACCCGCATTCACCAGATTCGATAAGGTGAAGTCAATGAGTCTGTATCTTCCAAGATATGGAACAGATGCCAATGGTCTGTTGATGGTGAGCTGCTTCATGTAATAATCATTTTCTGTGAGGTTTACAACCCCGAATAATTTATTTCTTGGCATATTAGTTCCCTCCCTTGAAGATTTCGTGTTCGCCCACAACGGCGATTTCACCTTTTTCGTCGATGACAGAGTTGTCTGGAATCACTGCATGGGAGCCAATCATGGCCTTCCTGATGACACAATTCTTTCCAATCTTGACATCCTCCATGATGACGGAGTCATAGATTTCTGTCCCTTCGCCCACGATAACCTTTGGTGACAGAATGGATTTTCTGATTTTTCCATGGACAATGCATCCTTCCACCACAAGGGAATCCTTCACATCTGCAGTTTTGGACAGGTATTGTGGAGGCATGGATGGATTTTTGGAGTAGATTTTCCAGGACCTGTCGTTGAGCTGTAGGGTTGAGTCCTGATCCAAAAGATCCATATTCGCTTCCCATAGAGAATCAAGAGTACCTACATCTTTCCAGTATCCTTTGAAGGGATATGCATATACCCTTTCATTTGCATCCAGAAATTCTGGTATTACATTTTTTCCGAAGTCATCCATGTTCTTTCCTGCGTTGATGCTTTCATTCATATACTTTTTCAGCATCTTCCAGTTAAAAATATAAATTCCCATAGAGGCTAAGTTTGATTTTGGATTTGCAGGTTTTTCCTCAAATTCAACGATTTTGAGTTCGCTGTCCGTATTCATAATACCGAATCTTGATGCTTCATCCCAAGGAACTTCAAGGACAGCGATGGTGAGTGCAGCTTCTTTCTCTTTATGGTAATCCAGCATCGCTTCATAATTCATTTTATAGATATGATCTCCAGAAAGAATCAAAATAAAATCTGGATCATAATCTTCGATATAGGAAAAGTTCTGATAGATTGCATGAGCAGTTCCTCTGAACCATTTTTCTTCTGTGGCGCTGGCATAGGGCTGAAGGATGGTGACACCACCAGTGCCGCGGTCCATGTCCCATGGTGCACCAATACCAATATGGGTATTAAGGATCAACGGCTGGTACTGTGTCAGTACACCAACGGTATTCATGTTGGAGTTGGCACAGTTGGAAAGAACGAAATCAATGATTCTGTACTTTCCGCCGAAAGGAACTGCTGGTTTTGCGATATTTTTGGTGAATTTGCCAAGCCTCGTACCTTGCCCCCCTGCAAGAATCATTGCAAGAATTTCTGTTTTCATCATTTGGCCCCCTTTATTCTTTTAGGTTTTATGATAAGAACGGATAATGGAGGTATGGTTACCTCTAGGGAGAAGTCTTTACCGTTCATCATTTCATCTTTTGTCTGATATACATTTTGGGAATAATCCCAAGTTCCACCATATTCTTTCAGCTCTGTATTGAGTATTTCTTCATACTGACCTTCAAACGGAACGCCAACTTTTACCCCCTGTCTCTCCACTGGCACAAAGTTGCAGATGACCAAAAGAAAATCTCTGGTGTTCTTCCCTTTTCGGATAAAGGTAAACAAGCTCTCCTCTTTGTTGTCCGCATCCAGAATATCGATGCCATCATAAGAATTGTCAATCTCATAAAGTGATTTATGGTCTTTATAGATTGTGTTGAGCACTTTTACAAAGTGCTGATGTTTCCGATGGTTTTCATGCTTCAGTCCAATCCATTCCAGACCTTCTCTGAATCTCCACTCCATCCACTGAGCAATCTCATTGCCCATGAAACTGATTTTTTTGCCAGGGTGGCACATCATATAGGTGATTAGAGTCCTGAGACCCCTGAACTTCATGGTTTCATCACCAGGCATCTTATTCAGCAGAGAGTTTTTACCATGGACCACTTCATCGTGGGACATGGGCAGTATAAAATTCTCATTGAAAACGTACATGAAAGAAAAAGTGATCAGGTTATGGTGCTGCTTTCTGTATAATGGATCCAGTTCAAAATATCGGAGGATGTCATTCATCCATCCCATATTCCATTTATGAGTAAATCCAAGACCGCCCTTCTCAATTTCATGAGAAATCAGTGGAAAAGCAGTGCTTTCTTCGGCGATCATCAGTGCAGCGGGATACTCTTCTTTGACGACCGTATTGAGCTTTTTGAGAAAGTCTACGCCTTCCAGGTTTGTGTTCCCACCGTATATATTAGGTGTCCAGGGTCCATCGTCATAATCGAGATAGAGCATTGCAGACACTGCATCTACACGGAGTCCATCTATGTGGAAGAAATCCATCCAGAAGAGAGCATTGGAAATGAGAAAACTGTGGACCTGTGGCTTTCCGTAATCAAAATGGGTGGTTCCCCATCTGTTGTTGGCCGCTTTGTTTGGATCCTGGTATTCATAGGTAGGAGTTCCATCAAAGAGGAGCAGTCCATGGGCATCTCTGCAAAAATGAGCAGGAACCCAATCCATGATGACGCCGATTCCTTCATTATGGCACTCATTTACAAAAGCCATAAGATCTTTAGGATCACCATAACGAGAAGTCATGCTGTAATATCCAGTGATCTGATAGCCCCAAGAATCATCTAAAGGATGTTCCATCAGCGGCATCAGTTCAATGTGTGTGTATCCCATTTCTTTCACATAGGGAATGAGCTCCTTGGTGTATTCTTCAATAGTAAAGAATGTCCCATCCCAATGTCTTTTCCAGGATCCCAGGTGCACTTCATAGATATTCATGGGCTTTTCATTGACGGGCACTCTTTTGCTTCTGCCGCGCCAGTTGCCATCTGTCCATTTGAAGCCATCCAGGTCTTTTACGATGGAAGCGGTTTTTGGTCGAAGTTCGGAGTAAAAGGCATAGGGATCCGCTTTTAAAAATTCATATCCATCGTGTCTTCTGATTCTGTATTTATAAAGTACATTCTCTCCCAGACCTTCTAAAAAACAGGTCCAGATTCCTGTGGAGCCTTGTGGAAACATCTCCTCATAACCCCAATTGTTAAAGTCTCCAGCAAGGGTCACATTCTGTGCGTTCGGTGCCCAAACTGTAAATTGGACCCCTTTTTTTCCTTCAAATTCGATGAGATGTGCGCCCATAAATTCATAGGCCCTTCTGTGGTTTCCAGTGTTGAACAGATAGTGGTTGAATTCCGTGTTTAATACCTTGTTTGGATCGTCTTTTGTCTTTGTCATAGTTTCCTCCCATGTATTGAATACAGTACTATTATCAGCACTCGAATTTTGCTTTCTGATTCAGTTGAAGTAATCACGCAAAAAAACTATGTGATAATGTGAGAATATTTACTATTTTCTATTTATAATATACCATAATTCCACTGCTTCTAATAGTGCAAAAGTAGGAAATAGGCCATTTTCATAGATATATACAGCCCTTTGGAAGCGTGAATTATTCTCTCGTTATAAAAAGAATCAGGGCGATGAGTATTCCTAGAATAAACATCAGTTGCGTGAGCAAATACAGGGTGCGGTTTCCCCTGAACCTGGAAAGAAGCCTATCCGTGCTTTCTTCATCATGGGTGCCAGTGATGCACTCATTCTCCATCAATTTTTTCTCTTTGTCCTTATAGTCATCTAAAATAGGATCGAACGAGGAGGACGGTTGGTTTTTATGATCTCTCATCTGAATTCTCCTTCTGCTTTATTAGTTCCATTCTAGCATTACTTTGTGAAAATTTTAAAAATACAACGTAAAAAAAGGTTGTGAAAAGCCTTAGCTTTCCACAACCTGCAGTTTTGCGATTTCATTTTCAATTGAACTCAGATGAAGACCAATCTTTTGTGCCGCTTCTTTAAAATCTTCCAGAACTTCAGCATAAGCGCTCATCTTCTCTTCGGTCACTGGATGCCTGAATGAGAGGTAAACAGCATGAAGTGCCTGTCTTTTCATAATAGTAAGATCTCCGCCATAAAGCTCATCTCCAATTATGGGATAGCCTAGATGACTGAGATGAACGCGGATTTGATGGGTCCGTCCTGTCAGTAGCTTCAGGAGAAGCAAAGTGTGACCGTTTGCGTAGTGAAGCACCTTTACCTCAGTCAGGCTTCGTTGGCCTCTCTCATCCACAACACGTTGATAGGCGCCTTCCTCATCTCGGTATATAGGCAGGTCAATTAAAGAAGTTTCTTCAGGAAAAGCTCCTTTGACGATGGCCACATAATACTTCTCATATAAGTCCGCTTGCATATCCTGTGAAATTCTGGAATGCACAAACTGGTTTTTAGCAAGAATGATGAGTCCAGACGTGTTCATATCAAGCCTTGACACAAGTCTGATGATGGTGTTCTTTCCATTGCTTTTATAATGGTGCATCACAGCATTGCTGAGTGTGCCGCTTTGATAGGATTTCGTAGGATGTACCACCATATAAGGCTCTTTGTTGAGCACCAGAATCGCATCATCTTCGTATACCACATGGATAGGGATCTCTTCAGCTTCAATTTCCTGATGTTCTTTTGCCTCTAAATGGATTCGAAGCTGATCTTCTTCCCTTAATATATAATCAAGTTTTACAGTTTTTCCGTTGATCAGTATCCGCTTGGACAGCGCAGCACTTCTAACGAATCTCGTGGACAGTCCCAGTTCATCTTTCAGGTAGGTTTTGATTTTTTCTCCCACATAGGTGAGCGGGATATTTTTTTCAATGGATTGTAGATTCTCTCTATTGTTCATGTTTGGTCCTTTCCTGCAGAACTCGCTCATAGTAATCCATTGCCGATCTGGAGACAGCAGCAACAGGCTTATTAAGGCTTTCCAGATGCTTTATGGTGCCTGACAATGCAGCGAGAACGGCTTGGTCGAGATTCTCTCCTGCGAGTTTCCGAAGATTTTCCACACCCGGGAAATTCCTGCCTTTTTCAATATAGTCTGCAATAAATATTATTTTTTCAGTAAGACTCATTTGAGCTCGACCTGTGGTGTGATACCGGACTGCGTTTAACACCTCTTCATTTCTGATGCAGCAAACATGCTCCAGATAAATAGCACCTGCCTGAGCATGGAGAATTTGTGGTGAGTTCCCATCATCTACAGGCATTTCCCCATATCGATGAATGAGCTCCAAAAGGAAGGAGACTTCATGATCTTTCAGCATGTCATGACAAAGTGCTGCAAGTGCAATGGCATCCCTATTACCGCCATACAGTTCAGAGAGGAGCAGCGCCGCTTCCACCACTCCTTCAATATGAACGTACCTCATGGGCTTCACATGCTCTTTCACATAAGTCTGCAGCTGTTGGAACGTCCAGGGAGAACAGAGATAAAGCTTCTTCTCTTTAATATACTCTGCAACTTTTCTTGGGAGCAGTTCGTAAGCGTCCTTCCCCTCTTTTAATCTGATTCTGATGTCTGTACTGGAAATATCAACTGTTTCAGATAAGATACGGAATGCTTTCTTATGATTCTGTCTGAAAAGTTCATCGGTTTTACTGGAGGCCTCCTTCGGAAATCCTGTCCGTTCAATCACTGCAACTTCCACATATTTGAGAATTCCTTCGGGGTTCTTCCATTTCCAGAAATTCACGTAGGAATCTTCGCCAATGATAAAAAAGAAGGTATCCAAAGGATGCCTTCTATGAAGTTCTTCTACTGTTTCATAGGTGTAGCTGATACCGGTCTTTTCGACTTCAAAAGTAGAAACAGAAAAGTCGGGATGGTCTGAAAGTGCAAGATGAAGCATCTTCACACGTTCCGCAGCTGAAACAGAACTATTTTCTTTATGAGGGGGGATATAATTGGGCATGAATATCACGTGGTCAAGCTTCAAATTTTTCATAGCTTCCTCAGCCATATAAAGATGGCCAAGATGAACGGGGTTGAAGGTCCCCCCTAGGATACCAATGTTCATCTTCTTGGAAGTTCTATTTTCTTGTTGTTTTTACTTTCTTTATAGAGCACAATCTTTGAGCCGATAATCTGAATGCCTTCACATCCGATTGCACTTACCAGCTGATCATGGGCCTCTCTTGCATCCATTCCACTGTTTTCCAGTATATGGATTTTGATCAGTTCTCTTTTTTCAAGAGCATCTTCTACCTGTCGGATAAAGGGCGCTTCAATGCCACCCTTTCCTACTTGGAAAATTGGATCAATCTGATTGGCTAAGCTTCTAAGGTATGCTCTTTGTTTTGTTGAAATCATTTAGGTTCCTCCTATGCGTAATACTCAAATTCAAAATCATTGAGTCTGATAAAGTCTCCGTCTTCAATACCCATTTCTTTGAGGCGGTCTAGAACGCCCTTGTTTCCAAGCACTTTGTGGAAGTATCTCAAGTGGCTTGGGTTATGGATGTCAACGGCATTAAGCAGTCTGTCCACAAAGGAACCGGAAACAACAAATACACCCTCTTCATCAATTTCCACATCATAGGTGAACTGTTTGATTTCAGGAATATAGAAGTCCTCTACATCGTAGATGGTTTCTATCACTGGAATCGTCTGAAGTTTTTCAGCACATGCCTTCATGACTTCTGCAACGCCTTCCCCTGTAGCAGCGGAAATGGCATAGATTTCAGAATATCCGAGGCCTTCAATCTCTTTTCTAAACTCATCTAAATAAGATTTATCATAAAGGAGATCCAATTTATTCATGACAACAATTTGAGGTCTGTCTGTCAGGTCTAATTTGTATTTCTTTAATTCTTCATTGATTTTGATGAAGTCTTCCACTGGATTTCTTCCTTCGATACCAGATACATCCACGATATGAAGCAGCAATCTGGTACGTTCTATATGACGAAGGAACTGTATTCCAAGTCCAACACCTTCAGAAGCTCCTTCAATAATTCCTGGGATGTCTGCAATTACAAAAGGATTGATCCCTGGCATTGCGACTACACCTAAATTGGGTTCCAGAGTGGTGAAGTGGTAATTGGCAATCTTTGGCTGAGCTTTGGATACCTTGGATAAAAGCGTGGACTTACCAACATTCGGGAATCCTAAGAGGCCCACATCTGCTAGAAGTTTCAGCTCCAGTGTGACATGACGTTCCTCACCAGGCATGCCTGGTTCAGCAAAATCGGGGGCCTGTCTTGTGGGAGTGGCGAATTTGGTGTTTCCTTTTCCGCCTTTTCCGCCCTTTAGTACGATATACGTATCATCAACCGATGAAAGATCAGAAATGATTTTCCCGCTTTCCTTGTCCTTGATGACAGTACCTAGAGGAACAGGAATAATGAGGTCTTCTGCATCCTTGCCATAACACTTGTTCTTACCGCCGTTTTCACCACGTCCTGCTTCATGTTTTCTCTTATACTTGAAATTCAGAAGTGTTGTCATCGAAGGGTCTACTACGAAAATGATGTCACCACCACGTCCGCCGTCACCACCGTCTGGACCACCATGAGAAACGTATTTTTCTCTTCTGAAGGAAATAGCACCGTCGCCACCATCACCGCTTTTAATAAAAATATCTGCAATATCTATAAACATATTCATAGCCTTCTCACCTACCTTATCTGGTTTTTTTCTATTATACTACAAATCACTTGTTTCGTGATTTCACTTTCTAAAAAATAAGGCCTGCATAAGCAGGCCCATTCAAGCTAACTATTCTGCAACTGCTTCCAGTTCAACTGGGTAAACACTCGCTTTTTTTCTATCCTTACCAAGTCTTTCGAATCTTACGACTCCATCAACTTTTGCGAATAAAGTATCATCGCTTCCCCTGCCCACGTTGGTGCCTGGGTGAATCTTTGTTCCTCTCTGTCTAACGAGAATATTTCCTGCAAGAACAAACTGTCCGTCAGCGGACTTCACTCCAAGTCTTTTCGCCTCAGAGTCTCTACCATTCCTTGTACTTCCTACTCCCTTTTTGGAAGCAAAAAACTGAAGGTTTAATATAAGCATGGTGTTACACCTCCTCTTCAATTAGGTTAATAAAATGACCGTACTGCAATTTAATTGCTTTGATTCCTAATAACAATGTCTCCATAATCACTTGGGCATCCTTCTTTTCAGAAGCATCTGCACCATCGATGCTGACAGATAAATATCCGCCATCTTCGTGAAGATCGATCTTGTTTTTCACTTTCAGCACTTCATCCAGACCGTTATATGCCATCATACATTGTGCTGTAACTGCTGCACATACAATGTCTTTGCCATATTCATCATAGTCTGCATGACCTTCATAAGTGAACGAGATCAGATTACCGGATTTTCTTAAAAATCGGACTTCAATCATGATTACGCTTCGATTTTCTCAATCAGAATCTTTGTGAAAGGCTGTCTGTGACCTTGCTTCTTTCTATAGTCCTTCTTTGGCTTGAACTTGAAGACAACAACCTTCTTCGCCTTACCGTGAGCAAGAACCTTCGCAACAACCTTAGCACCCTCTACTACAGGGTTACCAATGGTCAATTCACCTTCTCCGTTGGAAACTGCCAAAACATCAGTGAGTTCTACAGTAGAATTCAGCTCTGCAGAAATCTTCTCAATTCTGAGAATATCTCCTTCAGATACCTTATACTGCTTACCACCTGTGTTTAAAACTGCATACATATGAAACACCTCCTCATATCAGTACTCGCCTTCAAGGTACAGCTTTGGGCTGTTTAACAAAACCTTTTCGGAGCGGCCTACAAAATATTATAGCAATCTTACCCTGCAATGTAAAGGATAAGTTGTTATGAGATCAAATATTTTTCCATCTCCTGAATCTGGTTTTTAAAAACCAGAGGCTGAACCTCATAATCCTGATGAAAATCTTTAAATTCCAAATAGATTCTTTTCTGACCAGATTCAATCTTCTGGATAAACAAGTCGATGTCATCTCTGACGGTTTCTTCATAATGCTTATGGAGCTGAATGTGGAAATCTTTGATGTCAATCTGTTCTGTCTTGCTTGCCAGTTCATTCTTGATACGCATCATGACATAGGAGAAAGAGAGCCTAGTACCCGCTCCCTTGCAGAACGTGCAGAATTCTTCAAGATAAGAGTAGATGGGAGATCCCTTCTTTTTCCTTGTCAGCTGGAGAAGTCCTAAATCTGTGATGGGATAGCATTTGCCAAAGAGAGGATCTTCTTGAAATGCTTTTTCTACGGCTTCTTTCAAAAGAGATTTTTGCGCATCATTTTTCACATCGATGAAGTCTATCAGTATAATTCCTGATAAATTTCTGAGCCTGATCTGACGGGCAATCTCCCCTGCTGCCTGAAGATTCACTTCCATCACAAAATCTTCTTTGCTCTGGGATCCTTTGTGCTTCGCGCTGTTCACATCAACCACCACCATGGCTTCTGTTTCTTCAATGACAATATTCCCGCCGTCTTTCAGATATACTTTTCGATTCCGAAGATTTGACAGTTCATTCTCAATACCGTAGAAATCAAAAAGACTTCGCTCGCTTTTATGAAGAAGAGATGGAATCCCATACTGATCCTCCAGTTCGCTCTGAAGGCTTCTGCTATTGACGTAGATCATCTGTATTTTTGAAAAATTGTCTCGCAGAATCCTCGAAAGCACAGAACTTTGGCCATAGAGTTTCAGTGGACCTGCTCCAGTTTCTGATTTTTTATATACATCTTCAAAGGAACGTGTTATTTGGCTTATTTCTTCTTCAATATCTTTTCTTGAAGCATCCATGGAAGCTTCACGGAATAGTATGCGATACCCTTCTATTGCTGCAAAACTGCCATGTGTATCAAGAAAAAGATCCCGATTGAGTTTTTTGGAAAATCCAAGTCCTTTGCCTGGGAAAAGAACCACATATTTCCCACCAATAGAAATCTTATCAGTGACCTTCGTCCCTTTGGATCCTTCTTCTTCTTTCAGAACTTCCACAAGAACACTCTGTCCTTCTTTATAGTCCTGAAATCTTTGGAAATCCTGAACATAGAGATAGGCGTTTTTCTTTGCGCCAATATCGACAAATACAGATTTAAGTGACTTCACTTTTTTCTTGATAATCCCAAGATAGAGGTCTCCAGGCTGAATGTTCTGTCCGGTATCTTCTATATAAAATTCAGTCAGGCTGCCTCGTTCTTTAAGTGCAATTCGACGATGAGCATCGTCTTCTATAAACAGTTCAATCATTTTATTCAACCTTTCTGAGGTGTTTATACCTCAGCATACTTACTAGAAAAGTGTTGTTTTCTTTTTCATACCTACATTGAGAACCATTCCGATGGCAATAAACGTAGTCAGAACGGAGCTTCCTCCATAGGAAACCAACGGAAGTGTGATTCCTGATATGGGCATAAGTCCCATGGTCATCCCAACATTTTGAAGGATAGAGAACAAGAAAGAGGAAAACACCCCAACAGCAATGGTGCTGCCGAAAATATCTTCAGACTTCTTGGCAATTCTGATCATACGATACAGGAGAAATCCATAGAGCAAAAGCAGTGTGATCCCACCAATGAGACCGAAATTTTCTGCAAGCACAGAAAATATAAAGTCCGTATGATTTTCTGGAACACGATTGAAAAATTGAGTGCTGGATTGTGTGGAGACTGTCATATCCTGAAGAAACTGAAGAAAATTGAATTTACCAGACACTTGTCCTGAACCGATGCTGATGACGCTTCTGCTGAGCTGATAGTTTATACCAAGCTCACTTCCCTCATTGAACAGAAAGCTTGTGAGCCTTGCACTCCAGTGAGAAGGAAGAAAGTTTGTCTGAAGCACGATGATGACAGCCATGGCGACAAAACCAAATCCAGCAAAAATAACTTTCAGGGACAGACCTGCAGCAAAATAAATACCCAACACGATGAAAAATGTGATCATGGTGATCCCCATTTCAGGCTGCAGCATCATAAGAATCATCGGCAGTGCTGCATAGAAAGTCACCTTCATGAAGTTTCTCAGATTGTTGATGTTTCCATCCACTTTCTGCAGTTCTTTTCCCACCATCAGCATCGTAGTGAGCTTAGCAAACTCAGCGGGCTGGAATCCTCTTGAACCAATACTGAACCATCCAGCGGCGCCTTTCACTTTGGAGGTGAATAAAACAAGCACAAGTAAAATGATAACAATCCAGTAAAATAAATCCACTATTCTATAAACCTTCCGATAATCCATAAGAAGGATCACATAAACCACAAACAAAGACAGAACAAGCCAGATGAGCTGAAGTCTTGCGTAGTAGAAGTTTGTTGCAGTATATATATTGAAAACACCATAGAACAGGATCGCCACTGCACTGAGCAGTATGCCGAAATCCAGTTCTTTGAGATCTTTGCGATCAATGATCAGAGCTTTGAGTACATTCATGTGTAAAATCCCTTCCCTTGTGGAAACAAAAAATAAAAGTTGTATGCATTATTATAGTAACTCATACAACTCTCACTTTCAATTTAACATTTTCTTAGGATTTAGCCTATTTTTTCTTACGGATCGGAATGTTTGCCACGAGGGCAGGTACTGAGCCGAACTCACTGTCAGTCTGTGTTATCTGCAGATCCAGTTCCTGGTCTATATCGATTTCCACATATTTTCTCAGAACCTCCAGAATATCATTTTTGATATTCTCTAAAAGCTCAGGAGAGACATCCCCTCTGTCGTGCATTAAAATCAGTTTCAGACGGTCCTTCGCGGTATCTTTAGATCCGCTTTTCTTTTTAAAGAAGCTAAATATATCCATGTGGTACCCCCTCTACTTTTTTTTGAATAACTTGGATATTTTGCCGAAGAATCCGAGTTCCTCTGGTTTCAGGTCCAGTAGAGGCACTTCTTCACCGGTGATTCTCTTTGCGATATTGATAAAGGCGGTACCCGCCAAGGTTCCTTCAACGGTAACAATGGGTTCCCCTCTGTTGGTGGAAATTGTGATGTTTCTGTCATCAGGAACGATACCCAGCAGTTTTACGGAGAGGATCTCCAAAATATCTTCTACATTCAGCATTTCCCCATTTTCGGTCATCTCATAGTTCAGTCTGTTGATGACGACTTTATGGTTCTCAATACCTTTGGAGTCAAGCTTTCCGATGACACGGTCCGCATCTCTAACAGAAGTGACCTCAGGATTGACAACGATGATGGCACTGTCTGCAGCTGCTACAGAATTCTCAAAGCCTTGCTCTATACCTGCAGGAGAGTCGATGAGAATGTAATCAAACTCTTTCTTCAGCTCTTCAATGAGTCCAATCATCTGTTCCGTGGTGATGTCATTCTTATCACGGGTCTGAGCAGTAGGCAGCAGACATAAATGTGGAAGGCGCTTGTCTTTGATAAGTGCCTGCTTCAGTTTGCATCTTCCTTCAAAATAATCAAGCAGAGTATATACAATTCTGTTTTCAAGCCCCATGAGGACATCGAGATTACGAAGTCCTGTATCTCCGTCGATGACAACAACTTTGTGACCGAGCTGAGCAAGAGCTGTTCCTATATTGGCTGTGGTAGTGGTTTTTCCCACCCCACCCTTTCCGGATGTGATTACAATGGATTCTGGCATTTAAGTCTCTCCTTCTTTCTAATATTCGAACTTTGTTGGGATGTAAGGTTCTACATAGATGTTTCCATCTACAAGTTTTGCAACTTCTGGGAAGTTTGGTTCATTTTCTGCCGAGCGGGCAAAGGTGCCTGCTATGGACATAAGTGCCGGGGTAAGTTTCAGTGCTGCTACAAAAGCTTTCTCATTTCCGGAAGTTCCGGCAAAGGCTCTTCCTTTGAGCTGACCTAAAATCACGATATTTCCTTCGGCGAATATTTCCGCCCCGATATGAACATCTCCAACAACTACGACATTGCCTTTGAACTCCACCATCTGACCGCCCCGGAGAGATCTTGTGATGAACTTCGTTTGGCCTTCTTCTACGCCGTCAAATATAGAAGGGAGATCTTCCTTTCGATTGGACTCTTCAAACGTAACACTAGAGAGTGCGATCGTATCATAAAGAAGCTTTTCCAGCAGGGCTTTCTCCTCTTCTTTCAGCCGGATGGGGTACGTTGTTACAAAGACAGCATTTCCGCTGTAGAAATTTTTTACAGGTTCCAGTTTTGATTTGACTGCTTCAATCAGTTCTTCAAAAGAATTGAATTCAAGCAGGTTTATGATCAGATTCAGGCCTTTACGGTTTCCTTTCATCTGAATACGGTCCATAGTACTCATTGAGTTCCTCCAAATGCTTAAAAAAATACATCTAAAATCTATTTTATAGGATTTACTGGAATAATTCCACTCTAATCAGGAAAAACCTGGAAATTGACAAATTTTCATCAAAAAAAAGAACTTGCTTCAAAAAAGCAAGTTAGAAACGCCATTCTTTCTTTACAATAGGTATTCTGCTATAAGATACGGATGGACGATATAGAACCATACTTAGAGCAGCGGTGTAAAGAGGCATGACGATGAGGGCAAAATAATTCCCTTTTATACCAAAAATCCAAAGCACAAGAATCATGATGAGGGTTTTAACTCCCTGGGCAATGGATACAGAAAGGACGGGCACGGTTTTCTTTCCTTCTTTCAACGTAAGACCAATTTTTGACAAGATCAGAAAGATCACTACATTGAGAAAGGTGTTCAATCCAAATACATAGGGGAAAAACAGATCCTGCATGATCCCAGTAACTAACCCGACATAGAACGCATCATGCTCATCAGTCATGAGCATGAAGAGACCCATGAATGTGAACAGAAGACTTCCGCTTGATTCATAGACAGACAGAAAAGGCAGAAGGGTCTGATCCAGAAGAAGCCAGAGGAGTACAGTCAGGAAAATAAATATCTTTCTCATCAGTACTCCACATCTCCCATTGATTTTGGCTTCACCACAAAAAGCTGTGCCGCTCGCTTAAAGTCAACGGCAGTTTCTACGATGGCTGTCTTCATGAGATTTCCTTTGTCTTCTTCTACTCTCATCACTGTTCCCACGAGGAAATCCGGAGGGTAAAATCTGCCTAGACCTGAGGTGACAATGGTATCCCCCTCTTTGATAGTTGAATCAATAGGCAGGAAGGATATTTTAGCCATCTGAGTCTGTCCGCTGCCGATATGGCCTTCCAAGATGCCACTGATAGAGACATCTTCTGTTGATTTCACGTGAATGGCAATGTTCTCACTGGAAAGTGTTTCAACCAGAGACCAGGTTTTCGCAGTCTCAGTAATCTGACCTACAATTCCTTCTTCTGTCATCACCACCATTCCAGAGAGCAAACCATCCTCTTCTCCTCTGTCTATGACATAGGAAGTAATGATACCGCCACCGGATCTGCCAATGATATTGACTCCCACGTAGTCATACTGGTCCATTCTGGTCTTGAAACTGAACATTTCACGAAGGCGTTCGTTTTCGGTCTTCAGCGCTTCATAATTTCGAAGATTTGCTTTCAGTTCAATATTTTCCAATAAAAGCGACTCATTTTCCTCTTTGACTTCTTCATAGCGCAGAAAAAAGTCAATGAAACTCTCCATACGTTTATTAACAGTATAGAGAACGCTTTGCACAGGATTTAGGGCTGTGCCTGCACCGCTTTCTACCAGGGTTTTCTGATCTTTGTAAACAGTGAACCCGAAGAGTACAATGAGAACAGCTGCCAAGAGAACAATTCGTCTTGACAGCTTGTTTTTCAAAAGTTTGGACATCAATTAATAGCTGCGCGCTATTTTGTCAAAATTGTCCAGTGCTTTACCTGCGCCTAATACAACACAGTCAAGTGGAGAATCTGAGATCTCAACTGGCATATGGGTTTCATGGGTGATGAGTTCTCCAAGGCCTCTTAACAGCGCCCCTCCTCCTGCAAGCATGATGCCCTTATCCATAATGTCTGCAGATAATTCTGGTGGTGTTTTTTCGAGTGTGGTCTTAATGGCTTCAATAATATCGGAGATGGGTTCGTGAAGTGCTTCTCTGATCTGGGTTTCTGAAACAGAGATCACTTTTGGAAGTCCTGTAACAAGATCTCTTCCCTTCACATCCATATACGCTTCATCCTGTCCTTCAATTCTGAAAGCGGATCCTATGGTCATCTTGATGGCTTCTGCTGTTCTTTCTCCAATCATGAGATTGTATTCTCTCTTGATATAAGCGATGATGGCCTGATCCATCTCATCTCCACCTACGCGGAGAGATTTGGCAACAACAATACCGCCTAGGGAAACTACTGCAACTTCAGTTGTTCCTCCCCCGATATCAACAATCATAGAACCAGTTGGCTCATCCACAGGAAGTCCAGCTCCGATGGCTGCAGCCATTGGTTCTTCCATAAGGATAACGTCTCTTGCACCGGCCTGTTTTGTTGCTTCAAGAATGGCACGTCTTTCCACTTCAGTAACTCCTGATGGGAAACAAACAATGATTCTTGGAGAAGTGAAGGCAGACTTAGAAGCCGTCTTTTCAATAAACTGTCTCAGCATAGTCTGTGTCACGTCAAAGTCTGCAATGACACCATCTTTCAGTGGTCGAACAGCCACAATATTTCCTGGTGTACGTCCGATCATTCTTTTTGCTTCTTCACCAACAGCTAGAGGCTTGTTGGTATGTGTGTTGAACGCAACAACAGAAGGCTCTCTCAGAACAATCCCCTTTCCTTTTACATATACTAGGGTATTAGCCGTTCCCAGGTCAATCCCCATATCCTTGCTCATTCCAAATAAACGCATGAATGATTTTCTCCTTTCAAATTCACAATAAGTTCTTTTCTCTTAAACTGATATATTTCCCATCACCGATGATGATATGGTCTAAAAGGTCGATACCGACAATTTTTCCTACTTCTTTGATTCTGCTCGTGGCAGCGATGTCCTCACTGCTTGGAGAAGGATCTCCCGAAGGATGGTTATGAACCATGATGATCGACGCGGCACTTTTCCGTATGGCTTCTTTAAAGATTTCACGCGGATGCACGATGGAGGAGTTAAGACTTCCTACAGACGCATTATAAGTGCCGATGACAATGTTTTTTGTGTTTAGCAGAAGCACTTTCAGTACTTCCTGTTTGTATTCTCTTAGCTCTACCATAAGAAGATCAGCCGCATCTCCTGGGGCATTGATCTTATAGCTGTCTCCACTTCGATAGGTCTGAAATCTTTTAGCCATTTCAGCCACAGACAGAATCTGGGATGCTTTTGCTTCTTTGATGCCAGGAATTTTCATAAGATCTTCCTGAGAGGCTTCGAGAAGTCCGTTGATGCCGTTGAATACAGTGATCACCTTCTGTGAAAGCTGGATAATATTTTCTTCTCTGGTGCCAGCACGCAGTATAACTGCAAGAAGCTCACTGTTGGAAAGACTTTCTGCACCGTATCGGAGCAGTCTTTCCTGTGGTCTTTCGTTAAGGGCCATATCCATGATGCGATTTTCCATAAAATCCTCCAAAGATTGCCCAACCCATTTACATAATATAGGAATATTTTCTCAGATGCGTATAAAGTTCCTGTAAAGGTAAGCCCATGACATTATAAAAGTCTCCATGGATCTCACGGATATAGATACCCGCGGCACCTTGAATACCATAAGCGCCAGCCTTATCCTGCCACTCCTCCTGAGCGAGATAGAATTCAATCTCTTCATCATCCATTTCGGAAAAAGAGACAGTAGTCACTACGGAAAAGGTCGTTTTCAAGTTTCGAGCTGGATGTATGAGCGCTACGCCTGAATAAACAAAGTGGGACGTACCCTGGAGCATTTTCATCATTCGCTTCGCATCTTCCCGGCTCTTAGGTTTCCCGAGAATTTGACCATCTGCAAATACAATGGTGTCAGCACCAATGACGACAGCGTCGTCAGAAAGCACTTGTGAGACACTGTTGGCTTTCTCTTCAGCAAGTTTTTTTACATAGTATTCAGGATTGCCCTCAAAAGGAACAGTATCTTCGTCGAAATCAGATACGATGATCTCATACGGGATGTTCATTCTTTGAAGCAGTTCCTGTCTTCTCAGAGAAGCAGATGCCAATACGAAATGCACAATTATCACTCCATTCCAGACAGTTACAGAATTTTACCTAAAAAATTCCTACTTAATAGTTTACCATCATAGAATTTTTTAAACAAGGTGGTAAATATGATTTAAAGTTACTTTAAGAGAAACATCAGGGGTGGTTTATTTTGAGCAAAAATATGGGAACAAGAATAGTATGCAAATTCTTTTTAAACTTATGCAATGAAAAATACTTCCGATTTATCGGAAGTATTTTTCATCAGTATTTACTGTTGTCTACCTGAAATGTCCTCTCTTTTAGAATCTTCTCCAACGCAGAAATCAGTTTCGCCAGGTTATAGTTATAAATCATATCCTCTCTGGTGGAACTTTCCATGGTAACAAACTCTGTCTGGAAAATTTCTAGAGAGAGCAGTTTGTAAAGTTTCTGGTGATTGTCCTTCGTCATTTTCACGTTGGTTTCACTAAGAGAAGTTGCTTCTGCATAAATAAAAACCTTCTCGGATGCTTCTACCATAAGTGCATAATAGTCATATTCCTCTTTGTCATATTTCTTCAGGATGAACAGCTCTTTGTTCAGTTCATTGAAGGTGTCTTTAAAACCATCCAGCTGAGATCCTAATGTGTCCAATCCGTCAGAGATTCCATATAGTATCAGATCCCCAACCACATGTCGTGCAGTGTCTCTGAATTTCTGGAAGCTGTCGCGGACCCGGATCATCTGATCCGGCGGATAAATCAGCAAGTTGACGATGGTAGCAATGACGATTCCGATGACCGTGTCCAGCGTTCTCTGCATGGCATAGATGGCAGGAGAGCTTTCTGAGGAACCGGTGACAATGATAATGACCAGCGTGATGGCAATTCCTGTAGCTTTCTTAATATCCAGGAGGTTGCAGAATAAGATGGTAATGACCACGCCTGCTGCCATGGTGATGGCTCCATAGAGTGGTATATACGACATGAACAGTCCAATAATACCACCCACTACGGTTCCTAGAACTCGGTTATATCCAATCTTAAAACTAGATACTACAGAAGTCTCTACACAAATCACAGCTGCATAAATCAGGGCAAAGGACAGTTCATCATTGATGATGGAAGAGACAATATAAGACAGTACTACTACAAGTGCAGTTTTAATTGTTCTCATTCCGATGAGTCTGTTTTTCATCTTAGACGTCCCTTTCCACCACGTTATCCTCATAGCTGATATAGTCACTGAAGCTGCCGACATAGAGTCTTGATTTTTTGCCCAGCTCATCCAAGGCCATGATATTGGTGCAGGCGGTTACTCCAGAACCACAATGGAAAATCACATCATCCACATTCATAATATCTGCGAAGTTTTTCGTTGCCTTTTCAAGATCCAAAGTTTGATCTTCATTGAAATGGTCTTTGAAGAAGATGTTCGCAGCATGGGGAATATGGCCTTTTTTGTGGTCCACAGGTTCTACAAAACCTTTGTAGCGATCCCCACTTCTGGAGTCTATGAGAAGTTTTGCGGAAGTAGAACCCTTCTTTGCATAGTCTACGATCTCCTCAGAGGGGGCAGTCATATCCGGATGCTCTGTTAAAGAGATGTTTCCCTGTTTTTTCTCAGGCATATCTGAGGTCAGGTCTTCAGGAAGAAGCATTTTGAACCCGCCATGGAGAACATATACATGCTCCAATCCATAATACTTCAGCATCCACCAGAGTCTTCCAGCGGATGAATTATCTCCATCATCGTAGATCATCACCCGGCTGTGGTTCTCCAAACCGATGGATCTTAACTTTTCTTCGAAAAGCTTCGTGTTTGGAAGAGGGTGTCTCCCACCATGTCTTCCTACTTCATCCGCCAGATCCTGATCCATATCAAGAAAATGAGCCCCTTTGTAATGAGAAGTTTCATAGGATTTTCTTCCATACTCCGCATCGCTCATACTGTACCGCACATCAAGAACAATGAGATCTGAATTCTCTATAAGAAAGTCACGGTCTTTAAAATTTTTCATCGATGGCACTCCACTTCGCTTTTATTTAAGTTCTTTCAATACATCCAGCAGGAACTCGTACACATTTTTCACTGAAACAAGGTCCATGTGTTCATCCGGTGTATGTACATCATAAAGATTTGGCCCCAGGCTGATCATATCAAGGCCTGGTATTCTTCCAGCAAGTATACCGCATTCCAAACCGGCATGAATGGCTTCTATCTGGGGTTTCTTGCCGTACTTGTCTTCATAAACTTTTATGAAGGTATCTCTTAGGTTTGATTCTTTTGCGTATTGCCACTCTGGATAGGAGGAAGTGATTTCGGATACAGCACCGAAAACTTCTCCGATGGCATTCACTTTCTGAAGCACCATTTCTTTTCTCGAACCAACACTGCTTCTAACTGCAAAATCAAAATAAAGATGGTTGTCCTTTTCATGAAGCACACCTAGGTTCAGCGATGTTTCCACAAGACCTTGGATGTCCTGGCTCATGCTGATGACACCATTGGGCAGTGTGAACAGAAGACCAATGGCTTTGGCCGTTGTTTCAGGGGTATAGAAAGCGCCAGAAGCATCGGATTTTTCAATCTTCAGCTTTAAACCGCTGTCCTGAGTCTCAATCTCTTTAGCAAGGAGAGTCTCGATTTCTGATACGGCATCGGCTAGGTGCTCTTCGTTACCCTTCACAAGAAGCAGTGCTTCTGCTTCTCTAGGAATGGCATTGTTCTTGGATCCGCCATGCAGATTGGAAAGAACAAATTCATACTTCTTTGAGAGAAGATATAGCGCTCTTCCGAGAAGCACATTGGAGTTTCCGCGCTCTTTCGGGATATCAATTCCTGAATGGCCGCCCCGAAGACCTGAGATGGAAAGCTTATAAACGGACCCTGTAGCCTCTTCGTAAGTCAGTGGAAGCTTCACAGTCTGTCTTGCACCACCTGCACAGCTTACAAGGAATGTTCCCTCTTCTTCAGAGTCAATATTGATCAGCATCTTTCCTTCAAAAAGAGTACCATCCACTGAAGCTGCTCCTAGCATACCGGTTTCTTCTTCTACGGTAATGAGCACTTCTAGAGGGGGATGAGGAAGATCTTCCCCATCGAGGATGGCCAGAGCATAGGCTACAGCAATACCGTTGTCTGCACCAAGGGTGGTACCGGTGGCATAGAGATGTTCTCCTTCAATTCTTAGTTTCAGGGGGTCTTTGGTGAAGTCATGCACTGTGTCATTGTTTTTTTCATCCACCATATCCATATGTCCCTGGATGATTACAGGTACACTGTTTTCATAGCCTGGAGCACCGGGTTTCTTGATCAGAATGTTCATCACATCATCTTGTACCACAAAGAGGTTTCTGTCTTCAGCGAATTTCTTCAGATAGTCTGAAACTGCCTTCTCATTTCCGGATCCTCTAGGGATTTTTGTCAGTTCCTCAAAAAAATGCATGACTTTCTTAGGTTCGTAGGACTGTAGTACGCTCATTTATTCCTCCTCCTTCAGCTGGTCCAGAAGATTTTTGAAAAGATCTCCCAGAGTGACTGATTCTTCTTCTTCATAGTAGCTTTCATCTGTTCCATTTCCTTCACGCAATGTGAAGCTGATTCTTTTCTTATCCTCATCAATTTCGAGGATTTTAACGGTGACTTCTTGTCCTTCTGAAAGCACATCTCTTGGATGAGAGACGTGTTCCTGGCTGATTTCTGAGATGTGGACGAGTCCGTCCAAACCATTTTCCAGCTCAACTATAGCGCCAATATCCAGAAGTTTGCGCACTGTGCCGGTGTAAAACTGTCCTGCTTTAAGGCTTCCGGCTTTGATCCAAGGATCTTCCTCTTTACTCTTCAAAGACAGGGAGATTTTTTCGTTTTTCAGGTCTACCCGAATCACATGTACTTTTACTGTATCTCCGATGGAGACCACTTCACTCGGATGGTCAATTCTTCTGTGAGAAAGATCACTGATATGGCATAGGCCTGTGAGACCGCCTAAATCAATAAAAGCCCCATAGGAAGCAATATTTGCTACGGTTCCTTCTACGGTATCTCCTGGTTTTAAGGATTGCAGAAGCTTTTTCTTGTTTTTGTCTCCCTGGATTTTCAGATATGCTTTTCTGGAGAAAATGAGTTTTTTCTGAACATCATCAAATTCTTCCACGAGAGCATCCAAGGTCTTTCCAGCATAATCTTTCAGATTCTCCACATAGCTGTCGGAGACAAGAGAGGCTGGCATGAATCCGTTCAGACCCTTGTAAAAGATTCTGAGTCCGCCTTTTACTTCATCCAGCACTTTCACTTTTAGAGGTGTCTTGTCTTTAAACGCAGCTTCCACTTCTTCAATGGAGACGATGGCATCTGCTTGTATCTTTGACAAGAGCACATTGCCCTCACCGTCATCTGCTTTCAGCACAATGACTTTAACAGAATCGCCCACTTGATAGAGATCACTGAGGCTCTCATTATGGTCTTTGGTGAGCTCTTCTCTTGGCACAACACCATCTGCAAAATAATTGATGTTGACGATGATTTCATCCGGGTTGACCTTCAGAATCGTACCCTCAAGGATATCCCCATCTTTCACTTTATTGAGCGTAAAGCCCTCCATGGCTTCAGCCATAGACATTTCCTGATTCATTTGTTCATCCATAAACGTGCAGGCAGTTTTATCACTGCCTCCCCCTTTCTATTCTTTGCAATAGCGCATTATATAAAGAATTCTAACATAAAAAAGCTGAAGAATCTTCAGCTTTTCCTAGGAAAATAACTATACAATCATCTTTTTGTCGGATATGAGGTTATAGCAATAGTCAATGATATCACTTCTCTTGATGATACCGATAAACACACCTTCATCATCCACAACCGGGACAAAATTCTGTGTTCTTGCGAGGACAATGATGTCGTTGATTTCTGCACTGATGGTGACAACCTCGTGTTTCTTACGTCGCTCTATATCAGAGACTTTTACCTTATTGGTGTTGCGGAAAGAAAGCCCTGGCGTATTTTTGATTTTCCAAAGCAAATCACCCTCTGTTAAGGTTCCCACGTATTTTCCTTCACGATCCAGAATCGGGATGGCCGAGTAGCCATGATGTTCCATTCTTTCAAGCACCTGTCGCATGGTTGAATCAACCATTTCGTAAATCAGCTCTGATTTCGGTGTAAGGAAAAAAGCAATATTCATATGCAAAGTACCTCTTTCATGATTTATTTACACTTTCATTATACCACAACAAAGAAATAAGTAATCGTATTCAGAAGATATTAAGGACTTATTTACAACTGCTTCACAAGTTGACTTGCTGTTTTAGAGTAAGGATCTCAGCACAGTTTTCAAGAAAAACACGTTCTCTTTTATGGCTGGTAAAAATGAAAATCTGGTGGGAAGAGAACTCCTCTAAAAGGAGCTTCAGTGTATTCTCAGTACGTAGATCATCAAAGGTGCTGAACACTTCATCCATAAAGAGCGGAACAGAGTTCTCATTAAAGATTCTTTTGATCATTGTCAGCCGCAGGGACAGGTATAGCTGTGAAAGAGCACCGGTGGAAAGTTTTTTATCGTCTTGCGCATGGCTTCCTTCCTGAAAGGTCATGGTATTGAGGTCTTCCACTAAAACAGTTCTGCGAAATCCTGTAATATGCTCAAATCTTCTAGTGACTTCATCCCCCAGTATCTGCACATATTGTTTTTTCAGGCGGTCTTCTGCATTCATCATGAGTTCTTTCGTTTTTAAAAGTACAGACAGCCTCCGATGAAGGACCTCCTCCTCGATATGCTTTGTGTTCAGATAGTCTTCCAGATAATAAGGATCCCTAAATTGCAGTCCCTCATACTTTTCCAGAAGCTCCGCTTTACAGGCTGTCTTTTTTTCAATCGCCAGAATTAAATTCTGTTCTTTCTTTGACAGCAGATCTTCGCTGATGTCTTCATGAAGAGAAAGCTCTTCAAAAGCGGATAGTTCTTCCAGGACTCTTTCCAGGGGCTCCTCTCCGATGAGGCCTTTGATAGAAAGATGAAGCTGGCTTTCTTTCTCCTCAAGAAGTACCCTTCTGACTTTATTCAGCTCATAACTCTCCCAGAAATCATCGATGCTGTCAGCATCTGACTCATAGCCCAAAGGATTGAGATGGTAAAACAGATCGCTTTCCAGGAGCCTGATTTTTTCTTGCTGATGAGTGATACTCCCTTTCAGAATGGTTTCTTTTGTTTGCCTTACCTGATGCGCTTCGATGTTCTGTCTGCAGGTTTCCATCACGGAAGCCAATGCCTTCAGTGTAGAGGTGCCTGAGATTCTGTAGAAGTATTCTCTCTTATTCTGGATGTCTTCTATCTTTTTTGTGAGCGTCTCCAGATGTACTGTATTTTCTGCCATCAAGAGGATTTTCTTTGATCTCAGCACTTCTTTCGGATCAAGACCAAGCTCTGAGCTGATTTGATCAATGTTCTTTTCTGAATCCCTAATTTTTGTCAGCAGATGAGACCTTCTTTTTCTCTGAACCGGAGGCGTAGAGAAAATCAGGCCAGGTACCAGCAGAAAGTGCGTGCTTAAGAGGAGTCCTGAAGGCCTCAGAAGAGAGAAGATTCCAGCGAAAATGAAAAGAGACAGAATGAGTGGAAACCTTCCACGCCTGTGGGTGCTTTTCAGATGCTTTAACTGCCTTTCGTATTTTTTCAGTAAAAGAAGCACTTCTTTTTTTCTCGAACCAAAGGGGTGATCCTGACCTTGATGCGCACGAAGCTTCTGGAGTTCCTTTTGCAATGTATGCTCTTTCTGCTCCTCGGCTATGAGCTGCATCCATGTTTCGGCTTTAATTTCGTCTATGAGTTTCTTGTCTTCCTGAAAGGATAGATAAAGTTCCAGATCCCGAACTGTTCCCTGATGCTCCTCTTCCATTTTTAGAAGCTCCTCTTGAGCCAGATGGAGCTGTTCTATTTTTTCGCGAATCATTTGAGCGTCATCTTCCGATAGAGAGATCCAGCTTTTTTCCTTTTCGGCCATGAGTTCATTGAGTTCATCCAAGGCGCCTTTCAGCTTCAGAATATCAGTCTTCTTATGAAATAAACGTGCTTTTGATTGGAGCTCTGAAAGCAGTTTTTGCTGATTTTTGAGTGAAATCAGTTCAGTATCCAGTACTTCCAGCTCATTCTGAATTTTTTCCTTTTCCAGAAACATCCTTCTGGATGCCTCCAGCTCTGCAAATAGAGACCTGATTTCTCCTTGAAGCTGTGGGATCGATCCAGCGTTTCTACCGTTCTTCAGGGCTTTTATTTGCCTGTCGATGTCTTCAATGGCCTTTTTGTAGGAAACCTCTTCTTCTCCAGAATCCAGCAGATTGGAGAGCTTCATAAAAAGACCGTCATTTTTATCACTGAACGCAGGTGTCTTCTCTGATCCCATGAATAATGTCTTAACGAACTCATGGACAGTCAGTCCAAAGAGGCTTTTACCGAGGGGATCCGGATAATAGCATTGTTCCAGTGTGCCTTTTTCATAGATGCGCAGGAAATCATCTCTTTTGCTCAAGCCGCTTCTTCTTTCAATGATCAGAGAAGAAGAGTCCATGGAAACTTCTAGACTGCCAAAAGCATAGGTCTCACCATAGGGAACGGCAAGTTCCCGAAGATTCAGATTGTACTCTTTTATAGAAACGGCTCCATAAAACATCCACAAAAAGAACCTCTGTAGAGTGCTTTTGCCGGCTTCGTTTTCTCCTTCGATGAGCTGAATCCCTTTGGTGAAGGAGAGCTCCAGTTCTTTCAGTTTCCCGAACTGTTTGATGTTCAGTTTATGTATCCTCATTTCATTCCTCCGGGCAAGAGCGCAGCAAGTCCTGTCTTCTCCACTTCGTTCCAGAATTCTTTATCGGACGATTCACGCTTTTCACTTAGGAGTTCCATGAAAATCCCACGTAGGGAGTGTGGTGGAAAAGAGAGAGTATCTCCAGCAAGGGTCGTTTCATCTCTAAGCTCAAAATCGGGCAGCTTCTCATAGAGCATTAGCGAAAGATGCGCAAAATCGATGGAAAGATAGGGCGATACTTGTCCGCAGAGCAGTATTCTGTAAATACTGGTTTCATTTCGAAGACTAGAACGGATTTTACTGAAGATTTCTTGGGTAGTCAAAAGAGATGAGATGTCTACTTCAAGGATTTCGTAGGTTCTCCTGCTCAGCGGTTTAAACTGAAGTGCGCTGCCGTTGCTGTAAATGGATCCTACAAGAACACCTTTCTCTCCTGTCTCATCAAATCCCCTGCCCTCGGGTATCCCAGCATATGCATACTGCGTGCTGCCTTCTGACAAGATTCCGGAGAAGGAATGTCTATGTCCCAAAGCGATGTAACTGAATCCGCTCTGGCGGATGTTCTCACAGGACACAGGATTATATAAAGAAGCTCCTTCTGTAACGTCGCCGTGCATGAGAAGGATTCGGATCTCCGCCGGAGTGGAGCAGCTTCTGTTTTCAAATAGACTTTCTTTGACATACCCCGATTGGAATCCAGCACCACAGACAACACAATCCAGTTCTTCTAGATATACTTCTTCATAAGAGGAAAAGATGTGCACATGTTCTGGAAAAGAAAAAGTGGCGTAGGGGCTCTCTGGTGTATAGGGGTCGTGATTTCCCGGAGCAATGAAAATTCTGCCTGGAAATCGCATAAACTCTTTCTGGAGATATAGAAGCGTTTTTCTGGACACTCTCATGGAATCGAATAGATCCCCTGTCAGCAGAATCAAATCCGCTTTCTCTTTCACAGCCAGTGAAACGATTCTTTCTACGGTGTTCAAAAGTTCTTCTTTCCGCTGGGATCTGAAATTTATGTTGTGAAGGGTCAGTGGGGAATCCAGATGAAAATCTCCACTTTGTACTATTTTTACTGTTTTCATCGTATCACCTCGAACTCTAGTTCTCTTTAGTATAGCATGTTTGCGGTGTGTAGAATAGATGTTCTGTTTTCCGATGGGCACCTTATGTTATAATTGCAATAATGAATTCAACGGAGGAAATCAAAATGAAGATCATTGCCCATAGAGGATTCAGCGGAAAATATCCTGAGAACACTCTGCTTGCTTTTGAAAAAGCAGTAGAAGCATCTTCTGATGCCATTGAACTGGATGTTCAGCTCACAAAAGACGGAATACTGGTTCTGTTCCATGATGATACTTTTACACGCCTTATTCAGACTGAAGGTTTTTTACTGGATCACAACTGGATTGATCTTGAACAGTATAAAGTCAGGAAAAGGCGATTGAAAAGAAATGTTTATGCACCGATCCTTTCCCTGGAAGCCTATTTTAATTGGGTTCAGGACCGGGAGATCATGACAGTCATCGAGCTGAAAAATAATCTGCGCCCCCATGAAGGGATGGAGGAAAAGCTTGTTGTGCTGATAAGAAAATACAAACTGGAACATCGGGTGATCGTTTCTTCATTCAAGAAAGAGAGCCTAATGAAAATAAAGGAGATTGCACCACTTATTCCCTGTGCTTATATTACAAAATTGAAAAAAGAAGAAGACCTTTCCTGGATGGAGCAAACTCAAATGGAATTTGTACATCCAAAATTCACCAGTCTCTGGCCTTGGAATGTAGCCAAACTGATGAAACTTGAGGTTAGAATATCCCCGTGGACAGTAAACTATTCTATATTCATGCGTTATCTTCTCCGCATGCCCAATTTGTATGGCATCATCACGGACAGACCGGACAGATTGAAAAAAGTGATAGAAAAAATAAAAAAAACCTGATGACCGAGCTGCTTCAAGCAACAGGTCATCAGGTTTTTTGGTTACTTCTCTTCCTCTGCGCTGAAAGGACCTACTTCCTTAGAAAGGTCAGCGGGTTCTGACTCTGTCTGGTCCGTTTCTTCTTTCTGTTCTTCTTTTTTCACTTCATAGGAGGATACGGGTTCTCCATACTGTGTGAATTTGATATTGAGCTTCAAGTCTTGGAGCGTGAACTTCTCTGCAGGAATATCGAGGATAATGTCATTATTGATGGAAGTCATGGAAATTTCAGGCTCTTCCATGGAAAGATCATCCAGATCTTCATCTAAGGTTTCTTCCACTTCATAGTGGAGTGTCTGGGTTTCAGCTTCATAGGTGCTGCTCTTCTCCCCGTGGCTGCCAAGCCGTAATTTTATATTGAGATCGTTCAGATTATACTTTTCGATGGGGATTTCAAGAAGCAGTTCTTCTTCCACTGGAACAACTTCAGTGACTTTTTTGCCTTTCTTATGATAATCCTTATTTTTCAGCCCTAAGATTTTATTCACCTGATGGATGAGTTCATCGATGGTTTTAAACTCATACAGCTGGTCTTTATATTTGAAAGAAGGTTGTTCGCTTCCCCACTTCCGGTCCTTTGAGAGCAAGGAGATTTCCGGAAACTCCTCCACCAGTGCTTTTACAATGTCCACGTGTCTAGGATTTGATGAGTTCAGTTTGATTTTCATTTTGCTTCTCTCCTTTATAGGCGCCCTTCTCTTTGAAGTTTTGCCAGTCTTTTTCTGTATTTGTTGAATTTTTTCTCTGTCCGTAGAATGAAATCCTCCTGACAGTTATAGGGTGCATCTTTGGTCTGGATTCTTTTGTATTCGCCCGTGGAGGTGAGAATACGTGCTTTTGCTGTATCTTTTAAGTTCAGATCAAGGATGGTTTTCAGCTTATGCTTTGCTTCAGCGTTGGTCACTGGAATCATCAGTTCTATACGTTTGTTCAGGTTTCTTTCCATCCAGTCCGCGCTGGAGATGTAAAACTCCTCATTTCCCCTGTTATAGAAATAGAAGATACGGGAATGCTCCAAAAATCTTCCAACGATGGAACGGACCCTGATGTTCTCGCTGAGCCCTTTTATGCCAGGACGCAGACAGCAGATGCCGCGGATGATGAGATCAATTTCTACTCCATCTTTGGATGCTGCGTAGAGCTTTTCTATGATGTCTTTGTCCACCAGAGAATTCATTTTAGCGATGATATAAGCCTTGTGCCCTTCCTTTGCTGCTTTTCTCTCCTGTTCGATGAGCTGTGTAAAATGATTTCGCATATCTTCCGGAGCCAGTATCGCCTGCCGCATCTTGCCATACTTATAATGTCCGGAAAGTCTGTTGAAAAGATCAGAGATGTCTTCTGCAAGATCTCCATTGCAGCTGACCAGGGACACATCTGTATAAAGCTTGGCGGTGATGTCATTGTAATTTCCGGTGCCCACATGAAAATACCGCTTTATTTCGCTGTTTTCCCGCCGTATGATGAGCAGTGCCTTACAGTGGGTTTTCAGACCCGTGACACCATAGATGACATGACAGCCCGCTTTTTCAAGCCGCAGTGCCCAGTTGATGTTGTTTTCCTCATCAAATCGAGCTTTCAGTTCTACCAGAACAGTCACCTGTTTTCCGTTCTCTGCAGCTTCAGCCAAAGCTTTTACGATGGGGCTGTTTCCGGAAACACGGTAAAGCGTCTGCTTTATGGCGAGCACATCCGGGTCTGTAGCGGCCTGTTTCACCAGTTTCACAATGGTGGAGAAACTGTCGTAGGGATGGTGAAGCAGCGCATCTTTATGGGTAATGGACTGAAACAGATCGTCATGGGAAAGAAGTTCTGGAACAGGCAGCGGAATGATTTCTTTAAATTTCAAAGACTCATCCACTTGGAGTTTGCTGACTTTATGAAGAAAACGAAGGTCCAGAGGTCCGTCAATCTGAAATACGTTTTCCTTCGTCAACTCGAATTCATCCATTAAATACTCCAGAAGTTCGGAAGAGATGTGCTTTTCCACTTCCAGTTTGATGACATTCCCCCATTTTCTCAGCTTAATGGTTTCTTTGATCACTTCCAGAAGATCATCAGCTTCTTCCTCGTTATATTCCAGATCGGCATTACGGCTGATTCTGTAACAGGAATAGCCAAGGATATCGAACGCGTTGAAAAGATCTTTTAGTTTCAGCTTCAAAATGTCCTCCAGCAGGATATACTGCTTTTCTGTGTCTGAAGATCCCGGAATATAGTAGAACCGATCCAGCACATTTGGCACTTGGATGGTTCCGATATGATGTTTTTCGAGGGAAGCTTTATCTTCCAGAAGAACTGCAATATTGAGCGTTTCTGAGGTGATCAGAGGAAAAGGCCTGGACGAATCCACCACCATTGGAGTCAGTACCGGATAGATGCTGTGCTCGTAGATGGAATCCACATAGGAGAGCTGCTCCTCTGTAAGGCTCTTGTGGTCTAGAAACTCAATACCGATATTCTTCAGATCCTTTTTGATTTTTCCGTTGACCAGATGATACAGATCATCCAGGAGGATTCTTGTCCGATTGTTGATGGCGGTGGTCTGTTCTTTTGGCGTCATGCCGGAAGAATCCCTTTTGTAAATCTTTGCGTGTATCTGATCCGATAGAGTCCCGTACCGGATCATATAGAACTCATCCAGATTTGAAATAACAATGGCAGCAAATTTCAACCGTTCGAAAAGAGGATTGCTCTGATCCTTCACCTCTTCCAGAACACGGTGGTTGAACTCCAGAAAACTAAGTTCTCTGTTGATGAAATCTTGGGGTGATGATAAATATGAATCCATCGAATCCTCCTCCTATCGTTCATTTGTTTAGTTCTATTATATCCATTTCACACTTTGAATTATACAAAAATTGCGATAAGTTCATAAGAATTTACATCTTTGCCGTATTCGGCTTCAGTTTTTGTTGAGGATACACGCTATATAAAGCACCCGCCTGACAGAGTGTTAGGAAAGATAAAGAAACCCTGATATAATAATATAAAATAAGGAACTATTGAAAGGAGGAGCTATGAGAATTGGTATCATCGACATAGGCTCTAACTCCATGAGACTGGTCGTCTATGATGTGCAGAAAACCAGCTACACAGTGGTGGGGCAGGTCCGGCACTCAGCAAGACTAGGTCAGAATATGGTGGAGAATCATCTTCACCCGCACCGCATCGATTATGGAATCCGTGTCCTCAAACATTTCAAGTCCTATATGGACTCCAAAAATGTGACTGAAGTCATTGCGGTGGCAACAGAGGCCATTAGAAAGGCCAGCAACAAGGAGGAATTTCTGGGAAAAGCAAAAATCGCCCTGGGAAAAGACATCCGGATTCTTTCAGGTGAGGAAGAAGCTTTTTATGATTATTATGCCACAGTGAACACTTTGGATCTGGACCGATGCCTCATGGTGGATATTGGCGGCAGCAGCACAGAGATTGCGCTGATTCATGACAACAGACTTCAGGAGTCCATTTCCATTCCCTTTGGAAGTATTGTGCTGACAGAACTGTTTGACCTCAAACGGAATCCAAAAGCTGAGAATCAGCTTCATCAGTACCTGAAGGATACGTTCCGTGATGTGCCCTGGCTGAAGAATGCCAAGGGATACCCCATTGTGGGGATTGGGGGGTCCATCAGAACCCTTGGAAAAATCGACAGGTTCAGAAAAGACAATGCCATGTTTATTTCCCACAACTACAGCATGGAGCAGAAAGATGTGGAGGAAATTTATGAGCTCATCAGAGGATATCTGAGCGGGAAAGTCAAGAGAGTCTATGGACTCAGTAAAGACCGGGAGGATATCTTCATCGGCTCTTTGGCTACTCTAAATGTGCTTATGCAGGTTCAGAATGCCAAAAAGATCTTTGTGTCCAATGCTGGTATCCGGGATGGCTTGCTTTTTGAACACATCCTTGGCAGAAATAAACGGGTTCGTGATGTGCTGGAGTTTTCTCTGGACAACATCATTGAGAATCATATGTATCCTGGTTATGAAGGGAAAGATCTCTTCAAGATCGTCAGTCCCCTTTATGGAGCACTGACCAAAAAATACCCCTACCTTCTGGGCAATGGAAAAGTGCTGAAAACGGCCACCTATTTATATGACCTGGGCACCAGCATCAATTACTTCCAACGGGACCGGAATACATTCTACAGTATCCTTAATGCCCCCATCAATGGACTCAGTCAGAAACAGATTCTTATGGCGGCCTCCTGCGCCTCTGTATTTTCAGCCAATGATCTTCTGAAGGAGTTCTTCAACAAGAAGATCCTTTCCCAGAGGGATATGAGGACCATAGAAATGCTTGGTATTCTCATTAAGATTGCAGAAGCCATCAACTTCGGTATCTCGAAAGAGGCACAGGTGAAGAAAGTGGAAGTCACAGAGGATGCGCTTGTCATTGAAGTCCATACCAAAGAGGACCCGATTTTTAAAGAAGAAGAGCTGAAACCTTATCTGACGAAGTTCAGATATCTTTATAAAAGACACTTAAAAGTACAGTTCCAACACCGTGGATAATCATATTGTTGTAATGAAAAGCTCTGGCTAGAAACAGCCAGAGCTTTTTGTGAGGTATAGATCTAATCTTACAGTCCTAGTAATTTATCCAGTAGGCCTGTGGTGGATAACAGAATAAGGAACACAAGAATTGGCACAACGAATTTAATCAGAATAGACCAAAGTTTTTCTGTGACAAATTTGCTTCCTATCTTGATTTCTTTCACTGCATTTGGCACACCCCAGACAAATCCGATGAAGAGAGCCCCCAAGAGTCCGCCCAATGGAAGCAGATAATAAGATGTAAGCACATCCAGGAAATCAAAGATTCCATAGCTTTTTCCGTCGATCCAAGGAATGAGGAAATCGCTCCATTCGCCCATGGATAAAGATGCACCGATACCGATGATAAACATCAGGGTGGTGAATATGATTACGGATGTCTTTCTGCTCCACTTGAGCTTATCAATACCAAAAGCTACCGTAACTTCCATCAGTGAGATGGAAGAAGATAAGGCTGCAAAGAATACAAGTACAAAGAAGAGTGCTCCGAAAATGGAACCTAGAGGCATGTTCTCAAATACAGCTGGAAGCGTGATGAACATGAGTCCAGGGCCTTCACCTGGCTTAAACCCTAAGGCAAATACAGCAGGCAGTATTGCGAATCCTGCAAGGATGGCCACCAGAGAGTCCAGAGAAGGAATGATGAAGGCGTCTTTTTCCATGTCCTCGTCTTTTCTCAGATAGCTTCCATAGGTGACCATGATGCCCATGCCAAGAGAGAGAGAGAAAAAGACCTGGCCTAGTGCGGCGATGACAACTTTCAGTGTGATTTCACTGAAGTTTGGTGTCACGAAGTATTTGATTCCTTCCATAGCTCCGTCCAGTGTTACTGAACGAATCACGGTAACCAGAAGAAGTGCAAACAGTGCAGGCATCAGGAATTTGGATGCCTTTTCAATACCACCTGAAATTCCACGAATAACAATAATTGCAGTGAGTCCCATAAAGATTAAATGATAAACAAGTGGTTCAACTGGTGAAGAAATAAAATTCCCGAAGAAAGCAGCTTTATCTGTACCGGTGCCTGTGAAGGAAGCTACGATATACTTCATCACCCAGCCGCCAACGACAGAGTAATAAGATAAAATAAGGAATCCGGACAGAATACCGATACCACCGACAAATCCCCAACCCTTTTTGATTTTGTTGTAGGAACCATAAGCATCAGAGTTCGCATGTCGGCCAATGGTCATTTCAGCCAGCATCAGCGTAAAACCTAGCAGCACCACAAGACCGATGTACACAAGCACAAATGCGCCCCCACCGTTCTCTCCCGCAAGATACGGGAACTTCCAAAGATTTCCCAATCCAACGGCAGAACCAACGGCAGCCATCAGGAAGCCGAATCGTGAGGACCAGGATCCTCTGTTATTTTCCATAATTATTCCCCCTTTTTATTTTCAGAGTTTGTGATTTTTTCTCCAGGATTTGCACCATTTGAGAACCTTGCCACATTCTCTAAAAATTATAGGTTATATTATAAGTGCAATAGAAAAACATTGGCAATAAAAATATGCCAATCCTTCTCAAAATTCCCATATCCGTAAATTGAACTTCATTTTCATGATGATTTATTACATTACTTTCTATAAGTTTATGAGAAAAAGACACCTGCAATCCTTTACAAATGTCTTTTCATTACTTTAACTTGATATTATTATACATTTTAATATTTGCGGCAGTTACAATGAGTCTAATTTTGTGAACTACTTATCAAGGAACCGTTCGGTGCATGCGGCAATTACTGTTTCGAGCACTGTGATCCGGGCATACCGTTTGTTGTTTCCATTGATCACCAGCCAAGGGGCTTCTTTGGTATTTGTTTGATCCAGCATGTCATTGATGGCCTCTTCATAAAGATCCCATTTTTCACGGTTTCTCCAGTCTTCATCTGTGATTTTCCAGACTTTGTTCTCATCTGCCTGTCGCGCCTCAAATCTCTTCAGCTGCTCTTCTTTTGATATGTGGATGAAGAACTTCAGTACAATGGCACCGAAATTTGTCAGGGACGCTTCAAAATCATTGATTTCTTCATATGCTCTCTCCACATCTTTATTGGTAGCGAACCCTTCTACCCTTTCTACCATGACTCTGCCGTACCAGGAGCGGTCATAGATGGATATGTGGCCTGTCTTGGGCACCTGTTTCCAGAACCGCCATAAATAATGATGACGAAGCTCCAGGTCTGTAGGTGCAGCTATGGTGCTGATTTCGTATCCTGTTGGATCAAGATGCTGTATGATCCGCTTGATGTTTCCACCTTTCCCTGCGGCATCCCAGCCCTCAAAGACAAGGATGAGCGGTATTTTTTTCTCGTAGAGCGTATACTGAACATCCCGCATCTCTTTCTGAAGACGATCCAGCCGATCCTTATAGTCTTCTTTGCTGAGATCGTGATTTCCCTCATGTTTCTTCAAGATATCCGGATACTTTCCATTGAAGAAACCATCTCGTTTTTCAGGATCCTCTTCTGCTCTTTTCTTTTCTTTTTTCAGCCTTTTTTCCAGCCGGTTCACGATGGTTTCCAGCACTTCGTTGACGGATACTATGCTGGTTTCATACTTGATGCGATGCCAGGAGTTTTGATCTTCTTCTACAATCTTCTCCATCTCTTTCTTATAGTCCTCATCATTGTCACGGTCGTATTCCTGGGCTTTCCACATGGTTCTTGGATTATCATACATCCGTCTGATATGTTCCTTTTGTTTTTCTTCCTCAATGTCCACATAGAACTTAATCAGTTCGGTACCATCATTACGAAGGGTATTTTCAAAGTTTTTGATCTCCTGGAGCAGAATTTTACTGTCCTCATAGGAGCTGTCTTTGATGATGTTGTTTTTCATGGCAATGTATAATGAGTACCAGCTGCGGTAATAGATGTATACTTCCTGATGGCTGGGAGTATTCACAAAGTACTGCCATAAAAATGGTTTTCTTCGCTCTGTTTCTGTTGGGGCATGGGTTGCATAGAATTTGGTATATCTTGCATCCAGCGCAATGAGCAGTTCATTGGACAATCTTCCTTTGCCTGAGGCATGCACCCCTTCAAACAGGATCATCACGGGTACTTTATACTCCTTCAGAACACGCTGAAGATAACCGACTTTCGTTACGAGCTTTTCTTTTTCTTTAAGATATTTCTTCTGTTCTTTTTCTTCCATTGATGCACCTCCGTTACGTGCCGCACTCAGAATACACCAGGAGCGGTCTTTCGTTTTTTTTTGAATCAGATTTTGAATGGTAAAAATGTTTTACAAGCATCTGTAATTCTATTATCCTATATTTAGAGCAAGAATGACTTCTTTTTTTGAATGTTATTATTTATTTCACAGTTTGCCGGTTCAAACAACACGATGGATGCAGGAGGACTTATGCGATTTGAAATCAAATCCTTTCATGAACTGACCGTTTCAGAACTATATGCCATGCTACGATTGAGAGAGAGGGTCTTTATTGTTGAACAAAGCTGTCCCTACCAGGATCTCGATGATACAGACCAGAAAGCACTTCATGTGTTTTTATACGAAGAAGAGAATCTGGCCGCCTACACCCGTATTTTCAGAAGCGGAATCAAGTATCCCGAAGCGTCCATCGGACGCGTTGTCACAAGTCCTGCCCATCGAGGCAAAGGCTATGGAGCAATGGTGATGAAAGCATCCATGGAGGAGCTTCTGAAAATTGGAGAATCTCATATCATTCTTTCTTCCCAAGCTTATGCCGAAGAGTTTTATAAAAAGCTGGGATTTAAGAGAACAGAGAAAGAACCCTATCTGGAAGATGATATCCCCCATGTGGAAATGGAGTTTAAAGGAGTGTTGGAAGATGAGTGAGAAAAGTTACGAAATTGTCAAAAGCACAAAACCAAAACGGAAAAGACAGAGCTGGAATGAATATTTTATGAGCATCGCTAAAGTTCTGGCCATGAGATCGTCTTGTGACAGAGCTTATGTGGGCGCTGTCATCGTCAATAAGGACAACCGGATTATTGCCACAGGTTACAATGGGAGTGTGGGAAGCAAAACGCCACAATGTGACGACGTTGGTCATGTGATGCGGGATGGACACTGCATTGCAACGCTCCATGCAGAGATCAACTGCATTGCCTATTGCGCCAGAGAGGGAATTTCTCTAAAAGATTCCAAAATCTATGTCACACACTTTCCATGTCTTAACTGCACCAAAGCACTGATCCAATCAGGTATTCGGACGATTTATTATCTGGATGATTACAGGTTGGATGATTATGCGCTGGAACTTATGAGAATCAATCAGATTGAGACAGTCAAGCTCCATATGGAAGATGAAACACTATAATAAAAAACCTCATCCAGTTCGGATGAGGCTTTTTTTACTTGTCGAATAAACCGCCGTTTTTCTTCATTTTTTTAGGTTTGGATGTTCCTTGTATACTCTTTTCCGGTCTTTCGGTCTTCCCTTTTTTTCCATTTCCATTCTTTTTTGCTTCGATGAGCTGAAGCATTTTTTCTTTTGCTGTATCATTCAATGCCATAATATTCCCCTTTCTGATCCGCTTTTCAGTATATCCTATGAAGTGGCTAAAGAAAAGCGGTTATTTTTCGTAAGGCTTTTCCTTCTTTACAATTTTCATCTGCTTCTTCAATTCCTTCTGCATGAACTCAATAATCTCACTTTGCTTCATGGTGGTATTTTTATACTCTGAAGTTGCCACAAGGATCATGAGGTTGATGTAGGCATAGGCCAGTGCTGTGGTGATCAGCGCTGCTGTACTGCCGGAGATGATTCCTCCTACGACTGTTCCTGCACCAGGAATCAGTTTCAGAAGGTTGCTCACAAGAGCCCTTCCTGTGTAGACAGCTCCTGAAACTCCTGTAACAGATGAAACAATGCTGGTAACCAGTGCTTTATTCATAGAAACACCGAATATACTTGTGATTTTTGCAATCATAGCTACTTGGCTGGATGCGATGATGGGCGCATCTGCAAACGGAATTGGTGTAAAGCCCACCATGAAAGTTTCAGTGATAAATCCCCTAGCCCATTTACGGGCAAGCTCCGCCTTCTTCATCACATCAACTTTCTGGGCGTTGATAAAAGCTGGTTCTACCTCCTCGGGCAGAAGCCTTAGAGTTTCATGGACCAAATCTTTCAGACCGGTCACAGGAATTTCTTGTGTACCAATTCTGTAGGGTTTGGCCACCACTGGAATAACTCGTTCCAGCTTTAACTTGAGCGAGTGGATGTACTCCATGAGCATGGAGGTCTCTTCCTCCAGAATGCTCTGTGTAAGAACGAGAATCACTGGAAGTTTTTCTGAGAGTTCCCGTAGAAAACCCTCTTCGAAGGATTCCAGACGATGGTTTGCCGCATTGATGCAATACCAGACTGCATGGATTTCTTTTGATTTGTCTCCTGTGGAGATGGCTCTTTGTATTTCTTCGAGCACTTCTTTACGGACTTCTTTCTGCACCTGTTCGTTCAGTTCGAACCCTTTTGTATCAAAGAGAACCAGTGGAATGCCTTCTTTTGTGATTCGTTCCAAATGTTTGGTCACAGGTTTTCCAATGCCTGTCTGAGTGAGATTCTCCCTGAAAACAGCATTGATGAGCGTGCTTTTCCCGACACCTGTCTTTCCTGCCACAAGGATATTGACAGGCGCCATGGAGTTCACCTCTTCTTCGGTTTTATGTAAGATATCCTGAACAATATGTACAACATCCATTTATATTCCTCATTTCGGTTTTTCTTACAGTGTACCAAAAAAGAGTCTGGTTTTCACCAGACTCCTGAATTGTTCAATTAAAGTACACGTCTTGCTGTGATAAATTTGTGGTATCTCATGCTGGAAATCTCCACGCTCTTACCAGGTCTTGGTGAATGGACCATGTTGCCATTTCCGATGTAAATCCCTACATGGGAGATGCTTCCGCTTCCAAAGAACACCAAATCTCCAGGCTGCAGATTAGCATAATCTACTTTTGCGCCTACCGTTGCCTGTGATCTTGAAACTCGTGGAAGGTTAACACCAAAATTCCTGAAGACATAAGAAGTGAATCCAGAACAGTCAAATCCGCTTGGTGTGGTTCCACCCCATACATATGGTGTGCCAATGAACTTATAAGCATAGTTCAGTACCGCCTGAGCAGATGCGCTGGCTGGTGCACTGACCGCTGGAGCGCTTGGAGCTACAGGGGCTGGCTGCTGTGAACTGCTGCTGTTGTTATTGCTATTGTTTTGTGACTGCTGTGCTTGTCTTTCCGCTTCAATTCTTGCTGCTTCAGCACGTCTTTCAGCTTCTGCCCGTCTTTCAGCTTCTCTTCTTGCTGCAGCTCTCTGGTTCAGGACAGATTTACCCTGCTCAATGAGGGCAACTACCTTCGCATCCGTCGTATCTGTCACGATATTGTTGCGGACAGCACGGAGCTGGTCGATGGCACCCTGAATCATTTCGTCACTGCTGCTTGAATCTGCGATGATGTCATCATTGTTTCCGATAAAATAAAGTTCTGCGAACGCCAGGTTTCCAAGAATTTTCTTCTCTTCTACTTCCATATCTTCCAGAAGATCTTCGGTTTCGGCCATTTTTACTTTCTGCTGTTCCAGTCTTACGACATTTTCTGCTTTCAGCACTTCAACTTCATGTTTTGCTGTATCCAGTTCTTCTTTCTGTGAAACAAGCAAATCTTTGATTGCCTGAATTTCATCTAAAAGCTGTTTGTCAATCTTTGCGAATTTGATGATGGCGTCTGCACGAGCTACAAAATCAGCAATACTGTCAGCACCAAGGATGGTTTCGATCATACCGTTGTTGCCTTGCTTATACATGGCTCTTAAACGCTCGCCATATTCTGTTTCTTTCTGGAGTAGTTTTATTTCAGTGTTTTTGATTTCATCTGACTTTTGAGCAATCTCCTCATCCAATCTAGTAATATTGGCGTCATTTTCTTCAATTTCAATAGTGATATCGGTGATTGTGTCAGAAATTTCTGCAATCTTTCCGTCGATTTCAGCCATTTTTGCTAAAATACTCTCATACTCTGCCCGAACCGCATCCAGTTCCTGCTGCTGAGCATCGGTCAGCGGTTCCGCTTTAACTGGAATAGATCCGCCATAGACAATACTAATTGCGACTAAAGCTGCAGCTACTTTATATTTTATATTTCTCATTTCTACCTCCAAAAAGGGAAAATTCATAATGATTACAAACTTATTACAGATTGAATTATAATTTTAACTTATGAAGAACGTATAAAGTTTGCTCATTTTGTTAAAATAATCGCATCATTTTTTTTACTGTTTTATCACTATATTTTGTGATGCTTCAATTATTATGAGAAATGTTTTCTGGAGAAGTAAAAATATTGAAAACCATTTACTGGAATCTTTCGTCTTTTTGTCAAGATTCTTTGCCAACACAAGAAGGCAGGTGTTATAATCACATCAAAGAAATGAGGTGTTAATTTGAATAAAATATTGATTATTGAAGATGAACCTTCCGTACTGGAAGCTATATCCGCGTATTTAAGGAAAGAAGGTTATGAAGTCTATACTGCAGAACGCGGGTACAAAGGCCTTGAATACACTGAAGATATTGCTTTTGATCTGATTATTCTGGATCTCATGCTGCCTGACATCTCTGGTGAAGAAATATGCAAGAGGATTCGTGCGAAATCAAACACGTATATTTTTATGCTCACTGCGAAATCCAGTCTTGAGGAGAGGATACGCGGCCTGGACTTAGGTGCGGACGAGTATTTGGTGAAACCATTCTCCCCTAGAGAGATTGTTGCACGAGTTAATGCGCTCTTCAGAAGAATTAAAGATATTCCAGAGAATAAAAATGTGGTCACGTTCAATGGCGGAGAACTGGTCATTGACAACGACAAACGTGAAGTACGGTTGCGGGGAGATGAAATAGCCCTGACACCGATTGAATTTGACATTCTTACGCTGTTATCGGAGAATCCTGGCATTGTGTTATCCAGAGAAACCCTCATCGATCGTGTTCTAGGACCCGATTTTGAAGGTGTGGACAGAACCATTGATGTTCATATTAAAAATATCCGAAAGAAGATCGAGCTCGATACAAAGAACCCCTCTTATATCATTACAGTATTTAAGCTGGGGTACAAGTTTGGTGGTGGTCAATAGTTGAGGAGCATTAAATATAAGCTCACTGTGGCCATATCGATCAGTGCTTTATTGTCTCTTCTTATTGCATATATCGTCATAAACCTGACGCTGAATGCACGGTTCAATGATTATCTCCAAGTGAACCAGACCAAAAGAGACGAGCGGATTATTGCCACATTCCGGGATGCCTATTTAAGGGATAAACGATGGACAAATATCTCGGGGAAAAGTCTGGAACGTGAGGCAGAGTCAGCAAACTTCACATTATCGCTGCTGAACTGGGATAAATCGGTCCTTTGGGCAATGGATCCACTAAAACTAGTAGAAAAGGAAAAAGAAATCAATCCAGATGGGGCTTTCACCATGGAGCAGTATGTTCCCTATGAATATCCCATAAAAAGTGAGAATCAGATTCTTGGTTATGTCGTGATTGGTCAGTTCTCTCCCCTTGTGATTTCCACAGAGGACAAGAACTTCTTAAACTCTATTACGATGAGTATTCTGATTAGTGCTTTTCTCGCGGTGTTCATTATCGTTTTAATTGCGCTTTTTGTCGCAAGGCAGCTCTCGGATCCTATCGAAAGAATTTCCCATACAGCCTACAGCTTATCCATGGGTGAGCTGACTGCAAGAGAACTACAGGAAGCGGATGTGGTGGAGATTGAGACCTTAAGAAACAGCATCAACTCCCTTGGAGAGAAACTGGATCGTCAGGATATGCTCCGTAAGCGTCTTATCACAGACGTATCCCATGAACTGAGAAATCCTCTGAATGTTCTTCAGACAAATCTGGAAGCCATCATAGATGGTATTCTTCCAGCTACTCCAGAGAGACTTCAGGCACTGAACTCAGAAGTGGTTCGTTTCGGAAAGCTCCTGGACAATCTGAATATCCTGAAACAGTTTGAGGCAGAAAGCATGGTGTCTAAAATAGCAGTATTGGATATCCGGCAGATTCTTCAGGATATATATCACAACTTCCAGGGAATCACCAAAGAAAAATCCATCAAATTAAAGTTCATTCCTCAAAGAACTGGGGAGTTTCTGATACTGGCGGATAAGCACTCTATTTATCAGATCATCAACAATCTGCTGCATAACGCCATCAAGTTTACCCCGAGAAACGGGATGATCACCATCAAGCTCTCCAGGGATGATAAGTTCTGCTATATCAGGATAAAGGATACGGGCATTGGTATTCCAAAAGAAGATCTGCCCAATGTATTTGAAAGGTTCTATAGAGTGGATAAATCGAGAGAACTTGTTGAAGGCAGTGGAATTGGGCTCACCATCGTCAAAAATTTTGTGAAACTCAACGGAGGGACCATTGATGTCTCTTCCACTGTTGGGAAAGGTTCTACGTTCATGATAAAGTTCAGACTGTACGAAGTAGGAGGTCCATCCATGGAAATAACGGGAAGATCCTCTGAACTTCTAGATGAAAATAATATTTGACAGGAAAAAATCCTCTGATACCTTGATATCAGAGGATTTTTGCAATTATTTCAAAAAATTGTCTTTGGTCTGATTTTCCAGCTGGTCAAGAATGAGTTTCAGCTGTTCTCTCAAACCTACGATGCCATCCAGGTCCATTGGCAAACTGCATGCGATATTGTCCGGAACTTTTTCTGCTTCTTTCATCAGTTCCTTCCCTTTTTCGCTCAGATAGATGATGAGATTACGCTCATCCCTCTTGTCTCTGGTTCGCTCGATGTTTCCATCATTCTCCAGTTTTTTCAATAGAGGTGTGAGTGTGCCTGAATCCAATCTCAGCTTGCTTCCAAGCTCTTTCAGGGATATTCCATCTTTTTCCCATAGGACAATCATCACCAAGTACTGTGTATAGGTCAGTCCCAACGGCTCCAGTAAAGGTCGGTATATTTTCGTGATTTCTCTTGAAAAAGCATAGACTGCAAAGCACAATTGATTTTCGAGTTTTAATTCATCTATCATACGTATTACCTCATGTTTTATTGTATTCAATTAAATTGTATCATAAAACTGGAGTTGCTGTCAATAAACTTCCTTGACTATGTGCCAAGGTAGAGCCTTTGACCAAGAAATTCAGGAAGATCTGCTTTGAGGATGCGGTCTGCAGCCTCTTTTATATCATAATCCAATGCTCTGAACCGGATTCTTCTTTTCACAGAATCATAGACAATATAATGAGCTTTTGGAATTCCGTTTCTTGACTGCCCTACACTTCCCACGTTTATGACATAAGAAGCATCATCCAGATAAATGTCACCATGGTGGATTGGGTAAACCTCAATCTGTTCATCCTCTCTCTTTTTAAAAATACAGGGTCTGTGCGTATGGCCCGTAAACTGGATCTTCTTCCCCAGTTTTTCAAGCACTTCAAAGCTTTCCATCAGGAATATGGAATCTTTATTCTCAGGAAATACATACTGAAAACTTAAAGGATCGCCGAGCATTGCATGGCAGAGAACAAAATCTTCCATTTCAAGAACGGCTGGCAGTATTCTCATATGGTCAATGTATTCCTTAGGGATGTGCTTTATGGTATAGAGGATTCCTTTTCTGGCATTTTCACTGAATTTTGTCAAGGTTTCTGGTTCTAGGACACCCTGTTCATGATTTCCAAGGACTCCTGTTCCACCGAGTTCTAGAAACTTTTTATAGCAAAAGTATGGGTCTGCTCCATAACCGATGATATCTCCTACAAAAAGCACTTCATCGAATTTTTCTGTATTCAGTATTTTGGTGAATGCCTGATAATTTGAGTGGATATCACTCAGAATCAAATACTTCATCTTCTTAGTCTCCTCTAATAGTTCCCTTCATACAGTATATCGTAACGATTCTCAACAAGACTACCTTCCAGGATTAAGTCCAGATTCTCAACGTTCAGTGCTTCCAGTAAAGTGGTGGCAAGAGCTTGATCCACTGCTTTTTCAACTTTATTGATATAAAGGACTTTCTTTCCTTTTGCATTCTTGAATAAGGCTTCGGAGTTCTCAACGATCTTCACAAGATCCTGTATGGTCACTAAAGAGCCGATGGAAGCGCCGGTCAGTTCAATATACTTGTCCAGGTGATGGATATTTTTACTGTTGACCTGCAAACCCAGTGCTTGGATATCAACGATTCCAATGGTGACATCGGTTGTCTCTGGAATCTCAGGTTCAAACTCTCTGAAGCCCTTCAACGGGCGACCATTTGAAAAATCGCATTCAATGATTGTCTGATCAAAATGAGCAGAAATTCGCTCAATATCAGAAATTTCCAGTCCCATGACCAGATCTTTCAAGTTTTTTCCGCGTCCTATGAGATAGATTCCAGTTTTCTCATAACTGGAAAGATCATAATCCTCGCTGTAGGCTACATCGATAAAATCAAACATCGTCTCTGCAGGTTTGATGAAGGTTGTAGTGCTGGACACCAAGATTTTCTTTTTTTTGCGCAATGACTCTGTAAGTCGGTTAATGAGTGTGGTTTTACCACCAGCACCAACCAGTGCCACATCATGGTATTTATGAAGACGTAATAATTCTGCCAGCAAAAGGACACCTCCTCAAAGTAACTGCTCTTTATATCCCTGATATTTATTCGTACCGGGCCTTGCAGGGTTTTCACTTATTATCATCATTGTAGCATATGTAAAGGGTTCTGCATCCAGAAATCTTATTTTCAGCACCGTAAAATCACTATGAATCGGCTGCCTAAAGTCTTTCAGTAAATCCTTTTATTCGTAAATAACAAGAACTTACTACAGAAATAGGAGCAGTTCTCCTGTTGTCCCTTTTACAAGAGGAACTTCCGCTTCATTGTTTTTCTTTCGTCCAACCGGAAGTTACTTTGGCAATTGTCAATTAAGGTAATTCGAGAAATTCGAGAAATTGTGAACAAGTTGTTGACATCTTATTCTAAGGGTGTTAGAATAACCAATGTAGCCTATTTGAGGCACTATAAGGTTTAGGGGTATAGTTCAATGGCAGAGCAACGGTCTCCAAAACCGTAAATCTAGGTTCGAATCCTAGTACCCCTGCCATGATGAATCGGTCTAGTACGATGTACTAGGCTGTTTTCTTTTTTTTCGGAGATTCTTACGGGTCTCCGTTTTTTGTTTTCCTGAAAAAATCACATGTATTATTAAGGATTACAGAATATATTGCGGTTATTCTATAAGAATCTTAATATATTCTGTTTAATTTATGTTTATGTTATTTGCATATCATAATGCGTTGAAAAGTTCATATAAATAGAGATAAACACAGGAAAACACAGGTAAACTCCAATATTTTCAAAAAGTCATGGAATACGGCTTTGAATTTGGCTCTGACTCATACTAGAATACATAGATGGGTTCAGTACCAGTGTATTGCACTAAAATGATTGTGATTTAAAGGAGTTTTCTATGATTAGCTTAAGACAGGATATTTTTATGGAGGATGCTTTGAAAATTGCTGATTGGTTAGAAGATCAGGAAATCATTGCACACCTCAATGAGGATACCCAAATGAGCAGACAGATCCGCTCATTGGTGGAAACATCAAGAATGCCTCTGTATAACCAGGTTTTTAACCAGAAAGGTCTTTTTTACCTGATTTGTCTTAAAGATGAGGCTATTGGGTACGTTACGTTTATTCCGAAAGCCAATGCGCATGAAATCGTCATTACCATCGGTGAAAAAGAACTTTGGGGTAAAGGTTACGGAAAATCAGCATTAAAGAAAGCTCTTTGTGAAGCGTTCTTTTCACTTCGCACACAAAAAATCAATGCAAAAATCAAACATCTTAATAAACGCTCTTTATCCCTCTTCGAACATTTTGGATTCGAAGGTGATATGGTGAAACAAGATTTATATCTGCTCAGTATGGATTTTGATACCTTCCTGAAGAAAGCAGCGTAAAGAGGTATAGCTTACCTGCGTGATCCGTCGGATCTCACAGGTGGGCTGTTTTTCTTTTCAAGTTACTTTTCCTGAGTTATAATGTAGAGATGTAAATGAGAATAGGAAACAAGGTGAGAAGATGAGTACATTTATCAAAAAATCATCCTCTGTGAAAGAAACCATGGAACTGGGACGAAAGCTGGGAGAGAGTTTAGAACGAGGAACCACGGTTTGTCTGACAGGAGATTTAGGAACTGGAAAAACACATTTTGCAAAAGGTTTGGCAGATGGATTAGGAGTCAAAGAAAATATCACCTCCCCCACGTTCACCATTGTCAATGAGTATCATTCTGGCAGAGTGCCGCTGTATCATTTTGATGTGTATCGTGTGCATGATCCTGAGGAGGTGCTCCAGGTGGGATTTGAAGAATATATATATGGAAATGGCGTTGCACTGATTGAATGGGCAGACCTCATTGAATCCATATTGCCAGATCAGTTCCTTCAGGTGAAGATTGAGAAAACAGATGTGGAAGATGAAAGAAAGATTACATTTCATGAAGTCGGTAGAATCTATCCGTTTTTGGAGGTGCTGATGTGAATATTTTAAGTATAGATACATCTTCCAGCAACTGTACAGTTGCTGTGGTAAGAGAGTACGAAACTTTAGGTGAAATCAGTATCAATTTTAACCTGCAGCATTCGGTGCTTCTCATGCCCTTGGTGGAAGAACTTCTTGAGAAGCTTCACATGGCTCCAGTGGATCTTTCGGCCATAACAGTCTCTAAGGGGCCTGGTTCCTTTACGGGCCTTAGAATCGGTCTAGCGGCTGCGAAGGGCATGGCCTTGGCTTTAGATATCCCTATTTATGCAGCAAATGCTCTAGCAGCTCTGGCGTATGGTGCCTTCGGGTATCAGGGGCTGATAATTCCTATGGTGGATGCATTGAGAAATGGGTATTATACTGGATTCTATACATTCTCCGAAGGAAAGCTTGTGACTATTATGGAACCCACCATTCTAACTTTAGATGAAGTCATGGACAAAGTGGCGGATGAGACAAAAGAAATTATGATCATGGGAGATATCATATCAAAAATTCCTGGTGAGGAGCTTCAATCCAGAAAGAATATCATTCTTGCTCCCCAGAATCTGAACATTCCAAAAGCGTCTACCCTCCCCTATCTTCTTCGCGATAAGATTGAAAGTGAGGAGAAAGAGGATATTTATTCTCTGGTCCCTCTTTACATGAGAAAGAGCCAGGCTGAATATGAGTATGAGAAAAAACAAGGAAGGCTCCTTTGATGGAGAGGATCATCATTAAAGAATTTGAGCCCCGTCATGTGGATGAGGTCTATGAAATTTCAAAAGAGGCATTCCCCCTGCCCTGGGCCAAGGAAGAGCTGATTCGGGAGATTGTGAATCCCCATGCGCTGAATCTGGTGGCGCTCCTTGGTGACGAGGTTGTGGGATACGTTCAGTGTTGGTACACATTCGAAGATGCGGATATCATCAATATCGCAGTGAAAAACAGCTGTCAGCGGCTGGGTATCGGGAAAATGGTCCTGAGCGAGCTGATCCGGCAGCTGAAAGTGAAAGGAATCCAGAATATATTTCTGGAAGTTCGTGTGTCGAATCTTCCAGCTCAGAAACTATATAAATCCTTTGGCTTTATTACGCTCACAAAAAGAGAGCGTTATTACATCAATGGAGAAGATGCTCTTGTCATGAATCTGCAAATCTGATTTCTGATTGCAAGGATATAAGTAAAGCCTCTCTGCAGCTTGCAGAGAGGCTTTTGTGGTTTTACTAACTTGCTTTATGAAGCTTCTTGTATCTTTCCTGGAAGATGGCCTCACGGTTGATGAGAGATGCTACTCTATCATAGAAGAGAATCCCTACACCAGAGATGATGGCTCCCTTGATGAAGTTGAAAGCTGGTATTCCGTAGTACATGTAAGAACGGAACGCTTCTGGTTCCATACCACCTGGGAAAAACATTGGAATCAGGATAAAGTAATTTGAAAGCATGGCCAAAGGGATCATGACGACGGATCCTAAGAAAGCACCAATGATTGCTCCTTTTCTTGTCTTCATCTTCTTGAAAACTAAGGATGCGAAGAATACATAAGAACCAACAACAATGATGTTTGCCAGCTGACCTACACCACCTGTGGTACTTCCCTGAATGACGATTACAAGGATATTTTTCAGAATTTCGACACCAACACCAACCAGAGGACCGAAGGCAAATCCTGCAAGAAGTACAGGAACAGCAGATAAGTCTACTTTAAGCCAAGGGAAAGCAGGCAGTACAGGAAACTCAAAATAAGTGAGGATGAATCCCAGCGTCATAAGAAGTGCAGCTTTGACAACAGTGTTGGTTTTTTTTGATACGTTTACCATGTGTAAACCCTCCTAAAGATTATTTGCAACCTCCAGAAGATTGTTCACGTAAAAAAGCCTTGATTCCATATAAATATAGAAATCAAGGCGTGAACGCAAAAACAATCATTCTTCTTCCATCCAGACTTTAACTGTCGGCTTCGGAGTTACACCGAATCAACCTTGCGGCTCGTGGGCTATACCACCGGTGGGGACTTACACCCCGCCCTGAAGATGCTATTTAATTTACAATATAAGAATACCACGTTGTTAGAAATGTGTCAATAGTACGGAACCTGTGGTATAATCAAATGGTAATCTAGCAATAAAACATCAATTCATCTGTCAATTTTTTCAGTTAAAGGTGGAATATAAAATGAATGTCCAAGTAACCCATGAACTTTTGCAGGAAGCGTATGAACTCGAAAAGACTTTTACCCTCTCCTATCCCTTTGGGATTTATAAGGATTCTCTTTATTCTACCACATATGATGAGCTGACAAAATGGCTTAGGAAAACCATCACTTATGTGAAGAATCATGATATGGAGTATGAGACTCTATCGTTATACCAATATCTCAACAGCTTCCGAGGAAAGCTTGGAAACATTGATCAGCACGAATTCAAAAAGATATTGTCCGTCCTGGAACAGTATTTTCTTCATAACTAGATAGAGCAGGAAGAAGGGCACAGCGAGGCTGTGTCCTTCTTTCTTTTACTGCTGCTTTATGTTGCGCTGATCTTTATTTAGCCCCTTCATGGTCAGGCTGATTCTGTTTCTTTTTTTATCCACAGAAAGCACCTTTACCTCTACTACATCTCCGGACCGTACGAATTCCAAGGGATTTCTCACATACCGGTCGGACAGTTCACTTTTATGGACCAGTCCATCCTGATGAACACCGATGTCGATGAATGCTCCAAATTCAGCTACATTCCGAACGACACCAGTTAGGATCATACCTTCTTCCAGATCTTTCAGGTCCATGACCCCTTTTCTGAAGACAGGCTTTGGTAAATCTTCTCTAGGGTCTCTGCCGGGCTTTTTCAGCTCCTTCAGAATATCTTTTACAGTAGGCTCTCCCAGAGAGGAGATCTCGCAAAGCTTCGAAAGTCCAAAAGCCTGGGCCCGTTCTTCGATATCCAGAAGCCCTTCTTCACTGAGCTTCTTCTTGTTGTATCCAAGTGCTTCTAAAATGGTGTATGCTGCGCTGTAGGACTCAGGATGCACACCCGTATTATCCAGGAAATCTTTGCCTTCTCGGATTCTTAAGAATCCTGCGCATTGCTCAAAGGCTTTATCTCCCAGTCTTTTTACTTTTTTCAGCTCTTTTCGGGAAGTGAATTTCCCTGTTTCATCCCGATAGGCAACGATGTTTTCTGCTATGGTTTTGTTGATGCCTGCCACATAGGAAAGAAGTGATGGTGTTGCCACGTTGAGGTCCACACCAACAGCATTTACCGTATCCTCAACAACGCCTACGAGGGAAGAATCCAGTTTTTTCTTGCCGATATCGTGCTGATACTGCCCTACACCGATGGATTTCGGATCAATCTTCACCAGTTCAGCCAACGGATCTTGAAGCCTTCTTGCGATGGAGATGGCACCTCTGATGGTGACGTCAAGGTCTGGATACTCATCACCTGCGAGCTTGGACGCACTGTACACAGAAGCGCCTGCTTCATTGGTGATGACATAGGAGACATCAATGTTCTCCTTTTTCAGCTCTTCTATAAGTTCCATTAAAACCAGCTCAGATTCCCGTGAGGCTGTTCCGTTTCCTAAGGAGATGATTTGGACATTGTGTTTCTTGATAAGCTTTTTCAGTACGGTTATAGTCCCCTGGATGTCTTTTCTTGGTACTGTAGGGTATACCGTCGCATGGTCCACGTACTTTCCGGTATCATCCAAAACAGCTACTTTACAGCCGGTTCGGAAGCCTGGGTCAAATCCCATGACACTGAATCCTTTAACTGGCGGCTGAAGCAGAAGGGATTTCAGATTTTCTTTAAACACGATGATTGAGGAGTCTTCTGCTCTTTCGGTCAGTGTGTTGCGGAGTTCTCTTTCCAGTGAAGGAAGGATCAGTCTTTTAAAGGAATCCTCAGAAGCTTCCTTCAGAAGGCCATTGCAGTCCGGATTTATAGTGATATAGCGTGCAGTCATTGCCTGCAGTGCTCGAACTTCATCTACTGTTATAGTGACTTTAAGGATCCCTTCTTTTTCACCACGGTTTATGGCCAAAGTCCGATGACTGGGCATTCGAAGTGCGGGCTCCTTGTGGTCATAATACATTTCATAGGGTGTGTTTTCCTGTTCTCCGCTGGTTTTGATTTCAGCAGATCTCACGACGATGCTGCGCAGCTGTCCTTTGAGATCCGCATCCTCAGAAAACTCTTCCGCCAGAATATCCAAGGCGTATTTCATAGCCTCCTCGGCTGTTTTTACGTCATCTGTGATAAATTCAGCGGCTTTTTTCATAGGGTTTTCGCCGCCGGAGCGGATGTAGTCTGCAAGTGGGGAGAGTCCTTTTTCCCGGGCAATGGTTCCTCTTGTCCTCTTTTTAGGACGGAAAGGCAAGTAAATGTCATCGAGCCTTGTGACTGTTTCAGCTTTTTCAATTTCGCGCTGCAGCTCTTCTGTAAGCTGCCCCTGCTCTGTCAGAAGCCTCTTGATATCATCTTTCTTCTGAAGGAGCCCTCTCAAGTATTCCAACCGTTCTGAAACAGAACGGATCATATGGTCCTCCAAGGAACCCGTGGCTTCCTTTCTGTATCTTGCGATAAAAGGAACTGTTGCACCCTCATCCAGAAGCTTTACGGTACCTTCCACCTGATCTTTTCTGACACTCAGTTCTCGTGCGATTTTTTCTATTATATCCATCTTTATACTCCTACTCTGCCCGAAGGCTTCCATTACTCATGCTCTTAAGATAGGCACTGATAAATCTGTCCAGGTCCCCATCCATCACAGCATCCACATTGGCGTCCTCTTCCAGTGTTCTATGGTCCTTCACCAGATTATAGGGATTGAAAACGTAACTTCGGATCTGGCTTCCCCAGCCCATGTCTTTCATTTCGCCTGTAATATCTTCTATTTTTTCTTTTTGGAATCGTATTTTCAGCTCCACGAGTTTTGACTTCAGCATTTTCATGGCTGTTTCTTTATTCTGAATCTGGCTTCTTTCGTTCTGGCATGTGACTACGATTCCCGTGGGAAGGTGTGTGATTCGAACCGCTGAATCCGTGGTGTTTACATGCTGTCCTCCAGCACCGGTGCTTCTGTAGGTATCAATCCTAAGTTCATCATCTTTAATCACCACTTCACTGTCATCTTTAAGTAGAGGTACAGCTTCTACAGAGGCAAAACTTGTCTGCCTTTTGCCGGAAGCGTTGAATGGTGAAATTCGAACCAGTCTGTGGATGCCTTTTTCTGCTTTCAGATAACCGTATGCATAGGGGCCGGTGATTTTAAGAGAGGCATCTCTGATGCCAGCTTCATCTCCGTCCTGGAGAGAAAGAAGTTCTACAGAAAATCCTTTCTTTTCTGCCCAACGGCTATACATCCGCAGCAGCATGGATGTCCAATCCTGTGCATCAGTACCGCCCACACCACTTTTCAATGTCAGAATCACATCGTTGTTGTCATATTCACCTGATAAAAGGACTTTCAGATGCATGGCTTCCACACCTTTTCTCAGGTCTTTTACTTCCCCTAAGAGCAAGGTCTGCATCTCTCCGTCATCATCCGTGAGTTCCACCATATCGAGAGCATCCTCCACTCTGCTGGAAAGGTCTTTATACTCTTTTATGGTATACTCGATAGCTTTCTCTTCCTGTGTCACTTGTTTGGCTTCTTCGAGGTTATTCCAGAAAGATCCTTCCTGCATTTTGAAGATCAGTTCTTCTCTGCGTCTGGACAATGCATCGATGTCAAAGAGACACCCGGATTTCTTCCAGTGATTCTTTGAAACTCTTCAGTTCCGTTACCGCTTCCTGTATTTTTGGCAACATAGATTTCACTCCTTTATCTTTTACTTTAAAATAGACTTGGTTGCCCAAGTCTATTTACAGCTTTTATTGGCCAAGACCATGACAGTTCTTGTATTTTTTACCACTTCCGCATGGACAAGGGGAATTCCTTCCTACCCTTGTATCCTTCTTAATAGGCTGTTTCTTCAGGGTGTTGTCCTGATTGGTGGATGTTTCCTTTGCTACCTGCTCTCGCTCAATAGGTTCTTCCTTCTTGACCGTGATTTTCAGGATATATTTGATGGTATCGAAGTTGATGGAACGAATCATTTCATCAAACATCTCGGAACCTTCAAACTGATAAGCCTGAACTGGATCCTGCTGCTTGTAAGCTCTTAATCCGATACCTCGTTTCAGATGGTCCATGTTGTTGATATGTTCCATCCATTTTGTGTCTACCACCTTCAGGAGTATCACACGTTCAATCTCACGGATCTGCTCGCCAATTTCAGTTTCCTTTGCTTCATGGATGGAAACACCAATGTCAAAGAGCGTCTCCTCGATCTCGCTATTTTTCATTTCCCGAAGCTGGTCTACGGTGATGCTGTTATGGGGAACGAAGGCATCTTCCATATAAGCAATGAGGTTCTTCAATGATTCTTCTTTATCCATACCATTGGACAGATGAAGTTCTACTGCAGTGGAAACCACGTTTTGAAGCATTGCACGGACATTCTCTTTGAGGTCCTTGCCCTCCAGAACCATCTGGCGCTGACCGTAGATGACTTCTCTTTGCATATTCATGACATCATCGTAGCCAAGAAGAGTTTTTCTCGTATCGAAGTTGTTTCCTTCCACTTTCTTCTGGGCGTTTTCGATGGATTTTGTGACCATCTTGGACTCAATAGCATCTTCACCAAGACCGATGTTGTCAATCATGCCGAAGAGTTTTTCGGATCCGAAGATTCTCATGAGGTCATCTTCCAGGGACAGGTAGAATCTGGACTCACCAGGATCTCCCTGACGTCCGGAACGTCCTCTCAGCTGGTTGTCAATACGTCTGGATTCATGACGTTCTGTACCGATGATCTTAAGACCGCCGAGATCGACCACGCCTTCGCCCAGTTTGATGTCTGTACCTCTACCAGCCATATTGGTGGCAATGGTGATGGAACCTGGCTCACCTGCGCGAGCGACGATTTCAGCTTCTTTTTCATGGTACTTTGCATTCAGCACTTCATGAGGAACCCCGTTCTTTTTCAGGAGCGCTGAAAGATACTCAGACTTCTCGATGGAAGTGGTACCAACCAGTACAGGCTGTCTGCGGCTGTAGGCCTCTTTGATCTCCTGAACGACAGCTTTATATTTCGCCTGGACCGTTCTATAAATAAGGTCAGGCTGATCCATTCTGCGTATTTCTTTATTGGTAGGAATCACCACAACGTCCAGACCATAGGTATGTCTGAATTCATTTTCTTCTGTTTGTGCTGTACCGGTCATACCGGAAAGCTTCTTATACATTCTGAAGTAGTTCTGGTAGGTGATGGTAGCTAGAGTTTTGGACTCTCTTTCTACCTTTACGCCTTCTTTTGCTTCAATGGCCTGATGGAGACCATCAGAATATCTTCGCCCTTCCATAAGACGGCCGGTGAATTCATCTACGATAACAACTTCTCCGTCCTTGACCATGTAATCCTTATCTACTTTAAAAAGATAGTTGGCTTTCAAAGCCTGAGTCACATGATGCTGAAGCTCCATATTTTTAGGCTCTGCGTAGTTTTCCAGATGGAAAACAGACTCAGCTTCCTTAATTCCTTCCTCAGAGAGTACAACGGACTTTGCTTTCTCATCTACGGTGAAGTGTTCTTCTTTTTTAAGACGCTTCACAAAGAAATCCGCTACTTTATAGAATTCTGTAGATTTATCTCCCTGTCCAGAAATGATCAGAGGTGTTCTTGCTTCGTCGATGAGAATGGAGTCCACTTCATCGACAATGGCGAAATTCAGTTCACGCTGCACGCGTCTTTCTTTATAGACCACCATGTTGTCTCTCAGATAATCAAACCCAAACTCATTGTTGGTTCCATATGTGATGTCTGAAGCATAGGCTTCTTTTCGCTGTTCGTTGGTCAGTCCATGCAGGATGACACCACAGGTGAGTCCTAGGAACTCATAGATCTGTCCCATCCAGTCTCTATCTCTAGAGGCTAGATAATCGTTGACGGTAACCACGTGGACACCGTTGCCGGACAATGCGTTGAGATAGGAAGGCAGTGTGGCGACAAGGGTCTTACCTTCACCGGTTTTCATTTCCGCAATTCTTCCTTGATGAAGAATTAATCCACCAATAATCTGGACACGGAAATGTTTCATGTTGAGCACTCTGTAAGAAGCCTCACGTACTGTGGCGAATGCTTCAGGGAGAATATCATCCAGAGTTTCTCCATTAGAAAGTCTTTTTTTGAATTCTTCTGTTTTTCCTCTTAATTCGTCGTCGGTTAGTTTTTGAAACTCTTCATCCAGGGCTTCCACCTGATCCACGATTGGCAGGATCCGTTTTACTTCCCTTTCACTATAGGTTCCAAAAACCTTATCAAATAATCCCATTTTTTCAACTCCATATTCATATTTCAATGACTCGATGTAATCTTCGCCAGAGTCTATCTGTACAATTTACTGAAAAGATAGAATGGCACAAATAATATTATAGCACTTATCCACAAAATATATCAATATATTAGGAACAGCCTGATTTTCATCCTATTTAGTTTACAACGAAAAAATTAAATATACATTAACCCTGAATGAACTATTTTCCGTATTTCCCTTTACTGACATGTAAAAATGGAGCACTTTCGTGCTCCATCCAAAGTTTATAATTTACTTTTATTCTTCTTCTCTTTCAAGAAGTCCGTAATTGCCATCCTTTCTCTTGTAGACCACACTGGTTTCTCCGTCTTCATCTTCAAATACATAGAAGTTGTGGCCAAGAAGCTCCATCTGAAGCACTGCTTCTTCTTTGGACATAGGCTTCATGGAGATTTTTTTGGTCCTTACAATCCTAGGTGCATCTTCCTCATCTTTTTCATCTGCTCTGGTAAAAGCAGTTTCATTGAATCTGACGGAAGTGTCTCCAGCTTTTCTTTCTATTTTTGTTTTATATTTTCTGATCTGTCTTTCCAGTTTATCCTGAACAAGATCGATGGATTTGTACATGTCATCACTTGATTCTTCAGCTCTCAGCAGTACATTTCCGAAGGGGATGGTGACTTCGAAGGTTTGATCCATCTTAGTGACACTAAGAGTTGCTCTAGCCTCCACAGGCTGGTTGAAGTATTTGTCTAGCCTGTTCAGTTTGTTTTCTACGGCCTCCTTTAATCCATCTGTTAACGTGATGTTTCTTGCATAAATGTAAGTCTTCATACATTTGGCCCCCTTGTTGATTACTGTTTGATGTTACTTCTATTTTAATCGAAAAACGGCATTTTATCAAGCTTTTTACGCTCTTTGACGAAATTTTCAATCAATTGCAATTGTGAATAATCCCACAAAATTACAAGATATTCACAGATTCCAGATTAGGGATGAATTTACGTGCATCTTCAATGGTTTCCAGAATTCGGAAAATGTATCCGCTTTCCTGAGCAGTCAGATGCTTTTTTCGGGTCAGAATATCAATGGATTCTGGTGCGGAAATTGTTTTTTCAAACCACATAACGAGAATCCCTTCTGCATTATACAGCACTTTGGAAGTGTTTCTGAACAGTCTGTTCATCCCTACTCCACGCCAATGGAAAGTACCGGTCTTTTCGTCAGGAATCTCAAAGCCTTTTTTCACTTTCATTTTACTGTTTTTTCGATATTCTACCTGTTCCTTCAAGACCAGATCCTCTCCTTTGTGCATCAGTTCAAAGTCAAAGGATATGGTATCAATGCTTCCCTTCTTCCATAAAGGACACCCGGAATACTGAAGGAACCAGCGTCCTTCCATTTTCTGCATTTCGCGGTCAATCATCAGCAAAAACTCCTTCCATCCTTTTTCTTATTGTAGCGTAGAAAGACAACGAGGATTTAGACAATATCTGAATAATGTATTAATAGTTTACCATTATTTTGCTTATCAAACTACATTTTGTTATAATTAGAATCATTCAAATCAACAATGAAAGGAGCTTTTCATATGGATACAGGAACCCTAAGACTCATATTTTTACTTGTTCTCCTGTTTCTTGCCGGAGGGATTTACAGTTTTATCAGCTCTCTTTTCACAAAAAACAAATGGGTTCGTTTTCTTCCAACGCTCCTCAGCCTTCTCCTGATTCCCTATCTTTTATATCAAACATATTTTGGGAACTTGGAAGGCTTTATGCCTCTGGCCTATCTGCTGTTTGTCTTTATGCTGGCTTCAGTAGTTTTTGGCAATCTTGTGGGAAATCTCATTTTCAGAAAAATTCCCAATAAACGAACCTGATCATAAGATGAAAAAAACCAGAGTTCAGGCTGATAAAAGCCGTAACTCTGGTTTTATTATGTGTTCTTCCAGCGGAGGGTCAGGATAACTGTGCCTCGGGCGCCTTCTTTGATGTCTGCATTGTACCCAAGCTCTTTCAGTTTTGATGTTAGAGGTTTGCGCAGGTCGTCTGGAACTTCCTCTGCTTCAAAAAAGAAAACTTCTTTTTCTTTTCCTAAAAACGCAGAGCGGTTCACTTGTTTTTTGATCTTTCTAAGAACCTCTTCCAGCTTCTTGCTGTCATCAGAATAAGGTCTTATAAAAATTTCCAATTCTCCATTTGATAAGTCCTCTGGAAGGTCTGGCAGAAGTTTTTTTAATTTGTCTCCATCTATTATGTCACGATACATTTGTTTTCTCCTTCTCCAAGACTTCAGAAGTGGCGGGGAATGCTTATAGAGAGTTTACAATAGAAACACTTGCAGAAAGGCCCAATCTGGAAGCGCCATTCTCAATCATAGCCAGAGCATCTTCCAGTGTACGGATACCTCCTGATGCTTTGATACCCATTTCTGGGCCTACGGTTTTTCTCATCAGGGCGATGTCTTCCTTCGTAGCACCTGATTTGGAGAATCCTGTGGAAGTCTTCACGTAATCTGCACCAGCTGCCTTGGCTAGCTCGCATGCTTTTACTTTTTCTTCATCGGTAAGTAGGCAGCTTTCGATGATCACTTTGGTCAGTACTCCGCCTGCAGCAAGGACCACTGCGCGGATATCTTCCAGAACATAGTCATAATCCCCATCTTTCAGCTTGCCGATATTGATGACCATATCCACTTCTTCCGCACCTAAAAACACCGCTTCTTTTGTTTCAAAGCTCTTGGCTTCTGTGGTCATCTGTCCCAGGGGGAATCCCACAACAGTACAGATCTTTGTATCAGAGTCTTTCAGCAGTTCCTTCGCTTTTTCAATGTTGCAAGGGTTGACGCACACACTGAAAAACTTATATTCTTTCGCCTCCTCACAAAGCTTGATAAGCTCTGCTTCAGTGCCATCCGGTTTTAATAATGTATGGTCAATATGCTTTGCCAATGTCAGTTTATCCATTTTTCATTACCTCCTAGTTCTAATCAAACTCATTTTATCACAGAATCCCTTCTCTCTCCTAGTATCCTTCGTAAAATAAACAGGAAGGCGGATGAAAGGTGGACATCAAATCAGATGCATAAAGCCTTTAAACACAGATAACTCCAGAAGAACAGGAACATTCGGATAATCCCTTGAAAACACAAGGAATTTGCCGTATACTTTTTTAGGGTTTATGTTATAATATAGTGTAGCAATCATAGGATAAAGGAGTTTAACAATGGGGTTTAGAGATAAATTACAAAAGTACTATGCGGACAATTATATGAAGAAATATGGTGACAGAATTACACAGGCCTATGGAAGTGTTCTGTCCATTAAAGTGGAAGAGAAAAAATACCTTTGGCTGTTTAATGTCCTGACTGCAACCATCATCATCAAGCCAGACGGTTCTAAGAATGTTGTGAGAAGTGTTTACAAAGCGAAAAGATGGTTCAAGAAGCCGGACTTTATCAACGTAGCTCAAGGTCATGTAATCTTGATCCAAGCCCTGAAGGGTAAAAAAGGGTCTGAGAACAGTGAGGTTCTGGAAATCAAAAACATCCGAAACGTGACAACCAGAAAGGATCTTTTCAAGATTGATGCGCCAATGCCTAAGAAACAGGTACAGTATAAAAGAAAATAAAGTTTTAAAGTCTGCTACAATTGCTGTCGCAGACTTCTTTTCTACTCTGTGCTGTATTGCATCTTTATACTTCAAATACAACCCATCAGGAGGTTACTATGAAAGATATCGTTTATATCACAGGTCACAGAAATCCGGATTCTGATTCCATCTGTGCGGCACTCGCTTATGCTGAGTTTAAAAATAAAACCGGCAGTTTTCAGTATATTCCTGTACGACTTGGAGAGATCAACAGGGAGACTTATTTTATTCTAGCCTATTTTGGTGTAGAACCACCTCAATATATTGAAAATGTAAGGCTGCAGGTCAGTGACCTGAACATCGATAAAATTGCGCCCATCTCATCGGACATCACATTGAAGATGGCATGGAATATTATGCGGATGAACAATATTAAAAGTCTTCCAGTGGTAGACGAGAATGAGACGCTTAATGGCGTGGTTTCGGTATCCAATGTCACGGAAAGCTACATGGATGTTTGGGATAACATGATTCTTGGGAAGTCCAAAGTCACTGTGAACAATCTGTTGGATACGCTGACAGGACAAATCGTTCATCTGGATAAAGACAGAAAGCATTATTATGGCAAGATATTTGCATTGTCTGCGTCCCCTGAGGATGTGCAGAGGACTCTGGAGGAAGGCGACATCGTCATTACCGGAAACCGAAGAGAATCTTTGGAAGTGGCCATTTCGAAGAAAGTGTCACTGATCATTGTCACGGGATCTGGTGAAGTGGAAGAATCGCTTATTGAAAAAGCCAATGAGAATAGAGTGACCATTTTATCCACACCTTATGACACGTACACCACTTCCAGACTCATCACCCAAGCGGTTCCTGTAAGCTATGTGATGAGCCGGGAGGATATCATTTATTTCTCTTCTGATGATTATATCGGAGACATCAGAAACACTATGGCAGAGACCAGATTCAGAAGTTATCCTGTGGTGAATGAAGAAAGCAAGGTCATTGGAACCATCAGCCGATATCATCTCATTTCTGGCAAGAAGAAGAAAGTGATTTTAGTAGACCACAATGAAAAAGGTCAATCCGTTGAAGGTCTCAATGAAGCAGAAATACTTGAAATCATTGATCATCACCGCGTTGCGGATGTTGCGACCTCCTCTCCTATTTTCTTCAGGAATGAGCCTGTGGGAAGTACCTCAACCATCGTAGCCAATATTTTCTTTGAAAATGGCATCAGACCTTCTAAGAAGACCGCAGGTCTTCTAGCTGGAGCGATCATTTCTGACACGCTGCTTTTCAAGTCCCCCACTTCCACCAATGTAGATAGGCTGACCTTGGAAAGATTGGCTCAGATTGCAGACATTGATGTAGAGGAATTTGCATTGGAGATGTTTAAGTATGGAACGTCCCTGGCTGGAAAGACTCCGGAAGAAATTCTGAAGCAGGACTTTAAAATATTCACCTACGACAGCAGCCGGATTGGTGTATCTCAGGTCTATACTATGGATGCGGAGTCACTGAATGATCTTAAAGGTGACATCATAGAAGCCATGGAAGAAATGACCAGTGATTTTGGGTTCACCCTTCAAGTGCTGATCGTCACAGATATTTACAAAGAAGGTTCTGAACTGATTGTTGTTGGAAAACAGAAGGATATCATAAACAAAGCATTTGGGGTTACCATGAAAGAAAACTCTGTATATATCCCAGGTATTCTTTCCAGGAAGAAGCAGGTTATTCCCCCTATTTCTTCTGTCATCAACCGGTAGTTCCCTATAGGTATTTTTGAGTTTTTATGATAGAATAAGCTGATTATTAATTTTTTGGAGGAAATCTATGACACATATACACGATGAAAACGGAAGCTGCTGCGGCGGACATGACCAGGAAGACAAGGAGTGCTGTGGAGGCCATGATCACAATCATGACCAGGGATCTTGCTGTGGAGGGCATGACCATGATGACCACGAATCCTGCTGTGGAGGTCATGACCATGACCACGAACACCATCACACTCCAGTAGTTACATTTGAAAATGAAGACGGCACCACCGAAGATTTTCCAATTGTGGATGAGTTCGAATTAGAAGGAAATGTCTATGTGCTTGTCATGAATCAGGATGAAACTGTAACCCCTCTTCGCGTTGAAGGTGAAGACGGCGAACTGATATTCCTAGACGAAGAAGAGTTCAACAAGGTATCAGAAGCTTACGCAGAAATGGTGGAAGCTGAAGAGGATGAAGAGCCGCTTCAGTAAGATAACTGAACAAACTGAAGAAAACCTTGGGAAGAAATTCTCAAGGTTTTACTGTTAGGAGGAATTCTATGAAACTGGCACTCTTTGATGTGGATTTTACACTGACGGGAAAAGAGACACTCATTGCTTTTTATGCCTATCTGACGAAGAAAAACCCTGCTCTTCTTCTGCACCTTCCAAAGGCTCTTCTCAGCGGTGCACTGTTCAAGCTGGGAGTTCAAAAAGAAAAAGCAACGAAAGAAATGTTTTTGACTTTCTTGGAGAATACCCCAAAAGAAGAACTGGAAACGCATGTGGAGGGTTTTCTTCAGGATTCACTAAGAAACTTCCTCTATAAGGATGGACTGCGTAAAGTCCAGGAACTGAAAGAAAAAGGCTATACCATCGTATTGACCTCCGCATCACCTGAGTTCTACATTCTGAAGCTGAAGGATATATTTGATGCGGACTATGTGATGGGCACAAGATTTGAAGTGAAAAATGGGTATTTTACCGGGAAAATGGTAGGAGAAAATAATAAAGGGAATGAAAAAGTGAGAAGACTGTATGAAATGATTCCTGAGCATCAGATTGAATGGGAAGAATCCTACATGTTCTCTGATTCCATGAGTGATGATCCCCTTCTGAAACTGGTGGGAAAACCCTATCTCATCAACTATAAAAAGAAAAATCCCAAGTATCCTGTGTTGTATTGGAGGTAAGAGATGGAGAAAATACGTGGCGCTTTTGCATTAAGAAATCAGGAATTTATACAAGCAGATGAATTTCACTATGTGCTCGAAAAAGACAATGTCTATGAGGTGATCCGGATCATTCAGGGAGTTCCTTTGTTTCTGGAAGAGCATATGGAAAGAATGGCAGCATCGATAGAACTTTTAAATATGCCTTTTACATTCAGCCTGGAAGAAATAAAGGGACTGATGAAAAATCTTTGTCATAAGAATGGGTTCACAAAAGGCAACATCAAGCTGGTGGTGAATGGTGAGAAGGTACCTGCCCTTTATCTGTACTTCATTCCCCACAGTTATCCGGATGCATTCCTTTATGCGGAAGGCATCAAGACAAAGACGATTTTCCTTGAGAGAAGTAATCCCAATGCCAAGGTTGTGAGACTGTCCTATAAAGAAAAAGTGACTTCATTCATTGAGGAACATCATATTTATGAAGCCCTTCTTGTGAACAGAGAAGATGAGATCACAGAAGGATCGAAATCCAATGTGTTCTTTGTTCTGGATGAGACTCTTTATACACCGCCTCTCAAGGATGTTTTAGGTGGAGTCACCAGAAAAAGAATTCTTCAGATTGCAGAAGAACTCTCTTTTCCAGTAAAAGAAGAACCTGTAAAACTATCAGACCTTTCTCGGATGGAGGCAGCTTTCATCAGTGGCACATCCCCCAAAATCCTGCCTATTTCAAAAATAGATGAAAAAGAACTCTCCTCAACCACTCACCCCATGGTCCGAAAGCTTCTGAATGCTTATAATGATAGAATACAGGATTATATTACCAGTCAGTTGTAGTCTACTTCTAGTATATTCTGAATTAAGTTTAATATATTTAATATTTCTATAGAATTATTTAGAAAATCAAAATAAAAAACGACGGATTCAAAATCCGTCGTTTTACATTTTTATTCTTCTACCAGCAGTTCAGGTTCCAACAAATCGTCTTCAATGAACTCCCCGTACTCATTCACAAATGAGTCAATCTCATTTTTATGGTCTGTTACGGTCTTGTAGATCAATGCTCCTGCTGCCATGGAAAGAACTGAAATCACAAGCGCTTTGCATACTTTCATTGTTGCTCAACCTCCTTCTTGTTGTTTGGATATTTCCTTTATAGTATACCATAATTTGAATATAACATGAAGAAAAGCTTTTGAACGGTCATGATCGGGAGTCTTTAAAAAAATCTTAATTCCTTCTCTTCCTTTAATTTCTTTAAATCTACTTCAAAACTTCATGGTAAGATTCCCTATGAGGTGAAATAGATGCATACTATACTCATTGCAGGAATGGAAGACAGGGCTATATTACTTGAAGTGGCATCCGTGAATCAGCAGCTTCATGTGATTCTTCCAGAGTCGCACGAAGACTTCATAGAAGCATGGAACAAACCAATTGATTTGATGATACTCCCCTCTTCAACATACAAGAGTTATCAGAAGGAAATAGATCTGCTGGTTGAAAAGCAGCGTAACATAAAGTTCTTTTTATTACTAAGCAAATTGACACCTATGGACTTTCATCATAAGGATCTGCTGCTGAAGAAGTACTTTCCGATGAAGGTGAAAACCATAGACAGAGTTCTTCTGGACAAAATACTGAATTTCGTGGAGGAAATGGAAAAGGGCTGTACCTGTGGGGACTTGGTCTTGAATTATGGTGAACGGACCATCATTGTTCAAAATGAGGTTCTTCCACTGACGCCATTAGAATTTGATTTATTTCTATTTCTAAGGCTACATGAGAAATCTACTCTGACTAGGGATGAGCTGATTAAAGCCGTATGGGGATATAATTTTCTGGGGGATTCCAGAACCATTGATACCCATATCAAATCCCTCCGAAGAAAGCTTGGCAAATACAGATGTCTTATCAAAACCATCTGGGGGAAAGGGTACCAGATGGACCTGAACGGAATCTCTTCTTTCTTATCCTTTTAGAAGGAGTGTGCAGTTTTGCTGTGCACTCCTTCTTATTTCTTATAAATTGTATAGTGTTTGTAGAAAACAACCTTCAGATCAGTGTATTCTACCTGAATGCCTTTTTTCAGCAGAGCATCTCTGATGGGCCTCAGTTTATCGGTCTTCAAGTCTTTTATTGTGGACAGGATCTCATCCTCCAGCTCCTTTTTAAAGAGATCATCCAGTCTTACTTCCTTCCCTGCCTTATGTTCTTTAAGAAGCCTGTCCACCACGGTTCCGGGTACGATGGATAATAGTTTTGCAATCTCCTCAATAGAAGCGCCTTTCTGATAGAGGTAGAACGTATCATACTCTTTGAAAAGCTGTTCTCCTTCAGATTCCTCGGGAGATTTCAAATGCTCTGTGGTCAGCTCATATTCTTTGACGAACTTATGGATTTCTTCCAAAAAGAAGTGTCCATATTTCACTGTTTTTACTCTTCCTACGCCTCGAACTTCAGAAAACTCCTCAAGATTCAGCGGCATTTTCCGTACGATATCTTTCAGATTTTCATCATGGAAAATAATATAAGGTGCGATCCCGATGTTTCGGGACAGTTCTTTTCTCAAATCCTTCAGCCTTTTAAACAGTTCTTCCTGGTAGCCGATGCGATCCTGTCTGGAGGTGCTTTGAGGGGAAAGTTCCATCTCTTTCATGAACGCCTGCCCTTTTTCTGTCAGTGCACCCTTGGAGAAATAGCCTTCTTTTTGGAACAGATTCCAGTATGCTGAAAAATCATCAGAATTGAAGTGTCTCAACAAACCGAAATGAGGCAGCTGTGAGATATCGTCTTTAATCTCTATATCAGTCTCCCCAAGTAGAAATTTCCGGATGGAATCAGGATTCATTTCATAGTCCATACTGTGGATGGCCAGCATGATTTTTCTGTTGAAATCTGCAAGATCTATCTTACCCATCTTTACACAGGTGGAGCAGTTGCCACAATGATTTGCGGTCGAAGTCTTCTCTACTCCTTTAAAATAATTCAGAATATAACTGCGAAGACATTGGGTGGTTTTTCCGTACTCATTCATCCACTTGAGTTTTTCAAGTTCAATGGCCTTCCGCTCTTCTGATCTTGCGGAAGCAGCGATAAGATGTGACTGACGGTAATAATCCTTCGGTCGGTACAGGAGAATACACTCGCTGAACCCCTGGTCTCTTCCCGCACGTCCGGCTTCCTGATAATAGGATTCAATATTCTTAGGAATACCAAGATGAATGACATAACGGACGTTCGATTTATCAATGCCCATACCAAAGGCATTGGTCGCTACAACAATCTGAATTCGGTCATAGGAGAAAGCCTCCTGCACAGATTTGCGGTCTTCATCATCCATGCCTCCATGATAAAGACCTGTTTTGTATCCCAGATGACGAAGATACGATTCCACGGCTTCTGTCTCTTTTCTTCTCTGACAGTAAATGATTCCCTGCTCTAGCGGTCTTTTTTCAATCTCCCGAAGAAGATCCTGCTGTTCATGCTCTGTAGTGATGACTTCAAAGTAGAGGTTTTCCCGATTGAGATCCCCCATCACTGTGACAGGATTTTTTAACTTCAAAAGGCTCAGAATATCATTTTGAACCATGGCTGTGGCTGTGGCGGTGAAAGCAGTCAGCACAGGCCGAGGGTGCAATGTGTCAATAAACTCATGGATGTCCAGATACGAAGGTCTGAAATCATGTCCCCAGACACTGATGCAGTGAGCTTCATCTACTGCCACCTGAGCTGGCTGGATATCCCGCAAGAGATCGGTAAATCTTTTCAGCTTCAATGACTCTGGAGAGACATAAATCAGTTTGTATTTACCTTTTCGGATGTTCCGTTTTCTTTCATTGGATTCTTCCAAGGATAAGGAGGAATTGATGTAGGTTGCAGCAATACCCCGATCTGTTAGAGCATCCACCTGATCCTTCATAAGAGAGATTAGAGGAGAAACCACTACAGTGGGCCGCTTGAACAGGAGAGCCGGAATCTGGTAGCACAGTGACTTTCCGTATCCCGTGGGAAGCACTCCCAGCACATCTTTGCCGGACAGAATCTCTTTTATCAGAATCAGCTGTTCTTTTTTATAAGAGGGCAATGCAAAATATTTATTCAGTGCTTCTTGTGGTGTAATAGTAACCGCACCTCCTTCCAACGTCATTCAAGCTCCATTATAGCAAAAGCTGTGTGGATCCACACAGCTTTTCAGACTATTTCAGGAGCATTCTGATGATTTTTTCTTTGTAGGCGGTCATGGGAGGCTCATTGATACTCATACTCAGACGGCTGTTGGATTTCAGCACAGCCTTTTTATGTGTGAACGTGTAGAAAGAGTATTTTCCATGATAGTTTCCCATACCTGATGGACCAACACCACCAAAAGGAAGATGGGGAGTTGCGATGTGGAACAAAACGTCATTGATGCATCCTCCACCAAAGGACATACGTTCCAGGATTTTTTCAGCCAGTGGCTTATCCTCTGTGAAAATATAGAAGGCTAATGGTTTGCCCAAGGGTTTTATGTTCTCCAGAGCTTCATTGATATCCTCATAGACGATAATTGGCAGAATGGGACCAAAGATTTCCGCTTTCATCGCCTCCATGGACATGCTGTCATGAAGAAGAAGTGTCGGTTCCATATAATTTTCCAGTGTGTCGGTTCTTCCACCCAGAATGATGAAGTCCTGATCTTTTGCCAGAATCTCCTGGAGTCGTTTTAAAGCATGTTTGTTGACAATACGGGAATAGTCCTTTGATTTTTGAGGATCCTCTCCATAAAACTTCAAAAGACTCTTTCTGACTTCCAAGAGAAAAGGCTTCAGAACCTCTTTGTGTACCAGTACATAGTCTGGTGCGATACAGGTCTGCCCTGCATTGATAAATTTTCCGAAGACAATTTTTTTGGCTGCGTTTTTTACGTCAGCACGTTTCATCACAAGAGCAGGACTTTTACCGCCCAGCTCCAACGTGACCGGAGTCAGATTCTTGGCTGCATTTTCCATAACAGCTTTTCCAGTAGAGGTGCTTCCTGTGAAGAAAATATAGTCAAAATCCGATGTGGTGAGGTTCGTTACCGTTTCTTTGGAACCTTTGACCACACGGACAATTCCACTGGGAAATGCTTCACAGATGATTTTTTCCAGCAGTTCTTCTGTGTATACAGCCTGTTCAGAGGGTTTGACCACAGCGACATTTCCAGCTGCAATGGCTCCAATCAGAGGCTCCATCAGGAGCTGAAATGGATAATTAAAGGCAGAGATGATCAGTACAACCCCATAGGGTTCCCGATAGACATACCCATCTGAAAAAATGGTAGCTGTATGTTTCTTTACTCTTCTTGGTTTTGCATAAGACTCCAGATTTTTAAGGATATGGTCAATACTGGAATATAGTATTCCAATCTCGGTGATAAAGGCTTCTGTGGAGGATTTCCCCAAGTCGTTATAAAGAGCCGTCTCAATCTCTTTTTCATATTTTTTGATGACATGCTTCAGTCTTTGCAGGAGTCTTTTCCGATAGGTCAGATTTTTCAAAACACCTTGATTATAAATATGGTTCATTTCCTCCAGAAGTGTCTCCACTTCTGGTTTGGTCCATTCCTTGAATCCTTCTGATTTCATTTAGCTTGTTGCTCCTCTTCTTCTGATTTCTAACTTCTCCGCAGCTTTTCTGCCTGCAATATTCAGCGAATCCCAAACACTGTTCAGCGGTGGGATGTATCCAAAGTCCATATATTCCAGATCCCCTACGGTGAGGCCTGCATGTACAGAGGCTACAAGAGCTTGGATTCTCATTGCACTGCCCTCTCTGCCAAAGACCTGCCCGCCAAGTATTTTGCCTGTGTTACGGTCAAACGTGACCTTTACGAAAAATTCCGTGCCTCCAGGGTAGTATCCGGATTTATTTCTTGTTCTGACCATCACACTGTCAAAGGGAAGCCCAAGTTCTGCAGCTCTCTGATCGGTGAGCCCGGTCATGGCCATTTCAAATTCAAAAACCTTCAGCATCGCACTCCCTTGGACGCCTTTAAATGCCGGTTCTTTTCCAGCGATGGAAAGACCAATAAGGCGGCCCATTTTATTTGCGTTGGTTCCTAATGGAAGATACGTGTTCTGGCCACTCATGTGATCAAATATCAGCGCACAGTCGCCTCCAGCATAGACATCTTCAATGGAGGTTCTGCCGTAGCGGTCTGTCACAATGGCGCCTTTCTCCATACGGAGCCCTTTTCCCTGAAGAAAATCGGTATTAGGAATTAGACCGATGCTTTCAATGACTAGTTCTGCCTCATAAGTTCTCTGATCCGTGACGACGTTTTTCACAAATCCTTTCTCACTTGCCTCTGCTCCTGTCACCTGCTCGCTTGTATGAATCTTATGTCCCTCCCCTTTCAGCTCTTTCAGAAGAAGTTCTGAGAACTCCTCATCATACCTGCCTAGAATTCTTGGGAGAAACTCCACTACCTGGGTATCTACAGCCAGCAAGGTCAGCGTCTCTAAAAGTTCAATGCCTTTATTCCCCCCGCCGATGATGACTGCTTTTCCTGGTTTTGCTTCTTCTATGTACTTTTTGATATGGTTGGCATCTTCTAAGGTATTTAGTGGAAATACCCCTTTCATTCCTTGGAAAAATGGCAGCCGTTTCGCATTGGCGCCTGTTGCGATCACCAGCTTGTCATAGGAAAGCTTGAGGTTCTCCTCTAGAGAAAGATTCCGGACCGTGATCTCTTTGCGGTCAAAATCCACATCGATGACTTCATGGCGGAGTTTCAAATCGAATCCGTCATGAAGCACTTCGGCTGCATCTTTAGCAATGAGTTTTTCTTCTTTTTCAATCAGTCCTTCAATGTAATATGGAAATCCACAAGCACCGTAGGAAATATCTTCGCCCCTCTCCAGGATCGTGATCTTTGAGGAAGGCAGATTTTTTCGGATGCTGTAAGCTGCGGTAAGCCCTGTGGCCACCCCGCCAATAATTACAATGTTCATAGAATAGAGAGACATCTTCCTCCCATATAGGAAAGAAGAATACTCTTTGCACCACCTTTCATTCAGTCATTGTGTCTGGGTCTCATATTGCAGAGGGTTTTACCCATCCATGTTTTATGGAACTCTTTTTGATACCCTTTCTTCTATATTAGTACATTCTCACTCAATTTGGTTGAACATTATTTTAACAATTATTGCCCTAGGAGATTCATCTGCAGTTCTCTGTTTACTTTTAGGGAGAACATGTTAAAATACTCTTAGTCAGTATTTCATTTAGAGAACTGAACTTAATTCAAAAACCACAACGGTTCCGAATTATATCCCATCATAGGAATAAGAACGGAGGAAAAAACATGCAAAAACAAAAATCAACCACACGGTTTCAGGCGAGGCAGCTTGCCATCATTGGTCTGCTTTCTGGAATATCGATTTTCCTGTCAGTAACCCCTTTGGGATTTATCCCAATCCCCCCCATCAATCCAACGATCATGCACATCCCGGTCATCATAGGTGCCATCATTGAAGGGCCTCTGGTCGGTGCATTTGTTGGAGGTATCTTCGGTGTATCCAGTATGATTCGTGCATTCATGACCCCAACCCCTACGAATTTCATTTTTTGGAACCCTATTATTTCAGTGGGTGTCAGAATTTTGATAGGTGTTGTATCCGGTTATGTGTACAGAATGCTGAAGAATAGAAAAAGCGGTGTTGCCGTATCAGCTTTGCTGGGAACTTTGACCAATACGGTTGGGGTTTTAGGTCTGGCGTATTTGTTCTATCTGTCACGGTATGCTTCAGCCCTTGGTATTTCTGAATCTGCTGCAACAGCAGCCCTCTTAGGCATTGCAGGAACCAATGGAATTCCCGAGGCGATTGTATCTGCTATGATCGTAGTCCCAGTAGTGGCGGCCTATCATAAAATTAAAAAATAAATGGTACATTTAAAAGGAGATGGGATTCACCCCATCTCCTTTCCTTTTCAGTACAGTTTGAATTGGAAGACTAGAGCCTCTTGTACTCCACATGCTCTTCCAGCACTTCTTCATCTGCATAGAGATAATCTTCATCTAGAACCAGGTCTGTATCCACTTCCACAGTTTCTTCACCTTCACCAAGGAAGAGTACAGAATGGGAAAGGCTAAGATCTTCGAAGAAGAGAATGCCTTGTTTTTTGCCCAGGTTTTTCTTCACGAAAAGTTTTCCGGTATAGGTTTCTCCTGGTTTCACTACAACTCTTCCGATGGTGGTTCCTTCTGCATGTTTTGGTACAAGATATACAGCTCTCTTCAGCAGATCATAGAGCTGAAGCTGCATAGGATTGAAGGTGTAGTCTTCTTCTCCTTTATTATGGATGGTTACTTTATACTCCACCAGATCTTTCAGATCCACGGGAGGCTTTTCAGCTTTCAGCTTTTCTTTTGCAGCCTCTGCCAGGTGTTTGGCTTTTTCTTTCAAGCCCTCCCCTTCTTCTTTTGGGTCCTCCAATACTTCCTGAACACCGAAAGGAGCGTCTACAAATTCATCTTCTGTAGGAATAAAGTCATCTTCTTCACCTACTGCCAGATCATTTTTCATAAAACCATCGGTCTGATCCAGAGTTTCCTCTGCTTTTTCCTCCAGTTCATCTGCACCTTTGGACATCTGAGTTTTTAGATGTTCAAATTTCTTTTTGGCTTCTTCTTTCTTTTCAGAGAACTCTTCCTTGAGCTCTTCCGCTTTGATTTCCGCCTCTAATTTCAGCTCTTCCGCTTTTTCTTTCACGTTCGGTGTTATGGTGTCATCCACTTTGGACTTCATGGCATCAATTTTATCTTCTGCAAGATCTTTGATTTCCACATATTTATCTTTGGCTTCCATGCTTCCCAGCTTTGTCTGCAGTTTTCCCTCTTCAATCTTTGCTTTAATTTTATCCTTCACTGCAGCAGTCTTATCAAAGAAGGCCTTTTTAATGCTCAGATCAGCCAAGGGTTCTCCTGATTCTTCCGGATTGAAAGGTTCACTGGAAGAAGGTGCAGAGACATTGACAACAAGATTTCCCACTGTGGCATTGGTCCCCATCTTATAGATTTTGTCTGGAAGAAGCTTTACAGGTGTGCTTAGGTCATCTGTTTCTGTATCCAGCTGTGAAAGGTCCAGTTCAGCCCATCTTGTGAGCTTTTCTGAATACTCTTCTTTCAGATTCTCGTTGCGGATCTTGTTTTTCTTGTATAACGCATATACCGCTGCCGCTGCTGCTGCAAGAGCTACGCCAGCCACGACTTTACCTGTATTTTTTTTGTCTGATTTTGAACTGACCAATGAGTTCACCTCTTTTTTCTTGTTGGAAATCAAATCAACAGCTTCAGTTTTGATATCCTCTTTCTTATCGAAAATAGTCTGGGCGCTGTGTACACCTTTATCCATCATGCTGCTGAGAGAGTCTTTCCATTCTGATGTAGTTTCTTTTACTTTAGGAAGTACATCTTTAGCTAAGTCTTCTCCTTTTTTCATCAGTTCCTCACTCTTTTTTACTACTTTATCCATTTCAAATTTCATACCAGTTCCTCCAATCTCTTGATTTTCAAGTCTTGAGATAATTATACCTACAATACTCTAAATATTCAGTAATCCTATTAAATGTTAATACACTTTTTACACCACGGTCACGGATATCACAATATATACGATTTTCCTGTTAAGAAAGACTCTAGTCTCCTGTGTGAGGTTCTGTTTTCGCACTGCTGCTCCACCATTTATCATTATCATTTTCTGTCATTTTGCATTATAATGGTCTTATCAAGATGCATTGGAGGTTTTACCTGTGGATATTGTACTATATATTCTTCTGGGAGCACTTGTTCTGTTCCTTTCTTATCTGCTGTTCCTGGCTATCAGGTATACAAATCAGATTTTATATCCGAAAACAAAATCTTATGACAGCGCATTGGATAAAGTGAAAAAGCAGGGTTACTATCCAGAGGACTATATCAACAGTCTTCCCTATGAGACATTTCAGGTGAAGTCTCCCTATGGCTACATGATTCATGGACGTGTGTATCTCCAGAGTCATGAGGAAGGTGCAGAAACGTCCAAGGAGTTTGCTGTTCTTGTCCATGGGATTACGATGAATCTTTATGGCAGCCTTAAGTATCTGCCTTTTTTCTACAAAAAGGGATTTAATGTGGTCGTCTTTGATCTTAGAAATCACGGAGAAACCGGTGGAGAGAACACCTCTTACGGATATTTCGAAAAATGGGATCTGAGTACGGTCACGGACTATCTTTATAGAAAATTTGGACAGGATATTCTGGTTGGCCTTCATGGCGAATCCATGGGCGGGACCATCGCGATGCTCAATATGGCGATGGATCAGAGGATTTCCTTCGGTATCATCGACTGTGCTTTTTCTGATCTTGCTGAACTTCTTTTTTTGAAACTGCAGCAGGACAGTAAGCTTAAAAGCAAGAAGATGATTGGATTTGTCAATGTGCTTATCAAGATGCGGGCTGGATTCTCCATTGAAGATGTTTCACCGTTGAAAGAGCTACCAACCATAAAGCAGCCTCTGCTGTTTATACATGGATCCGATGACACGTATATTCCCCCGATGATGTCCAAAGCCATGTACGCGTTCAAGATGGACAGAAAGTCCATTTATATTGCAGAAGGTGCAGTTCATGGGACATCCATGGCTTCAGATCCTCAGCGCTATGATGCGGAAATCACCAATTTCTTAAATGACATCAGTACGGAGAAGCAGTACCCTTTGGGACACTGATAGATGATACAGGCAACAAAAAACTCTTCCTTCCCGGGAAGAGTTTTTTTGTTGCGATTTATTTCGGCGCGGATTAGACCAGGGGGGGTATTTATTATGAACTGATGTTCTGATATAATGAATTAAGAACATATGTTTACAATGAAGTGAGTAAGGTGATGAATCATGGAACGTATTATTTTTCATGTGGATGTGAACTCCGCGTATCTTTCCTGGAATGCAGTATGGGATCTGCAGCATGGATCTTCTTTGGATCTTCGAACCATTCCTTCCATTGTTGGAGGGGATCCTGAAAGCCGGCATGGCATTGTCCTTGCAAAATCCTTACCCAGCAAAAAATACGGGATCAAAACCGGAGAGACTTTATTTTCCGCATTGATGAAATGTCCGGATCTTAAGATTGTTCCGCCCAGATACAGTATGTATCTCAAAGCCAGTGATGCCATGGTGGAGATCCTCAGAGAATATTCTCCTGTTATTGAGCGGTATTCCATTGATGAATGCTTTATGGACATGTGCCATATCAGGAAAGAAGATGCCGTTTCTGTAGCCACAGGGCTGAAAGACCGGATTCTGGAAGAACTGGGGTTTAGCGTCAACGTAGGGATTTCCACAGGAAAACTCCTGGCCAAGATGGCATCAGATCTTCAAAAACCCAATAAAGTGCATACTCTTTACAAGGAGGAGATGCCACTGAAGATGTGGCCCCTTCCCATTGAAGACCTTTTTATGGTAGGACCTAGAACCGCAGAAAAACTGAGGAAAATGAACATTCACACCATAGGACAGCTGGCAAATACGGATCCCTCATTTCTCTATGAGCGCTTCAAAAAGTATGGTCATATGATCTCCTGTTACGCCAGGGGGATTGAATCTTCCACTGTCAAGAATGAAGGAACTGTAGAGATGAAAGGTATGGGAAACTCCACTACCCTTCCCTTCGATTTCTCGGACAGAATTTCCTGTCACAATGTTCTGCTTTCCATTGGAGAGACTCTTGTCCCCAGACTGCGAAGCGCTGGGAAAAAAGCCAAAACACTATCTGTCCACATCCGCTACAGTGATTTCACATCCATCAGCATGCAGAGTACACTGCCCTTTTCTTCAGACTCCACGAGTCTTCTCATGGAAGAGGCTTGCGCGCTCTTTGACGAAATATGGAATGGGGAGCCTGTGAGACATCTGGGGATTTCTTTTGCTCAGCTGGAGGACCGGTTTCGGGAACAGCTCTCTCTTTTTCCAGATCATAAGAGTGATAAAATGAAAAAAATGGACCAGGTCATGGATCTGATCCGAAAGAACTTTGGAGAGGAAGCGCTCATCCGTGCCACATTTCTCCATTCTCCTGTCCGTGCTTTTTCGGGAGGTGTCGTAGAAAAGGACTATATTTTCATGAACAGCCATTTATAAAAGAAGAGTATATGACAACAAGGAGTTGATTTTCTTGAAAGTCCTTGCAAAACCCATTGAAATGATCGCTTGGTTTGACTTTAAAGGACGTATCCATCCCATTCGCTTCCGCCTCATTGATGAGGATGGCAAGTACCAGGTAATTTCCATCAAGAGTATTCAGGAAAGGAAGAAAGAGAAGCTGGCGGGAAACCTGATGCAGGTGTTTTTGTGCCGGGGAAATGTTCAGGACAAAGAGGTGCTCTTTGAGCTGAAATATGAGAAAGATACGGATCAATGGACCCTCTTTAAAATGTAGGGTCCATTTTTTACGCGCAAAAAAAGAACTGTCAACTTAATGACAGTTCTTTAAAATCAATGGATGATTTATTCTTCAGTACCCTTTACAGAGTAGTCATAGGAAGCCAGTCTCTTGTAGCTATCCAGTCTTTCCTTAGCATCCTTCTCTGTCTTAGCGAAGAGAGCTTCTGCTTCATCTGGGAAAGCCTTGGAGAGAGAAGCATAACGAACTTCACTATCAATGAATTCTCTGAAGCTTCTTGTTGGTTCCTTGGAATCCAGTGAGAATGGATTCTTTCCTTCTTCCTTCAGAAGTGGATTGAATCTGTACAGCTGCCAGTAACCTGATTCAACTGCTCTCTTTGTCTGTTCCTGGCTGAAGCCCATACCAAGCTTAAGTCCCTGGTTGATACATGGAGCGTAAGCGATGATGAGGGATGGTCCGTCGTAAGCTTCTGCTTCAACGATTGCCTTGATGGCCTGGTTCTTATCAGCACCCATACCAATCTGAGCAACATATACATAACCATAGCTCATGGCCATCATACCAAGATCCTTCTTCTTTGTTCTCTTACCAGCAGAAGCAAACTTAGCGATTGCAGCTGTAGGTGTGGACTTGGAAGACTGTCCTCCAGTATTGGAGTAAACTTCTGTATCCATGACAAGAACGTTGATGTTTTCACCTGTGGCAAGAACGTGGTCCAGTCCACCGAATCCGATGTCATAAGCCCAACCGTCTCCACCGAAGATCCACTGGCTCTTCTTGGTGAGGAAGTCTCTTTCAGCATATAGTTCCTTAGCTTCTTCCAGTTCGGAAGTCTTAAGAAGTGGTAGAAGTGCAGCTCTTGCAGCCTTGGATTCGTCACCCTTGTCGAAGTTTTCAATCCAGTTCTGTGTTGCAGCCTTCAGTTCTTCTGAAGCCATTGGGTTCTGTACGAGCTTTTCTGCTACTGGCAGAAGCTTCGCTCTATGAGATTTGTGTCCAAGGTAGATACCAAGACCAAACTCAGCATTGTCTTCGAACAGGGAGTTCGCCCAAGCTGGACCCTGTCCAAGATGGTTTGTGGTGTAAACAGTAGCTGGTGCAGATCCACCCCAGATGGATGAACATCCGGTTGCGTTTGCAATCATCATTCTGTCACCAAACAGCTGTGTGATGAGCTTCGCATATGGAGTTTCTCCACAGCCTGCACATGCACCTGAGAACTCTAGAAGTGGCTGCTCGAACTGGCTGCCCTTCAGGGTGTTCTTGTTCATTGGGTTGATCTTATGGGAAAGTGACAGTGCATATTCCCAGTTGTTTGTTTCATGCATCTGTGTTTCGATTGGCTTCATCACAAGCGCCTTCTTAGGTGCTGGACAAACCTGAGCACAGTTTCCGCAACCTGTACAGTCAAGTACAGATACCTGAATCTTGTACTGAAGGTCTCCGAATGCCTTTCCGCCCATAGCCTTCTTAGCTTCAAATCCTTCTGGAGCATTGGCCATTTCTTCTTCATTCACAAGGAATGGTCTGATGACAGCGTGAGGACATACATAAGAACACTGGTTACACTGGATACAGTTTTCAATATTCCATTCAGGAACATTAACAGCGATTCCTCTCTTTTCGTAAGCGGAGGTTCCCATTGGGAAGGTTCCGTCTTCTCTGCCGAGGAATGCTGATACAGGAAGGCTGTCTCCTTCTTGTGCATTCATTGGCTCAAGGATGTTCTTGATGAAATCAGGAACTTTTCTTTCATCTGCCTTTACTTCTACAGCGTTTGCCCATTCAGCAGGAACAGTAACCTTCACAAGAGCGTTTACGCCTCTGTCGATGGCTTCATAGTTCATGTTGACGATCTTTTCGCCCTTCTTGCCATAGGAAGCAACCACAGACTGCTTCAGATACTTCAGAGCATCTTCTACAGGAATGATGTTCGCAAGCTTGAAGAATGCGGACTGCATGATCATGTTGATTCTGGTGCCAAGACCAATCTCAGTTGCGATAGACTGTGCGTCTACGATGTAGAGGTTGATGTTCTTCTTGGCGATATCCTGCTTCATCTTCGCTGGAAGATGTGCATCCAAGTCTTCTGCTGTCCATGCGCAGTTCAGCAGGAAGGTTCCATTTTCTTTCAGGCTCTTTGTCATATCATACTTATTTACATAAGATGGGTTATGACAAGCTACAAAATCAGGATTCTGGATGAGATATGGGCTTCTGATCTTATTTTTACCGAATCTTAAGTGGGATACTGTGATACCACCGGATTTCTTGGAATCATAAGAGAAGTAACCCTGAGCATACATATCTGTATGGTCTCCGATGATCTTGATGGATGCCTTGTTGGCACCAACAGTACCGTCGGAACCAAGTCCCCAGAACTGACACTGTACTGTACCTTCAGCGGTAGTATCAATTTCTGCATGCTTTGGCAGAGAAGTATAAGTCACATCATCTTCGATTCCGATGGTGAATCCGTTCTTCACTTCGCCATAGCCAAGGTTTTCATATACTGCAAGAATCTGTCCTGGTGTAACGTCCTTGGAACCAAGTCCATATCTTCCACCTACGATTACAGGTCTTACATCAGCTTCGTAGAATGCGTTTCTGACATCCTGGTAAAGTGGCTCTCCAGCAGAACCTGGTTCTTTTGTTCTGTCAAGAACAGCGATCTTCTTTACAGTCTTTGGAATCGCGTTCAGGAAGTGCTTTGTGGAGAATGGTCTGTAAAGATGCACATTTATAAGACCAACCTTTTCACCCTTCTTGGTGAGGTAGTCTACAACTTCTTCAGCAGTGTCGCAAACAGATCCCATAGCAATGATTACATGCTCAGCATCGGGAGCTCCATGATAGTTGAACAGTCCGTAGTTTCTTCCTGTGATTTTGTTGATTTCTTCCATGTATCCTTCAACAATTTCAGGAACTGCAAGATAATATCTGTTAGCAGCTTCTCTACCCTGGAAATAGATATCAGGGTTCTGTGCGGTACCTCTTGTCACTGGTCTTTCTGAGTTCAGGGATCTGTTTCTGAATTCAGCAACAGCTTCCTTGTCCAGAAGTTTTTCCAGTTCATCATACTCAATGACTTCTACCTTCTGTACTTCTGAGGAGGTTCTGAAACCGTCAAAGAAGTTCAGGAATGGCACTCTGCTCTTAATGGAAGCCAAGTGAGCAACACCAGAAAGGTCCATGATCTGCTGTACATTGGATTCAGCAAGCATTGCAAATCCTGTCTGTCTAGCAGCCATAACGTCCTGATGGTCTCCGAAAATAGAAAGCGCATGAGCAGCAATGGCTCTGGCACTTACGTGGAATACGCCAGGAAGAAGTTCTCCTGCGATTTTGTACATATTTGGAAGCATGAGCAGAAGTCCCTGTGATGCTGTATAAGTGGTGGTCAGTGCTCCACCCTGAAGGGAACCGTGAACTGCTCCAGCTGCTCCTGCTTCGGATTGCATTTCAACAACCCTTACAGGCTGGCCGAAAATGTTCTTCATTCCTTTAGAAGACCACTCATCGACATTTTCACCCATTGTACTGGATGGGGTAATTGGATAGATGGCAGATACATCTGTAAATGCATACGAGATGTAGGATGCAGCCATATTTCCATCCATGGTTTTAGTTTTTCTCATGTCTATACCTCTCCTTAATATATATTTCTTAGAAATCCGGCCTAAAGATTTCTAAACTATAACTACGTTTCCGTAGGTTATAAACACATGAATTTGAGTATAGTTAATGATTTATCATTAGCTATACTCAAAAGACACAACATTATTATACAATATTTGAATGGCTTTTACCAATGGATTTTGGCACTTCTTTAGGTTTTATCTGTTTTTACTGTTTTTTCAGAACATCGCTGATGTCCTTTAATATCTCATCCGTGTCAACCTTTGTAAAATCAACGGTTTCAATATATTTAATGAGTTCTTCCTTTTTTCGCAATCTGGAAAGTGCAGTGGCTACAGCGGTCTTTTCTAAATCAGTTTCCTCAATTTTTGGTACAAGCTTTACATAATCTCTGATTGGTACGATGTCTCCATCTTTGGCAATACGAACATTATATCCATCACCTGACAGAAGCTCTTTGAGCGCTGTTGCTGCGGACAGATCTCCATGAGTCAGAAAAATTTCCTTGGGGCCTTTCCGTATGGATTTGACCCAGTTATAAAGTCCACGCCTGTCTGCATGGCCCGAAAGGCCGGAAAAGCTGTATATCTTTGCATGAACAGCAATATCCTCTCCGAAGAGATTCACTGTTTTGGCGCCATCTTGAATGATTCTGCCTAAGGACCCCTCTGCCTGATACCCCACAAAAATCACGCTGCATTCAGCCCGCCACAGATTGTGCTTGAGGTGATGCCTGATTCTTCCAGCCGTCGCCATTCCAGAAGCGCTGATGATGACGCACCCTTTTTTGGTGCGGTTCAGTTCCATGGAGTCTTCCACAGATTCTGTGAAAAACAGATTCCGGAATTCCAGCACATGGTCTCCCCTTCGCATTCTTTCCTGACTCTCCTCATCAAAATACCTGGAGTACTCTTTAAAAATCTGGGTGGACTTTGATGCAAGAGGTGAATCCACGTATACTTTCACGCCCCGCTCCAGTCTTCCGGCTTCCTGGAATTCATTGAGGATATATAAAAGTTCCTGCGTTCTGCCTACGGCAAAAGAAGGTATAATGACATTCCCGCCTTTCCTGTAGGTTTCATTGATGATCTTGATGAGTTCTTCATGCTCTGTTTTGTTGTCCGGATGGAGTCTGTTGCCGTAGGTGGATTCCATGATGAGAAAATCTGCTTCCTCTACCTCCACAGGCTCTTTCATCAGCGGGATACCCTGATTTCCAAGATCTCCTGTATAGACAAGCTTCACCTTACGCTCCTCTTCCTGAATGAAGAGTTCTGTAATGGCAGCACCCAGCATGTGCCCAGCTTCCAGAAACTGCATCTCAAAACCGGGGAAAAGGACTGTTCGCTGGTTGAAGTCAATGGCTTCAAAAAGGGTCAGTGCTCCTTCCGCATCTTTCACGGTATAAAGCGGTTCCACTGGATCCAGTCCTTTCCGCTGTCTTTTTTTATTCTCCCATTCCGCATCCTGTTCGTGGATGAAGGCAGAATCCATGAGAAGGATCTCTGAAAGAGCTTTGGCTGGTGGTGTAGCGAAAACTTTGCCTCGGAATCCACGCTTATAAAGCAGTGGGATGCGTCCGCTGTGGTCAATATGGGCATGAGAAAGAATCAGATAATCAATGGTAGATGGAATGAAGGCAAACACATCATTGCCTCTGTCTTTTTCATCCTTTCCCTGATAGAGTCCGCAATCTAGAAGAATTCTTTTATCCTTAACTCTTAGCAGATGACTGGAACCTGTAACGGTACCGGCTGCTCCTGAAAATTCAATACGCATAACTGATCCTCCTTGCTTTTGTTAGTATAATTATAACAATTATTATCAGACTTTTGTGTTAACATTCTTTCTACCTTCTCTAGGTTTGTTATAAAAATGACCATATATAAGTACAGAAGAACAGAATAATTATAAAAAAACAGAGAAGCACACAAGAATGCAGCTTCTCTACATATAAACTGTACTAATTTCTGTAGTTATTTTGCGTATTTCTCAATGAGCTCCAGAATTTTTCCGGTAGCATTTCCAAGAGAGGAACTGCTCATTGCGTCCACAAAGGATTTCTGGTTTTCAGATAAGGATTTCAGGTTCATGAGAAGAGTGTCTTTTGTGAGGCTCTCCTCTTTTAAGACCATGGAGTAGCCCTCTTTTTCAAAACTCTCCGCATTTTCAATCTGGTCTCCTCTGCTGGATGCAGCGGAGAGCGGAATGAGAAGATGAGGCTTTCGAAGGGCTAAGAATTCAAAAATTGAATTGGATCCTGCTCTGGCCACAATAAAATCTGCAGCAGAAAGAAGATCCTTCATCTCTTCACCCACATATTCAAACTGTCTGTACCCTTTCAGGTCCTGATACTGAGGATTCATATTGTCCTTTCCACAGAGATGGATGATCTGATAGTCCTCCAGAAGCTGATCCAGAGCACTCCAGACGGTTTCATTAATTTTCATGGAGCCAATGCTTCCCCCCATGAAAAGAAGTACAGGTTTATCCTCCGTGAAACCGCAAAGATCGAGAGCTTTCTTCCGATTACCCTGAAACAGTTCTTCCCTTATGGGGCTGCCCACAAGGATGCCTTTTCCGGAAACTTTGGACAGAGTATCTGGAAAAGTCACCAGAAGATGATCCACAAATCTCAGTGCCAGTTTGTTGGCAAGACCTGGTGTCAAATCCGATTCATGGGCAAGGACAGGAATCTTCAGGGTTTTAGCCGCAGCCACCACTGGAACACTTACAAATCCGCCTTTGGAAAACACAAGATGGGGCTTTTCTCTTCTTAGAATGCCCAGCGCCTGAAAATAACCCGCCCCCACCCGGAAGGGGTCTGTGAAATTCTTCCAGTCGAAATAGCGTCGGAGTTTTCCGGATGAGATGGCAAAGTAAGGGATTTTCTTTCCTTCGATGATCTCACGTTCAATTCCATTTTGGGATCCTATGTATTTGATCTCATACCCCAGCTTATTTAGATAAGGCATAATAGCCAGATTCGGCACCACATGTCCGGCGGTTCCGCCACCGGTCATCATAATTTTTTTCATTTTACTCACTCACTCATTTATTCTCATTGGATATTGTACAGTGTTAGAAAACACATCAATTCAAACAAATCTATTATACCAGAGTTCTGAAGAAAAATTGAAAAGTTTTTCATGTAAATGTATTCACCGGAAACAGCCACTTAGCAGGGGGAACAATCTTTGATATAATGGTAAAAAACACGGAAAGCAGGGTGAGAACCATTAAACTTGTAGAGATCAAAGAACTGGATGAACAAAGCTATATCACCTATACTTCCGCATGGAAAGACAGAGATGAACCTTTATGCCCCTCCTCCTGCGATATGGCGGAACTTAGTTTTTCAGAGTGGCAGAAAAGAGAACTGTCTCTTCAGAATGAAGCAACCCTTCCCCACGGATTTGTCCGTGCTGAAACACTTTTTCTGGTGGAGGACAACGGGTATATTCTTGGTGCTGTGAATCTCAGATATGCCATGACGGAAGATCTTTTGCGTTATGGAGGTCACATCAGTTTCGGCATCCGTCCGGAAGAACGAAAAAAAGGATATGGGTTCATCATCGTGAAACTGGCCCTGAACCGGCTTCGGATAAATGGCATCCTGAAAGCGCTGGTTACGGTGAAAAGAAGCAATAAAGCAGCTAAAAACACAATAAAAAAGATTGGCGGAACACTGGAAAATGCCTATGAGGAAAATGGGCAGGTCATAGACCGGTACTGGATCGCATTATAAAAACGCTGGATTGGCTGCAATCCAGCGTTTTTTATTTTAAGCTGTGATGATTGTTGGGTAGGTGAGGTTATTTGGCATTGCTGCCCTGCTGGATTTATGCACCATAAAACCACTATCCGGATCAGGCTCTCTATAGAGTCCAGAAAGTGCCTCGTTAGGTGTAAAGTGAAGCTCCACCCGAAGGGCATTCCTTGGGACAATACTACGGAGCACTTCAGCCAGCGAGACCTTATGGGGTGACAGCACATCGTAGAGGTGAAAGGTGTCTCCTTCCATTTCTGCAAGGATGGTCACATCTTCTATCGGCTCCAGAATCATATCCTGAAATCCATGAACATAATAAAAAGGGAGAATATGCCTGTCCTCTTTGCTCCAGAGACGGTCGGTCACGGGCACAGAAGCCTTTTTCAGCGCCATGAGCTCTTCTAAGGTTTTTTTCATAGAAAGCAGCTGGTTTCCTTCTTTGATATAAGCTTCTGCGGGGAGGAAACAGCGCACGGCAGGTACAGGTTCAAAACCAGCCCTTTGATAAAGGGACATTGCATCCTCATTGGCAAGAAGATAGATGAGATCTGTCTTTCCTTCAAAGTCCGCCAGAATCTTACGAAGAAGCTTCTCTGAGAGCCCTTGTCCCCGAAACTCTCTTCTGGTCATGACAGTGCCGATCTGAACTGCTTCATAAATTTCACCCTCCACTGTCAGTTTCATGAGATTTACAGAAGCATTGGCAAGGACTTGTCCATCTTCATGGAAGCAGTATGGAATGTAAGAATTTGTCCAGCATCCACTTTCTTCCCACAGATCAAACCGTATCCCAAAGATTTCTTTTGAAAGTTTGAAGAAAGATTCCTTCAGTATCTGGTTTTCTCTCACATGACAATCAAATCGCATCATCTCTCTATCCCCCTTCTACCAGACCGTTTTCTATATTTTATCCTGATTTTTCTTCTTTGAAAAGAAGCGGCATTCAAAGAACCCCCAAGAATCTCCTAAAAAGGAGATTTATGAGGGTTCTTTGATCGGGTAAATCTATATACATAAACAGATTCGGGTTTATCTGTCGATGCTGTTTTTAAGTCCCATAAAGATCTCCACCTGATCTTTATAAGGAAAACCTTCCATATCCCCTTTCACAAGGGTTGCCATGGCACCAACGGCGTTGGCTCTCTGGGCACACTCGGTAAGGCTGAGGTTCTCAAGATAGCCGGAAATAAATCCTGCTGCATATCCATCCCCTGCGCCTACGGTATCTACTGGGTGGTCTACGGTATAACCATGAACGAAGGCTTCAGTTTCTTTGTTTTTCACATAACATCCGCTTTTTCCGAGCTTCAGCGCAACGGTCTGTACGCCAAGCTTCAGGAAAGTGTCTGCAATTTCCTCAGGTTCTGTAAGACCCAGAAGGAGTTCAGCCTCTTCCTTGCCCGGAAAGAGAAGATCTGTGAGCTTCACCATCTCAAGAATGGTTTCTCTGGCTTCTTCTTCAGACCAGAGCTTCAATCGTATATTGGGGTCAAAGGAAATCAGCACACCACGTTTCTTTGCTTCCTTCACGGCATAGAATACCGCTTCACGCATCTCTTCGGAAAGAGCGAGGGAAATCCCTGTGACATGAAGAATCTTCGCGCTGGCGATGTACTCCATATCCAGGTCTTCCATCATCAGATGACTGGCGGCAGAACCTTTTCTGTAGTAATACACGTTCGGGTTCACCGTGGAAAAACGCTCTTTGAAAAGAATTCCGGTGGTGCGTTTGGGATCTTTTTTTACTCTGGAGACATCCACTTCCTCCCCCATGACCGTAGATTTGATGTATCTTCCGAATTCATCATCTCCCAGTTTGGAGAACCATCCTGCTTTGTGTCCAAGTCGTGCCAAAGCTATGGCCACATTGGACTCCGCACCGCCGATGGACTTGGTGAAAGTGCCTACATATCGTAGAGGACCTTGAGTTTCTGGATTGAAGAGCACCATGGTCTCTCCAAAAGTCACTACATCCATCTTCTACCTCTGTACTCTGCCTGAGCCATCTCCGCCCATGAGGGTCAGTACTTCTTCTTTGGAAACATGATTGGTGTCTCCAAGGATGGTATGCTTCAGCGCAGATGCTGCCACAGCAAATTCCAGCGCTTCCTGATAAGGCAGCTCTGTCACCAGACCATAAATGAGTCCAGATGCGAAGGAATCTCCACCACCAACACGGTCTACGATTCTAAGGTCATACTTTTTGGACAGATAGGATTTTTCTCCATCAAATAAAATGGCGGACCAGCCATTGTCACTGGCGGAATAGCTTTCTCTCAAGGTGGAAGCCACAAGCTTCACGTTGAACTTTTCGATGATCTGCTTTGCCACTTCTTCGTAAGCAGCATGGTTGATCTCACCCTTATGGATATCAGTGCCTTGAGCTTTGATGCCAAAGACTTTTTCTGCATCTTCTTCGTTGCCGATGCATACATCCACGTAGTCCATGAGCTTTGTCATGACTTCCTTAGCCTTTTCCTGACTCCAGAGTTTCTTTCTGTAGTTGAGATCCACGGAAACGGTGATGCCCTTTGCTTTTGCTGCTTTCAGTGCGGCAAGGGTCAGCTCTGCTGCGCTATCACTCAGTGCAGGGGTGATGCCTGTGAAATGGAACCAGTCAGCACCTTCAAAGATACCATCCCAGTCAAAATCATCACTTGTTGCTTCTGCAATGGCTGCGTGAGCTCTGTCATAAATGACCTTGGAAGGTCTCTGGGAAGCACCGGATTCCAGGAAATAAATTCCAAGACGGTCTCCGCCTCTTGAAATGAAACTGGTATCCACACCATATCTTCTCAGGGAATTGACGGCGCTTTGTCCAATTTCATTGTCTGGCACTTTTGTGACAAATCTGGTTTCCAGACCATAGTTGGATAAGGAAACACAGCAGTTGGCTTCTCCTCCACCATAACAGACATCAAAACTGTCCGCCTGGACAAATCTTTCGAATCCTGGGGTGGAGAGTCTCAGCATGATTTCTCCAAGGGTAACTACTCTTTTCATATTCCGGCTCCTTCTACTTTTTATTTTCTTGCTTCTTTGATTTTTTCAACAAACTGTTTGGCGATTTCTGTAATTTTTTCATATTCGCCTTTCTTTGCGGGTCCTGTAAGTTCCCCGCCTACGCCTACGGCGATACAGCCGTTCTTGATCCACTGGTCTACATTATCAAGGCTTACACCGCCTGTAGGCATCAGCACGGTCTGTGGCAGAGGTCCTTTGATGGCTTTGATGAAGTCAGGGCCAAATGCGCTGCCTGGGAATACTTTAATCACATCCACACCTGCTTCCATGGCGGTGATGATTTCTGTCAGTGTCATGCATCCTGCCATATAAGGGATCTGATATCTGTTGCAGAGTCTTGCGGTTTCAGGATCAAATCCTGGACTTACGATATATTCTGCACCGGCAAGAATGGCAATTCTTGCAGTTTCTGAGTCAAGCACTGTGCCCGCCCCAACAATGAGCGCCTCTTTGGGGAACTTCTTCTTCAGGGAAGAAATCACATACTGTGCACCAGGAACGGTAAAAGTAACTTCGATGGCAGGAACACCACCTTCAATACATGCTTTACTGATTTTTTCTGCCTGTTCCTCGCTGTCTGCACGAACCACCGCAACAATACCTGCGTCTATGATTCTGGTGAGGGTTTCAATTTTTGGGATCATAATGGGCCTCCTTTATTTTTAGTTCCACATAGTGGAACATGGTTCCATAATTTGAATGCAAGTTTATTTTACTCCATAACCCGTTTACTTGCAATCGGTTTATGGAAGATTTTCAGATATTCTTATCGTTTTTTATAGTACCCCAGATCTTCTGAGATTTTACGTTTGGTTTCCAGCATCGCTTCTTTTAAAGTATTGATCTTTTCTTCTGTCATTCGCTGAACGGGTCCGGAAATACTGAATGCGGCCACCGGTGTGTTTGTATAATCAAGAATCGCCGCTCCCATGCACTGAACCCCCAGTTCATTCTCTTCCCGATCCAGAGCAAAGCCGTTTTCTCGGATAGTTTCAAGTTCCTCAAGAAAGTCCGGAAGCTCTGTGATGGTATACTCTGTCAGCTTATGTACGCCCATTTGGGGCCATAGTTTTTGAACTTCCTCTTCTGAATAATAAGAGAGCATTGCCTTGCCGACGGAGGTGGCATATAAAGTGCCCCGCTTTCCGATGTTGGAGTACATGCGGATGGTGTTTTCTGTTTCCACTTTATCCACATAGAGGATTTCGTGGCCATCGGGAAGCACCAGATGGACCACTTCCTCTGAAAGATCCCGGAGCTTCTCAAGATAGGGGCGCGCTACCATCAGCACGTCCATCTTCTCCACGGGTTTGGCTCCTAAGACAAACATCTTCATGGTCAGCTGATATTTCCCTGTTTTTTCCAGCTGCTTCACATATCCGTTTTCCGTGAGGGTATAGAGAAGTCTGTGCACCGTGCCTTTGGAAAGACCGGAAGCCTCTCCCAGTTCCAAAAGACCCATGCCTTCTTTGGAGGAGGACAGAATCTCCAAAAGGGAGAGTGCTCTGTCTATAGACTGAACGGTATCTGCCACAATCTCACCCCCTGACCTGGAAGATCTCATGGATTTTTCTTTCCAGGAGCTCCGCCATTTTTTTATGACCTTCTGCATCAAGATGCATGTGATCCACTTCTCCCATGGAAAGATGGTTTCCGGCAGAGATAAAATGATATCCCGCCTCTTTGGCCATGGTGTGCAAAAAAGGAATCATCTCCTTGGTCTTCAGATCCGACTCTCTGCCCATGGAATGGAAGGCATTCTTTTCCTTATATAGCGGTCCGATGGGCGCGGGTGCAACAATAAGAATCTCCGGATCCTTCCCGTCCCTGCCGGTCATGGTGTTTTTTACCCTTCCCGCCAGTCGGATGATCCCCATGGCAATGTTCAGTGGTGTCAGACTAAAGCGTTCTTTGGCGTCATTGGTGCCCAAAGTGATGATGATCAGATCCAGTGGTCTGTGGCTCATAATGCAAGGATAGATGTAGCTGTATCCGTTGAGACCTTCAAAAAGAGGGTCATCACAGGATGCTGTTCTTCCACTCAGTCCTTCCTCAATGATGTCATACTCTTCTCCAAGAGCCTCTTGAAGAAGTGAGGTCCATCGGACTCCTTTTTCGAACCTGCTTTCATCTTCGGCATTATATCCCCATGTATTTGAGTCTCCAAAACATAATATTCTTCGCTGCATAGGTGTCTCCTTTTCGGTCTTTTATTATTATCATTTTTATTATGATGCAATTGCAGCTGGAATTCAAGAAAGGAAAACAGTTACAAAAGAGAAGAGGACTCAAAGAGAATTGCTGTACCCTTTGGATACCAGAGGATGTGGGGTTCTGTGGCTCTTCTGGTTGATAAAACTTGTCATTTTATGGTCAATAATACTCGTATATGATATAATTGTAACGCTAATTTAGAGGAGGAATGAACATGAAAAAGCACATTAAGACCTTGACAAAAAGCACTCTAAAGAAGAGCGTTGCCAAGGGCGGATGCGGCAAATGCCAGACATCCTGCCAGTCTGCCTGCAAAACATCCTGTACCGTAGCGAATCAGGAATGTGAAAATCTGGACAGATAGGAACGCAAAGACCCTAAAGGGAAGGTTTATGATATAGACCCTTCCCTTTTCTCTTGAATCAACAAGCCCTGAAGGAGGCAAAAGATAAAAATGATACATAAATTTACGATGAACGGCGTACATATTGCCATGGATATCAATGGAGGCTCTGTGCACGTGCTGGATGAAATCACCTATGATATGCTGGACTTTTATGAAGAGATCCGGGATGGAAAACTTACTCTTCAGGAGGCCATGGAGAAGCTTTCCAAGTATCCTCAGGAAGAGCTGGCTTCTGCCTATGATGAAATCAGAACCCTGGAAGAGGATGGACTTTTATATACAGAAGATGCTTACGAAACCATGGACTTTATGAAAAATAGAAAACCCGTGGTCAAAGCCCTCTGCCTCAACATTGCCCATGACTGTAATCTTATGTGCAAATACTGCTTTGCAAAACAAGGGGATTTTGGCGGAAAGAAATGCCTGATGCCTCTTGAGACTGGAAAAAAAGCCCTGGAGTATCTGGTGAAGAACTCCGGAAGCAGAAGAAACCTTGAGGTGGATTTCTTTGGCGGCGAACCGCTGATGAATTTCCAGGTGGTGAAAGACCTGGTGCAGTATGGCAGAGAACTGGAAAAAGAGTATCATAAGAATTTCCGTTTCACCATCACCACCAATGGGGTGCTTCTCAATGAGGAGGCCATTGATTTCATCAACACCCATATGGACAACGCGGTGCTTTCTCTGGATGGAAGAAAACAGATCAATGATGATATGAGACTGACCCTCACTGGAAAAGGAAGCTATGATGTGATTGTGCCAAAGTATCAGAAGCTCATTGAGAAGAGAGGCAATAAAAGCTACTATATCCGGGGTACATTCACCCGGGACAGCCTCGACTTTTCAGAAGATGTGAAGCACTTTAAAGAGCTTGGATTTGTTCATACCTCCATGGAGCCTGTGGTCTCCTCTGAGGAGAATCCCTATGCCATCCGGGAAGAGGATCTGCCTAAAATTCTCGAAGAGTATGAAAAACTTGCAGTGTACTATGCAGATCTCAAGGAGAAGAAGGATCCGTTCAGCTTCTTCCACTTCATGGTGGATCTGACTCAAGGACCCTGTGTCATCAAAAGAATTTCCGGATGCGGTGCAGGAACAGAGTATCTTTGCATCACCCCTGAAGGAGATCTTTATCCATGCCATCAGTTTGTGGGAAATGAAGCCTACAAGATGGGAAATCTTTATGATGAGGAACTCACCCTTCCCAAAGAAATGCAGTCCATGTTTAAAGAAGCCCATATCTACCACAAAGAAGACTGCAAAACCTGTTTCTCTAAATTCTACTGTTCTGGTGGGTGTCACGCCAATGCCCTCAGCTTTAATGGAGACATTCTGAAACCTTATAGAATCGGTTGCGAGATGCAGAGAAAAAGACTGGAATGCGCCATCATGGTAGAGGCAAAAAGAATGCTCAGTGAAGAGGAGGAAGCGCCCGAAGAAAAGGTGCTGTTCCTGTAAATGGACATGGAAAAGCGGCCACTGATCAAAGCGCTGGAAACCTACACGAAGGAGGAAACCTCCCGTTTTCATATGCCTGGACACAGGAACGGGAAAACGGTCCCCTCTCTTGCGTTTCTGCAAGAGCATCTTTATGACTTTGATGTGACGGAAATCAATGGGACAGACCATCTGCATTATCCGGAGGAAAGCATCAAAGCATCCCAGATTCTGCTGGCAAAGGCCATAGGATCCAAAGAAAGCTGTTATTGTGTCAATGGTTCCACCGCAGTGAACTACGCCATGATTTTTGGGCTTCTTAAGCCAGGAGATGAGGTGCTTCTTGAACGAAGCTGCCATCAGAGTGTTTTCCAGGCGCTAGGACTAAGAGGCCTAAAACCCAGATTCATAAAGCCGCAGCTGGATCCGGAATGGGCCTTGCCTTTGCCTCCGGCTTTAACGGATATCAAAGAAGCCTATGAGAAGTATCCCATGATCAAAGCTGTGATCCTCACCTCCCCCAATTATTATGGAAAGGTGGCGCCACTAAAAGAAATCTCGCATTTTCTCAAGATGCGCGGTCTGTACCTCATAGTGGACGAAGCCCACGGTGCTCATTTCGCCTTTTCAGACAAGCTGCCTCCCACAGCCATGGCTATGGGAGCCCATGTCTCCTCTGTGAGTTTTCATAAAACACTCCCGGTGCTGACCCAAGGAGCCGTGCTTAATCTTTCAGAAGATCTTCAGGAAAGTGAACGGTCAAGAATCCGTCATTATCTGCGGGTGTTTCAAACCAGCAGCCCTTCCTACACTATGCTGGTGTCCATGGAAAACGCCCGGGCTCTTATGGAAGAAGAAGGCGAAGCACTGTATGATCAGCTTCTGGGAGAAGCGAGGCTTCTGCGAGAACAGCTCGCCCGCATCCCTCAGGTGGAGGTGTACGGAAATGAGGATGCCTTCACCGATGCTGCCCGCCTTGTGATCAGGACACCATTACCCGGTGAATTTCTCATGGGAGAGCTGAGAAAAAAACATAGGATCCAAGCAGAAATGACCCTTGGCAATAGTGTAGTCTTTATCCTCTCTCCCTTTGACAGAAAAGAGGATCTGGAAAGACTTCCAGAAGCGATAGCTGCCGTAAGGACAGAAAATGAAGAGCTGTGGGCTGGCCCTGTTTCTCCATTCATTCTGCACTACAGTGAGGAGATGGAGCTTCTGTATGATCTGGAAGAAATACTGTTTCTCGAGCAGGAAGAGATTCCAGTGGAAAATGCTTTTGGCAGAATATCTGCTGAAACCATCACACCTTACCCGCCAGGCATTCCGCTAATTCTTCCGGGAGAGCGGATTGGAGAAAAAGAAGTCAGGCTTCTTATAGAACTGTTTCAGGGCAACGGCATTTTAAAATCTGCCAGCAAGAGCAAAATGGGTATCACCGTTCTAAAATAAAAGGAAGACCTCAAATGAGGTCTTCCTTTTTTCACGCCTGATAAACATAAATCCCGTCTTTTACCGTAATTTGAGGCTCCTTTGACAGTTGGTGAAGAACATCTGAAAGCTTCCCCGCTTCTTCCTCGGTATATTTTTTCAGTCCGAATATTTTTAAAAGCTCTTCTTTCAGCGCTTCTTCAGGTAGAGATATCTGCGTTTTCAAGAGAAACCTCGCCCCTTGGAGAAGCTCTGTCTCTGGAAGATCAAGCACCTCTCTTTTCAAGGTCTTTGTGGCCGTCCGGAAGGTTTTTAGAGAGTCCTCTTTACCGCTGTAAAGAAACAGAATTCCATTTTCTTCTCGCAGTTCAAAGCCAAGACTGGATAAAACCGCATCTATGGTTTCCACATTTTTTTCTGTGTACCGGACAGAAAAGGCTTTCAGCACCTGGCGGTAAAGAACCGGCAGGCTGATGGGCGCTTCGATCTCTGCAATCCCAAGGATCACGTCTTTCAGCTGCCTTGTATTTTTCGGCATCCTGAACTCTTCAGAGCTGAAGGTCTTCAGTGTAAAGGAAGCCTCTTGGTACGGGATGCCCCCTTCTTGGGATAAGAAAGGTGCAGCGGGGGCTTCAGGCTCTAAAGGCCTCATGGACCGTGCAGGCTCTTTCTCTGAAGAAGTGTTCTCCAGATTCCTCAGTATGCTGAAGATCTTTTCCATCTCATGCTCTTTGTTTTCTGTCCAGTCCAGGGGATGTACTTTATGGATATGCCATCCCAGTCCCTTCAGAACCGATTCTTGCAGCACATCCCGGTCTCTCACCGTTTCCGCCTCCTGATAAGATGCACCAAAACACTGTAGGCCCAGTTTGTAGCTGTTGTCGGTTTCGTTGATGATCCCAAGGTCCACGCGATACTTGGAGGACCCCACCAGGGCATCCACCTGAAGACCTTTTTCTTCCAGAGCTCTTTTCACACTATAGAGAAAAGTTTCATCCTTCTCTTCCCGCTTCAGAGCATCCAATGTAAGAAGACTTCTGCCTCGTCTGGCGTATTCCAGAAACTCTTTCAGATTCTCCACCCCTCTAGCGGAAGTTCTTGTGATGTCCATCTGTTCCGGCTGTATGCTGGTGAAGATTTTCATCTCTTTCTTCGCCCGGGTGATGGCCACATTGAGTCTTTTCCATCCGTTTTCCCGGTTTAAGGGACCGAAGTTTAGGGTGATTTTTCCGTTTTCATCCGGTCCATACCCAATGCTGAACAGAATCACATCCCGCTCGTCTCCTTGAACATTTTCAAGATTTTTCACAAACAGCGGTTCTTCAGGGGTCATGAATTTTTCTTCCAGTTCGGGTTTGTCCCGGAATGCTTCTCCCAGAAGATCCTCAATCATGTCTTTCTGGGCTGTGGAAAAAGTCACCACGCCGATGGACTCCATCGCGTCCTTTTTCTCCGCCCGTGCAAGAATCTCCGCTACTACTTTTTCAGCTTCTACTCTGTTGGCCCGGCTTCCGCCTCGTCCATAGACTGAGGACACGTACTCATAGGACACTTTGGAGATTCTCTCTTTGGGAGAGGGGTAGGTATAGAGTTTGTTCTCGTAATAGGTTTTGTTGCTGAAGGCAATGAGGCTTTCATGCCTGCTTCTGTAATGCCAAAGAAGAGAGGTTTCAGGCAGTGAAAGAGCCAAGGCATCCTCCAGAATATTGTCCAGATCTTCCAGCACCCCATCCTCCTCTTCCAGTTCTCTTTCCGCCTGGAAAAAAGTGGTGGGCGGCAGCTGCTTCGGATCCCCTACGATGACCACATGTTTTCCTCTTGACATGGCCCCGACCGCCTCAGCGGTAGGCATCTGGGAAGCCTCATCAAAAATCACCAGGTCAAAATAAGCTTTGGCTGGTCCCAGATACTGGGCAACGGAAAGAGGACTCATGAGCATACAAGGGGTAATCCTTGGCAGCAGATGGGGCAGCTTCTCGAAGAGAGACCTTAAGGTCATTCCCCTTCCACCGCTCCTTATAGCCCGCTGAAGAATGCCAACCTCAGATGAGCTGCTGGCTTCTTTTAGGAGGTCAGGTACCCGGCTTGAAAGAACCGAAACAATTTCTTTTATCGCCGCCTCTTCATATTGGACGGTCACTTCTTTGAAGTAGCGGATTTTTTCTTCATAGGATTCCCCTGATACCTTCATAAGCAAGGGCTCTCTTTCAAGAACTGCCTGAAATCCTATGGTATAGATGGACTTCAGCACAGCATCCTTCATCTGTTCTGGCGGGATGCTGCTTGTCTGATAGGCTTCTACCAAAGAGATCAGACCGTTTTCTTCGAGAACTTTGCTGATCTCGTTATACCTTGTAAAGGAGCGCAGCTGATCCAGATTGTTCCTGTAAGTGAGCAAGCGGTCTAAAAGCCGTACAGGATAGCTGCCTTCCAGGCTGTCTAAGGTGTCTATTTGAAGCTGGAGCATTGAGTCCAAGGCCATGAAGGCGCTCCTGAAACTCTTATGGGTCTCAAGTAACCTCTTCCCCGGCTCCCCCTGGACTTTATCTTTCGTGGTGAGGATCTGTTTTTTCTCCTCCTGGTCAAAGGCTCCAAGAATCTCATGAAGATGCTCCTTTTCGCCCCTGAGGGTTTCGAAAACCTGGGACATGGGCTTTTCAGAATGAGAAGAACCTGGTAGTGTTCTTCCGCTGGATTGCATCTTTATTTCTTCTTTTACCCGCTGAATTTTATGAAGGGTCTCAAAAAGAGGCACCATCTCCTCTTCTGTGGAGGAACCGGATTTTTTTACAGAAGACAGCGCCTTCAGAACCTTTCTTCTTTGAAGAAAGCCCAGCACTTTTCCTTGCGTGACCCCCTTGGCATACTCTTCTTCAAGGTTTTTCCAAGGAAGCTTGTAGAGTTCATCCGTATACGCCGCATCCAAAGTGTTTAGAAGGTTTTCCAGGTCTCTCCAGTTTTTTTGCAGTGCAGGCAGAATCTCATCTGTACTGAAATCAAACAAATACAAATCTTCCATGGTCTTCTCCTGCATAAACGCAATAAAATCCATGTAGGCATTGAGCTTTTTTCTGGTGCTTAACTGTTCTTGCAGGGTCCCGGTCTCGATTTCCAAGGCTTTCTGGAGATTACTTGCAGCGGTTGTGAGTTCTTCCAGAGGCTCGTAAAGCCGCTCTTTCAGGTGCAGCTGGTAGTCTGTAAGGCCGATTCCTTTAAGAGGTGCATCTTCATAGGGACCGGTGGCTTGCACAGAAGAAGAGAACTCCTCTGCCAAACGGCAGAGCTTCAGAAGATCCTCTTTTTTCAGACTGTCCACTGAAACTCGGAAATCTCTAATCTTTGGCACCTCTGAAAGATACTCAAGCCCTCCGATGTACTCATAGGCCGAGAACCCTAGGGGATCTTTCTGATAGAGCTTCATCACATAGGTGGCCAGTTCATCCCGGATCTCCTTGAGCCTTGCTGCCTCCTCCTCAAAACGTCCGGTACCATGTTTCGCTGTTTTCGTGGTTTCTTCCAGTTTTTTCAAAATTGCCGTTTTCTTGCTCTTGTTGCTGTGCACTTCCAGAGAAAAATGGCCCAGGCCCAAATTCTCCAATCTTTTCTGAACCACAGACAGGGCCGCCATTTTTTCAGCCACAAAAAGAACCTTCTTCCCCTGATAGAGGGCGTTGGCGATGATGGTGGTGATGGTCTGGGACTTTCCTGTTCCCGGAGGACCATGCAGCACAAACGACTTTCCTTTCAACGCTTCCTTTACAGCATTCAGCTGTGAAGCATCTGTGCTTACGGGCAAAAGAATCTTTGAAGGGTCTGCTTCCGGAGTCTCTTCGAGGTCTTCTTCCTCCAGAGGAAAAGTCCTTTTCCCTTCCAGAAGAGATGCGATGATCTCATTGTTTCTCATGGCGTCACCTTGCGTCTTCAGATCATGCCACAACACGAATTTACTGAAAGAAAACAGTCCTAGATGCGTTTCTTCCAGCACGTCCCACCTCTTCTTGCCAAGGATGACTCCTCGGATTCTCGATAGCACCTCCAGCACATGAACACCACGCTCATCCACAGGAAGCTCTTCCAGTCCGTTCACATCCATACTGAAATCCATCTTCAGTTTCTCCAGAAGGGTGACATTCATCAAGGTGTCTTCATCTCTTGCGGAAAGAGAATAGGTGAATTTTCCAAGTTTCTTCTTCAGCTCTACAGGAATGAGAAGGATCGGCGCATATCGGGCCTTCTGACTGCTGTCCGTTTCATACCATTTCAGCATTCCCACCGTCAGAAACAGTTGATTTGCTCCGGACTCTTCCATCTGCGTTCTAGCTTCCCTGAAAATCCTGGTGATTTTCTTCTCCAGATCCTCATCTCCAAGGAGTGTGCGCAGTTTCCCCTGAGTAAACTCCCCCTGAAGGAGTTCACGGAAACGCTCTTCGATCTCTTTTGGAGAAAGGGCATCACTGCCTTCCATCCGGTCCAGATCTTTAAGTCTTGACAGGAGTGTGTATTCTTTGCCCTCATAGAGCATATCTTCCAGAAGCTTGATATCCGGTGCAAGAAGCCGAAGACCTTTTCTTTTTTCCTGATAGCTGAGCAGCTGGTTTCGAAGACTTAAATCCAGAAGTTTTCGCTCCCATCTGGATTTTTTGTCAAGGATTCCTTCTTTTTCTTCAAAGAGGACCCGGACCACTTCTTTCAGTTCGGGTATGTTATCCGCCCGGTCTTTTCTCGCTGCTTCTTCCAGAAGAAGGATTTTCCCATCTTTTTCCACTCTCTCAGGCAAAGGAAGAATTCCACCGGCTCTTGCTCTTTTTACATCTACTCCGAGAAGAAAGACCCCTTCTTTTTCCAGCTGCTGCACGCCTTGAGCCGCAGCTTCTTCAAAGGAAAGACGCAGGCCTTCCCGAAGACTGGTGGTTTCCAAAACACCAATATAACCCATTCCTTCGGCAGTCCTCTTTCGAAGGGTTGCCACATCATAAAGGACCGGATCCTGAAAGAACTCTTCTTCCAGCCAGTAGCCCAGACAGCTGTGGCCTTCCAGAAGAAGAATCAGAGGATGCAGCGAAATGGCTTCCAGGCAGGAGCATAAAAGAAGTGTGAGATCCAGGCAAGTGCCCATGGCGTTTTCGAGGACCTCGCTGGAAAGCCTGATGCGCTGACCTGTTTCATAAAAGGAAGCGGGAGGCCCAATATATCGGATGCCCCGGTTGGCAATGGCCTGATAGATCGCATGGACTTCCTCCTGTACCCGGTTGGGATTTCTGCTCTGATATCCTTCGAATGAAGGGTCTTTCCCTGAGGATTTCAGAAGTTCGGATGCCTCCACCAGAATGCCATCAATGGATGGATGATTGGGGGTCACAAAAGCCGCTAAAAGTTCAGGCATGGTTTCTGCGCCCTGCCACTGATTATAGGAGAGCACTTCTATGGGGTAATGATGTTCATACAAAGTCTCCTCATTTTTCATCACTTGGACCTTCATGGACAGATGCACCATCTCTGTGAGAAGAAACAGCATTTCTTTCCGAAGGGAAATCTGTATAGAGCCCAGATCCATCTCTCCTTGCGAAGGCAATGAACTTACAGCGATAAGCACCTCTTCTGCCAGATTTTCGGAAAAGGTGAATTTCACAGTAATCTCAGAAAATGCTTCATCTGACAGATTTTTCAGGACACATTTTCGAATGAATGGTATGTTCTGCACCGTCATGGCATAGTGCAGCGTTTCTGCGTAGACAAGGTCGAGTCCGATAAGGTTCTTCACTTTCATACTATCCTCCCAGGGCCGTTCTTCTTTCATTCTAGTACATTATCAAAATATTTTGAAGATAATTCTGCTCCTTGTGAAAATTGGCATCATTTTGTCATTACTTCTGTTCTCAGAACTTTTACAATATAGCTAAAGAAAGAGAGTATGTAAGGAGGATTTCCCATGAAAAGAAGAAGTAAAATCATCATTGGCATCAGTTCAGTTGTTGTCATCCTCTTCATTGGTGTTTTTGTATCCAGTTTCTTTGGGGGAAGCCTCAACGAAAAATCAGAAGACTGCTCAAGTGTTGCGCCAGGCATGCCGGTAGCACCAGCAGAAGAACCTTCTTATGGAGAAGGAACTCCGGACTATACAGGACGTCCCACCGGCGGCGCTGGAGACAAGATCATCGGCACCTATTCCTTGAATTTTGAAACTTTGACTTTTCCAGAGACCGTAAAAGCTGTAGATGAGCTGGTGGCTCAGTTCAAAGGATACATTGAGTATTCTGAAGTATATAATCAGCCCTCCATGGAAGGCAAGATCTTCAAATATGCCAGATACACCATCAGGATCCCTAAAAATGATGTATCCGCCTTCAATACGGCACTGAAAAATACGGCGCACATCATTTCAGAGAATTCGAACCTTCAAAATGTCACAAGATACTACAACGACACCACCGCAAGGCTGGAGTCGCTGGAAGCCCAGAGAAAGAGACTGAATGAGCTCTATGAGGAAGCAGACCGCATGGAGGATATCATCAACATCGAATCCAGGCTCCAGGACATCATGTACCAGATTGAAAGCCTAAAAGGTGAAATCAACTACCTGAATGAGGCCATAAGTTACAGCACTGTAAGCGTCTATGTTCAAGAAGTGGCGAAGCTTACCACCGGCGAGAGCATCCAGGCAACCCTTTCCGAAAGACTGGGTAAAGCACTCAAAGATTCCTTGGCTTTCTTTGAGGAATCTCTTGTGACCTTTGCCATCGCTGTAATCTACATTCTTCCCTTCCTGGCAGTTCTTTCTGTTCTGGTCTTCATCGCGGTGAAAGTACGGAAGAAGAGAACACCTGCAAAAGGCAAAGAAGCCCTCGGACCTTCCAGTAAAGAGTAAGGATACAGTCTCCTTTCTTTACAGAGAACAGTATGGAACGCTTCGTTTATGAATCATACAACCTCAAAGAGACGATTCTCTCCTCTAAGAAAGAATCGTCTCATTCTTTTGCGGCGAATCCTAGATTATTCAGTGAAAATCATCTAAAATGGAGTGGAAGAACAGATGGGAGGCGTCATGAAATGAAGCTGTCAAGCCGTAGAATTATCGAACTGACTAAAGAGCTGGTGAACATAAAAAGTGTTGTGGGCACAGAAGAGGAAAACCGTGTAAGCGAAAAACTCTATGAAGTGCTTTCTGCACTGCCCTATTATAAAGAACATCCGGAAGACCTGTTTTTTGTGGAGAATCTGGAGGATCCTCAGCGGAGAAACTCTCTCATGGCGGTCCTGAAAGGTCAAAAAGAGGAAAACAGTACTGCAGTGGTGCTCATCGGTCATATTGATACCGTGGGTATATCCGATTATGGCGCTTTGGCCCCTTATGCAACAAATCCGGATCTGCTTCCGGATAAACTGAAGAAATTGGATCTTCCAGAAGCCGTTCAGAAAGACCTTGAAAGTGGAGAGTATCTCTTTGGCCGTGGTGTTCTTGATATGAAGTCCGGTGTGTCAATGATTGCGCATCTTCTGGAAGCTGCTTCTGGCAGTCTTTCTGATTTTTCAGGAAACCTTGTTGCCTGCTTTGTTTCAGATGAAGAAGGAAACTCCAGAGGAATGCTGTCCTGTGTGCCGAAGCTTGTGGAATTAAAAAACAAAGAGAAATTCCACTACACCGTGGCTATTGATACGGACTACACCTCCACAAGGACCCTTCATGATAATAACCGTTATCTTTATGCGGGAACCGTAGGAAAACTGATGCCCAGTTTCTATATCGTGGGCAAAGAAACCCATGTGGGAGACCCTTTCGGGGGCTTGGACGCCAACGAGCTTGCATCCGAGCTTGTGCGAAAGATCAATCTGAATGTGGCCCTTTCAGATGAATCCATGGGAGAAGTGACCGTACCTCCTGTGACTCTCCGTCTGAGAGACCTGAAGCCAGAGTACTCCGTACAGACAAACCGGGATGCTGAAGTTTACTTCAACTACGCCACCCACGGCATCACGCCTGAAAAAGTGCTGGCTCAGCTGAAAAAAGAGGCGGAGGAATCCTTCCAGAGCGTCATCACGAAGCTTCAGGCACAGTACAATGTCTTTACAGAAAGGATGCATCTTCCAAAGGGCACCTTACCCTGGAAAGTCCTTGTGCTGACTTATGAAGAACTCTTTCTTCAAGTGGAGAGAACATTCAAGGATCTTTCAGGACATATGAATGCCTATGCAGAGAAGCTTTTATCCCAAGGAATCACAGATGAGCGTGAAGTCTCCATGCACATGGCCAAGGAGCTCACAAAGATCTCTGGCAGAAAAGAGCCCCTGATGCTTCTTTACTTCTCCCCTCCTTACTATCCTCATATGGCGGTGACAGGAGAAACAGAAGTGGAGAAGAAGCTTCTGAGTATTCTGGAAGGATTCACAGATGAAAATGGTCCCCATCCAGTGGTATTCCGGAAGTTTTATCCTTATATCTCTGATCTCAGCTATTTCTCCCTTCCTGAGGCCGAAGCTGTTGAGGCTCTAAAGAAAAATATGCCAGGATTTTCCGTCTCCTATAAGCTTCCCTTGGAGGAGATCCGAAACCTGAGCCTTCCTGTGGCGAATATCGGACCTTATGGCTTTGATGCCCACCAGTATACAGAGCGTATTGAAAAGGAGTATTCTTTCGAGAAGCTGCCACCGATTTTCTTAAATACAGTGCTGGGACTTCTAGAAAAATAAGTCTATCTTAGAAATCAAATCAAAAAGGAGCAGAGTAAGACATGAATCTTACACTGCTCTAATTTTTTGACTTTATTCGTTCTTTTCTTCTTTAGAAATAAGTCCCGCAACGCCGACCATGGCTGCAAAGAGAAGTCCAGCCAGAGGCCAGATGATCCAAGTGAATCCCCAAAGTCCTGAGGTGAAGCTCCAGTAAAGATAGACAAGGACAATGAGAGGCCAATAAATGCTGCCGATGGTTTCTGCTTTTTTGGATCTCTTCCGCGCTTCCATGGAGTACTCTCCCTTCTTCAGAAGAATATCCATGCTGGACTGCTGTGAACCTGCCAGGACAAAAAGAAATACCGCAGACCCCACAAGAAAGAGAAGCAGCGCCACCGCCATGATGAGCATTTCATCTCTTACATCTAAGATTCCTAGAAGGATCAGTGGAAGCACACTGACAATGCACACGACCACTCCTATGATGATTTTGATCGCCATGGACAGACGGTTTCTCTCCTCTTCATTTCTGAGATAGGTTTCTGCCTGGAAATCCAAGGTAAAATCAGCATTCTTATCCAAATCATACCTGCCGTACTCTACACCGCTCAGAATAAAAAGACCAACGGCTATTGCCACCATGACGATGAGGACAAAAAGACCCAAGGCCATACCACCATTTTGTACACCCAGGAACTCTTTCTCCGTGGACGATAGTATGATGAGCAGTATAGGAGACCAGATGGTGAGTACAACCCCTAAGGCAACTTTATAAGAAGCTTTCTCCCGATTCTCCATGAAATGTGATGCATCTTCCTTGGAAATCACTCTGAGGTTTTTTCTTTTATTCTCCTGATGCATGAAATTTGTAAGCCCCAGTTCCTCGGCTATTTCTTCTAAATTACCAAACTCAGATATAACAATACCGATGGCTTCATTCTCGCTCCTGCCCTCGCGTTTCAGCTCCTGGTATTTATCTTCCATCATGCTGAGAAGTTCTTCCTTTGCACGTCTAACTTCTGGATTCTTCGGCAGATGCAGAAACATGTTTTCTAGATAAGTTCTGATGGTGTCCATTCTATTCTCCCCTCTCAATAAAGCGTTCAATGACTTTTTTTGTCAGTGACCATTCAGCACATTTTTCTTTGTAATACGCTCTTCCTTCTTCAGTAATCTGATAATAGGTCCTTCTTTTGCCGCCGGTTTCATCTCCATAAAAGGAAGTGACCAGACCATTTTTCTCCAATCTCTGAAAAACTGCATACAGCGTAGTTTCTTTCATGGTATAGATGCCACTGCTGGTTTCTTTGATTCTCTTTGCCAGCTCATAGCCATAGGAAGGCTCCTGAAGCAGAAGGTAAAGGACCATGGTATCATTGTATCCCCGTAGGACATCCGAACTGATCAAACGCTCATCCCCTTTACTATTTCATCTGATGTAGTACTTTTACTCTATCAGATGCAGTACATCTGGTCAAGTACTTTACTTAAAAAAACATCCCACAGTTCCATTGAACCATGGGATGTTTTTTTAAGGTTTCCAGGAGACTTCGCCAAACTTTCTGAACCGCTCATATCGGTTCTGCAGCATCGTCTCCACGGAAGTTTCTTTCATTTTACCGATGAATCTGTCGAGGATTTCTTCCATCCTCAGGAGAACTTCAGATAAATTCTCTGAAATGTCCTCTCCTTCAGGAATGATCCCTTCGATGATGTGTAGAGCATATAGATCTTCAGCGGTGATTTTCATGATATCGCTGGCTTCTTTTGCTCTTTTTGCATCCTTGTACAGTATCGAAGAAAACCCTTCTGGGGATAAGATAGAATAGATGGCATGCTCCAGCATATACACCTCATCTCCTGAGGCGAGAGCTAATGCACCGCCACTTCCGCCTTCTCCGGTGATGATGGAAAGAATCGGCACCCGGAGGGATGCGCTTTCAAAGAGGCATCTGGCAATGGCTTCCCCTTGTCCTCGTTCTTCCGCTTCCACTGCACATCCGGCGCCTTTGGTGTCCACAAACATAAATACCGGCCGATTGAATTTTTCAGCCTGCTTCATGAGCCTCAGCGCTTTTCGGTAGCCTTCCGGATTGGGGCTGCCGAAGTTTCGGCGTATGTTCTCCTCCATGTCTTTTCCTTTGGTGATGGAGATCACCGTCACGGGAATGCCTTTATAAAAAGCGATTCCGCCATAGACAGCACCATCCTCTCCATAAAGCCGGTCCCCTTTCTGCTCCACGAACTCCTGAAACAGATGATTCATAAAATCATGAGGCAGAGGTCTTTTCTTATCTCTGGCCTTCAGTACATGTTCCCAGGCGTTCATAAAGCCCCTCCTTCATGGATCCTTAAAATCCTGCCAAGATATTTTCGAAGCTCTTCTCTTTTCACCACTGCATCCAGAAATCCTTTCTGCAGAAGAAACTCAGCACTTTGAAAGTCCTCGGGCAGTTTCTTTTTGATGGTGCCTTCGATAACTCTTCTTCCAGCAAATCCTATGAGGGTCTTGGGTTCTGCAATGATGAAATCTCCCAGCATCGCAAAGGAAGCCGTAACGCCACCAGTGGTGGGATCTGTCGGTACAGAAATATAGAGAAGACCTTCCTCATGGTGCTTTTTCAGGGCATAGGACACCTTTGTCATCTGCATCAGAGACATGATGCCTTCCTGCATCCTGGCGCCACCAGAGGCGGAGAACAGAATGAGGGGTAGCTTATAGAAGGTGGCAAACTCCACCAGAGAGGCTGCTTTCTCCCCTACGGCAGAGCCCATGCTGCCCATGATGAAACTGGCATCCATGACACCAACTGCCACCTTCACTCCATCGATCTTTCCGTAACCGGTGACCAGGGCTTCTGTGAGACCAGAGCTTTTTTGCACCTGTTCGATCTTCTTCTCGTAATCTGGAAAATCCAGTGGATTTTTCCCCACAATCCGGTCATTGATTTCCCGGAAGGTGGATGGATCCAGAATCATGTCAATGCGTTCCCAGGCACCCATGCGTTCATATCCGCCGCATTTGGGGCAGATCTTCAGGTTTTTCTCCAGGTCTTCCCGAAGAACCAGTTTCTCGCAGTGTCTGCATTTATGATAAAGCCCTTCAGGGATAGACGGAGTGAGAACCTCTACCGCTTCAGGAGATGGGGTTTCCACTCCATGGGTATGCAGTGCGAAGTATTTCCGTTCTTTTTTAAACAGCGCCATCTACAGTCCCCCTTTGGAAAGAATCCAGGCTCAGCGTATGATACTCTCCGCTTTGGAAAAAGCTTTCCCGGAGAAGATCCTCCTGATAGCTCTGATTGGTCACAATACCTTCGATGCTCAGTTCATAAAGAGCACTTTGCATTTTAAGAATGGCCTCTTCTCTATTTTTTCCATGAACGATGAGCTTTGCCACCATGGCATCATAGTAGGGCAGAATCCGTAGGCCCTGATAGCAACCGCTGTCCACCCGGATGTCTTTTCCGGAGGGAAAGTGCAGGAAGCTGATGAGACCTGGGGATGGCATAAATCCGTTGTCCGGATCTTCCGCGTTGATTCTGCACTCAATGGCATGGCCTGTAAGTTTCAGCTCTTCCTGTGAAACAGACAGAGGATGGCCCAAGGCGATCCGGATCTGCTCTTTGATGAGATCCACTCCGGTGATCATTTCCGTCACTGGATGCTCCACCTGAATTCTGGTGTTCATTTCCATGAAGTAGAAATTCTCCTCACGGTCCACCAAAAACTCAATGGTGCCCGCTCCAAGGTAATCCGAAGCTTCAGCAAGGCGCACAGCCGCTTCCCCCATTTTTTTCCGGAGGGTTTCGGAAAGCTTTGGTGAGGGTGCTTCTTCCAGCACCTTTTGCTTTCTTCTTTGCAGGGAGCAGTCTCTTTCAAAAAGATGGATGGTGTTTCCATGCTGATCTCTTAGAATCTGGAACTCGATATGTCTCGGATTTTTCAGGTACCGTTCCATATAGACGCCATCTTCTCCAAAATTCGCCAGAGCTTCTTTCTTTGCCCCGAGATATGCACTCTTCAGTTCCTCTTCTTTTTCCACGATGCGGATGCCCTTGCCGCCGCCACCACTGGAAGCTTTGATAAGCAGAGGATAGCCGATGGTTTCTGCAGTGGTCTTTGCTTCCTCCAAAGAATGCACTTCTCCTTCTGATCCAGGGACCACAGGGACCTCTGCCTTCTTTGCCAGGGATTTTGCCATGGACTTATCTCCCATTTGAAGCATGGTTTCTTCACTAGGACCGATGAATCCGATGCTGCATTCCCGGAGAAGTTTTCGGAAGGTTGGATTCTCCGACAGAAAACCATAGCCAGGATGCACCAGATTCGCACCGGAGTGCACAGCGCTCATGAGGATATTCTCCATGTTCAGGTAGCTTTCGGAGGAATGCTTCTCTCCGATGCAGTAGGCCTCATCCGCCAGCTTCACATGGAGGGCGTCTTCTTCCGCTTTCGCATAAACCGCCACCGTCTCTATATTCATCTCATGGGCAGCCCGGATGATCCGGACTGCGATTTCTCCACGATTGGCAATGAGTATTTTCAAAATAACCACCTATCCTAACATAAAAGTAAGTTCTGCTTCGCAGACAAGATCCTCTCCCACATACGCCATGCCTTTTCCTTTTCCAAAGGAACGCTTGAGTTTTTCAATGGTGACTTCCAGCCGGAGGGTATCTCCTGGCACCACCTGTTTCCTGAACTTCACATTGTTCATCCCACCAAAAAATGGGGTCTTGTCTTTGTTCTCAGGCATACATAAGATGCCATATCCTCCTGCTTGAGCTAAAGCTTCCACAATGAGGACCCCAGGCATCACCGGGTAGTCCGGATAATGTCCTCGGAAGAATTCTTCGTTGTAAGTGACGTTTTTCAGCGCCACCACCTTTTCTCCTGGCTCGCAGGAGAGGATTCTGTCGATGAGAAGAAACGGAGGTCTATGGGGCAGCACTTTCATGATTTCTCTGATGTCCATCTCCATTTTAAACCTCCTCCAGAAGAAACATGGTTTTTCCAAAATCCACTGCTTCTCCATCCTTCATATGGATTTTCCTTACAACGCCATCACAAGGACTCTTGATTTCATTCATGACCTTCATGGCTTCCAGAATGCAGAGCACCTGTCCTTTCTTCACTGTATCCCCTAAGTTTACAAAAGGATCTTCATCTTCTCCTGGTCTTGCATAAAATGTACCCACAAGAGGTGCGTTCACCTGAATGAGCCCTTCCAGACTCTCTTCCAGTGTAGTGGAAGGCTCCTCTTTTTCAGTGGTTGTCTCAGGCTGTGTCCGAACAAAAGATTTTTTAGCTGCAGTCTCCTGCTTCACATAGGATTCTTCGGAATAGTCCTGTCCTCTTTTAGCCTCAAAGAGATCTCCAGAGAGCTGCACTTTCAGCTGAGTCAGGTCTGAATCCTGAAACTTTTCAAGAAGCAGCAGTATTTCTTTCAGATCCATCTACTTTCCCTCCCATTTCTTAAAGAGAAGAGACGCATTATGACCGCCAAATCCCAGGGAGTTGGAGAGCACATACTGAAGATCCTTCTTAAGGTTTTTTCCGATGATGACATTGGCTTTCACTTCTTCATCGATTTCTTTTGTGTTCACCGTCGCTGGAATGAATCCTTCCTGAATCGCAATGATGGAAATGATGGACTCTACAGCCCCTGCTGCGCCAAGAAGATGTCCTGTCATGGATTTGGTGCTGGATACGGGTGTTTTGTCTCCAAAAAGATTCATCACAGCCATGGATTCCAGACGGTCATTCATCGGAGTGCTGGTTCCATGGGCATTGATGTAGGATACTTCTGAGGGGTCGATGGAAGCTTCCTCCAGCGCTTTCTTCATGGCCATATAGGCCCCTAGAGCTTCAGGATGAGGCTGTGTCATATGATAAGCATCGGTGGTGGCGCCATAGCCCACCACTTCTCCATAAATCGTCGCGCCTCTTTTCAGTGCTTCTTCCAGATCTTCCAAAATAAGAGCGCCTGCACCTTCTCCCATGACAAATCCTGCCCGGTCTTTGTCAAAAGGAATGGATGCTTTCAGAACATCGGTGGTTTCATTCAGTGCTTTCATGTTGGAGAATCCAGCCACAGCCATGGGTGTGATGGATCCTTCAGACCCTCCAACGATGGCTGCCTTGGTATAGCCATGTTTGATGGCGCGGAAGCCTTCTCCGATGGAATGGGTCCCAGATGCGCAAGCGCTGACCGGTGCAAAGGAAATTCCCATGGCTTTGTAACGCATGGAAATCTCTCCTGCTGCCATATTGAGAATGTTCATGGGAATGAAGAATGGAGATACTCTGCCTGGACCTTTTTCCATATACTTTTTCATATTCTCTTCCATGGTGGTAAGGCCTCCGATGCCCGAGGTCACATAAATGCTCACATCAAATGGATCATAGGCATCCATGAGATTCGCATCCTTCACTGCTTCTTCACAGGCAGCTACAGCAAGTTTTGTGAATCGGTCCATACGTCTGGCTTCTTTTTTTCCGATGAGCTCATCCAGTCCCTCGAACTTCACTTCACAGGCCAGAGTCGCTTTGAATCCTTCTGTGTCAAATTGTGTGATTTTTGCTACACCGGAGGTGCCATTTCTAAGGCTCTCCTTCAGCTCTTCCACACTGTTTCCGATGGGGTTTACAGTCCCCATTCCTGTTATGACTACTCTTCTCATGTCTGTACTCCTCCTAAAGGCTCATGCCGCCATCTACTTTGATGACTTGACCGGTGATATAGGCACTTTCTTCTCCAGCCAGGAAATAGGCAAGGTTTGCCACATCTTCTGTCTTTCCCAGATGCCCCAGTGAAATTCTCTCATAGAGGGATTCTTTGACTTTGTCGCTGAGGACATCTGTCATCTCCGTCTCAATGAACCCGGGGGCAATGGCGTTGCAGGTGATGTTTCTTTTTCCCAGTTCTTTCGCCATGGACAGGGTAAACCCGATGAGTCCCGCTTTAGAGGCTGCGTAATTGCTTTGCCCTGCATTTCCATGGATCCCCACCACAGAAGAAATATTGATGATTCTTCCTTGACGCTTCTTCATCATGTGGGATGTCACTTCTTTGGTCATCTGGAATGCCCCTAATAGATTCACCTCCAGAACGGACATGAAGTCTTCCTCTTTCATTCTCATAAGAAGTCCATCTTTTGTGATTCCTGCGTTGTTGATGAGAACATCAATCTGGCCAAAGGCTTCTACTGCTTTCTGAACCATTTCTTTGGCAACTTCTGATTTTGACACATCTCCTTGGACAACCAGATAGGAGGCGTTCATTTCCTCCAGTTCCTCAATCAGCGCCGAAGGTTCCCGGTTCACATAATTCACCACCACATTGTAGCCGTTTCTCGCAAAATGAGTGGCGCAGGCTTTACCGATGCCTCTGCCGCTTCCTGTGATGATACAAGTCTTTTTTGACATAATTACCTCTCCTTCACTCTTCTAACTGCTTCTTTGAACTGTTCCACACTGCTCACAAGGACCACTTCTCCTGGCACCTTGTTCTGCTTGAGAATGGACGCCATGGCTTTTCCAGGTCCAAGGACCACATGAAGATCCTCTTCTTTCTTTTCCATAGAAGAGAGGATACTAGACAGTCTTACGGGATGATCCACATGATCGGAAAGAAGTTTTCTGAAGTCATCCCCTCTTTCATAGAGGTTCCCTTTGACATTGGCATAGACTGGAATTTCTGGTGGGAAGAACTTGATGTTTTTCAGATATTCTCCATAATAAAGAGCCGCTTTTTCCATATATTTCGTATGGAAAGCACCGGAAACGGAAAGGAAAGTGACTTTCTTTGCGCCCTTTTCCTTCAGTTTTGAAAGAATCTCCTCTTTCTTCTGTGCATCTCCCCCCACAACCAGCTGATTGGGCGCATTATAGTTTGAGACATAGACGTTTTCTGTGGTGGAGACCGCTTCTTCCACAAGAGACTCCTCCAGGAAAGAAACTGCGGCTAGAAACCCTTCTTTCTCCTTGGCTGCCAAGGACATGAAATAGGAACGCTTTTTCAGCATTTTCACTGTATCCAGCTGCCGAACTGCTCCACTGTAAGCAAGAGCTGCATATTCTCCTAGACTGATGCCCATGACTTCATCTGCAAAGATCCCTTCTTCCGAAAGAAGCTTTGCGATGCCAAAGCTCATGGAAAAGATGGCCAGCTGCGCATTCTCCGTTTCAGAAAGCGCATCCGGATCCTTCAGGATTTCTAAAAGAGGCAGATCTGCGACGAGGGCCACTTCCTCCTGAAGTTTTTTATAGGAATCGAAGGATTCGTAAAAATCCATGCCCATATTCTCATATTGTGCCCCCTGTCCGGGGAAGTAAAAGCGTATTGCCATCTGTCCATGTCTCCTTTTTTATCGTTACTCTATGCTTTTCACATCTTTCAGAAGATGAGCCATGAGTTCATCGCAGGTGCCGCGTTTTGATACAAGCCCTGCAATCTGACCTGCCATGAAGGATCCTTTTTCCAAGTCTCCCACAATGACAGACTGGTAGAGAGATCCTCTTCCAAGAGTGTCATAGTCTTCCAGAGAACCGCCATTTTTTTCCAGCTCTTCAAATCTTCTTGTCAGTTTATTTCTGAGCACCTGTACAGGATGTCCTGTAAACCGTCCGGTGACGGTGGTGTCGAGATCTCCTGCTTTTTCCACCATGGCTTTGTAATTCTCATGGGCTCTGCATTCATCTGCCAGGATGAAGTAGGTGCCTAGCTGTACGCCTTCCGCACCGAGAATGAAAGCCGCATCGACACCTCGATGGTCTCCGATGCCTCCAGCCATGACCACAGGAATGGATACCGCATCACAAACCTGAGGAGTCAGCACCATGGAAGAAAGCTTTCCGATGTGTCCTCCTGCTTCATTTCCTTCTGCGATGACGCCATCTGCGCCAAACTTCTCCATTTTCTTAGCAAGTGCCACAGAAGGAATCACAGGAAACACTTTAATGCCCGCCTGATGAAACCTTTCGATGTATTTTCCAGGGTTTCCGGCACCCGTTGTGACCATGGCCACTTTCTCTTCCAGCACCACTTCGATGACTTCATCTTTATAGGGGCTGAGCAGCATGATGTTGACGCCAAAGGGTTTATCCGTTAAGGCTTTTGCTTTTCGGATCTCTTCCCGGATGATATGCCCTTCCGCATTGCCTCCGGCGATGATGCCAAGGCCTCCAGCGTTGGAGACTGCAGCAGCTAGAGCTCCATCGGAGAGCCAGGCCATGGCTCCCTGGAACACGGGATACTTAATTCCCAGCAGTTCACATATACGATTCTTCATAGTGCACCTCTATTACGCTTCTTTTGCTTTTTCGATGTAACGTACAACATCCTCAACTGTCTTCATTTCTTCTGTTTCTTCCATACTGATGTCAAACTCTTCTTCCAGCTGCATCACAAGTTCCACAAGATCCAAAGAATCGATGCCAAGGGCTTCAAATGATGCCTCCATGGTCACTTCTTCTCCAGACAGGTTCAGTTCCTTCATGAGTATTTCCTTTACTTTTTCAAAAATCATTGATAATTCCTCCAAAATTTTATTTTTTTATGTAAGATAGGATCTAGGACTCAATGGTCCATGTCAAATAACATGCCCCATAAGTGAGACCACCACCAAAACCAACCATACCGATTTTTTGACCCTTTTTGAGGAGTTTCTTCCGATTCATCTCATCCAGCGCAATGGCAATGGATGCCGCGGATGTGTTCCCCACGTGATCGATGTTCATATAGAACTTCTCCAGAGGGAGCTGAAGTTTCTTTGCTGCTGCTTGAATGATTCTAAAGTTCGCCTGATGGGGAATCACATGATCCAGGGAAGAAACACTGCCTCCACCCTTCTCCACAGCTTCACTGAGTACTTCTGGCAAAATATTCACTGCAAACTTATAGACTTCCTTTCCATCCATGGCGATATACTGGGAATAAGGTTCACTTTTTTCCAGTATATTCTCTACTTTAAAAGTTCCAGTGGAAAGACATTCCCCTTTAGAACCGTCTGCGCCAGTGACAACATGGAATGCATTATCTCCACTGTCAAGCACCACCGCTCCTGCTCCGTCACCAAAAAGCACACAGCTCTTTCTGTCTGTAAAATCTGTTATTTTAGAAAGCACTTCCGTACCTATGAGAAGAATTTTCTTTTTCTGTCCCATTTGAAGAAGAGCTCCAGCCAGTTCCAGTCCATAAATGAATCCAGAGCATGCCGCATTGAGATCAAGGCAGGATGCCCCGGGCACGCCAAGCTTTGCCTGGATGTAGCTGCTGGTGTTTGGCACCAGACTTTCAGGGGTTGTTGTCGCCACGAGAATGCAGTCAATTTCCGACGCATCTACTCCGGCATTCTCCAATGCTCGCTTCGCTGCGAAATACCCCATATCGCCTGTGTTTTCCGATGCATTCGAAAAATGACGGCTTCTGATTCCAGTTCTTGTATAAATCCACTCATCACTGGTTTCCACAATTTTTTCCATATCTTCATTGCTGTATGCTGTTTCTGGAAGGTAACTTCCTGTTCCGATGATTCTCGCCATATGTTCCGCCTCCCATTTCCTTTGAATTAAAAAATATTTGACTTTCAAACTATATACCTATTGTACCTTCCCGCTCGAACCTCCTTACAATAAAATTAACAGGTTTTTTCTCTCATTATCTTCATATACCTCTATTTTTCTCTTATTTATATAAATTCAGATTTTAAAGATTTTATAAGAATTACACGGGTGTTTCCGTGGCCTGATCTCCTGATTCCCATGGTTTTTTGAAAAGAACGCAAAAAAAAAACACCCGAAGGTGTTTTAAGAAATGTGTGGATTCTCAGCATGGATCTACGCTTGGTATTCTTCTTTGAAAGCTTCTTTTGCAGACAAGAGACCTATAAATACCAGGAAAACATAATACACCATCACCACCTGAATGTTGAAGAGCGCCTGGACCAGATATCCGGTGACCGAAGCCATGAGTGGAACATAAGCTGGATGACTCTTCAGTTTTCCATAGCCTTTCTTGAGCGTTCTTCTCAAAAAAGCCAGGTAAAAAATAAGAGATGGAATTCCGGAGGAAACGGCAATGTTGAGATACTCGTTGTGCGCTTTGTCCCAATTCATATACCGGCCGAAATCATAGATGATCTGAGGTCTGAAGTTTTCATTCATCGCAAGGTACATGGTGTCCAGGCCATGACCAATGAGAGGTTTCATACGGATCAGCTCTATGGATTTCCCCCATAGATATACCCGATAGGATCCGCCCATTTCAGCCCCTTCTTCCTGCCTAACAATTTTGGAGAAGTCCAGAAAGATGGAAAGAAAACGGGTGAGAAATGTGTCCCCTGAAGTGAGCATAAAGAATCCGAGGACTGCGAAGGACGCAATGATGACGGTGAGGACTCTTCTGATCTCACGTTTCTGAAACCCGTAGGCCTGCCGATGGTAGAAAAGAAAAGACAGAAGTCCGATAAAGCTGCCAATCCAGGCCCCACGGGTTCTCGTGGCGAGGAGGGCTAGAAAAATGATCATATAGGCCGCGAGCCCTGCTTTTTTCTCTTTGTAAAAGTAGAGATAAAGAGGCACAGGCAAAGACAGCGTCAGATAGGATCCCAGGAAGTTCGGGTTTCCCATGGTGGAAAAGGCGAGCCCCACCCAGTCCATATGGTAAATTCTGTGGGGGACTGGATCAATCTTATAAAACTGCAGGATGGCATAAATCGACACAAGGACTGAAGTCACCGTAAGGGCTTGAAAAAAGTACCGCTGGATGCCTTTGGCGTTTCGTGCCATGAGATAGGCAAACACGTAAAGAATCAGTGCAAGGAACCCATCATGCCGATAGGAGGACCCCCAAAAGGAAATATAGGGACTGATGGACAGAACCGTTGCAATCCCTGCAAGAAGAACATAGGCGCCCAGATAGATGTTTTCTCTGTCCGGTTCCACGAGATGAAGAGCATCTCTGTTTCTGAGCCAGACGTATAAAAAGAAAACAGATAAAAAAGCGAGAAGAATCAGCTTCGGCCACATAGTCTCTAATTTTCCATCCACCGGTACCGTACAGAGCGGCACCAGGCAGAGTACAGATAGAATGAGAATGTTCATGAGTTTATTCGGATTGGTCTTTTGATTCACAGTTGTATCTCCCCTTATCTTCCTAGTTTCTGGGATGGGCTCATAGATGTCTATTGTACCTATTATACAGGATTCCAGACGGAAAAAAAGACGCCTCGGTTACAGGCGTCCTGCGAAGTATGATTGCCTTATGACTGTGTCTCCTGAATGGTTCTGATTCTGAAGTGGAAATAATAATGCAGAAAAACAATCATAAACACCATGAACATCTTCCCATAGAGGTTAGGCATGAGAAGTAGAGACAGGAGCATCATGGTGGTGGCGAAGGTTAACAGTGAAATCTTTGTTTTTCGTGTCATGGAGCGATCTTTATAAAAAGACTCCAGATGATTCTTATATAAACTGGTATTCATAAACCAGTGATTGAAGCGATCGGATCCTTTGGCGAAGAAAAAGGATGCCAGAAGAAGAAACGGTGTAGTGGGTAAAACTGGCAGAAGTGCGCCAATGGCACCAAGCCCAAAAAACAGGAACCCTAAAACAATATAGAGTATTTTCAATAAGTATCCTCCTTCCAGCAGAATGTAAAGTGTTATTTACTGAAAAAAGTATGCCATAATTGACACTTCTTGTCAATAAACACTCTGTGTAATTCCCTTTTGTTTCTGACTACGTATCTATCTTAAGAATCAAGAGCATGGTTCATAAATACAAAAAGCAGGTGGATCTTCTATACGGAAGATTCCCTGCTTTCTGATCTAAATGGCTTTAGAATTTTCTTGTATGATCATCCCCAACGGTGTTTGTGAGTTCCGCCAAATGGTCCATCCCTTCTTCCCGAACGGTATAACGTTCTTTTACAGCATACCCGCCTTCAAGAACGGCCAGTTCATCCTCATAGGACTGTACTTTCTCTTTCAGATATCTGATTTTTTTCTTTAGAAGCTTGATTTCCTGGCTTGTGTTCTTCGGATCTCGGTTTTTCAGATCTTCCCAACGTTCTCCCAGCACTTCCTGATCTTTCAGTTTATCATCCATGTCAGCGTCTCCTTTCCATGTGATATTGTAGTACATTCACTGTAGCACATAGGAAAAGACGCACACTGAAATTTTTGTAAACGATTTTTAATTATTTTTTTGTGTATGCGTAGATACAGTCCCGAAGATAGGCAGCGGCTCCTTCTACGGCAGCATCATAAAAGGCTTTGAACCGTTCATCTTCCAAATACATATCCCCCAGTCCCTGATGCGCTTCTACATCATAAACTGGCCAGTACAGCATGAGCCATTCTTTATGGAGCTCTGCCAAAGCTTTGCCTTCTTCTGAATCCGCAGGTACGGTTCCAGTGAGCGTTTTCAGTTTCTCCAAAATTTCTGAAGAGAGAACTTCTGCCCTATCGTGCTGCTCCTTTGAGCTTCCCATATATTTGGCATTGGATTTTTCCACCATATCGTCTCCGTATTTTTCGCGGATCTCCTTGCCATATTTTTCCTCATTTTCTTTCAGCTTTTTTTCTTTGAATCCTTGAAACTTATCTTTGTCTTTCATTCTGATCCTTCCTTTCTCTTCTTCTAAACTCTGTTTGAGATTCTCCAGCAGCAGATCAATCTGATGCCTTTTCTGAAGCAGTTTCTCATAATGGCTCCGTAGTGCTTCTTCCCGGTTGAAAGCATCATCCACAAGGACTTTCCGGATGTCATCCAAGGGAAGCTCCAGCTCTCTGTAAAACAGAATCTGCTGCAGGGTGTTGATTTCGTTCGGCCCATAAATCCGGTACCCATTGGATCGGACTTTTAACGGCCGAAGCAGTCCAATTTCATCATAATACCGCAGGGTACGCGTGCTGATGCCAGACATTCTGGCTACTTCATTGATGCTGTATTCCAAACTGCCACCTCCTTGTTCCTATCATAAACCTTTACGTAACGTGAATGTCAACTGCTTATTTCTCTCTGATCTCCTGAAATGACCGAAATGAAGATAGAAAAAAAGACCCTTCATCGGGTCTAGATGGAAAAGTATAGAAAAGCCATGAGGAGAAACGGTCCAATAAACCAGGACAGTCTCTGCATGGTTCGATAAAGCTCTGGAACTTCAATGTCTCCTCTCCATTTCAGGTTCTTCAGCCGGAAGAAAAAATCCGGAAAAGCGATGTCAATGAAAAGGGACAACAGAATGAGGCCACCAAGAAAGAGTACGGGCAACGTGCCTCGGCTTCTCTCCCGTAAGCCGGCAGCAATAAGCACCACCAGTACAGGATCTGGTTTTTCGATGCCATAGGGCTCCACTGCAACGGGCATATAGGTGTAGGCATCGATGGTTTCACCATTTTCAGTGCGGATCCCCTCAGAACCAAGGGTACCGCTTAATAAAAGATGGTTGCTCCCGTCGAAAAGCCTGAACGTTTCCTCTAAGTGGGCGCCTTCCAAAAGATACTCCGAAGTGAACTCCTCTCCGGTGACTTCAATAAAGGTATCATCACCGGACAGCGGGATCAGTTTCAGAGTCATATTTTCATTTTCTATTTTGCCTTCAAAGCTTCTTTCCTTCTCACCTGTTGGCTTCTCCATTTCACTGAGGTAATGGCCATAATAGTCCAAACCGGTCTCAAAGAAATAATCCATATAAAAATAGAGGAAAATGCTTAATAGGATAAAAATCGGAATCAGAAGATACCGAACTTGTTTTATATTTTTGTCTGCTAATTTCATAATTCATTCCTTCATAACTTCTTTACAACTCAATTAGTATATCATATTTTATATAAGAAAGAAAATACTTCTTTCTTATGAGACTCAATAAGGTATACCGTTATAAAGTTAGAATCATGATTGGCGCCAACTTTCTGTCAGTGTCCAAAGTGTTGGGTGCCAAGGAGCACCTGGTATCCTTTATAATAAGGCCCGCCTCTTCTGGTACGGACTACACCGATGCCCACATAATTATGAAGGGTTGTGAGCATCTGGCGGTTGTGCGCTTCAGAGTTCTGCCACCCGGTGAAGAGCTCTACAGCTTCTAAGGAAGCAACGCCTGAAGAGGTCGATATAAACGCCAGATTTTCAGCAATACTGTTGTACTTTAGACCCAGCTGATTCCACAGAAGATCATCAAAGGGTTTTCCACCAAAATTGGGATTGTCGTGGCTGAAATAGTCATGCTGGAGCATTGCCAGGGATTTGTACCTGGCTGTCTGGTGAAGATCTTCCCGATAGGCCATTTCATATAATCCCTTTTCTCTTCTGTACGCATTCAGGAGTGAAAAGATCTCCATTTCAGCAGCTGCATCAAATGAGTACTCGTAGGTGGCAGGAAGATTGAGAAAAGCTTCTTCAATTCTTCGGCTTGCATAGCTGTCCAAAGGAGAGGATTGCTCCGGATCTACTGCATCTTCCTCCTCTCTCATGGGTTCTGGAAGATATTTACGGATGGAATCCGGTAAAGTTTCTACCCAGTTTTTCACATCCACACTGAGATCTTTAAAAAACGCTTCTACCTTCTCCTCCGCCTCATCCACGAACTCCTCAAATTTCTTCAGGGGTTCATTTTGGGTGGTGCCGCAGGACATCAGAAAGAGGCTCATAAAGAGCAGTGCGAATAAGCTGATTTTTTTGCGGTTCTTCCCCATGGTTCCACCTCCACTTTTTTACAGTATAAACCAGAATTCTGAAAAATCCATGAAGAAGATATTTTTCGGATAGGAGTTCAGCAAAATGAAATTGTGAGAAAATTAAGGAAATTAGAAAGAGGAGAAAGAAAATAACCTGTAATCGTCTTTAAAGGTGAAATTTCAGGTTTGAGAAGTACGGTCCGTCCAGGTAAAATAAAAGTACGAAGAGGATTCCCCTTTTATACAAACCATAGTCCATCTAAGAGAATCAGCTTCGAGAATCTTTCCATACCAACTCTTGAAGAGATAAAGTCCAAAGAGCTTTATTTCAAAAGATACAGCATCGAAGGATTCGCTGGGTAGCTTAATTGCAGAGTCTCGAGTCTATAAGAAGATACGTGAAAGGTATCGTGGTTAGACAAGAAACAATTAAGTTATACCAAAAAAGAAAGGAGTGTACCATCATAAGTACACCAACCAACCAGACTCCGCTAGGATGGCCTCTTCTCTAATCAATGGCTTTACGTTTTATAAAGCAGATTGAGTAGTGAATGCCATCCTAGCACTGTCTTGAAAAAATGAATTTGCCTCGCAAAACTCCTTAAAAGAAGAACGGATGCGTAAACCCCCTGGGGCTGCATCCGTTCTTTTATTTGCTGTTTTCTGGTGAGTAGCTTACGCTCTATTGACCATAAGCCGTTAAAAACCGCTGCACCTTTTCCACGACATAACCGCTGAGTCCGCGGTCTTTCACGTCTTCCACCATCATGGTGGTGATAAAAGGCCTGCTTTCGGACTCTTCGATGACTGAGAACCAGCCCAGGGTGAGATAGCTGTCTCCACTGCCCACTTCTGCTGTTCCTGTCTTCCCATAAAGAACCCTTCCTGGAAGATTTGCCATATGACCTGAACCTTCTGGCTGCACAATGACATCCCTCATGTAGGATTTTACAGTTTCTGCTGTTTCTTCCTTGATGACTGTGGTCTCTCTAGGTCGTCTTTCTTCGTTCACAATCATAAGCTCCTTCAGAATTCCTCCATCGGCAATGGCGGTGTACGCTCTTGGAAGAGTCAGGGCATTAAAGAGCATCTGCCCCTGTCCGTATCCGGTATCGGCCAGTCTGATCTCAGATGAAAGAGTGCCATCATTGGAGACCTGTGACGTCATGAACCCAAGACCTGTTGAATCTTCCTCTCCTATACCGAAGCGTTCAAGACCCTTGATGAGATTTTCTTCTCCAATCTTCAGCGCGGTCTGTGCAAAATAGATGTTGTCTGAGTAGATCATGGCCGTTCTAAGATCCACGGGAATTCCAGGAGACTGGATCCTTCGGACGCTGTAGCTGCCCCAGGAGCTGTCCTTCTGCCAGGTGTCTCCCGTGCCTGAGATGGTGTCGTTGGGATCAAAGTCCTGTGTTTCCAGGGCAATGGCCGCTGTGAGAGGCTTTACCACGGAACCGGGCGCGTACAGTCTTGTGTACCGGTTGAGAAGCGGCTTGTCCGGATTCTCCTGCAGTGCGGTGTACTCCTCCTGACTGAGTCCCAGCACAAAGGCATTGGGGTCGTAGCTTGGAGCGTTCACCAGTGCAAGAACTTCTCCGGTTTTATAGTCCACAAGACTGGCTGTTCCTCTGTCTTCTCCCAGTTCTTTCAAAAGGGCCATCTGGGCATCGATGTCGATATGAAGATGGAGATCTTTTCCTTTGGCTTCTCCCATGACTTTCAAAGTTTCTTTCACTTTTCCGGCGGCATCCAGAATATGCACACTTCTGGAGACTTCCCCTCTCAGATCTTCCTCGTAAAGGGATTCAAGGCCGGAGCGTCCCACTCTTGTGTCCAGGGGGAATCCTTCTGGTTTCAGCTGTTCGTATTCTTCTTGACTCACCAGACCCACATATCCCACCAGGTGTGCTGCCGCTTCCTTATAGGGATATACACGGCCTTTGATGACCCGGTAGGTGATGCCCGGATACTGAAGACGAAGGGACTCGAAGGTATCAAGCTCTTCATAAGACACTCTTTTCATATCCACAAAGGTATCCTCTTTCACCCAATCCAGGGACAGCCTTTTTTCAATGTGTTCCACAGAAAGTCCCAGGGCTTCACTGAGAGCCGATACCGTGGCGGGTTTATCGATGATTCTTCCAGGCACTATGCCCACCCAGAGAAGCTCTCCATTTATGGCTAGGCCTTTTCCGTTGCGGTCAAAGATTTCGCCACGCTCTGGCAGCTTCTCCTCCACTTCTATGGTATCGGTGAGCTGATAGTTCCGGTACACAAGAAGCGGATCAAAGGCCAGCCTGTAGGAGTCTTTTTCTTCCTCATCCACTTCTTTCACCAAGGTGGCATCAAAACTGTAGGCAACGGTCTCGTCCTCTTTTTTCATGGACAGATTCACGGGAACCTTCATGGAATCCTTGGACTGCATTTCTTTTTCGATGTCAAAGATCTCCATCCGTGGCTCCAGTTTCGTGTCTGTGAGCGGCACCGTTTCATATAAGCGCTCATAGCGCTCCACGTACTCTTCCTTGTTCAGATTCTGTCTGCTCTCTTCATCCAGCAACTCATACATGGCTTCAAAATCCTGACGCTCAAAGGCACTCTGATATGCATAAAAAGTCTCCATGGGATCGTGGGGCTCTTCCTTCGAGCACCCGGAAAAAATGATGAGTGAAAGGCCCATCAGTACTAACAGTGATTTTTTCATGTGTTATCCTCCGATGTTTCAGTAATGTGTTGTATCCTCTATGGCTCTGTACCATCTGGGTACAGGCACTTCATCCACTAGAAATTCTTCCAGTGTGTTTGCCACCATTTCCTTGACAAAGGAAAGACTCTCCGGAGAATTCTCCAGCGCCCATGGGATGGAACCCACCGCATTGGTCAGGGCATAGAGCTTCCACAAGGCGAAGAACGCCATGGGTGGAGTCCCCTTGAAATAGGCATGGAGAAGACCCTTTGAAAAAGTTCTGCTGGAATGGATGTTCATGGTCATACGGTCAAACTCCTCATAGGGATCTCCGAAGCTGTACCGGTTGAAATCCAGCACCTTCAGTTCATGATCTTCCACCACCATGTTTCCAACGTGGTAATCTCCATGAAGGAGCACGGACGGTCTTCCATCAAGAAGGCTTCTATGGCTGTCGATATATCGGACTGCTTCCAAAAGTCCTGGAAATTGCACCTGATGCTTATAGAACTTTTCGATTTTCAAATCTATTTTTCTGCTGTAGGCTTCAGCTCTCCCCTTCGATCCAGAAAAAGGATCTTGTACCGAATGAATGGAAGACAGTTTCATCCCCGCTTGAAGTCCCAGATCATACTGAATTCCCTCGGCCATATTGGCAAGGATGGGTCTCAGATCTTCGCCGGCTTCGTAGGTATAGAGAATATAGGTCGTTCCTTTCTCCAGTTCTCCGTAAGAAAGCGGTCTGATGATGCCTTTTACCTGAGGAATGGACGAGATGGCTTCATACTCTTTTTTCTGATCTTCCAGTGATTTGTTTCTGCTGATTCTTAAGGTTTTTGTGGTGACGCTTTTTCGAAGAAGGTATTTTTCGTCTTCAGACCACCCTTCTTTCAGCGGTTCCAAGGACCACCCCTGGAAGAGTTCGCGTATCATATCATTTTTCAATCAAACACCTCCCTTCCAGTAAATTATATCATCATTTACTGAAAAATTGAGCGGCATCGGCCATTTGGCCTGATGGATTCCCTGCAAGAAAAAATAGAACCCATGATGAATTCATGGGTCCCAATGGAGAAGACTGTTTTAAGAACATTTTTTACGAACCAAGAATGTCCTGAAGATCCTTTTCCGGTGTCGTAATGGGTTGTAAGCGATACTCCTTCATAAGAAATGCAAGGATATTCGGTGTGACAAAAGCCGGCAGTGTAGGTCCGAGCCTGATGCCCAATACGCCTACATATAGGAGGGCCAGAAGATCCGCCACCGCTTTCTGCTCATACCAGGTGATGATGAGGGAAAGAGGCAGATCGTTCACCGTGACTTTAAGCTTCTCCGCAAGACCTGCGGCAATGCGGATGGCTGAATAACTGTCATTGCACTGTCCCACATCAAGGAGCCTTGGCAGTCCAGCCACTTCGCCAAAATCCAGTTTATTGAACCGGTACTTGCCACAGGCAAGGGTCAGAATAATGGCATCCTTCGGAACACCCAGAGCGAATTTTGTATAGTAGTCTCTGTCAGGTTTTGCACCATCACAGCCGCCGATGACAAAGAAGTGGGAGATCTCGCCGTTTTTAACAGCCTCCAGAATCTTGTCTGCATAGCTTAATGTGGTCTTATGGCCAAAGCCCACTAAAATCTCTTTCACAGGCTCATCTTCTGGAAAGCCCCCCAGCTTGATGGCTTGTTCGATGATCTCACTGAAATCCTTGGTGCCATCTGGGTTTTTCTTCACATGACGGATGCCTTCAAACCCCACCACATTGGTGGTGTAGATCCGGTCTTCATAGCTCTTCATCGGTCTCATGAGACAATTGGTGGTCATCAGAATACATCCAGGAAGATCGGAGAACTCTTTCTGCTGATTCTGCCAGGCTCCTCCATAGTTTCCTACAAGATGCGGATACTTCTTAAGACCGCCATAGCCGTGGGACGGAATCATCTCCCCATGGGTATAGATGTTCACGCCTTTTCCTTCTGTCTGCTGAAGAAGCATTTCCAGGTCTCTCAGATCGTGGCCTGAGATGACGATGAAAGGCCCCTTTTTCACATGCACATTGACCTTATGGGGTGTGGGCGCTTCATAGGTCTCATTATTCGCCTGATCGAGGGTTTCCATGATTTTATAGGAGGTTTCTCCAGCCTTCAGCATCTCTGCCACATAGTCATCTAGACTCAGGCTATCGTCTGTGAGGGCTTCCAGAAGCTCTATGACATTTTTGGACACTTCCTCATTTTCGTATCCTAAAAATCTGGCCTGATGGGCATAAGCAGAGATCCCTTTCAAACCGAGCTTAATGGTTTCCCGAAGACTTCTGATATCCTCATCCAAAGCGTCATCAAAGAAAATACGGGCTCTTGTGGTATCTTCCAGAATCTCCTCTTTTGTTTCACTTAACCGATAGGAGGCCTCCGGGATGGGCAGGACTCTTCCGAGTTTTTTCTCCAGACGGTCTTTCAGCTCTTGGGATTTTTTCAGCTGCAGGTAGTGCTCTTCCGGATCAAAGTTCACATTGGTCAGGGTCATGAAGAGACTGTCTTCCACAAATTCTATGGTCTCCGTCTCGAGCTTCTCTCCTAGATCCATCAGCTGCTTCTGATACGCTGCGATGCCTTTTAGCTGATAGATGAGAAGGTCCTGGAGATTCGCCACTTCAGCAGTCTTTCCACAAACTCCCTGGATGGTGCAGCCTGTTCCTTTGGCCGTTTGTTCACACTGAAAACAGAACATTTTTGTTGTAGCGCGTTCGTCCAAAATAATATCCTCCCTTTGGTTTTGATACTCTCATCATACAAAAGAGGTCAAGGAGAAGGAAGCCTTTCACCCTTTAATTCACAGAATGCTAACAATATTTGATTTTATCGAAGAAAAAATAACAAGGTTTGGGTTTTTCGCCAAACCTTGTGTTTCATTTCCCTCGATCATTCCTTAATACGCCTCGTAAAGATCCCTCAGGCGGATGTTCGGATTTTTAGCCCCTTCCACCATTACATAGGTCATGTAGCGGTGAAGATCCGCAATCTTTTCCTTGGAGATGGTGTTTGACATATACTCATAATAAACCTTCAATCCTCCGGTGCCATCCCCATCCATGACAGTGAGATACAATGGCTGAGAGACTGCTCCATTGCTGTACCATCTGGATTCAATCTCCGGTACGCCTTCGATTTTCATGGGCACTGGCTGGAACGTCAAGGCCGCAGATCTGTATGAGACTCCTGGACTGACTTTCGTGAGGGCATGCTCCACTTCGAACATTTCCATGGGACTGAAATCCGCATGGCGATAGAGCTCATTTTGCTTATCCAGCAGCATATGGAGTCCTTCCAGGAAAGTAATGTCCGGATCCATGATGGTCCGGAAGTGCATGAAATGCACTCGGGTGCCTCCAGTGAGCTTTTCTTCCAAAGTTCCTCTTCTAGCAACAATATTATAGAACGACACGTCACTTTCATAGTCATTGATGTAGGCGAGGTAGGTGCGAAGTCCCATTTGAAAGAGAACTTGAAGACTTGGGAAGCCGTATTCTTTGATGAACTCTGTCATCACATCAATGTCCTCTTTATAGACCCAGTAGAGATCATGGCCTGCCGTGCTTCTCAGATAAAATGCCCCCGCATAGCGGATGCTGTCATCCCCTTTTTTCTTTCTGAATTTTTCCAGAATCTCCCTGCCGTTCACATGGGTGAAGATTGGCTCTTCTCTACTGAACTCGTTTTTCCAGTACGCCAGCGCTTTCTGATACTGCTCAGTCTGCCTGTAGGCGATTTCTTTCTTCAGCACGTCTTCATAGGGTTTCACCGCCTTTGGGTAAGGCTTTCCATCTTTATGCGCATAGTAAATCTGGAAGAGGTCTTTATAGAACATGCTGATGGCCCAGGAGTCCATAATAAGATGGCTGATGACGGAAAAGACACCACCATACCCTTCCGGGGTGGTGACCACATAAAATCTGGCCATGGGCGCGTCGTAGATCTCCAGCTTTTTGGAGGCCAGTTTCAGGAAGGTTCTTTCCATATCCTGTCTTGATTTTCTCTGGAAGTCCAGACGCTCAATGGACTCTACAGAAGGGGCGGAAAAATACTGTTTCGCCTGTTCTTTGTCTTTCATAATGCGGATTCCGAAAGAATCCCATCTGCCGATGGCTTCTTTTAACGACTCTTCCAAAATATCCGGGTCAAGGGCTTCTTTCAGGATGATGGAAGTGGGCACATTGACCACAGACTTATGGATGGCATACTTCCTGGACAGGAAGATGGAGAGCTGGCTTGGGGTTAAAGGATAGTAAATTCGTTCATCCATGACTGATTCTCCTTTTATTATTCTACAGATTTCAAAGACTCTACCATCTTGATGTTCACAAGTTTTCTGTACATGAACAGATTCACAAGGATGCCAAAAACCAAGGTGATAAAGAAGGAATAAAGAAAGCTTTGCAGCGAAATATAGTTGCCGAACATGACGCCTGCCTGCTCGATGGAGGTCATGATGACCCGATGCAGAAAGACACCTAGTAGAAGACCTATCCCACCGCCAAGCACCGTGAGGATCATGTTCTCCCGATACACATACATGGCCACTTCTCTGTTATAGAAGCCCAGCACCTTGATGGTGGCGATTTCCCGAAGCCTTTCGCTGAGATTGATGTTGGTCAGGTTGTAAAGGACCACAAAGGCCAAGAGAGCTGCGCAGAGGATGATGGCATAGACCACAGCATTGAGGCTTACCACAGAATCTTCAAATTTCTCTGAGGCATCACGGTAATAAGCCACAGAGGCCACTTGGGGTAGATCGATGAGGGTTTTTCCCAAAAGGCTTTCGGCTTCTTTGGTGTCGTCACTGAGTTTGATGAGCAGTGCATTGTTTTCGGGTTCCAGCCGGTAGATTTCTTTATAGTAGTCCGGATGGATATAGAGATAGTGGAAGACATAGTTTTCGGTGATTTCCCGAACCAGCACTTTTTTCATGGCGCCATCTCCATTGTCTACGGAAATGGAGTCTCCTTCTTTCACCTGAAGCTCTTTGGCAAGCTTTTCGTTGATGACCACGCCATCTGTGGGAAGGTTGAAACCTTCCTGGCTGGTTCTATGCCTTAACGTCACAAACTCCGTGAAAGCTTCGGGGTCCAAGGGGGAAATCATGGTCACGGCAATGTCTTCCTCTCCTTTTACCGTGGCATTGAGCTGGGCAGCTTTCAGGTAGGAGGAGAGGTGCTCATTCTTCTGAAGAATATTCTCTACTTCCTCTTTCTCCTCACGGGTGGCCACTGCCGTATATTTCATGTTGAGGTTGTATGTGAATATTTCCTGATACTGCCTCACCACCACTTTCCCAATGGAACTGGAAAGGCCAAATCCAGCCACAAGAAGGGCTGCGCATCCGGCAATTCCTGTTACCGTCATAATGAATCTCTTTTTGTAGCGGAAGATATTTCTCATGGTTACTTTCTGGGAAAAAGAAAGCCGTCTCCAGAAACCTGTGATCCTCTCCAACAGGATGGGTTTTCCGAAATACTGCACCTTGGGACGCAGAAGCATCGATGGAACTTCTTTCAGGGAGGTTCTTGTGACAAAGTATGCCGTCAGGGTGATGACAAAGAATCCAAGAAGCACGGTGAAAGCGATGAGCAGGGTCTGCCGGGTCTCCAGCATGGGCGGCAGAGTGTACATCATGGCCCAGGAGTCAAAGATGATCTTTGGAAAGATCTTGATGCCCAGAAAAGACCCTAAGAGACCTCCGGCGATACTTGCAATGGCCGCGTAGTTCACATATTTGAAGGCGATGGCGTTGTTGCTGTAACCCAGTGCTTTGTATGCCCCTATGGTGGCTCTTTGTTCATCCACCATTCGGGTCATAGTCGTAAGGCACACGAGAGAGGCCACGCCAAAAAAGAATACAGGAAACAAGGTAGCGATGGCATCCATCCTGTCTGCGGTGGCGGCGTAATCTGCGTAGCTGTAAAGTTTCATGCGGTCCAGCACATACCAGCTGGGCTTTAACAGCTTCTCAATCTCGTTTTCTGCACGGATGATCTTCTCCCGTCCATCCCGAAGGGCCTCTTCCCCTTCTTTTTTCTTCTCCTCGAATTCCTTTCTTCCAGCCTCATATTCTTTTCTGCCTTCTGCCAGCTCAGTCTCTGCGGCTGCAAACTGGATTTCAGCATTTCTTTTTTCTGTGGCCAGCTGACTTTTGGCGTTGGCCAGATCCTTCTCTGCGGTATCCAGCTGTTTTTTAGCGCTGGCCAGCTGGTTTTCTGCACTGACCATCTGGCTCTGAGCATAATCGTTGAGTCCTGTGATGGTATTGATGCCTTCATTAGTCGTGCTGATCAGCTCATTCAGAGTGGCCAGCTGATTGCTTAAAGATTCCAGCTCTTCTGGGCTTGATGCGTTCTGTATCATTTCTGTCACAGCCTGGCGCTGCGTGATGGCATCTGCCTGAACATTCTTCAGGGAGTTGGAAGCGTCATTCAGCTGAGCAAGATCATCACCATACTCTTCCTTTGCCTGGTTGTACTCACGAAGACCCTCATTGTACTCATTCTGGGCACTGGCCAGAGCTCTTTCGCCGTCTCTGATTTGGGATTCTGCATCTGCCACACGCTCCGCATAGTTCTTTTTCTCGGTCTCCAAGGTGGCTTCCCCTTCCACCAGCTGATCCCTGGCATCGGTAAGCTCTTTTTCCGCTGCCGCAATCTCCTTGTTATAGTTCTCTTCTTCCTTTGCTAGGGTATCTCTGGCTTCTGCAAGCTTCTTCTCCGCTTCTTTCTTGATATCGTCCAGTCTCAGAATGGCCCGGTCTGCACCTAGATTCTCCAGCTTGTTTCTCACAAGCTCCACTTTACGTTCATAGGCACTGGAATAGGAATTCAGCTCTTTTGCGCCATCCACTTCCACCAGGATCTCCAGATACACCGGATAGAGAAACTCTTCTTCCGAGATCATCATAAAAAAGTTCACCTTGCCACTGCCGATATCCGTGGCATCTTTGTCGAAGGTCAGGTAATAAGGAGATTCCGCTTTGCCCACCACAGTGAAAGAAGTGGATTTCAGTTTATCCGAAAGATCCTCTTTCTTTCCGGAGGACACTTCAATGACATCACCGATTTCAAGTCCCAAGGGAAAGTTCTTATTTTCTTCTATGATGCATTCTCCTTTACCCTCTGGGAGCCTTCCTGATAAAAGTTTGGGCTCATTAAGATAGACTCCGCTGGTGTCTTTGGGCAGAGAATGGATGCGAAACACCATTTCATTGGAGCCGATGGTGGCCACCACATCCTGAAAATAGGATGTCTGAGCCTTTTTTACGCCTTCCACCTCTTTCACCGCAGTGAGATCCTCCTCTACAAAGCCCATGGTGGAAAGAAGTCTGAGATCCATCATGTTGTATTCATCATAGTACTGGTCCGCGGTATATTTCATGTTGGGGGCTGCTGTTTTGATGCCGGCGAAAAATGCAGCACCAATGGCGACGATGGTGAAAATGGATAAAAAGCGCCCAGGGTATTTTACGATCTGTCTGATGGCGTCTTTCAGGAGTGACTTTTTCATTTTTACCACTCGATCCTTTCGATCCCCACAGGATGTGCATTCTCCATGATACTGTCCACAAGGCCGCTCTTAACTTTAATCACCTGATCGCCCATGGGAATCAGCGCCAGGTTGTGGGTGATGACCACCACAGTGATCTCTCTTTCTTTGCAGGTTTCCTGCAGAAGCTTCAAGATGGAGCGTCCTGTTTCATAGTCTAAGGCCCCTGTGGGCTCATCACAAAGAAGAAGCTTCGGATTCTTGGCCAAAGCCCTGGCAATGGCCACTCTTTGCTGTTCTCCTCCGGAAAGCTGAGATGGAAAATTCTTCTTGCGGTCTGAAAGTCCAACACCTTCAATGACTTCATCCACATTGAGAGGATTATGACCGATTTGAGAAGCCAGCTCGATGTTTTCTTTCGCTGTGAGGTTTTGCACAAGATTGTAGAACTGGAACACAAATCCTACGTCATACCGCCTGTAAGCCACCATTTCTTTCTGGCTGAAGGTGCTAAGATCCTTCCCATAAACCACAACTTTTCCTGATGTCAATGTATCCATCCCGCCAAGAATATTCAAAATGGTGCTCTTGCCTGCGCCTGAAGCACCGGCAATGATGACAAACTGTCCTTTTTTTATGGTGAAATCCACCCCTGCCAAGGCTTCTATATCGTATTCGCCCATTCTGTACACTTTCTTGACCTGTTCGAATCTGATGGTGTCTTCCATAGTTCTCATCCTTCCTAAGATAGAATAAATTTCACAATCTCCAAAGAGTTCAGCCTTCGTTTTCTGCAAAGAAAGCAGACCGAAATGATAAATTCTTCACAATAATCCAAAAAATAAAATTGGGCTTCCTTCAGGTCGCTTTCTATGCCGTTCTCTCCGAAATAAAAGCCTGTATTTCTGAAGTCATAGGAAAGGCCCGTCCCAAGGGCCTTTCCATAGGCCTCCTTTAAGGTGAAGTACTTTAGTAAAGCTTCATCTTTGTTCTGCATCCTCTGATACCAGTAATCTTCCTTCTCCCCCAGTATCCTCTTTTCTACAAACAGATCCCTGGGTCTTCGGTACTCAGCGTCAATACCCACTGGGCAGGAAGATAGCGAAACCCCTAGAAGTCCTTTGGTTTGTGTTGTGCTGAGATGGATTTCTTCATGGTTTCTAAGATAAAGAGATCCGGTGGAGGAAGCTTCTACGTCCTTTATTGGGAGTCCATATTCCCTCTGAAGTCCAAAGGAAATCAGCCTCTTTTTCAGATCTTTCAGCTCCTCTGGACTTTTCTTTTCTTCTTCCAGAAGTCTTAGCAGATAAATCAACGGATCATCTTGGACTTGATGTAAGCATCCAGTTCTCCAAGGGTTTCCAGGTTTTTCAGTTCACGCTCATTGATGTCAATCCCCAGTTCCGATTCTAATCTGCCGATGATGCTGATGAAATCATAAGAGTTCAGATGAAGATCACGGACAGGATTGGTCTCTTCTGTGAGGTCATTCTCGTCCACCTCCACATATTCCATGATGAGATTAGTGATGATACTTAACATGGGATAACGCCTCTCTTTCTATACAATATCGTTTGATTTTCTTGGTGGAGGTTTTCTCAAATTCACATTCACGGAGCTCCACATCATGAATACGCTTATAAACGGAGAGTTTGTGGTTCAGTTTTGAAATGTCTTCTTTTAGAATCTTCTTTACTTCATCCACTCCTTTTTCAATGAGAAACTGATCTTCCACATAAGCTTCCGCCATGATCATGACCTCGTTCCTTTCTGGAGAAAGCGGTGCATATACCACCACTTCTTTCACGTAAGCCAGATGATCCAGAATATACTCTTCCAGCTCTTCAGGATGTACATTTTTACCATTGGCCAGGATGATGAGATTTTTTTCTCTGCCTGTGATATATAGGGCTCCTTTTCGGTCCAGGTATCCCAAATCACCGGTCTTGAACCAGCCGTCTGCAGTGAAGGTTTTCCTTGTAGATACGGGATCCTTGTAGTATCCCATCATGACATTGTCCCCCTGGACCTGTATCTCCCCAATGCCATCTTCGTCGGTGTCGACAATGCGGACCAGATTATCCGGGATGACAAACCCTACAGATCCTGCGATGTTTTTCATGGTGCAGTTTGTGGCAATGAGTGGAGCGCATTCTGTGATGCCATAGCCGTTGTAGACAGAAATGCCAATGTCCTCAAACCCCTTCACAATATCAGGCCGCAAGGGTGCACCGCCACAGACAATGGTTTGAAGATTTCCTCCAAGACTCTCCATGATGGGTTTGAAAAAGAGTTTTCTCTGGTCTATGCCCACTTTCCGGATGAGGTTGCTGAACCAGATGCCATATTGGAGATGTTTGGTGAGGTTGTTCTTCTCCGCCTCTTTCCAGATGTTCTTGTAAAGGGACTCCACGATCATGGGCACCATCAGGGTCATCCCTGGCTGGAAGATCATCAGATTGTCCTTCACATGTTTGATGCTGTCGTTGAAGCAGAGGGTGATACCCCCGTACAGGCAGCCAAGGACATGAAGATTGAATTCATAAGTGTGATTGATGGGAAGAACCGAGAAAGACACTTTAGAAAATCTGAACATGGAGAAAGCAGAGTGAATCACCGTTAAAATATTTTTATGGCTGAGGATGACCCCTTTATTGACGCCGGTGGTGCCTGAGGTGAATAAAATTGCAGCCATTTTATTCCGGTCAATGGGTAAGGTCTTATACCTCCGATCTCCACTGTTGATGAGGCTTCTTCCTTCCTGCAAAAGATCTAAGATGGAAATGCTCCCCATCTTTGTGCCGTACATGCTGATGTTGATAAACGTCCTTACTTCAGGACAGCTGCCTTTGAGCTCTTCCACATCATCTGAAAGGAGTTCAGAATAGAGCAGCACCTCCGCATCACTCTTGCAGATGAGTTTAAGAAGCTCTTCTTTTGACAGCTCTTTATCCAATGGAACAATAACACCCAGTCCCATGGAGACAGCCATATAACTGACCACATAGCTGTAAGAACTCTCACCGACGATGGCAAAGTGCTTTCCCAGCAGTCCTCTCTCCAGTAGACTGGTTCCCAGTGCATCCACATCTTCTCTCAGCTGCACAAAGGTATAGCTGTGCAGGTTTCTTTCCGGATCCAGTTCTTTGTAAGCGAAGTCCAGACCGTATTTTTTCTCGGATCTTTCCAGAAGATCCCGCAGTGTATGAATATAGTCTGTTTCGTAATAGTTTCTCAGCATAAGATCTCCTCCTCGGGTGCAAGGTTTGTTCTCCAGTGAATGATATCTGTCATCAAGTCAGTTACATTATATAAACTTTCGATAAATAATTCTATATTTATTTGAATATTTATTAATAATTTACATAATTCGACAGGTCACTAAATAAATTTATTGACTATATTTATCAATGTCTAAAAAAGTAAAGTATTGTTAAAATTTTAATAGTAAACACAGATATTGGAGTACTCATAGGTATAGACAGTCCATGGAAAAAGTATGTGGATTGAAAATATTTGAATGTCAAAGCTTTCTGGAAGAATTAAACACATATGTATATTTTTTCAGAAAGCCGTTTCTATTCCCCTTTCAGATAAAAACAGACAAAAAAAATCAAGGCAAACACCTTGATTCTGCTACTATTGCAAATTTTTCTATAGTTCATCCCAACGAACCTTGTCCATTCGCTCCCTGATTTTTTCATCTCCTATAAAAACATTCATATTTCCGCCCTGCATGGCATAGGTTTCCTTCACAATTCCGCCGCTTTTTCGGACAAAATTGCCGATGTAGTCATGGACTTTCACGCTGTTTTTGAAGTCCGGAGAAGCCTGGAAGGTGATAATGTATACTTCTTTTTTCTGGAAATCCGCTTTCGGATCTCTCACAAAGGCATTCATGGCAGGAACAGACTTGCTGGCCCAGATGGGAAACATAAGATAAAGACGGTCCGCGTCTTCTGCAGCCTCCCAGGGTGAACCCAAGAGGGTTGTCTTCTTTCTGAAGATGGCTTGAAAGACATTTCCTGTCTTCTCTTCTTTCAGCTCCACAAGTTCCGCGTTGAGCTTTTCTGACAGAAGCTCCGCTGCTGCCTTTGTGTTGTTTGATAAGGAATAATAAACGATCACCGTTTTCATCTTGGTACACCCTTCTTTCATTTCATCTTTTTGCCTTCATAGATCAGTTCAGATCCAGCAGATCCTTGGCCTTTTTCATGCCTTCTATGGTTTCCGTGATGACATGATCCAGGTCCATTCCCAGCATCTTCGCTCCGGATTTGATGACATCCCGGTTGACCCCTTGAGCAAAACTGGCTGCTTTGAATTTCTTCTTCACGCTTTTCAGTTCCAGCACGGAAATGGATCTGTCCGGTCTCATGAGTACAGTGGCATAGATGAGCCCTTTGACACTCCCACAGCTAAAGCAATGGGATTCTTGGGTGATTAAACGCCAGTCTGTTTCCAGTAGGCGAGTATGACCCCAAGCTGAGGGCATGCCATTGCCCCTCCTAAGACAGTACATTTAGTATCTTAGGCTGATAGACTTTTACCATCTATCACAGGTGCTTT
>NZ_JNKC01000004.1 GCF_000701905.1 Proteiniclasticum ruminis DSM 24773 | reverse complement strand
TCTTCCTTTCGGAAGGCTATCCCCCACTTTGAGGCAGGTTACCCACGTGTTACTCACCCGTCCGCCGCTAAGAACGCTTCCATGTAAACATATCCGCATTCTCCGCTCGACTTGCATGTGTTAGGCACGCCGCCAGCGTTCGTCCTGAGCCAGGATCAAACTCTCAATTTAAAAGTTTGAACTAGCTATTCATTACACTAGCTTCTGAACTCCATTTTCATGAAGTTCGCACTTTCTTTTCAGAAAGTGGTTTTTTTTGATTTCTCAAAAAGAATTACTTTGGTTTTTTACCTATATTCTGTTTAATTTTCAAAGAACTGTGTTTGCTTGTTTTTGCGCCGCTCTCTCAAGCGACTTGTCTATCTTATCACGGGATGAATTGTCGGTGTTTATACACAATTTGATTTAAGGTAAATAAGTCACTCAATCTATCAATATCTGTATTTTTCGAAGTAATCCTTATTGTGATACACACGGAGTTGTTTTTGTATGAACGCTCTTTCTCCCTCTCCAAATGATTGACAAAAACCGCTAATCACCGAACTAATTTATCTAATTTTTGATTATTGTTCGTTTTATAGTTTTTTAAGACTCTAAATACTAAAAAGAAGAGACCTCCATGAATCATGGAAATCTCTTCTTAATTTTACTCTTCTTCTAAATCTTCTTCAGAGTCTTCTCTGAACTCGTCTTCTAAATCAGTCATGTCTAAATCATCATCCATAACTTCACTGAGCTTTTTCTCAATCATTTCATCACTGTCGATTTCTTCCACTTCTGGACCGCCATCTTCTCTGGATGCAATAATCTTAGCCATAGAAACAACTTTTGATTCTTCCGATGTCTTCATGAGTTTTACGCCCATGGCATTTCTAGATGTGATGGATATCTCACTTACATTGATACGGATGGCAACTCCATCAGAGTTTACGAGAAGCAGCTCATCTTCATTGGAACAGGAACGTGCACCAACTACATAACCGGTTTTACCCGTTACTTTATAGGCAATCAGTCCCTTTCCTCCTCTATTCTGCTGTTTGTACTGATCCGTTGGCGTTCTCTTGCCAAGACCATTCTCAGATACTACCAAAATGTCTTCACCAGCTACTGCAATATCAAAGGATACGCAGATATCTCCTGTACGAAGGGTAATTCCTTTCACACCTGTTGCAGTTCTTCCCATTGGTCTCACGTCATGCTCATTAAACTTAATGGCATATCCATCTTTTGTCACAAGAAGCAAATCTGCATCTCCTCTTGTATATTTCACATTGAGGAGGGAGTCTCCTTCTCTCAGATTAAGAGCGATGAGCCCTGTTTTTCTGATATTGCTGAAATCATGAAGTGTTGTCTTCTTGATGAGTCCACTTGTTGTGGCAAATACAAGATATCCATCCTTTTCCATATCTCTAATGGATATTACAGCCTGGATACTCTCATCCTGATCTACAGGGATGAGGTTCACAAGATTAACTCCCTTGGAAGTACGCCCAGAATCTGGAATTTCATAGGCTTTCAGCTTATACACTTTACCTTTAGAGGTAAAGAAGAGAAGATTTTTATGGGTTGATGTCACAAATACCTTGTTCACCACATCATCTTCCTTAGTGGACATGGCTTGAATACCTCTTCCACCTCTCTTTTGAGCAGAGTACGCTGTGGCTGAGATTCTCTTGATATATCCATCCTGAGTCAGTGTGATGACAACATCTTCTTCATTGATGAGATCTTCATAATCAATCTCATCATGATTCTTTTCTATATCAGTTCTTCTTTCATCTCCATATTTGTCACGGATTTCTATAAGTTCATCCCGAATCACACCAAGAAGCTGTGCTTCATCGCTGATGATTCCCTCCAGATAAGCAATAAGCTCCATAAGAGATTTATATTCCTCTTCAATTTTATCTCTTTCCAATCCTGTAAGCCTTCTTAATCTCATATCAAGAATCGCTACAGCTTGTCTTTCTGAAAGAGCAAATCTTGTCATCAGCTCTTCTTTTGCAATTTCTGTGGTTTTGGAACTTCTCAGAACTTTGATGACTTCATCAATATGATCCAAAGCAATTCTCAATCCTTCGAGGATATGAGCTCTGTCTTTGGCTTTGTTCATTTCAAATATACTTCTTCTAGTAACAACTTCCTTTTGGAAATTCAGGTAATTCTTGAGAATTTCTTTGAGGTTCAGAACCTTAGGTTCATTATTGACCAGTGCCAGGTTGATGATACCAAAGGTATCTTGAACCTTTGTCCTTTTATAAAGATAGTTTAAGACCACATGTGCATTGGCATCTCTTTTCAGCTCAATGACAATTCTCATACCATCACGGTCAGACTCATCCCGGAGATCTGATATACCTGTAAGCTTCTTATCTCTCACATGATCAGCAATATTTTCAATAAGCTTTGCTTTATTCACCATATACGGAATTTCTGTAATGATGATTCTCTGTCTGCCGTTATGTTCTTCAATAGCACTCTTCGCTCTGACGATGACCTTACCACGACCTGTCTCATAGGCTTCTCTGATACCAGTTACACCCATGATGGTTCCACCAGTAGGAAAATCTGGTCCTTTAATAAACTGCATCAGCTCAAGTACTGTCGTGTCTTCATGATCAATCAGATGAATCACTCCATTGATGACTTCCGTAAGGTTATGAGGTGGAATATTGGTAGCCATACCAACCGCAATACCTGAAGAACCATTAACCAGAAGATTAGGAAATCTTGCAGGAAGAACCGTAGGCTCTTTTTCCTCTCCATCAAAGTTTGGTATAAAATCTACAGTATCTTTATTGATGTCTCGAAGCATTTCTGAAGAAATTTTAGCCAGCTTTGCTTCTGTATATCTCATCGCCGCTGCTCCATCTCCATCCACAGAACCGAAGTTACCATGGCCTTCCACGAGGAGATATCTGGTAGAGAAGTCCTGAGCAAGTCTTACAAGTGCATCATACACAGAGGAGTCTCCATGTGGATGGTACTTACCAAGAACGTCACCGACGATTCTTGCGCACTTACGGAATCCTTTTTCGTTGTAAATGCCCAGCTCATGCATGGAAAATAGGATTCTTCTATGTACAGGCTTCATTCCATCACGTACATCAGGAAGTGCACGACCTACAATTACACTCATGGCGTAATTGATATAACTGGTTTTCATTTCTTTTCTCAAATCTATGGGTAATACTTTACCTTCATTGTTATTCAACTATATGTGCCTCCTATACGTCCAAATTGTCTACGAGCTTCGCATTCTTTTCGATAAATTCTCTTCTAGGTTCTACTTTATCTCCCATAAGAATGGTAAAGATCTCATCTGCTGACTTAGCATCCTCAATGTCCGCACGCAGAAGAATTCTATGCTCTGGGTCCATCGTAGTTTCCCATAGCTGTGAAGCGTTCATTTCACCAAGACCTTTATATCTCTGAAGTGCGATGGATGAATCTTTTCCACCCATACTCTCCACAATTTCTTCCATTTCCTTATCAGAATATGCATACTGCATATTCTTGCCTTTTGTGATCTTATAAAGAGGCGGCTGCGCAATATAGACATGCCCCTTCTCAATGAGCTCACGCATATAACGGTAGAAGAATGTAAGAAGTAGCGTTCTGATGTGGGCACCATCCACATCGGCATCCGTCATGATGATGATTCTGGAATACCTCAGTTTTGTGGTGTCAAAATCTTTACCGATTCCTGCGCCAAAGGCAGTGATCATAGAACGGATGGTATCAGATCCCAACATTTTATCCAGTCTTGCCTTCTCTACATTCATGATTTTTCCACGAAGAGGCAATATCGCCTGGAATTGTCTGTTTCTTCCTTGCTTCGCAGAACCACCCGCGGAATCTCCCTCTACGATGTATATTTCAGATTCCAATGGATCCTTGGAAGCACAGTCTGCAAGTTTTCCCGGAAGTGTCGTTCTTTCGAGGACACTCTTACGGGTCAGTTCTCTCGCCTTACGTGCAGCTTCTCTAGCTCTTGCAGCCATGAGGGCTTTATCGATGACGATTTTACCAATGGCAGGATTTTCTTCCAAAGTGATGGAAAGTGCACCACCTACAATATTGTCTACAATACTTCTGACTTCTGCATTGCCAAGCTTTGTTTTTGTCTGACCTTCAAACTGTGGGTCTATAAGCTTTACGGAAACAACCGCAGTAAGACCTTCCCTGATATCATCTCCGGAAAGGTTCTTATCATTTTCTTTCAGATGTCCAAATCGCCTTCCATAGTCATTGACAACTCTTGTGAGGGCTCTTTTAAAACCATCCAGGTGTGTTCCACCTTCAATGGTATCAATGTTGTTTGCATAGGAGAAAATATTTTCATTGTAGCTGTCGTTAAACTGCATCGCCACTTCTACGATATACTCGTCTTTCATATCTTCGATGTACACGACCTCTTTATGCAGCACTTCTTTGTTTCTGTTGAGATACTCCACAAAAGACTTGATTCCACCTTCATAAAAGTAGGATTCTTCTTTTGCCTTTCCTTCTTCCTCTTCACGTTCATCCGTCAGCGAGATACGCAGCCCCTTATTGAGGAATGCAAGCTCTCTGAGTCTCTCAGAGAGAATTTCAAAATCATATTCCACTTCATCAAATATAGTTTTATCCGGAAGAAATGTTGTTGTTGTTCCTGTGTGCTCAGAAACACCAATCTCTTCCAGTCCGCCAATGGGATTTCCAAACTCGAACTTCTGACGGTAAATCTTATTGTTTCTTCGAATCTCTACTACACATGTTTCAGAAAGAGCATTCACGACAGAAGCTCCTACACCATGAAGTCCTCCCGAAACTTTATATCCTCCACCGCCGAACTTTCCACCTGCATGAAGAACCGTCATGATGACTTCTACAGTGGACTTGCCAAGCTTTTCATTCATACCAATTGGCATTCCTCGGCCATCATCCACAACCGTAATGGAGTTGTTTTTATGTATCGTAACTTCAATATGGGTGCAGTATCCTGCGAGTGCTTCGTCGATACTGTTGTCAACTATTTCGTAGACCAGATGATGAAGACCTCTTGAAGAAGTGGAACCAATGTACATACCCGGTCTTTTTCTTACAGCCTCCAAGCCTTCCAGAACCTGAATATTGCTGTCGCCATAAGCCTCTTCTACCTTTGTGTTGCTTCTATCTCCATTGATACTCTCACGAATTTCTTCTATTTCTTCTTTCATGGTTTGATCCATGTTGTTCTCTACCATTCCATGGCCTCCTTCTAGTCTTCAAATCGGTACTTTGTTCTTTTGGATAGGGTCTTTGATGATATGGGTGAAAGATAGATGACGGACTTATGCTCAATTTCCGCAATAATGATGGACTTGGGTTTCTCATCTGTGATTCTCGTCACAAAACCGTCTTCCTCGGCCAATCGCAGAAACTGGCTGGTGTCCGAGCTGTACATAGAGGATTCCACATCAAAAATCCCAATAATCGCTTTCATTGGGATGACTACATTTTCTCCTAAGTGTAAAAACATTCTAGACACCTCCTTGTTCCACTGTTCCGTTTCTTACAGTAAAGAGCCTGTAACTTCCTGTTAAGTATGCTTCCACATTCTCAACACCAGTACAGGTAATTACAGTCTGAATATTTTCTATGGATTTTAGAATGAACTTTTTACGGGATAGATCCAGCTCAGACAGCACATCATCCAGCAGCAGAAGAGGATATTCTCCTTTCAGCTTTTTAATGATTTCAAGAGATGCAAATTTCATCGTAAGGACAGACGTCCTCTGCTGTCCCTGAGACCCAAAATCTTTTGCATCGATCCCATTGATATGAATCGTGAAATCATCTCTATGTACTCCTGAAGAAGTAGTTCCACGTTCTATGTCTGTATCTCTTTTTCTATAAAGTTCTTTTCTAAGATTCTCTTTAAGATCTCCCTCTAGAGAAAAAGAACACTTATACTCATAGTCGATTTCCTCTTTCCCCGTGGTGATTTCATAATGGATAGGCTTTCCATGAGTATTCAGCAGTGCGACATAGTTAATTCTCTGCTTTACGATATAGCTTCCGTACTCTGCCAGCTTCACATCATAAATGTCCAAAACATTACGATCCATTCTTCTTGATTTCAATAATGCATTTCTTTCCTGAAGCACCTTATTGTATCCCACAAGAGCGTTATAGTATCCCTTATCCAGCTGACTGATTTCCATATCTAGAAATCTCCGTCGAATTCCAGGAGATTCTTTTACAATCTTCAAGTCTTCTGGAGAGAACATCACTACATTCAAGACGCCCAAGAGATCACCTATTTTTGTCAGTTTTACTTTATTGATGGAAACAGATTTTCTTCCATCAGAAAGCATCTGAATATCAATGGTCTTATCCAAGCGGTCCTTTTCAATATAAACTTTAATCTGCGCAATGCTCTGTTTCCATAGGATCAGGTCTTTAGATTTCACGGTTCTGTGTGATCTTCCAAAGGCGCAATAATAAATTGCCTCAAGAATATTGGTTTTTCCCTGGGCATTTTCTCCTTGAAAGACATTGACATCCTTGCCTAATTCAATATTAAGTTGATCATAATTCCGATAGTTCATCATACTGATGTTTCTAATTTTCATAAAAAATCTCCTACAATATATTATACCACACAGAAGGCCGTCCTTCTATGTGGTATAAAGCTCAATACATATTGCAATTTTTATCTGGAATTATTCAGCCACAGCGATGAAAACTTCTCCATTGAATTCAACTTTGTCTCCTGGATAAATTTTCTTTCCTCTTCTCAGCTCTACCTCGTCGTTAACTTTCACTAGCCCTTCCTGAATATAAGCTTTTGCCTCAGACCCTAATGAAACTGCCCCCGCCCATTTCAAAAATGAATCCAGCTTGATAAATTCAGTCTTGATTTTAATTTCCATAATTTCCCCCTATCTGGTTAATCTAACTGGCAGCACCATGTAAATACAGTTGTCTACCACCGTATTTTTAATGATGGCCGGACTGACACTGGAGGTCATCTCCAGAACAATCTCTTCTTCTTCCATGACTTTTAAAGTATCCAGCAGATAGTTTGCATTGAAAGCAATTTCAATGGCATCCCCTTCCATATGAACCGGTACGTCTTCTTTTACTTTACCAAACTGTGAATTGGATGTAATCACTGCACGGTCATTTTCGATCTGAAGTTTGATCAGCTTAGAGGAACCTTCTTTTGCCATCAGTGAGGCTCTTTCAATACTTTGTGCCAGAAGTGCTCTTTTCACTTTGAACTGCAGTTTATAGTCTGTTGGAATAATCGATTCGTACTTGATAAAGCTTCCTGAAAGAAGCCTGGAAACCACTTTTGTATTCTGAACTTCGAAAAGAATATGATTCTCATTGAAGCTGATATAGAGAAGCTCATTTTTATCTCCAAGGATCTTGGAGACTTCATTGAGTGTTTTACCTGGAATGACCACAGATAGATCTTCATTGGATTCCAAATATTCACTGCGAAGAGCCAGTCTGAATCCATCCAGAGCGACCATATTGAGCACTTTATTCTTCACTTCAAAGAGTACACCCATAAGAATTGGTCTGGATTCATCCTGTGCTACGGCAAAGGATGTCGCTTTGATAAGATTTTTAAAAACATCTTCTCTGATAGAAATCTTTTCTCTATTTCCGATTTCTGGGAGCGTTGGAAATTCTTCAGCATTTAAGTATAGAAGATTGAACTCTGAGTTTTCACAGGAAATAAGGATTGTATTGTTTTCCATTGTAGCAATCTCTACAGTAGCATCTGGGAGCTTTCTGATAATGTCACCGAATAGTTTAGAGTCGATGACCAGTCTACCTTCCTCCAGAACACTTGATGAAACCAATGTTTCAATACTGAGGTCTATATCAGAACCTCTCATGATAATTTCATTGGCACCAGTCTCAATATAAATTCCTTCTAAAACTGCCATAGGAGATTTTCCCAAAATCGCTTTCTGTACGGTTGAGATTCCTTCTACAAGATCTTTTTTCTGACATCTGAAATGCATGATGCAATCCTCCCAATTTCATAAGATAAAACAATGTTTCGTGGGGATACTTTTGCTGCACAGTGAATGATTTCGTCCACGCAAAAGAGTAATAATATAATAGATTATTTAGTAATAGTAGTAGTAGGCGGCGGTATTATGTGGATAAGTGAAATAAACCATGAGGCTGTAGAAATCTGCTGACTTGAAACCATGTGAATAAGTTTTGAAATCCTACTCAAGTTATCCACAGTTCTCCACAAGCTATTTTTAAAATAAAATTATCCACATGTGGATGAACAGGCAATTTAATAACTTGTGAATTACTGGCTGTTCACCTTTTTAGTGATGATCCTGATGGCACTGGCAAGTGAATCATCACTTTTTAGTGCTGTACTGATTTTTTCATAGGCATGAATGACAGTGGTATGATCTCTGCCACCAAATTCATCACCAATTTTAGGTAAACTCATATCCGTGAGTTTTCTTGAAAGATACATGGCAATCTGCCGTGGATAGGCCACGTTTCTTGTTCTTCTTTGTGATTTCAGCTCTTGAACGGAAAGATTATAATAATTCGCCACCACATCCTGAATCAGATCGATGGTAATGGATCTGGTTTGTGAGGAAGAGATGATGTCCTTCAGTGCTTCTGCAGCTAAATCAACGGTGATGTTTTTGTTGTTGGTTAATGAGGAATAAGCCATTACTCTTGTAAGAGCCCCTTCCAGTTCTCTGATATTGGATTTGATCTTAGTTGCGATATAGACCATGACATCAGAGGAAACAACGTATTTCTCAATCTCTGCTTTCTTCTTGAGAATTGCAATTCTTGTTTCAAAATCTGGTGCCTGAATGTCTGCCTGAAGCCCCCATGCAAAACGTGTCCGCAAACGGTCTTCTAATGTAGGGATTTCATTTGGTGGTCTATCACTGGAAATGATAATCTGTTTTCTTGCTTCATAGAGTTCATTGAAAGTATGGAAGAACTCTTCCTGGGTACTTTCTTTTCCAGCAATGAACTGTATGTCGTCCACCAGAAGTACATCCACATTTCTATATTTGTTTCTAAAATCAAGATTCTTATCATATCGGATAGAGTTGATCAGTTCATTGGTGAACTTCTCCGAAGAAACATAGACCACCTTAGCTTTTGGGTTGTTTGCCTGAATATGATGGCCAATGGCATGCATGAGATGTGTTTTTCCAAGTCCGACTCCACCATACAGAAAGAGTGGATTATAGGCATTCGCTGGTGATTCAGCAACGGCTACAGAGGCAGCATGCGCAAATCTGTTGGAGTTACCGATGACAAACGAATCAAAGGTGTATTTGGAGTTGAGAGAGCCAAAAGCTTCTGCTGCAGGCTTGATGGCATCTTTCTGCATTTCTTCCTCTGATTTTGAATCATCAGATTCTGGTTCACCAACCATACACTGCACATCCACATCCTGGTTCAGAACGTGTTTGATGGATTCTTTAAATAAAAGCATATATCGCTGGTTAATGATATCCAGCGTCAGTTCATTGGGTACACTGATCATGAATACACCATTTCTCATTCCTATTGGTTTCAATCCAAGAATCCAAGTGTTATAACTTACCTCAGACATGATCTCCACCTTAAGAATCTTAAGTACTTTTTCCCAGGTTTCAGCTAATTGGGTATTCATGTATTATGTCCTCCTAATAAAATAAAAATAATTTTAAAAATAAAAGTACCTGAATAAACAAGTTTTAAACAGGTTATCTACAGAAAAATATAAAATAAATAATTCCAGAAACTATGTTGATAAATAAGAAGTTTCAGCTGTTGATAAAGTGTAATAAGAAGACTTCTGAATAAAATCCACAATAGATTAAGAGAAGTTCCTCACATTGTACGTAGTGCTAGAACATTGCAGTATCAAGGGTACAGAAACAGTATAATATATTTTAGACAGAAAAGGAACAGTTTATTCACAGGGTTATCCACAATTGTGGAAAACTACAGAAAATAGAGTAAGTTATCAACAATTCTTTTCTATGATAGCATATGGTCCTTCCATGGGACAATGAGTTATCCACAAATACCATGGTCTAAATAAATAGTAAAGAGACTCTTCGAGTTTTCTTGACACCCTTCCTCACCATGAGTATAATAGTGTAGTAAAATCGAAGTATTGGGTTAAGTGCGCATTTTTTGCGCTTAAGACTAATATGAATAAAGTATACGAAGGGGGTGTCAACATGTGGATGACATTTCAGCCTAAGAAGAAGCAGGGTAAGAAAGAACACGGCTTCAGAAAGAGAATGGCTACTAAGAATGGTAGAAACGTTCTTAAGAGAAGAAGAGCAAAAGGAAGAAAGAGATTATCAGCATAAGGTCGCTTAAATGTGGCCTTTTTCTGTAATGTCAAGAAAGGATTATCTCCATGAAACATGAAAAGATTCGGAAAAACGGTGAATTTCAAGTCGTATACAGGAGAGGCCGATCTTTTGCCAATCATCTTCTGGTTTTGTATGTGTTTAAAAACAGAAGAAACCAGATTCAAGGAGTTCCTTATAATAGGATAGGAATTTCTGTCAGCAAGAAAGTAGGTAAGAGCGTAGTCAGGAGTCGGGTAAAGCGACTGATCAGCGAATCATATCGTCTGAACAAAGAAGTTTTTGACACAGGATATGATTTTGTGATCATTGCCAGAGTATCAAGTCATGATAAGAGTTATGCCGAAATCGAAAAATCACTGATGCACGTCTTTAAAAAGGCGGGTCTAAAAAATGATGAAAAAAATACTGTTACGATCAATTAGATTTTACAGAAAGTATATTTCTCCTAACACGCCTCCCAGCTGCAGGTTTACACCAACATGCTCTGTCTATGCCATTGATGCCATAGAGAAGTATGGTGCGCTTAAAGGAGGCTATATGGCTATCAGGAGAATTTTAAGATGCCATCCTTTTTATAAAGGAAGCCTGTATGATCCGGTTGAATAAAACTTGGAGGTAAAAGGATTGTCTCAATTGAATCAATTATTTATTTGGATTTTTGAGCAGCTGAAATCTGTAGTAGAACTTTTTGTTGCAGATCCAGGAAATCAATGGGGTATTACCATTGTATTTTTTACTATACTGTTTAATATCCTCATGCTACCTGTCAATTTATCTCAGATGAAAACCATGCGAAAGCAGCAGGCACTTCAACCGGAAGTTGCAAAGCTTCAAGCGAAGTACAAGAATGATCCGCAGAAAATGCAGGAAATGCAGATGAAACTCTACAAAGAAAATAATGTAAGTATGTTTGGTGGATGTCTTCCCCTACTCATCACTTATCCTATTTTCATTGCGATGTTCAGTGTATTCAGACAGCTGGCAGCAGACGGTAAGCTCACAGGTATGAGATTCACACCGTTGATTCCAGATTTGTCTGCAAACAACAACCTCATTCTTGCAGCACTTTCTGTAGGAACAATGCTTCTTTCAACTTATATTACAACCATGAGAACCAAGTCCGCAGATAACCCTGCAGCAGCCTCTGCTAATAAAATGCAGTATATGATGGCAGTATTATTTGGATGGATTACATACACATCCAACTCCGCTTTAGGACTTTACTGGATTACCGGAAACATATTCCGAATGATTCAAGGGCTGATTATTAATGCGGCAGAGAAGAAAAAAGAAGAGCAGGTCATCAAATAGTAGTTTGTTGGTAATGATTGCCAAATAAGGTGGTATTGAAATGAATAGTATGCAGTTTTCAGGTAAGAATGTGGAAGATGCTCTTCAGACAGCACTGAAGGAGCTTCAGGTAACAAAAGACAAAATTACATATAAGGTCATCGAAGAAGGTTCAAAAGGAATCCTTGGACTTATTGGATCCAAGCCAGCAATCATCCAGGTGGATGTCATTCAGGAAGAAATTGCTGAAGTGAAGGAAAGCCTTCAGGCTTCTCCTGAAGAAATGCAAACTGAAAAAGTGACTGTTTCCAGAAATCATAAAGAAGAAGCAGTACAGTTCCTGAAAGGTGTCTTTGAAAAGATGGATATAGAAGCTGAATTGGATGCTTCTTTAGCAGACAACATCCTAAAGGTAGATATATCTGGTCCTAAAATGGGTCTTGTCATAGGATACCGTGGTGAGACACTGGATTCTCTTCAGTATCTTACAAGCCTTGTAGTAAATAAGAATCGTGAAGATGAGTACATCAGAGTGATTCTGGATACGGAAGGTTATAGAAGAAAAAGAGAAGAGACACTGGAAAGATTAGCAGAAAAGACAGCTTACAAGGTGAAAAAGTACAGAAGAAGCATGAAGCTTGAACCCATGAATCCATATGAAAGAAGAATCATTCATTCTAAGCTTCAGCAAATTGATGGAATCACAACACGTAGTGTTGGCGAGGAACCTTTCAGAAGAGTTGTCATAGAACTGGATATGTAATGTAGGAGCCTGAGATCATCTCAGGCTTTTTTGTAGCAAAAAAAGCATAAATCAAATTTATGGTTAAGAATAGTCTAAAGTGCTTCTTTGAGAGACTTGAAATTCTTTTAAAATCACTATAGAATTGTTCAGAAGCATAACGCTTCATTTCATTTGAAAATAAAGGACTACCGCGTAGTTCTATGATGATATAGTCAGAACCCTTAGGAGGTTTTTATGAGAGCATACGATACAATAGCTGCGATTTCAACAGCTGTAGGTGAAAGTGGTGTTTCAATCATAAAGGTATCTGGAGACAGATCCAAAGAAATCGTGTCAAAGATATTTAAGATAAAAAATAAAACAGATTTTATGGAAGCAGCACCTTGGACCATCCAGTATGGACATATCATTGGCGCTGATGATGAGATTGTCGATGAAGTCCTTGTGAGCTTCTTCCAAGGACCCAAGAGCTTCACTGCAGAAGATGTGGTGGAAATCAACTGTCATGGAGGCAGAGTGGCAACAGAGTCCGTACTTAATGAAGTGTTTCAAGCCGGTGCCAGACCAGCAGAGCCTGGAGAATTTACCAAAAGGGCTTTTCTGAATGGACGCATCGATCTTTCCCAGGCAGAAGCAGTCATTGATATCATTCAGGCCAAAACGGACCTCTCCATGAAAGCAGCGTTGGAACAGAGTGGTGGCAAGCTTTCTGCTGAAATTAAAGAGATCAGAGACAGCATCCTGAATCTGTTGGCTTTTATAGAAGTAACCGTTGATTTTCCAGAAGAAGATTTGGAGTTTACAACAGGTCAGGAAGTCAGTGAGAAACTATCAGAACTTCTTCAGAAAGTTGGAAGTCTTATCAGAACTTCAGAGGAAGGAAAGATCATTCGAGATGGACTTAGTATAGCAATCATAGGAAAGCCCAACGTAGGCAAGAGCTCACTCATGAATGCGCTTCTTAAAGAGAATAGAGCCATTGTAACGGATATTCCAGGAACTACAAGAGACATCATAGAAGAGTATCTCAATATTGATGGTATTCCAATAAGAATAACAGATACAGCAGGTATCAGGGAAACCGATGATGTTGTTGAAAGGATCGGTGTGGATCGCTCCAAAAGCAAAATTGATGAAGCAGATCTGATTGTGTTTGTTTTGGACAGTTCCAGGCCATTGGATCAAGAAGATATCGATATTATAGAATATATAAAAGATAGAAAAATAGTAACACTTGTTAATAAAGTGGACTTGGAAGAGAAGCTGAAACTGGAAGGATATGACCTGGGTGAAACCATTCAGGTATCAGCCCTTAATGGCTATGGACTCAATGAGCTGAAAGATAAAATCAAGCAGCTGTTCTTCCATGGACAAGTGGAAGCAAAAGACTATATGGTAACGAACCGAAGACACAAAGAAGCACTGATGCGGGCAAATGAAAAAATGCATGCAGCAAAGACAGCCATAGACCAAGGGATATCCTTAGATTTAGCTGCTATTGATCTCAATGCTTCATGGAATTATTTTGGTGAAATAACTGGAGATACCCTATCTGAAGATCTGGTGGATAAAATATTCAGCGATTTCTGCATAGGAAAATAGAGGTGAAAAATTATGTTAACATATACAGCAGGTCACTATGATGTGATTGTTGTAGGAGCTGGACATGCGGGTTGTGAGGCTGCACTGGCTTCAGCAAGACTGGGATTAAAAACACTTATGTGTACCATGAATATTGAAAGTTTGGCGTTTATGCCATGTAATCCCAATATCGGTGGAACATCCAAAGGCCATTTGGTTCGTGAGCTCGATGCGCTTGGAGGAGAGATGGGGGTCAATATTGATAAAACCCTGATTCAGTCAAGGATGCTGAATACATCCAAAGGCCCTGCAGTTCATTCTCTTAGAGCCCAGGCTGATAAAGTTGAGTATCAAAAAGAGATGAGAAAAGTAATTGAAAACACTGAGAATCTGTTTTTGAGGCAGATTGAGGTAACAGATCTTCTCGTCGAGAATGGAGAAGTACAAGGTGTTGCCACCAGAAATGGCGGAAATTTTATGGCGAAGGCTGTTATACTTTGTACAGGGACGTACCTGGCAAGTAAGATTATTATTGGTGAAGCATCCTATGAGAGCGGTCCAAATGGTCTTGCAAGTTCAAAACTGCTGTCAGAAAGTCTCGAGAGAATCGGTTTTGAAATGCATCGTTTCAAGACAGGTACACCGGTAAGAGTTCATAAGAGAAGTATCGACTTTTCTTTGATGGAAGAACAAAAGGGTGATGATCGGATTATCCCCTTCTCATTTGTTCATGACCACTTCCTTGAAGCACCAGTAGACCGGAATCAAATCAGCTGTTATCTTACATATACTAATGAAGAGACACATAAAGTAATTGCAAAAAACAGAGACCGTTCACCCATGTTTAATGGAAGCATAGAAGGCGTTGGCGCAAGATATTGCCCATCTATTGAAGATAAAATCTACCGATTTCCTGATAAATCAAGGCATCAGATTTTTATAGAGCCTGAAGGCAAAGAAACAAATGAGATGTATGTACAGGGGATGTCTTCTTCCTTACCAGAAGAAGTTCAGATTGAGATGCTGAAAACTATCCCTGCATTTAGAGAAATTGAGATCACAAGAACTGGTTATGCGATTGAATATGAGATGATTGATCCTCTTCAGTTATTCCCAACTTTAGAATTTAAAAATATCAAAGGTCTTTATGGCGCAGGTCAGATCAATGGTACCTCGGGTTATGAGGAAGCGGCTGCACAGGGTATAGTGGCAGGAATCAATGCTTCACTTAAGATCAGGGGAGAAGAACCGATGGTACTGGACCGCTCACAAGGATATATTGGAGTACTCATCGATGATCTTGTAACAAAAGGCACCAATGAACCCTACCGTATGATGACCAGCCGTGCGGAATACAGACTCCTTCTAAGACAGGACAATGCAGACCTGAGGCTTACAGAGATTGGTAGAAGAGTGGGTCTGGTTTCAGATGAGAGATATGAAAAATATCTGTACCGAAAAGAAATGATTGGGAAGGAACTGGAACGTCTGAAAAATGTTCAGGTTACTGGAAAACGAGAAGTTAATGAGTTACTGGAAAAGAAAGGTTCAACAGAACTGAAGAAGCCCACATCACTGTATGAACTCATAAAGCGCCCTGAGCTGGATTATTTCAAAGTAGCAGATTTTGATCCGGATCGCCCTCAGCTTCGCATCGATATTCAAGAACAAGTCAATATTATGAGTAAGTACGAAGGATACATAAAGCAGCAGTTTGAAGAGGTCGCACAATTTGCAAAATATGAGCAGAAGAAGCTTGATGGAATTGAAGATTACTTTACCATAAAAGGGTTAAGAATCGAAGCAGCCCAGAAGCTGAACAAGCTTAGACCAGTGAATCTTGGGCAAGCATCAAGAATATCAGGTGTGAATCCTGCAGACATCACAGTAATTCAGATTTATTTGGAGACGAAGAAAAAAAGCCGGGAGAGATGAAATGTATTTTGAATTGATGGAAGAAAGTGTAAAGAACCTTGGCATTTCAATTGATAGAAATCAATACAGGCAATTTGAGAAGTATAAAAATCTTCTCAAAGAGTGGAACGAGAAGATGAATTTAACTGCTATTACAGAAGACGAGGAAATTTTCAAGAAACACTTTATTGATTCGATCAAAGTATTTGAGTTCAAGGAAGTTTTGAAAGCTGAACACATCATTGATGTAGGCACTGGCGCTGGATTTCCTGGAATTCCGATGAAAATTATGATGCCAGAGACGAAACTCACATTATTAGATTCATTGAACAAGAGGTTGAATTTTTTAAGAGCAGTTTCTGAAGAACTGGAACTGTCTGATGTTCAGTTTGTTCACAGTAGAGCTGAAGATGGTGCAAGACTTGAAGAACATCGTGAAAATTATGATATCGCCGTATCGAGAGCGGTAGCGAATCTCACATTGCTTTCTGAACTGTGTATCCCTTATGTGAAAAAAGGTGGATATTTTATAGCTTTAAAAGGACCAGCAGTAGAAGATGAAATCAAAGAAGCGACGAAAGCCATAGAAATTTTAGGTGGCAAGTTGCGTGAGATTAAAGAAATTACAATTGAAGGGTTGGACTACAAGCATAATCTGGTGATTATCGAAAAAATTAAGAACACGCCAAAGAGTTATCCAAGATCTTCAGCAGCCATCAAAAAATCACTAATCAAATAAGGAAATTGAATGTTTCACGTGGAATGTTTCACGTGAAACATTTTTTTTGCTTTTATATCTTATGAATAAAACTGAATAGTCATTATAACACCAGTTGCAATAAAGGAAAACAAACAAGATTTTATAGCTGTTTAAAAATGTTGAACTCTTGCACAATGAAAGAAACTGGAAACAGAGGGTTGAAAGAGCTTATAAGATTGAATGTTTCACGTGAAACATCTTCTAGTATTCAAATGCCATGGAGAAAACGGACTGGATATCGCGTTATTAGTTGTGAAAATGAGAAAATAAACTAAAACTAATAGATATTTAAAAATTGGATGAATGTACAGTGAAAGATACTGGAAACAGAGAGTTGTAAGATAGTATAAGATTGAATGTTTCACGTGAAACAATCAGAAAGTCGAATCCAGACTGTAATGTTTCACGTGAAACATTACAGCTTCGCTATGAAAAATCACATAATAAGGTTATAATCAACAGTAAGAGAATAGACAGGAGGACTTTTATGAAGATTGTGAGCATTTTCAATCAAAAAGGTGGTGTTGGGAAGACGACCACGAACATCAATCTTGCAGCTTATATTGCACTGCAGGGGCATAAGGTTCTTGTTATCGATATTGATCCACAAGGAAATTCCTCAAGCGGGCTTGGCGTTGATAAAGATAACATAGAAAACACCACCTATGAATTGCTAGTTGGTGAAACAGATATCAATGATACGGTTATTTCTTTGGAGAACATAGAAAACTTAAAGATAATTCCTTCAAATATGAATTTAGCCGGTGCTGATCTTGAGTTGAGCTATATGGAGAATCGGGAATCAATACTGAAGACAAAACTTGGACTGCTGGAGGAATCATTTGATTTCATCATCATAGACTGTCCGCCATCACTGGGTCTTCTGACAATCAATGCGTTAACTGCCTCGGACAGTGTTCTAATACCAATGCAATGTGAATATTATGCTCTTGAAGGAATCAGTCAGCTTGTAAAAACCATACAAAAGGTGAAAAAAGGACTGAACAAGAATCTGGAGATCGAAGGTGTTGTATTAACCATGTTTGATCCAAGAAGAAACCTTCAAATTCAGGTGGCAGAAGAACTGAAATCATATTTTGGTGAACTTGTTTACGAAAGCTCGATTCCAAGAAATATTAGACTGGCAGAGTCCCCCAGTTTCGGAATGCCTATCGCATTGTATGATCCTAGAGCAAAAGGCGCAGAAGCATATGAGGATCTGGCAAATGAATTTTTACGCAAGCAAAAAGGAGGTAACTAATGGCGAAAAGGTTTGGATTAGGGAAAGGTTTAAATCAGCTGATTCCAGAGGAAGAAGAGATTGTAACTGTGTTGAATATCAATAAGATTAAAGCGAATAAAAAACAGCCTCGTAAATACTTTGATGAAGAGAAGTTGGTTCTCCTTTCTGAATCTATTAAAGAACATGGCATGATACAACCGATTATTGTTCAAAAGGATGGAGAAGATTATTGTATCATTGCTGGTGAAAGACGTTGGAGAGCTGCTAAAAAAGCCAGTTTAAAAGAAGTACCAGTCATTGTCATGGACATTGCAGATTCTACAGTTCTTGAAGTATCACTCATAGAAAATATTCAGCGCCAAGATTTGAATCCCATAGAAGAAGCTTCGGCATTCAAAAGGCTTATACATGATTTTAAGCTGACGCAAGAGGAACTGGCGAAAAAAATCGGAAAATCAAGAACAAGTATTGCAAACACAATGAGACTTATTCATCTTGATGAGAGAGTACAGCAGTTCCTGATCGAGGAGATTCTCAGTGAAGGTCACGGTAGAGCACTGCTTGGCCTTGAAAATACAGAAGACCAATACATAGCAGCCCAGAAAGTGATTGATGAAGGTCTGAGTGTCCGAGAAACAGAGAGTCTGGTGGCTTCTTTTCATAAAGTAAAACCGGTTGCAAGAAAAATGAAGATGGATCCCTACTATAAAGATATTGAAAAAAGACTTGCCAAAAGCATGGGAACAAAAGTATTATTAAAACCGAAAGCTAAAAACAAAGGGAAAATAGAAATTGAGTATTACAGCATGGAAGACCTCAATCGGTTGCTTGAGTATCTGAAGCTGGAAGAGTAGGAGTTAGCATGGATTTTACGATCATTAGTACATTTATCAACAGTAATTTGGAAATAGTATTGTTGGCTATAGCAGCATCTATTATTATCATGGTTGTGCTTTTTATCCTCATGTTTGTATCAAACAGGAAACTGAAGAAGAGATACAATCTTCTGATGAAGGATGCCGACAAAGGTAGTCTTGAGGATATGATAAAGGGATATCAGAGAAAAATTGACGAAACCTATGTGGATGCGAAAGTAGCATTGGAAGATTTAAAACTCCTGAGCAATCAGGTTAATCATTGCATTCAGAAGGTTGGAGTTGTAAGATTCAAGGCTTTTGAGGATATTGGGAGTGATCTCAGCTATAGTGTCGCACTTTTAGACAATAAAAATGATGGGGTTGTTATTACAAGCATTTTTGGAAGAAATATCAGCACATCATATGCAAAGCCCATTTCTAAGGGTACATCAAAATATGCATTGTCTGATGAAGAAATTTACGCGATGAATAAGGCTCTAGGGTTAGAGAAGAAATAATAAGAGTGCAGCAAAAGCTGCACTCTTATTTTCTTCTTATTTCTTTGCTTTTCTGTCAGGGACCTTCTTTTTCTTTACTTCACTTGGTTGGAATGTATCAAGCACACCAACAGTTTGGAGCACTTTAAAGCCCACAGCCATAAAGATCAGGAAAAACATTCCTAAGACTCCAGCCATTTTAAGTCCGATGAAGATGGCACCAATGGTGATCACAGGATTTATGTCCAGGCTGCTGGATAGTATTTTAGGTTCCCAAATATTTCTGCCAACAGCAACAATGATCCAAAGAATACCTAGTCCTATAGGCACGGTATAATTACCTTGGAAGAAGTAATAAATCGCAAGAGGAACATATGCCGCAGAAACACCCAGGACAGGCAGTAGATCAAGAAATGCTGTAATAAGTCCTAAGACCAGCGGATAAGGAACTCCAAGAATGAGGTAACCTACTACAGAAATGACACCCGTTATTAGGATAATCAACATATAGGAGACACCATACCGGACAACCATATTTTTTCCTTGGGTAATGATATTTTTTACTTTGTTCTCCTCACGATCGGATGTGGGGAGATAAGCATAAATAAATTCTGGATTATTCAGCAGCTTCTTTGTGAAGAAGAAGGAGCAGACGATGGTAAAGATGATAATCAGCATCAGATTTGGAAGGCCTGCCACAATATTCAATGCAAAACCACCAATCGCTTTACCCAAAGTGATTACAATTTCCTGCAAAGAAGCCAATGCACTGGTAAGCATCTCGCTGCCTGTTTCAATAATGCTAGGATCCAGTTCCTGGATATTTGATGCGATCCACTCATATTGAGCCTGAATCCATGATGCGATACTGTCATAATTATCATTGAGATAGGTAATGGAGTTCGTGACAAGCAAAATACTCTGATTTACAAGACGAATGATCAGGGAAACAATCAGAGTGCCAAGAAGACCATAAAAACTGAGCAAAGTGAACAGTATTAGAAGATTCTCGTTGACTTTCTCACGAGTCCAAAGGATAAGCTTTTTTACGATTGGGCTGACAATGGCGGCTATAGCGAAGGCAAGTACAAAGGGTATGGTATAGGGAAGTGTCTTTACAAAAAGAAAAAACACTATGGTGTATATAGTAATGTAAATTAGGATTTTGTCATATTTCTTAATGTATGAAGTTCTGTTAGTCTCCATTTTTCACCTCATCTAAATATTTCAGTGCCACAATAAGCTCCTCTACTTCATCCATTGTAGTGAAATGACCAAAACTGATTCGAAGAGCGCCTGTTTTCTCTGTTCCCAATGCTTTATGAGCTAATGGTGCGCAGTGGTAACCTGTTCTTGTAATAACGCTAAATTGGTTTTCCAAAACAAAACCTGCTTCAGAGGGAGTGTAATAATCAAACGAAAGACAAAAATTAGGTAATCTGTTCTGTGTACCAGGTAAACCAATCAGATGAATTGATGTCATGTCAGATAGTGCTGACAGTAGTAATTCTGATATGTTTATAATATATTTTGATATCATATCAGGTTGTCTTTCCAGGATAAAACGGACACCTGCTCCTAACCCTGCGATTCCTGGCAAATTGTGAGTACCTGCTTCAAACTTATCAGGAAGATACAGAGGCTGTACTAAGCTAAGAGAGTCGGACCCAGTACCCCCTGTGAAAATTGGATTTAACACCTCATTAATCCGATCGTTTAGCACAAAGCCACCGGTTCCCTGAGGCCCAAGAAGACCTTTATGTCCAGTGAAGGCAATGACGTCAACATCCATCTCATATAGCCTGACGGGTATATACCCAGCTGACTGCGCAGCGTCAAGGATGATAAAAATACCTTTGTTCCTCAGCTTGGAACGGACTTCTCCAATAGGCTGTATAGTGCCTGTAAGGTTGGATGCATGAGACAGAATAACGGCTTTGGTATTCTCCTTTTCTAAATCTCTGATTCTGCTTATATCGATAGAGCCATCGTGACTGCATGGAAGAAGGTCATAAGTGATCACTCCATCTAATCGAAGCTTCTCTAGAGGTCTTAGAACAGAGTTGTGCTCCATCACCGAAGAAATCACATGATCCCCTGGTTTCAGCAGACTGAGGAGTACTGTGTTTATAGATTCAGTCACAGAGGATTTCAGGATCACATGTTCAGGCTGGTTTACACCAAATAAATCAGCCAGTGATTTCCGAGTAGAGTATATTATTTTGGCGGCTTCCATGGAAACCCGATTGGCTCCTCTTCCAGGATTTCCCGCTCCACCGCGGAGCGTTCTATCAACTGCTTCATAAACCCCTTGAGGCTTAAGGAAAGACGTGGATGCATTATCTAAATAAATCATATTCTTATCTCCCAATTCTTCTTATCAATAATTATAGAACATTAACGAATAATTGGTATGAAAAAGAGAAAAATTTACATCAAATTCAGATAAATATGTATTGATGAAATGAGGTAAAAATAAGAGATTCGTGTATAATAATCTAAAAGAAAGTGTGTACTGGAGGATTTTCATGGATTTTTACTTATTGGTTTTTAAAAATACAACAGATGCGTTAGTGGGAGAAGAAGATCTCAAGAAACATGAGATTCCTCATACAGTATATCCCCCCCCGCCACAGATCATCGGAAGCTGCGGAATCAGCATGCGGTTTACAGAACAGGAGCTTCCAAATGTGGAAGCGCGCCTTGAAGAGGGTCTGATGTATAAAGCGCTCTATAAACTCTCAAAAATCAGCATCATGAAGATTAAGGAGAAGGAGTAAGTTGATTAAAGAATATGAGCTTGGGACCATTGTTCAGATGAAAAAGCAGCATCCATGTGGCAGCTACTTATGGGAAGTGACCCGCTTAGGTGCTGACATCAAAATCAAATGCAAAGGATGCGACAGAATTGTCATGCTTCCACGAAATAAATTTGAAAAAGATGCAAAAAAAGTGATTACCGAAAAATAATATTTGCATAATAACGTCATAAGTGCTAAAATTTAATGATGTAATCCCCGCCGCGAAAATCGTGGCCTTAGTCCGGGGGGAGGAGGTGACATGATGAGAAACTATGAAACTATTTTCATACTACATCCATCATTTGACGAGGAGGCAGTAACTGCTGCTGTTGAGAAGTTTAAGGGTGTAATTGAAACAGAAGGTGGTATCATTGATAACGTTGATCTATGGGGTAAGAGAAGACTTGCTTACGAAATAGACAAAGTTAACGAAGGTGTTTATGTTCTGGTGAATTTCCAGGCAGAAGCTGAATTACCTAAAGAGTTAGACAGAATATTCAGAATTACTGATGGCATACTGAGACATATTATTGTTAAATTAGACAAGTAAGGATGGTGCAGCAATGAATAAAGTGGTTTTAATTGGTAGACTAACAAAAGATCCCGAGCTAAAGTACACGCCAGGATCCGGAACTGCGGTTACTACGATCACATTAGCTGTTGACAGACGTTTTTCCAAGGACAACCAAAGGGAAGCTGATTTTATTCCAGTAGTAATCTGGGGAAAGTCTGCTGAATCCACTGCTCAGTACATGGGCAAAGGAAAACTTATGGGTGTTTCCGGAAGAATTCAGACCAGATCTTATGAGGCTAAAGATGGCGGAAGAAGATATGTCACTGAGGTAGTTGCTGAGGAGATCAAATTCCTGGAGTGGGGCAATAAGAACCAATCCGGAGAAGGTGGATACTCAGACAACTCAAGCCAGGAGTATGGATCATCCTATGAGGATATGACCCCCATAGATGATGGAGATATTCCATTCTAAACGATAGGTAAGGAGGAAAAAAAATGAGCAGAGAAAACTCATCCAGGGATTTCAAGAGAAATAACCCTAGAGGAAGAAGAGCGAAGAGAAAAGTTTGTTCTTTCTGTGTTGATAAGGTTGATCATATAGATTATAAAGATGTTTCCAAGCTTAGAAAGTACATTACTGAAAGAGGAAAGATTCTTCCAAGAAGAATTTCCGGAACATGTGCTAAGCATCAGAGAACATTGACCGATGCAATCAAGAGATCCAGAAATATCGCATTACTTCCATTCACACAAGATTAATTGATAAAACCGTGATCCCTTGGGTCACGGTTTTTTGCTATCCAAGTATCGGTATGTGCGTAGAACAATGAATATTAAGTGAAAAGCACATTCATTCTTCTGGGCATATATGCTAAAATTCAAGATAATAAAGTAAAATGGAGCTAAATATGAATACAATGATGAAAACAAATAAACTCGTTACAACGTCTATGCTGGTAGCGCTTCTCACCGTGTTCTCGCTGCTGGGGACTTTGCCGTTTTTCAATACAATTTCATTGGTGATTGCGCCGATCATCGTTGCGTTGATCTACCATAGGGGTGGAAGAAATAATACCATCTTATCCTTTGTGGCCACAATGATACTGGTGACCATCCTTATGGATCCGATTTATGGAATCACTATGACCATCCTGAACTACAGCATGGGCCTCGGTCTGGTATATATGATTTCGAAGAAAAAAGGACCATTGGCTAATTTTGTGGTTCTAGCTCTCGCCATTGCAGTCGGAATCACAGCAATGTTCCTCATAGAAATCAGATTCCTTACAGATTATACTCTGATGGAATATATTGAAGTTTTTGTGATGGATATCAAAAATGCCTTACCCTCTATACTGGAACAGGTGGAGAGCCTGGGTGGGAATGTGGAGGATAATGCAGCACTGATCTTTTTCAACAATCTTACCGTAAAAGGCCTTATAATGCTTCTACCCAGCGTGCTTCTTATGTACGCTATGATTTCTGCAGCCTTTGTTTACAAAGTTTCTCAAGTGGTCTTCAAAAGACTGGGAATTTATGTGACACCACTGCCAAGGCTCAGTGAGATCAAATCCAATATGTATCTGATCATGGGCAGTCTATTTTTATCCATGATAGGTATCTTACTGGTTTATACAGGATTTGACTACGGCGAAGCCCTGATGTCCTTGGGCAACAATATATTCAGTATCACAGGAATTATAGGAGGGATGTCTTTACTTAGTTATCTGATGGAAGTAAAGTTAAAGTATCCCACAGTCTTTAGAATCGTCATTCTATTCTTTATTTTCGGGTCAAGTCTTGTGAGTATCATAGCCATTGCAGGCATCATCGACAGTGCCTTCGATTTTAGAAAACTGACGGACCATGGTCTGTACTCATTACTGAAAAGCAGGCAGCAGCAGTAACCTTAAAGGATGAACAAGGAGATCGTATGAAAAAATACTACGAGTATCGAAAAAGTGACTATATCTACAACCTGCTGATTATCCTTTCCATTGTTCTTCTGTATTTTGCAGGACAGTGGCTCTTTGCCACGGGATTGCTTCTTGCATTTGCCATCGCTCTCTTTTATTTTAACAGCTTATACACTTATAAGAAAAAGCGGTGGGAGAGATTTGTCGTAAATATTCTTACGAAAATGTCCAATACCGTAACAGCGGCTCTGGAAAAGAGCAGCATTCCCATAGTGCTCGTCAGGGAGAGTGGGGAAATCATCTGGTATAACAAAGAGACACTGGAGCTTTTTAAAGAAAAACACCATAATTTTCGTCTCGAAGAGATCACTCCTGACTATAAAAGCGCAATATTAGGCGTTTCAGAAAGCAATGAGCTGGAAATCAAAGTCCATGAGAAAGATTATCAGGTGCTTGTGATTCCTGTAAAACATCAGGAGAGTGAATTTGAAGAGAACCTAAGAATTGTGGTGTTCCATGATATTTCCATGGTGAAAGAGGCAGAAGCGAAAATCACATCTGTATTGTCTATTGAAGTGGATAATTACAGCGATCTCTTAAATAGCGTGGACTCGGAAAAGAAGCCTTTTCTTCTGGCAGAAATTGAGAATTATATATACTCCTATGGCCATGAGCTGAAAGCCATGGTTCGGAAATATGAAAGCAATAAATTTATGATGGTAGTGCCAGAGTATTACATTCATGAACAGATCCGAAAGAAATTCCCGGTGCTGGATCATATCAAGAGCATTCATCAGGGAAACTCCATTGAACCTACCCTAAGCATAGGCATTGGAAAAGGTGGCAGAAATCCGGAAGAAAATCAGAGTCTTTCCAAAGCGGCGAAAGAACTTGCCCTTGGTAGAGGTGGAGATCAGGTGGTCATTAAGACCCCAACCAATCTGTCGTTCTACGGGGGATCCTCCAAGGAAATCGAGAAAAAGTCCAGAGTCAGATCGAGAGTGGTGGCCCATGCTCTGGAGGAAATAATAAAGGACAGCCATCGGGTGTACATCATGGGACATAGAAACCCAGATATGGACTGTTTCGGTTCTGCAGTGGGGATTAAAGTCATTGCCCGAGGACTAGGGAAAAAAGCTGTCATCATCAATGAAGAACCTTATCTCAATATCCGTCCGATTTATGACAAATTCATTGAACTCAGTGAGTATAAAGAAGATATCATTTCTCTGGAAAGAGCAAAAGCTAAGGTGAAGAGAGAGGATACGCTGATCATCGTGGATGTTCATGCGAGAAATCATGTACTCTCCAATGATATTATCAGTATGTTTGATAAAGTGGTCATCATTGACCATCATAGGCGAACACCGGACCAGATTACTGGGGCAGTTCTGTCATTTATTGAGACCTATGCGTCTTCTACTTCAGAACTTGTGACAGAGCTCATCCAATATATCTTCGATAAACCGGAAATGTCAGTGCTGGAAGCGGAAGCTTTATTTGCGGGCATTCGCGTGGATACCAAGAGCTTTAATTTCAAGACAGGTGTGCGGACATTTGAAGCAGCATCCTTCCTGAAAAGACAAGGAGCCAGAACACAAGAGGTGCGTGAGATGTTTGCCCAGGATCTTGAAAGCTATAATAAAAGAGCAGAGATTATCAGGAATGCGGTGATTATTGACAAGATGGCCATAGCCACCGTGGACGACTCTGAGGATCCTGTGCTTTCAGCACAGGCAGCAGATGAACTGGCTAATTTTAAGGACATTCATGCAGCATTTGTTTTAACTCGTCAGGATAATGATATAATAATCAATGGAAGGTCTCTCAAAGAGCTGAATGTCCAGCTGATCCTTGAAGAACTTGGTGGAGGTGGTCATATGACCATGGCGGGAGCCAAAATCAAGGACAGCACATTGGAAGAGGCATTTGAGATGCTCATGGAGGCCATCACAAAACATAGAAAAGAGGAGAGTAACATATGAAAATTATACTGTTGAAAGATGTTAAAAACATGGGAAAAAAGGGCGATGTTCTTGAGGCATCCGATGGATATGCAAGAAACTACCTGTTCCCAAGAAAGCTTGCTCAGGAAGCGACTCAAGAAAATCTTCATATCGTCAATCTGAAGAAAGAAAATGAGCGGAGAATCAAGCTGGAAGAAACAGAAGCAGCACAAAAGCTTGCAGATCTTCTCAGAAATAAAGACCTCATCATCAAGACCAAAGTCGGAGAAAACGGCAGACTTTTTGGTGCAATTACAAATAAGGATGTTGCCGAACTGATCAATAAAACCTTCAATACTGATTTTGACAAGAAAAAAGTACTGGTGGGCACCATCAAGCTCGTAGGAAGCTACGACGTGGAAGTGAAAATCTATCCTGAGATCAGTACGAAGCTGAAGGTTACTGTGCAAGAAGGCTAAAGGAGCAAAAATTTGAGTAAATCAATCAATAGATCTTTTTACGAGGACAGCGATATTCAAGCAGAAATCAATGTTCAGCTGGATATACTGGAGAATGTTCTCGATAAGGGAGCCATTAAAACTAGAATCAATAAATTCAGACTGAAGAAGCACATGGAAGGAGATACCCTTCAAAAGGCCTATGCGGTCAATATGATTGCATCCGACGGTATGTCCAAGCTTGTGATGCCTGATGAGAACAACCTGACAGACATGGTGGATGACACCAATAAATGGATATCTGAAATCATTGCAAGAAATTACATTCAGAGAAAAGTGGAAGAAGAAGTAGAAAAAGAGCTCATGGACAAACAGGATAAATACATTGATGAAATGAGACTCCATGTGCTTCGAAAGAAAAAAGGTCCAGAGAATGCCAAGACCACAAAGAAGTATGAGGATCTGGTGGCTCTTGATGAGAAGCATCTGGCAAAAAATCTTCAATCCCTTTTAAGACCAGAATCATTTGAGGAGATCGTAGGACAGGAGAGAGCCATTAAGTCTCTTCTTTCGAAAATCTCATCTCCATATCCGCAGCATATCATCCTGTATGGACCTCCTGGGGTAGGAAAGACCACAGCAGCCAGAATTGCCCTCAATGAGGCCAAGAAGCTCAGTTTCACACCTTATGAGGCAGATGCGAAGTTCGTGGAAGTGGATGGCACAACACTGCGCTGGGATCCCCGCGAAATCACAAATCCACTTTTAGGATCCGTTCATGACCCTATATATCAGGGAAGCAAAAGAGATCTGGCAGAAGGTGGCATACCGGAGCCAAAGCTGGGGCTGGTAACAGAAGCCCACGGCGGCGTGCTTTTTATTGATGAAATTGGTGAGCTGGATGAGATTCTTCAGAATAAGCTGTTAAAAGTCCTTGAAGACAAGCGAGTTGAATTCTCCTCCGCGTATTATGACCCGGATGATGAAGGGACTCCACAATATGTCAAATACCTCTTTGACAATGGAGCACCAGCGGATTTTGTACTCATTGGCGCAACCACCAGAGAGCCCCAGGAAATCAATCCTGCACTCAGATCCCGCTGTACCGAAGTCTTTTTTGAGCCGTTGACGTCAAAGAATATCCAGAAAATTGTTCAGGATGCTGCAAATAAACTGCAGATTGATGTTGAAGAGGGTGTTGCGGAGATGATCTCCAACTACACCATCGAGGGCAGAAAGGCGATTAATCTCCTGGCAGACGCCTATGGTGCCATTCTTTATGAGGGAAGAATCGAAGATGGAAAAAGGATTCTTGTCACAGTGAAAGATATTGAAGAAGTGATTCAGATATCTAGAATCACTCCTTATGAAGTGCATAATCTGGAACAGGAAACAGAAGTAGGCCATATTTATGGTCTTGCCGTATCCGGATTTATAGGCTCTACTTTAGAAATTGAAACCATGGTCTATCCAGCGAAAGAAAGAGGCAAGGGCATCGTCAGATTCAATGATACGGCAGGCAGTATGGCAAAAGATTCCGTCTTCAATGCAGCCTCTGTTATCCGAAAAATCACGGGGCTTGATATGAGCGACTATGACATTCATGTCAATGTCATCGGAGGAGCCAAGATTGATGGTCCATCTGCCGGTGCGGCCATCACTGTGTGTATCATTTCTGCCCTTCAGAATAAGCCTGTAAGGCAAGATATGGCAGTTACTGGGGAAATATCCATCCGAGGCAAAATAAAGCCTGTGGGCGGCATATTTGAGAAAGTATATGGAGCAAGAAGAAAAGGAATCAAACATGTGGTGGTGCCTTATGACAACCGTCAGGATATTTCCAGCGCCATGGAAGATATCGTAGTCACACCAGTAAAAGATATTGAAGAACTTCTGAAGTTAATTTTAGTGTAAGGAGAAGATGAGTATGGAAAATAGACCGCTGAGAATCATGCCGAACAACCAGGAAGCAGAACAGTCTGTCATCGGCTCTATGATTCTTGACAAAAATGCCATAGCCACGGTTTTAGAAAAGCTTCAGGCTGATGATTTCCACCGTGACGGGCATAAGATTATTTTTCAAGCCATCTTGGATTTGTTCACCAAGGATACGCCCATTGATTTAGTTACCCTGGCGGATCATCTGAAATCCATAGACAAGCTGGAGTATGTGGGAGGTATTTCCTATCTGACGGAGATTGCCTCTTCCGTTCCCACCACCTTGAATCTGGTGTCTTATATCAATATTGTGTCCGATAAATCTATGCTGAGAAAACTGATCCGTGCTTCCACAGAGATCATGGACGACAGTTACACCAAACAGGATGAAGTGAATGTAGTGGTGGAGGAAGCTGAGAAAAGGATTTTCAATATCGCAGAAAAGAGAAATTCTGGTGGATTTGAAGCCATTAGTACCATACTTGAACGCGGATTTGTGGAAATTGAGAGAGTTTACAACAATAAAGGAACCACCACTGGTGTTTCCACTCCCTTTCCGGAGCTGGACAGAATGACATCAGGTTTCCAAAAAGGAGACATGGTGCTGATTGCTGCAAGACCTTCCATGGGAAAGACCACCTTCGCCTTGAACCTGGCGGAGCATGCCGCTTTAAGGGAAGGAAAGTCCATTGCGATTTTTTCATTGGAAATGGGTATGGACCAGCTGGCGTATAAGTTTCTCTGTTCAGAGGCTAATGTGGAGCTGACAAAGCTCCGTAATGGAGATTTGGATGACAGAGACTGGGAGAACATTGCAAGAGCCTCCGGACCGCTCTCACAGGCTAAAATCTATATTGATGATACAGCAGGTATTTCTGTGACAGAAATGCGTTCTAAGTGCAGAAGGCTGAAACTGGAACATGGCATAGATCTGATTCTCATTGACTACTTGCAGCTGATGAGTGGTAAAGGGGAAAGCAGACAGCAGGAAGTATCAGAAATTTCCCGATCCATCAAAGCGCTGGCAAAGGAAATGCAGTGTCCTGTGATTGCTCTTTCTCAGCTTTCCAGAGCTCCAGAACAAAGAGCGGATCATAGACCCATGCTTTCTGACCTTAGAGAGTCCGGTTCCATCGAGCAGGATGCTGACCTTGTGATGTTTCTATACCGTGATGAGTACTATAACCAGGATACGGAAGATAAGAACATTGCAGAATGTATTATTGCAAAGCAGAGAAACGGCCCTGTAGGAACGGTCAAAATGGCGTGGCTTGGCCAATTCTCCAAGTTCGCACGACTGGATATGGTCCATCAGAATTAATTAGGAAAGAAAGTAAGCAAGGCTTGATGATATCAGGCCTTTTTCTTTTTCTATATTGTATGTATAATGAAAGTAGAGGATGGTGCAGACGTGATGCACCTAAATGAGAATCCAGTGGAGGTTTATTTTGGGCATTCAATTCGGTCAGGAAAGAGAAAAATCCTATGGAGCTGTGATTATTAACGAAAAGAAGGAATTTCTTCTAATCAGACATAAGAACGGTGGTCATTGGGATTTTCCAAAAGGGCACAAAGAAGCGGGAGAATCCAGCAAGGAGACCGCGCTAAGAGAAGTTTTAGAGGAGACAGGCCTTACGGTCCGTCTCATTGAGGGATTCAAGGAGAAGTCCAGGTATTCTCCAAAGCCTGGGGTGGAAAAAACTGTGACATTCTATTTGGGATTTTCCATGGGTGAAGTTCAGATCCAAGAAGAAGAGATTCTGGACTTTGAGTATCTTACTTATGATGAGGCAAAAGCCAGAATTACGTTTAAGGAAAGTAAAAGTATCATTGCATCTGCCAAGCAGTTCATCGATACCTACCTTCAGTCCAATGAGGACTGAGTCTTTTTGAACCCCAAGACAAACGAAAAAGAGCTGCAGTACTGCGGCTCTTTTATAATGCATTATTTTTCTGTTTTTTCTTTTCTAAAGTGGTTCTGATATAGCTGAATCCTGCGATAAATCCAAGTATCGCAGAGATAAAGAGAAAAGCGATTCCGAGGGTTTTCTGGAACAGCAGGGTCAGAATTCCGATATAGAAAGAAAAAGTAACAAATTTACCAAGTTTGTTGGCTGGATTGATGATACCCATCTTATACACAACAATACCTCCAAGAATCATCAGCGTCTCTCGAACACCTACGAGGATCAGTATGGCATAGGGAATCACATCGGTGATGGTATAAGAGACAATCGCTGTCAGAAGCATCAGCTTATCAGCCAATGGGTCCATGACAGTGCCAAAAGGAGTCACCAGGTTGTTCTTTCTTGCCAGATATCCATCCAGGAAATCTGAGATACCTGCCACGAAGAAGATCACAACAGAATAGAGAAGATTTTCTTCTGGGTTTTTGAAATATACATAGATAAATATAGGAATCAACAAAACTCTAAAAGACGTGATGAGATTCGGCAGGTTAAAATTCGATGCAGTCTTTTCTTTTTTCATGAATGATCACACCTTTTCTTTCGCACTATGTCAGAAACATTGCTGGTCTTTGTACTTCCATTATACCGAATCTCAGGGTTTTTGTCCTGATTCTCAAGGAAAAAGTGAAGGTAAGGCGTGGACGGGACAGTTCCTGGCTGGTTCAGCTGTACATTCTCCATTAAAGCGGATGATATTGTTCGTGTCTAAATTATCGTTCCGATATAATCATATGATAAATAAAAAATTGATGTGATTGTCCGTTTCTGTTAAGATAATACTGGCAATTTGATTTGGAGGGAAAAAATCATGTCTACAGTAGTAATCGTTGGTGCTCAATGGGGTGACGAAGGAAAGGGAAAAATCACAGATTATCTGGCAGAAAGTGCAGAGATTGTGGTTCGCTTTCAAGGAGGAAACAATGCTGGACATACAGTGGAAGTTGGGGAAAAGCAGTATAAGCTTCATCTCATTCCTTCCGGTATCATCCACGGAACGAAGAAGAACATCATAGGCAATGGCGTTGCCTTTGATCCTGTGGCATTTTTCAGAGAAGTGGAGTATCTGGAAGGCCTTGGTGTTGAAATCTCACCTGAGACTCTTCAGGTGAGCGACAGAGCCACTGTGATCATGCCATATCACCAGGTATTGGATCAGCTGAAGGAAAAGGCTCGTGGCAAGAACGACATTGGAACCACAGGAAAAGGAATAGGACCAGCCTATACAGACAAGGTGGAGAGATCCGGTATCCGTGTATGCGATTTGCTTCATGAAGATGTGCTCCGGGAAAAGATTCATCTGAATCTTCTTGAGAAAAATCGTTATATTATGGAGATTCTTGGAGGAGAAGGTCTTGATGAGGAGACTGTTTTCCTGCAGTACTTAACTCTGGGAAACAGGCTGCGACCTTTTGTGCGGGACACTTCAGTTGTCCTTTATGACGACATCAGAAAAGGCAGAAAAGTCCTTTTTGAAGGTGCACAGGGTATGCTTCTGGACATTGATTATGGAACTTACCCCTATGTGACATCATCCAATACCACAGCAGGTGGCGTGGCTTCCGGAACAGGCATCGGCCCAAGGTTCATCGAGCGCGCTGTAGGTGTCACCAAGGCTTATACCACGAGGGTAGGAAAGGGTCCATTTCCAACGGAGCTGGAAAATGAGGTTGGAGAATGGATTCGTGAAAAAGGTCATGAATATGGCACCACCACCGGCAGAAGCAGAAGGTGCGGCTGGCTGGATCTTGTCATTGTGAAGACTTCCATCCGTGTCTCTGGACTGACCTCTCTTGTGCTGACGAAGATTGATACTTTGGCAGGCCTTGAGAAGGTGAAGATTTGTGTAGGATATAAGCTGAAAGATCAGGTGATTGATTATTTCCCCGCAAGTCTAAAGGATCTGGCGGAATGCGAGCCAGTATATGAAGAGTTTGATGGATGGGATGACAGCGTGGCAGAGGCGAAAACCTATGAAGAGCTGCCGCTGAATGCAAAGAAATACATTGACAGAATCGAGGAGCTTCTTGAGATTAAGTGCTCTATCATTTCTGTGGGTCCAAGAAGAGATCAGACCTTCCAGAAAGACTCTCTATAGAAATCAGCCTGTGGTGAATGAATTCCACAGGCTTTCCTGTTATGATGGTTAAAAAGAAGTTGAGGTGGATATGGATGAAACGTGAAAATATCTTTGTTGAACTGGTCTCAGGCGAAAAAAGAAGAATACGGCTGCTGCTTCCAGAACATATTAAAGCTGGAGAAAAACTGCCAGTACTATATATGTTTGATGGACAAAATCTTTTTGAAAAGGAAGAATCCTATGGCGGTGTAACCTGGGGTGTCCAGGAAGCTTTGGAGGCTCTTCTGGAGAGAAAGAACGCTGTTCCCATGGCTGTAGTAGGCATTGACAATGCTAAAGGTCAGCGCCTGGATGAATACGGTCCATGGCCTTTCACTGTCGAGAATCATTCATCGGCGGGGGAAGGGGATAGATTTGCGAAGCACTTCATAGAAAAAATCCTTCCGTTTCTGGAAAAAGAATATCCGCTGAAAACAGAACGAGAATACCGTGCATTGGCGGGAAGTTCCATGGGCGGACTGATGACTGCTTATATGGGCGCTAAATATCCTGAAATCTTTGGAACACTTGGAATATTTTCCCTGGCGTCCTGGGTTTCAGAAGAGCCTTTTCTAGAGATGCTGGAGAGAGAGGGAGAGTTTAGGAATGCCCGTATTTTCCTTCAGGTAGGAACGGAAGAGGAAAGAGAAGCTGAAGGAAAAGTGGAGTATGAGCATTCGCAAACTTACATAGACAACAGTATGCGTTTTCTGAAGAAAGCTCTGAAGAAAGGAGCATCTTTGGAGGAGCTGACGATTAAAATCGGAGCTGGAAAAACCCATAATGAAGGAGCTTGGGCCAGTTATATGGAAGAATTCATCCAGTATGTCCAGAAACCTTATCTTCAGAAAGACCGATAGAATGATAGTGAAAATGAAAGAGCAGGAAATCTGATGTGTAGATTTCCTGCTCTTTCTATAGCTGATGGGTCAGTGCTTTCATAACGGTTCCTGCTGTAGACCAGGCCCATTGAAGATTGTATCCTCCGCAGGCGCCAAGAACATCCAGAACCTCACCGGTGAAGTACAGTCCGGGAACGATGGTAGACTCCAGAGTTTCTTTTACCTCTCTGGTATCTACACCTCCATAGGTGCCCTGCGCACTATTGAAGCTCTGGGTGCCCATGATCTGGAATTCCCAGTTCTGCAGGAGCTTGGTAAGGGTCAGGAAGTGCTTTGGATCCACATCTGAGACGAGAGTGGAAGGCCTCTGAATCCCTGACTCTTTAAGGAGTACTGGAATCAGTTTTCCTGGGAGCAGACTTCTTAGTGCATCCTGGCAGGTTCTATGGGAAAGCAGGGCCATCTGGTTGAGGACAAGATCTTTCAGCTCATCTTCTGTCATCTCCGGGAAGAAATTCAGTCGCAGATAAAGGGGTTTTCCCCCAAAGAGATTCGGATGGACAAAACGGGACACCTGGAGAATGGGGGGGCCGGATATGCCATAATCTGTGAAGAGGAGTTCACCCTCTTCCACCCTCAGAATCTCCTGGCCTGTATAGAGTGTCGCTTTACCATCCATCTTTACTCCGCTTAAAGCCCGAAGATAGGGTGCATCCAGGTTAAGTTGAACCAGCGCTGGCATAGGCGTAATAATCGTATGCTTGAATGCTTTCAGAAGTTTAAAAATGGATCCGTCTGAACCTGTGTTAGGCGCAGACATTCCACCGGTGCTGATGACAAGTGTCTTGCACTGATACTCCCTCTCATCGGTCGTCAGGGTGAATATACCGGGATCTTTTCTGATGTTTTTCACCTTCGACTGCAGATGAACAGGAACGCCTTTTTCTTCTAGTGAAAGCCTCAGTGTATCCACTACAGAGGAAGCTTGAAGTGATAGTGGATACATTTTATGATCATCGAGGGTTTTCAGATGAAGTCCCAGACTGCTGAAATAGCCCAAAGTCTCCTCTAGAGGATAGGTATACAGAGGGGAGAAGGTATACCTTTTATTTGAGCATGTATAGCGGTCTTCAATCTCATTCATCACATTCTCATTGGTGATGTTGCATCTTCCATTGCCTGTGGTGAGAAGCTTTTTGAGGATGCGGTCTTTCGCCTCCAGAAGCAAGACGTCTTTGCCGTAGTCCTTTAAAAGCAAGGAGAGATAAACACCTGAAGCTCCTCCGCCTACAATGATAATGTCATGTTTTTCCATAATAATTCCTCTTCTTTCATGTGCTTCATAATCCGTAATCTTATCTTCATTATAAGGGATGTGGTTCCCCTTGTCTTTATGTGAAGTCTGGTCTAAGTTTGCTGAGCTATGGAATTCTAAGAAAACTATGAGTATAATAGGGATATAGAATCAGCTCAATATTCTGAAACAGGAGGGATTTTATGGAAGCAAAAGATTTTTTGAAGTATAAAAACTGGGTAGTTGCCGGGGATGTTCTCAATGAAATGAAATATGCCGGCAGAATCTATCAGAAACTGAACCGGAGAGGATACCATGTTGCAGGACTTCACCCCAAAGAAGAGAATCCATCCGTCTTTAAATCATTCCAGGAGATGGAAGGGGAAGATGAGAAGTATGAAGTGCTGAATCTGGTCATCAATCCGACCAGAGGACTGGAAATTGTCAAGGAAGCGGAAGCCTATGGAATCAAAATGGTTCTTGCCCAGCCTGGAGCAAGAAGCTATGAGATTCAGGACTTTTGTGTGAAGCATGGCATGGAATATGTGGAAGGTTGCACCTTAGTGGAGCTCAGCTACTAACAAATTAGAATTTTTTTTCATAAAAAATGTTGACAGTCTGTTAAATGTTAGGTATTATAGTCTTTGTCAGGTTAACGCCTAGGTTAATTCTGATGGAAATAAATACTCATTAATGGCGATATGGCCCCTTGGTCAAGCGGTTAAGACACCACCCTTTCACGGTGGTATCAGGGGTTCGAGTCCCCTAGGGGTCACCATTTTTTATGATGCATGGGAGCATAGCTCAGCTGGGAGAGCATCTGCCTTACAAGCAGAGGGTCACAGGTTCGATCCCTGTTGTTCCCACCATTTTTTTTGTGGCCCAGTGGCTCAGTTGGTTAGAGTGCCGGCCTGTCACGCCGGAGGTCGAGGGTTCGAGTCCCTTCTGGGTCGCCAATTAAATATTTAACTATGGCCCCTTGGTCAAGCGGTTAAGACACCACCCTTTCACGGTGGTATCAGGGGTTCGAGTCCCCTAGGGGTCACCATTTTTTATTGTGTATGGGAGCATAGCTCAGCTGGGAGAGCATCTGCCTTACAAGCAGAGGGTCACAGGTTCGATCCCTGTTGTTCCCACCATATATATGGCCCAGTGGCTCAGTTGGTTAGAGTGCCGGCCTGTCACGCCGGAGGTCGAGGGTTCGAGTCCCTTCTGGGTCGCCACATGCTGGTGTGGCTCAATGGTAGAGCAGCTGATTTGTAATCAGCAGGTTGATGGTTCGATTCCGTTCACCAGCTCCATAAAACTCACTATGTAGATAGTGAGTTTTTTATTTTGCCAAAATATATCATGGTCTAGATTTGTTTATGAAATGTGAGCAATCTGTGGAAAAGTAGGGAGTTATACCTAAGTTATCCACATTCTCTGCGGTTTCAAAGTGTGTTTTTCTATTAAGTTGTGGATAACTTTTAATTTTCAGGAAAAGATTTAGACCAGAAAAAGAGCAGTTCTGATGATCATAAGAAATAAATCGCAATAAAAAAGCTTAGGCATCCTAAGCTTTTTTATTGCGTTCATGACTCTTTTTGATCCGAAGATCATCACCGAGGAATTTGAACAGATTGAAGTCTCCGACGAGTCTGGAGTAGATTCTTTCATCATACTTATCCTTCAGATTTTCAATGGTAAGGTTTGTTGAAATCAGCATTTTTTTCTTTCTGAGGAGCTTGGAGTTTAAAAAGTTGAAGAGCTCCACCTTACTGAATTCTGTTGTCAGCTCTGTACCCAGATCGTCAATGATGAGCAGGTCACAGCCCAGAAGCAGTTCTAGGAGTTCCTCGTTTTCATTGAATTTCACGTCCTTGAGATTCTGTATGAGACCGTCCGCAGTGCGGTAGACCACAAGATATCCAGCAGTAAGAAGTTCTTTCGCGATGCAGCTGGAGAGGAAGGTTTTACCTGTTCCTGGGCTGCCATAAAAGAGAAGATTCACTGAGGAGTCTTTGAAGTTCCTGATATAATCCATGGAAGCTTCCAGAATATTTGCCATGTTCTCTTTTGGAGACAGAGGATAGGGACCTTCTTCGTCATCATAGAGGTCAAGCCTGAATTTATCAAAGGTGAACTCCTTGATGAGGGCATTGAAATCTGAGGTTCTGTGATAGGCTTCAATGAGATGCTTTTTGTAGCAGGTGCATTTTTCCTGCCTGATGTAGCCTGTGTCCTGACATTTGCTGCATGCATACTGATGGTCCAGATAGTTTAAGGGATATCCAAGACTTGTGAGAATCTCCAGCCTCTTTCCTCTAAGATCCAAAATTTCATTTTTCAGTTTGGAAAACTCTTCCTGATGGTTTACGTTCTTTTTGAAGTTCAGGACCGCAAGGGTCATACTGAGTTTCGCGATTTTTTTCTCTATATCCATGAGCTCAGGAGCCTTGGCTTCTACTTCCATCTTTCTTTTTAACAGGGAGGAGCGTTCTTCCTCCCGCAGCTCTTCGTATCGTTTCATGATGATTCCATGGTATCCCTTGATCATTTATCCCACCCCAATAGTTTTCGTTCTAGCTCGTCATAGTCATATTCCCGTTCGGTGAAATCTTTTTTTACAGTTTTCTTCTGTGCAGTTTTTCTAGGTTTCCGCTCATTTTTCTCAAGATCTTCCAATGTCTTGATCTCATCTTTCAGCCACGCTCTAAGAATACCGTTGATATAGCCCATTTCCACTTTACCAAGGGTATTGAAACTGATGTCGCAGGCCTTCAGAATCATTTCAGTAGTGAAGCCATAGGTATAGAACCACTTCTCCAGAAGATCCTCCTGAGGCTTTGGAATGTCTTTTTCGCTGATACCCAGATAAGTGAGCACCTTCCGGTAGTTTGTCCACTTGTCTTCATGTTTTCTGATGTTCTGCTGGGCGAGCTCCTGGGTTTTGATTCCTTGGCTGTCCCAGCTGATGGCCACTGTTTCAATATAGCGCATACTGGTTTTACCTTTGGAGACGCAGTGCTGTACGAGAAGGATAATCACTTCTTCTGGGAAATGATACTTCTCCTTGAAATAGAGAAATTTCTCCGCATCAGAGGAAGAGAGCGGTCTGCCCATGAGCATGGATATTTCATGCAGCAGCGGACTTCTGTCTTCAACAGGACTGGATGCAGGTTTAGGCTCTGAGGAGGCCTCACTGGCAGAAACCATCTCTGTTTTCTTCTTTGGGAGCTCAGGACTCACCAGGGCTTGGCACTCTTTGATCTCAATGGATACATTTCCATAAGCATCGATGGTCTTCATGGAAAGAAGTCCCACCTCATCCCAATAAGCTAGGGCCTTCAATACATCTGTCTCCAGAAGCCCTAGAATTTCAGCAAGAAATGCTGTTGTTACACCGTCTTCTCCCATTTGCGTATAACGCAGAAGCGTGATGTACACTTTCACATACTCACCTCGGGCTTTAGGCAGATAGTAGTCCACAAAGCTTGCGGAAAGGGTTACTGTATTTGTTTTATAGGGACGTAGCATAATTGTGCTCATTGTTATCTCTCCATTTGATTACTAAGAAAATTATAGCAGAAACAGGGAATCTTATTCAGCAGCCTATTTCTGCATTATTTGCAAAAGAAGGGACCTTAAGAAGGTCCCGTGCTATAAAGAAATGATATTGGGATCCTTTAGTGGGATGGTAGCCACCACAGAATCTTTCTTGAAATTGAAGTTTTTCCATAATTCAAACCGGTCCACCCGATATCGGATACCGGCATTCTTTCGTAGTACATTCTGGTGCTGGTTGAGATCCTTTGTGATGCCTCCGTTGTACAGTACAAGCTGAACGGACTCTTTTTCTTCCACTTCACTTTCTTCCCGGACTTTAAAACCGTGAAGAGACAGCATAGTATTGAAATTTCTGGAGAGGCTTTTCACATATCCGAAGTTCATGACCTCAAGACCGATGGTCTTCAGTTTCTCATCATAGCTGAGCTGGCCCTGAACATCAATCTTGAACAGACGGATGGGTTTGGCCATATCTTTGATGATTTCTTCCAGCTTGAAAAGATCCGGATCTTCTATGGTCTCAAGAACGATGCCATAAAAAGCAGTTTTCTTTTTAGGTTTTATTTTCTTAATGAGATGTCTTGTGGAATTTTCTATGGCTTTTCCAGATTCTTTGTCTAGAAGTGCTACAAGATAGTATTTCATCAGCTGCTGCCTCCGCGAATGTTTTATTCTATTATACCATATATGCAGGTTCTCATAGGGACTACCTGTCTACGTTTCGATGTGCCTCTCTGGTCTATTTTTCAAAGGGCTGGTGTCCTTGGAACCTAATGTTCATGAAGAACCTTGATACATCTAGATTATAGCGATTTATTCATTTCCCGTAAAGTTCATAATTAGTAAAGATAAAGGGTGCAGATTTGTGATATAATGTATTGTGTTATTTTATCATGGGATGATTGTAATGTGGCTTGAATGCCATTTGATTTGAGATGCGACAAAAGAGAGTGCCCATGCTCTGAAGTGTTCAAAATAAGTGATGAATATTAAAGGTGGACTATATGGAAAAATTAATTATCAATGGTGGAGCAAAGCTTCATGGCGAAGTGGAAATCAGTGGAGCGAAAAATGCTGCAGTCGCCATCCTTCCCGCTGCAATTATGGTGGGAGAAGGAACCAGTATCATAGAGAATATTCCTGATATTGACGATGTGCATTGTTTAGAGAGAATTATTGAAGCCATCGGTGGAAAGATCGAGAAGAATGGAACTACCTATTCTGTGGACTGTACCGCTGAGCTCAAAGTCATTGCAGATACAGAGGATGTCAGAAAAATGAGAGCGTCCTATTATTTGGTAGGCGCTTTATTAGGCAGATACAAGAGTGCCAAGGTGGAGCTTCCTGGAGGCTGCGCCATCGGTGTCCGTCCAATGGACCAGCACATCAAAGGATTTGAAGCTTTGGGTGCCAAGGTCACCATGGACCATGGGTCCATTTCGGTAAAAGCAGAGAAACTCATTGGTGCGAATATATTTTTTGACGTGGTATCTGTTGGTGCCACCATCAATGTGATGCTGGCAGCCACTCTTGCAGAAGGTCAGACTGTACTTGAAAATGTAGCCAGGGAACCTCATGTGGTGGATGTGGCGAACTTCTTGAACACCATGGGTGCGGACATCAAGGGAGCTGGTACGGATGTCATCAGAATCAATGGTGTGGAGAAGCTTCATGGATGCACCTACAGCGTGATTCCTGACCAGATTGAAGCAGGAACCTATATGATTGCCACCGCAGCCTGCGGAGGCCGTGTGACCATAAAGAACATCATTCCGAAGCATATGGAATCCATTTCTGCAAAGCTTGAAGAGATGGGGGTTCTTGTGGAAGAGCTTGATGACAGCCTGATCATCACATCAGATCCAGAAAAGCTCATTGCATGCAACATCAAGACTTCTCCATATCCAGGATTTCCCACAGATGTGCAGCAGCCCATGAGTGTTCTGATGAGCATAGCAAAGGGAAGAAGCATCATCAATGAAAGTATCTGGGAATCCAGATTCAAGCATATGGATGAGCTGAAGAAAATGGGAGCCAGTGTCCTTGTGGAAGGCAGAACTGCCATTATAGAAGGCGTATCAAAGCTTTCAGGCGCCAATGTCCGTGCAACGGATCTTCGTGCTGGAGCAGCTATGGTCATTGCAGGACTCATTGCAGACGGCAAGACTGAGATCAGTGATATCGAGCATATTTATAGAGGCTATCCTGATATTGAAAAGAAATTTAAGGCTCTTGGAGCAGACATTCACGTGGAAAACAACTAGGAAGTGGAAAAATGATTTTTTGTTCATTGTACAGCGGCTCCAGCGGCAACAGCATATTTGTCGCTTCTGAGAAAACAAGGCTGCTGGTGGATGCTGGTCTCACTGGAAAAAGCATCATCAGCGCTTTGGAGAACATTGGAGAAGAGCCAGGAGAACTGGATGGAATCCTTGTGACCCACGAACACATTGACCATGTGAAGGGGGTTGGCATTTTATCCAGAAAATTTGACATCCCCGTGTATGCGGACGAAAAAACCTGGGTCGCCATGGAGCGCTGCCTGGGAAAAATCAAAGAGCACAACATCAAGGTCATTGATGGAGATTTTGAAATCAAGGACCTGGATATCTCCAGTTTCCGTGTGCCCCATGATGCGGTCTCTTGCCATGGATACACCATAGCTCATGGAGAAAAGCGGGTCAGTGTGGCTACAGATATTGGCGTTTTTACCGAGGAAATCCGCAGAGCGATTCTTCATTCCGATCTGGTTCTTCTGGAAAGCAACCATGATGTGGAGATGGTGAAATTCGGTCCCTATCCATACGAACTGAAACGCCGCGTACTCAGTGAGCTGGGGCATCTTTCCAATATGGATGCAGGGCATGCAGCTTTGGAAATTCTGAAGGAAGGTCCGAAGAAGATTGTACTAGGCCATCTATCAGGCACAAACAACATTCCGGAACTTGCCTACAAAACAGTAGAAAACATACTGCTGGAAGAAAAACTGCGCATGGGTCCAGGTATGGATGTTGAACTGTCTCTTGCGAGCAGAATCCGTCCTTCCAGTTATACGGAGGTATAAGAATGGAATACACATACAGCTGTCTTGAAGACTATGATATGGCCATAGATGATTTTATTTTAGAACACGAAACATTCCCCATCATAGAAAAGGATGAGGAGCATCTTTGCGCCTACTGTTCTTCTACATCAGCTTACAGGCTGAGTTTAGTGAAACCGGTGGAAAAAGATCAGTAAGGCATGATATAATGACGAAGCATATTTTATAGAGTAGAGGAGATTTATCAATGAATTTATACAAGCGTTGGAACGATATGGTAGTGGATTATGTGAAGACCAAGGGTGAAAAAGCATTCTGGGATGAGTATTCACAAGTGGAAGGCACCATCTATGCAAGAATTCTTGAAAAGCATGAAGAGAAGTTCACCTATAAAATCGGAGAACTGGCGAAGGAAATCGGCACAACTCCTGAGTTTGTCATGGGGTTCACAGATGGAATCAATGATTCACTGAATACTACCCTGGACCTGGAGACCATCGGGGAAGAAGATGAGATCACCCTGGATATTGATATTGAAAAACTTTATTACAATATGCTGGATGCGAAAGCAGAGTATCTATACAACATTCCAGCTTGGGATCATATTCTCACAGAAGAAAAACGGGAAGAGCTTGCAAAACAGCTGAAGGATTCCAGAACAGTCCGTAATGAGAACAAGGTTGGCAGAAATGATCCATGTCCTTGTGGAAGCGGAAAGAAATACAAAAAGTGCCATGGAAAATAATCAGAAGGCATAGAGACACATACTGCAGATCCATGACAAACAGTCAGGGTCTGCTTTTTATTTTACGAGCACTTCTTCTTTTTTTTGAAACCCTTTTGTTTGTAGGACAAGGTACCATAGAGGAAAACAAATAACAGGAAGAAAATGGTGAGTATATGAAAAAGAAAGTAAGCATAGGTATGTGTTTGGTTCTATCCCTAGGTTTAATCTATGGATGCTCCAGTCTGGATCAGATAAAAGAAGGGATGAGCCCTGGCACCTCAGTGTCTATGGAAGAACCGGAAAAGTTTCAGGTGTATCCGCTGGGAAATGGGATGCACAGAATCCTTATTACAAACCGTTTTGAAGAAAAGAACATAGAATCCCCGGATGCGCTTTATTTTTATAATGAGCAGTATGAAAGTCATTTTCTCATCAAAGAGGAGAAAAAGTCTGAAGCATGGGGCAGCCTTTCATTGGAAGAGTATCTGAGTCTTTCAAAAGAGAGCGTATCTTCCAGATTGGAACAGGTGGAAGAATCCTGGGAAGAGGCTTTATCTTCAAAGCCCAATCAGAAAGAATACTATATCAGAGGATCTCTGGAAGGCAAATCTATTACCTATGCAGTGGAAGTGATTGAAACAGAGGAAGAATACGTGGAAATGATCCTCTGGAGCTTCACTGAAAATATAGAAGAGAACAAGGAATATTATGAGGATCTTTTGAGGTCTTTCGAGAAAGTGAATGTGGCTTCAGAGAATTCAAAAGGAGAAATGGATGAACCAGAACTTTGAAGTGCGTCTCATCGCCGTAGGCAAGCTGAAGGAAAGTTATTTGCGGGAAGCAGAGGATAAACTCAGCACAGTCTTAAGAAAGAAAGTGAGACTGACCCTTTGGGAAGTTCCGGATGAAAAAACAAAAGAAGGCGCCAGTGAGAAGGAAATCGAAAAGGTAAAAACACTAGAAGGTAAAAAAATGTTAAAACATTTTCTGCCTTCAGGGAAGATTGTTGCTATGGATTTAAGAGGAAAAAAGCTGAAGTCTGGGGAGTTTCAACGGATGATACAAAAGTTTTCAGAAGAGGAAACTGCGGTGCAGTTTGTCATTGGTGGAAGCCTTGGCATATCCGAAGAAATTCTTTCCATGGCACACCAGAAAATTTCATTTGGAGAGATGACCTATCCTCATCAGCTGTTCCGAATCATGCTGCTGGAAGAACTTGGTAAAATAGAAGACAGAGTTTAAAGGAGAAAGCGATGCAAGAAAGGCAAATAAACAGAAGGACATCTAGAAGGAAGACACACCACTTTGAAGGAATCCAGGTTCTAATCTATTTATGGGTCTCGGTGATTATTTTTGAACTGTTCTTAAGAACCCAGACAGAATCCGGGTTTTTTAATGAAGGTATTTTTTATTCGCTTCTTTTATCCAGTGCACTGGTGTTTCTTTTTTATCTTCTCAGCACATTTCTGCCGAAGAAAGCAAAGAAAGTGTTCTTAGGGTTTTTCCTGGGATTCATGACACTGCTTTTTGCTTCTCAGCTTATTTACTATAAGATTTTCAAGACATTCTATACGGTTTTTTCCGCGAAGAACGGAGGACAGGTGCTGGAATTCATCAATGACATTCTTTTTGCCATGGGTAAAAATGCATTGGGCTTACTGCTTCTTTTTGTTCCGCTCCTCGGGTATATTCTTCTCAGTGTAAAAGGCAAGAATCTAAAAACAAGATATCAGCATACCTGGTTCGAAAGAGGGTTCATAGGCGTTCTGATGATTCTCTTTTTCGGTTCTGCCCTCCTTGGCATCAATTTAGGAAATCAGGATGTGAACTCTGCCTATGACCTTTATTATAGAAACAATTATCCTGTAGCCAGTGTCAATAAGCTGGGACTTCTGACCAGCATGAGACTGGATCTTCAAAGAACTATTTTTGGATTTGAGCAGGTGCTGGCACCACCGCCACCAAAAGTGGAGATTCCGGATGTGGCGGAAGAGCCTGAGAGTCCTGTTCAGGAAGGCACGGAGGAAGAGCCTGCTCCAGTGTATGAAGAACAAGTGGCAGATATTGATTTTGAAAAGCTCATCGTAGAAGAAGCCAATGAGAATCTCAAGAATATGCATATATACTTCAGTGAGAGAACTCCGACGAAAGAAAATGAGTATACCGGTATGTTTGAAGGGTACAATCTCATTCTGATTACGGCAGAAGCCTATTCTCATTATTCTATAGACAAAGAACTGACCCCTACACTGTATAAGCTTGCCAATGAAGGATTCCGGTTCACGAACTTCTATAATCCCATTTGGGGCGTCAGTACCTCGGATGGCGAGTATGTGGCCACCACAGGGCTGATTCCAAAATCCGGTGTGTGGAGCATGTTTAAGTCTGGGTCCATTTCCATGCCATATGCCATGGGAAATCAGCTGAAACCCTTGGGTTATAAAACCATGGCCTACCACAACCATACCTTCGACTATTATGAAAGAGACATCTCCCATCCAAACCTGGGATATGAGTATAAGGGCCTGGGCAATGGCCTTAATGTGAGAAAGACATGGCCGGAGTCAGATCTTGAGATGATGGAGCTGACCACGGATGAGTATATGAAGGATGAGCCGTTCCATGCGTACTACATGACTGTCTCCGGACATATGCGCTATGATTTCAATGGAAACTACATTGCGTTCAAAAATAGAGACCTGGTATCCCAACTTCCTTATGGGGTAGGGGGAAAGGCCTATATGGCTACACAGATAGAGCTGGATAAAGCTCTGGAACATCTTCTTGCGAAACTGGAAGAGTATGGGGTGGCAGATAAGACTCTTATCGCCATGAGCGCAGACCATTATCCTTATGGTCTTGAGAAAGCGGATATCGATGAACTGGCAGGTCATACGGTAGAAGAGAACTTTGAGCTTTATAAATCGAGCTTTATTCTGTATGCAAAGGGAATGGAGCCTGTGACCATTGATAGACCAGTTTCCAGTCTTGATATCATTCCGACCATTTCCAATCTTATGAACACAGATTTTGACTCAAGGCTTCTTATGGGGGTGGATATGCTTTCGGATGCCCCTCCAAAGGTCATCTTCAACGACAGAAGCTTTATCACAGATGTGGGCAGATACAATGCAACCAAAGGTGTGTTCACTGTGAATCCAGGGGTCACCATGACGGAGGATGAAAAAGAAACATATAGGAAAGCGGTTTCTTCTGAGATTGAAAGACAGTTTTACTACTCAGCTATGATCCTCGATACGGATTATTATGGAAAAGTTTTAGGCAAATAGAAGATAGAATACCTGTAGCATCTGAAGGCGCTGCAGGTATTTTTGTCTTAAGAATCCTTGAAGAATTTCAATTTTCTTTGTAGATTCAGGAGAGCCTTTCTATAATATAGGAGATGGACAACTGTTTGTTCACCTAAAATAGATTCATTGAAGAGATTGGAGAGAAACGATGAAGATAACAGTTTTAGGGTGTGGCAGATGGGGTTCTTTTATTGCGTGGTATTTGGACCGTAAAGGGCATGAAGTGTCCCTTTATGGAAGAGAGAGCTCCAGAAATATGGCTAGATTTCTGGAAACCCGTGAGAATGGACTTCTGACGCTGCCCGAATCAATGACACTGACAACAGATTTAAGTAAAACAAGAGAAGCGGAGGTCGTGATCATTTCTGTGAATGCCCAGGGACTGAGGAACCTTATGGAAGAGCTTTCAGCCTATGAGCTGAAGAATAAGACCTATGTGCTGTGTATGAAGGGGATGGAAATTTCCACCGGAAAAAGACTGACAGAAGTGATGGAAGAGTTTACGGATGACGGATCCCGGACGGCGGTATGGCTGGGGCCAGGTCATGTACAGGAGTTTTATCGAGGAATTCCAAACTGCATGGTCATTGACGCCAAGGAAGAAGAGACAAAAGATCTGCTGATCCAAGCCTTCTCCTCAGACCTGATCCGGTTCTACTACGGAAATGATCTCATCGGCAATGAGATCGGAGGCGCAACGAAGAATATCATTGGTATTGCAGCTGGCATGCTGGACGGACTTGGATTGTCCTCGTTAAAAGGGGCACTGATGTCCAGAGGAACCAGAGAAATTTCAAGACTCATGGAAGCCATGGGCGGAAATGCCATCTCTGCTTATGGACTCTGTCATCTTGGAGATTATGAGGCTACAGTGTTTTCGAAATACAGCCATAATAGAATGTTCGGTGAGCTCTTTGTAAAGAAAGAGAACTATGAATCTCTTGCAGAAGGATACTACACGGTGAAGGCTATTATGAAGCTTTCAAAGACATACCATGTGGATCTGCCCATCTGCAGTGCGGTTTATGATGTTCTCTTTGAAGGAAAAGATCCGAAAAAAAGTCTCAACAGATTGTTTGTGAGAAGCCTAAAAGAAGAATTTTAGCCCTTTGAAAGAGTACTGTGGTGAAGCCTGAATTGGTTTCACCACAGTTTTTTTTGCCTGTCATGAAACTCATCGCCAGCAAGGGCATTGCTATTATTTTTATCACCCATAGACTGGATGAAGTCATGGCCGTGGCAGACAGCCTGACGGTGCTTAGAGATGGCGAATTTGTTGCAAGAAGAGAAGTGAAGGACTCCAATGTAGTGGAGATTGCGGAGCTTATGATTGGCCGTAAAGTGGTAAAACTCGTGGATAGCCTTGAGGATGAAAAGAGAGAAGTGAATTCCAAGAACATCGCTCTGTCTTTAAAAGACTTTCATGTGATTATGCCAGGAGAGATGGTAAGAGGGATTGACCTTGATGTCATAGAAGGCGAGATTTTTGGCATAGGAGGCCTGGCTGGCCAGGGGAAAATCGGTATTCCCAACGGTATCATGGGGCTATATGAGACCGAAGGCGCTGTGACCTTTTTTGGAGAGGCACTGGAGCTGGATAAGCTTGGCAATGCCCTTGAACATGGGATTGCCTGTGTTTCTGAAGACCGCAGGGGAGTGGGTCTTTTACTGGAAGAGTCCATTGAGGAAAACATCGCATTCTCTGCCATGCAGGTAAAAGAGAATTTCCTGATGAAGATCGGACCACTGAAACTTTTTGATCAGAAAAAAGCAAGAGAACATGCCAAGGATATGATCAAGCTTCTCGACATCCGTTGTACTGGACCCAAGCAGCCTGTGGGGGCGCTATCTGGTGGAAACCAGCAGAAAGTTTGTCTAGCCAGAGCGCTGACCATGTCACCAAAGCTTCTCATTGTATCTGAACCCACAAGAGGTATTGATATTGGGGCAAAAAAACTGGTGCTGGAGTATCTTATGAGGCTCAATCGTGAAAAGGGCATCACCATCATGATGGTCAGTTCTGAACTTGTGGAGCTCAGGTCTTTATGTGACCGTATCGCCATTGTTTCAGACGGTAAAATCGTGACCATTCTGAAGCCCGATGACAAAGATGCGGAGTTTGGTCTTGCCATGGCAGGATCCAGGAAAGAAGGTGCGAAACATGCGTGAAAAACTGCATAAGATCTACGACAACATCGGTCTTCCAAGAATCATCATCATCAGTTTCTTTCTTTTTATGCTGATCATTGCCCTGCCACTGGGGCTTAATGTGCAGAGCCTTCTGGGCGACGCCATAAGGCGTTGGGCCATGTATGGCATTCTGGTCCTTGCCATGGTGCCTGCGGTTCAGTCTGGGATTGGACTGAATTTTGGTATTTCTCTAGGTATTGTGGCCGGACTCATTGGTGCCACCTTTACCATTGAAATTGGTGTCGGTAATCCGTTTCTTAGTATATTCCTGGCACTGTCCATCGCCATAGCTCTTGGCAGCCTCTTTGGCATTGGTTACGGACTTCTTCTCAACCGTGTGAAGGGCTCTGAAATGACTGTATCCACCTATGTGGGATTCTCTGTCATTGCCTTTATGAATATGGTATGGCTTTCTCTTCCCTATAAAAATGGAGATCTGATCTGGCCTCTGGGTGGACAAGGCATGAGAAACACCATCAGTCTTTCCAGCAGCTTTGGTCACGTGTTCAATAACATTCTGGATTTCAGCCTTGGCATCAAAGACGGCGCGTTCTACGTGACGCCTGGAGACGACAAGTTCGGCCTTTATATTCCAACAGGACTGATTCTTTTCTTCCTGTTCTCGTGCTTCCTGGTATGGCTGTTTATGCGAAGTAAAGCAGGTATGGCCATGAGCGCTGCTGGTGCCAATGAGCAGTTTACAAAAGCATCTGGCATCAACGTGAACAAGATGAGGATTCTTGGAACCGCAATATCTACAGCACTGGCAGCGGTGGGGATCATCATTTATGCTCAAAGCTATGGGTTTCTGCAGCTTTACAATGCACCTCTAATGATGGGATTCCATTCCGTTGCAGCGGTGCTTATCGGGGGAGCCAGCATCAAGAGAGCAAAAATCTCTCATGTGCTCATCGGAGCATTCCTTTTTCAGGGAATTCTTGCAGTAGCACTTCCTGTGGCCAATAAGATTCTTCCAGAAGGAAATCTGTCGGATGTCATCCGAATCATCATTTCCAATGGAATCATTCTCTATGCACTGTCGAAGACCAAGGGAGGTGCCAAATAATGACCATGAAGAATAAAGTGATGCACTTTCTCAATGAAAACAAGGTAGTTCTCCTCTTTGTACTTTTATGTATCGGTGCCATCATCGCCTCAAAGAATCCATTGACCTTCGTTGCGGGGGAGCTGTTCACAAGAATCGGCCGTAATGGATTTATGGTACTGGCGCTTCTCATTCCTGTCCTGGCGGGTATGGGTCTGAACTTTGGTATCACCATTGGTGCCATTGCAGCGCAGATTGCTGTATTCTGGGTGGTGTACTGGGGCTTCAAAGGGATTGAAGGCTTTATCATCAGTCTTCTTATGGCAACACCTGTGGCCATACTCTTTGGTTATCTGGTAGGTAAACTTTTCAACAAGATGAAGGGTGCCGAAATGATTGCAGGTATGGTTCTGGGCTTTTTTGCCGATGGTCTCTATCAGCTCTTTTTCCTTTATGTCATTGGTGGGATCATTCCGGTGGATAATCCGAGCCTCATTATTTCAGGTGGAATCGGTGTAAAAAATACCATTGACCTCACAGGGAACCTTAAGTATTCCCTGGATACAGTATCCATGCTGAAGCTTATCGAAATTCTGTTTTTTGTCTCTGTGGCGCTGCTTCTCATCAAGATGATATTCAATAAAGTGAAGAAGACAGGTGCACCGTTACTGAAAGACATCCTGACCCTGGCTGCAGTTCTTGGGATCTACGGACTGACCTTTGTGCCATCTGTGGAAAAATTCCTCTCTACGGACAGGCTCCTGCTTCTGGATGGCATCACCATAGGGGTGATTGCCTTAGCCATCTTGCAGCTCTACAAGATGGTAGACGCAAAGTTCATTTCAAAGAAAGAAAGTTTTAACTTCAAGGAGCCTGTGGCGATGCTGATTGTTTTAGGCATCACCTATGCACTGACTTATGTGAAACCCATTGAGAAAATACTCCTTTATGTCCAGATTCCTGTGACCACCTATTTTGCCATTGTGCTTCTATGTATTTTCAACAATATGCTGCTGAGGACTAGACTTGGACAGAATATGAGAACCGTAGGGCAGAGCAGAGTGGTGGCCAATGCTGCTGGTATCAATGTGGACAGAACGAGAATCATCGCCATGGTGATCTCGACGGTTCTTGCCTGTTGGGGACAGCTCATCTATCTTCAGAACATCGGTACCTTCTCCACTTATGGAGCCCATACTCAGGTAGGACAGTTTGCCATTGCCGCTCTTCTTGTGGGCGGTGCCTCTGTACAGAAGGCGACGAACAAACAGGCCATCTTGGGTGTGATTCTGTTCCACACACTGTTTATTGTGGCACCCCAGGCGGGAAAAGAACTCTTCAACAATGCTCAGCTGGGTGAATACTTCCGTGTGTTTGTGGCCTACGGCGTAATCGCTGTATCTTTGGCCATGCATGCCTGGAAGGGGAAGGTCAAACCAAAGATCGAAGCGCCCCCCACACCACCAGCTTCAGATCCTGCACTTGAAAAAGCATAGAATAAGCGAAAGAGTCTGCATGCAGGCTCTTTTTTTCAAGCATAATTAAGTGAGGATACGAAGTTGTGTTCTTTTCTCTTTAAAAACTTAAGATATTATTTAGAAAAGTGCTCGAAAGGCTGTGCTACACTGAAGAAAAGAACTGGAGAGGTGAGCTTTTGTGGGGAAAAAAATCATCATAGGCCTTCTAAGCCTCATACTGGTTGCAGTCACAGCTTTGACAATATTATTTTATACAGATCACAGATACAGTTATGCCATCAGGACCTATCGCGCTCTTTCAGAGGTTCAGTCCATGGAGATTGCTTATAAGAGCAGAATGGGACTGGGAGAGAACCATTTAGGCATCCATGGCACTGCTGCCATGACCTTTGCGCCGAAAGCGGCCTATATTGAAGTGTATACTGAACTTCCCTTTCTGGGGTCTAAAAAGATTATGGATATTTATACCGAAGAGAAAGAGATTTATCATAAATTCAATCTGGCATTTCTGCCTTGGCAAAAGGGCATTCCAATGCTTTCAGAGGATGCGTTCAATCCCTCTAATCTCACAGAACTTTCGCCAAAAGCGGAGATTCTTCCCATACTTCGGTTTCTCTCCTCACTAAAGGAGGAAGAGGATCAGGAAAAACTCACCTACTATACCACGGACTTTTTTTCACCAGAAGAGTTTAAAAAGATTCTATCAGAAACATTGAAGCTGGATGGTGTGAACACAGAAGACTGGAACATCGAGTCTTACAGGATCTCGGCAGTTTTTGACAAGGAAGAAAAACTGCTGAAGGAGGTCCGAGTGGAGTTTACGAATCTGGTGCGTGATCTGTCTGTAGAGAATGAGTTTTCTTTGGAAATTCTTTCTGTGAACTCTCTGGAGACCATTGAAAAACCCCAGGGCCTTCCGGAGAAATAGAGTAAAATGGTATATAATAGAAAAAGACTATTAGAAAAGTGAGGAATTGAAATTTTGAAATACGACATTCTTTTATTTGACGCAGATGATACGCTTTTTGATTTTAAAAAGTCTGAGAAGGAAGCTTTTCTCAGCACACTGAAGGACTATGGTCTGGAAGAGCATACATCAGTTTATTTTGACACTTATCATGAGATCAACACAAAAATATGGAAAGAATTTGAGGAAGGAAAAATCACCCAAAGCGTCCTCAAAATCGAGAGATTTCAGAGACTGAAAGAGGCGCTTCGTGGAGAGTTTCAGGCAGCGGATTTTGCGGAGCGCTACACGGATCATCTTGCAGAGGCTTCTTTCCCCTATGATGAATCCCATGAGCTTCTTCAAAAACTTTCCGGCAAAGTCAAAATGGGCATCATCACCAATGGACTGAAAAAAGTCCAGAGAAAGAGGATCAGTCAATCGGTTCTCAGCCATTATTTTGAAGCCATCGTCATTTCTGAAGAGGTTCAGGTCTCTAAGCCTGATGAGAGAATTTTTGAACTGACCATGGATCTTCTTGGTGATGCACCAAAGGAAAGAGTACTTATGGTGGGAGACAGTTTAGGATCGGATATTCTGGGTGGCATACGATTTGGCATTGACACCTGCTGGTTCAATCCTTCAGGAAAAGACAACAAAGGAGAGATTGTGCCCACCTATGAGATTTCTCATCTTCATGAGATCCTGAATCTTTTGTAGGAGGAGAGCCTGCTTTATAATGGTGTTTTTTTAATCGCGTTCTGACTTCGTTGTTTTATTGTCCATCTGCCTTGGGCGTTCCTTTGATTTATAGAAAGGATGAGGAGTATGGAAGGCATTCGGTCATTATTGATCAGTGATTTCACAAAAAAATCTCGGAGAATGGAATTTCTCGTGCACTATGACAAAGCCATGAGGTTCCTGCCAAGAGCCCGGACCATTTATGATGTGGAAACCACCTTTGGGATGGTGCGGGTATATTATTATGCCAGTAAGGGGAGCGAGGGGAAGGTGCCCCTTATTCTTCTCCATGGGCATTATGCATCCACCATTATGTGGCAGCCGAATCTTCTTCCCTTGTCTGAGAGGGCCCCAGTATATTCACTAGACCTTTTGGGTGAACCGGGAAGAAGCAGACTGAAGAAACCACTCTGGAAAGACAAAGATCATGCTGCTTGGCTGAAAGAAGTTTTGGTGAAGCTTGAAATTTCTTCCGCCATCCTCATGGGCTCTTCCATGGGGGGATATTATGCAGTGAATTTTGCCAGGTATTACCCGGAAATGACGGAAGGCCTCATCCTTCTGGATCCTGTATTTGTTTTTTCCGGAGTCTCCACCCATACAGTGAAGGAATTTGTGAGAATGGGCTTCAGTAAAGACAAAATGATCCCCTTTCTTCTGAACCGGAAAGACTTTCCGTTCAAAGACACAGTAGGAAGATCCATCACCTTGGGACTTAAGTATTTCCGGTTCAGGTCCCCAGTGCCAAGAAGAATACCGGAGAAACACCTCAGAAAGCTGAAGGTTCCGGTCCTGGCACTGATGGCTGGGAACAGTCTTCTTCATGATGCGGAAAAAGCCTTCCAATATGGAAGAAGAGTCGTACCGTCCATTGAAATAGAGTACTGGAAAAATGCCAGTCATGCGTTGAGTTTTACAGAAAGTGATGAAGTCAATGAAAGGATTTTGTCCTTTCTATTGGCGCACTTTGAACGATAAAGATATCCTTTTTTCTCACTGTTGTCTGTGGTATGCTTAAGTTAAAGATTCAGAATAGTTCGTGAATAGATGGAGGTGCTGTATGCGTATTGTTCTTTTGGGTCCCCCTGGTGCGGGAAAAGGCACACAGGCAAAAATCATTTCTAAAGTTCTTTCTGTACCACATATCTCCACTGGAGATATTTTCATGAAGAATATCCGTGAAGAAACAGAACTTGGCATTAAAGCAAAGGAATACATACATAAAGGTCTTCTGGTGCCAGACGAGGTGACCATCGGTCTTGTGGAGAGGAGACTGGAGGAAAAGGATGCTGGGGAAGGATATCTTCTGGATGGATTTCCAAGAACTCTTCATCAGGGAGAAGCACTTTTAAGCCATCTGGAGACTTCTCATAAGATGCTGGATGCAGTTGTGTTTTTCGATGTCCCCCATGAGGAGCTTCTGCTGCGTATGGAAGGTAGAAGAGTCTGCAGCAGTTGCGGTGCAAGTTACCATCTGACGTTCAATCCACCGAAGAAGAAGGAAGTCTGTGATCTTTGCAGTGGACCTCTCATCGTCAGAAAAGACGATACCAAAGAATCCGTGGAGGAGAGGCTTCGGGTGTATGAGTCGGAGACAAAACTTCTCGTTCATTTTTTTGAACTGAAAGGATTGCTGAGAAAAGTCGATGGGACCAAAGAGATTGATGAAGTCACAAAGGATGTTCTGGAAGCGCTTCAGATCAAAGTATGAGGAAAACATGACTTCAGTGAATGAAACGGAAAGACTTTGTTAATATCTGATGATATCGTGGAATCCAGCTGCTTTTTTATGTTACCATGGGGTTACAGTACTACTTCATCCGGAAGAAGTTTCAATGATAGCATAAAAGAACATAGGAGGTTATGTTATGCCAGATATGAAAGATAAATTTGATATCGAAAAGGACAGACTGAAAGGTAAGTACAACGAAGCTGTTGGAGAAGCTACCGATGATGATACACAGGAACTGAAAGGAAAGCTTCAGCAGAAGAAGGCGGACCTCAAGGAAGATTTCGAGGAAGCCAAAGATAAGGTTTCAGATAAGATCAATGATATCCTGGACCGCGATGACAAGAACAGATAGTGAGAATGTGGAAAAGCTCTTCGGAGCTTTTCTTTTTTGTGCTGATTTATAAATAAAGTGTATTTCTTTATCGCTTATGCGAAAATCCCCCATGATATAATGAGAACTGAATGAAAAATCAGGGGGAATTGATATGGAACGTAAAAATATCTGGCTGAAGTATGATAGGAAAGAGGAAGAAGCTCTGGAGAATCTCTCCAAAGAGTATATGAGCTATCTGGATCGGGGTAAGACAGAAAGAGAAGTGGTTAAGGTTTCAGAGGAGATGGCGAGAGAGAAGGGCTATATGTCCCTTTCCGAAGTCCTTGCAGAAGGAAGAACTCTACAAGCAGGCGATAAAGTCTATGCTACCTTGATGAAGAAAGCCATTGCTCTTTTCCATATTGGAACACAGCCTATGGAAAAAGGGATGAATATTCTAGGAGCTCATGTGGATTCACCAAGACTGGACGTAAAACAGAATCCGCTTTACGAGGACTCAGACTTTGCGTATCTGGACACTCATTACTATGGCGGTATCAAGAAATACCAGTGGGTAACCATTCCTCTGGCCATCCATGGTGTGGTGGTGAAGAAGGACGGGAGCATTATGGATGTGGTCGTTGGAGAAGAGGAAGAGGATCCAGTGGTGTTTATATCTGATCTTCTCATCCATCTTTCCAGAGAACAGCTGGAAAAGAAGGCAGCAAAAGTAATTGAAGGAGATGATCTTAATATCATCATCGGCAATAAACCGCTGAAGGGTGAAGAAAAGGATTCTGTAAAGAAAGCAGTTCTGAAACTTCTTTCTGACAAGTATGGAATGATAGAAGAGGATTTCCTGTCTGCGGAGCTGGAAGTGGTTCCTGCAGGAAAAGCAAGAGAAGCAGGACTGGACCGAAGCATGATCATGGCTTATGGTCATGATGACAGAGTCTGTGCGTTCACTTCACTGGCTGCCATGTTGGAGATGGAATCTGTTGAAAGAACCGCCTGCACCCTGCTGGTGGATAAAGAAGAAATCGGCAGTGTAGGCGCTACAGGTATGCAGTCCAGATTCTTTGAAAATACTGTGGCGGAGCTTCTGGAAGCCATGGGAGAGTTTAAGGATCTGACACTAAGAAGAACTCTGGCAAATTCCAGAATGCTTTCTTCTGATGTCAGCGCAGCCTATGATCCAACCTATCCTCAGGCTTTTGAAAAGAAGAATTCCGCATTCCTTTCCAAGGGAATGGTCTTCAACAAGTTTACAGGATCAGGTGGAAAAGGCGGATCCAATGATGCCAATCCAGAGTATATGGCGGATCTGAGAAGAATCCTTGAGGACAATAGCGTATCGTTCCAGACTGCAGAGCTTGGAAAAGTGGATGTAGGCGGCGGTGGCACCATTGCCTATATCCTGGCTCATTATGGCATGGAAGTCATAGACTGCGGCGTAGCAGTGCTCAATATGCATGCACCATGGGAAGTGGTCAGTAAGGCAGATGTCTATGAGACCAAGAAAGGTTATGTCGCGTTCCTGCAAAACTAGCAATCGGATGAAAGAAGCCCAAGTGAAAAGGGCTTCTTTTTCACTTGGATATCTTCCTCTAGATGTGTTAAATTAGGGAAGGAAGAAATGAGTTTTTAGTGAAAGAAATGGAGAATAAAATGCAGAAAAAAGACATACTGGAAATCAAGAAAAGATATAAAAAAGAACAGGCGACCTTCACCAAAATGGCAGGATGTTATGTTAATGGAGAGAAAGCCATTGTCACCAAGTTCCGGGAGACCTTCCTGAATCTTGAGGATGATGAATTTCATAAGTATCTGGAGATTGCGAAAAAGGTCTTGAGTGGCAGCATCGGCAACAATATTCTTGATCTCAGTTTTGATTCGGAAAAGAAAGAAGAAGGACATCAGGAGTTCTACATGAATCTCAAAAAGAGCAGACTTCTGAAGGATGATGTACTGGATGAGCTCTATCAGAGAATCATTGACACCTATGAGTATGTTGGAAACTTTATCATACTTCTTTTCCATGACGTTTATGATGTCATCACCAAGACAGAAGACAATCTCAAGGTGGATGAGTCGGAAGAAGTCTATGAATATGTCCTCTGTGCCGTGTGTCCTGTTTCATTATCTGATGCAGGCCTAAGCTATATGGAGGATGAGAATAAGATCAAAGCACGTCATCGGGACTGGGTGGTGGAGATGCCAAAACATGGATTTGTCTATCCAGCCTTCATTGACCGCAGCCAGGACATTGACCGGGTGATGTACTATACGAAGAATCCGAAGGATCCCCATAGTGAGTTCATGGAAGAGATCCTGGGCTGCAAGATGAAAGAAACAGCAACACTTCAGAAAGAGTCCTTCCAGGCCATGGTGAAAGGTACCCTGGAGGACGGAAAAGAGGATGCGGAAACCCTGTTCATGGAGATTCAGGATCAGCTTCATGGGAGGCTTCTGGAGTTTAAGGACACCTACAGTGATGCTGATGTGGAGCCTATGATACTCCGCCAGGATGAGGTGGAGGATCTACTTCGTGACAGTGGAGTTCCTGATAAGTTCACCGAGGAGATTGCCAAATCCTATGAGAGTTATTATGGGGTGGACCTGCCGCTTGCGGAAAGCCTATTGGATGCCAAGGTGCTCAAAGAGAAGGAACAGAGAAGAAAAGAAGAGCATCTGCGAAAAGAAGTCACCATTCTAAAAGAGGAACTGGAAAAAGCCAAGGTGGAAGCACCGGAAGAGGAGTTCCCTGTGGTGATGAAAGTGAAGGAAGAGAAAATTTCTTCCATCCGAAAAGAGATCATTGACGGGAAAAAGTGCCTGGTGATTCCTCTGGAGGATCATGAAGGGGCCATGATCAATGGAGAGAAAGAGCGTTTCCTGTAAGAGGCAATAGTAGAAAAGAACAAGAAAAAGAGAGATCAGAAAGGTTTTGGCCTTTGCAGGATCTCTCTTTTTGTTATACACAGGACCTCAGTCCAGTCTGTGGAATCATACAAAAACCATGTGGATAAAGATTTTATTTACATGAAACAAAAAAAAGAAGCATTCCCAGAGGAATACTTCTTATGAGGATGGATCCTTATTTCAGGTTTCCAGGAGCAGCCTTCAGGATTCTTCCGGAATTCACCTTGTTTGGGGATACCGCAGGTCTTACAATGCGCATGGGTGTTCACCTCCTTTCAAATGAGTGTTTGTATTATAATAGACTGTTCTTCCAAACGAGCTTCAGTACCTTCTTGATGTTGTTCTTCTCCGATGGACATGGTCTGTCGCCGGTGAGGGCTCTGTACCAAGGACAGTGGTTTCCTTGACAAGCAGGTCTGTAGAAACAGTTCTGGCAGGCAGCATCTGTTTCTTCCCCTGAGGTGACCCAGGAAATGAGCTTGTCGTAATCAAGATCCATGGTGCCGTCCGCGTTTAGTGTCCCCACATGATTGACATCAGCATCCAGCGCTGTGGTGCATTTGTAGAGCTGTCCGTTGGCTCCGATGACAAAGGCATTGGGTTTTGCCGCATAGCAGACTGAGCCCGCAGGGTTCATGATACCGCCAATCATACTGCTCATATGGAGCTTCTCATCAATGGCATTCTCAGTGAACTGCCACATTTTTTCATTGGCTGTGATATGGGAACAGATGGGAATATCCTCATCATGTTCTCCGCCCCATCTGCCCACTGGACGGAAGAGAATACCAAAACGTGGATCTCCTGCGAACTGCTCCTTCAGGTACTGGGTGAGTTCTTCTGTCTCCTTCAGGTTGTCTTCATCGAAGTTCACACGAATGGAAAGATCAAAGTTTTCAGTGCTTTCTTTGGCAGCCTTCAGGTTCTCCATGATTTCACTGAAGGTTTTTCCACCACCAATGAGGAACCGCCTCTTGTCATGGACAGCTTCCACACCATCTATGGTGATCATGAACTGCCGAACGTCCATGGACAGCAGTTTATGGAATACTTCCGTTGTCAGGAAGTAGCCGTTGGTGGAAATGTCTGCAGAATAAGATACGCTATGATCTCTTGCTTCTTCCTGGAATACAGAAGTCAGCTCCTCCATGAGATCAAGCTCCATGAGAGGTTCTCCGCCAAACCAGCTGATATGGAGTGTGTTCAGTGTCGTTATTCTCTCTCTGACCAGAGCCTTTACACCAGATACGGTATTCTCATCCATCTTGCCTCGGACAAAGGATTCGTAGCAGTAGGTGCATCTGAAGTTGCAGGCCTCTGTGGGCATAAGAATGAGATGCAGCATATCGGTGCGATGCAGGGACTGATGAAGAAACTCTGCTCTCTTTTTCTCATCAGCACTTTCCTTCACAAGAAAGCCATGGTCAATGAGGGCTTCTTTCACTGGGGAGCTTTCTAAGCCAGGCTGATTTTTCAGATAGCCCATGACTTCCTCTTTCTCTTCCTTTGTGAAGTCTGCCAAGGCGCCTGTATAACTGTTGAAAAGGATGAGACCATCCTCTTCTGTATTTGTGAGCGCATTAAATCTTGATGCTTTGTAGTTTTTTTTCATAGTATCCTCCTGATTTGTGGGCGAAGGGTCTTTTGTTCTGACGATGGTCCAATCATATATTGTCAAGTTTTAACATACTTTTAGTGCAAAATCTATTTTATCACAGATTTCAGAGAAGACAAGAATAAGGTTAATAACCCTCAAAGACAAAGATGGTTCCATCACAAGGGAGTTATGAATTTTTTGAGTCATCGTGGGCTATATGGCTGGAAATCTGTAAATACAGGGATGAATATGTTAGAATTATATCGTAGACTGAATATTTTGATACTTATTAAACGAAAGGAGGGTTGATAATATGAAAAAACTGCTGTTACTCGGTATGACCATTGGCACATTGATGATTTTCTCCGCCTGCTCCGGTGAGAGCGGCATGGGGAAGATTACTTCAGCTAAGGAATGGCAAAGCAAGCATCCGGATGTGTACGCCAGCTATTTGGAAAACAGTGAGATGCTGGAAACTACCTATGGGGGATCTGTTCCCATTGACTATCTTGAAAAGTACCCTTACCTGAAGACCCTTTATGAAGGAAACAGCTTCAGCGTCGAATATTTAAGAGCAAGAGGACATGTATACGCTCTGGAGGATGTCATTCACACAGACAGAACAAAACCTGCAGCCAGCTGCCTCTCGTGCAAGACCAGCGGTTTCCTTGCACTCTTAGATGAACAGGGCGTCGAAGCCAATAAGCTGAATTTTGATGAAGTGGACAAAAGCGGCATGGAAACCATCAGCTGTTATGACTGTCACCGCAACGAACCTGGTGTCATCAATATTACGAGAGAACATTTGAATGTGGCTCTGGAAGGCATTGAAGGGGAGTTCAAGAACCAGGATCTGGTCTGCGCTCAGTGTCATGTGGAGTACTATCTGGATCCGGAAACCAAAGAAGTCATCATGCCTTCTGTCAACGGCCTGGACCCTACGAGTATGATGGAGTACTATGATGAACTTGGTTATTCCGACTGGGTTCATCCCAGTGCAGGGACTGAGCTTCTTAAAGTGCAGCATCCGGAATGGGAAACCTATCAGGGAAGTGTCCACAACAGCATGGGCATCTCCTGCATCACCTGCCATATGCCAGAGGTGGAAGGAGAAAGCGGAGATAAAATCAAATCCCACAAATGGACCAGTCCGCTGAAACACATAGAAGCATCGTGTCTCAGCTGTCACAGTGGGGATACAAAGGAGAGCCTGACAGAAAGGGTGGAAGGGCTTCAGGCATCTGTGGAAGATCAGATGAATGAGGCGGCACTTTCCCTTGTGAGCCTCATTGAAGCTCTGAAAAATGCAGAGGCGGAAGGCATTTCTGAGGAGAACATTGTGGAAGCCAGAAAGCTGCACCGCGCTGCCCAGTGGTATTGGGACTTTGTTTTTGTGGAGAACAGCGAAGGATTCCATAATAACGCCAAGTCTGTTGAACTTCTCAACATGTCCATGGACCTGACCATGCAGGCCATGGAAAAACTCAATGAATAGCAGAATGAGGATAAGGAGGCTCCGCTTCTGCGGAGCCTTTTTATCAGTACAGGAGAGTATATGGGTATGAAAAAGAAAACATCATCGGCACTGCGGTTTTTAGCCTCTATGAAGTTTGGAATGCTGCTGCTCGGGCTTCTTGCGCTCTACGCCACAGCAGGCACCCTGATACCACAGGGGCAGACGCTGTCATATTATAGGGAAAATTATGATTCTACGGTATTTTTCATCATTGAAAAACTGAAGTTATATAAAGTGTATGAGTCCATTTACTTTATTTCACTGACAGCCCTGCTCACGTTGAATCTGCTGTTCTGCACCTTAAGGCGGATTCCCTCTGCCAGAGCCCAGTACCAGAAGGAGGGAGATGCCTCACTGCATCTGAAGAAGAACCATCAGATTATTAAGGAACTGAATGAAGGGACGCATCCGAAGGAGCTTCTGAAAAGCCTAGGCTTTGGAAAAATCAAAGAACTGGAGGAACAGGGGCAGAAAATCTATTTCTCCTCCCGAAGACGAGCAGGTTATTTTGGCTCCACATTAGTTCATCTTGGACTTCTTTTTGTCATTGTGGCCTTTGCCCTTGGAAAAATCATGGGCTATGAATCTTTTGTGCGGGGGATTCCTGGGGACCTGCTGACGGTGGAGAACACTTCGTATACCTTATCTCTTCAAGACTTTGATATCTTTTACCGGGAGGATTACAGCATCCAGCAGTATCTGTCCAGTGTTGAAGTATTGGATGAGGGAGAGACGGTAAAGAAGCGGGGAGATACCTCGGTGAATCACCCCCTCTCTTTTGAAGGATATCGGGTGTACCAGTATGGCACCGGATGGATGATGGATCTCATCATCAGAAAACAGGGGGAGGAGATCCTGCGGGACCGTTTTTATCAGGGCGATTTCAGAACCTTTGGAGAAAACCTGGTGCTCGAGTTTCGAAGCTTCTATCCGGACCTTGTGGTATCAGAGGGCATGCCCTATACAAAAACACCTTTCCTGAACCGGCCAAGAGCACTCTATGTGCTCTATGAGGACGGTCTTTCTGTGGACATGAACGTGGCTGGACCAGGACAGACCATTTCTTATGGGGACTATACCATGGAGCTCTATGAGCCCAGGCTTTATACCGTTCTTCAGGTGGTGAAGGATCCAGGTGCTGTTTATGCGGGCCTTGGTGGATTCCTTATGCTTGCTGGACTTTTTCTCACCTTTTACTACGTGCCTCAATATCTGCTTTTGATAGAGAAAGAGGGAAGAGTGACACTCTATGGAGGTGCTGTGAAAAATCAGGAAACCTTCTCCATGTACATCCATGAAAAACTATCGGTAGAAAGTGCAGGTGATTTGGATGAATCAGATTGAAAATACATTGTTCTATATTGCCTTAGGAGTCTATGCTGGGGCTATGATTCTTTATCTGTTTTTTTTCCTGGGCAGAAAAGAGAAGTTCGGCCGAAGAGGAACACTTCTTCTTTATGCAGGTTTTTTGTCCCATACTGCAGCACTGATGGTCCGGGGGATTGGTGCTGGACGAGTTCCTCTGACCAATCAGTATGAGTTTGCCACCAGTTTTGCCTGGGGCATTGTGCTTTTATTTCTGATTTTTGAAAGGAAGTATAAATTTCAGGCCATGGGGGCCTTCGTGATGCCTGTGGTGCTACTTGTCATAGGCTATGCAGCCATGCAGAATAAGGATGTGAGACCGCTGATGCCTGCCCTTCAGAGCAACTGGCTGGTATTTCATGTGGCGACGGCGGTGATCAGTTACGGCGCTTTTGGGGTGGCCTTTGGGGTCTCTTTACTTTATCTCATACGGGATCGGATGAAAGAGGACTCCTTTATCAAAAAGCATGTGCCTGATCTGAAGCAGCTGGATTATATCAGCTACCGGGCAGTGGCGGCGGGATACTTTTTCCTGACTCTTGTGATGATCACAGGGGCCATCTGGGCTCAGCAGGCCTGGTCCAGATACTGGGCCTGGGATCCTAAGGAGACCTGGTCCTTCATCACTTGGATCATCTATTCCATTTATCTTCATCTTCGCATTGCCAGAGGCTGGCGGGGTAAGAAAGCGGCTGTGTTTGCCGTGGTGGGGTTCATTGCAGTACTTTTTACCTACATTGGAGTCAACACCCTTTTGCCCAGTGTCCACAGTTACGCATAATTTATTAAGAAGAAACCCCCTGGCAGCTTCCTGAAGCTCCAGGGGGTTATGTATTATAGGGACATAGTTAGATGGATAGAATACTTCTCAGAACATTTCTGCTGTGAATGAGGCTAAGAAGCTCCTCTGGTGAACCGATGGTCATCTCCAGCTGCTGGAAGAAGAAATGGATTTTTCTGGCATATTTCGCCAGAGAGAAGTCCTGCTGAAACATAAAGTCACTGGCAGATTTTCCTTCATACACATGCTTCAGATAGAGGAACGTGAGGTACTTCACATCCATGAGAATGGACTCTTCGATCCAGAAATCCACATGGGGAAGGTCCACGCCGGTCTCCATGAGCTTTGTGTAGTAGGGGAGGCCATCTTCGGTGGATTCCCAGAAGTCCACATACACATAATCAAACTGTTGTAGAAAATCCTCCTTATAATAATCAAAGGCATCTCCATGGATGATGTTTACGGATTTTCCTTCTGGAAACTGTGGCAGAATATGCTTTTGAAAGAGCTGTATCACATCCTCATTGAATTCTACAATGGTCACATCGGTAACCTCTTCTTTTCTCAGCCACATGTAGACGATGAGCCCGATGCCAAGGCCAAAGGTAAGGCATTTGCCGTGCCCTTTCCGGATCCCTTCTTCCATGCTGGAAAACTCACTGACAGCTGGAGCCATCCATACAGTCTCCTTTTCGTGAAGGGCTGGCATGAGGATGTCTTCTTCAAAATACCCAAGGGGATGATAGTGGAAAAGGTGTTTGCCCAGGGGTTTCATGAAGTCTGTATTCATGAGCCTTCTTTTGGGGATGACGGTTTCTTTATAGGAAACTGTTTTGGTTTGTATCTCTTTGAGCTGGATATTTCTAAAATAGGGATGATTCTTAAGAAGTTTTGGAGAGATCTTCAGGGAATGCTGAGGGACTCCATACTGGGAAAATAGAAGGAGCACGTCTTTCTCCTCTTTTTCTGTCAAAGGCTTTTCCATATAGGGCAACAGCTTTCTAAGGAAATCCTGCATGCTGACCATGGAGAGGGACAGGTCGTGAAAGCATTGGGTAAGAGCAGGGGTTTTATCAAAAGTAATCATAAGTTCTCCTTTAGGACAATATCTTTTTATGGAAGCAGTGAAGTCTTCTTTTCTGGAATCCAAAGCTTGTGTAGAGCTTTTCCGCAGGGTTTCCCTGGACCACCCACAAGGTGGCTTCCTTATGATGGATTCGTATATTTTTTACACCCGCCGCGAGGAGGGCTCTACCATATCCCTTTCCTTCTTCTTCAGGTGCTACTGCCAGTTTGTCAATCTCATGGCCGTCCAGGAAGATGCAGCCTTTTATGATGGTCTCATCTTCCAGAATAAGGATAGAGGTTCTATTTTCCAGATACTTTGCTGCTTCCTCCATACTTCTTGGAGAGTCTAGTAGAGGAAGACCCACCTGTTTCCGCATTTTTTGAAATGCACGGTGAAGGAGGTCATGAACAGCCTCATAGTCTTGATCTTCATAGAGACGGATCCTGTGATCAGGTAAGGCAGTCTCAGTACCTTGGAAGGTCATGAGACTGGATCGGAACTGGAGAGGATAACCGTTTTTCTCTACAAAAGATGAATGGTCCGGATTTTCCTGAAAGTCACAATAGACTTCCTTCACAGCACTGGAGCGCATGTTTTTTTCCAGCTCATGAAGAAGCTTTGTACCGATGCCTCGTTTTCTATAGGAAGTTCCCACGTAAAGGGTGAAGCTAGTGATCGCATTTTTGCCAGTGAAGACCGCTACGCCTACGATGACACCTTTTTCCATGGCAACCAGGCCGTAATCTGGGAAATCCTCCAGGCACCCTAGGAGATCCTCTCTGACAAAGGGATCTTCTATAAGAGTTCTCACATCATTCATCTTATCAGGTGTGTAGGGGATGATTGTGCACATCATGTCTCCTCCTCCAGTGGGTGTTTTCTTTATTCTACCACGTTTTGAGAGGCTCATCGGCGCCAAATAATTTGCTTCTGGAAGAAAAGGTACAACCCCTACCATACAAAAGGTAGAGAGTTCTGCTTTCACGTGTCAGGAAACTGATTTCATGCAATTGATTCTATGGTATACTACAAAGAAGAGAAAATCAGCCAGGGGAAAGACAGCATCTTTTTCCTGGCTCTATTTATGAACAAAATATTAATTTGAGCATGGAGTGCAATAAAAGTCCATGCAGCGCAGTTAATGGTATAGGAGGAGTCGAGATGATACTTTTTACTTTTGTGCTACAAGAGAATATCCCGAAAGAAGAAGGGGACTCCCTGGCAGTGGATGAAAGCCTGTTTCAAAGGATCGGTACCGGTGACACTGCGGCTCTGGATGATCTCTATCATCTCACAGAAAGAGCACTTTATGCGTTTTGTGTCTCCCTCACCAGGGACCATGAGCTGTCAAAAGAGATCATGCAGGAAACCTATCTGAAGATTCTTTCTGCCGCCCATCTTTATAAGCCCATGGGGAAGCCCTTGGCGTGGATGTTCACCATTGCGAAAAACATTTACTACACAGAGTATAAAAAAAGAAGTCGGGTCCAGCTGGAGGATACTTCTCTTCTTGGAAATGACAAGAGATTTTCCTATGTGACGGATCTGGAGGACCGGATGGTGCTGGAACAAGTGCTGGCGCATCTCACAGAAGAGGAGCGGGAGATCATTCTTTTATATGCAGTATCTGGGATGAAACATAAGGAGATATCTGAAAGTCTTGGGATGAAGCTTTCCACGGTGCTTTCCAAGTATCACCGGGGGCTGAAAAAGCTGAGAACTTATTTGGAGGAGGGAAGATCATGAAGGATCGTCAGATTGAGAAGCGACTGAAAAATATTATAGAGACGGCACCTCTTGATCTTCTGGAGGAGATCAAAGAAAAACCTGTGGTTAAAATGCTCCGGCATGATGAGATCACCCGTCAGGAGACAAAAAGGCCATTTTTAAAATCCATGATTCCACTAGCGGCTGCAGCAATGCTGCTTCTTTTGTTCGGAAGCTGGTATCGCACCTACCAGGTGGTGGACAGTGAAATCTATCTGGATGTGAATCCAAGTATAGAACTGAAAACAAACAAGAAGAATGAAGTGATAGGGCTTCAAGGTTTTAATGAGGAGGGAGAGGTTCTTCTACAGGAGATAGACTACAGTGGGAAATCCTATGAAGAAGTCACGGAGATGATCTTGGAGGAACTCATTCTGGAAGGGTATCTGAGTGATAAAGAAGAGGTTGTGCTTCTTTCAGTGTTCAGCAGGAATGAGATGAAGGAAGAGGAGAAGCTTACCAGACTGGATGATCTCATTCATGAGTATCTGAAAAACAGGGAAATCGTTCCGATTCTTCTCAATCAGCGTTTGGAGAAGACCAGCGCCATGGAGAATTATGCGAAAGAGTATGGCATATCCATCAGTAAAATGACATTCATCAGAAACCTTATGATTCTACGGGAGGGCCTTAAAGTGGAGGATCTGGTGAAGTTGTCACTGGAAGAGCTGGTGCTTCTCTCGGAAAATCTGGATCTGGATCTGGGAAGAATCATTGAAAGTGAGGATCTCTCTGAAGTGGACAAGCTGGACCCAGAGGAAATCGAAAAACCCGATGATCAGCCATCAGGCGAAGAAGGCAGAACCAGAATTACGATACAGGAAGCCAGAAAAATTGTTCTGGGAAGAACAGGCGGTAAAATTGTGGAAGAAGATCTGGATGAGGACAGCTATGAGTTTGAAATCCATACAGATACTGATAAGCATGAGCTGGAAATTGATGCTTTCACGGGACGGATTCTGGACCATGACCGTGAGGCTTTGGATGATGACAATAATGACGATGATGATGACGACGATACAGATGATGAAGAGAATGACGATACAGATGATGAAGAGAATGACGATACAGAGTATGAAGAGGATGATGACGATTAATTTTTAATTGACGCAATAAAACGAGAAGGTCCTCTGTTATATAGATATAAGATAAAAAACAGGAGGTTTTACCCATGATGAAATCACGAAAAATGATACTGATGCTTCCACTGCTTACGATAGGACTGGTGGCTGGACTCTTTTACTATCTTACGGTACCTTCTTTCCGCATGACCATGGATGTGAACCCAAGCATTGAAGTGGTGACCAACAGGCTGGAACAAGTGGTCGAAGTGAGAGCGCTTAATGAAGATGCGGAAAAACTTCTGACAGGATTCACAAATGACACAAGGTCACTGGAAGCTACTGTAAGTGAGCTGGTGGATCTTATGATCCTTGGAGGGTTTATCCATGGCGGTACAGATAATGTGGTGATGATTAGTGTGAGAGATCTTGCGGCCAATGAGGAGAAGGTATTAAAAGTCAATGAGATGATCCGAGCTTACCTGGAAAACAAGCAGATTGAAGCCACAGTTTTAGCTGGAAACTTCAAAGATTCAGCAGAACAGAACCTCACTGGCAGAGAAGCTGCCGTTGGAAGACTGAATGAGCTTGGTGTTTCTCTAGGCGTGACTGAACTGGAGAATATGACATTGAAAGAACTTCTGGAATATTACAGAGCTCAGGATTTTGATCAGGAGAAGATTTTCCAGGTTCTTTCCTCGTATACTTACAACAGTGACCAGCCAAAGGAAGGCATGATCTCCTTTGAAGAAGCAAAAAGCATCGCACTGGGAAAGTATCCAGGAGAGCTTCTGAAGATGGAGCTGGATGATGAGGAGTATGAGGTGAAAGTTCTCTATAATGGTGTGAAGCATGAGATTGAGATTCATGCTTACAGCGGAGAGGTCATAGATGTTGAATTGGATGACAACGATGACGAGGATGATAGAGGAACAAGCACACCTCAGAAATCAAGGATTACTCTGGAAGAAGCAAGACGAATCGCTTTGGGCAGAATCAATGGAACCATCGTAGAAGAAGAAAGAGATGATGACAGTTATGATTTTGACATCCGCTATGATGGAAGAAAATATGAAGTTGAGGTCCATGCTTTCACTGGAGCAGTGAAAGAGATTGAAGTGGATGACGATGATGACGATGATGATAGAGGGGCAAGCACACCTCAGAAATCAAGGATTACTTTGGAAGAAGCAAGACGGATCGCTTTAGGTAGAATCAATGGAACCATTGTGGAAGAAGAAAGAGACGACGACAGTTATGACTTTGACATCCGCTATGATGGGAAGAAATATGAGATTGAAGTCCATGCCTTAACCGGAGCGGTAAAAGAAGTTGAAGTGGATGACGACGATGACGATGATGACAGAGGGGAAAGCACACCTCAGAAATCAAAAATCACCTTGGATGAGGCAAGACAAATTGCACTAGGCAGAGTGAACGGAACCATTTCAGACGAGGATTCAGATGATGACAGCTATGATTTTGAAGTTCATCATCAGGGGAAAGAATATGAGATTGAAATCAATGCCTATACTGGAATCATCACAGAGTTTGAAGTGGATGATGAAGACTGATTTAGAAGAGAAGAAAGAAGAGCTGCAGCGCTTATTTGCTGCAGCTCTTCTCTTTATGAGGAAATCAGTCCCACTGGTCCGGAAAGAGAATTTTCTGAAGCTCAGGAAAGAGTGTATTATATTCTTCCACCTTTTCCATAGGTAAGTCTTCAAATACAGGCGATTCATGAAATTTACCGGATATATCTTTCAGAGTGTCTTTTGCAAGCTCCAGTGCCATGAAGGCATCAAAGTTTTTCCCGTCTTTTGTGGTGATGCCATAATGGTTGCAGGTTCTAAAGCCAAAACGCGGATAATAATCAGACTCTCCGAAAATGATGATTCCCGGATACCCCTTATTCTTGGCAAGCGCTGCAGTTTCTGTAAGAAGTGCTTCTCCGATGCCCATTCCTTGCCAAATAGGATCTACACATAGTGGCCCGAAGGTAAGCACTTCATGTTCTTTATTTGTATCCTTTACAAATGATTTGGTATAAAAGATGGCGCCAACAATTTTTCCGTCCACCAGTGCAATTCTTGAAAGTTCAGGGATATAGTCTTGATGCTGACGAATTTTATGGACAAGGTAGTGTTCATCGCATCCCAGGTGGTGTTTATTCCAGAAAGCTCTTTGGGTCATGGCTTCCACCAAGTGATGATCTTCCAGCTTCTCTTCTCTGATCAGAATATCTTCCTTGTTCAGCTTTTTTCTTTTTTCAGGGAACCAGCCAAGTTCGAGCCTCACTTCTTTTCTTTGAAGGTCCTCATTGCTGTAGGCGCAGGAGTCAAACCCAATGAGGGTAAATCCTTCCTTGAGGTAAAAGGTGATGGCAGGGACGTTGGAAGATTGGGTCTCTAGGATCAGTGCTCTTCTTTTCTCTCTTCTTGTCTGTTCTTTTGCAATGGCCATGAGGTGGTGTCCCAGTCCTTTTCTGCGATAGGACTTTTCCACAAAAAGCTCAGAAATACGCAGTCTGTTGGACCAGTTCTCTGAGGTGGTTTCTAGAGCTGCCACCAGTCTGTCTCCGTCCAGGTATCCCCATGCATAAGGATTTTCACGATAGTCTTCATAGAGCTTATCTGGATATCCTTTTTCCTTTGAGGAGAAGGTGTAGAGGACATCGAAGGGTTTTTTGGAGACATCCAGACGAAACCCTTCCGGGTGAGTGGTTAATGAAACATCATAATACGCCTCACTGGTATAATCCATGACAAGATTTTTCCCTTTCCACTTTTCCTCTTTCAGATGCGTTAAAGTCAAATTCATAAATCTCCCCCCTGCATGATCTCTAGTAAAGAAGAGGAAACAGTTCGTCTTCTAACAACCTGCTTCCTCTTTGAATGAAAATACCTATGCTGTTTTAGCCCAGATGTTTTTTGTATTTCTTGTACTGATTAAAATCTCTAAGTTTCAGATACGCCCATCTCTTTATGTTCATATCCTTAGGGTAGTAAAGGGAGTGACAAACCTTTCCTTCTTTTACAAGCCGTTTGATCTTCTTGACCTTTTCTTCATCATTGATGTATTTGTACACAATACCGAGTGGAACCACATGCCAAAAATATTCATCTTTCACAAATTTTAGCGGAAGCTCTTTATGAAGCACATAGTCCTCTACAATATATTTCGCTAGATTGTCTCCCCCACCGGTGACCCGGTAGTGGCTTCGCCCCTGACGGATATTGATTTCAAACATCTTATAGGTGCCATCACGATGATCATATTTGAGGTCACAGTCTGCAAGACCCTCATAACCGATGTCTTCTAGAAAAACTTGGATTTTTTTCATCAGCTCCTCATTGTAATCCACTAACGTTGCTGCATTGCTGCCGATCCCTTTCGGTGTATGCTCTTCCAGAAGAACATTTCCGAAGTTCATAAGCTTCACTTTATGGTCACTGCCTACATAGACCTGAAGATCATACATAGCGGAGTCATCACCGGGGATTCTTTCCTGTATGATCATGTTGTCTTCATATCCATGACCATAGATTGTTTTCAGGGTATCTTTCAAGTCTTGCATATTGTCAATGAAATACACCTTATGCTGACCTTGGAAAGAGTTTTTATTATAGCTTACAGAATCAGAAGGTTTTAGCACCACCGGGAAGTCAAAATCCAGTGTGAAATCCAGATTCATTTCTTTCTTGTACACAAGAGTTTTCGCATAATCTAGATTGTATTTACTGCAAAGACTGTAGAAGGTTTCCTTCAGGACGATATTATCGAGTACTTCTTTATCGGAGTAAGGGACAACATACATGTCTTTCAGTGCTTCTTTATTTTCAACGACCAATCTGACATAATGGTCTGCACATCCGATGACAATAAGCGTTTTATCTTTATTTTCCTCGTAGATTTTTTTCATAGTTTCCAAAAATACTTTGGAATCATCTAATTCTTTCTCTTCCCAGTACCTTAGAATTTTAGAATTCATGACAGGACCAGAAAGGTCTCTAGCCACCATGAGAGATTGAACATTGTATTCTTCATGAAAAGCCCTTGCCATGCTATATACATTAATATCACTTGCTAAAAGTACAGGGAGTAGATTTAAGTTTTCCATTCTTCTAATAACCTCGTATTCTTTGTATTCTCAATATAATTGAGCATACCATTTTATCTCCCCTTATTCAATGTTTTAAAGGGGAGTGCTGATATGTAGGGGGATGGCATGCCATGGATGAAAAATGTATCTTATATAGCCCATAGAATTCATATAGGGTTCTAATGAAAGAAAAATATGAAGTAAGCGCCGATAGTTCTTGACTGTAATCTTTGATTATAGTTTAGAATAGAAGTAACACAAGGGGGGAGAGCTTATGCAAATTAAGGAAGTGGAAGAAAAAACAGGTCTAGAGAGATCCAGTATCCGTTTTTATGAGAAAGAAGGTCTGATTCATCCAAGGAGACTGGAAAACGGATACCGGGAGTATGGAGAAGAAAATCTGGAAGCACTCTATAAAATTAAGCTGCTTCGTAGCCTTGGTGCAACAGTGGAAGAAGTGAAGGAGGTCTTTTCGGGTGGAACTGCTTTGGGCTCATTCCTGACAAATCGGGGTTCTGAACTTCAGAAAGCAATAGATGCTACATCCTTTGCAGAAGAACTGTGTCAAGAGATCATTCAAGAAGACGTAAGCCTTGAGGATTTGGATGGAGAGAAGTATCTCAATCGTCTAAATGACAAAGAGAAGAGCACAGGCAGGAAATACTATGAAAAAATAAAGCTTCCTGCCATGGACCGAAAAGAGTGCGTCAGAAGGTTTACAGCAAGAATGTTGGACCTCTACGTCTACAAGCTTATGGTCATGACGATACGCACACTGATCTTTGGACAGATCCTGAGAAATGACACGATACTGAACCATACGGCAGATGTTGTGATTGCTTTGATTCTGATGTTTTTTCTTGAACCAGTACTGCTTTCAAGATTTGGCACAACGCTGGGGAAATATGTCATGGGTATCGAGCTTCGAGATGAATCAGGAGAATATATGTCTTATCCAGTGCTGAAATTTAGAACCAAAGGGATCATGGTCAAAGGGATGGCATTTTTCATTCCGGTACTGTCCTGGTATTTCATGTACAGAAGTTATCAGTTGGTGATGCAAGGAGAGAGTCTCCCTTGGGAAGATCACAGTGAAGTATACAGTTTCCGGAAGCTTCGCAATCTGGAACTGAACCTTTTTATAGGAGTCATCCTTTTCTATAGTGTCATGTCTGTTTTCATACAAAGGGTCCAGACCCTACCCCCAAACAGAGGAGATCTCACGCTGGCTGAATATGTGGAAAATTACAGGTATTATGCGAAGTATCTGAATGTATCCTATGAAGACTACGATTTTGACGACTATGGCCAATGGGTTCGGAACAAGGAGAGAGATCCATTCCATCTTGATCTCATCTATCGGGAGATCCCTATGTTTAAGTATTATGTGAGGGACAATCGTTTAGAAGAGGTTTCTTTTGAAATCCATGTGAAAAACAAGAAGCTTCCCATAGCCACATATGAGATAGAAATGACACTTGCCTATCTTGCGATGGTCGGAGCACAGAAGGATGTGGGAATACTGGATTTGAATCCCAGTTCAGAAATCTTTGGTATGGGGCCTTTGGCACAAACCTCCGGGGAGATTCAAAGAGACGGCGTAAAAGTATCTTCAGAGATCTCTTATGAAGGGTATGAAAATAGAGTAGGTTTGAGACCTCTCCTGCCCATAGATGATTCGGACATCCATGAGTTTTCACTCAGGTATCGCATGATTGTTCCTTGAAGATTTTGGGTCAGGTGAGAAGAGCAAGATACAGAAGTATAGAGGAGGAAGCTTATGCAAATTAAGGAAGTGGAAGAAAAAACAGGTCTAGAGAGATCTAGTATCCGGTTTTATGAGAGTGAAGGACTGATTCATCCAAAGAGACTGGAGAATGGATACCGGGAGTATGGAGAAGAAGATCTGGAAGCGCTCTATAAGATTAAACTTTTCCGAAGTCTTCATATGACGGTGGAAGAAATCAAAAGAATATTCTCTGGAGCGTCTTCAATCAGAGAAACCTTGGAAGAGCGGATCAGTACACTTGAAAATGAAGAGGGGCAGATTCACTACGCCAAAGAAGTATGTGTGGTTATGAAAAATGAAGTGGACAGCCTGGAGAACCTTGACGGACTAAAGTATCTTCATCTCCTGGAGGAGAAGGAAAAAGAAACGGGACGTCCCTATTATCCAGAAAAGGAAGACAGGACTCCTCAGATTTATGCACCATGGCGAAGATTCTTTGCAAGAGTCCTGGATCTTGCTTTTTATACACTACTCATCACCATTGTAAGAGTTTTTGTATTTCATGATTTTCTTAGAAATCACAATAGGTTTGATAATATCGTGGATACGATTCTTGGAACGATTCTCATGCTCCTGGTGGAGCCACTGCTTCTTTCTAAGCTTGGGACAACACCAGGAAAAGCCATATGGGGTCTGGTGGTCCGACGAGAGGATGGAGAGTTTCCAAGTTACCAGGAAGCCTTTACAAGAACTTTAGGGGTGCTTTATTATGGGCTGGCATTTAATATTACGTTTTTGGAGCTGTACACACTCTACAAATCTTATAAACGGGCAGATGAGAAAGAGCAGCAGCCGTGGGAGCTTGGATTTTCCTATAGACTGAAGGATGAAAGGAATTTCAGGCCAGTACTTTTTGTGGCTGCTTATGGTTTTTACCTTCTGAGTATCTTCTTTTTCATGGGATATCAGACACTGCCACCCCATCGGGGACAACTTACTCTAACAGAGTTTTCCGAGAACTACCGCTACTATGAAGCGTACTTTGATATGGAACCTCTAGAACAGCTCAATGAGCATGGAGACTGGGTGGAGGTGGAGCAGGATGGTTATGTTATTGAGGTGCTGAATTACTCCATTAGGCCAGACTTTCAGTTTGAAGTGGACGGAGCGTATTTGAGTACGCTTTACTTTGAGACCAGTATTGGAGATGTGGATGAGTTCATTGCAACCAATGGAGACTATATGGGCCTTGCCTATCTTTCCGCAGCAGGAGCAGAGGAAAAAGGAAGATTTTTCTCTTCTTTGAAACCTGAAGATATAATGAAGGAGATTTATGAAAAGACCATGGAGGATTTTACCATGAAACATAAAGGCGTGGTAGCAGACTCTACGGTGGACTACAGAGGATATACAGGTGGGGGAGGCTTCATCATCCCCCAGGAAACCTCCACGGATCGTTATTTTAAACATTCCTATAAGATCACACTGCCATAGACTATGCAGAAAAACTCTAGAGGTTCACAAAATCTGTAGAGTTTTTTGTTATACTGAAAGAAAAACGCGAGGTGCATCATGAGAACTGCAGAAGAATGGATCAAAGAACTGAATTTACAGCCCCATCCAGAAGGTGGATTTTTCAGACAGACAGACAGATCAGAAGAAAGATACGGTAAAGAAGAAGCGAATCTGCCCCTGTATACCAATATCTATTTTCTTCTCACAAAGGAGAGCCCATCCCATTTTCATCAGCTGGTGTCGGATGAGCTCTGGTTTTACCATGGAGGAAATCCATTGACGGTACATTCCATTCTAAGAGATGGCACCTATGAGAAAACAGTATTGGGGCTGGAAGCTGGGATGGTGCCGCACCATACGGTGAAAGCAGGTGAGATCTTCGGTTCATCTGTAGAAGAAGGGTATGCCTTAGTCAGCTGCACCGTGGTGCCTGGCTTTGATTTTAAAGACTTTAAGCTGTTCACGAAGAAGGAACTTGCTTCAGAATTTCCTCAGCATCAGGAAATCATTGATAAACTTGCCTATGAAGTACTGCCGGAGTAAATAGTCAAGGAGGTGAGGAAGGATGAATACTTTTCAAGAGTTTCTGGAAACAGTAGAAGAAAGTGAGAAAAGGGAACGGCTGGTTTCGATTTTTTCTTACATTCGGAAGGAGTTTCCAGAGCTTCAGGAAAAAGTGAAGTGGAAACAGCCTATGTTTACAGATCATGGCACCTTTATCATCGGCTTCAGTGTGTCCAAGGGACACATTTCAGTGGGACCGGAAAGAGCCTGCCTTCAGAAGTTTCAGGACGATATTAAAAAGGCGAAGTATCCACTTTTGAAAGAGCTTTTTCAGATTCCGTGGAAAGAACCTGTGGATTTTGAGCTTCTTCATAAGATGATTGCATATAATATCGAAGACAAGAAAGAACATCCAGGGTTCTGGAGATAGGGCATAGTAAAGAAGGGTTTCTCATAGGGTGAGAGGCTCTTTTTTTGTTGGAACTCTTGACATTCAGGTGTATTCTCCGCTACTATTATGTTACACGATATATCGCGTAGCATAATAGTAGGAGTTGAGACGGGAAATGAGCAGCACACCCATGACTGAAGCCACATTCTATATCCTTTTATCCCTCATTCATCCCAGCCATGGCTATGGCATGATGCAAAGCATCAAAGAGCTTTCCAAGGGAAGGCTTCTCATGGGGCCAGGAACCCTCTATGGCGTGCTCACCCGGATGAATAAAGAAGGTCTCATCGGACTTGTGGAAGAAGAAGGACGAAAAAAAACCTACCATATCACAGCCCTAGGCATAGAAGCCCTGAAAGAAGAATATCAGCGCCTGAAAAATCAGGTGGATGATGGAAAAATACTGGAGGATCTCACATGAAGAAAAAGTACTGTTTTCATCCAAGTTCCTATTCTTTATCTGAAATTGAAGAGTTCTATGAGAAAAAGGCAGAGAACGGTCTGCTTGTTGAGAAAAGAGGAAACTATTTAAGCAGATTCAGAAAGGAAGAGCCAAACAATCTCAGCTACCGGGTGGAAGTCATCGACTATGATAAATTGGAAGAACACAAGATACCGGAAGAGCAGGTCGCCATCTACGAAGAATGCGGCTGGACCCATGTATGTGGGCACCGCCATATTCAGATTTTTTCAGCAGACAAGAGTACAGATCCTCCAGAACTTTACTACCAGCCGGAAGATCAGATCGAATCCATTAAGATACTAAGGAAAACTGATCTTATCGCATTTATCAGTTTGTTGGCCTCATGGTCACTTATGTTCCTAGCAAATCTTCGAGCATTTGGTGGAAGTAATTTTGGGGATTTTATGAAGAATATGGGTTCCTCATATTTCGAACTTCTCATAATTCAGCCCCCTCTTGCGATACTCTTCATACTGATTCTTTTCAATGGAATTGGAAATTACATCTTTGGTATTGCCAGCAGTCAGTACTATATTTCCAGGCTGAAGAAGGGAATACCCCTTCGAAAAATCAAGCCATTAGCAAAGAAAGTGAAGCCTTTGAAAAAAGGAGCAATCATTGTAGTTTTGGTCGGACTGCTTCTAATGAGTGCTCCTGAGATCCTCACATATGAGAAGCGGGAAGATCCCAGTGAAGCAGCAGGACCTTATGTAACACTTTCAGACTTTGATATCAAAAAAGCACCTCCGGGTGATTACTCCATACTGGGAGAGGACTACTATAGAAAGAAAAATACCATCTGGGGAGAAATCATTAAGATCCAGGAAAGCAGCAATCAATTTTATAATGGCATTACTTTCATTCAGGTAGTCTATGAGATCAAGAATGATAAACTCAGGAACAGACTGGTAGATGTACTGAAAAATGAAAACACTTATGGTTTATATCGAGAAGACTATGTTGAGATGAGTGTAGCTGGACTGGATGAAGTTTTTTTGAAAGACAGGTTTGACATGGTAGTAGTAAAGGATGATTTTGTCTTTAGAATTACAACATTATCTGAAAACCAGTTATCACAAGAAGAGTTTCTTTTAAAGCTCTCGGAGATTCTTAACAGTAAAGAACGGTCTTCTGGAAAATCATAAAGACAGAATGAAAGAGCTGAAACTCTAATGAACGACAGAATAATTCTGGAGGGCTTATATGAAAAGATACAGTTTGAATCCAAGTTCTTTTTCGCTTGTAGAAACGGAAGAGTTCTATGAGAGAAAGGCTAAGAAAGGCCTGATTCTTGAAAAGAGAGGCCATTATCTCAGCAGATTCCGAAAAGAAGAACCAAAGAACCTTAGCTACCGGGTGGAGATCGTGGACGATAAAAGGCTGGAAGATGGAAAGATTCCAGAAGAACAGATCCTTGTTTATGAGGAGTGTGGTTGGAGCCATGTATGCGGAAAGCGTCAGATTCAGATTTTTTCTGCAGAAAAGGATACGGACCCACCAGAACTCTACACGAATCCAGAAGATCAGATAGAGTCTATTAAGATATTGAGAAAGAGTTTTCTGAAGGAATTTCTGTCGATGATTGTCACATATGCTATTCTCTTTGCGATACAGACGGCTGGATATCCAAAAAGAAGTGTTGGCGCATATCTCAGATTCATTTCAGATGGCGTCTATAAAGTGCTCATTGATACGCCTGCATTTGGATTCCTTCTATTTGGAACGATTGCATTAGGTATTGGGTATTATGTTGTAGGGATGATCAGCAGTCAGTACCTCATCTTGAAACTAAAAAAAGGTGTACCTCTTAGGACAATCACCCCTTTTGAAAAGGTGATTAGAATCTGGAAAAAAGGTGTTGTTGCAGTATTTGTTTCAGCGGTTCTGATTTTAGGGCTCATTGAAGGTTCCACCTCAGTAAGAGGAGATACTCCCAGCTCTTTTGAAGGGCCCTTCGTAACCCTTGAGAAGCTTCATGAAGGAGAATTTCAAAAGGAAGAATCATCCGATGCTTATGAGGGGAAATATAGAAGCAGGAAGACGATTTTCGGGGAAGTGATAAAAACACAGGAGTTCAGTGATAGAACTGATGGATACAGCTCTCTGGATCAAGAGGTATATCTGATCAAAAGTCAAAGGATTCGTGATAGGTTACTGGAATCGCTGAAAGTCAGCTTATACTATGGAATTGTTGTCAGTGATTTTGAAGAAGTGATTGTTGATGGACTAGATGAAGTCTATGTTAGGAATAAGTGGGAAATTGTTGCAGTTAAAGGAGACCTGGTTCTTCGTACGTTCTATCATACAGATAAGGAACCTTCAAGGGAATCGATTCTGCTGAAGATCTCAGAAAGTCTCAATGATACGTCAGTTTCTAGAAGTGAATAGTGAAGTACAAAGGGAAGCGGGAGCTTCCCTTTTGTATCTTTTAGAGGAGAATCTGTACCGGAGAGAAGTCCAGAATCTCTTAAATCCATGGTATATTGAACTATATCAGAGAGATGAAACTGAAGTTTAAGAGATTGGTGTACCAGTGTAAGTGAGGGAAAAACCATGGCAGAAACAGAACAATTAAAAATGACAGATAAGGCATCGAAGACTGAGATGATCTTGAAGGGGCCCATGTACTCGGTGCTTCTTATGATCTCTTTTCCGCTCATTGTGAACAATCTCATTATGACACTCTACAATATGGCGGATGCGTACTTTGTGGGGCAGCTCGGCACCACGGAGTTTGCGGCGGTGTCTTTTGTGAATCCTGTGATGTTTCTTTTTCAGGCCATTGGTATGGGGGTGCAAATCGCAGGCACTTCCATCCTTGCGCAGCTCATTGGCAGAAACAAGCAGAAGGAAGCAAAAGAGTACGCATATCATGTGATCCTCTTCAGTGGGTTTATTGGACTGATTCTCGGAGGGCTAGGCTATATCTCATCACCCTATATCATTCAGTTCATGGGTGGTGAGGGCCGATTTGGAGCTCTTTCCACAGAATATCTGAAGATCATTTTCCTGGGTGTGCCTCCGCATATCCTTTTTATGGGGTTCATGGCCATCATGAATGCCCAAGGAAATACGAAATCCTCCACCATCGTCAACAGCATCGCGGCGGTGGTGAATATCATTCTGGATCCATTTTTCATTTTTTCAGAAATACCCCTATTAGGAATCCGTGGACTTGGCATGGGGGTAGGAGGGGCAGCAGCTGCTACCTCTATTGCTCATGTGGTGCTGATGTTTCTTGGTTACTACATGATGAGAAAAACATCCAAGGCGTTTTCGGTGTCTTTTAAAAACATTCCTCTGGAAACAAAGAAGCTGAAGCGGATTGTGAAGGTGGGGCTCCCCAGTGCCACGGGGCAGTCAGGTGCTGCTTTTGGGTTCATTCTACTCAACACCTTTATCGCATCCTATGGTACATCACTTTTAGCAGCTTTTGCTCTCATCAACCGCATCAACAACATCATCATGATGCCTGCCATGGGCATTGGGTCAGGGCTCACCTCCATCGTAGGACAGAATATGGGAGCGAAGAATCCGGAGCGGGTCAAGGAAGGCTTCTGGAAAGCGGTGAAGCTGTCGCTTCTCATCAGCCTCGTGGGCAGTGCACTTATCTATATCTTCAGAACGGAGCTGATTTATTTCTTCACCCCAACAGCAGAAGAGCTCATGGTGTCCCAAAGCTTGGAGTACCTTATTTATATTCTGCCAACCATACCGCTCATGGGACTTTTCTCCATCTTTCAGGGCCTCTTCCAGGGAGCGGGGCATACAAACTACTCCATGTTCATGGCCATTGGAAGGCTTTGGCTTGTGAGAATCCCTTTGATTCTCATCTTCAACCAGTTCACTGGGTTAGGTCAGAGAGGTGTCTGGATTGCCATGAATGTCTCCAATATCCTGGTGGTGCTTTATGGGTACTATATCTATCAGTCCAACCGATGGACAAGAGAAGTATTGTAGAAAGCTACATCCAATTAGAGATAACTATTGAACTGTATTACATAACACAAAAGCAAAGGAATCCGATACGCTATCGAACTCCTTTGCTTTTACTTTGTCAGGGAATAGACTTGGCTGCAAGAAACTTTTGCCTGTAGAAATTGGTCTCTACATCCCGGAGAGGCATGGTGTGGTTGTGTGTCTCCTCGAAGCCTTCGAATAGGACATCATTGTCAATTTCCACCCCCAAAACATTCATCGTATAGGAAGAGGAGGAGTTCCAGGAAAAGTAGTCCACAAGCTTGTCTGCTTTCTCCCGGGTGGTGGCCAGGTTCCATTCAGGTGTCATCAATGCCAGGCTGATGAGGCTCATATATTCTCCATAGTGGTAGACATAAAAGTCTGTGTCTCTCACATCAATATCAAAGGATACTGCTTCTACGAAGCCGTCTTTCATGGTGAAGGTCAGATTTGGCGGTGTTGTTACATGGTGTGGAAGATAAAGATCCCTGAAGTCGTAAGGTGATTCCCATGCTGCAGAAGACTTAAGCCTCTTACCATTCAGAGGAAGATTATAAATCTTTTGGTAGTGGCTGAAGTTCTCCGTGAATTCTTCTACCGTCAAATTTCCCCGGTTTGGTGGCATGAAGTATAAGTACTGGAGCAGTACGGTGATGCTGAGAAGTATAGTGCATAGTACAGCAAATAGAACTCCTCTTAAGGCATTGCGGTCTTTTATCCTGTAGGCGATATTTTTATCCCATGGCTGAATCTCTCCCTGAATACAGCGGTTATAGGAAATAATGAGAGTAAAGAGTGAGACTAAGGGAACGAGAAACCCCATCCCTTCCAGTAGAACCAGAAAAGTTCGGGAGAACCCCTCATGATACTGAAGTGGTGTACCGTCACTGTGTTCTATCCGCAATCCAAAAATCTTCTTTCCGGGAGTTGTTTTATACAGTGTCAATAACACTGGCTCTACAACAAGCATCAGAGCCATCGTAACCATCTGATCCAATAGGAGATAAAGGAAGGAGCGGTTCTGAAGGTCGATGCGCAGCGTGAGATAAAGCGCCAGATACCAAAGTGTAATATAAAGGGTGTAATCAAAAAATCTGGCAAAGAATCTTCGTATCGGGTCATAGACCTGAGGAAGCTCTTCGGGAGAATCGTCATATCTATTCAGGAATGTGGTGTCTTCCTCTGATTTCAGGTACTGCTCTGGGTAGAGAGTCACAAAAGTTTCTCCCTGAGCAAGCATCTTCTGGCATATTTCTTTTGCGTCCTGGGATTTTTTTTCTTCAGAAGAGAGGAGGTTCAGCTGGGTTTTCAGCACAGAAGATAGAGAGGTCTCTTCTCTTTTCAGTGCCTTTAACTCTTCAATGGATATCTGAAGAGAACGGAGCAGTTTGATTTTTTCAATCATAAGGAGATCTTCTGCGCTATAGATCCGGTATCCGTTTTCGGTTCTCTCTGGAGACAGGAGTCCTTCTTTTTCATAATAATATAAGGTTGCCCGATCCATATGTGTACGCTTTTCTACATCTTTAATCTTCATGAAGTCAATCCTTTCTGTGTCTTTTCTTCATTATAAGGTATGAAGCAGCTTTAGAGTCAATATATGACCTGAAATAGCAGTGGATTTTGTGGGATTTCGTGACTGCTAGAGATGCATGTGCTGATCTCATGGTGACGACGCTGAACTTCGGTACGAAAATCGTGTATTCTGCAGATTTTGTTGGTAGCGTTACCTTAGAAGGATTTAACTAAAATCAGCGAGAATTCCCCTATCCTCTATAGGTGGAGGATGAATCGTTTTTTATTTTGCACAAGAATGAATATTTTTTATCTCTGTTGGGCATAATATATAAAAAGGGGTTGATGAGATGATTGTAAATAAAGCGTATCGATATCGAATTTATCCTACGGATGCACAGAAAGTGTTTTTCGCAAAAACCTTTGGTTGTGTCCGTTTTATATACAATGTCATGCTCTATGACAAAATAAAGCACTATGAAGAATCAGGTCAAATGTTAAAAAACACACCCGCTCAATACAAGAAAGAGCATGAGTTTCTCAAGGAAGTAGATTCATTGGCGTTAGCCAATGCTCAGCTGAACCTGGAGAAAGCCTATAAAAACTTCTTTCGGGAACAAAAGAAAGGAAACACTAATCAAGGCTTTCCTAAGTACAAAAAGAAAGCCTATGGTCAAAGCTATACCACCAACAATCAGAAAGGAACCATCGACATTATTGACAAGAAGTATCTGAAAATCCCAAAGCTGAAGTCGATGATTCGTATAAAATATCATCGCCACATTCCAGATGAGGTATCTCTAAAATCAGTGACCATCAGTAGGACTTCAAGTGGAAAATTCTTTGTTTCTATCTTGACCGAAGAAGACATTCAGCCTAAAGCCGAATCACAAAACAAGATTGCTATTGACCTTGGAATCAAGACTTACGCTTCACTTTCTGATGAAACAGTCATTCTGAATCCAAAGTTTCTGGCTCAAGGTGAAGCAAAAATCAAAAAACTACAGAGGGATTTATCTCGAAAGGTCAAAGGTTCCAACAACTACTACAAGAACAAGCAAAAACTGGCCATTGTCCATGAGAAAGTGGCTAATCAGAGGTTAGATTATCTCCATAAGGTTTCTTCTCGATTGATAGACGAAAACCAAGTCATCAATATTGAAACCTTAAGAGTTGAAAATATGCTGAAGAACCATAAACTAGCGAAATCCATCTCCGACGCATCCTGGTCTACTTTCGTGAGTATACTTTGTTATAAGGCGGAATGGTACGGAAGAACTATTAATAAGGCAGATGCTTTCTTTGCATCCAGCCAGCTTTGTCATGTTTGTGGACATAAAAACAGCGAGGTCAAAAACCTCGCCGTCAGAGAATGGACTTGTCCAAATTGTCACACAACGCATGACCGAGACCATAACGCAGCTAAGAATCTGCTGAAAATAGGTTGATATAGTTTTTCAGGGTGGGGACCACCCGTTGAGCTTGGAGATACTTATCTCATTGGAGATATTGACCAAGAAGCTCCCACTTCAAAATGATGTCAATCATTTAAGTGGCGAGTAGTTCACTGTGGACACAAAGGATTGGGACGGAGGCTGGACGACGGGTAACCTTGGTAAATCTTATGCGGAAGGAGAGTATTTCCCAGGTAAAGCGAAAATCTCCAATTTCCAGAGCCTTTACCCAGGATTCCAGAATTTTCCGGATCTCACCATCTGGTATAGTGCTGCGTATCCCATTGGTGGCAGTGTTGAGTGGGGCATGTTTGTGGACCTGGTGAAGGGCATTCAGGTTGGTACAGATGAGCTTGGTTTTGCAGAAGGATGGCCAATGGCTGACGGAAATGCATATTCACTGGGCACACCGGAGAATGTGAACATCGCTCAGAACCATCCGGGAGAAAATATCTGGGATGAGTATGAACTGCTGAACCTTCCAAATTCTCAGATGAACTGCTCTGCTGTGACTGGATCAATCGGTAAAGTTGGTAGTATTTACGATCAAAAAAGATCGTTTATCGTTACGGCTGAAGATATTATGAATGCATTGGAGACCCAGGGAAAGGATCCCTATACTGTAGATTCGTTCTACATTTATTTTGAGCTTCACCTGGCCAGAAACTCCATTTTCTCAAGAGATCTTCAGAAAGCTTATGCAAGTGGTGCACCAGCAGGCTGGGGCGGCTATATCTATAATGTGCTGGACTTTGATCCCATTGGATATGGTTCCGGACCTGAGACAGGATCCAGCGGACACTTTAGTATGCTGGATGTGAAAGGAAGCAGAGATGTATAGCTTCCAGATGCATCTGAGACCTATCGTACAGTAACGGGTAAAAAGTTCTTGGATACCAACAACAATGGAATGTTTGATGAAGGAGAGACAGGACTTCCAAACTGGACCATCAAGCTCATCGGTAAAATCGAAGACATCCTGGTGCCACTGGAGACCAAGACAGATGCGAGTGGTGTATACATGTTTGAAGAGTTGTCCTACGGCTCAGAGCTTCTTGTCTATGAGATGATGGAACCAAACTATATGCAGACCTATCCAAATAAAGTGGAGTCCCTGCCCATTGGAGCTATTTCACACAAAGAAGATGTACTGGGTGAGGGCAGCTGGAGATGGAGGATCCCTTCTATGCTGATGCTAGCTTCTGGAGATACCATTCTTTGTTCTCACAGATGAGCTCCTTGGTTTTAAAGATGCTACAGCAAAAACCTTTAAGCTGCTCCCAGGGGAGAGTAAGATCTTTGACGGCGAAGAGATGAACTATACCATTCCATTGGATGCGGAGAGAGGATCCATCATTAAGAACGAAGCCTACTATGTCACCGCTTTTAAAAAGTTCCCAAATAAGTATAGTGGAGCTGCTTTTGATGAAACAACCATTGTAGATCCAATGATCAAGATCACAAAAACTGGTGATGAACTCTCCAAGATTGGTGATGAAACCACCTACAGCTTTGAAGTGGAGAACATCGGCGATTTACCACTGGAAAAAGTAAAGATTTATGACAGTACATTTGATTTTGACCTCACCTCTCTTTTCCTGAAGACTACCCTTGGTGTGGGAGAGAAGGAGAAGGTCACAAAATCCTTCCTGATTCCAGAAGAGGCAGAAGATCCATTCCTGAACAGTGTTACGGCGACTTATTAAGTATGTGAATGATGCCTTCTCGAAAGAAGTATCTTCCGATTCCAAGTACAGCGTCAACCTCTTCCAGCAAGTTACAGCATTGAAAAGAAAGTGGACAAAGTGAAAGCTGTACCTGGAGAGACAGTACACTATACAGTGACTGTGAAGAATCTGAGCACAGCAGATACACCTGAAACAACCTTTGTACTGACAGACTGGAAGACAGCGTATCGGTAGATCTGGTACATCCTCATATCAAGCTGGAGAAGAGTGTCAATACCTCCATGGCCCATGTGGGAGATACCCTGACCTACACGGTGAAAATCACAAATACGGGAGACATTGATCTTGTGAACGTCGTTGTGAAGGATACCCTGGCAGGAACATTAGCTGGATTCAGCGGCTCCTTAGCCATTGGCGCTTCTGAAGAAGTTCAGTACACAAGACTGCTCACCACAGCGGACAGCGGCATGCTTGAAAATACAGCGTCTGTTCTTGCAAATCCTGCAGGACTTCCTAATGAGATCAGAGACAGCGACACAGAAATTGTGGAAGTCAGACAGATGCTCTATATGGAGACCGGATGGGCCTTTGGCGGAGACTTTGCCATCCCAATCAACACTTTAGTTGCCAATGCTAAATGGGGCTGGGCCAATGGTCCACTGCCTGAAGGCAGCTACATTTTCCCAATCTATACAGGCGCAGGACAAAATGACATCAGCAAGGGACTTCTGGCAGGCAAACTGTATGTAGAGTATTACAACAAGCTGGTAACCTTGAGATACGAGATGGAGCCTGGATTCTCTCTGAAGAAGATTCACCTCTATGTAGGAGAAACGCCTCTGCCAGTGAAGAAGACCGGAAAGACATCGGTATACACAGCAGATCCTGGACAGTTACCATATAAACCGGTGATCAAAGACCAGACTACAAGCTTCACCTATGAGATTACGTTAAAGAAAGCTGGCTCAATCTACATCGCAGCGCATTCAGAGACCTATGTTCCTTTCTGGGAGATGAATGCTTTCTACAATACAACCAAGTACTAGAATAAAGGACAAGACCTAAAGGTGTGACAATCAAAAGGAGGTTCCGGGTCTGACTTTGGAATCTCCTCCCTAGACAAAAATGAGGAACCACCGAGCTTACGATCGGTGGTTCCTTTCTTTTTTGGTATTCTTTTGAAGCACGCTATTTTGCTTTGTTCCTGGTCTGTACATCAAAGACCACAGCGAGAATGAGGATGGCACCACGGATGATGTACTGGTAGGATGCACCTACATTAAGTAGGTTCATACCGCTAGTGAGAGAAGCCATAACCAGGGCTCCAATGATGGAGCCTGTGACCTTTCCTACGCCACCAGCTGCGGAAACACCGCCCACATAGGCAGAGGCGATGGCATCTAGTTCAAATCCAGTTCCTGCGGTGACTGTTGCTGACTGGAGTCTTGCGGTATAGAGAATACCGGAGAGGGCAGCCAGCATGCTCATGGAGGAGAAGACGAAAAGGGTGACCTTTTTTACGTCAATTCCGCTGAGCTTTGCCGCTTCATCGTTACCGCCCACAGCATAGATGTGTCTTCCAAGAACGGTCTTTGTGGTGAGGAAATGGTAAAGAGCCACCACGATGAGGACAATGACCACGGTCCAGGAAAGACCATTATAGTCCGAGAGAATATAGGTCACATAAGCGATGAGTGCGGATACAAAAACCAGCTTGATGTAGAAGATCTTAATTGGGACCACTTCAAACTGATATTTCAGTTTGTTTTTCCGGTTCTTGAACTGTGACAGTATGAAGAAAACGATGAAAAGTGCGCCAATGACTAAAGTTAAGGTATGAAAGCCCGGAATGAGCTTCACGGGGTCTGGAATATAACCGACGCCGATGTTGTTGAAGGTTTTATTCGGAATGATGATGGTTCCGGTTTTTGCTGTGACCTGAAGAAGAGCCCCTCTAAAAATCAGCATCCCCGCAAGGGATACCACGAAGGCTGGGAGCTGAAGCTTTGCGACCATGAAGCCATTGAACAGTCCAATGAGGATGCCCAGAAAAAGAATGATGGGAATCACAAGAAGAACAGGCAGATCCCAGGAAGTCATGAGCATTGCTGCTACAGCACCAAGGAATCCTGCCACATATCCCACGGAGAGATCAATGTGCTTGATGATCAGAATAAGGGTCATGCCGACAGCAAGGACTGCGATGTAGCCCATGGAGTTTATGAGGTTGCTGATGTTTCGTGGAGACATGAACACCCCATCACTGAGGATGGAGAATACCAGCATAATGGCAAAAAGGGCAATGAACATGCCGTATTCACGGATATTTTTTTTGAGCATGGTTTTGAGATCGTTAAGCAGTTCCATTTTTTCTTCCTCCTCTTTGTTCTCAGACTGTGGCAAGTTCCATGATTTTATCCTGGGTGGCGTCTTCCACAGACAATTCTCCTGTGATTTTGCCTTCTGCAACCACGTAGACGCGGTCGCTCATGCCCAGAATTTCCGGAAGCTCGGAGGAAATCATGATGATGCTCATGCCTTCTTTGACCAGGCTGTTGATGATGGTGTAGATCTCAAACTTTGCGCCTACATCGATGCCTCGGGTGGGCTCATCCAGAATGAGAACCATGGGTTTTGTGTTGAGCCATTTGCCCAGGGAAACCTTCTGCTGGTTTCCACCGCTTAAGTTTCTTGTGAGCTGCTCCACCGAAGGGGTTTTGATGCCAAGAGATTTCCGGTAGGATTCACCTACGGTGATCTCCTCATTGTCATTGACAATGCCGCTGGAAGAGATGCCTTTGAGGTTGGCCAGACTGATGTTGTTCTTAATATCCTGAAGAAGGATCAGTCCTTCTTTTTTTCGGTCTTCAGTGACATAGGCGATGCCTTTTCTGATGGCATCTTTCGGATGATGGAAGGTATGTTTTTCACCGTCTACGAATATATCTCCCTGCATCTTGAAGCCTTTGGGGTTTCCGAAGATGCAGGAGGCAAGCTCTGTTCTTCCTGCACCGATGAGGCCGGCAATCCCGACCACTTCACCTTTTCTCGCATGGATGCTGACATTTTTCAGTACCTTTTTGCCGTTTTTGGGATCCACAGCACTGAGATTTCTTACTTCTAGAAGTATGTCTCCCAGATTCTTTTCCAGCCGTTTGGGGAAGATGTCATCAATGGCTCTGCCCACCATGTTTCGGATGAGGACTGGTTCTGAGATTTCTCCCTTCTCTTTGGACAGGGAGCAGATGGTCTTTCCATCCCGAAGGACAGTGACAGTATCTGCGATGTGGATGACTTCCTTCAGCTTATGGCTGATCATGATGGAGGTGACGCCTTCTTTCTTCAGCTCCAGCAGAAGTTCCAGAAGATTGGCGGAGTCGTCATCGTTCAGCGCAGCCGTGGGCTCATCCAGGATGATGAGGCGGGCGTCTTTACTGAAGGCCTTGGCGATTTCGATGAGCTGCTGCTTACCGACGCCAAGTTCCTTGATTTTGGTTTCGGGATTCATATTGAGCCGTACTTTTTTCAGCATTTCTTTGGACATTTTGATGGTCTCGTTCCAGTCGATGAATCTGCCTTTTTTGATTTCGTGGCCCAGATAGATGTTTTCATAGACAGAAAGCTCAGGAATCAGCGCCAGTTCCTGATAGATGATGGCAATTCCTGCTTTTTCGCTGTCATGGATGCCCTGGTACTTCTGCACTTCTCCATGAAGAAGGATGTCTCCTTCATAGGACCTATAGGGCCATACACCAGAGAGCACTTTCATCAGGGTGGATTTACCGGCACCATTTTCTCCTACAAGGCAGTGGATCTCTCCGCGTTTCACCTTGAAGTTCACATCATCCAGGGCTTTTACCCCTGGGAAGACTTTGGTGATGTTTTTCATTTCCAGAATATAATCTGTCTGAAGGGCAGTTTCCATATATTCCCTCTCCTCTGTTTGCTGATGCCCGGAAAAGACCATGGCCTTTCCAGGTCTCGTATATCATAAATAGTGAAAGCCAAAATGGCTTTCACTATTTGAAGGTACTTTATTTTTTTTGTGAGTTCAGCTGCTATTCCAGTCCAGTAAACTCCGATGCTTCATAATATCCAGAGTCAATGAGGGCTGCCTTTACATTTTCCTGATCCACAGTAATAACTTCAGTCTGCTTTGCAGGAACTTCTTTGTTCTTGTTGTCATAGGCGCCTGTGGTTCCAGGGGTTTCGCCCTTCAGAATGGAAACAGCCATGTCGATGGAGTCTTTTACAAGGGTTCTCACGTCTTTAAATACAGTCATGGATTGCTTTCCATCGATGATGTACTGAATGGAAGCCTTTTCAGCATCCTGTCCTGTCACAACAAAGCTTGTAACATCACTGTCTGTGGCAAAGGTGTCCGCAATGGATCTTGCAGTTCCATCGTTTGGCGCAAGAATGTATACATCACCTTTATCTGCAGCAGATGCGGCTGTCAGGTGAGATTCTGCTTTGTTCTTGGCTTCGTTGAAATCCCAGTTGGTGGTGATCTGTCCGATGATCTTGGACATTTCATCACGGGTCAGCTCAGCTTTGTCCTGAAGTGCTACAGCTTCTGGGGAGTTCTTGATGACAAAGGTGCCATCCTTGACTTTAGGCTGAAGAACGCTCCATGCGCCTTCAAAGAACAGGAATGCGTTGTTGTCTGTTGCTGCGCCGGCATAGAGATAGAGTGGATTGTCTTTGCCGGAAGCTTTGTCGATGAGATACTGGCCCTGGGCCGCACCAACAGCAACGGAGTCAAATGTCACATAGTAATCTACAGCGTCAGTACCAGTGATAAGACGGTCGTAAGAGATGACTTTTACGCCTTCAGCAGCAGCAGCTTCAGCAGCGGCAGCAGCAGCATCTCCATCGTGTGGGCAGATGATCAGCACTTTGATTCCCTTGGTCAGAAGTGATTCCACATTTTCTTTTTCTTTCGCAGAGGATCCCTGGCTGAAGAGAATTTCTACAGAGTAGTCTGTATCTGCAAGAGCTTCTTTGAATCTGGTCTCATCCTGAACCCAGCGAGGCTCATCTTTTGTAGGAAGAACGATCCCGATATCCACACTTCCATCGCCATTTCCTTCTTTATCACCGGAGGAACAGGCTACGGAAAACAGCATCATGGCGGTAAGCAGTGCGGATAAGATGACAAGTTTACGGTTCTTTTTCATTCTTTTACCCCTCTCTTTTTTTTTGACAGCAAAAACTGCCGGTTCTGGATAAATGCCTTAATTTCACTGAATTTTTAGCCAATTCAAGGTAAGGTACGGCACTTTTCAGAGTCGGAGCATAGCTGTCGAAATTTAACAAGCCTATTTAGGTCTGTTCGTATTTAGTTTAACGAATTAAGTAAACGTTGTCAATCTTGTTCGTACAGGTTTAAGAATTATTGAAAAAACATAGATTTAACTTGGGTTAAACTCTAGTATCAGAAAAAAATAGGCTGATTTTTCGATTATTGTTATATTTATATGAGATGGACTCATAATACTATGTAAAATTCATTTGATGAAACTATAGGTTCCCATGATTGATTTTTGCAAGTAAGATGTAGATATATAAAACAAATACAAGAAATGAAGATCAAGGAGATGGGCATATGAAGAAGGGGAGAGGACCGAACTGGTTTGAGGAAATCTTAAACCGAAGAATTATCAGAAGTATTTCGGATATAGTTCACTGAAAGAAAGCACCGTGGAATCAATTTTGAAGATGCTGGAAGTTCAGTACACAGTAGATCATCTGGAAAAGGAAGAGCTGGAACGGGCGATGAAAGATGCGGTTCGATCCTATAAGAGTCATAAAGGTACAGCAATCCTCGTCTATAAGAGATTTCTTCAGTATCTTATAGAGGTGCATCAGTGCAGCATAGAAGTCTCTTTTCCTGAAGTGGAGGTGTGGAATACCTTTGAGCGTCAGATGTATCTGGCAAAGGAGCTTCAAGGTGGAGATCTCAATATAGAGGATTTGAGTGAACGCTTATGGGTGAGCACAAGGACGCTGGAGGAAGATCTTAAAAAGCTCCGGGGTCTGGATGAGGATCCCATTCAAATCTTAGGCAGGAAGTTCGAGATCCGGGATATGGAGAGAAAAAATGGAAAAGTCTTGCTCAGTTCCACCGTTCATCCGTTTTTTCTCACCTGGAACCTGACCCAAGTCATTGCAGCGCTGAAGGGTCTCCAAATGATGATGGAGAATCCATTGATGAAGGCTTATGCGCAGAAATCAGCAGAAGACCTTTGGATGCAGCTTTCTTCCTATGGGAAAAATAGAATTCTTCAGGTATCCAAAGAGCTTTTTCAGGAAGATACTGCATTTTATGAGGCTTTAGCAAGCTCAGAGAGCGATGTTTTTCTTGAGGAGAAGCGTTTTAAGACGACGGATGGACCGAGCGTACTCATGGACTGCTTGAAAAATGAAAAGTCTTTTTATATGGAGTACCTGGAAGAGGACGGCAGTGCTGTCTTTCTGGAGGATTGCCTATGTATCCCGGGTACCTATGAAGGAAGCCTCCTGAAGATTGAGTATAAAGAGGGGGTAAGGACCGTATTCTTTGACCGTGTCCTGAGAAGTGCCTATACCAAAGAAGAGCTGTACTAAAAAGTTGAAACCGGGTTTCATACCAAGAATCAATTCCATCCTCTATCATGAAAACATAAAGCAAAAGAAAACATGAGGAGGAAATTGTATGAAAAACACATTTTACAGACCAGAAACCATCGATACCATGGAAATGGAAAAGATCATTGCCAAGCTCATGGAGGACTTTAGAGAAATCAAGTCCGGGGGAGTTTCTGAAGAGGATGCCGTGGCCTATGCAAGAAAAATGCTGCAGGATGCCAAGGCGCTTCCAAGAAATGAGAAACTGTACTTCTTGGGCCTTGCTTCACCAGAGGAGATGCCCAGTGACTCCAGAGTCCGTTACTTTTATCGCCCAACGTATATTTCCTGTGCCATTCTGATGCAGATGAAGCTGAAGAATCTGGAGAAAGTTACCACTCTCGATGGATTTGATGAGATTTTCAGAAGCCTTCTTCACGGCGCAACAGGCAGAGGGTTTTTAGGGGCAGGACATGACGGACTAAGAGGCCTTATGGAAACCTTGAGACTCTTTGAAGAAGGAAATGTAGCGGAGTTTCTCCAAAGATTTCCAGAGGATGCACCGGAGTTTTCAAAGGCATTCCAGGCAGCGGTGGATTATCTTGCATGGAAATGCCGCAGGGAAGCGGTCTATTCTGACTGGGGAGAAGACAATACAGAAGAAGCAAAAGCACTACTGAAAAAACTGAGAGGAGAAAACGAAATGGCAAGAATTTTTGTCTATGGGACTCTAATGAAAGGAAACAGGAATCATGAGGCATATCTTTCTGGAAGCAGATATCTTGGTGAAGCAAATCTGAGGGACTTCGCACTGTATCACTTGGGGAGCTATCCTGGGATTAAAGAAGAGAAGGACGGTACAGTCTTAGGCGAGGTCTATGAAGTCACCCGTGAAACATTGCAGCGGATTCATCATCTGGAGGGGGAAGGGCATCTCTACAGCTATCGTGAAGTTTCCGTATGGCAGGAGGGCATCATGCTTTATCCTGTGGGCACCTATGTGTATCTTCATGAAGTGGAAAAGAAGAATAAAGTGGCAGTCACGGATCAGCCATGGGTCCCCAAGGAAGAACTCATCTGGTATGTTTCCTACGGGTCCAATATGCTTCTTGAGCGGTTCAGGTATTATCTGGAGGGCGGAAGCTTCCGAGGGCTTGGGAGACATCAGAAAGAATGCATAGACAGAAGGCTCCCAAGGAGAAAGAAGAAGGTCACTATACCCTTTGACATGTACTATGGCGGAAAATCCGACTCCTGGGAAGGAAAAGGCGTCTCTTTTCTGGATACCACAAAGCCTGGAAAAGCCTATGGCGTGGCCTATCTTGTGACAAAAACCCAGTATCAGCATATCCTACGGGAAGAAAATGGTGGAAATGAACCGGACGAAGACACTTCCTGGTACGGTCTTCCAGTGAGGCTGAAAGATATCGAGGGCATTCCTGCCATGACTTTCACCAGTAAAAGAGTGAAGGCAAAAAATGATGCGGGAGCACTCTATAAAAGTGTACTCTTGGAAGGACTGTTGGAGAATTATCCCAATGTGGAGAAGACTCTTCTGGAGGATTACGTGGAAGATCGGAACGCATTCAGATAAGTCTTACCACGCGGTTCGCCAGGAACAGGTCAGGAATGAAGAAATGGTATAGAATTGAATAATAATATATTTTTATTGTTATTCAATAAAAATGATGATAAAATAGCTCTGAGTTCACAGAACGGCTGAGATCCTTCTGTGGATACCTTAACAGTAGAGCGTGATTGTGATGAAAAAATGGTATAAGCTGTATCTAAAAAGTTTTCTGGTGCTATTAACAGTTGTGATTGTGGGGGTCTCTTTGATGTTTCTGTTCTCTCTTTTGGAAGAGCCTGTGAATCCACGCTATGCGGGTTTACTTTATCCGCTCATTGGAGGTCTGTACCTGTCCATCCTGCCCGTGATTTATCTCCTTCAGCTCATGCTAAGCCTGCTGAAGGAAAGAGAAGATGCAGCGGGGAAGAACAGGCAGAGTATATGGAGAAAAGCCAGAGCCTCTGCCGCGGTCTTTAGTATCATTTTTCTGCTGATGCTGCCCTTTACTTACCGTCTGGCAGACGTTGACGATGCACCTGGACTCATTTTATTCTTCAGCTTACCCATCTTATTTGGAGGAGCAGGTTATGCGCTTTTCAGTCTCTTTTTAGAGAAAGAACAAGAGGATTCATAGATTGTTTGGAGATTCCTCATAGTTTCTCTATGCTTCTTTGTTATGATGATAAAAAATAAAGCAAGGAGGTCCTTAGGTTATGGCAGTTGTGAAAGTTATTGAGCTTCTAGCAGAATCTAAAGATGGCTGGGAAGCCGCAACAAGAGATGCAGTGAAGGAAGCTTCAAAAACCGTGAAGAACATCAAGTCTGTGTATGTGAAAGAAATGCAGGCTGTGGTAGAGGGCGAAGAAATTACTACTTATAGAGTGAATGTCAAAATATCTTTCCTCGTAGACTGAATAAAAGAGCTGCAGCAAAAGAAGCTGCGGCTTTTTTGCGGAGTGAGGCAAACAGGCTAAGGATCTCTGATGTTTCCGCAATATTGAAACGGGAAGAACTGTGATAAGATAGAAAGAAAAGTCATGGCATAAAGCAAAGGGGAAATGAGAATGGAGAAGAAGATCGCCCTGGTGACCGGCGCAAATTCAGGCATGGGGATGGCTTCTGCCAGGATGCTGGCAAGAAAAGGATATTTTGTGTTGATGCTGGTCCGCAGTGAAAAAAGAGGAAACGAAGCCTTCAAAATGCTGAATGAAGAGCAGCCGGGATGCTTTCATCTGATTCTCTGCGATCTGTCGGATCTTCAGTCCGTCCGAAGGGCAGCGTCCTTCATTGGAGAAACCTATGAGAAAATAGACGTGATGCTGAATAACGCTGGGGTCATCACCACCCAAAGAGAGCTTTCGAAAGAAGGACTGGAGATGCAGTTTGGGGTGAACCATGTGGGACATTTTCTTTTGACCCTCCTTCTTCTTGAAAGGCTCCACAAAGGAAGCCGCATCGTTCAGGTGGCCTCCGGTGCCCATAAATGGGGAGACATTTATTTTGAGGATCTCTCCCTTGAAAAGAGCTTTCGTCCTTTCAAAGCCTATGGACAGTCGAAGCTTGCCAATGTGCTCTTTGCCAAAGAGCTCTCAAAGAAGCTTGCTCCATATAGTATTTCGGTGAACAGCTGCCATCCTGGTGCGGTTGCCACCGACATGGGCGTAAACCGGGAGACTGGGTTTGGAAAAAGCATCACGAAGCTTCTGAAGCCGTTTTTCAGAAGCCCTGAGGAAGGGGCGGCCACGGCGGTGTGTTTGGCCACAGACCCTTCTGTGGAAGGGATCACTGGAGAATACTTCTACAATGGAAAACCAGCGAAGGTTTCCAGAAAAGCCCGGGACGAAGAGCTTTCAAAAAAGCTCTTTCAGTGGACGGAGGACTTCACGGGAGTGCATTTCAAGGAGATAGAAGAGAAACTCAAAGAGAATCATGGGCACACGGGTGCCTGACGGAGAAAAAGAAAGGTGCGGAATATGAAGGAAGAAACAACAGGAAATCAAAAAATCGAAATAGACATCATTGCAAGGATTGAGACGGATTTTCCCTCAAAGTTCGGCATTCCAAGGCAGGGTGGCCTTGTGGAGGATTTAGAAGGGAGAATTGTCTTTGAACCGGGCTACAGAACAGAGGATGCAGTGAAAGGCATGGAGAACTTCACCCATCTGTGGCTCATCTGGCAGTTCTCAGAAGCTGTGGAGGGAGGATGGACACCGACGGTAAGGCCACCAAGGCTTGGAGGAAACAAGAGACTGGGTGTTTTTGCCACAAGATCTCCTTTTAGGCCAAACCATCTGGGTCTTTCTGCTGTGAAGCTGAAAGGGGTGGAGATGGATCCTGTGAAAGGGCCTGTTCTTCTGGTGCAAGGGGCAGATCTTATGGATGGAACCCCCATTGTGGACATCAAGCCTTATCTGCCTTATTCAGACAGCCATGAGGAAGCCCAGTGCGGGATCTTTGAAGTGGAAAAGCCAAAACTTTCTGTGGATATTCCCAAAGAGCTTGTGGATAAAATCATTCCAGAAAAGTATGCAGCCCTGGTTTCGGTGCTGAAAGAAGACCCAAGACCTTCTTATCAGAACGATCCCGAAAGAGTCTATGGCCTAAGCTTCGGGGGAATGAACGTTAGATTCCGTGTGGAAGATCTTGATCTCACGGTGCTTTCAGTGGAGATCCTATGATAGAATAGGAAGGATATTTTATTATTTTATAGAAAGAGGAAATACTTTGAACAAGAAAAACAATACTTCAACGTACATCATTGTCGGCACCATGCTCTTTGGCATGTTCTTTGGTGCGGGAAATCTGGTTTTTCCCATTCAGATGGGACAAAGTGCAGGGACAGAGTTCTTTGGTGCTTTAGCAGGATTTCTCACCACCGCCATCGGTCTTCCATTTTTAGGCATCCTGGCCATGGGTCTTTCTGGCGCCAGTGGTCTGAAAGAACTGGCAGATAAGGTGCATCCAGTGTTCTCCCTGATTTTTTCAGTGGCACTGTATCTCACCATCGGACCATTTTTTGCCATCCCAAGAACGGCTACGGTTCCTTTTGTGGTGGGGTTTGAGCCCTATCTCAAAGAAGGACAGTCTGGCCTTTTTCTGTTCCTGTTCAGCCTGCTGTTTTTCTCCCTGGTGTACTACTACTCCTTAAAACCAGGAAAAATCGTGGACTATATCGGAAAATATCTGACGCCGCTGTTTCTTCTCTTCCTTTTTTTTCTTATTCTCACGAGTCTTCTGAAGCCCATGGGGAGTTTTCAGAGCCCTTTAGGGACCTATGTGAAGGAAAGCTTTGTCACCGGGTTTAAAGAAGGGTACAACACCATGGATGCTCTGGCTTCTCTTGCCTTTGGCATCGTGGTCATCCAGGCTTTAAAAGGAAGAGGCATCACCTCTCAAAAGGATATGGCCAAAGCCACGCTGATTTCAGGAGTCTTTGCCATGGCCCTCATGGCCCTCATCTATGGGCTTATTGTCTATATGGGCGCATCCAGTGTAGGGATTCTTGGCACCTTTGAAAATGGCGGCCAGGTGTTTTCTGCCGTGGCGAAGCATTATTTTGGGGAGTATGGAGCGGTGCTTCTTGCTGCCATCATTGTACTGGCCTGCCTCAAAACCAGCATCGGTCTCATCATTTCCTGCAGTGAGTTTTTCAAAGAAACCTTCGGGAGATTCTCTTATAAAACCTATGTGCGGGTTCTTACGCTGGTGTCTTTACTTGTGGCAAACTTTGGCCTCACGAAGATCATCCAGCTGGCAGTGCCGGTGCTTATGACCATCTATCCCGTGGCCATTGTGCTGATCCTTCTTAGTCTTTTGTCGGGAATCCTGCCCCTGAAAAGGCCAGTGTTTCTCATGGCGATTCTTCTCACCTTTGCTGTGAGCATCCTGGATGGGTATGTGTCGCTTCTGCAGTTTATGCCTTCCGTTTCCTTGGGCTTCTTGAGCAGCATTCTGGAGTTTTATAAAAATTATCTGCCCCTTTACGATCTTGGTCTTGGGTGGATTCTTCCGGCGGCTCTTGGCGCTTTCGTGGGCGCTTTGTATGCGCAGCTTCGAAAGTCCCATCCATAATAAAATGTGTAGGAGCTTCGGGAAACCGGAGCTTTTTTCATTGTAGAGCGCAGCTCCTTCTGCTATGATTTTCTCACCAAATGAAAAGAAGTCCTGTGAAAAGATACTTTGACACCTCATCTTCAAGTATTTTTTCGCCCTTGTGACTTTTTTTCAGTCTCCAGGGTATTCCTAGTAAAGAGAGAAGGGAGGAAGGAACTTGCAAAGAGAAGACCACCATGAACCCGGGATTCAGACGGTCATTCTGAACCAGTACGATAGAGTGTTTAAACTGGCCTATGCCAGAACAAAAAACCGCCATGACGCCGAGGATGTGACACAGGAAGTGTTCCTGCGATATGTTCGGACGCGGCCGGTATTTGAAAACTCAGACCATGAGAAAGCATGGTTTTTGCGGGTCACCATGAACTGCAGCAGCAGCCTCTTTTCTCTTCTGTCCAAAGTGCAGAAGATGCCGCTTCAGGATCAGGACGGATATGTATCCTCCCCTGAAGAAGACGTACTGAAAGAAGTGCTCCATCGTCTGCCCCAAAAGTACCGCACGGTGCTGCATCTTCATTATTATGAGGATCTGAAAATTAAAGATGTGGCGAAGCTTCTTGGTCTGAAAGAGTCTGCGGTGAAAATGCAGCTCACAAGAGGCAGAAAGCTTTTAAAAGAAGAACTGGAGAAGGAGGATGGTTATGTCTAGGGAAGAATACAGGAATCTCTGGAAAAACGTAGAACCCAGAAAAAAACATCAGGAAGAGCTGATGGAAAAACTGACAAATAAAGAAGATGAGGTGTTCACCATGGATCAAAAGAAAAATAGAAAACCCTTATATGGTACCGTGGCTGCTTTTGCCCTTTTGGCCCTGATTCTTGCAGGCAACAGCCTGATGGGAAAGAACCCCGGTGGAGAACCAGGAACTGTAAAATACAGCGATCTGCTCTTTGAAGAGCCTGTCCTTGTGGAAGCCCCAGAACCAATGGAAGGGCAAAGTGGAAAGATCATGCCCTTTACGGAAGAGCTTCTTACAGAAAGCGCGGCCTTCATCAAAGGAACCGTCACGGAAATCGCCTTTGAAAGTGATAAAGTCATTTATACAGTGCTGGTCAGTAAAGTCTATGGGCCCTCTGAAGGTGTGGAAGAAGGAAAGAGCATCACGATCACGAATGACCTTTATACCTATACCTCTTTGGCGGGCAGTGTGGAGAAGCTCCAGGTGGATAGAACATATCTGATTCCGCTGACGCTTAGAGAAGAAGAGGGGAAGGAAGTCTATTCCGTGCTTTACCCCTTTGCCCCTCAGATTCAGATGACCAAGGATGGTCAGTACCTGTATCCAGATCATTACACTTCTCTAGATACAGAAGAAGCCAAGGTGGTGGAGATGGATACGGAAGAAGGCTATGGCTATTATGGCACCATGAAGCTTCGGGAAGATGATTCCTTTGAGAAGGATCTGGAAAAACTGGCAGAAACTTATCTCGGCCAATGAGAAGACATAACTGAAGACATAAGGAAAGAGTCCCCACATCAGAGATTCGTCGATGTGGGGACTCTCTTTTCGCTATTATATTATGGTGAGGGATTCCAGGAGTGCCCAACCGGATGCAATCTGGCGCTCCACATCTTTTGGAGCGGTGCTGCCATAGGAGTTTCGTCTCTCTGTGGAGCCTTCCATGGTAAGGTCCGGCAGGGGAATGCCGGAAAGGCGAGGATCAATGCGTAGAAGAGAATCTTCTGTCAGGTCCTCCAGGGTTAGATCATGCTCTTCACAGTACTTTACGGCTTTTCCCACCAGTTCGTGACAGGTTCTGAAGGGGATGCCCTGAAGGACCAGGTGTTCAGCAAGATCCGTAGCCTGAAGGAAGCCTTTTTCCATATGCTTTTTCATGTCCGGAGCTCTAAACGATGTGTTTTCAAGCATTTCCGTAAAGATTATGGCGGAGGTCTTGATGGTTTTCACCGTATCAAAGAGTGCTTCCTTGTCCTCCTGGAGGTCTTTATTGAAGGCCATGGGAAGACCTTTCAGCACTGTGAGAAGCCCCATGAGATGGCCATAGACCCGTCCGGTCTTTCCACGGATGAGCTCAGGAATATCCGGGTTCTTTTTTTGAGGCATGATGCTGCTTCCGGTGCAGAAGCCGTCATCGATCTCGATGAAGCTGAACTCCTGGGCATTCCATAGGATGAACTCTTCCGACATCCGGCTGAGATGGGCCATGAATAGAGAAGAAAAGCTCAGAAACTCCACAATAAAGTCTCTGTCTGATACAGTGTCCATGGCGTTTTCAGTGACGGTCTTAAATCCAAGGAGCTCTGCGGTGTAGTGGCGGTCAATGGGGATGGTGGTACCCGCCAAAGCGCAGGCGCCCAATGGATTCTCGTCGGTTCTTTCATAGCATCCCTGAAGCCTCATGAGATCTCTTTTAAACTGCTGGAAGTACGCCATAAGATGAAAGCCTACGGTGACAGGCTGCGCATGCTGCAGGTGTGTGAAGCCAGGCATCAGCACTTCTTTGGTGGCTTCTGCCTGATGAAGAAGGGTTTCAAGAAGTCCTTTGAGGATCTCAAAAATTTCCTCCATCTCTTCCTTCAGGTACAGCCTCACATCCAGAATCACCTGGTCGTTCCGGCTTCGGGCGGTATGGAGTTTTCTTCCGGTATCTCCAATGTCTTTAATGAGCTGGCTTTCGATGGCCATGTGGATGTCCTCATCTTTATAAGTGAAGGTGAGCTCTCCCGAGGCGATTTTCTTTTCAATATCAGAGAGGCCCTGGACGATGGCTTCCAGTTCATGGGGGCTTAGATGCCCCATCTTCTGAAGCATCGTGGCATGGGCGATGCTGCCTCTGATGTCCTGTCTGTAGAGGGTCTTATCAAAGGTGATGGAAGCGTTGAACTCCTCCACCATCTGGTTCATTTCTTTTTTGAAGCGGCTGCTCCATAGATTTTTCAAGTTTCTTTTCCTCCTTCAGTTTCACTAGGCTGCGCGCAGTTTTTTTTCTTCGTGGATGCGAACCCCTTTATACTTGGACCCTGCGACATACAGCACGGTGACAAGAATCAGCGAGAAGACCACAGAAAGTGCGCTACCAGTTACTCCTGCAAAGAGATATCCGATGAGAGTCGCTGCTCCGTTTAAAAGCGCATAGGGCAGCTGTGTTTTCACATGGTCCACGTGATCACAGCCTGCTCCGGAAGACGCCAGGATGGTGGTGTCGGAGATGGGGGAGCAGTGGTCTCCGAACATTCCTCCAGAAAGGACAGCGCCGATGGAGGCATAAACTGGTGCGCCTAAAGCCGTAGCCATGGGGATCACAAGCGGCATCAAGATGGCGTAGGTGCCCCAGGAGCTTCCGGTGGCAAAGGAGAGGACTGCACCAAGGAGAAAGGTCACAGCGGGAACCAGAAATGCAGGAAGAGATCCGCTGGCAATGCTGACGATATAGCTAGATGTGCCGAGCTCTTTGCTCACCGCGCTCAAGGACCAGGCGAGGACAAGGATCACAGCCACGTTCATCATCTTCGCCATGCCACCCAGATAGATGGAGAAGGTTTCTTCAAAGCTTTTCACCTTGTGGTAGACCATCATGAGGATCAGCACCGCGGAGGCCAGAAGATATCCAGTACTCAGTGCGCTTCTAAAGGCACTTCCAGGCACCTGCTTGAAAGGGAATCCTAACGGCACAAGAATGCCGAAAAGAGTGACAAAAAGAACCAGGAGTGGAAGAAACACCAGGGAGGATTTGCTTTCTTTCACCTCCATCTGATCTGTTTTTCGCAGGGGCTTTGAAGTGGACCAGTACGTCTCACCTTTTTCTTGGACTCTTTTCTCAGCCTTCGCCATGGCGCCGAACTCATAGCCGCTGAAGGCGATGAGAGGCACTAAGAAAACTGCAAGAATGGAGTAGATGTTGAATGGGATGGACTTGATGAAGGCCGTCCAGTCAGATTCCGCAATGCCCAAGAGCTCATACTCTTTTTGGATGAGGCCCATGATGTAAACCCCCCAGCCGATGAAAGGGATAAGAACCGCCACAGGAGAGGCGGTGGAGTCGATGATGTAGGCCAGCTTCTCTTTGGATACCTTCAGTTTGTCAAAAAGAGGTTCGAAGATGGGGCCCACGATGAGGGGGGTGCCAAGATCAGAGAAGAAGATGATGATGCCGCCGATCCAAGCCGCCAGCTGGACTTTCGCTCTGGTCTTTATGACCTGAGACGCTTTAGCGGCAAAAGCCAGGGCTCCGCCAGACTTTTCCATGAGGGCGATGAAGCCTCCGATGAAAACCAGAAGAACCAGAACTCCTGCATTATAGGAATCCTGAAGCTGAGCAAAGAAATAGGTGCCGATCATTTCCGTCAGAGCGGTGATGGGTGAGAAGTTGACGAGAATGAGCACCCCGGTGAGAACGCTGGCAAAAAGAGCCAGCACGACGTTTTTGTACTTGATGGCAATGGTGACTGCAAGAATCACTGGGACTAAAGATAGAAAACCGAAATTTGGCATATTGATCATTCCTCCATTTTTTAGCTTTGATTGGTATTGAATTTGAGCCTTCTTTTGAAGGAGATGGTACTTGCCATGTCTCCGGGTCCTCCTTTAAGTTAGAATATTTATGCATAAAATGCACTATTTATACATGATATCTGGATAAGATTTAGAAGTCAAGAGATAAAAACGGCTTAAAATAAGGTTATACGTTTTCATGAAAATAAAAAAACATGCATAGATTTTATTCATCTATGCATGTTAGCTTTCATGTTTATTTTTTTCAGTAGGTTCTTTTCACATGGATGGAAAGAAGATTCTCACGAAAAGTGGCATCTCCTTCATCCACCAGGGCACCCAGAAGCTGGAACTCCTGTCTTTTTCCAGTGGCGCCCAGAAGGCTCCAATAGTACTCCTCATATTCCGGTTTTCTGGGTTCGTTGAGGAACTTTGTCAGGTGGGGAAGGTCTTCTGGCGGGGTGGTGGTGGTTCCTCGCACTGTGATTTCCAGTGTTTTCTCATCGCTGAAAAAAGAGATGTCCAGTTTTTCAATGCCATGATGGAGAAAATAACCCAGCAGTTCCTCCAGAATTTTTACGGAGCGCATTCTATTTTCCATTTATTCATCTTCCTCCCAAGTATGTTTGCTGATGTTTAAAGAATCCAGGACAGGAACTAGAATGGCGGCTACGAATCCGCCGGAGAAGCCGTTGTTGTAGAGGTTCATACCGCCATGGAGGCTTCCCACATTCATGACCACGGCCATATGGAGAAATCCGGCCAGGATACCGGGCAGAATTCCGTAGGCTCCGGCGATGGGAGCCAAAGTTGTGGCAAAGAGGGCCGCCAGAAGGGACCCGATGGCAGAAACTTCCCATTGGAAGATGAGATTTGCAAGATAGATGCCTGCCATGATGGGCAGGACATTCTTCACATGTTTTCCGAAGGCGCCAAAACCCACTACAGTAAAGATACCGCCTATGATAGGACCGTTGATGCTACCGCCAGCAGCGAGGAGATATCCCATGGAGAGGAATCCAAGAAGTCCCATATTGAGAAGGGTCACCGAAAAGCCATCTGATGCCACAAAATCAGATACCAGCTGGCCGGGTCTTTTGAGCAGATGAGAAAGTCCTCTTTGATAGCCTCTGTCATGGATCAGCCCAAACAAGATCATCCCGAGAAAAAGCACTGACAGATATACAGTAAGTCCAAAGTTCCCTTCAGAAAGAAGAACCGATGTGCGGTCATTCTCCAGGGCAAATCCTCTGAGAAGACTCATGGAGAGCATTCCTACGATACCGCAGGTGAAGCCGATGTTATAGAGATTGTAGCCCTGATGGAACCGGATAAACTGGCTGGCAAGAGGAGGCAGGATGAATCCAGCCAGGACTCCTGCGGCAATCCCGAGAGGGATGCTGTAGGTCAATGGCCAGGAATATCCGAAGGAGATCTGGCTGACAAGAGGTCCAAGAGCTGTGCCGAAAAATGCCGGCAGAATAAATTTTCCAAAGGGTTCTTTCCGGAACGTTGCGTGGAGAAGTACACCCCCCATGATGGGAAGACTGTTATAGAGATTCTTGCCAAAGAAAGCGAAACCGCCAATGGTGAATACGGCAGCAATGAGCGGCCCGCCCACGGTTGTTTTGCTTTTTTTTGCCATAATGACAGATAATAGCATGAGCAGGGCGCTGTTCACAAAAGCGGATCCTATGTTTCCGATTTCCATATAATCGGAAAGAAGGATACTGGTAGAGGTGTGTATCCGATAAAGACCTTCCAGAATCTCCAGGGGTCCGTTGAAGAAAAATCCTGTGACAAAGGTGAAAAGCACCGTCAGATATAGAAACTGTTCCCGGGTCTTTTGTGGGATTTCCGGGAAGGTATAAGGCTCTTTGGTGGCTCTTTGGGGGCTGTTCTTACGGAGAAGTTTGGGTGCAGCCAAATGAAAATCCCCTTTCGCGAAGCAAAGTTTTTTTCAGTATAACAAATGGGAGCCTCTGATGGAAGAAAAATGGATAATGTATCCAAAATGTTCAAAAAATTCCGGAAGCATTGAGGCAGGATGCTTGCAGGAGATTTTGAGGAAGGGATCAGGGGGGTTCTGGAGGAGTTTTCATTTCAGGAAGTGCGATTTATGGTAGAATCAAAATGAAAAGAAGTGAAGAAGGAGAGGAGGATATCCATGAGTTTTAATTTCGATCAGAACCGGCATGTGGCGAACCGGGTGGGACAGGAAGTGGAAATCAAAGAGCAGGCGAGAAAAGAGAAAAACCGGATGGAGCTGCCCGATGAGGAAAAAAGGGACAAGGAAGACTTCTCTTATAAAGCCCAGCGCCGAAAGCGCCTTTACCGGAACCTCACGGGAGTTCTTGGAATTCTTCTTGTTTTTTATGTGGTGTACTGGTTTGCCATGAGACTTTTCTAGTTTTGTAAGGAATAACGGAGGTTGTATTATGACACACAAGATTTTCAGTATGAGCTTTGGGAGAATCTATCCCCTGTATGTGGCCAAGGCAGAGAAAAAAGGAAGAACAAAAGAAGAAGTGGATGAGATCATCCTCTGGATGACAGGCTATGATGAGGAAGGGCTCCAAGAAGTGCTGAAGGAAGAGAAAACGGTGGAGCGCTTTTTTCAGGAAGCACCAAAGCTTCATCCCAATAGAACCCTCATTAAAGGAGTCATCTGTGGTGTGCGGGTAGAGGAGATTGAAGATCCCCTCATGAGAGAAGTCCGATACTTGGATAAACTCATCGATGAACTGGCCAAAGGAAAGGCCATGGAGAAAATTCTAAGAGAGGCCTGAGTCCTTTTTGGGAAAAGATGAAATGAACCCAGAGAAAAAGAGAGAGCAGAGAGTTTTGAGGTAGATACACCCAAGACTCTCTGCTCTATTTCATTTATTCACCCAGCCGGGCTTTTTCTAAAGCGGCAATATCCAGCTTCTTCATCTCAAGAAGGGCTTCTGTTACTCTTTTCACTTCCTCTTTTGATCCTGTGACAAAGATGTCGTCAAAGTCCTCTGGAACAATCTGCCAGGAAAGCCCGTATTTGTCTTTGATCCATCCGCACTGCTCCGCTTCTTTCACAAAGGATAAACGGTCCCAGAAATAGTCGATTTCATCCTGGTCTTTACAGTTCACAATGAAAGAGATGGCTTCTGTAAAGATCTCTTCTCCTTCCATGGCATGATCCATGGCGGTGAAAAGCATCTTCTGCAGGGAGAACTGCAGATAGTTCACCTTGGCTTTAGCGCTAGAGGCCTCTCCCTCCTGATAGAAACTGACAAAGTCCACGGAGCTTTCTGGAAAGACCGATGCATAGAAGTTTCCGGCTTCCTCTGCCTTGCCGCAGACGTCTTTCGCAAACAGCAGGCAGGGCATGATCTTTTGAGAGATGGGTTCTGCTTCGACCAAAGAGAGCTGCCAGGAAAGACCAAACCGGTCCTGGATCCATCCATAATAAGGGGAGAAGGGATAGCTGTTCAGTTCCATGAGAACTTCTCCACCCTCTGCAAAGGCGTTCCACAAGCGGTCCACCTCTTCTTTTTCTTTGCACTGGACCATGAAGGACACAGACGGATTGAATTTGAAATAGGGACCGCCGCTGATGGCGGCAAATTCCTGGCCGGCTAACGTGAAATAGTGAAGGGGCGCATCTCCGGAAGGGGTATCTTCGATGACAATATCCCGGAGCATTCGGGAGTCTTCAAAAAGGCTCATATAGAAAGTGACGGCTTCTTTGGCTTCCTGGTCAAACCACAGATGGGGCACGATATTTTTCATGGGCTGCTCCTCCTCGTTTTTCATAGGTTGCTTACACTGTATAAAAGAGAAGAAAGATGTTCAATATCAGAACGGAAACGAAACAGCAAACGTTTCATGAACGGCTCTGAAATTTAGTAAAACAGAACTTTTTGATGGAATCAGAAGCTTTTCTCCTTGGTGAAGTGCCATAGAGAGGGCAGATCCTTTTCTTGGATCGGCAGAAGATCCTCATACCGGGAAAGCACATCCTCCAGAGTCGGGATCCCCGTGATGTTTTCACTTCCGAGGGTTTTATGGAAAAAGGACAAAAGAAGAGCCTTCTGAATTTCAGAGGACTTTTCTGGTCCCAGTTTTCCGGAAAAACCGATGTAGGGGGAAATGGGGGAATACATATAAGCCATGGAGAAGTCCACATGGTTGGTGTCTCTCATTTCAAAGAGAGAGGCTTCACTGCTTGCGGACAAAAGAGTCCTCAGATGCAGGTTGTTGGGACCTTGGGACCACTGGCTGCTTCTCACAAAAAGCGCTGGAATGGAGAGTCCATTGGAAAGAGCTTCTTCTCCCAGGGGCTCCAGCCAGGCATCCAGACCCAGAAGGGCAGAAATCCTACTGTCTTTTTGAGCAGCATAGACGTCCCCGCCACCACCGGTAGAATGTCCAAGAACGCCCACGGAGCTTAGATTCATGGCATGGAAGAAGGGATCCTTCTCTTTTTTCTTTCGTGCTAAATCCTCCAGAACACTAAGGACATCTTCACCATAGGTGCTCATAAGAAGGGAAGAGGCCTTCTGGAAGGCTTCCGCGGAGACTCGGCTGGGCAGGGCCTCTTTTTTCAGAAGGGCTGTGCTACCGTCTTGTAGCGGTACCGCCTGAGAACCGTAGGTGTGGTCTATGGAAATGGCAATGAATCCGTAGGACGCCAGATGTTCAGCGAAATCCGTATGAAGCTGCCGGAATCCTTGCCATCCGTGAGAAATGAGAACCACGGGATAAGGATTATCTGCTGGAAGCTGCGGGGCATCAAGATAGGCATTGGCATAGATCTCTGCGGTGTGGTCCAAAAGGAAGGCAGGAAACCGGAAGCTTTTTGCTAAAGTCCTGGTGAGGGTTTTCCCTTGGGTGATCCATTTGGTTTTTTGGTGTCCCTCCGTTTCTTCAGCAGGGTACCAGACCTGGTAGGCAATCTGCCGGTGATCCTCCGGATCCTCTGTATAAGGCTCGTCCCGGGAGGTGTCTTCCAGAAGATAGATCTTTGTGCCCACCTTGTAAGGGCCTTCCGGCTCTTTGATTTTCATCTTTGGAAACACTGCAGAAAAGAGGAGGAAAAGAAGAAGGAGGGTTCCACCCAGAAAAAGGAAAACACGATGTGTGCTTTTTCCTGGATGAAAAGCGCCAAAGGATTCCAGAAGAAAAAGACCTAGAGACAGTAAAAAGAGAGCGTACAGTGGATAAAACTGCCACCGGGGTTTTCCAAGAAGAAGAAATGCCAAAGGCAGCAGAAGCAGGAGTCCGAAAAGAAAGGGATGTGTTTTTATCTGTTTCATAAGCTCCATCAGATCTCCTCCTTCTGAGTGGTTTTTAGAATACGCTTTGTGTCGATGCCATGGTTTTTCAGAAAATCAAGAATCTCACGAAGATCCTCTTTGGACAGAGTTCTTTCTCTTGCAAGGATCCAAAGGCTTTCCCTGCTTTTTCCAAGGACCACTGCATAGCGGTAATCCTCGGCAATCATGATGACGTTGTACTCTCCCTTGAAAGGCCAGAAAAACTGCACATAAAGAGCACCGGGTTCCTTCTCGTTCCGTACCCAGGCTTTGCCGCGGATGCCGACTTTCTTTCCGTTTCTAAAGCCTGTATTATGTACCCGAAGAATGCCCTTTTCATCCACATGATACCGGGCAGTGACGTGAGTCAGCTGTCTCTGTTCTCTTTGGGGCAGCTTGCCGATTTCATACCAGAGCCCGAGATATTTTTTTAGATTCAATTCTTTCACAGTGGGGATGGGTGTTTCTTGTTTTTTCCTGAACATACGCTTCAACCTCATTCCAATGGATGATCTCTTTTTTTCATGGTATCACAAAAACACAGCACGCTCCATAAAGTGCCCTGGTTATGACAGACTGAAAGGGAAGGGAGAGGAAACTCCTGAAAGAATAAAACGCACCGGATGGATGCGCCTAAACAGGGCATCTATCAAGTGCGTTTTCTATCGTTTTATTGTAAATACTGTCCGTAGGAGCGGAAAAGATCTGTCACTTCGTTGAGATAGTCATAGTACTCCCGGTCAGAAAGAGGCGTGCCTTCCAGCTCATTGAGCCTTCTGAAGTATCTGGGTGCCTTTTCTTTCTCCAAGATCACATCGCTGGCCACATAAAGAAGCTCAATGAGTTCTCGGCTTTCTCCGTAGGTCGCGAGAAGGTCTTCTGCGATACGGATGGTTTCGCTGAAAGCGTTCAGCTGACAGTAGGCATTGGCAAGGCCAAACCCTGCTTCATAAGTAGCTTCTTTCAAAAGGGCGGCCTGATAGTAAAGGACAGCTTCCTTATAGTGCTCGTCTTCATAGTGGTCATCAGCAGTTTTCAGGAAATCTTCATAGGAAACCAGGGAAAGATTTTCCATAGGCAGTGCATCTTTCAGGTTCTCCAGTATACTGATGGCTACCTTGGGACCGTCATAATCCCTTATACAGCTGTGGACCTTTGGTATGAACTCAGTTCTTCCGTACTCGGATTTTGCATACCAGATGTTGGATTTGGACGCACCTTTTTGCGGCGTGGAGGATTTGGATCTTTTGATGGAAAAGGTCCGTTGTTCTTCTGGCAGAAGGGTGCAGTCTGTGGCTTTTGCTTTGAAGTTAAAGTAGAGATAGTCCTCTTCATAAAGGGGAAGACTCACCATTTCCCGATAGACCGTGGCGTTCTCATACCATCCCACGATGCGGGACTCCTCTTCATTAAGGGCAGCTGTGAAGACCACAGTGACGCCTTGAAGCTCTTTGGTGCCCTGGGAGACGCTGCGGAAATGCTTATCCAGCAAAATGTCTCCGCCTGTGCGGACATAGCCATAGCAGTTCCCGTTGAAGTCCCGGAAGTTGTCTTTCTCAAATACATCGGAAGGGTCTTTGATGAGATGGCCAGCATGCCTTGGCTGGTCCTCCCTGGTGATGCCGTTGTAGTATTTCATCCAACTGATGTTACAAAATATATAGTCCATAATTTCTCCCTTATCATTTTTTTCACTGTTTTCAAGTGTACCACAAAGAGAATGGCAGATGGGCCGTTGCATCATATTTTTTTTCATATGATGAACAGGTTACTGAGGATTCCTTAGAGTCATACCCAATGCAAGTCAGATCTGAAGATCCTTCTTACGAGAGGGTATAGTATTTTGCGTCTTCAATACCATCCAGGTAGAGGAATTTCTTCACGGTGACTTTGATGATGCAGGCATCTTCCATGGATTTGAAGAAAGAAAGGCCTGGATGCTTTTCTGTAAGGAGAGTCAGGATTCTTTCCTCCTCTTCCTTATCTTCAATAATGGAGGCCTTACCGTAAGCGGTGAGGGCCCGCACATGGCTGTAGCTGCTCTTAATGTTCTCCCTGGTGTCGATGAGCAGGCTGACTTCAGGGTTTTCTATGACATTTGTATGTTTCAGGCTGCCTCTTCGGGTCACCATGTAAAGCGTATCTCCTTTTTCACAGGAAAGGTACAGCATCAGGGAACTGTTGGGCAGATTGTTTTTGGATGTGGAGAGAACACAGAAACTGTTTTCTCTAACCATTTGGATGCAGTGTTCCATGGACATAAAATCACCTCATTTAATTTTATATATTATACCATCTCAAGAAGAATTCGGAATGAATACCAGGAAGAGAAATAGAAAAAGCCATCCTTCGTGATGAGGAAGATCTCTCTCTTGGAACGAGGACTGAGAAGAGAGCTTAAAGTTCCCAAAAAACTCGTTAATCTATTCACAAAAAATCCGTGAATTCTTCATTTTTCTTTGGACTGAAGTCAGAGAAAAGGCAAAGGAGTAAAATGTCCTGATCAGGAACATGTCTTCTCTATAAAGATTTATTAAAAGTGCAATTTTCTGATTATTCAAATAGGTATCCGTGTAAACATTTATGTAAACGTAATTATGCAACGTAGCAGGTAATATGCAACCATATGACATACACAGATGTGTTTATTGTGAAGACAAAAAAAGATCGCTGATGAGGAAGTTTTATACAATTCAGATTGTTTTGAGATTATCAGGTTATTATCAATGATTGAATATTATTGACAAAATGTTAATAGAGGAATAATATTGGTATCAATAACACAGGGTTTCTGCTGTTTATATAGAAATCCTGAAGGTAGAAGGAGGGGTTTAAGTGCTTCGGTATGTAGTAAAACGTGTGGGCCTGGCGGCTCTCACAGTATTCATCATCACAGCCATCACATTTTTCACCATGAATGCGATTCCTGGAGGACCCTTTTCCAAGGAAAAGGCACCCAGTGAAGCGGTAAAGGCTGTGCTGGAAGCACGTTTCAACTTGGATAAGTCGGTGCCGGAGCAGTACATTCTTTATCTTGGGAATATACTGCAGGGAGATTTCGGTGTTTCTATCAAAACAGGTAGAGACATTGCGCTGACGATCACGGAGTCCTTTGCCATTTCTGCAAGACTTGGCGGTATGGCTGTTGTGGTGGCACTGAGTGTAGGCTTAGTCATGGGAAGCCTGGCTGCCCTTACAAGAAACAAACTGCCGGATCGGCTGATTATTTTCTTTTCTACTCTGTCTACAGCGGTCCCCAGTTTTGTGCTGGCCACACTGCTTCTCCTTGTCTTTTCCATTCAGCTTGGATGGATTCAGGTCTGGAGTGCGGAATCCACAAACTATATTCTTCCAGTTATTGCCTTGTCACTATATCCCATGGCATACATCACAAGGCTCACCAAGAGCAGTATGCTGGATGCTTTGGGTCAGGACTACATCAGGACCGCCAAGGCAAAGGGTGTAAGCCAATGGAAAATCATCTTCAAACATGCGCTTAGAAATGCCCTGATTCCCATTGTGACCTATGTGGGACCCATGACAGCGTATATCCTCACTGGAAGTCTGGTGGTTGAATCTGTTTTTACCATAGGTGGCCTAGGTTCTAAATTTGTCAGTGGAATCACCAACCGGGATTATCCCATGATCATGGCGACGACTATCTTTTTAGCGACGCTCATGGTCATTGCCAATCTCATCAGTGACCTTGTGTATAAGCTTGTGGATCCAAGAATCAGTTTTGACTAGGAGGGAGATCAGATGCAAAGCATGGAACGTAGAAATATAAAAAACAGCCTGAGTCTGCAGCTGGATCCCAGCGTATTCGAGCTGGCCACAGAGGAAGAGAAGCTTCAGCAGGAAGTCATGGGTGAATCCACCACGTTCTTTAGAGACGGTATCAAAAAGCTTATGAAGAATCCGTTGGCGGTATTCAGTCTGGTGGTATTATCCATCATCATCGTGACCATTCTGGTGGCGCCTATGGTGGTTCCCTATAAGTATTCAGAAATCATTTCCGTGGATGGAAAAAGAGACCGCGGCGCAAAAAATTTGAAACCTTTTGAGTATTCAGAGCTGGAACAGGAATATATCGAGAACGGTGGAGAGGTATTCCCCCATATTTTCGGTACAGATGCCCTGTCCAGAGACTACTTTATCCGTGTGGTTTATGGCACAAGAGTTTCCTTAAGTGTAGGCCTTTTCGCCAGCCTCATTGTTCTGGTCATTGGACTTTTATATGGCAGTATTTCCGGTTATGTAGGTGGACGGGCGGATCTCATCATGATGAGAATCGTCGATATCATCTATTCTCTGCCGGATATGCTGATCATCATCTTGCTCTCTGTGGTTCTGGACCAGGTGCTTCAAAGTGCCGGGGGAGGTCTTGTGGACCGGCTGGGCAGCAATATGATCAGTATCTTCCTGGTCTTTGGACTTCTTTACTGGGTTGGTATGGCAAGGCTTGTCAGAGGACAGATTCTGTCCATCAAGAAGAATGAGTATGTGCTGGCAGCCAAGGCTGTTGGGGCAAAAGCACCTAGAATCATTAGAAAGCACATTCTGCCCAACAGCATCAGTGTCATCATTATCTCTACAGCGCTTCAGATTCCTTCTGCTATTTTTACAGAGAGTTTCCTAAGCTTTGTAGGCCTTGGTGTACAGGCGCCGATGCCTTCCCTGGGATCCCTGGCCAATGCGGCCAGAGAAGGTCTTCAGAGTTATCCCTATAAGCTTCTTTTCCCAGCCACCATCATCTGTCTCATCGTATTGTCTTTGAACCTTCTTGGTGACGGCATGAGAGACGCATTTGATCCAAAGTTAAGGAAGTGATGATATGAGTGAATATTTACTGGAGGTCAAGAATCTCCATACCTCATTTTTCACCGATGCCGGTGAGGTTCAAGCGGTCAATGGCGTGTCCTTCAATCTTGAAAAAGGTAAGATCCTTGGCATTGTAGGGGAGTCTGGTTCCGGAAAAAGCGTCACAGCGTACTCCATCATGAGTATCTTGGCGGATACAGGAAAAGTGACAGAAGGGGAAATCTATTATAAGGGCGAGAATGTTCTGGAGTATGACAAGAATAGAATCCATAGCTTCAGAGGAAAAAATGTCAGCATCATCTTTCAGGACCCCATGACAAGTCTCAATCCAGTGTTCACCATTGGAAATCAGCTGGAAGAAGCGATCCTTCTTCATACGAACAGGAATAAGAAAGAAGCCAAGGAGCATGCAGTGAAGATGCTGGAGCTTGTGGGTGTCAATGAGCCTAGAAAGCGAGTGAAGCAGTATCCGTATGAACTTTCCGGTGGTATGCGGCAAAGAGTCATGATTGCCATGGCCCTGGCCTGTGAACCCGACATCCTCATCGCCGATGAACCGACTACTGCGCTGGATGTGACCATCCAAGCACAGATTCTGGAACTGATGCAGGAGCTACAAGATAAGCTTGGTATGGCCATCATCCTTGTGACCCATGATTTGGGGGTCATTGCAGAAATGTGCGATGAGATCATCGTCATGTACGGAGGACGCGTTTGTGAACGAGGTACAGCAGATGATATATTCTACAATCCTTCCCATGAGTATACCAAAGGGCTTTTACACTCCATCCCGAACATCACACGGGTTAAGGAAAGACTGAAACCCATCGCGGGAACGCCCATAAACCTTCTCAATATGCCTTTGGGATGTGCCTTTGCCAGCCGATGTGACCGAGCGATGAAAATCTGTCTCAATGAAGTTCCAGAGGAGCTTCATTTTGAGGGGGTTCATGCAGCTGCCTGCTGGCTCAACGTGAAGAAAATGATAGAAACCAGGAAGGAGGAGGAACATGGAACAGAAGTATCTCATTGAAGTGGAAAATCTCAAACAGTATTTTCCCATCAGCATGGGCTTATTTAAGACACAGATGCTGAAAGCCGTGGACGATGTCTCCTTCAAAATAAAACCCGGAGAAACCTTAGGTCTTGTGGGAGAATCCGGATGCGGAAAGACCACCGTCGGAAGATCCATCGTGCGGCTTTATGAGCCCACGGAAGGAAGTGTCTACTTTGATGGGGAGCTGGTGAGTAAAAATAACATCACAGCCATGAGAAGAAACATGCAGATGGTGTTCCAGGACCCTTATTCCTCACTGAATCCAAGAATGACGGTGGAAGACATCATCGGAGAACCTTTTGATGTGCATAAACTTTACAGCAACAAGCGGGAGAGAAGAGAGAAGATCTTAAATCTCATGGAGCTTGTGGGCCTTAATGCAGAGCATGCCGCCCGGTATGCCCATGAGTTTTCCGGAGGACAGAGGCAAAGAATCGGCATCGCGAGAGCCCTTGCGGTGGAGCCGAAGTTCATCGTCTGCGATGAGCCGGTATCGGCCCTTGATGTATCCATCCAGGCCCAGGTGCTCAATATGTTTGAGGATCTCCAGAGTAAACTTGGTGTGGCTTATCTCTTCATTGCCCATGATCTTCTTGTGGTGCATCATCTGGCCAACCGTATTGCGGTGATGTATCTTGGAAAAATTGTGGAGATTGCGGACGCGGATGAACTGAACAGTCATCCTGTGCATCCTTATACCTTATCGCTGCTGTCTGCTGTGCCCATCCCGGATCCAAAGATTGCCCGGGAAAAGAAGAGAATTGTGCTGGAAGGCGATGTGCCAAGTCCACTGAAAATGCCCAGCGGCTGCTCTTTCAGAACCAGGTGCCGCTATGCAACAGCTAAGTGCGCAGAGGAAATGCCACCACTTCTGGATAGAGGCGGAGAACATTTTGTTGCCTGCTGGAATGTGTAGCAGAAGCTTATTTTTGAAGTAATTTTGGGGACTTCCCGGAAGGCTTTATCGAGCCCGAGGGAATCATCAATAAAATATTACGGTAGACCAAGAAAAAAAGGAGGAAATTACTATGAAAAAACCCCTAGCGTTGTTACTTGCTGCGCTCATGTCCTTGTCTGTCCTTGCTGCCTGCGGAGCGAAAGAAGAAACTCCTGAAACCCCAGAAACTCCTGTTGAGACTCCTGGGGAAGAAGAACCCGCAGAAGATGTGGTGGATCCTCTGGTTTGGGCAGAATATGATGCCCTCATTAAAGAAATCAAATCCAGCACAGACTTCGTTGCCCGTGAAGCTCTGATGCATAAAGCTGAAGATATGCTCATGGAAACCTTCGCTTTAGTGCCTATCTATTATTACAATGATATTTATCTGCAGAAACCGGATGTGACAGGTATTTACTCCAATCCTTACGGAACCAAGTACTTTATGTACGGTGCTGCACCTAATAATGTGCTGAAGCTTCAGCTGGCCAGTGAACCAGACAAACTGGATCCTGCCCTGAACAGTACCGTAGATGGTGCAACTCTTGCAGCCAATACTTTTGTAGGACTTTACACCTATGATGACAAAGGAAATCTTGCACCTGCTCTAGCTGAAAGCTATACAGAGTCCGAAGATGGCCTTACCTATGTATTCACTCTGAAAGATGGACTTAAGTGGAGCGACGGTTCCGAGCTCAATGCCAAGGATTTTGAGTATGCATGGAAAAGAGCTGCAGATCCAGCTACAGCTGCAGACTACAGCTACATGTTCAACTCCATCGCAGGTTTTGACGACAACAACCTTCAGGTGACAGCATCTGAAGATGGAAAGACCCTGACTGTTGTTTTATCTGCTCCAACAGCGTACTTCCTGGATCTTGTGGCTTTCCCAACCTATCTGCCTGTAAAGAAGGATGTTGTGGAAGCACCAGCTGATTATGCCACAAACCCTGGCGCATGGGCACTGGAAGCTGGATTTGTATCCAACGGTGCATACACCTTGCAGACCTGGAACCATAATGAAAGTATGGTTTATGTGAAGAATCCGAACTATTACAACGCTGACAAGGTAATGATTGAAAGACTGGAATTCATGCTGAGCGATGATGATGCAGCTATTTTTGCAGCATATCAGTCCGGAGACCTTCAGTTCATTGATACCGTACCTACAGATGAAATCGCTGGACTTCTAGACAGCCCAGAATTTAACATCGTAGATCAGCTTGGAACCTATTATGTGACCTTTAATGTCAAGAGCGGCCTCTTTGAAGGCAAGACTCCTGCACAGGCCAATGCCATGAGAAAAGCCATGGCTCTTCTCATCGACAGAGGATATATTGCAGAAAATATCGGACAGACAGGCCAGCAGCCAGCCAATGCGTTCATCCCTGCAAAGATGATGGACGGTCATGGCGGCGAGTTCAAGACCAACGATGCAGACTACACCTATCCAGACGAAGCAACAGCTGGATACTTTGACCCAGAATACTCTGATGCGGCTGTGGATGAAGCCATCGCTCTTCTGGAAGAAGCTGGATACAAGTTCACCGCTGATGGTATGCTGGATGCATCCACACCACTCAAATTTGAGTATGTGACCAATGAGTCCTCCGCACACGTTGCCATCGCAGAAGCTCTTCAGCAGGACTTCTCCGTCATCGGTATTGATATGACCATCAAGACTCTGGAATGGAGCGTATTCCTCAATGAGAGAAAAGCAGGAAACTTCGACGTAGCTAGAAATGGCTGGATTGCAGACTTCAACGACCCAATCAATATGCTTGAAATGTGGACATCAGACTCGGGCAACAATGATGCTCAGTTTGGTAAATAAATCTCCTTGAATGAAAGGGGGGTCAGCACTTGGTGCTGACCCTTCTTTCTTTCCGTCTATGATGTTCTGAATGCTTGAGTGTGTAAGGGAGGCTTATGGAAAAAGAGCGTGAAAACAAGGATTATTTTCCAAAGCGTTTCCGGTAACCGCATTTTCTGCAGAGCTCTTCCACAGCGGTTCTTCTTGAGAACCCTTCTGTCAGGTTCTTGGCTCGCTCGCTTTCGATGATCTCTCTAAAGGGCGTGTCCTTTATGTTTCCAAGGTTTATGATGCCTTCTCCATCCAGACAGCAAGGCACCACGATGCCGTCTGTGAGGATTCCCACCTGGTCTTTCAGGCCATAGCAGAAGCCTTTTCCATCATCTTCCTCTTCGGTTAAGGCCGGCCACTGGAACTCGTGGTCCTGATTGATGTAGATCCCTTCTGCAAGCTTCAGGCCACGTCCTGGCTGAACTTTTTCCAGAATGGGGTGTTCCAGTTGAAACTCTTCTTCTATCATTTCCAGAAGAGCTCTGTTTTTCCTCGCATCTAGGCTTAGAAGATCTGATGGATCAATGTTCCAGAATCTCAAAGAGACGATGGGGTGTCCTTTTTGAGAAGCTTCTTTGGCGAAGTCCAGAATGGTCCTCATATAGCTTCCTTTGTCTCTTTCTTCCTCATTTCCATCCAAACTGTGCAGGGAGAAGTTCACCTGCCTCAGGGCGGGCTTTTTTAAAAGCATTTCACGATGCTTGGATAAAAGGGTGCCATTGGTGGTGAGATTTACTTGGATCTTATTCTCCATGCAGAGATCCAGAAGCTTTTCAAGTGCTGGATGAAGGAGGGGCTCTCCTTTCACGTGTAGATACACATGGTCCGTATAGGGCTTAACTTCCTCTAGTCGTCTTTCAAATTCTGCCACAGACAGGAAGCTTTTGGGACGTTTTGTTTCTGGACAGAAGCTGCAGGAGAGATTACAGGTACTGGTGATTTCCATATAGATTTTTTTATATTTAGGCACGATGGTTCTCCCTCCATTACATTTCATCATCTGAACTGATTTTAGCACGGAATTTGAGTTTCCACACGAGGCTTTTGCGAACTCATTTTATAGAAGTACACAAGATTGAAGATTCAAGTAGGCAGTATGAGGCAGCGGAGTATTGGCATAGTCCTCATGTCAGACAAATAGTGGGCGAATCCTCTCATAGACAAAGAAAAGCGGATAAGATAGTTACACTCTTACGAAAGTACTTATAAAAGAAGGTAAAAGATGTACGTGAATACTCAAAAAGATATTGCATAGTTTTAAAATTTATGTTATTATTAAATTTTATGAAAAATAAGCACAGAAGATGAATTAGTGCTATGATGTAGGTAGGAAGAACCATCAATTAAAGTATGAATAGGAAATGGGGAGAAGATGACAAAACTTCTTTCTTGATTTCGGAAATATGATGGGTGGAAAAGCCCTTTTTTTAATCCAGCAAAATGAATGAACGTTCATTCATTTTATAGTCTGACATCTAGTAGGGATAAGAGTACCGTCACAGTCCGTGGCAGAGTACAGGTTGATTGTTCAGAATATTTCGCATACTTATCACGTGAGTTGCGGAGGAGATACCATGAATAAAAAGGAGCTGATTCGTCTTTCTGCCACCAAGATTATTGCAGAAGAGGGATTCTACAAAACTAAGGTTCAAGATATTGCAGATGATGCGGAGATTGCTGTTGGAACCGTGTATATTTATTTTAAGAATAAAGACGATATTCTGGACTATATATTTGAGTCGCAACACACCAAGATGAGTGAGTTTATAGAGAGATTGGAGAAAGAGGAGATCTCTCCTCTGGAAAAGATCAAGAGAATACTGAGGTACCATTTCAAGGAGATGGAGAATCATCCAGATCTGGCCAAAGTGCTATCTCAGGAAGGTACAGGATCACTCAAGAATCAAGACAGTGAAATGAAAGACGATTCACTTGGAGTTCCGGATATCTTCCAAAAAATGCTGGAGGATTCTAAAGAAATCGGAGAAATTCGGGATATCGACGCTGAGATGTTTGGCTATGTGATTTTCTTTGTAGGCCGGGAGACGGCCTACTTACTCCAGATAAAAGGAAAAAGAGACAGATACTACAAGGCCTTTGAGGAGCTTCTAACATTCATCGTGAATGGAATCAAAGTCTGACATGTCACTTTCTGATACCATCGTATGAAAAAAATGGAGGATTAAGAATGGAAAATAGAACAAGACGAACCGAGATTAGACAGACAAAAAAAGAAAGTCATTTGGGGCAAACCGTGGCCAGCCTGCTTTTTGGAACCGTAGAATTGCTTTTGCTGTTTCGATTGGTATTTAAGCTTTTGGGAGCAAATAAAGAGAACCCAATTGTTCAGGGGGTCTATCAGATTACGCAGTATATCGTAGGATTATTTGAAGGGATTTTCTCTGAAATTTCTATGTTTGGTATTGGAAACACTGCAGTCTTTGAACCAGCAGCGGCCATTGCCATGGTTGCAGTGGCGTTTGTTGCCTGGGGTGTGCTGAAACTGCTGAAGCCCCGTCAAGGCCAGCGCTATGAAAAAACCCTATACGAAGACCCCAAATAGCATGGAGCCTTCTGCTTCGATGTTGCGGAATCTTATGGAGCAGTAAGATGAAATGGCGATGTATAAGATATGTGTTCTTTACCTTTGAGCGGGAAGCTTATTAGGAAATCCCGGATCGCACCTGCTGAACTCTTGTTCACAGATAAAATGGAGGATGAACAATGGATAATTTTAAAAGAAGAATAGAGGGTACATTTAAAGATACAAAGAAATCTGCAGAAATCATCAAAGACAAAGCAGACGATAGAATTGACGAAATCAAAGGTAGAGCTAAAGAAGAGATTAGAGACGTGAAGGAGAGCGTAATAGACAATATTCAGGATGTGAAAGATCAGAAACGGGCTGAAAAGATCAGAGATAAAGCAGAGGAGAAAGCGGATAAACTTATTAAAAAAGCGGAGAATACAGCCGATCATCTTATGAAGAAAAAAGATTTTTAGGCCAAAGAATCGTTACATGGATCAAAATAGTTTCCGTGTCATCAAAGAGCCCTGCCTTGTAAAATTAGAGCAATGAATCAGCTCAGCTGTTTTATCACAAATAAGCTTTCAAAATAAAAGGATATGTTCATCTGGGACACCGGATGAAAAATTTTCAAAAGAAAGGAGAATTCACTATGAACTCCAATAGAGCATGGGGATTGCTTGGTACTATTCTGGTTGTTGTATTGATCATTTGGATTGTTCAAAGAATACTGTAGTTTCAGGAAGATATAAAGACCCTACTTAGATTTCAGGGACCATTGAATGGCATAAAGCTCAAAAGATGGATCTGAGTAGTTCAACGCAGGGCAGCACGATACATATCGTAAACGAATTGGATGGATGAAGTATAGGAGGCTGTTGTAAAATAGCCCCAGCTGAAAAGAGATAGAGTACCTTACGGTTTCTATCTCTTTTTTTGAGTAATAAATGGCAGAATATACCATAAACTCCATGGAATCCAATTACAGGAGCGCCTTGTCTATGGTATGATAAAAATGGAAAATGAAAATCACAGAATCTTCCAAAGCTTCAAGTTGGCGCGAAGTCTTTGGAAAGAAAGTCATGCCGCCTTGCAAAGTTAAATCTTTAACAAAAATAGTGATGCATAAGTGAAAGTTTATCAAAGAAAAGCAGATGTGAAATCTGAAAGGACAGGAAAGAGGAGGAAAATCTATGAAAGTCAAGGTCTGTGTTGGATCCAACTGTACGTTGCTGGGGGCTATGAATATTCTGGATCAGATTGAAGATCTGAAGGAAATCATTTCAGAACATCCGGAGAGCTACCAGAATGAGTCCATGGAAGTGGAAGCGGTGAAATGTGTCGGAATCTGTAAAGGAACCACAGAGCCTGTTGCACCCGTGGTGGTTCTGGATGGGGAAATCATCCTCCAGGCATCGGGTCAGGTGGTAATGGAAAAAATAATGGATAAACTGAGAATCGAAGGATAATACATGCGGGGGAGATTGCAATGAAGGAAAGTTATGTGGATCTCGTCAATATCAGACGAAAAGTCTTTGCTAAAATAGCTGAAATGGCCTATGAGGATGTGGAGCTTCAGGAACTGGAGAAAGCGTCCTTTGAGATTATTCCAGGTGAAGTGGCGCATTTTAGAGACAGTGTGTTCCGTGAAAGAGCCATTGTCGATGAGCGCCTGCGTCTCACCATGGGGCTGGATGCGAGAAAACCCATTGAGTTCCATCGGGTCACCGATGGTATCGTGGATGAGGATGTGGAGAACACTCTGTTTCTTGAGCCTTTGGTCAATGTCATCACCTCAGCCTGTGAAGCCTGTCCGACGAAAGCCTATGTAGTTACAGACAACTGCAGGAAGTGTCTTGCGCATCCATGCGTGAATGTCTGTCCTGTCAATGCAGTATCCATTGGAAAAGACCGGGCTGTCATTGATCAGGCGAAGTGCATCAAATGTGGGCGATGCAAGGAGACTTGCCCCTACAGCGCCATTGTGGTTTATGAAAGACCTTGTGCTGCGGTATGCGGTGTCAATGCTATTGGCAGTGATTATCTCGGTAGAGCGGAAATCAACCAGAGTAAGTGTGTATCCTGCGGAAGGTGTGTTACGCATTGTCCTTTCGGGGCAATTTCTGATAAGTCACAGATTTATCAGCTGGTGAAGTCACTGAAGAAAGAAAAAAACTCTTACGCGATCATCGCGCCTTCCTTCCTGGGACAGTTTGGCCCTCTGGCCTCACCGGTTCAGATCTTTGAAGGCATCAAGCAGCTGGGATTTAAGGAAGTGCTGGAAGTCAGCCTGGGTGCTGATATCACAACACTTCATGAAGCCAAAGAGTACTTGAAGCGTGTGCCACTGGAAATTCCCTATATGGGCACCAGCTGCTGTAACTCCTGGACACTTATGGTGAAGAAGCTCTTTCCGGACCAGGCAGACTATATATCTGATTCTGCCTCACCCATGGTGGAGACGGCAAAGCATATTAAGAAAATGAACCCGGATGCTGTCATCACTTTCATCGGGCCATGTATTTCTAAAAAATTAGAAGCCCTGAGAGAAGAAGTCAAGGACTTTGTCCATTATGTCATTACCTTTGAAGAACTTATGGGGATGTTTGTGGCCAAAGGAGTTGAGCTTTCGGAGATCGAGGTCTCTAAGGAGATTCAGGATGCATCGACATTAGGTCGAGGCTATGCCATCGCAGGTGGTGTTGCGGAAGCTGTGAAGACCACAGCTCAGCTGCTGGACCCAACAAGAGACATTCAGGTGGAAGGTGCGTCCACTCTTCAGGACTGTGTAAAACTCATGCGTATGGCAAAGAGTGGAAAGAAAAATGGATATCTTCTGGAAGGTATGGCGTGTCCGGGAGGATGCATTGCAGGTCCTGGAACCATCGCTTCTATGAACCGTGTTAAGCGGGCAGTGGCGGACTTCAAGAACAAAGCGGAGTACAAGACGCCTCTGGACAATCTCCATATTGATTCTTCCTTGCGGAATCAGGAGCCTCCTCTCTAATATAAAAAAAGTACAAGCACCCTTTTCGGAAGACTTCTTTTTAAAAGGAGCCTTCCGAAGGGGTGCGGTTTTTAAAGTAAAAGTATGTAGGGCTCTTGATGCTCATATACAAAAAGGAAGCAGTTCAAAATGAAGAGCTGCTTCCTTTTTCTTATCTGTCCCGAAGAGTTCCGGACTCTGGGGCTTCCCCGATAGAGTCCGGTTTATCATCCTTGTCTGCATGTGAAGGCTTGGAAGGATCGTCCTTCTGCACCACGGTGCCGGACTCCGGGGCATCTTCCAGGTCATTGTTTTTGGGATGGTTCAGTTTCTGATCTAGATCATCTGTCATCATATAATGTTCCTCCTTAAGATTTCAGTAAAGTAGTTGGCTTCATTATAAGGAAGAACTGAAACCTGGCTGTGAGGATTCTTTGAACAATAAGTGAAACTTCAGGAGGAGAAACGGTTTCCGCTTAAAACAAAGAGAAGGCAATGCCGCATACGATTGTGGCACTGCCTTCTCCTCATCTAAGAAAATCTTTCCTGCACAAAGAGTTTGATGGCTTCATAAAGATGAGAGATGGAAGGTTTTGTCAGGAGGGTTCCAGTGAGACAGATGGGACTCTTTTTCTGGTGATCCAGAAGCTGCTGATAGAAGTCCTCCGTGAGATTATGGGTTTTCAGGTGGGGGAAGATATACCACTGCTTGGCCATGATGAGATGCTTCACTTCAATCCCGGTCTTTATGAGATCCTCTGTGATGTTCTCTACTAAGTCCTTGCAAAGATGCCCGTAGGTGTAAGCCACCAGAATGGTTTTCTCCTTGTCTTTATAGACATTGAAAAACTGAAGACACTCTTTCTTTCCTGCATTGGCTTTGTAATAGGTAGTGACGATGTTTTTGTTCTCCACTTCAAAGGTGCAGGTGACATAAGGATTTGTATCGATCTTTTTCATGAGGTCGTTGTAGAGATCATCTTTCAGGACATCTTTGGGAAGCTTCGTTGTCACCAGCACCTGATCATAGAGTGCTGTGTCAAAGGCCGTGTCGATCCGTACTTTGTTTGAGACAGGTTCCACCTGGATCACTTCAGCCCCATAGCGGATGTCACAGAGATGCTCACTGAGTTTTTCCATGAGGTGCTGCATCCCCTTTTCCACAAACAGCAGCTTGTCTCCCCGGATGATGGCTTTGATGGTCTGGGGATCAAAGGTGTGGAGGGCGTAGTAGGCTGGAACCTCTTCAATGGCACCAAAGCCATAGGCGGAAAGATGGGGCGCGATGACTTGTCTCATCATGGGAAGTTCATGCACCCTGAGAAAGTCTGAGAGAGGCATTTTGAGGCATCCGAACTCTCCATAGAAGGGAGAAGAATTCTGAGAAAAATGAGACCTGTACAGCGCTTCATAACGGGGGAGCTCTTCGACGAGCTTCACCACTTCCTCATGGCTCAGCTGCTCCACTTTCTGGTGGTGCTCATCAAGGAAATTACGATAGGTGAACCTTTCCGTATAAGAAATGCCCAGCTCAAGAAGCAGCTCTTTCAGATGGGGAGAAAAAGCTGCTGCAGTTCCGGTTTCCACCATAAGGCCATGATAGTACAGCGTTCTTACATGGCCTCCCAGAAGAGATTCTTTTTCATAAACTGTAACGTGGATGTCTTTTTTTTGAAGAAGATACGCGGCCAGAAGGCCGCTGAATCCTCCACCGATGACAGCGATGTGCATAGATTATACTCCTTAATAGTCCCGGTCCATATATGCCCACAATGGAAGAATGGTTCCCACCCCGATGGATTTTCTGTGAAACTCCAGAGGGGAGAGCAAGAGGTCTTCATAGAGCATCTGATGGGACAGATTATAGTTTCTGATTTCTCTTTGGAGGTCGATCTTCAGGGAAGACAGTGGTTCTGACTTGGAAAGCCTCGGCATCAGGGACGATAGACAGACTTTCGTGTAGCTTTCCCGAAGGGACAGGATCTCTTTAGGCAAAACATCGCTTTTCAGAAAATGGAGCTCAGGATCAAATCCGCTGGCATGAAGGATCTCATGGACCTTTTCTTCAAAGAGGTTCCTGATCTTGCACTGAAGCTGGGCATCTTCTAGAAAAACCAGATATTTTGTCTGAAAGCCCAGGTTCTGGGCCACAGGCAGCGCCGCTGCTGTGAGAAGATCCTCAAAGCAGTCCATGGAAAGTGTCTCATAAAGCCGAGAACAGGCGATCCTGCTTTGATAGTCGATGATGCTGTAGATATAGAGTGGTTTTCCTTCCTGCCAGTGGCCGCAGGCAGTCAGAAAGAAAAACCAGCACTCTCCGCTTTTTGAATCCTCATAAGGAAGCGTTTCTGAAGTGGACTTTGGCAGCTTCTTTCTGGAAAAAGCCATGCGCTGCTCTCGTCTTGAAAGATTGTGGCGCTTCATGATGTTGTACACTGCAGACTCACTAAGATGGACATCAATCTCCTCCAAAAGGTACTTGATTTCTCTTGGACCCAAAGCAGGATAGGTCCGGATGAGGGTGAGCACCTTCACCTCCAGATCCTTAGGGGTGCGGTTTTTTGGAGATATCGGAGCTTTCCTGGGCTTAAGACCTTCCATCCCCTTGGCTTCAAAGCGGTGGAGCCACCGGTAATAGAGGGTCCGGGAGATGCCGTACTTCTCGCAGGTGGTGGTGATACCATATTTCTGACCTTCTGCCAGAATGTTCTGCTTCTCTTTGGTATCCATCTTTCCCTCTCCTCTCCGTTTCACTTGATTTACCAAAACTTTAACATAATACAAGGCTTTATACAATGTAGAAAGAAAATTTTACTTTGGACTAGTGTGTACACTTCAAGGGATATTGCCTATTTACAAGGACTCTCCATCTATTGTAAACACATGGGTAAAGTAAATTATTGTTAATTTTAAGACAAAATGGGCAGTTGTTGAGAGAATGTGAGATTGTTATAATCATGTCAAATAAAGGGTTGAGGTGTAGAAATGAGTGAGCTGAAAGTCTTTTCCATCAAGAAGAATATCTATGAGGACAACAAGAAAGTGGCAGAGGAAACCAGAGGGTTTTTAAGAGAAAAGGGAGCCTTCATGGTGAATGTCATGTCTTCTCCCGGCAGCGGGAAAACCACCACGCTGGTGAGCACGGTGAAGGCGCTGAAAGAAGAAATGAACATCGGCGTCATTGAAGCGGATGTGGACTCGGATGTGGACGCAAAAACTGTCCAGGAAGCAGGTGCCAGAGCCGTGCAGATGCACACAGACGGACTGTGCCACATTGACGCTACCATGGCAAGAGCTGGGGTGGATGCTCTGGAAGTTTCGGATCTGGATCTGGTGTTTCTGGAAAATATCGGAAACCTCATCTGTCCTGTGGGCTATGATACCGGAGCCATGAAGAACATCGCAATACTAAGCGTACCGGAGGGAGACGACAAGCCTCTCAAGTATCCCATGATCTTCGCCAAGGTGGATGCGCTTCTCATCAGCAAGATGGATGTGATGCCCTACTTTGATTTTGATATGGAAGCATTGAAGGAAAGAGTGTATCACCTGAATAAGGACATTGAGATCTTCCCTCTCTCGGCAAAGACCGGAGAAGGAATGGATGCCTGGACAAATTGGATCAGAAAGCAAATGGGGAGGAAGTAGAACGTGGCGAAAAAACAGGAAAAAACAAATTTCAACAAATCAAAAAACTTTAACTTTGCCCTGAACTGGGCGGATGTGGACGGTAGAGAGTACCGTCAGGAGATCGTGGATCTGGCGAACAAGATCGGCAGAACCAAAGCGGGAACCAGCCGGGAGGCCATTCCTTTTGGTCCGGAGTATTATGCTCTGGCGCCTATCCTTTCTCCCTATGAGGCGAAGATTGCCCTTCATGTGTCTTTTAGAGACAAGAAGAGTGCAGAAGAGATCGCAGCGTCTGCTGGGGAACCTCTGGAAAAAGTGAAAAAAGCTCTGCAGCATCTGGCCTGGACCGGGGTGACCTTCTGGAACACCGTGGATGGGGTGGATGTGTACTGGCATGACATCTTTGTGCCTGGACATCTGGAGATGATCAACAACAACAAAGAACTGGTGGCAAAATATCCGGAAGTGGCGGAAGCTTTCTACTTCTTCGGAAGCAAGAAAGGGCCCATGGCTGCAGGGATCATGCCCATTGGCGGAGGCCCCATGAGGGTTCTTCCCATCGAGCGAGCCATCGACGGAAACTCAAAAAAGGCCAGCTACGAGGAAATCTCCAAGCACCTCCAAGAAGCCCATATCTTCTCTGTATCGGACTGCTCCTGCAGAACCTCCAGAGAAGCCATGAATGAAGGCTGTGGACACCTGAAAGAAGAGATGTGCATTCAGCTGGATCATGCGGCGGAGTACTACATCAAAACTGGAAGAGGCCGGGAAATCACAAGAGAAGAAGCCTTTGAGATCATCCGAAAAGCAGAGGACAACGGACTCATGCACTCTATGCCGAACCTGGATACGCCAGGACATACCCATGCCATCTGCAACTGCTGCGGCTGTGGCTGTTATGCCATGAGACTGGCCAATGAGTATCTTAATAATGACATCGTGCGTTCCAACTACAAGTCCGTGGTGGATGAGTCCAAATGCGTTGCCTGCGGAGAGTGTGTGGATGTCTGCCCCACCAATGCCATCAGACTTGGTCAGAAGCTTTGCGCAAAGACTCCTCTGGATGAGAAGGTCACAAAAGTAACCCCAAGAAACACCGAGTGGAAAGAGGACAAGTGGAACAGCGACTACCGGGTGAACCGGAAGAACACCTTAGATTCCGGAACTGCTCCATGTATCACCAAGTGTCCAGCTCATATTCCAGTGCAGGGGTACATCAAGCTGGCTGCCCAGGGGAAATACACAGAGGCATTAGAGCTCATCAAAAAGCACAACCCACTGCCTGCGGTCTGCGGCAGAGTCTGTCCAAGACTTTGTGAGGAGGACTGCACCAGAAGCGCCTATGATGAAGCGGTGGCTGTGGATGACATCAAGAAGTTCATTGCAGAGAAGGACCTGGAGGCAGGTACCCGCTATGTGCCAAAGAAGCGTCATGACTACAGCGACATGAAAGTGGCCATCATCGGATCCGGCCCATCGGGACTCACCTGTGCCTATGATCTGGCTCTGGACGGTTACGATGTGACGGTGTTTGAAAAGGAAAAGAGGCTGGGCGGTATGCTCACCTTAGGCATTCCTTCCTACCGTCTGGAAAAAGATGTGGTGGATGCGGAGATTGAAGTCATCAAGGGTCTGGGCGTGAAGTTTGAGACCGGCGTAGAAGTGGGCAAGGATGTGACGATAGCCCAGCTGAGAGAAAAAGGCTTCCATGCCTTCTACATCGCCATTGGGGCTTCCTTAGGCAGAAACCTGGGTCTTCAGGGAGAAGAGCTTCCAGAGGTCATGCACGGCGTAGAATTCCTGAAGAAGATCAACCTCGGAGAAAATCCAGGGGTATCCGGGAAGGTTGTCGTCATCGGCGGCGGCAATGTGGCCATCGATGTGGCCAGAAGTTCCATCCGGCTTCCTGGAGTAGAGAGCGCAGCTCTTTACTGTCTGGAGCCAAGAGACGCCATGCCAGCCCACGAGGAAGAAGTGGAGGAGGCTCTTTCAGAAGACGTGTCCATCCACAACAGCTGGGGACCTGTGCGTATTCTTCATGACGGCGTGAAAGTCACAGGAGTAGAGTTTAAAAAATGCATCTCCATCTTTGATGCTTCCGGAAGATTTGCACCGGTCTATGATGAGACGGACACCATTCTGGTTCCTTGTGACCATGTGCTTTTATCTGTGGGTCAGACCTATGGGTACGGGAATCTTCTCCAAGGAGAGGATGTTCTTCTCACAGAGCGTCAGACCATCAAGGTGCACCCTGCAACGCTGCAGTCCTCCAAGGCGGATATCTTCGCCGGAGGCGATGTGGCCAGCGGACCAAGACTTGCCATTGATGCCATTGCAGCAGGGAAAGAAGCGGCCATCTCCATCCATAGATTTGTTCAAAATGGACAGTCCCTGGTCTTTGGACGGGACAACCACTCCTACATCATGCTGGATAAGAGCAATCTCAAGGAAATTATGGACTATGACGGTACAGAGCGTCAGAGAATCGCAGCAGTTTCTGGCAGAGTGGCCAGAGATACCTTCAAGGATTTACGAGGGGTTCTCACAGAAGAGCAGATTAAAAAAGAGGCCTCCAGATGTCTTGGCTGCGGCGCCAGCAAAGTGGATGAGTATCTTTGTGTGGGCTGTGGTGCCTGCACCTTACGATGCAAATTCGGTGCCATCAGTCTGGAAAGAGTCCACGATGTCAAGGGCTTTGAGCTGGACAAACTGCCAAAGTCCGTGATGAAAAATGCCATTACAAGAAAAGCAAAGATTACACTGAACAAGATCAATCCGTTCAGTGAAACCAGATGATGGGGTGTTTGTATGCATGAGCTTGGTATTGTCTATGAAGTGATCCGGGTGGTGGACAGCTTTGTTCTGGAAAACCAGCTGTCCAAGGTGGATAAGATTGTGCTGGAAATCGGGCAGCTTTCCCAGGCCATTCCAAGATTCATCGAGGAATGCTATCCGGCAGCGGTGAGCGGCACCGCCTATGAAGAGACAAAGCTTGAGATCCTCACCTTACCAGCCATGGCCAAGTGCCATGACTGCGGGGAAGACTTTAACATTGTTACCCACCGCCGCATCTGTCCTTCCTGCGGGGGGAGTGCTTATACACTTCTCTCCGGTCAGGAGTTTAACATCAAAGAAGTCGTTACGTATTAGTGAAAGGAGCTTATCATGGGATTTTTATACGAAGGTTTAAATGTACAAAGTTTCCTGGCCCTGGTGGTTTTTATCGCCGCATTCCTTTTCTTAAATGAGATCAGCAGAAGATCCATAAAGGTATCTATGCTGATGTATGTGCTTCTTCCGGTGCTTCTGGCCATTGGGATCTTCTTTGGCCCCTTGGGTTCTCCCACAGGAAAAACCTGGTTCGGCTGGGTGAAAGTGGTATCTGCTCTCATCGGTGTCTATGGATTCCTTCTCATCCGCTTTACAAAGCTTGGCACAAAGAAGTTTGCTGCGGTATTTCCAGCAGCCATCCTGTCTATCAACATTGCAGAGGCGGTATTTAGAGAACTGGAGATCTTTGTGACCTATAAGACCCTGACGGTGGATGCAGGTGGCATTGTGGTTCAGGGCGGTCCCTGGAACATTCTAAATGCCATCGCCGGAGTCTTCACCATCATCACCCTCACAGGATTTGTGGGCATCCGGGTGTCCAAGGATAAATCCAGAGATATGATCTGGCCGGATATGACCTGGCCTTATGTCATCGGCTATACTCTTTGGAATTATGCCTATGTTTATAACTGTATCTCTAACCGATCCCTCTATGCAGGCTTTGGAATTTTAACCGCCGCAGTCATTGCGGAGTATTTCTTCAAGCGTGGTGCATGGCTGCAGCATAGAGCCCAGATTCTGTCGCTTTATGCTATGTTCTCTCTGTCGGTGGACTTTCTGACGGCCTCGTTTTTCAAGGTGATTCCTACCTACAGCACCGGAGCCCTCATGAGCCTCAGTGTTCTGTCCTTTGTGTTCAACCTGGGTGTATTCTTCTTCATGGTGTACACCGTGAGACAGAGAAAGGTGAACCCCATCAGGCAGGAACTTTATGTGCATACCGATGCCTATAAGAAGACCTTAACCGCCAACGGACTGTAGCAAATCATAGTAAGAGTGTTCGGGTTTCCCAAAAGGAGCCTTATCGTCTTGGATAAATCATAGAAGAAGTGGGCACCTATTTAAGGGTGCCTTTCTTCTGACCTTTTGGGATAAAAAATGAGGGAAGAGAAAGAAAAGACCAGAGTTTCTGGCTATAAAGGAGAACAGTATGAAGAAAACATGGAAAAGCATCCTCATGATGGGGCTCGCCTTGAGTGTCCTCACAAGCTTTATTGGATGCGGAGAAAAAGAAGCAGTGGTGAAGGATGTGCTGAATACCCCAGCCGCCTCCCAGACCAGAATCATCACCGATGCCGTGGGAAGAGAAGTGGAGATTCCAGTAGATGTGGAAACCATCATCTGCCTGGGATCAGGAGCCCCAAGACTTGCGGCGTATCTTCAAGCCATGGATATGGTGGTGGGCAGTGAAGCGTACCTTTCTGAAGGGGTCAATATTAGACGAGACTATAACCCCGTGTATAGGGAGCAGCTTTTAAAGCTCCCCGTAGTGGGTGAAGGAGGCGGCAGCGGGCAAAACAACGGATTCTCTGAAGAGATCATCCTGGTTTCCCCGGATGTCATCATCGCAGGCTTTGATTATGAGGCAGCAGAGGAGCTTCAGGCTCAGACAGGGATTCCCGTGGTTTCTGTCAGGCACAGCACAGGCCTTTCACCGGACTCATTTTACAAGGCCATGAGAGTCTTTGGAGAGGTCATCAAGAAGGAAGACCGGGCAGAGGAAGTTCTTAGCTATATGGACAGCATGTTATCAGATCTTCAGGCACGGACAGAAAATGTGCCGGAAGAAAAGAAACTTCGGGCCTATGCGGGAGCTGTGACTTTTAACGGTAGACGGGGCTTTTCAGGCACCTATTCCAAGTTCGGCATCTTTGATGTCCTCCATGCGAAAAACGTGGCGGAGGATGCTGCCATAGACGGCTTTTATGAGGCGGATCTTGAAAAGATCATGACCTGGGATCCCCAGGTGATTTTCCTCGATCCTGGAAATCTGGATCTTGTGACGAAGGAGTATCAGGACCATCCGGAGTATTTTGAAAATCTTCGGGCGGTACAAGAGGGACAGGTCTATACCATGCCGTCTTTCAACAATGCAGGCACCAATTTCACCTATGCCTTTCTCAATGCCTACCATGCGGGGAAGATTCTTTATCCGGAAGAGTTTGAGGATGTGAACCTGGAAGAGAAGGCAGAGGAGATTTTTATGAAGTTTCTGGGGGTCAATCTCTATGAAGAGATGGTGGCCGGCGGCCTATATTACGGAACCATTCAGCTGGGAGAGTAGATCATGAAGACAGTACGAAGAGAAGAGAGCACAAGAACAGGCTATCAGCGCTATACCAGAAGAAAAGCGCTCTTTCTTCTGGGTCTTCTTCTCACGGCCATTTTCATGGCTCTTTTGTCACTCTCTGTGGGGTCTTCCGGGATGCCTCTGAAGGATGTGGTAAGGACTCTTTTTGGGAGCAGCGGCGATGCCTCCATGAAGACCATTCTTTTCCAGGTGCGGATGCCCAGGGTCCTGACGGCGGTGGCGGTGGGCATGGCCTTGGCCCTTGCAGGCTGCGTCATGCAGAGTGTTCTTCGGAACCCCTTGGCCTCTGCTTCTACTTTAGGGGTTTCTCAAGGGGCTTCCTTTGGCGCTGCTGTGGCCATTGTCTATTTCCATGCAGGGAGCAAGGCTTCTGGAAATGCCCTTTCCAGCATCACCTTCACCAATCCTTACATCATTGTGATTTTGGCTTTTTTAGGAGGCATGACCACCACGGTGGTGATTTTATTTCTCTCCAAGGTCCGCGGGGTCTCCCCCACGGTGATGATCCTTGTGGGGGTTGCCCTCAGTGCCATGTTCAGCGGTGCCACCACCCTCATCCAGTACTTCAGTGACGACGAGATGGTGGCGTCCATCGTCTACTGGACCTTTGGGAGTCTTGGCCGGGCGGGAAGTGAAGAGATTGCGCTCATTTTCATCACGTCACTTTTGTCTTTTCTGTACTTTTTTTACAACCGATGGAACTACAATGCCATGGAAAGCGGTGTTCAGACGGCGAAAAGTCTTGGCGTTCCTGTGGAGCGGCTGATTCTTCTAAGCATGTTTCTCGCCACGCTGATCTCTGCCACGGCCATAGCCTTTGTGGGCACCATCAGCTTCATCGGTCTCATTGCGCCCCATATGGTCCGGAAGATTGTGGGCAGTGATTACCGTTTCCTTCTTCCAGGCTCTGCCCTTCTTGGCAGCATGCTGCTGCTCTTTGCGGATCTTCTTTCAAGGACCGTGAGAACGCCGGCAGTGCTTCCCATCGGGGCCATCACCTCCTTTTTGGGGGCGCCTCTTTTTCTCTACCTGATCCTGAAGAAAGGAAAGCGGAGGTGAATGTATTTTGATTCAAGTGGATAAGATTTCTTTTTCCTACGGAAAAACCGAGATTCTGAAAGATGTGAGTTTTCGTATGGGAAAAGGAGAGTTTGTGGCCGTCTTAGGAAATAACGGCGCTGGAAAAAGCACCCTTCTCTCCTGCCTTTGTAAAATTCGGGTGCCCAGCCATGGAAGTGTCTATGTGGAGGGGAAAAGCATGCTGCCTCTATCTTCGGCGGAGCGGGCAAGGCAGATGGCTTTTGTGGCCCAGAAGAATGAGATTCATGAGATGACGGTGTTTGATGCGGTGCTTCTTGGCAGAAAACCCCACATGAAGTGGGGGGTCTCAGAGGAGGATTTACTTCTTTGCGAGGAGACTTTGGAAAGGGTTGGACTCTCTCCGTTTTCTCTCCGCTACATCCATGAGCTTTCCGGAGGAGAGGTCCAGAAGGTAATGATTGCCCGGGCTCTTCTTCAGAATCCAAAACTGCTTCTTCTGGATGAGCCCACCAGCAGTCTGGATCCGAAAAACCAGGTGGAGATGATGGGGCTCGTGAGAGAAATCACCAAGGAAAGAGGCATGGGAAGCCTTGTGGTGATCCATGACATCAATTTAGCCCTTCGCTACTGCGACCGGTTTTTGTTTCTGAAAGATGGAAAGGTTCATGCTTATGGTGAGGCTTCCATGGTGACGCCGAAGATCATGAAAGAGGTCTACGGGGTGGAGTCGGAAATCATCCATGCTTTTGGCAGAAAAACAATACTTATAGGATAAAGGCATAGGAAGGCGGCTTCCTATGCCTTTATCTATTTTGAAATGAATTTTGAAATGAAGTGATGAGAGTGCATTAGAGCATATCCAAGGGGACGCTTTTTCTTGGGGCTGAAAAAGCCTCGTTCAGACGCAGAAGGTCCTCTTCTGTGAGCGTCAGGTGCAGAGTTTCGGCATTCTCTTTCACGTGGGAAAGAGAAGATGCTTTAGGAATGGCACAGACGCAGTCCTCTACTAGTGTAAAAGAGAGCATCAGCTGGAGAGGTGTGATGCTATGCTTTTCTGCCACCTCTCTTACCACAGGATGTTCGGTGATCCTTCTTCTTTTGTTCTTGTCATGGCCCAAGGGGCAGTAGGCCATGAGGGCAATGTTCTCTTCCTTCAGATAAGGGAGAAGATCGTATTCGATGCCACGGGAGCCCAGATGGTAGAGCACCTGGTTGACGCTGCACTGATCTCCAGACGGGCATGAAAGCAGTTCTTTCATATCCTCTAAGTCGAAGTTTGAGACCCCCCAGTTCTTGATGAGCCCTTCCTTTTTCATCTCCTCCATACAGGCAATGGTTTCAGAAAGTGGGACACTGCCTCTCCAGTGGAGAAGATAAAGATCGAGGTAAGGGGTGTCCAGTCTTTCAAGGCTTCTCTTTAGAGAGGTGAAAATGTTCTTCCGGCCAGCATTGTGAGGATAGACCTTGGATACAAGAAAAAGGTCTTCCCGGGGAAAGATCTTGATGGCTTCTCCCACCAGTTTTTCAGAGCGTCCTTCTCCGTACATTTCTGCAGTATCGATAAGCGTCATCCCTAAAAGGATCCCTTCCTGGAGAGCTTCGATTTCTTTTTCCCGAAGTTTTGGGTCCTCTCCCATATACCAGGTTCCTTGCCCGAGTTTTGGCATATACGTGCCGTCTTTGAGCTTCATATTCTTCTTCATCTCTTTTTCTCCTTCGTACAGTGTAGTCAGTTATTCCGTGTACAGTTGATTTTATTATGATGAGCCTGGATCATAAGATTTTACATAGGCTAGATCTCCCACTGGGCTTTTTTCAGGTCCACCTGGTTTTCGCTTTTAAATGGCACGTCCTCTTGGAGTAGACGCTCTTTCTGCTCTAAAAAACCGGGAGCCAGGCGTCCCTCATGATTCACCACCCGGTGGCAGGGATAGGTTCCGTAGTATTCGGACCTTTTTAGGACACTGCCCACAAGTCTTGCGTTCTTTTCTCTTCCGATGAGACGGGCGATTTGACCATAGGTGGCCACTTTACCTGGCGGGATCTCTTCCACCAGGGAGAGGATTTCGTAGATGAGGTTTTCATTGACAATGGTACTCATGGCTGTTCTCCTTTTTTGGGGTTCTCCTATAGATTCTGAAGCCAGACTTCTACAAGATCAATCCAGTTCTGGCATTCTTTCTGATAGCAGGTGTGGGCAATATTATCGGTGATGTGGTTTGCCAAGGAGAGCCCATGGCGGCCTTTTTCATAGAGATGAAACTCCACAGGGATCTTCTTTTTCATGAGAGCCTGCACAAAGACCAGGGAGTTTTCTACTGGAACCGTATCATCTTCAAAGGTGCTCCAAAGAAAGGTTCTAGGGGTATGGGATCCTACATGGTTTTCTAGGGAAACTTTCTCCTGGAGGTCTTTTTCCTGCCAGTTGTCTCCCAGTAGGTTTCGGATGCTTCCCTCATGGCGGTGGGATTCGTCTGCGGTGATGACGGGGTAGCCTAGGATGAGGCCATTTGGACGTAGTTCTTTCAAACTTACCTCGGTGCTTTCTGAAAGCATTGGCGAGTTCCAGTAGACCCCATAGCTTGCAGCCAGGTGGCCACCCGCGGAAAAGCCCATAACAACGATCCGATTCTCATCTATGTGCCACGCTTCTGCTTTTTTTCTTAAAAGCGTTACACTGCTGGCCACTTCTCTTAAAGCCACAGGAAAACGGGCTGGTGCCACAGAGTATCGAAGCACTGCTGCGTGATGACCCATGGACATGATCTTGAGGGCAACAGCTTCCGCTTCTCTGTCGGAGGTTCTATGATAGCCTCCTCCAGGACAGATGAGGACTAAAGCTCTTTTCTTTATGGGAATTTCGGGAGAGTTCTCCCAAATATAAGTGGTGAGCCTGGCGTATTCCAGGGAGCCTTCTTGTGTAATCTTCATGGTTTCGTGTATCATGCTGCTTCTTCTCCTTCGGATGGACGTTCACTTCTTCATTTAAATAAATTGTAGCATCCCGGGAGTGGACTTACAATTTACTCTGAAAGAAGGAAAAAAGAATAGAAATTTTATGCCTAATGTCAAATTTAAATGCAACAAACTTCAAACATAACCAAAACATAGTGATACCAGAGAACAGGTAGTGGAAGAGGAAGAAAGAGGAAGTGATGGAGGAATCAGGCTCACTAGCGAGAAAGAGGAACTGCATAAAAGACTGGATAAGGCCAGAGGGAAGCTCAGGGATACTGGAATCGGAGAAGAGGAATATAAGGCAAGGTCCTTTAGTCTATCGGAAAAGGCGGTTATGAAGGATAATCTCAAGAACCTGGAACCAAGGTTCACCTCAAGCGTGGAGCAGCTACGAGAAGCGGATAATGAAGCTTTCCGTAGATCAGGAATGCTTGAAGGTAAGTTAAATGAGCTACAGAAAATGATGCCGGAACCACTGGATAAGGAAGAAATCCGTGGACATTATGTGGAAAGAACCGCTGCGTGTGAAACAGCAATCAGAAGCATCAGAGTGAAAGTGAAAGACTCAAACGGCAGAATCGATGAATACAGAAGACTTCGAGACCAGATACAACTCATTATGCCTGATGTGAACCGTGCGGAAGCAGTTAAGAAATGGATTCCGGAGAAAAATGCTAGTGAGAGCTTTGAAGAGCTGGGAAGACAACTAAGCCAGCTGAAAAAGCTTATGAGCGAGCAGAGAAGTGATGTCCAGTCAGATTATCAGAATCTCCAATACCAGTATCAGGGGAAGAACCATAATTTGAGTTCTATACTAGAAGCGTTTCAGAAAATGCATAGTCAGGCGGAAAAAGATTATGAGAAGTACTACTATCTGTATGAGCATACGGAAAATCATCTGGAAAGTCTCAATCAGCTGATTCATATGAACGAGCTGCAACTTGAGAAGATGGAGGATAATTTCAGAGATATGGTCATCCAGAGCTATAACATGGCAAGAGAAATCTATGACCACGTGAACAGAGTGGCCGATGATTCCAGCATTATGCTGGAGGGGCGCACTAGAAAGGTGAAGATGATAGAAATCCTTCTGAAGGAGCTGGAGCCTCAAGAGAAGGGCTTTGAGGCCATGAGGCAGTACATCAGGGAGAGAGCCGATGAAGTGAAGCAGCAGCTGAAGAGCGGCAAGACGAAGAAGGATCTGAGGGACATGATTGCAAGATTCATGTCCAGCGAGGAGCTGCTTAATGTGGTTTCTGATCTGTCTGATCTTAGAATCAAGGCATTCAAAATCGATGTCAATGCAAAGCACAGCCAAGCGAAAGACTGGGAAAAGGTCATGAGGGAAAACTCTGGAGGAGAGCGGTTTGTATCTTTCTTTGCTGTCATGGTGGCACTCATGTCCTATTCCAGAAATAGCCAGAAGCTGATTCAGGAATACCATAAAATCAAGGATACAAAAGTGCTGCTTATGGATAATCCTTTCGGTCCCATTTCATCAGAACATCTCCTGAAGCCTCTATTTGAAATTGCGAACAAATATGATACGCAGCTGATCTGTCTCGCGGATCTGAAGCAGAACTCCATCATGAATCAGTTCAAGGTGATCTTCATGCTGAAGATCATGGGCAATACCACCGGAACCATGGAGTATCTGACTGTGGAGGAAGAATCTTCTTCAGACTATCAGGAAGAGGTGAATGAGAATCTTGAAATGGTGAAATATCACTTCAAGGAGATGGAGCAGATCAGTCTTCTGGATGGGATAGCGGAGTAATGCAAGTGTCAATAGTAGGTGCGAAACGACTAGATGACATGAATAAATTGTCATTGAAGTCTGACTATTGCTGATTATTGGATATCTTTTACAGGATATAAAATATAGATAATGCTATAGATGGAAAGGACTGCTAGATGAAATTAGTAAGACCAATCGGTACCTGAGGAATCAATCACTGTAATTAAAACTCTTATTGAGGAAATGCTGTAGCATCGGATCTATTGTAAATCAGTAGATTACTTTGTTACAGCATATTTTTTTGGCTAAGGAATGACAAATGTCACTAAAATGAACCTGTGAGATACTCTATAATGAAAACAAGAGGTGATGAAAATGCTGATTCAATCAGATAATGTAATCAAGAAATATAAAAATCAATTGGCTTTGGATTACTTTTCCGTAGAAATGAGAGAAGGAGAAGTGTTGGGGCTATTAGGACCTAATGGAGCAGGTAAAAGTACTTTTATCAAGGCATTGGTTGGGCTATTGCCCATTAATGAGGGAGAAATCCGTGTTTTCGGGAAAATTCAAGACGGAAAGGATCCAGAGATTAAAAGGCAGATCGGTTATGTAACACAGGAAATAACCATATATGAGGAAATGACAGCAAGGGAAAATCTTACCTTTTTCGGCAGTCTTTATGGAATGAAAAATCCGATTCTGAAAAACAGAGTAGAAGAAGTTTCAGAGATCATCGGACTCAAAGAAAAGCTGGATAAGAAAGCCGGTTCATTTTCAGGTGGTATGAAGAGACGTTTGAATATCGGATGTTCTCTGGTTCATAACCCAAGGCTTCTGATCATGGATGAGCCTACAGTGGGGATTGACCCTCAATCCAGAAACTATATTCTGGAGTTTGTGAAAAAAGCTCAGAGTCAAGGGATGAGTATCCTCTATACTTCACACTATATCGAAGAGGTAGAAGCGGTTGCTTCTAAAATTGTCATCATGGACCAGGGACATGGTATCGCTGAAGGGACTCTTCAGGAACTGATTTCAAGAATACAAGGAGATTCTCAGATTCTCATCGATGTGCGTATTGCAAAAGAAGAAGTGAGAGAAGCCCTTGCTGCGCTGCCGGATGTGAAGGAAGTGGCACTGAATGGAAATACCTATCATATCATTGTACCGGGCGGAGTGGTGGTCTTTGACAAGATTCTGCCGATACTATCTCCTCTGGGCATTGTTGCCATCAACTCCAAACAGCCGAACCTGGAAGATGTGTTCCTGACCCTCACAGGGAAGCAGTTGAGAGATGAGGTGAATTAAGTGGGCCTGTTTTATTTTAAGCGTTCCATGCGCGATGTGGTGGGACACCTGATTCTCATTGCCTTACCTGTGGTGCTCATCGCTTTCTTTGACTATATCTACAGAAACAGTGATCTCATATCAGGAATTATGGATCCATCAAACAGCTTTATCACAGTTCTGACCATCGGATTTACTTTGACCTTTCAGATTTATGGCGGAGCACTGACTTTTGAGACCATTGGATCAGATTTCTTCACACCGATGAAAGGGAGACTGCTGGCATCACCAAAGGAGCCTCGGTCCATCCTGCTTTCCATTCTTCTCACAGGAATTCTGGTGAGTTTTATCCAGACTGCAGTGGTGGTGCTCTTTTCGATCTTTGTGCTGGAAGCAGAGGTGAAGGCATTGCCATTGGTGCTTCTGATCATGCTTTTGTCCATAATTTTCAATCAGCTTCTGGGTACGACCATCTTGCTTCTGGCAGGGAAGGTTAAAACAGCTACCACTGCTATGAGCCTTTATGGAGCGGTGGCACCCATATTCATAGGAATCTATTTCCCGTTGCCTGATACTGCTCTTTTCAGAGGACTCAGGGATTATCTGACCCCCATGGCATTTGCCAATCGAGCGGTTTTTGGCGCAATGGAAGGACAATCCAGAGAGATGCTATTAGGGATTCTTCCCATGATCGTGTTCACGCTGCTTCTCATTGCATGGCTGAAACCGCTGACAAGGAAGGTGATGCTATGATTATTTTCAGTTATGCATTGAAAGAGAGCTTGAAGACACCCATAAACCTTCTGATGATTTTTCTGATTCCCCTTGCTGTGCTTTTTATTCCAGCGAATGCATATTCTTTTCCTCAGGGTATTTATCTTGTGGGAATGGCCATACTCTATTCAGGGTTTCTCGTCTCAAGACCGATGGTGGAGGATCGGATGAAAGGGATCATAACCAGGATTTATGCATCTCCAGTAAAGCAGGTTCATTATCTCATTTCTCATCTGGCGGCTTATTTCCTCCTGCTTATGGCACAAAGCCTGGTGTTTATTCTTGGCGCATGGATTCGGCATGGCACCAATGTCTTTCACCATGGATGGATCTACCTGCTCTACTTATCCTTTGGTCTTATGTGTTTAGCGCTGACACTGACCTTTACCTCGTTTTTCAAGAACTTTGGCCTGGCATTTGGAATTTTTTCAGGTCTGGGTTCTCTTATGAGCCTTTTAGGTGGTATTTCCATACCTCTTCATATGATGCCAGAGGAGATTCTTCCATTCATCCGGATATTACCGACCTACTGGCTTCCGTTTGGCCTGGATGCGCTGTATGAAGGAGTTTTTATTGAATACTTCCTGGCTCATGTTATATTATGGGTGTATACAGGAATTTTCATTGCCATTGGAAGTAGAAGGAGAATATAGTTTATGAAAAGAAATACACGGGTTCTTGACCCTGACCATTTGATCATCTGGTACTATGGTTTATTATACGCAGGTGTCTTCGGTTGGATGATCAGAGAGAAGGAACCTCTGGTATTTCTTTTTTATCTGATCTCCATCATGCTTCTTCTGGTGGTCTGGCGTATCAGAGAATCGAAATGGATTGTTTTCACATTGATTCTCGCATTATCCTTTCTCAGCCTGTTAGTGCCTGAAATACGTGCTTCCATGCTGATGTATCTATTCTATTTTTTCAGCGGTGCGTATTATGTTCAAGGGATTCTGACGGTTCTCCTTTTCCTGTTTGAACCATCTGTTTCAATTCGTGTACTGGCTCTTTTTGTGGGAAGTACCGCTGTTCTTTTCTCTTTCTGGAGAAAAGATCATGCGCATCATTGGCAGAGAGAGTATCAGCTGAGAAAAAGGGTATATGAGCAGGAAGAGATGGAGAATATACTTCTTGGAGAGCAGAAACACCTGGAGATGATGAGTAGACTCAAAGAGCGTCAGAGAATCGCGGAGGTTCTTCATGATGAATTGGGTCATGAGCTTACTGCTGCGCATCTTTCCTTAAAGGCAGGGTTAACGCTATCAACGAAAGAGAACCGCAAAGCGGAAGAAGCCTTGCAGAAATCGCTTCTTCGCCTGGAGGGTGGTCTAACGAAGCTCAAGGAGGCCGTAAGGCAGATTGAACCGGTTCAGGAGTCTCTTCTTGATACTTTTCATGCTCTTTTTGAAGATGCTTCCTGTGAGGTGGAGTTCAATCTGAAAGGAGATATCAGCAGGCTCATGCCTTATCAGGAGCAGCTTCTTTACAGTGCTTTAAAGGAAGGGATGACAAACATCCTGAAACATGCATCGCCGACCTATATACGGGTTGAACTGGAGGTATTGGCCGCGGTGATCAGATTGAAAGTGGAAAATGATGGAGTCAAAGGGGAAGGTGGCACATCAATGGGCAGCGGTCTTCGCTTCATGCGTAAGCGCCTGGAAGTTGTTCATGGAACAGTAAGCGTACGAGGAGAGAAGGGGAAATTCTTCCTTCTATTGGTATTGCCCTTACAAGGAGGGGAGAATGGATGATCAGACTGCTATTGGCAGATGATGATGAACTGGTACTGGAGAGTCTGTCCATCATATTGGGACATGATCCGCGTTTTGAAGTTACAGGAACTGCTGAAGATGGTCAGAAAGCACTGAATCTATTGGAGGAAACTCCGGTGGATATCGTTCTTCTTGATATTCAGATGCCTCATCTGGATGGCATCACAACCTGTGAGAAGATCAAAGAAAAGTGGCCATCCCTGAAGGTTATTATGCTTACCACGTTCCATGACTATAAAAATATCCACCTGTCATTAAAGGCAGGTGCTTCGGGATATTTACTGAAATCTGATCCTACTGAAAAACAGATGGAAACCATCCTGGCGGTTCATAGCGGATTATCCATCATCAGCTCAGAAGCACTGAAGGGGTTTCAGGAAGAACCGGAAGAAGACTGCCTGACTAGAAGAGAGCAGGAAGTGATGGTGCTGGTGGCAAATGGGCTTTCTAATAAAGAAATCGCAGCAAAACTATATATTGGAGAAGGTACGGTAAGAAATACGCTGTCTGTGATTCTTGATAAGCTTATGTTACGTGACCGTACTCAACTGGCTATCAGTTACTGGCAGAGAAAGACAGGTAAGGAGTCTTAAATAGAGCCATAGTATCTATGGTTGAGAGTTGGTAGTATGTTGAAAGAATAAAGAGTAAGATTTGGTGTGCTAACTATTTAGGATCATCCACAATTACTGGATTCATTTGGCTACTACTTATGATACGGTTCACCGTAACAGGGATAAGTGCGGTTTCTAGATGAGGACAGAGAAGCTTGTGATGTACATTAATAGTTTGGGAACTTGATAATGGGTTTCAGGGCAAGAAAAAAGGTAGGCAGTATAAAACTGTCTACCTTTTGATATTTGTGATTAGCCGAGTAACTGAAGTACTCCCTGTGGCATCTGGTTAGCCTGAGCTAGCATTGCTGTAGAAGCCTGGTTCAGGATGTTGTTCTTTGTGAACTCCATCATTTCCTTAGCCATATCTACGTCTCTGATTCTTGACTCAGCAGCTGAGAGGTTCTCAGAAGTTGTGGTCAAGTTGTTGATGGTATGGTCAAGTCTGTTCTGAACAGCACCAAGCTTAGATCTTTCTGCAGATACAGCTGTGATTGCATCATCTATAGTCTTGATTGCAGCATCAGCAGCTACCTGAGAGGATACATCAATTCCTGATCCAGATATTGTAATCTCATCACCATTAGCAAGTGTAGTAGCTGCAGTGAAAACTGCTTCACCTGATTCGAAGGAAGTCCAATCATCTCCATCAGCAGATAGTGCCACAATATTTCCTGAACTATTAGCAAGTCCGAAAGATCCAGCTGGTACGGAACCATGAGTAGAATCTACTACAGAATAAGTTCCGGCTCCGATAGATGAAGAAGAGGATAGTTCGATATCTGTTTTACCAGTAGCATTGATTGTAACATCTGATGTATCAGCTCCTGTTGTCATGGTTACGCTAACATCTCCGCTGGTAACTGCATTTGCTCCAAAGTTAATATCTACACCAGTAAGGCTTGATCCATTAAGAGTTTCCTTGCTTCCAGCAGCATTGAGTAAGTCGTATGATTTACCATCAACACTAAGAGCTACTATATCACCATTAGAATTTTTCAATCCATAATTATAGTCTGTTCCAGAATCAGTAATTTTGGATTCTAACTTAACTGCTGTTAAATTATGAGTAGCTGTTCCAGTTGCTGTGGAATTTGGAGCTAATGCTACTTCTGTAGTATCGTAATCATGATTAGCAACTGCGGTTGCTGATACAGATTGTTTGAAGGAAGTGCTACCTTGTACACCTAAAGCGCTAGCACCCATATCTTCTACTTGTAATCTCATGTTTTGACCTTTGTTTGCACCGATATGGAACTTTGCGTCAAAATTTCCATTAAGAAGCTTTTGTGTATTGAATTCTGTATCTGATGAAATTCTTGTAATTTCTGTGGCTAACTGATCCATTTCCTTTTGAATTTCAATTCTATCAGTATCAGTATTTGTGTCATTAGAACTCTGTACAGCAAGTTCTCTCATTCTATTTAGGATTGAGTGAGTTTCATTAAGAGCACCTTCAGCCGTCTGAATCAGAGAAATACCATCCTGTGCATTTCTTACAGACTGATTAAGACCCTTGATCTGACCTCTCATCTTTTCAGAGATTGCAAGACCTGCAGCGTCATCTCCAGCTCTATTGATTCTAAGACCAGAAGAAAGCTTTTCCAGTGACTTGGACTGTGCACCCTGTGCAGATGTCAGTCTTGAGTAAGTGTTCATTGCTGAAATGTTGTTGTTAATTCTCATTGTTTTTCCTCCTTGAATTTTGACTGTGAACTTCCGTGTTCACATAATTTTATAACAAGCCTATGATCAGCTCGGCCTATTACCGTAAGTTAGCGTCCTTTTTTCTTAAGTATCTCCTTGACGAATGGAGATGCTTGTATCATCGATGGTTCATGTTAATCCATCGTTCTTATGCTTGATAACATTAACTATGAGATCTGCATAAGGATAAGTCTATTTAGAGATTTTCACAAAAACAATTTGATGTAGTATCTCTTTCTTGGTCATGTTATCTGTATCGTCATCTAGAAAGAAAGTTTAAGAGGAAAATAGAAAAGAATTATAAAAATTTATGGAAGTAGTTTATGAAAGACTCAGAGCTGATTTGAGAATGGTGATTGATATAAAAGAAGAATGGCTTGATTATGTGTCTTTGGTCAGTGTGAACATAGGATTCTAGATCTACTTCAGATCACCACCAACATAAATCACAAAAAAAGAGAAGGCACTGAAACCTCCTCTTAGTAATACTAAATAGAAAACCTGATATCCTCCCTTGGAGGAATATGTAAATCAGGGGAAGGAGAAAGAGGAGCATCACTAGTGGATACTCCTCTTTCAGTCTTCAGGTAATTGATGAGGTGGTCCGTCAGCTTAATGTTGATGCTGCCCACCTCTCTTTTTTCATTGATGGTGATTTCTGAGATGATCATATGGAGAAGCCTCTTCTGCTTTTGCCTCGTCATATCTATGGTCATGATGTCACTAAACTTCTTCAGGGTATTCTTCACCAGTTCATAGGATACCTCATGGACCTTCTCCTGGTTCAGGATGATCTCCTGCTCAGTTCTCATGATGTGTAAGGAATTGATTCTCTCATTGAGCTCATCATTTCTTTTTCTGAAGTCCTCTTGGCTGATGATGTCATCTTCATACGCATCAAAGAGCTTGGTCTTTCTTCTTTCCAGCTGCTGGAGATCTTTAGAAATCTGTTCCAAGATTTTCTTGGCAGGATTGATTTTATCATTACTGTCCGTGTTGAGCTTCGTCACGATACTCTTCACCATTTTCTCTGAGGAAATCAGTTCAGTAATTCTGGAGAACACATACTCATTGGCCTTATCTACTCGGATGGTGTTGCTGTGACATACACTGGTGCCTTTATTCTTCCAGTTGCCACAAGCATAGTAGACGAGCCTACGTTTCGTTCCATCTTTCAGGGTATTCACGGTTCTGGCTATGACCATACCAGCACCACATTCCGGGCACTTTAAGATTCCGGTGAGAGGATACTGACCATCATAGATTCTAGCCGGCTTTCCCTGGGAAGACTCAAAGAGTGCTTGGACCTGACTCCATGTGGTTTCATCAATGATGGGTTTATGGATACCATCTACAAGGATCGGATTCGCATTGATGTTCTTTCTTCTCTTTTCAGCCCAGTTTTGTCGGACATTATAACGGATTTTCCCTACATAGAGAGGATTAAGAAGAATATCTCTCACACTGGACACAGAGAAGGAGTTTCCTTTCTTCGTCTTGAGTCCTTCATTATTCAGCTGATTGGTGATGGATTTATAACCGTTTCCCTGGATGAAGCTTTTGAAGATTCTCCGGACAATCTGGGCTTCCTTCTCGTTGATGATGAGCTCTGTGCGCTTTTTCTTTGTGCCTTCCTCTGGAATGGGTATAAGGTCATATCCAAGGACAATACCACCACACCACTCTCCGGCTTTTGCTTTCGAATTCATGAGGAACATTCTATTACTTTACAGATTCAATTGCGTCTTCGATTTCTTTCTTATATTTTTCAAGTCCTTGGATGTATGAATAGTGAGAAACTTTTACAACTTTAAACTCCTTGTATAGTGGTTCAAGTAAGCGATATACATCTTTTCCCAGCGCTATAACAATTGGTTTTTGTTTAAAGTATGACAGTTCCCTTCTTAATGTTTCTATATTATTAGTTAGTGTTTCTGGATGATTTTTAATGTGTGCGATTACACTCTTTGAGTTTTTGTCTGGATGATTCTTAATTAGGTCAGTAATGTAGCATCCTTCATATGGACTATTCATTAATGCATATCATAATCTAAAGTCTTGTTGCTTACCATTGTCGTCACTGTGGAACATTGCCCATGGACCGTTATATCCATCCTTTCTACCATTGTGGACACTTGCATTTAAAGCGATGAATACTACACCATCCTTCAATCTATCTAGAAGCTTAGGGTTAATGAATATTGTCATATCGCCAGTATTTGATTTTTTCACGTTCAAGTTGTCAGGAGTTGGTTCATTTGGTGGAGCCCAAATTCCAAAGCTAGCCACCTTATTAAATTCCATAAGCTTTTCAAATGTTTCCTTTGAAAGTTTTGTAAGTATCATAGTTTCCCTCCGTATTATATTTGATATAGTTTTTAGTTGACCTTACTCTTGACATTTCCACGAATAAGATCCGATTCTACCATCTTTGAGAATATAGTGTAATGAGTTCTCAATTTCATGAACACCTTCATGCACTGGTACTTTCCAAACTAATTGGAGGCTGTGATCATTTAAGATAACATTTTTTACTCCAATATCTACGTCTAATGTTTCTACTGAAAAATGATGATTGATGAAGCTCCTCACATCCGCTTCAGTCTTTAGTTCATGCTCATTGAACTCAATGAAAACTTTATAGACGGTACCATAGGGGTTTTGCATAGACTACCTCCTTTATGATCGATTTATATAGAGCAATGTGAATATAATTTATTGACATTATTCCAGAATGAAATTAAAGAAATATAGATGAATGAGTATGTTTATATAAGAAACAACCAGTTATTCAGTTCCCTTGCGAGCTATTTCTTAGATACTCACTTAAGATATATTCATTACACTGCATACCAATCTTGCCTGTACTTCACCTGCTTATCCTAATGAGGTTACTGACTTCAACATTATAAAGTTATTATCTTAATGTGAAGAGGGGAATAATCAGTGTAAATAAATATCATTATATCTTTGACGTGTGTGATAAAAATAAGCGTTAGACTTAGATATAATTATATCATATAATTAAGTCATTGAAATCAATTTCAAAGAGATGAGGAAGTGAATCATGATATTCATTGATGGATAATCAACTGTAATCTTAGTTCGTCTAGACTAAAATTAATGAAATCACCAATTTTAATGTATCACTACTAACTTGTTTTGATATATATAAGCTAATGGATTGATGTAGCGAACGCTATCTCGAAGTTAAGTGACCAGTTTTATTTAAGTAAAAAGAACAGTGATAATTAGTGCTTAAGGCAATGAGATGTTTTATTTTATGCTTGGTCGTTGAAGAAAAGTGAAATTGAATAGTAAAGGAATAAGAATTCTAAACATATTATTGAACTTTGTAATAGGCTAATAAAATGATAGTAGGGGGTAAATATGATATCAAACATAAATATTTTTAAATTACCTAATCGAATTACGAGACACTTTGGAAAACAAAATGGTGTACCTAATGAGGAAGCTACATCTTCTTCAGCTAGAATTGGAAAGGGCGAGGTTGGAGCAGTGGATCAATCTCAGATGAGCATAACCGAAGATACATTAAATTTTAAACCTTATGTACAAGGACTCAGTTCATTCATAAAGAACTGCAGAACACCCATGACAATTGCAGTTCAAGGAGATTGGGGAAGCGGAAAGACCAGTTTTATGCATATGATTGACGACAGCATATCTGATAGCTGTGAATGTATATGGATTAATACTTGGCAGTATTCCCAATTTAAGCTGGATGATTCACTACAGCTTATGTTTCTTGCGAAGATCATTAAAATGCTGAGTGGACATATAAAAAAAAGGGATACCGAAAAAATATTCTTGGCTTTACGAGTTTTAAGTGAGATCACAAGGACATTTACCGGTTTGAATTTCTACGGTTTAATGAAGGTTAAGAGTGACAATGATAAGTCGAAGGATATCATTAATTCTTTAGAAGATATTAAAGTGGAATTTTCGAAAATTGTTAAGCAAAGAATAAGTTATCTGAATAGTGTTGATGTTAAGACTAAGGGGAGTCCCAAAGAAGATAAGAATCGAATCGTTTTTTTCGTGGATGATTTAGATAGATTGCATCCTGCCAAAGCTGTAGAAATACTTGAAATCCTGAAAGTTTTTCTGGATTGTGAGTACTGTGTGTTTGTATTAGCAATTGATTATGACGTAGTTGTAAATGGAATTAAACTAAAGTATGAGAATACACTAAATGAAAGTAAGAGCAAAGAGTTTTTTGATAAGCTTATACAATTACCTTTTAAGATGCCTGTAGATAAATATGATATACATAAGTTTACGAAGTCACAATTTACAAGGATTGGGGTAAATATTGAAGAAGAAAAGCTGAACGGTTTTATTGAAGTGATTAGTAAGTCAACAACATTTAATCCACGAACAATAAAGAGATATTTCAATATATTTGAGATGGATTATAATATAATAAAGTCTCAAAAAAACTCTCTAATGAATAAAGAGGAGAACTTTGCATTATATTTAGCTTATAGTTTATGTATCCAGATGTACTTCCAAGATGTTTATGTGTACTTAAGTAAGCAAAAGATGAGAACAGAATTTGAAAAATTACATAAAGTCATAAGTTATTATAATGGTAATGCATGGGGAGAAGACATAGTAGAACTAACAAAATGGATGCGTCGGTTCACTGTTAATATCAATGAAGACTATGTGAGAAAGGTTGGTGAGTTTTTCTCAAAACTATTTGATGTTCTTAATTTTTACAGAGAGGGTTTGGAAGAAATAGATATCTCAATCCTATTAAGGATTTTTCAAATACAATCAACTGTGGTATTAGATCAGGAGATTCTTAGCCATGATCAAATTACGAATATCGATGATGAGGCACGCGTAAGTACGAATGAAATTTTATCTTCTATTGAAAATGAAGATTTAGAAGGTGGAGATGGATATATATATATTAATTTGGCAGAGGAGAGAGCGGGCAAAAAGAGTACTTGGACAAAGTCCAAAGTGTCTGAAATTAGATACAATGATGGAATAATGAGTTTCAGTGAGTCTGTTAACGATTATGCTCAAGCATTAGCTGTGTTTTTGAAATACTTTTATAGGGATAATCCCGAGAAATTCGAATCGATGGTAAATCAATATAAGTTATCGGAATTAAGTGTTCTTTTCACGGGCTCATCAGGAAATGGTGGGTTTATATCAAGGAGAATGATTGATGGGTCTGATATTCCATTCGAGACGAAAACGCACAGCTATTATAAGGTATTCAATATGAAAAGGATTTTAGAAATTTTAGAGAAAAAACCAGAGAAACTGGAGTTTCTAGTTAAACCTCATATGAAATAAATTTGCAGCACATTATTAAGTATAGATTACAAATAAATAAACGTATGATAATAAGTTATAGAATTCTTCTTTGAGGAACTTAGAAGTTTTGACATTTCATCAATCATTTCAGAGGTGAATACATTTTTCTCTATGGCGTCTTTCAGTAGTGAGATTAATTCCAGTTCGGTCACGTCCAGAGATCTTGCAATATATTTTTCCGGATGTCCAGTGAGGTCTTTGTAGAGACTGAATCTGATTTCGAATCGCTTCAGTTTCTTCACATAGATTTTCTCAATACAGTAGGTGTAGTTGTTGTCCACGTATCTTCCTTGATTATGGATCTCGCAGTACTTGGTGTCTTTGATGAGTTCAGTTTTGTTTGGCATAGTTTTCTCCTTTCACATAAATAGGACATGAGCCTCATTAGAAGGTTCATGTCCGTTTACTTTTTCAGTATTACTTTTGGAGTCATGTTATAGGGAAGGATGATGATGATTCCATAGTCGGAGCTGAGTAGAAAGAGTGAAGCAGTATAACGAGGGCCTCTCTCTGGATAGATGAAGTCTACAAATTCAGGACTAGGGTTCTTTGTAAGGTCGATGTTGTGAAGTTCTTCCAGTTCCTGAATATCTTCTGGATTTTCCAGAATGACTACATAGCCACCAAGGTCAGTGATAGGATCTCGGTCTGTTCCGTATTCTTCATCTAGAATAGTGAGCGCTTCTAGGGCGTAAGTTCGGACGTCTTCTTCTAGGTGTGCGATTTTTGATATGTCTGATACGTATAGTAGTTTAATCATGGCTTTCCTCCAATCATTTTTTCATGAGTAAAGTAGTAGAAGTGTGCTCCGTGTACTTCCTACTTATGCTTCATCAAAGGAATAATATATATTTGAAGAGATAGTTTGATTCAGGGTGTACTGAAAAATGGACAGTGGAACTGATAGGATAAGATTAGAGAAAACTACTAGTTTCATAAAAAACTAAGATTCCGATGAGTAGGGGAGAATTGGTAATAGAGATGTCATGATTATATTTACCTGAATAAGCAAAGGTGTAGATGAGATGATACTCAATCAGGTGATAATGTAAGGTTTCCCATCAGATTTGTTAAGTAATATGTTACAATATTCTTAACTATGGCATACATCATGGGATACGGTTCTTATGGTAATTAACTATGAAAAACATGGGGTTGGTAGGAGAGATGAAGTGTAGAGCTGATCTGAAATGACTGAGGTGCAAGTGCTTACTGTATCATTTCTGTTTTTAATTAAGAGGAGTTGGTGAGTATGGAGAGCCAGAGTAGAATTTACAGGTGCCTTCATGTTTCAAAAAGAACTTCATAGATCTTAAACTCGATTGAATAAAATGAAAGGGGCGAAAGTTTATGGGGAAAAGTCATTTGTCTGAAGAAGATATTAAATTAAGGTATATCACACCTGCCATTCAGAATGCAGGATGGAATAACAAGCAGATACGTATGGAGTACGCTTTTACCGCAGGGCGTATTATTTTACGTGGTAACATCACAGCTAGGGGTAGAAAGAAAAGTGCAGACTATCTCCTGTCATACAAGAACAACTTTCCATTGGCTATTGTAGAAGCAAAAGACAATAAAAAACCTGTAGGCGCAGGACTTCAGCAAGCTATTGATTATGCCAGAATACTTGACATTCCATATGTCTATGCATCCAATGGTGACGGATTTGTGGAACAGAACCTCATAACTGGTGAGGTCAATGAGCTGAGTCTTGAAGACTTTCCATCACCAGAAAGCTTGTACCAAAGGTATCGTATTGATAAAGGGATTGATGAGATTGAGGAAAAGGTAATACTGGAGCCCTATTACTACATACCCAATTACAAAACTCCAAGGTATTATCAGCGAGTCGCCATTAATAAGACTGTAGATGCAGTAGCTAAAGGGAAAGATCGAGCATTACTCGTTTGTGCAACAGGAACCGGGAAAACTTACATGAGCTTTCAGATTATTTATAGACTCTGGAAAGCAGGGATAAAGAAGAAGATCCTATTCTTAGCTGATCGTAATGTATTGATTGATCAGACCATGACCGGAGACTTTAAACCATTCAGTGGAAAGATGACCAAGGTACAGAACAAGAATCTTGATAGCTCTTATGAAATTTATCTTGCACTGTACCAGCAACTTGCAGGTGATGATGGTGAAGAAGCATTCCTGCAGTTTCAGCCGAACTTCTTTGACTTGATTGTTATCGATGAGTGTCATAGAGGAAGTGCGAAAGAAGAATCAGCCTGGAGGAAAATTTTGGATTACTTTTCCTCAGCAACGCATGTAGGGTTAACAGCGACACCTATAGAAACAAAAGAAGCCTCCAGTTTCACCTATTTTGGAGAGCCAATATATGAGTATTCATTGAAGCAGGGGATTGAAGATGGTTTTCTAGCACCTTATAAAGTGATTCGTATAGGTCTTGATAAAGATCTTGAAGGCTATCGACCAGAAGCTGGTAAAGTTGATAAATATGGTTATGAGATTGAGGATCGCGAATATAATGCTAAGGACTATGATAGAAACCTGGTCATTGATGATAGAACAAGAGTGGTAGCTTCTAAGATTACCGAATTCTTAAAAAACACCGATCGATTTAGTAAGACGATTGTTTTCTGTGTGGATATTGAACATGCTGAACGTATGCGTCAAGCGCTGATTAATGAAAACAAGGATCTCTATGCTGAGAATGACCGATACATCATGCGTATTACCGGGGATAATGAGATAGGAAAGGCACAACTGGAAAACTTCATTGATGAAGAAAGCACTTATCCGGTTATTGCTGTGACCAGTAAACTCATGACCACTGGTGTGGATGCCAAGATGTGTAAACTCATTGTGTTGGAGAACAACATCAACAGTATGACAGAATTCAAGCAGATTATTGGTAGAGGTACACGTCTTTTGGAAGATTATGGAAAGACATACTTCTCCATCATGGACTTCAGGAATGCTAGTAGACTTTTTGCAGATCCTGCCTTCGACGGAAAACCAGAAGTTGTCATTGATCTTGATGAAAAGGATCCAGTAGAAGATCCACCAGTTGGTCCTGATGATCCCACAGACAATCCTGATAACCCTGACAATCCTGATGGAGAGATACCTGAAGATGGCGATGGTGGAGGAGACGGCGGAGGCGATGGTGAATGGGATGACAAGCCAAGAAAATATTATGTGGGTGATGTGCTTGTAAAAGTGCTGTCTGAACGTGTTCAGTACGTAGATAAAGACGGAAAGCTTATTACAGAAAGTCTTATCGACTATACGAAGAAAAATATCCTTGAGCAGTATTCAAGGCTGGATGAGTTCCTTCGTACTTGGACGGAAGCTGAAAAGAAACAAGCCATCATTGATGAACTACAAGATGATGGGGTACTTCTGGAAGCTGTAAAGCAAGAGCTCGGGAAAACGGATCTTGATGATTTTGATCTCATCTGTCATATAGCATATGATAAAGCCCCACTAACAAAGAAGGAACGTGCAGAGAATGTTAAGAAAAGACATTATCTCTACAAGTATTCGGATATAGCTAAGCAAGTCATTGAAGCACTACTGGATAAGTATGCAGATGATGGTATCAAAGAGATTGAAGATACAAAAGTACTCCAATTGAAGGAGTTTCAAAAAATCGGTAGTCCTATGAAAATAGTCAAAGCTTTTGGTGGAAAAGAAGCCTACCAAAAGGCAGTACAGGAATTAGAAAACGAAATATATTATGCATAACTGAGAAAGCAGGTAAGATAAAATGGCGATTAGTAACTTTGTAAAAAGAATTCAAGATGTGATGAGAAACGACTCAGGTGTCAATGGTGATGCCCAAAGAATTGAGCAGATTGTGTGGATTCTATTCCTGAAAATATATGATGCAAAAGAAGAAACCTGGGAACTGATAAATGACAACTATACATCCATTATTCCCAAAGGGCTTAAGTGGAGAGATTGGGCAGTAGATAGAAAAGATGGGGAGGCACTCACAGGAGATGCTCTCCTTGATTTTGTCAACAACACCCTATTTCCAACTTTTAAGAATCTGGAGATTGATGAAAACACACCCATGAGTCAAGTCATTGTCCGCTATGCCTTTGAGGATGCCAACAACTATCAGAAGGATGGGGTGCTGCTGAGACAAGTGGTCAACATCATTGATGAGAATGACTTTACAGAATACAAGGAACGTCATGAGTTTGGTACTATTTATGAGTCCTTCCTGAAAGATCTTCAGAGTGCCGGTAATGCAGGTGAGTTCTATACACCTAGAGCGGTGACGGATTTTATGGTGAAAGTGGTGAAACCTGTCCTGGGTGATAAAATCGGAGATTTTGCCTGTGGTACTGGTGGTTTTTTGACTTCTGCATTGAAAGAACTGGAAACACAAGTGGAAAACTCACTAGAGAATCGAGAAATCTACAACAAGTCAGTATATGGAATTGAAAAGAAGGCACTACCCCATATGCTGTGTGTCACCAATATGCTGATTCATGATATTGATGATCCGAATATCTTACATGGTAATGCACTGGAGATGGATTACAAAGATATGAGAAAGATGGAACCTTTCGATGTGATTTTAATGAATCCTCCTTACGGTGGAAGTGAGAAGGATAGTGTGAAGTCTAACTTCCCAACTGAGCTAAGAAGCTCTGAAACAGCAGATCTGTTTATGAATGTGATTATGTACAGGCTTAAGAAAAATGGTAGGTGTGCTGTAATCATTCCCGATGGGTTCCTGTTTGGTACAGATAATGCGAAGTTCAATATCAAGAAAAAACTGTTCGGTGAGTTCAATCTTCACACAGTAGTAAGAATGCCCCACAGCGTCTTTGCACCTTACACATCCATCAGAACCAATATCCTGTTCTTTGACAATACTGAACCCACAAAAGAAACCTGGTTCTACAGATTGGATATGCCGGAAGGATACAAGAACTTCTCCAAAACCAGACCTATGAAGCTGGAGCATTTCAATGATGCCCAAAACTGGTGGGAGAACAGAGAAGAAATTGAAGTAGATGGATTCCCTAAAGCAAAGAGATATGCCATTGATGAAATTGTAGAAAGAAGCTATAACATTGATCTTTGCGGATTCCCCCATGAAGAAGAAGTAATCCTTGAGCCAATGGATTTGATTCAAGAATACCAGGAGAAGCGGGCATCCCTCAGTGCGGAAATTGATCATGTATTAGAACAGATTACTTCTATGCTTGGAGGTAATTAAATGAATGCACAGGACTTAAAAAATAGCATCCTTCAACTGGCTATACAGGGAAAACTTGTAGAACAAAGAGAAGAAGAAGGTACTGCAAAAGAGTTATTAGAGAAGATAGATATTCAAAAGAATCAGTTGGCTAAAGAAGGTAAAATTAAAAAACAAAAAGCACTACCGGAAATCAAGGAAGATGAGATCCCTTTTGATATCCCTGAGAGCTGGGAATGGGTTAGGATAGGCGAAATTGGAGAGATAGTTGGAGGGGGAACACCTAAAACTGGAAATAGTGAGTTTTGGAACGGTGGAAATATTCCTTGGTTGACTCCTGCTGATATGAAATTTGTACCTGGTAAGTATGTTGAAAATGGAGAACGCTTTATCACTGAAAAAGGATTAAAAGGCTCCTCAGCACGATTAATGCCTAGAGGAACAATTATATATTCAAGTCGTGCTCCTATAGGTTATATTGCAATTGCAAATAATGATTTAGCTACAAACCAAGGATTTAAGTCTTTAGTTCCTTACGAACTTAGAATTAATGAATATATGTACTATTGCTTGATATCTAGAACTAATGAGATTATCAGTAGAGCTTCTGGTACAACATTCAAGGAGATATCTGGAAGCGAATTTGGCCTTACGGTTGTTCCCCTTCCTCCACTAGAAGAACAAAAGCGCATTGTAGCAAAGATAGAAGAGCTCATGCCTTATGTAGAAAAATATAATGCAGCCTATTCTGAAGTGGAGGTGTTGAATAAAAAGTTCCCTGAAGATATGCAAAAGTCTATTTTGCAGTATGCCATCCAAGGCAAGTTGGTAGAGCAGCGAGAAGAAGATGGAACTGCAGAAGATCTTTATAAACAGATTCAAGATGAAAAGAAAAAGCTGATCAAGGAAGGCAAGATTAAAAAGACCAAAGAGCCACCAGAAATTACGGAAGACGAGATTCCATATGATATCCCGGAGAATTGGAAATGGGTTAGGTTTGGGGATGTTATGATTAATAGAGATTCTGAAAGAATTCCACTTTCAGTTTCACATAGAGAAAAGCTAGAGAAAATATATGATTATTACGGTGCTTCCGGTGTGATCGACAAAGTTGATAAATTTATTTTTGATGAGAAGTTGATGTTAATTGGTGAAGATGGAGCAAACTTATTGACTAGGAGCAAACCAATTGCATTCTTAGCAGAAGGGAAGTATTGGGTTAATAATCATGCTCATGTAATTGATTGTGGTGATTACATTCACTTAGAGTTTGTAATGTACTATATCAATGCAATTAGCTTGGCTAAATACGTAACTGGAACAGCGCAACCAAAGATGAATCAAGCTAATCTAAATACTATACCAGTTCCACTACCACCGATATTAGAACAAAAACGTATTGTGGAGAAAATAGAAGAAATAATTCCTTACGTAGAACAACTAAAAAAGAAAAAAGACTAAATACATAGAATGTTTTTTTAGCTAATTGGCACAGACTTAGGTTAAACCGCACTTACTTATGATACGGTTCGCCGTACCATAACCTAAATGCAATCTCTGTGGCCTCATCTATAGTAATATTCAAAAGAATGATTTGCTGTAGACTCAAAAAATCTACTTGATTATTTCTCGAGATTCAAAACTCCATCAGTAGCTCCGATTAATAGATTGATAGGGATGGAGCTATAGAGTACATGGTAATCCTAAGAATGGTCCAAGAGAAATTACATAACGAGTTTAGTTGGAGGTAAGTATATGGCTATTCCCAAAATCAATGAACAGGATATTCTTAAGGCATTGAAGTACATAGATGAACACGGAGTACCGATTCAAAACGAGAGTACGAAGTATGAGCTGGTTACGAAAAATGGCAAAAAGTATCCACCTAAATATGTAATAGCAATTGCGGATCATCTTGCGAATGGATCGAAGATTGCAGTGGATGGCTTCAATGCAGTAGAAGCAAAGAACTTTTTTGAGAATAGAGGATATACTATTCATTCAAAGTTTGAGAAGTTTGAATTGATCATTACTGCTGATGGTATTAAGTCAACGGATGAACGATTTTCTATGGATGATTTAGGTGCTGGTGATAACTATAAACCTCTAGATACCTATTTCAAAAAGGCGGATGAGACGATTATAAAGCGTGCTTATAACAAAGGTGAAAGAAGAAACACGAATCAAACCATGGCACGAATTGCATTTCAGGTTTTTGAGAAACAGATTGTAGGCTTATCTGTAGAAGATCGAGAGAACTTTCCGGTGTGCAGGTATAATGAAAATGGAACTATGTATAGAGGTATTTTCACAAGTATTGAGGAATTCAAGAACTATAAAAATACCATTGAATATTTGGTTTATGCTTATGATAATGGCAGAAAGTTTTTCATCTACTGCTGGAATATTTTCTCTACTATTCTCTTCGTTCAGGAGTGTCTAAAACGTTTTGGAAAACCTGGAGATCAGTTTGTGCTCCTTTATAGAGAGAAAGAAGAAAAGGAGAGCGAGAAAGAGAAGACGGAAGTAGCGATTAGTGAGGTACTGGTACAGGAGTTTAAAGGATACAGAAATCCTTACTCCTCTATGCTCATAGAATCAAAAAATGTCATATTTCGTGGTGCACCAGGAACAGGGAAGTCCTATTTAGCAAAGGAAATTGCCACAGATATTATCAGTAATGGGTACTTTGATCAGTTTACGATGCTGACTGCAGAACAACGCAATCAGGTAGAATTTGTACAGTTCCATCCTAGTTATGACTATACGGACTTTGTAGAAGGATTACGTCCGAAACTCAATGATGATGGATCTATGGGATTTGAACTGAAAGATGGAGTGTTCAAAAAGTTTGTCCAGAGGGCTAGAAAAAACTATGAAGATTTTCAGAAACCCAAAGAAGTAATTGAAAAAGAGTTATCCGCTCAGAACATGATCGAGGAGTATCTGGAAGATCTTGATTTGGACAGCAACGATGCTGAAAAGCTAAAAACAATCAGGGGACGCGAGTTCTATATTACGAGTTATGATGATAAATATATTAATGTAACCATTCCTGAGAATGAAACGGCGAAGACGCTTTCTATCTATAGAGAAAACATTCAGAAGATGCTTGAATCTTCAATGAGATTTGAAAAGGCCAAAGACGTGACAGAGTTCTTTGGAAAGAGATTTGGTACGCAAGAGAACTCTTACGAACTTCCCATATACCACGCAATCAAATCAAGAAAAATGCAAAAACCAATTATCAACGCAAAGCCAGTAGAACTGAAAAAGTATGTTTTTATCATTGATGAGATCAATCGTGGTGAGATTTCAAAGATTTTCGGGGAACTTTTCTTTTCCGTTGATCCTGGATATCGTGGTGAATCCGGAGAAGTATCTACACAGTATGTGAATCTTCATGAGAATCCAGAAGAGAAGTTTTTTATTCCCGACAATGTCTATATCATAGGAACCATGAATGATATTGATAGATCTGTTGACAGTTTTGATTTTGCAATGAGACGAAGATTCCGCTTTATTGAATTACGTGCAGATGAAAATCTTGAGATGCTTTCAACTTTGGATGATGAAGAACTTCAGGTAGAAGCAATCCGTCGTATGAGTGCACTCAATAAAGAAATTGCTAACGTGGAAGATCTTAATGAAAACTACCAGATTGGTGCATCATACTTCTTAAAGCTGAAAACACTGAACTTTGATCAGCTATGGACAGATTACCTCCAGCCACTGCTGCAGGACTATGTTCATGGTATGTATGATGAGAAAGGAATCATGGAGAGATTTGCCAAGGCATATGGATATGTGAGACCAGAGGATGGTAGTGTAGATGAAGCAGCTCAAGATTAAGGACAATGCTCAGATCAGTAAAGAGAGATTCTCGGACTATAGCATGATTACAAATAAAATTGCGAATAAGACTTTGGAACAGCTTGAACGTGAAGGTGTATTCGTATTTCCTGAACTCATTTCTGATACAGAGGATTTGGTGAAAGAACAGTTGATTTTACAGAGTATCAATGATTCTTATCGAACTGGAAATGTCATGGGATTCATTGGTTGTGGAAACGAGCGTCTTGTCATCGAGTCGCGTTTTAGTACCGGTAAGAACGATTTTTTCTTCCAGTATCTGCTGGAACGAGTTCTTGATTTCCCCAATATCCTGGATGTAGACACGGATGCAAATCAGGATAGAAGATTATATAGTCTTCTCTTATTCCTCTTTCCGATCTATTTAACTACTGCCTTGCGAAAAGGAGCCTATAAGACTTATGTTCGGAACCAGTACAATAACATCAATGTGAAGGGTACAGTAAATATTCCAAAGCATATATCAAAGAATATACCCTTTACTGGGAATGTGGCTTATAGCCAGAGGGAGTACTCATATGATAACCATCTGATGGAACTGATAAGGCATACCATCGAGTTTATTAAAAGAAAACCTTATGGGAATAAGCTTCTTTTTAAAGTAAAAGATGAAGTGAAGCTCGTTATTGATGCAACTCCTAACTATGAGCCTTATGACAAGAGGAAGGTTATTACCGAGAACAAGCAAAATGCCGTGAGACATGCCTATTATCGTGAGTACCGAGCGTTACAGTATTTATGCATTCTCATCTTGCAGCATGAAAAACACCAGATTGGTTCAGGTATGAGGCAAGTTTATGGAATCTTGTTCGATGGAGCTTGGTTGTGGGAAGAGTATATCAATTTATTGATTAAAGATAGTTTCTATCATCCTATGAACAAGGGAGGTAAAGGGGCACAGCGCCTGTTCACCGGAAACATAGGATTGATTTATCCAGATTTTATCAGCAAAAACAATGAGAATCGAGTTATTGCTGACGCAAAGTACAAGCCCATTGATAACATTGGCAATAGAGATTATTTGCAGGTCCTAGCCTATATGTTTAGATTTGATGCTAAGGAAGGATTCTATCTTTATCCAGAATCTAATACTCAGGATGGTTTAAAACTCTGGATGAATAGCGGGTCAACTTACGAAAAAAATGTCACTCCAAGAGGAGATGTCAGCGTTACAAAGCATGGTCTAAAGATTCCTAATGCCGCAAAACAGTATGATGACTTCACGGCAAGGATGAAAGCAAATGAAAAAGAATTCATTGAAATCCTTGAGGTTATTATGTGAGGCTATTAGAGAGTATTTCTCATGCCAGATTGATGCTTTGCATGAATGAAATGAACTGTTACCAAATACAAAAGAATGAATGGAAAATATAAAGTACAAGTATGAGAGTTTATAGCATTGGTGATGAAAACAATAGCATAGCCCAAATAAAGAAGGGTTAGATTATTGATGAGATCTTAATTATAGTATTCATAATATGAAGCGGCTCACATTACGCTATTCCAAACACTCTCAGCGTAATACAGATGATTTACTTGCTAGTCATGAAGTAAAGGGATCTAGCAAGTAAATTATCCAGTAAGATTATCACCAAAGCTGCAATCACAATGAACAATATAAAGCTTAGAGGGGTACGAACAATGAAACAAAAGATATATATTGTTGAAGATGATGCATCCATAGGAAAACTTTTAAGCGATTATATAGAGAAGTATGGCTTTATCATCAAAGTTGTTCAGGACTTTGGCTCCATCATAGAAGAATTTGATTCTTTCAAACCTGATGTAGTATTAATGGATGTGAACTTACCTAAATTTGATGGATTTTACTGGTGCAAGAGAATACGGGAAACATCCACAGTTCCCATAATCTTCATATCCGCAAGGGAAAGTGGAATGGATCAGGTAATGGCCCTGGAGAATGGCGCAGATGATTATATAACGAAACCCTTCTATTCAGAAGTGGTGCTTGCGAAAATAAAAAGTCATATAAGAAGAGCTTACGGCAATTATGCAACCATTACGGAAGAACGCATTATAGAGCTGGGCTATCTGAAGCTTTATCCGGAAAGACTAGAACTAAGGTTTAAAAATCAAAGCACAATAATCACGAAGAAAGAAGGAATACTACTGGAATGCCTCATGAGAAGATATCCAAGAATAGTAAACCGGGATTATTTATTGGAAAAAATGTGGGATGATACAGCGTTTGTGGAGGAAAATACTTTAAATGTCAATGTGACCCGGTTAAGGAGAAGACTTCAGGAGTTTGATATCGAAAATGGAATAGAGACAGTGAGAGGAGTTGGCTATAAGTTAAATGAAACTATTTTTGAAGGACAATAAAGCCTACATCACTACATATTTCATTGGCACCGTAATTACAATCCTTTACTGCGAACTCATGAACTATATTGAGCGATCGGATATTTTCTATCTCATCATTGTGAACTCTTTTATTCTTCTATGTTTTTTAGCAATTAGATATCACAAGACCCAAGAGATTTATAAGCTTTTTGAAAACGGATTAAATTCTAGTGGAGCATCAAATACAACCCTCGGAACCACGGTTATCGGAAAGAATCTTTCAGGTCTACTAAACCAGCAACATAGACGTTACCAAGGAGAAATACAGGAGTATGATAAAAAGCAGAAAGAGCATCTTGCTTTTATCAACACATGGGTTCATCAGATGAAGACTCCTCTGTCCATCATACAGCTTCAGCTTGAAGAATATGGTGGAGAACCCCTTGCAGAAGAGATCAGTGAGGAAGTAAGGAAAATTAATAAGAGTCTCAACCTTGCCTTATACCTGGCACGAGTGGAGGCTTTTGAAAAAGATTATGTCATAGAAAAACTCAGCCTACGGCAGTTGGTTGTAGACGCCGTCAACAACGAGAAGAAGCTCTTTATCAAAAGCAGAATCATACCCAAAGTAGATATTGATGGGGCACTTGAAATTCATACAGATGGCAAGTGGTTAAAATTTGTGTTGGAGCAAATCATTACAAATGGCATAAAGTACGCAAAGGGAAAAGGCAAAACAATGTATTTTAGCGGACTGATCAAAGAAAATAACATTATTCTGGAAGTTATTGACGAGGGCATCGGCATACCCGAAAAAGATCTAAAAAGAGTCTACGATCCCTTCTTCACCGGGGAAAATGGCAGAAACCACGGCGAGTCCACTGGAATGGGGCTATACATTGTCAAAAGGATTTGTGAACATCTAAATCATAAAGTGGAAATTGAGTCTAAATCAGGCAAGGGTACGACACTTCGCCTCATATTTTCTAAAACGGATGAATTCAATAGTTTCCAGTAAAGAACATGTATGAGGACCAATATATGTTCTTTTTTGATATACCGAGACAGGTTTATCAAAGCAAACCTTACATGAATGTAAGGTGCGTGTAAGAAAGGTCAATGGCATTGATGAAAGGCACTCACTATAATAAAACATAGAAGCACCTGGAACAGAAGAGAAAGAAGGATTTTATCAATCAGATAAATGAGAGATGGGTGTTTTGCAGAAAATGAAGAGGAGTCGTTAAAATGGAACTATTAAATATTAAAAGTCTCAGCAAAGTATATGGCAAGAAAGTGCTGTTCAACGCATTGAACAATATCAGTTTTACGGTATCAGATGGAGAGTTTGTAGGAATTATGGGGCCTTCCGGGAGTGGAAAGACAACATTGCTGAATATGATCTCCACCATAGACAGACCCACAGCAGGGGATGTTCTTATAAAGGGAAAGAGCACCTTGTCTTTGAAAGGCGAAGATCTTTCTTTATTCAGACGACGAGAGCTCGGCTTTGTATTTCAGGATTTCAATCTTTTAGACACATTGACCATGGGGGAAAATATTGTTCTTCCGCTGACGCTGGACTCTGTTCCTGTCAAAGAACAGGACACAAGATTGAAAAAAGTAGCTGAAATACTCAAAATAGAAAAGCTTCTTGATAAAAGAACATTTGAAGTTTCCGGCGGAGAAGCCCAAAGGACTGCCATAGCCAGAGCTTTGATTCACAATCCTTCTTTACTTTTGGCAGACGAGCCTACGGGAAACTTGGACTCAAAAGCTTCAAAAACAGTCATGGAATTGTTTGTGGAGATAAATAAAAGTGAGAAGGTTACAACCGTCATGGTAACCCATGATCCAGCAGCAGCCAGTTACTGTGACCGGATTCTTTTCATTAAAGACGGAACTATTTACAATGAAATTTATAATGGAGGGAGACGCCATCAGTTTTATCAGGAGATCATAGATGTGCTGTCTATGCTGGGAGGTGACAATTGATGGAGTTCAATTCGTTTGTCTACCATAATGTCCGTAGGAATATGAAGGCTTATTTTGCTTATTTTCTCAGCATTTGTACATCATCAGCACTGTTTTTCTCTTTTTCTATGTTTCTTTTTCACCCCAATAGAGGACAGTTCAAATCTTACATAAATGCAGCGATTCTCATCACTGAAGTCATCGCATATCTCTTCTTGTTTTTCTTTGTGTTTTATTCCAGCAGTGTGTTTCTAAAAAGCAGATACAAAGAATTCGGGGTGTTATTTATCACCGGCATGACTAAAAGACAAATGAACAAGATGATTTTCCTTGAGAATATCATCATCAATACAGCTGCAACGGGGAGTGGAATCATCGTTGGTTTGGTGTTTTCCAAAATATATTTGCTCCTTATTGAAAGGTTTTTCAGGATGAGCAGCTTAGACTTCTACTTCCCCATGGCAGCAATTATCATCACACTGACCTTCTTTATCATTTTGGGCATTTTAGTTTCATTTTTTACTTCTGCGATTATAAAAGAAGATGAAGTGCTGAGGCTTCTGAAAGCCACGAAAGCGCCAAAGGCAGCACCCAAATCATCCAGTCTTCTGGCTCTCTTTGGATTTGCACTTCTTCTTGGATGCTACTATATCGCTTTAACCGTACGCAAGGAGAACCTGGAAAAGATTCTATTGCCTGTAGTGGCGATGGCTGTACTTGCCACTTACCTGCTATTCGCTCAGTTTAATATTTGGCTTATCAAGATGCTTAAGAAAAACCGCTCCTTTTATTTCAAGAAAACAAACCTTCTTTGGATTTCCAATCTGTTTTATAAGATCAAGGATAATTCAAGAATGTTCTTTCTGATCTCCATAACATCAGCCGTTGCGTTCACTTCCATCGGAACTTGTTTTGCATTCTGGAAGAATAACTTGGACAGTATTGAGAAGAGATACCCCTATGATTTTGTCTATTCTACTTTAGGGAAACCAGAGATAGCGGAAGAGCAGACGAGATTTCTGGAAGATCTTCTAAAAGAAGAGAAGTACTCCTATAAGAAGGTCATTCTTAAGACCGTGAGTTATGAAGTAGACTCAGAAGTACATCACACCTTGATCAGCGAAAGCACCTATAGGCAATTATCGGATCAGCTGAATCTAAAACCGATAGAGTTCAGTATAGGGGAGGCAATTTATATTCCTACTGATGGTGAAAGGAAAAGTCCGCTTCTAGAAGTTCTTAACAGCCCACTTACGATAATAGGTGAAGGTGAATCAAGAATCACTGCTCTTCTTTATGATGATGTTTATGTTGTCAAGGACGCCCTTTACAACATGGTTTCAGAAAAAGATGAGAGCTCAGCCATATATATTTATCAGGTGGAGGATTGGACAAAGAGTTACCAAGTATACGACAGGTATGAAGAAAAATACAAGGAGGAGGAATACAGCCTATTACTGTCTAAGTCTCATATCTATGAATCAGAAAAAAGTGCTTATGGTACGCTGCTGTTTCTAACAACGTTCATTGGTGTCATATTCTTTGTAGCCTCCGGAAGCTTTATCTACAATAAGTTCTACATGGATGAAGAGGCGGATCAAAAAAAATACATCCAGCTTCATAAGATCGGTCTTAGTTACAAGGAAATTAAAAGGACTGTTACGGTGGAGATTGGCATCCTGTTTTTACTCCCATTTGTGGTTGCTGTCCTTCATTCTTCGTTTGCTCTGGCAGCACTTCAGAACCTCTTTTTGATAGAGGTCACCAGTGGCGCTTTTCTAGTGATGGGCAGTTTTTTACTGGTTCAAATTCTATACTATTTGTTTATTAGAGGGAAATACTTATCAGAGATTGAAGAGCATCTTATGGAGTGAAATTAATGTTTTCATTGCCAAAACTTGTATTTTTGGATTACCAAACACAAATTAAATAATCCGGTCTTACTTATGATACGGCTCATTATTCCAAATCCTAAACGCCCGATAAAGCTGCTCCAGCATACAGACAAAAGAAAGCTCAGGACTAAGTGATAATGAAGACAACCTCATCGAATCTTTTGAATCAAAGGGAACATTCAGCAGGAAGGCAATCTTTGAATTGCCACCAAGAGACAGCTCCTGAAGATGTTCGGAAAACTCCACAGAATCTTTAGGTAGTCCTTTGGTGGACACCTGAATGGTATGGTATCCAGAGAGGAGATTTTCTAGAGAAATAGATTCGTCATAAGACTGAAGAGAAAGTGTACAGTATCTCTTCAGTCTTTTCATATATTCTTTTGAAGCACTTTCGTAGTAAGAAGGCAGTGTTGTTTTAGGCATCACAATCATTATATTCAGCATAGTATCTCCTTTATAGGGACTTTCCTTGCTCACGAGAACAATGGAAAAGACTATTTTTTGGTTTCGTTCAGGAACTCCAGGGCTTTCGCCAAGGTATTCTCTGCCTGTGGGGTGTTCATGATAAACTGATATTCATGACCAAGTTTCCCTTCTTCTTTGCTATAGAAAGCTTCAGAGACCTGCACTCCATAACTCTTCAGTTTCTTCACTAGATCCTTCCCCTGATCCTCAAAGGAACCGGTATTTCCATCGGTGATAAAAGATGGAGGGAAGTTTGGAGAGATATGATCCAGCACAGAGGCTTCTTTAACCATTGGGGACTTTTCCCAGTTCCATTCTCCAATATAAGCCCAGCCCACTCTTTTAAAGATGAAATTGATGATGGCACTGTCGCTGCTTCCCGAAAGTCTGGACACATCATATGGGCCACAGAACAGAAGCGTTCCCTTAATCTTGTCAGGAGTTAGAATTCTGTCTATCTTAACCAACTGAGCATAGTTCTGATCCACCTGAATGTTAACGAACTGGCTGACTATCTGGGCTCCAGCAGAGTCTCCAGCAAAGTAGATTCTATTCAGGTCCATTGGGTACTGGTCCGCACGTTTTTCGACGAACTTATAAGCTTCCATGAGCTGATAGATAGGTGTTGGGTATTTAGAACTTGGTGCCAAGTCATAGTTGATGTTCACAATCACGTGACCCTTGGCTGCAATCTGTACCGCATACTCTGTGATATCAGACTTGTCTCCGCCTAGAAAGGCACCTCCATGCACCCAGAAAATTACAGGAAGTTTTTCCTCTGCATTCTTCGGTAGGATGATATCCAGATGGCCGTTTTTATATTGAGAGTCATAGGAGATATCTTTTTCAACAGATACCAGTTTTTCAATCTCCTCATAGTTTTCAGGCTTTACAGCTACACCACCGTCAAAGAGCTTATAGACCATCTTCGCGGTAGGTTTTGGAGAAATATAAAAGAGAGCGATAAACAGAAGGATCAGAGCAGTAAGTACATAAAGCAGTATCATGGTAACACCTTTCTTTTTCATTTTTCGTAAAACCTCTTAGCGTAGTTTTTCTTATAAACTAGGGATTTCTTTCTATTATCATATCAGAAAACAGCTGGTTTCAGCATCCAATGTTTCTCCACAGTTTAAATTATCTACGGTTCCTGTGAAAGCATCTGCTATAAAGAGTAAAAAAGAAGAACCCCGAAAGGTTCCTCCTTGGTGTTGCCATATGGAAGGTTCCCTGATGAACTTCTGATCAGATAGATCAGTTCTATTCAGGAAGAGCCAGGGTAAGAACAGTGCTGTCTGCACCTGTACCTGTGTACTTGGTGTAGGAGAGCTTCTCACCGGATACACTGAAAGCACTTCTCTGAATCTCTCCATCCACAGCAACCAGTGTGGTGGTTCCGGAAAGCAGGTCATATACATACAGGCCCTCATTGGAAGCCCCATTGACGTCCTTCTTCAGATAGTAGGAGATCATTCTCTGATCCTCTGAAAATGCTACTGCACCGATGGCGATACCTTCAGCGAGAACAGTTCTTGTGCCTGCATCCGCATCACTGAGAACAAGAGCGCTCTTGGCCCCGTCTCCGATGATTGCGGTGAAGTGGGTTCCGCTTGGAGAAGGAAGAATGCTGTAGATATTTTCCAGTGGAAGGGTGGTGATCTCTTTCGTATTCAGGTCAAATTTCTTCAGTGAATTTGAACTTACTTCAGTAAGGAGGATGGCATCCTTCACTTGCACTGCATGAATAACACTCAGGTCTTTCAGCTCCTCCACATGTTCCACATTGCCTGCAGGAGTCTTTACGAAAATGCCGCCTTTATAGGATGGTCCGATGATGGTGTTCTCTGAAGTCCATTCTCCACTCATGGCTTCCTCGATGAGGGTTCCACCGTTGGCAGAAGCCATTGGCATCACGAAGTAGGCAGGGTCTCCAAAGGTGTATTCATAGTAGAAGACATTCTTTTTGTCCTTTGAAAGTTCTCCACCCCAGAAGTTCCAGTTTGCCTTACCGAAAAGAAGGGTAAACTCTTTGCTTTCCAGGTCATAGATGAAGAGGCTTCTTGGATGAAGATCCTTCAGTTCTTCTGCAGTCATTTTTGGAAGATCCGGATTCTCTTTGGATAGAATTACTGTGTGGTCATCCAGCCAGCCGGTGATCTCCATACCTTTCAGTGCTTCTACAGATTCCACGGTGACTTCTTTAACAGGTTCCTCTCCTTCTTCTCCAATGATCACTATATCCTCACCTGGTTTTTCTCCATTTGAATCCACGGGGCTTTTTCCACTGGCACAACCGGCTACAACCGTCATGGCAAATGCTGCAAGTAGTGTGATGGCGATGTTTTTCTTTTTCATAGTTGATACCTCCTTTTTGATTACCCTTATCATATCTTGAGGTTGTTTCCATAAAATATCTGGTTATATCCATTCTTCGCATAAAAGTAAACATTTTATGAATCGGACTTTTCATTAGATTCTGGAGCTATCGGAAAGGAGAGTTCAAAGGCTGTGCCTTCCTTGGAGGAGGAGAGCAGGCGAAGCTTTCCTCCCTGAAGCTCCGTATACTTCATGGCAAGAGAAAGACCTAGTCCGACACCGCCGGTTTCCCGGGAACGGTTCTTGTCTACGGTGTAGAAAGGATCAAAGATTCTCTGGGAGAGATTCTCAGGGATCCCGATACCGGTATCTTCCAGATAAAAGATTCCTACATCATCCTTCCTGTAGACCTTCAGATGGATCTTGCCTTGAGGTCTGTTATATTTGATGGCATTGTCCAGAAGGTTGGAGAGGGTGATGATGAGCGCTTCCCGATCTCCCAGGATGTGTACCTCTTCCATGTCTTTGCGTAGAGACAGACCAAACTTCTCCATCTTTCCCTTTAGACTGTGGATCACCTCTTCCACCACTTCATGAAGGGGGAGAGAGGTTAAGGCTGCTTGAGGGGCGTAATGCTCCAGCTTTGACAGTTCCAAGGATTTTTCCACCATGTCATAGAGTCTTTCGGTATCTTCTTCTATAGCGGATAGTGCTTTTTTAAGAAGGGCTTCATCTTCGGGATACATGGACAAAAGATCCAGATAAGCCCGGATGGAGGTGAGAGGTGTCTTGAACTCGTGGGTCACGGCACCGATGAACTCCTTCTGCTGTTTCTGAAGGATCTCCAGTTTTTCTACAGCTTCCTGAAGCTTTCTTTCTTCCTCTCTCATGTTGTCCAGAGTAGTCCTGATTTTCTGACCCATATGGAAGACTCCGCGGCTTAAAGACCCGATTTCGTCGGATCTTCCGGATACGGGGAAGTCGTAGGTGCCAGATTCAATTTTTTCTACGGATCTGTTCAGGTGGAGGATGTCTATGGCATAGGAGCGGAAGTACAGATAGGCGATAAGAAAGGTCACAAGAAAGACAGCACCGCCCACATAGAGAAATCGGCTGGCTGTGCTTTCATAGAAGCTGTTTTCATTTCGGAGGGAGTAGTAAAAGGCGAGGATTCCCACCCGATGATTTTCAAGGCTCAGGGGAGTGAGATAAAAAAGGTCATTCCCTCGAGCCCGGTATAGGGTGCTTCCCTCCAGTGCATGGGGAAGAAGCTCCTTTAAGGTCTCCTCATTGAGGGTTTCCTTTCTCGGACTGAGAAGGGCACCCTCTAAAGAGAACAAAGCTGTTTCAAGACCGGTGTAGCTTAGAAGATCCTTAGTGAGAATCTCAGCATTTTCTTTCAGAAACACTTCAGGTAGGAGTTCACTGCTGGCAAGGAAGCTCTGACGTAGATAAGCTTCGGAAAGAACCGTCTGCTGCTTCAGATAACTCTCGTATTCTATCTTCTGATTCTCCCGGATCCCTCTCAGAATAAACATCCGAAGAAGAAACACCGTAAGCAGCAGAAGGGTCAGGAGAAAAAGGCTGAACTTTACTTTGATGCTTATCTTCATAAGGAGCCACCTGATACCTTATATCCTACACCGTGCTTGGTTTCAATGACATCTGCGTATTGGGGTCCCAGTTTTTTACGCAGTCTTCCCACGTGAAGATCCACGGTTCTGGTTCCGCCGATGTAGTCCATACCCCAGATGAGATCCAGCAGCTGCTCCCTCTCATAGACCCGGTCAGGGTGTAGGAAGAGAGTAGCCAGAAGCTCATATTCCTTGGGGGTAAGGTCCAGAAGAGTGTCCCCGGCGTAGACCCGATGTTCTTCAGGGTATACTTTTACCCCTCGGATCTCTATATAGGAAGTGTCCTTTTCCTGGCTCTTCAGATCCTCCACCCGTCTGAGAAGTGATTTCACCCGGGCCAGCAGCTCCCTCATGTCAAAGGGTTTTGTCATATAGTCGTCTGCGCCCAGCTCCAGACCCAGCACCTTGTCAATGATTTCGCCTTTGGCCGTGAGCATGAGGACTCCAAAAGACTTTTCATAGGAAAGCCTTTTAAGGATCTCAAAGCCGTCCATACCAGGCAGCATCACATCGAGAAGAAGCACATCGGGCTGAAAGTCCTCGATGGCTTTTAAGGCACCTTGTCCTGTATTGAGGATTTTCACGGTGAGACCTTCTTTTTCCAGGCCATAGGCAATGGCTTCTGCAATTCTTAGTTCATCTTCCAGGAGAAGGATCTTTCCTTTCATCTATGTTCACCTCACGTTACATTTTTTTGCGTCATCTATTTTATGGAGAATCTTTAGACTCACACAGCTTCATAGCTTTAGCGTACTTTAGGAGAGAAGGGGAGATGTATCAAAAATATGACATTGTCTATTTTTGTCAGATGAGTAGGGGAAATGGCTTAGGAAAAGAGCTTAGGGTAGAAAGAACAGCGGATTTTCATTGTCACATCTTTCACAGTAAGGTAGAATGAAAGAGATTCTATTTTGATTTATTTTTAACGATAGTAGGAAACCAGGGGGAAAGCAATGAGGATTGGGGCATTTTCTAAAAAACATCAGGTAACGCAGGATGCAGTGCGTTTTTATCTGGAGAAGGGTCTTTTGGTGGCTCATAAGCGGGGAGAACAGTATTACTTCACTTCTTCTGACGGAGAAGATCTGGAGACCATCAAAATGCTGAAAGGACTTCAGTTTTCCCTCAGCGCCATCCTGGAACTTATGACCCTCAAAAGGCTCAGCGGAGAAGACTCGGCTCTCTATAGACAAAAGTATCTGAAACATTTGAGAGTGCAGCAGGAAGAGGTTTTTGCCATGCGGAAGAAAGCCGAAAGCCTGGAAAGGATCCTTCAGGAAAAGATTGAGAAAGTAGAGAAAGAGGAGAAGAAGGACCGGGTTTTGGGGATTCCTTTAGAAGCCCTCTCCATCCTTGACTGTCCCTCCTGCGGGGAAAAGCTTCCACTTAAAAGAGGGGATCTGGTGGATCATATGGTGGTGGAAGGAGACTTTCAGTGCAATTGCGGCTATGAAGCCAAGATCAGTGCAGGGGTCTTTGTCTATGAGCCTTCTGTTCGGACAAAGATGAACTGTGGCAGGAAAATGCAGACCAAAGAGGAGTTTCTTCAAAACTCCAGCCATACCTACATCAATCATCTTTATCAGACCATGGGTCTTATGATGGAGCGCATCGATGAAGTGAAATCGCCCCTTCCCTATATGATGGAGATGAACAACTGTGTGGGCTTTTTCCTTCAGCAGTATCTGAAAGAGCTTCGGGAGGAAACCACCTATATTCTGGTGGATTATGACTTAGAGAGAATTCTTCAGCTGAAGCGGAATCTGGAATGCTATGCAAAGCATGAGAAGTTTCTCTTTCTCTGCTGCGACTATGACCAGCTTCCACTGAAAAAGCAGAGTGTCGATCTTCTGGTGGATTTTGGCATGGTACGAAACTTTGAAAAAGAAACGGGAAAGTGCCTTCTTACTCCGGTGCTTCCGCTTTTGAAGGAGGAAGGGGACTACGTGGGCGCGTCACTTTATGCAGAGATGAAAAAGTCAGAGCTTCGCCCGGAAGTAAAAGGGTATGAGGAGACGTTTCATTCGGAGAAGATGAAGGCGCAGGGTCTTCAGATGGTAAAAGAATCTTCACTGGGGCCAGCTTATCAGGAGAATCCGGAGGATGCTTTCCTTTCTGGAAAACCACTTTATCAGAAGGTGATTCATGGAAGAAAGAAGAAGAGAAGCATTGTTTTGGAAGCTATATAAGAGAAGAGTGAATCATCAAGAAAACCATGGAGTCAAGACCATGGTTTTTGTTATTTTACGGAAAAACTGCTGAATCTTCCTGTTGACATGGACAAAAGACAATAATTTAACATATAGATATAAGTTTGAAAAATATCAAACAAAATGCGGGAGGAAACAGAAGTGAAAAAGAGAAATCTGAAATGGTATGCAGGGCTTCTTCTGGTCTTTATGATCATGAGCTTTGCGGGATGCCAGAAAAGCGATGCGCCAAAGGAAGAAGAAAAGGGACTTTATACAGCAGGCACCTATGAGGAAACCGTCAAGGGACATAATGGAGACCTGACGGTTTCTGTGGAACTGTCCAAGGATGCCATTGTATCCGTAAAGGTGCTGTCCCACACAGAATCTGCAGGGATCAGCGATACACCCCTCGAAAGAATCCCTGCGGAGATTGTGGACGGACAAACTCTAGCTGTGGATACAATTGCAGGAGCAACAGTAACCTCAAAGGCCCTGCTGGCCGCAGTAGAAGCTTGTATTGTCAAAGCAGGTGGAGATGCTGAAAAGCTGAAAGCAGCCACAGACAAGGAAGAGGAAACCAAGGTCACTGAGATCACCACGGACGTGGTGGTAGTCGGTGGCGGCGGTGCTGGACTGGTAGCTGCCGCATCAGCAGATGAGCATGGCGCTAAAGTGATTGTACTGGAAAAACTGGCTGCAACGGGAGGATCCACTGCACTGTCTGGCGGAGGAATTTCCGCCACAGACACCAAGTTCCAAAGAGCAGAAGGCATTGAAGACTCCAAGAATTCCTGGATGGAGCTTTGGAAAGAACGTCAGGCATCTTCCAATGAAAATGGAAAGTATCCGGATTATGATTTTGTGGACCGGTTCATGGATGCCGCAGTTGTCACCACAGAGTGGCTGGTGGATACCGTGAAGCATGAATACTCTGCCATCATGGGCTTCGGACTGGATCCAGTTAAAAGACTTCATTTTGCAAAGAGTGACGCCACCACCAAAGGTGGAACAACTCTGACCAATAACATCAAGAATTTCATCACCGGCGAAGGCGTAGAAATCAGAACGGAAACCGAAGTGGTGGACATCCTGGTGGATGAAAGCGGAAAAGTCATCGGTGTGGAAGCGAAAGACAAGAATGGAAAGATCATTGTCCATGCAGATAAAGTGATCCTTGCAGCAGGAGGCTTTGCCAAGAGTGAAGAGCTTCTGGAGAGATTTGTGCCGGAAGCCAAAGGAACCTCTGCCCTTAGCTGGGCTTCTGCAGGAAGCACCGGAGACGGCATTGTTATGGCAGAAAAGCTCGGCGCTGCTCTATATGAGGAGCCTTGGGTCATGGGCGTTGGCATCGGCAGCAAGATTCCAGGCACCCAAGCCCTTGGTATGGACTGGACAAGGCTTTATGTGAATTACGCCGGTGAAAGGTTCATGAACGAGGAAGTGCACTACTCCATCGCCACCAACAAGCTCATTGAAGAAAAGGGCACCTGGCTCCTGGTGGATTCCACAGAAGCCAATGGAGACCTTGTGAAAGCTTTAGAAGCGGCCATGCCTTCTGAGGAAGTGGTGAAGGGTGAAACATTCAAAGAACTGGCAGAAAACATGAAGGTCCCAGTGGAAACTTTAGAAGAAACCATGAAGACCTTCAATGAGGGCGTGAAGTCCGGTGTGGACGCCATGGGCAAGTCCAAGGACTATCTTGTTTCCGTGGAAAAAGCCCCCTACTACGCCATCAAGTTCTACCCAGTGACCATGGGGACCTTTGGCGGGGTAAAGACCAATGATTCTTTCCAGGTGCTGAAAGACGACGGAAGCATCATCGAGAACCTCTATGCCACAGGAGAAAATGCCAACAAAATTCTCTACAATCAGGTGTACATGTCCGGATCCGCAGTGCAGTTTGCGCTGACCAGCGGAAGAATCGCAGGACAGCATGCTGCGGAGAACCTCAAATAATTCATTTGACTACAGGAAAAGGTGCTGGAGACAGCACTTTTTTCTGTAGAAAAATAACAGATGCAGAGCGTGAGAAAAAGAATCCCGTCTATTTAATTGGATGCAATTGAAATGAAACGGGATTTCGATTATAGTAAAGGTATGGAAATAAAGAAAAAAAGTTATGGCAAAGAACATGATCTCAATCTGAAACTGCTGATCTCACTCAGCCGGAGCCTTTCCATGGTCCATAAGGAGACCATGAGGAACATGAAGGACTCTGGATTGACCCCCTCGCAATTTATGGTACTGGAGGTTTTATATCACAAAGGAGACATGAGGGTCTGCGAGATCACAGAGAAGATTTTAACCAGTGGCGGCAATATGACCGTGGTCATACAGAATCTTATGAAGGAAGACTATGTGGTGAAAAAAGCGACCCCTGGAGACAGGAGGTCTTATCAGCTGAGCCTCACAGAAAAAGGAAAAGATATCATGGAAGAGGTGTTTCCGAAGCATCTTTCCATCATGAAAGAGTCCATGGAGGGCCTCAGTGAAGAAGAAAAGAAAACCCTCATCACCCTTCTGAAAAAAATGCAAAGGCTGGATGAACATGAAGCTCCGTAAATATGTAGGATACAGAACCTTTAAAACGGCCATTGGCGCCACCTTAGCGGTGCTCATCGCGGAGTATGTGGGACTTTCCTACGCGGTTTCTGCAGGTGTCATCACAGTGCTCAGTGTCCAGAGCACCAAGAGAAAATCCATTGAAATTGCCCTAAGGAGACTGGGCTCCACAACCCTAGCTTTGGCGGTGGCAGTGGCGGTTTTTCTTCTCTTAGGCTACTCTGCCTGGAGCTTTGGCATATACCTTCTCCTTTTTATCCCCACGGCGGCGGCGCTGAATCTCAACGATGGCATTGTACCCAGCACCGTCCTTGTGACCCACCTCTTGGTGGAAGAATCGGTGGCTTTTTCCTGGATCCTCAATGAGTATGGCATACTTGTCATTGGGGCGGGGATTGCCCTTCTTCTGAATACTTATATGCCCAGTGTGGAAAAGGATATCCGGGCTGCCCAGAAGGAAGTGGAAGAACTCTTCCGGGCCATTCTTCTCAGTTTTTCTAGAAGCATTCTCACCCAGAAGAAGGATCATGAGGCAGAAGATCTTCTTCAAAAGCTGGATGCGACGCTGAAAAGAGGCATGGACAAAGCCCAGAGGCTTTCCTCCAACTACCTCTCCGAAAGCTTTGTGTATTATGTGCGGTATATGGAAATGCGGATCAAACAGTACGAAGTGCTGAAAATCATGAGCGATCATCTGAACCATGTGACCAGATACTATGAGCAGAACCGCCTGGTGGCTTCTCTTTCAGAACTGGTCAGTGACCAGTTCCATGAGATCAATACAGCAAAGGAGCTCATGGAGGATCTTTGTGACTATCTGGAGATTTTCAGAAAGCAGGACCTGCCGAAAACCAGGGAAGAGTTTGAGAACAGATCCAGTCTTTACCAGTATATAAGAGATCTTCAGCGGCTTTTGGAAATCAAGAAGAAGTTTTCTGAGAACCTGTCTGAGTACGACAAAGAGACCTTCTGGAAACAGAAAAAAGATGGGGCAGCCTGATGTGGCCGCTCCATCTTTCATTTTTTATCTTCTGTTTTCTCTGTTTTCTTAGGCTTCTCCTTCTCTGACCACTTTCTTCGCTTTCAGATAACGGAGGAGCTCTTCTTTATCCTCAGGGCTCCAGTCTGAAAAGTCCCGGAGAAGTTCTGTCAGCTCTCCCTGGAGTGTGGTCTCCCGGAGGAACATGGGTTCCTCTTCCTTGAAAAAGCTGTACATGGAGATGTCCAGAGCTCTGCAGAGGCTTGTGAGGGTATCGATGGGGGGTAAACTCTTCCCATGCTCTATATCGCTGATATAAGAGATGGAAAGATTTGTGACACTGGCGACTTCTTTCAAAGTAAGTCTCTTTTGTTTCCTGGCTGCTTTCAGTTTTTCACCAATGCTCATAAGATCCTCCAAATTCCGTAAATTTTGGTATTTCAGGTTTATTTTACAATGAAAACCATGAAAGAAGTTACAGGAAAGATAAATTACGCCACAGGCGTAAAATCCATTGAATTATTTCGGTTTAAACGTATAATATTCTTATAGGGGGTGGAGGAGTGGTCACTATCGGAGATAATATACGCAAATACCGAAAAAAGAAGAATCTGACACAGAAAGAACTTGGAGACATTGTAAAAATATCAAATACATATCTTTCAGACATGGAAATCGGAAGAACAAATCCGTCCATTAAAACATTGAAAAGAATCGCCAAAGGCCTTGAAATCAGCTATGTGGACTTACTAAAAGATACAGAAGAATAGAAACAATCATTTCATCGGGAGCAGGGATCTTTTCTGCTCCAGATGACTTTTTTTATGAAGTTTCCGTTGCCTCTTGAAAAATGACATGGAAACCATGATAATAAGAAGAAAGAGATTAACTTGTATCAAATTGATTTGGGCGGGGAAACTGCCTTTGGAGGTTTAGAATGAAAGGTGAAATAGGTATTTATGGGTTTCGTGTCATGGGAGAGAACCTGGCAAGAAATATAGAGTCTAAGGGATATCCTGTGACCATTGGCAACAGAAGTGTGGAAGTCATAAGGGAGTTTATGGAAGGAAAAGGAAAGGAAGGAAACTTCATTCCTGCCTATTCTATGGAAGAGTTTGCGGCTTCTTTAAAGAAACCAAGAAAGATCATGCTGATGATCAAGGCTGGAGAAACCGTGGATCTTACCATTGAGAATTTTCTTCCGTATCTGGAGCCTGGTGACACCATCATTGATGGGGGAAACTCCAATTATGAGGATACAGAAAGAAGAGTAGCGTACTTGGAGGAAAAAGGCATCTATTATATCGGTTCTGGTGTTTCGGGAGGAGAGCTGGGCGCTCTCTACGGACCCTCTATGATGCCTGGTGGAAACAAAGAAGCTTGGGCAGGGGTGAAGGATATTTTCATGGCCATTGCGGCAAAGGCCGGTGTAAACGGGGATGAACCTTGCACCTCCTGGATTGGAAACGGCGGTTCAGGCCACTATGTGAAAACAGTACACAACGGCATTGAATATGGAGACATGCAGCTGATCTCTGAAGTCTACGCCATCCTTCGGGATGTGGTGGGGGCCGACAATGAGGAGATGGCGAAGATCTTCTCTACCTGGAATGAAGGAAGACTGGAGAGCTACCTGGTGGAGATCACCTCTGAGATTCTAAATGAGAAGGATGAAACGGGAGACTATATCGTCAATTACATTCTGGATAAGGCCATGCAGAAGGGAACTGGAAAATGGACGGTGATTTCCGCTCTGGAGGAGGGAGAACCAGTGACCCTGATCACAGAAGCGGTCTATGCAAGAATCCTTTCTTCCATGAAGTCTGAAAGAGTGGCTGCAGCCAAGGGCGTAGAAAAACCAAGAAGCCTTCCAGAGAAGAATGACACCGTGGTGCTTCTGGAAAAAGCCCTGTATGCGGCAAAGATCATCTCCTATGCCCAAGGGTTCTCTCTTATGAAAGCAGCATCGGATCATTACCGATGGGAGCTGAAGCTGGGAGAAATCGCCTCCATCTGGAGAGGCGGCTGCATCATCCGCTCTGCATTTCTCAATGACATCCGAACTGCCTATGAAGAGGATGCGGAGCTGAAGAACCTCATGACAGCCCCTTTCTTCAGAAAAGAACTGGAAGAAGCAGTGGCAGGATTAAGAGAGATGGTGATCCTTGGCATCCGGAACGGTATTGCCATGCCGGCCATGAGCTCTGCGCTGTCCTACTATGACGGATACCATACAGAGAATCTTCCAGCGAACCTTCTTCAGGCCCAAAGAGACTACTTTGGTGCGCATATGTATGAAAGAGTGGACCGTGCGGAGGGAGAATTCTTCCACCACAACTGGAGTGGAGAAGGTGGCAATACCGCTTCCACCATCTATAAAGTTTAATAGCGCTGAAAACAGCATGAAAAGAGACCTCGGGTTTATACTCGAGGTCTTTTTACGAACATGGGATTATTTTACGCACGAAATATATGGGAAAAAAGCAGAGGTTGTACGTATAGCGGAAAGAAAAAAAGAACCAGGATCTTTGGCCAAAACACCGAATGATGTTATCAACAACTGTGGATATTGTATGGATAAATACGGATATTGAGAAAAATATGCACGGTTGAAAGGGAAAAGTACAAAGATAACCGTTTTCATTCACAAAAATGTAAAGACTTCAAATTACGAATAAAAAATATTGCAATATGCTTAATGTTCGGATAGAATAAAGAGGTAATCATACTAAATATTTATACGAGGTGTAAAATGGAAAAACTTTTTAAGTTGAAGGAAAACGGTACAGACGTTAAGACCGAAGTGCTGGGTGGCTTTACCACATTCCTGACGATGGCCTACATTATTTTTGTTAATCCACAGATTCTGGCTCTCACTGGAATGGATCAGGGTGCTGTATTTACCGCAACGATTCTTTCCGCGGCAATCGGAACTTTCATCATGGCTTTTGTTGCCAACGTGCCTTTTGCTGTAGCTCCAGGTATGGGACTGAATGCATTCTTTACCTTTACTGTTGTTTTTGTCCTTGGATACTCCTGGCAGCAGGCGCTGGCTCTGGTATTCATCTGTGGTCTGATCAACATTTTCATCACGGTTACTAAGATCCGTAAGATGATCGTAAAGGCGATTCCAGAATCCCTTCAGTATGCCATCAGCGGTGGTATCGGCCTTTTCATTGCATACCTTGGAATCAAGCAGGCTGGATTCCTGACCTTTACAGCAGAAACAGTTTCCAGAATCACCGACAACGGAGATGGAAGCGGAATGTTCGCAGACATCATCCCTGCGCTGACTGATTTTACAAACCCAACCGCTCAGGTTGCTTTAATTGGACTCATCATCACAGTGGTACTTCTTCTTCTTAAGGTGAGAAGTGCAATTCTTATTGGAATCGTGTCCACCACTGTACTGGGTATTTTCTTTGGTGTAACCCATGTTCCAGAGCTTTCTGCAGACATGTTCAAAGTACCTAGCTTAGCGCCAACACTTTTCGCACTGGACTTTAAAGGTATTTTCGCAGCGGACAAGCTGTTTATCACACTGACCACCGTCTTTGCATTCTCTCTCACGGATACCTTCGACACCATCGGAACTTTCCTGGGTGCTGGAAGAAAAGCAGGGATCTTCACAGAAGAGGATGCAAACTCCATTGAAGAATCCAAGGGAATGAGCACGAAGATGGAAAAGGCTCTGTTTGCTGATGCTACTGCTACCTCCATTGGTGCACTGCTTGGTACCTCCAATGCTACCACCTATGTGGAAAGTGCTGCTGGTATCGCTCAGGGAGCGAAGACTGGACTTGCATCTGTAACCACAGGGGTACTGTTCCTCATCTCACTATTCCTTTCTCCTATCGCACTGATGGTTCCAGGCGCAGCGACTGCTCCTGCACTGATTGTTGTAGGTATCTTCATGTCTGAAGGTCTGAAGAATATTGACTGGCACGACCTGGCTGTTGCAGTTCCTGCATTCATGGTCATCGCGTTCATGCCTTTCTCCTACTCCATCACCAATGGTATAGCATTTGGATTCCTGTTCTATGCCATCTCCAAGATTATTCAGAAGAAGGGTAAAGAAGTACATCCAATCCTTTATATCATCACCGTACTCTTTATGCTTTCCTTCGTACTGACTGCCATTGCCTAAAGGCTACAGCGTCCCCGCGCTCTAGCTGGATCCCTATATATTCCATATAAGTGAAAAGATGCATCCTTTCTTGCGAGAGGGTGCATCTTTTATTTCTTATACTTCTAGTACCTTATTGTCTCCTTTTTTCAGGATCCTTGAAAACTAGGACTCATTCTCCAAGAAGACAAGGGAAATGGGTTCCGGAGTGTGGATGCCTTTCTTCAGGAGGGTCAGTTCGCCGGTGTTTTTATCAATTCTGAAGAGACTGAGATCGTTTGAGATCATATGAGCCACCAGGAGGAAGCATCCATCGGGGCTGAGGTTGAAGTCTCTGGGGTGTTCCCCTTCACTCAGATAGGTATCTATTTTCTCCAGCAGATGATTTTCCTTCACTTTGAATGCAGAAATGGAGTCATGTCCGCGATTGGACACATAAAGGTGCCTCTCATCCGGAGAGAGCCGGATGGCAGCGCCTGTATTCTCTTCTTGGAAATCCCCCGGAAGCGTCTTCATCACCTGCTTCAAATGATAGTCGCCGTCTTTGAAGTCATAGACAAAAATCTCTGAGGAAAGCTCGGTGAATACATAGAGATAGGGATGTTTTTTGGAAAAAGCGATGTGTCTTGGACCGGAACCTTTGGGCAGAAGGAGTTCTCCTTTCTTTACAAGGGTTTCCTTTGCTTCATAGCGGTAGACTTTGTCGGTGCCTAGGTCGCACACAAGCACTTCGGGAAGGTGTGGGTTTTTCATGGCAAAATGCACATGAGGCCCTTCCTGGCGCTTCTCATTAGGACCGGAACCTTCATGGGCAGCCTGGTCCAGTCTTTTTCTCACCATACCCTCTTCCAGAGCGTACAGATCAAGAAGCCCCTGATGATAGTTGGAGGCAAGGAGCCTGTTTTCAAAGGTGGAGATGTGACAAGGAGTGTTTTCTTTCTCAAAAAGCACTTTATCTACGATGCCCGTGGACAGATTCATGGAGAAGACACCGTGACTGCTGCCATCTCTCATGGATCCGTAGAGAATATTCATGTCGCGGCTGAGGGCGAGATAGGAAGGGTCCTCCACCTCATAAAAATCTTCGATGATAAACTCTTCTTCATTGAAGCGGAAGCTTCGCACACCCCGGCTCTCTTTTCTGGTGTAGGAGCCTATATAGCCTTTATAATCTTTCACACTGATTCATTCCTTTCTTCTTGGTTTTCTATACTTTCTATCATAACAAAAAAATGAAGGGATCCCATGACACTTTTGTAAACCTTTCTGAAAATAAGAAGTGGTGCTACAGTTCGCTGCATCTTCGTTTACATTTTTTGTAAACGGATTGCCACCTTTATGTAACCTTAGTTTTATACACGGGTGTTAGACTAAAGCCAGGAAGATAATCAGTGAAGCTGAAATAGGGCTTCTGGAGCTTAGTCTTCTGTGTTTTACAAAAGAAGCAGAAAGTGAGCGGTGAATAACATGGATGAACATATATATAGAAGAAACAGTTTCAAGCAAAGAGAAAAAATGAGGAAAAAGAGAAAGAGAAGAAAAATCTTTTTTTCAAGTGTAGGCGTTGTACTGGTACTTGGCGCAGGAGGCTTATTTCTAAAAAACACACTTCTGCCGATGATTTATAAAGTGGAGGATTCTTTTGAAAAGGCACCTGAACCAGAAGCGGAAAATCCAGGAGAAACCGCTAAAATCGAAGAACTCCCTGAAGTGAAGGAGTTCACGCCCAAAAGACCTGCTGAAAAAATCACACCAGAAAAAGCTGTACCTGAAGTCAAAGATCTGAAAAGACTCAAAGAAGGGTCCAACCATTCCTATGAGGCTTCCGCCTATGCTTATGACACAGCTGATGTGAAGGCCTGGATGAGAGGAAAGAAAGACTTCGAGGGCGAAGGGAAACTGGCGTTTCTCACCTTTGATGACGGCCCTCATAAAAACACAGAGAAGGTGCTGGATGTCCTGAAAAGACGTAATGTTCCTGGAACCTTTTTCCTCTTGGGGGATACGGTGGAGAAAAATGGAACGCCTGAGCTTATGGCAAGGTATATTCAGGAGGGGCACGGCATTGCGGTGCACAGCTACAGCCATGACTACGGATATCTTTATCCGGGAAGATCCGCAAGGGCGGACCGGATTGTAGAAGAGTATGAGAAAACAAGGTCTCAAATTCGCGGACTTCTTGGAGAGGGGTTTGACACCCATGTCTTCAGATTCCCAGGGGGATCCATGAGCTGGAAGAATATCGAAGAAGCACAAAGTGCACTTCTTTCTGAGGGGATTGTGGATATTGACTGGAACTCCATGTCTGGAGATGCAGAGCCTAAAAACAGAAGACCCGCCACTCCAGAGGCCATGGGACAATACGCCATGAAGACCTTCAAGGATAATGGAGACAGAAAGGTGGCAGTGATTCTCATGCATGATGTTCAAAACGCCACACCGGAGTATCTGGATCATCTCATCGATGAGTTTGAAGAGGCAGGATTCGCCTTCGGCATTCTGAAATAGTGAGAAAACAAGAGAAAGACTGGTGAGCCCTGAAGGGAATCCCCGGCATGGACCTGGAGAATTAAAAAAGAAAAATTTAGGAGAAATTTATAAATTTTGGGTTACTCTCCACTGGATGTCTTTTTCAAAACCCATTGCTATTTGAGGATTTTAGTGCTATAATACATCAGTGGTTTAGGATAGTACATAAATTTTAAAGAAGTTTCGATTATCAACACCTTGCAGCGCACAAACTGCGAGGTTTTTTTATGGAGTTAGCACAGAAAAAGAAAATCTAAAGGAAAAGAGGTATATATGGAAGAAATTAAATTTGTTCAGTTGGGATTAAGTGAAGCGGTGGAAAAAGGAATCGCAGCCATGGGTTACGAGGTGCCTTCTGACATCCAAAGAGAAGTTATTCCGATCATTTTGGAAGGCAAAGATGTCATTGGACAGGCCCAGACCGGAACCGGTAAGACTCTTGCGTTTTCAGCACCAATGCTTAGCATGATGGAAAAGAAAAACAGCGTCAGCGCCATCATTCTGGCACCGACCAGAGAACTGGCGATGCAGGTCAGCGAAGAAATCGAGAGAATTGCAAAATTCACTGGATTCAAGCATCTGGCAGTATATGGCGGTTCCAGCATCGACACTCAGATCAGAACCCTGAGAAGAGGCGTAGACATTGTTGTAGGAACTCCTGGTAGAGTCATTGACCTCATGGAACGTAAAGTACTGAAGCTTCAGGATGTGGATTTCCTCGTGCTGGATGAAGCAGATGAGATGCTCAACATGGGCTTTGTGGAAGACATTGAAAAAATCATGGCTGGAACCAGTGAGGATAAGCAGACCATGCTGTTCTCAGCAACCATGCCGGATGAATACAAGAGACTTTCCAAGAAGTACATGAGTGAAGACCGTGTGCACATCAAGATTGCGGTAAACTCCATGACCGTCTCCACCGTATCACAGTACTACTATGAAGTGCGTGAGCAGTACCGTCTGGAAACTCTATGCAGAATCATGGATACCGAAGATATGGAATCTGTACTTGTATTCTGCAGAACCAAGCGTGGTGTGGATGATCTTGTTACAAGTCTTGGCGAAAGAGGCTATAACGCAGCAGGTATGCATGGCGATATGACTCAGAACGTAAGAATTGCAACGCTTAAGAAGTTCAAAGAACGTAAGCTGAAGTTCCTGGTGGCAACAGATGTGGCTGCAAGAGGAATCGACATCGACAACCTGTCCCACGTAGTGAACTATGACCTGCCACAGGATATTGAATCCTATGTGCATAGAATCGGAAGAACTGGACGTGCCAAGAGAGAAGGAATTGCCTACTCTTTAGTCAGCGGAAGAGAAATCGGATTCCTGAGACAGATTGAAAAGGTCACAAAGAGCAAGATCGTGAAGCGTGATATTCCAACCGTAGAAGACATCTTCAAGGCAAAGAATGACCGTTTCAAGGATAAGGTTGTGGTAGAGTTATCACAAAAGGGCTACGAGAGATTCTATCCCATCATCGAAGAGCTGAAAGAGACCTTCAATGTGGAAGACATCGCAGCGGCTCTCATGCATTCCCTCTATAAGGATGAGCTGAGCTTTGACTATAAAGTGAATGTGCTGGAAGCGCCAAAGAAGTACGTAAGACTCTTTGTCACCGTAGGATCCATGGATAAGCTCACACCAAAGAAGCTCATTGACTTCATTACTTACAATACAAAGTTAAAGCCAGACAGCATTGGCACCGTCGACATCATGACAAAGTTCAGCTTTGTGGACGTACTGCAGGGTGCAGAACGTGAAATCGTCGAAAATCTCAATGGCAAGAAACTTTCAGGCAGAAAAGCGAAGTTTGAAGTAGCTGCTCAGAAGAGAAGAAGATAAGTTTTTAAGAAAGGATCTCAAATCCACGATGGGTTTTAGGTTCTTTCTTTTTTTGCTCATTTTTTACTTTTGTCTGAAATCCAGGTGAAAAATGAAACACTGACAGAAATTATATTATAATGGAAGCATAGTACTGTTCATGAGGGGCTTTCAATCCCTCACTGAATCTGTACTAAAAGAGATATATTGAAATATCATCTGAAAAAATAGAATTTGAAAGCTTTTGAATGAAAGTAACACCGTTGGTAGAACTGAAAAGAGGAAGATGTGGGATCCAAGATCATGGGGGGAGATGCGTTTTTGAAAAAAAAGTTAGCCATTCTGTTTTTCGGGCTTTTTATTACGCTTGTGGCAATAGAAGTCTACTACAAGTTCGATGGAACCTTGGGGTTTCTATTGGTTCTTTTTGCCACATGGTCGCTCCTGGCTGCCATATTTTTGGGCGGATATCTGAAAGAGGCGGTAGAGGTCATTCTTGATTTTTTCCTTGGCTGATTCCATAGGAGGAAGAAAGCTGCTGTCAAAGGATTGGAGAGAATAAAGAAGCAGATGGATATTGTTAAGAATGAACAGCGGAGAGTATAAAGGAGGATATGGGCAGATGAATCGGAAACAGGTGCTGGACTATATCAGGGAAGAATATGGAATCCTTCCGGACTATCCATTTCTCAAAAGTCCTGAGCATGCGGTGTTTCGGCATAAACGGAGCAGAAAGTGGTTTGGGCTTCTTATGAAAGTGCCAGGGTGTAAGCTTGGTCTATCTCAAGATTTTCCTGTGGATGTCCTAAATGTGAAGTGCGATCCTGAACTTATTCCTGTGCTGAGAAGCCAGCCAGGGATCTTTTCTGCATATCACATGAATAAGAACCACTGGATCTCCATTCTCTTGGATGGTACTGCAGCGGCGGAGGATGTGAAGCAGCTTCTTCATACAAGTTTTTATCTCACGAAAGAGACATAAAATCCACAGAAATACATCCCTTTCATCCACCGGTTTTTGAATAGATAAAGCTAAGAAATCACAATCTGTCATGCGTCCATGATGAACTGTTCCAAAGGAAAAAACGTAAAACCTACAGTCTAGTAGAGTGATACCTGAAAACAATTGGTTAATTATGCTAATTATTAATGAAATATTTACCTAAAGTAAATTGACTTTGTTCATCAATGGTTACACAATGTACGTATAGGGTTCAAATACTAGATGGGAAGACTGTCTAGTTTTATTTGCACTTTGAAGTAAAGGTTTACAAAAAGTCCAAGGAGGGTAACATGAAAAAAGTAATCAACAATCCAAACAATGTCGTCGACGAACTGCTGATGGGTATGGTGTACGCACATCCAGACCATGTGAAAAAACTGGATGGGTTTGAAGTCCTTGTGAGAAAGAATTCCCCAGTGGAAGGAAAAGTAGCCCTTGTAAGTGGTGGAGGATCTGGACATGAGCCATCTCATGGCGGATTCGTAGGTAAAGGAATGCTGGACGGCGCTGTAGCCGGAGCGGTTTTCACTTCCCCAACTCCAGACCAGGTATTTGAAGCTGTGAAAGCTGTCACAGGCCCTAAGGGATGTCTTCTCGTTGTGAAGAACTACACCGGAGATATCATGAACTTTGAAATGGCAAAAGAAATGGCAGAAGCAGAAGATCTGAAAGTAGACTATGTAGTGGTCAATGATGATGTAGCTGTAGAAGACTCCACCTGGACCACAGGAAGAAGAGGAATTGCAGGTACCGTTCTTGTTCATAAGATTGCAGGTGCAAAGGCTGAAACCGGCGCTGAGCTTCCTGAAGTAAAAGCTGTGGCTGAAAAAGTCATCAAGAATGTAAGATCCATGGGTCTTGCACTGTCTCCATGTATTGTTCCAGCTGCTGGAAAACCAAACTTCACTTTAGGTGAGGATGAAATGGAAGTGGGTATGGGTATCCACGGCGAACCAGGAACCCATAAAGAGAGCCTGAAGACTGCAGACGAAATGGTAGACCATCTGGTAGGAAAGATTCTGGAAGACATCGACTATGCCGGCAGTGAAGTGGTTGTTCTTGTGAACGGCCTTGCTTCCACACCGCTCATGGAGCTCTATATCGTCAACAAGAGAGTTCATGAGATCTTATCAGAAAAAGGAATCAAAGTATACAAGTCCATGGTGGGAGAATATATGACATCTCTTGAAATGGCCGGATTCTCTGTGACTCTTCTCAAACTGGATGATGAACTGAAGGAACTCTTTGATGCTCCAGCAGATACACCAGCTCTGAAGTCTCTATAATTTACTGCAAGGAGGACACGTATTATGGCAAATGCACAAAAGGTAAAGGAAGTCATCCTGGCCGTGGGTCAGGTGATTGAAGAAAAGAAACTGTTTCTGACACAGCTGGATGCCGCCATCGGCGATGGAGACCATGGCCTCAATATGGCGAAGGGATTTGGTGCGGCAAAGGAGAAGCTGGAAGCTTCTGAGATGGCTACACCATCAGATGTGATGAAGGCAGCGGGCATGGCCCTGATCTCCAAGGTGGGCGGTGCTGCAGGTCCTCTCTATGGAACTGCATTTATGAATGCGGGCAAAGCCGTTGCCGGCAAGGAAGACATCACTCTGGAAGATTTTCAGGCGATGCTGGAAGCAGGTCTTGATGGCGTAAAGGCCAGAGGAAAAGCGACTGTGGGAGAGAAAACCATGGTGGATGCTCTGGAACCAGCGCTGGAAGCTTTGAAGGCAGCCATTTCAAACGGTTCCTCCACAAGAGAAGCACTCGATGCGGCTGTAGAGGCAGCGGGTAAAGGTGTGGAATACACCAAGACCATCATTGCGACCAAAGGAAGGGCTTCCTATCTGGGAGAGCGTTCCATCGGTCATGAGGATCCCGGCGCCATGTCCTCTTATGTGATCCTGCAGACCATCGCGGATCAGTTTTAGATAAAAATGAAATCATAGAGCATCTTTCTAATAGTGTAGAAAGATGCTCTATTTGCATGCGTTTATATACGAAATCAAACCACTTATATGGTGATTATTATATAAAGGTGAATATAGTAAATGTTACAAATACTCCGTATAATAAACATATAAGAAAATCCAATAAGAGGGAAACAGGTGAGAAGTATGAATAGTGAAAATGAAATCAAAGAATCGGATATTGTGAATATGCTTGAGGACACCACTGCGTTCATCCTGAAGGAAAAATTGGAGTTGTTTCAATCTGCCGCAAGTGCTTCTGTTTCAGCCAATCATTTGACCAATGGTGTTGAGTTCTGGAAATGGATGGGAAGAAATTATCCAACCAAATTTGGTACGGCAGAACTTATACAGAAAACAATGCAAGAGAATCCAGCATGGGCAAGGCTTCAGATTCAGGGCAAAGGTTTAGAATGGGATTTTATGACAAAAAAGAGAGGAGAACTTGAAAATATCCATTATAAGTTTGTTGCTGGAGACTCACCTACACAACCGGGGACAGACGTGGACAAAATAGGTTTGTTCACCCGAAGGGTGAAAGAAAGGTTTCAGATGAAAGCGTATACAGGCGCTGGAAACCCAGACCTTAGTAATACGCCAAAAACTGCAAAAGTGATCGTTCCTAAAGAAAAAATATCATATGTAAAACGGCAAGGCCATAATCCGGAGGGGTTTTCAACTAAAAAAGGAATAATAAAAAAGACCGACCAAAGAGTGAAGGCTGCACAATCTGGTGCTGAGATCCACACCTACAATGTATCGAACGTCAGTGCTGCCATGGCAAAAGCAGGTGCCATGGGATGTGTTGTGGGCGTTACAACTGAATCCGTCTTTTCATACAAACGATGGAAAATGGGGGAGCTCAGTGATAAGCAATACTTTACTGAAGTCTTAAAGGCGGGTGGAGATGCCGGTTTGACGGCAACAGCATCTTCCGGGATCATGATTCCAGTTTCCGCAGCCATCACTGCAGCTGGAGGCACGGCTCTTGTAACTATACCCGTCGGTATAGTCGTAGGGGGCTTGGTCAACAAGGTCGTTGCACCAATATTTGCCAGAGGAGACTATAAAAAAATATTAAGTAAATCAAAATACTATCAGAATCTGGAAGGTTTTTACAGTGATATGACCGCATCTATGAAAAGCAGCGCCGAATTCTACGAAGAGTTTATATTTTCTATGAAAAATCAACAGAGAGAGAATAATAAGCTGAAGAAAGAAAGTGATATGCTGGATATTCAGTTAAGTAATTTGTACGATTCAATCTAGGGGGATCATGATGAAGAAAACAATATTTGATACATTAGACACCATCAATAAAGTTGCTAGAACGACCAGTGAGGTTTCAAATGCCATCAGCAGTACAGCGAATGCCATCAATACCATATCTGGCACGATAAATAACGTGAAAAAGAACGGAGAAACAAGTATCGTCTCTCAAGTGGTAGAGACCATTCAAAGTATCGTACCACAACCTGACGTGGATTATCTTGCTTTTCAGAGTAAGCCAAAGATCAATAACATCATAGCCGGGATGACGAGTCTTATTGCAGACAACAATACAAAGGTCAAATCCATTGAGTCTCAAGTCTGGTATCAGAGAATGATCAAGACCGTCCTGGGTTCCAATAAAGCGACACTGAATGAAATCAGACAAAATCATGACAATCTAAATGCGTACATGGCAGATGCAATTTCAGCTCTGTATCAACGCAATGCCATCGATCAAAGAATTATCATGAGTTTGGGGAACCAAATCAATGAGCTCTACAGAGAAAATAATAAGATGAAGCAGATGATTGGGGCATTTGCGGCGAAGCTCAATGAAAAGATAGAGAGCATTGACAATTTTCATTTGCTGAATGCAGAAATTCAACAAGGAATGTATTCAGAGCTATCCAGTATAGAAGCGGTGCTGCTTATTGTTTCCCAACTGGATAAACGAACATTGAATGACCCAAGAAAACTTATGATCATACAGCGCAGCATGGTTGATGCTGGAATTGTAAATGACCAGAAGCAAAGCCTGGTTGAAATTTTGGGAGATATACAGTTCATCGAGGAAGAGAACTCCGGAATTATTTATATGGATCAGTTAGCAACCAAGGGTAATTATGTATCAGATATTGTTACGAGCGCGTTCAGTACAAGTGGGCTCATGCTTGTAGACGGCGGTGAAGAGGTTCAATACGGTGACCTAATCTATGAACTTATTGAAGAACAAAGCATTGATAAAAACACACTAATTTCGACGAAGGATCTTCTTCAAGATTTGATTGAAGGTAAAATTAATGTGATGGAAGGGAAAGCACCCATTTCATCAATACAGTATGGACCGTTACTCCAATTTGCTGAAAATGCATTTATAGAATATAGAATGGAGGAAGCATATAATACGTTTAAAAGTTTAGCTCAGCATAGTATAAGCCGGGCAACTTATTTTTTAGGGAAATTCTATAACTATTCTTATGGTGGTTTCAGCGTAAGTGAAGAAGAGTACAATCAGCATGTAAAATTAGGTAGTTATGCAAATGAAATACTCGGTTCAATTTTTTATGGATTTACCATTCAGGATGAGAAGGGAAAGATGGAGTATTTCGAGTCTAAATTCTCAGAGCTCGAAGAGGCAGCTGAAGAAGGGGATGTTTTTGCTCAACACGAACTGGCGTTGATATCCGAAATTTTATATGGTGAAGAGACATTGGAGGAACAGATTTACTGGTTGATCGAAGCATCGAAGAATGGAAATTTTGAATCCATGCGTGAGCTTGGAGAGTTATTTGTCAATAGAATGGGGGCGAAGGAAGACCAGGATAGAGCAGTAGAGTTATTTTCACAAGGAGCCCAGATTGGGGACCCGATATGTCAGCTGAGATTAGGATATATCTATTTAGAAGGAGAACTACTTGAGAAGGATGAGGCGAAAGCGCTGTACTGGTTCAGACTCAGTGCTGAACAAGAGAATCCTGATGGGCAGGTCATGCTGGCTGAATGCCATAGACTAGGATTTGGTGTAACACCAAATAGCAGTGAAGCGTTTACGTGGTATTTAAAGGCTGCTGAGAATGGTAATAGCTATGCACAAATCAGGGTAGCGTATAGCTATGAAAAAGGAAATGGAACGAAAATGAGTTATGCGGAAGCTTGTAAGTGGTATGAGAAAGCCGCAGATCAAAATGAAATCGACGCACTGTTATGGCTTGGTGATAATCATAGTACGGGTCTGTTCAAGGATAATAAAAAAGCACTTGTGCACTATAAAAAAGCGGCAGAGCTGGAGAACACGTATGCAATGTATAAAGTTGGCGAAATGTATATGTTAGGAAAAGGTGCAAAACTTGATTGCTTTGAGGCTGCAAAATGGTTTACAAAAGGTTCAGATCTGAATGATGATTACTGTCAATCATGGTTAGCAGAGTGTTATTACTCAGGAAATGGAGTGCAAAAAAATATGGAAATGTCTAAAAAATATTATATGATGTCAGCAGAACAAGGTAATGAGTTTGCAATGAAGATGTTAAAGAAAAGATTCGGAGCAACAGTCAAATAATTCTTCTGGTCTGGTATCGCTGAAAAAGGTAGAAGATGGTGAACGATAGAGGTTTACAATCTTCTACCTTTTATTTTTTCCGGTTACTGTGATACCCAGAACACCGAGAAGAATCAGAAGGCTGCCGATGATCTCATAAAAAAACAGCGTCTCTTTCAAGAGCACTACGCCGGCAAAAATGGACACAAAGGTGCCCAGATGATGGAAGACACTCATGGTGGAGGCCTCTATCCTTGTGAGGGAAAAGTTCGTCAGCATGGAGGAAAAGAGCGTGGAGGGAATCCCAAGAAAGAGAATGGGAAAAAGGTAGCGAACACTGCCAAAAGCCATCTTGTAGGAGTCCAAAGATCCTCTTAGCCCCAGTTGGAAAATCAGCGCCGCATTGAAAAAAATAAAACCCGCAAAGACAGCCATGACCGTGATTTTCAGGTGTCCAAGGCTTCTTGCATATTTTCTCACAAGAATGAAATTTGCAGCTGAAGAAAAACTGGAGAAAAGAAGAAAGGCGTATCCCAGGACGCTGGAGCCTTGAAAGCTGACGCCCTTATGTATGGAAATATAGAGGATTCCAGAGAGGGAGAGGAGAAGAAAGAAGATTTTCTTCTGATCCACCTTTTCTTTCAGGATGAGGGCAGCCAGAATCATGGTGAAAAACGGTGTGGTTGCCTGGATGATGGATGCCAAGGAACTCTGCACACTGGTGAGGCCTATAATCTGAAGCAAGAAAAAAAGGATGGGATAGAAAATGGAGAAAGGAAGAAACTTCAGGAAATCCTCCCGGGTGATTTTCATGGGCAGCACCTTTAAAAGAAGAAGCACAGCGGAAAAAACCGCTGCTGCGGTAAACCTGTGGGCCAGAACTTCCAAAGGGGAAGCGAAGGAAAGGGCGATTTTGCTGAAATAGAAAGAAAAACCTACGATGAGGGACATACTGACCGCTGCCAGATACCCCGCTTTTTTATTTTGCATCTGATCGTATCCTCCGATAATCTAAGAATCATCTATATTATAGGTTACTTTCAGGAGAAACTGTGAACTTTTTAGCGGGACTTCATGAAGAAACTGTCAAGTTGGAGAAAGTTCAGCCGAAATTCCAGAAAACTATGTTAAAATAGTAGAAAAGTTCTGGAGGGAAATGAAGATGATCATCAATTGTATGCCAAGATCGGTCCTGTTCCAAGAAGAAGCGGATCTTCTCCGGGAACTCTCTTCTGAGGAGATTGTAGACCTTGAAAAGATGTCAGACGCGGAAAATTTTTATGAGAAGGTGGAAGCTGTGATTCCTCCTTTCAGGTATAAAGCGGAAGATCTGATGCCCATGAAAAACCTCAAATGGGTGCAGTCCTTCTCCGCTGGGGTCAACACCCATCCTCTTTCTTATCTGAAGGAGAATAAAATCGTCTTAACCAATACCCGTGGGGTTCACGCGCCACAGATGACAGACCACATCATGGGAATGATCCTGGCGTTTTCCAGGGACTTTCTGCCCGCCATAAGGCATCAGAAAGAAAAGCCCTGGTCTCATGAGTACCGGCTCACAGAGCTTCGGGGAAAGGAGCTTCTTATTGTAGGGGCTGGAAGCATCGGACAGCTTCTGGCGAAGAAAGCAAAAGCTTTTGATATGACTGTGGTGGGACTGAAAAGAACACCAGAGAAGCTATCCGATTTTGATCAGGTGCTGCCATTAAAACAGATGCTGCCAGCCATGGAGACTGCTGATTATATTGTCATCCTGGCACCACTCACCAAAGACACCAGAGGTATGGTAGGAGAAGAAGCATTCCAGAGAATGAAAAAGGAAGCAGTGCTCATAAACCTTGGAAGAGGTCCACTGGTGGAGGAAGAAGCGCTTATTAAGGCCTTAAGAGAAGGGAAGATCCGTGGAGCGGGTCTTGATGTATTCCACAAAGAGCCGCTGCCGGAAGAGAGCCCTCTGTGGGAACTTGAAAATGTGCTGCTTACACCGCATCTTGGAGGGTTCAGTGACGGAACCAACAGAAGGGCTGTGGAACTCATGGCAGAAAATATCAAGCGTTTCAGACGGGGAGAGAAGCTTCAGAATGAAGTGGATCTTAGTTTAGGCTATTAATCTCTGGAAAAAGAAAAGAAGGAGCATCCATAATCATGGACTCCTTCTTTTTCTGCAAATATTCAGCGTCTCGGTTATTCCACAACCACAGCGGTGCCTGAAGCGGTGACCATGAGCATTCCGTTGGACTGACCTAAGGTCTCATAATCGATCTTCACACCCACTACGGCGTTGGCGCCCAGGCTGTAGGCTCTTTCTTCCAGCTCTCTTAACGCATTGATTCTGGCATCAATGAGTTCGCTTTCATAGGTTTTGCTTCTTCCGCCAAAGAGGTCGGAAAGACCAGCGGTGAAGTCCTTGATGAAATTGACACCGGAGATGACTTCGCCAAAAACAATTCCTTTATAAGCAATGATTCTCTTTCCATCGACTGCGTTGGTTGTTGTAATAATCATATTTTTTTCCTCCATCTTTTTATATTGATATCATTATAGACCTGTTTTTGGACCTTGAGCGTCTTTTAATATATTTTTAACGAAAAAGGGCGTTTTTCTTCTGGGGTGAAGACCTTTACCCCTTGAGCCACATGGTTTTTTATAAAATAAACTATTGCAGGGGAAGATTTTGTGCTATAATTTAACACTGTATTCCAATAATGATTTTAAGTAAGAGGTGTAGATAGATATGAGTATAGCAGGAGAAGGTTGTGAGATTCTCGTCCCTTTCAGTGAGCGGAAGACGCTGCAGGAGATTGAGAGAAGCCTCACCACCACCTATAAGAAAAATGTATGGGGAAAGTTCATCAAAGCCATCAATGACTACAATCTGGTGGAAGAGGGAGACAAGGTGGCCGTGGCCATCTCTGGTGGAAAGGACAGCCTCATTTTAGCGAAGCTTTTCCAGGAACTGAAAAAGCACAAGAAGGTGGACTTTGAAGTGGAGTTCATCGCCATGGACCCAGGATACCACAAGGAAATCCGAAAACTTCTCGAGGAAAACTGTAAATTCCTGGAGATTCCCGTGAAAATCTATGAATCCGGCATTTTTAACGTCATAGACAAGATAGCAAAGGATTATCCTTGCTACATGTGTGCCCGAATGAGAAGAGGATCCCTTTATGAGTATGCCCAGAGTCTTGGCTGCAACAAGCTGGCCCTTGGCCATCACTTTAATGATGTCATTGAGACCGTGATGCTGAACGTCATCTATGGTGGAACATTCAAGTCCATGCTGCCAAAGCTGAAAGCGCAGAACTTCGAAAACATGGAGATCATCCGTCCCATGTATCTCATTGAAGAGGACAACATCAAAAACTGGATTCAGAGTGCCGGTATCTGGCCTCTCAACTGTGCCTGCATGGTGGCTGCGAAGAAGATCGGCAACAAGCGCTATGAGATCCGGGAACTCATCAAGAATCTCAAAGCACAGAATAAAGATGTGGACAAATGTATCTTCAGATCCCAGGAAAACATCCAGATGGATTCTGTCGTGGGCTGGAGAGACAAAAAAGGTGACAAGCACTCCTACCTGGAGTACTACGATGATGACGCCATGATGTTTGACGACCCCAATGACTTCTAGAACAGTGGAGCTGGAACTCTTTCTATGATAAAATCAGAGAAAGAAGAAAAGGAAACAGAGAAGGAGAGAACGGACTATGAAAATGGCATTTGTTTGTAATGGGAGCAGTGCAAGAGCACAGATGGCGGCAGCCATCGGAAGAGAGTTCTTCAAAGACGCAGAGATTTCTGCTGTGGGAAGCCTGGAAGGGGAAAGCTTAGACCCTATGGTCACAAAGGTGCTTTCTGAAGATGGCATCTCCACAGAAAACCTGACAATGAAAACACTGTTTGATATGGACTTTGATCTGGATTACGCGCTCATCGTGGGCTGCGATGAAGGCGGATGCCCTCTGGTCTTTGCTGACAAGGTCATTGAATGGGACTTTATCACAAACCTGAAGGATCAGGGAGAAGAAGCCTATGTGGAAGCCAAGAACCAGCTGAAGGAAGAGATCAAGAAGTTCTATATGGAGACCTTCACTTCCTAATTGAAAAAAAGATTCCGTACAGTAAAAGAAGGTGCATCCCTAACGCTTGGGATGCACCTTTTTCAATTCTTGCGGTATCAGAGTTTTGAAAGGCTATTCAAAGCCATTCATCATGGTGTCAGGATCTGCACTGAGTCTCTTGTTCTGATTCATGCCGTCGATCTCTGCCATATCTTCCTCAGAGAGTTCAAAATCAAAGATGCTGATGTTTTCTTTGATTCTGGATGGAGTGACGGATTTTGGAATGGCCAGAACTCCATTCTGGAAATGCCATCTCAAGATAATCTGAGCTGGGGACTTTCCGTACTTTTCAGATAGAGCAACAAGTACAGGTGCTGCCAGATCTTCTTTTCCCTGCATAAGAGGTCCCCAGGCTTCCACCTGAATGCCTCTGTCTCTGCAGTAGTCTCTGATGGCCTTCTGGTTCATGAGAGGATGCAGTTCAATCTGATTCATGGCTGGAATGATCTTGGTTTCTGCCAGAAGTTTTTCCAGATGATGGATGTGGAAGTTGCAAACGCCGATGGCTCGGACCTTTTTCTCCTGAAGAAGCTTCTCCAGGGCTCTATAGGACTCCACATATTTATCTTTTCCTGGCCAGTGCACAAGATAAAGATCCACATAGTCTGTGCCGAGCTTCTCCAGGCTCAGTTCAAATGCTTTGAATGCATTTTCATACCCCTGGTCGGAGTTCCAGAGCTTTGTGGTGAGAAAAATTTCTTCTCTTGGAATGCCGCTGTCTTTTAATGCTCTACCAACACCTTCTTCATTGCCGTAGATGGCAGCGGTGTCGATGAGACGGTAACCTGCTTTTAATGCTTCGAGTACAGAAGTGTAAACTTCGTCCCCTTCTTTTACTTTAAAAACACCATAGCCGACACTTGGGATCTCAATTCCGTTATTCAGTTTCCATAGTGGAATATTTGACATAAAATAGCCTCCTTACCTTTGTTTGTTCGATACTTCTATTATACCCAAATAGAAAAGAGATAGATGAAAATATTGTAAATCTTCCGAGGGACCAGAACAGTTTTTCCCTGAAAAGAACGGACTTCTCTGTGTTATAATCAGATTGATGAAGACATTTACAGTTTAAAGGAGAGAAATGAAATGAATGGAGCCCTCATAGCCCATGACAACATGAAAGACGATATGGTGCTTTTTGCCCAGAAGCACCGGGAGATTCTAAGCCAGTTTACGTTGTACGCCACAGGAACCACTGGGAAAAGACTCATCGATGAAACAGGTCTTCCGGTACACAGGCTGCAGTCCGGTCCCATTGGCGGAGACCAGCAGATTGGAGCGCTCATTGCAGCGGGACAGATTCATTTTGTCATCTTCCTGAGAGACCCACTGACCGCACAGCCTCATGAACCGGATGTACAGGCTTTGCTCCGACTTTGTGATGTGCACAAAATCCCCTTTGCTACCAATATCACTACAGCAGAAATCATGATTTCCTACCTGAACCGGCTCGTTGGAGACCATAATCTGAAATAAGAAGTCTTCTTATAAAAGGACAACCTCCCCCCTCTTTTTAGTGAGTCTGGCTCATGAAAAGAGGGGGTCTTTGTTTGTGAAAAAAACAAAACAAAAGCTAAAATTATGTAAACTCATGAAAATTTAAGGTTCAGTGAAGTGTTCCTAAAGTATAATGAATTACAAACATATTTAAAGTGAAAACCATTAAATATAGACAAATTAATAATAAAATATGAACAAAAGATCAAAAATGACAAATTCAGGAGGTTGACATAAAGGAGGGAAAAACAATGAAGGTAGCAATCATCGGATCAGGAAACTCTGGACTTGCCATGGCAGCCCATATGAGTTTTACGGGGAATAAGGTGTATCTATGGAACCGGAGTGGAGAGAATCTGGAGGAGCTTATACAGGAAAAAACAGTGGAAGCGGTTGGAGCTCTGGTGGGTACGTTTCCTCTTGAAATGGTCACCACGGACATGGGCGAAGTCATCCGGGAAGCCAAAGCTGTTTTTGTCACAACGCCCGCCACGTCACACCATGATCTGGCGAGGCTCATGGCGCCTCATCTTCGGGACGGTCATATTGTGGTGCTGAATCCCGGAAGAACCTTTGGTGCAGTGGATTTTAAAGATGAGCTTCTAAAGCACGGGAATTTCCACAAAGTGGATATTCTGGAGACCCAGACCATTATCTATACCTGCAGAAAACTCTCGCTAAGAAAAGTCAATATCATCGCTCTGAAGAGGGATGTGCTTATATCCACCTTTGCGGGGATTGACCTATCGGAGATCCTCAGAAGACTTCCGGATGAGCTGAATAAATTCTATGTTCCAGCAGAAAGTATGGTGGAGACTTCTATCGGCAATGTGGGGATGATTTTTCACTGCGCGCCCATGCTTCTTAATACGGGCTGGGTGGAGTCTGGCCATAAGTTCCGATATTACCGGGAAGGGATTTCTAGAACTGTGGCAGATTTTATTGAAAACATTGACAAGGAACGTCTGGAAGTGGCAAAGCTTCTGCAGCATCCTGTGATTTCTGCCAAAGAATGGCTGGCTCATTCTTATGGTCTGGAGTGCGGCAGTCTTTATGAGTGTATTCAGAACAACCCTTCCTATGGCGAGATTTTTGCTCCTGCAAATCTAACCTACCGCTACATTTATGAGGATATTCCCTTTGGGCTGGTGCCTCTGGAGAGTATGGGAAAAGATTTGGGACTTTCTATGCGCTATACTAGCCTTGTCATTGATTTGGCTAATGCGCTTTTGGGAGAGAATTTCAGAGAAACCGGCAGAACTGCAGAAAAACTTCATTTTGACTATAAGGACCTTATGAGAGGCGTCAGAGTGGAGGACATCGAAGAAGAGAACAAAAAAGGAGAGGATGATATTTGAAGAACAAGATGATTGTGGCCTCCATCGGCAATTGTGTCCATGCGGCAGGCATCTATAATTTCAGTGTATTGGCAAGAAAAGAAGGCTATCAGGTGGAATATATGGGTTCAGCAGTGCCCATCAAGGAGCTGGTGGGTGGCATCATCGAGTTCAAACCCCACGTGGTGGCTTTAAGCTACCGTCTGTCTGAAGAGGGCGCTTTTTATCTTCTGAAGGAGCTGGAAGGGATCATCAGTGAGCAGGGCTTTGAAGATATGATCTTCATCTTCGGAGGTACTGTGGAGACGGCCAAGGCGGCAAGAAAATTTCCCTACATCCGAAAGGTCTTTGACGGCAGTGAGGATATCTCAGAAAGTGTCATCTATCTTCGGAATATGGAGAAGGAGCATGCAGAGGAAGAGATTCCGCCCCAGACCCTGGGAGAGCGTATAGCCTGGAAGAAACCTTTCCCCATCATCCGGCATCACATCGGTCTGGAAACCTTGGAGGATACTTATGAGCATATTAAGATCCTTGCCGAAAGCAAGCTTCTGGATGTGATTTCGCTGGCACCGGACCAGAATGCCCAGGAGCATTATTTCCAGCAGGACCAGATGCCAAAAGGAGAAGATGGTGCAGGAGGTGTGCCCATCAGAAATGAGGAGCACTTAAGATGGATGTATGAAGCCACGAGGCGTGGTAACTTTCCGATGATGCGCTGCTACTCTGGCACAAGGGATCTCTATCCTTTCTCGAAGATACTGAAGGATACTGTAAACAATGCCTGGGCGGCCATTCCGCTCACCTGGTACAGTCAGCTGGACAGGCGCTCTGACAGGGAGCTTCTTCGGGCCATCCGTGAAAATATGGAAGCCATTGCCTACAATGCAGAGCTGGGCGTCCCTGTGGAAATGAATGAATCCCATCAGTGGGCATTAAGATACTGCTCTGATGTCATTGAAGTGGCCATCAGCGTCATCACCGCCAAGGTGGCGAAGCACCTGGGGGTGAAGGAGATGGTGATGCAGTACATGCTGGCGAATCCTCCTTCTATTTCTCCCCTCATGGACCTGGCGAAGATGCAGGCAAAGATTGATCTCATGGCAGAGGAAGAGGACGAGAACTTCAAAATCTACCGCATGGTAAGAACTGGACTTCTTGCCTATCCTGCGGATATGGACCAGGCCAAGGGCCTTATATCCTCCACCATGTTCTATGGCACCTTCCTAAAACCAGATATTGTCCATGTGGTGTCTTACTCCGAAGCGGTGAAAAGAGCCACCAGTGTGGAAATCCTGGAGAGTATACGTATGGTGAAAAAATCCATGGAAATCGCGGACAAAGGTCTTCTGGAGAACATCCATGAAGACAAAAGGTTTAAAAACCGTCTGGAGTTTTTGAAAAAAGAAGTACGGTATCTTCTTGGAGAAATCAGCAAGCTGAAGGATGTGGAAGATCCCCTTGTGGATCCTGAAGTGATATATCTGGCCATCAGAGAAGGACTTCTCGATGCCCCTGGTCTCAAAGGGTTCAGTGTGGCCAAAGGAAATTTCAGGACCGAAATCCATGAAGGATATCATGTGACGGTGGATGATGACGGGAAAATCCTGGAGGAGGAAGAGAGGATCCGAAGGGTCCGGGAGATGAACGGGAAAGTGTAATGTTCGTGAAGTGAAGAAACAAAAAAACCTTCCTCCCCTGGTGGGAAGAAGGTTTTTTAACAGGGTGAAGGAATAAAATTCCTTGAAATATCAGGCATATGGAGTTTCATCCTTTGGCATGATGATGGCGCAGATGATATAGATTATAATTGATGGCCCAGGGAGAAGGGAAAACAGGAGAAATCCGACTCTCAGCAGGGTGGCATCAATGCTGAAGTACTCGGCAAAACCACCAAGAACTCCGAAGAGCCAACGGTTCTGGGAGGATTTGGTCAGGGGTTTTTTCTGGTTCATATAAGATCACCTCTCTTTGCTGTTGCACTCATCATACGAAAAATAAATTAAAACCAGATAAAAATGAACGTGAAATTTTTCATAAATACATTTGTTTATAAGGTAAAATCAAAAAATCTGTTGTATACTATGTAACATAGGATATTTTACCATATCCGACGATAGAGAAGAAAAGGAGTATCTCCCATGAAAAAAGAATTTTCACTCAGCAGCGGCAAAGCTATGATCAACTTTTCAGCCAAGTACTGTGATACCATTGAAAAGATCCTGGAATCTGATTCCTTCCGAAGGGTATCTGAAACATACCTGGAGTCTATTGCCAGAAGAAATACGAAAAATTACAAGCAGCTCGTCTCTCTTTATAAAGAAGCAACCATAAGGGATCTGACGGATAAGTTTGTGGAAGTGATGAAGCTTCTTACTATTTTCAAATCAGAGGAAATCATGAAGCTTAGGGGAGATTATACACCGCTTCTTCAGGACGGGGACTGGTTTGTATCCCTCATAGAAGATTTTTATGCCTACTGGAGAAGAATGGAGCGCTACTCCGTCATCCAGAACAGAAGAAATACAGAAGGTCTCGCTCAAACCAGCTTCATAGAAGCCAATAATAAATTCACCAATCTTATATTAGAACTTTACAGAAAAGTGGAGAAGAATGTTCTTGGCATTGAACCGAATGTGTACCGCCAGGTGCCAGCAGGTGTTAATGCCGGTGTGATATTGCAAGAAACACTCTGGCCTATCCCAAAGGGATATGAGATCCTCAGTGATATTCCGTTTATCAGCGCCATTGTCATGGATTCTCCCTTTATCTCCTATCCGAAGAAGAATACGAGAAGCGGCTACTTCAAGGAATCTTTTGTGAATCCTATAGAGGACTGCTACCTCAATAAGGACCATTTCTTCTGCTATCCAGCTAAAATCGGCAAACTGGTGGCCTTCCTCTATTTCCACAGAGATCTCATGGCCCATGGCATCTCCTTGTCCAATCTCTTTGAGATGGCAAGAGAAGAGGAGTATATGGGCAGAAAGCCTGATATTGTCTATGTTTTTGGTGGAAGAAACACCGATGAATCCATGGGAAATGTCTTCTATGATGACCATAAAAATGGCATCATGACAGGATTTGTTCCTTACAGTGATGAAATAGACTACTTTGGCTATATGAAGAAAATGAGTCTTACCCTGCATAACCTTCTTATGATCAAGCGAGGCAATCTGCCCATCCATGGGGCCATGGTGAACATCAACATGAAAAATGGAAAGTCTGCCAACGTGGTGATCCTCGGCGATTCCGGCGCAGGAAAATCAGAATCCTTAGAAGCGCTCCGAAGCCTTTCAGAGGACCACATCAGCGACATGACCATTGTCTTTGATGATATGGGTATTTTTGCCCATGAAGATGGCACCATCATGGGGTATGGCACTGAAATCGGCGCCTTCGTGAGATTGGATGATTTGGATCAGGGCTACGCCTTCAAGGAAATCGACCGATCCATCTTCATGAATCCGGATAAAACCAATGCAAGACTTGTGATGCCTGTAGCCACCTACAAGGAAATCATCAAAGGATATAATGTGGATCTTTTCCTGTATGCCAACAACTATAAAGTGCTGGAAGAAGGAGAGCCGGGCATTGTATTTTTTAAAGACCAGGAGGAGGCCAAAGAGGTCTTCCGCTCCGGAAAGAGAATGGCCAAGGGCACCACACAGGAAAACGGCCTTGTGGAATCCTACTTCGCCAATCCTTTTGGCCCTTACCAGAAGCAGGAAGAAACAGACAAGCTTCTTGATTTCTACTTTGACAAGCTCTTCGCCTACAACATCAAAGTGGGAGAAATCTATACACAGCTGGGGGTGCCCGGCAAAGAAAAGAGCGGCCCCAGAGATGCGGCCATGGAGCTCTTTAAAGAGATCACCAGTTTATAACCATCTGACCATAAAAAGAACCGGAGACCCATTTGAGGTCTCCGGTTTCGCTTTTTAATTTTCAGTTTCTTTTTTCAGCAGTTCATCCGGGTTGTGCTTTTTGACTTCTTCTTCATCGTACCCTGGAAGATCTTTGGCATTTTTCACTTCTTCTGTGATAGGGTCCACATACTCTTTTTCGAATTCACTGATGACCAGGTTCTTTTCTTTCAGCTCCAGCTCATCATACTTATTGAGATTTTCTGCTTCAAAATGAGAAGAGGCTTCCTCATATTTCAGCTCATCGTGTTTCTTCTTTTCATCCATGGTCAGCACTTCCTTTCTCTGTGTAATCTATTGTAGTTCCATCATACTATGACATCCGTTCTTTTTCTATATAAGAAGGAAAGGTTCAGGAAATGTTTTCTATTTGTTTAGCGTTCCTGTGAAAATAGCGCGGAGGAAAAGATAAGATCCGGAAGAAGTTTTCAAAATCTTTGTAACAAGAGGAAAAAACAGGATATAATGAAGAAAAGACTGAAAAATCAGGAGGAGATCTTATGGATTCAGTAAGAATTTCAGATACCATGAATATGGACCGGATCATTCACGGCCACTGGCGGCTGATGGACTGGAAAATGACGCCGGAGGAGCTGCTTTCCTTTACGAAAGAAGTGCTGGAGCTTGGTGTGAGCACCATTGACACTGCAGATATCTATGGAGGATTTTCCTGCGAGGAAGCCTTTGGAGATGCATTGAAGCTGGATCGGAGTCTTCGGGAAAAGCTGACCCTTGTGACCAAATGCGGCATTGTGTTTCCTTGTGAGAACCGTCCGCAGTATAAGAGTCATCACTATGACCAGTCCAGAAAACATATCATCCAGTCTGCGGAAAGATCCCTGAAGAATATGGGAACAGACCATCTGGATCTTCTTCTCATCCACAGGCCTTCACCGTTTATGGATCCTGCTGAGGTGGCAGAAGCTTTCAGAGAGCTCTATGAGTCCGGGAAAGTGAGAAACTTTGGCGTATCCAATTTTAAACCTTCTCAGTTTGAACTTCTGAGCTCTTATGTGCCATTTCCTCTGGTGACCAATCAGGTGGAAATCTCGCCACTTCATCTGCAGGTTTTTGAAGATGGCACCATGGACAGCCTCATGACAAGAGGGCTTTATCCTATGGCCTGGTCCCCTCTTGCAGGGGGAGATCTTTTCACAGGGGATTCTGAGAGAATCAGAAATGTGAAAAACACGCTGCTCTCCATTGGTGAGAAATACGGGGAAGAGAGGCTGGACACTTTGGCCTATGCCTTCCTTCTAAGCCATCCGGCGAAGATCCTTCCCATCGTGGGTTCAGGTAAACTGGACCGCATCAAAAATGCTGTGGATGCACTGAAGATAAAGTTCACCGCAGAAGACTGGCTCTCTGTATACAAAGCATCCATCGGCAAGAATTTGCCATAATAGAGCGGGAGGTGTCCTATGACGAACGGAAAAAACAAAGATGATAAAGAAAAAGTAACCTTAGGTCAGGAGAAATTTGAAGCGCCTCTTCCCTTGAGTAAAGAGGAAGACCAGGTGGATCTGAAACTGGCCAAGGATCTTCAAGAAGAGAAGAAAAAGAATGTGGTGGAGCCGGATCAGGTTCTGGTGAAGAAAGAGGAAAAATCCATGGCTTTCAAGAAACCGAAAAAGAGCCAGATGTATGCTCTTCTGGCCGCTTTGGTGCTGATTCTTGTGCTGCTCTCTGAAACCATCAGAAGATCCATGTTCCGCGCAGAGGATTCCCTGATTTTCGTGCCCAAAGGGGGCGTACTCATCCCCCCTGTAGGGACAGCCATGATTGCGGCAGCACTGATACTCTTTTCCATTGCCAGCATATCTCTATTCAATAAGCGTGGAAGGCTCACACGGCAGCAGAAGGGGATTGCCCTTCTTGTCAGCATCCTCATCGCCTTCATCGGCTTTACCAGCTATTTCCGCTATGTGGATTTCACAGAGACGAAGCTCATCGACAGAAGCATATTTGCCAACAGAGAGTCCACATACCTCGATGTGACTGAAGTTCATGCCTCCACCAAGCAGGACGGCGAAAATAATGTTCTGTACTATCATTACAAGCTTCTCAGCGGACGGGACTATGAGCTGAAGGTGACAGGAAAGAACAAAGATGAGGTGAAGCTCATCGATACAAAGATCAAGAACACAGCCAAGCGTTCCATCGACAATTATGCCATTCAGGAAATGGAAAGACTGGAGATGTATTCAAAGGATGAAGCCCTGAAACTCTTTATCCTGGAATAAAGAAAACGAAAAGCCTAAGCATCAAAAAATAGTGATGCTTAGGCTTTTATTTTCGTGCTGCTACTGGTCGCTGTTCTCTTCAAGTAGTCTTAGAGAGAGCTCCTGGAACTTTTCATCAGGACTGGAGTTGAGAACCAGAAGAGCTCCCTTCTCTTTTTTGTTTGTGAGAAGGTTCTTCTTTGCGAGCACCTCTTTCAGATGCCTTGCGGTGCCTTCACTGCCATCCACAATGAGCACATCCTCTCCATAGATCCTTCTTAACGAAGGCTTGATGAAGGGATAGTGGGTGCAGCCAAGGACCACAGCGCTCATTTCCTTCTCCACGCTTTTCAGCGCTTCTTTGAGGTAAAGGTAGCTTTTTTCCTGATAGTCCCCACCTTCTTCGATGATTTCCACAAGGCCCGGCAGGGGAAGGGTTTCCACGCTGCGGCTTTCTTTATATCGGTCCAAAAGGTTTTTAAATTTCTTTTCCTCCAGAGTTCTTTTCGTGGCAAGGACCAGAATATTCCCTTTTTCTGTATGGTCCACCGCAACCTTCAGGGCTGGTTCAATGCCGATGACAGGAAGATCTGGATAGATAGATCTAAGATCCTCGATGGCTGCGCTGGTTGCAGTATTGCAGGCCACGACTAGGGCTTTGATGGAATAGTCCATGAGTTTTTCCACCACTTGAAAAGAGAGTCTTTTGATGGTATCCAGATCTTTATCCCCGTAAGGAGCGTGGATGGAGTCTCCAAAATAGACAAAATCTTCCTGTGGTAATAGGGCCATGGCTTTTTTCAGAACACTGATGCCGCCGACGCCAGAATCAAAAAAACCAATGGGTGCTGTACTTGCCATAAAAGCGCCTCCTGCGTAGTATGTATTCGTTACGAGTACTAGATTCATTCTAGCAAAAGAGAGGCTCTTTTACAATTTATGGGCAAATGATTTTCACATGGGTCCGCTTTCCGATGGAAAGGGTGAAGCTTCCTTCCAGGGGAAAATCCTCTTCTTTCGATATTTTTTCTCCGTTGACCGCAAGTCCTTTTTGCGTCAGCAGTCTTTTGAAGGCATTCTGGCTTTCCACATAGCCGCTTTCTCTCAGTAGAACTGCCAAAGGAATACTGGTAGATTTCCAGTGAAGCTCCGGCAGATTCTCCGGAATCTCTTCCTTGGTGAACACCGTGGTGAAATAAGCTTCCGCCTCCTTGGCGGCTTCTTCCCCATGGTAGAGTCCTGTGAGGAGTCTTGCAAGCTGAAGCTTCACATTTTTGGGGTTCTCCTCTTTCAGGGTGTTCTCTTTGTTTAGGATCTCCTCGGGTGTCAGATCTGTCACTAAGGTGAAGTATTTCAGGATGAGGCTGTCTGGAAGCGTCATGATTTTCTGAAACATCACCTGAGGTTCCTCGTCAATGCCCACATAGTTTCCAAGGCTTTTACTCATCTTCTCCACACCATCAAGTCCCTCCAAGAGAGGCATCATCAGCACCGTCTGAGGTGACTGTCCTCTGGACTTCTGAAGGGTACGTCCCATGAGAAGATTGAAGGTCTGGTCGGTGCCCCCAAGCTCCACATCCGCTTCGATCATGAGGGAGTCGTATCCTTGAAGAAGGGGATAGACAAATTCATTGAGGCCAATGGGAAAACCCGATTCAAATCTTTTTTTGAAATCCTCCCGCTCCATCATTCTCGCCACGGTGGTGGTTTTCATGAGAAGAAGGGTTTCTTGAAGATCCATCTTCTCCAGCCAGGTGCTGTTGAAGTGGACCACAGTTTTTTCTGGATCGAGGATTTTAAAAATCTGATCCGTGTAGGTTTTGGCGTTTTCCAGAACCTTTTCTTTGGAGAGCTCCACCCGGGACTTTGATTTTCCCGTGGGATCACCGATTCTTCCTGTAAAATCTCCAATGATGATATGCACCTCATGACCCAGATCCTGAAATGCTTTCAGTTTACGGAGAACCACCGTATGTCCCAGATGAATGTCCGGTGCGCTGGGGTCCAGCCCCAGTTTCACCTTCAGTTTCCTGCCATGCTTCAGTTTTTCCTTCAGTTCTTCCATGCCGATGACTTCCTCTGCCCCTTTTTCAATGAGTGCAAGAATCGAGTCCAGTTGTTCCAAGTTTTTCATACGATTATTCTCCTAACTTCTTTTCTCCGTGCTCCGTAACCTTCTGTTCTTTTCCATACTTCCATACTGCCTGTGCTTCTGTGCTGCTTTTTGCCTCCATACTTCTATGCTGCTGGCTTTTTTATTTCGGCCAAAAATAAAAAATCTCCATCCCTTCAGATTCTCTCTGAAAGGATGAAGACGCAAGCTCCATGGTACCACCTTAATTTATCTCTCATGTCGCCATGAGAAAACTTATCGGGTACATTCATACCCTAGCACGTTAACGGGTGCAGTCTTCCGAGGCAGCCTACTCTTTAAGTATTTCGGTGCCTGGCTCAGGGACGTATTCATAGAAGCTGACCTATTTCCTCACACCACACCGGAAACTCTCTTTAAGTGCCATACTTTTACTACTCTTTCCCATCAAAGCCTTTGCTGTTTGATTTATGTTTGATTCTAATTCTTTTAGATCCCGATGTCAAGGCACAATTTTTTATTTTCCTCAAAAAAAAACCCCCTAATGGGGTTATAAGATGATAAAAAGGGAAAAGAACGATTGACATTCTCTTCAGCTGGGCAGTCCCATGGGAAGATGTTTCTGCCGGATAGTGATGATGACACTACGAACCTTTGTTCTGTTTAAAGTATAATACAAACAGGTGTTCACGTCAAGAGGGAAGAATATTTTTCTTTTCTTTGGAACTCTTGGTATAATAGAGGGGCAATGTAATTAAAAAGGAGTGTTTTACACATGAATCCAATCGTAACCATTAAACTTGCAACAGGAAAAGAAATTAAGATAGAGCTGTACAAAGATCTGGCACCCAACACCGTAAAGAACTTTGTGTCTCTTGTGAACAAAGGGTTTTATGACGGACTGAAGTTCCACAGAGTTATCCCAGGGTTTATGATCCAGGGTGGATGCCCAGAAGGCATCGGCATTGGCGGACCAGGACACAGAATCAAAGGGGAGTTCCGGGCCAATGGTTTCCAGAACGATCTGAAGCATACAAAAGGCGTCATTTCCATGGCAAGAAGCCAGCACAATGATTCCGCAGGAAGCCAGTTCTTCCTCATGGTGGCAGATGCCCCACATCTGGACGGACAGTATGCAGGATTTGGCGCGGTCATTGAAGGCCTGGAGAATGCCCTGGAAATTGCCAGAGTGGACAGAGACTACAGAGATATGCCAAGAGTGGACCAGATCATGGAAAAAGTCACAGTAGAACATGCAGAAGACCTGGGAGCACCAGAGGTTCTGTAGTATCTTTCAAGTGTGTGTTAAATAACTTGTAGGAGAGAACTATGTCAGAAAACAAAAAAATACTGGTTTATGGACTGAGTGAAACGGAGATGGCCCATCTTCGAGGAGAAGGACTTCATCTTCATGAAATCCATCAGGGAAATGCTGGAGGCACACTGGGAGAACTCATTGAGAACAAAGAAGTTCCTCATGTGGGAGCGCCTTTGGGCGTTGTGAAAATCATGATCTTCTGCGGCTTCGAAGCAGACGATCATTTAAAAGAACTGATTACAAAAATCAGAAAAGAGTATGTGTTCGGGTCTATCATGGCCCTCATCACAAAAACCAACATCAGCTGGCGTTTTGACTATATGATCGAGCATCTTCTGGAAGAGCGGGAAGAGAACCGTCAGATCGAAAAAGAACGCAGAGCGCAGCATCAGGAAAAACTGGGGTGAAAGTAAGATGGCAAGAGTAGGCGAAGAGCTGAAGAAAAACAGGCTGGATGCCAATATGACTTTGAAACAGGTGGCAAAAAAGCTGGGGGTTTCTGAAAGCTTTGTGAATGAAGTGGAGCAGGGAAGAAAGGTCGTCAATGAGGATCTTCTGAAGCGCTTCAGCAAGGTGTTCGATAAGAACATCAGCACCATGGGGCTGGGTTCCCTGGAGGAAGCGGCTCAGACAGAGTCTGTGGCAAGAACAAAGGAAGTCATCAAGAAAGAAGTCTATGTGGCACCGAAAACACCGGTGAATGAGCTTTGGAACCAGGCCTTTGGCGAAAATATCAAAAATGTGCCTGTCTTTGAAGAAACCATGAAAAGTCCTATTTCCCATAAAGGATATGTGGTGGAAGGCAAGAAGATTGAAGGATTTCCCATGGATAAAGTGCTTCTTGTGAAATCGGGAAGTGAGGATCTGAAAGGCTATGGCATCATGAAGGGCGATCTTCTGTTTGGGGTGGAAGCGAAGGATATTCAAGGAACAAGCTTCATGCTGGTATCTGTACAGGGGAAGAATCTTTTGAGGAGAGTAAAAAACCTCAACAATGGTTCCGTAGAACTTCTGAGCTACAGAGAAAAAGAAGAAGTCAGAAAGGTGCCCATCAAAGATGTGCTTCCTTTGGTAAAATTTCATAAATTAGAAAGAGCATTATAATTATCAACAAACTAGGAGCAGGACCTGTGGAAAACCATGGGAGACCTGCTCTTTTTCTTTCCCCTCATTTGGAATGCAAAAGGATATTGTCAGAAGATTTGGTCACGGCTTATCCACAGATTGTGGATAAAAAACCTTTTTCTATGGATAACTATTCTTTTTTAGAAGGTTATGCACAAGATGAGCAATGATAATTATAGGCATTGAAATTTAGGGTAAAAAGTTCATGCATTGTTCCTTTATTCTTCACGGAATATTACATTTGGTCGTAATAGAGAAGATATAATAGTAAGTACAAAGAAGTATGATAAGATTACGCTACACTGAAAAAATGAAAGGAAGATAGATATGAGAAAGAAAATTGGACTGCTTTTGTCATTGACCCTGGCTCTTGGTATACTTTCTGCCTGTGGATCTAAAGAATCCGGGGAAGAAGTGAAGAATCCGGAAGATGCCATCACCTTAGGCTCCTTTGTGGATACAGAAGGCGGAATCCTTGGCAATATGCTGCTGCTGGCCCTTGAAAATAATGGATATCTCATCGAGGACAAGGTGCAGTTTGGAACCCCGGATGTGCACAGAAATGCGCTGTTGCAGGGGGAACTGGATCTTGGTATCGACTATACAGGAAACGGACAGTTCTACTCAGAGGGCATTGACCCCTCGGTCTGGGTAGATGCAGTGAAAGGCTATGAAGCCATAAAGGCCTATGATGAAGAAGAGAACAGTCTCATCTGGATGACACCTGCCAAGGCAAACAATACGGAAGCTCTGGCCGTGAAAGAAGATTTTGCGGAAGAGAATGGTATTGCCACCATGGAAGACTTTGCAAGATATGTCAATGAAGGTGGAGAAGTGAAGCTCATCACCTCTCAGCTTTTTGCTGAAAAAGAGCAGGGCCTTCTGGGACTGGAAAAAGCCTATGGATTCAAGCTTCAGCCAAATCAGCTGATTCTTCTGCCCCATGGAAACACCGCAGAGACTTTGAAAGCTCTGGCCAGTGGAACCGATGGTGTCAATGTGGCCCTTGCCTATGCCACGGATGGATCTCTGGTGGATCTGGCGCTTAAGATCATTGAGGATCCGAAGTCTATTCCACCTGTCTATGAACCTTCAGCCATCATCCGGAAAGAAGTCCTTGACAAGTATCCGGAAGTGAAGGAAATTGTGGAGGAAGTGTTTGCACTCCTTACAAAAGAAAATCTGCAGGAAATGAACAAAGCCGTCATCGTGGATGGAAAATCCCCCAAGGATGTGGCGAAGGAATTCCTCACTGAAAATAAACTGCTGCCATAACAGACGAGATGGAAGGTGCTGCTTTTGAAGAAGAAACTGGATTATCCCAACTTGGTGTACAGCTTTTTAGCGCTGATGTCACTGCTTTTACTGAATATTTCCGAAGTGAAGCCCAACCGCATTGCACCGGGAGAAAAATTCAGGCTCTTTGAGCTTACTGGGTTGCCCATGATGGTTTTTGTCATGGGCTTTCTTGTGGTGATGCTGCTCTCTTATGATTTTTCAGAGAAGAAGGCAGCGATTTCCGGGATCCTTTCTCCGATTCTCTTTACGGGGATCCTTTTTGTGCTGGGCAGAGTCTCTCTGGAGATGGCGAAAGAGGCGCCCACCATGAGGCTCACCTTTTCCGCCGGATTCTACGGGATGCTTCTCATGGTGTATCTTCTTGTAGGACATGGACTGTCGAAGAAACCCAGAAGGCAGTATCTCATCTACATGGGTCTAGTTCTCTGCGGTGCAGTGGTGGTCTTTCTTCTTACTTCCGGACAGTTTCAGGTGTTTTCCATCATGAAAGAGTTTGAGAATAAGAAAGCCCAGTTTTTCACCAGCTTCACGGAGCATCTGTTCCTTTCCATGGGCTCAGTGCTGGCAGGGATGCTCCTTGCTGTTCCTCTGGGATATCTGGCATACCGCAGAAAAAAGCTGGAGTCTTTTGTCATGGTGCCTCTCTCCATCCTGGAAACCATTCCCAGCTTGTCTCTTTTTGGTGTGCTTTTGGTTCCTTTGGCGGCCCTGGGAAGACTTCCTTTTTTTAAAGCCCTTGGCGTCAGCGGGATTGGATGGGCACCTGCTTTTGTTGCCCTGACTTTATACACACTCCTTCCCATCGGCAGAAATACCTTGGTGGGGTTTTCCACAGTAGACCAGAATGTCATCGAAGCGGCCAGAGGCATGGGGATGAACAGGTCTGAAATATTCCGCAGGATTCTTTTCCCTCTGGCGCTGCCCATCATTCTGACGGGTCTTCGCATAGCCATGGTTCAGACCCTAGGAGGCGCAGTATTGGCTGGCCTTGTGGGGGGCGGAGGACTAGGAAGCTTTGTGTTCCTGGGTCTTGCAGAAGGATCTCCGGATCTGGTGCTACTTGGCGTCATTCCCATTGTGGTGATGACCCTGATCCTAGACAGCCTATTGAAAGCGCTGGTGAAGAGATTGAGGAGGGATGAAGTATGATAAAACTGCAAAATGTTGTGAAAAATTATGAGGGCTATGAGGCGGTGAAGGGCATCTCTCTGGAGGTAAAAGAAGGCGAGCTTTACGTGCTTCTGGGACCTTCAGGCTGTGGGAAATCCACGACCCTTCGACTCATCAACAAGATGATTGACCGCACCTCGGGAGAGATCTTTGTGGAGGGGGAACCTGTGGATGCCTTCAAAGTGGAGTCCCTACGGAAGAAAATGGGCTATGTCATCCAAAGTACAGGTCTTTTTCCCCATATGTCTGTGAAGGAGAACATCGCAACGGTGCCCCGCCTTCTCAAATGGAAGGAAGAGGACATCCGAAAAAGAGGAGAAGAGATGCTGAGGCTGGTGGGTCTTTCGCCAGAGCTTTATGGAAAAAAACTGCCAAAGGAGCTTTCAGGGGGAGAAGCCCAGAGAGTGGGCGTAGCCAGAGCCCTGGCGGCAGATCCTCAAATTCTTCTCATGGATGAGCCTTTTGGCGCTGTGGATCCCATCAGCAGGGTAAGGCTTCAGAAAGAATTCCGGGAGATTCAGAAAAAACTTGGGAAAACCGTTATTTTTGTGACCCATGACGTGGAAGAAGCTCTGCTTCTTGCGGACCGGATCTGCCTCATGAAAGAGGGGAACATTGTTCAGGAGGGAACACCGGAAGAAGTGATTCTAAGGCCTAAGGATCCTTTTGTGGAGGATTTCTTCGGGAAAGAAGGAACCTTGAGCCTTCTCACCAGATTCAAAGCCATGGACTTTAGGGAAGAGAAGCCCCTTCCCGGAGAGCCGCTTCCAGAGGAAACCACTCTGAAAGAAGCCCTCTCCACCATGATGCTTCTTGGTGTAGGAAGACTTCCCATTGGCGGAGGCAGCATCACGCTGGCAGCCATCATGGAGGTCATCAGGAGGTGGAGCCATGAAGAACAGTAGGCTGTATGCTGCACTTCTTCTCAGTGTCCTTCTGGCGCTTCTTCTTATTTTCCCCAAGGAGTTTGAAGGGTTTCTCGGCAGATATTTCCTCTCCAAGTTTCCAGAAGGATCCAGAACGCCTTTGTCCCAGCTTTTTACCGAACATATGGAGATGGTTGTGATTTCCAGTGCTCTGGCTATATCCTCAGGAATCTTCCTGGGCATCTTTCTCACCACGAAAGTAGGTGCACCTTTCAAGGATTCTCTTCTGAAACTGGTGAGCCTTGGACAGACCTTTCCTTCGGCAGCACTTCTGGCTCTGGTGGTGCCCGTGGTGGGCTATGGTCTTAAGGGGGCACTGATCGCCCTGTACCTTTATGCCCTGATGCCCATTGTCTATAATGTGGTGGTGGGGATTGAGGAAGTGCCGGAAAGTGTTGTGGAGGCTGCAAAGGGCATGGGGATGAGTGAAGTGGAAATCTACAGAAAAGTGAAGATTCCTTTGGCCATGAATGCCATTTTAGGGGGCATCCGTACTTCCACGGTGATCAACATCAGCGCGGCGACTTTAGCGGCGGCAGCAGGTGCAGGTGGCCTTGGGGTCCTTGTGGTCAACGGAGTCAGGACCTTTGATATGATCCTCATCCTTATGGGGTCCATTCCAGTAACCCTTCTGGCGGTGATTGTGGAGCTTTCCTTGGAAGAGCTTCAGAAAAGGACCATCTATATTCAATAACACAGAATCTTGGAGAGCCGTACAGAAAAGACGGCTCTCTTTTCAGTTTCCCTGAAGCGGATGTTATAATCGGAATAACAAAATGGAACAAAGAAAGGTGGAACTAGAATGAAATGGAGTCTGAAAGAACTGTATGAGAGCTTTGAATCCCCTGAATTTTTGAGGGATTCAAAAAGGATCCTCACCCTCATCGAAGAAATCAATGCCTATGCGGAGAAAGAGTTTCAGGAGGTGGAAAAGGCAAAGGAGAAGCTTGAGACCTACCTTCACTATGAGATGGAGATGTCAAATCTCGTATCAAGGGTCATGGGGTTTGCGAACCTCACCATGTCCACAGATGCGAGAAATGAAGCAGCCAGAGAGCATTTTTCAAGAATAGCCATGAAGCTTTCTGCCATTACAAAGGCTGAAGTTCTCTTTAAGAGGTTTGTGCAAAAGCTTGTGGATCTGGAAGAAATTGTCAGCGGAAGCGCCTTCTTAACGGAGCACAGATTTCTTTTGGAGGAAACGAAAAAAGAAGGACAGTATCTGTTAAGTGATGCGGAAGAAATGCTCATTGCAAAGATGTCCAATACAGGCTCCAAAGCCTGGACCAATCTACAGAACATCCTTACTTCCACCCTTCTGGTGGAGATGGAGAAAGAAGGAGAGAAAGTGTCTCTTCCACTTCCTGCGGTGAGAAACCTTGCCTATGACAAGGATCCATCCGTGAGAAAAGCGGCTTATGAGGCAGAGCTTGCTGCCTACAAAAAAGTAGAGGAGTCTTCTGCTGCTGCACTGAACGGTATCAAAGGAGAAGTACTGACGGTATCGGAGCTTCGAGGCTTTGAGACGCCCCTACATGAAACGCTCTTCCAGTCCCGTATGGAGAAGGAAACGCTGGATGCTATGTTTAACGCCATAAGAGAAGCTCTGCCAAGCTTCAGAAAGTACTTAAAGAGAAAAGCAGCGCTTCTTGGACATCAGAAGGGACTGCCTTTCTATGACCTTTTTGCCCCCATGGGCGAAAGTGAGATGCAGTTCACTTATGAGGAAGCCATGGACTATATCGTGAAGAATTTCAGCACCTTCAGCCCGAAACTTGGTCAGTATGCCAAGGAAGCCTATGAGAAGAACTGGCTGGATGTGGAGCCACGGGAAGGTAAAAGAGGTGGCGCGTTCTGCTCTAATCTTCATGTCATCGGAGAATCAAGAATTCTCTCAAACTTTGACGGAAGCTTCAGCAACATGACGACCCTTGCTCATGAACTGGGCCATGGCTATCATGGGTTCAACCTGAAAGAGGAAACCATTTTAAACAGCAGCTATCCCATGCCCATTGCCGAGACGGCATCTATTTTCTGTGAAACCATCGTGGTTCAGGCGGCGCTGAAGGAAATGAGTGATGCGGAAGCGGTGACCATTCTCGAGCAGAGCATCTCCGATGCCACTCAAGTCATCGTGGACATCTATTCCAGATACCTCTTTGAAACCAAGCTTTTTGAAACAAGAAAGGATCATCCCCTTTCTGTGAAAGAGCTTTGTGCATTTATGCTGGAAGCCCAGAAAGAAGCTTACGGAGACGGACTGGATGAGGAAGTGCTGCATCCGTACATGTGGCTCAATAAGACCCACTACTACTCTGCAGGCAGAAACTTCTACAACTTCCCTTATGCCTTCGGACTTCTATTCTCCAAGGGTCTGTATGCCATCTACCTGAAGCGCGGAGAGTCCTTTGTGCCAGAGTATGATGCGCTGCTTTCTGTCACTGGAAAGAAGAGCATCAAAGAAGTGGCAGAGCTCATGGACATTGATGTGACAAAACCAGACTTCTTCAGAGACTCTTTGAAGATTGTGGAAAGAGATATTGAGAAGTTCCTGGAGCTTACTAAAAAGTAAGATCAAAGAAGATGAAGGGTATGTGCTTCTAGAGTTTTAGACCCTATCACAAAATTAAATACAGAGAAAATAAGAAGACCTGACGATAAGTTTGTCAGGTCTTCTCTTTGTTATAGAGCTGGATTCAGTTTCTTTTTCATTGCAGGTTCAATATCGCCGGCTTTGGTCAGAGCAATCTTCGTGGCCACAGGACCTACCAGCTCATAGATGACAGTACCAGCAAGGATGATGACCTTGATGGCTTGTCCGAACTCAGGCACCACGCTAAGAGAAAGGGTTGCAAGACCGATAGCAACACCAGCCTGAGGAATCAAGGTGAATCCGAGATACTTCTTCACAGGTTCCGGAGAGTTGCATACGGAAGCGCCCAGGGTTGCGCCCAGGACTTTCCCAAGCACTCGGACCACTACATAGATGAGACCCGTCATGCCTACGGATGGAAGAATTCCGATGTTGAGGTCCGCTCCAGAGAAGAAGAAAAACAGCATGAAGATGGGCGGTGTGAATCCGTCCACCATACTAAAGATGGCTTCAGAGTCTTTGGAGAGGTTCACAAATAATGCACTCATGGACATAACAGAAAGAAGCTCGGAGAGTCCGAAGGTCTTGGAAAGTCCAACAGTGATGGCGATCATGGCTATTGAAATAGCAAGTCTGTTTCCTTTATTGGAGAACCATTTTACAAGAAGCATCAGAAGAACACCCATGACAGCCCCGAGTAAAAGAGCCAGAATAATTTCAAGAACCGGTGTCACAAGGGTCAGCCAAAGCGGACTGGTGCCTGTGGCTCCAAGAGCTTTTACTGCAGCCAGGGAGATGCCGAAAAGCATCAGAGCAATGGCGTCATCAATGGCAACCACAGGCATGAGAGTTTCTGTTACGGGTCCCTTTGCCTTGTACTGCCTTACAACCATGAGCGTAGCGGCTGGAGCAGTAGCTGCGGCAATGGCACCCAGCATCAGAGAAAACTGAAGGTTATGACCGGTGGCAATGAGGGCAATGTCCACAAACACGACTGCCAAAAGTGCTTCCAGAATGGCGATGATGATGGGGGCTTTACCCGCTTTCTTCAGATAACTGAGTTTAAATTCTGCACCAATGGAAAAGGCGATGAAGCCTAGTGCAAACTCAGAGATTGAATGAAAACTTGCCACAGATTCCTCTGTCAGGATGCCCAGCACATAAGGACCGGCAAGGATCCCCATGAGAAGATACCCTGTGACATTAGGCAGATGGAGTTTCTTTACCAGTTTGCTGGAAAAAAGTGCCAGCAGCAGAGCAATGCCCAAATGTATAAATAAACTGTTTTCCATGGTTATTCACCCAGTCCTTCCACAGAAGTGATGGGAATGGAGAACATGATTCCTGCGCCAGGTTTGTTGAGATCTCCAGTGATGCGCTTGATGGTGGATTTCGTTGGAAGCACTTGTTCTTCCTGAAGGACGAAAAGAAGCACATGGCTCTTTTCTTCGATGGTGTCGTTCATGAGGTGTCTCAGCATACCGAAAATCGGCACTTCTTCCTGCTTCATGAGGATGTTGGCCATGCCTTTTCCTTCCAGAAGGGTTCCACCTTTCACTCCGGCTTCTGCCAGTGAAGTGATGAGGGTAGTGATACAGTCCAGATCTTTCAAAATAAGAATTAATAATTGCATAAAGTCTCCTTTCTTTCCTAAAACGACGTTTTATATGTTACGCCTCTGACTTTTCTTTGTCAAAAAGAAGAACCTTTGACGGACAAAGAAAGAATGGAGAATCCCTCAATAATTGAGGTAAATTGACTGACAAATTGAAACAATTTAAGTTTGAAATAGTTTTCTCTTTGAATCTGTGAAATTTACGTAGATTTTATTTCCACGGGAAAAAGCATCCATACCTAAAGAAAAATCTCTAGAATGGATGCTTTATATGGATGTGGCTGTATTTTACTTCGCTTTGTTTTTTAGAATGAACCCTAGAAGAAGTGTTGTCACTTCATTGGGCTTCTCGAAGATGGATACATGACCGCACTCCGGAAGGGTCACATACTCAGATCCGGAAATATGATGGTGGATCCGAAGGGACTCCTCCGGTGTTTTCAGGATATCCTGTTCTCCGCAGACAATGAGAGAAGGGGCTTTGATGGACTGAAGCTCTTCTTTTGTCATTTGAACATCCTGAAGAAAACTGTCATAAAGGGTCACCTGACCGGAAAGATAGTCCTGTCCAATGCCTTTAGTGGCTTTTGCCCTCTGAGCCAGAAACTCTTTGTTCTCTTTGATGAATTTTTCACCATAAATGGAGGGCATCAGCGTATTGAAAAAGGACTCGCCATCGCCAGCAAGGGCTGGTGATTTCCAGGAGGAGACAAAGGAGCTGCCCACGGCGGTTTTCTCGCTGGTGGAGTCGATGACCACCATACTTTGAACTCGCTCAGGGTAATGCATGGCAAGCCTCATGGCTACTTCTCCCCCATAAGAAGTACCCACCAGGTGTGCCTTTTGGATGCCCAGATGATCCATGAGTTTCACTGCTTCATCCGCATGCTCGTTAAAAGTGTATGGTCCCTGTGGTTTGTCAGATTTCAGCTGACCCTTGAAGTCGTGAAGAAGCACCTGGTACCCCGTCTCCTCAAAAGGTTTCGACAGCACGTACCAGCTGTTTGTGGATGCCATGACACCATTGAGAAACAAAATGGTCTCCTCTCCCTCTGGATTTCCCCGCAGCTCATAGAAAAGCTTCATTCCATCTAGTTCGAAAAATGACATAAAAATAGCCCCCTTTGGATTATAATTGAGCCCATTATAATCCAAAGGGGAACCTGATACAATCATCATATTTGATTTTTTAGTGCGGCATGCAGCTAACCCATCTGAATGAGATGCGTGGCGATGGCAAGGACCATCAGTACTGCAATGATTTTATGAACGAGAAGCAGCGTTTTCTTGGTTTCTTTTTTGGCCTTGGAAACCAGATACCCCAGAGATCCCTGAAGAAGCATCAGTACTGCCGGAACGACACCACTGAGAACAAATCCCCAGCGGCTGTACTGGACAAGGAAGTGCCCTACAGCACCCAGAGCTGCCATGAGGCCAAAGAGTCTATGGTTTTTTACAATGATCTTCATGAACATCTGCCAAGGTTTCTTGAGAGCTTCTTTTTTAAGGAGAGTCTTACCTAAGGTTTTCTGCACATACTTCACAACGGGATTGAGAAAGGACAGGGAGAAAAAAACCACGGTAAACCAACCTAAGAATTCGCCTAATTCACGCATAAACATCAACTCCTTATTCTTTTTCGATTAAGTGCTGCAAAAATTTCACTGCTCCATCTTCATTATTGGTAGGCGCCAAGTAGTCCGCCATGGCTTTGATGTGCTCCACACCGTTTTCCATGGCGCCTTTGATACCGGCCACCTTGATCATAGAGAGGTCATTATAGTTGTCCCCAATGGCTGCCACATCCTGAAGATCTATCTGAAGGCTCTGGCACAGGTGTGTCAGAGCGATGCCTTTACTGGTTTTGCTGCTGGTCATCTCAAAATTATATTTCCAGGAGCTGAAGGTCCGGATTCTCTTATCCATGGTGAAATACTCCATGGCCTTATGGATTTTATTTAAATAGGCACTGATGGAGGACACGCTGTTTCCGCTGTCAATGGAGTTTAATAAAGTCTCCATATCCTCCACCACTTTTAGGTTTCCTTGAGATAGGACAAGACCCAGAATATCCTGCTCCAGTTCTTTCTTTTTGGCAGAATCCAATGCTCCAACATCCTCCAGTTCTTTATGGAGAATCGCAAGACTCTCCTTTGTGATATAGGTATATTCATCATCCGCCACCTCGTACTCGAGGTTTTGCCCCTGAAGATACTGGATGATGTCTTTCACCTGATCCTTTGGAATGGAGATGGAGTAGATTTTCTTCCCGTTATTGTCGTAGATACTGGCTCCATTGCTGGAAATGATATAAGGTCTGATTTTGAAATCTTTGATGATCTCCAGAATGTCAGAATAGGATCTTCCAGTGGCAATGCACACAGGGAGACCATTCTCCATGGCGCTGTTCAGGGATGCAAGGCTGTAAGGGGAAAGGGTATGATCGGAACCCAGAAGAGTGCCATCCAAATCTGTCACAAATAACTTCATAAAATATACCTCCAAATATGAAACTGCTTTCTTCAAGGTCAGTATATCATAAGGCATCGTTTTCAAGAGTAAAAAAACTCGGCAGCAGGAAATTTTCATTCACCGCTGCCGAAAAGACTATGCTCTGTTGGGTTCCGGATAACGGAAGATGGATTTGACCCCTGTCTCTAAGGGGAGTTCATCATCAGAAACCACGATGACTTTTGCTTTCTGTTCCAGCGCAAGAAGAGCCAAGTCGTTGAGAAGATCTGTGCCAGCATCCTCTAAGCTGAGGTGGCCAAGATCTTTGGAGATGCTGCCAGGAATCATGGCATTAAGATTTACAATGAGTGTATCCACTCGGGCGGCAGCTGCGGCTCTTGCAATTTCACTAAGATCTTCGGAAGCCAGTTCCCTGGATTTGTTGAACTCATATTTATCGTGGAGCTTTCTGATGTTCTCGGTATATTTTGGCAAAAGCAGATTCCAGGCAAAAGTAATGAATTCTTCAGAGGTGACGGTCTGCGGATCTTTCCTGATGCCGTCTTTCAGAAGATACTGGTTGTGGCTGAGCTTCTGGAACTCTGCATGGTGCTCTGGAAGTGCAGCAAGGATCAGTGGAAGATCGGTGCGCTTGGAGTGGTTCTCATGAATATAACGGTCCACCCATCGGAAATATTTCTCCTGGTCCACAGCTTCCTCATCCCGGTTGTCACCGCCGCCGCCATACATGGTTTTACCACTGGCACCCATGGATACGCCATGGGTTCTGTTTTCCTCATAAAAACTGCCCACAACATCTTTCAGAGACTTTTTCTCCTCTTTAGGAAGTTCCACTTCTCTGATGCCGTAACGGTTTCCTTCAAAGAGAGCGAAATTTGTTTTGTAGAGGGCCAGAATCTGGTAGCTGTCATCAGTCTGATAGGCGTTCAATAGTGGTTTCACATAAAAGTTTTTCGAGACTTCCACATATTCTTTCACGTCACGCTGAAGCTTGTACACAACCATTTCATCCCTCTTGGCCAGGATGCCAAGACCGTCCAGCTGATAGCTCCAGAATGGTTTATCCTCCAGAAGGGTCTTTAAATCACTTAATATCTCCTCTCCCGCTCTTCCGGGATAATTTTTTGCGAGCATTTCTTCTGCTTTTTTCAGCAGATTCTTAAATCGGATTTCATTATCCTTTGTTTCAGTGGTCAGTCTGCTTGTAGGCATGTAGATGGAAACAAAAGGGGGTTCTCCGTTTTCAATGATAGGATGCGGGAATCTTTCTGCAACGATGTACGCCATAGTATACCTCCTAAATTAATCGTAATATTCTGACATTTTAGGATAAGGAAAGACCTCTCCTGTGAGTGTACTAATTATACAATAAATTATTGAACAGAATTTGAAAGAAACATGAACGAAAGGTATGTAAAGTATGCTTTTAGCAGAAAAAGACTGTTCCGTGGGGGAACAGTCTCAATAAGCTATATTGTTATTCTTCTTCGCCGATGACCTTGGGTTCAGCGCTGCCTTCTGCAGGCTCTTCTGCATCTTCATCCACTTCTGCCATCTGTGCGGAGAGAACGACGCCAAGCAGCACATCTTCTTCGGCTTCCACTTCAATTCCATCAGGAATCGTGAGAGCGCTCAGGTGCACTTTATCTTCAAAGTTCAGCTCTGAAACGTCAATTTCCAGCTTTTCAGGCAAATCTTCTGCAGGTCCCTTTAGAATCAGCTCCTGCACATTAGGCTGGAACAGCAGTCTTCTATGGGTCAGGCTTTCCTCACCCAGTATATGGAGAGGAACGGTCACTGAAATGATCTCTCTTAAAGAGATGGCTTGGAAATCAATGTGTTCCGGCAGGTAGGTGGCACCATTTCTTTGCACTTCTTTCACAATGGCTGTGACAGTTTTCTCCAGACCTTCCAGTTTTACAATGGATGACTTTGTATTTTCCTTCAATAGCTTGTTGGCTTCTGAAAGAGTCATCTCCAAAGGGATGGAGTCCTTGAACTCTCTACCATAGAGAACACCAGGAATAATCCCGTCTCTTCTGAGTTTTTTGGCTTTTACACCGCTTCGACTTGATACTTGATATACTGTATTACTCATAATAAATCACTCCTCATACAAACGTATATCCGACATCCGACAAGTATTATTATACATCACTCTGCGGTGAAAAAGGAGGAATAGTCAGATTATTTAAAGTATATTATCTAAGGGTTTATAGTTTGCTTAGAATGTTTAAAACAGGTTCATAAATTCGCGGACAACAGAGGGGTTCTTCTGGTTTTTCCAGGTAAAAATCCTGTAGAACCTTATAATTTTCAAGGATTATAGTATAATAAAGGCAAGAATATAAAAAAAGGTGGGAGTATCATGCTGAAAGTGGTAAAAAGAGACGGCAGAATTATTGATTTTGATCTGGAACGCATCAAAGTATCTGTGGCCAACAGCGCCAGAGATTCGGAAATCCAGGTGACAGAGAAGGAACTGGATCTCATCTCCCATCAAGTGGAGAAAACCATCCGTAAAGTCCGGGGGGAGGAAGGCATCACTTCCACCTATGAAATCCGAGGTGTGGTGGTCCGTGTTCTGAAGGAAATGGGCTACAGGAATATTGCCAAGGACTTCTACGAAGGAGAAAAAATCAGAAAGAAAGAAGACTCAAAATAACAAGAGTCAGTGACAGCGATAAGTAAAACAGAAACAGGAGGTGCGTCATGGAGCTTGTCATCGTTACAGGAATGTCCGGCGCTGGAAAATCAGTTGCGGTGAATGCTATGGAGGATCTGGGGTTTTTCTGTGTGGATAATCTTCCACCACAGTTCCTTTTGCAGTTTGCGCAGCTCAGTATCGGCACAAAAGGGAAAAATGACAGGATTGCCCTGGTGGTGGATGCCAGAAGCAAAAATGTCTTCACCAGTCTCAACGAGGAGATCAATCTTCTTGATGAAAATAAAATCCGGTATAAGCTCTTATTTTTGGACGCATCCGATGAGGTGCTCCTGAACCGGTACAAGGAAACCCGAAGGAAGCATCCACTGATGGACAGTGAGCTGACCTCGCTGGAAAAAGCCATAGATCTGGAGAGAACTTCCTTTGAAACCATCCGGAGCCGTGCAGACTATATTTTGGATACCACCTTCCTTTCCAGTCAGAAACTGAAGAAGGAAGTGAATAATCTCTTTTCTGTGGAAGGAAACCACAGGATGCAGATCAAGACGGTGTCCTTCGGATACAAATACGGAATTCCCAATGATGCGGATCTTGTATTTGATCTCCGGTACCTGCCAAATCCCTACTATGTTCCGGAGCTTCGGGAGAAGACTGGACTACAGGATGAGGTGTTTCATTATGTCATGCAAACAGAACAGGCAGAGAGTCTGTTTTTGAAACTCATTGATCTCATCGAGTACCTGATCCCTCTCTACACAGAAGAAGGGAAGAGCCAACTGGTCATTGCTTATGGATGCACCGGCGGCAAGCACCGCTCGGTATCCTTTGCCAGAAGGACTGCGGAGTATCTCAAAGAAAAAGCATTCCCGGCAGTGACCCAGCATCGTGATATTGAAAGGGTCTAAAAAGGGTTGAAAGGAAACATTGGCATGAAAAGAAAACAAAAGATTTTCCTCATGGTCTTTATCCTGTCCCTCGCTGTGCTCTTTACTGGATGTAAATCCAGCAGCAGAGAAGCATTCAACACGAAGATGAAAGAAGGGGAAGTGCTCCTTCAGGCGGAGAAGTATGAGGAAGCGGTAGCATATTTTGAGGCGCTTTATAACGAAAACAGTGACAGCATCACCCTTATGGAAAAGCTTGAGTATGCCATCGTTCTGGAGGCTTCCAGAACTGCGCTGAAAAAAGCGGAAGCTTATCTTGAGAAGGAAAACTATGCGGAAGTGCTGAAATCCCTGGAAGGGGTCCATCAGGAAGATGAAAAAGGTGTGCTCTTGAAAGAAGCCCTTCTGGAGGATATGAAAAAAGAGTTTCTCACCAAAGGGAAGACACTTCTGGAAAAAGAGGCCTTTGATGAGGCCTTGGCTCTTCTGAAAGAATATGAAAGGCTGAGAGGAGAAGATTCTGACATCATGGTCCTTCATGAAACCATTCTGGAAGAAAAGAACAAACCGGAAGAACCCAAGAAGCTGATTGTCCTCAACGCGGGGCACCAGAAGGTGCAGGATAAGAATCAGGAGCCTTTGGGTCCTGGCAGCAGTGAGACCAAGAACCGGGTAACCTCTGGAACCAGAGGGGTGGCCACAGGTATTTATGAGTATGAACTCAATCTCCTCATGGCAGAGAAATTAGAGAAAAGACTGCTGGAGGAGGGATTCCAGGTGAAAATGGTCCGGACATCCCATGAGGTTTATTTAAGCAATAAGGAACGGGCGGAAATGGCCAATGCCTGGGGAGCAGATCTCTATATCTCCATCCATGCCAATGGAAGTGAGAACAGCAAGAAAAGAGGAATTCTCACCATTTATCCATCCAAGGACAATCCTTATGTTTCTCATCTTAGTGACGAAAGCAGAAGGATTTCGGAGCTTCTCCATGATGCCATGGTGGAAAAGACAGGAGCGAGTCCTGTGGGAGCAGTACCCATGGACCATATGGTCAGTCTCAACTGGTCTGAAGTGCCTGCCACCATCATTGAAATGGGGTATATGTCCAACCGTGAAGAGGATGTGCTTCTTTCTGAGGAAGCGTATCAGGCAAAACTTGTGGAAGGTATGGTAGAAGGGATCAAAGCATATTTTTCCTTGGAATAGTCATTGTTAGGATTGTGAACAGTACCGGGCCTTATGCCGGAGGGTACTGTTTTTCTTTTTTTTGGGCCAAAAGGATGTATAATTTTAGGTGGATGTTTGTTTCAGATAATAAGTAGAAAGACTTGGTGAAGAATGAAAACTTGGGAAAACAAAAGATATCATAGCCTGAACGCTTTTTTAAGAGAGAAGTTTCAGGATAAAGTATATAAAATCAGCTTGGATGCAGGATTCTCCTGCCCAAACCGGGATGGAACCATCCACGGCACAGGATGCATTTTCTGCAGTGAACGTGGTTCCGGTGATTTTGCTGGAGACAGAAATTTCAGCATCACAAGGCAGTTTGAGGATATACGCTGTATGATGGAGAAAAAATGGCACAGTGGAAAGTATATCGCCTATTTTCAAGCCTATACCAATACTTACGCAGAGCCTGAAGTGCTTCGGGAGAAGTACCGGGAAGCCATCAGCAAGGAAGGTGTGGTGGCTCTTTCCATCGCCACAAGACCGGACTGTCTGGGGGCAGAAGTGCTGGATGTGCTGGAAGAGTTTCGGGATGAAGTCTATACCTTTGTGGAGCTGGGGCTTCAGACTGTATCCGATGAGACGGGCAGAAAGATCAACCGAGGATATGATCTGCCTGTGTTTGAGGAGGCACTGGAAAAGCTGAGAAGTATTGGCATAGATGTGGTGGTCCACGTGATTTTCGGCCTTCCTGGTGAGAGTCTGGAAGATATGAAAGAAACGGTGCGCTACCTGGCAGGAAAAGATATCCAAGGGGTGAAGTTCCATCTTCTTCATCTCATGAAGGACACCCCCATGGTGCACCTTTATGAACGGGGTAAGCTTACGTTTCTCACCATGGAAGAGTATGTATCCCTGGTGGCGGAGTCCATTGCCATGCTTCCGGAGTCTGTGGTGATCCACAGGACCACGGGAGATGCGCCCAGAGATCTTCTCATTGGACCTCTGTGGTCTCTGAAGAAATGGGAAGTGCTCAATGCCATTGACCAGTACTTTGTGGACCATGATCTCTATCAGGGGAAAAACTATAGCAGAAAAGAAACTAAAGAAGCAGAAATGCTTGGAACAGGAGAAAAAAATGAAAATTGATGTAATTCTGACGGGAAAAGAAGTCAGCCAAGAACAGGTGAAGGGAACTGCTGTGGTGGTGGTGGATGTGTTAAGAGCCACCTCAGTAATCATCACGGCTTTAAAAAATGGAGCAAAAAGTGTAGTCCCTGTCCTGTCTGTGGAGGAGGCTCTTCTGACTAAGAAAAAACTGGAACAGGTGGTTCTGGGCGGGGAAAGAAAGGCTCAGAAGATTGAAGGGTTTGATCTGTCTAACTCCCCTCTGGAATATACGCATACAGCCATCCACGATAAGAATGTGATTCTGACCACCACCAATGGGACCTTGGCCATCACCAGAAGCAGTGCGGCCAAAAGAGTGCTCATCGGAGCTCTTCTGAATGCGACAGCTGTGGCGAAGGAGGCTGTGGGGGAGGACACGGACATCATTGTGGTGAACTCCGGAACCAACGGACAGTTCAGTATGGACGATTTCATCACCACAGGAGCGCTGATCCATGAGATGCTGAAGGAAAAATCCTATGAACTGACAGATATTGCCAGGACCTCTCTTTTCATCTATGAAAGCCATCCAGACCTGATCAGTTATGTGAAAGAGGCAAAGCATTATAAAGTGCTTCAGGAGCTTCACCTGGAAGAGGACCTTGCGTACTGCTTCCAGAAGGACCTTCTGAAAGTGGTGCCTGAATATAAAAATGGCGTCATCCGTCTCAGCGAGAATGTTGTATAGTTCGGAATTGTTTGGAGGATTTTATGCTTTTTCAACGTTTCTATGAACCTCAAAACCTGCCGCTTACGAGCGGAAAATCCTATAGAAAAGCAGTACGTGCGGTGATTATGAAAAATGGCCAGATTCTCATGCTGAGAACCATAAATGGAGACTATAAGTTTCCAGGGGGCGGAGTAAAAAAAGACGAAGAAGATACAGAAGCGCTTAGAAGAGAAGTGATGGAAGAGACTGGATTCAGCCTCTCTCAAGTAGGAGCCTGTCTGGGGAGAGTTCTAGAGCGGAAGAAAGATGACTTTTTGGAAGATACAATCTTTGAGATGGAGTCTTTATATTTCCTCTGTAGTGTTTCTGGAGAGCAGGGCGACCAGGCGCTGGAAGGGTATGAACTCGATCTTCAGTTCACTCCCGTTTGGATATCCCTGGAGGAGGCCATTTCGGACAACGAAAAAGTACTTCAGAAAGGCGAAGACCGGCACTTCCGATGGATTGAGAGAGAGACAGATATTTTGAAGGAGCTGAGAAGTTTGAAAAACCCAGAAGATGTGGTCACAACGGTATATTTTGTCAGACATGCAGAGCCTGTGCATGGTCATAAAGAAGACCGGACAAGACCCCTGACCGTAGAAGGGCAGGAAGATTCTAAGAAAGTCACAGAATTTTTCAAAGAAAAAGACGTACACGCCTACTATTCCAGTCCGTATCTCCGGAGTAAAGATACCATCCGAGGCAGCGCAGAGGAAAAGGGAATGGATATAGAGGAGCACTTCGGACTGAGAGAGCGGGAAAACGGGAAAATTGAGAATACCAAAGAGATGATCAGGAAGCGTTGGGAGGATTTCCATTTTCATGAAGATGAGGGAGAGTCCCTTGCTATGGTTCAGAAAAGAAACCTTGAAGCTTTCACTGAAATTCTGGAAAAAGAATCGGGGAGAACCGTGGTTGTAGGCACCCATGGCACGGCGTTAAGTATGATTCTCCATCACTACAATCCAGGCTTCCAGGTGGAGGATTTCTTCAGAATCATTGATTTTATGCCTTATATTGTGAAGCTTACTTTTCAGGGAGACAAACTTATGGATCTCAGTGAAGAGTTTTACCTTCAAAAAATATATAAACGGTTCTAAAAAAAGGATACCTGATTTTTTCAGGTATCCTACATTTTTACATAAAAATCGGTTCAAGACTCTCCAGGGGCAGCCAGCCTGTATTGCCGCTTCTTTCATGAATGCAGTAAGCCCAGCTGTTGACGAACTTCACAAGCTCCACCACATCCCCAACGGTGACGGCAAGCTCCTTGGAACAGTAATCTTCCAGCAGTATGGACTCATCTCCAATGTCTTTCAGATACGCTCTTGGAATCCATCCTTCAGCGAGTGTATCATGGGAAAGGCAGTAGACCCAGTTTTTCCAAACAGGATTTCCGATGTATTCTTCCAGGCGGAGTACCCGGTCATCTTTCTTTAGTTCAATCAGGTTGGCTTCATTGACAATATGATTTTTGACCACAAGGTGTCTCATGAATCAGATCCCAAGAGAGAGGACAATGTCTGAGATGACAAGTTCCATCTCTTCCTGTGAGATTTTATCGCTGATCTCAAAATATGGAGTCAGCATGCAGTTTCTGTCAAAAAGCCGGAAAAGCTCAATCATCACGGGGGAAGTCTCCGGCTCCACCCGCTGGGTATCATCTCCTTGATAGGAAAGCACACCAAGAAAGATGCTTCCATTTTTTACTCTCTCCATAACCTCATTGACAAGCGGTGTAAGACTTCGCTTGATGTATTTCCCGTAGTCTTCTTCCACACCTGTATTCCGCTGAATCTGATCCTTCTGGAACAGCGCATACTGCTTTTCCACATTGGGCACAGCCACAAGATTCACCGATAAATCCATCAGATCTTTTACCACAGGCAAGGGGCCCATACCAAATCTTTTTTCGGCAGGGAGCATGCCCTGGTCCAGAATACTGTGTGTAATGACGAGAATTTTATCTTCCATTAGAAACACCTCCACAGTTTGGAAAACTTAAATTAATTATGACACTATTCTGAAAAAAACTCAATGAAGCCTCTGAAACAATCCTATGAATTCTTTGCACAGGTAGTCGTAAGGAGCAGAAAAAGATATAATGAAGAAAAACAGGAAATCAGGTGAAAATAGATGGATGATCAGAAACAGGAACAAATCATGGACAACATCACCAAGGTCTGCATCTGCAGAGCCATTCCCAGAAGAAAAATCAAAGATGCCATAAGGCAAGGGGCAGATACGGTGATGAAAGTCAGTGAAGCCACAGGAGCTATGACGGGAGAATGCAGAGGAAGACGATGCGGCCTGAAAATCAAAGGGCTCATTGATGGATATAAGGAAGGAGACTGGGAGTAATGAAGAGAATCCGCAGAAAAAGTCTTTCCTTCTTGCTGGTACTTCTGCTGGCAGCCCTTTTTGCAGGATGCAGCATCCTCGATGCTGTGGTGGAGGAAGCGGTAAACACACCGGGGGTATCTGAAGAAAACCCGGGTGAATCCCCTGGGGTGGAGTCTCCGGAAAAAGAAGAGGACCCAGAAACAGGTGTGCCGGAGATTACAGAAGAGGGGCATTATACCAGCAAAGAAGAGGTGGCCCTATACCTTCATACCTTCGGGAAGCTTCCAGGAAATTACCTGACAAAAAGGGAAGCGGAAGATCTTGGCTGGGCAGCCAGCGAAGGGAATCTCTGGGAAGTGACAGAAAAAATGAGCATCGGTGGAGACCGGTTCGGGAACCGGGAAGGGCTTCTCCCCAGTGCCAGCGGCAGAAAGTGGTATGAGTGTGACATCGACTATGCTGGCGGATACCGGAATGAGAAGAGGATTGTTTATTCCAGCGATGGACTCATTTATTATACGGGAGACCACTATGAGTCCTTTACACAGCTCTATGATAAGGAAGGGGCAGTGCCATGAAAAAAGTGCATTTGAATGGAAAACGGATGATCACAAAGGAAGTAACCCATGCGTATCTCAAACGGAAGTTTGACTTTCCAGACTACTATGGGAAGAATCTCGATGCGCTGTGGGATCTTCTGACTACCCTTGGAAAGGACACAGAGATCATCATCCTCCACAAAGACTGTATTCTCGAAAGTCTGGGATCTTACGGAGAAGCGCTTCTGGCTCTTTTTCTGGAGCTTCCCGAAGAGACAGATCGGATCAAGGTAGAAATCAGATAGGTAAGGCACCGCCGGAGAGAAAATCCTCCCTGGCGGTTTTCTTTTTGCTTTTTCACAAGAATCTTCTCTCCCTTTTCACAACTATCCGTTATAATGAATAGAAGAAGACAGATTCCTCATAATGAAGGAATCATGATAAGTCAAAGGAGAAACACATGAATTTTAGATATAAGACCATCAAAGAACTTTTGGACACTTGCGAGGTGGAAGATCTCAGCATTGCACTGGACCATTTTGATGAGGACTTCAGTGAGGAAGATCCTATAGAGGTCCTTGTGGAGAAGCTTGAGAACGCTCAGAAATCCTACCCGGCAGAAGCATTCTACATGCTCTCCCAGGAAGACCTTGCCCTTTTAAACACAATAAAGAAAGCAAACGGCATGATCACCGTGGATATGAATGAAGAGAACCATGAACTCTTGGATGCAGTGGACAGACTCCTGGATCTTTGCATCGTGACTTCACAATTTGATGTGGAAAGCGAACTTGCGGACGTGTTTGTCAGTGAAGAGTTCCTTTCCGTATTCGAATCTCATCTGGAACCGGAAAGAAGAAGTTTTGCAGGATATCTGGATGAAGCGGCCCGTATGGTGGAAGGTGCACTGTATTATTATGGTGCTTTGCCTCTGGAGAAGCTTTTTGAGCTTGTTCATACCAATCATGGCAATATGGATTTCACGTTCTTCAATCGGGTACTGTCCTATAAGCTGACCCTGGATGGGCTGTACGAGTCTGTGGACATCGGTGAGACAGAATACATCCTGGCTGCGGATTATCAGGATTATTATGATCTAACTGAGATTTCAATGAAAGAGAAGCTTTTTGGTTATCGTCCTCTTACAAGAGAAGAACTCCTTCAGGCGGGACATCCGGACTTCATTGAAAACGAGGATGAGTATATGGATCTTTATCTGTCCATGGAGGAGGCCAAAGTGTCAGAAGAGCTCACAGAGGATCTGTTCTACCAAGTGCCGAAAGAAGTGGTTCTTCTGATGTTCCTGAACTTCACCATGGACCTTGCAAGAAAGCATCCTCATCCGGAGGTGATTGTGGAGGAGTTCTTCCAAGGCATCACTCTGACACAGAAAGAAAGCATCAAAGACATCCGAAAGAAATTCATGGATTATATGAATAAAGTAGCCCGATGGAGCTATTTAGGCTATTCCTACGATCATCATCCAAAGAAAAAGCTGGAGAACAAGAATGTGGTTTCCATGAAAGCTTATCTCGGACGCAAAAATCCATCCTAAGTCCAGGGGGATTGTGGGCTAAATAGTCAAATAAGTTGTTTGACAAGGTATAAGGCATATACTATAATTATGTGGTCAAACGCTGTGATCAGGAAGAGTATCTTCTTTATTACCGCTTGCAGAGAGAGGTTGGCTGGTGCAAAACCTTAAGCGGAGAGATGAGAAAATCACCTGGGAGCGGATCTTCTGAACCTTAAAGTAAGAAGATACGTGATTTCACGTTACGGAAATAGGATATATAAGAAGACGTGTTTCTTCCTGTATCTGAAAATTATATTTAGGTGGTATAGCGAGACCTCGCCCTATTTGGGCGGGTCTTTTTTATTTATTAGGGAGAAGAGGAGTTGTTGAGAGCATGTACAAAAAAGTAGAAGCGGGAAAATCTTTTGTTTCCATGGAAGATGAAATCCGTGAACTGTGGCATGAGAAAGACATCGTAGAAAAAAACTACAAACTGAATCAGGATGGGGAAGTATTCACATTCTTTGATGGCCCGCCAACGGCCAATGGCAAACCGCACGTAGGACACGTACTGACAAGAGTCATCAAGGATCTTATTCCAAGATACAAAGTGATGAAAGGGTATAAAGTTCTAAGAAAAGCCGGTTGGGACACCCATGGTCTTCCAGTGGAGCTGGAGATCGAAAAGAAACTGGGCATCAACGGAAAAGAAGGCATTGAAGAGTATGGGGTAGAAAACTTCATCAATGAATGTAAGGAAAGTGTATTCAAGTACACCAGCATGTGGAAAGAAATGTCTGAGAAGATCGGTTTCTGGGTAGACATGGAAGACCCTTACATCACCTATAAAAATGACTATATTGAATCTGAATGGTGGGCGCTGAAGACCATGTGGGAAAAGGATCTTCTCTATAAGGGCTTCAAGGTTATGCCCTACTGTCCAAGATGCGGAACAGGTCTTTCTTCCCATGAAGTTGCGCAGGGGTATAAGGATGTCAAAGACTCCACCGCCATTGCCAAGTTCAAGGTGAAGGGCACAGAGAATAAGTACATTCTCGCCTGGACCACAACCCCATGGACACTGCCATCCAATGCAGCACTGGCTGTAAATAAGAGCTTTACCTATGTGGAAGCGAAAGTGGGAGAGGAGATTCTCATCCTTGCCAAGGAGCTTTGCGGAAAGGTTCTGGACGGAAGAGAGTATGAAATCGTTCGTGAGTTCCTGGGCGAAGAGCTTGTAGGCACAGACTACGAGCAGCTGATGCCATTCCATACCCCTGAAAAGAGAGCGTTCTTCGTGATCCATGGAGACTTTGTTACTCTGTCTGACGGTACCGGTGTAGTGCATACTGCACCAGCTTATGGTGAAGATGACTATATGGTGGGTATGAAGAACAACATCCCATTCATCCATCTGGTCAATGAAGAAGGAAAGTTTGTGGATGAAGTGGAGCCTTTCAAGGGCATGGATGTCCGAAAGGCAGACAAGGCCATCCTGGACTGGCTGGAAAAAGAAAATAAACTGTTCCATACAGAGAAGTACACACACTCCTATCCACACTGCTGGAGATGTGACACACCACTTCTTTACTATCCAAAGGACAGCTGGTTTGTGAGAATGAGCTCCTTAAGAGACAAGCTTCTGGAAAACTCCAACAGCGTCAACTGGTATCCAGACAATGTCAGAACCGGAAGAATGGGTAAGTTCCTGGAAAACGTGATTGACTGGGGTATCTCCAGAGACAGATACTGGGGAACACCACTGCCCATCTGGGAGTGTGAATGCGGTCATAAAGAATGTATCGGTTCCATTGAAGAGCTGAAGAAAAAGGGCAAACATGTGCCTGAAAACATTGAGCTTCATAAGCCATACATCGATGAAGTGCACCTGACCTGCGAAAAGTGCGGCGGGGATATGAAGAGAACCCATGAGGTCATTGATGCCTGGTTTGACTCAGGCTCCATGCCTTTTGCCCAGTGGCACTATCCCTTTGAAAACAAAGAAATGTTTGACGAGAACTTCCCTGCGCAGTTCATCTCTGAAGCAGTGGATCAGACAAGAGGCTGGTTCTATACCCTTCTTGCAATCTCCACAGCCATCTTTGACAGAAGTCCTTTTGAAAATGTCATTGTTATGGGCCACGTTCTGGACAAGAAGGGCATCAAGATGTCCAAGCATAAGGGCAATGTTGTAGATCCGATGAAGGTCATCAACGAGCAGGGTGCAGATGCCACCAGATGGCATTTCTACACAGCATCCATGCCATGGCTGCCCACAAGATTCTCTGAAGATGATGTGGCGGAAAGCCAGAGAAAGTTCCTTCTGACCCTTTATAATGTTTATTCCTTCTATGTGCTGTATGCGGATCTTGATCAGTTCAACCCGCTGGAGCATAAGAACCATGTGTCAGACAATGTCATGGACAAATGGATTCTCTCCAAGCTGAACTCTCTCGTGAAGAAAGTGACTGAAGACCTGGATGGCTACAGGATCACCCAGGCGGCGCTGTCCATTGAAGAGTTCACAGACAGTCTGTCCAACTGGTACGTCAGAAGAAACAGAGCAAGATTCTGGTCTGATGAACTGTCAGAAGACAAGATCAGTGCATACACCACCCTGTACCATGTGCTGGTGACTCTAGTGAAGACGGCAGCGCCATTCATCCCATACCTAGCAGAAACCATGTACCAGAACCTGGTTGTGAATCTGGACCCAACGGCAGAAGAGTCCATCCACTTCAGCAGATTCCCTGAAGCAGACGAAAGTCTCATCAATGAGAATCTTGAGAAGGAAATGGGGCTTGCCTACAGTCTGGTGGCTTTAGGAAGAAGTGCAAGAAACACCTCCAACATGAAGAACCGTCAGCCTCTGTCCCAGATGCTGATTTCTGAAAAGGAGCTTCCAGAGTATTATGGAGACATCATCAAGGAAGAGCTGAACATCAAGGAAGTTGTACTAGGTGCAGATTTGTCCCAGTACGTGAATTTCGAGATCAAGCCAAACCTTCCTGTTTTAGGAAAGTCCTACGGCAAGATGATTCCAAAAATCAGAGCGGCCATCGGAGCGATGAACCAGATGGATCTGGCATCCAAGATCAATGGAGGTCAGGAAGTGCCAGTGGACATCGATGGGGAAGAAATCATCCTCAATGCAGAAAATCTTCTGGTGACCATGCAGGGTCTGCCTGGTTATGCCTTCGCAGGACAGGGAGAACTGGGTGTCATCTTAGACACCAATGTGACCCCAGAGCTGAAGGAAGAAGGAGATGTCCGGGAAATCATCTCGAAAGTGCAGAATCTCCGTAAGGAAACGGGCTTTGAAGTGGCTGATAAAATCAGACTTTATGTTTCCGGAAATGAAAGACTGGAAAGCATCATGAAGAAGTTTGAAGACCACTTGAAGAAGGAAACTCTGACAGAAGAGCTCCACTATGGTGAGGAACATGCTTATGAGGAGTTCAACATCAATGGAGAAGCACTTCAGATCGCAGTAGAAGTCGTGAAGTAACTTAGGGATTTTCATGAAAACCAGCTGTTTACAGGCAGCTGGTTTTTTGTACAGTGAAAATACAGTTTATTATGTAAATTATTTTCATGAAACCTTTACATAGTAGAGTGGAAGATGATATGATAGTATCATCAAATGTAAAACTGGTATCGGTTTACATTTTCATGAAAAATTCAAAATTATTTCATGAAATCTATATTACAATAGAATTGGAAAGGTTTACGAAACCGGTAAATTCGCAAAGTGAATCTGAAAGTGAAATGTAAATCAATGAAAATGAATAGATGAGGAGTGGGTAAAATGGCAGCTTCAATTAAGGATGTTGCAAGAGAAGCGGGCGTCTCCATCGCCACCGTATCTCGAGTGTTAAACAATGTGGATGTAGTCAATGAGGATACAAAGAAAAAGGTGCAGGACGCCATTAAAAAGCTGAGCTACAGACCGAATATCGTGGCAAGAAGCTTAAAGACACAAAAGACAAAGACCATCGGAATTCTCGTTCCGGATGTATCTAACCAGTTCTATCCGGAAGTCGTAAGAGGCGCAGAAGACGTTGCGAATATTTATGATTACAACATCATTCTTTGCAACTCGGATTCTGATCTTGAAAAAGAAAAAGAGTACATCCGTGTGCTGAAGGAAAAAATGGTAGACGGGATGCTTTATATGAGTTCTTCCCTGGAAGGGGAGATTCTGGATCTTATCGATGAACTGGAGCTGAAGACCGTTCTTGTGGAAACCAAGATTTCAGGTGGAAAGCTGCCAAGCGTCACCATCGACAACAAGAAGGCGGCCTATGATGCTACCAAGTATCTCATCGATAAAGGCAATAAGAAAGTTGCTTATATCGGACTCAAGAAAGACAGAAACAACGCAGTATCCAAGCGTTATAACGGATATGAGAAAGCGCTCAAGGACAGCGGCATGGAAGTGGACCCAGGCCTTGTGTACTTTGGGGATCTGAAACCTGCAGATGGATACAACGGAATCAATGTGATTTTGGAAAACCATGAAATTGATGCGGTGTTCTGCGCTTCTGACGAAGCGGCCATGGGAGCCATCAACGCATTAAGAGACAAGGGTTTAAGTTGTCCTGAAGATGTGGATGTCATGGGATTCAATGACGTAAACATGGCGGCTGTATTCTATCCAAAGCTTACCACCATTGCACAGCCAATGTATGATATGGGTTCTGTAGGTATGAGAATGCTCATCAAAGCTGTAAACAATAAGCCTCTGGAAGACAACCAGTATGTACTTCAGTACTACTTAGTGGAAAGAGACTCTGTAAAGAAGTAAGAAGGAGAGTGCCATGGCTTATAAATACAACATGGAGGAGCTCCATGCAATGACCATTGAGACTCTGGAGAGACGTGGTGTCACATTGGAGGATATCGCGGATATCGTCATGATTCTTCAGGAGAAATACTATGAAGGTCTCACCAAAGAAATGTGTGTGGAGAATCTCAAAGCGGTTCTTAGAAAACGTGAAATCATCCATGCAGTACTGACAGGCATCGCCATTGATGAGATTGCAGAGAAAAAGCTTCTGCCAGAACCTCTGCAGGAAATCGTGGAAAGTGACGAAGGCCTTTATGGTATAGATGAAATCTTGCCTCTTTCCATCGTCAATGTTTATGGAAGCATCGGACTGACGAACTTTGGCTATTTGGATAAAGAAAAAATCGGGATCATCAAAAAACTGGATGAGGAAAAACATGGTATCCATGTGAACACCTTCCTGGATGATATTGTTGCAGCTTTAGCTGCGGCAGCTGCCAGTAGACTCGCTCATTCAGACAGATCATAGAAGAAAAGGCTTAAGATGCACAGTGAGGACTGTGTGTCTTTTCCTTTTGTTTGGAAGCAGTACAGATTTTTCAAATCTGTATCTCTTTCTATAAAAAAATGACTGTACAGAACCGGATAAAAGTAATATCATAATGGTTATGCCTAATAAGGTACAATGATTTAATAAAAAAATAAAACTGTGAGACATATTTTAGCGTTGCAGTTTGCCGTAAGGCCGAGGAGGATTCAAATTATGGGAGATCGTGCAAAGCTGATGAGAGAGGAGAAAATCTTCAAGCTGTTCTTGAGGTTTTCAATTCCAGCTATTTTAGGGATGATTGTCCAGTCCCTGTACAACATTGTGGACAGAATTTTTATTGGTAATATTCCTTTGGTTGGTGGACTTGCCATCAGCGGTATTGGGGTAGTACTGCCCATCACCTTTATCATCATGGGATTTGGTATGCTCTTTGGAATAGGTTCCGGAGCGAATATTTCTATTAAGCTGGGACAGAACAAGAAAGACGACGCAGAGAGAATTTTCGGAGCAGGATTTTTTATGCTGGCGGCGGCTGGCGTTGCCATTACAGTTTTTGGCCTGATCTTTTTGGAGCAGATTGTCAATCTTTATGGTGCAGATGATACCATACGAGTATACGCCAAGGATTATCTAAGGATCATCTTATACGGAAACATCTTCAATACCATCGCCTTTGGACTCAACAACATCATCCGTGCAGAAGGAAATGCAAAGATTGCCATGTATACTATGCTGGTGGGTGCCATCACGAATACGGTACTGGACCCAATTCTCATTTACGGATTCAACATGGGTGTATCAGGTGCTGCTTGGGCCACCATCATTGCCCAGTTTGCGAGCTTTGTCTGGACCATGTCCTATTTTGTCACTGGGAAGAGCATGCTGAAACTGAAGAAAGAGTATATCCGCTATTCAAATTCGCTGGTACTGAAGATCATGTCCATCGGAGCTTCACCTTTTGCCATGCAGGTGGCAGGAAGCGTTGTGGGAATTCTCATGAATCAGAGTCTTTCCACTTATGGTGGTTCTCTGGCCATTGGTGCCTACGCAGCCATCAACTCTGTGGTGACCCTTTTCTTTATGCCAATCTTTGGTATGAATCAGGGTCTTCAGCCCATCATTGGTTTCAATTACGGGGCAAAGAATTTCAGAAGAGTCCGGGAAGCCCTGAATGTGGGACTGATTTCTGCAACAGCAGTTTGTGTCGTTGGATTTTTGTTTGTACAGATTATGCCTGAGGTATTCATCAACTTCATCTCCAAGGATCCTGAAATCAGGACCATGGGTGTGGAAGGCATTAAAAGATTCATGCTCATGATGCCAGTAATTGGAACACAGATCATCAGTGCGAACTTCTTCCAGGCCATTGGAAAGGCTCAGAAGTCCTTCATCCTGTCCATGTTAAGACAGGTGATTCTGCTCATTCCACTGATTCTCATTCTGCCGAATTTCTTTGGACTCATGGGGATTTGGACTGCAGTGCCTATTGCGGACTTCATTGCCACCGCAGTGACCGCAGTGGTTCTCATCGCCGAAATGAAGAATCTCCATCGGGATGAATTGCAGTACCGTGAGGAGAGAAAAGATCAGATTGAAGAAAATGTGGAGAAAAAGCTTGGAGCGAGCCTTTAAGAATCTCTCAAGAATAATTGCATAGAACATAAAAGGAACAGCATCGGATGAAGCTGTTCCTTTTTTCTATTTTAAGCCATCTAAGGTTCTGTATCCTGTATCTTTTCCTGAAGAAGCCTAAGAGCGCTGTTGAATTCCTCAGCAACTCGTCTGTCATGAACATAGGACACCAGATGTACTGCCAGATTGATGATAAAAATGGTGAGTGCAAGAGATAAAGCCATGGATGGAGATGTGAGGATTCCCAAAATATACAGGTTTGAGAGGATGAGGAACTCCAGGAGTAAAAAATGTATAAGCGACCTCAGAAGGATTTCTTTCATGCTCTGCTCCTTATTACTGTAGAAGACCAGCATGGGAAAGGAAGCAATAGCCCCGAAAATGAGAGGCGAAAGAAATGCTTCATACCCGAAGGTCATTTGGGGCTCGAAAATCAGTCCGACGATGGCCATGGCGAAGGTTATGAGAGTCACGGAGATGAAAAAACTCATCATGACCCGTTTTATGAGAAATGTTTTAAAATCCATTAGAATGCACCTCCAAGTACGGCCTTTTTTAGAGAGGGCACATATTGCCTGGAAACCATGATCTTTTCCCCGTTTTTCATATGCGCCGTGAAGCGGCCATTGAGGGCAGGACTGATGCTTTGAAGCTTCAGGAGATTGATGACAAAGGACTTTCCACACCGGATGAAATGGTGTTCTTTGTAGAGGTCTTCTACCTGATAGAGCCGCATCTTCATCTCATAGCTGTGGTTTTTGGTATAGGCGAAAATCCGTTCATCTACAGCTTCAAAATAATAGACAGCAGAGAGAGGAAAGGTGAATATCCTTTCCTCAAGAATCCCTGTGAGTGTGGTGCCCTTTGAGAGGGCAAAGGATTTGATCTCTTCCACCTCTTTTGTGACTTCCACACATTCAATGATAAGCTGTTCCTGATCTTTCTCGTTAATTTTCCGCACTTGTACTTTCATCTAAATATTCCTTTTCAATCTGAGGCGTACCCTCATTTTTCAGATAGCTGTTGAAAAATCCCAGCACAATTTCATTCATGGTGACGATGGCAGACCTTGCATCTGCGGGGCCAATCCCCAGTTTTGCAGCAAGAATGGGGGAGAATAAGGGGAGGTCTGTGAAGTTCAGATGTCCTGTTCCTTTGAAGACCGTCTCCCGAGCATCCAAGGCATGGGCAGAAGCATAAAAGTTATCATATTCATCTCCTTGGGTTTCCATGGCACCTTCGTAGTGATCTTCTGCGTATATATTCAGAAGGGGTACTGGATAGGGGGTATCATTAAGAACCACATGTCCATCTATAAAGTCCACTTCTTCGCCCAGCATGGTGCCGTCCAGAACAATCACCGCATCCACATCATTTCGTTCTCTTGCTGTCTCTGCGGAGGATGCTCCTCCCAGGGAATGACCAAAGAGCCCGATGGCATTACCATCTAGAAGTGAGAAGGGAATAGATGGAGAGCTGCTTCTGGATTCACTGAGGATGGTATCCAGAAGAAAATGGGTATCTTCTGTTCGGAGTTTCATCCATTCCTTAGTGATGTGGAAGACTTCCTCTTCCCGGCTTGTGTCTTTCAGTCCGTTGATCTCCACGGCTTTTTGGAGGAAATCCTGATCAGCCAGTGTGAGGGTTCTTTTTGTATCCATTGTGAAGAAGGCGTGGGAAGTGTGGCTGATGCTTCCAACGATATATCCGTGGGAAGCCAGTTCCTGGAAGGTGAAGAAGTTGCTGCTGCTGAATCCGAAAGCACCATGAGAAAACAGAATGAGAGGGAACTTCCCGTTCTCCGTTTTAGGGTAGTAAAAATCCACGGTGACCTTTCGGGGAGCGTTCTCATCACTGAAAGGATCCATACGGCTCTGATCTGTATACGTTAATTTTTTAGTCTCTACTTGGTAGGATCCGCTTGCCTGGATGGGTTCAAAAGGCGGGAACAGAAGAAGCGGAACCAGTGAAAGGAGAAGTGTGAGGACCGCAGTGGTGTAGCGAATTCCAGCTTTTACTTTCTTAAAGGGGCGTTTCTTCTTTTTCAGCAGAAGGACTCCATTTGCGAGGAGTCTTCCTGTGAGCCACAGCATCAGCGGGATAAACCGGAAGCTGTAAGGGAGAATCTTTGCTCCAAAAAGAAGGACCAGAATCAATGTGAAAGCAGAGTAGGCAATACACTTTTCCTGAAGCAGTCTGTCCTGCTGTTTCAGGCTGAAATAAAAGAGTGCAGTTTCCAAAAGAAGCAACAGAATCAATACCACATAAAACATAATCGATACCTCCAAGTTTTTCTATGTGCTCAGTATATTCCTGAAAGAGATTGAGCTTCAAGGAAACTTGGATGAGTTACCATATGTGGGGATAAGTTGCAGGCTGTGTTAAATAATAACAAAGTTATATCCCGTTCTATCTTTATACTGACCAGTTGCATGGGATTTGTCAACAAAAAAAGTCATCCTCTCCACTAATGGGAAGAAAGGATGACTTTCATGATGGTCTTAATTTCTAGAAGAGCCTATCAGCCTTCAAACTGTGAATTATAGAGCTTCTCATAGAAGCCTTTCTTCGCAAGAAGCTCTTCATGGGTTCCGGTTTCCACGATATCCCCTTCGTTCATGACGAGGATCACATCTGCGTTTCGGATGGTGGATAGTCTGTGGGCGATGATGAAGCTGGTTCTGCCCTTCATGAGCTTTTCCATGCTTTCCTGAATGAGTACTTCTGTTCTGGTATCCACAGAGCTTGTGGCTTCATCGAGAATCAGAATGGCAGGGTCTTTCAGGAAGACTCTGGCAATGGTCAGAAGCTGTTTCTGGCCTTGGCTGATGTTGGTGGCTTCTTCATTGATTTCCATATCATAGCCCTTAGGCAGTGTTTTTACAAAGTGATGTACATAGGAAGCTTTAGAGGCTTTCACCACTTCTTCGTCCGATGCATCCAGTTTTCCGTAGCGGAGATTTTCCATGATGCTGCCGGAGAAAAGCCAAGTATCCTGAAGCACCATACCGATGGAGTCTCTGAGATCCCTTCTTTTTAGGTTTTTGATGTCTGTGCCGTCCACTTCGATGGAACCGCTGTTCAGTTCATAGTATCTCATGAGAAGCTTCACGAGGGTTGTCTTACCTGCACCCGTTGGGCCGACGATGGCGACTCTTTGGCCAGGCTCCACATGAAGACTGAAGTTCTTGATGATGAGTTCATTCTCTTTATAGCCGAATTGCACATTGTGGAAGTTGACTTCACCTCTAACATCCTCCTGACGGAGTGATAAAGTGCCGTCTTCTGTAATTTCCTCTTCTTCCAGGAAGGCGAAGATTCTTTCTGATGCTGCCACAGTGGACTGCAGAACGTTTGAAATCTGAGCCACTTGAGCTATGGGCTGAGTGAAACGTCGGATGTACTGGATAAAGGCTAAGATGTCTCCGACGGAAATGGCTTTGATGATGGCCAGGTACCCACCTAAGATGGAAACAAACACATATCCGAGGTTACCTACAAACATCATGACCGGCTGAGTGAGTCCAGAGAAGAACTGGGATTTCCAGGCGGAATCCTTCAGGTCCTCGTTGATTTCCGTAAACTCTGATACCGCTTTTTCTTCCCGGTTGAAGGCTTTCAGGATGATGTGTCCGCCAAAGGCTTCCTCCACATATCCGTTGGCTTTACCAAGAAGCTCCTGCTGCTGTTTGAAAAAGCGCTGGCTTCTCTTGATGATGGTGACCATGAGTCCCATGCTGATGGGGAGAATGAGCAGTGCGATGAGGGTCATTGGTACTGAGATGGAAATCATCATGACCAGAATACCCAAGATGGTGGTGACGGAGGTGATGATCTGGGACAGAGACTGATTCAGGCTCTGAGACACCGTATCCACATCGTTGGTCATGCGGGAGAGGACATCTCCATGGCTGTTCTTGTCAAAATAACTAAGAGGCAGCCGGTTGATTTTTTCTTCGATGGATTTTCTTAAGTTATAGGAGACCTTCTGCGCAACGCCAGCCACAATATAGCTCTGGATAAAGCCCAGTATGCTGGATATGACATAGACGCCCAAAAGCAGCAGCAGTGTTCTTTGGATGCCTTCAAAATCAATACCGGGACCTCCGGTGATCTTGCTTAAAAGCCCTTCAAAGATCTTAGTGGTGACATTTCCAAGAATTTTAGGTCCGGTGATGCCAAAAATGGTGCTGCCGATGGCAAACCATACCACTAAAACAAGAGGCAGGAAGTAGGGCTTTAGAAAGTCTTTCAGTTTTCCGAAGGTCTTCTTGAAGTCCTTTGGTTTGTCTCCCATAGCCATACCATGGCCCATGCCAGGACCACCAGGTCCCCGGGGAGCTTTCATTTGTGTATTTCTTTTTTCATCTTGCATTATGCCAGCTCCTCCTTTGTCATCTGTGAGGAAGCAATTTCCTGATAGACACTGCAGCTTCTCATGAGCTCCTCATGAGTGCCTTGTCCGGCAATTTTTCCTTCGTTCAGTACAATGATTTTTTCTGCGGTTTTGATGGTGCTGATTCTCTGAGCAACGATGAGCACCGTATTGTTCACTTCTTTTTTCAGCTGAGCTCTTAGGGCTGAATCGGTTTTGTAGTCCAGTGCGGAGAAACTGTCATCAAAGATGATGGCTTCTGCATCCGTTGCCAGAGCTCGAGCAATGGAAAGTCTTTGTCTTTGTCCACCGGAGACATTAGCGCCTCCTTGGGCGATACCAAACTGATAGCCGTCTTCTTTGTCCAGGATGAAGTCTTCCGCCTGGGCAATTCTTGCCGCCTTTTTCATGGCTTCATCAGAGAGAGTGGCATCACTGTATTTGATATTGGATTCCGCAGTACCTGAGAAGAGAATTCCCTTTTGTGGCACATAGGCGATCCTTGCTCTCAAATCCTTCAGCATCAGATTCTTGATATTGACACCATTTAAGAGGATTTCTCCTTCTGTGGTATCGTAGAATCTTGGAATGAGGTTCACGAGAGTGGATTTTCCTGAACCGGTGGAACCGATAAAGGCGGTGGTCTCACCTGGTTTCGCAGTGAATGTGATATTTTCCAGCACATAATCTTCTGCTCCTGGATACTTGAAGGAGACATTTTTGAATTCGATCTCTCCCTTCATGCCTTTCTCCATGGCGATGGGCTGGATTGGGTCTGTGATGCTGAGATCCTTATCAAGAACCTCCCCAATTCTGTTCATAGAAACGGAAGCTCTAGGCAGGATGATGGAGACCATGGACAGCATAAGGAAGGACATCATAATCTGCATGGTGTACTGAATGTACGCCATCATATCCCCTACCTGCATATTTCCCATGTCCACTTCGTAAGAGCCTACCCAGACAATGAGGATACCCAGTGCATTCATGATGAGCATCATGAGCGGCTGCATCAGGGACATCATTCTGGAGATGAAGAGATTTGTTTTTGTGAGGTTCTGATTGGCATCCTCAAATTTTTTCTCTTCATGACGTTCTGTGTTAAAAGCACGGATGACCATGAGGCCTACCAGTGAATCTCTGACCACCATGTTCACTTTATCCACCAGTTTCTGGAGAGATTTGAACTTTGGCAGGGCCACGGTAAACATGGTGACCACTAAGATCAGGATGCCAAGAACGCCAACAGCGATGACCCAGGCCATGGACTGATTTGTTCTCAGAGCTTTGATGATACCGCCGATACCAAGGATCGGAGCAAAGAACACCATTCTCAAAAGCATTACGGTGAATATCTGAACCTGCTGGATATCGTTGGTGCTTCTTGTGATGAGAGAGGCTGTGGAAAATTCGTTATACTCCTCATTGCTGAAGGAAGCTACTTTCTTAAAAAGAGACAGTCTCAGATCTCTGCTGAGATATGCAGATACCTTACTGGAAATATAAGCCACCAGAACAGCGACCACCATGGCCAGAAGGGCAAGGCCCACCATCTGGAGTCCAGCGGTGACTACATAGTTTGTCTGGATTTTACCAATATCTCTCCCTAGGGTTTCATATTCTCCTTTGACAAACTGTGTTGCAGTCTGGTCCTGGATGCTTTTTGGCAGAGCATCCAGGGTTTTTGTGACGCTTTCGAGGATCTTAGCCCTTTGGGCTTCTGGCATCCCCTTTAACGCTTCCAGTGGTGTCATGCCTTCTGGCAGGTTTGCAAAGGCATCTCCGGCAATAGGATTGCTTTCGCCCGATTCTCCCTGAAGGCCCGAGGCCATGACCAGGTAAGGGGTCAGGTAGGACATGTCTTCTTCAGAGCGTTCTCCTTCTACAAGGACGTAGTCAGAGCCGGCGCTGAGCTTTGGATAAAGCGTCTCTAAAGAAGCATCTTCACCATTATAGACAGTATAGTCTTCCTCGAAAGAGGCCAGATCTTCAGGAGACATGAGCAGCGTAAGAATCTCTCTTTGCTCTCCGGATAAGACTTCAGGATATGTTTTTTCAATCCCTCCCTGCTGGATTCCCACGTTGACGATTCTGGACATATAGTCTGGAAGCGAGAGCTCTAGGGAAGCCTGAGCAAAGAGGAGTGCGATGATAATCAGTATGTGCACGCTGTATTTTTTTAAGAACTGCATGAGTTTCAGCATGAATCGGGTCACTCCTTTGGCTTTCGTTTTTTACTTCATTTTGTATCTTACTCATTATATTTTAGAGAAAGTTATAAGTCAATAATAATTATGAATTCATAAATAAACCTTGAAGTCTCGAAATTTTTCTTTATAATAGAGTATAGAAGAAAAAAAGGAGATGGGCAGTTGGATAGGCAAGAGATCATCTGTGAAACAGGAGAATATATATTTCATGTGAATATGCTGATGCACAGCAAGCTCATGAACTTTCAGAACATGGCCAAGATCTCGGAGCTTCCACCGAGCCACATCAAAGTGCTGTTTTTCTTGAAAAAGATGGGTGAAAAAACCATGAGTGAGCTGGCGAAGATCATGGAAGTGTCAAAACCGAACCTTACGCCCATTGTGGATAGGCTGCTGGAAGAAAAGCTCATTGCAAGGAAAGAAGCGCAGAAGGACAGAAGAAAACTGGTGGTGGAAATCACCAGGGACGGCGAAACGTTCATCCATATGCTCCATGAAAAAGCAAAAGAAAAGCTTGGAGAGAGACTTTCTGAAATGTCAGAGGAAGATCTCCTGAAGCTTCATGAGGCGACAAAAACCTTACAGGATGTACTGAAAAAATTATAGGGATGAAAAAAGAGGAGAGAAAGCGTAAAAGCGTTCTGTCCTCTTTTTGAGTCTCATTTTTTTAGATACCCAGCGCATCCAGGATCGGGCCCAGATCGATGAATCCTTGCATATCCATATAGTACAGTGCAAGAAGAACAATAATGGCGGTGAGTACAAATTTGAATGCTGATTTTACAATCTTAAGCACGGCCACCACGGCGATGATGGCCAGCACGATGATGAGATAATCCATGGCTTGAGCCCCCTTTAAGAGAAGTTTAATTATGAAAGGATATAATCCATTATAACATGAGGTTTCTGAAAGTCTTTACATTTTGATGGAGACAGGAAGGAGATAGAGGTGAAAGTAAAATGAAAATGCTCATCATTGAAGATGATAAGCTCTTGGCAGAATCCATTAAAGACTATCTTAAAGACAGTTTCTCTGTGGACCTGGCCAAGGATGGCGAAGAAGGCCTCTATGAGGCAGAAAAAGATATTTACGATCTGATTCTTCTGGACATCATGATGCCGGAAATGAATGGCTATGAGGTGCTGGAAGCTTTAAGAAAGCAAGGAATCTCCACGCCGGTGATCATGATTACGGCCAAGGATGGATTAGAAGACAAGATTAAAGGGCTGAAACTGGGTGCTGATGACTACATCGTCAAACCATTTTTCAGAGAAGAGCTTCTGGCAAGAGTAGAAGCGGTCCTAAGAAGAAGCGGAAGGCTTCTGGATATCGCCACCATCAAGTACCGGGACCTCACTTTAGAGAGGAAAACCAAAAGAGTGTTTTTAAGAGAGAAGGAGATTTTCCTTCAGGGAAAACAGTACGATCTTCTGGAATATCTCATCTCCAATAAGGACACCATCCTGACCAAAGAGCAGATTTTTGACAGAATCTGGGGCTTTGATTCGGACACCATGGTCAGTGTGGTGGAAGTGTATGTGTCGAATCTGCGTAAAGCACTGAAAAACTATGGGTATTCTTTACCAATTAAGACAGTGCGGGGCTTAGGATACATGTTTTCTGTGGAGGAAGAACCTGATGAAGAAGACAAAGCTTAGGATTCTTCTGACGTATGCTTCCATATTCTTTGTCATCATCTGCCTTTTTTCCATGAGTATCTTTATGTTTGTGTCTCACAATCAGATGAAGAAGGTGGATACAGACCTGCAGCTTTTTAAAAATGCCATTTTAAGAGTCTATGACAATGACCTTCATGTGGCACTGCCGCTGAATCCTAAGACCATCACCATTGTCCGAGAAGAAGATGGAAAGCTTGATATGAGATTTCCTGTATCGGAGTTTTATGAAGAGTCTTTAAAAATGTTTGAGCCATTTCCACTGGATGAAGTGAAAACCGTTGCCTATAAAGGTGGCCACTATAGGACCACCAGGTTTCAGCTGATGCTGGGAGAAGAGCTCCGGGATGTGCAGGTGCTTTATAACATCGATTCGGATATTAGGGTTCTGAACAGCTTAAAGAGTATCCTTGTGAATGGAAGTATTCTCATTATTTTTGCGTCCATTATGATCAGCTATGTGCTGGCCAACAGGACCATCAAGCCCATGAAAGAGTCCATTGAGAAGGAGAGAGCTTTTCTTCAGGATGCTTCCCATGAGCTGAGAACCCCCATTGCGGTGATTCAAAGTAGACTCGAGGGACTTCTTCGGAATCCAGAAGAGAAGATCATTGACCGGTATGAGTATATCGAGCCTGCTCTTCGGGAGAGCAGAAGAATCTCCAGAATGGTTTCGAACCTTATGATCCTTACCCGTGCGGATGCCGGAGCGACTTTGGATAAAATGGAAAGGTTTGACCTTCGGAAGCTGGGGGATGACATCGCCATTATTTATGGAGAATTTGCAGCCATCCAGAACAAAAAGTTTGTCTATACACCCAAAGAAGAAGTGATCATTGAAGGGAACTATGAGAATCTTCATCAGCTTCTGATCATTCTCATGGACAATGCTTTAAAATACACTAAGGATGAAGGGGTCATTGAGCTTTCCATCACCTCCACGAAGGACAAAGGCATCATTCGAGTGCTGGACAATGGCGTGGGCATCAAGGAAGAGAACCTGGATAAAGTGTTTACCCGGTTCTTCCGGGAGGATAAAGCGAGAAACAGAAACAATGGCGGTACAGGCCTCGGTCTTTCCATCGCCAAGTGGATTACCGACTGTCATGGCGGCACCATAAGGGCAGAACGGAGAAAAGAAGGCGGCACCATGATTGAGGTGCAGCTCCCAAAAGAAAACAAACTGAAAATAGGAAAAAACAGTTCCGAAAAGGAATCATAAGAAGAAAAAAAGCACTCTATAGAATGGGCGACCATCCGTAGAGTGCTTTTTGCGGCATCTGCTCATATAGATAGGATCCTTTCATTGCGTCAGGAAAAGAGAACGTAGGAGAGGCCGCCAATGAGCCCTGTGAGCCCAATGATGAACAAGGGATTCTTTTTATAACGGACCAGCAGGAAAAAGGAAGCGATGAGAAGAAGCAGAGAGAACCCACTGAAGTTCTGAAGGCTGAGAGCTTCCTGAGGTGTCTTTTTCAAAGCGACCTTTACAATGGCAAAGCCTGCTGCACCGATGAGTGCTGCAGAAGCTGGACGGAGCCCCCGAAGCACTTTTGCTAGTACAGGCAGATCTCTATACTTGTGATACAGTGACGCAAGGACAAGGACTAAGACAACGGAGGGGAAGATGACACCAAGGGTTGCAGAGATGGCACCTAGCGGTCCCGCCACCTTGGTGCCTACAAAGGTGGCAGAATTTACAGAAATGGGACCAGGAGTCATTTCTGCAATGGTGATGAGATCCACAAATTCAGAAAGCGTCAGCCATCCCTTCACCTGAACCGCCTGGTTTTCAATGAGGGGAAGGGCGGCCATACCTCCACCAAAACTGAAGAGGCCTATTTGGGCAAAACTGAGGAACAGTTCAAGATACAGCATCATGGGATTCACCTTCCTTTTTCATGGAGAGATCTGGCAGAAAGCCAGCCAGTGCAGAGAGAATGAGTACAGGTAGAATGGGCACTTGAAACAGAATCACCAGGACTAAGCTTGTGAAAAGAATCAAGGCAGATGTCAGGTTTTTCGATGTCAGGATGCTTCTAGTCATGGTATACACCACATGAAGGATGATGGCGGCAACCCCAGCCTGCATGGTGGAAAGAACTGCGGCAACCAGAGCATTGTCCCGGAAGGAAGCATAAAATAGAGAAATCAGAGAGAGCAGAAGAAGTGGGGGAAGAATGGTGCCAAGTACAGTAACAAGAGCTCCTTTGATGCCTTTCAGCTTGTACCCCAGAATCACAGAGGTGTTTACGGCAAGAGCACCGGGAGAAGACTGGGCAATGGAGATCATGTTGAGCATTTCCACATCGTCGATCCACTTCAGTTCCTCTACAAATTTCTTTCTCATGAGGGGCACGATGACATAACCTCCGCCAAAGGTAAAAGCGCTGAGCATAAAGGTTGAGGTGAACAGGGTTCTATATAAATTTTGGGGTTCTTTCATGAGAATCCCTCCTCTTTTTTGTTTCTTTCATGATACTCCTTGTAGATGTATAAGTGAAATAGTATAATTTATAAATAATCATAACGAAATTGTTATAGAGGTGAGAAGATGAAAGTACGGGATATGGAAATATTTCTTGCTGTGGCGGAGTCGGGCAGCTTCACCAAAGCTTCAGAAAAACTGTATCTGGCGCAGCCCAGTGTTTCAAGGACCATAAAGCAGCTGGAGGACCATTATGGGGTTCAGCTCTTTGAGCGTTTCGGGAAAAAAACACTGCTTACAGAAGCAGGAGAAACTTTTCTTTATCATGCGCGTCGCATGATCCATGAAAAAGAATCTTTGGAAGAGGCCATGAAAGACCATGAAAAAACCCTCCATCTGAGGATTGGATCCAGTCTGACCATTGGTACGTATATTCTTCCTCAGGTGGTGAGGCTGCTTCAAGAGAAGAGCAGCAGCATCAAGTTCTCGGTGCAGGTGGAGAACTCCCAAAGCATCATAAGGAAAATCAAGGAGAATCTTCTGGATGTGGGCATCATTGAAATTCCTTCATTAGACTCGTCCATAGACAGTAAAGTGATTCTAAGAGACCGGTTGGTGCCAGTCTGTTCTCCCAAGTATCATCTGGATTCCCATAGGATTTTTTCATGGCAGGAGCTTACAGAAGAACCGCTGCTGTTAAGAGAGAAAGGAAGCGCTGGAAGAGATCTTCTGGATGAGCGGTTCAGGAATATGAGTGGAGAGCCCACAGTGCTCATGGAGAGCAGCACCAATGAATCCTTGGTTTCTGCTGTAAGAGAGAATCTAGGGGTCGCCGTGCTGTCTCATTTCATCGTGGAGCCTTCCATCAAGCTGGGGCTGCTCCGGGAAATAGAGATGGAAGGAGAACCTTTCCTAAGAACCTTCCACCTGATCTGGCATAAAGATAAGTATATGAAGGAAGAAATGAAAGAAGCTTTGTCTTTCATTGAAAAAGAGATGGGGAAATGGATGTGACTCTTCCAAAGAGAATGGATAAATCCTAGGTGGGCTAAGTTTTTTCATTCGTTGTGATGCTCTTGGCACGGTTTCCAATTAAAGATATAATAGTAACGTTGTAAAAAAGTGGAAACTTAAGGGATAAAGGGAGAATTTTATGGAGAAATATAAATTAGGGCTTGTGAGCCTCGGCTGCGACAAGAACCGGGTGGATTCAGAAATCATGCTGGGCATGCTGAAAAACACCTATGAGATCACCGAAGAGCCTAAGGAAGCAGATATTATCATCGTGAACACCTGCGGCTTTATTGAAAGCAGCAAGCAGGAGTCCATCGACACCATCCTGGAGATGGCAGAATATAAGAAAGACTATAACTGTAAGCTTCTCATGGCTACTGGGTGCCTCACCCAGCGCTATGGGGAAGAGCTGTTAAAGCTCATGCCGGAGCTGGATATCATTCTTGGGGTGAACAACTATGGCTTCCTGGACCAGTATGTGGAAAAATTCATCAAGACCCGTGAACGGATCATGGCAGTGGATTATCTCGATTCTGGGATCAATGAAGGAGAAAGAATCCTCACCACTGGATTTGGTCAGACGGCTTACTTAAGAATTTCGGAAGGCTGCAGCAATCACTGCACCTACTGCATCATTCCGAAAATCCGAGGAACCTATAGAAGCAGACCCATGGAGAAAATCCTGGAAGAAGCAAAAACTCTTGCCGATGGGGGTGTTCAGGAAGTCATCGTGGTGGCACAGGATACCACAAGATATGGAACAGATCTTTATGGAAAGAAGACTCTGCCAGAGCTTTTGAGAAAGCTGAAGGAAATTGAAGGTATCAAGTGGATCCGTGTGCTTTATTTGTATCCGGAAGAGTTCACCGAAGAGCTCATTGAAGAGCTGAAGACCAATGAAAAGGTTGTGAAGTATCTGGATCTTCCCATTCAGCACATCAGTGATGGTGTTCTGAAGAGAATGGCCAGAAGAACCAAGAAAGAGGATCTTCTATCTCTCTTAAGAACCCTGAGAAATGAAATTCCGGATCTGGTATTGAGAACTTCACTGATTGTGGGATTCCCGGGAGAGACTGAAGAGGAGTTCAAAGAGCTCTATGATTTCGTGGACGAGATTGAATTTGACAAGCTGGGCGTATTCACCTATTCGAAGGAAGAAGGAACTGCAGCTGCACTCATGAAGGAGCAGATCCGTAAAGATGTAAAGGAACGCAGAAGAAATCTCATCATGGAAAGGCAGCAGGAAGTCAGCAGAAGAATTCTGGAACGTAAAGTAGGCAAGACCTATGAAGTCCTTGTGGAAGGAATGGGAGAAGACGGATATTATGGCCGCAGCTTTGAAATGGCGCCAGAAGTGGATGGCATGATTTTCATTAAGACAGAAAGAGAGCTTATGGTAGGTTCTTTTGTCAATGTGAACATCATAGAGGCGCTGGAGTATGACCTCGTGGGCGCCCTGGTATAGCTGCCTTTTTCAAGAAACAAATCATCAGCAGTATAAAATGAAAGCATAACAAAAGGGATTTGCAGCAAATCCCTTTTGTGTTATCCAGTATTATTTCTATTAAAAAAACAGCTCCGTGACAACGCCTGCCAAACCGACGAGGAAGCACATGATCCCGCCAAATTTGATATTGATGTCATAGAGCTCTGATGGACCAGAGACTTTCTCTGATTTCCAGGACTCGGTGAGTCTCCAAAACCAATCCGTCTTGAAAAACATTATTAATCCAAGTGACATGAGCATGACCGCTAAAACTATCATGGTGATCCCCCTTTGTTTTTACCAGTTTCTTGAAGAATGGATATTTTTATGTTTGTTTCAAAGTTCATCATAAGGATACTTGAGTTTGTATCTGTATATGTATAGTATACTGGATTTTGATGGATTATTCTTTATGAAAATTGAGTTCCAGTCATATAATAAAAGACCATGCATTTTTTGCATGGTCTTAGGTGATTTGAGGAGAGTTATTCCCGGTCCAGTATGGCTTTCAACCGTTCTTGGTCCAAAATGGTGATGTTTCTCTGCCCTTGAAGAGACAGAATTCCTTCATCCTGAAGAGCAGACAGCTTACGGCTCAGAGTTTCCTGGGAGGTGCCAATGATACTGGCGAGTGTTCCTTTACTGAAAGGCAGTTTAAAAGCTTTCAAGGAGAACTCTGTGGAAAGATCCAGGAGATACTTGGCGATGCGCTGCTCCACATCATAGAGTCCGATGGATTCCACGATATCAAGGATCTGCACATTTTTCTTGGCGTACTGCTCCAGGATTTTCAGTCCCATTTCCGGATGGGAAAGGATGAGCTCTTTGATGTCTTTTCCTTTTAAAATGCAGAGATTGGTTCGCTTCATGGCTTCTGCGGTGTTCAGGATGGGCTGACTGTCAAAAAGAGCATGTTCGCCCAAAAAGCTGCCGGGACCAAGAACGTGGAGAATCTGCTGTCTGCCTTGACTGGACAGCTTATAGATCTTCACTTCTCCCATATTGATGATATAGAGATTATCCCCAGGGTCACCAGGAGAGAAGATGAGTTCTCCTTTATCAAAGGTTTTATGGACGGATTTACTTAAAATCAGTCTCTTCTGTTCAAAAGTGAGGGAGTCAAATAAAGTGATCTGGTCAACACATGAGACTCCGTTTCTCTTGCAGCTGTCACAGCTGCATTTGCATCCAGTTTCAAGCAGCATGGCTTCACCTGTCCTTTTATGTCAATGATGAACTTGTCACCTATAAAAAACAGGATACCATAAGCATCCTGTTTTTACTATTCCAGAATCCCTTCTTTTTTCAGGAGAGACTCCAGATTGGATACTTTGTGAGACAGCATCCTGAATTTTTCTTTGATTTTTTCTTCTGCACTATCTTCTGTCAAAATAGCTTCCATTTCGGTTACGTCGGTTAATGCAGCTTCGATGTCTTCGTTGATTGCATCCAGTATTTCTTTTTTCATTCTACACCTCTAGTTTAATTCTTCTTGCTGTTCTCCAGTGACGGGATGTATAAAAGGGGCTCTGAAAGAGAATTCTCTTTCATGTCCACAGTCTTCACAGATACATAGGGTGATATTTTCAGGCTTTCCGCTGTCAAAGCGAAGACCTACCGATTCAGTGAGAAAGTTACCGCCGCAGAGTTCGCAGGGGGTATTGTTGATGATGATATATTCACTTTCCACAAACTTCATTACTTCATTTAAATTCACTTGAGATCCTCCCTTAGGAATAATTCTTCCCTATGTTAGCACTAAGATGCATTTTATGCAATAAAGATTATGGGGCTAAGGAAAAAAGATTTTCAAGTGGGTAGAGAAAATATGCTCCTTCCCCTATAATAGATAATATACTGAAAATTAGACCAATGGGAAATTTCAAATAGTTTATGTGTGTCTAGATAAGTTCTGCCATAAGGATTTGGAGAAGAATAAGTGGGTCAGACCGAGGATCTTCTTATTCTTCATCCTGATGGTACGGGGGAAATGTTGGGCTAATTTTTATCTTGTGGAGGTGAGGGAACGGTTGGAAAAAACAGTGCATTCTTTTGAAATCATCAATGAGCGCATTATCATTAAGAGAATAGACAAGTCTCTTCTTACCTATGGAGAAATCCGGATTCCCAATTACCTCAGGGATTTTTTCCATTTTCATGAGATGGAAAAGCATGACCGTTGGGACATTGAAATCACCTATAATCATACCCTTTATTACGGGGTACTGTACCTGGATGACTACAAGAGACTCCGGGGGAAGCTCCGATGGGGAAAAGAGCTCACGAGAGAGCTTAGAAATACTGCATCCAAATATATCTATGAAAGTTATGGTTATGACATCCGGGAAGAAAATGCGCCGCTTCTTCGCATAGAGAAGGTGGACAGGCTCATCTTCAGAGCGGATGTGATTTTTCCAGAGGAAGTGGAGAAGGATGCCAAGGAGTACATGTTTCATGAAGATAAATTCATCTATGGAGTGAAAGCCCGATATGAACTGGATCCGGATGTTCGGCTTAAGGTACTTAAAATCCATGGTGTCAGTTGTGGCATCTGCGGATTTAACTTTGAACATATCTATGGAGATGTGGCCAAAGGATACATACAGATTCATCAGATTGGCATGGAAGACAAGAATCTGGAGGAGCTTAATCTGGAGAAGGATTTTATTCCTGTCTGTGACAACTGCCATGGTATCCTTCACAGAAGCAAAGAAGTGGATCTGTCCGTGAAAGAGCTGCAGCAGATCATCAAGATTCAATCCGAACTTCATAAACTGGATAAGTAGAAAGTCTACCACATTGTATTGGTAGACTTTTTTCTATTATCAGATTATCGATGAATGTAAAGGATTTCTTATAAAGTAATCAATTTTTCAGGGAGGGTTTTCTAACTGATTCCCCTCTGTTATAATTGAGTATACGGACAAATAAAACTATTTGTAAATACACGAAGTACACAGGAGGTCGAAATGAGCAAAGCGTTAGAAAAGTTCCTATCAGAGAACCTGGACGATCTGAAGAGCAAAGGGCTGTATAATGAGATTGATATTCTGGAAGGGGCCAATGGACCCAAGATAAAAATTAGAGGAAGAGAACTGATTAATCTTTCTTCCAACAACTATCTTGGACTGGCAAACGATGAGCGTTTGAAGAATGCGGCAAAAGAAGCCACAGACAAATATGGCGTAGGTGCAGGTGCGGTAAGAACCATCAATGGTACCATGGACATTCATGATGAACTGGAAAAGACCCTTGCAAGATTCAAAGGCACGGAAGCTGCCATTGCCTTCCAATCCGGGTTCAACTGCAATATGGGGGCAATCTCTGCGGTGATGACGAAGAAAGATGCCATCTTGTCTGACGAACTGAACCATGCGTCTATCATAGATGGATGCAGACTATCCGGTGCAAAGATCATCCGTGTGAAGCATCAGGATATGGAAGATCTACGTGCGAAAGCAAAGGAAGCCATTGCTTCCGGACTTTATGAGAAAATCATGTACATCAGTGATGGCGTCTTCTCCATGGATGGAGATGTGGCAAATATTGATGGCATCGTAGAAGTATGTAAAGAGCTGGATATCATTTCCTATATAGATGATGCTCATGGATCAGGTGTCATGGGAAAAGGTGCTGGTACAGTGAAGCATTTCGGGCATGCCAAGAACATTGATTTCCAGATGGGAACACTGTCTAAAGCCATTGGCGTCGTCGGTGGATATGTGGCAGGAACCAAGGATCTTATTGACTGGCTGAAGGTTCGTGCAAGACCCTTCCTGTTCTCCACATCGTTAACTCCTGCCAATGCGGCAGCTTGTATTGAAGCCATCAGAATTATGGAAGAGGACCCAAGTCTTCATCAGAAGCTTTGGGAAAACGGAGATTTCCTGAAGAAAGAACTGAAAAAGCTGGGCTTTAACATTGGAGCATCTGCGACACCAATCACACCTGTAATCATTGGAGATGAGACGCTGACTCAGAAGTTCTCCAGAAGACTCATTGAAGAAGGAGTCTATGCCAAATCCATCGTCTTCCCTACAGTACCTATGGGTACAGGCAGAGTAAGAAATATGCCTACGGCTCAGCATACCAAAGAAATGCTTCTGGAAGCTGTGAGAATCTATGAAAAAATCGGAAAAGAATTAGGCGTAATATAAGGGAGAGCTACTATGAAAAAAATACTCATCACAGGTGCCATGGGTCAGCTGGGATCAGAACTGACCACTGTTTTACGAGATCATTACGGAGCAAGCAATGTTATTGGTACAGATATCAGAAGACCAGAAGAAGGGTCACCCCTTTTGGAAGGTCCTTATGAGCTGCTGGACGTTCTGGATGGACAGAGAATGGCGGAAATTGTGAAGAATGAAAAGGTGGATACCATCATCCACCTGGCAGCGCTTCTTTCTGCCACTGCAGAAAGAAATCCAAAGTTTGCCTGGGACATCAATATGGGTGGTCTGGTGAATGCTTTGGAAGTGGCAAGAGAAAACAATACAAGCTTCTTTACGCCAAGCTCCATCGGAGCCTTTGGACCAAGTACTCCAAAGAAGGATACGCCTCAGGATACCATCCAGAGACCAACTACCATTTATGGAGTAACAAAAGTTTCTGGAGAGCTTCTTTGTGATTATTATTTCCAGAAGTTCGGCGTGGACACGAGGGGCGTAAGATTCCCGGGACTCATCGGTTATGTGACACCTCCAGGAGGTGGAACCACAGATTATGCAGTGGATATCTACTATGATGCACTGAAGAAAGGTTCTTATGAATCTTACATTGACAAGGACACCTTCATGGATATGATGTATATGCCCGATGCGCTCAATGCCATCATCCAGCTCATGGAAGCAGATCCTAAGAAGCTGATCCATAGAAATGCATTTAATATTTCCGCCATGTCCTTTGATCCGGAGATGATTGCTGCGGAAATCAAAAAACACATTCCTGAGTTCACCATGACCTATCAGGTGGATCCAGTAAGACAAGGCATCGCAAACAACTGGCCGGACAACATTGATTTCACAGCAGCCATAGAGGAATGGGGATTCAAGACAGAATATGACTTGGCAGCCATGACCAAGGATATGCTGGAAAAGCTTCGTATCAAGCTTAATATCAAGGACAGGTAAGGGAAGATGAAAGAAGGTGAATTTATGGGCGATGAGCTCTATGTAGTCAACAGCAGAATTCTGCCGGAGATTTTCACAAAGGTACTGGAAGTGAAGACACTGATTCATACCGGAAAAGTGAAAGACATCAGTGAAGGTGTAAAGGCAGTGGGCATTTCTAGAAGTGCGTACTATAAATATAAAGATCATGTCTTTCTTCTTTCAGAAGGAAGCAAAGGAAGAAAAGCAACATTTTCTTTCCTGATCAGCCACGAGGCGGGCGTTCTATCCAAGATTCTGGAGACCCTCCGTCAGTTCAATGCGAATATCATCACCATCAACCAGGATATTCCGATCAATAATGCGGCAAGCATGAATCTCACTATTGATACTCAGGAAATGAACATTGGTGTGAAGGAGCTTCTAGACATTTTTGAGAAAGAAGAGTATATCATCACTGTTCAGCTGGTGGCAGTGGAATAATGAAACTAAAAAAGAGCACGAGGGTGCTCTTTTTTGCTGTGCTTTTTCAGTTGTTCAATAGGGTGTCATGGAATAATGGTGGCGTAAGGTTAGAATCCGGCTTCATAGTAGTACCAATGGGCTGCAATTCTCTCTGTGTACTCATAGTTGTCACCATTCTTCTCTTCCCATCTCCACCCGTTCTTTTCCTTGGTGAAGTTTGAGGCAGTGCCCTCATAGCCCACAGGTTGATCCTCACTGGTGTAGTAAAATCCAGCATATCTGCCACCAGGTGCGATGCCTGCACCTTTGCAGAAATACTCTATGATAAGACTTTCCCCATCATTTTTCCAGTACCTTAATTCCTGTACACCTTCAAGCTCAAGAATTCTCTCATAGTCCTCGCTTTCAATACTATCATTGAGGAAATCAAGATGATCTAGAACTAGTTCTTTCGTGTTCTTCTGGTCCTGGTATCGGCCATAGGAACCAGCAAGAGAAAGAAGGAGAACGAAAGCCAATAGGATGCCTGCAGCTGCAGCAAGCTTTTTCAACAGTTTAGTGAGTAAGTTATTTTTCACGGAACACCTCTCCTCTATGACAATATAGTTTTGAAGATGGATAGTATACAAGATTTAATAGTATTATCAAAAAGAGTATAACATATAGGGGGGGGGATATCCACTGATGAAAATCTGAAGACTTCATGAAAGATTGATAAAATAAAAAAGCAGTTCAAAAAATGAACTGCTTTGGAAATCGTCATTGGGTAAGTACTGTGTATACAAGTTAACTGATCTTAAAGCGATGCCGCAGATCTTCCATGACCTTTAGAATCATGAAAAGAAGTGCTGTGTCTATGGGGAACAAAAGAACGTTTTTCAGAACACGTGCACCGAGAAGCACAATGAAAGCATCTCCATACATCATGCTGAGCCAAAGAGTTGTAAGTCCCAGGTTGATGACAAGGGTCACCAGTAGGGAACTGAGTATAACGTTCAGAAGCGTTACCTTTCTTTTGTAGAAAAAGAACCCGTAGAAAACACCGATGAGAATGGCGTTCAGGGTAAATCCTGGGAAGAAGAACCCATTTGGCCTCACGATGAATCCCAATAGATCGCTGACAAAACCGATGACAGCGCCTACAAATGGTCCAAAGAGCATTCCGCCGGCGGCTATGGGCAGCGAGGAGAAACTGATCTGCAGGGTTGGACCCAAGGGGACTTTAAAGAAAGATAAGACGACGCTGATGGCGATGAGGACTCCACCGATGGTAACCACGGAGGTTTTTCTCATCTCCTGTGCGGACAACTTGACTGTGTGCATCATTTTTTCCAAAAAAATGACCTCCCTTATTATTGGTGATTCACCACATAAAGAGAAGACTCCTTGTGTGGCAACGGAATGCGGATGATGTACCGTAAACTGGTAAAGCAGTTTTTCGTCCAGTGGCAACTTCCCGTCCATCTGGCACTTAACGCACATCAACCTACTTTGCCTACTCTCATTGTATGCAATCCGGAAGACTTTTTCAATATTTTCACAAGAAATAACACAAGCGCGATTAAGTTTAGCCCAATTAATTGAGAGGGAGAAATCAGAATGCACAGAACTCTTATAATCGTACGGGTTCAGTACTAGTTTTTAATGAAATAAACCAGATTTCAGTATTTTCTGGGTTTTAGATTTTTTCAGCTGTGATACAATCAAGAAAGAAGACTATCGTATATTTGAGGAGGATGTCATGAAAGATTTTCATAAGAACAACCGAAGCCGCATTGCGGATGGAATGAAAGAAGGGTCTCTGCTGCTTCTTTTTGCAGGGGAAGCGCCTAAGAAGTCTGCGGATGCAGCCTATGACTTCACACCAAACAGAAACTTCTATTATATGACAGGTATAGAAGAGGAGCATGTAATCTTAGCCCTGAGAAAAACCGCTGGAAAAGTGGAAGATATTCTTTTTATCAAAAGAAGAGATCCGGTCCTGGTGAAATGGGTAGGAGAAACCATATCTGAAGAAAAAGCAAAGGAAGTATCTGGAGTGGAGGAAGTAAGATTCCTGGATACCTTTGAAGGTTTCCTAAATCAGAGTATTTTTAAAGATGATCTTTCCAGAATCTATCTGGATCTTGAGAAAGACAGTTATGGAAGCCCAGATACAAAGGGTGTCCTGTTTGCAAAAGAAATTTCGGCCAAGTACCCTCAGGTGCGTGTGAAGAACATCTATAACGAAATCTGCAAGCTGAGAGTATATAAGACAGAAGAAGAGATTGCCCTCATGAAGAAGGCCATTGCAATCACCAAGGAAGGGATTGGAAATCTCATGAGAAATGCCAAGCTTGGTATGAAAGAATATCAGCTGGAGGCTCATTTCAATTTCACCCTGAAGAGTCATGGCGTGAAGGACTTTGCCTTCACCACCATCTGTGCTGCGGGGCAGAATGCTACAGTGCTGCACTATGTAGCAAATGACGCAGAAGTGAAGGAGAACGATCTGGTGCTTCTGGACCTGGGTGCACAGTATGGCTATTATAGCGCTGATATTTCAAGAACCTTCCCTGTGAGTGGTAAGTTCACCGAAAGGCAGAGAGTGTTCTATGACATCGTCCTGAAAGCCCATGATGAAGTGCTGAAGATTTTGAAGCCAGGTGTTCCTTATGCAAGAATCAATGAACTGGTTCATGAGATCTATGCAAAAGAACTGAAAGCTCTGGGACTCATCGAAAAGGATGAAGAGGTGAGAAAATATTATTATCACAATACCTCTCATTTTCTGGGACTGGATACCCATGATGTGGGCAGAAGAGAAGGTCTCCTGGAAGAAGGTATGGTCATTACAGTGGAGCCTGGTCTCTATATTGAAGAGGAAGGCATTGGCATCCGGCTGGAAAATGACATCCTGATCACAAAAGATGGCATGGAGAATCTCTCCAAGGACATTCCAATCCGTCCTGAAGAGGTAGAAGCCTTTCTTGCAGGCAGATAAATAATGAAAAAAGACATGAGCTATAATTTTTCAGCTCATGTCTTTTTTGCAGTGAGGGCAAGATTCTGGGATTCTTCCTTTGATGCTGATGAGAGGTTTCTTGCAGTGGGGGCAGCGGTAATAAAGCGCGTACTGCAGCAGTCCCATAAGAAGAGTCCCGATGGCCAGATAGCTGAGCACTTTTCCTAGAGAGCCACTACCTTCTCCTAGGGAAGCGGCTAAAGTGTAGAAAATGACCCCGAGAAAAAGTCCTGCCAGGAAAATATAATGACTGATTTTATAATTCATCAAATGCGGTTCCTTTCTTCTCTTTTTTATATCAGTATATCATGTTTAAAATCTGGAGAAGAAATGAAAAGCAAAAAAGAATGATCTCTTCCATAGAAAAGATCATTCTTTGTGGTGCAGATAACAGGAGTCGAACCTGCACGAAGTTTCCCCCACTAGCACCTGAAGCTAGCGCGTCTGCCAATTCCGCCATATCTGCATATTCTGTTTAAAACCTACTATACTGTTATATCAGTGTTCATAGGGTTTTGTCAAGGATTTATTTCTTGACGGTGAAAAAAATAATGGTGGAGACGATGGGACTCGAACCCACGACTTCCACACTGCCAGTGTGGCACTCTCCCAGCTGAGCTACGCCCCCAAACAAATTATATTATATAACAGGAACGGGAAAATATCTATAGGAAAGGAGATAAAAATTCATCAAAGCTTGATAAAGCTTGATAAAGCTTGATAAAATCTTGAATCGCAGATGCTCCTTCCAAAGAGCGGACTGATTTCTCCTTGGACAGCAGAGGTTTTTCCGGGTTCTATCAGGTTCTGCCAGGAGGAAGAACAAAAAAGAAGGAATCATTGCATATTTTCATCTTCTTTGCTAGAATAAAGTACGATATATAGACGAAGAAGAGAAGAGTACAGAATGGATGATTTTCAGAGAGCCTCCGGGTTGGTGCAAGAGGGGTAAATAGGAAATTCTGGAAGATGGCCTTGGAGTCTTGCATCTGAATAATCAGGATGCACGGATGCCACCGTTAAAGGGCAGGGTGATAAGGAGTCACCTTTTGAGGCAGTCTTGCTGTGAAGCGGCTGCAAAGTAGAGTGGTAACACGTTGTAAAACACGTCTCTATGATCTGGATTCAGATCATAGAGACTTTTTTGTTTGTAACATTGAACTGATTTAGGAGGAAGGATTCATGAAGAAAACCTATTACATTACAACCCCCATTTACTATCCATCAGCAAACCTGCATATCGGAAATACGTATACCACAGTGGCAGCTGATGCACTGGCAAGGTACAAGAGGAAAGACGGCTTTGATGTGATGTTCCTCACTGGAAGCGATGAACATGGCCAGAAAATCCAAAGACTGGCAGAAGACAAAGGTGTGACCCCTAAAGAGTATGTGGACCATATCGTTGCAGGCATCAAAGATCTGTGGAAACTCATGGACATCAGCTATGACAAGTTCATCAGAACCACCGATGCGGATCACATCAAGGTAGTTCAGGATATTTTCAAGAAGCTTTATGACCAGGGAGACATCTACAAGAGCGTTTATGAAGGATGGTACTGCACACCAGATGAATCCTTCTGGACAGATTCACAGCTGAAGGATGGCAAGTGCCCAGACTGCGGACGAGCAGTAGAAAAGGCTAAGGAAGAAGCCTACTTCTTCAAAATGAGCAAATATGCAGACAGGCTCATCAAGCACATCGAGGATCATCCTCATTTCATTCAGCCGGAATCCCGAAAAAATGAAATGCTCAACAACTTCTTAAGACCGGGTCTTCAGGATCTTTGTGTATCGAGAACCAGCTTTAACTGGGGCATTCCCGTGACCTTTGATGAGGGGCATGTGGTCTATGTATGGATCGATGCGCTTTCTAACTACATCACAGCTTTGGGATATGGCTTAAATGACGACACATTATATAAGAAGTACTGGCCCGCTGATGTGCATCTCATTGGAAAGGATATCCTAAGATTCCATACCATTTACTGGCCCATCATGCTCATGGCTTTAGATATCGAACTCCCCAAGCAGGTGTTTGGCCACGGCTGGCTTCTTGTGGATGGTGGAAAGATGTCCAAATCCAAAGGAAATGTGGTGGACCCAGTGGTTCTTGTGGAGCATTTTGGCGTGGATGCGGTGCGTTACTTCTTATTAAGAGAGATTCCTTTCGGCAGCGACGGACTTTTCAACAATGAAACCTTCATCAAGAAAATCAACTCCGACCTTGCCAATGATCTTGGAAACCTTCTGTCCAGAAGTGTCTCCATGGTGGACAAGTATTTTGAAGGGGTCATTCCAGAGAGATGTGACGAAGGAGACTTTGACAAGGATCTGGTACAGCTTGCAGAAAAGACCAGTGTACTCGTTGGAGAAGCCATCGATACACTGAAGATTCCAGAGGCGCTGAGCCATATCTGGACCCTCATTGGCAGAGCGAATAAGTACATTGATGAAACTACACCTTGGATTCTTGCAAGAGATGAAGAAAAGAAAGCAAGACTTGGGGGCGTACTGTACAATCTGGTGGAGACTTTAAGAATTGTCGCCGCTCTTGTGGAGCCGTTCCTGCCTACCACAGCGCAGAAGGTCAAAGAGCAGATTGGCGCAGAAGATATCTCCTTTGAAAGTGTGAAGAGCTTTGGTGGAACCAAGGCGGGCGTTTCCGTAGCCAAGGGGGAAATCATCTTCCCTAGAATTGATGTGGAGAAGAAGCTGGAAGAGCTGGATGCACTGAATGCTTCTCAAGCACCTAAGAAAGATGTGAAGCCTTTAAAGGAAGAGATTACCATTGATGATTTTGCAAAGCTTGATCTTCGTGTGGTGAAAGTGCTGGAATGCGAACCGATCAAGGGAGCCAAGAAGCTTCTGAAGCTGAAAGTGGATCTTGGAAATGAGATCCGACAAGTGGTGTCCGGCATCGCAGAGCACTACGAGCCAAAGAATCTCATTGGAAAGAAAGTAATCCTTGTAGCGAACCTGAAACCTGTAAAGCTTAGAGGGGAACTCTCCCAGGGGATGATCCTCGCTGCTTCTGATGAGGACGCTTTATCCATTGTCTCACTGGATAAAGAAATGGAAGAAGGAACTATAGTCAGTTAAATCCAATCTCTACATATATAGGAAAGGAGGTTCTGCGCGTTGAAGAAGTGCTATGAGCCTCCTTTTTCCATAGACGAGATTGGAGAGTGAGGGGGGAATGAAACAAAACTCTAGAGTTCTGTAATATTTTGGCAACGGGTTCTGTTATTATCGTGGAAAGGGAAAGATGTGAATTCGAGCTTTTCATTTTGATGTGCACAATAATTCATGGTACACTGAAAAAGGACTCATTTTTTAGTGTGTACGACCAAGAAAAGTAAAAAAACAGTGCGAAAAAGGGTCCAATTATGACAAAAAACTTACGAAATAGAGACGTTTTAGAAAATTAATAGCTGTGAAGAATCCTTTACAAGTGGAAAAGTCCTTGAGAATCAATGGGTTTTTATAATTGTGTACAGATGATGAACATTCGCTTAATATGTTTACAATTCGTACATGAATGTAAAGTTTTCACTTCACAAGTGAAGAGCAGGAGGAAGGTTATGGAGAAGATTTTTGATTCCCATGCGCACTATGATGATGAGCAGTTTGATGAAGATCGGGAAGAGCTTCTGAAAGAAATGAAGGAAAATGGTGTAGGAGCCATCTTAAATATGAGTTCCGATTATGCCTCCGTCAAAAAGACCGTGGAGCTGGTGGAAAACCATGACTATATTTATGGTGCTGTTGGGATCCATCCGGAGCATGCGGAGGAGTATAATGAAGAAGTGGAAAAAGAGCTTCTGGAAATTTTAAAGAGAGATAAATTTGTTGCAGTTGGAGAAGTGGGGCTGGATTACTACTGGGAGTCAAATCCACCCAAAGAGGTACAGAAAAAAACCTTAAGATCTCAGTATGAGATAGCGAAAACCCTTGGGATTCCAATTATTTTGCATGATCGAGAAGCCCATGAGGATGTACTTTCTATGGCGAAGGAATACAAAGAGGTCACTTCTGTTTTTCATTCCTATTCTGGAAGTGTGGAGATGGCAAGAGAGATCATAAAGATTGGAGGTTATCTGGGGATTTCAGGAGTACTAACCTTCAAAAATGCGAGAAAACTACCGGATGTGGTAGCTGAAATTCCATTGGAAAGACTTCTTATTGAAACCGATGCCCCTTATATGGCTCCAGTGCCCTATAGAGGAAAGAGAAACCGTTCTGATTATCTTTATGGTGTTGCGGAAAAGATCGCAGAGATCAAAAACATCTCAAAAGAAGAAGTGCTGGCAGCAACGGAAAAGAACATGAGAAAACTCTTTCAGATTTAGCACGAGGACTTGTGAAGAATATCGTTAACAATTTATTCATATTTAAAATATTTAATAGCGATAATCGTTGAGCGTCAATGACTATCGCTATTTTTTGACACCGATTTGAGGCGCGGATATAATAGGTCCGTAGCTCAAAGGAGGGTAATATGAAAAGATATTTTTCAAAGAGTGTATTCATTGCCCTGTTTGCAGCCGCTGTAATTATGACAGTGGTCATTGCTGTAGACAGTATGATGAAGAACATTACAATTGTTATCGATGGAAAAGAGCAAGTAGTATCAACATTTAAAGACACTGTTGAGGAAGTTTTGGCAGAAAATGGAATCACCATTGCTGAAAAAGACAAATTAAGCAAAAATACAAACGAATCCTTAGGGAAAAAAGATATGATCCAGATTGACCGTGCAGTTCCTGTGCAGGTATCAATTGATGGGACAGTAACATCTTATTTGACCCCAGAGAAAACCGTAGGCGCTTTTTTTGAAACTGAGAATATTGCTGTAATGGAAAAGGATAAAGTATCCGCATCCCTGGAAGACGAAGTAACTAGTGGCATGAAGGTCAATATTGACCGTGCTGTTGGGGTGACTTTGATTGCAGATGGCAGCGAGGTAACTTATTTAACACCAGAAAAGACTGTAGGTGCATTTTTCACTGCAGAGAATGTAGTGGTCAATGAACTGGATAAGGTCTCTGCTACCATGGAAGATGCCATTGCAAACGGCATGGCCATCACCATCGTACGTGTCACCACAGAAGTGGTGGAGGAAAACCAGAGCATTGCGTTTGCTGTTCAGGAAAAGAAGGACAGCACCATCGACAAGGGAAAGACTGTTGTAAAGCAGGAAGGCGTCAAGGGTGAACGTATCGTCACCAAGAAGCTGACCTTTGAAGACGGAGTTCAAGTAACAGAAGAAGTTCTTTCCACAGAAGTGCTGAAAGAAGCTGTGGATAAGATCGTGCATGTGGGTACAAAGAATACCGCTGTCTATGCGAAGAAGCCATCAACCTCTTCTCTGGCAGCATCTAGAGGATCCGCACTGCCAAGCTCTCTGAACTATTCCAGTTCATTCAGAGTTGTGGCCACAGCTTATGCAGGACATGGCATCACAGCAACCGGAACAAAACCTGTGAGAAATCCCAATGGATGGTCCACCATCGCGGTGGATAGAAGTGTGATTCCGCTGGGTACAAAAGTATATGTTGAAAATTACGGATATGCCATCGCAGAAGATGTGGGCGGAGCCATTAAAGGCAATAAGATCGACATCTATGTGAACAGCACTGCAGAAGCATACCGATGGGGACGTAGAACCGTCACCATTTACATTCTAGAGTAAATCTCGAGATAAGACATCCCAAAAGGGCTGAGAAGTGTTATGCTTCTTGGTCCTTTTTTAGGGGTTTTTTATTTTATCTGTTATAATAAAGGGTAGAAATTTTGAAGGTGAGTAAAAACAATGATTAAAGAAGTAATTGTGGTTGAAGGAAAAGATGATGTGTCAGCGGTGAAAAAGGCGGTGGACGCAGAGGTGATTTCTGTCAGCGGATATGGCATCAATAAAGCCTCCATGGACAAGATCAAAGAAGCCTCCCGAAGGACCGGGGTCATCATACTGACGGATCCGGATCACGCAGGAGAAAGAATCAGGCGGATGATTGCCAAAAGAGTGCCAGAGGCCAAGCATGCTTATATCATGCGGGAGGAAGGCTTTAAAGATGGAGACATCGGTGTGGAGAATGCGGCCCCTGAAGCCATCTTAAGAGCCCTCTCCAAAGCGAAAGCAGTGATGGAAGACCCTGTCATTACCTTCAGTATGAGGGATATGCAGTATTTTAAGCTAACGGGTGCACAAGATTCCAAAAACAGAAGACAGATTTTAGGAAAGGCACTGGGGATCGGTTATGGAAATTCCAGTTCCTTCTTATCCAAACTGAATTCTTTCAGGATTTCAAAAGAAGAGTTTATGGAAGCGGTTGTGAATAATTTTGAGGAGTTTAGGGATGAGTAATACAAGAGAATTAGTAGAGAAGTATCAGTTCAGGTTCACCAAGAGTCTGGGTCAGAACTTTCTTGTGGACCAGAACATTGTAAGAGACATTGTAAAAGGAGCAGAGGTGTCCAAAGAGGATTATGTCATTGAAATTGGTCCAGGGGTGGGAACCCTTACGAGGGAACTGCTGAAAGAGGCAGCTTCTGTAACCGCCATAGAACTGGATGACAAGCTTCTGCCCATTCTAAAGGAAGAGCTGAAAGAATATGAGAACTTTCATCTCATCCATGGAGATGCCACAAAGGTGCAGCTGGATGCGGTCTATCCAGGAAAAGAGATCAAGCTCGTGGCAAATCTTCCATACTATGTGACTACGCCCATCATCACGAAGATTCTGAATGACAAGGTAGTGTTTTCCTCTTTGACCATCATGATCCAAAAGGAAGTGGCAGAGAGAATGGATGCTGTGCCTGGAACTAAAGATTATGGGAGTTTATCGGTGCTGGTCCAGTATTATTGTGACACGAAAATCGTGAGAAGTGTCCCACCGGAATCTTTTATGCCAAGACCTAAAGTGGATTCCACTGTCATCCGCCTGACAAAGCTTGAAAAGCCCAGAGCGCATGTGGAAGATGAAGCACTTTTCTTTAAGATTGTTCGGATGGTGTTCACCATGAGAAGAAAAACTCTCTCAAACAATCTGAAGTCCCTAGGATATACCAGGGAGTTCATTGAAGAAGTGCTGGAGGCAGCGGGCATTGATCTGAAAGCCAGAGGGGAAACCTTGTCTGTGGAGAAATTCGCAGAGCTTTCCAATGTCATTAAGGAGAGAGTGAAATGAGCAGGAGGAAAAGACTGACGGCTTTTTTCAGTCTGCTTCTCGTGATGCTTCTTTTTGTGGGATGCGGCAGACTGGAAGATCTGAAAGTGAAATATGGTTTCAAGAATACGGATTTTGAATACTTAAAGTCCCCAGATATTTCCACCATCATCATTCAAAGCACAAGAGACAAGGGATTCCGTTTCATCGTCACAGATAAAAGCACCATCAACGGCCTTTATGAGAGCCTCTCTTCCGCAAAGCATGCAGAGGAGATTATAAGCCATGAGGCGGACTATATCTTTGAGATCCATGATCTGGACGGAAATGTACGGTACTACAATTATGTGGCGGGTATGTCCAATCAGAAGAAAGCAAACTTCTACAGTGAGGACGGGAAGTACATTGTGACGGACCGAATCGACAATCATCTTATTCAAAACCTCTATGCCATCCGGAAGCCAAAGTTCTTCGAGGACATTTATTATGGGTCTTTTCTGCACCTTATCAAAATGGTGAAAGAAGAGTATAATGGAAAGAGTATTGGCATAAAATTCTATAATGATGTGGAGACATTAAAGTACCAGCTTTCCAGAGACATCGAAGATTTCAGGGAGAAAGCCCTGAAAGAAGGCGCTGTGATTCTTTCCCATGGAGAGAAAGCAGATGTGGTCTTGGAGGTCAAGACCCAAGGGTATACCACCATCGTTTATAAAGCAATGGTGACGGCAAAGGTGGAAAGCGACCATACAACGAAGGTATACTACGTTTATGGAAAGTATGCCAATGAAATGACAGGATGGGAAACGATCCTGTCAGATACTAAACCGGAAGGATTCTAGGGAGGTTCTTATGATTAAATGTGCAACTTGCGCAGTAAAGAATAAATGTCTCAAAGACATGAAATGTGACTTGATCAAACCTAAGTATGGGAAGATCAAACATGTGGTGGGTGTCATCAGCGGAAAAGGCGGTGTTGGAAAGTCCACCGTCACAGGAGTGCTTGCAGTTCAGCTGAGAAAGCTCGGCTATAAGGTGGGCGTCCTGGACGGAGACATCACAGGTCCATCCATGCCAAGATTTTTTGGTCTGGAGAAGGAAAGAACTGGATATGCGCCTACAGACGTAGAAAATGTGTTCAAGTTTGTTCCAGTGGAAACGGGCCTTGGCATCAAGACCATTTCCATGAACTTTATGATTGAAGAGGAGGAGCCTCTTCTTTGGAAAGGTCCAGTACTTGGCAACGTCCTCATGCAGCTCTTCACAGATACGGACTGGGGTGAACTGGATTATCTTCTCATCGATATGCCGCCAGGAACGGGAGATGTGGCCATGACCATCATGGAGCAGTTCCCTGTGGATTATCTTGTGATGGTGTCCACTCCTCAGAATATGGTTTCCATGATTGTGCAGAAAGTGGTGAACATGGCAGAGAAGCTGGAGATTCCTGTAAAGGGCGTGATCCAGAACCTGTCCTACATCAAGTGCAACCACTGTGGCGAGAAGATGAATGTGTTCACAAGAAACACTGCAGAAAGCCAAGCGGAAAAAATGGGACTGCCACTGCTTGCGGAGCTTCCCATAAACCCTGATTTCAGTGAACATCTGGAGGCAGGTCAGGCGGAAAGATTCTCTGCAACAAATCCAGAGTATGACGTCATCATGGAAGCGTTCAGAAACGATGAGCAGGAAATATACGCAAGAAATAAAGCGGTAAAGAAAAAGACCATTCCATTCCTATAGAAAAAACACCATCTGGAGAGTATCATCAATCCGGATGGTGTTTCTTATTTGCAGAAAAAAAGGGAGCTTTTGGCTCCCAATAGTCATGATCTATAGTGCATGGGTCTCGTGTTTCTTCAGCGTCAATTGCCTCCGGCTCCCTAAGGTTTTCATGAATCTCTCCCAGGGCAGCACCGTGATGATGACGAGAAGAATCACCGTCTCCAGAAGAACAAAGCTTCCATTGTAGCTGATGGAGTAGAGCCAGAGTCCAAGGCCTTCCTGCTGGCCAACGGGGGCATAGGAAGCAAAGAAAATCACGCCGGACAGCACATGCATGAGAAGTCTCAGTACCTGCCCCACAATGCTTCCAAAGTGGCGCTGCCTGAAGTATCCGGAAGCGCCGACCAGCATGAAGGGCAGCGGATAGTCAAGAAGAGTCTGCAGTGGATGAATGATGTAAGGTCCCAGGAAAAGGTTCACGACGCCAAAGAGGAATCCAGTGAGCATCCCCACTTCAGGACCATGGGCAAAGGCCATGATGACGATGGGAAGTGTAGAAGCTAACGTTACGCTTCCCCCCTGTGGCATCTTGAAGAGAGGGAATGCGTTCAGCACTGCACAAATGGCCACAGAAAGACTGATCTGAGCCATGAGAAGTGGCGTCAGCTTCACCTTTTTTACCACCATCACAAAGACGATGAGGGCGAAAAGGATCACCAGGGCACCGATGGACGTGGGATTGGTGACGAGGGACTGAAGCGCTTCTTTTACGCTTTCGAGTAGATTGGACATAATTTTACCTCCTTTTTTTCGAAGGCTAGGATTAAAACAAAAACTGCCTTACTTTTTAGGGTAAGGCAGTTAAAACATTCGTTTATCCGCTTCCCTACGCTGGTACTAACCAGATCAGGTAACAGGGTTGACAATGATATTGTCTCTCAGCTTGTTGAAAGCACCCCTAGCCATGGCTCTATTGTAGTATTACTGTTATTATTTGTCAAGTAGTGACCTAAGTGAACATCCGCTCCACTGCGATACCGATGAGGCCACGTCCTGTATGCACGCCAAGTGCAGGAGAAATCTGTCTGAACTCCAGGGACAAAATGCCAGGAAGATCCTTGATTCTTTCCACCATATCCTGGGCTTCTTTTTTTGCACCACCATGCATGACATAAACTTTACACTTGGTCTTCTCCAGGTTTTCTTTTAAAATGCTCACAAGCTTCATATAAGCCTGTTTGGTTCCTCTTGCTTTATCCAGGGTGACGTAGATTCCTTCCTCGTTGACATAAATGATGGGCTTGATGTTCAGCATCTGCCCAATGGTCCCGGAAACCTTACCGATTCGGCCGCCTTTGATGAGATATTCCAAGGTGGCCAGGCAGTAGTAGGTGTCTACACTCTTTTTCTCTTCTGGCAGAGCTTCTTTGATCGCCTCGAAGGAGAGACCGTCTCTGACCATTTTTGCAGCCTTCAGTGCCATAATCCCTTCTGAGATGGACAGATTTTTGGTGTCATAAATGTAGGTTTCTATTTCTGGGTGCTCCTCCGCCACGAGTTTTACGGAATTTGCCGTACCGGAAAGTCCACCGGAGATCATGACGCCAATGGCATGAGTGTATCCTTCCTTCTTGAGCTCCGTGAAAAGGGCATCGATGTCTGTGCCTGTGGGCAGACTGGTTTTTGGCACTTCTACTTCCAGATTGCCGTACACTTCATCTGCGCTGATCTCCACGCGGTCCCGGTAGGAACTGTCTTTATAAATGATCTGTAGCGGAAGGAACCGGATGCCGTATTCTTTCAGTTCCGCATCGGTCAGGTCACAAGCGCTGTCTGTAAATATTGCGATTTTTTGCATAGTTTCCTCCAAAAGAATGTTCTTTTTCTAAAGTATAACACCTGGGACCATCCCATTCAATGAAGAAGCCGTGAACAGAGAGGGAAAAAACCTCACAGGAAAAGCACTTTGAAGTACAGAGATTTTTATTCTATACGCAGGTTTTTCAGTTTTTGATACTTTTTCTCATCTGCTTCATGTAAAATAGAGAGTAGAGATCAAATTTGAAAGGGGTACAATACATGAAAATAACCATCGGAAATCAATATGATGCAGAACTGATTCTAGTTTCAAAGGATCTGGTTCCAGCTGCCTATGGAGACATCGTAGAACAGCTGAAAGGAAAGAATCTTTTCAAGGGAGAAGAAGGAGAAGTTTACAGTTATGTGAATCTTTCTGAAGATAAAACTCTGGTGTTCCTGGGACTGGGAGAAGAAGCAAAAGTAGAGGAAGAAATTCTAAGACTTGCTGCTTTTAAGGGAGCGAAGGAACTGTCCAAGCTGAAAGTGCAGAAAGCCACGGTGTCACTGAAGAAGCATGCGAACCTGTGCTATAAAAAGTCTACAAAGGCTTTTGCAGAAGGACTTTACCATGCAGAATACAGATTTGACAAATACCTTTCCAAGAAACAGGAGTTCCATCTGGAGGAAGTCTCCTTTGGACTGCTGGAAGGAAAAGAAGAAAAGGTGTTGCCTGGATTAAAGGAAATGGAGCATCTTATGGAGGGTGTGTTCCTCACAAGGAATCTCATCAATGAACCTGCCATCACTCTGACACCAGTGGAACTGGCCGAAAGAGCAAAAGAAGCTTTAGAACCACTGGGTGTGGAAGTGGAGATTTTAGACAGAGCAGCCTGCGAGGCTCTTAATATGAAAGCGTTTCTGGCCGTTGCCAAGGGATCCACCAATGAACCCAGAGGAATCATCATGCGCTATAAGGGTGGCCAGGATGAAGCCCCACTGGGCCTTGTGGGTAAAGGTGTCACCTTTGATACAGGTGGATACTCCATCAAGCCAGGTCCTTCCATGTATACCATGAATGGAGATATGGGTGGTTCCGGTGCGGTGATTGGTGCCATGAAGGCCATTGCACTGAACCAGCTGAAGAAGAATGTCACTGCGGTGGTTCTTGCCACAGATAATGTGATTTCTGGAGATGCCTATGTGCCTGGAGATGTTGTGGGCAGTATGCTGGGCAAGACCATTGAGATCCACAGTACAGATGCAGAGGGCAGACTGACCCTGGCGGATGCTGTATACTATGCCATCACCCATGAACATGTGGTTGAGGTTGTAGATGTGGCAACATTAACTGGAGCCTGCGTGGTTGCGCTGGGTGCATTCAATACGGGTGCCTTCACCAACAATGAGGAGCTTCTTGATAAAATCAAGACAGCGGCAAAAGAAGCGGGAGAACCGCTCTGGCAGCTTCCATTATCCAAAGAGTATAAGAATCTCATCAAGGGAGACCGTGGAGATCTGAAGAACACTGGTGGAAGATGGGGTGGAGCCAGCACAGCGGCAGCCTTCATCGAAGAGTTCGTAGAAGGGAAGCCATGGGTGCATTTGGACATCGCAGGCACATCAGACATTGAAAGTGCCAGAGGATATCTGCCTAAGGGAGCAACAGGTATGCCTGTGAAGACTCTTTACTACTATGTGAAGGGTGAGAATAAAGGCGGCTGTTAAGGCGGATCTTTATGGAGAATATTTGGAGGTGATTTCATGTATCAGAACAGATTGGAAGCATTGAGAGGGAAGATGAAAGAGCATGCGCTGTCCCAGGTGCTGGTGACGGACGCAGCGTCTATCTTCTACCTTACAGGCAAGTGGATTGAGGCGGGAGAAAGACTCCTGGTCCTCCTGGTGAAGGAAGCGGGGAAACCTTGTCTTTTCATCAATGAACTGTTTCCGGAAAAGGAATCAGAGGAGCTTGATTTTGTGTGGCTGAAGGATACCTCTGATGCCATCATTATTTTGTCAGAGCATTTGGAGAAGGGGAAAACCATTGGAGTAGATAAGAACTGGCCATCGGGCTTTCTCATTCGCTTGATGCAAACCATGGGTACCAGTGATGTGACGAATTCATCCATTCTTCTGGATCAAATCAGAGCCATTAAAGATGAGGAGGAGCAGAAGCTCATGAGAGCAGCCTCCAGACTCAATGATGAAGCGATGCATATGCTCATCGAATCTTTGGAAGAGAATATGTCGGAGCTGGAAGCGGAAGATCTGCTGAAGAAGATCTATTTTGATCTTGGCGCAGAAGGATATTCTTTTACACCCATCATCGCTTTTGATAAAAATGGCGCGAATCCGCATCATGAGAACGGAGGAAGACTTCTGAAACATGGGGATGCGGTGATTCTTGACATCGGGTGCAGAAAAAACAATTACTGCTCGGATATGACCAGAACCATTTTCTTTGGTGAAGCGGGAGAAAAAGAGAAAGAAGTCTTTGAAACAGTGCTGGAAGCCAATAAGAAAGCCATCTCTTTGGTGAAACCGGGCGTAAGATTCAGTGATATTGACAGAGCTGCCCGAAGTGTCATTGAAGAAAAAGGATATGGACCCTATTTTACCCACCGTACAGGGCACTCCATTGGGATTGAAGTCCATGAAACTGGAGATGTTTCTTCGGCCAATGACAGCCTTCTGGAACCAGGGATGATTTTCTCTGTGGAACCAGGGATTTATCTGGAAGGGAAGTTTGGTGTCCGGATTGAAGATCTTGTCCTAGTGACAGAAGACGGCTGCGAAGTACTGAACAGTTATCCCAAAGAACTATATTTGAAATAAATGACAGTAAAAGGATCCGGTGAGGAGTTCACCGGATCCTTTGAGTTTATATATGGCTATTTGCTACTTTTCCTCCGCTCTTGGAATCAGAAGCACCGAGGTCTTGGCGCGTCTGGCCAAGTTATTGCTGTTGCTGCCGATGAAAAGATCCATCATGATGCCTTTTCCCTGTCTTCCTAAAATAACGAGATCAAAGTGCTTTTCATCAATGGCGCGGTTGATTTCTCTAAAAGGTCTGCCGATTTCAAGGACTACCTCCACTTCCACGTCGCCTTTTTCTTCCAAGCGTTTTCGTAAGGCATCCAGCCGGTCACGGTCAATCTGGTTGAATTCAATGATCCGATAGTCCAGATAAGGGCTGATTTTTGCGATGTCCTGAATGTGCATGAGCGTAACTTTCTTCAGGCCTTTCTCCACCATTTTTTCAAGGTAGGTGAATGCATGATAGGCGTTTTCTGAGAAATCTGTGGGGAAGAGCACGTGGCTCATTTCGTTCAGACCATCCTGTGGGATGGAGCTGAAGCTTCCGTCTTCTTCTTCTTTCACTCTGACCAGAAGGATGGGTTTACTTGGCATCTGAATGAGTTCATAAGCAAACTCTGAATCGAAAATCCTTTTGCCAATAGAAGATACTTTTGCGCCAGCAAGGATGAGGGAGTCATAGGGTTCCATATACTCTACGAGGTCGTGAACTTTTTCTACAGGAAGTCCTTCAAGATCCATGGATTCCAAAGTATAGCCCATCTCTTTCAGATCTTCCAGATCCTTTGAGACGACCTCTGGATCATATTTTTCATGTCTCTTCTCTGGATGGGGAAGCAGATGGCTGGCAAGGGTAATCTCCTCCGCGCCCAGAAATTTCAGAGACTTTGCAAACTGAAGCACGTGATGGTCATAAGGAAGCTGTTCTTTGATGACGAGTAGGTTTTTAAACATCATTAAGTCCCCCTTTGTCTATGGTTGTTATCTCTATTTTACCACCAATATATTGAAAATTAAGACAATTTAACGGAAAATTTATAAATGAAATAATATACGAAAGAAAAAAGAGCCCGAAGGCTCTTTTTAGAATTCTGCATTTCCTGTGGTTCTTGGGAAGGGAATGACGTCTCGGATGTTTGTCATGCCAGTGATGTACATGATGAGGCGTTCAAAGCCCAGTCCATACCCGGCATGCTTCGTACCGCCGTATTTTCTAAGCTCCAGGTACCACCAGTAATCTTCCTCATGAAGACCCAGCTCCTTGATACGATCTACTAGGACATCCATACGTTCCTCTCTTTGGGAACCACCGATGATTTCACCAACGCCCGGAACGAGGCAGTCCATGGCTGCAACGGTCTTTCCATCCTCATTCTGTCTCATATAGAAAGCTTTGATCTCCTTAGGGTAGTCGGTAACAAAGATCGGCATTTTGAAGATCTCTTCTGTAAGATATCTTTCGTGCTCAGTCTGCAGATCGCTGCCCCACTTGACAGGGTATTCAAATTTCTTGCCGGACTTCTCCAGAAGCTCTACGGCTTCGGTGTAGGTGACTCTCTTGAATTCTGAGTTTACAATGAAGTTCAGTCTCTCCAGGAGGGTCTTATCCACAAACTGGTTGAAGAAAGCCATTTCTTCTGGCGCTTCTTCCATGACATAGGAGATGACATATTTCAGCATATCCTCAGCAAGCTTCATGTTGTCCTTAAGATCCGCAAAGGCAATCTCAGGTTCGATCATCCAGAACTCTGCAGCATGTCTTGCAGTGTTGGAGTTTTCTGCACGGAAGGTAGGGCCGAAGGTATAAACATCCTTAAAGGCCATGGCATAAGCTTCAGCGTTCAGCTGACCGGATACCGTAAGGTTTGCCATCTTGCCGAAGAAGTCTTCGGTGTAGTCCACGTCTCCTGCTTCGGTCAGAGGAGGGTTCTTAGGGTCCAGTGTGGATACATGGAACATTTCTCCTGCACCTTCTGCATCGCTTCCTGTGATAATTGGAGTATGCACATAGACAAAGCCTCTTTCCTGGAAGAATTTATGGATGGCAAAGGCAGCCAGGCTTCTGACTCTAAATACTGCAGAGTAGGTGTTTCCGCGAGGTCTTAAGTGAGCGATGGTTCGTAAGTATTCAAAGGTATGACGTTTTTTCTGCAGCGGAAAATCTGAGGAAGAAGCTCCCTCCAGAAGAATTTCGCTGGCTTTGATCTCAAAGGGCTGCTTGGCATCAGGGGTATAAATCACTGTACCCTCCACGGTGATGGCGGTGGCAATGTGATATTTGGCTACTTCCTGAAAGTTCTCCAGAGACTCGTCAAAAACAATCTGCGCGTTTTTAAAGAATCCTCCATCATTCAGTTCAATAAAACCAAAAGATTTGGACACTCTGGAGGTGCGGATCCAGCCGTTGAGGCGGACTGACTGACCTTCATAGTCCTGTGCGTTTCTATAAAGTTCTTTTACTTTTACCATGGGACTTCACTCCTTTATTTTCTTCGTTTTGTTTTAGTGTATAAAAAAAGACCATCGTCTCCACAAAGGGACGAGGATCTCGCGGTACCACCCAATTTACAGAGCTGTGCCCTGTCAACTTTATCCGATAACGGCAGGTCCGTCCCTCTGTACTCTTCCTTCCAAAGAGATGCTACGGGTCGTTTTTCGAAAAGGTCCTTACTGCCAGGCTTCCACCATTCCCGGCTCTCTACAAGAGGTTTCCTTTTGTACTCTTCCCATCTTCACATTTGTCATTTGTGCTTTCCTAAGTATATAACAAAACCCCTTGGCTGACAAGGGGTGAAAAGCTTTGTTGAAAGCTTTGGAGCTGAGAGGCCTGTTCTACAGAAATAGCTCCAGCTGGAAATCCCGGGGATCATTTTCATATAGCACCGGATTGATTTCTGATGCTTCCACGGCGCCTTGGATAAAATAGAAGGCAATGGTTTCCTCGGCAGATCCTGCGCAGATGTAGAGTTTTTCTGCGCCCCAGGAGGATGCAGACTCTTTCGCATGATGAAGGAGCAGGGTGCCGATTCCTTTTCCCCGGTGGGGGAGAGAAATGAAAAGCTGATCCAATAATACATATCTTGAAGTGGAGCCGAAAACTTCCGGATCCACTGTGATGAATCCAACCAAAGCACCATCCTCATGAAAAGCACCACAGGCAAATCCACCGGATTGTATGGTTTTCTGGAGTCTTTTCAAATGATTTTCAAAACCTTCCGGAAAATCAGGATCCTGATAATTGATTTCCACCAGCTGCCGAATTCCATCCACTTCCCGGTAGGCGCGCCTGATATATTGGGAAGCGTTGATTTCCCGGATGCGTCCGGATTCTTCAAGTTCCAGCCTTCGGCAATGAATCTTCATCATAGGCACCTCCAACTCTTTTCTAGTCCAGTAGAGGTTCTAAAGCCTCTGCCACTTTCACGGACTCTCCCGCACCCATGGTGAGGATGATGTCTCCTGGCTGGGCGATATCTTTCAGGTATCTTGCTGCTTCGTCAAACTCTGTCACATTGATGGTTTTCACCGTTTTTCTCGCTCGGATGGCATCTCCCAGCTCTTCGGAGGAGACAAGACCAGTGTCTGGCTCTCTTGCTGCAAAAATCGGCAGAAGGAGAAGCGTATCCATGTCATCAAAGCACTCTGAGAACTCCTGAAAAAGTGCTCTTGTTCTGGTGTAGGTATGAGACTGGAACACCACGTGGATTTTATTGTGCTTCATCTTTAGGACAGTCTCCAGGGCATTTTTGATCTCCCCTGGGTGATGGGCGTAATCATCCAGAACGATGATGCCGTTTTTGGTATAAAGGTGCTGGAATCTTTTATCGACCCCTTCATACCCTTCCAGTCCTTTTTTGATCCCTTCCATAGAGATTCCCGAAGAAAGGGACGCGCCAATGGCACCTAGTGCATTATAGATATTGAACTCACCTGGCACCTTCAGATGGATGGGCATTAGAAGCCTTCCATCATGGACCACATCAAAGGAAGCTCTTCCCATCTCATCAAACTTTATATTCTCTGCTTTCAGTCTGCCTTTATGAATCCCGAAGGTAAGGACTTCCACTTCAGCATTCTGAAGAATGTAGTCCATGTTCGGATCATCGGCGTTGGCAACCACAGTACCTTCTTTTGGCATAACGGTGATATATTCCTTGAACGTATCTAAAATGTGCTGAAGATCTCTGTAGTAATCCAGATGGTCTGCTTCCACATTGAGGATCAGTGCCACTTTTCCTGGGAACTGCATGAAGGATGCTTTATATTCGCAGGCCTCCGTAATAAAGAAATCGCTGTCTCCAATACGGTAATTTCCACCAATGAGTGGAAGATTTGCCCCCACAAGAATGGTGGGGTCTTTTTCATCCGCTAATGAAATGGCAGACAGCATGGAGGTGGTGGAGGTCTTTCCATGGGTTCCGGTGACAGCTATGGAATTGGTGAAGTTCTTGATGAGGTGACCTAAGAATTCTGCCCGGTCATAGGTCTTGATGCCCTTTGCCCGTGCTTCTTTTAGCTCCTCGTTGTCTTCCCGGATGGCAGCTGTATAGACGACGATGTCCTGGTCTGTAATATTTTCTTTATGATGGCCATTAAAAATGATGGCGCCTCTTTCTTTCAGTTTCTCTGTATTTTTGGACTCTTTAAAATCAGAGCCAGTGACCTTTACCTGATTGTTCAGAAGGATGGCAGCAAGACCGCTCATGCTGACTCCGCCGATTCCGATAAAATGAACCTTCTTATTCTCATACTCTTTTAAATCAAACAACATTTTTTCTACACTTCCTTCCTTACCTATCATATACCAAAAATCAGGAGCCAGAAAGTGCTTTTTAATCGGAATGAAGTAGGGAATATAAAAAAAACACTTGGTATTGATACGAATATTCGTGTTAGATGTGTTGAAAAACATTCGATTTTAAGCTAAAATATAGAATGAGAATAGTTTAGTAGGAGGTCCGTTCATGCAGAAGTATTCGAGGAACAGCCGAATCAGTGCAATCACCAAGATTCTAATCGAAAATCCCAATAAAATTATGAGTCTCAATTATTTTTCAGAAATGCTCAATGCCGCGAAATCCACCATCAGTGAGGATATTCTTGTCATCCGTGAGATTCTGGAAGCCATGGATATGGGCAAAGTGGAAACTATTGCTGGGGCAACTGGTGGAGTCCGTTATCTGGCCAGAATGAGTAGAGAAGAGGAAGAGGCCTTTCAAGAGTCCATATGTGAGACACTAAGGGATAAATCAAGGATTGTTCCTGGTAATTTTCTTTACATCACGGACATCATGCTGGATCCCACCATTGTGCACAAAGCAGGTATCATCCTGGCCTCCAAGTTTGCCAAAGTAAAGGCAGACTATGTGATTACGGTGGAAACAAAAGGAATCCCTCTTGCTTATGAGGTAGCCAGATATTTAGGCGTACCTCTCATCGTCGCAAGAAAGAACTCCAAAGTCACAGAGGGCACAAGTGTCACCATCAACTACGTGTCCGGAACCACAGGAAGGCTCGGAAACATGGGGCTTGCGAAGAGAACATTAAAGTCCTCCTCCAAGTGTCTTTTCATTGACGACTTCCTGAGAGCTGGGGGGACAGTCCACGGAATCTCAGATCTTTTAAATGAGTTTGACTCAGAACTGGTAGGCATCGGCGTCCTTGTGGACAACAAGGAAGTGGTGAAGAAGATGCCTACAGGGTACGTGTCTTTGGTGGATTACAGAGGTGTGGATGAAGAAGGAAACATCAGTGTAGAAGCATCCAGAAGACCATAATTGAAACATAGGAAATGAAAAGGAGCATTCCGGCTGGAATGCTCCTTTTATATGGGAAGGGTTTTTAGAAACTACTTGAGTTTATCGAGGGTTTCCCAGATGCCAGTCATATAGGAGGCACCCAGTGCTCTGTCGTAGAGTCCATAGCCTGGACGTCCGGTTTCGCCCCAGATCATTCTTCCATGGTCTGGTCTCAGATAGCCGTCGAAGCCGTTCTTATGAAGCGCCTTCATGATGGCCACGATATCCAGGGATCCGCATGGGGAATAATGAGCACTTTCTTCAAAGCTGTCATCTTCGTAGAGCTTGACGTTACGGATGTGCATGAAGTGTATTCTGCCCATGGCCGCATATTTGTCCACCATAGCCACCACATCATTCTTGTTGCTGGAACCGAAGGATCCAGTACAGAAGGTGAGGCCATTGTATTCACTGTCCACAAGTTTCAGGAAGCGGTCCAGATTTTCTTCGCCAGTGATGATTCTTGGGAGTCCGAAGATGGAGTATGGTGGATCATCCGGATGGATGGCCATTTTGACCCCTGCTTCTTCTGCTACAGGAATAATCGCCTTCAGGAAATACTCCAGGTTTTCGAAGAGCTTCTCCTCATCCACACTCTTGTATTTTTCAAAGAGATCATTGAGATCCTTCTTGGTGTAGCTTGCATCCCATCCTGGGAGAGAAAGTTCACCAGTGAGCGGATCCATTTTTTCCAGCTGCTTCTTGAAATACACAAGAGCGGTGGAACCGTCTGGAAGAACATAATCCAGTTGAGTTCTTGTCCAGTCGAATATCGGCATAAAGTTGTAGCAGATTACTTTTACACCAGCACTGCCAAGTCTTCTGATATTTTCTTTGTAGTTTTCGATGAACTTCTCACGGGTGGGAAGTCCCAGCTTGATGTCCTCATGGACGGGTACGCTCTCAATGACATCAAAATGAAGACCATTGTCTTCTGTGGTCTTTTTGAGCTTTTCGATGCTTTCCACAGACCATACTTCGCCAACGGGCACATCGTACACTGCGGTCACAACGCTATACATATTAGGGATTTGTCGGATGTAGCCGATCTTTACTGGATCGTCTTCTCCGTACCAGCGGAAAGATAATTTCATTCCATTCAACTCCTGTACATTATTATTTATTGGGTCATGCTGCCAAATGTCTTTTTGTCTGAAACAAAGCGGACTGCAAATTCCACGGAGGATTTACAAACTGTTTAAGCTTTGTTCACAAACGTGAATTTCATAAGAAATCGCTTTCTTTCTTCCATAGTACCACAAAAAGGAGATTTCTGAAGATGATGATACTTGCTATGGGACTTGCAAATATTGCTCATTATAGATTAAGATGGAAGTACTACGATAAGGGAGCTAAAATCATGGCGAAGAGAAACAATGATTATTCCACAAGGCAACATATGGAACGTACGGACTATGAGCTTTTTTACTATAAGCATAAACAGTTCAAAAATGTCTCCCTGCACCACCATGATTTTTTTGAGGTGTATTATTTTGTGAACGGTGAAGTGGAGTACCAGATCGAAGGCCGAAATTACCACCTGTTTCCTGGGGATATCATTCTAGTGAACCATAAAGAGCTTCATCAGGCAGTCATCGGTGAAACCGAAAAAAACTATGAGCGGTATGTGCTCTGGATCAATAAAGAGTATCTGAAATCCTTGTCCAGCCGGAAAACGGACTTAACGAGATGTTTTCTGGATAAGAACAAAAAGACACTTCTTCGCATGAGTATGGAAAACCAGCAGCTGCTAAGAGGAATCTTGGATAAGCTTCATGCGGAGGAAACCCATCGGGGGTTTGGAGAGGATTTGCTCCCGAAGGCACTTCTTATGGAACTGATGGTGGAGCTGAACCGGATGTCCTTTGAGGAAGAGGAGACGCTTCCGCCACAGATTAAGAAAAATCAGCTCATTGATTCGGTGATCAGTTATATCAATGAACATCTGGAAGAAGAGATCTCCATGGATGATCTGGCTTCCCATTTCTATATCAGCAAGTATCATCTTTCCAGAGAGTTCAAAAAGTACACTGGAACTACACTGTACCGATATGTGGTGCAGAAAAGACTCATCAAAGCCAAAGGGCTCATCCTGGAGGGCCAGCCCATCACTTCTGTATATGAGAACTGCGGGTTTGGTGATTATTCTAATTTTTTCCGGGCATTCAAAAATGAATATGGCATCACACCCAAGGAGTTTCTGTCTGTGATGGCAGAACGGGAGAACTTAGGACTCGTGGGCAGTGTGGAAGACAACAAGGGGCCCTCTTTCTGACGAAGGGGCCTTTATTTTACAACAAAAGAGTATTCAATGAAAAAGCGGTGGATGTGGTTTCACTGAAGTAAGGAATGTACAGGAGGATACGATATGAGAGAGCAGTTTCATCTTAATGAAGGATGGATATTTTATGGTGAAATCAGGAATGAAAATAATTTCCAGGCGGAGAAAGAAGGCCTGGAAAAAGAAAACGTGGATATACCCCATACAGTGAAAATGCTGCCGCTTCACTATTTTGATGAGCATACCTATCAGGGCACGTATCTTTATGAGAAAACCGTGGAAATTCCAGAGCGGTTCGTGGGAAAGAAAATCTTTCTGGAGTTCGATGGAGTCGCCAATATGGCGGTGATCTACATCAATGGGAAGAGGAGTTTCCACAGCGAAAGTCCTTTTGTGCCCTTTGCCAAAGAAATCTCCGGGGAACTGCGCTTTGGAGAAAAAAATACCATCGAGGTACTGGTGGATTCCAGAGAGCTTCCGTTTATACCACCCTTTGGCAATGTGGTTGATTTTCTGACCTTTGGTGGTATTTACAGAGAGGTTCACCTTCATGTGCTTCCGAAGTATTTCATCGAGGATGTTTTCGCCTTCGGTCAGCAGGTGCTGAAGGAGGAGAAGGATCTCATCATTAAGACCACTCTTTCAGGAAACCATAAAGGCACTCTTGTCTATAAGCTCTTTGAGGATGAGGAGAAAAGAAGCTTGGGAGAGGTCTTGAGCTCTGGCATCAGAGCAGTGGAGAACCGGAAGATGAGACATACACTGAAGGTGAGAGATGTATCTCTTTGGTCCATACAAACACCTAAGCTGTATCTCGTGCAGGTGTCCCTTCTGGGAGAAGAAGGAGAACTTTTGGATGAGAAGGTTGTGAGGATCGGATTCCGTGAGGCACTTTTCAAAGAAGATGGATTCTACCTTAATGGAGAAAAGCTGAAATTAAGAGGATTGAACCGGCATCAGAGTTATCCCTATGTGGGATATGCCATGCCCAAATCCATGCAGGAGCTGGATGCAGAGATTTTGAAGAAGGACCTTGGTGTCCATCTGGTGAGAACCTCCCATTACCCTCAGTCCAAATGGTTCTTGGATGCCTGCGACAGACTTGGGCTCCTTGTGTTTGAAGAGATCCCGGGATGGCAGCACATAGGAGATGAGCAGTTCAAAGAGATCAGCAAATATAATCTGAAACGGATGATCAAAAGAGACCGGAACCACCCTTCTATTATCCTTTGGGGTGTGAGAATCAATGAGTCCCTGGATGACACTACTTTTTACACGGAAATGAATAAAATCGCGCACCTTTATGATGAGACGAGGCCCACCGGTGGCGTCAGGAACTTCCAGAAAAGTGAGCTTCTGGAGGACGTCTATACCTACAATGATTTTATCCATAATGGTCAGAACAGAGGACTCAGCGATCCCACGGAGGTTCTCCCCCGCAAAGCACCTTATCTTGTGACAGAGTTCAATGGCCACATGTTTCCCACAAAAAGCAGTGATCCAGAGGACAGACGGGTATCTCATGCGCTGCGCCACAGTAAAGTGCTTTCGGAGATGATGGAGAGCACCAAGATTTCCGGGGCCATCGGCTGGTGTATGACGGACTACAACACCCATGGTGATTTCGGCAGCGGAGATCGGATCTGTCATCATGGTGTTCTGGATGCGTTCCGCCAGAAGAAGCTGGCAGCCTATGTCTACAGCAGTCAGAAAGAGGATGAACCGGTTCTCATGGTTTCCTCCTCCATGAATATAGGGGACCATGATGGCGGCAGCTTGGGCAGGGTGTATGCATTCACCAACTGCGACTATGTGGAGCTTTATAAGAATGGGAAGTTTGTGAAAAAGTACGAAAAACAGAAGGGCCAGGGACTGAAGCATCCACCTATTGCCATGGAGGATTTCATTGGCGGGCTTCTCGAGGAAGAAGAGGGATTCTCCAAGAAAGATGCGGAGAGAATCAAAAAGGTTCTAAAATCCGCCGCAGTCCACGGGCTCAATCTTCCCATCTTCGACAAGGCAACCATGGGGATGATGCTTCTAAAATACAAGCTGAGCATGGAAGATGCAGTGAGGCTTTTCAGTAAGCATTATGCAGGATGGGGGCAGGAAGGACTTACCTATACCTTTAAGGGATATAAAGACGGGAAAGAAGTGAAGACCATCACAAGAGGGCAAAGAAGAGAGCATAGAATGGTGGTAGAACCACAGAAAGTTACTCTTAACGTGGAAGAAACCTACGATGTGGCTATGATTTCCATACAGCTTTTGGACGAGCATGAAGATGTGCTTTCTTATTCCACTGAACCTATGCTTCTCAAAACAGAAGGAGCGGTGGAGATTCTTGGTCCAAAGCTCTTCTCCCTTTCCGGTGGTCAGGGGGCCTTTTATGTCAGAACCAAGGGCTCAGGAAATGGAGGGAAAGTCTTTCTTCACACGGAGCACTATGGAGATCGGGAGATCGAGTTTATCATTGAGCATAAGATAGTAAGTAAGTTATAGACACAAAAAAAGGATTCCTTAGGGTTAAGGAGTCCTTTTGAATTTGAAAGGGGAAATAGAACAGGCAGAAGCAACTGGACTAGCTGCCCAGCTGCTCCACCAGCTGAATCTTAAGTCCGTTGGGATCCAGAATGTAGAGAAACCGGATGTCTGGATTGGGAGAAAGAGGTCCGGCTAAAATAGGAATCCCTTCTTTTTCAAGAAAATGGATCATTTCTTCTAGAGAGGATACGGAAAAACCCAAGGATAAGTCCTGCCCGTAGTTTGGAGAAGGTGCATCAGAGGCTTCAATGAGCTCGATTTTGGTCTCTCCATTTCCAAGGAAGGCAATGTGCATGTGTGGTGAGGGCGAAAACTCCCGTTCAGGTTTTAGCCCTAGAACTTTCTCATAGAATGACATGGATTCTTTCAGATTGATCACGTGGATGGTGGTCCATAGATAGGCCATAGCAGAAGCTCCTTTTTGTTCATTTTTATTCTTTTACGGGTTTCTTCAGAAAAACTCTTATAGACAAAATTTCTCAATGGCTTTTGCCACCCCAGCCTCATTGTTGGTGGCTGTAATGCATGATGCAGCTTCTTTTACGGCCTGGGAGGCATTTCCCATGGCAATGCCAAGACCCGCAAAGGAAATCATGGGCAGATCATTTTCCTCATCTCCAATGGCCATGACTTCTTCCTGACGGATGCTAAGATGCTCCATGAGCTTCTCAATGCCCACAGCCTTACTCACATCTTTTCTGAAGATCTCCAGGTTGTTCTTGGACGAGGACACCGTCTGCAGTGTTGGATGGTTTTCAAAGACTTTTCGAAGCTTCAGGAGGGCTTCCTGGTCCCCTTTTGAAAAGACGATGGCTTTTAAGATGTTTCCTGTGTCTTTCAGGGACTTTTCCAGATCTTCTGTGACAATCATTTCAATCCGGTCTCCATCTGGCAGCAGTCCGTTGGCTTTCACGTACCCATTGCCATCGCCCAGGTCCCCTTCGCAAAGAAGTGTGTTCCAAGCGTTGAAATGGGCAAAAAGACCAGAGTCTTTCACTGCGGAAATCATAAATGGAAGATCTGTTGAGGAGATGCTCTGATGATTCAAAATCTGATCCTTGTACTTCACAAAAGCCCCATTGGAAGCGATGGTGAGAGTGGGAACCCCAAGAAGGCTGCCATAGAGCTTGCCATAATTGAACATTCTTCCGGTGGTGATGGCGATCTGAATGCCTTTCTCATGGGCTTTCTGAATCGCTTTGATATTTTCTTCTGGGATATTTTTATCATCGTTGTAGAGCGTTCCGTCCACATCGATGCATATGAGTTTTATCTTATTCATCTTTAAAATCTCCTGAAATATATTGTGGTATGAGTCTATTGTACAAGATTTCGGGGTGAAATGGGAATTACCGTGTCTGATAACTTAGCAAAAAAGAGGCACCTGGCTGAGAATCTGTTATTGTAGTAATGTTTGTTAGAAAAAACGCAAAAAAAGACAGGGAAATCATGAGATTGGAAATGAAATACCCCCAAGTGCCATGGCTTTTCTATAATTTTCGCAATTTTCATTTTCCTGTTGCGTGTGTAATCCATTACAGTTTATAATGAGGTATAATCCTTAAATTCTGAATATTCAAAAACGGATTTCAAGGACAGTAAAGAAAAAGACAAACGAAGGAGGTTCTTTATGAACATTACAGATGTACGAATCAGAAAAATCGCTGCGGACGGCAAAATGAAAGCCATTGTCTCAGTCACCTTTGACAACGAGTTTGTGGTCCATGACATCAAAGTCATCGAAGGCCAGAACGGTCTCTTTATCGCTATGCCATCGAGAAAGACACCTGATGGAGAATTTAAGGATATTGCTCATCCCATCAACACACAAACAAGAGAAGCTCTTCAGTCCTCCATTCTTAAAGAGTATGAGAAGGTAAGACTGGAAGAGGAAACCATCGTGGATGAACCCATTGCCATTGATTAACCTTTTAAAAATAACCCTGCGGGGTTATTTTTCCTTTTCGCTGTTCTTTCGGACACTTATTGATAATTCATAGGTGAATGAATCTATTTACATGCTTTTTTTAAGGGATTGGCATTATTTTTAGCTACTAATGCATTTATGCTGTGCTTCTTATGGAATGCTTTTAGATTGGTTGAAATAAACACGAACCTACTCTATAATTAAATAGAAAATATATGGCTTTTGGTATAATCTACCAAAAGCTCATTGTCATGTCGGTGAATATAATAAGAGGTGAAGTATGGGTAAATATGCACTTATCCTTGCAGCTGGAGAAGGAAAGAGGATGAAGTCTGAGACTTCCAAAGTTCTTCATAAGGTCTGCGGCAAGGAAATGGTCAATCATGTGATTGACATCATGAGGAATGCAGGATTTGAGGATGTCAATGTCATAGTTGGCAGAAGCAAAGAGCAGGTGATGGATAAAACCTCCTCTAGAAATGTGAGCTACTCTGTTCAGGAAGAGCAGCTTGGAACAGGACATGCTGTGCTGTGCGCAAAGGAGTTTCTTCAGGATAAAGAAGGAACTGTTGCCATATTTACAGGAGATGCGCCACTGGTTCGGGAAGAGACAGTAAAGGAAATGCTGAAAAGCCACGAAGAGGGAGACTACAGCGCGACCCTTCTGACTTCGGTAATCGAGAATCCAGCAGGCTATGGCAGAATAAAGCGTTCAGGAAATGAAGTGGAGAAGATCATAGAGCATAAGGACTGCAGCGAGGAAGAGCTGAAGCTTAAAGAAATCAATGCTGGCATGTATCTTTTTGATGCCAAAGAGCTTCAGGAAGCTCTTCTACTTCTTAAGAATGACAATGCCCAAGGGGAATACTACCTGACAGATGTCATTGAGATCATGAAAGGAAAGAATCTGAAAGTTGGCGCGGTCATCACGGAGTTTGATGAAACAAGAGGCGTGAACTCCAGAGCTCAGCTTGCAGAAGCAGAAGCCATCCTGAGAAAAAGAATCAATGAGTTCCACATGGAAAATGGGGTTACTCTCATCGATCCACTGACAACCTACATCGGAGCAGATGTAGTCATAGGAAATGACACCATCATTTATCCAAATAATACACTGGAAGGGAAGACCGTCCTTGGCAAAGGAGTTCTTCTTCATCCAAACAACCGCATTGAAGATTCAGTGATTGAAGATGAGGTGACCATTGCCTCTTCTGTGATCCTGTGTTCAAAAGTGGGGAAGAAAACCACAGTAGGACCTTTCGCTTATATCAGACCGGATTCTGTCATAGGAGAGCACGTGAAGGTTGGAGATTTTGTGGAGATCAAGAAATCTACCATCGGCAACGGAACGAAAATTTCCCATCTGACCTATATTGGTGATGCAGAGGTAGGCGAGCATGTGAACTTCGGCTGTGGTACAGTTGTTGTGAATTATGACGGCAAGAACAAGTATAAGACTGTAGTGGAAGATCATGCATTTATCGGATGCAACACCAATCTTGTAGCACCTGTGACCGTGCATGAAGGTGCATTTACAGCAGCCGGTTCCACCATCACAGAGAATGTCCCCAAAGAAGGCCTTGGCATTGCAAGAGCTAAACAGGTCAACAAAGAAGGCTGGGTTCAAAAAAGAAAAGAAAGCGGTAAATATTAGGAGGATAAAAGAATGTTAAAGCAGTACAGCAATTTCAAGGTATTTGCAGGGAGCTCCCATCCAGAGCTTGCCAAGCAGATTGCAGATATCCTGGGAGTAAAACTTGGAGACAACAAGGTAGGCACTTTCTCCGATGGGGAGATTTTCGTAGAGACCAATGAAACTGTTCGAGGATGCGATGTGTTTATCGTTCAATCCACCAACAACCCGGTGAATGACAATCTCATGGAGCTTCTCATTATGATTGATGCCTTCAAGAGAGCATCTGCTGGAAGAATCAATGCAGTGATTCCATACTATGGATACGCTAGACAGGACCGTAAAGCCAAGTCCAGAGATCCAATTACCGCGAAGCTTGTTGCAGACCTTCTGACCACCGCAGGTGCAGACCGAGTGCTGACCATGGACCTTCATGCGGCACAGATTCAAGGATATTTCAATATTCCGCTGGATCACCTTCTGGGTATGCCAATCATCGCAGATTATTTCATCAAGAAAGGATTCATGGAGAATCAGGATGTAGTCATCGTATCTCCTGACCTGGGTTCAGTTACAAGAACCAGAAAACTTGCAGAAAGACTCCATGCGCCTATGGCGATCATCGATAAGAGAAGACCAAAGGCCAACGTATCTGAAATCATGAATATCATCGGAGATATCAAGGGAAAAACCTGTATCCTCATAGACGATATGATTGACACCGCGGGAACCATCTCCAATGCAGCCAATGCGCTGATAGACCTTGGCGCTGTGGAAGTATACGCAGCCTGCACACATGGTGTGCTGTCTGGTCCAGCCATTGACAGAATCAACCAGAGTGCCATCAAGGAACTGGTGATGCTGGATACCATCGCTCAGCCAAAGAGAGATGACATGGAAAAGTTCACCTGTCTGTCTGTAGCTCCTCTGTTTGCAGAGGCCATCAAGAGAATCACCGATGATGTGCCACTGTCCAAACTGTTTGACTAAGAAGAATTAATCTCATCATACGAAAACCCCTTGCTTCCTTGAGCAAGGGGTTTTTTGCGGTACTTCCACGTTAAGATGATGTTGTTTTGCGCCTTTGTCCGAAATAGAAGGCGAGAAGGAAGAAGACTATGCCAAAGGCGAAAAGAATCATCATATTGGTGTAGATTTTTTCGTTCATACTATTTCCAAGTGCAGCAATGAGCTCATTAGCGGTGACATAATAGTAGGTAGGAGTGACCTTTGCCAGGGTGAGCACCCCTTCTCCCAGAAGAGCTTGAGGTACAAATACACCACTGATGAAGGAGGGGCCCAGAGAAACCACATTGCTGACGGCTGTGATGGCATTTCTGCTTTTCAGCAGGGTACCTACTAGAAAGCTCATCCCCATGGAGGTAAAGGCCAGGATGAAGGAATTGCCTATATGCAGCAGTGTTTTGTCATCCAGTACGGCATTCCTGTTCACCAGAAAGTAAAAAACATTGAGAAGCACAAAGGTCAGCAGCGTAAAGACCCCTAAGGACAGCACTTTCTGGAGCTGTATAGAAGACTTCTTTAAGGGAGAGACTTCTGTGCGCCGCAAAAGCGGCAGATCTCTCCAAAGTAGCATGATGATGCTGGTGCCAAGGACCAGGATCGACACCATGGAATAGGACATGTAGTTATAGTAGAATCTCGTATAGCTGCTGGGCTTTTCTCCACCATAAGTTTCCACGTTTACAGATGTCTTCACCGAAAGTGTGGAGTTTGTCTTTTCCAGCACTTCTGAAAGTGAGGCATCCGGCAGGCTTTCAATATAGACTCTAGCGGTGTTAAAAAAATTCTCGATGGAGAGATCTGTATAGATGTTCGTGATGGCATCGGGCAGCGTTTCTTTTACAATGGGGAGAGGTTCTCCATCTAGAAAGCTATCCGTGAACCCTTCCGGGATTCTGATGACGTAGGTGACGATGCGGAAATACAGGGCATCTGCCAGAGTTTTTTCCTCATCTTTCACCGTTACCAGATAGGCATTTTCCTTAAGATACGCTTCAAAACTCCTTGTCAGAGGGGTATCCTCTTCCAGGAAGAGAGCCACTGGGGTTTTCACCGTTTCAAAGGAAGCATACTCTGCTTCCTGCTCTGAGGAGTTTGAGGCAAAGAGAAGGGAAAGACCCAGGAAGATACCAAGATAGATGAGGATGGAAGGCGCGTTTCTTTTTAATACTTTCATGCTGACGTTAAATACTTGCATAGCGGCGCCTCCTTAAAGATAGATAAGTACCCAGTCCAAAGACGATGGTCATCACAAGAAGAAGGGCAAGGTTCTGGAAGTATCTGCCCATATCTGTGAAATAGTAGAGAGAGTAAAAAGAATCCGTGATGAGGTTTACTGGGTTCAGGTAGGCAAGCACCGGGGCTTTATCATAAACAATGTACTTCATCTGGGCGTACATCATCCCTGCCAGGAAAGATCCGCCCATGGTCACGGCGACAATGACTGCAGATTTCATGTTCTCGTTTTTCTTCACAAGGCTGCTGATGAAGGAGCCAAAGGTGATGCCTGTAAGGGTGCCGGCGAAGGCTGTGAGCACAATATAAAATGCCCGCTCTCCAAAGTCGATGCCAAGAACATAGGCAAGAAACAGAAGGAGAATGGAGGTGTTCACAAGAAGCACAGTATAGGATGCCAGTGAGCTGGCCGCAAAAGCTTTGAGCTTATGAACAGGAGCCACCTGGATTCTTGCTGCCCGCATACTGATGTTTGCCTCGATGTCCGTGATTTCATCACTGCCGAAGAATGCACCGTACATACAAGCCATGGCGATGAGGGAATAGAAGTAATTGAGAATCTGGCTGGGTGGCGCTGTGCTCTTTTCTTTTTCGATGGTATAGGTCACGGACTCTCCCAAAGCCTTCACGAAGCTCTCCATGGATTCAGGGTTTACCATAGAGATGCTTGTAATCATCGAGAAGCGCTGATTTACCTGATCCAGGAAAAGACGCAGGATATTTTGCGAAAGACCGGAGGTCTTTACAGTCATGGCGATGGGATTGCCCACCAGAAAATAACCGTAGATGTCTCCGTTTTCAAGAAGTGTCTCTGCTTCTTTCAAGGATACCTCGCTGTATGTTAAAAGAGGCTCTTCACCGCTGGAAACATCCTTCAGAACTTCTTGAAAGAAGCTGTTTTCCTGGTAGGCTGCATCCGCCACCACAGCGGTGGCAATGGGGTCAAAGGCCTCTGCCCGGTCCAGGTTTTGGAAAGCCAGATGGAAAAACACAGAGAGGAGAATGGGGAATGCTAGGGTCCAGAAAATCATCTCCTTTGTCCGGAGAAGCTTTTTCAGCCTGTATTTATAAATATGCATAAACATTTCCATCACCTCAATCCCGGAGTTCTTTTCCGGTGATTTCAAGGAACACGTCGTTTAAGGTAGGCATCTCTGAATGGATATTGTTGTAAGGGATCTGCTCCTCTTTCAAAAAAGCCAGAATACTCTCAAGCGTGCCATTCTCTTCGGAAGCTCGAAGGGTCACAAGGGTTCCGTTTTTCTTCACTTCTGTCACATGGGGAAGAGATGCCAGTTTTTCCAGCTGAGATTCCTCGATAAAGGAGGCATCAAAGGAGATTTTGCTGCCCAGATGAATCATGGATTTCAGTTCTTCCTTGGTTCCTGTAGCGATGGCTTCCCCTTTATCGATGATCATGATTCTGGAACAGATGGTTTCTACTTCCTCCATGTAGTGGGAAGTATAGACGATGGTGGACCCTTCCTTGTTCAGTTTGAGAATCCCTTCCAGGATGCTGTTTCTGCTTTGGGGGTCTACAGCCACTGTGGGCTCATCGAGAAAAATGAGTTTCGGCTTGTGGGCGATGCCGCAGGCGATGTTCAGCCTTCGCAGGAGTCCCCCGGAAAGCTTTTTTGGTAAAAACTTTCTGAACTCCTGAAGTCCTGTGAAGTCCAGTGCCTCTTCCACCAGTTTCCTTCTTTCTGCTTTGTCCGAGACATATAGTCCACAGAAGTAATCGATATTCTCGTACACCGTGAGCTCGTGGAAAACGGCCACTTCCTGCATGACAACGCCGATGTCCTTTTTGAGATCATAAGCATCGGGCTGCATCTCCTTGCCAAAGATCCGGATGTTTCCTTCCTCAAAGTTTAACAGGGACAGCATACAGTTGATGGCGGTTGTTTTGCCGCTGCCGTTGGGGCCAAGAAGTCCAAAGACTTCACCTTCTTCAATATGAAAGGAGAGGTTGTTCACTGCCACGAGAGGACCATAGCTTTTTTTCAGATTGGACACTTCAATTATCATTAGGCTCACCTCAGTCTGTTAATTTTTCAACTATTATATCGTATTCATGTGTATTCCACATTAAAATGAGGTAAAAATATGTAAAAATCTGAACTTGGATATCTTCATGAACCGGATGTTCATGACAACGATGAAGGAGATGCTTTGATTGTAAATACATTAGAATAAGTATAATCTGTTAATAATCAGGGGGATAACGTGAAATAATTATGAAGAGCGAGATTTTGAGCCCTTTTTATACTATCATAGAGTTAGATTGATTCACATAAGCTGAATCTAAGCGAGAAAGGGGAATGTAACATGGAAGGAAAAATTGGTAAAATTCTGGTAGTCGATGACGATGAAAACATCAGCGAAGTCCTAAAAATGTATCTCCAAAGCTCCGGGTATGACATCCGAGTAGCAGCAGACGGCAAAGCAGCCCAGGAAGTGTTTGTGGATTACAAACCGGATCTGGTGCTTCTGGACATCATGCTGCCCTATATAGATGGTGTGGATGTGCTGAAGTGGATCCGAAAGGACTATGATACTCCAGTCATTATGCTCACAGCAAAGGGAGATACCTTTGATAAGGTGCTGGGTCTTGAGCTGGGAGCAGATGACTACATGGTGAAGCCCTTTGAACCAAAGGAAGTTGTGGCGAGAGTGAAAGCGGTCATGAGAAGATTCAACACGGACGGCGGTGGAAAAGAAGTGCTCAATTTCCCAGAACTGAACATCGATGTCAATTCCTACAATGTGGTCTATAAAGGCCAGGATGTAAAAATGCCACCGAAGGAGTTTGAACTTCTTTATCACCTGGCTTCCAACAAGAACCGTGTATTCACCAGAGAACAGCTTCTTTGTGAAGTATGGGGATACGACTATCCAGGGGATTCCAGAACTGTGGATGTGCACATCAAACGGCTTCGTGAGAAGCTTCATGGTGGACCAAACTGGCAGCTGGAGACCGTATGGGGCGTTGGTTATAAGTTCGAAGTCAAATAGTAGGGAGTAATAACTATGAAAAACAGTTCTCTTGTAACAAAACTCGTTGCAACCTTTGCCATGGTTGTAACTGTAGGGTATGTTCTGATAGCTGTTGTTCTTTCACTATGGTTCCAAAATTATTTTCTGGAAAAGAACAGGGCGGACCTGGAGGAGACAGCAATTCTTGCCTCTTCCAGCGTCCCTTTATATCTTAATAAGGAAATTGATGATACGGAGCTCATCCGAAACCTGTCTCTCGTGAAAGGTGTTGAAAAAGGGGACATTCTCCTGGTGGACGCTTCCGGGTATATCTTCTTTGTGACCAATGAGGCTTATGAAAGCCTGATGTTCACAAGATTCAGTTTTCCTGACAGGGACCGGCTGGTAGAGGGCAATTCTATTGAAATCAATGGGGAGATGAACCCCATCACAAAAGAGGAGATGTCTCTTTACATCAAGCCCATTCAGAACAATGGCGTTTATCAGGGAGCAATTGTGGTGTACACACCCCTGAAATCCATAGAAGCACCTCTACGTGAGATCTATCTCAGAATTTGGAGCATCACAGCATTTGCAGTGATATTGTCGGTTATACTAATTTATTATCTTGCCCAAAGAATGCTGTTCAGGCCTCTGGCAGAGCTGAACACCATTGCAAGGAAGATTTCAAAGGGCGAAGTGACGCAAAGAGTTCTTGTGACATCTTCTGACGAGATTGGCCAGCTTTCGGAGTCCTTCAACTCCATGGCGGAGTCTCTGGAAGAAACGGATAAGAACCGCCGTGACTTCCTGTCCAATATATCTCATGAACTGCGCTCTCCCATCACATCCATCCGTGGATTTATTGCAGGGATTCTTGATGGCATCATCCCCATGGACAAGGAGAAGTATTACCTGAAAATTGTCTATGACGAGATCCAGAGACTGACACGTCTTGTGAATGATCTTCTTGATCTTTCTGCCATGGAATCGGGAAAATTCTCCTTCAAGCTGACTGAGCTGGACATCAATGAGATTGTGAAGGTGTGTATCACCAGGTTTGAAACAAAGATTGACGATAAAGGACTTAAGGTGAATGTCACACTGGAAGGAGACCACCTTTATGCTGCAGGGGATAGAGACCGTCTCATCCAAGTTATGACGAATCTCATCGATAACTCCATCAAGCATTGCCCGGATAATGGGAACATCAAAGTACAGACCAGGACCAAAGGAAAGAAGGTCCTTATCAGCGTGTACAATGATGGGGACTCCATTCCAGACCATGATATCAAAAATATATGGGACAGATTCTACAAAGGGGACAAGTCAAGGACCAATAAAGTATCCACGGGACTTGGGCTTCCTATAGTTAGAAATATCATCACACAGTTTGGCGAAGATATCTGGGTGGAGAACAAACAGCAAGGGGTTCAGTTCACGTTTACCCTCAGCATGACCTAGGAGTGTAGAACATGGAAGATAAAAACAGTCTGGACAGAGAGAATCGAATAGAGAATGACGGCCAGAAAGAGCATCCGAAATCTGGAGAAATCCGGTACCGTTTGGACCAGAAATCAAGAATCAAAAATGGAGCCTTCCAACTGATTATGCTGTTCATTGTGGTCATTGTGACCTCAGTGATCACAGCAACCTATGTGTCCAGAAAAATTCAGGAGAATCCTCTGGGCATTGATGACAACAGCAACTTTTCCCAGATGATCCGGAAGTCTCTCGACAATTTTGGCAATGCCATTTATGACAGAACCAGGATTCGGGAGATTTACAGTGAAGTGTCCCTTTCCCTTGTAGGTGTTACCAACAATCCGGATCTCTTCTACGGAGACAGTTACGAAGGAGTCTACACTGGCGTTGTGATGAACTCCGAAGGATACATCCTTGTACCCTATGATGTAACAACGCTGACGGATTCAGAAATCTTTGTAAGAACAGACCGTGAGAATGACAAGATCTATCAGGCTGAAGTTGTCGGGAGAGATACTGCTTCTGGACTGGCTGTGCTGCAAGTGGATGGGCTAGGTCTCAGACCACCTAAGTTTTCTGATTCCAGCACAGTGAAAGTGGCCCAGTCGGTCATCGCCATGGGCAATCCCTTTGGAGACAGTGACAGAGGCACATTGACCTTTGGGGTAGTGTCCACTGTGAATAAGGCATATCCCATCCTCTCTTATGACAACCGGGATGTGAAGGTATTCGGTATCGAAACAGATGCCAAAGTGACGCCAGGCAACAGCGGAGGAGTGCTTCTTAATATGAATGGAGAAGTGGTGGGTTTCAACAGTTTGAGGCTAACCAGCTCCTCTAAGAGCGGTCTTGGCGCAGCCATCACGGCCAATGAGGCGAGAAATATCGCAAGATCTCTCATCAATTCAGGAGAAGATCTGGTTCCCTTCATTGGTGTCTATGGGGATCTGGTCCCTGAAGTAGAAGGGGAAGAGAGCGGATTCTATGTGCAGAGAATTGCACCGGAAGGCACTGCGGACCGTGCGGGGCTAAGACCTACCGATATCATTCTCAGCATAGACAGTCTGCCCATTGAGACCAGCACCACCATTGAGGAGTACATCAAAACGAGAAAAGTGGGAGACGTTGTAAAGATCCGTTTCAGAAGAGTCTCGGAAATTATTGAAGTGGATGCTACCCTTTACGGAACCAGTGTGGATTAAAGAGGACGTGAAGTTCTCTTTTTTTTACGGAGAAATTTCCTGAGAAGATCCTTTCCAAAGGTCCAGTTCCATGGAGTAAGGTTTTTGTAAACAAAAAGTGGATAAAATAGTATAATGTATAGGATATGAATTAGAATCGTTTTATAGCGCAATAAAGGAGGAGCTGGGTGATGCACTTAATCGTTGGCCTTGGCAATCCAGGAAAAGAATATGAGAAGACCAGACATAATGCAGGATTTATGGTCCTGGATGCACTGGCAAAGAAGCTGAATGTTCAGTTTGACAAGAATAAATTCAGAGGCAAGGTGGCAGAAGGAAGGATTGGCACAAAGAAAGTGATTCTTCTGAAGCCAGAGACTTTTATGAATCTCTCCGGGGAGAGTATAGTAGAAGCGGCTGATTTTTATAAAATTCCCAATGAGGAAATACTGGTGATATTTGATGATGTGAGCCTAGATGTGGGGAAACTCAGGCTTCGGAAAAAGGGAAGTGCAGGCGGCCACAATGGCATTAAGAGCACCATCCTTCATTTGGCATCCGAGGACTTTCCCAGAATCAAAGTGGGCGTCGGTGCTCCGAAACATGATCTTATCCATCATGTGCTCGGCAAGTTCCAGGAAGAGGAAGAGGAGAAGATGGAAAAGACCATCTCTGCAGCTGTGGAAGCAGTGTTTGCCATTCTGGAGCATGGAATCGATTCAGCCATCAGTGAGTATAACGGGTTTAGAGCGGAGTAGGTGAATAATGTGAGATTAGAAGGACTAAGACAGAGGCTTTATGAGGATGGTTCGTTCAAAGAGCTCCGTAAAAGCATCAAAGACAGGAAATTCCCTGTAGGAGTATTTGGTGTATCCGAGTCCGCAAGGGCTTACCTCATTTCTACACTCTTTGGGAAAGAAAAAGACAGCATTTTCATCTTCACCTCCAAGGATATGGATGCAAAGAATCTTTATGAGGATCTGCTTCTATATGAGAATGAGGTTTATTATTTTCCGGCGAAGGATATGGTGTTCTATAACATCGATGCCATTTCCGGAGATCTCCGCTGGGAGCGTCTAAAGGTCATGAAGGCGCTGCAGAGCAGCAAGAAGAAAATCATTGTCACCACCATCGATGCGCTGACTGCGAAGTATGCGCCTTATGAGTATTTCAGAGCCTATCATTTTTCTCTGGAAAAAGGGATGGAGATCAGTCTCAAAGAAGTGGGCAAAAAACTTCAAAGCGCCGGATATGTCAGAGTGGAGCTTGTAGAAGGAAAAGGAGAATATGCACTGAGGGGGGGCATTCTGGATGTCTTCCCACCTGACAGCGCCCAGCCATACCGTGTGGAGCTCTTTGGAGATGAGATTGATTCCATCAGAACCTTTCATCCGGAAAATCAGAGAAGCATCGAGCAAGTGCCTTCCTTTGAAATCTTTCCTGCTAAAGAGCTCATTCTTACAGAAGAGCGGATGCAAGAAGGAGCCCAGCGAATTGAAAAAGAGTTTCAGGACATCCTGAAGGATAAGAAGAAGCGTAAGGGGTATGACAATGAAGCTTTTGAAAAGCTGAAGAGTCATGTGTCGAGCAATCTGGAGTATCTCAAAGAAGGAGTATTCTTTGAAAACATTGATTCCTATCTGCCCTTCTTTTTTGAAAAGCCTTCCAGCTTTTTTGATTTTATGGGAGAGGGAAAAATCATTGTGGATGACACTGCGCATTCCCTAGGGAAGCTGGAGTCTGTATATCAGGAGTTTCAGGAGGATTATGATGCATTTCTTCACCGTGGAGAAATCATGCCTTCCCAAGGCAGCCTCATGCTGGAGAAAGAGCTGCTTCTGGAAACTTTAAAAAACAAAGACGTGATCACCCTGAACCAGTTCCAGAAGACGGAGCGGTTTTTGCCGCCAAGAAGCCTTGTGAATTTTAATCAGATTACCATCTACAATTATCAGGGACAGCTGGATCTTCTCATTGATGACATCAAAGACCGAAAACGAAGAGGGTACAAAGTGGTGATCCTTGCAGGTACAAGGCCCAGAGGAGAAAGACTTGTAGATATATTGAGAGACAAGGACATTGAGTCTGTCTATAAGGATACTTTAAGCACCCTGGATTATTCTGATGTAGTCATAACCTTCGGAAACCAGCTCCGCGGATTTGAGTTTCCAGACATCAAGCTTTCTCTCATTTCTGACAAGGAAGTCTTTGGTGAAGCCAAAAGAAAGAAACGGAAAGCGCCGAAAAAAGGCAAGGGTCTCACAAAGATCCAGAGCTTTACGGAGCTGAGAAAGGGCGATTACGTGGTTCATGTGAATCATGGCATCGGGGTTTTTCTTGGCATCAAACAGCTGGAGTCCTCGGGTCTTGTACGGGATTATATAGAAATCTCTTACGACAAGAACGACAAGCTCTTCATTCCTGTGGAGCAGCTGGATATGATCCAGCGCTACATCGGCACAGAGGGGAAACAGCCCAAGATCAACAAGCTGGGAGGTCAGGAGTGGAGTAAAGCCAAGGCCAAGGTGAAACGCTCTGTGGATGAGATTGCCGAAGATCTGGTGAAGCTTTATGCGGAGCGGGAAAAGGTGAAAGGCTATCCATTCACACCGGACACCGAGTGGCAAAGGCAGTTTGAGGATGAGTTTGCCTATGATGAGACCGAAGATCAGCTGCGCTCCTCAGAGGAAATCAAAAGAGATATGGAACGCGAGCGGGTCATGGACCGTCTTCTTTGTGGAGATGTAGGTTATGGAAAAACAGAAGTGGCCATGAGAGCGGCGTTTAAAGCGGTGATGGACTCAAAACAAGTAGCGGTGCTGGTCCCTACCACCATCCTTGCGGAGCAGCATTATCACTCTTTCAGGAACCGTTTTAAGGGGTTCCCCATCAAGATTGATATGATCTCCAGGTTCAGGGGGCCAAAAGAGCAGAAGGAAACCATGAGGCGGGTTAAAGAAGGAAATGTGGACATCATCATTGGAACTCATAAGATCCTTTCAAAAGACCTGCAGTTTAAAGACCTGGGTCTTCTCATTGTGGATGAGGAGCAGAGGTTTGGTGTGGCTCATAAGGAGAAGCTGAAGTCCGCCAAGAAGAATGTGGATGTTCTGACTTTATCTGCAACGCCGATTCCAAGAACCCTTCATATGTCATTATCCGGAATCCGGGATATTTCTTTGATTGAAACACCACCGGAAGAACGGTATCCCATTCAGACCTATGTGGTGGAGTTCAATGAGCAGCTGGTTCGTGATGCCATTTTAAGAGAAAAAGCCAGAAATGGGCAGGTGTACTTTGTGCATAACAGAGTGGATGATATTCATGTGATGCACAGCTATCTTCAGAAGCTCGTTCCAGAAGTGATATTTGATGTGGCCCATGGTCAGATGAATGAAAGGGAGCTGGAGAATGCCATGAAGAATTTCATGGATGGACATACCGATGTTCTCATCAGCACCACCATCATTGAAACAGGTATGGACATTCAAAATGTCAATACCATCATTGTGGATCATGCAGACAAGCTTGGGCTTTCTCAGCTCTACCAGCTCCGTGGAAGAGTAGGTAGAACCAACAGAATTGCGTATGCCTATCTGACGTATAAGAAAGACAAGGTGCTGACAGAGATTGCGGAGAAGAGGCTAAGAGCACTGAAGGATTTTACAGAACTTGGGTCCGGGTTTAAAATTGCCATGCGGGATCTTGAGATCAGAGGAGCGGGCAATCTCATGGGGAAGGCTCAGCATGGGCAGATGTCTGTGGTGGGGTATGATCTTTATGTGAAAATGCTGGATACCGCCATTAAAATGCTCACAGGCGAAATACAGGAGGAAAAAGTCGATACGACCATTGATATCCGTGTGGATGCCTATATACCTTCCAGCTATATCAGCGATGAGATGCATAAAATTGAAGTCTACAAAAGAATTGCATCCATGGAGAGTGAAGAAGATTACGAAGACATCAAGGAAGAGCTGCTGGACAGATTCAGTGACATTCCGGATTCACTCTATAACCTGATGGATATCGCCCGACTGAAGTTCTATTCGAATAGAGCGGGGGTTCTTGAACTGAAGGACCGCATGAAAGATATCCTGGTGACTTTTGTCAGCTCTGAAAAGCTCACAGAAGAAAAAGTCTCACATCTGATGAAAAAATACAGCAAGCGTGTGGAGTTTATTCGAAGCACCCCCGGTTTTACAGTGAAAAATCTGGAAAAAGACCGGGATGAAACCATCATGTTCCTGACGAAACTGATGAAAGAGCTCAGTACGCTCTAAAAGTTGCAAAAGTGGCTTAAAGACTATATAATTATGAAATGTGTCACACCATTGTAACAAAGAAAAGATATGATGAGTCTGGAACTGAAATCGAGAGTAAAAGAGAGGGAAAAAACTTGATCACTTTAAAGAAAAAAGTAGTTACGGTCCTTGCGGCTTCCGTACTGACTGCAGTCCTTGCGGGATGCGGTCTTGTGGAGGAAACACAGGAGTCCATTGATGCCACTGTCCTTGCAAAAGTAGGAGATGTGGAGATTACACAGAAAGATGTGGATACAGAAGCAAAATCCTACATCGACAGCCTGAAGGTACAGTATGGAGAAGAAATTCTCGAACAGGAAGAAGGAAAGCAGGTCATCAAAGATCTGAAGGTGGATATTCTGAACAGTCTTGTGGAGATGAGAATCTTGGACAAGAAGATTGAGGAATCCGGTATGGAGACTGATACAGAAGAGATTGCCAAGGCAGTGACAGAAAGAATTGACCAGGTGAAAAAGACCTATGGCGATGATGAAAAGTATCTGGCAGCCCTGGAAGAAGCTGGTTTCAATGAAGAAACCTATAAGACTTTTGTAGAGGAAGACATTGTCAGAAGCAAGTACTATGAGAGCATTGTGGCCGATGTGACCGTTACAGACGAAGACATCGAGAAGTACTATGAAGAAAACAAGAAGAATTATGTAACACCAGCTGGTGCTAATATCTATCATATTTACTTCGGTAATGATGATGAAGCCAAGGCAAAGGGCGAAGAAGTTCTGAAGCTCATCAAGGAAGATGGTAAAGATTTTGCGGAGATGGCAGAAGAATACGGAAAAGATCTTTCTGCAGAGTCCGGTGGTCTTCTAGGGTACTATGGCTATGAGAACACAGATCTTTATGCTGATTTCATGGACCATGTGAAGAAGCTGAAGGAAGATGAGATTTCTGATGTTGTGAAGTCCACTGCAGGATACCACATCATCAAAGTGGATGGCATCCAGGCTGAAGAAGTCCAGAAGCCTTTGGATGATGTGAAAGAAAGCATCACTTCCACACTCACTGCAAACAAGAAGAGCGAAAAGTATCTTTCCACCATGGAAGAATGGAAGAAAGAGCTGAACGTAAAGGTATATGAGGATAAAATTCGTTAATTAGATCTTTATGCCCGGGAGAAATCCCGGGTTTTCTTTTTTTAGTCTGCTGTCTGGGGCTGTGCTATAATAAATTAATGTTGAAAATTGAGGTGGAAATATGATACATATTGTTGGTCTTGGACCAGGACATAACGATGCGCTGACTCTGGGTGCCGTAAAAGCGCTGAAAAATAATGCTGTATTCCTTAGAACAGAAAAACATCCCACGGTCTCTTTCTTGGTGGAGGAAGGGATTTCCTATGAAGCTTTTGACTTTGTCTATGAAAAAGCGGAGACTTTTGATGAGGTGTACAGCACCATTGCAGATCTTCTATGCACGAAAGGCGAGAAGGAGACTTTTGTCTATGGAGTTCCAGGACATCCGCTGGTTGCGGAGAAGTCTGTACTGCTTCTTATAGAAAAATGCAAGGAGAAAGGTATTCCTTATAAAATTCATCCTGCGGTGAGCTTTGTGGATGCAGTTCTTGAAGCTTTGGAAGTGGATCCGATCAGTGGATTCCGAATTGTGGATGCTCTGGGAATCGAGGAAGAGGTGCCGGACTATCATAAAGGCACGCTCATCACTCAGGTGTTTTCTCCTTATATTGCCAGCAGAGTGAAGATTGCTCTGAATGCGTATTTGAATGATGAGGATGAAATCATCTATATCCGTGCAGCGGGTACAGAGGAGGAAGTCATCAGAAGAATCCCGCTCTATGAACTGGACCGCCAAAGGGATGCGGATGATCTCACCAGTGTCTACGTGCCGCCTATGGAAGGGAAATACAGCTTCTATGATTTCATGAACATTGTAAAGAAGTTGCGGGATAAGGACAATGGATGTCCCTGGGATAAAGAGCAGACCCATGAGTCGTTGAAGCCTTATCTTATTGAAGAGAGCTATGAGGCGTTAGAAGCCATTGACCTTGAGGACTTTGACGCTCTCCGGGAAGAACTGGGGGATGTGATGCTTCAGGTGCTTCTCCACAGCGTCATTTCAGAAGAAGAAGGTGAATTCAATGTGCATGAAGTGGTGAAGGTGGTTTCTGAAAAAATGATCTACCGCCATCCTCATGTGTTCGAGAAAGACAAGGATATGACTTCAGATGAGGTGCTGATCCAGTGGGAGGCCCTGAAGAAGAAAGAAAAAGGAGAAGAGACCTTAAGCGATTCTCTTAGAGCCATATCTAAATATTATCCGGGCCTCTCCAGAGCTGAAAAAATCCAGAAGAAAGCCCGGAAATACGGATTTGACTGGGATGATATCAAAGATGTGTTCCTGAAGGTGGAGGAAGAGCTCCTGGAAATCAGACAGGCATTGAAGGACCAGGATGAGAGACATGTGAAGAAAGAGCTGGGAGATCTCCTGTTTGCCGTGGTGAATCTTGCAAGGTTCCTTCAGGCAGATCCTGAGATCGCCATCAATGAAACTTCCGATAAATTCATCAGAAGAATTACCCGGATGGAAGAACTCCTAGAGGCTGATCAGAGGGCTTTTCAGGATCTTCAGCTGAAAGAATTGGATGAATACTGGGAAAAAGCAAAAAAAGAAGAAAAATTCTAAAAAAAACGCTTTAAAATAAAGGGTTTCAGAGTTTTCTGTAGAATAATAACAGTAGATTCCATTATTAAACAATATTAAGGAGGAATTTATTGTGAACAAAGCTGAATTAATCGCTGCATTGGCTGAATCTACCAGTTTTACCAAGAAAGACTCTGAGGCTTTCCTGAAAGCTTTTCTTGACACAGTGGTAGGAACTCTTGAGAAGGGTGAAAAAGTTCAACTCGTTGGATTTGGTACCTTCGAAGTAAGAGAAAGAAAAGAAAGAGTTGGAAGAAATCCAAGAACCAAGGAAGAGATTAAGATTCCTGCATCCAAGGTTCCAGTTTTCAAGCCTGGTAAGGACTTCAAGGAAAAAGTAAACGTAGTTCCTAAGAAGAAGAAGGCTGCTCCTAAGAAGAAGAAATAAGTAGTCATGATAGGAAGGGTAGAAGAATTTCTTCTGCCCTCTTATTTTTTGCAGTAAAGAGTGGTCTAAGTTACTGAAATATCAAAGTTTTGCTTCACATTGGTTCAATCAAAATATATAATATACACAATGGATGAACTTATAAAAATATTTCCAGCATTGTGACGACAGAGGTGATAATATTGAGACTAGATAAATATCTGAAGGTATCCAGAATTATAAAAAGAAGAACTGTGGCAAAGGAAGCCTGTGACGGAAAAAGAGTGTCCATCAATGGTAAGATCGCCAAAGCAGGCACAGAAGTCAAAGAAGGAGACATCATTGAAATTGCGTATAAGGATAAGAGCATCAAAGCGAAGATCCTGAATATTGCAGAACATGTGAGAAAAGACGATGCTTCCAAGATGTACGAAATCCTGGAAGGGGAAGAAGATACAGACGAAGAGGAGTAAAAATCCTTTCCGACGCTAGGAGGAAAACCATGAGATGGGGGAAATTTCTAATCAGATTGCTTCTGATCCTTTTTGTGGGGATCATTTCTTTAACTGTGTATAAACAGCAGGTGATGATGGCACATATCAGGGAAAATATGAAAGAAGAATCCATTAAGCTGGAAAAGGTCATGGAAGAGAATGAAAAACTGGCAAATTTAGTGGACAGTATAGGCACTGAAGATTATACTATAAGGAGTGCCAGAACGAGACTTGGTCTTTTGAGACCAGGAGAAGTACCGGTAATTGACTCATCAGGCAACTGATCGGGTTTGTACATATATTTATTTTTTTAATTTTAAGGAGGATTCTTATTAACATGACCTTAGAGGTAGGAAACATTGTAGAAGGAACTGTCGTAAACATCACGAACTTTGGCGCTTTTATTGATCTGAGCGGTAAAACTGGGCTCGTGCACATATCCGAGGTGGCTGACACCTACGTGAAGGATATCAAAGAATTTATCAAAGAAGGCGACAAGGTACAGGTCAAAGTTTTAGGAATTGATGATAACGGTAAAATCAGCTTATCCATCAAACAGGGTGTCCAGATTGCTCCAAAGAGAACTAACAGACCAGCTGAGGTGGAGTGGAGTGCACCTGATAAGAAGAAGCCAGCTTCCAACAATTTTGAAGACATCATGTCCAAATTCATGAAAGAAAGTGAAGAAGTGATGTCTGATTACAAAAAGAAACAGGAAGTCAGAACAAAGAGCAGAAGAAGCTAAGTGATGGCTCTCAACACATTTCGCTGAAGATGATTTAATGCCCAGATTTCTGGGCATTATTTTTTGCTTTTGTTGTTGACAAGGCATTTACCATGCTATATAATTAATTTTGTCGCGAAGATAAGGCGGCATCAAACGTGGCGGAATAGCTCAGCTGGCTAGAGCATTCGGTTCATACCCGAAGGGTCGTAGGTTCAAGTCCTATTTCCGCTACCATTTTTATTTACACGCTGGAGTGGCGAAACTGGCAGACGCACAGGACTTAAAATCCTGCGGTGGCGACACCGTACCGGTTCGATTCCGGTCTTCAGCACCAAGTTATTGAATATCGCGGGGTGGAGCAGTTGGCAGCTCGTCGGGCTCATAACCCGAAGGTCGCAGGTTCAAGTCCTGCCCCCGCTACCATTAATTACAGTCTAACGTTGTTAGGCTGTTTTTTCATGTTATGAACATCACTTGATAGAAAATTCACGAAAGAGAAATGGATGTATGATAGACTGTATCTGATAAATGGGAGGAGTGATTAAAATGACAGAAACCCGATTCGCCATTGAAGTGAGAGAGCAGCACTTTCAGCCTGTCATGAGTGTCCGAACAATTTCTTCCGTAACGAAACTTCCACAGCTCATCGGTGAAACCTATGAAAGAATTATGCTGTTTCTTAAGGAAATGGATGTGAACCCTGCGGGGCCACCTTTTGTATGCTACTATAATCTGGATATGGAGCATCTGGATGTGGAGATTGGTTTTCCTGTAGAAGATGTGCTTCCTGGGGAGGGAGATTTATGCCCTTCAGAAATCGTTCAGGGAAGAATGGTGTCCTGTATGTATAAAGGACCCTATGAGAAGATGAATGCAGCCTATGAGGAGATGAACGCATATATCGGCCTCCATGGGTATAAGGCTAGAGGAATGGCCTATGAGACCTACTATAACTCTCCCATGGACGCGAAGAGCGCGGAAGATCTTCTGACAAGAATTGAGCTTCCGGTAGAGTAGAAAAAGCGCCACGAATGCCCTGAAAATATCAGATTCACCGGTCATTTTCATGGTCGGTATTTTTATGGATATTTTCCACCGTTCTTATGATACAATATCTCTATTAAACAATCTTGGAGGAGCTATGAAAGTAATGATCGTTGGCGCAGGTAAGCTTGGTGTTAAGCTTGCGGAAGCCATGACTGTAGAAAATATGGACGTTACCCTGGTGGACAGTGATGCGAAGGTCATTGAGAACATCAATGAGCATTTGGATGTGCTGACGGTTGTGGCCAGTGGAATCAGTATCACCATGCTGAAGGAAATGAATATAGAGGAATATGATATTATTGTTGCCTGTACAGAGAATGATGAGACCAATGCGGTCATCTGCACCTTTGCGAAAAAGCTGGGATGCAATCAGACCATTGCAAGAATCAGAAATCCGGAATATACAGAGCAGCTTACTTTCGTGCGTCATGAACTGGGAATAGATCTTATCATGAATCCGGATCTTGCCACTGCAACGTCCATTTCAAAATATCTCCTCAAGAATGTCATGTTCTATTCCGGAGATTTTGCGGATGGCCGTGTGAAGATGATTGATTTTAAATGTTCCTATAAGAGCTCTTTTGTCGGCAAAAAGCTTTTTGAACTGGAAGATTTTGACAAGCTTATCATCACCGCAATCTCCAGACAGGGAACACTGATCATTCCAAACGGAAATACAGAGATTGCAGCGGATGATGTGGTCCACATCATTGGGAAAGAGGAAGATCTTGTGAAGCTTAGTAAAAACCATAAGCTGATCAGTCCGGACACCCATGTGGATAATGTGATGATCATCGGTGGTGGAAATGTGGGATACTATCTGGCGAAAGAGCTGTCCAAAGCCCGTGTAGGCGTTACTCTCATTGAGCAGGACAGAACCCGTGCGCTGAAACTGGCGGAAACACTGGAGCATGTGCTGATCATTCATGGGGACGGAACGGACGTGAACATTCTGGAAGAAGAGAACATTGACCAGATGGACGCATTCATCGGCTCCACAGGATACGATGAGCAGAATCTTCTCATGGCGCTTATGGCAAAGCAGTATGGTGTCAAAAAATGCATTGCGAAGGTGAGCCGAAGAAACTATACAAAAATCATCGATAAGCTGGATATTGATGCTGCGCTGAATCCTGTGAATATCACTGCATCCAATATTCTGAAGTTTGTCCGTGGCGGAAAGGTGCTTTCTGTTTCTCTGCTCCTAGGTGGAGATGGAGAAGTGACAGAAATCATTGCGACACCGGATATGCCTTATCTCGGAAAGCCATTAAAGGACCTTCACTTACCGAAGGGTCTGATCATTGGTGCTATTGTTCATAATGGAGAAGTGATTATTCCGAAAGGAACCTCCATTATCCGTCCCAATGACCGGATTGTTGTCTTCTCCTTGGCGGAGGACACGGAAAACTTAAGAAAACTGTTTATTCCAGGAAAGAGAGGACTTTTTAGTGAATTATGGAATCGTGATAAAGGTGCTAGGGATTATACTGCTGATTGAAGCCCTACTGATGTCCCCATCTATCTTTATTTCTTATGCTTATGGCGGGGATGCCCATCATCCCTTCATCTGGACCATTGTAGTCATGGTGATTCTTGGTATCCTCATGGCGAAACTGAGAAGAAAAAATGATCATCATATCCGGGCAAAAGACGGGATTGTCATTGTTGCCTTGGGATGGGTGATGATCTCTTTGTTCGGTGCCATCCCTTTATGGACATCGGGCAGTGTCCCTACTTATATTGATGGAGTCTTTGAGATTGTCTCAGGATTCACCACCACAGGAGCTTCTGTCATTGCGAATGTGGATGGTCTTGATAAAGGAGTTCTTTTCTGGCGCTCCATGACCCACTGGATTGGTGGTATGGGGATCCTTGTGTTTACCTTGGCGCTACTTCCTGCCCTTGGTGTAGGAAGCCTTCAGATTTTCAAAGCGGAGTCCCCGGGACCTGTGGCAGGAAAAATCGTACCACGAATGAAAGATACCGCGAGGGTTCTTTATGTCTCTTATATCCTTCTGACTGTACTGCAGGTGATATTTCTTTTGTTTGGGGGCGTGAATCTTCTGGAAGCCTTTGTCATTACCTTCGGTACTGTGGGCACGGGAGGTTTTGGTCCTAGAAATGACAGCCTAGCAAGTTACAGTCCCTATGTTCAGGTGGTGACAGGAATATTCATGGTGATGTCCGGCGTGAATTTTTCCCTCTATTTTCTATTCTTCAGAAAGAAATACAAAGAATTTCTCGAAGACCGCGAACTTCGGCTGTATCTCTTTTTTGTAGGAAGTTCAGTAGTGATGATTGCATGGAATCTATTTATGACCTTTGGTGGAGATGCTTTGGTGAGGCTCCGAGAATCTTTTTTCCAAGTTTCTTCCATCATGACCACCACAGGGTATAGTACCGTAGACTTTGATCTATGGCCTAGCTTCAGCAAGTTGATTCTGTTCTTTCTGATGTTTGTGGGGGGATCTGCAGGATCCACTGCAGGTGGAATGAAAGTCATTCGAATTATGATTGTGCTGAAGCTCATCAAAAGAGAAGTGTCAAAGATTTTCCATCCTCGAGCACTGATTCCCATTAAAGTGGGCGGGAAAATTGTTTCCAATGAAATCATTGCGAGAATCAACAGCTTTACAGCCATCCACCTATTGATCTTTGTGATAGGATCTCTTGTGGTTTCACTCGAAGGAGGCAACATGGAGAGCTCTATGTCCGCGGTAGCTGCAACGCTGAATAACATCGGTCCTGGTTTTGGTGCTGTGGGACCAACCGTTACCTTTGGCCATTATTCGGCTTTCACGAAGGTGTTTCTGTCTCTGGTGATGCTTTTGGGCAGATTGGAGCATTTTACGATTATTGCGCTTCTTGTGCCCAAGTCATGGACCAAGGAGAGCTAATCCATCAAATAGCGTTTCAGGCAGGCTTCATGAAAAAGAGCCTGCTTTTGAACTTTCTGGGGGGGGTAAAGATGAACGTGAGGTTTCTTCATGGGCAGGAAGTAGATAAAGCGTTTCTTCTGATTCGTGAGGTGTTTCTTCAAAAAGAGTCCAGAGGACTTTTTCAAAGCGCCGTGCCCAGTTTCCTGAAAATGCAGACAAAGGATGCCTTTCAGGAGATGCTTTCCGATGAGAAGACAGTTTTTCTGGGAGCCTTTGATGAGAAACAGTCTCTTGTGGGTGTTCTTTGTGCAGAAGGGTTTTTTCTTACGCATCTCTACGTGCAAAGAAGAGGTGAAGGTATTGGAAGAGCGCTCTATTCTTTCTATGAGGAGATAGTTAAAAACCGTATGGAAGAAGGGCAGGTTGTTAGGCTTAACGCAACGCTTTCATCGGTGCCGTTTTACGAAGCGCTAGGATTTTCTGTGAAAGACCAGGTTCAGGAGATTTATGGCATTTCCTTTGTGCCCATGGAAAAGAAACTAAAAAAAGATCTCTACTGAGAAAATGAAAAAAAGAACGCAGCAGGACTAAAACCTGGCTGCGTTCTTTTCTGTTTGATTATGATGAAAGCCAAAGGGCTACTAAAAGTGCTGCTGCGGCAATGCCCAAAGAGACCTGTCCCAATTTCACATACTGGTTCACCTTTTGGAATTCCATGAGATTTCTTTCTTTCTTCGGTACTTTTTTCAGTTTTATGAAAGTGAAAAAGCTGAGAATTGAGATGCCGAAGGAAACAGCGGTGGTGATAAAGAGCATGGCTCTTAGAATTTCTTTCAGTTCCATTATATACCTCTTTCATAAGCATCAGATTCCATAAATGGAAGATGCATTTTTTCTTCAAAAATTAGTATATCATATACGCCCTTAGAGTATTCTAAAAAATCGATTATTTTCCTAAAAATGCGAGATACTCCGCCACGAATTTTTCAGGCTCCTCAATTTGAGGGCTATGACCGGAGTGCTCAAAAACTGATTCTACAAATTTCCCGCCGTTTTCTTTGTAGTCTTCCAGTACTCTTCTTGTCTGAGAAACCATGGGTTGTGGAGGATAGACCTCTTCTCCTGGCCAGCCTGGCAGAATTCCCAGCTGTCCTAGGAATCCCACATCACTGTAGGACTGATCAGAGACGATCTTATCTTCAGCTCCTCTGAACCAGATTACCGGAGGTTTTACAGGAAGATTTCTGATGCCCGACAAATTGACGTATTTTGGACTCATGGTGTTGCCGATGCCTTCTGTGCCAGGACCAAGGAATGGCCACTCTGGTGCGGGCTGAGAACTTCCAGGATAGAATCCTTCCCCAATCTCCATAAGGAACATGGAGTCCACAAAGAGGTTTTTCATTTCTTCTGATAGGGTGAAGGAAGGAGCGAAGAGTCCTTTCAGCACATTTGGCGCTGAAGTGGGGTCAGTGAGATCCTTATTCTTGGTTCTGAGATTTTCAACAAACTGCTTGTTCACAAAGCCACCGCCGGTGCCAGCATGGGATGCTGTCGTGAGGGTTCCGTCCGCATCTTTTGTGCCAGAGAAACCATAAGGGGACAAAGGATTGATCAGTCCAAGGCTCTTTACGTCCTCCGGATAGTCCAGAGTATACTGCATAGCAACCCCTCCGCCCATGGACCAGCCGATGATGTGGGGGTTTTTGATGGAGAGGGCATCCACAAAGCTTCTGATGTCTTCAGACCAAGTTTTCATCCCCAAGGTGGAATCAATGGGAAGCTTCTCTGTATGGCCATAGCCTCTTAAATCTGGAGCATAAATGTGGAAATGCTCTTCAAGGATCTCCATGGTAGGTACATAGAAGAGGCTGGAGGAGGTGTTTCCATGGAGAAGAAGAAGAGGTTCTTTCTCTTCATTTCCTGCTTCCAGGTAGGAGATTCGGAGTCTTTTAGTTTGAATGTCTTTCTTTGGATAAGTCTTCATTACTGCTAAACCGTCCTTTCTTGGGTTATTTATAGGTATTCTATCGCAAGTTCACAAGTTCTGTAAACAGTTACGGGAAAAAGAGAATGTTTGTCTTTTCTTTCCAAAGGAAAGAAAAGGCCTATGAAGGCCTTTCCCGGTAGTTTCTGATTTCTTTTGTGAGGAGCGGAAGAATTTCCAGAGCATTTCCCACAAGTCCGATGTTTGCCACTTGGAAGATGGGTGCATCGGGATCTTTATTGATGGCAATGATGTAGTCGGATTTCTCCATACCTGCCAGATGCTGTACTGCACCCGAAATACCGCAGGCGATATAGACTTTGGGTTTTACGGTTTTACCGGTCTGTCCAACTTGGTAGTCCTTCTCGATTCTTCCTTCGTCTACAGCGGCTCTTGAGCCTGCTACTTCAGCCCCAATCATATCCGCGCATTCCCTCAGAAGATCAAATCTGTCGCCAACGCCTCTGCCGCCGGAGATGAGGATGTCTGCCTTAGCAATGTCCACGGCCATGTGGTCCTTCTTCAGCACCTCCAGAATACTCACAGGATCTTTCATCCCATCAAGGCTGACCTTCTTAGTGGTCACTTTTCCGGTGAGGGCTGGGTTTCTTTTCATTTTATCCATGACACCAGGTCTTATGGTGGTCATTTGCGGTCTTTTGGTCTCATTGATGATGGTGCCGAAGAGGTTTCCCCCAAAGGCCGGTCTTGTGACATAAAGAAGAGAAGAGTCCGGGTTTTCTGGATCAAACTCCAGCTTTGTTGCGTCTGCCGTAAGTCCTGTGTCGCATCTTGCAGCCAGTCTTGGTGCCAGATCTCTACCTAGGACAGTGGCTGGAATGAGGAAAATATCGGGTTTTCTCTCCTCAATCATCTGATGCAGAAGATGTGTGTAGTGAAGTGTGCTGTACTCATTCAGTTGTTCATGGTGAAGATATACCGTCTCATCTGCACCCCGCTGTGACAGTTCAGAAAGAAGATCCTCACTTACTTCTCCAAGAAGAACGGCAACCACCTGATAATTCAGGGAAGGCCTGTCTTCTTTCAGTCTTCTGGCTTCTCCAAGCAGTTCAAGACTCGCTTCGTGTATTATATTCTCTTCATGTTCAATGAATACATAAAGATCCTTATATTCCTGTATGTTCATACTATATCCTCCTACTTTCCGATAAACTGGTTCTCAAGAAGCACGTCCAGAATTTTTGCCGCTGCCAGTTTTGGTTCCAGAGTCAGCACATCTGAATTTTTATGGACTTCCTTGGTGAAGGTCTTCTTCACTTTTGTGGGGGAGCCCTTGAGGCCGATGTCTTTCTGTTCCAGCTTCAAATGCTCGTTGGTGATGACCGTCACAGGTTTATCAAAAGCCTTCATGATTTCACGTACATGCATATAACGTGGTTTTGCAATGGAGCTTAGGGTGGTGATGAGGCAAGGCATCTCGGACTCCAGAATTTCATATCTGCTCTCCAGGGCCTTACGTACTCTGATTTTTTCCTCTGAAATGGAGAGTATCTCATCCACATAGGTAATCTGTGGCAGATTCAGCTTTTCAGCAGTTTGAGGTCCTACCTGTGCGGTATCGCCATCAATGGCCTGTCTGCCTGCAATAATAAGATCGTAAGGGATGGTTGCCAGGTAGGCACCTAGGGTATTGGAGGTTGCCCAGGTGTCCGCACCTCCAAACTTCCCATCACTGATGAGCACACACTCATCTGCACCAAGTGCATAGAGCTCTCTTAGCATGGATTCTGCCTGAGGAGGACCCATGGTAACACAAATCACTTTTGCCCCTTGTCTGTCTTTGACCTGCAGGGCTGCTTCAAGACCTGCCAGGTCATCTGGATTGGTGATGGTAGGGACGCCGGTTCTGATGAGCGTGCCCTTTTCTTTGTCTATCTTCATTTCTGTGGTATCTGGAACTTGCTTTAAAAGTACTACAATATTCATCTTCTCTCTCCTTTACTTCAGTAGAGACGCTGCGATGACCATCTTCTGAACTTCAGATGTGCCTTCGTAGATCTCGGTGATTTTTGCGTCACGGAACATTCTTTCCAAAGGATATTCTCTGGTATATCCGTAACCGCCTAGAAGCTGGAGGGAGATTCGTGTGCTCTCCATGGAAATGTCTGAAGCGTAAAGCTTCGCCATGGCAGCTTCTGTGGAGTAAGATTTCCCCTCATCCTTCAGAACTGCAGCACGGTAGGTAAGAAGCCTTGCAGCATCAATTTTTGTCTGGAGTTCCGCAATTTGAAACTGTGAGTTCTGGAAGGCGGAAAGGGGTCTTCCGAACTGTTTACGCTCTTTGATGTACTTGATGGCTTCATCCAGTGCACCCTGGGCGATACCAAGGGCTTGGGCTGCGATGCCGATTCTTCCGCCATCCAGAGTCTTCATGGCGATGCCGAATCCTTTGCCTTCCTGACCCAGAAGATTCTCAGCAGGAAGCATGAGATCCTTAAAAATCAGCTCAGTGGTGGAGCTTCCCTTGATGCCTAGTTTATGTTCTGTCTTTCCAATGGAGAAACCTTCCATGCCTTTTTCCACAATGAAGGCAGAAATGCCACGGGTGCCTTTCTGTTTGTCCGTCATGGCAAAGATGATGAAAGTGTCCGCATATCCACCGTTGGTTATGAATATCTTAGAACCGTTGATTCTATAAAAATCTCCTTCCCGCACTGCGATGGTCTGCTGCATGGCTGCATCAGAACCTGCATTAGGTTCAGTTAGGCCAAATGCGCCAAGTTTGTCACCGGATGCTAGAGGGAGAAGATATTTTTCTTTTTGTGCTTCTGTGCCAAAGGCCAGAAGAGGAGCGCAAGCCAGAGAAGTATGAGCGGATACAATGACGCCTGTGGTGGCACAATGTTTGGAAAGCTCTTCCACAGCCATGATATAGGTCAGGTTGTCACCGCCGGAACCTCCATAATTCTCGGGTACTGGAATGCCCAGCATACCAATTTTTGCCATTTTTTCCACGGTTTCCACTGGAAATCGCTCTAATTCATCTACTTCCTGAGCCAAGGGTTTTACCTCATTCAGGGAGAATTCTTTAAATAATTTCAGAGAAAGGGCTTGTTTCTTGTTCAGTTCAAAATTCATATGGTCCTCCTATTTGGGTGGCATGACGGTTGCAGTGCCTTTCACCACAACGTCTCCATGCTGGTTGTATGCGATGGTGTCCAGTTTGACAATATTCTTTTCTTCCAGGATCTCTGATACAGTAACTACTGCTTTGATGGTATCCTGAAACCTGACTGGTTTTGTGAATTTCAGATCCTGACCTAGATAAATGGTGCCTGGTCCTGGAAGAAGAGTGCCAAGAACGGTGGAAAAGTAAGATGCGGTAAGCATCCCGTGTACAATTCTACCTTTAAACATGGTTTCTTTCGCATAGGATTCATTAAAATGTGCGGGATTCAGATCACCGGAAATGCCACCAAACAGAACGACGTCTGTTTCCGTGACGGTTCTTTCGTAAGATTCCTGATCACCAATTCTCATATCGTGAATAGTTTTTCCTTTCATGTTGACCTCCCTATGATAATTAAATAACGAATGGTTTCCATGTAATTGTTTAACATGATGAACCTTTCATGTTTAACTCTATTATATTCCTTCGTTGAGAAAAAACAATAGATTTAGCGAAAATAATGTTATTAATTTAACGAAAATGAATTTTGAACCTGGGAAACAAGGAAACAAGCCTTTCTGATAGTCATACAACCATTTTTATTATACAGGATGCGATCAGAGTTCTCCAAGGGAAAAGTGAACTTTTCTGTCAATCCTGATAAAAAATAACTTGTAGATGAAATAACGAATTCATTGGGCTTTGGACGAAGCTATTTCTTTTCTTGGTAATTCCATCACAATAAAGCAAGGAATCATAAAGGATATGTATACAAGCTGTGGATAGATGAATCTCATTGAGAAACGAAAACAACATGGCACTCAAGGTTAAAAATGTGTATTCATACAGCACAATTAATGATAATAAAATAACAAAATGAGAGGAAGGGAAATGACAACCTTTTCATTTGTTTTCATAAAAATCGATGATTTATTAGTTTATGGAACGATTCATTAAAGAAATGGCATAAGTGTTCATGGATTTTAAACGAATAATTAAATATGTCTTTGTTTTATTAAATGGATTGACTTTGCAAACCTTATCATTTATTCTGAACATGAAGATTGATTCATGTTTCATATCTTGGTATTTGATTCTTTGTTTATGCATAATAAGCACTCAAATGAGACGATATGAAATAGGTAAAATAATGGAGGTAGAGAAATGAGATTACAAGACAAAGTTGCAGTTATTACTGGTGGAGCTCGTGGACTAGGACAGGCTATGGCAGAGCTATTCGTAAATGAAGGTGCTAAGGTGATTGCAGCTGACATGGGTGAGCTTGCTTATGAAAATCCAAATGTGGAAGGCTATAAGCTGAATGTAGCAGATGGAGAAGCTTGTAAGGCATTTGTTGATTACGTTACAGAAAAGTATGGTAAGATTGATATTCTTGTGAACAATGCTGGAATCACACGTGATGCGCTTACAAGAAAGATGACTGATGAGATGTGGGATCTGGTGATTGATGTGAATCTGAAGGGTGTATTCAACCTGACAAGACACGTAGGACCTCAGATGCAGGCAAACGGTAAGGGTTCCATCATCAACATTTCTTCTGTAGTAGGAGAGTTCGGAAACATTGGCCAGGCAAACTATGCTGCAACAAAAGCAGGAGTCATTGGTATGACGAAGACCTGGGCTAAGGAATTTGCGATGAAGGGTGCACAGGTCAGAGTAAATGCAATCTCCCCTGGCTACACCATGACAGATATTCTGAAGACTGTTCCACAGGATCTTCTGGATAAATTCGCTGCACAGACCATGCTTGGAAGACTGGCTCAGCCTGAGGAAATTGCAAATGCTGCACTGTTCCTGGCTTCAGATGAATCTTCTTACGTAACAGGTCACAATCTGTCTGTCAACGGAGGCATGAGACTGTAAGGAGGTTTAACATGACGAATGTAGGAATTGTAGGAACTGGGATTTATATTCCAGAATCCTTTATGACTGGGAAAGAAATCTCTGAGAAAACCATGGGCGTCTGGTCTGAAGAGGCTGTAGTAGATAAACTGGGTATCAGAAAGAAACCAATCCCTGGAGCACAGGACGGTACACAGGAAATGGGCGCTCTGGCAGCGCTGGATGCACTGAAAAACACTGGCACCGATCCTCTGGATATTGATGTGATTCTCTGTGTAGGAGAAGAATGGAAAGAGTATCCACTGACCACTTCAGCACTGTATATTCAGGACAGAATCGGCGCGGTGAATGCTTGGGGTATAGATCTGGCCAACAGATGCTGCACCACTGTATCCACCATGAAGATTGCAAAAGATATGCTTATGAACGATGACTCCATAAACACCATCCTCATTGCAGGCGGATACAGAAATGGAGACTTCGTGGATTACAGCGATAAGAACATGTCTATGATGTTCAATCTGGGGGCTGGCGGCGGAGCCATCATCCTCAAGAAAAATTATGGAAAGAACCTTCTTCTGGGATCCCACATCATTGCTGATGGATCTTTAGCCCGAACCGCAGGCGTGGAAATCGGAGGCACATGCAATCCGATTACTCCTGAAAACAGAGACGAGGCTTACAAGAGTCTGAGACTCATGGATGCCAAGAAGATGAAAGACAGACTGAATGTGGTATCAATGCCAAATTGGTACAAGTGTATCGACGAATCATTAAGAAAATCAGATCTTGAAAGAAAGGATATTGACTATCTGGCGATTCTTCACATGAAGAGATCCGGCCATGTAGCCATGCTGAATGAACTGGGACTTTCGGAAGACCAGTCCATCTATCTGGAAGATTATGGACATATCGGACAGGTGGATCAGATTCTGTCTCTTCACCTGGCTCTCCAGGAAGGGAAGGTTCAGGACGGAAGCGTTGTAAGCATGGTTGCCGCAGGAATCGGCTACGTGTGGGCTGCCAATGTCATTAAATGGGGTGAAAGCTAATTGAGTACTTTCATACAAATTATTCTTAGAAGTTTGGAAACCGGAAGCATCTATGCACTGGCTGCTTTAGGAATCATCATCATCTACAGAACATCCTATACCACGAACTTTGCTCAGGGAGCCGTTGCCATGTTCAATACCTTTGTGGTGACCTTCCTCTTCAATAAGTTCGGACTGCCGCTATGGCTGGCGGTCATCGGCGGAATCCTCAGTGCGATTCTCATGGGATTCCTCATCGATGTGCTGATCTTAAGGCACACGAAAAATGTGTCTCCGGTGGCAAAGCAGATCATCACCTTAGGCCTCATCATGATTGTTCTTGGACTTGCGCCCATCTTCTTTGGTGTGGATCCGCTAAGACTGCCAAGACTTATTGAATCAGGTGATCTCTCCTTCCTTGGAGCATCCATCTCCTATAATGGATTGTTCAACATTGCCTTAGGCCTGGCCATCATGCTTCTGATGTTCTATATACTGCAGAAGACAAAATGGGGACTTGCCATTAGAACCACAGCTTCCAATGAATATGTGGCAAGGCTCATGGGAGTTCCTACAAAGAACGTCACCATGGCAGCCTGGGGAGTTGCGGGAGTTTTGGGTGTCATAGCTGGTGTCATGACCGCGCCAATGACCTCAGTTACGCTGAATCTCATGGATGAAGTGCAGATCACAGCCCTGGTTGCTTGTGTTCTTGGTGGATTCCAGACCTTCCACGGACCAGTTATAGGTGCGTATATCATGGGTATCGTAAGAAACCTCTTGCTGTTTTATGTGTCCTCCGTTTGGGGCGGACAGATTCTCTATATTCTGATCCTGGTGTTCATTGTCTTCAGACCATATGGACTCATCGGGAAGAAGATTGTGAAGAAGGTGTAGGATGAAGAGTATGACGAAAGAGAAGAACATTTTAAAGAAATATCCGATTCTGGGCCTGATTCTATTTGGTGCTGTTCTGGCACTGGTTCCACCTCTGGCGGAAGCAGGAATCTTGAAAAACGGATACATCACCACCATCGGTGGTACACTCATTTATGCCATTGCAGCTCTTGGCCTCAACATCCTGCTTGGATGGTCCGGCCTGATCTCATTAGGTACTGCTGGATTTATGGGACTGGCTTCCTATGTCTCTGCTTATCTGACCATAGACCTGGAACTTCCTTTTGAAGCTGCATTTTTGCTGGCAGTTCTGATTCCTACACTTCTCGGAATACTGGTAGGACTGGTATCTCTGAAAATTGAAGGTCTTTATCTTGCCATCGCAACCCTGGCTGTTTCAGAGGTTCTCAGAAAGACCTTTGAAGAGCTGGTGCCATTCACTGGCGGATTCAGCGGCAAGTCAGCAAGTTATCCAACTCTCTTAGGATTTATACCTGGATTTGATGGATTTGAACTGGATCGAACGACGACGTATTACTTCATTGTTGTAATACTGGTCATCGTGATGATCCTGACTTATAACATGATGAATGGAAAGCTGGGGCGTGCCTTGAACGCCATGAGAGGTTCTGAAGCAGCGGCACAGGCTATGGGTGTGAATCTTCTTACCCACAGACTGATGGCTTTTGCTCTGGCTACCGTATTTGCAAGTATCGCAGGGGTGCTCTATGTGCACTTCATCAAATTCTCCTACCCAAGCACATGGATTCTGAAGATGTCACTGGATTTCCTTGCCATCATCATTATCGGTGGATTGAGATCCATTTATGGAACAGTACTGGGTGCGTTCATCGTATTTGCAGTACCTGATCTGTTCCTGAAGCAGATTCCATATTTTGAGAATCTCTCCTATATCCTGAATGGACTTCTGATCATCCTGGTGATTATCTTCTATCCGAATGGACTGATAGGAATCGGCTACGATATCAAGAAGCTTTTCGGAAAACTGAAAAAAGGAGGAAAGAAAGATGAGTAAGATGGAGAACCGTGTACTGAATGTCGAGGGACTTTCCATTGCCTTTGGCGGATTGAAAGCTGTTGACAATCTTTCTTTCGATATTAAAGAAAAAGAAATCTTTGGACTTATCGGACCAAATGGAGCGGGAAAAACCACTGTGTTCAACTGCATCACACAGTTCTATAAGCCTAATACTGGAGAAATCCTGTTTAAAGGGCACGGCGATCAGGTAACAGAACTGACGACAAAGCCTGTACATGAAATCATTAAGCTGGGACTGGTCAGAACCTTCCAGAACGTAGAGCTGATCAGAGAGCTCAGCATCATCGACAATGTGCTCATCGGCGGTCATATCGACTTCAAGGCGAATACATTCTCCCAGGCGCTGAGACTGCCAAAGGCGAGAAAAGAAGAGAAGCAGTACAGGGAAGAGGCTGAAAAAATCCTTGAGAATCTGGGTATTCTGGACAGAAAGGATATGCTCGTCGGAGGTCAGCCATATGGAATCCTGAAGAAGGTAGAGATGGCAAGAACGCTCATGGCAAGACCAAAGCTCATCATTCTTGATGAACCTGCTGCAGGTCTTAATGACAGCGAAACATTGGAACTGGCTAAGCTGATCAAGAAAATCAGAGATGAGTTCAACTGTGCCATCCTTCTGGTAGAACATGACATGAGGCTTGTGATGGATATCTGTGACCGCATTTGCGCCATCAACTTCGGTAAACTCCTGACCATCGGCACCCCTAAGGAGATACAGCAAAATCATGCTGTCCAGTCAGCATATTTAGGAGTGGAGTAGTATGAGTGAAAAGAAAATAGCATTACAGATCAAAAATCTCAAAGTGAGCTACGGTGCCATTCAAGCACTGAAAGGCATTGACCTTACGGTATACGAGGGAGATGTAGTGGCGATTCTTGGTGCCAATGGTGCAGGAAAGACCACAACACTGAAAAAAATATCCGGAATCATCGAAAGTGAGGGCGGATCTATAGAACTCTATGGACAAGACATCACGAAGATGGAACCTGAAAAAATAGCTCGACTTGGTATTTCCATGTCACCAGAAGGACGAGCGGTATTCAGAGATCTGACTGTTGAAGAGAATCTCAAAGCGGGAGCTTTTACTGTAAAGGACAAGGCAACCATCCAGAAGAACTTTGACAGAGTATACAGATACTTCCCAGTCCTGAAGGAAAGAAAGAATCAGGTTTCCTCCACATTATCCGGAGGAGAGCAGCAGATGCTGGCCATCGGCAGAGCTCTTATGAGCAGCCCCAAAGTGCTTCTTCTGGATGAACCTTCCTTAGGTCTTGCACCGCTGATTGTGCAGGACATCATGAACATCGTGAAGGAAATCAAGGAAGAGGGAACCACCGTCATCATCGTGGAGCAGAATGCTGCACAGACACTGAAAATTGCAGATTATGGGTATGTCATTGAGCTGGGCCTTGTGAACACTCATGGCAAAGCCAGCGATCTTGCAAATGATCCTAAACTTGTGGAAGCCTACCTGGGCAAACACTAATTTATATTTAAGGTACTTCTGTACTTAAATAAACAACACACAACATACCAGAACCTAAACAACACAACATACCAATCAATCTACCATTATTAAGTTCAAAACAATGAATGATCATTGTAATTTAAGGAGGAACACTACATGAAAAAAATCATCGCTATGCTGGCATCCCTAGCAATAGTAGCATCTTTCGCTGCATGCGGCGCAAAGGAAGAAACTCCAGAAACACCAGGAACTCCAGGAACTGAAACCCCTGTAGAAAAGCCTGAGGACGAAGAACCTGCTCAGGGTGTATTCGATGACAAGATTATCGTTGGTAACTCTGCTGCTACATCCGGAAACTATGCTCCTGTTGGTGTACCATTCAACGCTGGTATCGAAGCTTACTTCAAGATGATCAATGAAGCAGGTGGCGTGAACGGAAGAAAGATTGAATTCAAGCATATTGACGATGAATTTGATCCAGTTAAGGGTAAGGCTGCTCTTTCCACACTGGTTGAAGATGAAAAGATCTTCGCTCTTGTTGGACACTTTGGCACACCAGTTGTTGGTGCTACCATCGAAGACGTGAAGGAATACGGAATTCCTGCAGTTTACTTTGCAACAGGTATCGGTCAGCTTTACAATGACAAGGCTGAAGGCAAAGACAGAGGAATCTTCCCTGTACAGCCAATCTACCAGACTGAAGGACAGATCATGGTAGCAAGAGCAGTAGGTGACTTCGAAGCGAAGAAGATTGGTGTAATCTACACTAACGACGATGCTGGTAAGGATCTATTTGCTGGTGTAGAAGCAAAAGCGAAGGAACTTGGCGTAGAAATCGTTGCAGAGCAGGTAGCTGCTGGTGCAACAGACGTTTCTTCCGCAGTGACTTCCATCAAGAATGCTAACGTGGACTTCGTCATCGGAGCTGCAATTCAGGCAACCATTCCTACCATCGTGAAGGAACTGGCTGCTCAGAACGTAAACAAAGACCTGATCACAACCTACGTGAACGTATCCCCAGTAATCTCTGAAGCTGTTATCAATGAAATCAACGGCAAGTTTGATGTATACGGACTTGGTTGGGTTGACCTAGTTGCAAATGCAGACAGCCTAGCAGCATTTGCTGAATGGGCTCCAGACTACGCAACAAACGTATATGCAATGACCGGATGGATCGCTGGACACTTCTTCGTAGAAGGTCTGAAGAGAGTAGAAGGAACTGTTACATGGGACAAGTACATGGATGCACTGGAAAGCGCTCCAATCAAGAACCCATTTGGTGGAGAAATCAACTACGCTGGAGGTCTTAGAGCAGGTACACAGGAAATGAACCTGTCCAAGGTTGGCCTGGTAGAAAATGCACCAGGTTGGGTACCAGTAGACGGACTTCAGTCCATGGATTCCCTTCTAGGAAAATAAGACTCAGTAACACAGACGATATGATTTCTTGAAGATGCATCTATTTTTAAAAACCCCTATCATCAACGTTTAAAATATCCTATTCTAGTAATAGGAAACCTGTATCAAAAGGAAAACATAATGGTCTTAAAGGGCAGGTGAAGACCTGCCCTTTTTTAAAAAAATAAATCAGGAGGCGCCTAATTATGTCCTATAAAGAAAAAGTGATCAGCCTGGAACAGGCATTAGCCATGATCCAATCAGATATGAATGTAGTAACAGGCCTTGGTGCGGGAGAAGCTCAGCTTATTATGAACAGCATCCACACCATCGCAGACAGAGTGAAGAATGTCACCATCACCAACTGTCTTTCTATGGCCAGCGGGGAATTTCTGAAGGAAGAATACGTGGATGCATTTAATATCGATGGATGGTTCTTCTCTCCACCTCTACGTAGAGCATTCAAAAACGGCAATGTATCGTTTATACCCAATCATCTCCATCTGGCGGGATGGAAGAGACTGGACCATGTGAAGCCTGATATTTTTGTCGGTACCGCTTCTATGCCCGATGAGCATGGATTCATCTCCCTCTCCACCTCCAATACCTATGAATCCCAGATGATAGAGAATGCAGGCATTGTGATTATAGAGATCAATCCGAATTATCCAAGAACTTTCGGGGATGTGGAGATTCATTATTCGGACATTGATTATTTCATTGAAGCGGATTATAAAGTGCCTTCACTTCCTGACACAGTACCCAATGAGAAGGATCTGAAGATTGGTGCTTACATTGCAGACCTCATCCATGATGGTGATACGCTGCAGCTGGGCATCGGCGGTATCCCCAACGCAGTGGCATCTGCGCTGAAGGGAAAGAAGGATCTTGGAATCCATACGGAGATGATGACCTCTGGAATGGTGGATCTTATCGAATGTGGTGCAGTGACAGGAAAGAAGAAGTCTCTTCATAAAGGAAAGCATGTGGCTACCTTTGCCCTGGGCAATCAGAAGCTGTATGACTTCATTAATAATAATCCTTCTGTCATGATCCTCAACGGAAAGTATGTCAATGATCCTGCAATCATCGGACTCAATGACAACATGGTATCCATCAATACAGCACTAGAAGTGGATCTCACCGGCCAGGTGTGCTCTGAGTCCATTGGACATATTCAGTTCTCAGGAACCGGCGGCCAGTCTGACACTGCCGTAGGTGCTCAAAATGCCAAGAATGGCCGAAGCTTCATTGCTCTTTATTCCACAGCCATGGTGAAAAATCCAGTAACTGGTGAAAGAGAAGAGAAGTCCAAGATTGTGCCATTCCTAAAGCCGGGAGCCATTGTGACTCTTTCCAGAAATGATGTGGATATGGTTGTGACAGAATACGGTATCGCTCATCTTCGTGGCACCAATGTCCGCGAGAGAATTGAAAGACTCATTGCAATTGCACACCCTGATTTCAGAGATGAAATCCTCAAGGAAGCACATGAGCTGGGCCTGATTTTTGATAAGTAGGTGAAAAAATGGTATATTTTGAATATCAGGGGAAAAACGTATATTATGAAACCCATGGTGCAGGAAAACCCCTGATTCTTCTGAACGGCATCATGATGTCCACAAAAAGCTGGGGGATCTTCAAAGAAGCCTTCAGTGCAAACAACAGACTGATCCTTCTGGATTTTCTGGATCAGGGACAGTCAGATAAGGTGGAAGAAGAGTATACTCAGGACCTTCAGGTGGAAGTGCTTCATGCGCTCATAAAAGAACTGAACTATGAAAGAGTGAACCTCTTAGGAATCTCCTATGGGGGAGAAGTTGCTTTAAGATTCATCACAAAATATGAGTCCCTGGTGGAACGGCTGGTGCTTTTCAACACGTCCCACAGAACCAGCCCTTGGCTGAAGGACATCGGAGATGCGTGGAACTTAAGTAGAGACAATGCACTGGATTACTATCTCACAACCATTCCTGTCATCTATTCCCCTGAGTTCTATAACCGGAACAGGGAATGGATGGAGAACCGGAAGAAACTTCTTACGGCTACAGTATTCAGTAATAAGGAGTTTATGGACTCCATGGTGCGCCTGACAAGAAGCGCAGAGACCCACGATGTGACAGAGGGGCTGAAGGATATCAGAACCAGAACACTCATTGTGAGCAGCGAGAATGACTTCATCACCCCAAAAGAGGAACAGGAAGCGCTTCATAAACTTCTTGTGAACTCTGATTATGTGATGCTGCCAAAGACAGGACACGGATCCATGTATGAAAAGCCAGCACTTTTTACCGCACTGACTCTAGGTTATATCAATGCTTCCGATTTAGAAATGACAGTACTATAATCTTTTGAGAATGATAGTGTTTCATAATTGTCCCTGTTGTGATAAAATCGAAATGATATAATTTGAAGAGACCAGTCAAAGACCCGAAGAGTAAGACTGGCAGTTAGGAGATACTTTGGAAGAGTTTGTAAATTTACCAAAAACCAAAAGAGGACAGAAGACTTTAGATAATATCGTCCGTGCGGCTGAGGAGCTATTCTTTGAGAAGGGCTATCATGCTACTTCCATCATCGATATTACCAACGAAGCCAATATTGCTCTGGGCACCTTTTATATTTATTTTAAGGACAAATACAGTCTGTATAAATTTCTGCTTTTAAGCTACAGCCACGATATCAGAAAAGCCATTGCATTGGATATCAAGCCAAGCCATACAAGATTTGAAGCGGAAAAAATAGGTTTGAAGGCGTTTTTGGTGTATATCAGAGACCATAAACATGTCTACAACATCATCTGGGAGTCACTCTACATCGATAAGACACTGTTTATTGAGTACTATGAGGACTTTGCCGGAAGATATGCCACAGGACTTGTGAAAGCCCAGGAAAAAGGAGAAGTTGTAGATGTGGATACCACAATCCTCAGCTATTTTCTCATGGGGGTTTCAAACTTCATCGGACTGAAGTATGTGATGTTTGATGAAGACAAGGATGATAACCTGGATGAAGTGGTGGAAAAAGTCATGGATATCCTGGAAGCAGGCATGTTCCTAAACAAAAAATCCAAGAACTAGAAGTAAGGAGAAGGATCTATCAGCAAGATGGATCCTTCTCCTTTCTTTATATAGATTTTCAGTTCATAAAAGTCTGGATCAGATAAAGAATCATAAGATGTACTGGATAGGCCGCATAAAAACCGTATTGGACCAGTCTGCTTCTTAGGCCTGGCTTACCATTATAGAACATGATTGGAATCACGGCAAAAATGGCATACATCTGAATGGAACTGGAGAGGAAAGAGGTTGCAGTGCCAATTCCAAGGAGTATATAGATTTCCTTCAGCCCATGAGGCATACTTTTCGCAGAGTAGAAGATTAGAATGTAGAGGATGCCTAGAATGGTGTAGTCAGTGTTCAGAATGGTTGACAGTACCGCAGCGCCGACAAAGCCAGCGACAGAAATCAGCGGATTTTTCCGACGGAAGCTTTCTGATATCCATATTGCAGAAAGCCCAAGGAACAGAGTGAAGAAAATATTCTGATGGCTGCCATTCAAACCGCCAAAAAAAGCATAATCAAAGGGAAGTTCTGAGATCAGAGCGAAAATGAAAAGCCTTAGGGCATACTTTTCCCTGCTCTTTGTATGAAAGAAGCCTTCCACCAGAAGGAAGCAGTAAATGGGAAAAGAAAGACGGCCTATGATCCGGTAGATGTCCTGTCCGCCAAAAAATATAGCGCCAGTGTGGTCAATAATCATTGTTATCAGTGCAAGCAGTTTCAAATGCATAGAATTAAGCAGTTTCATCATTCCACCTCCACTTCTTATTATAGAGGTTTCTTATGACTACTGAAATAGAATCTTTACTGTATCAGTGAACGAATAAACTGCAGTAAAATAACCAGCCATGGTTTTCTTGCCAATGGCTGGTTGAGGCTTTAGGATGCTTTTTTAGGGAACCAGGGAAAGAACTTGCTGGTTCTTCTGGCATAGGCTTTAAAGTCTTCTCTGTCCTTATATTTCTTTTCCAGGAGTGGTACTCCGGAAACAAAGAGGAGAAGAAGGGTCATGAGGATGGGACTGAACACAAAGGGCAGGTCTTTCAGACCGGAATAGGAAATCAGATAGAAACCGAACCACATGGCTGATTCTCCAAAATAGTTCGGATGTCTGGTCAGAGCCCAGAGTCCTGTGGTCATGAGTTTTCCTTTGTTTGCAGGGTCTTTTTTGAAATTCTTCAGCTGTGCATCCCCCACGGCCTCGAAGAAGAATCCAATGGCGAAGAGGGCGATTCCAACATAGTTGAGAATACTGAGAGAAGAAACGTCAGAGCTGTTTCCTCTGATAAGAGGAAGACCCACCAGGTAGGAGAGAACTCCCTGAAGAAGGAATACATTAGCATAGGCCTTCAGCCGTGGCAGCTTGGTACCCCATCTTTTTCTCATATTCACATAGCGGTAATCCTCAGGCTTGTTCCAGTTTCGAAGCGTGATGTAATAAAAGAGCCGTAGAGACCAAAGAGCCACCACTGCGGTTAACAGATTTTGGCGAAGTCCCGGACTATCTGCGGTGATCAGGGTATAAAGTGCAATCAGAAGAAATGAAGGACCCCAGAAGCTGTCCACGATGGAATTATTCTCCAGGTACTGTGCAAGAACAAAAAGTAAAGTAAAAAATACCAACAGCATCAATGCTGTGCCTACGTATGGATTCATAGAAGATCTCCTTTCTCGCGCATGTATGACAAAGCTACAGCACCCACACCAGCACTCATACCGACAATGGTAGAAATGTTCATGATGTATGAGGGTTCAAATCCCAAGTACTCCTGACATTTGGCTTTCATGTCCAAAGCCCGCTTTTCATCGTTGGCGTGGACAATACTGTAGCGTGTGATTGCGCTTTCTTCATGGTCTTTTTTCATAATGTCTATGATTTTTTGTGTATTTGCTTTTTCACTGAAAGCTTTGGCAGCGATGGAACCTTTTCCCTCCGAGTCTAAAGAGACCACGGGTTTCAGGTTCATGATTTTTCCGGCAAATCCTGTGACTTTACTGAGCCTGCCGGATCGCACCATATACTTCAGCGTGTTCACACTGACGAGAATTTTTGTTAGATCCCGTAAAGACTCGATGGTCTCCACGATCTTTTCAAAGGGTTTCCCTTCTTTAATCAGTTCTGTAGCTTTCATCACAAGAAGACCTTCGGCGGCGGAATTCTGCTTTGAATCCACCACATAGATGTTCTTGCCTTCTTTTTTCAATTTTTCTGCAGCTTTTTCAAAGACATTGTGGGTACCGCTCTGTACTTTTGCCACTGTAATCACAAGGATTTCGTCATAATGTGCGGCAATGCTGCCTAAGAAGGCTTCCACAGTCTTTGGGTTTGGCTGTGCTGACTTTGGATATTCAGTGGCTCCATCCAGCAGAGGATAGAACACATCTGGTGTCATGGTTACTTTGTCCAGATAAGTTGTCCCTTCAAACACAAGGTTCAGGGGCAGCATATGCACTTGTTCCTCATCCAGATAGGATAGGGGAAGATCAGCGATGGAATCGGTGACCAGTGCGATGGGGTACTTTCTCTTGTAGGCAGCTTCATTCTGTCGAATCATATCATCGGCTTTCTGCTGCAGGATGGTTCCTTTTGTTTTCAGTTTTTGAAAGAAGTCCACAGGAGAGTTGGTGTGGATGTGGATCTTCACTTTATTGGGATTCCCTGCAACGATGAGAGAATCTCCAAGTGAAGAGAGTTCTTCCCTAAGTGCATCCAAATCAAGATTCTCTCCTGAGATTAGGGCTTCCGTGCAGTATCTCTCCCGGATCTCTTCATGGTCATGACCAGGATATTCTGTGAAATCAATGGTCTCTCGAGAAAGATTCTGGTCGGATTTGAAGAGTCCTGTACTTAAGAAAGATGCAAACCCTTCCAGAAAGTACACAAATCCCTTTGCTCCTGAATCCACGACTTTTGCGTCTTCCAGTACCTTCAGTTTCTCCGGTGTATGCTTTAGAGAAGTCATGGCATCGTTGACGGAAGAGGAAAGGAGCTCATGAAAGTCTTTTGCATGGTCTTTGTACCGGTGAATGGCCGAAGCCCAATCTTTAATCACCGTAATGATGGTTCCCTCCACGGGATTCGCAATGGCATGATAAGCATGAGGAACGGCGCCATTGACCATTTCTGAAAATCCGGACATGGTGATGGATTCTTCTTTGGGAAGACTCATGAAGATACCGTTGATATACTGAGCCATAATGATACCAGAGTTTCCTCGGGCACCAGTAAGGGCCGCATCAGCGATGGAATTCATGGTATCCTTCACAGTGGGTTTGATTTGTGCTTCCTGAAGAATGGAATGCATCGTATGGGCGAGATTACTTCCTGTATCTCCATCAGAGACGGGGAACACATTGATCTCATTTAGGATTCTTTTGTTTCGGATGACTTCTTGTGCACCGGAGAGAAAAGAATAGTAAAGTTTTTCGCTGTCCAGATACTGAATACTCATAGAGATTTCTCCTTTGACTGTTACAATTTTAAAAGGCTGGTGGCTACAAAATAGGTGATCCCTGAGGTTGCTGCGTTTAAGAAAGTACCCCAGATGAGATCAATAATTGTGATGTTCAGTGGCCAGTCTTTTAATGTGGCTAGATTGGTAAGATCATATGTTCCGTAGGTGATGAGTCCAAAGAAGGCACCAAGGGTAATGGCATACATGAGATCGCCCTTTTCAATAGCAGGCATAATGACAAAGAAAACAAGGCCTGCAATGAAGAGAAAATAAAAGACCAGTGCTGCGGCCCAGTTGACATTTGGTGCCATGAGATGTCCCAGATACTCTTTATAGAGCTTTTTGGAAATGACACCCAGCCAGACAATGTCTACAAGAAAGAAGATGACTAAGGTCAGTGCGTAAACTTTTAAAAACTGCATAATGATACCTCCTGTCTATTGTTACTATTAGTGTACTTTATTCAAGGGTGCTAAGGTTGAACAATCTATTATATTTTCAAGCTTGGCTTGATATTACGGGCTTTTTTTCCTTATAGAGGACTGGAGATGTGCCAAAGAAAATATGCTTTTTCATGGCTTCTTCTTCCAGAAGGTGAAGCTCATGGACCAAGGTGTCTTCAAAGACACCATCTTTAGGATCCTTGATCTCAGAAAGAGGGTGATGGGTCTTCTTCAGCTGATTGGTGTAGTTTTTCCAAAGACTTCCACGGATTTTCTCCGGAGTGGAAGGATACTTTAGAAGAGACAGGATCTTTTGGCGAAACTCTTCTAAAACCTCTATACCTGCATCAGACTGAAGAGCGGCAATGTCGCGTCCCAATTGCCTTGCGTCTACATTCTTAAGCTCCTGACAAAGAAACTTCAAGATATACCAGCTTTCAAAAAGGCTTTGACGGTGGGGCAGTGGAATATTTTTCATCCAGTGGTATGCAAGGATTCTTCTTTTCAGGTCCCAGAGCTTCAGTGGATCCTCCAAAACAGAACATGGTGAAGAATAGACCTCTTCCTTGTTCTGAGAGTCTCCTAGGATAAAGGGAGGAAGATCTTCACTTTTCTCCAGGACAACCATAAAGATGCCCTCTAATCCTTCCGAAGAAAGGCTGGTTTTATGGAGTTCGTAATCACGCTCTGTGATGCCTAGAGGCGCTTTTTCATGAACGATGATATTGATTTTATCCATCTTAGTCCTCTCCCTTTTTGAGTGCATCTACATTTTTCACATAAGTACCGATACTGAATTTTCTCTCAAGACCTTTGTCATTCATATACCGTACTTTTCCAAATACCTCACGTTCTTTCCAGGCTCTGTCGTGCTTTCCAAAGCACCAGGCGATTCCGGCATAGCCGTTGGGATCGCGTCCATCGAGACTGTATCTGTTGTTAAGGTGTACAAGAATGTCATAGGCTTCTTCTGGAGATGCGGTCCATTCGATGACTTTTTTCCCCCAGTACATCCTCATATAGCCGTGCATTTTACCTTTTAACACCAGTTCTTTTTGGGCTGCATTCCAGTAAGGATCGTGGGTTTTTGACTGTTCCAGCTCCTCCTTTGTGTAAAGATAGGGCCGCGGATCCTCCTTGTGGATAAGAAGTGTGTCCCTTGCAAAGGAAGAGATGGACCCAAAGGTGTCATACTGAGGATTGTTCTCCACAAAGTTCATGGCAAGCTCCCGCCTTACAACGAGTTCATCCACCATAGAGGCCCTGTTTTCTGAGGCATCTGCAGGAAGGGAGAGATAGATCTCCAGAGGAGAAATCTGACCGAAGTGGAGATAGGGAGAAAGGTTCGATGCAGCATCTTCGGAGGGGTCATTTCTTAAAGCGGCAAAATAAGGATATTTTTCCTGAAGGAAAGTTTCAAGATGCTTTTTCGCTTCTGAATATCCGCCTTGAAAGATATGGGAGACAGGTAGAACGCTGCGATCCAGGTCCAGGAGATGTAAGACTTCCGTAAGGTTCGTAAAGACCATCTCCTCCACAGGCAATGCACCGGTATACGCTTTACCCTCATAAGGTGGAAGCTCCATGGGATATGTAAAGTCCGGAAGCAGCCGTTCAATTTTTCTTCGAATGGTTGCTGCGGCATACTCTTCCTTCTGTGAAACAGTATCCACTGGAACCACCACATTCGTCTCCACCTGGATGAAAGGACAGGGAACCTTTTCTTTGATGCGGCTTCTAAACTCTCGCTCAATCCGAAGATATCCTCTGTCTGTCACAAGAACCGAAGCGTTCTCAGAAAGCTTCAATGCACCTATCTCAGGAGAATTATGGACCACCACAAAGCGGATACCTCTTTTTGACAGTTCATGCTTTACTTCCAGGAGCCCCTCCACCATGAACTGATAGTGACGAAGTGCCGCATCAGGGAAATGATCCATGAGGCCAAAATAAACCACAAGAGGAAGAGACAAACGCTCTGATTCTGATAAAGCATACAGGAAGGCATGGTTATAGTGGAGCCGTTGAGATGCCTGCATCCAGTACAGCACATAGTCACCCTCTGATGAGGCGATGTGATTGAGATGTTTTATCCGCTCCTTTTCTATCATGAACATTCTTCCTCTCCTTCTATACGTTAGACGTCCATACCAATGCGTCCGTCTTTGATTTCAATGATACGGTCCGCTTTTTCAGCAATTCTTCGATCATGGGTGATGATCACAAAGGTAGTATTGAATTTCTTGTTGATGTCTCTTAACAGATTGTAGATGGTTTCGGTGGTGTCAGAATCCAGGTTGCCTGTGGGCTCATCTGCAAGGATGATCTTGGGGTTGTTCATGAGCGCCCTTGCGATGGCTGTTCTCTGCTGCTGACCACCGGACATGTTGGTGGCCAGATTGTTCTTCACCTTTTCAAGTCCTACCAGGTTCATCAGTTCGTTGGCTCTTTCTTCTGCTTCCTTGCTGACTTTTCCGTGGAGTATTTTATACGGCATCAGTACGTTCTCGAAGGCCGTGAATTCCGGGAGCAGGTAATGAAACTGGAAAATGAATCCCATGGTCTCATTTCGAAGAACCGCCAGCTCTTCTTTATTCATTTGGTCTGTTCTTTTTCCACCGATGTAGACTTCTCCATTGGTAGGCTTATCTAATGTGCCCACGATGTTTAAAAGGGTGCTCTTACCGGATCCGGATTGTCCAATGATAGAATTGAAGGTCCCTTCTCGGATCTCTAGACTCAGATCATGGAGCACCTGGGTCTTCACCGTCGTTCCATATATTTTATTGATATTTTTCAGTTCAATCACATTATTAGGCATTTCTAATCACCTCTATTGGACTTAATTTGCTGGAATTTCTTGCAGGGATAAGCGCTGCGATGACAGAAGCTGCCACAGCGATCACTGCAGAGAATGTAATAAACATGGGGTCAATGAATAGTGGCACCACAGGAGTTCCATCCGGATTCAGAGCGAACTTTGTGAAGGTGAAGGCCAGAAGAAGGCCTAGAGCTACACCCAGTATTGCCCCAAGTACACCTAGAAGGAGTCCCTGGAAGAGGAAAATGAGACTGGAGTCTTTGTCTTTTATGCCCATGGCTTTCAGTATGCCTATCTGTTTGGACTTCTGAACCACAGTGATGGCAAGAATGCTTGCAATACCAAGCAGTACAGAAATCATGACAAAGACCTGGATCATAATGCTGGATACACTTTGTCCGTTGAGCCCGCTTAAAAGATCTTCGTTCTGGGCTTTCCAGTTATCTACTACTAAGGTCTCTGAGGTTTCTCTCTCTTTGATGGAATCAGCCACGGTATCCGCTAGAAAGACATCTTTCAGCTGCATATTGATGCTGGTGACCTGATCGTCATAGGAGAAGACATTCTGAGCCGTTTCAAGATTTGTGATGGTCCAGGACTTGTTTAAGGAAGCGACACCTAAGTTGAAGAATCCAGTAACCGTGACGGTTGAGGTATCACCAAAGTTTGCCAGAAGCTCAATTTCATCCCCGATGGAGATGTCGGCTTCCTCCTTGAGATCCACACCGATGAGCACTTCTCCTTCACTGTCAGGAAGAGTTCCTTCTACAAGACTTTCTTTGATGTTGAAGATACTATCCGCTTCATCAATATTGAAGCCCCGGAGCAGAATGCTGTAGGTCTCTTCATTTTTTGAAATCAGTGCGGGGCCGTCTGCAGCCACAGAAAGGTTGATGACTTCTTCATCGTTCGCAGAAATTCTATCTGCGATTTCTTTATAATCTGCAATGAGTTTCTCTTCATTATTCGAGGTTAAAGTGATTTGGGGCTGGTTGCCGATGGTGGTATCCACCAGAGATTTCTGAAGGCCCTGAATCAGGGAACCGATGAAAATCTGAACGGAAACACCAATGGCGATGCCAAGGGCGATGAGTATGGTCTGTCCTTTACTGGACTTTAAAAATCGGGTTGCGATTTGAAATGCTAGTTTCATTTTATGTCCCCTCCAGAGATGGAAATAATATCATGGAATGTTGTCATGTAATAGTCTGCACCAAGGCTTTCTCTCTTTTCGCCAAGTTTTGAGATGGCGTAGCCGCCTGCGATGATTTTGGTCTCTTTGCTTGTCTCACGGATTTTTGCGATGGTGTTTCTTGCAGAAACCAGGTGATACGGATTGGTGATGCTTAAAGCGATGTAGTCGAGTTTTTGAGATTTCAGTCCAGCCACGAAGACTTCTTTCGGGGTATTGCTGCCCACAAAGACTGCGTTGTAGCCAAGCATGGTGAAGTAGTCTGTGATCATTCTTGCACCCAGTTCGTGATGCTCATCCTGGGGACAAACTACAGCTACCGTTTTATGACTGGTGACACCGTATTTTTCTTCCCGTTCTTTCATTACATAAGGGAAGCAGTTTTCCACAATGGTACGGATGATGGAGGTTCTTACATGTTCTTTCCAAATATCCTGCTCCTCAATTCCCGTGCTTTTCATTGTATTTAAAGATGGAGCAAGGATTTCTTCATAGACTTCCATTAGACTGTAGGTTCCCTGCTTTAGAAGGGACAGGATATAGTGCAGGGCTTCATTTCTGTTTTCTTGTTCCAGTAGATGGGTAAATTCTTCTAAATGCTGATTCATAACACACCTCTTGTTCAATTAGTTATTTCTTACAACAATAATATAACACGGAATGAAATATTGCAAACAATTGAATTGAACAACTTGCAATCTATCACAAAACGTGATTTAATGTATGTAAATACGAGAATCCGATAAGAATAACACGTATCGGGTGTCATCCTAAATCGAAAGGAGGGTTGGTACACAAGGACTTCGGTGTACCAGAGAGCATGAGCAATGAGTTTTCATCCCGTATTAAAGAGTTAAGAAAAAAATATGGCATGACCCAGAAGGATGTAGCATCTGCTTTGGGCATAGGACAGACCACTATTGCAAACTATGAGAATGGCACAAGAGTTCCGGATCTTAGCAAGGTATCTGAGATTGCTGATCTTTATAAAGTATCTGTGGACTATCTTTTAGGCAGGGATGACCAGCTGGTGAGAAAAGAAGTGGAGAGCAAAGGGCCTGAAGATTCGAAAGATTATCCCTACGAGCTTTATATGAAAAGCCTCCTGGAAGGGGATAAGAAGATGGTGCGGAAGATTCTTCTCCATCTGCTGAAGAAAGGTGTTCCATCTAAAGTGATTTATCATGATTATATTGAGCGTTCTCTGAAAGAAACAGGGGAGCTCTGGGAAAAGGGAGAAATGCCCATCTGGAAAGAGCATTTTATTTCAGAGATCTCCCTGGAGAATATGGCGCTGGTGAAAAGAAGAAAGTTCCAGGAAGGGGACGGAGAAAGACCGATTCTACTTCTGACTCCAGGAGCGGAGCAGCATCATATCGGATTGAAAATGGTAGGAGATATTCTCGAGTCCAATGGACATAATGTCATGTATCTTGGAAACATGATTCCTACAGATAATATCGTTCAGGCCATCAAGGACAAAAAGCCTTATGCCATCATTCTTTCCGTCACCATGCCGTATCATATTGATTCAGCGAAGCTCCTCATCGATGTCATCAAACAGAAGTTTGGAACCAAGACCCCTACCATTATTATCGGAGGAAGAGCTTTTCTCAATGTAGGAAATGTGGCGACAGAAACGGGTGCGGATGTATACTGCCAGAGTGTGGAAGAAGTGGAGAGGAATCTGAAGAGAATATAAGGCTAAAGCATCTATAAAAAAGTTAAAGGCAGATTCCTTCAATACACGAAGGAATCTGCCTTTTTACGTCATTTGACTGTAAATGGAGTGCTGCTTTTGTTAAACTAGATGATAAGTACATTAACAATGAGGTGATTTATGTGGAATATGACGTAAGCAGTATACTGTTTGCTTTTATGCTCACGGTATTTGCAGGTCTGGCAACGGGTGTAGGAAGCCTTATGGCCTTTTATACGAAACAGACCAATAAAAAATTCTTGTCCGCGGCTCTTGGGTTTTCTGCAGGAGTCATGATCTATGTCTCCATGATTGAGATTTTCGTAAAAGCGAAAGACTCTCTCCAGGCTGTTCACGGAGCGGATAAAGGGTATCTTTATACTACTTTGGCCTTTTTTGGGGGGATTTTTATCATCGCCCTCATCGACAAGTTGGTGCCGAAGGCGGAGAATCCTCACGAGATGAGAGATATTGAAGATCTCGAAGAGGCAAAGAAAGCCAGGGAAAACCACAATCTTATGAGAATGGGGATGTTTTCGGCTCTGGCCATCGCCATCCATAATTTTCCGGAAGGACTCGCCACTTTCATTGGTGCATTGGAAGACCCGGCCATGGGAGTCAGTATTGCTGTGGCCATTGCCATCCATAATATCCCAGAAGGGATTGCCGTGTCTGTGCCCATCTATCACGCCACAGGCAGCAGAAGAAGGGCGTTCAAGTACTCTTTTCTGTCAGGGCTATCGGAGCCTGTGGGTGCCATCATCGGCTATTTTCTATTACGGAATTATCTTTCAGAATCCATGTTTGGTATTGTCTTTGCCATTGTGGCAGGGATCATGGTCTACATTTCTCTTGATGAGCTTTTGCCCACAGCAGAGAAGTATGGAGAGCACCATATTGCCATTTATGGCCTCATCTCTGGCATGATGCTCATGGCGGCAAGCCTTGTGATGTTTGGAGGCTCTTAGACATGAAAAAGAACCGGATTACTTCATTGATGAAGGCGTCTGGTTCTTTTTTATTCCATAAATCCAGTGAACTGCAATAAAAAAGAGCTTTCTCCAAATGATATGGAAAAAGCTCTTATGGTCGGAGTGACAAGACTTGAACTTGCGACCTCTAGACCCCCAGTCTAGCACGCTACCATCTGCGCTACACCCCGATGAACATTACTAATTATAGCCTAAGGTATAAAAACATTCAAGGGATTGTGAAGGAATCTCCAGGAGAATTTTGAAGAACAGATTGCTATCTTTAAGGTTTTATCATATGATTATAATTGAATATGATAATGTGAGGGAGGCGAAAGAATCTGGATGTGTTGAAGATCACTAAGGCTTTGGGGGACCAAAACCGGTTGAGAATACTATATCTCTTGTCAGAAGGAGAACTGTGCGCCTGCGAACTGGAAGGGATCCTTTCCATGAGCCAGTCCAATGTTTCGAGGCATCTGGCGAAGTTGAATGAAGCTCTGGTGACAGACTATAGGAAGGACGCCAAGTATAGTTACTACAGGCTGAAAAGAGAGACTTTGAAATCCTATCCGTTTATTTCCTCCATGATTGAATCTCTGAAAGGGGAGAAGATTTATGAGGAGGATTGGAAGAGGCTTCAAGAATATAAGGTGAAAAACTATAATTGTGAGTCTCTGAAAGAAAATGTGCTTCTGTTTATGAATGAAGAAAGGGTTGTTTAATATGAACGAAAACTGCGAAATCAAAATCTATGAAAAAGCATTGTGCTGTGAATCTGGCGTCTGTGGTCCCTCTGTGGATCCGGAGCTGCTAAGAATCACCACCGTTATCCGGGGTCTGAATAAAAAAGGATTTGGAGCAAGACGTTACAATCTCTCTATGCATCCCATGGAGTTTGCGAAGAATACAGATTTGACGCAGCTCATGAAGGAAAAAGGAATGAGCGTGCTTCCTGTTACACTCTTGAATGGAAAGATTGTGAAGACAGGAGAGTATCCAAGTACAGAAGAGCTTTCCTCATGGACTGGCCTTCATCAGGAAGAACTTGATGGCAGCAATGAAAAGCTGCTGACTCTGTAAGGTGTTCCTATGAGAGTATTTAATCCCGAAGATCTGCAGTCCTATCAGTATATTTTTTTCACGGGCAAGGGAGGAGTCGGAAAAACTTCGGCAGCTTCGGCTTCAGCAGTTGCTCTGGCTGAGATTGGAAAGAAGATTCTTCTGGTAAGTACAGATCCCGCTTCAAACCTTCAGGATCTTTTCGAGCTGAAAGCTTCCAACGAGAAGACAGAAATTGAGAGTGTGAAAAATCTGTACCTGATGAATCTCGACCCGATTGTTTCTGCTGAAAAGTACAAGGAATCTGTTGTAGCTCCATACCGAGGTATTTTGCCAGACGTTGCTATCCAGAATATGGAGGAGCAGCTTTCAGGATCATGCACCGTAGAAGTGGCTGCTTTCAATGAGTTCACCACACTTCTGGCAGATGAACTGATTCAGGAGGAGTTTGATCATATTATATTTGATACAGCACCTACGGGTCACACGTTAAGAATGCTGGAACTGCCCTCTGCCTGGACCAGTTTTCTTGATCAGAATACCTCAGGGGCATCTTGTTTAGGGCAGCTGTCAGGGCTCACAGAAAGCAGAGAGGTCTATAAAGGAGCGGTAGAAGTATTAAAGGACAAGAAGAAGACAAAAATGGTTCTGGTGACAAGGCCGGACAGATCTCCTCTTCTGGAAGCTGCCCGAGCATCGAAAGAGCTGAAGGAGCTTGGTGTTATAAATCAGCTTCTTCTCGTTAATGGGCTCATCACAGAAGAAAGTCCACAAGGAGTCCTGGAACTGATGAAGCTCAAGCAAGAGAAAGCTTGGAAGGAACGGCCAGAAGAGCTGGACGGCATAGAAACAGCATCGATCCCCCTGAGATCATATGCCATGGATTCGGTGGAGAACATCAGAAGAATGCTTACAATCACTTCAGGTAGAAATGTGAACGAAGAATACGATATCCATTCCTCCATGGATTTTCAGCTGCTGCTGGAGGAAATCCGGAAAGATGGCACAAGAGTTCTCTTTACCATGGGCAAAGGAGGAGTTGGAAAAACCACCATCGCTTCGGCCATGGCAATGTATTTTGCCAAAAACGGAGTGAAAGTGCATCTGACTACCACGGATCCAGCAAATCACCTGACAGAAACGGTTCATGAATCGGAAAATCTGAAAGTATCCTTTATTGATGAAGAAGAGGAGCTTAGACACTATAAAGAAGAGGTCCTGAAAAAAGCGGAAGGTGCTTCTGAAGAAGATCTTGCTTATATAGAAGAAGACCTCCGAAGTCCTTGTACCCAAGAGATTTCCATTTTCAGGAAGTTTGCTGAGATTGTTCATGGAAGCGGAGAAGAGCTTCTCATTATTGATACTGCGCCAACGGGGCATACTTTGCTCCTTTTGGACAGCACAGAAAGTTACCATAAAGAAGTAGAAAGAAGTCAGGGGGAAATTCCGGAAGCGGTGAGAACTCTCCTGCCCAGACTCAGGAATAAGAAAGAGACCAAAGTGTTCATCGTATCACTTCCTGAACCCACTCCGTTCTATGAAGCAAAAAGGCTGAAAGAGGACCTCATCAGAGCGGGAATCCATGTGGACAGCTGGATACTCAATCAGACTCTTGAGCAGCTCTCCGACAACTCGCTGTTTGTCAGAGAAAAACAGAAAGAGGAACGAAAATGGGCGAACCTGGTCTTTGAAGAAATGGAGGGACGTTTTGTGATGGTTCCTTGGAGCAAAGAAGAATTAAAAGGTGAAACGCTCCTTCAGCTGATTCCGTAGGAACTTAAAAATCAATGGCATAACATGATGGCATCCTAATTCATAATGTTCACAGTTATTTTCTAAAGTCTTCATGAGAGTCTCAGAAGATGTTTGTATAATTATAGATACAAATAAACTGGAAAGGGGATGGAGATCATGTTGGAAGCCAAAGACGCATATTGTGTGAACTGTGAGAAAATCACTTATTTCGTTCCTGTGGAGGGGGGCTATGAGTGTCAGAGCTGTAAATCCGTGAACACCATGCGGGGCATGAAAGACATACACGAGGATCCGTCCCAGAAAGCGGACACGGTGGTAGATCTCAATCTGCCGGAAGATATTTTTTGAATCAATAAGAAAGCAAGGCAGGGAGAAATCCTTGCCTTTTCAATTGATATGAAAGAAAAAAGAAGGTAAACTAGTAAGAGTAGCAAAATAAGTCCTTGGGAGTATGAAATGCTGACAAATAAATTTCTTGATACACTCATGAAAGAAGAGATCATTGGAAAAGAAGACAGGATACTTGTTGCCTTTTCCGGAGGGATAGATTCTGTCGCGCTTTTATGCCTTCTTCTCGAAGTGAGAGAGACTCTTGGACTACGTCTGGGAGCTGCACATCTCAATCATGGATTTCGAGAGAATGCAGACAGCGATGAAGCCTTCTGCAGAAGCTTTTGTGAAGAAAAGAAAGTTCCATTTTTCTCCAGAAAAATAGATGTGGCAGCCTATGCAAAAGCTGAGAAAATGTCTTTTGAAATGGCGGGAAGAACACTCCGGTATGCCTTCTTTGAGAAAGTCATGGACGAGCAGGGATTTTCAAAATGTGCTACGGCCCATCATCTGGATGATCAGGTGGAGACGGTTCTTCTGAATCTTGTAAGAGGCACTGGGTTAAAAGGCCTGACAGGGATATCTCCAGTTCGTGGACGATACATTAGACCATTGCTTTTCTATAAGAAGAGTGAACTGCTGGGTTATCTTGAAAAAAATCAGATTTCATACCGTCATGACCACACCAATGATGAAGTGGAGTATCAGAGAAACCGGATCAGAAATGAAGTGCTGCCTTATCTGGAAAAATACTTCAATGCGGACGTCTCTCAAAGCATCTCCAGGATGACGGGGCTGCTTGTAGAAGATCTGAAATTCATCGAAAGAGAAGTGGAGAAGGCGAAAAAGAGTTTTCTTCATGAAGACGGTGAACAGGTTCGCCTGTCAAAAGAGGTGAAAGAACTTCCTTATGCCATATCTTCCAGGCTTCTCATGGATGCAGTCCAAAAGGTGAAAGGAAATCTGAAAGACATTGAAGAGGTTCATATCAGAGATCTTCTTCAGCTGTTTCTGAAGGAGACAGGGAAAAAACTGGATATCAAAGAAGGAGTACAGGGAAGAAATGACTATGGAGACCTTCTGATTGAAATAAAAAAAGAAAAGACAGAAAGGGAAAATACGATGCTGCACGAAGTGCTGAGTATACCAGGAACCTATCATGTAAAAGGACAGAAAATCACACTCCGTTATATTGAACGGGAAGAGATGAAAAAAGACAAACAGCTCCGGTTCTTCAATGGGGATCTCATCAGTGGGGAAATCCTTGTGAGACACAGAGATGAAGGGGACCGGATGAGACCTTTTGGCATGAATGGATACCGGAAACTGAAGAACATTCTTATTGACAGGAAGGTCAGCCGGGAAGACCGGGATGAGCTTCTGGTGTTCCAGTATGAGAAAGACATCATCTACATCGGTCACATGATGATCAGTGAAGACTATAAAGTACGAGAGAAAACAGAAAGAATCCTGGAAATCGGGATATTTGAGGAGGATACAAATGATAGCAAATGATGTGAAGGACATTTTGATCAGCCGGGAAGAGCTGGCCGAAAAATGCAGAGAACTGGGTGCAAGAATCAGTAAAGACTATGAAGGGAAGGAACTTGTTCTTGTGGGGATCCTCAAGGGCTCTGTGGTGTTCATGACAGACCTGATGAAGGAAATCACCATCCCTTGCAACATTGAATTCATGGAAGTTTCCAGTTATGGATCCGGAGCGGAAAGCTCAGGTGTCGTGAAGATTACGAAGGATCTGGATGAGGATGTCACCGGAAAACATATCCTTATTGTAGAAGACATCATAGACACAGGGCTGACACTTAGTTACCTTGTAGAATACCTGAAAGCAAGAAAAGCAGCCGGAACGGACATTGTTTGTCTGCTCAATAAAAAAGAAAGAAGAGTAAGAGATATCCCTGTGACGTATGTAGGGTTTGAAGTGCCAGATGAGTTTATCATCGGCTATGGCATCGACTATGCGGAAAAGTACAGAAATCTTCCTTATGTTGCTTCACTGAAGGATGAAATTTACAAAAAATAGGCAAAAAATAATGTTAAGTTTAAGGTTTATGGAGTATAATTAGTAGCATACAATTTAATTGAGGCTTCTGCTTCATAATACTAAGTAACAGAGGAAAGGAGCGGGTAATTCAGTTTACCTGATAATACGATGAATACGACTAAAAGAGGACCAAATCTTTTCAGCTTCATCGCTGTAATCATGCTGCTTGTCATTGCCATGATTTACTTCAGCGATTTGGATGCGCAAAAAAATTCCATATCATTCAATGAGTTCACCACTGCTTATTCTGAAAACAAGGTCAAAGAGATCAATGTGGCTTCCGATGGTATGACCATCCGGGGTGTTATGACAGATGACACCATTTTTACAACTGTAGCCGCACCAGAGAGACTGGCTCAGTTTCTAAACGAGAACAACAACGAGGCCGTTGTGGAGCGCTATGCTCCAAGGTCTGATTTCTCCATCTGGACGGTGATTACACCGCTGCTTCTATTGGGTGGCGTGGTGTTCTTCATTTTCTTTATGAACAAGCAGAACCAGAATATGGGCTCAAGCAACCGGAATGCCATGAATTTTGGCAAGAGCAGAGCCAAAATGGCAAACCCTGACAATAAAACCGTCACATTTAAAGATGTGGCTGGTGCAGAAGAAGAAAAATTTGAACTTCAGGAAGTGGTGGAGTTTTTAAGAAACCCTAAGAAGTATCTTGAAGTTGGCGCTAGAATTCCTAAGGGGATTTTGCTTGTAGGACCTCCAGGAACTGGTAAGACTCTTCTTGCAAAGGCTGCTGCCGGAGAAGCTGGGGTACCGTTCTTCAGCATTTCAGGTTCAGACTTTGTGGAAATGTTTGTCGGTGTCGGTGCTTCCAGAGTACGTGACATGTTTGAACAAGCTAAGAAAAATGCACCTTGTATCATCTTCATCGATGAAATTGATGCTGTGGGCAGAAAAAGAGGCGCTGGCCTTGGTGGCGGACATGACGAAAGAGAACAGACGCTGAACCAGCTTCTGGTGGAGATGGATGGCTTCGGCATCAATGAAGGCATCATCATGGTGGCAGCAACCAACAGACCGGATATTCTTGACAATGCACTCCTTAGACCAGGCCGTTTTGACAGACAGATTGCAGTAGGCTATCCCGATGCCAAAGGCAGAGAAGAAATCCTCAAGGTGCATGTTCGTAAGAAGCCTCTTGGAGAAGATGTGAACCTGGAAGTTCTGGCGAAGATGACCAGCGGATTTACAGGAGCTGATCTAGAAAATCTAACCAATGAAGCGGCGCTTCTTGCCGTTCGTGCCGATAAAAAGTTCATCACCATGCGTGAACTGGATGAAGCCATCACCAGAGTGATTGCAGGAACAGAAAAGAAATCCAGAGTGGTTTCGGATCATGAAAGAAGACTCACTGCGTATCATGAGGCAGGACATGCCATCATCGGCAGAGTTCTCCCTAATATGGATCCAGTGCATCAGATCAGTATCATTCCAAGAGGCATGGCAGGTGGATACACCATGCATATGCCGACGGAAGACCGCTCTTATATGAGTAAGTCCAGAATGATGGACAGCATGGTTGCCTTACTTGGTGGACGTGTGGCGGAGTCTTTGGTGCTGAAGGATATTTCCACAGGAGCCAAAAATGACATCGACCGCGTTTCAAGAATCGCAAGAGCCATGGTGACCGAATATGGTATGAGTGAAAAAGTGGGTACCATTTCCTTTGGAGAAGACCAGGAAGTATTCCTGGGACGTGATTTTTCAAAGTCCAAGAACTTCTCCGAAAAAATGGGAGAGCTCATTGACGACGAAGTGAAAGAGCTGGTGGACAATTCTTATAAAAGAGCAGAAGAGATTCTGAAGGAGAACATTGACAAGCTGCATCTTCTTGCAGAAAAACTTCTGGAATTTGAAAAAATTGAAGCAGAAGAGTTTGAAGAACTCTTCACCACTGGGAATATCACCAAGCGTACCCATGAAGTGCTGCCAGTGGAGAAAAAGAATGAATCTGTGAAAAAAACAGAGAAAGATCCATCTAAAGAAGATACCAAAAAAGAGGATTTTTCAGGGAACCCTCTGACAGAGGCTTAAAAACAAGTGTAGTTCAAACTGAAACAGAATCGATAGAAAAGGCAGTAAAGCTGCCTTTTCTTTTGGAAAGTTATGTAAATGATTACAGAAACTTCACCTTTCCATGTTTCGGGATTGGGGAAGGGATGCTATAATAAAATGGATTGGAGGTGCGCATTTGACAGAAAAACTCATTGGACTGGAAAAGGAATTTATACGGTCAGTAGAAGAAAAAGACACCGCTGAGGTGTTGGGATCCGGAGATCTGCCGGTATACGGCACACCTGGACTCATTGCTTTTATGGAGTATGGCGCCAAGGAGTCTCTGATTCCTTATTTAGCTTCAGAAGATACAACGGTGGGCATTTCCATGGAAATGAAACACCTGAAAGCAAGCCTTGTTGGTGCAGAAATCTTGCTGAAGGTAAAGATCATCGAGGTTTCAGGGAAGAAAGTGAAGTTTCATCTCCGGGCTTTTGAAAAGGAACATCTTCTGGGAGAAGCCCATCATGAGAGAGTTCTTGTGAACCGGCAGAAGTTCATGGATAAACTGCATAATTCATAAAGTAATATATAACTGGGAGGTACATATTGTTGAAAACCGATATTCAAATCGCTCAAGAATCCACCATGCTCCACATCAGAGATGTGGCAGGGAAGATAGGTCTTTCTGAAGATGACCTGGACTTTTATGGCAAGTATAAAGCCAAGATTTCTCTTGATGTATTAAAGAGAAACAAGGACAAGGAAGATGCGAAGCTTATTCTTGTCACTGCCATCAATCCAACACCTGCAGGAGAAGGAAAGTCTACAGTAACTGTAGGTCTTGGTCAGGCACTGAACAGAATCGGCAAAAAGACTGTCATCGCCCTGCGTGAGCCATCTTTAGGACCAGTATTTGGTGTGAAAGGCGGAGCAGCAGGTGGCGGATACAGCCAGGTTGTTCCTATGGAAGACATCAATCTTCATTTCACAGGTGACATGCACGCCATCACCACCACAAACAACCTCTTGGCAGCAGCCATCGACAACCATGTTCATCAGGGGAATGCGCTGAACCTGGATATCCGAAGAATTCTCTTCAAGAGAGTTATGGATATGAATGACAGATCCTTAAGACAGGTGAATGTAGGACTTGGCGGAAAGCCAAACGGATTCCCAAGAGAAGATGGATTTATGATCACCGTTGCTTCTGAAGTCATGGCCATTCTCTGTCTTGCCACTTCTTTGGAAGACCTGAAAGAAAGAATGGGCGAGATCATGATCGGATACAATCTGCAGGGAGAGCCTGTATTTGCCAAGGATCTGAAGGTTCAGGGAGCCATGGCCCTTCTGATGAAGGATGCCATCATGCCGAACCTGGTGCAGACATTGGAGAATACACCAGCCATCATTCATGGCGGACCTTTTGCAAACATTGCCCATGGATGCAACAGTATCTTAGCCACCCAGACAGCATTGAAGCTTGGGGACTATGTAGTGACGGAAGCCGGATTTGGTGCAGACCTTGGTGCAGAGAAGTTCCTGGACATCAAATGCAGATTCGGTGGTCTGAACCCTAGTGCAGTGGTTATTGTCGCTACGGTAAGAGCACTGAAACATCATGGTGGTGTGCTGAAAGCAGATCTTTCCACACCAAATGTGGATGCGCTGAAAAAGGGAATCGTGAACCTGGAGAAGCAGATCGAGAACATCAGAAAGTTCAATCTGGAGCCTGTGGTTGCCATCAATCGATTCATGTCCGATTCCGTGGAGGAGCTGCAGTTCATTGAAGATTTCCTCAACAACATCCACGTGAATGTAGCACTGACAGAAGTATGGGAAAAGGGCGGAGAAGGCGGAGAAGCACTTGCACATAAAGTTGTGGAAGTTGCAGAAAAATCCGGAGCCTATCAGCCGCTGTATGATGTGGAAAAATCCATCAAAGAAAAGATAGAGATCATCGTCAAGGAGATTTATGGTGGAAGCTCTGTGGCCTACAGCGCCCAGGCAGAAAAAACCATCAAGGAAATTGAAGCCATGGGACTCCATAAGAAGCCCATCTGTATGGCGAAGACCCAGTATTCTCTATCCGATAATCCGAAGCTTCTGGGTGCACCTAAGAACTTTGAAGTAAAGGTGAATGAAGTGAAGCTCAGTAACGGGGCAGGATTTATTGTATGCCTCACAGGAGATATCATGACAATGCCAGGCCTTCCAAAGGTGCCTGCGGCAAATCTCATGGATATTGATGAAGAAGGAAATATTGTAGGTCTGTTCTAAGCATAAGGAAAAGAAGAGCGGTGATTTTTTGGAATCACCGCTCTTTTGAATGAAGGGAAGATTTACGTTCTCTTTTTCTGTATTCTGCCGGAGTGCAGCCCATCATCTTCCGGAAAGTTTGAGTGAAGTAGGACTGGGAGTTGAAACCTACAATGTTCGAGATCTGAGAAACCGTATGGTGGGTGGTTTCCAGGAGATGTTTGGATTCCTCGATTCTTTTATCTATGAGATAATGGATGGGGGTGGTGTCGAAATGTTTCTTGAACACATGAACCAGATAATACTTGTCCAGATAGGTTTCATTGGCTAAGGTATCCAGGGTGATGGGCTCTGAATAGTGAATATCGATGTAGTTTTTGATATAGGTGCATTCCTTGGTGGTGTTTTTTTGAGGAGTCAGCCTCAAGGAGGATTTGGTTCTTCGGACCAGATTAAGGAGAAGGATGTTCAGGTAGTTCTGGCAGATGACTTCATAAGCGTCTTCTTTCTTTTCCACTTCACTGATGAGGGATTGAAACACAGTGAGGATTTCTTCTCTATGTTTCCGGTAATTGTGGAAACTGTAGAAGCTGTCTTCCTGAGCACGCCCCGTTTCGTAAAGAGATAAAGAGAGCCCCTCGATGCCAAGGACGATATACTCCAGAGGGTTTGCATCCTTGGAGGACTCTGTATGGACCACATTGGCATTGACAATGACCAGGTCATCTTCTACGACGTGGAAGGTTTTATCCTCTATGAGAAAGTTGCCGGATCCCTTCACCACATAGAAGAGCTCTGTGAAAGGGTGACTGTGCATGGTGGAGTGCCAGTCTTTCTCATAACGTGCCTTTGAGACATAGATGAGGCTGGCGGAAATCCGTTCGTTGTTGTGGTTGATGATCTTATAGACGATATTGGACAAACTGGCAGCTCCTTTCCTCTGGACATGTAATCCTTTTACCTTATTATAAAACCAATTTTCTGATATAGCAATATAATGATAATTCATCACAAGATAATGATACTAAAAACGTTTACCGAAATTTATACTAAAGATAACAAGTTGCGTAGAGCAATGATTAACTAGGAGGGTCCCATGAAGAAAATTTTAGCACTTCTTATGTCCATTACCCTGGTCGTTGGCCTTTCAGCCTGCGGTCAGAAAACTGAAGATGATCCTGTTACTCCAGGAGGTACAGAAACCCCATCAGAAACCCCTGGCGAAACCGAAGAAAGAACCCTGAAGATTGCGGGTCTTGACGGAGGATACGGAAAAGAGCATTGGATGGCCGTTGCCGAGAAGTTTGAGGCAAACAATCCTGGCGTTACTGTGGAACTGACACTGGAGAAGAACATTGAAGATGTTCTGAGACCTCAGATCCAGGCGATGAATGTGCCAGATCTTATGTACATCTCTGTAGGCCGTGAAGGCATGATGACAGAAACTCTTATCAAAGAAAATGCTGTCATGGATATCACAGATGTACTCTCCATGAAGGTTCCTGGAGAAGAGGTCACTGTTGGCGATAAAATCATCCCAGGCTTTACAGATACTTTAATCACCAATCCCTATGGGGATGGAAAGACCTACCTGGCACCACTTTTCTATGGACCAACAGGACTATTCTATAACAGTGGTCTGGTGGGAGAAGGAAAGACTTATGCCCTTCCAGAAACCTTTGAAGAGCTTTTTGCGCTGAATGAAACTGCAAAAGCCAACGGAAGCTCCCTATTTACCTATCCTACCACAGGATACTTTGATGCCTTCTTCTATGCACTGGTCAACGAGGTGGGTGGCGCTGAATTCTTCAACAAGGCCATGACCTTTGATGTGGAAACCTGGAGCAGCGATACGATGAAAGAAGTGTTCGCCATCGTTGGTGAACTTGTTTCCTACAATCATCCTGACACAGTGGCTCAGGCAAACAATGAAGGGTTTACCAAGAACCAGCAGCTGATTCTTGATAACAAAGCACTGTTTATTCCAAACGGTACCTGGCTACCTGGAGAAATGGAAAAAGCACCAAGAGCAGAAGGCTTTGAGTGGGGATTCACCGCACTGCCAGCAGTGGAAAAGGGCGGAGACCGCTACTCCTACACATTCTTTGAACAGATGTACATTCCTGAAGGAGCCAAGGAAGCGGATCTTGCAAAAGAGTTCATTGCTTATATGTACTCAGACGAAGCAGCAAAGATCATCTATGAGAAGTCCGGTGCAGTTATGCCTGTGACTACAGCTTCCTCCTTCATGACGGATGAGGATCCAAACAAGCTATATTATTCTGTATATGACGATGGAGCAAAGGCGGCCATGGGCGGTTTCCAGTCTGCGCCAGCAGTGGAAGGTGTAGACCTTGTGAGCAGCACCGGAATTCTCTTTGGCACCATCAATTCTGTAGCCACAGGAGACAAGACAGTGGATACATGGCATCAGGAAGTTGTGGATGCAGTGACCAAAATCAGTGCAGCAATGAACAACTAATGAGTTGATTTTACGGATGATTACGGTGGAAGAAAACTCTTCCACCGTTCATTTTTGAAAGGGGTGATATGAATGAAAGACAGAGCAAAGAAAAGATTCATCGCTGCCTGCATTGCGCCGGCCTTGATCCTTGTCCTTGTATTTATGGCGTATCCTACGCTGAATGTCTTCATCATGTCTTTATACAAATGGGGAGGTCTCTCGAGAAACAAGACCTTCGTAGGACTTAATAATTTTCTTCTTCTCACAAAAGACACCAATTTTATACGGTCACTGCAGAACACCCTTATGATCATTGTGCTTGTCACCATGGTGACGCTTTCTGTGGCCATGATTTTCGCTTCTATTCTTGTGCGCGAAAAGATCAAAGGACAGAACTTTTTCAGAATCGTATTCTATATACCGAATATCCTGTCCGTGGTGGTGATTTCCTCCATCTTCTCGGCCATCTACGATCCCAGCATGGGACTTCTCAATGGTCTTTTTAGAAGCATCCGGGGAGAGGGATTTCAGAATATCCAGTGGCTGGGCAATCAGAAAATTGTGCTCTATGCCATCATTGTGGCCATGATCTGGCAGGCGGTGGGATATTACATGGTCATGTATATGGCCAGTATGAGCAGCATCCCAGTCCATCTTTATGAAGCGGCAGATATTGAGGGTGCTGGTAAAGTGAAGCAGTTTTTCAGTATCACTTTGCCCCTTGTATGGGATACGGTAAGGACAACCCTGACATTTTATGTCATCAGCTCCATCAATCTGAGTTTTCTCTTTGTGAAGGTGATGACTTCTGGAGGACCTGATGGTGCTTCCAATGTAATTTTGAACTATATGTACAACCAGGCATATACCAATTCCAGTTACGGATACGGTATGTCCATTGGTGTGGTGATATTCCTGTTTTCGTTCCTCTTGTCACTGCTTGTGAACAAGCTGACAAAACGCGAACAGTACCAGTATTAACGAGGAGGATCGGATGAAAAAGAAAAAAATCAATCTGTATAAGCTCTTCATCTATAGTGCGCTGATTGCCCTTGCTGTCAGCATCATCGTTCCGGTTCTCTGGGTTTTCATGGCTTCCGTCAAAGACAATCAGGAGTTTTACGGAAATCCCTGGAGCTTGCCCAAGGCCATCCGCTGGGAGAACTTCAAAGAAGCAGTGGAGATTGCCAATATGGGAGAGTACTTCACAAACTCCATTGTGGTGACGGCACTGGCCATCGGAATTCTTCTTCTGGTCTCTATACCCTGTGCCTATGCTCTCGCAAGATTTGAGTTTAAAGGACGGAAAATTCTTTCGGGTATTTTTCAGGCTGGAATTTTCATCAACGTGAACTACATCGTCGTGCCGATTTTTCTGATGCTCCTGGACTGGGACATCGCGCTTCGGGGACGTTTCGACAGAGGATTTTTTCTGGACAACCGGTTTGTGCTGGCTCTGGTGTATGCCGCCACAGCCATCCCTTTTACCGTATATCTTCTGTCCAATTATTTCAGAACTATACCTAAAGAGTTTGAGGAGGCGGCCAGTGTGGATGGAGCCAGCCATTTTAAAACCATGGTTTCCATCATGATTCCCATGGCGAAACCCAGCATCATCACAGTGATTCTCTTCAACTTCCTGGCATTCTGGAATGAATACATCATAGCCTTGACGCTGATGCCAAGCAGCACCAAAACGCTGCCGGTGGGGCTCATCAATCTGATGCAGTCCCAAAGAGGTGCGGCAAACTATGGTCCCATGTACGCCGGTCTTGTGCTGGTGATGCTGCCGACCTTGATTCTCTATGTGCTTGTACAAAAGAAACTAACTGAAGGAATGACTGTTGGAGGAGTGAAAGGATAATATGAGTAATACAAAAGGTCGAGTGACCTTGCCAAGTGAAACGGGGTTTTTAGAAGAAACCAAGGAAATGATGGAGCGCTGGGGTGCAGATGCCATCAGAGACAGTGACGGAACAAAGCTTTCAGAAGATCTGAAAAACCTGGATGCCAAAATCTACACCACTTATTTTGTCAGTAGAGGACATAATGATTTTTCCAGAAATCATATGGAGGAGACCCAGTCTCTTTATCTCATGAGCCGTCATACCATGGCAGTGGAGAGCACTGTCAGCATCCCTTTCATGGAGGGATATTTCCGCCAGCAGGTGACGCCGGATTATGATCATGACCCAAAGATCTACTGGGAGGTCATGGACCGGACACTGGACACCGTGGTGCCTGTGGAAAACTGGGAGATTTTGCCTGAACGTGATGAAGTGGTTATAAAAGACATCGCGCCTTACCATGAGTACACAGTGTCTTTTCTCGTGAAAGCCATCTGGGATCCTACTCAGATGTACAACCATATCACCAACAATTGGGGAGACAAAGAGCATGATATTCCCTTTGATGTGAGAAAAAAACACTCCAATGAGTATATCCATAGCTATATGAGCCAGTGGCTGAAAGAGAATCCAAGGACTGACGTCGTAAGATTCACCACCTTCTTCTATCATTTCACTCTGGTGTTTAATGATCTTGGAAAAGAGAAGTTTGTGGACTGGTTTGGATACAGCGCCAGCGTTTCTGTAGATGCCTTAGAAGCCTTCGCCAAAGAGAAAGGCTACAGACTGCGCCCAGAGCATATTGTGGACAAGGGATACTATAATACAGCCTTCCGAGTGCCCACGAAGGAGTATCTGGACTTTATTGACTTCCAGAGTGCTTATGTGGCAGAGCAGGCGAAAAAACTCGTGGATGAGGTGCACAGGCACGGAAAAGAAGCCATGATGTTCCTGGGGGACAACTGGATCGGCACAGAGCCCTACGGCAAGTATTTCCCTAAGATCGGGTTGGATGCAGTGGTCGGGTCCGTAGGTGGTGGAGCAACACTTCGAATGATTTCAGAAATTCCCGGGGTTCAGTATACAGAGGGCAGATTCCTTCCGTATTTCTTCCCGGATACGTTTAGAGAAGGCAATGATCCCACCATCGAAGCAAAAGAAAACTGGAGAATGGCCAGACGTGCCATCATGAGAAAGCCTGTGGACCGTATCGGCTATGGCGGATACCTTTCTCTTGCTTATCAGTTCCCTAAATTTGTGGATTATATCGAAAAGGTCACAGATGAGTTTAGAGAAATCTATGACAATATTAAAGGAAGAAAACCATATACAGGCCTCAAAGTAGCGGTCCTCAATTCCTGGGGTAGCCTCAGGTCCTGGCAGACCCATATGGTGGCTCATGCACTGTGGTATAAGCAGATTTACTCCTATTTGGGCATTCTGGAAGCCTTAAGTGGAGACAGTGTGGAAGTGGCCTTCCTGTCCTTTGAAGATGTGAAAACAAATGGGGTGCCACAGGATGTGGATGTGCTTCTCAATGCCGGGGATGCAGGGACAGCATTTTCTGGTGGAGAGGAGTGGCTCGACGAGAAGCTCGTTACCATCATCAGGAGATGGGTCTACGAAGGCGGTGGATTCATCGGGGTGGGAGAACCCTCTGCAGTGCATCATGGCGGCAGATACTTCCAGCTGGCAGAAATTCTTGGGGTGGACAAAGAGCTGGGCTTCAGTCTCAGCACAGACAAATATTTCCACACAGCCAAGGAGAAGCATTTCATCACAGAGGGGATAGAATCCACGCTGGACTTTGGTGAAGGTATGAAGAACATCTATGCGTTAGGAAAAGACACTGAGATTTTAAGTTATCATGACGGTCAGGTGGAACTTTCCGCCCACGACTTCGGAAAAGGAAGAGGCATCTATATTGCAGGACTTCCCTTCAATTTTGAGAATGCAAGGCTCCTTCACAGGTCCATGTTTTATGCGGCCCATAAGGAAGAAGAGCTTCATAAGCTTTTTGCTGAGAATATTTATGTGGAAGTGCATGGATATCCGGAGATTGGAAGATATGCTCTGGTGAACAATACAGATTCGGAACAAGAAACTGCAGTCTATGATGAACAGGGCAGAAAGACCGTAACGGTGTTAGCGCCTCAGGAAATCAGATGGATGGAGATGGAGAAAAATGAAGAGTAAGGCGATTCTTATGACAGGTGTTTTCCTGGCAGGACTGGTACTCCTCTTTGCAGGTCATAGAACGCAAGGTCTGGGAGGTCTGGGAATTATGATTCTTGGCCTCGGCCTTCTTCTTGGCGATCTTTATCTTTATAACGTGGCACAACGCTAAGGAGGAGAAGGATGATCGGACAAAAGAGAGAAAAAAACCTGCTGGTTATGGCTGCGGGTATGGGCTCCAGATTTGGTGGCCTGAAGCAGCTGACTCCTGTAGGTCCAGCAGGAGAGTGCATTCTGGAGTACTCTATGTATGATGCTTTCAGATATGGATTCACAAAAGTTGTGCTGATGATCCGCAAGGAGAATCAGCATCTCTTTGAAGCAGCTTTTGCGGACAAAATGAAACCTTATGGAAAGATTGCCTATGCCTATCAGGAGAAAGAAGATGTGCCTGAGGGGACCGATAAAGATGTTCTGTCTTCAGATCGGGAAAAGCCCTGGGGGACTGGACAGGCAGTATATGCGGCACGCCATGAAATCAGCGGACCCTTTATGGTCATTAATGCAGATGATTTTTATGGAGCAGAAACCTTCGAGAAGATGTCCATTATACTGGATACACTGGATGAAAAGCAGGGAGCGCTCATCGCCTATGAGCTGAAGAAAACCATGAGCAGGTTCGGCAGCGTATCCCGGGGGCTCGTCACTGCAAGAGAAGACGGTATGCTTCTTCACGTGCGGGAGATTAAAGATCTTTCCTATGAAGGAGAAGAAATCCGCTCACAGGAATGGGCAGATCTGAAAGTGCTTCCCAGTCAGCCGGTTTCCATGAATGTATGGGGGTTTCATCCGACCATTTTCAGCCAGCTGGAGAAAGAGTTCGCAGCATTTCTGAGAACCTCGGGACAGGAAATGAAAAAAGAGTTTCTGCTTCCAGAAGCTGTTCAGGCTCTGGTAGATGGGAAAGAGCTGGAGGTTCTTGTGAGGGAAAGTAAGGAGACCTGGCTTGGGATGACATATCAGGAGGACAAAGCCTATGTGGCCGAAGGACTTCTTGAAAAAATCAGAAAGGGACAGTATCCCGAAAAACTGTGGGAGGAAATATGAGAGATAGTCTAGAGAAGATATTCCTGCCCTTTTTAGAGGGGGGAGAAATTACAGAAATCACAAGATACGGAAAAGGACACATCAATGACACCTACCGTGTCAGTGTCCGCATGGAAAATGGAGAGGAAAAGCGCTTTATTCTTCAGAGGATCAACCGTTCGATATTCAAGGACCCTGTGGCGCTCATGGATAATATCGTGAAAGTCACAGAGTATCTGAAAGAATGTGTGGAAAAAGCCGGTGGAGATGTGGATAAAGAAGTGCTCCAAGTACTGCATACAAAAGAAGGGGCCCACCATGTGCTCTACGAGAGAGAGTTCTACAGATGTTACCGCTTCATTGAAGGGGCCAGATCCTACGAAATTGTGGGAGGACCAGAGGACTTCTTTAAGTCCGGTCAGGCGTTAGGAAAGTTTCAGAAGCTTCTTGGGGAGTTTGATGGACAGACACTCCATGAGACCATCAAAGATTTTCACAACACAGAAAAGCGATTTTTGGACTTCCAGCATACCGTGCGGGAGAATCCGGTAAACCGCGCAGCAGCGTGTGCGGAGGAGATTGAGTTTTTTCTGGAGAGAGAGAAGGACACGAAGATCATCAACGGACTTCTTCGGGAAGGAAGTCTCCCGGTGCGTGTGACTCATAATGACACGAAATACAACAATGTCATGATTGATGATGAGACCAGAGAAGCGGTGTGCCTTGTGGATCTTGATACCGTAATGCCAGGGGTTTCACTTTATGATTTTGGAGATGCCATCCGGTCCGGTGCGACCACTGCCGTGGAAGATGAGAAAGACCTCAGCAAAGTGCATTTTGATCTGGGGCTTTTTGAAGCCTATGTGAATGGCTACTTCAGCCACGGAGAGTTTTTGATGGACCTTGAGATTGAATACCTTCCTTTTGCAGCCAAAATTATGACCTTTGAATGCGGTATGAGATTTCTGAAGGATTATCTGGAAGGGGATGTGTACTATAAAACATCCTATCCGGAACATAATCTGCACCGAGCAAGGAATCAGATGAAGCTTGTTTCTGACATGGAGCGGGACTATCAGCAGATGATAGAAATCATTAAAAAACACAGAAGTGGGTCTTGACTGAAGCGCAGGTCATGTACTAAGATAGTTTTCTGGAAATGAAGTGCTTCCGTGGTATGAAAATTGCCAAAACCGCTTGAATGCTGATGACTTCTACGACGAAAATCGTAGGGGCATTGGCTTTTTTTTTGCCCTTACTTAAGAATGGAGAGTGTATTATGTTATTTTCTTTGGCGCTGATCTTTCTTCTGGGGATGTTTCTCGGTAAAATTTTTGATAAGCTTGGTCTTCCGAAGCTTCTTGGCATGCTGCTGACTGGGGTGCTTCTTGGCCCCTACATGCTGAATTATATTGATGGGAGCATCCTTGGAATTTCTTCTGAACTGAGAAAGATCGCACTCATCATCATTCTCACCAGGGCAGGACTCAATCTGGATCTGAAGGATCTCAGAAAGGTAGGAAGGCCCGCAATGCTTCTCTGCTTTGTCCCTGCAGTATTTGAAATTTTAGGTGTGACGCTTCTGGCACCAAAGTTTTTGGGGCTGGGTGTCCTTGATGCGCTCATCTTAGGTACCGTGGTGGCTGCGGTATCTCCGGCGGTGATTGTGCCGAGGATGCTGAAGCTGATGGAGAACGGATACGGAAGAGATCAGAAGATCCCTCAGATGATCATGGCGGGAGCCTCTGTGGATGATGTGTTTGTCATTGTTCTATTTACGGCTTTTACGGGATTTGCCCTCACAGGAGAAATGCACGCAGGTGAATTTCTTAGTATTCCTGTGGCCATTCTTTTAGGCGTGGTTACAGGAGGCGCCGTAGGAACAGTTCTTTCATGGCTTTTTGTGCGGTTCCATATAAGAGACACCGGAAAGGTTCTCGTGATTCTTTCCGTGGCCTTTCTTCTGGTCTCTTTGGAAGACAGGCTCCAGGGAAAGATAGGATTCTCCGGACTATTAGCCGTCATGGCCATGGGGATTTTGCTTCAGGAAAAGAAGTATGAGGTGGCAAAGAGACTTTCTGGGAAGTTCTCCAAGCTTTGGGTAGCAGCGGAGCTCCTGCTCTTTGTCCTTGTGGGCGCCTCTGTAAACTTGAGCCTTGTGCTCACTGCAGGTCTGCCAGCGGTCTTTCTGGTCCTTCTGGCGCTTCTTTTTAGAGTTCTAGGGGTATTCCTCAGTCTTTTGAAAACACCGCTCACAAGGAAGGAAAGGGTCTTCTCGGCCATGGCGTATCTTCCCAAGGCTACAGTTCAAGCAGCCATTGGAGGGCTGCCTCTTGCCATGGGGCTCCCATCGGGTGAAATCATCCTGACGGTGGCTGTGGTCTCCATTGTGCTCACAGCACCTTTAGGTGCGATTCTTGTGGATCGAAGCTATGAAAGGCTCTTAGTAGGATCTAAGTGAAAATATGATACTATAGTACATAATAGTAATAAACGCATCGGAGATGAATAGTTTGAGTATTATATGTAGTTCTTGCAAAAAAGAAATCAGTGATTTGACAGATGATTATAGGATTGTATTAAATGAGGAGTACTGTAGCCACTGTGCGACAGAAATCATCATGGAGAAAGCTGAACAAGTTATTCTCACAACAACAAATCATATTGACGGCTTTTTAGTGGAAGAGTATGTCGATATTGTCACATCTGAAGTAGTCTTGGGAACGGGTTTTTTCTCAGAATTCAGTGGCGATTTTGCTGACTTTTTTGGACTGAGGTCAACTGGATTCGAAAGAAAGCTTCAGGATGCCAAAAAAGCTGCATTTCTGCAGCTGAAAGCGCAAGCGGTGATTCATGGAGGCAATGCAGTAATTGGTGTAGATTTTGACTACACAGAGTTTTCGGGAAACAGAGTTGGTGTAATCGCCAATGGAACGATTGTGCATCTAGTACCTGCAACAGAAGAGTATGTATCAAAACATAGTAAAAGAATCTTATGATTTACTGTGATTCAATCTCTGGAATGTAGAGCTTTGCGTATGGTTGTCTCCTTGTGAATCAAGACGAAAGATGAAAATTGGCTTGACAAAAAGGGGTTTTTTACTATAATTATAGTGTTAAAAATATTATTGCTATAATGAAGTTTAGGGAAAGCAGCTTTTCAGCTGCTTTTAAAATTACATGGGGAGTTGTCTTATGATCCTGTTAATTGACGTAGGAAATACCAACATCGTCATGGGTGTCCATGACGGTAAAAAGATTATTTCTGATTTTAGACTATCCACCAACAGCATGAAAACATCAGATGAAATCTCCATTGATGTCATCAGTCTTTTCAGACTGAACAATCTGGAGCCCAGTGCCATAGAAGGAGTCATCATCTCCTCTGTTGTACCGAATGTCATGTACTCACTAGAGAATATGGTGCGCAAGGTATTCAAAGTGACACCAATTGTAGTGGGCGCCGGCGTGAAAACAGGCATCAATGTAAAAACAGACAATCCGAAGGAAGTAGGAGCAGACAGAATCGTAAACGCTGTGGCCGCTTCCGCAAAATACAAAAAGAGTCTGATCATCATTGATTTTGGTACTGCAACCACCTTCTGTTCTGTGAAGAAAGATGGAACCTATGCAGGAGGAATCATTTCTCCGGGCATTAAAATTTCTGCAGATGCTCTTTTTGAAAAAGCAGCGAAACTGCCCCGTATTGAGCTCCTGAAGCCTGAGAAGGTCATCGGGAAGAATACTGTGGTCTCCATGCAGTCGGGCCTTGTCCATGGCTATATCGGCCTTGTGGAGAGACTCGTGAAGCTGATGAAGATTGAGATGATGGAGGATGGAGAAGAGGAGCCATTTGTAGTGGCCACTGGAGGATTCTCCAGACTCATGAAACAGAGCACGGACTGTATCGATGCCCTGGAACCTAATCTTACCCTGGAAGGGCTGAAACTGATCTATGATAAAAATAAGAAATAAGATCCTTGAGAGTAAAGTCTTTCTTGCGCCGATGGCAGGCATTACAGATATTTCTTTCCGAGAAATTGCCATATCCATGGGTTGTTCTATGGTATACTCAGAGATGGTCAGTGCGAAAGCGCTCCATTATGGAAGCCACAACACCAAGGAGCTTCTGAGAATCTCACCCAAGGAAAAACCTATAGCGGTGCAGCTTTTTGGCAGCGAAAAGGATATTATGGCGGAAACAGCTAGAGTTCTTGATGAAAATGAGGACATCGTTCTTCTTGACATCAATATGGGATGCCCTGCGCCAAAGCTTGTGAAAAACGGGGAGGGTTCTGCACTTATGCTGGATCCAGAAAAAGCCGCAGGCATACTCCGTGAGGTGAAGAAAGCCACTTCAAAACCCGTCACCTGCAAGTTCAGAAGAGGGTTTAAGATGGATGACGAAACAGCACTGGACTTTGCCAAAATGATGGAAGACGCTGGCGCGGATCTTGTCACAGTCCACGGAAGATTCAGGGAGCAGTATTACTCCGGCGAGTCTGATCGTGAAATCATTCGAAAAATCAAGGAATCACTTTCTATTCCTGTCATAGGGAATGGCGATATCTTCACAGGAGAAGATGCCTTAGAAGTTCTGGAGACAGGATGTGACGGCATCATGGTAGCCAGAGGAGCTTTAGGAAATCCATGGATTTTCGAAGAAATCAATGCGGCACTCGAAGGTAAATCCTATGAACGTCCAGGATTTGAAGAGAGAATGGATATTCTGATGCTCCATTATAAAAATACTTTATCCTATGAAGGGGAGCATAAAGCAGTTCGTGAGATGAGAAAACATATCGGATGGTATATCAAAGGACTTCCAAGAAATACGGAAGTGAAAAATGCTATCAACCAGGAGACCGACCCTGAAAAGGTGCTGGAACTCCTTGCAACATACAAAGACGAGCTTCTCCAAAATGGCTAAAATCATTGACAGGGAAGGGGAATGTCACTATAATAGAAAATCAAATATAACAGAAGGGGATTTAAAATGAGCGAAGCAAAGAAATTTATCATGACCTATGAAGGGGTCAAAAAGCTTGAAAGCGAGCTGGAATATCTAAAGACAGTGAAACGTAAAGAAATCACTGAAAAGATCAAGGTAGCCCTAGGTTATGGAGATCTCAGCGAAAACTCCGAATACGATGAAGCGAAGAATGAACAGGCTTTCGTGGAAGGAAAGATTGTTCAGCTTGAAAATACACTCCGTAATGCATCTGTCATCGATGAGAATGATATCTCCTCTGATGTGGTGGGCATAGGTTCAAGAGTTACTGTCTATGACTATGACTTTGAAGAGGAAGTGACTTATTCCATCGTTGGATCCACAGAAGCAGATCCAATGAACTTCAAAATTTCCAACGAGTCTCCAGTGGGCAACGCCCTGCTTGGACATAAAGTGGATGATGAAGTGGTAGCCCAGGTGCCAAATGGCATGAGCAAGTTTAAGATTTTAGAAATTGGAAGAGAGCAGGTGTAGAATTTTGACAAACGAAGAGAACCAGATCATAGACCAGGAAGAGAAGCTGTCAGAGCAGGAGCTGCAAAGACGCGAAAAGCTGAAGGCGCTTCAGGAGGATGGCAAAGATCCTTTTGATGTGTATAAGGTGGAAGTAACCCATAGTTCCAAGGAAATCAAGGAAAACCATGAAACTCTGGAAGGCGTTCATATCAAGACCGCTGGAAGACTCATGAGAAAGAGAGTACAGGGAAAAGCAGGTTTCTCCGATATCCACGACCGTGAAGGAAAGCTGCAGCTTTATGTGAAGCTGGACAACGTGGGAGAAGAAAAGCTGAAGTTCTTCAAGACTCTTGATCTGGGAGACTGGATCAGTGTAGAAGGAAATGTCTTTATCACAAAAACCGGAGAAGTGTCTCTGGAAGTCAAGAGCTTTGAGCTCATTGCCAAGGCACTGAAGCCGCTGCCAGACAAGTGGCATGGCCTGGTGGACACAGACATCAGATACCGTCAAAGAGAAGTGGATCTCATCGTGAATCCAGATGTGAAGGAAAAGATGATCAAGAGAACGAGAATCATTTCTGCCATCAGAAATTACCTGGATGACCGAGGATATCTTGAGGTGGAGACACCAATTCTGTCTCCCATCGCCGGTGGTGCTGCTGCAAGACCTTTCGTCACCCACCACAATGCGCTGGACATCGACATGTACTTAAGAATTGCCACAGAGCTTTATCTGAAGAGACTCATCGTTGGTGGATTTGAGAAGGTGTATGATATGGGCAAGAACTTCAGAAATGAAGGAATTGACTACAAGCACAATCCAGAGTTCACCATGATTGAGCTTTATGAAGCTTACAGTGATTATAATGATATGATGGACCTCACAGAGGATCTGGTATCTTCTGTTGCGATGAAGGTCAACGGTTCCATGATGATCAACTATGAAGGGACTGAAATCGATCTGACACCACCATGGAGAAGAGTCACCATGGCAGATATTGTTAAGGAAGAAACCGGTATTGACTTCAACACCATTACTTTAGAAGAGGCCCATGAGGCAGCAAAGAAGTTCCATATGCAGGATGACTTCAAATATGACATCAAGCATACCACCAAGGGAGATGTTCTGAACGCTATGTTCGAGCGTTTCTGTGAAGAGAAGCTCATTCAGCCAACCTTCATCTGTGACTATCCGGTGGAGATCTCTCCTCTGACAAAGAAGAAGAGAGGAAATGAAGAATACACAGAAAGATTTGAAGGGTTCATCTTTGGACGTGAGATCTGTAATGCATACTCAGAGCTGAATGATCCGATTGTTCAGAGAGAGCGTTTCAGCCAGCAGGCTAAGGAAAGAGAACTGGGCGATGACGAAGCTTACATGATCGACGAAGAGTTCATGAGCGCACTGGAGACAGGTATGCCTCCAACAGGCGGACTTGGTATTGGTGTGGACAGAATCGTTATGTTCCTGACGGATGCGCATTCCATCAGAGACATCATTCTCTTCCCAACCATGAAGCCACAGGACTAAGAATGAAAAATAAACCGGAAGCTATTTCCTTAGAAAGGAAGGCTTCCGGTTTTTTGCTTGTACTAAAACTTAAAGCAGATGGATGTTCTTTTTCATGAGGTCCAGTCTCATATCTTCTGGCCAGATGCTGCTCTGCACTTCACCGATATGATATTTTCTTAAGAGAAACTGACAAATTCGGGACTGCCCGATGCCACCGCCGATGGTCTGGGGCAGCTTGCCTTCCAGAAGAAGACTGTGATAGATGAGTCCTTTGCGGTCTTCTTTTTTTGCTGCTTCCAGCTGATAAAGAAGTGCATTCTTGTCCACACGGATCCCCATGGATGAAAGCTCTAGAGCATCATCATGCACTTCGTTGTAGAAAATGAGATCTCCATTTAGAGACCAGTCATCGTAGTCCGGTGCTCTTCCATCATGGCGCTCTCCACTGGAGAGAAGGTCTCCAATACCAATAAGAAAAAATGCGCCTGTTTCTTTTGCAAAAGCCCGCTCCCGTTCCTTGGAAGTCAGGTCTGGATATTTCAGCAGAAGCTCCTCTGAAGTGATGAAAGAAAGAGACTCCGGAAGCTGTGGCTTCAGATGAGGATAGGTCTTGTAGAGCAAAATCTCTGCATCCTTAAAGATGGAGTAGATGATAGAAACTGTATCTTTCAGGGTATCTAGAGTTCTCTCTCCTTCTCCGATGATCTTTTCCCAGTCCCACTGGTCCACATAGATGCTGTGAATGGCGTCTAGCGTCTCATCGCGCCGGATTGCGTTCATGTTGGTATAGAGGCCTTCTCCTAAAGTGAACTCATAGTCCATGAGGGCTTTTCTTTTCCATTTGGCCAGGGACTGCACAATCTCCACTTCTTTTCCGGTATGGAGAATATCGAAGGAGACTGGGCGCTCAATGCCGTTCAGGTCGTCGTTTAGACCGTTGCCCTTTTCGATAAACAGTGGGGCGGAGACGCGAGTCAGATGAAGACGCTCTGAGAGCTCCCGCTCAAAAAAGACTTTGATGAGCTTGATGGCTTTCTGGGTTTCTTTGATGGTCAGTGTGCTTTGGTACATGGTGGTTTCCTCCCGTAAAATAAAAAATTCCTTTCCATCCCTACAATTGGGACGAAAGGAAAGGTCTTCCGCGGTACCACCCAGTTTAGCCAAATTGCTTCAGCTCACTTTTAAGATACGGGCATGGTAAACGCCGATATCCGACTTCTGTAACGGGAAGGCCCGGCCGGGTCTACTAAGATTCTTCCGGCAGCTCCGAGCTGTTTTTCCACTGATCTCCTGAAGACCGGGCTCACACCTTTCCCCGGCTCTCTGAACTTTTTCAATCGTGTACTCGTCTCATCAACACTTGTTTATATTTATTATAGGAATTCTGAGAGAAGAGTCAAGCTTTTTTTATTTTTGCTTGTGCGTAGGAAAAGAATTTTAGCTGCAGAACTACCTTCCGCTCAGGAGAAAGAACAAGGTTGGATGGAGAGTCATTCTGTAAAATAACGGAAAAACTCCTGTAAAAATTTTTGAAATAAAGCCTTGCATTATTTTTTGGGCTTGGTATAATAGTCTTTGTAATGACGTTCCGCGATAGCTCAATGGTGGAGCACTCGGCTGTTAACCGATAGGTTGGAGGTTCGAGTCCTCTTCGCGGAGCCATTTTTTTTATCTAAATATCTGTGATGATAAAGAGGAGTATTCCTTTCTGAACTTTTAGAGAAAATCCGGATGGTGCAAGGATTTAAGGCAGAAGGAAGAAGGGCGCTTTGGAGCAGAATGTGTTTGTAAAAGCAGGGCTTATGCCAAGAAGGGTGGAACCGCGGAATTATCCGTCCCTTCACGGTATAAGCTCTTTTTGGTTTCAAAATTTAATTTCAAGGAGGAATCACCATGGAAAAAACAATGGATAAAATTGTAGCACTCAGCAAGGGAAGAGGATTTGTCTACCCTGGCTCGGAACTGTACGGAGGACTTTCAAACTCTTGGGATTATGGTCCTTTGGGGGTAGAACTGAAAAACAACATAAAGAAGGCCTGGTGGAAGAGATTCATCCAGGAAAGCCCTTATAATGTGGGACTGGATTCAGCGATTCTTATGAACCCAGAAGTATGGAAAGCTTCTGGTCATGTGGACAGCTTCTCCGATCCGCTCATGGACTGTAAAGAGTGCAAGGCTCGTTTTAGAGCAGACAAACTGGTGGAAGACCATATGACAGAGCAGGGCGTAGAGTATGCCTCTGCGGACGGAAAGACAGAAGCGGAGCTGAAAGCCTACATAGACGAGCATGGCATTGTATGTCCAAAGTGCGGGAAGAAAAACTTCACAGACATCAGAAAGTTCAATCTGATGTTCAAAACCTATCTTGGTATCACCGATGAGTCCAAGACTGAAATTTATCTTCGTCCTGAAACAGCCCAAGGTATTTTTGTGAATTTCAAGAACATCGCAAGAACGACCCGTAAGAAAGTGCCATTTGGGATTGGTCAGATTGGTAAGTCCTTCAGAAATGAAATTACCCCTGGCAACTTCATTTTCAGAACCAGAGAGTTCGAGCAGATGGAGCTGGAGTTTTTCTGTAAGCCTGGTACCGATCTGGAGTGGTTTGCCTTCTGGAAGAAGTACTGCATGGAGTTTTTGACGGATCTGGGACTCACCGAAGAGAACCTCAGAATGAGAGACCATGCACCAGAGGAGCTTTCCTTCTACAGCGTAGGCACCGCAGACATCGAGTACAGATTCCCCTTTGGATGGGGCGAGCTATGGGGTATTGCGGACAGAACGGATTATGATCTCATGCAGCATGCCACCCATGCAAAGACCGATATGATGTATATGGATCCTGTGACCAACGAAAAGTATGTGCCCTACTGTGTGGAGCCCTCTGTAGGTGTAGACAGACTGTTCCTTTCCTTCTTGTCCGACGCTTATGAAGAAGAAGAGCTGGAAGGCGGAGATGTAAGAACCGTTCTGAAGTTCCATCCTGCCATCGCACCGGTGAAAGCTGCAATTCTGCCCCTTTCAAAGAAGCTTTCTGAGAAGGCTATGGAAGTCTATGCACAGCTGTCCAAGCATTTCCAGTGCGAGTATGATGATGCGGGAAGTATTGGAAAGAGATACAGAAGACAAGACGAGATCGGAACACCTTACTGCATCACCATCGACTTTGATACCCTGGAAGATCAGACAGTAACCCTAAGAGACAGAGACACCATGGAGCAGATCCGTCTGTCCGTCTTTGATCTCATTGACTATATTGACAAGAAACTTATATTTTAACCACTTAAAGGAGAAGAAGGCATAGTCTGCCCTCTTCTCTTTTTTCTGACTGAAATAATTTGCAGTTTAAGCAAAAGACTGTAGAATAATAGATGAATACAGGAAGTATGGGAGGACGTATGAAAGACAGTAAAAAAGAACGGGATCAGGAGCTTGCCCTTTCACAGGTGAAAAAATCCGTGGATCAGGTCTATGATGGCATCATGGGCAACGCACTTTTTATCCTTGTGAACATCCATATATTGATTTTTCTTTTGTTTGCAGAACCGGATAATCTGGCCGTCTACTATCTTCTCATGGCGCTGGTGATGATTCCGCTTTACCCTGCCTACACTGCGCTCTACATAGCGTTGGGAGGAGCTGGAGAAGACAAAAGCAACATTTATAAACGGTTTTTCGAAGGGTACAGAAAGCAGTTCAAAAAAACCATAGTGCTTGGAACACTCGGTTCTTTTTTCACTGCATTCATGCTCAACAACAGTCTCTTTTTCAGCATCATAGACCAGAATGGTATGAGAAGAGCTGTGGATATCCTGCTGATTTTTGTGCTGATGTTCCTTCTTGGACTGGTACCGCTCATAGCGGAGGAAAAAGGCACGTTGAAGGAGCACCTGAAGAAAATGAGAATAAAGCTGTTCCAAGGAGTGCTGAGAGGTGCAGCTGCACTGCTCATACTGTTTGTCAGTGTGTATTTTGGAAGGCTCATTATTTTTCCTTTGGTCATCGGGTTCTCTTTAGCTGCCTATGTACAGAGGATTCTTTATAAACATCAGAAAGACCGTGATTTGTCAGAGAAACAGGAAGCGAATAAAAAAACAAGGAAGTAGATATGAAAAAGGATTTTAGTGCATTCAAAAACTTTATCAGAGACAAAAAAGTAGGGGTTGTAGGTCTTGGTGTCAGTAATATCCCTCTCATGGAATTTCTTCTGAAGCTGGGGGCCAAGGTCTATGGGTTTGATAGAAGTCCATTGGAGAATCTGCCGCCTCTTGTGAGAGAAATGAAAGACCAGGTGGTGCTCCATCTGGGAGAGGATTATCTCAGCCATCTCGCAGGTCTTCATGTGATTTTTAAAACGCCCGGGATGAGGCCAGACCATCCCGCTCTTCTGGAAGCGGAAAAAGAAGGGGCAGTGGTGACCTCAGAAATGGAAGAATTTCTGAAATACACCAAAGGAAGAACCATAGGAATCACAGGAAGTGATGGAAAGACCACCACAACTACTGTAGTGGGAGAACTATTAAAAGCCGTAGGACATTCGGTTTATGTGGGCGGAAATATCGGAACCCCTCTCTTCACAAAAGTAGAGGAGATCACAGAAAAGGATTTTGTGGTGCTGGAGCTGTCAAGCTTCCAGCTCATGACCATGACGGTCTCTCCAGAAACCGCCGTCGTCACAAACCTTACGCCAAATCATCTGGATGTTCATAAGGATATGGAAGAGTACGCGGAAGCGAAGAAAAATATCTTCAGATTCCAGAACAAAGGGGATCTTCTCATTCTCAATGAGGACAACGAGGTGACCCACAGTTTTAAATCACTGGCAGCTGGGGAGATGAGAACCTTCTCCAGCAAAAATGAAAATACAGATGCGTATTACAAAGACGGCATCTTGTATCTGCACAAAGAGCCTGTAGTAAGCCTGCCTGAGATGAAGGTGAAGGGCGTGCACAATGCGGAGAATTTTCTGGCCGCATTTCTGGCGGTGGAAAAATGGGTGCCAGTTCCGGTCATGAAAAAGGTCGCTTTGGCTTTTGAAGGGGTAAAACATAGGTGCCAGTTTGTTAGAGAACACCACGGTGTCAGATACTACAATGACTCCATTGCTTCCAGTCCGGTAAGGACCCTTGCAACGATCTCTTCCTTTGAAAAAAAAGTCAACATCATTCTGGGAGGGTATGATAAGCATCTGGACTTTGCGGTTTTAGCAGAGAATGCGCATTTATATGTGAAGGGCGCAGTTTTGGTTGGCGCTACAAAAGAGAAGATCCATCAGGCCTTTGTGGATACCAAGAAGAAAAATGGTGTGGAGATTCCGCTTTTTTTTGCGGAGAACTTTGATGACGCAGTGCTGAAACTTAAAGAAATCAGCGAACCTGGGGACTTTTCACTTCTGTCGCCGGCTTGTGCAAGTTTTGATGAGTTCAAGAACTTTGAAGTCCGTGGAGACCGCTTTGTGGAACTCGTGAACAATTTCTAAAAATCTGTCGTGATAATTGTAACAATGGCAACTTTGGGGTAGAATTGTAAAGGACACAGCAACAAAAGAATCGGGTACTATTTTGCCGTTTGGCAAGCAGGAGGGTAAATCTTATGAAAACGAACATTAAAAGAATTGGCATTATGACGGGCGGTGGGGACTGCCCAGGACTGAATCCGGTCATCAGAGCGGTAACAAAAACAGCCATCAGCCAGTATGGTTGGGAAGTCATCGGAATCCGTAACGGGTATAAGGGACTTTATGAGAATGACTGGGTAAAACTCGATGGAGAGTCTATTTCAGGTCTTCTTCACAAGGGTGGAACTATGCTCTATAGCTCCAACAAAGACAATCTGTTCCATTATCTTGTGGAAGAGAATGGCGAGATGGTATATAAAGATGTGTCAGATGTAGGGGTTGAAAACCTGAAGAAACTGGACATCGATGTGATGTTTATCATAGGTGGAGACGGTACACTGACCTCTGCAAGAGATTTTGCAAGAAAAGGTGTGAAAGTCATTGCAATTCCAAAGACCATCGACAATGATCTGGCATCCACAGACACAACCTTCGGTTTTAATACGGCGGTTGGTGTAGCTACAGAAGCACTGGACAGACTCCATACCACAGCCATGTCCCATCACAGAATCATGGTTCTGGAAGTCATGGGAAGATACGCTGGATGGATTGCTCTCCATGCTGGTATTGCAGGTGGTGCAGATGCGATTCTTCTGCCTGAAATTCCTTATGATATCCATAAGATTGCTGAGAAGATTGAAGAAAGAAAGAGACAGGGAAAGAACTTCTCCGTCATTGTTGTAGGAGAAGGTGCAAAGCCTATTGATGGCGAAGTGGTGGTTCGTGAAGTCATTGCAGACTCACCAGACCCAATCAGACTGGGTGGTATTGGACTGAAGGTTGCCCATGATCTGGAAAGAATCTGTGGCAATGAAGCAAGAGCTACCATTCTGGGACACCTGCAAAGAGGTGGAAGTCCATCCTCTTCCGACAGAATTCTCTCCACACGGTATGGTGTAGCTGCTGTAAAGCTTGCAGTGGAAGGAAAGTTTGGTAATATGGTAACCCTGAAGGGAGACACCATGTCCTATGATTCCCTGGAAAATGTTATTGGCAGAAAGTCCAAGAATGTGAATCCAAACGGTGAACTGGTTGAAATGGCCAAAGCCATCGGAATCGCTTTCGGAGACTAATTTTATAAAGAACGTAAAAGGCTTTGCTTCACAGCGGAGCCTTTTTTTTGATGCAGTTATGCATACGTTTGCATGATATACTTTCTGTAAACTGTCGAAGAAAGAATCATAAGAAAAGGAAGGGAAAAGAATGAGAAAAAATAAGATGCTCAGAAGGACCAGCGTGCTTCTTCTGATATTACTGCTGCTGTCCCCGATGCTTTCGCTGGGAGATGTGATGGAACAAGAGCGGACAATGAAGTGAAGCTTACAGTCCACTATCAGAGAAAGAACCAGGATTATGAGGGCTGGAATCTATGGCTGTGGGCCCAAGGGGGACAGGAGAGCAGCTGGACTTCACCGAAGAGGATGAGTTCGGAAAGATCCTGGAAGTGACGAAAAGCAGCGATTCTGGATCCTTCGGATTCATTCTACGAAAGGGAAACTGGGAAGAGAAGGACGTGGACAAAGACTGGTTCATCGAGGTTTCTGGTAATGAAGCAGAAATCTGGCTGGTAGAAGGAGAGGAAACGATCTATACAGAAGAGCCTGGGGTAGAGACAGATACGCCTAAACTTCCTGGAGAACTGACACTGAAGGTTCATTACCGAAGATTTGACGAGAACTATGATGGATGGAACCTTTGGATCTGGCCACAAGGCGGAGAAGGTGCAGCTTATGAATTTACAGCATCAGATGAATATGGGGCTGTGGCAGAAATTCCAGTGGTTCCTGGAGATGCTGAGGAACTTGGTCTCATCGTGCGGAAAGGAGAATGGGAAGCGAAGGATGTGGACGTGGATCGTTTCATCCAGCTTTCTAAAACCAAGGATGGAGTCCTTGATCTATATCTCCTCGAGAAAGATGCGACTCTATATTATGCGCTGGAAGAAGTGGATCTATCGCCAAAGATCCTGAAAGCAGAACTTGCGACAGTGAATAAAATCAAAGTGAACCTGTCTGTGCCCATGACGCTTCTGCATGACAGGAAAGAAGGCCTTAGAATCCTGTCCGGAGAAGAAGGGATGGAGATTGAAGCCATCTACTTCAGTGAAGGGGGAAGACCGGAGACGACGAGCTCTTTTGAGATTCTTTTGAAAGAGCCGCTGGAACTAGGAAAATCCTATCTGGTGGCAAAAGAGGGCTATGGAGAAAAAGAGATTCTTATGAGCGGCGTGTTTTCTACCAGCGCTTTCGAGAAGACCTATCACTATGATGGAGAACTGGGTGCTCTTTATGAGAAAGAAGGAACTACCTTCAGGCTCTGGGCGCCTAAAGCTTCAAAAGTACTCCTCAATCTTTTCCAGAAGGGAGATACGGTGGAAGCGTTTGACCAGGTGGAAATGGAGAAGAAAGCTCAGGGGGTTTTCGAAACAGTGATTTCCGGAGACATGCATGGCGTGTACTACACCTACTCAGTTGAAAATCTTGGCCTCGCACAGGAAGCTGTGGATCCTTATGCGAAATCTGTGGGGGTGAATGGTCATCGATCTTGCCCGAACCGATCCGGAAGGGTTTCAGGAGATTCAGAAGCCTGAGTATAAGGTGTACACAGATGCAGTCATCTACATGCTTCATGTACGCGATCTGTCAATCTCTGAGGATTCGGGTATCGAGCATAAAGGGAAGTTCTTGGGCCTTACGGAAACCGGAACCAAAGGACCAGGTGGCGTATCAACTGGGCTGGATCATCTGGTGGAGCTGGGTATTACGCATCTTCATCTTCTGCCGTCCTTTGACTTCAGAAGTATTGATGAGACAAAGCTTGCGGAGAATAACTTCAACTGGGGATATGACCCCCAGCATTTCAATGTGCCAGAAGGATCCTACTCCACCAACCCTTATGAGGGAGAAGTGAGAATCAGGGAGTTCAAAGAAATGGTGGCAGCGCTCCATGAAAAGGACATCCGTGTGGTGATGGACGTGGTATACAACCACACTGGAGCGTCAGGGGATTCAGACTTCTCAAAGATTGTTCCTGGATACTACTACCGCATGAATGAGGACGGAAGCTTTTCCAACGGCAGCGGAACCGGAAATGAGACGGCATCCGAACGGTCCATGATGAGAAAGTATATTGTGGACTCCGTGGTGTACTGGGCAACGGAATACAAAGTGGATGGGTTCCGGTTTGATCTTATGGCGCTTCATGACATAGAAACCATGAAAGCTGTTAGAGAAGCCCTGAACGAAGTGGATCCGACGATTCTCATTTATGGAGAAGGATGGACTGGGGGAGACTCCCCTCTACCTGACAAGGAAAAGGCTTTAAAGAGGAACACTTGGAGAATGGAGGGCATTGCGGCGTTTTCTGATGACATCCGTGATGGGATCAAAGGACATGTATTCACCGATGAAGACCGAGGATTTGTGAATGGTGGGGAAGCTTTGGAAGAAAGTATAAAGTTTGGTGTTGTGGCTTCCATTGACCATCCTGGGGTGAATTATCAGAACGTGAAGTACTCCAAAGGGTTCTGGGCGAAGGAACCCAGTCAGACCATCACTTACAGGAATTGCGCCAGAAAGCCCATACCGAGCTTGCCTGGCTTCAGCCGTGGGATGAATGGCGCTTGCGTGGCAAAACATATTGCAGTTTGAATCTCATACCGATACA
>NZ_KL370832.1:161356-376993 GCF_000701905.1 Proteiniclasticum ruminis DSM 24773 | reverse complement strand
TGCTCTGATGTTGGAAGCATCTTGGCTTTTACAGTTATTTGCACAGTTTCACCCCCTCGTTTTTTGTTCTTCGACATACCGCCTTATGGTTTCGCTCGATACGTTTCCTGCGGTATCTAGGGCAGAATACAAAATGATAATTGATTAGCGATACAGTTATTTGAGTTCTTCTATATGTTTAGCTCATAAACACATTGTATCGGTATGAGATTCAAACTGCAATATGTTTTGCCACGCAAGCGCCATTCATCCCACGGCTGAAGCCAGGCAAGCTCAGTATGGGCTTTCTGGCGCAATTCCTGTAAATGAAGTGCTTCTTCTCTCGTTTTTCTCATGTTCATTCCCTTTCAAATGATACTTTTTGTTATTATCATAACGTACCCTTAGGTTTAGTATAAGTCATCTTTGCGAATTTTCACAGTATTCCACTGTAAACATTTACAATGTGGTGGTGTACTCAGCAAATTTTCAATTATCTCATGTTATTTTTGAACTTCTCATTTGATTCTTTGAAAGAACGTTCCAATATGTTAAAATCTAACCATTGGAAACAATAGATTCATGATTCAAGGAGGATACTATGAAAGATCTGACCCCTTATTTAGAAAAATATGCCAAACTCGCTGTAGAGGTGGGTATCAACCTGAAAGAAAAAGAAGGCCTCATCATCACCACATCCACCGACGGTCTTCCACTGTCAAGACTCATGGCCAAGGAAGCCTATCTCTCCGGAGCAAAGCATGTGGAGCTGGTGCTGAACGATGATGAGTTTGCATTGATGCGCTATCAGTACGGAAAGGACCACGTCTTTGAGGAATACCCCTCCTGGAAGGTTACAAACACAAGAGACATCTATGAAGACAACTATCATCACGTCTTTGTGATTTCTCCCAATCCAGAGCTTTTGAAAGATGCAGACCCTGAAAAGGTGAAGACCAGTCAAAAGATTGCAAGCCAAGCTGTGGCACCTGTAATGAAATACAGAATGACAGGCATCACCAAGTGGGTCATCGTGGCCGTCCCTTCTTCTGGCTGGGCAAAAACCGTATTCCCGGAGGACACGGAGGATGTGGCCGTAGAAAAGCTTTGGGACTATATCATCAAGGCAACACGCTTGGATCATGAGGACCCAGTAAAGTCCTGGGAAATCCACAACAACAATCTCAAGAAATACGAGAATTTCCTCAACGAGGCAGATTTTGAGAAGGTTCATCTTGTAGGTCCAGGAACGGATCTTGAGGTTTACCTGGCTGAGGACCACAACTGGATTGGTGGAAGCAACGATTCCAATGAAGGGGTGCCTTACATGGCGAATATCCCTACAGAAGAAGTATTCACCACGCCCCATGCGTACAAGGTCAACGGAACCCTGAAGGCTACAAAGCCACTGAGTGTCAACGGAAATCTTGTGGATGGGTTCGGATTCACCTTCAAAGACGGCAAGGTGGTGGACTTTTATGCAGAGAAAGGATATGAAACCCTGGATAATCTCATGAAGAATGATGAAGGTGCTGTGAGGCTTGGAGAAATCGCTCTGGTGCAGGATGACTCTCCCATCTCCAATACAAAAATCCTCTTCAACAACACCCTCTTTGATGAGAATGCCTCCGTTCATTTCGCCCTGGGCAGAGCCTATGGATATGCCATCAAGAACGGCACCAACATGAGCCAGGAGGAACTGGACAAAAAAGGTGCGAACTTCAGCCTGATCCATGTGGATTTCATGGTGGGAGGTCCTGAACTGGACATCACCGCTTACAGAAAAAATGGAGAAGCTGTTGCTCTTTTCAGAAACGGCAACTGGGTCATTTAAGCTGTATATAATAAGACATAAAAAGACTGGTCCCTTCCAGGCATTACTTGCCTGAAGGTCCAGTCTTTTTCACGTTCTGTTTTATTTTGTGAGCTTATCCATGATCAGCATGATCTCACTGATCTTCTCTTCCTGCTCTTCGGTGCCAAAGGCCCCATGGACACAGTGATGGATGTGGTCGTGGAGAATCTCCGCGTTGACTTTCTTCAAGATGGCCTGGGTCGCCATGAGCTGGTTTGAAATATCGATGCAATACCGGTCTTCCTCCACCATTTTCAGAAGACCCTCCAGCTGACCCTTGGCTGTTTTGAGAAGCCGTGTCATCCGCTCTTTATCTGACTGCATCTACACTCTCCTCCTATCCAAAGATACTCTTTTTTTCTTTCACTGCCACAAGTTCCAGTGCTACGTCCTTGAGAGCAGCTCTCATAAGATCCTCTGAAACTTCTTTCTCCATATCTACAACTGCGCTCTTTTCATTGAGGTCCACTCTGGCAGAGTTGATCCCTTCCAGTCCTTCTAGAGCCTCTGTTGCGCGTCTGACGCATCCCATGCAGTGCATTCCTTCGATTTCCAGTACTTTTTTCATATGTAGTTCTCCTTTATGATTTATTTTAGTTTTTCTTGTTATTTCTTGTTTATTTATATATTCTGAACGAATCTTGCCGTAAAGGTGTTACTTTACAGTATCCGCATGAACCGGTTTAAAGAATTTCAGCCTGAGCGCGTTGCTCACGACAAATACGGAGCTTAAGCTCATGGCGGCTGCGGCGAACATCGGGGTCAGCTTCCAGCCCAGGGATAGATAAAATACACCTGCAGCCAGTGGAATGCCCAGAACATTATAGAAGAATGCCCAGAACAGATTTTCTTTGATGTTCTTGATGGTGGATCTGCTGAGCTGCACTGCTGTCACAGCATCCAGAAGATCGTTCTTGATGAGGACAATATCTGCTGACTCAATGGCGATGTCTGTTCCTGCTCCGATGGCAACACCCACATCCGCTCTTGACAGGGCTGGGGCATCATTGATGCCGTCCCCGATCATGGCGACTTTATGACCGCTTTCCTGAATAAGACGCACTTCTCGCTCCTTATCCTGAGGCAGTACTTCTGCGATGACTTTATCAATGCCCAGCTGATTCCTGATGGCTTCCGCCGTTCTCTTATTGTCTCCAGTAAGCATCACCACATCAATCCCCATTTTTTTGAAGAGATCGATGGCCTGCTTGCTGTTTTTCTTTACCACGTCTGCCACAGCGATGATCCCAAGTACCTTTTCTGGATTTCCAAAAAACAGAGGCGTTTTTCCTTCACTTGCCAGTCTGTCTGCATCTTCCTGGAAGTCTCCCACGAAGATGTCTTCTTCCTTCATTAATGCCAGGTTTCCAGCGATGTAAGGTTTTCCATCCACAAAGGCGGCGATCCCCATGCCGGAAACGGAGTTAAACTTGTCCACTTGCTTCAATGTCATGGATTTTTCTTTTGCTTTCTCTACGATGGCTTCTGCCAAAGGATGCTCAGATGGCTTTTCGATGGAGGCGGCGATGAGAAGAAGTTCTTCATCCCCGATGTCTCCTTTGGTGATGATATCGGTGACCACAGGTTTTCCTTCCGTGATGGTACCAGTCTTATCCAGCACCACCGTGTTGATGGAGTGCATGGTCTCCAGAGCTTCTGCGGATTTCACAAGAATTCCGTTCTGAGCCCCTTTACCTGTTCCCACCATGATGGCTACAGGGGTCGCAAGACCCAGGGCACATGGACAGGAGATCACAAGGACGGTGATGGCAAGAGATAAGGAAAATTCAAATCCATATCCCAGGAAATACCAGACCAGGAAGGTAACAATGGAAATACCGATGACTGCAGGCACAAAGATACCACTGATTTTATCAGCCATCTTTGCAATGGGAGCCTTGGTGGCATTGGCATCTTCCACCAGCTGAATGATCTGTGCCAAGGTGGTGTCATCCCCTACTTTTTCAGCTCTGAACCTGAAATATCCGGTCTTATTGATGGTGGCGGCAATGACCTTGTCTCCCACGTTCTTCTCCACGGGAATGCTTTCACCAGTCAGTGCGCTCTGGTCCACAGAAGAAGCGCCTTCCAGAATGACTCCATCCACAGGGATGCTGTTTCCGGGTTTTACGATGACAACATCTCCAATGGACACTTCATCAATGGGCACTTCCACTTCTATTCCGTCCCGGAAAAGAAGCGCTGTCTTTGGGGCCAGATCCATGAGCTTACTGATGGCTTCTGAGGTTTTTCCTTTGGATCTTGCTTCCAGGAACTTCCCTAAAGTGATCAGTGCAAGGATGGTGGCTCCACTTTCAAAATAGAGTTCGTGCAGGAACTGATGGACAATATGGGTTTCTCCATGCCCCAGTCCATATCCGGTTCTAAAGATGGCATAAATGCCATAAAGGAATGCGGCTGAAGAGCCAATGGCGATGAGAGAGTCCATGTTGGGTGCTTTCAGCTTCAGTGCTTTAAATCCGACGATGTAGTATTTTCTGTTCACATAGATGATCGGAAGCGATAAGAGCATCTGAAGAAACGCGAAGGTAATGGCATTCTCTACTCCGGTGAGCCAGGAAGGCATCGGCATGCCGATCATCTCTCCCATGGCCACATATAAAAGTGGAATGAGGAAGATAAAGGACACGATGACCCTCATTTTCATTTCCTTCAGTTCGTCTTCGATGGGATTTGCTGCGGATACAGCGGTCTTTTCCCCTCTTTTGGTATGTACAGCTGCGCTGTAACCAGCTTTTTTCACTGCCTCGATGACTTCTGTCTCCTGGACCCCATCATCCAGCAGCACACTCATGGTATTGGTCATGAGACTCACATTCACACGGGAGACTCCTGGCACCTTCTTTACAGCTTTTTCCACTGCAGCAGAACAAGCGGAGCAGGTCATGCCCGTGACATCATATCTTTGTTCCATAGTATCCTCCTTACCCCACCCCCAGGGGGGTGTCTATACTCATATCATAAAGGAGTTTTTCTACTGTGTCAAGTTAGAACCATTTCTTTTTTTTGAAATAATAGAGCATGCCTAGAGCCACCGCTCCCATGCTGGCCCAGGCCAGCGGATAACCATAAGGGGATTGCAGTTCCGGCATATACTTGAAATTCATTCCATACACTCCAGCGATGAAGGAAAGAGGAATAAAGATGGTGGAAATGATGGTCAGAACTTTCATCACTTCATTCAGCCGGTAGCTGACACTGGAAAGGCTGAGATCCATGAGCCCGGCCAGAAGTTCCCGGTAGGTTTCGATGGTGTCTATGACTTCCATGAGCTGGCTGTGAATGTCATAGAAATACATGGAGGTTTCTTTATTTATGAAGAGAGGATCATCCTTGGAGAGATAAGAAGAGATTTCCCTCAGTGGCCATGCATATTTATGGAGGTAGAGCAGATCTTTTTTCAGGGACCGGATGTCTCTCATCTCCTCTTTGTCAGCCTGTAGCATGATATTGTCTTCCAAAACATCGATTTTCTCTCCCATGATCTCTAATGTCCTGTAATACCCTTCCACAAGAGCATCTAAAAGCTGATAAAGAAGAAAGTCGATGCCTCTTGTTCTTACTTCGGTGCCCTCTTTACTGAGTTTCTGCCGGACGCGATCAAAGACATCTCCTTCTATTTCTCCAAAGCTCAGAAGATAATTTTTACCAAGAATGAAACTGATCTGCTCCATCATCAGTTCATTATCTTTAAAGTAGACCATTTTTGCCACAATGAACAGATGATGAGGATATTCTTCCACTTTCGGCCGTTGCCCTTTTAGGAGGATATCATCTTGCACCAGCGGATGGATTTTGAACAGTTCGCAGATACTTTTTAATAGCGCAGGATCTTCCTCGTCCAGATTGAGCCAGAATTTCTCATTGGATGTGCTATGGAGGATACTCTCTTGACTCTCCAGCTCAGATAGGGTAATTTCTCTCTCCTGATAGTTTTTCTCGCTATAGATGTATTGTTTTATGGGGATCGTTTTCGCTTTTTCCATGATCGGCCTCCATTTCATTGTTTATTAAACAGATAAAAGCCATGGCACAGGCCACAGCTTTCGGTGCACTAGGGAAAAGTCAGGGTATACAGATGATCAAACTCTTCCGAAGAGGAAAGTACTTTATCTAGAAGTCCTTCTTTATATAGGCTGATAAAATAAGAAACAGACCGTGCAGGACTAAGATACATACTGCTCATCTGATAGGTCACATCGGTGAGTATCTCAGCTTTTAGCAGTTCCTCGTGGAGATCCTCCCGGTCTTTCAATGCACGGATGTAGAGATAATCAAAGAACTTATGCCTGGGGTTTGTGGTGAAGGCTTCATGCTCAAAATGAAACCCCATGAGACTTCCGGAATGTTGCAGTCTAGGATCTGCCAGGATCTCATCAGGCCGCTTTGATTTTAAGTCTTCGTAAGGCCCTCCTTCTTCGAACACCTTGGCCGCTTCATAAAGCGCAGCCACAGGATACGCCACTCCATCTTCGTCCTTCATTTTCAGATGCCAAGGGGTACACGCTTTTCCCACGGCACTGCCGTAGGGGGAAACTTCCAGAATCTCTCCACCACTTTCTTTTGCTCTGATCACGTGCAGCATGGTATCTAAAGTTTTTTTCATGGAATGTGCCCGTTCTCCCCTGACTTCAGGAAAATTAACTGTTTTTTCCACAATGAGCCCCTGATAGGAACTCTTGGGAATGAAATATAGGCGTTTTGCCACTTCAAGTTCACCTCGCTATCATTTCTATTATATCAGGGCTGAATGCACAATTATTTCTAATTTGAGAAGGTTTTGTAAATAATGCAATCTGCTGCTGTATCAGCTCTTTCCCTGTTCTATAGTAGAGGTAAGAAATGACGAAAGGATGAGAAGAATGGAAGAAATGAAGGTCATGGCTTTTACGGACTTTGGTGCACCTGATGTGCTTCACCTGATGAAATTGGACGTGCCAAAACCCCAAGAGGGAGAAATTCTTGTGAGAGTAAAGTGCGCTTCCTTTAACCCTTCGGATGCACTGGTGCGAAAAGGTGTATTCCAGAAAATCATCACGCTAGATCCCTTTCACGTGCCAGGCGTTGATTTTTCAGGGCTCGTCGTTGCGAAAGGTCCTCAGGCAGAGCGGTTTTTGATCGGAGAGAATGTCTATGGATATCTCGACATCAGAAGAAACGGATCCTATGGGGAATATGTGACCCTGAAGGAAGAGGACGCATGCAAAATGCCAACAAGGCTCACCTATGAAGAGGCAGCCTCCATCCCCCTTTCCTACCTTACTGCTTATGAAGCACTGATGAAGAGCACCCTCCTGAAAAAGGGGCAGTCTGTTCTCATCTATGGAGCCACAGGGGGGGTGGGCCTTGCGGCCATAGCTTTGGCAAAAACCATGGATGCAAAAATTTATGCAGTGGCGGGCACGGAAAGCTTATCACTCCTTGAAGGAAAAAGCCTTCTAAAAATCATGGATTATAAAAAGGAGAATATTGTGCAATCCATGCCCACCAAAGTGGATGTGATTGTAAATCTCGCACCGCTGAAAAAAGAAGACATGCTTTCTCTATTTCCCCTCCTGAAGGAAGAAGGAATCTTTGTCAGTACCACGGGGGTGCCGGATCTTCCGGAGGGAAGCCGAATCACCCTTCTATCTGTTCAGACCAAAAGAAATGAAACCCATCTTTCTGAAATCACGAAGCTTCTGGAAGAAGGCAAAATCACCCCCATCAGAACATCCACCTGGCCCATCACCGATGCCCCTCTGGTGCACAGACTCCATGAAGAAGGAAAGCTTCTTGGAAAAGCCGTGTTTCAAGTGGAGTTCTAAAGTAGAATGAAAAAATAGAGCAGCCTCTTACAATGAGCTGCTCTATTTTTCTTCTGCTTCTTTATTTGCCGCTGATGAGCCGATTTGCCACTCCGATTTGGTGCTTTTCCATGGCAAATTCCAGGATGCTGCAGACGAGATCCTCATAGGTTCTGCCCGTGGCTTCCATCATCTTCACCAGATCACTGTGGGTTTTATGAAGTCCTGGCAGGGAGTTTGCTTCCAAAAGATAGACTTTCTCCCCTCTCACCCGAAAATCAAGTCTGGCATAATCTGACAGTCCTAAGGTCCTATAGATATGACGGGCGGACACCTGGAGCTTCTCAAGTAGACTCTCAGAAATCTTTGCAGGCACTTTATTTTCTATATGGTCTTCAAAAGTTACTTTAGCCTCAAAACTGTAGAATGGATGAAGGTCTTCCGGGAGGTTCTTGAAGGACACCTCCATGGGAGGCAGAACCTCTAGATGCTCTCCGTTTCCTAGAACGCCCAGGGTAAATTCTCTCCCTTCAATATACTCTGAGAGTAAAAGGGGGGTGTATTTTTCCCGAAGGAGAAGTTCCACCTGAGCTTTTAACTCTTCCAGAGTAAACACAAGATTTTCGTTAAAGATGCCCCGGCTGTATCCGCCATCTTTGGGTTTAATCAGAACAGGATAGGGCAGATGAAAGGCAGACAGATCCTCAAGATTTGTAATCTCCATGAATCTTGGCACCAGAACCCCCATACTTCCCAGCACTTTCATGGTGAGTCCTTTGTCATAGGCCTTCCCATGAGCTGCTCCAGAAGAACCGGTATAAGGAATACCAAGTTCATCTAAAGCATTGGGCACATAAGAGATTCCTCCAGGCAAAGCTGTCCCATTCACTAAGTTGAACACCAGATCCGGTCTTTCTTCTTTCAGCTTCTCCTTCAAATGAAGATCCGCTTCCAGATAGGATACCTCATGGCGCTTTTTCAGCTCTTCCACCACAAACAGAACGGATTCGTCCATGAACTGATCGTGGAACAGTTCGTCTTCTCTCTTCTGACTGGAACCAGTTATTTTATCACTCAGCACCAGAACTCTCATAGTTGTGCACCTCACTTTCTGTCACATACAGTAAGCGTAACATAAACCTTTACAAACCAGGACAAACTGAAGTAAATATTCTGTAAACGAAAAAGAGCCTGGTGGATGAAACGTATCAACCACTGGGCTCTGATCTTTTTATACTTCTTTAGTTTTCACTGAGAGTTCTTTGCAGGAAGGCTCTGGTTCTGTCTTCCTTAGGATCATTGAAAATCACCTGAGGATCTCCCTCTTCTGCGATGACCCCCTCATCCATGAAGATCACACGGTCAGACACGTCTCTTGCAAAGGCCATCTCATGGGTCACCACCATCATGGTAAGTCCTGCTTCTGCCAGCTCTTTCATGACCTTCAGCACCTCTCCCACCATCTCTGGATCAAGGGCCGAGGTAGGTTCATCAAAAAGAAGCACATCCGGTTCCATGGAAAGGGCTCTTGCAATGGCCACTCTTTGCTTCTGTCCACCAGAAAGCTGCTTGGGCTTTGCATGGACATATTGGTCCATGCCCACCACCTTCAGATACTTTAAGGCCACCGCCTCTGCTTCTTCTTTGGATCTTTTCAGCACTTTGATCTGCCCCACCATACAGTTGGAGAGCACATTATGGTTCTCAAAGAGGTTGAACTGCTGGAACACCATACCAAGCTTTGTGCGGTAGGCGTTGATATCCTGATCGTCTCCAAGAATGTTCTTACCGCGGTAAAGAATCTCCCCTGCGGAAGGCGTCTCCAAGAGATTAATGCACCGGAGGAAAGTAGATTTACCAGATCCTGAGGATCCGATGATGGAGATGACTTCACCTTCCTTCACAGAAACGTTGATGTCTTTCAGAATCTCACGCTCTCCGAAAGACTTTTTCAGTCCTTTGATTTCAAGTATCGTTTCTTTTGCTTCCATGTTACTTTCCTCCTTTCGCCTGCAGTCTTACCTGATCTTCAGGTTTCAGCACCTGCATCTGATTGCCGGTGAGGTTGTAGTTTTCAGGTCCATCCATTTTCTTCTCCACAAGCCTTAAAATACGGGTGATGGTGAAGGTAAGCACCAGATAAATCATTGCCGTGACAAGATAGGTCTCCATATACATAAAGTTTACCCCTGCCACAGACTTGGTGGCAAAGAACAGCTCGCTGACCGAGATGACATTGAGCACCGAGGTGTCTTTGATATTGATGACAAATTCATTGCCGGTGGCGGGCAGGATGTTTCTGATTACCTGAGGAAGCACCACGCTCATCATGGTCTGGAAATGGCTCATACCGATGGACTGGGCTGCCTCGTACTGTCCCTTGTCGATGGAGAGAATGCCACCTCGAACAATTTCTGACATATAGGCACCCGTATTGATGGTGACGATGAGTATCGCCGCAAAGATTTTATTCATATCAATGGCAAAGGTCTGGGCCACGCCGAAATAGATGACCATGGCCTGAACGATCATTGGAGTTCCTCTGAATACTTCAATATATACGGAAAGAATCCAGTTGATGAACTTCAGAAAGCCTCGCTTCATTCCTTTTTCAGGCTGAGGAATGGTTCTGATGATCCCGATGAACAGTCCAAACAGTGTACCCAGGATGGTACTGATGATGGAAATTTCAAGGGTCACCAGGGCGCCTCTTAAAAACATGGGCCAGTTACTGATAAAGATATTATATAAGGTTTCGATGAACATGGGTCCTCCTCATGAAAATCCGCTCCAGGAACTGAGCTCTTGGAGCGAGAAGTTCTAAATCACTAGTTTTGGGATGGCTGGGAAAGAATCGCTTCATCCATGATACTCTGCTGCTCTTCGAGAGAGAGGCCAGAGAGAATTTCATTGATTTCTGCTAGAAACGCTTCATTTCCTTTCTTAATACCAACTGCGATGGCGGTGTCGTCTGGAGAAGTTTCAAATCCGTCTTCCAGTTCCACAAAGGTAAAGTTCTCATTGGCGGCAGAAGCGCTCACCGCTTCTGGTCTTTCTGTCACATAAGCATCAATAACACCGGACTCCAAAGCCACTCTGATGGAAGCGAAGTTTTCCATGGCTGTCTGCTTCTCCACGGATGGGATCTGATCGATGACATCATAGTGGAAGGTGTTCAGCTGAGCTGTAACCTTTGCGCCGCTGAAGTCAGAAAGGTTCTTTGCATTTTCAAATGCGCCGCCCTTCTTCACCACCAGCACCAGATCAGACATGTAGTAATTGTCGGAGAAATCGATGGATTCTCTTCTCTTGTCTGTGGGCGACATACCAGCGATGATGGCATCGATGGTGCCAGACTTCACGGCTGGAATGAGCCCATCCCATTCAATCTTCACAATGACCAGTTCCTGGCCAAGACCTTCGGCAATTCTCTTTGCAATCTCCACGTCATATCCTGCTGCAAATTCCTGTCCACCATCAATGGCGACAGCACCATTGGCGTTGCTGCTCTGGGTCCAGTTAAATGGAGCATATCCTGCTTCCATTCCTACCTTAAATACTCCGTCATTCTGGGCATCTATTTTGGTTCCGCACCCTGCAAGTACTGTCACAGCGCTGATGAGTAATCCTAATACAATCTTCTTCATGATAAATTTCTCCTTTTTCTTTCTATTTGTTGATTTTTATAAATTTTTATAAAATAAAAAATGCCTGAGACGAACTCAGGCATTGTACATACAATCCTACTTTCCCCTTTCTTTCCCTTGATAAGATAGCTCAACCATAGGGCCTTGGGTATTGGCCTATGGACAGTCCAGCAGCTGTTTGCTGCAGTCCCAGCATGGAAAGCTGAGGGCATTCCACACTTCGGCGGTTTTTCCTCCCCCGTAGAATCATCGCTTCCTCAGCTCCTCTACAGTCTCATAAACACCGCGCCTCTACCTCACCTGAAAAAGATGAGGTCACTATTCAATTGTTAGGTCTATAGTAAGACACAGGTCATTTTCTGTCAACCTAAAAAAGACAATTTCATGAATCTCTTAGTTATTTACCAGAATCTCTGAACATGAAAACCATCCCACAGGAAAAATCATTTCCAATCTGTTAATCTTCAGCCGCCCGTGGAATGAAAAGTCTGTTGTCATCGGGACCTTCCTCTGTGAGCATCCTTGTGACATACTGGGATGTTCTGGTGTTTTCACGAAGAAGGAGCAGCTGCACCCCAGGGTGCTGTAAAAGCTTTTCGGAAAACTGGTCTTCATCTCCACCAAAATACAGTGCATTGAGCTCTCCCACGGCTTCTGCCATAACCTTTGCATCCTCTTCTGTTTCCCCTTCCTCTGTGATCAGCCTGTGGTAGATTCTCGAAGAGCTGTTTGCTGCAAAGAAAGCTTTGGACTGGGCATCCAGGCTTTCAAACTCACTCAGACGGCTTCCTGTCATGACGGTATCTAAGGGCACTTTCACCGATTCGTATCGGATGCCCTCTTCTTTACCAAAAAGAAGCTGCCCATATTTGTGGGGATAGACAGAAAGAGCACCAGAAGCAATTTCGAAGTACTGGCTGCCGTGAGGATCCTTCTGGATGTCCTGGATGTGGATGTGGCCTGTGAGGTTCAGCTTCACCCCACCAGCCTTCAGAATGTTCACATACTCCTCGCTGTTGTCCAGGACATAGTCTTCCACAGCGTTCTGCGCATGGATGATGCTGTTGTGATGAGAGGCGGAAATGACTTCAATGCCCTTTTCCTTGGCCTCCTTCAGCACCTGTCTCATGAACTGGAAGGAGGAAAGACTCAAAATTCCCCCTGCCTGGGGGTAGCCAAGCTTTACATTCTCACTGTATCTGTTGGTGTCCATCATGAGGATCCAAAGATCCTCGGATGCCTCATACACGTAGCTCAAAGAAGCTTCATCCCGGTACAGGGCATCTTGAAATCCAAAATCCTTATAAAGCGCTGTAAACTCCTCTGATGTCACCGTATCCACTTTCATCTGCTTGTCCCCTAGAAAACCTCTGGCGTGAGGGTTTTGAAGATCATGGTTTCCCGGTGTCACCAGCACCTCTGTACCCTGCTCTTCAAGACTCTTGAAGTATGCTGCAAGATCTTCATGGCTGGCCCGTTCTCCATTATTGGTCAAGTCTCCGCTGACGAGGAGATAGTCCGGTTTTTTCTCCTGTACTTCTTTCATGAAAACAGAGAAGATTTCTTCGATGTACGGCAGATTCTTCCCATCTCCTCCGACGCTGTACCTTTCAAAGGCCTTTCCCTTGTCATTGATCCGGGAGGATAAAAGATGCGGATCAGAAATGACAAAAATAGAGACCTCTCCTTCTTTTCTCGAAGATTCTCCATGGACCTCCTTCTCTTTCAGCTGACAGCCTGTGAAAAGAACCAGTACAGCCAGCAGTGACACTACTCTCATTGTGATGCTATTTTTCTTCAACTACGATCCTCCCTGCCCCATGGATCCCATGGTGCTATCAATCTCATCGATGATGTTCTTCTTTTTTTTGAAAGCTCCCCTTCAGTTTTTTGAAGGGGAGCTTCACTATTTTATCATGTTTTACGTTGTCTTTCTAGACTTCCTGGCGCTTTGCCACCAGGGGCTCCACATGAAGAGACTCATACCGGGTGCCTTCTCCATCTTGAATGGACTCAAATAAAATAAGCTTATCGACAAGGATGGGCAGTTTCGGCATATGGATCTTCTCGTTCATGGCTTCTAAACCTTCAGACTGCGGCAGAAGTTTTCCTTTTTTCACTAGGGTGATGTGGGGATGGAAGGGACGCTCCTCAATGGGAAAGCCTCTTCTTCCAAGGGCATCCTTTAGAGATTCCTCTAACGAAAGAAGCTCTTTTGTGCTCCTGATGCCCATGAAGTAGGTAGCCCCCTTGGGAAAGGTGAATTCTCCAAGATTTCCCATATAGGTGAGAAAAATTGGTGTTTGAAGGGCCACTTCCAGCATGGCATCAAGAATGCGGTGCATGGCTTCGGCACTTTGCTCCCCAAGAAATGCCAGGGTCATATGGAAATTCTCTTCGGGTACAATATACCCCTTTTCAAGATCCTTGGCCAACCTTCTCTGGGATTCCTTCAGATTCTCCCGATGCACACTGTTGAGCTCCATGGCAATAAATACTCTCTTCTCAGCTGCCATAGCGTTTCCCCCTATAAAAGGCTGTGAGGTTCTCCTCCACAGCTTTTGGCGGAACGTGGGCTTTCAGCACTTCTTCAAAGACCTGATCCTCGATGGGCAGATATTTAGAAACCAAGCCCAGGAGGATGGTGTTGGCGGCTTTAATGTTTCCGGAAGCCTCTGCTTCTTTCTGGGCATCGATCTCAATGACTTCAAACTTCTCCTTGAGTCCTTCTATGGCTTCCTCCGGGTAGGGTTCCTTTTCCAGAAGCACGGGGGTTGGGTAGACTCTATTGGTGTTCAGGATGATCTTTCCGCCATCTTTTAAGATGTGGCTCCAGCGAAGCGCTTCCAGAGGCTCCATGCCTAGAATGATATCCGCTTCCTTGGGCAGGATGTTGGGAGAATAGATTTTCTCCCCCATCTTGACACTGCCCCAGACGGTGCCGCCTCTTTGGGAGAGACCCACCACGTCGTTGGTCTTCACATCAAGACCCTGGGAAAAAGCCGCTTCGGAGAGAATTCTCGTTGCAAGGACCAGTCCCTGTCCTCCCACGCCTGCAATGATGATACTGATGTTCTCCATAAATTATGCCTCCTTCCTGGATGGTTTGATGGCGCCCACAGGGCACACCTGGGAGCATACGCTGCATCCTACACACATCTCAGGGTCAATGAAGGACTTGAGGCCTTCAATCCCCTTATATTCCTTCATGCGGATGGGCGGACAGTTGGTTTTTACGCAGCTTCTGCAGCCGATGCAGATGTTGGGATCCACATAGTAATGGGGCTCCTTGATTTTGAATTTCAGAGCGCAGGGTCTGGTGGCGATGATGACAGAAATGCCTTTTTTCTTCACTTCCTCTTTCAGCGTATCCCGGAAGAGCTTGTAGTCAAACTGGTCCACATACTGCACATTGTCAATGCCCATGGTATTCAGAATGGCTTTGATGTCCATATGCATGTCATCATTGACGTCGTATTTTCCGCTGGACCCGTTCTGCTGGCCGCCAGTCATGGCTGTGGTGCCGTTTTCCAGCACAATGAAGGTCATATTGTCCTTCTCATCCAGCTGGTGGAGAAGATTGGCAAAGCCGGTCATGCCCGAGTGGAAGAAGGTTCCATCTCCAATGACGGACACAAGGGGCTTCTCGCTGCCTTCCATTCTCATGATTTTATTCATGCCTTTTGTAATACCTACAGTGGCACCCATGCTGATCATGCTGTGGGAGGCTTCAAAGGCCGGAAGAACAGACATAGAGTAGCATCCGATGTCTCCCATGACCGTGACTTTCATCTTCTTCAGGATGTCAAAGACAGGCCGATGAGGACAGCCGGAGCAGAACATGGGCGGTCTTACGACCACAGGGTCTTTGTCAAAAGACAGGAATCTTTTCTTTGTGAGAAGGCCTGCTTTTAGAAGTCCTTCTTCGATTTCTTCGGAGTTCTGCTCTCCGGTGAAGGAGAACCATTCTTTTCCTTCGCAGTGGATGCCCATGAGCTTCAGCTCATTTTCTATAAATGGCATCATCTCTTCAATGACGATGATCCGGTCATACTTTTCCCGGAGCTCTTTCAGTCTGCGCGCACTTAAGGGATACACAAGACCTGGTCTGTAGATGCTGTAGGGCACCTGAAGCTCTCTTAAGTTCTCATAGACAAGACCTGTGGCTACGAGAAGCACTTTGGAGCCTTCCACCTCATGGTAGAGGTTCATGGGGGCATCATAGGCATACTCCGCCAGAGCCTCCAGCCTTTCCTTCATGGCATACTGCCTGGCATGGGTGATGGGCGGCAGCATGGTGAACTTATTGTTGTCTGGCGTGAATCCTTTTGGTTTATGCTCTTCACGCTCTCCTAAGGTCACAATGCCACGTCCGTGGCAGACCCGGGAAGTCACATCCACCATGAAGGGCATTTCAAACTGCTCTGACAGGGTCAGTCCCCACTTCACAGAGTCTTTCACCTCCTGGCTGCTTCCGGGATAAAGAATGCCCATGTTGGCGAACTTTCCGATGATCCTGTTGTCCTGCTCATTTTGAGAGCTGGCCATGCCAGGATCATCTCCCGTCACCAGGACAAAGCCTCCTTGAGTGGGTGTCTGAGTGAAGGTCATCAGTGGATCCATGGCCACATTGACACCTACATGCTTCATGGATACCATGGAACGGGCACCATAAAAAGAGCTGCCGATGGCTACCTCCAGCGCCACTTTTTCATTGACACTGAACTCTGCATAGATTTCTTTGTATTCTTTCACTGCTTCTAACAGCTCAACGGTGGGTGAACCTGGGTAGCTGGATGCAAGAAGTCCTCCTGCTTCGTAGAACCCTCTGGCGGCAGCTTCATTACCGGTCATTACTTTTCTTGTTGTCTCCATATGTCTCCCCCTCTATATTTATAAAATTATGTCATGTTTACCTTTACATTTTAACATTCTTTTTCAATCCTTGGAACTCTATTCACAAAAGGTACCTCATTATTGCAGATTTTTTTCACAAAGTCAGAAAGAGAGGTCTCCCCTCTCTTCTCACTCCACCTCGTTTTCGCCCAGTTCTTCGAAATAGTCCCGAAAGGCTGTGGCCAGGCTGTAGCTGCTTCTAATCTCTTCTCTTGTGAGAAACAAAAGTTCCTCTAAGGGAGCCTCTAGTTCCACCACAAAAGCCTTGAGTTTCCATAGAATATGAGTAAACAGAAACTTCTTGTCTTTCAGAGGATAAATGGCAGAAGGTTTTCCTCCGAGATTTTCCACCCACTCCTCTATAAGATGGGCATCATAGTGTCCTTCTTCATGAAAAAACTCATAAAGACCCGCAAGGAGGGCTCCTTCCTCCCTTTTTCGTATGCCATATCTTCCTTCATGACGGAAAATGAGCACCGTACGCTCTTCTTCCCTGCGCTCTTTCTTCTTGACCTTCAGCGGAATCTCATCCTGAAGGTTCTCCTTATAAGCAGTGCAGGAGTCTTTCACGGGACAGATCCCGCATCTGGGACTTCCATTGGGAATGCACACTAGAGCGCCCAGCTCTATGAGGCCCTGATTAAAGTCCCCCACCAGAGTATCTGGTAGAAGCCCACGGACTTCTTCTTTGATCTTTTTCATGACAGAGGGTTTTTTCAGGTCCTCCCGGATTCCCAGAAGTCTTGCCATGACCCGGTACACATTGCCGTCCACGGCGATTTCTTTCTTTCCGAAGGCTTCTGAGGAAATGGCGCCTGCGGTGTATTCTCCAATGCCCTTGAGCTTTAAAAGGTCTTCATAGTTCTCCGGAATTTCTCCCCCATGCCGCTCCATGATTTCTCCTGCAGCGACTTTAAGGTTCCGTACCCGGTTATAGTACCCAAGGCCTTCCCAAAGCTTCAGAAGAGTTTCATCTTCGGCATTGGCCAAAGCCTTCACTGTATCATATTTCTCAATGAATCTGTAAAAATATGGAATCACCGTATCCACACGGGTCTGCTGGAGCATAATCTCTGAAATCCAGATGTAGTAAGGTAGTGGAGTTTCCCGCCAGGGCATGGTCCTTTTATGCTCATGGAACCAGTCCAGAATCTTTTTTTGAAAGTCCTCTTTAGGTAAGAGCGCTTCTGTGTTTTCTAATTCATGCTGATTTGTCATTTTCTTTCCTTTCTTTTTGTAAACCCTAAGGTGTCTTTGATGCTGACAATTTTATCCGCCAAGGTCACCAGGTAGCTTTCCCGGTATCGGGGCAGCTTTATCGTCAGGGGCCACATATGCTTTAAAATGATGTCTTCTTCTACAGGAGTTAACCTGAAATACTTCATGGCGTTTTTATGGGCAGTCCTATGATGGTGGAGTCCATGGAGCCTCTTTCTTTTTGGGTCTGGCACATGCCAGTCATAGAGATAAAAATCATGAAGCATTGCGCCTTTGACGATGCTTTTCTCATGAAAGGACCAAGGCAGCCTTCTGGAAAGAAGAAATGCGAGCTTTGTCACTTCCAAAGAATGGTCATAGGTGCTGGTGTCCCCATGCTGAATAAAAGTTTTCATCCGGAGCACTTCTTCATGCTCATGTATGCCCTCCATATAGCGCAGGAGAAGTTCTTCCTCCTTTTTTGTGAGCTTCATCAAATGCATCAACTCCTTTTATTTAAAGTCCTTCTCCATTAAATGGAGGAATAAAGCTTTCATCTTGGGCTTCTCCTTCCTGGATGAAGGCTTTTCTTATGCCCAGAAGCTGCGCAAAGGAAATGAGTTCCTGATACTCTTCCTCTGTGAGCTTTCTTTGAAGCTCTGGGTATTTTCTGGACACCTCCAGGGGGGTGTACTGGTTCATAATGCTGAAATAGACACCGTTTCCGAAGGTGTCTTTCAGAAGCATTAGGATCTCTTTAGAGTCCCCTAGGCTTCCAGGTAAAGACAGATGCCGGATGATGGTGCCTTTTAGGAGCATCCCTTCCTCATCAAAGACCGGCTCTCCTGTCTGGCGCACCATCTCCTTCACTGCCTCCAGGGCAACAGCTTTGTAATCTTTGGTCCTGGAATATCGAAGTCCCAAGTCTTCGTCATAGTACTTAAAATCCGGAAGATAGATATCCACAAGACCATCCAGCATCTTCAAAGTCTCCACTTTTTCATAAGAGCTGCTGTTGTACACAATAGGAAGCGTCATGCCAAGGCTTCTGGATGTAAGGATTGCCTCCCGGATCTGTGGCACATAGTGGCTGGGGGTCACCAGATTGATGTTGTGGGCTCCTTTATGCTGAAGCTCCAGAAAGATTTCCGAGAGCCTTTTCACAGATACCTTCTTCCCATATACACCTAAGGCAATCTCATGGTTCTGGCAGTAGACACACCCCATGTTGCATCCTGAAAAGAACACCGTTCCTGAGCCTCTTTTCCCGGAGATGCAGGGCTCTTCCCAGTGATGAAGAGCTGCCCTAGCAAGAATCACTTCCGCAGGGACTCTGCAAAATCCCAGATCCCCTTGATTTCTATTGACGCCGCAGTCTCGAGGACAGATCCTGCAGTCTTCCATTTCTTTCCATGTTTCCATCTTTCTTCACTCCAATTCATCTTCCATTATACCAGAGGAAAGAAAAAGAAAAACAGATGCATCCCTTCCTGTGGTAGAGATGCATCTGAAAATATGAAAATCTGATGATCTGAAAACTTCATTTATTTTAGTAAGGCTGGATTTTCCCAAAGGCTTTCAGAAGCAGAAGATTATGGATGGAAAGATCGGATCTCCAGAAGTTTCTGGAAACGTAGAAGCTGTCCTCATAGGCTCCCCATGCCCAGTTGATGTCCCAGTAGCCCTCTTCCTGAAGACTACCTTCCAAAAACTCCAGGTCCTTATCTACAAGATCTCTCATCTTTCTATAAAGTGGATGATCCGGAGACTTTATGATGTGTGTGGGCCGTAGCACATAGTTTTTAAAGTTTGCGGGATTCTTTTCTATGTTCTTTTCTATAAGCTCATTGAGCCGCTCTTCATCCAGGTACGGACGAAGTTCTTCCAATGCAATGAGATCATGCATGGAGAAACTATCTCCTTCCATGAATTCTTTTTTCAGCTCTTCCATTGTGTTCAGGGCAAGATAATAAAGATCCGTCTCATACTCACCCTTGTCCAGGATGAACCGGAGAAGAGGTGCGGTGGGATTATAGCTGCTGAAGGTGCCGTCTTCTTCTTCAGCGCTCCACCAGGGTGCATGAGGGTGGTTCTCGTTTTCTTTCATCGAAAACAGCCATCTTCCATGACGCTTCCCATGACCCGAGGCCAGATACCGGAAGATGTTCTGGATGAGAGGATGGCTCTTGTCCTCTATCCCCAGTTCTTTCAGAAGAAGAATGCCATGGCAGGTGGCCATGGGGGTGGAGGATGGATTCAAAAAATCTGGTTCCAGACCATGTCCCAGGCCGCCGTCCTTATTCTGGTAGGCAGAAAGAAGGGTGAGTATTTCTTCCGTTGTCTCCCCTTCAAAATGAATCTTCCATCGGATGTAATCCAGGGGCCTGGCATTTCTTCGGATGAATGTTCTGATTTTAGCAAAAGTGTCCTGATTCATATAAACCGTCTCCTCTTTTATAGGATGGACCTTAATATCTGAAGTACTTGTCTTTAAGTTCAGTCTCATAGTACCTGGAGAGCTCCGGATCGGAGAGCTGATTCAGAAGACTGTCAATGACCTCTTCCCAGACCACGGGATAAAAGTGTTCTCTTCCTTTTTCAGTGAGCACATGATCTTTAAAATACAGCGCTTTTTCGCGCAGCTGGAAGTTTTCTCTTGGGAGAAGCACCAGCAGTCTGCTCTTTTCCTTCAGATGCAGGAGACTTCTCATATAGCGGTATTCTTCCATGAAGAAGGCTTCGTTCTTAAAACGGTCTTCAATCATGTCACTGGCTAAAAGAAGAGACTCATAGACCGCAGTGTATTTCTCCATAAAATTCTCTTTCTCTGCTCTGCCGAAACATCCGTCTGTATAGTTCGAAAGGATATAGAGCTCTTCCTCCCCTTGAAGCTCTGCATGAAAATCAAAACAGGATTTTCTTCTCACAGAGGTCTCCACAGGAGACAGTTTAGAAAAAGAAAGGTGCACCGGATCATATCCCTTGGGGGCCTCAAGGCCGAAAAGAGAAAGAAAGCTGCTTAATTCTCCTTTTTTCAGGAGCGGATAAAAGAAATTCACACCAAGAACCTGAGAGGAATTGAGGTGATGGGAAAATCTGTGCCAGTGTATACCAGAAAGATAAGGTGAGGTGATGAGATCTTCCCGTACAAGGGGCAGAAAGTTCTCATGATAGTTCTTTTCTGGAAGGATGTGTCCATAGGCTTTCCCTCGCACCGTGCCCTCTTCTTTGATCCGAAGAACCTTTTCCCGATATCTCTCCATATGGCTCAGCACCTTCTCCCGAAAAGCTCTGCCGTCATAAAACGCAGACTCATAGGCCCAGGTGAGGCTTACAGTGGAAAGTTTTGTGCTGGGAAAGTTTTCATCTGCAAGAAATAGAAAGGCACTTTCCTGATGAAATAGCAGCTCATCGTTACCTGGGTCTGAAAGATCTAAAATGGCTCTAAACATAGATGCTTCCTCTATGACACCAAGATGCCCTGCTTTAGAAAGGTTCTTTATGACGACAAGAAGTTTCTCCGCACCTCTCTCAGACAGCGCTCTCACTTCTTGGGCAGTAATCTTCTCTCCATCCAGATATAGAAGATGGTACCCTTTCGTTGCAGCATAGTCTTCCAGGTTTTCCAAAATACCCTCTTCATTGCCCGCATCTCTTATCACCAGAAGCTTCTTCCGTCCAAGATGTTGCGTCAGAAAATTCGTGAACCCCTTCTTATCCTGATCCAGTTTTGCTGCATCGTCTGTCATGGGATGCCCCACTTTCAATAACGTATTCTCCACAACCATTCCTCCACTTGCTCATTATTTCGTAAACATTTACATGACTCTATTTTAACGCAGAAATACCTAAAACTGTTTAGAAATTCACAAGATTTACAAAAAATACAGGATTCACGAGTTTCCATCGAAATCTGCTGTTTTCTGGTTTCTTTCATAGCTGAAGGAAAAGATTGAAATGCTGCCATAATGTCATTCCTTTGAGGAAGAAGCAGCAAGATGACAATACAGATGTGTTAGATTGAAACAGCACTTCCGATTCTAATTGTGGATGTAGAGGTTTATGGAGAATTTATGTGTGCAATTTAAAATCCTAAAACATAAAAGTTCAAAAATTTATTCTATTTCATTTTATTTTTATTGTTTAACAATAAAAATATGTTATAATACAGTAACAACCAAATTTTAGGAGGTCTATTTATGACATATAATTCCAAGAACCACACTGGCTTCACTGCGCTTCTGCTTTTCGCAGCACTTACCTTCATGCTCTTATCAGGTTGCAGTTCTACAGGAAGTGAAAAGGATGCAAATTCTTACCAGGTAATCATCGAAAATCAATCGGAAACTGAAGTCTATGAGATTTCCTACTCAAGAGGCGGAGAAGCTTATGAGGCTGGAGGCGGTATGTTCGCTGACGGATCGCCCATCAAAAAAGGCGACGATTTTTCTTTCACCTTTAGAGAAGAACCTGGAACGCTGAATCTTGTATTTCACGATAAAGAAAAGGAAGTCATTGCAATGTCTTCCATTACACCAACCTTCAATGAGAAGAGAGAATCCACTTTACTCTTGACTTCTGTGGACGGAAAACTGACACTTTCAAATGAGAACTAAAATTTCAGACCATCATAGGAAAAGGCACTCCAATAACATGAAGTGCCTTTTTTCTATGGTATGAATCTTGGCTCGTCCGGATCAAAGGGATTTCTTTCATCCACACTGCCATGATAGGGTTCACGGTTTCTGTCCAGCCTGTGAAGTGCTTCTTCTTCAGTGATACCCAGGGCGTCTTCTTCCTCCAGGTCACGGCCAGGCACTTCAGTCTCTTTCAGATCCGGTCTGATGAATCTGCCTTCTTCCTCCGGCATCTCATACGTTCCCGGGGTGATCGGCACTTCGTCTTCCTCAGATTTCTTGTCCCCAAGAAAGAGAAGAATCTCTCCGTCCATGAATTTTTCTGTCAGATGCCTCATGGTGTCTTCATCCAGATGCTCCTGATGCATTGTGGTGAGGACTTCCAAAAAGCTGTCTCCATGGTAGATCATGCCTACAGGAGCATCAGTATAATATCTGGCATCGTGGCCGCTTCGGATTCTCTCAAATGCGTAAGGGACCCGCGTCAGCACGGTCACTTCTGTGTCTTCTGTCAAAAGAGGCTCCAGATCTTTGATGGCCAAAGCCGCCTCTTCTTCTGTTCTGTAACTTCCTGCATATTGTTTCATTATTTGCTCATTCTCCTTTCTTTCTTTGGTTTCTGATCTTAGTATAGACTTTACCAAAGAGATGAGGACAATTCTTAGCCAAGGGGTAAAAAACTCGTAACATCAGAAGTGCTCTGTGTTCATAATTGTGAAGCCTAAAGCATAGATCCTTCTAGACGAAGAAGGGCTTCCTTGATTGGAAGGCCTCCCCCATAGCCCACAAGGGCACCATTTTTTCCGATGACTCTATGACAAGGGATGAAGATAGGAATGGGATTTCTGTTGTTTGCCATGCCCACAGCTCTTGAGGCTTTCTCATTGCCACAAAGCTTTGCGATTTCCTGATAAGACCTGGTCTCTCCTTTAGGTATGGTGAGAAGCGCCTCCCACACCTTCTTCTGGAAAGGTGTCCCTTTGGGATTCAGGGGCAGTGTGAACTGATCTCTCTTACCCTCATAAAACTCCTGAAGCTGCTTTTTAGCTTCGAGCATCAGTGGTGTGTATTCTGTGTTCTTTTCCTCTTCTGCCTTTTCCTTGCCGTCAAAATCCACTGCAGTAATATATCCATCTTCCTCTGTGAGGATCAGCTCTCCTAAAAATGTATGGATGACACCTTTCATCTTCATTATATTCCCTTCTTTCATGTTTCTATTACTCTCAGTATACTCAAAAATCAGCATAAAAAAAGAAACTGGATCTTCTTTCGTAAAAGAAATCCAGTTTCTTGCTATGGTGGGAAGAACAGGACTCGAACCTGCGACTTTCACCTTGTCGAGGTGACACTCTCCCAGCTGAGTTATCCTCCCATAGGGCAGTTAAACCTGCTTCTTTATTATAGCAAAGAAATAGATTTTGACAAGGTTTTTACGGGAAATATTTTATGAAAGGCAGTGAAGACTTTATGCCTGCTCCTGCGCTTTTCCTCCAATTCCCGTGATGCTCAGGAGTTTATCTTTACCTTCATAAAAGGAAGCACCACAGAACGTTCTTCCTGTGATGCTTCCAGGATGTATCTCCTGCCTGTTTTCTACTTTTTCTTTTTCCTTCGGTATACGGCTCTCTTAGGTGGTGCTTGTGGTTTTGCCTCTTCTTGAACTTCCTTGCCTTCTCCTTTTAAAGTGACCCACACAGAGGTGCCGTCGCCTTTTGTATGGAATTCAAGAAAATCAAGTTTTTTCAGGAACTTGGACAGTTTGTTGTCTCCATAGTTTCTCACGTCAAAATCCGGATATCTTTTCACCAGCCGGTTTCCGATTTCTCCCATGTTCATGCTCTGGGTCTCTGCCTCATTCATCATTTTCAAAATGGTGGACTTGATTACTTCCATATCCGTCATGGACTTCTGGTCCTCCAGCTTTTCGCTCTTGCCGTTGGTCTTTATGGGCAGTGTCTGTTCTTTGGTTTTTCCGTCGCTGCCAGCGGATGCTTCTTTCTTCGGTGTCCTTGCACCTTCTTCAGAAGCCAACAGAACATCCAGATACTTGAACTGATTGCAGGCTGCAATAAAAGGTTTGGGTGTTTTCTGCTCTCCCATACCCACCACCAGCATACCGGATTCTCTCAGTCTCGAAGAGAGCTTTGTAAAATCGCTGTCACTGGAAACGATGCAGAACCCTTCCACATTGCCTGAATAAAGAATATCCATGGCATCAATGATCATGGCAGAGTCTGTGGCGTTTTTCCCAACGGTATAGCTGTACTGCTGAACCGGCGTGACACTGTTTTCCAGAAGGATGTCCTTCCAGGAAGCAGATCCTGGCGAAGTCCAGTCTCCATAGATTCTCTTGTATGTGGATACGCCATAATTGGAAACTTCATCTAAAATATACTTAATATACTTTGCAGAGACGTTGTCTGCGTCTATGAGTACTGCAAAGCGTTTTTCTTCCACCATGTATTTCTTCCCCCAATGAATATTCTTTTCTCTTATCATAACACGAAATGTAGCGCTCCATATAGTAGTCTGCCATCTTTTTGAAACATTCTTCATTTCATGGAAGTTTTTCAAGTTGAGCCTTCTGTCTATGTGGCAGAAGGCTACAACGGTAGATTCATCCTAGATTGTCATAGAGAAGGAAGCTTTCACCATAAAAGTCAAAATACAAAATACAGCGTGTATTAATATTTTTGTTTCTGGATTCACAAAGAGAGAAATAAAGACTATAATGATACTATTCGTTTTTCTACTATTTTATGAAAACATCATGGAATTATAAGAAATCTATACTATACTGGTAAAGTACTAAAACAAGAGAGGAAATTACATGGAAAAGAAATATATCTACCTGGTTTTCACGAAAACAGGCACATGGCTTTCCAGAGCCATTGCTACTTTTTCAGACATGAAATATGTCCATGCCTCCATCAGCTTTGATGAGACCTTTACAAAAATGTACTCCTTCGGCAGGAAGAATCCCAACAATCCCTTTTCAGGCGGATTTGTGGAAGAGAACCTCAAAGGCGGTGTCTACAAGAAATTTACCGATGCCCGATGCCTCATCTACAAAGTGAAGGTCACACCGCTGCAGTATGATTCTTTAAAGCATGAGCTGTCAAAGTTTCAGAATGAAGCGGAAAAATATCACTATAACCTGCTGGGGCTTCTGGGCGCAAAGTTCGGGATCCCACTGAAACGGAAACATCATTACTTCTGCTCCCAGTTTGTATCAGAGATCCTCATCAACAGCAAGGTCTATGACATTGACAAGGAACCGGAGCTTATTGCACCGGATGATCTCTACAGCATGGAGAATCTGGAACTTCTTTATGAGGGAGTCATCACACTCTATGAACACCAGCCTGAACCGATCAATATGCCTCAAGTTCTGAAAAGTCCAGCCCTTACCTAGGCAATTATTTTTTTATTATCCTTCTGTTCAGAACAAAAGAATCCCTCCCGTCATAGGATGACAGGAGGGATTTTGCTTTATACGTTTATTTCTCGAGTTTTTCCATCCACTGGAAGGTATCTTCAAGCTTTCCGCTCTGGATGCCTGTGAGGCCATCATAGAGCTTCTGGGTCACCTGGCCGATGCCACCGCTTTGAACAGTGAAATCTTCCCCCTTATAGGTGAGTCTTCCCACTGGGGAAACCACCGCTGCTGTTCCTGTACCCCAAGCTTCTTCCAAAGTGCCGTTTTTCGCGGCTTCAATGAGTTCATCTACGCTGATGAGGCGTTCTTCCACTTCATATCCCCAGGATCTTAGAAGTTCCATGCTGCTCATTCTGGTGATGCCTGGAAGAACGGAGCCATTCAGAGCTGGTGTGATGATCTTACCGCCAATTTTGAACATGATGTTCATGGCGCCTACTTCTTCAATATACTTTCTTTCTACCCCGTCCAGCCAAAGCACCTGGGAGAAGCCCTTTTCGGAAGCTCTCTTGGAAGCTCTAATGGAAGCTGCGTAGTTACCGCCGCATTTTGCGAATCCTGTGCCGCCACGAACTGCACGCACATCCTCATCTTCGATCATGATCTTGATGGGATTGATGCCTTCTGGATAGTAGCTGGCCACAGGGCAGGTAAGAATGCAGAAAAGATAGCTGTCTGAAGCATGTACGCCCAGACCCACATCCGTTGCAAACATGAAGGGTCTGATATAGAGAGACGATCCTGGAGCAGATGGCACCCAGTCCTTGTCCACTTCTACAAGCTTTCTCAGCGCTTCCATGAACATATCCTCATCCATGGCTGGCATGCTGACTCTTTCTCCGGATCTTGCCATTCTCTTGATGTTCTCGTAGGGTCTGAAGAACTGAATCCCCCCGTCAGGTCTTCTGTAGGCTTTCATTCCCTCAAAGATCTCCTGGGCATAGTGGAACACCATGGCGCCTGGATCCATGGGAATGGGTCCATGTGGTACGATTCTTGCATCGTGCCATCCGTCTTTACTGTTGTAGTCCATCAAAAACATATGATCTGAAAAAGTCTTTCCAAACTTCACTTTGCTGATGTCCTGTGGAATTTCCCTTTTATCTTCTCTCAGCTGAATTTTGATTTCTTTGATCACAAACAACACCCCTTTTTCACTGTTTCATAGGTTTATTATACCGGATAAAAGTGGATGTTCAATCTTTGAACGCCTTGAGCCAAGCTTATGTAAACATTATCATCATAAATATTTCCTTTTTTTCTTGACTGATTCATAAGGATATTTCGGAAGGAGTGTGAAATTTCCGATGCAAAGACCTTTCCCCTAAAGAATTGCTATATCTTTATTTTTTTGCCAGGTTCCTGTTTTCATTGTTAATTTATTCGCAGTATCCAGCCAGTATTCTGATAAATACGCAGTTTCAATGAGATTTCAAAAAAGTTTACTAAGACCTTACCCCTCTATTTCTTCGTTCTTTTCTGGGAAAAGAACACATATCCTTCTGCCATAACAAGGAGAAAGATCGAGACCCCTGCGGTAAAGAGGATCATGGGATAGGCTTTGTCAAATCCTTCTGGTTTCAGGTGCTTATAAAGAATTCCCCCATAGGCCCAAATAAGAACAGCACCATAGGCCATATCTCTTTGAGAAAACAGGGTAAGGATCCCGATGACTGTGCCTGTAAAGAGGATCAGCACCGTCCAGAGGTTCTCAGAAACACCAAAGCCGTTCCAACTTACATCCACCAGAAGCGTTGTTACATTAGCGATGGTGGCCACAGTGATCCATCCAAAGTATACGCTAAAAGGAAGCCTTACGAAGAACTTCTCCCGGAGACTGAGAACTGCGGACTTTGTCTGGAGATTGATGTAGATGAGACAAAGAAGAAGAATCAGCATGAGAAGAAGAGAAAAGGTAATCTCCTCATAATGCCAGGTAAGGATCCAGAGACTGTTCACCACTGAGGAGATGGAAAAAATGATGCTAATACGAGAAAGCAGCCTGCTGTTTCCTGCCCTTGCGCCACCTTTGAAAACACCCAGCTGGTATAGCACATAAAACCCCAAAAGAAGATAGATGACGCCCCAGATGGCGAAGGTGGTGCCGTCTGGCGCAAAGAGATTGGGATAAGAATCCGAAATTTCCCCTGTGCCTTTTCCGTTGATGGGCAGAATGTTCGCCAGGGCGTTCATGAGTATCATCAGTAAATAAGTAGCCGTGACAATGATCCTTAAACTGAAGTTTGGTGTTTTCTCATTCATTTTTATGTCCTCCTTCTATTCTTTTTTATATTCAGCATACAACAACTGCTCTGCCTTTTGTTCTTTCTGTATAAGGATTCATAAATTGTTTCAAGATTCTAAAAATAAAGAAGCTCTATCTCTAAAATGCAACATTCTAAAGACAGAGCTTTCATTTATATTTCATTCAGCACTTTCTGTATAAACAGTTCTACAAGATCCGGGTCAAACTGGATGCCGGAGAAGTTTCTCAGCTCTTTCACTGCGTCTTCTTTGGAAAGAGGCTTCCTGTAGCTGTGTTTTCCGGTCATGGTTTCATAGGCGTCCGCAACAGAAATGATGCGGGCTGCTCTTGGGATGTCATAGCCTTTCAGGTTCTGAGGGTATCCTGTACCGTTCCACCATTCATGATGGCTGAGAACCACTTCGGCGATGTGTTTATATTCATCCACTTCCTTCAGAAGCTGGTATCCAAGTTCTGCATGCTTTCTCACCTGGCTCACTTCTTTATCTGTGAGCTTTTCCTTCTTCTTCAGAAGTTCTTTGGGCACCATGACTTTTCCGATGTCATGATAGTTGGCCGCAAGCCTAATATTCTCCAGTTCATTTTCTTCCAGTCCAATAACCTGAGCAAGTTTTATCGCGTAATTGGAGACTTCTTTTGCGTGGTTGATGACTTCAGGGTGCTTTGTGTTGAGTTTTTGCACAAGCTTTTCCATGGTTCTCTTCTTAACGGTTTTTCCGTATCTTAGTTTGTTTCTGTACATGTTGTTGTCTGCTTCTGCAAAGAGATCATCAAAATGCTCTTCTGAGTGCCTCATAACAGAGTATCCGATGGCCAGAGACACATGCATGGATTCCACATGGGTCTTGGAGGCCACAGAAACAATACGGTCTTTGAGCGCCTTCGCTTGGGCTCTGTCACTGTTTGGAAGAAGGATGACAAACTCATCTCCACCGGTTCTGCAGATGATGTCTCCAGGCCTTGTGACTTCTTTGCAGATTCTGCCCACGGCTTGCAGGAGAGCGTCTCCCACGGAATGCCCAAAGGCGTCGTTGGTGAGTTTCAGTCCATTGACATCCACCACCATGATGGTGAGGGGCAGTCCCAATAGCTCTTCTTTTGAAGCGATAGTCTCATTTAAGAATCTTCTGTTGTAGAGCCCTGTAAGGGCATCCCTGAAACTGAGGTCTTCTATGTTCTTCATTTCCGCCCGGCGTCTTGTGACATCTTTAAACATCACCACTGCGCCAATGGTTTCACTTCCACTGCCTGAAATGGGCGAGGCTGAAAGTTCTACAAAGACTGCACTGCCATTTTTTGCTACAATCCGGTGATCCTGGGAAAACTCAACGGTCTCGCTTCGGCTGATGCAGTCTTTGGCAATATCTCCGATTGGATTTCCATTGCGGTCTTCCACATGGAGAATTTCTTCCAGTTTCTTTCCGTAGGCCTCATCCTGATTCCAGCCAGTCATCTGCTCGGCCATGCTGTTCATGATGATCACAATTCCATGATCGTCTGTGGAAATCACAGCGTCTGCCGCAGAATGGATGGTGTTTTTGAAGAGATCTTTTTCAATGAGGAAGTAGCTCTCCAGCTGTTTTCTTTCTGTGATGTCCCGGATGAAGTTGATGAAAATGGTATCGGGATCGCTTAAAACAGACACGGAGATTTCCACGTCAAAGGCTGTTCCGTCTTTCTTCTGATGTCTCGATTCAAAGAGCGCGGATCCAGTTTCCAGGATTTTCTTGGTTCTTTCCAGAACTCCTTCTTCCTCTTCTTTCACCGTATGGATAAAAATAGAAGATCCGATGAGCTCTTCTTTGGTGTATCCGGACATCCGGCAGTAGGCTTCATTGACATCGATGATGATCAGCTTCTCATTCACTGCGTAATAGCCGTCAGTGGCGGTCTCCAGAATCTTCTGAAGATACAGTTCCCTGGTTTTTCTTTCTTCTTCCGCATGGATTTCCTTGGTGATGTCTCTTTGATTTCCGAAGAAGCCAAGAACTTGCCCATAGCTGTCGTACAGGCATGTATAATCACTGGAAATATATAGAGTTTCTCCGGATTTTTTCTTCTTTTCCAACACCATCTGGTGATGGCCTTTATGGAGAAGGGACAGCCAATGGTCTTTCCCTTCCTCGATATCCGTAAAAACTTCTTTCACAATGGTGTTTTCCAGCAGTGCGTCTTCTGATATGCCATATAGACTGACCATGGCAGGATTGATGCGGTTCATTTTCAGGTTATGATATATCTCTTTCAGAGCGCTGTCATGATTCTCTTGTCTCCACTTTACAGGATGGTCCAGCATCATGAAAAATTTTCCGCTTAAACTCTGGGTAAAGTAGATGTCCAGAAGTCTTTCATTCTCTTCCAGGCGCTCTTCTGCGAGCTTCCGCTCTGTAATGTCACGACTGACGCCAAGTACGCCCATGAGCTGGTTGTTCGGTCCAAAATATGGGGTCTTCAGTGTTTCTATATAGTTTCTGGAACCATCATTTCGGGTGTTCCATTCTTCGTTTTTTCTTGGGGTGAGATCTTTAAAGATCTGCTGATCTTTACTGACAAAGATATCTGCAATCTCATCGGTGTACAGATCATAGTCATTCCTGCCTAAAATCTGCTCCTTTGGCAGATTGAGAAGTTCTGCAAAATTTTTATTGCAGCCTCTGTAGACCCCATGGATGTCTTTAAAGAACACCAAATCATAGATGGAGTCTAAAAATCTGTTGACGGGACTATTGAGGTCCGCAAGGCCCAAGACCATATTCCCATCATAGTTTCCATGAGGGTAGTCCAGGCTTTTTTGCGCGTCATGTTCCTTTCTAAAGCTTTTGTCAATATAAAAAGGCGCATCCACATAGGCATAGACCCTATAGAACTCTGTGGTACCATAAATCTCACCGGTTGTAGACTTGGAAATTGAAATAAGTCCACTAAGAACCACTTCCCCGCCAGATGCACTCACAAAGGTCAGTTCCCTTTCTCCGGGTTCCTTTCCTTCTTTCACCAGCTGCAACACTTCCTCATAGGTTCTTCGTGAGGATGGAGATAGAAGTTTCCAGACGTTCAGATATTTCATTTCATTATCTGTATAACCTAAAGTTTTTCTAAAGGCATCGTTGTAATACAAGAAATTTCCCTGTAGATCAATGGACTGTATCATGGCACTGGAATAGTCCATCATGCATTTCCAATCTATTGGGAGACCGTCTCTATTTTCCATTCCTTTCCTCCTGCATTCACCTTCGGATTTTTTTCATTTGATTATGCTCAAACTATGCTGTTGTCAGTATGTTTCATCATTTAATTATAATTGAAATATTTACCGTGTTCAACTATATCCTTTGAATATAGGCTGTTTTTTCATGATATATTTTCTAATGATTAACTTTTCTAATGATATTTGAATAATGTGATATTTGGAAAGCTACTATATTGTCCACTTCCAAAGTACAAATCCAAATTACTGCTCTTGTATAACTCAGGCATGCTGGTTTCAGAGATGAATAATCTGAAAAACAAGGATGTATCTAAGACAAAATGACACTGCAATATGGACATTGCAGGAGAAGATGAACTGTCCCTTTGTGGGAAGCGATGCAGAAGCAGATGACCAGATAACTTCATCATAACCGAATAGAGGTTGATGCTTTCGTCTTTTCGACAAGAAATTTTGCATACCTAATATGGTCAAATATAAGGTATCAACTGGAAAACATTGTGAACAAGGCCATTATTGGCTGACCTTCCTTGATAAACAAGGTCATATGTGCCTCATCCTTTAATATTCTACTGCCATGAGTCTGCTCTAGTCCGGACTAGTTTTTTCGACCATCGTTATCTGGTTAGGTCATGAAAGTATTGTAACAACTAACTAGTATATGGTGGCCAATATTAATCATTAAGAAAAAAATTAAGAAAAAAATAGGAAAACTAGCTTTTCTTTGGGAGCCATATAGTTGTAGCATCTAGTGCTGCTATCTATAGCATTATGGGGAAAGCTAATGCGAATGGGCTGAATACCCATTTGTATTTGTAGGAGTACGTGAAGAACAACGACGGATAAGAGAATCTAGTGTAACCAATCTTGAACTGACAAGCCATGGAACAATAAATAAGAACGATCGTTCACCATAAAGGTAAGGACGAGGCCAAGTAGCTGCTACCTTTATCGCTAATAATCACACTAGCGCACTTAGATTTCTATACGGTACTTTATTGTCTTCATACATTTGGCACGACTTAGATAACACAATAAGATAAAAACAGAGACAGTTACAATAGCCGCCTCTGTTTTTATCTTATTATTGAAAGTATGTATAAATTGACTTAAGGTATTCATTCTCAAAATAAAGATTAACATTACATTATCCTAGCGAATTATAGATCCGCTAGATTAGATAAATTATAAAGTATTCTTTAATCTTCCTGGGCATCTTCAATACTAAATTTTTCACTATTCTGCCAACCATCTCTTCTAATGTATATTTCCTGTATACCTTTGTCTTTAAATAAGTTTATCTTGTTTATTTCAACCTCACCAGTAGATCCTATCACTTCAGAATTAATCTCGCTTCCATCCTTTTTAATTAATATTACTGTAGCACCAATATTACCACTTACCCTTATAATACTATTATCACTGTTGCCGTTTGCTCTATGCAAAATATACACATTATCTATTATAAGCTTTTGATTAACAACTACTAGCTCTAATTGAACAAATCCGGAATATCCTGCTACCATACCAGAATACAGTGTGGTTCCTATAGTTGAAGTGTCGATAGTAGTATTATTCCATGTCACTGAAACAAACTTTTCAGTTCCATCACTCATTATAGCTGGAACATTTTTGGGAAGCTCGTAGATTGAACCTCTAAGTTTTTCGACCCTTATTTTATCTATAGATTCAATAGAAACAGTTGGTTCGTTTATCACTTCGAGGTACAACTTAATAATTTTATTATTCCCATAAATATCTACATATCCTTCTACTGATCCATTTGCTTCGTAAATTCCAACTTCTGATGTATCTAAATTCTTATCCCAGCTGGAAACTTGAACCTCTAATGTTAATTCTTCTGAAGCATAAATTGACTCAACTTTGGCCGATACTTTTGTCGGCATACTAAATTCTTCATTTAAATTCTTTTCTATTGTAATGTCCTCAATATTTACAATTTTAAAGTCACCAATCAAAACGCCCAGCGTTACTGTATCATCCGTACCAACTACTCTACCAACACTCGATTTATATCCGCTCACTGAAGTATCTATTGATGAAGGTTGCCACTTCACAGCCACTTCTCTAGAAGTACCATCAGACATTATTGCCATAACTCTCTTAGGCATATTTATTATTCCACCTATAACAGTGATTACGGAAGCTGGATCTATCAACTCAGTTATTGAAACGGGTTCAACACTATCAGCATTATTTGTTGTAAATTCTATATAGCTTCCGGTAGAGTCACCTGAAATAGTTTTCGATAGATTCAAGCCAATTACTTCAGTTTTAAGATCATATATACTTGTACCTTTTTTACCGATAGTATAGCTTACTAGATTTCCACCTCTATTGCTTTTATTCACAATAAAAGTATAATCTCCGTTATCTGACGCTCCAATAATTTTAGTCGGATTACCATATTCCTTATATATTAGTTTGCCGTTTTCTACGTAAATCTGATGTGCTCCTGGTTCTGGTGTCATATTTATATTATTTAATATTTTAATCTTGTCAGCGTAGCGTATTTTCTTGGCAATAAAATCTGTTGGCATTCTCACATCAAACTGATTATCAGCAGTTCTATTTGTTAAGGTAAAGCTTTCTAATCCAAATAAATTGAGAGATAATATTGTAGACATCACAATACCAAGAATTGCTAGAGTTACAATAACTTCGACTAAAGTCAAACCTTTATTAGAGCTTATCTTAAATTCTCTCAATATATTCACTCCTTGTATTGTATATTTTATCTTTGTTTGTTATTTAATTCTTAACTTGGATTGGGGATCATATCACTGGATAATGCAGATATGGAACATGATTCATCTGGGTGAGGCTAATCACTCTTATTGCTAGACTGGAATCGAAAGAGCGCTTCTCAGCCGTTATGTATAGTGTAAACGCATAAGCTGAATCACATCCTTGCATGTTTCTCCGATCGTAGTAGCATCGGGCAGCTACTATGATGGAAGATCCAAATACTCATGAAAGAGCTTATTTTCAGACGATCAGTGCTAGGGATATGGTCCTTGCCACCAATGCTCTTATGATCGATAGTTTAAGGGATAAATTAAATCACTGCTGAAGGACAATAAAGAAGCTCTGGTGAACATTCCTTACATCTCTCGTATTGGTCCTATTTATACAGCGAGAATCCTAACAGAAATTAAACAAATTGAGCATTTTGAGAACGAAGGCAAATCAGCAAACTACCCTGGATTCCATTGGAAGCGAAAGCATTTCAAGTCTCATGAGTATAACATACTTCCCTTGATTGGACTGATAATCACTACCTACATTATTAACTAGTTGGTGCTGCCATCTCAGTGATGCTCATATCCTCACTAAACCCAAGAATGCTAGCTAGTGTTCTTCAATGGGTTTCTTTACTATTGCAATTATTCTCCAGCAAGATTTAGTTTGATACAAACTTCTTTATTCAGTCATTTGACTTAATACCACAAGACTTTTAGTTTATTGGTCTAAATACTGTAATATTTGTACTCACATTTCCAGATTCTTGAGTGAAAACATCAATAGCTCCAGGTACAACAATTTCAGTACCGTCGTTAAGTATTATTTTTAATGATGATGTTCCGTCAATCCCTGGAACACTAAGACTTGCTTCAATTTCTGCATGATTATCAAACACTACATAAGATTTATCACCAGCGCGCTTAACTAAAGAGAATCCTGTAGTAAATATAGAAAGAAAACTAACTGTTATAATTCCAATTATCGCAATTGCTAGAATTACTTCAATTAATGTCATTCCCTTATTATTATTATTATTATTATTATGCATTCCAATACCTCACTATTCACTCCAAGTAGCTCTATAATAACCGACAGATTGAGATAGGTTTAAATCTACCATACTACCTGTGCTTTGTGTTATTGTATAATTACTGCTAGGTCCCCAAAATTCTCTAGCGATAAATGATGCTTTTATATTGCCATTGCCACCACCGTTAAATTCAATTATTGCATTTGGTGCATAAACTACTACATTTGATTGAGATGATGCTCCACGGATTGATATTTTTTGATTAGTATCTGAATATATGTATAGATCTGTATAATCATCAGTGATAATGGAACTAGTACCTTTTGTTTCTATTAAACCCGTTACAAATAAATGGACTTGACCACCACCTTCAACTAAAAACTCAGTGTTTCCTCCGATATCAATGCTATCGATTTTTGCATATAATTTACCATCTACCAAATCATCTACATAATCGTTTGTATTGATTCTGATGGTACCGGTGTTTATCGGAGTAGGAAAGTCGTCCGAGTTAGGATCTGGCAAATAAATTGGTTCTGATAATTTATTTACAACATAGCCTGAAGAAACATACCCTTCTGCCGAATGAATATCAACTGTTGACGCACCAATCCCTAATGTTATATTTCCGTTGATCAAGCTACTTCCAAGATTCATAGCAGCACTATTTGTACCTATATTGCCGTTTATATGTGTTTTTTTAAGATCTATAGTATCTTTAGTAAATATTGCATGATCTAATATATTATTTTCTTTCATAGTTAGATAAAGTTTGGATTCTTCAAATCCATCTACACCATATGAGATCGACTCAATAATAAACTCATGTTCAGTTCCGGTGACATAAACTTCAAACCCTTTACCGTCGATACTACCAATTGCTGGTCCTTTTTTTGATTGTTCAATAACTTTACTTAGCATAGATGGATTTTTAATCAGGTATGCTGCCATTGCATCTGCACCTGCTCTTGCAGAATAATAGTATTTTATTTTTGTTTCTTGATGGACTGCTTGCTTGTTTTCAGATACAGAAAGAGAGAGGACAGAAACACCTAAAATAGACATAACAAGCAAGAGGATTAGTACAAATACTAAAGCACTACCTTCATTTTTACGTATCGGATTTACTTCAATCATAACAAGACCTCCTCTAAACCATATGATTTATAATATATACTAAATTTCAACCGAGATTGATACACTTCAGATAAGTTATTAATATACATGCGGATAATAGCCATAATGAATGGAGTATTATTCGCGGTGTTTAGTCATTAGTGATGCAGTTATCCATTCATATGCAACCACCGCAAATAAGACAATATTCACAATCTATCTCTAACATTTTTGAGTTATTTTTATTATATTATATCAGATTTCAATTGTAGTATCACATTTTAGACAGAATAATTTGATATATTGAATATTAACTCCTGAGTTTCGAGACGAATAGCACTTCAACCCCGTAATCCATTTTGTATCAATGGTTTACGGGGTTGATTTATCATGAAATAGTACAGTAGTTTTAGGTGCTAAGTTATCAGTTTTTTTCGGATATCGAACCGATACTGTTTGAGCTCAGATAACTTTGGAAGTCAAAGATCTTTTTCAATGCCTAAAGCTCGGGTTATTGTCCTTAAGTCTTCAGTTACCCGTGTAGTTAAGAAATATCCTTGCGGAATTTCTATAGCAATGTATTCTTTCAGTGCTACCTGTACTCTTTTCGCGCTGAGACCAGCTTCCCAGTCAAATTGACTTATTGTAGGTGCCCCCGTTGACTCTACTACCTTATTCTGTTTGAGTCTCATCATCGCTAGTGTAATGAAGCAAATTAAGAAGTGGGCATTGAGAGAATTAAGCTTGCCATTTCTACCCGAAACTTATGGACAGTAAACACCATCAGTTTCGGGATATTATATAAAGTCATTAACACTTGAGTTTTATGTTTTTGTGTCCAAACAATTAGATTCATTTTATATGTCGTTTATAGTCTACTCTCTTTTCTGATATGCAATATTAGCAAGGTCCAATACTTCTTGTGTTTGTTCTTCGCCGTATCCCAGTCTTTTCATTGCCCACATGATAGCAATTTCCTTTTTTCTCATACCGATATCAACATTTTTATTAGAGATTTTAATACGCATTTCTAAGTCATCTAACGTCATCTTCTGATCATTTATTGGATTCGATTTGACCTTATTGTATCTATCTATGAGCCATTCTTTCACCTCATGGATAATTACATGAGTAGCATCTACACCTATATTTTTTATATCCAGGGCTCCGGCATCAAGAATGCTATTAACCACCTCTTCTCTACGAGTATGTTTTATTTTATCAGCCATAATTAACCCCCTATTATTTTCATGTTTTTCTTTGAGCAGCAACACCTTCGTAAATTGGTTCATATTTATAATGAATAACTGATTCAATAAGCACTGCTGTAAAAATGCCCATGTTTGAATCAAGTAATATATCTATACTACGACAGTTATACTTTATTCATTTTCAACATTATTTTCATGTATGACTTTATCTTGCATTCAAACATCTGATAAAACTGATACTGCTAGGGTACTTTGGGCAGATCTTGGATTATAATGCAGACTCAAAACCTAGCATTACTACTCGGTCAGAGTTTTCCAATTTTCAAAATTCACCTTCACACCAAAATGCATAGATACCTATCATTCCAATTGGCAAGCTCCTAGGTTGGTGTGGTATTTCTAGTATCAACAATATCATATATGGTTTTATCGAGAGGCTTTCCGAGCACACTCGTCACTTCACATATGATTTTATCAAAGTCATTTACAAAATCCAAAAGAACCCTCCTTTCATAATCGCTAGAATTATCCTCTAAACATGTCGATCCTGGCCCCATCCAACCTAATCTAATCACTCATTTATATTCAAAACATCTTTACTGAACACTACAAGCCGATTTTATCAAAATCGCACTGACATGTTCAAAATCGTGCCTTTGGACTTGTTCTCACGAACAGATATTTTAACAATCTCTTCACTTTAAATTTTCACTCTAAAACCCCGAAAAGGATTTATTTCAAGCCTTTTGCACACACTTACTTCTCTCCCTTGACATCAATACTACCATCTCAACGTGTTTAGAGTTGAATTGATAAATACCATAGTCCACTGTTTAAATCCAATCTTTTATCGTGGCTCGTACATGGAAACATATCGAAGTACAACCTTAGTCTGTAGGAACATATCAGTCTCATTTAGTACTTTTAGATGGAGGTAATTCTTATTTCCGTAAACACATGATATTCTACCCTTAGCTCATTATCTGCACTCAATCCTGATTACAGTAACCTCTTCTGGAGATTTTCACGATCTACCACTAATCTCAGTATATCACAACGCCAAATTACCAAAGTTCCACAATAACACCAGAGGCTCAGAATCGTATGATTCCAAGCCTCCTTGTTGGTTCTAATATAATTAATTGTTACTATCTTGGGACAATTCTTCAAAACAATATCCCTGTTCTCTTTCTATTTATTCAGGATATTTCGAATCGCCTATTGTTACTATTAAATCATTATTTGCAGGATGTCCAGAGAATGTCGGAGTTACCGTAACTTGATCTACATACTGTCCCCAACCATCGTCACCGTCTTTGCTCCAATTTAAGTCTCCATCAGCATTAGGGTCCGCGAGCCTACCTGCAGCATAAGCACTTTCGGCAGCTCTATAGATTATTGCAGCATCTGCTGCATTTTTAGCTGAATTAGCGTCATCTCTAAAACCACTTAATCTTGGTAATGCTATCGCAGCCAAAATCCCCAAAATAGCAATAACAACAATCAGTTCAATAAGGGTGAACCCCTTCTTGTTTTTCTTGAGCTTGGTTAATAAATTTTTGTTCATGTTCATTTCTCCTTTTTATAATAAATTTTATATTAATGATTCCTGCTACTCCCTTTCGTCATGAACCACCCCTTTCAATATACTTACCAAATTTCAAAATCTATGTTAAACAGTGTTCACCATTTCAAACATTGGTAAGGCCATGGCAATCACGATAAATCCAATGATTACAGCCATAAACACAATGAGCAATGGTTCCATCAGTTTTAACAACCGATCAATGGCATCTTCCAGCTCCTGTTCATAAAAGTCTGCACTTTTGTCCAGCATCTGGTCAAGACTTCCAGACTCTTCCCCAATCTGGATCATAGATACCACCATAGGTCCAAATGTAGGTGTTCTTTTTAAGGAACTCCCAAGGGTTTCTCCTTTTTCCACTTCTGTGGCAATATAGTTGATTCTTTCTTCCGTCACAACATTTCCAGTGACACTTCCTGCAAGCTTTAATGCTTCAATAAGAGGTATACCACTCTTTAATAGTGACCCTAAAGTTCTTGTGAACCTAGCCGTGACAATCTTATCGATGGATCCCTTCACGATAGGAAGTTTGAACTTCAGTTCATCAAATCTGTATCTGCCAGTTGGACTGCTGATATAGGCACTGGCTAAATAAGCAAACAATACAATTGCACCAATAAAGAGATACCAGTAATTTTTGATGGCATCTGAAAGCCCCATGAGAATTCTTGTTGGAAGTGGGAGTTCCACACCCGAACCTGTAAACATACCGGTAAAGGTTGGTAATATCACTGTAATAAGGAAAATTACAACCACAATTGACAAAACAGACAATACTAAGGGATAAATCATGGCACCTTTGATTCTCGAATTGATCTTCGATTCCTTCTCATAATGAATGGCGAGCCGTTCCATGATGTTGTCAAGATTACCTGAAGTTTCTCCAGACTCAATCATGTTCACCATGAGAGATGGAAAAATCTTCGGATGATTTTTCACAGCGGTAGATACTTGAGAACCTTTCTGCACTTCTGTGTAGACATCTTCTAAAGCTTCTCTGAGCTTCTTGTTCTCTGTCTGTCTATAGAGAATATCAAGTCCTGATGCTACAGGTACACCTGCTTTCAGAAGCGTTCCAAACTGCTTGCAGAAGACAGAAATCTGCTTTGCCGTCACCTTTCCACCAAAGCTTAAGGATTCCCCTGCAGACTTTTTCTCCACATCTTCCTTTACCTGTATGAGGTACAGCCCTTTGTCTCTGATTTTCTCCTGCACTTCTTCTATTGTTCCTGCAGTCATGACTTCATTAATTTCTTGACCATCGGGCTGAATCGCCTTATATCTGTAGAGCGCCATTACATCACCCCCTTCATCTTCGTTATTTTAGCTCTGAGCCAGATTTCTTTTCACCGTTTCCAGATCCACACAGTATTTTAGAAGATTTTCTCTGGAAATGACGCCTTGCTTATATAGGTTTACCAAAGATTTATCCATGCTTTCCATGCCAAGGCTTGCCCCGGTCTGAATGCTGGACTGAATTTGATGGGTCTTACCTTCCCGGATGAGATTCCGGATGGCAGGTGTGGCCACCATGATCTCTAAAGCCGGAACTCTGCCCTTCTTATTCGCTGTCTGAATCAGCTGCTGAGAGATGATTCCTTCGACCACGCTTGCCAGCTGCACTCTGATCTGGTGCTGCTGATAAGGTGGAAACACGTCAATGATACGGTCAATGGTCTTGGCGGCGCCAATGGTATGTAAGGTGGCCAAAACCAGATGCCCTGTTTCTGCTGCAGTTAGCGCTGTACTTATTGTTTCCAGGTCTCTCATTTCTCCCACCAGGATCACATCTGGATCCTGACGAAGAGCAGCTCGTAAACTGTTGGAGAAGCTTTTGGAGTCGGCACCAATTTCTCTTTGATTGATCATACTCTGGTTGTGCTTATGAAGATACTCAATGGGGTCTTCAAGGGTGATGATGTGCTCTTTTCTTGTTTTATTGATGTAGTTGATCATGGCTGCAAGAGAAGTACTTTTACCGCTTCCTGTGGGTCCTGTGACCAGGATGATCCCTCTTCTCTTATTGGCCAAGGTATGGAGAATGTCTGGAAGCTGAAGCTGCTCTATGGTAGGCACTTCTGTGGGAATGGATCTTAATGCCATGGCCATACTGTTTCGCTGCTTGTAGACGTTGACTCTGAATCTCCCAAGACCACTATAGGTATAGGAAAGATCCACTTCCCCTTGCTCCTTGAACACTTCTTTATGATTTCCCGAAAGCACCTGATTGCAAAGAAACTCTGTATCTTCCGGCAGTAGCTTCGGGTAGTCCAGTTCTGTCAGGTCTCCATGGACTCTTGCAGTGGGTTTTATTCCTACTGTGATATGAAGATCTGAAGCGCCAAGCTCCATCACTTGTTTTAACATGACATTAATATCCATCTTGCACCTTCACCGAGTCTTCACCCGATGCTCCTTTCCTTCCTAGAGTAGAATTCCATCCGTTAGGATCCATGTTTCGATCAGCCATTTCTCAGACTGATCGCTTCCTATGCTTCTGTACTGTAGGTGATTTTCAGCATTTCATCCATGGTGATGATCCCTTTCAGAAGCAGCTCACGGCAAGCATCCTTTAAGGTGTGCATTCCAGATGAAATGGCTTTATCTTTAATTTCATCAATACTATGACCCTCGTTGATCATATTACGGATCTCTCTATCCACCACCATGACTTCATGAACTGCCGTACGGCCTGAAGTTCCGGTACCGTTACACTTGGTGCATCCTTCTCCGCGGTACACCTGAGTCTTTTCTGGAATCCCCACAAGAAGTGCGTTTTTATCGTCAATCTCGTAGGAGATCTTGCAGTGAGTACAGATCCTCTTCACTAGTCTCTGGGCTACAATGCCCACCACAGAGGAAGAGATTAGATACGGGTCAATACCCATGTTCACCAGTCTTGTAATGGTGCTGGCCGTATCATTGGTATGGATGGTACTCAGTACCAGGTGCCCTGTGATGGCCGCACGGATGGCAATGTTCACCGTTTCCGGGTCTCTAATTTCTCCTACCATGATGATGTCCGGGTCCTGCCTTAGAATGGATCTTAGCCCTGTGGCAAAGGTGAGGTCCGCTTTGGGGTTCACCTGCACCTGGTTGATGCCATCTAAAGAGTATTCCACTGGATCTTCTACAGTGACGATGTTTTTGTCCGGCTGGTTCATTTCCGCCAGCACCGTATAAAGGGTGGTGGATTTACCGCTGCCTGTGGGTCCTGTGATGAGTATGATCCCATTGGGGTTTCTCATGACCTGATTGAAGAGAGTTAGATTGTTTTCTGTGAAGCCCAGCTCTTCTTTGGTCATCATGAAACTGGTTCGGTCCAGAATTCTGATAACGACTTTTTCACCAAAGACCGTGGGCAGAACTGAAATACGCATATCTACCACACGGCCGTCAATGGCTTTTTCCATACGTCCGTCCTGGGGTTTTCGTCTTTCAGAAATGTCCATTTTACCCATGATCTTGATTCTGGTCACAATGGCTGCGTGAGCAGCTTTTGAGGGCCTCATGACCTCAATAAGGTCTCCATCCACTCTGCAACGGACCTTCAGTTTCTTTTCAAAGGGCTCTATATGGATGTCACTGGCTCTTAATTTTACCGCCTGGCTGATGATGGAGTTGATGAGGCGCACCACGGGTGCATTGTTGATGTCATTGAGCATCTCCTCATCCATGCCTTCCAGTTCGCCTTCGTCAAATTCTTTACGGAACTCTTCAATGGCTTTCTCTGCATCTTCTTTCTCATAGAAAAAGTCGATGGCGTCCAGTATGGCATGTTTTCCAGCAATGACCGGCTTGACCTCAAGCTTTGTGGCCAGTTTCACATCATCTATAGCCAAAAGATCCAGCGGATCATTCATGGCTAGGGTCAGCGTTTCGTCCACAATGGATACCGGAATGACTGTATGTCTTTTGGCAAGATTTGCGGTGATAAGCTTTGGTGCATCAGATTCAATGGAGAATCTGTCAAGATCCACATAGGGCACGCCCAGCTGAAATTCCAGCACTTCAAAAAACTCACGTTCTGTCAGATATTTCTCTTCAATTAGTATTTCTCCAAGTTTTTTCTTGGTGATCTTCTGTTTTTCCAGCACCGCATTCAGATTATTTTCACTGATGAGTCCCAGATCAATGAGAAGATCCCCCAGTTTTCTTTTGGTGGCCATTTTAACACCTCGTTACCCTGCACCGTCATTATCTTAGAATTACGTAATTTAATCATCAAAACGATCTGCTTCTTCCCTCTCCCTATGATTTTAGCGGTGAAGGATAAAGAATCTATTTTCCATAATAAGGCAGCTTGATGATGGTGCCGCTCTGAAGATCGTAAGGACTTGTAATGTTATTCAGTGCCATGATGTCTTCTACAGGTTCTTTGGACTGGTAGAATTCCATGGCAATGCTGAATAGCGTATCCCCTGGTTTCACCAGATAAGTGGCCGGTTCATCATCTGAAGGTGTCCCTTGAGAACCTGTTCCCGTACCTGTACCACCTGTAGAACCAGTACCGCCCGTAGATCCAGTTGTTCCAGAGCCGCCTGTGGATCCAGTGGACCCTGTGGATCCAGTGGACCCTGTGCCTCCGGTAGACCCTGTAGTTCCAGAACCGGAACCTCCGCCAGAAACAATCTGCCCACCGGTTGAATCCTCTTCCCTTTCCACAAAGAAAGGTGGAATGGAAAGTCCTCCGTCATCATACGTAAAGAGACTGTCTGTATTCTGCTGGGCCTTATTGTAGTCTGGAATGGTGCTGTACCATGGATTCTCATAGTCCTGAGGAACGGTGAAGAACTCTATGGCAATATTCCCCTGATAAAGAGGCGTTTCATAATAACCAGACTGCACCCACTGGCTGCTGGTGGAGTATGCCCGTTCAGGCATTGATTTATAGGTGACATCCAGAGTATTGATTCGGATCATTTCCCCATACTGCTCCACTCTTCGGATGAGATCCATGAAGCTTACATAGGTGCCAGAAAAAGGAAAGGTTACAATGCTGCTCTCTATGACAGACTGCTGCCCTTCTTCACTGATGAACTCTGTTGAGGGCTGATTTCCTGTGAAAGAAAGGCTCTCCACCTCCAGATTCTCATCGATGATTTCCGTCTCCATGACTTTGATGAAATGCTCCTGATTGGTGGTGGCAAAATACTGCTTTTTATAGGCATCCAAAGAAATTGCGGTTTCGTTCAGTTTCGTAAGAAGACCTTCCTTCTGGTTGATCACAGCAAGACGCTGGGTGTATTCACTCTCCAGGGTCTGATTCTCCGTTTCCAGCACGGCGATTTCTTCCATGGTGGGAAGAAGAATAAAGGTATAGAACCCATAAATCACTGCTGCGAATCCAAGAACAATGAGAAGGACCGTTTCTCTTGTGGTAAACTGTTTTCCTGGACTTTTCTTTCTTTTATCCTTCGCCATTGACATCATCCTCCCCTTCCAGCGGCTCTTCCGGCTGCCTGAATGTGAAGCCTAAGGTAAAGCTGTAATACTCGTCATCCAGCTTCTGGATGGTTGGAATGAACTGTCCGTCAAAACGTTCATTGCCACGAAGATTATGCTCAAATTTCGCAATTAGATCATAATTGATGGAAGAACCAGAAATGTTCACACCCTCTCTTGTGAAGGTGATGGCCTGGATGGCTACGGCGTCAGGCTTTGCTAAAGAGATTTCCTTCAGCAGCAAGCTGTTTATGACTCTGGAGGCAAGGACTTCATCATGGACCTTTTCAATGTCCATCTTTTCTTTCTCCATCTCCGCCAGCTGTCCCTGAAGAGACTGGGCCTCCTCATAGGCCTTTTTATGGTTTGGATCGTTCAGCTGCCCCTGAAGCATGGCGTTTTCATCCTTTAGAGCGCTGAACTGGTGAATATAATAAAATGAAATAAGACCAAGTACTGCAAACAGCAGGATGGCAGATAAAAGTATATAGGTGGAAGAGGAAGTTTTTTTCTTCCGGCTCACCACGAGTTCATCAAAAAAATTAAAGTCTTTCATCCACGTCACCTACCTTCTGATTAAGGATGCTGCGGTATTAAGAAACAGCGGCAATGGAAAATAAGCACAATCCTTATGCAGCTCCACATTCTCGATCTCCTTGATGATTTCAGCGGAAACTCCTGTGAGATCTGAGAAGTGCTTTTCGATATTCGGAATGAGCGTCCCGCCGCCATAAAGGAAAATATGGTCAATTCTGCGGTTCATTTCACGGCTGGTATAGAATTTGAACATTTGCTCCAAGGAACCAATCCATTTCCTGATATAGTCTAAAGACTCATCACTCTCCAGAATCTTGTCCTCATATGCACCATTAATGTTCTGGATTCCACCTTCAATGGTACGGGTGAACTTCAGAATGCCCTTTTCCAGAATGTGCAGCTTGATACTGGCATCTCCGATGTCAATGTAAGCATAGGTTTCCTTTTCCAGGTCTCTGACCCTTCCGTTGATTTTCAGATTCCGGTCAAAGAGTTTGGAAATGGCGTTGGACGTAAGGTCCAGCGCAAAAGGCTCTTTGCCAAGTTCCTGGACAAACCCATGATAAAACTGTCCTTCCTTCTTTGGAAGTGCTGCCACGATGAGCTTATACTTATCCAGTTCTCCTACCTTCACCTCTTCCACCACTTTGAAATCGATGAGATACTGCTTCGGATCGATGGGGAGAAACTCCTGAAGCTCGTAACTGACAATGCCTTTCAGCTTGTCCTCCTCCACCTTGGGCAGCACCATTTCTCTGGATACCACAGACCGGTCCCCCACAGTGATGATGACTTCCTCCGCTTTGATCTTCTTCTGTCTGAGCTTTTCACTGATTTCTTTTAGAAGCGCCGCTCTGTCAAACTCCGGTGTATAGGTTTTGTCCATATCCGAATAGGTGGAAGTTTCCGGCAATCTGCCTTTCGGGGTTCTCAATGAAAAGGTGTCTTTAATGAGGAGGCTTTCCCCGCCAGTACCGCCACGCTTTTTCTTTCCAGCGGAAGTGCCCACCAGCACTTTGGTCAAACCAGCGCCCACCTCTATGACAATTCTTTCTTTATCTCCACTGCTAAACATAGATCTCTGCCCCCTTTTATCCAATATTCAAGTACCACGATAGAATCGGTTCACCATAAAAAATCACCAGCAGCGCTGACGCGCAGATGAAAGGTCCAAATGGAATGTAGTCTTTCCGTTTCTTGATCTTCAGTAGAAGTAGGAGCGATGATAGAAATCCGCCTAATACGAAAGAGAGAAACATGAGAAGCAGCGTGTTTGCTGTTCCAAAAAGAAACCCAAGTGCTGCCATGAGCTTGATATCCCCTCCGCCCATGGCTCCTTTTGTCACCACCGCGATGAAAAGGAAAAACCCGCCTCCGAGAACCATGCCATAGAGAGGATTCAATAAATCCCTGAAGGCTGCGTTTCCGAGATACACTTCCAATAGAAGGAAGATCAGCGCTGTGAGAAATATCCCCACATTCAGCCGGTCTGGAATGATGGTGTGGTCATAGTCGATGAGTGCAACAGGAAGAAGGAGCGCAATGACCAGAAGATACTTCAGTCCTTCCAAGCTGACGCCAAACTTTATCACCGTCACAAGAAAGAGCAGTCCAGTAAGCATTTCCACCAGAGGATACCGGATGGAAATTGCGGTTTTACAGGTTCTGCATTTCCCCCCAAGAAATAGGTAGCTCACTACCGGAACCAGATCATAGGCCTTCAGCCTTGTATTGCAGGACGGACAGTGGGATGGAGGAAAACTTAAGGATTCCTCCCGGGGTACTCTGTACACCACCACATTGAGAAAAGATCCGATGAGTGTGCCTAAGATGAAAGTATAAACAAGTATCAATGGATGCATGGCGCCCTCCTGCTAAATCTGTTCTTTTGTCCCTGCTTCTTTCGTAAAAATGCGGAAGCAGATTTAATCTTTCTAAAAATCAACAGAAACTCTTTGAGAATTCTGAAGAAAAAAATTATTGAACATCTCTGTATGTTCTTCTTCTAAACAAATCCACTCAGCACATTTAGAAACTATCCTACGAAAATAATCGTCTATTCCTCTTCTCTATGCGCTTCATGGATATCTTTATCTATGGATTTATGCCGTTTATGTGGTTTATTACTCTTCCAGTGAATTATATATTGATTATACCATTGTATCAGAATCATTATCAACAGAACGTTCATTATTTTAGCGGAAAATCGAATAAAAACCGGAATTCATATTCAATGATTTTTAATTATATACAACTCTTGTAACCTCATTAGCTACTTATCAGGAATCATCACGAAATATGACGATTTCAAAGTGGTATCACCCAATGAAGACTGTTCACAGGTTCTTTCACATCTTTAGTCTGCGCTTTAGATATGAACATTCCTATTTTAGCTTTCCTGACTGGCTGTTCCATGATAGATCCTGTTTTTCTCCATGACCTTCGGCCATAGGACGAAAGGGCTCGCAATGAGCAGAAGATTTGCCTCCTCCTCTTCCAGCGGCGAACTCAACAGATACCCCTGGACCAGATCGCAGGAATGCTTAGCGAGGTAATCCAGCTGACCTTCTTCCTCCACACCTTCTGCCACCACCTGAAGACCCATGCCTTTTGCCATGTTGATGATGTCCTTGGTGATGAGGGTGGAAGGGTCTCCTTTGGACAGAGGACCAATGAAGAGCTTGTCAATTTTCAGCATATCCACACGAAGTCCTTTCAGATGATGTAGAGAGGAAGATCCTACACCGAAGTTGTCCAGAGAAATAAGAACCCCCTTCTCCCGAAGCACCTGAAGCTTCTCGTTTAAGGTATCCACATGGTCCACCAGGGAATTCTCACTGATTTCAAACATAAGGCTGCTACCGTCCACCTGCTCTTTTTCCATGGTTTTCAGCGTATCATCCAGAAACTCCTCACTGAGGATCTGAAGACCAGAAATATTCACTGAGACTCTGATATGGCCATAGCCTTTGTCTTTCAGTTTTTTTGCATATCGGCAAGCCTTTGTCAGGATGATTTTACCGATGGGCAAAATGAGATCCTTCTTTTCCGCAATCTCAATAAACTTCACCGGAGGAATCTCGCCGTACTTCTTGGAGACGAATCTCGACAAAGCCTCAAAGGCCACAATGGATCCATCTTCCATGGATACCAGAGGCTGGAATACCAGATAAAAAGAGGTCATGTAATCATCAGCAATGACGCTTCTCAGTTCCTGCTCCACCACTTCCTCCATCTGAAGTTTTCTTCCGGAAAGCTCAGAGAAGAAGGCATAGTTCACCTTATCTGCTTTGCTGATGGTGGAAAGAGCCACAGAAGCTTCTTTCAGAATTCGGTCCAGACTTCTTTGGGCGTTATCTTGCTTGATCTCTGTGATGCCGAATTTCACCTTCAGGATGTCGATACCCTTGGTGGTTCTTACAGGAAGCTCCATGACCTTGGTGATTTCCTTTGTGAGGGCCACCAGCTCATTTTTAGACTCATAGTCTTCCACTAGCACCAGGAACCGGTCTTCTGTATAGCTGAAGACCTGCACAGAGAATCTGCATTCTTCGGTGATCCGCTTCACCATGACTTTCACCAAATCTTTCAGGTGCTCATTGCCGTATTCATGATGAAGATTCTTATACTCCAAAGACTGTATTAATACCACTGCCTGCTTCTTCGGCTCTTCCCCCATCCGTCTTTCCTCCAGAATCTCCCGTAAAAGCCTCTGGTTCGGCAGCTCTGACGCTTCATCAAAGTACGCAGCTTCCAGAAGCTCCTTGTTCTTTCTCTGGGTAGACAGAAGAAGGAAAATAATACCAGCATAAAGGGACACTAAAATCACGATGCCCGCGTAGGAGACTCTGTCTATGAGTCTTCTGGTGGAGGTGAAGTCTTCTCCCACCATGAGGGTCCCAATTCTTTCCTCTTCATGATAGATGGGGACATAGGTCTGGTAGACTTCCCGATCCTCTACGTTAAAAAGTTTACCGCTTTCTATATTTCTCTCTAGGAGTTCCAACACCTCTGGATCTGTGACCACCTTGGACACATTGTCCGGATCGGTGCTTGCCACCACGCTATGGGAGGGATCGATGAAGCAGAGGCAAGTGAGGGCATTGCTCTTCTTGATTTCCCCAAACGCTTCCATGAGGGCAAAACTGCTGATGAACTCATTGATGGATTCCGCAGATACCCCCACCTGGAAAAACCCGCCATCCTGGAGGCGGAAGTACCCAAATTTAAAATCCAGTCCGGATATGGTGTCGGTTCTGATCTCTTCCACATAGCTTCGTTCACTGCTCTTATAGAAGCTGTACACCGGATGCCCCTCGTAGATTGTCCATCCAATGTTTTCAGGAATCGTGGAGGCAATAATGACGCCTTCCGAGTTATAAAGATCGATGGTATCCACCTTAAGATCTTCGGCAAGTTCTGTCAGATTCTCCTCCACAAGGCCCCCATGGATGAGAAGGGTCTCTCCGGCAATCTCAATCTTTTCATTCAGAAGAGTGATGAGCGCATCCCTGGCCGCGATGTTCTTGGACACACTATAGGAATAGGCTTTTGCGGTATTCACCGAGCTTTTCATTTTCTCTTGGAACGCATACCGCTCTATACTGCTCAGCATGAGATATCCCAGAAACAGGAAGATCCCCGTGAGCACCAGTGAAGAGAGTAAAAACAGCTTAATATGGGTTTTTGAAATCTTGCTTCGTATCATCAGGTTCCAGCTCCTTTCCCTACAGCTTTCCAGTTTTTCGCACTTACAGGTATTTTATCATAGTATGCTAGGAAATTGATATGGTTTTTATCTTAGAAGAACTCACTTGAGAAAAGCTTCTTAAGAAAAGCAGAGTGAAAAATAGTAAAGTGCCCCAATGAAAAGAAGCAGCGCTTTACCCTAAAAAGGACTGTGCACTGCTTCTATTTCCATCAGACTGCTTCTTTTAAAGCGTTCACAACCTTCGGGTCCAGAGTCTCCCCTTTTTCCTGGTCCAGGTGATGAAGCGCTTCTTCTATAGAGATGGGCTTTCCATAACTGATGCCCGTGAGCCTGTCAAACTTCTCTGCTACGGCGATGATTCGAGAAATAAGAGGAATCTCCTCTCCGGTGAGCCCTTTGGGATAGCCTGTGCCGTTCCATTTCTCATGATGGGACAGGACAGCTTTTGCGATGTCAGCGGTCTCCTCAAAGGAGTTCAGGATTCTGTAGCCGATGACCGCATGGTCCTTTCGGGTGGGATAGAAGCCCAGTTCCCCTTTATTTTTTCCAAGAAGTGTGGGAATTTTCCCCACGTCATGTAGATAGGCCGCATCCTCCAGAGCTTTCAGCTCATCCGGCTTCAGCTGGAGCGTTTCGCCAATGGCTCTGGCATACTTTCTTGTGTTTTCCGCATGGGCTCTTTCTTTGGGATAGTTCATGAGCTCCGAAATGAGATAAGACAGCTGCCTTTTTCCTTCCATTTTTGCCCGCAGCGTCTTTTCCCGGTACATATTCTTCTCCGCATCACTCAGCACTTCCTCCAGGGTCATAAGATCGTCCGCTTTCACCGAAAGCCCCAAGGAAATGCTGCCCCGGACGCCTTGGAAATCTTCCATCTCCACAGCCTTCTGAATCCTGTTCATGACGACCCTTGCGTCTTCTTCCCGTGTATTTCTCAGGAAGAGATAAAACTCATCTCCCCCTACCCGAAAGACCAGATCCTCCTCCCGGATGCTGTGCTTGATCACCTCTGCGATGCGCTTAAGGAACTGATCTCCCCGCTGATGACCGAAGATATCATTGGAAAGCTTCAGACCATTGACATCCCCCACCACCACACTCATGGGGTAGTTCTCCTCCTCTTCCAGATCCGGATATACCTTATCCAGATACGCCCGGTTGTAGAGTCCTGTCAGTGGATCATGATAGGTGAGATAGAGCACTTCTTCTTCCTGCTTCTTTCTTTCTGTGATGTCAGAAAAGGTAATCACCGCACCAATGATCTTGCCGTCTCTTATTTGGGGATGGGCAGAGTACTGCACAGAGAATGAAGTGCCGTCTTTTCTGAGGAACACCTCATCCTCGCAGGTGACGGTTTCCCCCTTGGGAATGGCATCATAGATTCTGCATTCCTCTTCAGGATACACCGTACCATCCTTACGTTTATGATGAATCATCTCATGACAGTTTTTACCGATGAGATCTGACACCTTCTCATACCCTAAAATGGACAGGGCACTCTGGTTGATGAAGGTGAAGTTTCCTTCCGTGTCCATGCCGTAGATGCCGTCGGCTGAAGAGTTTAATATGAGAGTCAGTTTCTCCTTGTTCTCCAGAAGGTCTGAATTTATATCCCGGAGAGCCAGAGTGAACTCACGGCGGTCTTTTGCGTTCCATACACCAATCATAAGAAGGGAAAGCTCTTCTGCATCCGTTTTAGTATACCCCTTGGGATTGTTCGCAACACCCACCACGGCCACCACCTGGTCTTCCAGAATCACGGGCACAGTCATGAGGTTGAAGTATTCTTCCTCCACCATATTCCTCGCAGTACGTTTTTCTCGGTTGAAGATGTGGGCTTCTTTGGTTCTCACAGACTGACTCCAAAGCCCCATATTCTCCAGGCGGTAGTTCTGTTTATAGGTCCTTCTTTTGGAGGATACTTTCCCTTTCACCGCAAAATTCTCCAAGGAGAAAAACTTTTCCTTTTCATCAAAGAGATAAATATAGCCATAATCAGACCCTGTAAGCTCCAGCGCCTGATAGAGCACATAGTCAAGCTGCTCATGGGAGGAGTCAAAGTCTTTGGCAAAGGCGCTGACAAGGATCTCATTTCGCCGGATGATCCTTGCAAGCTCTTTCTCATAGGCTATGTCTTCTGTGATGTCCTCCGCATTGATGCCGATACCCGCCTTTTGACCTGGAAGCCTCACAGGAAACTTCCTTATCCTGTAGACCCTCTCCTTGGCATAAACCACTTCCTCCAGGGAAGTGCCCGTGGTAAGGACATGGTCATCCATTCTTTCCAGAGCTTCTGCCAGGTCATTTCTCTGAAGCTCCCAATCTGTTTTACCGATGAAGTCTTCTTTCTCCTTTCCATGAAGAAGGAGAAATGCCCGGTTCACCATAAAATACCTCTTCTCTTCGTCTTTAAAGGTTAAAAACCGGTGATCGGCTTCAAAAAAATCCAGCGCCAGATTCACATACTCTGTGCATTCTTTTCTTCTGCCCCGGAAACGCATGGTGTGAAAAACCAGAATACCCAAGGCAGCGGCGATCATGATCACCATCACTTCCATGGGCATCACCTGATTTGTGATACTGAGGAGACTCATTTTCATTTACACTCTATCCTTCCCACTTCTCATTTTAAAATTCCTCCAATACTGGATCAGCTCCCCTTCAGGAAGCGGTTTGCTGTAGTAATACCCCTGAATGAACTCACAGCCTTCTCTTTGAAGATAAGAAAGCTCCTCTTCCGTTTCCACACCTTCTGCCACCGTATAGAGTCCATAGCGGTGCACCATTCTGATGATGTCCGAGGTGATGAGCTCCTCTTCCGGAAGATGAGTGATTCTACTGATAAAATAGCGGTCGATTTTGACGCCATCTACATGGAGCTCTTTCAGCCGCGCAAAGGAGGAATACCCTGTGCCGAAGTCGTCGATGGAAATGGTCATGCCCATTTCCCGCAAAGTCTTCAGCTTCTCATTGATGATGTCGTAATTGCCTAAAAATACCGATTCTGTAATCTCCAGAGAAAGAGAACCCGCTGAAACATCGTTCTCTTTCAGCACCTCCCGGACTTGCCGGATAAAGTCATCTTCCAGAATCTGAAGACCAGACAGATTCACAGAGATCTTCAAAGAAATGCCCTGCTGCTTTAGTGTGTTTGAGAAGGCGCAGGCTTTTTCAAGAATCCTCATGCCCAATGGACCGATGAGTCCATTTTTCTCCGCCACATCGATGAATTCCAGTGGTGACACGTCTCCTAGAGAAGGACTCTTCATTCTAGCCAGCGCTTCCACTGAAGAGATTTCGCTGCCATGTTTCCCGATGATGGGCTGATACAGAAGATAGACCGATTCCTCGTCCTTTTTCTTCAGCACCTGTCTCAGCTCTGCCTCCAGTTTGGTTTCCCGGTCCACTTTCCGCTCCATGTCCTGATCAAAAAAGCTGAAATATAGACTCTGATGAAGCTTTGCATGATTCAGGGCAATGAGCGCATCCTTCAGCACTTTACCAGGTGTGGTGCTTTGGTCTTTGATCTCCACAACGCCAAACCGCAATGTGCTGTATCGGGACTCCTGCTCCGACTCTCCAGAAGGAGAAATCGTGGCAAGGTTTGCCAGCAGTTCTATCAGTTCCTCCGGACTCTCATAGTTTTTTACAAGAATCAGAAACTTCTCATCAGAGTGCTTGAAAAACGAAAGATTCTCCCCTTCCAAATGGCTGAATTCTCTCCCCATTTCTTCCAATAGGCGCTCTCCCTGTTCATGCCCACGTGCCATGCTGATTTTGGAGAACCTGGGCAGCTGAACCAGAATCACAGCAAGTTTTTCTTTTCTCTTGGATATGAGGAGATACTCCAATTCGCTGCGGAAATATTTGAGGTTCGGAAGTTTTGTCACCTCGTCCTCATAGGCCATGGTATGGAGCCTGGCACTTTTGTAATGATACAGATACAGCATCAGAATGGCTGCAAGATAGATCATCACAAAGACCACGGTGAAAATCCGGTTGAGTTTTTCGATCTCTTTGATGGTTCTTTCCAGTGAAAGCCCAATGACAAGTCTGCCTGCTTCCACGCCTTCCATGAGGACAGGCTCCTCCAGCTCATAAATAGCGTCCACAGGGGCTGCCTGAATCTGACCTCCGCGCAGTGAATCGATGAGGCTGTTTTTCTGCTCTTTTTTAGGAAGATAGCTGCCGGACGCTCTGCCGGTGCTGCTGCCTAGGACAATCCGGTTCTGGTCTATGTAGGTCACATAGGAAACATCCTCATCATCCTTCATTTCATTCAACATACGGTCCAGTTCAAATCCCGTAAGAAGTCCTTCCAGATGCTTTGCGCTGATCCCCACCTGAATGACCCTTCCATCTTCCAGTCTCTGGTATCCATAGAGCACCAGTTGGCTGCTGATGGTATTTTCTCTCAGAGGGTCCACGTGAAAGGAAAGACTGGACGAGATGAACTGCTGTACCGGATGACCCTTTGGCGCAATCCACCCCAGATAAGAACTGATGCTGGAATAGAGAATCTCCCCTTTAGGGCTGTAGACATCAATCTCATCCACATCAATTTCCCTGGCGATCTTTCTCAGATCCTCATTGGAAAAGTCACCTGAAAGGGTGGAAACAAGGTCCACTCCGTAGCGCAGCTTCTCGTTTATGAGCGCGCGCACTGCAGAGCTGGCCTCCACAGTTTTCCGGAGGCTATGGGTATAGCCCCTCGCAAGATTTTGCGCATTGGCCTTCAGGTCAGAGACAAAATAGTCTTCGATGCCTCTGGACATGATGATAAGACCAAGACAAAGAACCACCGTCACCAAGAACATGGATCCCTTGGCCAGCTCCTTTACTTCTCTTGGTTTTTTCAGCATTCGTTTCATCTGTCTGCCAAATCTCATGGGTCTTTATCCTCTTCTCTTTCCCTGATTCTTTCCATCTCAGGCATTTCTACCAGATATCAGCACTGCTTTTTTTGAAGTACTGTAGTTTTTATAAACTTCCCATCTTTTTCTGATGATTCTTCTTTTTATTCCACTGTATCATACCGCTTCGTATTTGAAGAAGTCTTTCTTTCATCAAATTCCTCCACAAAAAGCATCGCTTTCTCTGGTGACAGAGGTTTTGCGTAAAAATAGCCTTGAAGAGCGTCGCATCCGAAATGGATGAGATTTTTCCGCTGATGGTCTTCCTCCACCCCTTCTGCCACCACCAGGAGCCCCAGGCGATGTGCCATGGTAATCATGTCGCTGACAAGGGTTTCTTCTTTCTCCTCTTTGATCCTCCTGATGAACGCCTGATCAATTTTTATGGTGTCCAGATGAAGCTCCTGAAGCCTCATGAAAGAGGAGTATCCTGTGCCAAAATCGTCCAGGGCTACACGAATACCAGAACTTCTCAGCTTTTTGAGTTTTTCGTTCAGGTGCTGGAAATTATCCAGAAGCACCGATTCTGTGATTTCCACCTCCAGCATCTGTGGACGGATTCCTTCGGACTTGAGCTTTTTTAACAGTCCCTCACTGAAGTCCTCTTGAAGAAACTGATGTCCGGATATATTCACCGCCACCCTCAAGTGGCCTTTTCCCTGACGCCGCAGCTCCTTCATAAACTCCAGTGCGCAGTCGAGAATACAGTCACTGAGCTTTTGTATGAGCTGATTCTTTTCAGCAATCAAAATAAACTCCATGGGGGACACGGGTCCAAAACTTTTAGAATTCATTCTGGCAAGGGCCTCAAAGGCAACAACCTCTTCCTCGGTCCCGGAGAGGATGGGCTGAAAGGCCAGGTACAGGGTACTCTTGTCTTTCTTCTCGATGGCCTCCCGCATTTCATTTAAGAGGATCTCCTCCCGCTGAAAAATATCGATCATCTCTTTTTCATAGAGCATCTCCTGGAGTTCTTTCTTTCTTCCTTCTTCCAGAGCCACCGTGGCGTACTTCAGAAGCTCTGTGATCTTCTCTCCTTTGCCTGTGGTGAGCGCTCCGCCTACGGAGACCTGTATGGGTAAATCCAGATCTTTTATTCTCAGCGGCTCTTCGAATAAATCAAGCACTTTCTTCACCATCCAGTCATAGGTGATCTTCTGATCGAAGTCCTTGCATAGAAGGATAAACCGGTCCATAGAAAATCGGAAGAGTAAGAGATTTTTCTTCTGAAGCTTCTGGAGCCTTTTGGACACTTCCTGCAAAATGAGGTCTCCAAACTCATACCCGTACGCCACATTGAAATGTTTGAAGTTCAGGATGTTCACCAGCATGAGCGTGCCTTGAAAGGTCCCTTCTTCATGCCTTGCGCTCCATTCCTGAAGGTATTCCCGGTTGGGCAGGTCCGTCAGGCTGTCATAAAAGGCGATACGCCGGAGTTTTCTGTTTTTCTCATAGGATACCCGGATGCTGTATAAAAGAACTGAAAATACCAAAACCAGGACCAGCAGTCCATAGGTGGTCACAGTGCGGATGGTGGACAGGGTTTCTTCCATGGTGTAGGAAACCGCCAGGGTATCTCCGCTTTCCACATCTTCCAATCGGAGAAACACCTTGTATATCAGGTCCTCCCCTTCCGAAAGTACAGCGCCATATTCTTTTTCTCCTTTCAGGGATTCTCTGATTTCTTTGAGATCTTTTTCTGTCATATTGAGACGCTTGTCCTCCTTGGTGCTGGCAAGGACAGAAAGATCTTCTGAAAGAAGACTGATGGAGAGTGCATCCTGATTTTCCTTCATCTCTTTCAGTAAATAATCCACCTCATACTGGGCCAGAAAGGACTGAACCCGGTCCGCATTAAGCCCCACCTGAATGAGGCCTCCGGTGGGCACCTTCAGATACCCGTACTTATAGTAGTTTCCAGTGATGACATCCTGACGCAGATCTTCCACGAAATACAAGGCCTCACTTTTTAAAAAGAGATCGATGGGATGTCCCTCATAAATCTTCCAGCCCACCACTTCGGGCAGATTGGAATAAAGAAGCACCCCTTCCTCATCGTAATAGTCCAGTTCATCGATATCGAGATCTTCCGCCATCTGTTTCAGAAGATCATTGGAAAGTTCTTCCTCCCTATTGGCGGCCATACTGGAGGATATTCTTATTTTCTCCTCCAGAAGATCTTCAATGATCTCTTCTGCCTCATTGAATTTTTTTAGGCTCTGACCATAGCTTCTTGCAACTTTCAGCGCTTCCTCTTTTTTCAGCTCATAATAATGCTGACGTATTCCAGACATCATAAAAAAGCTGGTCACGAGAAAAATTCCGCAGAGTAAAATCAGCGGAATTAGATACGGCTTCAAGTCCGGTGTTTCCAGCTTTCTATTGTTTTTCATATGCATACTCCCTGACGCCCAAAGAAATACATGGATACTTATTTTCATTTTTCCCATTATATCACAGGTATTCCTATATTACAGCAGATATCGTTCTACAGAAATCTACATGTAGAGTGCCGGAGTTCGAGATTTTTTTCAACTTATAAAGAAAGAACTAAAATCCTTTCTTCTGTCCTTTCCAGGGACGTGGCGCATTTGCGAGGTATTCATCCACCGAGGGACCCGCGAGTTTTTTCAGGCGAAAGATGCCATACACATAGCTGAGGACCAGAATGATTATGGTGGCTGGAGTGCCCATGAGAAAACTCACAAAAAACAGACGGTTTAGATCTCCGCCTCGAAAGAGATTCCACTGGACAAGAAGCCTTATGAGCAGCAGCACCGACCAGATGAGGGTCACTTCTCTGTAAGCGGGTTTCACGTCTTTTCTCAGAAACCATCCCATGGGCCACCCTCTGGAGAGATGACTGAGAAGTGCAGCCAAAGGACGTCCGAATACGATGGATCCGAAAGAAACGAGAACAAGGAGTGTTCCATTAAAGAGCTTTGGAAGATAATAGTTTTCTGCACTCCCTGATAAAGCCGCATAACCTGCAGCAAAAATCACACCTAAAACGCCCAGCAGTGCATAAAAGCTTTTCTGCTTTCTTAAAATGCGGTACCCCGTCAGAAGAAGAGAGGCCATCACCGCCACCAGTGCGCTGCTGGTAAGACCTAAAGGAGACTGGAGAAAGACAAACAAAAGCGAAGGAAGAAGCGCATCCAGCGTATTTCCTTTGAGGACCATTTTCAGTTCAGACAGTATTTCTTGATACCACATGGAAGCACCCCCTAATTCTTATGGTCTGTACTTGGACAGAACCTGATCTTTTTTGGTGCCAAAGACGAAGCTCATGAGATCTCCTTTGGACTGGTAAGCGGCGATGAGCATATAAAGACTTGCGGTGAAAAAGCCTAGAATCATCAGAAGAAGAACCCAGAGGACCTTCGGAAGAATCCCCGATTCTCTATAAACAATCCAAACCGCAAAAAGAATAAATCCGGTGTAGAGATCCACTAAAGACACAATGCCCCAGGGATTTTGCATCAGTTTGCCCCCGTCTTCAAAAAAATCTCCTTGGGTGAAGCCGTAGAAAAGCACCGCCGTCATGGCCAGAACCCCGAGAAAAGAGATGATTTTAACCCATTTCATCTGAAACACACTCCTTTTTCTTTCATTCTAACACAGTCTGAAATAGTATATGGATTTTATGCAATTTATACTAACAAATATCACATAATGCAATACAAACATCCCTGTAAAGCTTTTATACTAACACATCCTGTGCTAGTATAAGGAAGGTGAAGGAGGTGCTTCCTGTGCGTATCAACAAGCTCTTATCCAATTACGGCTACTGCTCCAGAAAAGAAGTGAATCAGCACATCAGAGAAGGCGCGATTCTGGTCAACGGCGTTCCCGCCTTTGAAGGACAATGGGTGACAGAAGAAGACAGCATCCTTTTTTTAGGAGAACCGGTGAAGAAGAAACCATCCATCTATTATCTGTACCATAAACCTCCCGGGGTCATCTGCACCCTGGAGAAAGAGGAAAAAAATGGACTTGCCTCAAGGCTTCCCCTTTCCCAGTATGCTTTTCCTGTGGGGAGGCTCGATAAAGATTCTGAAGGTCTTCTTCTATTCACAAACGACGGGGACCTGGCTCAGAAGCTGCTTCACGGTGAAGGCCAAGTGGAAAAAGAGTACCATGTTACAGTAAAATCCCCCATCTCCGATGACATTCTCAGAAAGATGTCAGAGGGTGTAGACATTGGCATCGGCATCACAAAACCCTGTCAGGTGAAAAGACTGGATGAATACAGCTATTCCATCATTCTCACAGAAGGAATGAACCGGCAGATCCGACGGATGGCAGGACATTTCGGTCATGAAGTGATTTTTCTCAAGAGGATCCGGATCCTCAGCCTTACTTTATCAGATCTGAAACCTGATGAGATGAGAGCCCTGACGAAAAATGAAGTGAAAGACCTCTATTTGTCCACCGATGCTCTTCCTATAGAAGAATAATCAAAAGAAAACCTTAAGAAAAACTGCAGTCTGGAAGTGCTCCGGACTGCAGTTTTTTAGGTCTCATTCATTTTTATGCTTTTTTCATCAATTCCAGAACAATTCTTGCAGTATCTTCCAGATCCTTAATATGCAGATGCTCTTCCAACGTGTGAGGCTTTCTTTCACCAATGCCCAGGTTTACGGCATAAATACCATTCTGGTTCAGGATGTTGGTGTCGCTGCCACCACCGGAGGTGGTGGTTCTGGTCTTTATGGACAGTTCTTTGCAGGCTTCTTCCACCATCTTTACCGCCTCATGGTCTACGGGGATGGAGAATGCGCCATAAGCGTTTTCCACAGAAGTGAGGACTTCTCCACCAAACTTCTTGGCCGCTTCTACGCAGCAGGCCACCATATGATCACTCTGAACCTTCAGCTTCTCATCACTGAGGCTTCTGGCCTCTGCAAAGAACTTCACTTCCTTGGTGACGATGTTGGTGGGACCGCCTCCCAGGATGGCGCCGATGTTTGCCGTAGTCTCTTCATCGATGCGGAGAAGCTTCATATTGGAAATGGCTTCTGCTGCCATCATCACTGCGCTGATGCCCTGCTCTGGCGCAACGCCTGCGTGGGCCTCTCTTCCAATAAAGGTCACATCAATCTTATTCTGTGCAGGTCCTTGCACGATGATGTCTCCAGGGTCTCCACCGCTGTCCAGAACAAAGCCCAGCTTGGACTTCAGGTTTGAGTAGTTCAGGTTCTTCGCACCAAAGAGTCCGCCCTCTTCAAAAATCGTGAAGATCACTTCGATGTCTCCGTGGGGAAGGCCTTCCTCTTTCAATACGGTGAGCGCTTCCATCACCGCAGCGATGCCCGCTTTGTCATCTCCACCTAAGATGGTGGTGCCGTCACTCCAGATGGTTCCATCCTTGATCACAGGCTTGATGCCTCTGCCTGGGGACACGGTGTCCATATGGGCGCTGAACAGAATGCTTCTTCTTTCCTTGTCTCCAGAAAGCTTTGCAATGAGGTTTCCGGAGTTTGAACCGGTTTTTTCTCCGGCATCGTCCATGGTCACCTCAAGACCAAGAGCGGTGAGCTCTTCCATGAGCACAAGCGCAAAGTCTCTTTCCTCTTTGGTGGGGCTGTCGATTCTCACATACTTCAGAAATCTTTCCAGAAGTCTTTCCTTATTCATTCTCTACCTCCATGTGTTTTTCTTTATTTTACCAGAATCCATGTTGAAAAAAATAGAGCTTACTGTTACATAAGCTCTATGGTTTGTTTTATACGAATAGTCCTGCTCCAGGTCCCAGTGGCAGATTCAATGCATACCAGAGGATCATAAGAGCTGTCCATCCAGCAAGGAATACCAGGGAGTATGGAAGCATGGTGGAGATGATGGTACCAATACCGCTCTTCTTGTCATATCTCTTGGCAAATACCACGATCATGGCAAAGTAGCTCATGAGCGGGGAGATGATGTTTGTGGAAGAGTCTCCGATTCTATATGCGGCCTGGGTCAGCTCTGGGCTGAGTCCAAGTCTCATCATCATAGGCACGAAAATCGGTGCCATGATGGCCCACTTCGCGGAAGCAGATCCCATGAAGAGATTGATGAAAGCAGAAATCAGTATGAAACCAAGAATCAGTGGAAGACCTGTGAAGCCGATGCTTTCGAGGAATTCCGCACCACTGACAGAAAGGATCAGTCCAAGATTGGACTTACCGAAGTACGCAACGAACTGAGCTGCAAAGAATGCAAGAACCAGATATCCGCCCATGGATTTCATCGCATCTGTCATGGCTTCTACGAGATCATTGGAATTCTTGATCTTGCCCACGGTTTTTCCATAGACATATCCTGGAATGGCAAATACCAGAAGAATCATAAAGATGAGGCCATTGTTCAGGAACTCATTGATGTTGAGGTCTCCTGCAGCGTCCACAGACTTCAGCATAGCGTTTTGTGGCACAGTGAGAACCAGCATTACGACGGCGAAAATCACAAGGGAAATCAGTGCGTTCTTCAGACCCTTATTTTCTACTTCTGTAAGCTTTTCCTGGCTAGGTACATAGTCTCCATCATACACACCCAGGTTCTTTTCTACGACCTTTTCGGTCACCAGAGTACCTAGAATGGTCAGTACAAAGGTGGAAACGATCATGAAGTAGTAGTTTGCTGTGGTCAGTACTTCGTAGGTTTCACCAGCACTGGCAAGAGCCGCATTGGTGATACCGCCAAGAAGCGGATCCAGAGTTCCGATGAGAAGGTTTGCGGAGAATCCGGCAGATACACCAGCAAATGCTGCTGCAAGACCTGCGATCGGATGTCTTCCAGCCCCTGCGAACATGATGGCACCCAGTGGAATTACCACAACATATCCAGCATCAGAAGCTACATTGGACATGATACCCGCAAATACGATGACCGCGGTGAGTAGTCTTGGATTCACATTCAGAAGCAGCTTCTTCAGGCTGGCATTGATCAGGCCAGACCATTCCGCTACACCCACACCCAGCATCGCAACCAGTACGGTACCCAGTGGAGCAAATCCAGTAAAGTTCTTTGTAGCACTGTTGAAGATATAACGAAGACCAGAAGCGGAGAGCATATTCTCAGCCATTATGGTGACGTCTTTTCCTTCCCGCGCATCAAAGTACGTAACAGTTGTTCCGATTTTGGAAACAATAAATGAAATGATGACGATAGCAACGCTCAGAAGAACGAAAAGGACCGCCGGATGTGGCAGGGCATTTCCGATTTTCTCGATCTTATTCAAGATCCCATTGCTCTTTTTGTTTTCTTTAGCCATAGTTACCTCCCTAAGGTTTTATTGACTTCGCCATTATAGCATCATGAAAACCTTTAACGCAACGAATTTTAAAATGTATAAGTATGTAATAAGTTTTTTTCGTAATTTTTTTGAATTTAATACGTTTTCGTTTCTATAATTTCGGGTTTATTGTTAAAAAATTCATTGACAATCTTATTTCTGTTATTTTTTAGGTGTTCACTTCGCTGTTACAGCAAAATCTTAAATGGTATTATACATGAAAATCCATAGAGTCTCAAAATCCATCACGGATTTTCTAAATGCTTCATGGATTCAGTGTATTCTAAAAATGCCCTTTGCATCAGTACGCATGTTTTTGTATAAAACACAAAATTAATACAAAATAAATACAAAAAAAGAAAAGACCGTCCTATCGACCTTTACGGTCCGACAGAGCGGTCTTCTACTTCGCTGCGGTGGCCCGCAGCATATCGATGGCACTATTCTCCGGTAAGGGTCTGCTGAAATAGTACCCTTGCATCACTTCGCATCCATGCCGGAGCAGGTACTCCCTTTGAATCCCAGTCTCCACTCCTTCTGCAATGACCTGAAGCCCCAGCTTGTGGGCCATGGAGATGATGTCATTGGTAAGGAGATTTTTCTCAGTACCCTTCACGATCTTCATAATAAAGTGTCTGTCGATCTTCACGATGTCGATGTTCAGTTCACCAATACTGGCCAGAGAGGAAAATCCCGTCCCGAAATCATCCATGGAGACTTCGATGCCCATGGCTCTCAGCTTCTCCAGGACATTGTTGATCATGGCGTAGTTCTCCAGAAGGATGGTTTCCGTAATTTCCAGCTCCAGGTTTCTTGTCTCAATACCAGTTCTATGGACGATGTCCGCCACGGTGTCGATGAAATCGTCCATGAGCAGCTGGATGCCTGAAACATTCACAGCCACGCGGATATCTTTAAAACCCATGCTCACAAGCTTTCTTGTGAAGATGCAGGCTTTTTCCAAAATAGCGGTACCCAGAGGCAGAATCAGCTGCTTCTTCTCTGCAATGTCAATGAATTCTGACGGCGAGACAAAGCCAAGCTTTTTGGAGTTCATTCTGGCCAGTGCTTCAAATCCTACAATTTCATTGGTTCTGGCATTGATTTTGGGCTGGTACTCCAGATGGACAATCTCGTCATGGATGTTCTTGTAAGAGCGTATGAGCTCCAGCTCAATGACCTCTTCCCGCTCCACTTTGGTGCGCATCTCCGCATTGAAGATCATATGGTCTGTGACGCCGTTGGCAAGATACGTGATGGTGATGCTGGCATCTTTCATCAGATCGTCCACATTGCGGTACCTGTCTGAAATTTCAACGATTCCGATTTCCGGGCGGATCTGCTTGTTTCTTTTGAGATATTCAAAGGGCCTGTCAAAGACCGAGGTAATGATCTTGCTTACTTTTTCCAAATCTTTGGCATCCTGATAGTTTTCCACATAGAACACAAAACGGTCTGCGGTGAACCTGAAGAGCATGCCCTTTTTCCCCAAAGCTTTTTCCAGCCGGTCTGCGATTTCTTTGATGATGAGATCTCCCACCTCAAACCCCAGAGCGATGTTGATGGTTCTGAAGTTTCTCATGTTGATGAGAAAAATCGCTTTGTTCTTGATCTTTCTCTGGCCGATCTTGGAAGAAAGGTATTCCTTCATATAAGAATCATTGGGAAGATCCGTCAAGGAATCATAATAAGCGAGCTTCAGCTGACTGGCGCTCTTGTTGTAGGTGATGACGATGAGAACGCCCATGACCACAATGACGCTGAAAAGAACCCAGACTCCTTTGCCAATGACGCCAAAAGCCGCAGCAAGGAAGGTCTCCGTATTCTGTCCCACGGCTAAGGTGCCGATTTTCTCTCCTTCCACATAGACGGGCACAAACACCTGGTAAGCATTTTTCCCTTCCATATCGGAGATCACATCGTACTCCTGATTGAGATACATGGCCTGGAGGACATTTTTATCAGAAATGCTGTCTCCCACCCGGTCCTTCAAGGTGGATTCCAGAATCACATTGTTATTGTCGATGAAATGGGCAAAGTCCACACTGTAGGCTTCCCCGATTTCTCCCAGAAGCTTTTCCATCTCAAAGTCATTGAGAAACCCCTGAATGCTTTCCGCCAGAATCCCCACCTGGTAAAACCGGCCGTCCGGCAGCTTCACATAGGCATACTTATAGAGGGCTCCGCTGGATGAATCCATCCGGATGTCTTCGATGGAGAAGGCATCTCCACTGGTGATGAAGCTGTGGATGGGATGTCCAGGCTCTGCCTGCCATCCTGGCGCTCCTCCGGTGCTGTCAAAAAGAAGAACGCCATCGGGTGAGAAAGCATAGATCACATCCACATTGAGCTCTTTTACGTAGCTTACCAGAATGTCATTGGAAAGGCTCCCTGTTTTCTGACCAAGGACTGTCCCCGCAAAGGTCAACCGGTCATCCATCAGTGTATACAAAAGAGTCTTCGCCTTCTCCGACTTGTGGAGATTCTGCGAATAGACTCTAGCCACATTAAGCGCATCTGCTTTTATGTAATTATAATTGTCTTTGATCCAGCTGACCATGGCGCTGTATACAATATAAGAAAACGCCATTGTGATGACCAGGAATGGAATCACAAAATATTTCAATTCAACGGTCTTGGATTTCATTCTTTTCTTCATTAAAAACTCCAATGCGCCATTTACCTTTTGTTCAAAAAGCGCTGATCTTTTCCATTTTTCATGGAAAGATCTCTACTTTACTCTCTATCGGCAGTACGCTGTGTATTTTAACCCCAGTAGTCATAATATGTTGAATTTTGATGGTTCCATTCTATGGATTCATAAAATCTATCCGAATCTTTTAGGTGTTTTTTTGAAACTTTCTGATTCGGATGGATATTTCACATTTCATTCACATAAGATTTGTAAATGTGATAATGTGTTATGAATTAGATATCAAAACATTTCACGGACTCATTATACAATACTTCGTATTTGAACAAAAGCAAAAATCAGCAACCTTTGAATCTGCTGTGAAAAAAACTGTACTTGAATCCCTCATAAACAGCGGTTTTTTTATGATTAAAGGAGAACCCTCAGGGAGGCTGATGAACTCCTGTCTCCACAGAAGCGTCTAAGTAGAAACTGGTCCTTTTTTTCAAACACATCTCAGTTCTTCTATGATAAAATAGGTTCTATGCACTCCATGCCAAAATAGAGATACAAAAGACAGACAGAAAGGAACTCAGTATGAAACAGAAACTGCACTCTTATCGGAGTTTACCCGCCCTAAGCTGGATGGGTTTTATATTCTATTTATCTTCTCAGGATGGAAACGCCTCTGGAAATCTCAGTGGTGGTCTTTCCGATGTGCTCTATACGCTCCTTCAGTTCCTTCGGATCCCACTGCCAGAGGAAACCTTCCATTTTCTTCTGCGTAAAGGCGCACACTTCACAGCCTATCTCTTTTTAGGTCTTCTTTTTGCCTTCTGGCTGGAGGCAAGAACCTTGAAAGACTATGCTCTTTGCCTTTTCTACAGTTTTCTCTACGCCCTGACCGATGAGCTTCACCAGAGGTTTGTGCCTGGCAGAAGCGGAGAGCTAAGAGATGTATTCATTGACACATCAGGCGCTTTCACTGGACTGGTTTTCCTTTCTATTGTATCGAGAATCCGAGCCTTCTATTCAGAAACAGCGAAGAAAAAAGAAAAAAGCGGCAGCCATGAGGTGTTCTAGCCTCAAAGCTGCCGCTTTACGCATATATAAGGTTCTTACAACGGAAGTTCTTCCTTTTCCTCCGCTCTTGTGTTTTTTTTCATAATATAATAGATGCCCAAATAATAGAGGCCCTTCAATAGAAGACCGAAGACGGTCCCGGCTTTCTGCGCCATGAAATCCGATGCCATGGATACAAGAAACACCGTGATGCCCTGACCGATGGTCACCGTGATGAGGGTGGTGGTGATATAGTCCCAAAGAGTGACACTGCTGACCCCAAAAAGAAGATTTCCCACCTGAAAAGGCATAAAAGGCAGCGCCCGGACAAAGAGCGCATAACTGAACCCATGGTCTTTGATCTTTTCGTAGAGCTCTTCCAGTGGAATCTCCCGTTCTTTTCTCTGATAAAGCTTCTCCACCCATCGGGTGGCATCACTCTTGAATATCTTTGCCAGAGCATAGGACACTAGTGCGCTGAGAAGGCCCGATATGGTAATGAGAAGAATACCATCCAGTTCAAATAAAAGCCCCGCTGTGGCAGCCACAGTGGACACTGGAACAAAGAAAATGAGAAGCACCGTGGCAACGCCTACAAAAACCAGCTTCACAAACCTCGTGTCTCCCATTACATGAAGATCTGTAAGGAGGCCCTCGGCATCAAAGATATTGAAATTTTTCAGAAGATAGGCAAAAAGCACAAAAAATGTGACCAGTACCGCTGTCTTCAAAAATCGTCCTTGGGGTTTCTCTTGCATCTTCATCAGACCCTTTCCTAAGCGTTTATTGATTCTTGTATTCTAGCATATTTTGACGCTTCTGTACTGAATTTTCTGTTTTCCAAAACAGTCTTCAAAAACACTGTTCTCAAGCGTTACGGCAGAATTTCCTCTTCCTCTTCCATGGCACTGGTGGAGAGCCCCAGCACTTCTGAGGTCATGGCCACGTCTTTCGTGATGATCCCGTCCACATCGTAGGAAAGCACATTCTTCAGATCCTCCTCTGTCTCGATGACCCATACAAACACACCACGACCAGCCTCGTGGGCTCTTCTGATTAAATTCTTCGTCAGCATGCTGCTTCTTACGGTGTAGAAGTCCACCGAAAGCCCCTCCAGTCTACCCAGGGCCGCATACATGATCTGTCCTAGCTGAATTTCTTCATCCATGGCCCGGATGGCTCTTAAAAAGTCATACTGAAAAGACTGAATGTAGGTGTGTTCCTTCATCTCCAGCTCCTCCAGAATCTCCAGGATCTCTTTGGCGGTCTCCTCTTCCTCTTCTTCCACTTTCACATCCAGAAGAACGCCTCCTCTTCCCTTCACCAGAAGAAGCGCTTCTTTTAAAGTGGGTATCCTCTCTCCGGAAAACTCTAAAGAGAAGCTTTTCCCCACATCAAAAGCCCTCAGCTCCTCATATGTATAGAAAGAAACCGGTTCGGGAACACCTGCCATGCGAATCAGGGAGGTGTCATGATGAAGAACCAGCACCCCATCCTTCGTTCTTTGGACATCCATCTCCACCATGGTGGCTCCATGAAAAAGTGCAGACTCAATGGCGCTTAAGGTATTTTCCGGAGCTCTCACCGCATCGCCCCGGTGGGCTGCGATTTCTAGAGAACGGCCACTGTACAAAAGAGCTTCATTGATCTGGCTGTTGATGAAAAAGGTCCCTAAGAATCCTAGAAGGAGAAATCCTATGAAGCTATAACTTCTGCGAAGGGATTTCTCATAGAGCCTCCTCTCTTTGTCCATGAGCCAGCGCCACTTCACGGTTTTGATTGGGGGCATCTTCTCCAGATTTTCCCTTTCTTTCCCCTTGAAATAGAGCCTTGTCAGGTAATGCATATTCACTGGAAAGAGAAGGAGAAAGTAGAGAAAGAATGCAGATGCGGCCAGAGTGATGAAATATTCCCGGACTCTTCTGGAAAGGACGATGTTTAGCAGTTCCGGAAGCTGACTCAGTCCATACAAAACAAGAAAGAAACCGCCAAGCAGCACTCCATTCAGCATCAGTACAGAGAAAACGAGGCCCACCTTTTTTCCCCTTGTCATTTCAGCACTGATTCTTAAAGCTTTCCGTAAGGGTCTCCTTACTAAAAACACCTCATGGAAAGAAAAAATCCATCGGATAAGGAGATAAAACACCCCTAGAAGAAGAAAGAGGTACAGCAAAAAACCGAACCGGACTTCCTGAAGATTTGTAAGAAGCAGCGGCGGCATTTCAAAAAAACGCTGAAGAAACGGACTGAGCTGCAGCTCAAGAAGCGGCAGGAGAAGAAGAAGAAATGCAAAGAGATACAAAAAGCCAAAGGAAAGAAGCCTTGGCAGGGCCTTTATCGAGGTTAGCACCGCTTCCGTCACAGTGACTTCAATCTCTTTAATCTTCTGATGAGACAGAATCAGCTGGGTCCCAAAAATCACCAGGAGATTCAGAATGACGACGACAAACAGCAACGCTACAAGCAGAAGCCCTCTGGTAGTTAGAAGAATCTGAAACACATCCAGATTGAGGAGTACGCCACCTTCTGCAGACAAAAGAAACCTGTTCAGAAGATAGGAAAAAAACGGCACAAGAAGAAGTCCGGAAACCATAAAATACAATAGACCGGAGTATACATATAGTTTGTGACTTCTTTTCAGATCTTTGAGGCTCTCCCAAAACGCTTTCATGGCTTCCGCTTCCTTTCCAAATCCCATTTCTGTTTCTATCCCTTTTTCTATCTCTGTTTCTGTTTCTGTTTCTAGAGTAACGCAAAATAAACGCACTTCCTAGAGGAAGAAGAAAAAAAGAGCATCTCATGATTTGAGACACTCCACTTCTTTACTCTTCCAGATTCTCTTCTGACTTCACCAGTTCTTTCACTTCCAGCACAATCTTCTCTTTTTCCTTTTTCAGCCAGGAAGTTCTGCTCCCCACAGGGGACTTGGCAAAGAATTTTCCGGATTCCTTTTTCATCATCTGCTCCATGAAGCCGCCTCTGAATCTGGTGGGTTCATAGGAAAGCACAAAAGCATTGGGCTCATATTCGTTGATGAGGGAAAACACTTCCCCTTCCCGGCTCCTTTTGGTCAGGATATCCAACCTGTATCTGGCTCCATCCCGGCCTTCCCCGCTGAAGATGGTCACGCCAAAACCTGCTTCTCTCAGTGCTCCCACAAAGCTGTCGTTCCGGTCCTTGATATTCACTAGAAAAGAGGTATAGCCAATGGCAATCTTGTTCTCGATCTGAATCCCCACAATGAGTCCCAGAGAAAACCCTACGGCATAGACCACCATCTGAAGAATACTCTGCTCTCCAGTAAAGACAATGGCCAGTCCAAAGACATAAATAACGCTCTCCAAAAAACCGAAAACTGCGGTCAGAAGACTCAGTTTCCTCACCATACAAATGGTCCTCAAAGCCAGCATCGGCACATAGGCCAGCTGCAGAACGAGCAGCAGAATCAGATCTTTCATATCAACACTTCCCTCCAAATCTCTAAAAAAATACTGTATCATGAGACGTTTGATTTATCAAATATTCCATGGAAAATTAAAAAGTTCCTCCCTCTTCCTCAGCGCCTTCTTCTTCGCTGCTTTTATCTTCTACAATAGATGAAAACCATTCGAAAGATTAGACCCCATCATAAAAATACAGAAAAAAATCTGTGGAAAATGAAATATATGTTTTTGAAAACAGATGAACCTATCCGGTGGACAAATATGAAAAGTCCTGTAAAATAGAACTATTAGACTGACATAAGAGAGGTGCTTACATGATTGCAGTCATCGCAGGTACGCCCACAGATACCCAAATGGGCGTGGACCTTCTACAAAAATACGGAAAAGCAGCCAAAGGCTACTTTGTCTCAAAGACACCCCAGGAACAGAGTCTTCTCCAAGTGGTTTATCCGGAAAAACTCGAGCACCTGGCCAGGCAGGTCATGACTACGGCAAAGGAACAAGGCGCTGAAGTTCTTTATGTCTACTGCAACTCTCTGGCGGCGGCTGTAGATCTGAAAAAACTTGCAAAAGAACTGTCTATGCTGTTAATCACGCCACTGATGGTCTATGAGAAGATGGGCGCACATTACCAAGCCCTTGGTGTCATTGCCGCAAACAACCAGAGTACCCATGGCATCGAGCGGGCAATTCAGACAGAAAACCCTTCCGTCCACGTCATCGGCACAGGTATGCTGAAACTGGTGGATGCTGTGGAGGAAGGAGCTGCACCAGATGAGATCATTCTACGGTACCAGCTTTCGTCTCTTCTCCACTTTTATAAAAATGCCGGATGCGAGGCTGTGATCCTTGGATGCACCCATTTCTCGTATTTCTATGACGCCCTACGCGAAATAAGTTCTCTACCTGTCATTGACCCAGGCTATGAGATGATGAGGATGCTGCCCTAACTGCATCGTGTCTTCAGCCTTCTCCTTCTATTATGGAAGAAATGGAAAGACCTGACTTTTTAGAAAAGTCAGGTCTCTAAATTTACAAGCATCTGCTGAAGAAGGGATCTCACTTCATTCACCTTCAGCTCTTCGATTCCACGGGTGAGGGTCTCTTCAATCTCTTTTTGGAGTGCAGCGGCTTTTAAGGATTTCGACTTATATTCCGGCTCCAATGAGACCAGCTTCATTCTTTTATCCAACGTGTCTGTTTCACATCGGATATATCCTTTGAGTTCCAGCCTCTTTAAAATACCAGCAATGGTGGCATGGGACACCTGGAAATATTCCTCCAGATCTTTCTGGGCTACCTTCTCCCCAGACCTTTCATAAAGAAAAGAGAGGATCCTCCCTTGGGTCAGGGTCATATCAAAATGTTTGAGCCTTTTGTTGGCTCTGCTCTCTATGGCATCCCCCACGAGCTTCAGTAAAAAATACAAGTCTTCCTTGTGCTCCATTTATCACACCAAGGAGAACAGCCTTTCCATTCAATGCCGCACGTATGAAAAGCGTCCACCCAAATCCCTTTCAATCAGTATCATCACTCCATACTATCGACTTCAATTATCTTTTGTTAAGTGCTCTTTCAGAAATACTCAAGAATTATCTATTTATTTCTTCCTATGAACAAGTTTTTGTTGTGATATCTCTAATAAAATGATATGTTATGGATAGCGATAAACTCCTATAGATTCAAAGCACACTTCACGAAAAGAATGGCTCTGTGCGCTGACGCATAACTGTGAAAGGAAGGATTCAAATGCTGAAAAACCATATGGAAGTTTTAGTGGAAAGCCATCTGAAAGGACTTCTGGAACACCATGAGCATATTGCTGCCTGTGGCTGCTGTCAGCTGGATGTTCAGGCCATTGCGCTGAACAATCTGAAACCCTATTACACACGAACAGGAAAAGGTCTCCTTTTCACCAAGATGAAGGAGCTGGATCACCAGTTTCAGTCCGACATCACCCAAGCGCTCGTAAGAGCCATCCAGCTGGTGGAGAAGAATCCCAAGCACGAGGAAAATGTTCCTTGCATCCCCGAAGACTGATCTTGTCATGAACTGCTGAAAAGGACAGAGCACTGAGCTCTGTCCTTTTCATTCGTATGAGTACCATTAAGTCAGGAATCCCAGGAGAATGACTCCAAGAACAATCAGAGGTGCTGGTATTTTCTTCCACAAAAGAAGGAGCAGCGTTCCGCCCATGACAAGGAAATTATCGAGAGTAAATCCGCTTTTCATCATGAGAAGCACTGCCGCTGTTAAAATGAGACCGCCCGCCACCGCTGTGACGCCTCTTAAGGAGATCTTGATTCCTCGAATGCTCTTCAGCTTTTCCCATACCGGAATGACAAAAAAGATGAGCAGCAGTCCAGGAAGAAAGATGCCCACGGCACCAAGAAGGCCCCCCATCACTTGGAAAAGAGCACTGCCGCCTCGGGCAGCCATGCCTCCAGCATAGGCGCTGAAACTGAACATGGGTCCAGGAAGGCCCTGCACCAGGCCAAATCCTGTGAGAAACTCCTGACTGGTCATATAGCTCTTCAATTCCACCAGTTCACTGTACATAAGAGGCACCACCACCTGTCCTCCACCGATGACCAGATACCCGTACCGGTAAAAGCTTTCAAAAATATCCAGAAGCACATGGTCAAATAAGGCGCTGAAAAGCAGAGCGCCTCCGGCAAACACAAAAAAGGCGATGAGGTACTTCCAAGGAGGACTGAGTTTTACCCGGTTCCAGACATCTTTCTCTTTTGAAGTCGCCACACTGAGAACCCCGCCTAAAATCAGCACCGTTGGATAAATAAAGGGCTCTCTCACAAGATAGGTGGCCACGGCACCAAAAATGAGAAGTGTCACGGTAAAAGAGTCCTTGGCCACTTTTCGCCCAATCTTGTAGGCGGCCATGACAATGAATGCCACAGCCATGGGGCCGATATACCGGAACCCCTCTTCAGATAGGGAAAAAGCCCCTAAAATCTGACTGAGAAAAGACAGGGCAATCATGAGCATCACCACTGGCACAGACCAGACCAGCATGGTGAGAAGGGCAAGTTTAGGTCCACCCATTTTATGGCCGATGGCCACGATGGTCTGGGTGCTGCTGGGACCAGGAAGAATACCAGTGAGCGCAATGAGCTCCACCAGTTCCTCCTCCGTAATATAATGTTTTTTATTGATCATCTGATCCGTGAAGACTCCATAATGGGCTTCAGGACCTCCATAGGCACCTAGAGAGCAGAGAAACACATCCCATAGAAAGGTCCGGTAGGATACTTTTTCTTTTTTATTTATCAGTTCACTCATGGATTTCCCTCCAATTTTCACTTCAATTTAACAAAACTTCACTTGACAGCCGAAAAACTCTTGAACCCTACAGCCAAAAGTGATATGATGAATTCAATATTCGATATCGGGTTTCGTTATTGATAATTATAAACAAAGGAGGACCAGAATGCAACAAAAAATCATGAGAAAATATCTGCTGGGATTCATGCAGATCCATATCCTGCATCACGCCAAAGAAGAACCCATCTACGGCACTTGGATGATGGAGGAGCTTCATCACCACGGGTATGACATCAGTCCAGGCACGCTGTACCCCCTTCTTCATTCCATGGAAAAGTCTGGTCTGCTCCTCATGGAAGAACGGAATGTGGAGGGTAAGATCAGGAAGTATTACACAAGCACCCCCCTTGGAGAATCGGTACTGGAAGAAGCCAGAAAAAAAGCTTACGAGCTGTTTAAAGAGATTAAGGACTAAAAAACGTTTTAGCCACCGGAACCATTCCGGAGCCAAAACGTTTTTTTTATCTCTTATTTTCCTTTTCTTTTTAAATTCTCCAAGCACTCTACCACTTTGAGAGAGTTGGCTTCTATGGCAGGCAGAATCGCAATGGCCTCTTCCACTTGACCACGGTTATACAGGGAGATGACTTTTCCAGCCTGGCTGTGGAGCTCTTTATGGGGCCCTTCCATTTTCTTAAAAAGAGCACTGAAGGAAGAGTTAGAAAGATTCTGGGTGCCAAGCCACTTGCCAAGTCTGCAGGTGGTATGGTCTCCTACAGATGCTTCATCCAGCTTCACATAGCCAAGAATCATATTATATACCTTCCACTTCCAGAGAAGATGGTCTGTGATGGTGAGATCCAGCATCACAGACCTGTCCGCATTGCCTTCAAAAGACAGTGCTTTCATCCTCAGCGCATCAATCCTCACAGAAATGTCATAGAAGGACTGTCCGGTATGATGCGTTTTGTCCTTCAGTACCGCAGCCTTCTCATGAACTTCCAGAATATTGGCAGTGATCTCCTCTGCCGTTGCTGTCTGCTCTTCCACATTGGCAGATATGGACATGAAGCTGGCACCAATGCTTTCCATGATGCCTCCGATCTGAAAAATTCCGTCTGTTGCTGCATCAATAGAAGACTTTGCTCCTTGAAAGTTTCCCACTACCCGATCTATCTCGGAAGACGCTTCCTGTATTTTTCCATTGAGGCTCTCTACGATGCCTCTGATGATGTCCACCTGCTCTTTTGTGCTTTGCGCAAGTTTTTTGATCTCGTCCGCCACCACAGCGAAACCTCTGCCGTTCTCCCCCGCTCTGGCCGCTTCAATGGAGGCATTGAGGGAAAGAAGATTCGTCTGGTCTGCCACGGACTTGATGACACTGACCAGCTCATTGATCTTCACCGTTTCCTTCGTCACCTCTACCATGATGCTTTTCACTCCATGGATTTCTTCCATGTTCTTTTCAATGCTTGTAAAAGTATTTTCCACCCGTCTCAACGCTATGTCGGTCTCTTCCATGGCCTTTTTCATGTTGGTGCTGGATATTTCCACATAATTGGAAATATCTTCCGTGGCTGCGCTCATTTCCTCACTGCTGGCAGACACATTGCCTAAGAGGTCCGCCTGACGCTCCGCATCCAGGATCATTTCCCGGACATAATCGAGCCTGGTCATATACTGAAGAAGATCATTGACTTCTTTCAGCATCTCTGAGATGCATCTGGTACTTTCATCGGATTCTTTACTCAGTATTTCTGTCACAGATTCTGAAGGAATTGAAACAGATTCTTTTTCTTTTTTCTTTTTTCCAAACATTTACGCTCTCCTCTTCTTTGGTTTTCTTCCATTCATAAACTTCTAACCTTATCAGTTACTATCGGTGAAATGCTACGTCTTTTAAGCTCTTGTGGCTGATTCCGAGAAATAAAAAAATCCGATGCTTCTGACACCGGACTTCCTTTATCTTATGCTAGAGAACAGACACTTGGTTCCGCCCAAGATTTTTGGACTCATAGAGGGCAAGATCCGCTCTTTTCAAGGCATCTTCATAGCTGCCGTCCATGGCTCTGAACATGGTGAATCCCATGGACAACGTCACTTTCAGCGGCTTTCCTGCAGACTCAATGTGGAGCTTCTCCACTTCTACGCTGATCTTCTCCCCAAACTCTCTCAGATACTCTTCTTTCATGCCTGGAAAGACCCCAACAAACTCATCTCCGCCCCAGCGGATGAGATGATCTGTATTTCGGATCATGTGATGGATGGCCATGGTGACCTTCTTCAGCACCTCATCCCCCACATCATGACCGTATGTATCATTGATGTTCTTGAACCGGTCAATATCCACCATCATCACCGCGGTGCTTCCCGGAGACCTCTTATGCTCCTGAAAGAGCTTCTCCAGATTCTTCGTCCCCCTTCTTCTGGTTTCCGCACCCGTGAGCACATCCCGGCTCACCTCATTCAAAAGAGTCCTCTGATTCTCTATCATCCTGGCTTTCCCAAGAACCTGTATGAAAAAGAGCCCACTGAGAAGGATCACAAGAAGGATCGCGAGGATTTGAAAAGCACTCTCACTGGTGAGGCCTTCAATGTCTCCAGTGACTTTTTCGGTATAGGCATGCACTTCATCCACATGGACGCCCATGGCGATGATCCAGTCAAAGTCCGGATAAAGCTTCGCATAGGTGATCTTTTCAGCAATATCATCAGAATTCAGCTTCTTGAAGTAGTAACTGAAAAAATGCTCCCCGTTTTCTTTCACGCCTTGAAGCTCCTCTTCATAGGGCCGATTGCCCGCGAGATCCTCCGCATGGGTGGAAAGATAGGTCCCTTCCGTTTCAGGAAGATTCGGGTGGACTCTGCGGATGGCATACCGGTCTCCACCCTCGTAGTTTAACACCTCATTGACCCAGATGTAAGAATCGTTGGAGAATCTGCGGTTTCGGATGGAGGCCGCCACTTCTTCCTTCACCTGATTCTCCACATAGGTTTTGCTCACCCCAAAGATTCCTCTGAGACTGCCTTTTCTGACTTCTCCTTTGCTTAGGAGCGTCTCTTCCAGCTCCTTTACCACTTGAATGGGTGTGTCCCCTTTTAAGTGATCTGAGGCATAGAGAAGCTCGTTTGTATCCTCGTTGATGAGAACCGCTGTCCAAAGATCCTGATTCTGGTCTCCCCGAAATCTCGTTTCATAAAAGGCAGCAAACTCCTCCTCAGAAACATAATACTCTTCGACAAATCGTCTTTGCCTTGCATCAGTGTTCAGCTGATAGGCCGCTTCTTTCTCTTCTCTGAGGCTGTCGATCTCCATGATGAGGTTATTCACCGTATCACTGAGAAAGTCTTTTTTCAGCATCAGGATCACTTTCTCCGTTTCTCCCAGATAGATTTCTTTCGTTTTCTCGTGGGAATATAAATGAACAAACATCACAGACGCAGCAATGACCATGGAAGCCAACACCATGATGAGCGGATACTTATTTTTCAACATCACAACACCCTTTAATTCTTTTGTTACTTCTCTCTTCCAAATATTATCAGTTTATCCTAAGGTTCCATCGTTTACAAGAAAAATACGCCTTTGAATTTTCGTAGAGAACAGAATTCTACCAGATTAAAAAGTGCCTTCTAGAAAGGGAGCTCATCTTCCTCATAAGAATCAGAAAGATGCACTTTTTCGTCTCTCTTTCTTTCGAAGGATTCCCCTTCCTCCTCTATGAGCCCATCCTCATAAGCCTCTTCCCAGGTGATGCCGAAGGAAGCGCCTCCACTGGTGTATCCCATGATCATATAGTGGAAGTCATCGGATCCGAAGAGTTCTTCTTCATAAAGTTCCCCTCCATGCACTTGCCTGGTTTTTCTTTTTTTCCTTCTCTGTTTTCTCTCTGTTTTATCCTGAAGAAGATACGTGGTGGGTTCTTCCGGCCGCCTTACATAATAAGCACCTACTTCAAGAATCAAACCCATCTGTGACGCAAAGGATACATGCGAAGAGCTCACCTCTATCCTGTCGCAGCTGAGGCGCTCAAAGAGGCAATAAAGCAGGCTTTTCCCGATGCCCTTTCTCCGGTATAGAGGCTTCACATACACGTCTCTCACCAAAGGCTCAAAGGGCAGATCCTCCAGCCCCCTTACAATTCCGACGAGGTCTTCCTCCTCATACGCCACATAGGTGACAGACTTGTTCAGGGATTGTCTCAGCTTTTCTTTTGTGCTTTTCTTTCTCAGGTCCCCCTTGATAAGCTCCTCGGTTATAAATAGCCCCAGGAGCTTCTTAAAGTCCCTGCTATCCGCATACTTTCTGATCACCATATCCCTTCTCCTTTGAAAACACAAATTTCCTTTATTTTCTCACAACTGAGGAAAAAAAAACACTTCTCTTCCTTTTATTAAGGGAGAAGTGGTTTTACTTTACTTATAAAATAATCATCTTGCTTTTGGATGAGGTATTGCTGTCACAGCTTTCAGAAGCGCAGGATTTTGCGTGCGCGCATCCAGAGCACTTAATGCCGTTCTTCTTATCTTTATATACTTTAAATCCAGCCAAAAACACAATGGTCAGGATGATGCCCAGTACGATAAAATCTCCCATTTAAGCCAGCTCCTTTACAGGTTCTTCTAAAGATCCTTCTTTTTTCCGAAACATCAGATAGACGATGTAGGAAACTATGGCAAGCACGGCCAGGAGTCCTACAAGGAACCCTTCACCAAAGGATCCCGTGGTGAGAAGTGTTCCAATCTGGTACACCAGAAATGCCAAGGTATACCCCATACTCAGCTGGAAGGAAACACCGGCCAGAAGCCATTTCTTACTCTCCATCTCCGCATTCATGGCGCCGATGGCAGCGAAACAAGGTGGCGTGAAAAGATTAAACACAAGATACGCCAGAGCGCTGACGGTGGTGAGTCCCATGATGGACGCCACATCGTTGGCCCCAGAGACCAAAACCAGCTCTTCTGTATTGATGAAATTGGTGATGCCGTATACCACTGCCAGGGTGCCTACCACATTCTCTTTGGCAATGAAGCCCGTGATGGCGGCAGCAGCCAGCTGCCATGCACCAAATCCCAGTGGAATCAGTAGGAAGGCAAAGGGCTTTGCGATGGAAGCCAGGATACTGGTGCTTGCCATTCCCTCTTCCACCATCTGGAAATTCCAGTTGAAAGTCTGCATGATGTGGATGGCAGCATTACAAAGAAGAATGATGGTGGCCGCTCTGATGACAAAGGCTTTTCCCTGATTCATCATGGAGATCAGCGCTCTCTTAATGCTGGGGAGTCTGTATTCCGGCAGCTCCATGATAAAGTAAGAAGTATTTTGGCTTTCACCAGTGATCTTCTTGATGATGAGTGCGCCTAAGACGATGATAATAATCGCCACAAAATACATGGAGGTACCCACCCATCCGGCATTTTTAAAGAAAACTCCGGAAAAAAGCGCTATGACAGGCAGCTTCGCGCCACAGGGCATAAAGGGAGTAAGCATTGCTGTGGTTCTTCTCTGACGTTCATCTTTGATGGTTCGGGTAGCCATGATGCCCGGGATGGCGCATCCGGTTCCGATGACCATGGGGATGATGGATTTTCCAGAAAGACCCACTTTTTTCAGATAGCGGTCCATGACCACTGCCACTCTGGAAAGATATCCGCAGTCATCGAGAATTGCCAAAAGGAAGAAGAGCACCATGATCAGTGGCAAAAACCCTACCACTGCGCCAACACCGCCGATGATGCCGTCCAGAAGCAGCGCGCTGAGAAGAGGAGAAACACTGTCTCCCAGAATACCTTCCACGGCGCCATAGAGCTGATCCATCCATCCGGTGAAGATGTCTGCAAGAAATGGACCAACGGTGCTCTGGGACAGATGAAACACCAGAAACATCACCAACGCAAAGACAGGAATACCCAGATACTTATGGGCGACAATGCGGTCAATGCGGTCTGAAAGGTTTTCTTTCTCACTTTCTACTTTTCTGATTTCCACTTCATGAACCAAAGACTCCACCAGCTGGAAACGCAGTTTTTCTTTTTCCTCATAGTGGTCTTCGGGAATTTTTGTGAACTCTTCTACGTGTTCAAAAGGAGCCTTCTGATCTTTCCCTTTTAAAGAAGCGCAGGCTTTTAGAAGCTCCTTCAGTCCTTCTTTACGGATGGAGGCTGTTTCAATGACCACACAGTGCAGTTTCTCTGAAAGCTTCTTCGTATCAATGGAAATCCCTTTTCTTCTTAAAAGATCTCTCTTGTTCAGCGCTATGACAACAGGAATCCCAAGCTCCAGAAGCTGCGTGGTGAAGAGAAGGCTTCGGCTGATGTTGGTGGCATCGATGATGTTGATGATGGCATCCAGATTGTCATTCTTCACAAAGGAAGACGTGATGCTTTCCTCTGAAGTGAACGGAGAAATGGAGTACGCTCCTGGAAGATCCACCACCCGAAGCGTCTCCTCGCCCTGGTAGAGTTCTTTCTTTACATTTCCTTCTTTTTTCGCCACGGTGACCCCTGGCCAATTGCCCACATGTTCAACCTGACCCGTGATGGCATTAAATAAAGTGGTTTTTCCACTGTTTGGATTTCCCGCTAGTGCTATTCTCATGATTTCCTCCCGATGTATCTCTAGAATACGATTCCAATTGTTAGCCTAGGCTAACAATTATACTGAAAATTTCTGGCGACAGAAGCGATTTTTTTAGATTAAAATCGCTCTGGCCAGTTCCTTGTCAATGCTATATCTTGCACCCTTGACATGTATGATGTAATTGTCAGACAGAATGGAGATGACGGTGATTTCTTCTCCTTCATAACAGCCCAGTGTGAAAAGAAAATCCTTCATGCCCTGATCCTTTGTATGAACCCCTAGGATCCGATAAGACTCATTTCTTTTGGCAAAGGTGAGGTTGTTCTCCTGAAAAGCCTGTTCCTTTCCGGCGGTTGTCTTGCGGCTGAACAATTTATGTACAAAAGCCATTTCCATTTCCATTCCTCCTAGTTCTTACTGACTTGGTGCTTCTCTTCCTGCAGGTACACCTTGATTGACCGCAGCATCTCTTCTGATATAACATGCTCCATCCTGCAGGCATTTTTGACTGCTTCATCGTGGGAAAGTCCTAGGGATCTCTCAAGATAGGAGACAATCATGGCTCTCTTCTTCACCACTTCTGTGGCAACTGCAATGCCTTCCGGTGTCAAAGTAATATTTCCATAGAGCTCTTTGTGGATATATCCTTCTTTCATTAAATGATTCATGGCTTTGGTGACACTGGGCTTTGTGACTTCGAGCTCTTCTGCTACGTCCACTACCCGCACATGTCCCAGTTCTTTCTCTAAAATCATGATGGTAGCCAAATACATTTCTGACGATTCTGTTAGATGCATCTTCTCCCATCCTTTGTTTGTTATTGTGTTCCAAAAGTTTACCTTAGCTAACAATAATAATGTACACTTTTGTCATAATTATGTCAATAAGTGGTCACGGGTGTATTTTTCAAAGCATAGTGGACTAGTTGGAATTATTCTTTTAACAGAACTCTTTTTTGCTGAACTTTTAAAAATTATGAAATTCTTTAACAGTATTCATGATTTGCTTTGTAATATTTATGAAATCAATTTTAAAATAGCGGTTATAATGTGATAATCATTATTCATTGGATGCAATTTAAAACTCTGGAGTTTCCCCCAGAGTCCTACTGATTTTGTTTCATATCGAGAAAGTGCACCACACAGTCTCTTCCTCTTCTTTTCGCCTCATATAAGGCCACATCTGCCTTCACAATGAGCTTGTCAGCGTCTTCCCCTTCTGTCCTGGTGGATACCCCGAAGCTTGCTGTGATCTTCAGCCCGCCATAGGTTCTTCCCGCCATGGCAGAGCGGAAGGCTTCCATTTGAATGATGGCCTCTTCTTTCGATAAGGACTTCAGAAGAAGAATGAATTCTTCTCCACCAAATCGCGCCACCACATGAGTATCGCCAAAGAACGATGTCAGGTGCTCCGAGAAAGAGCACAGCACCACATCTCCTTTGTGGTGTCCATGTTGATCATTGACCGCCTTAAAGAAATCCAGATCCATTATACAGGCTGATAACATCAGTGGTTTCATCTGAGCGCTCTGGAGCGTCAGATGAATCTCCTCCATGAAAGCCCGGCGGTTCAGGATCCCTGTGAGAGGATCCTGCCTGGAGACCACCTGAAGGGTTCTGTACATTTCTTCCAGCTCTTCCTGTTTTTTCAAAAGCTCTTCATGAAGAAGTATCTTTTCTTCCAGTGCGGTTTCCAGCTTTTTGTTGATGGTCTTAATTTCTTTCAGATACTCCTGCCTGGTTTCCATGGGAAGAATGATGCAGTCTATGACGGCTTCATCCTCCAGATAGAATCTCTTGGCATTGAACATCACGGGCACCGTTTGTCCATCCTTCTTCCGAAGGCTGAGATAGATTTCCTGACAGAGCCCTTCCATCTGGATCTTCGGATAAAGGATAGAATAATAATAAAACTGGGCACTGGTGCCAAGGAGCAGTTCAAACTCCCGGCCCCGCAGTTCTTCCTCTTTTTCATACCCCAGAAGAGCTAAGAGGGACTGGTTCAAAGACAGTATTTCAGATTTGCTGTTCAGTGTTAAAATGCCGCAAACCGCTTGATTCCATCGTTGTTTCGTTTCCATTCAAACCTCTCTTACAAATACTTCAGTATGGCTTCTGCAGTTTCCTCCGGATGGCTGATATGAGGATAGTGTCCTCTGGCCGAAAGAAGATGAAGCGTGCTGCCCGCAATCTGCCGGTGCATGTACTCCGCTACTTCCATGGGCACAAAGCTGTCTTTGGCACACTGGAGAATGATGATCTCACAAGGCACATCCAGAAGTTCCTCCCGGTGGTCCAGAAGAAGCGTGACTTTCAAAAAATGATAGGTGTACTTTGGATGGGACGCTTTAAAGTTCTCTTCCACATAAGCGGTATGCTCTGGCCCTTCTGATTCCGGCAGTGCTGCCCTTGAAATATAGCTTGCCCATCCTAGGAAGTTCTCTTCCATAAGATCCAGCACCTGGTAGATTTCTTCTTCTGTAAATCCGCCAAAATAATCGGGGATGTCATTTTTGTACCGTGGAGAGGCTCCAATCATGAATACTTTCTTCACCCGGCCTTCTGCGGCCTTTGAAAGAAGAAGCCCAATGAGTCCTCCCACAGAATGTCCCACGATGGTGACGTTCTTATAGTCGAATGCCTTCAGAATTTCCAAAAGATCTTCTACATATCCATGCAGTGTGGCATATTTTTTCACATCATATCCCGTGTAATCCGAATCGCCGCATCCGGCCAAATCCAGAAACACCAGTTTATAGTCCTTTTTGAAGGAGTCTTTGATCCACTGCCAGGTCTTCTGGTTCGATGCGAATCCATGGAGAAACAAGAGGATGTCTTCCCCCTCTCCCTCTTCTTGTATAGCAAATCGGTTTTTCAGTTTCTCTCTCATATGATCTCCTTTCTTTTGTATACTTCCTTGTTGTTTCATCTTTAGTTGGTATCGGCAGATTCAGATCCCGTACTGTGTTCTTCCAGACTTCTCCCATCCTCTTCTCTACGCAGCTGTGCAAAAATGCTCGTAAGATAGAGTCTCACGAGTATGGAAAAGAGAAGCACAAAGGCCATGATGGATGTGAGATACAAAACGGAAAATACAAAGTACAGACCTGCCTGAACCGCCAGCAGGACAGTTACTCTTCTCTGAAGGCGAAGTTTTTGTTCTCTCTCTTCCTTGTCTCCATTCATTTCCAGGGAAAGAGCATAGCCTCCCAGAACATGATAGAAGAAAAGCAGCTCCAAAACGCCGAATAGAAGGGGGCCAAATGAGGAGAATGGCGCAAAAACAGACCCTCCCATGAAAAAGAACAGGCTCTCCACCAGGCTGAGCACACCTAATACCCCAGCGATGTGCTTTCCCTTCTGAAAGAGTATGAAACCATACCGGTCAAAAAGCATGGCGCTGGCACTTGCCATGAGAAAGTACCCTACAAAGTTCGGCAGGATCTGAAAAGGCCCCAGATTGATATGAAACGTGAGGATCAGGATCCCCCAGAAGATTTTACGATAAGCTTCACCCATCTAGATCTCCCCCCTTTTTATCAGATAGCGTATGAGGTCTATAGCTTCTAAGTTCAGCAGTCTTTCATAGACCATCTCCAGGCGGAAGAATTTTTCTTCCAAGGTGGTGTCCTTGTATCGGAATCTTGGGGAAAAACGGAAACTGGCATACCTTTCAGAACCAGATATTCCCAGACCTTCAGCAGTGAAGTGCACTACTTCTCCTGTGTTTATCCGAAGATCCATATCTTCTGCCAGTTCTGCCCCATTGACACTGAGATGAAAACTACTCTTTGCTTCCTCCAGAAGAAGCGAGGATGCGCCAAGAATCTGCACCTCTCTATTGGTTCTGCCTTCACGACTTTGCTCCCGGTCGCTGCTGCTGGAACTGCTGAATATGCCAACAGGATCCTCTTCACTCTCCTCTGCTGGAAAAAGAACCAGTTTACCAAGGTCTGTTTCCAGCACGCTGTCATCATTGAAGTGAAGTTTTACTTTTGTAAGAAGCTCTTCGTCCTCCAGTGCGGATTCCAGAAAGAGATTGAATTCATAGGTGGTCCTTCGATAGGGTCCAATGCCTTCCCCCATCTCTTCTGTACCGTCAAAGCTCCAGAATCCGGAGTTCCATGGTTCTATGAGCTCTGCCTGAACCTCTTCTTTTTCCGGAAAGCTGAGATAGAGAAGTTTTCTCTGGTCCTGTCGGTTCTGGAGAAGATCCAGGGTGAAGTACTGGCCTTTTATGCCCTGGTCCTGCGGAAACAGAGGCAGTTCTGTGTACTGGTGAAAAACCACTGGCCGGTCCAGCTGAAGCTTCATTGCCATGATACTGAAGATCACAACAAGAAGGCCAAGGACCGTCAATGAACCAACCAGCACATTCCTGCTTTTTCGCATAACACCCTCCTCAATCATATAAAAGCTCCATGACTTCCTTTGCCCACCGCACCGCCTTCATGTAATATCCATACACATCTTCCTCACTTACGTTCAATACCGTGGCCAGAAGATCCAGTTTCTGCCAATCCCCTCTTTCTTGAGATTCGATGATCTCTCGGATCACAGAAAGCTCTCCTTGGGAATGAATGAGCGCCTCGGAAATCCTAGGGGATAGATTTACCCCTCTTAGCGCCTCCTCCATATCCATATCCAGGAGTGCATCCAGTGTGCTGAAAAGCCCCATCATGGACGCCTCGTGTCTGGCATTTTTCAGGTGGGTGGCTACGGCAATCTCCTCTGCCAGTTTTGACCGGATGAGAGATACATAGACAAGCTCCTTGGGCTTTTCTGACCCCAGGTCCTGAATCATGAGGATTCTGATCCAACGGTCCAGTTCTTTCAGCCCCATGTAGCTCAAGGCTTTTTTAATCGAATACACCAGATCACCTTGGGATTTTTCCCGGATGACCCGAAGGAGTTTATAAGAAAGAGCCACATCCTTCTCGATGATTTCAGCCAGCACCTGAAAAGAGGGTTCTTCTTTTCGAAGTTCTTTGAATATCCGCAAATACTGATTCCGGGTGCTGGTTCTCACTGCATTATTGTTTCCTACAATGGTGGGTCTGGAAAAGAAAAAACCTTGAAAAAGTTTGAACCCCATGGACTTGGCCAGAAGAAACTCCGCTTCTGTCTCCACTTTTTCTGCCAGTAGAATCTTGCCTTCAGAAAGAGCGTCCCGGACGCTTTCCCGAATGGTCTCCAAGGGTGTCCGGATGAGATCAAATTTAATGATTTTCGCATAGTCATTCAGTGGATACCCTTTGTAGTCGTCCTGAAAATCATCCAGGGCAATCTCATACCCGGCCTTCTTCAGCTCCCGCATCCTGTTTTTGACGGGTTCACTCACTTGTACTGTTTCTAGAATCTCAATGACAAGGGTATCCTTATGGATAAGTTCCACCACATCGGAAATGAGGAGCTCTTCATTGAAATTGATGAATGCTCTTTTATTGTCCACAATGGTGGAAAACCCCTCTTCCATAAGACCCGAAATCACACTGGCTGTAGCAGCGGAGGAAGAGAGCCCATCATAAGCCAGAGACTCTTTTTTCGCGCGGAAAAGAAGCTCATATCCGTACACATCCATATTTACTTTAAAAATCGGCTGTCTTGCAATATACATCGTATCCTTCACTCCGCCACAACAGGAAGCATACGGGTCATTGAAGCCGGTTCTCTTCCTGTATTATATTTATGCATCTCCAATTGATTTCATTATATCAGTAGCTCCATCCATTTACTATCTGATGTATTCTTTTCCGATACATTTTCACTTATTTTCATTGAAAAAGATCCTGGGGATGGACACAGAAAAACGCAGTTCCTTCTTCTTTAGGAACTGCGTTCTTGCTATCTACCATAAAACGGCATACGTGATTATTTACAAAGGGTTTCTAGAAAGAAAGGATCCCCAAGGCACCCAGGATCTGAGTGATCAGGATGAGGAGCGGTATGGATAAGAGGGTTCTAAAGAGGAACAGCTTCACCACGTCAAGGAAGCTCATACCAATCTTCGTCTTTACTAGTATCATACCGGTCTCAGACATAAATACCAGCTGTGTGAAGGCCAGAACACCAATGAAGAATCTGGACGCTTCGGAGGCGGATCCGCTGATGAAAAGAGCGGGCAGATACATATCTGCAAATCCTGCAACGGAGGCTGGTGCCATGGAGGCTGCCACATCCTTGGTATAGCCGATGAACTGGTAGAAATATAAAAATGGAACACTGATGATGTCAAAAAATGCAGTGTATTCCGCGATGATCAGAGAAAGAGTTCCAATGGCCATGATGGTAGGGAGAAATCCCACATAGATGTTCAGAATATTCTTCAGCGCTTCTGTAATCACCTTGAAGATCTTTGCAGAATCTGCCTGCTCCAGAGCTTCTTTATATGCATGGGCAAGGATGCTGGATCCTTGTGGCACTTCTTCTTTTTTGGGTTCAATCCCGCCATAATACGTGGGTTCGAACTTCTTCAGTGGCATTCTGGACATGATGAAGGCCAGAACCACCGTGATGAGCGCAATGGATCCATAGAATATTGGGAATATACTGCTGAATCCCAGTTCTTCTGCCACTGCAGAAGCAAAGGCAATACCCACAATGGAAAAACTGCTGGCGATGATATAAGCCTCTCTCTTGTTGTAGTATCCTCTTTGGTACTGCTGATCTGTCAGCACGATGCCGATGGTTCCATCTCCAACAAAAGAAGCGATGGCATCCACGGTGGAATAACCTGGCACACGGAAGACTTTCTCCATGACAGGCCCCAGTAGCACTCCCAGAAACTCCACAATACCAAAATGTGTCAACAGTGGCAGTGCGAGGATCCCGACAAAAAAGGTGATATAGAGTGTTGTGAGAAGTCCGCCCTCTCCCGCCATGAGGCCCCCTGTGTTGGGGTCCAGGATCATGTTTCCGATGGCAGTTCCTTCAAACCAGCCGTTCAGAACCATGAGGTAGAGAAAAGATCCGGCAACTCTCAATAAAACATTGAAAGGACTCGCTTTAAAGATTTCATTCCATTTTTCATTCTTGGACGTATAGAATATAAAGAGTGCTGTCATAAGCAGCACAAACCAGGCAAAGGCCTGTGTGAACATCATGAAAGGTTCCAGGAAATTTCCTGTCACAAAACTGACAATATGAGATATGAGGATCTTGTTTTCTCCTTGGATGGTAAATGGCATCAGGAAAAAAATAAATCCAAAGGTGGATAAAAAGATAAATTTCAACTTATTTTTCATGCATAGGCCTCCTTTTTGTGTAACGGTGCTTAGGATACCATATACAACCCTACAAAACAATGATATACATGCATAATTCTTCATTTGGATGTATAACTTTTACTTCATTAAGAGTTTATTGACAGAATGGCTCAAAGAACAAACATTTCTCAATCCGCTGTATAAACCCATGAATAATTCACCTAAAATAGCAATTATGCAGATTATCCTGGGATTTCCTGCAAAGTTATCCAGTATTAATACACCTGTCCAAGGGGAACTTACAATCACCACTCTAAATAGAGGTCCTGAAAATGCATAGTTACTCAGAAAGATCTCCGACCTCTTCCACCGGCGCAGCTTCATAAAAGTACTCCGCTTCTTTGAAATGATAAATCTCCATCTCCACTCTGAAAAACCCCTCCTGATAGCGGTACCCTGAAAACACACTGCGGTTATAGCCATAGCTTTCATCTACGATTTCAAAGCTGCTCTCTTCAAGATCCGCCGTAAACTCCTCAAAGGACCTCTCCTTGACAGCGTCTCCTTCATAATAGCGGATTCCTGAGAAGTCCCAGTCGATGCCGCCAAGGCGGACTTCTGCAGAGCCTGTGATGTCCCACTTCCCTTTCATTTCCGCTCTGATACCCTCTGGAAAGTATAGAACCAGTTCTCCGGATAGAGGCTTCTCTCCCCGTCTCATGGCAATCTTTTCGACGCGGGCATCGTGAAGACTGACGGGAAGCATAAGATTTGGCTTTCTATAGAAATTCATATGGATTGACCCTCCTTCTAAAAACACAGAAACCACAGAAATTTCCCTCTGACGGGAAGATGCTTCTTGTTTCATCCGTCCGTCAGAGGGAACCTTTTTTCTTTATTTCATTCTACCCCTCACCACTGCCCAGTGCAATGCCCAAAGGCGTCACCAGGAAGGGGTTTTGAGGCTTATGGACTGGAACGCAGAGGTAATCCTGGAAAATCTTCTCCATGCCCGTAAGACAGCAGGTGCCTCCTACGAGATAGATGTTCTCTATGGCATAGCCTGATATATGACGCTTCACGATACTGGCCATTTTCTCCAGCACCGGCCGCACCACAGGAAGGATTTCCTGGTGCCTGTCATTGTCTTTCTTCAGACTTTCTGCTTCCTCATATGGGATTTTATAATGGCCTGCCAGCACTAAGCTGAGGTGTACACCGCCCGTGGCTTCATCTGCCACGTATACCACTTTGCCTTCCTGCAGTACCGAGATTCCTGTGGTGCCGCCTCCGATGTCTACAATGGCTCCTGATCGGATGCCAAGAACCCCATTGGCGGCGGTGGGTTCATCCAGAATCTCCGTCACATCGAACCCTGCGCCTTCCACCACATATTTGTGACTTTTGCAGTCCGCTTCCTGGGTTCCAGGCGGCACGGCGATGGCCGCATGAAGAAGTTCTCTGCCGAGCCTTTCCTCCAGTTTGTCTTTGAGTCTTGCGACAATCTGACGTGCCCCCACAAAGTCCACCACAAGTCCGTCCCGGACCACCTGGGCATACTGCATTTCCACAGCCAGAGGCCTGTTCTTTTCTCCGAGAGCCACAAGAACAATATAAGCGGTGCCTAGATCCACACCCACTTTGATTTTCTCATTCTTTCCGGGAAGACTGGTGTTTCTCTCCACTTCCTCCAGTGCTCTGATTCTATTATTTGCAGCCTGCAGTTTTTCCGCCATTTCATCACCCTTTTATCTACTCAGCAGTTCAGATACCGTAGTAAGCTTCTAGATAAAGCCTCACGAGATCTTCCGGCTTTGGTTTTCTAGGATTGCTTGCCGTGGTGAAATCCGCCATGGCATTTTTCACCATACCTGGAATGCTCTTTATAAATTCTTCTTCGGAAACGCCCCATTCTTTGATACTTATTGGAATCCCCAGGAACGCCTTCAGCTGTTTCAGTTTTTCTTCCATCCCCTTTGCCTCACACAATGGAGATCTGCGGAAAACCATAGCGCTTCCTAAAGCGTCATACCGCTTGCCGGTCTCTTGACCATACACTTCCTCCTGCCGGTTGTACCGGATGATCTGAAGAAGCAGCATGGCATTGGCAAGACCATGGGGCAGTTTATGGGTTGCACCCAAAGCATGGGCCATGCCATGATTGAGTCCCAGTCCGCTGTTCTCAAATGCAAGCCCTGCGTAGAAGGACGCCAGGTGGACTTCCATCCGGGCCTCATCTTCACTGACCTTTTCATACATCTCGGGTAAAGACGCCGATGCAAGTTTCACAGCCTCCAGGCTGTACTGATCCGACATCAGATGATGCTCCCGGGACACATAGGCTTCTATGGCGTGGGTAAAGACATCCAGTCCTGCGTAGGCGATGACTTTCTGGGGCAGCGTGCTTGTGAAAACGGGATCCAGCACGGCCACATCAGGCAGCATCCTCGCATCTTTCAGCGGAATCTTCAGCCCGTTCTTCTCATCTGTAATCACCGAGTAGGAGGTCACTTCTGATCCCGTTCCGCTGGTGGTGGGGACTGCCACAAAATAAGGCTTTCGTATTTTTTCAGGTTTAATCACTTCTTCTTTCACTTTCAGGCAGAAGAACATGATGGCTTTCGCCGCGTCGATGACAGAGCCGCCGCCCACAGCGATGAGAAGATCCGGTTTGGTCACAAGGATATGCGAAAGCCCGCTGAGAATGGTCTGTAAAGACGGATCCGGCTCCACCTCATCAAAGATGCGGTAGGATACCCCAAGATCTTTCAGAATTCTCTCCAGTGGCTTGAGCATGCCCAGTGAAACCATGGATTTGTCTGTGACAATGCATGCTTTTTTAAAAGACAGGCCGTAAAGCTTCCGCAGGCTGTATTTCCCGTACCAGACTGTGGGGCCCATCTGAAATTCATACCTGCTCATACGCACTACTCCTGTTCTGCCCAATCGGCAGGATATGTAACATACAAAAATCTGGTTTTGCCTGGTGCGACGAAGGAAATGGAGCTGCCTTTGGGAATGAAGAGGATGTCTCCTGCCTCTCCCCGGATGACTGCATCTCCAATTTTGATTTCCAGTGCCCCTTCGATGATATAGTCCACTTCATCATACTGGAGAGTCCAGGGAAAACTGGACTCCTCCATTTCCATGATGCCCGCCATAAGACGTGGACTTTCTTCTAAGGTCATCACATCAGACAGAAATACTTTCGTGCCTGGTTTTCCTGTGTCAAAGGGTTCCGGTCTTACGCTTCTTCCCTTCACCACAAGAACGCCGCTCTTTTTGTCCACACATTTGTCCATGGGCTTCTTTTCTACACCCATTTGCTCCTGGAGCACCTTACGGATGACGGCTTCCAGCTGTTCCTGACTGATTTGCATATGGATCCCTCGCTTTCTAAGACTCCTTCACATCGGATTCATTAGGCAGAACCTCTGCTTCATTTTTAGGTGTAAGCATCATGGCCAGAATCACCGCTGTGATACCACCCACAAGCTTACCGACGACCATTGGGAAAATCATATCACGGTTGACACCTGCAGTGAATCCCAGATGGTCACCGAACACAAAAGCTGCACTGACTGCGAAAGCGGTATTGATGACTTTACCTCTGTTGTCCATATCTTTCATCAATCCGAACATTGGAATATTATTCGCAAGTGTTGCCACCATACCTGCTGCAGCCACATCTCCCATGCCAAGAAGTTTTCCAGCGGCCATAAGAGGCTTCTTGAAGACTTTTGTAATCACGTGAACCATAGGGAATGCTCCAGCAAGAGTAATGGCGATGGCTCCAACAATCTGAATACCATCAGAGATTGGGGCCATACCTGGGATAACAACAAATCCTGTGAGTGTTTCGATGATGATGGCTGCAGTGGCGATGGTGATGACTATGACAACACCCTGACCAAAACGGTTGAAGCCGCTGATCATCTTATTGGGCATTTTCCAGAGCCCCACCGCAATGAGTGCTGCTACAATAATAATTGGTACAAGATTTGCAACAACCATACCAAGACTGAATCCAGCTACAAGTCCACCAACGAAGGATCCAATAGGAATGGTGATGATACCGGCTAGGATACCTTTGGCAAGATAAGGATGGTCTTCTTTTTTAATGATGCCCAGAGCTACAGGAATGGTAAATACGATGGTAGGTCCCATCATTGCGCCTACAATAAGTCCAGCAAAAAGTCCTGCTTCCTGGGTTTTTGCCAGCTCCATGGCCAGAGGATATCCGCCCATATCATTGGCAAGAAGAGTGGTGGCGAACATGGCAGGGTCTGCACCAAGGAAGGTGTAGACAGGTTCGATGATGGGCCCGAGAATTTTAGCCAGAACAGGTGCGATGGAAACCACACCCACCATGGCAACGGCCAGAGTACCCATGGCCATGATACCTTCATCAAATTTCTCACCAAGTCCGAATTTGTTGCCGATGATCTTGTCTAAAGCACCCAGTGCCATGAAGACCACCATGATGTAAATAATAATGGTACTGATATTCATTTTTATCCCCCCTATTTGTTACGTAGTATCACAGCGATTTTTTCTGCAAGTGCCGGGTCTGTGACTGAAAATTCCTTCGTGAGAATCCGCTCAATACGAAGGGCAAGATCCTCTTCCTTCACGCAGGGACATTCCTCCTTTTTTTCGACGGACACTTCTTCTCCATAGACAATGCGGATCTGCTTTTCTCTCAGATAATCCATGGCTCCAGGAGTCAGAATGGTCCCCTTTGCAGCCACGAAGCACTTTTCATCCGGTGTCAGAAGTGTTCTCAGATTTTCCTTTGTAACGAGACATTTTTTCATGGTGTACCCTCCTAGTCTCTTACAGTAATGCATCATAGAGCTCTTTGGTCGGTGATGGAATCACCACAGACTCCAGAAGAAGCCCTTCTTTGGCAGAGATACGCTTCCCTGCCTCAATGGCAGCTTTCACAGACCCCACATCTCCTGTCAAGGTCACAAAAGCTTTACCGCCGATGGCCATACCCAGCCGTATTTCTATGAGCTGGACAAGACCTGATTTTACAGCAGCATCCGCCGCGGACACTGCGCTGGTGAGGGAATAAAACTCCATGACACCAAGGGCATCAAAAAACTCTACATCCTGAAAGCCTTGAACGCTGCGGATGGTCTGTGGATGAGCATTGGCTAGAACCAGACGGTCCACCACATACTGTTTTCCCACTGCCTCTCCCGCTTCCACGGCAGATTTCACTGCGCCCACGTCCCCTGTGACAAGAATCATGTATTTTCCCGGACAGGCTGTCTTTGCGGTGATGAGTGTAACGTCTCCCGCTTTTACCATGGCGTCGCAAGCTTCAATGCCTCTGCAGATGCTGGTGAACTCCAGCATACCGATTGTTTTCATGCATTTTCCCTCCTTTCCCGCACAATCGTGATGGCGTCGTCCACTGCGGTGACTCTGCCGGTGATGGATGCATGCACTCTGGATCCAAGATCTGTCATTGGAAGATCTCCGATGAGTGCGCCTTTCTCCACAAAGTCCCCTACTTTCACACAAGGCACAGCAGGTTTCCCGATATACTGGCCCAGTGGGATTCTCACTTGATCCGTTTCAATTTCCATATAGGTAGGTTTTCCAAGATCATAATATTTTCTGATATCCAGTCTTGAAAGCAGCCTGTCCACTGGAACGTAACGGTTTTCTCTTTCCGGCTGCACCGGACCTGTTTCAAAGCTCATCCGGATGCCGTTTTTTCTCAGTTCCTGTTTCAGGAACACATTGACGATTCTTGGAGAGATATTCATGGGGCAGGCAAAGAGCTCGCATATGCCGCACTCGCAGCAGAGAAGAGCCTCCGCAAACCGCTCATCATACACATCATGGATGCCAAAGGCACGCATGATCTTATGGGGATGCAGCGGATGACCGATGAGATATCTCGGGCAGTACTGGGTGCAGAAACTGCACTGGATACAGGCTGCCCTGGTTTCATTTTTGATGGCGGTGAGAGACTTGGTTCCTCTTTGCACCAGAGCATGATGCTTCGGCACGATGAGAATCCCTCCTGTGGTTTTTCTGACCACCACATCTTTGGCCTCTTCCTGGGTCACGAATTTTCCCATCATGGGGCCACCCGTGAGAATCATATACTCCTTCAGGGTGCTGCCTCCGGCTCTTTCAATGACTTCTGAAAGGGTCATGCCCACAGGCACTTTCAGGACCTTCGGTTCTCTCACTTCACCCGTGACTGTCAGGTATTTATCCGTCACAGGAATGCCATTCTGGGCATCATAGATACTTTTCATGGTGGCGATGTTGGAGACGACAATGTCCACATGAAGCGGAATCCCTCCTGCAGGCACTGCTTTCTGAAAGGCCTCGTAGATGGTGATCTGCTCATCCCCTGCAGGATAGAAGTTCTCCATGGAGAAAATTTCAATGTCATAGTTTTTGTCCTTGATTTCCTGCTGAAAAAGTCCGATGAGATCCTCATATCTTTTTTTCGTGGCCAGCACCGCGCGCTCCGCTTTCAGGAAAACCTTCGCCGCCTGAATGGCCGCGAGCATTTCTTTATAATAGTTTTCCATCTGAAACTTATCCGTATAGAGCAGAGGTTCACATTCAGCACCGTTGATGAGAAGATACTTGGGAGAAGCCGCATATTTGATGTGGGCAGGAAACCCCGCTCCACCTTCTCCTATGACCCCTGCCAAGTAGATATTTTCAAGAAAGCTCAATTCCCATCACCTGCCTCCACTTCCACTTCATCAATGATTCCCACAATGGTGGCGTCCACAGCCATATCTTCCCGTCCGAGAATCTTTCTGGCAGAACTTCCACTAACCACAATGACAAGCTCACCAATGCCTGCTCCCACAACATCTGCGGCAACAATGGCCTTGGATGTTTCTCCTGTCCGGGGATCATAGGGACTGACAATTAGAAGCTTCAGTCCGTTCAGTGAGGGCTCTTTTTTGGTGGCCCAGACATTCCCCACCACTTTACCTGTCAGCATGGTCTTTTCCTCCTTCCTTCAGCACAGTACAGATGCCATATTCTTTCATGAGATCCTTCGCTAGAGGGGTGATCAGTGTCTGTTTTGTCACACAAATCGTCTTTTCCCCTTTTGTGATGGTGCTCTTCACTTCCCTTTCTGTCACAAGGTTTCTTCCGCTGCTTTTCCCTGCCTCAGGGGCTCCCTTTTGTCTCTTCTCTTCATAGACGAGAAGCACTCCATAGCTTTTCAGGGTCTTCACTGCATTTTCATAAAGATCAAACAGTGTTTTTTTACAGGTTTCTTTGTTTTTGACATGGGCTAGGCTTTCCGGCTCCAGATACACAGGCTTCCCAGCCATGAGCCATTCCATCACCGGTCCCAGACATCCGTTCTTTCCTTCTGCAAGAAGCATCAGTTCATCCGGTGTCAGGTCCTTGAGTACCAGGGCATCCGGTGCATCCTCTTCTCTGAAGCTCTTCGCAAATAATACATCATAAGCATCCGAAAAGCGGTTTATGATGTTTTCACAAGACGCAGCATCTCTGGAAAGCACCATCATTTTCTTTTTCATCTTATTCTTCTCTTCCAATGCTTTCAGTTCTTCCAGCACCTTCCGGATGATCTCTTCCATCATGGCTGCCTCCTCCTTTCCACTAAACTTCACTCTCCCTGCCCGTACTGGGCAAGAAGCATCAGATAATATACTGCACTGGAAAGTCTGTTGAGGCTCTCCACAATGTCGTTTCTATGGGTTTCCAGCTCTTCCTTGAAGGCTTTCACCGCAATGATTTCCACTTCACGGACCCTGGTTCTCAGACAGTTCAGGTGGATCACAGCCGGTCTTTCACCACCGGTGAGAACCAGATGCCCTCCACTGAAATAGTCACTGGGTCTGTGGGTGACTCTTCTTACTTCTTCATAGTCCATGCCAAGGAGTTCAAAACTTTTGAGAGGTTCTCCAAGCACTTCTGCCCGCATGATTTTCCGAAGATGAAGATACGCATCCTTCAGCCCTTTATAAAGACGCTCGTCTTTCTCATGATTTAGAAGAAGCATTCCACGCAGGAACTCTGCTTCCAGAGAGTCAATCCGACCTCGGAACTCAATCCTCGGGTCGTCTTTATAGACCAGAAGATTTGCATAAAGCTGGGTCATGGCTTCGGGCTTTTTGCTGTAATATTCCCCTGTATAGAAATTTTTGTATTTCTTGGGATCCTCAGGCGCATTGGAAGTGGCCTCTCTTTCATGCACCGGATGGGGCACTTTGTGGATGGCTTGGGGCTCCTTCATTGCTTCCTCCTGGCTCACAATGAGCGCCACACCCTTCTCCTTCAGAAATTCTCTGGCGGAAGGGGTAATCACTTCATCTTTTCCAGCAATATACTCTTTGAATTTTCCACTTTTCCATTTTGTCCGAAGTTTTGATTCGGTCAGTACGGCCATTTCTTCACATCCTTCCTTTGTGAACCCGGGGACCGCAAAAGCGGTCCCGTTTCACAGTTTTTGTGTGAATTAGATCTCCTGTTTCTTTGGAAGAATGAGTTCCACTTCCTGATGAGGTCTTGGAATCACATGTACAGAAATCAGTTCCCCTACTCTTTCCGCTGCTGCTGCGCCGGCATCGGTTGCTGCCTTCACTGCGCCTACATCTCCACGTACAAGAACGGTCACAAGTCCTCCACCCACATGCTCTTTTCCGATGAGTGTCACATTGGCTGCTTTAACCATAGCATCTGCTGCCTCGATTGCTCCAACGAGTCCCTTTGTTTCGATCATTCCTAGTGCGTTTGTGTTTGCCATTTTCATTTCCTCCTAATTTTAACTTCTTCTTATTTTTTTGTTTTGATACCAGGTTTTCATTTACTTTGTCATTTCCCGAAGGATTTTGCGGACCACTTCTTCCAGGTCCAGATCACTGGATGGGCTCGAAGAAGACTTGTCTAATGCTTCCGCACTCTTTATCACATCTTCCACTTCTCTCACACCGTAAGCCATTCGGCGCACATCGATGAGATTCAGTGGCGAGATGTTGTCTGAGGTGGCACTGCCGCCAATGGCTCCGCAGCCAAGGGTCAGTGCAGGCATGAGATTGGTGGTGGCGCCAACGGCTCCATGGGTGGTGGAAGAGTTGACGAGGATTCTGGATGCGGGTTTACGAAGGGCGAACTCTCTGATGATGGATTCATTATTGGAATGGATCCCTAGGGAGTGTCCTTCTCCACCATATTCCAGAATCTCTATGCACCGGAGACAGGCTCTTTGCCAGTCCGGTTCCACATAAAGAGCCAGAAGTGGTGAGAGTTTTTCTCGGGAGAATGGGTAATCCTTACCCACGCCCATTTCTTCTGCCAAGAGCACTTTTGTGTCCGGCGGCACTTTCAGCCCCGCCATTTCAGCAATCTCCAAGGCAGACTTTCCAACGATTTTTGTGTTCAGCGTCCCCCGTGGTGTCTGCACCACAGGATCCAGAAGCTTTTTCTCTTCAGCGCTGAGATAGTAGCATCCCGCTTTCTGAAGCTCTTTCAGCATAGGTTCAATGACAGCGCCTTCGATGACCACGGACTGTTCTGATGCACAGATGGTGCCGTAATCAAAGGACTTTCCCTGAACGATTCTCTTCGCGGCCAGCGCAAGATCTGCTGTTCTTTCCACAAAGACGGGCACATTTCCAGGTCCCACACCCAGGGCTGGCGTTCCAGAGCTGTAGGCGGCTTTCACCATGGCTGAGCCACCCGTGGCTAGAATGAGATTCACATCGTCATGTTTCATCAGGCCGTCTGTGGCTTCCATGGTGGGGGTGGAGATGCATCCTATGAGGTCTTCCGGCGCATGCTCCTCCTTGAGCACTTCTTTCATGAGATTCACCGCAGCCAGAATACATCCTTTGGCTGCTGGATGGGGGGAAAGCACAATGGCATTTCCCGCCTTCAGCGAGATGATGGCTTTGTAGATGGCTGTGGATGTGGGATTGGTCGAAGGCACAAGGCCTGCGATGACCCCCACTGGAATCCCGATCTCGTAGATTTTCTTTTCATGGTCTTCATGGATGAATCCTACGGTCTTCATATCTTTGATGCTTTCATAGAGAATTCTGGAAGCCACCAGGTTTTTCATGGTCTTGTCCGGCACATTTCCGTATCCGGTCTCTTCCACTGCCATTTTTGCCAAGGCTTCGGATTCTTTGTCCATCCGTCTGGCCAGAGCAAAGACCACCCGGTCAACCTCCGCCTGACTGTAATTCTTGAATTCTTTCTGCGCAGACTTTGCTTTTCTGACAAGATCCCGCATTTCCTGCAAGGATGCCAGATCCCGATCTAATACTGTCACGATTTACCCCTCCTTTCCTGCGCGGTGATGATTTCTTTCAGGAGTGTTTCCTTGTTTGCAAATTTGATCTGATTTTTCGGGATCCTCATGCCTTCCACCCCTCGGGCGATACGTCTGAGTTCCACTACTTTCAGCTTCTCCATCATGTCTTTTGTGAAGTTTTCCTGTTTCGGGAGAGGCTTCTCCATGATCTGGCTTCCCTCTTCTTCTATGGGTTCCAAAGGGCGCTCTTCTTCGCTTACTTCCTCTTCTGCAGGGAACGGTTCACTGTTCTTGTCTTCTTCTGGATCTTCCGGAGGAGGCTCTGGATCTTTTTCCTTTTTCAGAACCATAGGCCAGACTTCCTCATCCAGTCTTGGAATCACATGACTGGAAAGAAGAACCCCGAGCCTTTCTGCTGAGGCTGCACCGGCATCCACCGATGCTTTCACTGCAGACACTTCTCCTTGAAGAGTCAGGGTCATGATGCCGCCCTTCACCTTCACAAGATCCACCACATATACTTCTGCTGCTTTTAAGGCTGCATCCGCCGCTTCCACAGCGCCTACAAAACCATATGTCTCTATGAGACCAAGTGCGCTGTTTTTCATCTTTTCACCTTCCTATAGAACTAGTACTTTGTAGGCTGGTCGGCCACGAAACAGACAGCTTCCTGGAATGCATCACAGGCTGCTTTACAGGCGGATTGGCTTCCGGTGAGAAGACCGCCGCCAAAGTTCGTTTCCGATGGTGGGCCATAAAATGCGGCCATTTTCACATCAGCAGCTTTCAGTGCGGCATCCAGAGCATACATGGCTTCCAGTGGTGGTGCGATGAGATACGCAATGGCTTCGCCTTCTTCAATACCTGCCACCTGGGACAGATAGGACCCGGATCTTGAGATGCAGTGGGCATAGTAGGCGATGGTGTCATCTTCATTGGCGCTGTAGAACGCAGCTTCATTTTCGATGAAGTCCACGATGGCATTGAGCCCGCTTCTTACTTCTGCAGGGTTAGGTCCGGAGATGATGCCGATGACTTCACCAGCAAGCTTCGTATTGGCATTGGCTGCGCCACCATAGAAGGATTTCGCGTAGACCACCTTCACATCGGCTTTCTTTGTGGCTTCATCCAGGGCGGTATAGGAAACATCATCACAGTCGGATGTGAAGAGCCCAAGACTCATATGGCCCTCTGGAAGATTGAATTCTTTTACCATATCCGGATTCACATTGGGGATTATTTTCATGCTGAGTATGCTGGGTTGCAGTTTATCGTATTTCACGGTTTATTCCCTCCTTGTTCTTATAGATTGAGACCCACACCGGTCATTTTCTTTTCCAGCATGATCTTGATGAGTGAAGCGATATGTGCACCTGCTTCTGTGGCAGGGGTACCTTCTTTATGGATGTTTGATACTACAGTTCTCTTGGCTTCCGGAATTCCCGGATAGGCTCTGTAGGTCATATAGCAGCTCATACTCTCTCCAGTGGCAAGCCCTGGTCTTTCTCCAATGAGAAGGATGGTAAGTTCTGCATCCAGCGCCTGGGAGACCTCATCCATGGAGCCCACACGGCCGTACTTAATGAAAAACGGTGTCCCGCATTCAATGCCGTACCCTTTCAGTCCGCTCATGATGGCAGGAAGAATATCCTTGAGATTGGCTTCTATGGCGGTGGAGCTGAGGCCATCGGCAACGATGATCTGCACTCTTGGCTTGGCTTTCGCAATCTCTTTGATTTTCTTTGTGTTCTCTTCATCAAACTGTCTGCCGAGGTCTGGCCTTGTGATGTACTCTTCTTTGTCGTGAATCTTTGTCTGAACCATTGGCAGGTTCAGTTCTTTCAAAAAGTCCTCATCCACATGGGACCATACTGCATCCTGAGCCACCGCATGGTCTGCCCGGAATCGGAGAAGGGTCTCTGTGGTGTTTCTTGGACCTGTTCTCCAGATACCTACACGGGCTGGTGTTTTTTTCTTCAGCTTCATGTACTGGTCTCTGTTTTTGGGGTTTGGCACATAGAATACTTCCTGAATGGGTTTTGCGGTGATGTCGCGGATGGTGCCGTCATCCACAGGAGCACTCTTTTCTCCTGTGCTTTCTTCTTTGCCCATTTCTTTCATGACTTTTTCAATAACTGCTCTTAATTCCTGATCTGTAATCATTACTTGTTCCCTCCTCTCAATCCAAGAATATGGATGCATCTCCAGCGCGCTCTGTGAGTTTTCCATCCTTCAGGATGCCCATCTTTTCCAACCAGCATTCAAATTCTTTGATGGGAGAAAGATTGAGAAGTTCTCGCAGGCTAGGCCCGTCATGATAACTGGTGCACTGGTAGTTCAGCATGATATCATCACCGTTTGGGATACCCATGAAATAGTTGCATCCTGCGGTGGTGAGCAGTATAGCCAGATTCTCAATGTCATTCTGGTCTGCTTTGATATGGTTTGTGTAACAGGCATCCACACCCATTGGAATTCCAGTGAGTTTACCCATGAAGTGGTCTTCCAGACCAGCTCTTATGACCTGTTTGCTGTCATAAAGATACTCAGGTCCGATGAATCCTACCACAGTGTTCACAAGGAATGGTTTGTAGCGCTTTGCAAGTCCATAGCATCTGGCTTCCATGGTCACCTGGTCTGCACCGAAGTGCGCATCAGCAGAAAGCTCTGCGCCTTGTCCTGTTTCAAAGTACATGACGTTTTCTCCATGGCTTGTGCCATGTTTCAAAACCAGGGCTCTTGCTTCATCCAGCATGGCCACATCAATACCAAAGGCTTCATTTCCCTTCTGGGAACCGGCGATGCTCTGGAAAATCAGATCTGTTGGGGCTCCCTGCCTGACGGCTTCCATCTGAGTGGTCACGTGGGCCAGAACACAGGCCTGGGTAGGAATTTCCCATTTGTCCTTGATGGACTTGAAAAGCTCCAGAACTCTTTTTACATTGTCTACGGTGTCATCTACCGGATTAAGACCGATGACCGCATCTCCAGCCCCATAACTGAGACCTTCATAAACGGAAATGGCGATACCGTCCAAATTGTCTGTGGTGTGGTTGGGCTGCAGCCTGATACTGAGGGTGCCGTCCAGACCGATGGTGGTGTTGCAGGTGGCTGGCACGCGGATCTTCTTCGCTGCATAGATCAGGTCCATATTGCTCATGAGCTTTGCAACACTTGCCACCATTTCACTGGTCAGGCCTGCGCTGATTCTTCTGATCTTTCTTGGCGTTGCCTCGTAGCTGAGGAGCCATTCCCTTAGTTCTCCAACGGTCCAGTTTTTGATTTCGTTATAGATGGTTTCATTGACACCATCCTGAATGACTCTTGTGACTTCATCCTCTTCATATGGGACCACTGGATTGTTTCTAAGATCGCTGAGAAGCAGATGCGAGAGTACTTCCTTGGCTGCAACACGTTCTGTCGAATTTTCAGCCGCAATGCCTGCCAGCTGGTCGCCGGATTTCTCCTCATTGGCTTTTGCGAGGACTTCTTTCACAGAACCGAACTGATAGACTGTGCCGAACAACTTGGTTTTCAAATTCATGTGTTAATTCACCTCTTTCAATAATTGAATACTATGGTTTTAATAATGACCGATAATACAGATCCGTTTCCAATGGGTTTCCCAATGTCGATGTAATCGCCACTGGAGACCTTGATGCCATCCATGGAGATGATGTCCCTTTTCGTTTTCATTTGAAGCAGCATGCTCTGACCCAGAACTTTCCCAAGATCCTCCTCCACCAGAACGATGAAGGGCTCTTCGTCTCTATAGTGGTCTTCCAGTGCTTTTGTGATGATTCTTGCAAGGGTTTCCACCTCTTTATAGGGCATGTTCCGCTTCCCGTGAAGAAAGAGGGCAATGAGATCTTTCCCATCCTCCAGGGTGTACCAGGAGAGCTTTTCTTTTAGTATCTCCGGAAGATTCTCCGAAGCCTCTTCTTCTCTTGTGAGAGCAACAATGGGGAGATTCTTTATGGGAAACAGATTTCCCGTGAAAGTAATGGTGCTTCCACTGAGCTCCATCGTCTGGGTTCCAGCGCCCACCACCGTGGCCATGATGGTCTCCTTGGGCACCATCAGTTCCAGATGTCCTTTCTCAAAGCGTTTTCGTATGGCCCTTCCAAGAAGAATCCCTATGTCACCGTAGCGGTAGACTTCTTTCTCCTCTTCGTGGAAGTAGATATAATCGGAAACACCGCCAGAGAAGCTCACCAGCTCAATGGGAGTTTCCTTCCGGAGAAGTTTTCCTTTTCTGCTCATGGTAAGATCAAGATTTCTGGATTTTTTCAGGGTGATGGATTCAAAGAGCACTTCAGCCATGGCTTCCACCACGTCCCTAATGACCTTCTCATCCAGGACCATCCCCTCATAAAGCGGGATCTCTCTTTCTTTCGCAAGCTTCTGTATGCTCTCAGACACATAATCCACTCGGCCGGCGTCATCAAAATATATGAGTCTGCCTCCGATATCAAGACATGCTGTGTCCAAAGGCTCTCCATCTTTAAATACTGCGATGTTGGTGGTGCCGCCCCCGATGTCAAGATTCACCACATACTTTCCTTCCTTGTCGGATACCTGGGCTGCACCGCATCCCTTTCCAGCAAGGATGCCTTCCAGGTCCGGTCCTGCTGTGGCCACCACAAACTCTCCGGCAAAATGAACCAGGCTTTTCATGATCTTCTCCGCATTTTCCTTTCGTGCGGTTTCCCCGGTGATGATCACAGCGCCACTGTCCACATTCTCCGGATGTATGCCTGATTTCTCATACTCCTTTGCGATGATGGCCTGGAGTTTTTTCTCATCGATCTGAGTTCTGGACAGGAGAGGGGTAAAATAAATGTCTCCCCGATAGATCACCTCTTTGTCCACAATTTTGAACTCCGGCACTCTGGCTCCTGAAGCCATATTCTCCACCTGAATTTTCGAGAAGATGATCTGAGTGGTGGATGTGCCCACATCGATGCCTACGCTGACAAGACTTTCTCTCACATTGTGCTCCCTCCTTTTTCCTCCAAAGAAAAAGCCGCAAAAAAGCAAAGCGGTACTTCACTCTTTTGCGGCGCCTATGCCACAGTCTCTAAACACGTCATTGTGTTCTGCTTCTATATATACGGAAAACCAAACAGCGGTCTTCCATCAGGTATGCATGAAATCAAACCGGATATGGGTTCCCTGGTCTCCAGATTTTATGAGAAGGTCCCCTTTCAGTTTGTCTTTGATGAGCTGCTCCACGATGCTGAGACCAAGGCTGCCCATCTTTACTTTACTGGATTGAAATCCAATGCCGTCATCTGCCACGGTGACGACAGAGGCATATTCTCCCTTTTCAATGGTGATATAGATATTTCCTTCCGAACGTCCCACAAAGGCATACTCCACACAGTTCTGAACCAGTTCGTTCACCACCAGGGCGATGGAGGTGGCCTTTTCAGAGTTGATGGAGACGCTGTCTCCTCTCACTTCCACATTAAGATGAAAATGCATGGAGTTTGAAAAGAGCATGGCTCCTTTCACGATATTCGTGAGAATGTCCTTGATGTCCACATCGTCCACGCCGTTCTGAGCCAGAAGCTCATGGGTCACAGCGATGGACAGCACTCTGCTGATGCTTTCATCAAAGGCTTTTTTGGCGTTCACATCGGTGATTCTTCTGGACTGGATCCGAAGAAGTGAAGCGATGGTCTGAAGGTTGTTTTTCACCCTGTGATGGATCTCCCGGATGGCCACAGATTTTAAAATCAGTTCCTTTTCCTTGTTTTTCACCTCGGTGATGTCCCGCACATGGACCACAAGCCCAACTTCCTGATTGTTCTGCTTCATGATGGAGTACTTGATGTTCAGCGCCAGGCTTCCAATCCTTACTTCATCAATCTCCAGATATTCCTTGTCTCTGATTTCCTTAAGGGTGCTGCTGTCCAGCACCACATTGTCAAAATGCATGCCCACAAGATTGTCCCGGTATCCAAGAGACTCGTACAGCTTCTGCGCCCCTGGATTTGTATAGATGATGTGGCCCTGCTGATCTGCAATGAGAATCGCATCCGCCACATAGTTTGTGATATGATTTGCATTGTTTCTCGAGGCATTCTGAACCATCAGCGCCTGAGCCAGCTGCTCAGCGGTTTCCTGGAGAATCTGCATGTTTCTCTTGTCCGCATAGTCTCTTGTAACGTCCCGCTCCATGATGAGAACCCCTACGACTTTCCCGTCATACCGGATGGCCACCACATTCTGCTTCACAGCAATGTCTTCCTGGGTGATGGCTTTCAGTTCAAAAGTTGGAATGCCGATATCAAGGGTTCGTAAGGCGGCGGGCTCATTTTTCCGGTAGGCCAGCTGTCCCACTACAGTGTCCTGATACATGGAATGCTTCGCATTGGCTTCCGCCACCACGATGGCTGCATCCGGGTTTCTGGTCATGCAGTCGATGAAGATATCTGCATCCACCATCTCTGCGATGAGAGGAAGAAATCCTTCCAGAGCCTCCAGATAGGTGATTTCAGCATCACTGAGCTGTGTATGGGTTTTGCAGAGATTTCTCAGCATGATCGGCCCCTTTCCTACACATGAGAACGAAGAATCATTTCAGAAATCCTGGCCATACTGCATCTTTTTTCCATACTGATGTTCCGAAGATACGCATAAGCTTCTTCTTCCGTAAACCCATTCTTGGCCATCAGCATGCCTTTGGCCCGGTCAATGGATTTTCTCTCCTCCAGCTTCTTTTCCACTTCTTCTGCTTTGCTTCTGTAGTGATGAAGCTCTTCATGTCTTCTTAGTGCAATTTTCACTGCAGGGATCAGCGTCTTTTCTTCTATGGGCTTCACCAGATATCCCATGACCCCCAGATCATTGGCTTTATTGACAAATTCTCCGTCATTATAGGCTGTGAGCATCAGGATGCATCCAGCAAGGCGTTCGCCCATGATGCTTTCTGTGGCCTGCAGACCATCCATGATGGGCATTTTCACATCCATGATCACAAGATCAGGTTTCTGCTTTCTGCAGATTTCAATGGCATCATACCCATCCGCAGCCTGTCCTACAATCTGGTAGCCCGCTTCCGTGAGGATTTCTGCCAGGTCCATTCTGGTGATGGATTCATCTTCTGCAATGACGATTCTCGGTCTCAACTGGATTCCTCCTTCTATGACAAATAATGCTTCAGCTCTTCCAAGCCTTCTCCTGTATGGGCGCTGACGATGAATATCCGTTGGGCGCCTGCTTTTAACAGGGAAGCTTCTGCATAAGCTGTATCAGAATTCAGGTCTTTTTTCGTGACAATGCCTATGACCTCCCTATTGAAGGCCAAGGCGAAATTTGGAGGAAAGAGCGTATGATTCTCTCCCGCACCCATGACCATGGCCACCACATCCGTATCATAGGACGTGATGAGCAGTGCTCTGTAAAGTCTTCTATTTTCCGCAAATTCACCGGGGGTATCCACTATGGTCCCTACGGTTTCGATGGATTGTGTTTTCCTTGCATCTGAGTATCCTTTTTGAAGAACATCGGCTAAGGTGGTTTTTCCACTGTCTGTTCTTCCGATGAGCATCATCCTTTTCAAAATCCGTCCTCCTAAGTTCTTGTGATGGGAGATGGCGTAAATCCCATCACCGTCTCCAGAATGTCCACGATGGCAGAAATGGCTGCCTCCACACTGGACACATCTCCTGTGATAAGAAGAGCGCCACTGAAACGGTCAATGAATCCGACCTCAATGCCGGCGGCTTTGGATGCCACATCTGCAGCGATGATCGACGCTTCTGAAGGGGTGATGGTAAGAATACCGATAGCTCCTGAGGAGTCCTCCACAAGCCCCATCTTCCGGTAGATTTCTTTTCTGGGGTTTGCGATGATGTGTGCTATGGTAATCTGCTTACCCGGTACAAACTCTTGAATGATCCTTGTTTTGTTTTCCACCACAAAGCTACTCCTTCCATAAAAAATGGCTCAGAAAATACATTACGTAATCTCCTGAAGCCCCATTGCTTACCTATGAATCCACGCCGTTGTGGTTTTTTTGTAATCGTTTGCTCATAAAAATCATATCACTATTGTGCTCGTTCATCAATAGGATTTTATTTATTGTGATGCTTTAAACAAAATTTTATGAATTTGTTAGTGTATCAAAGGAATTGGAAAAGAATCTTGTTCAGTTTGATAAATTATCGTGAACTCTACTGTAATTCTTCTTGAAAAGCGCTGCTGAACGAGAGCACCGTTTCCTCATTTCACTTTCATTCCCATTGACTTTCATCTCTTCTGGAGTACGATGGTGTTGAGAAAACATCATAGGAGACTGTCATGAAGTTTTGATAAGGAAGGGATAGAAAATGAAAATCGCACTGGTCATACACTCCAAAACCGGAAATACCCTGTCTGTGGCAGACAAGCTCAAAGAAACGCTCACGAAGCTTAACCATGAAGTTACAATACTTCCCCTTTCCCCACTGAATCCCGATGTTTCAAAAGTGTCAGAGGTAAAGCTCGCATCCATGCCGGAAGTGAAAGGATTCGATGTACTGATCCTTGGCGCTCCAGTTTGGGGGTTTAAACTCTCTCCTGTGATGCAGTACTACATCGCAAACACCGTCATTCCACCTTCCATGGCAGTGTATGTTTTTGTCACCCAGTATTTTCCCATTGCCTTTCTTGGCGGCAACAGCGCCATCAGAGGGTATGAAAAGCATCTCTCGCTAAAGAAACAGAAGGTAAAGAAGGCGTATGTCATTGGCTGGTCTAATCAGAGAAAAAGAGAACAGTCCATTAGATTTTTCCTAAAGGATCTTCCTGCCTTGCTTCCCTAATAGAACAGACAGAAAAAGCCTGAACGCTCCGTTTCCTTTTTGAAACAGATGCGTTCAGGCTTCTTCGTTTTTTTTGCATTGGCGATTGACAGATACTTCTTCAGATACTGCGCTTTCACTGCGTGAACTGTCCGCCTTGCATGCTTCAGCTTGATTTAAAGAAATACTTTTTATAAGATTTTACTCTTTACAGCACCTTCTCAAAGTAGAGAGCGCCAGGCAGCGGATTGTAAATATATGCGGATATTTCTTCAAATCCAACGCTTTTGTAAAGCCTAAGGGCTGGCTTCATGACTGCCAGAGTGTCCAGTCTGATTTTCTCATATCCTCTTCTTCTGGCTTCATTCAGGATTCTTTCCATGAGTATTCTGGAAAGGCCTCGTCCCCGGTACTCTTCTATGACAAAGAGTCTCTTCAGTTCACAGATCTTCTCTTCCAGCGGCTTCAGCGCGCAGCATCCTGCGGCTTTCCCGCCGATCTTAAGAAGCAGAAGGACACCTTCCGGTTCACCATATTTTCCAGGAAGATGGTCCAGCTCTTCCTGAAACCCTTGAAAACACAGGCTGACTCCTGTGGATTTCTCGTACCGAAGAAACAGCTCCTTCACGTCTTCCAGATCCTTACTGGATTCAGGCACCAGCAGTTCCATGAAGCTTTCTTTTTCCATCGCTGATTCGGCTGTTGATTCTCCCATAAAGCCATTCCACCTCACTTTTTTCTATAGTATACCGCATTTGGATGAAACTTCCACAAAAACAGTCTTTCATCAAAAAAATAACGGCCTCTCAAAAGAAGCCGTTATCGGATCTGTTATTTTACAGACAGATTGATGGTGATTCTATTCTCATAAGAAGCTCTGATGGCTGCAATGAGGTCTCCATGTCCATCGTTCAGGCTCATGGTCGCTCCGCTGGTCACATCTTCAAGCATCGCCTTATCTTCTGCTGTAAGGGCATCATACTTTGCTTTGTCTTCTGGCTTGTCGGAACCATCTTTCAGTGGTCTTCCATTGAGGTCTGAAGTATACTTCTCAAACCATGCTTCAATTTCATCCACGGTCTTGCCAATGAAGAGCTCTTCATAAGCGTCCATCTGCTGTTCCCAGGTGCTCATACCCATTTTGTAGTCTGATCCTCTTTCACGCTTGGTCTTCCAGCTTTCGATTTCACTGAAGAAGTTCTCTTCGGTGTCTTCGGTCTTTCCGTCCACCTTCGCGTCATGATTCTCATCATAGTTGTAGCCACCCTGTCCTGGCCATCCACTGAAGTGTGGCATGCCATCGCCGTCATAGTTTGGTGTTGCTACTTCCATCTGATCCACATGCAGAGATACAATCTTTCCGTCCTGATCAAACAGAGTGCTGGCGAATACCTGGTTGAAGCTGTATACCTGCACATCCTGATCGTCTTTTCCTGGACCTACTCTAGGCATGAAGGATACACCGAATCCTCTGGATTCTGCTTCTGTGATTTCAAGACCTTCACGGTTTTCATAAGCCAGCTTGATGGCTTCTACGATATTTCCATGTCCATCGTTGAGGCTCATGGTCGCTCCGCTGGTGACATCTGCAAGCATCGCTTTCTCGTCAGCAGTGAGTGCATCATACTTAGCTTTATCTTCTGGCTTGTCAGAACCATCCTTCAGTGGTCTGCCGTTGAGGTCAGAAGTGTACTTTGTGAACCATTCTTCTACTTCTTCCACGGTTTTTCCAACGAAAAGCTTCTGATAGCTGTCCATCTGCTCTTCCCATGTGCTCATGCCCATTTTGTATTCTGAGCCTCTTTGTCTCTTGGTCATCCACTCAGAAACTTCCTTCAGGAACAGGTCTTCTGTATTGTCGGTAACGCCATCCACTTTTGCATCGTGATTGTCGTCAATGTTGTATCCGGTCTGTCCTGGCCATCCGCTGATGTGTGGCATTCCTGCTCCATCATAGTTTGGAGAGGCGATTTCCACCTGGTCCACCAGAAGATGAAGGATCTTGCCGTCTCCGTCAAAGAGTGCCCCTGCCAGCACCTGATTGATGCTCCAGACCTGCACATCCTTGTCATCTGCTCCAGGTCCTTTTCTTGGCATATTGGCTACGCCAAATCCAAAGAATACATCAGAAGCTTCCACATTTCCTTCTTCTTCCTCTTCTTCTGCCATAGGCCATGGATTTGCTGTAGGATCCAGGGCATTTTTCATGGCATAGATGAGCCCATTACTAGTCCATGTGGCACCAGCAATGACATCCACATCCCAAGAGTTGGCTTCTACAAACTTCGCTGGAAGCTGTTCCAGAGCCGGTGTTCCGATTCCCTGTGTCTCACTTGCACCTTCGGCCACCACTTCTTTGATGGTGTCTCCTTCCATGGTCACCGTGACTTTTACTTCTCCGCCATACCCTTCTCCTGTACCTGTGAGTGTTTTGGTCTCTCCACCTGGTGTTTCCTCAGGTGTTCCTGCTTCTTTTCCCTTGCAGGCAAATAGTCCTAAAGACATGGTCGCTGCAAGCAGCAGTACTAGAATTTTTTTCATGTTTTCCCCTCCTGTAATCTGTCTTCCCTACCCGGTAGGATTGTTTGTTAATTCACTAACATGATAACCGAAAAATAAACCGATTTCAACAAGACAAGGAAACATTATTCAACAGATAGAATAGGTATAGTTAATTTATCAAATTCATAGTTGATTCTGGTAGAATTTATGACAATTTACGAAAAAAAGAAGAGCCCTTCGCCGGAAGAGCCCTCTAAATTACAACCATCAGGTTCTCATAATCACCAATTTTCCCCGAAATCCTCTGGATCCATAATAGGAATCTGCTCCATTATGATAGGTGAACACCGCATCGTATCTCCGGTCACAAAAGAGAGCTCCTCCAAGATTACGGATTTTTTCCGGAGTTTTCACCCAGCTGGACGTTTTTAGATCCACCTTCTCGATCTCCTGAAGTTTTCTATACTCTTCTTCTGTGAGCAGCTTGATCCCCATCTCCTTCGAAAGACCCATGGCGCTGTTTTGAGGTTTGTTCGCTTTTCTCTTTTCCAAAGCTTCCGTATCATAGCAGAGACTTCTTCTCCCCGCTGGACTTTCTTTGGCAAAATCCACAAAGACCACTTCACCAGCTCTGTCATCAAAGGCCATCACATCCGGTTCCCCACCTGTTGCTTCCATCAGAGAAAGCGACTCTATATTAATTTCTCTCCATAGAAGTGCATCCATCACCTCTTCCCACTTCATGTTTCGATGACGGTACATATTGCTTTCAAATCTCTTTTTAAGAATTTCCATCAGTTTTTCTTTTTCATCACTCGTCAGTCTTATTCTTTCAGCCATGTTGATATCCTCCTTCATGATCTATGAAGTCCAGTGGTTCCCCATAACAGATCATCTGATTTTTCCCGGATTCTTTCGCCTGATACAGTGCTTCATCCGCTGCATGAAACATGTCCTCCGTACTTTGAAACTGAAGGGACAAGCTGGAAAAACCAACACTCACCGTTATGTGCGTTTTCTTTTCTCCGGCCTCTATTTCTTCCTTTTCAATGAGATTCAGGAGTTTCAAGCCAAAGCTTTGCGCTTCCTCCGCCGTCTTCTCCAGAATCACCACAAATTCTTCTCCACCGTATCTGGCGGCAAAGCCACCTTTTTCTTCAGAGAATCTCCTGATTGTTTCTGCTGCTTTTTTCAGGCACCTGTCGCCAGTCAGATGTCCATGGGTATCATTGAACTCTTTGAAATTGTCGATATCCAGAATGAGGAGAGCCAAAGGCTTCTTTTCAGCAATACTTTTCTCGAAAATCCGATGAAAGACTTCCCCAAAATACCGTCGGTTGGGTATGCCCGTGAGTGGATCCAGCAATGACTGTAGAAGGAGCTCTCCATTGACTTCCTCCAGTTTCTTCTTCGCTTCTTCCAGGTCTCTGGTTCTATTTTCAACGTCTTCTTTCAGCTGCACGGAAAGGTTCCTGAATTTGCTCACGCTGTATACCGCACCCGCCAGAAGAACAATCATCACCCAGACCATTCCTGTGAGAAGAAGGTTCATATAGTGGTCTTCTGTGACATATCGGATTTTCTTCCCCTGCCAATTGTAAAGAATCTTCTCCATGGACCCGTCCAGATCCATCTGTCTCAATCCATCGTTTATTTTTTCAAGAAGGGCTGTATTCTCTTTCCGCACTGCAATGTGGGAGGTCTCCTCTCTAACAGTGCTGCTTAATATAGAGATTCCGCCAGCTCGGCTTCTCGCCAGTTCATAGGCGCCAATCCATCGGTCCAAAATGATGGCATCCAGTTCTCTTTTTTCAAGGGACAAGAAACCAGACGCCAGATCCTTCATGGCTTTCACCTCCACATTCTCCATCTCTTCAAGAACTGATGAAATATACCCCATAGCTTGTATACCAACGGTTTTACCAGTCAGATCTTCTAGTCCCCGGATCCGTCGGTCTCCATATCGGACAAAGAGAGCAAATTCAGATATGAGAAGCGGAGAGGAAAATCCGTACACTTTTTCCCGATCTTCGGTGCGGTTTATCTGAAGAAGCGCATCTCCGTATCCCGATAAAAAGAGGGTCTGGGCTTCATCCCACTTCATCAGCTCCACCTTGATGGGCATTCCCATTTTCTTGGAGAGCTCTTTGGTGATGTCTGCCACCACCCCCTTACTGGTGCCATCCTCTTCAAAGAGAATCGGCGCCAAGGAATCATTGCCAAGAAAAATAAGGGGCTCTACGGTGGTCTCAAGCTGCGCTTTTCTGTCTTTATAGGAGACGCCTAGAAAAACAGAAATCATCATAAGGAAAACTAGAAAAGCCAAAACCAGTAGTTCTGGAGAGTTCTTTCTGGACATGTTCCACCTCTACATCAACCTACAAAAATAAAAGTAATCACCCAAATACAATAAACAGTAGCTATCGATATTATATTCTACCATTTTTCATCCGCATATGTATGAAAGCTTTGTGAATACCGGATGAGAACCCGAAATTTAATAAACATTGTAAAAAAGCATCCAGCGCATGCCCGATGCTTGCGCTTTCCCTAGGAATCTTTCTATTTAAAATGGTTCTTCAGAACTTTTTCCTACGATGATCTTATAGCCGCTATAAAGAAGATAACAGGATACCAGAAGAGATCCTAAAAAATCCGTCCAGTCTGTTCCTTTATTTCCAGGATAGAAGAGCACCAGAGCCAGAGATCCTGTGATGGCAAGATCCACCAGAAACTTCGCCTGATAGAGTTTTCTCTGGATGAAGAAAATGGCATGAGCCTCTTTCTGATAAAGAACTCCATACCGCAAAGTAAAGATTCCATTGGCAAGGACACCTAAAAGAGCAATGACTAAGCCAGGCACCACATTCCCCTTTTCCTGTCCGAAGGACCAGATAGAAAGAAAAAGAATCACAGGTCCGGACAAGCACATGGATCCGCCCACAAACAGATCTGCAATTTTCTGCAGCTGATCTTTTTCCCTGTCCATGAGGTTCTTTCTAGCCATATAGCGGAAAACCGCATAAGATACCACAAGAGCCAAAAATTCCAGAGTTCTCCTTATAAAGTCAGCCATCTGTGTGGAGGATCTTCCATACAAAAGTGCTGCAGCCAGAATGATCGGTCCTGGCGCACTGAGAATCACCGATAGGAGAAGCGTTCCTTCTCCCTGCTTACTCTTTTTCATCTCATCCTCCCAGAAATACCGTCAACGGAATCATTGTAACAGCCGCTGCAAGGGGGCAAGTCACCGTATCCATGCCATCCATAGAATAGAGCTCCACCACCGCAGTGACCCCTGCAGTGACGAAGGCTAGAGGCCCATAGCCAATGGCAAGATCCGGCTGGTGGCGAAGAAAAACAGTGAAAACAGCTACGAAAGAGAAGACAAACATGGCCAAAAAGCCTTCCAGTGTCTTCTCCCCGCTGAGCCCTCTTCCTCTCAAACGGATTCTTCCGAACTTTTTCCCAAAAAGAGCCGCGGCTGCATCTCCAACGCCCCAAGCCAGCACTGAAGCGAGGACAAGATACTTCCTTTCGAGGATTCCCCAGCAAAGAAGAAGGATAAAAGAAAACATGAAAAACACCAGAAGCAGACTTCTTTTGATTTCACCGTGTCCCCTCTCTGTGAGAAGATCAGAGTATCCAGGAACCCTCTCCAGCACCTGAAGCACTGGATACAGCAAGAGGGCAAAGAACGCCGACGCAAGAGCTGCCACCGAAGGATGTTGAAAAGCTTCAGTAAAGACAAATACCGATCCTAGAAGAATAAAATGAAGAATCTTTCTGAATACTTCCTTAGGCAGTCTGATGATATTCCGTAGTAAAAGCGCTGCGGACGCAGCACAGAGAAAATAAAGAATCAGTACGCCAAATCCAATAAAAAGTTCTTTCATGTAAGATCCTCCTTTCCAAACTATTTCACTCTTTGGAGTGTTATGCGGACTATTTCACTGTTCGTACCAATTCTCATGGGCGGTCCCCAGGTGCCTGCACCAGATGTGACGATATATGCTGGAGCCTCCTCATTTCTCTTGTAAAAACCGTAATCCACGTCAAAGAGAAGCTTTGTGCCTAGCTGGAAAGGGAAGATCTGTCCTTTGTGGGTATGACCTGACAGCACAAGATCCACCTCCTTGCCATACTGCTCCACATGGGAGGGTGTATGGTCCAGCACAATAACCGGCAGACCTTCCGGCAGGGCAGAAAGGACCTCTTTTGTTTCCTGTCTCTCATCCCCGCCAAATCCGCCGATGGGCGAAGGATCCAGTCTTCCCAGGATGACAAAGGAATCCGCAACCACCTGATGCTGTTCCAGGAGCACAGTGATCCCGCTTTCTTCTAAAAACTGAAGCATCTGAGGAAAGGTTTTTCCGCCATCATGGTTCCCCAAAGAGGCATAGATGCCGTAAGTGGGCGCTACTCCCTGAAACAGTTTTATTGCTTTTTGAGGATCTCTCAAAAGCATAAAGTCATCATCAAAAATATCTCCAGAGAGGAGCACCAGGTCCGGCTCTTCTGCTTGGACCTTTTTTATGATTTCCGGCAGCCTTTTCTCGCTGCCCACCGCTCCCAGATGCAGATCGCTCAGAAGAACAATTTTCATCTTTTCTGGAAGACTTTGCGCATAGGAGTCCACTTCATAGGACACCGTCTTGATGTTCCCGGCATGAACCGTGCCATAAACAACAAGCGCCAGTGAAAGGACAGTGATCATCACAGAAGAGGTGCTGAGCAGCTTCATTCCATCGAAATCCCCTTTGATTTTCAGGAGTTTTCCAATTAGAAACACACCGTCTCTCACAAGAAACAGCATCAGAGCATAGGCATAAAACCCCATGAAATAAGCACCCATTGTGCTGAAAATCCGCTTCACCCCATAGGAAACAGGCATCATGCCGAAGACCAAGGAAAATGCCAGTACCGCCATGACCATATACAGAACCCATCTGGACTTTTCCGGCAGCACCCCAGAAAAACCTTCCTGAATCCTTCTGCTAATATAAATTATTGAAATGACATACAGCACCACGAACAGCACTGCACCGATAAAAATACCAACCTTCATACTTTTCACTTCTCTTCCAGGCTCTTCGCGCCTCACTAGATCAATATCTATTATTTTATCATACAGCGCGGTATAAATATCTGTTCCATAGGGTCTTTGTGTGAATCCAGTTTAGATTCACTGTGTGTACCATGAATCCGATGGAATCCCTTATGTTCTCTACTTCATAGAATTTGTATGCTGATATTGAGGAGCGTTCCGTCTTCTGCTAGCGCCTTTGCAAAAGTAACCCTTTCCATTTGTAAAACTGGGAAAGAGAGGACAGAAACCAGTTATACAGCCCTTTTCACTTGAAAAAACAAAAAGATCCAGTATAATATATTGTATAAGATAAAATAACACGCAATGTAATTTGCGGGAATAAATGACAGGAGAACATTAAAATGAACAACGATTTTCTTGCCTCAGTGGCAAAAAGAAGAAGCTATTATGGAATCAAGGATGAGAGTCCCATCTCAGACGAAAGACTGAAAGCCCTCATAGAGGAAGCAGTGAAACATACCCCCTCTGCGATGAACTCTCAAAGCACAAGAGTGGTGGTCCTGACAAAGAATCAGCATGACAAGCTATGGGACCTGACAAAAGATGCGCTGCGGAAAATTGTTCCTTCAGAACAGTTCCAAGCAACCAGCGATAAAATCGATTCTTTCAAGAATGGGTACGGAACCGTCCTCTTTTATGAGGATATGGAGGTCATCACATCCCTGCAGAAACAGTTTGAGCTCTATAAGGACAACTTCCCAGTCTGGTCTCATCAGGCCAGCGGCATCAGCCAGTTCATCGTCTGGAACACACTGGAGACCGAAGGCTTCGGCGCTTCTCTGCAGCACTATACAGAGCTCATAGAAGAAGATGTGAAGAGAGAGTGGCAGATTCCTTCCAGCTGGAAGCTCATCGCCCAGATGCCTTTTGGCACCCCTATGTCAGAACCTTCCGCCAAAGCGTTCCTGCCCCTGGAAGACCGAGTGAAATTTTTCTAACACCAGTACTGAAAACTCTGAGGATAGAACCTCAGAGTTTTTTTATGTTCTCCTAATGATCAGAAAGCCAAAGTGTCCACAAGAAGTCTCCTGAATTTCTCCTGATGGATCTTCAAAAGGACTCTGCAGTTTGTCTCCTTTTTCACCCAAGGTCTTTCATCTTTATAGCTCATGCCTTGTGAATCCCCTTCTCTGGTGTCAATGTGCACCGTTAGATCCTCATAGGTGAAGATCTCTGGATGAGACAGAGCAAGCACTGCGCAAGGGTCATGAAGTGGATGCGCAGTCCCTGGGTAGGTCTTTAACATTTCGGCTGCTGGAACTCCCAGAACGCCAGAGTGATTTCTGATTTCTTCCAGATTTTCCTCCGTAATGGTTGCATCCACCGTCATATGCAGGCCTGAGAGGATCAAAGGGACACCACTTTGAAAGACGATGGAAGCAGCTTCAGGATCCACATAAAAATTGAATTCACTTAAAGGCGTGACATTGCCTCCTTCAAGGCTTCCCCCCATGATGCTGATGACGCGGATCTTTTCTTTCACTTCCGGATATATTTTTAGAAGCAGCGCAATGTTGGTCAGAGGTCCTATGGCAACAATGGCTGTTTTTCTCTCCTCTTCCAGGAGAAGCTTCCGCATGGTGTCTACTGCATTTTGCTGCACTCGGTCTCCCGACAATGAAACGCCAAAAAGACTGGAAGCGCCACCCAGCCCATCGCTCCCATGGACTTCTTCTGCCGAGAACTTTCCTTTCACAAGAGGCTCAGAAGCGCCACTGGCAAGTACAGCGTTTAACTTTAGAACTTTGGCAAAAAGCTCAATATTTTTTGTGGTGGTTTCAATATCCAGGTTTCCAGAGACCGACGTTATGCCCTTCAGCTCAAAACCTTCCGATGCTCTAGCCACCATGAGCGCCATGGCATCATCGATGCCCGGATCACAGTCTATGAGAAGCGGGATTCTTTCTCCTTTTTTTCTGGTTGATGTATACTCAAGATTTTCTGTTCTCAACTGTTTTTTCCATCCTTTGTTATTTTCTTGAAGATTCCTCTTCACTTTCTTGGAAACTTCCTTTTGCCAGATCCCATACTGTGACCATACCGAGGAGTTTTTCTTCAGGTCTGCCGTTTTCTGTCAGGAAAACCACTTCCAGTCTCTTTTCTCCTTTAGAAGTATTCACCAGTCTTTCTTCAAGATCCGCCACAGACTCTTTTCTGGAGGCGAATTGGAAAGTTTCTTTCTCATGGGCTTCTACTGTAAGATAGGATGCCAGATCCTTCAGCCTGAATTCTTTCCGGATATCTACAAATCCCTCCTGTCTCACATACTGAAAGATGGTCTCATCACTGAATACACCAATCATCCTCCCTTCCTCCATCACGGGAACATAGGAGAATCCTTCTCTGGTCATGTTTGTCATCACTTCTCGAACAGGCGCTTCCATGGAAGCCGTATAAAGATTTTTAAAACGTACGGCTATAGTATCCAAGGCTTTAGGAGGATCCATGACTTCTCGAAGGATCCTTTCAAAAAGCTCCACCTGTTTCAGATGAGGCTCAGCAATGATTTCCATATTGTCCCTGCCAAAATCATGGACAATGGCATTTCTCAGCTCCCCAAAGGAATGGAGGATCAGCTTGTGTTTTCTGAACGTGCTGTCTCTTTTGGACAGCTCAATGATTCTCTGATAGTAGGAATTGTATCTGCTGTCCCGGTTCAGTTTCAAGTCCATGAAATGGTCCAGCTCATTATAAGCTCTGATAAAACGGTAGGCGTTGTTGGTTTCTTCTCTCATGCTTTTCTCCTTCTTTCTCTATTACTCTCATTCTACACAAGGCTTGGAGGGAAGTCCATGGACCTTTTACTCCCATGTTTCATTTGACTGCAAAAAAGGAAGCACTGACCGCTTCCCTTCTCACTACTCGGTTATTCTATGATTCTTGCCACAGGATAGAGCCACTTGGCCACATACTCTTCAATGGACCCTCTGTTACAGTGCTCTGAGATCAGAGGGTCTATGGGCATTTTTGCAAGCACATCCAGATGATGCTTTCCAAGGCGATGGACTGGAATACTGTCAACGGCACATCACCCGTTCCTGGGTGCATATCTACAAACATGTAGTCAATATCTCTCCAGAGCACCGGATCTGTCTCCTTCTCCAAAAGAGGTTGTTGGACATGACATCAATGCCTGTTTTTGTGGTTACAGAAAGTACCCAATTTCTGTAACAGGTGCCTTTTCCTTTAAACCAAATGCTTTGAGTATGGAGGGACCCGTGATGTCCGCATCCTGAATTGCGGACTGATAGCCCATTCTGTTCTTGGTGACGGCCAAGAGTGAGGTCACAAGGATTTTTCTACCCCACCCTTGCCACTGACAATGCCGATGACTTTTTTCACACTGCTCATGGCATGAAGTGCTTCTCTAAAGTCCTGTGGGTCTGCTTTCCACTCCCCACAATCCTCAGAACAGCTGCCACAGTTTAAGTTGCAGGTTTTGCTCATAATTTTACCTTCTCTCAATAATAGATGCTTTGAATCCTCTATGAGTATACCTTTTTCCTATGCGAATTAATTGACATATATCAAAAATTGAATTTAATCCTCATCCTAAAATAGTCCAAAACATGTGGCAGCGACCCGAAAACTCCTGAGACATAATCTTATACATTCAAAGATCCCTTGCATTATTGTGGAATGCAAGGGATCTTTGGTGCCTGTTCTGTAATGGGCTTGTCTTCTGTAACTTTGATGCCGAAAAGATCAGTCCAGATTTTCTAACTGCTTCTCCATCTGTTCCAGGATATTATACACCATCGGTGCAACTGCCTCATAGGCATCCTCTTTCTCCGGCAGATCTTTTCCCTCTGCCAAAGTAAACTCCAGGAGAGCATCTTCATTGTCTTTTTCATGAAAAGCTGGGGAAGAAAATCCAGAATCCACAGAAAAGTAAGTCCGGTACTTTTTCATCACTTCCCGGTTCTGACCAGATATCCACAGCTCCAGGCTTCCTTTTCCATGGACAAAAACCAGGGCCAGCTTCAGCTTCTTCTGAAGGAGCATGTCGGTGGCAATGGAAAAATAGGTCATGTCCATGAGCCCTTCATAGAGACCGCCTATCCTGAAGCTCTTATCCCCTTTTAGGAAATCCTGGCGTAAGGATCTCATGTAGAGAATAATCTCTTTGTAGATTTCTTGCACATTGTACGCCTTCAAGACTTCTTTATAGCTTTCTACTCCTTTTGAAAAATCTGACACGGGCCTCTCCTCCATCCTTTTCGAGTGGCTTAATATAGCTCAGATTGATGCGTGATTGCTTTCCAAAAATTTACACTTCCTGAAAGTCTTGACGAACAGCTTTATATCTATATCATCTTCACCATCTCAAACTGGTTTACAGTATTTTCAGCGCCACAGGCTTTTAGAAATTGATCCATGCTTCCTGCCCCTTCTTCTACATTAAGTAGTATCCCATGTGAAGCTTCCGTCTGAAGAAGAAGATCCTGAAGGATGCTGCCCCCGATGCCCTGTCCCCGATGGCTCTTATTCACAGCCAGCTGCGGAATATCACCTGTTAGCTTATCAATGAGCCCGTATCCCACCACCTTCTCCTCCTCCATCACCACGGAGAAGCAGAAGGTCTCTTTCACAGCTTCTATGGACGCGATGGAGTTTTGCCAGGATGGGATAAAATCCCAGAACGCTTTCATCTCTTCAAGGTTTTCTAAGGACAGGCGCTGCACTTCCTGGGTCTTCTGGCACGTTGCCTTGTCCTTTGGAATACGATAGCAAAGAAAACTTCTTGTCACCTGAAACCCCTGCTTCAGATACAGATCATAAGCGGAGGTGTTCTCCTGAAGCACTTCCAGCAGGTACTGCTCCATACCGCTGTTTTTCAAGACAGGTTCCAGCTCCTTCAGGATCCTCGTGGTGATCCCTTGCCTTCGATGGCTTTTCACAACACCGGTACCCATATCATACACGGTCTTCCTCCCTTGAAAACTTCGATGTCCGTTTAAAATAAATCCCACAAGCCTGCCATCAGAAAAAGCACCCAAGGAGAGTTCTGGTGAAAATCCTCTTCTATTCATCATATGATGGAACTTTGAGAAAGGTAGGTCAATTTTTACCTGATAGTCGGAAAAGGCATCCACAAAAGCTTCGTGTATCTCCATCAGCGTCACATGTTTCAATGATCTAAACTCCACAACATCATCTCCCTTTAAGATTCAGATAGTTACAGTATAGCAAACCCTTACCGTACTGAAAGATAAAAAGTAGAGCTTTTTGAATTTCAATACAGTTTTTATCGAATGGGACGCGGTTCCTTCCTTTCATTTTAAGTATAACTACTTTTCTTTCATTATCGAATGTTTCAACCACCCTAGTTCCAATAAAAGAGAAGCGCAAAATATCTATCTTTGATTTTGCGCTTCTTCCTTATGCTTCTTTATAAACTACTTCAAACTCCTCAAAAACCACGGGCAGGTCTTCTGTAAACTCATACCCCAGTTCCTTACCTTCTTCTGTGAAAAACCTTTGGTGGCCCCTCTGCCAGGACGCCAGAGTATCATCCTCTCCCTCCAGCTTGCAGATGTCATAGGTCATTTCACGAAATGGAAGAATCCGTACTTTACTTGTCCGGATCACGCATTTGGGCTCCCCCGCCCAGTTTGTGACAATGCTGAAATCTCCCACTTCCGGAAGCCTCAGATTTTCCTTCTCATAAGCGTAGAGACTGCTGGCCGTGGCTTTTTTCTGATCACAGAGAACCAAACGAAGAAGCTCCTCTGCCCATTTCTCTGTGAGCTCAAAATGAAAACAATCAAAGTATGTATTATCTTGGGGCAAACGCTTTTCAACTAAGAATCGATGCCAAAAATCCTGAATCATCATTTATGATCACTCTCCTTGCTTCTTACTCAAGTTTTCAATTCTCTCCAGTCTTCAAAAAGAAGAGCATCGAGGTAACCAGAGATTGCTAAATCACATATCATTTCGTCTACGGTCTCCTTCAAAGACTCTTCACAAGTAATACAAATATCAGATCCTTCTGTCAAACATGGCCGAAACCACGGACTCTCAGGCCAGCTGCAGCAGCATGCTCATTGGCACCAAAGCTTCAGAAACGTCAGCTCTCCTCTAAAAACTACTATTTCTGTCTTCTTCAGATCTTCACAATCCAGATTTCATGAGAAACGCCTTCAGCCCAGTAATTCTCAAAAGTATACCGAGGTGGACCAAATTTCCTCTTCCAGATTCTCTGGGCTCTTTGATATCCGCTGTCGAGGCAAAACTCCCTGATGTCTCGACTTCTCATTTCTCTTTTTAGCTCTTCCAAGAGCGTTGAGGCTATACCCTGACCTTGATGATCCGGATGGACAAAAGCGGTGCCCATTTCCGGCACTTCTTTCAGTTCCTCCTTTGTCAGCTCTTTAAGGAGGGTGCTCTGCACCCCAAACTCCATGGTGCCTACAATTTTGTTACCAGAAACTGCCACTAAAAAATAGCGGTCCTTACCATCACTTTCAAAATAGGAGGCCAGATACGCCTTTTTTGTGGCCAGCTCCTCTTGAAGGTCATACATCGTCTCATCTATCTGTTCTCTTATATAGGTATCCACGAGAACACCTCTCATAAACTCCTCTATTTGGAAAATCTCTTCTTTCTTTGGTCTTCTTACAGTCACATCTGCTCTCTTCATATTTTATCCTTTCCCTCGGCGTTTCATTACCAGAAACCAATGCATTTTTCTTTCATGTTAAAATGGCACGATGATCTGATGCTTCTTATATGAGTCTGTTTTTACGAAACGGCGCCTGCATGAACCTCCAGGCAGATTTTCTTCCAGTGAGCCAGGTGATTCTTGCGTTATTTTTTCTGTTGGTGAGGATCCTGGGTATGAAAAACTCTGCGACGGTTTCCGGTTTGTCCGCAAGGATGTTGAAAATCCTTTTGAACTCTTTATTCTGTAAAAGCTCTGCAGTGCCCCCATCTGGCATCTTTGTAATGAAATCCGTGAGCATCATACCTGGTGAGAGTCTGCCTGCGATCACTCCCGTACCTTCCAGCTCTTTCGCGAGGCCTTTCATGAAATACGTCAGAGCAGATTTTGTGGTGCCATACAGAATGGTCTTCACCTGGATCATCTTGTTGGAACCCAGGCCTTCCATACTGTAAATGGCCCCATGGCCCTGCAACAGCATTCCCTTGGCTGCAACCTGACTGCCATAGACCATCCCCAGAAGGTTGGTGAGAATCACACTGTCTGTATATTCTTTTCCAGTCTCCCAGGAAAACACATGGGGCGTATTCCGTCCCGCGTTGTTGATCCAGATCTCCACGCTGCCCCATTTCTTCTTGGATTCCTCAAAGAGATTCTCTACACTGTCTTTTTTTGTCACATCGCAGCATACATAGTGGCAGCTCTTTTCAAACTCTTTCAGCTGCTCTTTTACAGAAGGTGCAAGTTCTTCACCACGGCCTGAAAGAGTCACTTGGCACCCCTTCTTCAAAAACGCTATGGCCATGGCCAATCCAATCCCACGGGTACTCCCTGTGATGACAATATTTTGCATCGCTTTCCACTCCAGTTCTTAGATTCGATTGCTATATTAAATATGATTTTAACTGGTACTTTCGACTATGGTGTCCATCCACTACCCCAAGGGACTGACATAAGGATTTCCCTCTGTACGACTTCTGAACTCCTCTTGCGCTTCCCGAAGAATCTCCGGTTTTTCCATGAGATCCACCGCCATCCCTGCCATGATCTTTGCTGCATAGAGCATGCCCTTTTGCCCCAGGGAGCTTCCAGAAGCAGAGGCGGACTGCCAAGTATGGGCATTGACGCCCAGGGGCCAGGCTGCTGTAAAGATTGCACTGAACGGCATGAGCCAGCTGACATCTCCAATATCAGAAGAACCTGAAATGGGGTAGCTCTTGGCTGCCTCTATGGATAAGGTCTCTTTATGGATGTAGCTTCCTTCAGTCTCCATGCCCAGGACTTCCCGGTCCTTTTTCAGCTGCTCTTCTGGCAGCGATATGGAGAGAGCTTTCGCAAGATTTTTTTCTTCTTCGGTATAGGGACTCATCTCCATTTCATGGAAGTTCTGATGGGCCAGCTGAAAAAGTACTTGGTTTGGAAGAATCTCATAGCAGCCTCCCACCTTCTCATACGATAGGGTCGTATCTGTCATAAGAGCAGCACCCTTCTGGCAATTCAGGACGCGGTCTGTAATCTCATTCACATCCCTTCTGTGAGGCGCTCTCACATAATACCAGGAGGAAGCTTCTTTTGGTACGATATTGGGGGCTTCTCCTCCGTTTGTGATGACATAGTGGATCCTTGCAGAGCTTATAACGTGCTCTCTCATGACGTTGACGCCCATGTTGGCAAGCTCCACCGCATCCAGGGCACTTCTGCCCTGCTCCGGTGCCTGTCCTGCATGGGAGGAGATTCCTGTAAAATGAAATTTCAGATTGTTCATGGCAAGAAAACCTTGATACACCGGAAGATTCGCATTCCATGGATGGTACGAAAAAGCAGCGTCACAGCCATCAAATGCATGATACTTCGCCATGAGCACTTTGCCATCCAGAAGCTCTTCCTGGGGACATCCATAAAATCTCACTGTCCCTTCCTTGCCTGTGTCCTCCAGATATTTTTTTACGGCAAGGGCACTGGCGTAGGCGCTGGTTCCAATGAGGTTATGACCGCAGGCGTGTCCTGGTTCAGAAGCGCCCACTGCTTCTTTCACCATGCTTCCCCCTTTCTGAGAGAGCCCTGGCAGAGCATCATACTCCCCAAGAAACCCTACCACCGGGTGTCCTTTTCCATATTCTGCATAAAATGCATACTTCAGTTCTTCTTCTGGAAACTCATGGATACGGAATCCCTGTTCTTTCAGAAGCATTTTAAACTTTTCAGAGGATTGTTTCTCCTTGCCAGAAATCTCTGGATAATTATAGAGGTCCTGCGAAATAGAAAACAGCTCTTCCGCCTTCTCGTCCAAGTACTGAGACAGTTCATTTTTCTTCATTGGTATTCCACCCCTTCTCTTTTCTTTATCTTTAGTCTTTAAACCGCACTTTCCAAACCTCTTTGTTATGTGCTATTGCATCACTTTAGTGCAGATCTCTTATCTATTTTCCTTCCCAGTAGGCTTCCGCTTCTTTCTCCATCTTCATGAGCCTTGTATAATAATCCGGGAACTCATTAAGATGTGCCAAGGCTATTTTTGCGGTGGTAAGGGGGTCGTCATTGGTCACATTGGTGAGATCATCTGCTCTGCCATGTTCCAGCTCCACATCCATGCCTACACGGAACTCCTCCACGTCAAACCTTTTCCAATCGATGCCGAGCCTTTCTCCATACTCCCTTGCTTCTTCTACCGTGAATTTCTTTTTTGCTGACATTTTTCATCCGCTCCTTTTTTGATTTAATATTTATTTACTGAATCAGTGAATCAGTCCCACAATACAGTCTAGGTCAGAGAACAAGTTGTAAAAATAAAAAGAATAAGATCTTTTATTCGTACGAATACTTGATGGTTCCCCAAACAGGATATGCTAGGACTTCAAACACCCTTCAAGGTTTATACTATTATTATCGCACCATTTCATCAGATATCAACATGGCAAAAGAACGAAAGAGATTCCCACGAAAAACATTCTCCTCCAATCTATGGGCAGTAAAGAACAGAATAAAAGCTAAAGATTCTGTTCCTGTTACATAAATAGCATGTAATTCAATAACACAAAATTCATTTTTTGAGGTATACTGTTGGTATAGAAGAACTCAGGAGGAATTATGCAAATGAAAATCGGATCCCACGTCTCAATCAAGGATGGCCTTATCGGTGCCGCAAAGGAATCACAGAGCTATGGTGCCTCTTCCTTTATGATATATACAGGCGCACCTCAGAACACCAGAAGGTCTCCCATTGAATCCATGAAAATCATGGAAGGCTATGCCTATATGAAAGAGCACAATCTGTCGGACTTCGTGGTCCATGCCCCCTATATCATCAATCTGGCATCCTATAAGCCCGAAATCTTCAATCTGGCCACGGATTTCCTGAAGATTGAGCTGGATAGGACCACGGCTTTAGGCTCCAAGTATATGGTGCTTCATCCAGGTGCGTTCACAGATATGGATGTGGACTATGGTATCCATAAGATTGCCGAAGGGCTTAATATGGTACTGGACAAAGATACAGAGCCCTTCATCTGCCTGGAGACCATGGCCGGAAAAGGAACGGAAATCGGAAGAAATTTTGAAGAGCTTGCAAAAATCATCGAGCTGGTGGAACATAAAGATAAACTGGGGGTGTGCTTTGATACCTGCCATACCCATGACAGCGGCTATGATATTATAAATGATTTTGATGGTGTCATAAAAGAGTTTGACGAGATCATTGGTCTGGACCGCTTGAAGGTTTTCCATATCAATGGATCCTTAAACAAAAGAGGTGCCAGAAAGGACCGTCATGCAAACATTGGCGCTTTGGAGGACAACCCCAAAGGAAAAGACCAGATTGGTGCAGAAGCACTGAAGTACATCGTCCATCATGAAGTGGCAAAAGGGAAACCTGTGATCCTTGAAACTCCGTGGCTGGATAAAAAAACAAATCTTTACAAAGAAGAGATTGCCTTCTTACGGGGGGATGGCGTGATTCTCTAGCTTAGATAAACATTGTAAGAATAAAAATCCTTGGAACTGCCGGCGATAGGCTCGGTGTTTCCAAGGATTTTTTCTTTTACTTTACACTTCCTCAATGAAGTCCATGATTCTGCTTTTTCTGATGCCAAATATAGAATAGTGGATCCGGATACTTCTTACGTTGTTTAAAAACATCTGATCCTCTTTCCGACTCATTCGAACAATAAGATTCATATATTTCTCTTTCATTTTGAAGTTCTTCACCTCTTGTAACGGATGGGCAGGGATCAGATTCTCTTCTGAGATAGACCCGATATGTCTGTCTTCATCGATGAACAGATCAAAAGTGAGCTCTTCCTGCCCCTTGAAGAAATGATCTTCTCCTAGAAAATCCACCTCAAGAATCGTGGGCTTCCAAAGTCCAGTCCAAGTTATCCCTGTTCCTAACAATATCGTCTCAGAAAAATCATGGCTCTCTACATCCATGCTGCTTCTTGAAGTGATGAGAAACTCTCCTGGAAGGGTCGATACATAAAACAGTGAAGCTGCGGCAATGGCACAAAGTAGTAGTATGGCTGCTCTTTTTTTGATGGTCTCAGTCATGATGGACCTGCCTTTCTCTGTTAAGATTCTATTTTTTATCAAATTTAATGTATCCGAGATTCTCTCTGATATTTGATATAGAACTACAAAAACCTGTCACCTCTGATGGACTTTGCCCTTCACATGGAAGACTGCCGATCTATGGCTATATACTTATTATGATAGAGAATGATGATATAGTTAACAAGACCTTTATTCAAACCAGAAGATATTCCTTTTCTCTTTTCTTTTTTCTTATCCATTCGAAAAGTTGTGGCAGTCTCATGATAAAGAACACAACTTGGTGGAATACCTCTTACGTTCTATCTCCGTCTTCTCCCTTTAAGCATCTGTCTGTCTTCTCTTCTGGATATTCAATTTCTATGGTGATGTGCTCTATGCCTTTCTTGTATAGAAGTGACCTCACAGACTCTTTGAGTTTCATGATATCCTTATTTTCCATCATTTCAGGCACCACCACATGGGTACTGAGCAGCATCTTTTCTCCTTCCAAGGACCACAGGTGCGTATGATGTACGGAGACAGCTTCCGTATTTTCTTTAAGCTCGTTCTCAATCTCCACGATGGAATACATCTGTGGTACACCTTGAAGCAAAATATGAAGAATCTGTTTGATATTCTTACCAACATTGAACAGCACATAGAGGGTGATAAAAACAGAGAGCAGTGGATCGATGACAGGCACATCAAAAAACAGCAGGATGATGCTGCCCACAAGGATCACCGCCCACCCCAGGACATCTTCCAGGAGATGCCATGAGACTGCTTTCTCATTGAGTGATGTCCCGCTTCTCATCTTAAGCACCGCTGCGCCATTAATGAGGATCCCCAGTATGGCAAAAACCAGCATACCTTCCGGATGCACCTCTTGGGGATTGAGGATCCTTGGGATGGATCGCACAAGAACCAGCACCGAGCCACCAACCAGGATCAGGCTGTTCAGCAAGGCGGAAAGAAGAGAAAAACGGGCATAGCCAAAGGAATACTTTTCATCCGGTTTCTTGTCGGCGTACCGTTCCAGATACCAGGCACTTCCCAAGGAAATAGCATCCCCCAGATCATGGACCGCATCAGATAAAATGGCCATGCTGTTGGTCCACAGGCCTCCTATGATTTCTATGACCGTAAAGGACAGATTTAGGAGAAACGCTGCCTTTATGTTCTTCTGTTTATTGTGATGATGATGGTGATCCTGTGCCATGGGGAACCTCCTTATGGGCTAGTGTTTCGAATCGTTCTATTTATATTCTTCTTACATGATGATCCATCGTATCAGTTGAATGTGCTTATCTTATCAAAGAGTTCATCCAAGTGCTCCGTCAAATCCTTGTAGCCATGGTAGTTCACATAGACTACCTTTTTTCCAAGTCTTCCAAAGAACATCTGGGTCTCTTTCACTCTGATGGTCACCGCCTGATCAAATCTGGTCTCCAAAAGTTCTTCAAACGTAAAAGATTCATACCGGTGAAAGTCCAGTGCATCTATGATCAGATCTCTGAGCAGCCTTTCCCCGAGAAAACTCAGTCTCAGCTTATAGAACTCAGTTCTTATATCTGGAGAGTATACACCAGACTGGTCCTTCCACATCTTCTCTTTTATGATGCCACTTTCACTGATTTCATAGACACTGGCTGCCAGTTCTCCAGCATCATAGGAAATGAGATTGCTTCTTCTATACTGGTCGTCGATCTCAAAGTTATTATGATCTTCTATATCAGAAAGCCTTAGGGCAGGCATGTCTTCACCATAAGCAGCGAGCTTTTTTTCCCATCCGGTAAAAAGAATACTGACATTCATGATAATTAAGAGAATGGAGAGGACCACAATCATCGTATGAAAGATGTAGGGGGTATATGTTAGCTGATAGTGTTCTTCTTGCACCATCTCTCTGCCTGTCTGGAGATTTCTCAGTAGAAACCTCAATTTTTTGCGGTTCTCAAAGATTTCCCTTCCCATGACAAACGTCACCAGAACCATGAGAAGCGTATAGGTGCCACTTCCATATTTCACGGCATTGAGCACAGGGGTATCTGATAAGAAGAAATAGTGAAGGAGCTGAAAGATCGTGATCGGAATCAGCAGCAGGCTTATCATAAAGGCTGCTCTCATTTTCTGATTCAGCCGCTGAAAAGCATAGCTTTGCGTCACAGGATCTGTGTGCAGTTCTTCAAAGTCTTCTTTACTGGTTTCATACAGATGAAATGCAGAAGCAATGGTGCATACATACTTCCATCCGCACGCCTCATAATATTCAAGCTTTTCTTCGCTTGGTCTTCCTTCTTTTTTCATGAGAGGTTCCAACCGGTAGGTCCTCTCCTCTGGTTCTCCTTTTTCAAAGTAAGCAAAGGTGCCTATCTTTTTAATGAAATAGCCCATTTTCGACATGTCTTTCAAATAACTCTGGGTCTTTGCAATGTCATATATATTTACCGGCATAAATTTTCTAATCAGTTTCATTTTAGAGCCTCACTCTCTCCATCCAGGACACATAATTTTAGTCTGGCCAGCTCCGTCTTATAGAGCTCTATGCCTTTTTCTGTAATTTGATAGGTTCTTTTCCGTCCCTCCACAGCAGTTTCTTTGATTATTTTCTCTTCCTCAAAACGTGCCAGGATGGTGTATAGCGTTCCTGGACCTAAGCTCACCCGTCCCTTAGTTTTGTTGTAAGCAAACTCCACCAGATCCGTTCCGCACATCTCATTTCTCAAAAAACCCATGAGCACATAAAACATGCTTTCCGTAAGACCTTCCAGGGCTTTTTTCGCCATTTACCTTCACCTCTTTTCAATATCCATCATCGATATCATCTAACGACATTGTAATATCGATGCATGATATTGTCAAGACTTTGCAAATCGAAGTTTCAGTCTGTCTTTCTTCAGTTATACATCATTAACACTACCTTGGTCATCTTTCAATAGTCTTGTAAGTAACTAGTATCTAATGTTCAGTGAATCTGATGTTTTTATCACTTTACCGATATCTACAGTCCTCTAGTCCCTACAAAAATCTTCTGTCTTAGGAGGGGCAACGGCATGCCCTTAGCTTGGGGTCATACTCGTCTGCTAGAAACAGACTGGCGTTTAATCACCCAAGAATTCCATTGCTTTAGCTGTGGGATTGTCAAGCATTTACTTTCCTTTCACATACTCATGAGGACGCTCCACATAATCTTTAACCTTATACCCACCAATGCTTTCATAGTTTCCAGCGACAGTAGCGGAAACATCATCCTCATTAAGGCTACCTCCTAATATTGCATCGACAAAGATTCGTTCAAGGTATTCGTGTTTTGAATACATTCCTTGAGATGCCCATACCAAGGCATTTCTCACATAAGCCGAATGGGTTGTAAAGAGCTCATGATTGACTTCAAAGCCAAGGTGTTTTGACAGTAGTACAGCAAATACAATACAAGTTCGAGTATTTCCCTCTCTAAAGGGGTGTATCTGCCAGATTGTAGCTATAATTCTCTCTAAGCGAAATACGATATCATTATCATTGCTGTCTGTTCTTTTCAGTTTCTTTACTTCCTTCATTACAACATCAAGCTCTTTTTTGATCTGTTTGGGGAAAGTATATCTAACCGTATCTCCTCCCAGCACATCTTCATATTTAGCAAGTTGAATTGTACGGAACTCACCAGCCCAATCGTATATTTGTCCAAAAACATTTAAGTGAATATCTTGCAAAGTTTTTGTATCAAAAACCCTATAGGATTGGTTATAGATGGCAAGCATAGATATGTTCGTTATATCTGCCTCAGCTCTACTTAATAAATCAGGGTCTTTGATATTAGCAAGATTTTTTAATATATCTGCATCATCATATAAATAAGGATCCCTCATCTTACACCTCCGGCATAAAGCCGTACATATTTAATGTGGTTTGAAATATAGATATAAAAGATTCATCTCCAATCTTCCACTTATCAATATTCTGTTGCGTAATTTTGCTAGCATATACACCCTCTATGGCATTTAGTGCATTGGCAAATAATGCACTACGTTCTTTTTGTACATTACTTAGCGCATCCATACCATAAGATAATTTGAGCACAATAAGGTGCCTGGCGATACTTTTATCAATGAGTTTGGCTGCTTGTTCCAGTTCTTTTAAGCGTACTTCAATTTTAGGAAGTTCGGATTTATATTTCTTGCAACGTTCTACTTGTTCTTTTATCGTATCAACTTCATTTTCTTTTAGATACTTGCTTGTTATTTTTCCATCTACTCTATTTTGTAAATAGCAATATTGTTTTCCTTTAATCGTTTTCGTGGAAATATATCCCTCAGGAAGGGACGGAAGTCTTTGCTCTATTTCATTCTTCTCGCGCAGAAGCTCTTTGTACTCTTTTATAATCATAGCTGACATCCATCATCACCTCACTATTTAGTACTATGATTATACCTTGAATTAACCTAATTATCAATATTTCGCTCACTTGTAGGTTAACTTTTGTGTGATATTTTGACGGTATGACGGGGATAATATTACTGTCTTTAATTTGAATACAATCATTAACACCATAAATCAGAATATCATTTTTTATATTTTGACAGAAAAAAACAGTCAGAGGATCATTATAAAGTCCGCTGAACCCCTTTTCCTGCAGGTTCTCCAAGAGTGTGCTTCTCTTGATGACCCCTTTTTCCCTCTCTTTCTGAATTTTGAACATAAAAAAAACGACAAGTCTGTAGGTTGTGTTTTTGCTCTCGTGAAATGACATAAATATGACGGAGTTGTTTGTTCGTTAATAGACGGATATACTGTCCTTAAGAATACTTAAGGAGAAATAGAAAGAGACCCTTCCACCTCATGTTTGCCCAGAGTGTTTGGAAGGGTCCCTTACTAACTTAATAGCATGGTAATTATAACAAACTTTGAATTGGAATGGAATAGTGAAAAGAGTGTTTTTGGTTAGGAGTATGGAGAAAAGTGTATGCCCAATCTGTATGGGAGAACTTGAAATAATAAGGTCTAGAAGGCGGTACGTGATAGAAGCTACTGGAAGTAGACAAACCCTTGTTATTCGAAGAATGAGATGTCTTAACAACGTTTGCGGGAAGATCCACCACGAATTATCTGATATCCTAGTTCCTTATAAAATACATGCAGCTGAGATCTTGGAGAAAATCATCGAGAAGGATACTCAAGAGGTTCCCCTAGAAGAATCCACCATCCACAGAATTAGAAGCTGGTTCTATCACAGAGCGGACGCTCTGGTGGGTGGTTTGATTGGTGTATATACCGTGCTCAATAAGGGTTCTGGGGTTGATCTGTCCACTCTTCCCAGATCCATACTCTCAAGGATACATTTCTTTGTGGATAAGTCTTCAGGTTGGCTGAAGAGGCTTGTCCGAATATTGGTAAATAATAATCTGTGGATACATACCCAGTTCGTGTAGGTGTCCAGAAAGATCTCTCATAAAATCATGTCATAACCAATAAAAAATGGAGGTATGACATGAAAGACAAATACTATTTTTTTAAATACTTCCTTCGTTTGCTGTATTATGTTCTTTGTGCATAGTATCCTTCCTTTCTCAAAATAAAACGAATATGTAGAATTTATTTTAATCCGTATCCAATTGTCCTAAGCCAATTTGTGACCTCTTCCGATGTAACAGTACCGTTTGCAGCAATACCAGGTAGAAGTATGGACTTTGGGCACTCTTTAGCTATATCATTTTCAATTTGACCAAATCCACCACCTCCATGGGTACAAAAAGGAATTACTGTTTTACCTGCAAAATTATGTCGTTTAAGAAAACTCATAATTGGTGGTGCTAATGTTTTAAACCAGTTGGGTGACCCTATAAATATTGTTTGAAAATCGTCTATTGGTTCATTCCCAGATATTAGTTTTGGGCAAAATCCTCGAGAAATCTGATTTCTTACTTCTTTAGCAGCAGTATTATAGTCAAAGGAATAATTCTTATCAGGAATTAATTCTCTTATAGTCCCATCAGTTTGAATTGCTATTTCTAATGCTAAATTCGCAGTATTTTGAAAAAGCGAATAATAAACAATTAGTGTATTATTCATTTATGTTACTTCCTTTCGGTAAATTTGAATTTGTAGCCTCGTAATATATGCTCGTAATAGACAGTGCGATTCACTTTTTTGTTTTTATATGTAATATGAGAGATAATATCAAGCATATTGCAGTTGGAGGTAAAAACAATACGCTTTGAATTAGAGCATCAAGATCAGCCCCCGCAGAAGTATAGGGGTTATACTCTTGAATATTGTAAATATAAAATATTCCTCCGAAATAACACATTAATAGTACAATCCCAATTCCAAATAAAATTCTTGGCATAATATTTTTTTTAATTTTAGACCTCATTTAGTAACCTCTTGCACAAAATATAGATAATTCTTGATTAAAATCTGATCGATAAATTCCTATTTATCGATTCTACTATAAATAATACTTTGATCGCAATATAAGAATTATATGAACTACTTAAGATAATGATTATATCAGTTTTATTCAATAGGTAAGTTGTGTTGCTTTAAGAAAGATAGTTTATCCCAGTAGCCTCTCTGAAATACAATCTTATCATTTACCATTTGAAAAAAACCACAACCTCTCAAACCTAATGGGTCACGCCATTCCAAAATTGCCCATTGTCCATCTTCAAAAATATTTTCAACAATACAAACCATTTTTGCTTGAGAAAACTCTTGTTCAAACATTCTCTTTATAGCCTCTTTCCCAATAGCTGGCTCATTAGCAACCTGATGGTTTACTGCGCTATCATCATATAAATTTACAATAGTTTCCGTATCTGCATTGTTAAATGCATCAATCCATTGACATAGTATTTCTTTTGGCTTCATGTAAATTACATCCTTTTATGTAATAATCTTTGCTTCACATAAATCTGCTTATATACATTATACAAATGCTATATTAACTTATCAAGCATATTACTTCATATCTCCAACCCTGCTTTTCTCGTTTTATTCTTCAATTAAGGTTTTTACCCTATGTCATCTATAAATCACCCAAAAACAAGGGTCAAAAAATGGTGTTTTTTTGTTCTTTTTTTGCTCCAAAATCGTCCTCAAACCACTATATATTGTGGTCAAACCCTATTATTTTCCCTCCGAACCACAATACGTCATCAGAATTATACTCTCAACGTGCAACGACCCGTTCGGATTGATGTTTTTTACAGTTCCTTACTCTTCCTAGTGTATTCTGGTATTTTCTAGTTTTAGTGGTAGTCGGGAATAAGTCTACGACTATATTTGAGGTATAGGTAAGCGGGAACAAGTCAACCTAGTCAATTACCATATCTATTTAATATCTTTTTTCTTTACTGGAACCCAGATTTCGCTTCGATACTTTGGATTTCCAGTGTCTGGACTCTCGTTCCACAAAATTTCAGGACCTTCAACTGCCTCATACCCTGAAGACGGAAACCACTCTGAGTATATCCTTCCCCATACATTTTGAAGTGTTTCCGGGAAAGGTCCAATGGATTCGAAAACTCCCCAGGTACTGGCTTCTATTTTTAATACATCAAGTTCTGCTGTTTCATCACTTGAAGTTGCTACACCGATGTAATGATCTAGTTCTCCTCTTTCTTCCATTCTTCCTTCCGAGAAATTAGTGGAAGCACTAATAATACCAGTTGGTTCTACATTTGAAATTGCTTTTAATTGTTTAATAACCTCCGGGGTTAAAAGTTCAGTCATTTTTGCAATCTCTGGATTAACACCTTTAAAAATAACTGGAACTCTCTTCTTAAATCCTACTAACTTAAATGCCTCTTTTTCAACAATACGATAGTTCATTTCGCATCCTCCTTGTATTGATAATTGAAAGGTCATTCGAGGATAAGCTTTTAATTGTGTATTCTCACTCCTTGCCTCAGAAGGGAGAATACCATGCAGGGAATGAAAAGCACGGGAAAATGAATCAGCCGAATTATAGCCATATTCTACGGCTACATCAATTATTCTCAAATCCTTATCTTTCAAATCAAGTGCTGCCAGCGTTAATCTTCTTCTCCGAATATATTCTGATAAGCTTATACCTGATAAAAAAGAAAACATCCGCTTAAAATGATACTCTGAACAGTAAGCAATTTTAGAGACTTCACTATAATCAATATCCTCAGTTAAGTGCTCTTCGATGTACACCATTGCATTATTCATACTACTTAACGAATCCATCAAACAACCTCCTTTCATCGTCAATATTATCAAAGGATGTGCTTACCAATCCGACAATCTGTGCACAGTATAGTCGGCTATTATTTAAAATATTCTCTTATAAGACTTAAGAAACGAAATCTAATTCATGCTTAACTTTTCAATTGCATGTTTTCCATTAGTTGGGAAGACCACATGCTTTCCTTTGTTACTTAAATTTTTGCTTATTTAAATTAGAATCTCTTGGTTACTTGTATTCACTCGGAACAGGAATATTAAATCTCTCACACAATAGTTTTACATCATGCACATCATTTTCATCATACTCATAGCCCAAGTGAAATAATATTTGATTTTCAGCATCAATACATCTTACCGTTTTATCGCCTATTTTCCCAATGCCGCTAAACACTTCTGGAGGATATGCTTCCCCTTCAAAAACAATGTATCCTTGTTCGTTGAATTTAAATATATGAAGATCAATTATCCTGCCTTTACTATCCTTCCAAACCGTGTGGGATTTGGTGGTATATGCTTCGGTAACCTCAGCAAAACCTTTTTCTTTTAATATTTCAATAAACTTTCTTCCATTACTTTCTTCCACAAATAAATCAATATCGTTGTGTACTCTTGTTTCTTCTTCTAATAATGCATCTACTCCCCAACCGCCATCTATCCAAATGTTAATTTTATTTTCCTCAGCATATGTTATTATCTCAATGGCATCTGTTTTATTTACCATGCAACCCCTCCGTTCAAATTAAAATTTATAAGCGATTAATCTCGAAGCTATTATGCTAAAGATGAAGTTTGCCTTTTTTTGCTCGCCATAATTAGAACTAAATCGAGGCTCCAGCAACCCCCCAGATTTTAGTCCCCTTTTGTGCCGTGATAGAAATGCCCCGTGTCTAATGATTTTTCATTAATTGCTCTAGCCCTTCTTCGGATGTTAACATTTCAAGATTATTAAATATTTCCTCTTCGCCCCAGTTCCACCATTGGAGCTTTAGCAAGAATTCGACCTTTTCATCACTAAATCGTTTTTTGATAAATTTAGCTGGATTCCCACCATATATTGTGTATGGTTCAACACTTTTTACTACTGTTGAGTTAGCAGCAATAATCGCACCATCACCAATTTTAATACCCGGCATAATGGTAACATTCTGTCCAATCCATACATCATTTCCAATCACTGTATCACCCTTGAATGGTAACTGCTCTATTGTTGGAGTTACCTTCTCCCAACCACAGCCAAAAATATTAAAGGGATAGGTTGTAATTCCATCAATTCTATGATTTGCACCATTCATAATAAACTTAACACCCTCTGCAATTGCACAGAACTTGCCTATTATCAGTTTATCCCCTAGAAATTCGTAGTGATGCTCTATACTATCATAAAATTTCTCTGGAGACTTTTTATTATCGCTATAATAGGTATATTCGCCAATTTCTACATTGAAGCGTTTTGGGAGATTTTTTATATAACAAACTGTTTTTAAGTTTTCATTTGGATATAGTTTTTTCTTATCTGGTCCAGCCATAAGATATACACTCCCTTTCATTTTTAATATGTTTCTAAGCTATTCATATTTATACACCACATCCATATTACATCCATCCTATCTCCTCAACCCTACGAACTTATCTAATCTGTCAACTCAACCCTACCTAAATTTGTGTCCTTTCTTGCTAAAAAATTACCCTCGATATGTTCCCTTATACGCATATAGAGGGTTTGAGTCGAGTGGACAGATTTACTTTCATTTTATGAAATCCAGTATTCTCAAGACTTTCACGACTTCACTTTCTCGTTATCAACACAACACACTCCACATGGCTCGACCGTATGTTTTTAATTACAACAACCGCACATTTTCAACCTATCGGTTCGGTAGATACAGTCCACCGTTTTTACCTGTTCGGTAGATGCAGTCGACCAATAATGCCCGTTTGGTAGAGCGTTCAATGATAAATTTGAATTTCACACATACTTCTCTTCCTCAAATATTCTTTAATACAAAATATAACATTATTAAATCTACCTTCTAACGGCAGTTTGATACCACAGCAAAGCATCCTTTTCTAGTTGCTTTACAAATGCATCCTTACCAGCGCAGTAGCCTTCAATATCCTCCGGGAATCGATAAGCCAGCTCCATCTTTAATTCACCATACTCTAAAGCGATGTCAGGATGTGTACGCAGAAAGTCCCTTACCGCTATATGCCTATTAATATCTTTGTGATTGCTTTGCTCAAAAATATGAATCTGGTGTGTTCTATTATCGCCACCCTTGCGGAAATATCTCCGTCTTTCAATACCAAATTCACCCATACACTCATATCCAATGGCTACAAATTCTTCGTTATGCTTATCAACCAAACTAATATTTGTCACTACAGGCATTATATCAATGATTGGCTTAGCGGATAACCCTTTAACTGCTGTACTACCAATATGGTAAATCTCCATCAATATATCCTTCAATATGTTCCTTATCATCTGTGATTCATTTTCATACTCTACTTCCCAAAAGGGGTCATACGGAACTACTCGTATAAACAATATTAAACCTCCAATCTCGTTCTCAACGAATAATATTTACGACATTTTTACGAGGGGCAGCCTGTTTCGGCTCCTCTGCAGCATAACCCATAACGACAGATCCGTAAACAATATGATTTACGGGAACATCAAGATCTGATAAAAGCTCACGGATTAAAGGCATGTGTGTGAGTCCTGGCAGCTGATTTAGCCAGCAGGAACCAATACCGAGTGAGTGTGCTGCCAGCATCATATTCCCGATGGCTAATGCTGAATCCGGCATAGAGTTTCCGTTGTCCTTTAAGTTAGAAACAATAATAAAGGTGGGGGCATGATACAGGAAATTTGAACTCTCGTCTTTCGCTTTTTCAACAAGGCTCACAACATAAGGATGCGTTTCTGCTACAACAGGTATAGATATAAGGGTTAGGCGAATAGCCTCATTCACTTTTGCAAGTACACTGGTTTTTTGAATGGCTGTAAACTTCCAGGTCTGTGTTCCCATCCCGTTAGGCGCATAGCTTCCCGCTGTTAGAATGGTATTTAAATCCTCCTCCGATATCTGAGTCTCTCTAAAAGTTCGTATGCTTCTTCTTGTTAATATGTTTTCTATTATACTATTCATTGGTAGTCTCCTTCTTTAATAAAATTATTCTCGTATTTATCGCTATCTCTATTTTTTACAAGCTGCATATAGAAATCGTCCATAACCTATTTCGGCTACATTTTTCATCAATTCTCCATTTAACCATAATGCAGTATCAGCAAAGCTTCTACCCTCAAGTGGCCATTTTGCATACTGCTGTGATTGATATTCTGCATCCGACATATTGATTAATTTTTCAACCCATTTATCATGAAGAGTTTTTATTTCTTCTTTTGCTTTTTCAACACTTCCAGGCCAAGTAATGTCTTCCTTTTTCAAGGTACCATCTCCAAAATTGTAATCTAACGTAGTGCGCCACCAATATATAATATGCCACATAATCCATGCAATACTGGACGGTCCAATCTCGTAACTTTCGATTTCAGGCCAATCTATACTCCATCCATCGTCTTGCCTTCGTATCTGCAGACCCATGGGACTGAATGTCCAAAGTGCCTCTGTCTCCTTTAGATTCTCTGTGTGATAAAGATAAAGTTGCCAGCACATGTCTATTTGAAATAGTATATTCTCTTTTATTTCGATATCTCTCATTGATTTTAATACTCCTTATTAAAATTATTTTAGTATACATTAATTCTTGCCAAAGAAAAAAAGTCTTTATACTTTTTAACAATGGAGCCGCCAGCCAGTATAGACTACATTGACCGGCGACTACCTTAAATTTAATGTTTCAGATTTATTTTCTTCTTATTTTCTTATCACTAATTTCATAAACCACATCAGCCACATTGTCGAGTAGCCGTTTGTCATGGGTGATAAACACTATAGTTCCAGTATACTCCTTCATTAATATTTCCAAAGCCTCTAAGCTTGGTATGTCAAGGAAGTTACTCGGTTCATCCATTAGCAGGATGTTATATCTACCCATAAGCATTTTAGCCAGCAACAATTTAATAATTTCTCCGCCGCTTAAAGCAGATAAGCTTTTTCCAATATCGTTTTGTTTATGCCCCATTGATGCTAGAACTGAACGAATTTCTGAAACATTGTAATCACAATCCTCCTGCATAAACTCTAGGACTTTCTGATTACCGTTGTACTTGTAACAATTTTGTGCAAAGTAACCTATTTTTGCCTTAGGTGAAATAGAAATTCCATCTTCATGTTTTAGGATCATTTGGATTAAAGTTGTTTTTCCTGTTCCGTTACCACCAGTTAGTGCCACTTTTGCTCCTAGTGGAATTTGAAAAGATGCATTTTCAAATAGTACCTTATCCCCAAATATTTTAGTAATTTCCGTACCGACGATAGGATATGGATTGTAGAGTGCCAATGCATCACTTTGCCTAAAACGAATCCTGCTAATATTTTCTGGAGCTTCTATATTTCCTAAGGCCGCAATCCTATGGTCTAGGGATTTAGCGGCATTATGCAACTTTTTTTCCTTACTTCCTATTGATTTTTGATGAGCTAAACGCCCTCCGCCTTCAGTACTTTTTTTCTTTGAAGCACATTTTGCCTTTTGTTCTATTTTACGAGCCTGTTTTCGCTTTTCCTCCGCAGCCCTTTCCAAACGGCTACGTTCCGCAACAAATTGTTCGTATTCTGCAGCCTGGCTCTTGCGTTCTTCCTCTTTCTGGCGAAGAAAATCAGAATAGTTTCCCCAATACTCCGTGATTTTTCCATCTTTCAGTTCCCATATTTTATCTACTACCTCATCAAGAAAATATCGGTCATGGCTAATAACTAACAGTGCACCTGTAAAATATTTTAGCTGTCCAATTAGAAAATCAATTCCTTCACGGTCTAAATGACTGGTAGGTTCATCGGCTAAAATACCATGTACTTGTGCTGATAAAGCCTGTGCTATTTTAAGTCTTGTTTCTTCACCACCGCTCATGGTCTGTATATCTAATTGCTCAACACCCAGCTTGCCTACAAGTGCAAAATCTTTTTCCTCCCGCAAACTTACTTCATCCAACTGAGGGATATAGGAAAGTTCACCCAGACGATTAATTTTACATCCTTCTGGAGTTAATTCCCCTAAAAGCACCTTGAGTAAAGTGCTTTTCCCTGCACCATTTGCTCCTACTAAACCAATACGGTCATAATCATATACTTCTAATTCATCTATATCCAAAACATCTCGCCCTGTGAATTCCACACGAATGTCTTTTACTTTTAATATCAATTCCATCTTATTTCCTCCTGTCTATAATCGCATGCTTTCATTTGCTTGTACGCAGGGAAAACCCTGCGATTTTAGCAGGAAGAATTACATGAAAATAAGATACATAAATATCCCTCCAATATTATTTTATTTTAAATCTAATTTTCTAACCTCTGTTATCATTGGGCAAACTATAGCAATGCCAATAATTAAAATACCTGATAGTAAAAACCAATGGTTTACACCAATTCTATCAGCAAAGAATCCAGAAAGAATTAATCCAATTGGCATAGCAAATGACATAATACTTCCGGTCAAAGAAAATACACGTCCTAAATATTCAGGCTTAATCTTCTCCTGAAAAAGAGCTGTTTGCACACCGCTATAAAATGGCACCGAAAGCCCCATTACTGCACAACAAGCTACAAATATAACAAACCCACTTGGAGGAAGTAAACCTGAAACGGCTAAACTGGCTCCCATTATAAAGAATGAACCTGTTATTAGTAATACACGCTTTTCAAAGTTCCCCAACCTTCCTAATAGTAGACCGCCTACTAGCATTCCAGATGCAAAAGCGATTTCGGTAATGGAAATATGCACAGGTGTTCCATTAAAGCATTCCATGCTAATTAAAGGAAATAGTGCATTAATTGGCATATACACAAACGTATATAGCGTTCCTAAGAGTAATAAGGCAAATAAGCCTTTGTTTTGTCTCAATGCGACAATTCCTTCTTTCATTTCTCTTAAGAAATTTAGTTCCAAACTTTGCACTTGATCGCCCAGCTTAGGAATACTTACAATTGCTACCGTAATAGATGCAATCACAGCGCCCAATACATCGATAGCAATAATTGCATTTAATTTCCAAACGGAGTATAACAATGCTGCAGCCGCCGGACTAATAATATAGCTTATCGACTGCACAGACTGACTATAACCTGCACATTTCGTAAGCTGTTCTTCTGGTACTAAAAGCGGCGTAACCGCATTGAGAGCCGGAGAATGAAAAGCCGTTCCAATGCTACGGATAAACAATACTACCATAACCATCCATACAGATAACTCCGTATACAATGCAACAATAGCGAGCACTGCTCCAGCTGCTGCTATAATTAAATCAGCACCAATCATTATCTTCTTCCTATCATGACGATCCACTAATACACCAATGGCTGGTCCAAAGACCGCATAGGGTAAAAACCCTACTAGTGAAGCCATAGACAAGACCATCGCAGATCCTGTTTTTTCTGTAAGGTAAAAAATTATCGCCATTTGCAGGATGGCACTAGTGATTAAAGATACCGCCTGCCCTGCCCATATAGTATAAAACTTAAGTTTCCAATTTATATATTTTTCCATTTCTATTATCTCCTGCATATTATTTTGCTTAAATTTCTATTTTAAATAGTATTCTAGGCAATAAAAAATGCAGGCCAAAATCCACAATGTGGCTTTTGGTCTGCATACATACAATCTGGAAACATTCATATTAAAGACATCGTTAAATAAAGGTATAGTTAAATAACCTATATCCTCACCTTAACTAATGAATGCTCAATATCGTATAAATAAGCACAACAAAAAAGCCTATCATTGGGATAGATACTGCCTTTTTTATTGCCAACTTATCTTAAACGTATTGATGCTGTCATAGTTTTGGTTCCTTCTACATCTTTATTTATATCAACCTAAGAATAACACACCAAAACGATGTGTTCAATACAAAAATAATCAATTGCATCTCATACTTCCATTTCGAAACCTGATTTGAAGGCTATGACGAAGTGGTATATTGGTAATTTTTACTTCTAAACCCAATATATCTTTTTTATATACTGACCCAAAAACTGTTCCACTTTCCTGATTTATCATCTCTTTAATATTGTGTTTCATCAGATAAAACAGATGGTTACTATTCTGTTCACCTTTCAGTCTCATTGCGCAAACCCCTCTACCGAGGCTTATTTTTGTCTGGGAAATATTTAAATCACCAACAGGGAGCTCTAACGCTCATAATTACATCGTTTGTGTTTGCATTTTTTTATTTTCTGTGCAATAAGTATCAAAGTATGGATATTTATCTCCAATTGTTCTGTTACCTTGCAGAAACCGTAAGCCTTCTCCTGTTTGGTTGTAAAGTTCTGATTTTGGAGATTGGCCCATTTCAATATCATTAATTTCTTCTAATTTCCTTCTCTCCACTCGCTAAAACTCATACCTAATACTCCCAAGATTCTTTCTGATTTCATCTTCAAGGTGTCGTGATTTAGCAAAGAGTTCAGCCAGCTCAGCTATCATATTCTCCATCTTTTCATCGAATGGAATTCCATTATCTTCTACATCTTCTATTCCTACATATCTTCCTGGGGTTAGGACATATTCATGCTCTCTGATTTCTTCAATTTTGGCCGACTTACAGAAACCCTTGACATTCGGTCAATAGAAATTGTAAATGTTTTCTAATTTTTTGACAATAATCCTATCCACTCACTATATTTTTGTCAGCAATCCTATCAACTAACAAGCCCAAAAGTCAATCTATCCACTCAATCTTACGCTTTTCTATTCTTGGATAATTTCCCACAAATAAAAAACCGTGATTATCCTTCCGGCTTAAAACCAGACCTCAAACCACGGAAAGCCTTTATTTACTTATCTTATTACACCCTTACTTATCTACCCTTGACATCAATACCACCGTCTCAACGTGTTTATCACGAGTAAACATATCCACTTAGTTAATTCATCTTAAGCCTCTGCTACACAGGTGCATTTTCTAGAAAAATCTTAATAACTCTCTACGATTGTTATATGGTTCAATTATTTGACATAACCCCTACCCCCATAATATCAATTATTCTATTTCCCAACACACCTATAACCCCATAAAAAACAACTTCCATTTGAAAATATAGCTAATCCAAAAATAATGGAACCCTAGAAACAGCTATGATAGTTCATTCCAGGGTTCTTTTGTGTTATTTTCTTTCCAGCAGTACAACAGTCTCCACGTGAGGCGTGTTTGGAAAAAGGTCTACAATCTTTGTTTTCTGTATCTCATACCCATGTGCCGTCAAATAATCTATATCGATCACCAGTGTCTTAGGATTACAGGACACATAAATAATTTCCTTGGCATTAAAGTCCTTCACATATTCCAGCGCCTTAGGATGTACCCCGCTTCGTGGCGGATCGAGGATGATGAGGTCTGGTGCACCCGTGAGGTTCGCAATGACATCCTTCACATCTCCAGCGATAAACGCCACATGGCTGAGTCCATTGATGGCTGCATTCTCATTGGCTGCGACCACCGCCTCTTCAATGATTTCTACCCCTCTGACTTTTTTTGCTTTATCAGATACAATCTGCCCGATGGTGCCTGTACCGCAATAAAGGTCAAAAATCTCTTCCTTCTCTCCTCCAATGAGGCTCTTCACCTCTCCATAGAGCACTTCCGCCCCTTTGGTGTTTGTCTGGAAGAAAGAAAACGGAGAAATCTTAAAGGTCAGATCAAAAAGCTTCTCGTAGATAAAATCCCGGCCATGAAGAATGTTCAGCTTATCCACATTCACCGCATCTGCCAGATTGTCGTTCTCCGTATGCAAAATGGAAACCAGCGTTTCCTCTAGCGGCAGCTGAAGAAGTCCTTCCTTATATTCTGTCAGATCAAAAGAGACCTGCGTGGTGGTCACAAGGTTCACCATGAGCTCTCCCGTATGGACCCCACGTCTCAGAATGAAATTCCGAAGATAACCCGTCTGTCTCATAACGCGATAATAGGGCAGATTCTTGCCTCTAAAGTAGTTTATGGTGTACTCATGGATCTTTCTGAAATCTTCCGTCACCAGAAGGCACTCCACTGTATTCACCACGGAGTTTTTCATCCCCTTCAGATGCATCCCCAGGTTCAGCTCCCCATCTTTTACTTCATCTCCAAAGGTATACTCCATCTTGTTTCTGTACTCATAGGCATCCTCATGGCCAGTAATGCCCATATACTCTCCTAAAGGCAGATCATGCTGGGTAAAAAGCTTCTTCACTTCCTCTTCTTTAAAGGTTCTCTGAAGAGTAAGGGGCACCTGTTGGCTGGCGCATCCACCGCACCTGCCAAAATGGATACAAGGCGCTTTCACAGCATATTCTGCAGGCGAAACCACTTCCATGAATCTTCCCTTTGCCCTGTCGGATCTCACCTGATGAGCCCTTGCAAGGACCGTTTCCCCTGGATAAGCGCCCTTCACCTGCACTTTTTTCCCCGCCACAAGGCCGATGCCTGTTCCTGGAAAACTATGGTCTGTAATCTTTACTTCTATAACTTCATTTCTTTTCAAATTCATCTCAACTCCCTCACCTATCATAGCAGATTCTGTTTCCCACTGAAACCATTCTGATCGGATTCTTCCTCTGGATGACTTCAAAATAATCTGTATAGATTCTCTAATCTCCCAGGAAGAATCCATACGCAAGAATACCCCCCCTGTGCTATAATTATTTTCGGATGCAAAGGAGTTTCAGAAAAACATGCCGCAATGACCAGCATCCAGCTATTTAATTTTGAAAAAGAGGAACAATATATGGATTATCGTCTACTGTTTTTATGTGCCGCAGGATTTCTGGGAGCCCTGGTGGACTCCATCGCTGGAGGTGGAGGCCTTGTCACCATTCCTGCCTATCTTCTGGCGGGTGTGCCTCCCCACTTCACCCTGGGGACCAATAAATTTGCCGCCACCATGGGATCTTTCATTTCCACGGCAGGCTACGCCAAATCCAGCAAAGTGAATTTCCGGCTCATGCGCATTGCCGTCCCCATGACGGCGCTAGGGGCCATCTTAGGGGTACGGGCTGTGCTTAAAATCCCTCAGGATTTTCTTTACCCTTTTGTCAGCGTGGCCATATTAGTGGTGGGACTCTATACCTTCTTCAAGAAGGATCTGGGAAAGGTGAACAGCTTCACCACCATCACCAAGAAGAAGATCTTTTTTGTCTCAGTGGTGGGATTCGCCTTAGGATTCTATGACGGATTCTTTGGACCTGGTACAGGCTCCTTCCTGATTTTTATTTTCATTCGGTTTTTAAAGTTTGATTTCACCAATGCTTCAGGCAATGCAAAGCTCATCAACTTCACCTCAAACTTCACTTCCCTGGTGACCTTTGCCTTTGCCGGAAAGATTGATTATCTTTTAGGCGTGCCCATCGCCTTCTTTATGATCCTTGGGTCTCTTGTAGGCACAAAGCTTGCCATAAAGAATGGTCCAAAGTTTATCAAACCCATCTTCCTCATCATGTCCTTTGTGGTCTTTGGAAAACTCCTTTATGAGATGTTCCTGTAAACAAAAAGACAGCCTGCTTTATGGAGCGTTGAAACTCCGAAAAGCAGGCTGTTTTAGACTTCAGATGTAGATTTCTCAAGGATCACTTCTTCTTTTTTCTAAGCTTTTTCATCTCCCTGGACCTGAGGCTCCAGAGCAGTCTCGATTCCATAATGCTGCCTTCTTCAATGCGCAGCAGAAAAGATGCTGCCTGGCCCTTCCGGAAAGGATGAAGTTCTTTAGTGAAATACTCCGCCCATTCTGAAAGATACGGTTCATGACCCACAATGAAAATGGTCTCCTCCTCTTTCAGCGCCTCCAGATAATGCAAAAGCTCTTCCAGATCTCCTTCTCCTAGAAAGTCATAATACCCAATCTCTTTCTCTACTTTCAGTGCATCTTTCAGAATCTTCGCCGTTTCTCTAGCCCGTACCAAAGGGCTGGACATGATTCTCAATCCATTTTTCTTCTTTAGAAGAGCTTTAAGATTCGGGAGCCTTTTCTCCAGCCTTCTTTTCCCTTTTTCTGTGAGCCTACGGTTAAAATCAAATCCATCCTTTGAAAAATCTTCTGCGATGCCGTGCCGTAATAGCACCAGTTCAATCTCCATCTTCACTCCTCCTATAAAAAAAGAAGCGGAATGTCTTCTTTCCTGAAGTCATTCCGCCTGCTGCATCCCTCTTATTTCTTTACGCTCTCCCAGTCCTTCAGAAACTTCTCAATGCCCTGGTCTGTGAGTGGGTGCTTCAGTGAATCCATGAGCACCTTATAGGGCACCGTAGCAATGTCCGCCCCAGCCATGGCTGCCTGGGTCAGATGGTTTCTGCTTCTTACAGATGCCACAATAACCTCTGTATGCAGTCCATAGGTCTTGAAAATATACATGATTTCCTCAATGAGATCCATGCCTTCTATGCCGATGTCATCCAGTCTGCCCACAAAGGGTGACACATAAGATGCACCTGCTTTAGCTGCAGCCAGCGCCTGAGTCGCTGAGAAAATAAGGGTCACATTGACGTGAACTCCCTTTGCTGCCAGTGCTGCTGTGGCTTTTAAGCCTTCTGGGGTCATGGGCACTTTAATGACAATGTTCGGATGGATCTTCACAAGCTCTTCCGCTTCTTTCAGCATACCCTCCGCATCCAGGGAAATAACCTCTGCACTGATGGGGCCATCGACGATTTTGGTGATTTCCTCGATGACTTCCTCGAAGACTCTCCCTTCCTTGGCTATGAGAGACGGATTGGTGGTAACCCCATCCACAATGCCCAGTTCTGCAGCTTTTCTGATTTCTTCCACGTTGGCGGTATCAATAAAATACTTCATTTCTTTCCTCCTGAATTTTCTAAATAATGGGATTTCAATTGCTTCCCCTCTATTTTAACACAAAAAATCCACCGCGAATGCACTTGTGTAAGCGTTTCACGCAATTTCACCAACTTTTCTGTTACAGGCTATCATAAAGGGTTGCAAGCCTCTTCACTTCTTCCTGATTCACAGGATGTTCCGCGCTTCCACCTCTTACTCCAGTACCCACGTGGATGTCATAGGATTTCCTGTCATTTCCATTCTCCAGATAGAAATCAATCTCCTTCCGGATGGGCAGAAGATTTCCCTCCTGGATACCGCTGCCCACAATGACGATAAGATCCTCAGACTCTTTGATCATCTCTTTCAGAAGGGGCAGATGGTCTTGAGCTCTACCTGGCCCACCAGAGGTCAGCACATGGGTCACGCGCCTGCAGGAGGTGAGAAGCTTTAATGAGGTAAGAAGATCTCTACTCTCATCAATGGCCCTATGAAAAGTAGCCAGAAGACTGGTGTCCTCCAGGACGTATTCTATAGCATCAAGATCTGGAAGTCCTTCTGATGTAAGCATGCCTAGGACCACCTGCTTTACGCCCAGCTTATGAAAGACTCTAGCATCCTCTTTCATGATGTCCAGATCATCCTTGCTGTAGACAAAAGACTTGGCATGGGGACGAAGCATGATGTTCACCGGAATCTTCACTTCTTCTACTACTTTTTTCACCAGTCCGTAGCTTGGTGTCAGGCCTCCTTCTTTTAGGGAGGCAATGAGCTCAATCCGGTCTCCTCCGCCTTTTTCAATGGCTACTGCATCTTCATAGGTTTCTGCAATACATTCCAGCATATTCATCGTTCCTTTCCTACTGTTCTCCCTTTCACTATAGGTAGAAAATGTGGTATGTGCAAGAAGCCATCGGTAAACATTCTATGACCAGCTTCCTTTCTATGGGTTTACCTTTGGCGCTTTTTCCAAAAATCAGAAGTAGGTTCGGTGGAAGAAGGAACCGGTTCTTGGAAGCCATATTCCAATCCTTGCAAAAATCAGCTATACTAAGTGTATCATGCACGAAAGGTAAGGTTTACATGAAACGAAAAGCAACCCTTGATGACATCGCAAAGCTGGCAGGTGTGTCCAAAAGTGCGGTCTCGATGATTCTCAACGAGAAAAAAGGTGTCACATTTCTGGAGGAGACCGTGAAAAAAGTACAGGATGCTGCAAAGATCCTGGGATATAATAAAAAAGACCCCAGCAAGAATGTAGTCCATCTTTTTAATAAAGATACCATCCTTGTATTTTGCCCTTCTGTATCCAATCCCTATTTCGCCACTTTGGCCCAGGCCATTGAGCAGGAGGCAAATACCTACGGACTGCATGTGATCATCCAGAATACCTTTAGGGACAAAGGAAGAGAGCTGGAGTATCTGAACCAGGTGAAGGGCAGTAACCTCTTTGGCATCATCTGCACCATGACCCCGTATAATACGGAGCTTCTGGAAGAGATCAATGAAACCATTCCTGTGGTCATTGTCAACGACAAGGTCCATGATATGGAGCTGGATACAGTAGAAGTAAACAATTACGCCGCAGGAGTGCTTCTGGCGGAGCATCTCATAGAACTGGGACATAAAAATATCGCCTACGTGTCCACCACCATAGATCCCATCTACACCTCACGTGTGAGAAGACTACAAGGCGTTCTGGAAACTTACAAAAAACTCTGTCCTAAAGGACGGGTGCTGGTGAAAAGCAAAAACATCACCCCTGCTGCAGAAATGTCCAATGTGGACTTTGAGCGGGAGGTGGGATATGACCTCACCATGGAGCTTCTGAAGCATAAAGACATCACCGCCATTGTAGCCATCAATGACATGGTGGCTTATGGCGTCATGGATGCCCTCCAGGAAAAAAAACAGAGAATCCCAGAGGATTACTCCATCTGCGGATTTGACAATCTTTTTCCATCGAAGTTCAGAAACATCTCTCTCACCACCATTGAGCATTTCATCATCAATAAAGGCCAGTTTGCCGTGGAAATGATCCGGAAAAGAAGAAACACACCTTCCTATCCCTTCACCTCCACAAAGATTCTTTTTAAACATGAGCTGGTGGTAAGAAACTCCACAGGCGTCCCCAGGGAATCAGAACCTAAGAAATAAAATGGAAAAAGCGTGCAGCTGTTAGTACTGCACGCTTTTATCTTAAAATCCAAGAAGGGCCAGGAAGCTCTTCTTTTTTTTCTTCTTTACCCGAACCTTCACACTTTCTGTCCAAGGTTTATAGGGAAGCACCTCTACAGCCTCTCCCCGGATCAGTTTTTCACTGTTTACCAAAAGTCTTTCATAAGCCTCAGGATTGAGGCTTCTCATTTCTTCATAGGCATGCTTGATTCTCATATCCCGGACCTTGTCCTTATGGCCGTCGGAACCGATGGCATGGATGAGGTTCACTTTGATGAGTTCTTTCGAGAACTTTGTAACCTTCTCCCCAAACTGACCCAGAAGGCTGCCTGCATTGAGCTGAAAAAGAACCCCCAGATCATGAAGATGGTAGATTAGCTCCGGATCTTCCCTCAGGGCTTTGTTTCTTTCCGGATGTGCCAGAATCACCTGATACCCTTCCTTCATCATTTTGTAGAAAAGCCCTTCCGCGTAAGTGGGCACATCTATGAGATTAAGCTCCACAAGAACGGTCTTGGAGCCACCATACCCGAAGGTTTTCCCGGTCTGGAGCTCTTCTAAGAGGTCTTCACGGATCATGAGCTCCACTGATTTCACCAGTTCAATCCGGTCTTCATACTTTTTCTTTAAAAACTGGAACTTCTCCTCATAGGATTCTTTGTTTTCCATGGCTTCTTCAAAAAGCCCTTTGATATGATGGGGGGTCAGCGCCAGAATCCGGACACCTTCCGAAATGGACTGTTCGATCATCTTCATGGACATCTCCAGGTTTTCGCTGCCATCGTCCACATCAAACAGCACATGGCTGTGAAAATCTACCATTCTAATCTCCTCTCATAAAGAAAGAAGCTGAATTTCAGCTTCTTTCTTTCGTTTATTTCTTGGAACGTCTTGGATTTTTTGCTGCTGCTGTCTTCTTGTCCTCATAGGAGTAGTAATAGTAGTATCCATTGTCCTCAGGCGGAATCTGACTGAGCACCACTCCAAGAATATTTCCTTTTACTTTTTCCAAAAGATCCTTTGCCTGAGAGATCTCATCCTTTTTGGTGACGCCATGCTGCGCAACCACCACGGTACCGTCACTTAAGGTGGTCAGTACCTGAGCATCCGTCACCGCTAGAAGTGGTGGCGAGTCTAAAATGATGGTGTCATACTGGTCTCTCATCTCATCAATAAATCTCTGGAACTTCCTGCTGCCTAAAAGCTCTGAAGGATTGGGCGGGATCACACCACTGGTGATGATGTCCAGTCCTTCTGTCACATCATGATGCACTACTTCATGAAGCATCTCCATGTTCATGATGACATTGACGATCCCTAAAGAGTTTGGCAGTTTAAACTTTTTATGTACGGTGGGACGGCGTAGATCCGTATCCACCAGAAGCACCTTTTTCCCGTTTTCCGCAAAAGTGATGGCCATGTTGCAGGCTACAGTGGATTTCCCTTCCGCTGGTCTTGAGGAGGTCACAGTGATGACCCTCACTTCCTGATCATAGGATGAAAACTGTATATTGGTTCTTAAGGTACGGTAAGCCTCTGCTGCAACAGACTTGCTGTCGGTGAGAGTCACTAAATTTGATTTCATGCGTTCCTCCAAGTTCTTATCTTACTTCTTTTGCATAGACTAAATTCATAGTACATTATACCATGATGTTCCAGAGAAAGGAAAAGTTTTTAGTATTTTCTGTATGGTTTTGAATAGGTTTCTTGTCCCTTTTCTACCCCTTCATATCAAGCAGAACACCTGGAAAACTTCATCTTTATCGTGGCACAGGCCCCGTGGATTCTCTTTTCATCAGTGAGCTATTAAGATATACCGTCTTTGGCTCCTTCTGCCCTTCGATCTGTTTGAGAAGCTCTTCCACCAGAAGTTCTCCAGACCGGTAGCTCTGCTGATGGATACTGGTGAGCTTTGGAGAGGTCACTCTGGCTAAGATGGAATCGTCATAACCCACCAGAGAAAGATCTTCCGGAATTCGAAGCCCGGCCTCATAAGCCCACTGAAGCACACCCAGGGCCATGAGATCATTGCCGGTGCAAACCGCCGTAACGCCTTCTGGCAAGCCATGAAGCTTGAAATAGCATTTAGCCGCTTCCAGGGAAAACTCTGTACTTCCCAAAAGATGCTCATCATAGGGAATGCTCCAGTCAGCAAGGCCTTCCTTGTATCCCTTCAATCTGTCCGCGTTAAAAGGAAGTATCGTTTCCCCAGAGAGATAGAAGATTCTTCTGTGTCCTAATGAGGCCAGGTGGTTCACTGCTTGCCGCATCCCGTTCTCATTGTCCGCCATCACCTGGACACTCCATCCAGGATAATGAGTATTATTGTTTAGCACCGCAAAGGGCACATTCATTTTCTGGATTTCTTCCATTTTAGTGTTTCTTTCCATGGAGGCAATGATGATGATTCCATCCACCTGCTTTTCCATGAGTTTTTCCAGATAATGGATCTCTTTTTCAATCTTATCGTCGGTATTGCAGAGAAACAGAGAATATCCATTTTTCATGGCCATATCCTCCGCTCCCCGGCAGATATCCGTATAGAAGGCATTCTTGATATCCGGCATCATGATGCCCAAGGTTTTGGTGTTTTTGGTTTTCATGCTCCGAGCCAGAGCATTCATCACGTAGCCCATCTCTTTACTGGTCTTTTTCACCAGTTCCCTGGTCAGATCCGAAACATCCTCATCCTTCTCATTAAGCACCTTGGATACGGTGGCCACAGAGACGCCACATCTCATGGCTATATTTTTCATGGTCACTGACATTTTTTACCCTTATTCCTTTCTGAAGTGAGATGACTCTACTCCATTTCTGAAAGAGCAACCGCCACAGCACCCATCACTCCTGTCTTTTCCTTGAAGGAGGAGAGCCTGATTTCGCAAGCCTCATAGATCAGAGGCAATGTATGCTTTTGAGTATGGTGCTGCACCCTCTTTAAAAAATCCTCACCAATGAAGGAAACCCCTCCCCCTAGAATCACCACTTCGGGATTCAGCAAGGTGAGAACCTGAGAAACCGTCATGCCAAGATACGCGTAGGCTTCCTCCAGAATTTTACAAGACAGTGCATCTCCCATTTTTGACGCTTCATAGATCTCACGAGTACCAAAGTGAGTTCCTTCTTTTATAGAAGACTTTTCACCACTCTTCAATGCCCGTTCCATGGCCCGACGGATGCCGGTGCCAGATACATAACTTTCCACATGGCCATACTGACCACACCCGCAAAGGATACTGCTGTCCTTCACAAGAGGCATATGGCCTACTTCAAAGGCTGCACCTTTTGCCCCTAAGAGAAGATTTCCCTCCACCATGGCAGCACCGCCCACACCTGTGGAGACAGTCATATAAACAAGGTTCTTCGTCTTCTTTCGCTCCCCCAGGTGATACTCTCCCAATAGAGCCGCATTGCCATCGTTCTCTACCTTCACAGGTACCTGATACACCCTCTCAATGGCATCAGAAAGAGGATAGTTCTCAAAGGGAAGATTCGCTGCAGTGAGGATGACGCCCTCTTTCTGGTCGATGAGTCCCGGTGCGCCTATGCCGATAGAAAGAAGTTCATCTCTTCTGATGGCTCCTTTTACGATAACCTCTTCAATGCTCTGAAGGATTCTCTCCAGCACTTTTTCTTCCCCTTCCTCTGCGAGGGTTGGAAGAACAGCCTCCTTCAAAATCACGCCGTCTTTCGTTGTCAGTGCTGTATGTATCTTTGTGCCTCCAAGATCAATGCCTATGAGATACGCCATATTTACTCATCCTTCCAATTCTTAATTTAAATTCCTGTAGTTCCAAAAATTCTCCTACTTTACATTGTATCACACAAAAAAAAAGCAGACACCTAAATCACAGGCATCTGTATCTATTTGAAATGTTATCGTATCGTATGATCCGCAGAACAATAAAGATCAATTCCGTTATTCGAAATACAGTTTCAGTTCATAGGGCTCATAGAGAAAAATATCTTCCTTATCGTGGATCCAGGTGCTTTCTGACAGACTCTCCATACTGTACCTGATTTTGTCCTTTGACAGAATTCTTGCTGATTTTCCTCGAATCTCCAGAGTCAGCTTTAAATCTTCCCCTTTATGGACAATTGGAATTTCCCGGGTCTCCATGCTGGAATCTCTAAGAGGAACCCGTAAAACCTCTTCTCCACGCTGGGTCAAAATTACAAAGGTTTTATCGTGTCTTCCTTTGGCTTCCTCCACCAGATAGTACGCAGAGAAGAGAAGCAGAAGAACCACCAGGGCAGGAATCATAAACCGGCATACGCCAGTACAATGTATGCTTTTGGGATGTTCTTTCTCCACGGGTGGCTTCTCCTCCTTTTCCTGGAATATTTCAGGATTTTCTTTTACTCTTCTTTCTTCTCCTCAAAGAAGCGGTCCAAATCATCCTCAGGCTTCTTCCTCAACTTCCTAAGCTTCGTTGGTACAAGAATGAGCAGTGCAAGAACCACAACGATACCCAGTCCGATATAAAACTCCATCTCATTACCGCCTTTCTTCTTTTGTTCCTATTTCTTAGGATACCATAGCAGTTTCCTGTAAAGATTTCATAAATGTTACAGTTTCCGTCCATATACAGAACACTTTTTCTCCTTGGAGCTCAACATCTTTTTCACTCTATTCCTGCATCATTTCCTCTTTCTTCATCTCCAGCAAAGCATGAAAAGAAAAGAGTTAACGTTTTTTTCAAAGGTTTCTCATATTTTCATGATAAGGTCTACCTATACAGTTTTTTGCAGATGAAAACAAAGAAGAGACGTAAAAGGAGATGATTTTATGAACACAACACTATATGAAGCCATCAATCAGGGAGAACTCATTGAATTCGAGTACGAAGGACTGGTTCGGATTGTAGAACCCTACATCTACGGTGTCGGGGAAAATGGAGAGATCCTTCTGAAAGCCTTCCAGACCGGAGGTTTCAACAAGAAAAACGACAACAGCTATACCTGGGATGTTTATCAGGTGGAGAAAATGGGCACAGTTCAGTTCGTCGGTAAAGATTTTTCCCATGAACGAGCCGGATATGAGAAGAATGACCCTCTATTTTCCACCATTTACTGCCAAAAATAAATGACAAAGGTTCCAAAATTTAAAAAGACCTTCCTCTTCATGGAGAAGCCCTAGGCCTGGCATTCCATAAAGGGGAAGGTCATTTTTTATACTTTTACAGGATACTCCCTAAAGGGTGACCCCGGTTTTAAAGATGGAGATTTCACGGAATCCCGCTTCTTCATTGTTCACAAGCTTTCCGCTGGCCACATCGATGATGTAGGAAATGAACTCCTTGGTCATGTCATCTGAATCCATTCCATCCAGCATCTGTCCGGCATTGAAATCAATCCAGTGGGGTTTCAGATCGTAAATTCTGGAGTTGGAGGAAATCTTCACTGTGGGGACAAAGCTGCCAAAGGGGGTTCCTCTTCCTGTGGTGAAGAGCACCATATGACATCCTGAGGCGCCGAGAGCTGTGGAAGCTACCAGGTCGTTTCCTGGTGCGCTGAGAAGGTTCAGTCCCTTCTTGGAAGAAAGCTCCCCATACTTCAGCACATCGGTCACCAGGGAGCTTCCGCCCTTCTGGGTGCAGCCCAGGGACTTGTCTTCCAGTGTGGTGATGCCTCCAGCTTTGTTTCCTGGAGAAGGATTTTCATAGATGGGCTGTCTGTTATCAATGAAGTACTGCTTGAAATCATTGACGAGATGCACAGTCTTCTCAAAGACCTCTTCATCTACCGCACGGTCCATGAGGATGGTTTCCGCGCCGAACATCTCAGGCACTTCTGTAAGTATTGTGGTGCCTCCTTTTCCTACAAGATAATCAGAGAATCTGCCAAGAAGCGGATTTGCGGTGATGCCGCTGAATCCATCGGAGCCTCCGCATTTGAGACCAATCTTCAGTTCAGACACAGGTACTTCTACCCTTCTGTCTTCCTTCATGGCCTCATAGATTCTTGTCAGGGCACGGATGCCTTCTTCAATTTCATTGCCCACCTGCTGGGTCACGATGAACTGAACCCGGTCCTCATCCACTTCTCCCACGGCAAGTCTGAAGTCTTCCATGGTGTTGTTCTCACAGCCAAGGCCAAGAACTAGAACACCTCCCGCATTGGGGTGCTTCACAAGATCCGCCAGAATGGTCTTGGTGTTCTCGTGGTCATCTCCCAGCTGGGAGCAGCCATAATTGTGACTGAATACCTCAATGGCATCCAGGCCTTCCGGCTGTACGCGCTCTCTGAACTTCTTAATGATGAGCTCCGCTACGCCATTGACACAGCCCACGGTGGGGACGATCCACAGCTCATTTCGTATTCCCACGAGACCGTTTTTCCTGCGGTAACCCAGGAAGGTTTCAGGTCCGTCGAAAACTCTGTAGTCTTCTCTTTTCGGGGTATAGCGGTACTCCATAAGATCATGGAGGCCTGTTTTCACATTATGCGTATGAACATGCGCCCCTTTTTTGATGTTTTCTTTGGCGATTCCAATGGAAAAACCATATTTCATGATGTCTTCGCCCGCTGATATGTCCCGCAGTGCAATCTTATGACCTACAGGAATGTCCGTGAGGGCGGTGACCTTCTCTTCCCCTGCCTGAAGCTCTTCTTTCTCTACAACCGGAAGAAGGGCCACAGCCACATTGTCTTTTTCTGTGATCAGATACAGTTTATTCATCTCTTCCATTTCTATCTCCTTCTATAGTGCTTTCAGCGTGCTGATGACACCATCTTGTGTGATCTTTTCAAGATGCTTGAGGGTGGCTTCGTATAGTCCTGGCACGTCCAGAAGATTTCTCTGCCAGAGATCTTCTTTTCCCAGAACGTCTTTCACAAGTTCTGGAAGTCCCATCTCTTTCCAGGCCTTTTCAAAATAAGCCAGTTTGTCCTCGTCATCCTTCACTGGATAGGTCTCCCCATTTTCACGGATCCCCACATAACCTTCTTCCTTTTTCTCCACCTGGTAGAATTTCAGAAGTGCAGCTAGGGAGAAGACCATTCTTTCTGGCAGTCTGCCGTTCTCTTTCTCAAAATCCAAAAGTGTAGGCAGGCATCTTGCCGTGAATTTGGATACGGAATTTAAGGAGATGTCCAGCAGTCTATGCTTGATGTAAGGATTGCCAAACCGCTCAAAAACCGCTTCTGCAAATTCCTTCAGCTCTTCCTTTGGAAGATCAATGGTGGGGATGATCTCATCAAAAATGAGGCTTCTCAGGAAACCGTTGAACACTTCATCCTCAATGAACTGACCCACATAATCATGGCCAGCAAGATATGCCGCCAGTACTGTGGAGGTATGTCCGCCGTTTAGGATCCGGACCTTTCTCTTCTTATAAGGACGCACATCATCGGTGAAAATGACATTGGCCCTGGTTTTATGGATGGGGAAAAGCGTCTCATACTTTTTAGGTGCTTCAATGACCCAGAGATTGAACACTTCAGAGGTCACCAGGAGGTTGTCCTCGTAGCCAAACTTCTCGTGGTATTCTTTTACTTCGTCTCTAGGATACCCTGTGACAATGCGGTCCACCAGAGTGTTTGCAAAATAGCAGGTCTCTTCCATCCACTGGATGAATTCTTCCGGAAGGTTCCATTCCTTTGCATACTGAAGCACAATACGTCTCAATTCAGGTCCATTGTTGTCAATGAGTTCCACCGGGAGGAATAGAAGTCCTCTTTCCTTGTCTCCATGAAAATGGTTGTACCGGTGATACAGAAACTTCAGCACTTTGGCTGGGAATGCTTTTGGCAGCTGGTCTTCTAATACATCCCCCGCCACATAAGAAATCCCCGCTTCTGTGGTGTTGGAGATGACGATTTTCAGGTCCTCGCTTTCTGCAAGCTTCATATACCCTTCATAGTCCTCGAAAGGATTGAGTCCTCTGGATACAGAAGTGATCACCTTTGTGCGCTCCACTTTCTCTCCATTTTCCAGGCCTCTCATGATGAGGGTATAAAGTCCCTCCTGTTCATTGATTTTGTCCACCATGCCGAAGCTGATAGGCTGTACAAGAACAATACTGCCCTCGATCAGCCCCTCTTCGTTGGCTTCTTCCACCATCCAGTCACAGAATGCCCGAAGAAAGTTTCCTTCCCCGTACTGAAGAATCATTTCTTTTCTGTTTCCGAATTTCTTTTCCACAACATCTTTGATATTTTTTAGCATTTCATTTCTCCTTTTTGATCTTTGGATTTCGTTGGTTTTCTCGATTTCAGGAGTCTTTAAAACATTTCACGTTTTCGGGTTTAACTTAACAGAAAGTTCTCAATTTTTCTCTTTAATTTCAAAAGAACCAGCGATTTCCTCTATGATTTTATTGTATAATAAAAGTACGTATTATTAAACCTTTAATATTAAATGTTTAGGAGGATTTTTTTATGAACTCACATCTGCTTCAGGATTTTCGGGAAGGTACACTGAAAGCGTCCTACGAAAATCTCACTCTTTTCCCTGCTTCTCACACCTCCCATGAGGGCACAAGGCTGCTTTTCGTGAGAGAGGAAGGCTCATCGTATCTTCTGGCTTATGGGTCTGGTCCTCTTTTGGATGCGCTTCAAGGCGATCTTGCAGAAGGCGTTAAAATCGCTCCAGCAAACCATGAGAACAGACTTGTTCTCAACCGGTTCTTCCCCTACACAGCACCTGTGGCCAATGTGGAGAAAAGAACTTCCATGGGGCTTGGAGACCGTCTGGGTCTTGCCACCTTCGGTCATATCCATGCGCTCAAAGGCACCAAGGTGTTTCCCATTTTTGCACAGCAGAGCATCCGGGAGCTGACCATGACAAACCGTACCTATGAGGATGTCATAGACGCAGCCGCCTATGCAGTGTTCGCAGAAGGCTATACTGACGGTTATGGTGCTGATGGAGATCACCTGAAAAGCAAGGCGGATATTCTGAAGGAACTGTCCATCGGAGCCACCATGATCACTCTGGACTCCTCCGAAAAGATCGACAACACCATCCTAGACCTCAATATGGAGGCCCTGGAAGAGAAGTATCAGCTTATTTCAGAAGAAACCCGAAGCTACTACGAAGACAAATATCTGAATAAAAACACAGACCTTCCCGGCCTGTCCTTGCCCATCGGCAAAGAGCAGCTCATGAGAGACGTGCTGACCTATGGAGACTCCATTTCCTTCATTCATGAAGTCTATGAAGAAATTATTCTACCCTATGAGGCTCCGCTGGATTTTGAAATCTCCATTGATGAGACCGCAACCCCAACAAACCCCATCTCGCACTACATCATCGCCAAAGAGCTGAACGACCGTGGCATTGTGATCAGTACCATGGCCCCCAGATTCATCGGGGAGTTCCAAAAGGGCATCGACTACATCGGTGACCTAAACGCCTTCAGAGAAGACATCAAAGCACATGTGGCCATTGCAGAGCATTTTGGCTATCGGATCAGTGTGCACTCCGGCAGTGACAAGTTCAGCATTTTCCCCTTCGTGGCAGAGGAAACCCATGGTAGATTCCATGTGAAAACTGCTGGCACCAACTGGCTGGAAGCTGTGGAAGTCATTGCGGAGAAGGAACCAAAGCTTTACAGAAGACTCCATGCCCATGCCCTGAACCGCTTTGAGGATGCCACCGCCCTTTATCATGTGACCACAGACCTTTCAAAGGTTCCTGCCCTTGATACTGTGGAAGACAAAGATCTTCCGGCGTATCTCAGAAATGACGATGCCCGGCAGCTTCTGCACATTACCTATGGCTATATATTGGAAGACAAAAATGATAAGGGTGACTATCTCCTGAAAAATGATTTTTTTGAAGCTCTGGAGCATCATCTCTCCCACTATTTCTTCCATCTGGAGGAGCATATTTCAAAGCATTTGGCGATGCTGAAACTTAAATAATTTCAAATAAGTAGTCATTTAAATCAGCCTCTGAAATTTTTCAGAGGCTTTACTTATTAAAATTCGATCAAAACCTTCAGCATTGATGAAGCATTATTACTAAAATCTTCAAACGCTTTACTCGCATCACTAAACTTATATATATTAGTAATAACTCTCTCTAAATCAATCTGACCTGAGTTTACAATATCTATTAACTCTACAAAATCTGAGGTTAAAGCGTTTCTTGAACCATAAACATTAAGTTCCTTCTTTTGAATTATAGTAAAATTAAAGTCAAGGTTTTTCTTGCCTACACCTATAAGAACAACTCTCCCACCAAAACTTGCAGCATCAATACAATTCTGGAAAGTTGATGGTAACCCAACTGCTTCAATTGTAACATCAAATCCATTTCCGTTTGTTGCTTCTAATACTTTTTTCTCAAAGCTTTCCGGGCTGTCGTTTAGAATCGTTCCATCTACCCCAAAACCAAGCGCATAGCTGAGTTTTTGCTCAGCCACATCTGCGATATAAACCTTCGCTCCCTTAGCTTTAGCAGCTACAGCTGCAAGAATTCCAATTGTACCCGCACCCACGATAAGTACTGTGTCTTTATCAGAAATATTTGCTCTTTTTACACCGTGATAACTAATACAAAATGGTTCGATAAGTGCAAGCGATTTTGGCGAAAGATTTTTCCCATCTACCAACCGTTCTATCGGCATTGTAATATATTCAGAAAATCCCCCTTCTCTTTGTACTCCCATGGTCTGATTGGTAGTACAAGCATTAACTAATCCTCTCTGACAAGAGTAGCACTTGCCACAATTAAAGTATGGATTCATCGTTACAAGCATCCCAGGCTTAAAGCCATAATCATTATTGTCCACTTCGATGATTTCCGCAGATAATTCATGCCCCGGTGTTCTTGGATATTCGAAATAGGCAAATGTACCTTTATATGATCCTAGATCACTACCACATATCCCCCCATAAAGGATTTTTAGGAGAGCTTCTCCTTTACCAGGCTTTGGTTTATTGATACTTTTAATTTCAACAGTTCCAGGTTCGTTTATAAAAATAGCTTCCATTATTTACATCCTCTCTTGTATTTTTCTTGTATACATGTTGTTCTAAATAAAAAGGGAAGAATACTCATCCCTTTTTATTTAATAAAGCAGATTTACTAGTGCAGTAGAGAAAAACGGGATATATGTAATAATAAATAACACTACTCCTAGCAGTATATAAAACGGAACAGCTTCTTTGATAAAATCTTTCGTCTTGCAACCAGTAATACCACATGTTACAAACATCAAAGTACCCATTGGTGGTGAAAGTGCTCCAATAGCATTGTTAAATATATACATCATTGCAAAATGAATCTCATTGATGCCAAAGGCTGCTGCAATAGGTGCAAGTAGCGGAACTAGAATAATCATAGATGCATTTCCTTCAATAAACATACCTACAATCAACAGGAAAATATTAACAACAAACAGAAAAATATATTTATTATTTATTGTTGCAATCAACCACTCTGCAAGTTGTTGCGGAATTCGTTCTTTTGTTAAAATCCATGAGAAAACAGATGCCGCTGCCACGATCAGCATAATTCCTGATGTAGATACAACAGTTTCTTTGATCGATTTCATCATAGCCTTCATATCCAGTTCTTTATAGAATATCCCGAGAATGATAGCTAAGAATACAGCTAAGGATCCGGCTTCAGTTGCAGTTACAATACCTGCTCGAATAGCTCCGATAATAACAATCGGAATCATCAATGGAATTATTGCTGGCTTTGCACCATTTATAAATTCATTTATCCCTAAACGGTGTTCCCGTATTCTTGGATAATTCCGTTTGTTGGAAATGACAGCTACAAGTCCCATTAACGCAATACAAAGAAGTCCACCTATCCCTATTCCTGAGACAAACAACTTTCCAATAGATACATTGGCAATACTTCCATAAAGAATCATAGCAATTCCAGGAGGAATAAGGGGTGTAATCATAGATGAAGTCGCAGTTACAACGGAAGAAAATGGTTTCGAAAAGCCTTTTTTCTCCATTTCAGGCACCAGCATCTTTGATTGCATAGCTGCATCAGCTAAGTTCGACCCTGAAAGGCCTCCCATAAGAGTAGACAAAAGCACATTAACATGTCCAAGACCACCCTTCATTCTTCCGGTTAACATTGCTGCGAAATCAAATATTCTGGATGTAACACCACTGTAGTTCATCAAGGATCCTAGCAAAACAAAGAAAGGGACTGCCAACAATGAAATACTCTCAGTTCCACCTATAGCTTGTTGGGCAAATACAATACTGTTTACTCCTGGTGTGAGAAAGAAATATACTAAAGATGATCCTAAAATAGCAATATATACTGGAACTTTCAAAAACAGAAGTACAAGCAGTAAGACAAAGATCACTAAGACTAAATCCATTACATTTCAACTCCTTTCGTAATATCTATTCCTCTTAGCTTCTTAACAAAAACGTAAACAAAACTAAGAATGATATTAATACAAGAGATAGGAACTATTCCATATATAAACGTATACGGTATTTGCATAATACTAGTAGTTCTACCACTTCTTTCGAAAAGTTGAAAATATCCAAAGCTTTGATATAGTAAGTAACCCATTGTAACTAAGACTACAGCAGCAATGATAATTTCCATTACTTTCTGCATCTTCTCCGGTAATGCATCAACGAGAAGTTCGATTGCTACATGTCCACCAACTCTAAATGCGTAACCAGCGCCTAAAAAAACAACCCATACCTCTAGGAGGAGCTGAAGCTCCTCCATCCAGGTGAATGGATTATTTAAAAAGTATCTGGAAAGCGCGCCTAGTAGTGTAATAGATACAAGTATTGCTAAGGAAACTCCTGCAACAATCAAATCAATGTTGAGCAACCAATTTAATCCAACATTTTTCTTGTCCAATTTTACACCAACTCTCTTTATTAATTATTCTGCGCCCATAGCCTTTCTAACTGTCTCATAAAGTCCATCAGACCACCCGAAGGTAGATCCAAGATCATAGAAAGACATTGCTGACTGCTTAAATGCAGCTTGTGTAGCATCATCTACCTCTGTCACAGTTACTCCCTCATCCTTAAACTTCTGGAGATAATCTGCTTCAGCTTCATCTACCAATCCGTTGTTGTAGAATCCTGCTTCTTTACCAGTAGAAACTAATAGTTCTTGCTGTTCTGCTGATAATCCGTCAAAGAACATGGTTCCAGTAACCCAAGTAGTAAAGTTCTTCACATGAGCATCCAGAATCAGGTATTTTGCAACTTCCTGGAATTTTCTTCCATAAAGTGTAGCGAGAGGGTTTTCAACACCAGTTATGGTACCAGTTGTTAATGCTTCATATGTATCGCCTAGTGGAAGACCAACTGCTGTTGCTCCCATAGCATTAAAACCTTCGGTTTGAATTTGATTCGATGGCACACGAACCTTTAACCCCTTTAGATCTTCAGGTCCTTTTACTGGAGTTGTTGTCATAGTATGACGATCTCCGTACTTCCAGTTTGAAGTAATGATCTTGAGTCCCTTCTCTTCAAGCAGATCTGATTGTCCCTTATACCAGTCACTTTCAGTCAGTGTCCAAGCTTGTTCCCAATTATCAAATAGGAAAGGTCCAAAAAGAATACCGAAATCCTTTACACCATAATCAGCATAAAAAGCTCCATCTGCTAATGTCATTACTGGTTCACCTAGAAGCATGGAGTCAATGAGTTCATTCTTACTCCCAAGCTGACTGTCTGGATAAAGGACAATTTTCATGCTTCCGTCGCCTTGTTCTTCCACTAGATCTGCCCACTTTTGCAGTGCTTGTCCAATTGGTTCTGACATTGAGTTCTCAAATCCGATTTGGACTTCAACAACATCACCTGAGTCAACAGGTGTTTCAGTTCCTGGGTTTTCAGTTCCTGGTGTTTCAGGAGCCTCCTCCTTAGCGCCGCAAGCAGCAACTGAGAGAGCTAACATAGTTGCTACAACAATTGAAAGTACTTTTTTCATTTTTATCCCCCTAAAATATAGTACGGCCTTCAAGTCTTGTTTATTTGAAGTATCCGTCTTGTATACATGAATAGTAATGCATATAGAAACCGTTGTCAATGCAAATTCCAACATCTTGTCAAAAATAAGAATTTGTTAGATTTCTTATGCCTTTTATTCAATTACCTCTTAAATTCTGAAAACTAATTAGTATTCTAGAAAACTAATTTAACCATTAAATGTTCACCAATTAATTTGTTAAAACTTAAATAGATATTTTTTTATCTAAGATTTAAATTATATTCACTTAACATCATTTTATAGCTTGCTTCTCTAGATTTTTCCAAATGTATTGTAAGATACGTTGCAGCAGCTTCAAAGTCTCCTTTGAACAATGAGTTAAATATCTCACGATGCTCAATCTCAGTACTTTCCATCCTGGCATTTACTTTCTCACCGGCTAGAATACGGAGTCTCATATTATGATCATAAATAGCTCTCATAGTATTAATGAGATAAACATTGCCAGTTTGATGTACAAGATACATATGAAGTTCATCATCAATCTTGTACGATTGCTCACGAGACTCAAAATGCTGCATCCTTTCCCATAATATTTTTAAATACTCCTTATCAAGATTTACACCATAATTTCGAACTGCATAGGGCTCAATTAATAAACGTGTTTCGAAAATCAACTTGATATCATTTAATGTGATATCCTTGACCATTATTCCTTTTTTATATACTACTTTTACCAAGTTATCCTGCTCTAACTTATTAATGGCTTCTCTTACTGGTGTTCTTGAACTATTAATTTCCTCACATATTATACTTTCACTTATCATTTCATTAGGTGGGTAATGTCCATAAATAATCTTTCTTTTTATTTGATCATATGCCATGTCACTTAGACTACTCCTACTCAATTCACTCGCTCCTTATAATACGAAATATTTACTATATTTTACCATAGTTTTGAATGGGTTTACCCCACTGTTAAGTTAATAAATTAATAGAAATGACCACCTAAAAGGTGGTCATTCATGAGAAGTTATTTTTTATGCATGCGTATAACGTAGTTATAAAGATTCTCTTTTTCTTTTCCCAGTGTATCATTACTGAGGATATACCCTTGTCCGCCTGATGCAAAGATGATCAGAAGAAAAGGATACCGTTTGATTCCTTGGACTTTACTCCATCGGAGTATGGACTTTTGTCCATTCTTTTCCACGTGGATGCCTTTGTCGTCCAGCGCAATTTTCATGCCCTCCGGAAGACCCTCCACCTGCTTCTTCGCACGCAAGTAGATCAGAACAGGCTGTACCACTGTGAAGATGGATAGGCCAAGAAGAAGGAGAATCTTTAGGATCATATCCACTTGAGTGAAATAACGGATACTGAGAAGGATCATGGCCATGGTGAAGATGACATTCACCATGCCTGCCATGGAGTGGTAAATATTGTACATGGAAATCTTCCATAGATCCTTCGCTCTGGTCTCATAAGGAAATTCAAATTTCATGTCCATTCCTAGTTAAATAAGGATGGGAGCCACAAGCTCGCTGCAGGTACGAAGGTGATCACAAGAAGTGTCACAATCATCATAAGGAAGAATGGCAGCGTCGCCTTTACAATCTTCTCCATAGGCTGTTTACTCACAGCAGATCCAATGAAGAGCACCGCACCAACCGGTGGTGTCAGAAGACCGATACCGCAGTTCAGCACCATGATGATACCAAACTGAATTGGATCGATTCCGATGGATGTTGCGATTGGCAGGAGGATTGGTGTCGCAATTAGAATGATTGGCGCCATATCCATGATCATACCAAGAATCAGAAGGATCACATTAAGAAGCAGCGCCAGAATGATCGGATTGTTTGTGAATCCGATGATGGCATTGGCCGCCAGCTGTGGCACGTGAAGCCTGGTAAGCATAAATCCGAAAATACTGGAAGTAGCGATCAGAATCAGTACTATGGACAGTGTATTCACACACTCACCCAATGAGTTCCATACGCCTTTCCAGTCCAGTCCCTTGTAGATAAATACAGAGACTATAAGGCTATAGATAACAGCAATGGCTGCAGACTCTGTGGCTGTAAACACACCACCAACAACGCCTACAACAACGATAAGAACCGCTGCCAGAGCCCAGAATGAGCTGAGCATCTGCTTAAAGAGCACCATCAGGCTGAACTTCGCGCCCTTTGGATAGTTTTTCTTCACAGAAATGATGTAAGACATGATCATGAGTGATACTGCCAGGATCGCTCCTGGAAGATATCCTGCAAGGAAAAGACTTCCTACAGAGATTCCACCAGCTGTGGTGGCATAGATGACCATGTTATGGCTTGGAGGAACCAGTAGTCCTTCCACAGATGAGGTGATGGTCACCGCTGTGGAGAAGTCCGCATCGTATCCTTCATCCACCATCATAGGGATCAGGATACTACCAAGAGAAGCGGTATCTGCTGCAGCAGAACCAGAGATTCCACCGAAGAAGTATGAAGCTACCACGTTTACCATGGCAAGCCCTCCACGCATCCAGCCTACACAGGCATTCGCCAGGGCGATGAGCCTCTCAGAAATACCACCTGATCCCATGAGAACACCCATGGTGATGAAGAATGGCACCGCCATAAGGCTGAAGGAGCTGATACCTTTGACCATCTGCTGTGCGATGGTGGTCAGTGGAAGTCCTTCATATAATAGTGTGAACATAGATGCAAGTCCTACTGCGTACGCAATGGGAAATCTCAAGAAAATCATAAGCAGGAAGCTGCCCAGGAGTATTAAAATAGATATCGATTGTGCACTCATGATTTAGCCCCCTTTAATGATGAAAACTTTTTAAAATGTCCTACTAAAGATTCGGACAGGAACAGGATCATAGCAAAGCCTGCCAATGGAATTGGGAAATACATCCAGAATCTGGACAGCCATGGCATGCTGACATAGGTTCCTTTGGAACCTATTTTCATTGCATAGTTCCATCCAACCACAAGCATCACGATGGCGAAAGCGAAGACAAAAAGGTCTGCAATAATATCCATAACGATGAGTGCTTTTTCAGACAGATATTTGTCAAAGGCTGTCATTCGGATGTGTGCGTTTCTACGGATGGCCAGCGCTGCAGAAAGAACTGCCATATAAGACATGAGTGTTAAGACCACCTCTTCACTCCAAGCTGGATCCGGAATAAATGGAACAAATCTTCCGGCAACCGCCATGGTTGTGATGAGGATATCGGCTACCAGCAGCAGTTTACATACCAGCAGCACAAAATTATAGATGGATTCAAAAACCGATGACATCTGGCTTTTGGTCTCTACTTTATTTTGCATAAGAATCCTCCTTGATTCATGTGTGATAGAAAAGAAAGAGTGCATAAGGTGGTTTTCCTTATGCACTTCTTTTACAAGATGCTGGAAAAGAGAATCTCTTTTCCAGCATACAGTTCCTAGATTGTACGATTACTGCATATCAAGAATCTGCTGATACAGTTCTTTGAAGTCCTTTGTTTCAGCTTCAACAACGTCCTTAACAGCTGCCTGCCATGGAGCCATATCTGTAACTTCAACAACGTTTACGCCAGCAGCCTTCAGCTCATCCAGAACTTTAGCCTCTGCTTCAGCGGAGATCTTTCTGTTGTATTCAGATGCATACTTACCAGCTTCCATCAGGATGTTCTGCTGTTCTTCGGTAAGACCGTCCCATGCTTCGTCTGTGATGATAACCTGGATTGCACCAAGGGTATGTCCATCAAGAATCAGGTTAGGAGCAACTTCTGGGAATGCATTGGACTTGTAGTTTGCGATAGGCTGCTCAGCTCCATCTACAACACCAGTCTGAAGTGCGGAATACAGTTCTCCGAAGGATACTACTGTAGGTGAAGCGCCAAGACCGTTGACCATACCGTTCATAACTGGGTCATTGGATACTCTGAGCTTCATTCCCTTCAGGTCTTCGATGGAGTTTACAGGATCAACTGTGAAGAAATGACGGAATCCTTCTTCTCCATAGAAAAGTCCTCTTACGCCTGTTCCAGCTTCTTGTGGCTCAAGAAGAAATTCTGGTGCAAGATCAGATGTAGCAAAGTTCCAGAAATGGTCTCTGCTTACAAAAGTGTAAGGAATGGAGAGAAGCTTGGACTTCAGTCCGCCGTATGGTGTCAGCGCAAATGCGGAGATACGGGACATGTCGATGGTGCCTCCGCCGCCGAGCATTGCATCAAGTACGTCGTTTTCGGATCCAAGAACACCTGAAGCCTGAATTTCGATCTTGATCTTTCCACCGGAAAGTTCATGAACCTTGTCAGCAAATGCCTGGTCTGTCTGTCCAACGATGGTGTCCAGCGGATTTACTTCTGCGTACACAAGTGTCACTTCTGGTTCTACTTCACCTGGCTCTTCGCCTGGCTCTTCAGTCGGTGTTTCTGGTGTTTCTGGTGTTTCTGGAGCAGGCTCCTTCAGTCCACATGCTGCAAGACTTGCAACGATTGTTAAACTCATGATCATGGCTAATAACTTCTTTTTCATTTTGTCCCCCTGTAAATTTATATTTTTTAATTGGTAACAACGTTAAGTTCAACGATTCCTGTTGGAATCAATCGATGGTCTGCACTTCTTTATGCCTGGCCTCACCTCCTTAAAATAGGATGATCCTTTGTTTCCATAGCTTTCGTGTGCAATTACTGCTTTCATCCGCTACACAAAATAATCAGGATGGTCTCGTCTTATAAGCTCCTCATCCACCTTGTAGCGGGATAAGTGACTGGTCATGAGCGCAACGGCTTCGATTTTACTTTTTCTTATAATAGCATCCAGGATGGCACGATGATCATCCAGTAGCTCCTGCACTTCTTTATCTGTGAGCAGTCTCAGCATTCTCACCCGGTCAAAGTGAATCATCATACTGTCCATGAGGTGATAAATCTGAGTTTTCCTCGCAATGATGAAGAGCTGTTCATGGAATTCATTATCCAGCTGGAAAAACTGACGGAATGAGCTGGACTTGAGATAAATCTCCTGCATGGTGATATTTTGAAGAAGAGCTCTGTGGTCTTCCTCCGTGGCTACCTCACATACAGTTTCCACCACTGCATTTTCAAGAACCAGTCTCATGAATCTGGCTTCATCCACCAGACTGTAGTCAATCTTGGAGATATAGCTTCCCTTCTGTGGGAGAATATCTACAATTTGGCTCTTGCTGAGTTCTATGAGCGCTTCTCTTGTCGGTGTCCGGGAAATGCCCATTTCATCGGCCAGTTCTTTCTCACTGACCATGCTTCCAGGCTGCAGCTTCAAGTTGACGATATTCTTCCGCAAGGTGCGAAAGGCATAGTCCCGAGCGGTCTCTTTACTTTTCCTTGCTGTGATTTCCATAGAAGTATCCCCTTTTCCCTATTTATATCGGGTTTTCATTTTTGAGATGGCTTCCTGAAGACCCAGAAGGTAATTGGCCCCAATGGCTCTGTCGTAGAGTCCATAGCCAGGTCTTGCTTTCTCGCCCCAGATCATTCTTCCATGGTCTGGTCTTACATATCCTTCAAATCCCACTTCATCATAAGCTTTCATGACTTCAAACATATCAAGGTCTCCACAACTGGACAGATGTGCAGCCTCGTCAAAATCTTTTTCTGTCAGATGCTTTACGTTACGTATGTGTGCAAAATGGATTCTGCCTTCCTTACCAAACTCTCGGATCATCTCCGGAAGATCATTCTTAAGATCCGAACCAAGACTTCCAGTACAGAAGGTCAGCCCATTGTAGGGACTCTTGTTGAGATCCAGAAACTTTCTGATGTTCTCCCTGTTGGTGATCACTTTAGGCAACCCATAAAGCGGCCATGGTGGATCATCAGGGTGTATGGCAAGTTTTATGTCATACTGCTCCGCATATGGAATGACCTGATCGAGGAAATATTTCATATTTTCCCAGTAGGTCTCTTGGGTCATATTCTGATAGAACTCAATGTCTTTTGCCATGGCATCGAGCCGTTCTGGCTCCCATCCAGGAAGACTGTATCCTCGTGCTTTCTTTGCCATGACATCTGCCATGACTTTCGGGTTCATTTGAAGCACTTCTTCATGGCGGTAAGCCATGACCTGGCTGCCATCAGGCAGTTCCAGGGAAAGATCGCTTCTTGCCCAGTCCATCACCGGCATGAAATTGTAGCAGAGCACTTTTACGCCCACTTTGGACAGATGCTCCAGAGTTCTGATGTAATTCTCGATGTACTGATCGCGGCTTGGGAGTCCTTTTTTAATGTCTTCATGGATATTGACACTCTCGATGACTTCCATTTCAAGTCCCGCGTCGTTGATTTCTTTCTTCAGAGACTCGAGCATTTCCAGAGGCCACACCTCTCCCACCGGAATCTTCGGCATGCAGGTGGCTACACCTGTGACTCCCGGTATTTGGCGGATCTCCTTCAGCGTTACGCTGTCATCTCCAAAGGGAAACCATCTTAAAATCATTTTCATAGTTGTTATCCCTTCTTTCCCCAAAAGGATCATTTTTGATGTTATCCTTTTCACAGGACCTTAACTAAAGTTTAACACTGGTATACTAGTGCGTCAACAGGTAAATTCATAAATTTTGAAAGTTATTTTACGGATTGTACATTTTCTCCTGTATCCCTTTTCAGCACTTTTCCACCTTTGGTTATAATAGAGTATATCACTGAAAATCAGCAGCTTTCATCTTTTTATCCCATTATGATTTTGTAAAATTTAATTGTGGAAGCTCTAAAAATATAGAGATTATGAACGAAATATGAAAGCACTTTCACAAATCCCCAATATTCGGACAATTCTTTGTAACGGTTTACGTGCAACGTTTACCCGGGTATTCCTATGACTTCTTTTAAACATGTTTAATGAATATTTGTTTGTTTTTTATTGAGAAATTCGTAATGACTCCTTCACCCCGCAGGCAGCATGCTCTTCTTTGCCAAAGAAAAAAAGTCTGGAGTTCTGATGCTCCAGACTTTTTTTTCGGTACGTATTAGTATGCTGTTTCTTTTTTCTTACATGTTGAAGTATTTTTCTGCGTTGAGATAAGAAATTTCCTTCACCATCTGCTCCAGCAGAGCGTAGTCTTCAGGCACCTCTCCCTCTTCTACCCATTTTCCAAGAAGGCTGCAGAGAATTCTTCTGAAGTAGTCATGTCTTGGATAGGAGATGAAAGATCTGGAGTCCGTGAGCATACCCACGAATTTTCTGAGAAGAGAAAGGTTTGCCAGAGAGATCATCTGTTTTTCCATACCGTCTTTCTGGTCATTGAACCACCAGCCGGATCCGAACTGAATTTTCATGACGCCATTGGTTTCTCCCTGGAAGTTCCCCAGCATGGTTCCAATGACATCATTGTCTCTTCCGTTCAGGTTGTAGAGTATAGTCTTTGGCAGATTGTCTTCTCTGTCCAAAGTGTCCATGAGCTTGGACAGCGGTCTTGCCACCAGTTCGTCGTTGATGGAGTCAAACCCGATGTCAGCGCCCATTTTATGGAACATTCTGGTGTTGTTGTTTCTTAGAGCGCCAATATGGTACTGCTGTGCCCAGTCTCTCTTTTTGTACATCTTACCAAGTTCCACCAGCACAAATGACTTGTACTTGGCTGTTTCTAGAACAGTCAATGTCTCACGGGCAAGGGCTTTTTCCAGAACAGATGCGATTTCCGCTTCTGTGTACTCTTCGAAGAAAACGGTGTCCAAGGCGTGATCGGAAAGTCTTGCGCCATTTTCGTGGAAAAAGTCTACTCTGTTTTCCACTGCTGAAATAAGGCTCTTCACATCCTTCACGTCAAATCCAACAATGTCAGAAAGCTTTTTCATGTAATCCGCAAAGCCCTCTTTGTCGATATTCAGAAGCTTGTCTGGCCTGAGTGCTGGAAGCACTTTGGTCTGGAAGCTTTCATCTTCTTTGATGGCTCTATGATGCTCCAGTGTATCGATCAGATCATCTGTGGTGCAGATCACCGCCACATTGGAGTTTCTGATCAGATTTCGCACATTGAAATCCTCACCCTCAATGACCTTGTTTGCCTTTTCCCAGATAATCTGAGCGTTTTCCGGACAAATGGTGTCCTCGATGCCAAAGTAAGTCTTCAGCTCCATATGGGACCAGTGGTACAAAGGGTTTCCGATGCAATATGGCATGGTGGCGCAGAACGCTTCAAACTTCTCAAAGTCAGACTTGTTTCCTGTGATGTACTCTTCACTGATGCCTGTGCTTCTCATGGCTCTCCACTTGTAATGGTCGCCTCCCAGCCAGATTTCGGTGATGTTTTTGAATCTCTTGTTCTCTGCTATGAGTTTTGGATCCAAATGACAGTGGTAGTCATAAATCGGCATGTCTTTTGCATACTCATGATAGAGCTTTTTGCCTGTTTCATTCTTCAGCATAAAATTGTCGTGTATAAATGCCATAGTTTACCTTCCTTTCACATAAACATAATTTGATGCCTATATCATAGTCTAAATTTTAACCAGTGAAAAGTACCCATTTGTTGTTAAAACTGCTCTGTAATTCTAAAGCATGAAAAACTTGACTATTTTATCACCAGCCATGAGCCATCCGAATAACCTCCAATATTTTTCCCAAATTCTCAGTAAATTGAAACTAAATTTTCTTTATTTCAAATAATCATCCTGGAATTTCACGAAAATTTCAGATTCTAAAAAGTTCATTGGGCTAGATGCCTCTATTCACCAAGAGCAGCCAGAACCAGATTCCCCCACATTTTTCCGTCTTATCTGGGCATTTTTTCCCAGTGTCTTCGCATTTTTTGCAAGTCATTCACACGGAAAATTAGGAGCTTTCATTCACTGACAGATACCAAACAAGAACGGATAAAGAGCAGTATACAGCCTGCCGCATACTGCTCTTTACTAGAAACTATTGGAGGATTCTAAAAACCACTAAATGACAAACTGCTCCATGTATCTCTTCGAAATTTTCAAACTGTCCAGAATCTTCTTTTCGCTGCTCTCAAAAGCCCGGTCTTCCACCTCTATGCAAGCATACCCGTCATATCCGATGTCATGAAGAGCTGAAACATAAGCCCCCCAATCCACATCCCCATATCCAGGAAGTTTTGGACTCATGTAATCCAAAGGATAGGCCATGACACCAACCTCCTTCAGCTTATCAGGATACAGCTTGATGTCTTTGAAATGCACATGAAATATACGGTCTTTAAATTCATAAAGAGGAGCAAGATAGTCTATCTGCTGCCAGATCATATGGCTTGGATCGTAATTGATGCCAAGAATATCTGTATCCGCCAGTTTCAGCACTTCTCTCCAGATTCTAGGCGTTGTGAAAAGATTCTGTCCTCCTGGCCACTGATCCTTTCCAAACAGCATCGGACAGTTCTCTATGGCGATTCGGACCCCCGCTTGTTCTGCGTGCCGTAGGATGGGAGGCCAGAGCTCCTGAAAAAGAAGAAGGTTCTCTTCTACAGTTTTCGTCTGGTCTCTTCCAATAAACGTTGTCACCATATTGATACCAAGCTTCGCGCTGGCATCAATGACCTTTAAAAGATGCGAAATGCTTAATCGTCTTCCCTCCAGATTGCCATCCATGGGATTGGGATAATAAGCCAAGGAAGAAATCTCCACCTTCTTATTCCTGCTGTATGCTAAAATAGAGGCGATCTTCTCTTCACTTAATTCATCCACGTCAATATGAGTGACGCCTGCGTATCTTCTTTCAGCTTTCCCCTTTGGCCAGCAGGCCACTTCCACACACTCGTAGCCAAGGTCGCTGGCGATGTCCATCATTTCTTCAAAAGTCTTGTCGGGCAGAATTGCACTGACAAATCCGAGTTTCATTCAACCACTCCTTTCAGTTCGTTCACCTTTATGGTTTTTCCTGTTCTAAAAGCTTCTTGGCAGGCGAAGACCACCTGCATGGAATACAAAATTTCACTGGCTGAAAGTATAGAAGATTCTCCACGCTTCACATCCTCCAGAAAGCTGTCCATGACACCGGAAACCGTCTGCTGGTCATTGGTCTGCATTTCATCCACTTCAAAATACTCTGCCGTATGATCTTTCCGTACCAGTTTCAGGGGATGATCCTCATCCTCATAGACATAAAGAATACCCTCTGTTCCAAAAATTCTTGTACTGTTGTCCTCTGGACCATAATAAGTCCAAGACACTGTCATGGTGCCTACTGCGCCGCTTTCCAGTCTGAAAAGACATACTGCATTATCATCTACGGTAATGAGTTCTCCCTTTTCGTCCCTCTTGTCCAAAGTACCCATCATCGAAGAAACTTCAGAGATCTTCTCCCCAGTCAGGTACTGGAGAAGATCTGTCTTATGAATGCCAAGATCTGCCATAGCCCCCATACCAGCTGCATCTTTTTTGAAAAACCACACATCTTTCCCTGGACTTGAACTCCAGGTTTCTGGTCCCCCATGTCCAAATGTGCTACGGAAAGACAGCACTTTTCCAATTGCTCCATTTTTGATGAGTTCTTTCGCTTTCAGATGCGCTTTATTCAGGCGCTGGTTATGGGCAATATCCAGGATTCTTCCCGTTTTCTTTGAAGCTTCCACCATGGCGATGCTGTCTTCTAGGGTCATAGCCATGGGTTTCTCACAAAGAACGTGCTTTCCTTGTGAAAGTGCTTCTATGGTGAGCTTCATATGAAGATGATTGGCTGAACTGATGATGACCGCGTCAATGTCCTCATCTTTCAAAAGCTCTTCTTCACTGCCATAGACTTTTCCTCCGTAGAGTTTTGCCATCTGGTGTGCTTTTAAAGGGCTCCTGTTGTAGTATCCAGCAATTTCCACATCCCCTCGCCTTGCAGCTTCTGGGATATGACGCACCTGCGCAATTTTCCCGCATCCAAGAAAAGCCAGTCTGATTTTATCCATCCTATTTCACTCCTTGATTTCGTTCTTCTCCCTCCACTTAAGAGGTCTTTTCCTTTTTCTGAAGAAGTACGGCCAGAACTACAATGAGTCCTTTAAAGGCTTCTCTCAGGAAAGGCGGTACACCAAAAAGATTCAGAAGGTTGTTCATCACCGCTATGATGAGCATTCCGAAAACCGTACCGATGATGAGTCCTTTTCCTCCACTCATGCTGGTGCCACCGACCACAGCGGCCGCAATAGCATCCATTTCATTACCGCTGCCCGCATTGGCAAAATCCATGGAGCCAATTCTTGAAACCTGAATGATGGCTGAAATAGACACCAGCATCCCCATGAGGACATACACCTTCAGTTTCACCTTTTCCACATTGACACCGGAAAGCTTTGCTGCCCGTTCATTGGACCCCACCGCAATTACTTGGCGCCCGAAGGTGGTTTTCTTTGAGACATAGTAAAGAATCAGAGCGATGATGAGCCAGTACAGAATCGGCATGATCATATAATTGCCGAACCTGAAACTGGAGATGGCAAGAAATGGCTTTGGCACTGTTGGATTGTAGCCTTGCATAAAATGCTGTGTGACACTTCTGTAAATCTTCATCGCACCAAGGCTGGCAATGAACGGCGGTATTTTGCCTTTGGTGACGAGAAGTCCTATGAGTGCCCCTAAGATGCTTCCAAAAGCAACACTTAGAAGAATCGCCACGATAAAGGCAATAGGTCCGGATAATCCCAGAAGGCCAAGGATCCCCTTAGGGCCGTTGTCAATGAGCATCATAAGAACTGCTCCAGTGGCAACCAGTGTGGACCCCACCGCAAGGTCTATACCGCCGGAAATGATGACAAAAGTCATGCCCAGAGCAACGATACCAACTCCGGCATTATTTCTTAAAATATTGATCCAGTTGTTCAGCCAGGACATCAGCCAGGCGCCAAAAGAATCGTAGTCAAATCCCAGTGTCAGAGTCTGGAGTATGATCATAATAACCAGCGCGACCCCGGTACTGAACAGCGGTGTGCCCATCCACTGCCGCTTGAACCATGTAAAAAGTGTTTCTTTTCTCCGATCTTTCATCTAAACCACATCCCCTTCTTCTGTCACTGTGCCGCCGGTGGCAAGCATCATGATGTTGTGCTCATTAAGTTCTTCTCCCGTCAGCTCTCCTTGGATCCGGCCATGATACATCACAAGCACGCGGTCACAAACTCGGATCACTTCCTGTGCTTCACTGGAGAGAACCACGACGCCGATGTCCTCATCCACCAGGGAGAGAATAATATCGTAGATGTCCTCTTTGGCGCCCACATCCACCCCTTGTGTGGGGTTGTCCAGCACTAGAAGTGAAGGATTTGCTGTGAGCCATTTGGACAGGACCACTTTCTGCTGATTTCCGCCAGACAGACTGCCAATGGCATCCTGCAGTTTCCCCATCTTGATGTGGAGTCTGGACACTTGTTTCTGAAACTCTTCCGTCTGTTTTTTAAAATTGATGCGGCCTTTATTAGCGAACAGCGGCCAGGTGACGATGGATCCATTATCAAAAATGTCCATATCTTTGATGATCCCATTCTCTTTCCGGTTTCTTGGCAGGTATCCGATGCCATGGTGAAGCGCATCCACTGTGTTTCTGATCCTAACAGGTTTTCCATGGAGATAGAGAGCGCCGCTTTCATGGGGCTCTGCGCCAAAAACGGACAGGAAGAGCTCGCTTCTTCCGTCTCCAAGAAGACCCGTGATGCCAAGGATTTCGCCTTTATACACCTGAAAACTGATGTCTCTATAGAGCTGCCTGTAAGAGAAGCCTTCTACTTTCAGAATCTCCTCTCTTTGCAGGAGATTTCTCTTCAGGGATTCTGTTCGGACTTCATGTCCCACCATGAGCCTGGCCAGATGGTTGGGACTGGTTTCTTCAATGAGGCCGTCTCCGACTACGCTGCCGTCCCTCAGCACCATATATCTGTCGCAGAAGTCCATGACCTCTCCCAGTTTATGAGAAATAAAAATAATACCGACATCCTGCTTCACCAGCGTCATCATCATGGAGAAAACTCTTTCAATCTCCACTTCTGTGAGCGAAGTGGTCGGTTCATCCATGATGATAATGGAAGCATTCATCATAATCGCCCTGGCAATCTCCACAATCTGCTTATAGGATGCATCAAGATCCCGAACCATGGTTTTGGGATTCAGTGTGATGCCCATCTTGTCAAAGACTTCTTTGGTCCTGGCTTCCATGGTCTCCAGGTCTAGAAATCCATACCGGTTCTTCAGCTCTCTGCCGAGAAACATATTCTCATAGATAGGCAGATCATTGATGAGGTTCAGCTCCTGATGGATAAATGCGATACCTGCATCCAGTGAATCGGAAGGTTTCTGAAAACGCACTTCCTTCCCATCGATATAGATTCCGCCCTGATCCGAGGGCAAAACTCCTCCCAGGATATTCATAAGAGTGGACTTTCCTGCACCGTTTTCCCCGATGAGCGCTAGAATCTCTCCACCTTTCAGGGACAGAGACACCTGTTTCAGTACATGGTTGTCACCAAAAGATTTTTCTATGTTTCTCATTTCAATCTGCATCTTCTATCGTTGCCTCCTTTCTCCCTTAAGGGAAAAGGTTATGGAAATTCCATAACCTTTTCTGTTTTCCCAGGATTTATACGTTTTTAGTATGGAGAATTCGCATCCAGGAATTCTTCATAATTGTCACGGTCTACGATGGTGGTAGGAATGATCTTCACTTCATCTACAGTCTTGCCATCCAGGATATCCACTGCCATATTCACGGCATCCATGACCATGGCTGGGCTGTATAGTGCAGACTGAATCCAGATGTCTTCATTCTCAGGCATCATTTTGAAATACTCCTGCATTCCGCCTCCACCGGTCACAACCTTGATGTCAGTTCTTCCTGCTTCGGAAATCGCCTGGAGTACACCGATGGATGTTTCATCATCCATGGAGTAGACTGCATCGATCTTGGCATTGCTGGTCAGAATGTCTGCAAAGTCTTTCAGACCGTCTTCTCTGGTGAACTTGGTGGCATAGGTGATCACTTCAAGGTCTGGAGCGATTTCAGCCAGTGTGTCCACAAAGCCTTTCTTTCTCAGTTCAGATACAGAACCTGAAGTAGGGACTTCCAGCATAACGACAGTTCCAGTCTTACCGATTTTTTCTACGATATAGTTTGCCCCTTGGACACCCATATCTTCATTGTCTCCGGAAACGCGGTACACACCGTCTGCATCGATGGCGATGTCAAAATTCACAACGGTTACGCCTGCATCAATGGCCTGCTGAATGGGCACTTCCATACCTTCCCACTGTGGGAAGGCAACGATGGCCTCAGCACCCCAAGTCAGAAGGTCGTCCAGCTGAGCTGTCATTTCTTCTGCATTGGTTGAGGTCTGAATCTGATATTCGATTTTGTCAGAGAGCTCTTTTGCGCGCACTTCCGCGTTATAAGCAACAGCAGCAACCCAGCCATGTGTCACAGCAGGAGCAAGGATTCCAATTTTGTACTTGCCTTCAGCAGGCTCTTCAGAGGGTTCCTCTTCCCCAGGTGTTTCCACTGGAGTCTCCCCAGGAGTTTCCTCAGGTGTTTCGCTGGTGCCGCAGGCGGTCAGAAGTGGTGTGAGAAGCAAGCTTAAAGTCAGAAGCATTCCTAGAACTTTTTTCATTTTTCATCCTCCTCGTATTTTGAACTATATTTTAATCTGGTTAAGGACCAGATCGGCCTTCAGGTAGTATGGGGTCCTGATGATTCTCTCTCGATGAACTGATGCTTTAAAATATGATGTTTCTCTTTCATTTCTTTCTTTCTGATGCAGTCATAGAGAAGTTTCATAGATTGAACCCCCAGCTTATAGCAGGGCTGTTTCACTGTGGATATATAAGGGTGAAACATGGTGGTGTCCTCCACATCGTCAAAGCCTGTGACAGTGAGATCTTCTGGAACTCTGATGTTCAGCTCTTTGGCTGCACTGATGGCACCCAAAGCTATGGTATCGGAGATGCAGAACACTGCAGTTGGACGGTTTTTCATGGATAGGAGTTTCATCGCCGCTTTTTTCGCACTGTTGAAAGAATAGTCCCTGTCTGCAAAAACAGTGTAGCTCTTCGGCACCTTCATGCTCTTATCCTTCAATGCGTCTTCATAGGCTCTTTGTCTTTCCATGGTGGAGATATAGGGATTCTTCGAGCTGATGGTGGCAATTTTTGTGTGCCCCAGCTGGAGAAGATAGGTCATGAGTTCCCTGGTTGCCCTGTAATTGTCGATGGAGACTCTTGGCAGATCCGCTTTCTCATCATATTCGGAGCATTGGACCATGGGATAGTCATTGGCATACTGCATGAGAAGACTCCTGTCCATGGTGGAGGCGAGTAAAATCGCCCCATCCGCTCTCTTTTTCGCGAGCATATCCAGTGCTTCTTTCTCTTTCTCCGGTTTTCCTGATGTATTATAGATCAGCGCGCTGTATCCCAAAGTTCCTGCGGTGTCTCCAATCCCTGTAAGAATATGGGCATAGTAGGGATTTGTAATGTTCGGTGCTACGATCAGCACAACCCGCGTTTCATTCTTTCTGAAGTTTCGCGCCAGAAGATTCGGTTCGAAATTCAGCTTTTCTATGGCTTTCAGCACTTTTTCCTGTGTTTCAGGTTTTACTGTCTCTTTGTCATTCAGTACTCTGGAAACTGTGGCGACTGAGACCTTTGCTTCCTTTGCCACATCCTTTATGGTTGCCATAGTACACCGCCTTTCAATTTTTGATTTCTGGTTTGAACTGAAATCAGAGGACTAAAACCCTGAAACCCTTTAAAATCAACACATTCACACGATATTATAATTTTCAGAAATGTAATTGATTACATTTTTAGTGTAGTATCCCCGCTTTTCTTTGTCAACACCATCTCCGTTTAATTATGAATTTAAAATTAAAAGCAAGATCAAATGAAAAAGTCGCAGTAAAGGTTTACACCATCTGCGACTTTCGTAATAACTTTTTGATTCTATGTTTTTAGTGGGTAAAGACAATTTTTTCAAGAATTTCGATGGAACCGAGAATTTCCCTCTCCTGGATCACTTCTGAAGGCTTCCCTTCCTCCACGCAGGACATGAAATGGGAAAGCTCATTATAGAACATTCCAGTGGGTGGCAGATTGATTCCTGTGGACACCAGAACCTCATCGGCAGTGTCGTAGACGAAGGGTTCCTGGTCCTTCTTATACAGGGTCAGAACACCTTTTTCCTGCACAATAAGCCCGTGTTCAAAATAAATCCGAAATCTCTGGGTGAAAGGATACTCGGCATGATACCAGGCTGTTTCCGCACAGACCGAAAACTCGTCATATTCATATAGGATCCGGTACTGCTCCTGCCCCTCTTTCTTATTTCTGCCATTGGAAGTATACTGGAACTTTTTTGGTTTTCCAAAAGTGGATATGATGAGATCCAAATCATGGATATGTAAATCAAATGCAACAAGACCACTCTTTTCCTTATCGAAAAGCCATCCTCCCTGACTCCAGGAAGGTTTGCCGGATACACGTTCAAAATAGGCATCCAGGGGTTTTCCTAAAGTACCCTTCTGGACAATTTCTTTGAGAATCTGCACATCCTTTGTGAACCTCAGCACTTGAGCAACAAACAGAAACTTCCCCTTCTTCTCTGCCAGGGCATACATTTCTTCCGCGTCCTTTCGATGCAGTGCCATGGGTTTTTCCACAATGACGTGTTTTTCCAGTGACAAAGCTTCCATCACTTGCGCCTTATGGAGAAAGGTGGGTGTACAAATGTCTATGACATCCACGTCGAGATTTTCCACCAGTTCGCGGATGCTCTCAAAGGCAGGAAGACCGAATTCTTCCGCTTCCTTCGTCCCGGAAGCACTCTCCGTAACAACCCCCACCACTTCTGCATTGCTGATTTCTTTATAGTTGTGAAAATGGACTTTCCCCATACCGCCAAAGCCTACAAGCCCTACCCGTATCATATGCTTTCCTCCACTTTCGTGAGGACACCGTTTTTCTGAAGATAGGAAACTGAGTCCAAAACTGCCTGATCCACTTCCTCTTTCGAAGAAGGACCTTTTTGGGTGAACTCAATCTCAATGCTCAAAGGACTGTCGTTTCCGTGTTCACTCAGCAGCTGGATTGCTTCCAGAAGCGGCAGCTTTCCGCTTCCAACGGCAGGGAAATTCCATTCATCCTGAAGTCCATCCTTGTCCTTCAGATGGACAAATCCAATAAGATCTATACAGGAGGAAAGATCTTCCAGAATATCTACGTTGCCATAAAATACCGCATTGGCTGTATCATAGTTGATTTTTACACGATCACTGTCCACCCGTTTCACAATTTCTGCAAGATGCCTTCCGGTACTATGCTTTCCGTGATTCTCGAGGCAGAGTATAACGTCGTATTTTTCAAGATGAGGTACTAATTTTTTCACCACTTCAGCCACTTCTTCATCTGAGATTTCTTTTCGGTCTTTCAGGTGGGCTTCGCCTATGGAGGAGAGAATGTACTTACATCCAAAGAAATTGGCCAAAGCCATATTCAAAATAAAGTCCCCTATCCTGTCTTCATCCATCAGATTTGTATGTCCACTTAGGGCCAAAGGTGCAATGTTTTTATCTTTCATTGCTTCTTTCAGCTGAATGAGCTCACCAAAACTCATGGTGGGAAAAACATGTTCTGTCCATCCTTTTGTCGCAGTCAGCTCCACATTGGAAATCCCTGCCTGCAGCATCCCCTGAAGGGCGTCTTCCAGGGAGAATCCATGATAAGTATTTGAATTTAGAAGTACAGTCCGATTCATTCGATACACTCCTTGTAACCGTTTTAGATTCAGTATAGCACGTGAAAAACCATTGTCAAAATACTTAGAATCATTTAAAAACGTTTTTGAAATAAAAAAAGGCTTGGAAATCCAAACCTTTCTGTTATTCTTTATCTCTTTGTCAGTCTGATTTTTGCTCCATTGGGAATGTTCTTCAGCAGGGAGTGATAGCAAGGATCCACTTGTCCAATGACGTTCACTCTGTCATCTCTCTCAAAAGTTTCCCGCAGAATCTGTACTTCTCCAGAATATCGACCATAGTTCTTATTGTCTATGGTAATGCTTCCTAGCTTTCTTTCTGTTGTGTGTGAAGGTTCTATGACTGCTCCAGGAGTTGCATATTCTCTGGACTCCTGCACTCTTATGAGGCTTTGGGGTGAATCAATACGAACTGTAAAGTTCTTATGAAGAAGATCTTCTTTCTCCAAAGTGCTCACTGGAATAGAATAGACACCTTCTTCCAATAAAAGTCTAATGGGCTCAGCTTCCTCTTCTGAAAGAAGTCCATCTCCTACAAATATGTGCTTTATTCCATACCCATTCATAAGATCCACAAAGCTGACATAAGGCTTCTGATGCCTGTGTTCCTCTAAAGTGGGGAGGCCATCGTATAGAGGTCTTCTCTTCTCACTTTCCCCTGAGATGAATGCCATGACGCCAAGGCCATAGTGCTTCAAGAGCTCATTTCTTTTCATAAACTGCTCTCGGTCTATTCCTGTTTCGGGTCTTGGATAGAAGTTATACATAGCATAAAAGGTTTTTCCCGTTTCTTTCAGCACCATAAGATCTTCTTCTGTCAGCGTAGAAGCATTGAAGCAGACAGGCACTTTTTGTGCTGCGAGAAGGATTTCCTCTTGGGTGAACCCATAGTCCACGCGAAGGACATCAATTTTCAGCCGTTCCGCTAAGGATACTAAAGAATCTTCCGAGAAGATTTCCAGGCTCCTTCTGGAAACATCCGCAATCACTTCATAGCCCGTTTCGTTCAGATAAGCCATCATCTCCTCCACCTGTCCTACATAGGCATCGGAGAATTCCTCACTGATGTGCAGAGAAGTAAAAACAGCACTCCCCTCCTGATAGAGGGAGGAGAGCTGTTTTCTTTTTTCCTGCCATGTGGAAGGATAAATGGAGAAGCCTAGTGTACTAGACAGCTTCAACGTCCTTATCCTTGATGACAAAGTATGTGATGATAAATCCTGCAACGTAGGAGATCACAAGACCAATGAAGAAGTTCAGCATGCTTTCTGGCTTCATGATTGGAATTGCTACAAGTCCTGAAGGACCCCAAGCGTTTGCAAGAACCTTGGTCAGCATTACGTAGGCTCCACCGAATCCTGCTCCAAGACCAGCAGTGATAAATGGCTTGAACATTGGAAGTGTAACACCATAGATGAGTGGTTCTCCAACTCCGAGGAAACCTGCTGGAAGAGCACCAGTGATTACATTCATCATTCTCTGGTTCTTCACTCTCTTTGCAATGAAGTAGATGGCGATGGCTGCACCAACCTGTCCTGCACCAGCCATAGCCAGTACTGGGAAGAGGGATACTCCGCCCATAACTTCCAGCTGGATTGCATAGATGGCAATGAGTCCATGATGAAGTCCTGCAAGTACCATTGGAAGGAACACCGCTGCCAGCACATATCCGCTGATGACGCTCACTACAGGGTTGCTGGAGTTGATGATGACGCTAAGTGCGCTGACGAGAAGATCAGAAAGATATCCAGTTACAGGCATTACAGCAAATACCAGAATAAGACCTGTGATGAGTAAGCTCAATAGTGGTGTCAGAACAAGATCCAGTACATCTGGAATCACCTTTCTTAATCCCTTTTCTACCTTGGACAGAATCCAAACAGCCAGGATGACTCCCATGATACCGCCCTTACCGGTGGTGAGGATGGAGTTCAGTGGGGTTTCAGCATCATAAAGTCCAAAGATGGTGGAGATGGCTACGATGTTTGCATGAATGGACATGGCACCAATCATACCACCAAGACCTTCTGTAGCACCAAACTGCTTAGCAGCATTGATACCAGTGAAGATGGCAAAGTATCCTAAGAAAGCATTACCTGCCATAGCAGTAAAGAGCTGTGCTACCTGCCAGAAACCTTCTGCAGGAAGTGTTCCCTGTCCCTGAAGGGTGCTGATGAGGCTGGCAATTCCAGAGAAGAGACCAGCGGCGATGATGGCTGGAATAAGAGGAATGAAGATATCTGCAATGGTCTTGATGAATTTCTTCAGTGGACCCTGCTTCTGCATGGACTTCATCGCATCCTTGTTCTCTTCCCAGCTTCCTGCTGCACTATCTCTTGGAAGACCCAGTTCCTCTGCACAGATGTCCATAACTTTCTTTACCTTTCCAGGTCCAAGGACGATCTGGTAGGAGCTTCCATCAACTACAAGGCCAAGTACACCTTCGGTGTTCTTGATTTCATCTGACTGTACTTTGGAAGCGTCTTTTACGGTCAGTCTTAATCTTGTCATGCAGTTTCCTGCTTTTACAACATTGGACTTACCACCGACGAGTTCGACGAGTTTTACGGCGAGTTCTTTATTATTCATAAGTATCCTCCTAATTGTTATTTGTTGATTGCTTTTCGGATATGTCCTTTGGCTTTCTCAAGTGCTTTTTCTGCTTCGTCCACAGGGGTGTCAAGTAGAATCGAAGTGATGGCGAGCTTCACGCTGCCTTTTGCTTCATCAATGGCAGTTCTTGCTGTTTCTCTCTCACAGCCAGTGGCTTCCATGACAATATTTTCAGCTCTTGTCTTCAGCTTTTCATTGGACTGCATCACATCCACCATGAGATTCTCATAAGCCTTTCCGGTACCTACCATAGAAGCGGTGGAAATCATATTGAGCACGAGCTTCTGCGCAGTGCCTGCCTTAAGTCTTGTGGATCCTGTTAGGACCTCAGGACCTGGAACAGGTTCAATGGCGATGTCTGCTTCCTTGCTCATTTCAGAATTCTTGTTGCAGGCGATGATGGCTGTTTTCACACCAAGGCTTCTAGCATAGCGCAGTGCATGGATGACATAAGGTGTTCTCCCGCTGGCTGCGATACCAATGACCACATCCTTTTCATGAAGTCCGATGTTTTTGAGGTCTTCCGTTCCCAATGTCTCAGAGTCTTCTGCTCCTTCTACGGCTTTCACAAAGGCTTTTTCTCCACCTGCCATAAGTCCTACAACAAGGTCAGGGGAGACACCAAAGGTAGGTGGACATTCTACCGCATCGAGAACTCCAAGTCTTCCGCTGGTTCCTGCGCCCATGTAGATGATTCGGCCTCCGGTTCTTAGGGCTTCTGTGGTCCATTCAATGACCTTTGCCACTTCAGGAAGCACTTTATTTACTGCCTCAATGACCTTCTGGTCTTCACGGTTCATGGTTTCTACAAGTTCAAGCGGTGTCATCTGGTCCAAATTCATGGTCTCAGGATTTCGCTGTTCTGTGGTTAGCTTTGTTAAATCGATCAAATTCTATTCCCTCCCCTTTCGGGTTTTCTCTTTTGGTTCTGCCCCTTCATTTACATAGGGTTTCTCAATATGTGTTCTCTGGAACTGCATCACGTTCTCTTCATAGGCTCTGTTGATATAAGCTGTATACAAAATATCAATAATGTTTAGCTGGGCAATTCTTGAGGACATGGCGCCGGAACGGAAGGTGAACTCCGTCGCTGCCACGCTTAAATTATAATCCGCAATGATAGCTAGTGGGTTTTCCTCAAATCTGGTTACAGCAATCACAGTTGCACCATTTTCCTTCACAGCGCTGACGCACCTTAGCACTTCCTCTGTCATACCAGAGTAGCTGATGGCTATGGCCAAATCTTCTCTGGTCATATTCTTGGCCTGAAGATATTGGGCATGCCAATCCTCACTGATGATACAAGGCTTGTTGATTCTTAAAAACTTCAGGTAGGCATCCTTTGCCACCAGAAGCGATGACCCCATGCCAAAAAGGCAAATGGTTTTTGCTTCGGCAATTAGATTCACACATCGCTGAAGCACTTCGAGATCTATTAGTTTTCTTGTATCCTCTAATGAAACGATATTTTTATACGTTACTTTATCCACCAGTTCTTCCAGGGAGTCTTCCTTCGTGATTTCTTTGCTTCTCTCATCGTAACTAGATTTTCGAAGAGCAAGCTCATAAACAAGGGATTTGCTGAAATCACGGAACCCATGAAATCCTAGTTTTCTGCAGAGTCTTATGATGGTGGATGCAGAGGAATAGGTCTCTTCTGCCAGCTCATGAATGTTGAGCTGAGGCACCTCATCGGCATGTTCCAAAAGGAATCCGACGACACCTTTTTCTGCTCCACTGGCTTTTCCTTCGTACTCCTGAAGTCGAACCAATACACTTTTCATTTCTCTTTCTCCTAACATGTCAGGGAGTTATCGCGCGCACGATGCCTGGTGTTTACTGTACAAGGTATCTTTCAGTAATCCTTTCCAAGCTTATCTTCAGTATACTCACATGAAACTTAATTGTAAAGAAAATGGGAAATCATGAAACTTTGTTTCAATTGTTGAATAATTCTTTGTGTAAACGATATAAAATGTGATTCAGTTTCAAAGACATTAGCGTCTCCGTCTAAGAAAAAGACCATAAAAAGAAACTGCCCGGGATGACTCCAATCAAAGCAGTTTCTTAGGAGAGAGAACGCTTATTCAGTTAGCAGCACCTAGTTAGACGCTCCTTTTCTTTTTTTGTCCAGAAAGAGCACTAGAATGCCTAACGCCAGCAGCCCTCCACCGTAGAGAAGATAATTTTCTGACTGTTCTCCCGTTTTGGGGAGCTCTTTATCATCAATTTCCTCTTCTTCCGGTTCCTCAGGCTTTTCAGGCTCTTCAGGTTCTTCTGGCAGCGGCAGCGGATCCACGTCTTCATCTTCAATTTCTTCAATCATGATGACCCATTCCACCTCTGCCCCTTTTCCCATGAACTCATTGCCCATCTCTTTTGACACCTCTAAAGAGAGATCCCAGCTGAACGCGCTTTCAGGGAAAAGTTCTTTGATTTTCACGTAGTTCTCGAATGACCCTTGCTGGTCCAAGGACTCCCTAAATATTTCCTCCCCTTCCTCGGAGATGACTAAAGTCATCTGACGGAGAAGAGCCTCATCCTCTTCCTTTACAGGATTGATTTTGAGAAAGAAATCCACAAACTGACTGGAGTCATTTCTGAGAAAGATTTCTTGTGTTCGCACATCACCAGGCATCAGCCCTTTGAAATTATCAAAGAGGTCTTTGCTGTTTGGCACAAAGACAAAGAGTTCCGCCTGATTCCGATAAGTGACAGAAGATGCATGGACCGGCTTACCCTCTGATAGGGATAAAAAGAGAAACAGGAGCAGCAGTACTGTCCATTTTTTCTTCATCATGGTCCACCTCCCTGTAGTGTTTTATCCGGGTTCACGGTGATCCCCCACATTTCAGTGACCGCAGCCGGTGGGTCTGCCTGAATGCCGGAGCCGATGATCTGGAGCTCAAACTTCAGACCTTCTTTCACTGGCATTTCGAAGGTGCCAATGAGTTTCTCCGTGAGGGCTCCTGGTGCCACCATCTCGATATGATAGTAAAAACCATCGGTCCCCTTGAACCAACCCGGAAGAATCGGCAGCTCCGGAAAATCTGCTGCAGTTACTGCGGTTTCCGAAAGATCTCCACTTTCCGTCTTCCATACCGGAATTACCGCCGCCCTGATATAGGCATCGATGTTTCCGGTGTTTCTGATAAATACATTGTCTTTGGTTTCACCATCAAATTCCTCTTCCACAGTGGTGGTCACCGTGCCAGGAATAAAGGTGTTTACTTTTTCCTCTGTACTGTCCACCAGCCAAGCCGATGTGAGAAGATTTGCACTGAAGAGAATCACAGCCGCAGCAGTCAAAACGAGAAGTATTTTACGGTATCGTTTCATTCTTCATCTTCCTCCTCTCTTCTCAGCGTGCCATTTTCCTGTGACTGCCCTTGGAGATTCACCGCGTAGCTTTCACCACTGAGCCACTTGTCAGAGGTTTTTCTGTTTGTAAAGATCAACTTGACATCATGGCTTACTTTACTGATTTCCACTATTTTTCCATCAGGGACAGTGCTCTTGTAGGCAGCTGCTGGTTCAATGGAAATGCTGTCAATGTCATACCGGAAGGACCAGCTGGTGATTTCTGTCACCTTATAGTCTCCCAGTTTCAGTCCTGTGATCTTTTTGGAACCAAGCCCCTGAATGGCCACCTGATAGGTGCCTGTAGGTCCTTCCACCAGGAAGAGGAAACTTTGGTTCTCATCGAGGACACTGCCCGCCTTCAGTTTCTTTTCAATGGTCAAGGCAGCTTTCTTCACAAATATAGTGAAGTGGTAATCGTCATGACCCTGTCCAGATACCGCAGGAACAATTACTGTGTGGCTTGTGTACTCATCAGATCCGATGAACAGTTTGATCTTAAAGGTTGAGTCAAATTCCGGCTCATAGGCTGGAATGCTGTTAACTGTAGACCCAGCGATAAACTGAGGCTCCAGGGTAACTGCAGGAACTAAGGTCAAAGGCGTTACTGCAGAAGGATCCGGATTCACAAATCCATTCAGGATCATTCTCTGCGTGATGTCCGTCTGTTCACCCCACCAAATTTCATGGTCTGTGGCTGTCACTTTGGGCACCCACACATACAGGTTTGCATCAATATCTTCTGACGATGCTGTCACCGTTCCGGTATGGATCGGTGTCACCTTCACAGTGAAGGTGTACTTTTTATTTTCCACCTCTTCTAGTAGAAGATTGAGCTCATCAGACAGAATCGTGTCTCCTGCACCAATGGTGAAGCGTCTTAGCACTGTAGTACCGTCTGTATCATAGAGAATATACTCAAGATCCGCGTAGGCGTTGTTATAGCCATCTACTGTGTAGAGCGGTCCGCCAGGACTGGTTTTATAGGATAGGCCGTTGCCTGCGATCAGTTCATTGGCTGGGATGCTCTGGCTGATGTAGATACCCTTATGTTCAGGCTGTGCCAGATATCTTAATGGTACATCCACATCAGGAACCGGGAAGGCTTCCACAAAGGTTTCTTCCGGTGTATAGATGCCGGAGTCCGGTTTGTTTGTGACCACCTGGTTTCCGCCGATAAAGTCGTCTTTCACATCCACCACGAACTTCACAACGATTTTCTTTCCTCTAGATCCCGTGCTTTGGGTATAGGCTACATAGTTTGCAGAATAGTCAAAGCCTGTGATATCAAGCTTTTTGTTTGGTTTGTCCACTAGAGCTGTGATGCCTCCAGGCTGAGGGCTCGCAAGGCTCCATGGTGCTGCACTTTCAAAGTCTGTTCCATTTCCCGTGTAGTTGTAGACTTTGATGTCTACACTGGAAGCATTGAACCCAGATGAAAATTCAAACTGCTCTGTGAGTCTGTCTCTTAGCTTCGACTGAGCCGTAAGGGATTCGTTGGTAGCGCCTCCAATTTGGCTGGAGATGCTTTGGAATATGCTGTTCAGTGCATCCTGATTGTTGGCAGTAAGATAGTAGTTTTTTGTGTAGGATCCTGTACCAGGGTTTGTCATGCTTTGGGCATTCTCGTAATTACTGGACACATAGTTCATGAACTTGTTTTCATCACTGGTTCCTGCTGGGTTTGCCCCATTGAAAATCCCAATGGTGAATGATGTGGCATCTAGATTGTTCTTCATATTGTATGCCGATGCGATGGTACTGTTTGCTACCTCTGTGCTGAAAGTATTGGTGTAAGTCGGCGTACCATCTGTAAACATGATGACCACTCTTTGCCTTTGTGTTCCGCTTGGAATTGGATTCTGGGCAAGCACTGTCTGTGCCATCCCCATACCAAGATCCGTTCTTGTAGCACCCGATGCTTCAATCCAGTCTATCGCTGTATTTAGTCTCGACAAGTATGTCCGTACATCCAGGAGAGAATCCCTCAGATTGTTGTTGTTTGTGTTTGTGTATCCGATGGGACTTGTTCCGGATACTCTGGAGAGAATCTCCGTATTCTCATAGTTTTGTCCATTGGTGTTTCCAGCAGCAAAACCGATCATGGAAATTTTATGGTCTACGTTATTGGTTGTTGCACGGTTATAAACCTGTTGCACAAAAAGCCTCAACGCATCCTTCAGCACATCTCTTCTACGGATGGCTGTAGTATTGTTATAGAAAATCCAGTTAGGAACATCATCCTCATCATCCACACTCACTGTAACCGTATTACCATTTCCTGCAACATAAGAGTATGTATAGGTTCCATCCCTGCTGGTTCTTGTTAACGTGACCTTTCTCAATGTCCCACTATTATCTCTTATATATAAAGTGGAACGGATCGAATACAATGTTCTATTGGTGATTTCATCTCCATTCATATCCCAAGCCATACTACCGGACTGGTCAAGAACCAGAACGATGTCTGCAGGAATATGCTGAATGATGGTGGAGAGTTCTCCTGTGGCAAAAGCCTCCAGGGTGATTTCCACCTGATGGGTTCCAGGCAGATATACTGCACTTTTCTTCAGAAAGACACTGGGGTCATCCAAAGCAGATGCCGCTCCAATGGCCATAGGTGCAGCCATGCTGCCAGACCTCATGCTCTTCATGGTTTCCATTGGACCAGACACAGCAGGCTTCAGAGCACCAGCTCTTGTATAGTTTCTAGCTGTATTCACGGATAGAACCAGTTCTTCCTCCAGATCCTCTGGATCTTCAAGAGGTTCTTCCGATACTTCCGGTGACTCCTCTACGGGTTTCTCTACCGCCTCTTCCGTCGGCTTTTCTATTGATTCTGGCGCTTGGGACTGTTCTTTAGGACTTTCAGCGGGCTCTTCTTTTGCTTCTGGTAATTCAATTACAGTTTCGGAAGGTACTTCCTGCTTAATTTCAGGGGACAGCACATCGGGCTCTTCTGCTGCTGGCTTTTCTTCTAGAGGCTTACTCTCCTCTTCAGAAGGAGTTTCAACAGGCGCTTCCGTATTTTCCTCTTCTACAGGAGCGGGAGCTTCCGATGGTTTTTCACCAATTATAGGTTCTTCTTCAAGTGTATCTATAGACTCCACACTCAATTCCTGAGGACTCGTCAGCTGCTCTAAAGCATAAACAGGAAAAGGGACGCCAAAGAACATGAATACCGATAAGACAGCTGCCATTAACTTCTTCAAACTTCGTCATCCTCCTTTCATCAATTTCAATTCTTGATTCACATTTTTTCAAGAACCGTTTCTTTATTCAGCTGGCCACCCTGCAGCTTCCTGAACTGTTACTCCATTATTCTGGCTCTGCACACCCTGTGCAAGAACATCAATTTCTACTCTAGCATTCATAAACGCATTACCAAGAGACGTTGGGAAGGTCACCTGTGTGAAAAGATTCTCTGTGGTCTCACCAGGTGCTAAGATTTCGTTGTAGTAGAACCAGCCATCTGTTCCCTCTGTCCAGTCTTCATCATTGAGATCCAGACCAAGAACATTAAAGTCTACATCAGCGGCTTCGCCTGCCAAGATAATACTTCTGTCCAGCCTGACTCTGACCCAGATGGGATTGTCTCCATCATTGGTGACACTGACAATCTTATCAATGACGTCTCCAGGCATGACGAGATCAAAACCTTCCACAGGGAATGGCTTAAGATCTTCTGTCTCAGGATCTATCGTATCGTCATTCAAGATCAGCGCCACATTCCCCATGGTGACACGGTTCAGTGCTGTGTCTTCAGCAGTGAAGAAGGCCAGGGTCTGGAAGACCATAACGGCCAGTATACTTGTGATGGCTAGAACTGCGATAATTCTCTTATTTCTTTTCATTTTTCATTCTCCTCCATTGTCTTCATTTAACGTTCAACCGTTATGGTGCAACATATGCTGCGAAAGCTTCTGTAACATTTGCAAATCCTTGTGATTGAATGGCTTCTGCGATGATATTAATCTGGAATCCAGAAATACTTGCCATATCTTCACTGTCCAAAGATGCAGGAATGGTTACTTGTGTAAACAGTGGATTTGTGGATCCTCCTATAGTAAGAACATTCGCAAATCTGAACTCATATGTGTTTCCACTTGCACCAGCATAGCTCCACCCGCCACCTAGCGCTCCTAGAATGCTCTTAGGGTCTGGAATGGCAGCTGTTATTTCTGCATGCTTCGTAAAGGTAACTTTTATGCGTACATAAGCGGGATTTGATCCAGTATTATGTACCGTTGGATCTTTTGGTAGAACTGCACCAGGGTAAATTCCCGTATAAGTGTTCGATGGCACTCTTACATCAGGATCTGGAACAGTCCATGTGGTACCTGTGACGGATGGTGTCTCAAGAACATCCGCTTCATCCAATGTAATCTCCACATTACCCATGGTGAAGGTATTTTTTACTTCATCCGACTGATCTGTAAAATAAGCAAAGGTGATGGCTGCTGCAAAGACAGCAATGATACTCAAAGCAAGAATCATAATCCTCTTTTTGTTTTTCATTTTTTAAATCCCCCTTTCAATTAAGGTGTGACACCAAAGTGTGTAATGGCTGCAGTATTGGCAACGGCCAAGTCCACTTCCACCGCCTGATGTGCATAGGCTGCTACAACGATTTCCGGTGTGCCAATGGCTTCCAGGTCTTCTTTCGTCAAAGTTTCATCAAAGGTAACCTTTGTGAACATGGTGAATTCCTGAGAATCATCATCAGTCTGCACAATTTCAAAATAACGGAATACTTTGCCGCTGGTTCCCACTGGAATCCACTTGGCACCATCGATGTCAAGTTTTGCATCTTCACCAATCTTATTGTCTATGAAGATATATAGATATGTGGGTTCAGAGTTCGCAAGTACCGTCACTACAGGTTTCTTCGTAATCTCCGCCCCAGGATAAATTTTGGGATCTTCATCAAACTCCTCTTCCAGTTCAATATCGATGTCGCCCACAGTAAATGTATTGGTCACCGCATCAGCGGAATCCGTCAGATACGCTAGTGTTGCAAAAGACGCTACAGCTAAGATCGCAATGACAGCCAGGATACTTAATTTTTTCTTCATAAAAAACACCTCTCTCTTATTCTTTTCAAGTTGCAACAAGGTAGCACTTCTCAGTCCGCCACCTCCTTTTTGAGGGTTCTGCTCTTTCCTTCCGGAAGAAGCAGCGATAACACCAGGATTCCTAAAACACCCAGGAGAACAATTCTCCCTTGTCCTGATGCCAGGAATACCGAAACATAACCAAGATACGGTATGGAGAACTGTGGTCTTCCCAGTAAGTTTTTCGGATGCACCGGAGTGCCGTCTACAGTGTCATTGGCATCTCCTTTGGTAATGAAGCTGCCATCCTCTTTGATGTCCACCACTCTATGGGTAGCCACCATGAGACTTTCATTCATCACAAAGGTGATGGGATCCCCAATGGAAATCTCAGAAGGTTCCACCTGATCCACATAAATCAGAGAGCCCACAGGATATTGCGGTTCCATACTGCCCGAGATTACTGCATAAGGTGTCAGTCCCACAAGTCTGGTCCCTGCCAATAAGACTGCAAGGATCAGCACCAGTGCCATAAAACTACCACTCAATAAGGTAAACATGGAAGGTTTCATTTTTTTCTTCTCTTCTCTCGTTCTCATCGTTCTCTCCCCACCATTCGACATAATAATTGTATTTATACACAAATGAATAATTCATTTAACTAAATATTAGCATTCTACTTGAAAAATAGATACATTGAATCGACATATTTCCAATTTTATTTACATTAGTTCGACAATGTATCGATTATTCATTTATCTTTTCTTGGATATTTTATTAACGTTCAATTTTTAGGCAACTTTTTGTATTTTTCTTATAATATAGAATCAAAAATACGCCAGATTTTCTTGCGCTCATTTGTTTTTCCGAAAAATCTCCGGCCTTTTACACTTTTTTCACATAAAATTCATGCCTAAATTCTATATTTTTCAGAAAGCGAAACAAGCAGCAGAACACCTTCTTCTGAAGGCTCAGAACTTAAAATACGCCTCGGGATTCACAAATCCGCAGTAACGGTCCATTTTTCATTCATAATTCGTTCAAATTTTATGCAATCGTGTATAATTCCGCTCTCCAAATCCTTTCTCTCACTCCCCTTTAGGACAAAAAAACACCCGGAGCTTACTTTATGTAAACTTCGGATGCTTTTTTTGATCCATGATCCATTCTTATTAAGTTGTAATTACCCTTCTAAAAGACCTTGCTCAATCAGAAAGTCTCTTGCAACCTTATCAGGCTGCTGCTGAAGTTCATCCACCCGGTAGTTGAGATCCACCATAATATCATTGGTCAGCACCTGCCCCAGTTCATCCAGAACGGACGCAATCTCAGGATACTCTGCAAGAAGCCCGCTTCTTGCAACCGGCACCGCATAATAAGGCGGGAAGAAGTTTTTATCGTCCTCCAGCATCACCAAATCAAATTTCTTCAGAAGTCCATCTGTAGAGAAAGCATCTGTGATATCTGTCTCTCCGCTGTCGATGGCTCTGTATTTATTGGCCCCGTTGATGCCGATTTCTTTACCAAAGGTGATGCCATAGTGTTCTTTTAGCCCAAGAATCCCATCTTCTCTATTGAGAAACTCCAAAGTGGATCCAATGGCAAAGGCGTCAGACACAGAAGATAGATCGCTGATGGTCTCCAGTCCATACTGCTCCGCGGTCTCTTTTGTCACAGAGAGCACATAGGTGTTGTTGAACTGAAACTGCTTCAGGATGTCTACATCAAACTTCTCTTTCAGATCTTTCTTCGCTGTATCATATACTTCCTGCATATCGGAATTTGGTGCATACCCTAAAGTATCTCCATAAATGGTCCCGGTATACTCCAGGTAAAGATCAATGTCTCCAGTCTTAATGGCACCGAAGGCCACCTGAGTTCCTCCCAGGTTCGGCTTTCTCTCCACATGTAGATCCGTCCGGTCTTCAATAAGATCCGCCATGAGATGCACCACAATGAACTGTTCGGTAAAATCTTTGCCTCCAATGGTGATGGACTCTTTTCCACCTGTGCCACTGCCGATGGCTGTGACGGTGAATAAAATGACCAGGAGCGCTGCCACCGTACCAAGAAATCCCTTCTGAATTCTTCTGTCGCGCTTCACTTCAGGAAGACTCTTTCTTTGTCCCTGCTGAAGGCTGATAGGTGTCACCAGACTCTCCACCACACTGAAGATGTTATCCACGAGAAGCGCCAGCACTGCTGCAGGTATGGCACCTGCCAGAATCTGAGCATTGTTCGTGGTGCTGATTCCTGAAAAGATCAGGAAACCCAGCCCGCCAGCTCCAATGAAGGCTGCCATAGTCATAAGTCCAACAGCGGTCACCGCAGAAATTCTTACCCCTGCCATGATCACAGGCAGCGCCAGCGGAATCTGAACCTTTGTCAGCACCTGACTTTTGGTCAGCCCAATGGCCTTGGCCGCTTCTAAGGTCCCTTTATCAATACTGGTGATCCCTGTATAGGTGTTCTTGATGATGGGTAGAAGCGAATATAAAATAACAATCACAACAGAGGGCAGCGATCCGATACCAAGGAGCGGAATCGCAAGACCCAAAAGCGCCATACTGGGAATGGCCTGAACCACGTTCGCCCCACCTACCACAGCTTTGGATGCTTTTCTGAAATAACTGATGAGAATCCCCAGAGGCACCCCCACCAAAACCGCAAATCCAACCGCGATGAGCGTCAGCTCTATATGCTCCAAGGTCAGTCGAAGCACCTGGTCCCCGTTGTTTCTAAAATAATCAAATACATTCATGCTATATCACCTCTCCCTCTTCGAAGTACTGCTGACTGAGGGTTGTGACGAGACTGTTCTCCGTCACAAGACCCATAAGATTTCCTTCCTCAGAGAGAATGGGAATTTCAGAAATACTGTTGTCGTCCACCACCCGGAGAAGATCCACAATGGAATCCTGCGCGTGAGCAAAGGCAAAGTCTCTGATCATAAGATCCTTCACTAAAGTAGACCTGTCTTTCATTTTTGCAATTTGCTTTGGCTTGATGAGCCCCAACATCCTTTTCTTTGGTCCATCCACCACAATAAGGCTGTTCACTTTCATGGTCCTCATTTTATCCAGCGCTTTTCCGATGGTAAGTTCCGGAGAAACCGTCACAGGCTCATGGATCATAATATCCTCCGCCCGGATGTACTCCGGAGATTCCCAGATTCTGTTTCTCCCCACAAACTCAGACACAAAATCATTCACTGGATATTTAAGGATGTTTTCCGGTGTATCATACTGGATGATCTCCCCTTTGTCCATGATACAGATTTTATCCGCGATTTTGATGGCCTCTGACATATCATGGGTCACAAAGACGATGGTTTTTCGAACTTTACTTTGAAGATTCACAAGCTCCTCCTGTAGAGATGTCCTTGTGATGGGATCCAGCGCAGAGAAGGGCTCATCCATGAGGATGATATCCGGGTCCAGCGCAAAAGCTCTGGCCACTCCCACTCTTTGCTGCTGCCCTCCAGAAAGCTCACTGGGATAGCGGTCCAGAAACTCTTCTGAAAGACCCACCATTTCCATGAGTTCTTCGGTCTTTTCTGAGATTTTTACAGGATCCAGCTTTTCTACTCTAGCGATGATTTCTGTATTCTCACGGATGGTCATATGTGGGAAAAGCCCCGTCTGCTGGATGACATATCCGATGTTTCTTCTCAGCTCAATGGGATCCTTCCTGGAGATATCTTCTCCATCAATGGTGATCCTCCCCGTTGTGGGCTTAATCAGCTTATTGATCATCTTCAGCGTGGTGGTCTTTCCACAGCCGGACAGTCCAATGAGTACAACCAGCTGTCCTTTTTCAATGTCAAAGGAAATATCCTTCAGCACTTTTGTGTCTTTGAATTTCTTCGATACATTTTCAAATTTTATCATTCCATTCCTCCTTCTTTCCATTCTTTTTCAAAATGAATGATTGCATAACTAACAACTCTAATTATACCAGAGGGTTGTCACTATTGAAAGGAAACCTGAAACTGTTTCATGAAATCGTTACATATTTAAATCTCACAAAGGAATGTCATAAATGAGAACTTTTACTTTTATGAATCTCACAACACATTTTACAAAAAGAAAGAAGCAGCTGTTTCCAGCTGCCCCTCTTTTGGATGGGTATATGTGTTGTTTCAGATGCTGCTATTTTACAGTTCTCTTCTTCTTGGACAGTAGCACTGTGCCGCCCAGAATGAGGATCAAGCCTAATCCATAAAGGTAATTGACATTTTCGGATCCAGTCCTTGGCAGCGCTTCTTCCTCTTCTTCCTCTGGCAGTGGCAGTGGTTCCACATCTTCGATTTCAAGAATGTTCACTACAGTCAGCTCCAGCACTTCTCCATCTTCATCCAGCAGCACTGTCTTTGGAGTATCGTCAATGATGTAATCTTCTGGTGCGCTGATCTCTGATACGATGTAGGTGCCTAGTGGGAGAACCGCACTAAGGAGTCCATCTTCATCTGTAGTTCCAGTAAAGAGCACAACCCCTTCTTCATCTGTGATTTCAAATACTGCGCCTTCCACAGGGAAGTCAAAGTCATCAATCTTGATGATGCTCAGTGTCGCTCTCAGCTGTCTGTTCAGAATACTTGTGCCTGTTACAGTTGCTTCATATCCTGGTACCGCATCTTCTGTGATGGTGTACACATAAGGGATACCTGCTTCTGTAAATTCAGGAAGCTCTGTGAAGCTGTACAGCCATAGTCCGGATGCATTAGCGGTAACCACTTGCTCTCTTATCTCTTCTCCATTCTGAAGAAGATTCACAGTGATGCTTGCTGGTCTTCCGAACAGATCATCCCAGGTCTTCTGGCCATTGATGTTCACGATGCCTTCTCGGGTGTTCTGAATATCGTAGGTGCCTGGCACGTAGTTTGTGTTGTATCCTGTAACAGGATCTTCTGTGATGCTATAGAGATATGCGATGCCTTCCTCGTCAAACTCTGGAAGTTCAGGGAAACTGTAGGTCCAATTACCTTCTCCATCTGGTGTCACAAGCGCTTCCGCAATCTCTTCTCCGTTTTGAATGAGGTTCACCGTAATGGATTCAGGTCTTCCTGTTCCATCATCAAACCAGGTCTTCTCGCCGGATACATCCGTGATGCCTACTCTCAGGTTCGTAATGGTAAAGGTGCCATCTTCATTTGGTGTTACGGTGCTTTCATAGCCTTCTACTGGTACTTCTTCGATGGTATACGTGTAAGGGATACCCTTCTCATCAAACTGAGGAAGCTCTGTGAAGCTGAAGCTCCAAGCGCCTTCTGTGTCTGTGACTTCCAGGGATCTGTCAAACACTCCATTTCTAAGAAGGTTTACAGTGATGCTTTCTGGTCTTCCTGTTTCATCATCCAGCCAGGTCTTTTCGCCGGATACTTCCACGATGCCCACTCTCAGATTTTCCACTGTGAAGGATCCATCTTCATTTGGTGTTACAGTACTTTCGTATCCTTCCACAGAGTCTTCTGTGATGGTGTATTCATAAGCCTTACCCATGTCATCAAACTTTGGAAGTTCATTGAAGCTGAAGCTCCATGCGCCTTCCTCATTTGGTGTTACAATCTCTTCATCGATTTCTTCGCCATTTTGGAGAAGGTTTATGACGATGCTTACTGGTCTTCCTGTTTCATCATCCAGCCAGGTCTTTTCTCCGGAAATATCGACTGTTCCGACTCTGAGGTTCGTAACTAAATACTCTCCGTCTTCCAGATCGTCAATGTTTGTGCTGTAGCCTTCTACCGCTTCTTCTTCCAGGGTATAAACATATGCTTTACCGTATTCGTCAAACTCTGGCAGTTCATCAAAGCTGAAGGTCCACTTTCCATCTTCCCCTCTCGATACAACAGCGGAATCAGAAATCTCACCATTTCTCAAAAGGTTCAGTGTAATACTTTCTGGTCTTTCTGGATTTTCATCATCCAGCCAGGTCTTCTCGCCAAATACTCTGATTGCGCCCACTCGGAGGTTTGTCACAGTGAAGGTGCCATCTTCTTTCTTCAGCACACTCTCGCTGTATCCTTCCAGATTTTCCTCTTCGATGGTGTAGGTGTAAGCGATGCCCTTTTCATCAAACTCCGGTTCGTTCAGGAAAGAGAAGCTCCAGCCGTCTTCTTCTGTGATGGTTTCTGACTTATAGTCTTCGCCGTTTCTTAGAAGCTTCACGGTGATGGACTCTGGTCTTTCTGGGTTTTCATCATCCAGCCACACCTTGTCCCCTTCAATATCCACGATGCCTGTTCTCAGGTTTTCCACTTCAAAGTAATTGTCTCTTGGTTCTGTGATCTTTACTTTGTATCCTTCTACGGATTCTTCTGTGATGGTATAGGTATAAGCAATACCCTTCTCATTAAACTCCGGCAGGTTCTCGAAGGAGAAGCTTGCTTCGCCATTCTCACCCAGCGGGATACTCTTCTCGTCTACTTTCTGTCCATCTCTCAAAAGATTTATGATGATATTTTCTATGCTTCTTACTCCATTGTCCAGCCAGGTCTTTACACCAGATACTGTGACAATGCCTGTTCTCAGGTTTTCTACCGTATAGCTGCCATCCTCATTCATGCGGATGGTGGAGGTATAGCCTTCCACAGCCTCTTCTTCGATGGTGTAGGTGTAAAGGATGCCTTCTTCGTCAAATTCTGGAAGTTCCAGGAACTCAAAGGTCCATTTTCCGTCCTGTCCTTCACTGACATTTCTGAAGTCCACAGGCTCGCCATTTCTAAGGAGGTTGATTCTGACGGTATCTGCACTTCTTTCTCCATTATCCAGCCAGGTCTTTTCACCAAGGATGTCTACGAATCCTTCACGAAGGTTTGTGATGGTGAAGGTGCCGTCCTGCTCTTTCAAAATGGAAGTTTTGTATCCTTCCTCAGCATTTTCAGTGACGGTATACACATAGGCAATTCCCTTTTCATCAAAGGCCGGCAGATTTGTGAAGCTGAAATTCCAGTCGCCAACTTCATTTTCTGATACAGATGCTTCGTCCACTTTTATGCCGTTTCTCAGAAGATTCACGATGATGCTTTCACTTTCTCTGTTTCCATCATCCAGCCAGATCTTTCTGCCTGACAAGGAAGTGACGCCTGTTCTCAAATTCTCTACGATGTAGCTGCCATCTTGTTTCATGGTAATGCTGGTTTCGTATCCTTCCACTGGGACTTCCTCGATGGTGTATGTATAAGCTTTTCCATCCTCATCGTATTCCGGAAGATCCAGGAAATAGAACATCCACTTTCCATTGACTTCTGACACTACTTTGCTGTCGAACTCCACATTGTTTCTAAGGAGCTTTATGGTGATGGTTTCCGGTCTTCCTGTACCGTTATCCAGCCAGGTTTTTTCTCCAGAAATCTCCACCAGTCCCTCCAGGAGATTTGTCACCGTATAGGTGCCATTTTCATTCTTCTTCACCGTTTCTTTGTATCCGTCCAGGTCTTCCTCTTCGATGGTATAAGTGTATGGAAGTCCATCCTGATCGAATTCAGGCACTTTCATAAAGGCGAAGGACCAGTTTCCTTCCTCATCCGCTTCCACACTCACGCTCTTGTACTCCAGACCGTTTCTTCTGAGGTAAATAGTGATGGACTCTGATCTGTCCGGATTGTTGTCGTCCAGCCAGATCTTTTCGCCAAGGATGTTGATTTCATTGACTCTCACATTGGTGATCAGAATGCCGCCATTCTCTTCAGAGACTGTGCTGGCGTAACCAGAGACTGGTTCTTCTGTGATGCTGTAAGTATAAGCGATACCCTTATCATCAAACTCTGGAAGATCTTCAAAAATGAAGCTCCATACATCTGCTTCTCCAGGATATACGTCTTTATCCATGATCTCTTCTCCATTTCTAAGAAGATTCACGGTGATGAAATCTGGTCTTGAAAGAGGTCCCGCATCTTTCCAGGTCTTTCTTCCAGCGATGTCCACAAGCCCTTCTCTCAAGTTTTCAATCTCAAAGGTTCCGTCGTCTTTTTCTTTCACTGTACTCTTATATCCATCCACTGGAACTTCTTCCACACTGTAGGTATAAGGAAGTCCCATCATGTCAAACTCATCCAGATCCATAAAGCTGAACAGCCATTTTCCAGATTCGTTTGGTGTTACTTCTTTGCTGTTTACGGGATAACCATTCTGAAGAAGATTCACTGTGATGCTTTCTGGTCTTCCTGTGCCGTCATCCAGCCAGGTCTTTTCTCCTGAAACATCCACTTTCCCAACACGAAGGTTCGTGATGGTGAAGGTGCCATCTTCATTGTCTTCGATGTCTGCCAGGTATCCTTCTACAGTCAGCTCTTTCAGTGAATAAATGTAAGGGATGCCATCTTCATTGAATTCAGGCACTTTACTGAAACTGAAGAGCCATTTGCCTTCTTCATCAGGTTCCACTTCTGCGCTTCTATATGGGCTTCCATTTTGAAGAAGCTGAACCGTAATGCTTTCTGGTCTTCCTGTGCCATCATCTAGCCAAGTCTTCTCGCCCAGCAGGGTGATTTCATTGACTCTGATGTTGGTGATGGTGAAGCTTCCGTTGTCATTTTTTACTACACTGCCTTTGTATCCATCAGGAACCACTTCTTCCACTTTATAGGTGTAAGGGAGTCCATTGCTGTCAAAGGCCGGCTCATCTTTAAATGTATAGGACCAGGTGCCTTCCACAGGTTTCATCTCTGCTGTCTTATACGGTGCATTGTTTCGGATCAGATGGATTGTAATCCCATCTGGTCTCGAACTGGTATTGATGTCTTTCCAGATCTTCATCACCGGGATATCCACAACACCGGTTCTGGTGTTGGTGATGGTGAATCCATTCACACTGCCCATGTATCCAGGCACACTATTTTCGGTGATGCTATAGGTGTATAGATCTCCATTTCCGTCAAATTTGTCCAGATTTTTAAATTCACCTTTCCAGCTCTCATTGGCAGCAAAGGTAATCTCTGAAACCTTGATCTCATTTCTCAAGAGATTGAAGGTTACAGCGGCTGGCCTCATGGCTGTGCCCGGCTCATCTTTCCAGATTTTCTCCACAGGCAGATTGAACTTCTCTGTTCTTGTATTTATTACGGTAAATCCGTCAATGACGGTGCTGTACCCAGGAACAGGCACTTCTTCCACACGGTATGTGATGGCAGTTCCGTTTAATGTGGTCTTCGGAAGATTCATAAAAGTGGTCTTCCATCCCGAATCAACATCTGCCGTCTGGGTCATGATCGGTTCTGTCTCCTGCCCTCTAAAAAGCTTGAAAGTGATTTCTTCCGGTCTTAAAGGTCCCCCTTCATCTTTCCAGGTTTTGGTCACTTCAATGTTCATGAGTGGAGGTGTGTATTTATTTTCAATGCTCATCTTATACACATGGAACCCATCCACGAAACTCTTCTCCACTGCACTGTAGGTGGCCGTATACCCTTCTGGTATGTTCTTTTCCTCTGCGAAGTAAGTAAGGACTCTTCCGAGGTTGTCTGTATAATTCACTTCTTTCGTTACAGTGCTCTGACTTTCTGTCAGCTCAAAAGAGCTGGCTACAGTCGGTGTGTAAGGAATGGTTTCATCCTTATAATCTTTGTAGAGGTCAATAGATGCTGCATACTTTGGCCCGTCAATCCAGGTCTTGGATACCACAGCTTTCGCCTTTGGTATGGTAATCTGAAGTGTGCCATAGATCCAATGACCTTTTCCCTGTTCAGAAATTACTTCAATACCATAGGTATTGCCACCATTTAACCCAAGGGTGGACAGGAATTCGCTGAGCGAGAATTTCGCTACGGTCAGATGAGAATCCTTTGTGTTCCCTTGGGATGAGTCAGGCGCAAACACCTGATCTCCCACCCTCACCGTATCAGTGGTAGCATAGGCAGTATAAGATATTGCCGTGATGACTCCACCCGGAGCGGTAAGCTTGACCTCTTTGATGTCATGGGTACTGTCCGTCATCAGATAAACGAAATCCCCGTTGGTCCAGATGGCTTTTGCATAGGTATGGTCATTGGTAGAAGTTTCACCAACGATTTTTGCGCTTAACACAACTGCATCTTCTGCATCAATGGGATAAAAAGCTTCTGCTGCATCAATCTTCACTGCGCCAGGCAGAATCAGTAACGCTGCAATCATTACACTTAAAAACTTCCGAAACGCTTTCCATTTTCTCATGGTTCTCTCTCCCTCCTTGAGGAATTTTGTCCAAATTGTAAGTCCCGACTTGTACTTTGAAACAACACAATAATTCATTACGACACTTTATACTATTATTCTACAAAATTAAGCCTCCATAATCAATATTGTTAAATTTAAATAAATCTATGATTGAAATATATAGAGTTACTCGTCATCTTTTGCGCTAATTCTCTTTATATTTTTAACTTCCTTTATAATTTCCATTCGAAATATTATCATAATCTAACTGTTTGTATGATATTCTTTCACTTCACCTCGTGAAATTCTTTATTTTATAATACCGATTATAGTTTTATGTGTATTTTGTTAACATTTCATAAAGGAAATTCTTTTGAACTTCCACCATAAGTTAAGTCAGGATTATACACATCTGTATAAAATCATTTTTCTGAGATTATTTAATCATTTTCAAAATATACACCATTGTCTTCATGAAAATGCTAATAACTTTCCTATAGAGCCCAATCAACTTTCTATATCCATATCACTCCACATGTTGTATAATTCTTCACAATAATTCCGGATTCTGTTAGTTCTCTTATGTCCTCTTCGGTGGCAGTTTGAAATCAGAATGCACTGCATGAAAATAAACCCCTCCCGAGAAATGAAGTACAAAAAAAGAACCCCACAAGCTTCTTCTAAGCTGTGAGGTCCACCATTCCATATTTAATTTATTTCTCTACTTTCCGAATCACATCCAGGACTGTGCCATCCCGGTATTCGCTGACCGCCACAATCTCCCCGGTTCTTTCTTTTCTCTTGGGGACGCCTGTTAAGCTGTCTGCTACAGCTTTCAGCTCTTTGATGTCCATGATCTTCAGGCTGGTTTCCTCTTTCAGCGTCCGGATCAGCTCCTTGTGTCTTGGATGAACCGCAATACCACGCTCTGTGACGAGCATGTCAATGGTTTCCCCTGGCGTTGTCACCGTGGTTACCCGATCCACCAGACAGCTGATTCTGCTGTTAACGAGTGTGGAAACGATGATAGCAAGCTTTGCGCCAGCTGCTGTATCCGCATGGCCACCGGACCCTCCAAGGATATATCCGTCGCTGCCTGTGGTGACATTGACGTTAAAGTCCACATCGATTTCCGACGCACCAAGAATCACCACATCCAGCTGATTCACAATATTATGGTCATTATGAAGATTCGCATAGGTATTGGCTGAGATCTTCACATGACGCTCATTGACCTTTACAGACTCCACTGCATCTAAATTAAAGGCTTGCACATCATAAAGCTTCTCAAAATATCCTTCTTCCAGCATATCCACCAGATAATCCGTTGTGCCGCCACAAGCAAAGCTTCCTATAATGTTCTTTTCCTTCATGATCTTTTTCACTTCCAGGGCTACCGCCAGAGAAGTGCCTCCGGCGCCGGTCTGGAAGCTGAATCCGTCTTTCAGAAGACCGCTGTGTGCAATGACCGTCGCTGCATCCCGGGCAATCTTCAGTCCCACAGGGTCCTTGGTGATTTTTGTGGTGCCGGATACAATACCTTTGGGGTCTCCAATGGTTGGCACTTTTACCACATAGTCTATGAGGTGTCCTGAAATTTCCGGCCGGTTCACAGACTCTTTCACCGTGTCGGTGATGGCCACCACCTTTTTGCCTGCTTGGGCATCCGCATGAGCATAGCCAAGAACACCACAGGCAGCAGGTCCTTCGGATCCTGTGAGGTTTCCATGAAAGTCCACTGCAGGCGCTGCGATGAACGCTGCGTCGATGATCAGTTCTCCCTCCAGAATGGCTCTGGGTCTTCCTCCATGGGTGGTGATGGTAGAGATCTCCTTCACCTTCCCTTCACTGACCGCCCTTGCCACAGGCCCTGACATGTAAGAAGCATGAAGCCGTGTGACTGTACCGTCCTCAAACATGGGAACCAATGGAGCATGACAGGGGAAAAAGGAGGAAGCCGCCACAGTGACCCCTTTCAGTCCTCTTTCCTGAAGTTTCCCCATGACAAGATTCAGCACCTGGTCTCCATTTCTTAAGTGATGGTGAAAGCTCACAGTGATGCCATCTTGAAGATCCAAGGCATCCAGCACATCATCAAGGTTCTCCGAAAACTCCGGAACTCTACCTTTTTCTTTGTTGTCGGAGTACTCCACATGTCTCTTATTTACAAAAGCTCCTTCATAGGGTCTCAAGAGCCCTTCTCTTCCTAAACTGTTTTTCATCTCACAAGCCCCCACTTCCTGGCAGATGCCATGGTCTTCTCTGCACGCTTGATTACCGGCAGATCCACCATCTTTCCTTTATAGCTGAATACACCAAGGCCCTTTTTTTCTGCTTCCTCCGCTTCCAGAAGAATGTTCTGGGCTTCCTCAATTTCCAGGGCAGTGGGCGAAAATACCTCATGGATGGGCTCCACCTGCCTTGGATTGATGGCCAGTCTTCCGGTGAATCCGATGGATTTTGAGAATCTGGTATCTTCCTTCAGCCCCTCCATGTCATCGATGTCTGTATAAGGTGTGTCGATGGCGTCCATACCATAGGCTTTAGCCGCTGTGGCAATCTGGTATCTGGCAAAGAGAAGCTCATGGCTGTCCGCAGTTCTCTTTATTCCCATGTCGCTGGTGAAATCTTCTCCACCAAGGATAAGCCCTTCAATCCGGCGGCTTGCCTGTAATGTGCTCTTCAGATCAAAAAGACCCAGGGCGGATTCCACGATGAGGATGAAAAAGAGCTTCTTATCTATTTGATGAAGCTTCTCCAGCCTTTCCACTTCTTCCTCCACCAGCTTCACGGAAGCTTCTGTGGCTTTAGGGATCACAATGCCCTGAGGCCTTGCAGGCACCATGACAGAAAGATCCTCTTTCCAGTAGGGTGAGTCTGTGGGATTGATCCTCACTGTGACTTCAGAATCGGTAAAGGTAAGAAAAGACATCGCTTCTCTGACCAAGGTCCTTGCAGCATCCTTCTCCTGAAGGGACACCGCGTCCTCCAGATCGAAGACCAGGGTATCCGCTCCTAGTATATCTGATGTGGTAAGCATTCCTGGATTGTTTCCAGGCATAAACAGTAAACTTCTTCTAGCCATTTGCTCTTTTCACCGCCGTTTCCACTCTGGCCCGGATGGTATAATCCAGCGCCCCTTTATCTTCCAGATAAATCTGACCCTTAGTGATGCCAAGCCCAAGAAGAGTCTCCCGCACCACATGTTCAATCTGTTCCCCAAAAGCATCCAGCACTGTACTTTCCAGATGAAGAAAAAGTTCTTCTCCTGGCGCCACTCTCACAAAGCAGTCGTTGGACTGGATGGTCCCGCATACCGCCTGTTTTAATATCTCCATATCGTTCCCCCGTTTCATTGGCGCTGTGGAGTGTTTTCACACTCCAGCAGCTGATACTCTTTCACCTGTTTCTCAAAATATAAAATGACCTCTTCCATGGTGTGTTTCATAGACCGTACACAGTAAACCGCTTTTTCTTTGCATAGATAGCAGCTTCTTTCCGGACATCCCAGATCTCTTCTGGAATAGATCCTTCCCCTGTCCCGGACATCGAGATCCGCAAGTCTTCCTAATGGATGCGTCTCCTCCAGAAGAACCGCCTTTCTCTTTGCCTCACCCCCCTCTTCCTGAAGAAGAAAGAAGTAGAGGAGTCCTTCCTTAGATTGCTCCGCAAACTCTTCCTCAACACGAAAAGTCTTCAGCACCTCTTTTCTTAAGGTTTCCACCACATAGGACACCGATGGTGCATCCTTGTTCTCTCCAGGATAGTTCCCCCGGAGCGTCAGAAGCACCTGACCGTTTTTCTCCAGAAGATCCTGTTCAAAGGCGTCCCTCTTTTCTCTTGCCTCTAGAAGTTCCAACGCGTTCAGCTCCCTATCCTAAATTCTGGAAAGGCCTTCTTCCACAGCTTTTCTCGCCACGGCATCTGCCACCACTTCCGCTACCCTTTCATCAAAGGCGCCTGGAATCACATAGTCTTCCCGAAGATCCTTTTCTTCTATTAAAGAAGCGATGCCTTCTGCCGCTGCCATTTTCATAGCCTCAGTGATTTTACTGGCACGTACCTGGAGTGCTCCTTTAAAGAGTCCTGGGAAAGCCAGCACATTGTTCACCTGGTTCGGAAAATCAGAACGGCCGGTACCCACCACCCGGGCTCCAGCGTCTACTGCATCCTCATAGGAGATCTCCGGCTCCGGATTGGCCATGGCAAAAACAATGGCATCCTTTTTCATGGAGGCAACCATTTCTTTGGTCAGCACCTTGGGCGCGCTGACGCCCACAAAAAGATCCGCACGCTTCATGGCTTCTGATAACGTCAGAGCTTCATCCGCTTCGTTGGTGATTTCGCACAGCTCTTTTTCCAGGAAATTGTATTCTTCCATATCGCCCTTTCTTAGAATTCCGTTGACATTGAAGGCGTAAATGCTTCGGATGCCGTAGGCATGAAGCATCTTGATCACAGAGCTTCCTGCGGCGCCTGTTCCAGAAACCACCAAAGTGACCTCTTCCTTCTTCTTGCCGATGAGCTTTAAAGCATTCATAATTCCTGCTGTCACCACGATGGCAGTTCCATGCTGGTCGTCATGAAACACTGGAATATCCAGTTCCTCGATGAGGCTTCTTTCAATCTCCACACATCGGGGCGCGCTGATGTCTTCCAGGTTGATGCCGCCAAAGGTAGGCGCAATACGCTTTACCGTTTCAATGATCTCCTTGGAGTCCTTTGTATCAAGAACGATAGGTATCGCATTGACCCCTGCAAATCTCTTGAAAAGCGCAGCTTTTCCTTCCATTACAGGAAGTGCCGCTTCCGGTCCGATGTCTCCAAGACCCAGGACCGCTGTCCCATCGGAGACCACCGCTACGATGTTCCCCTTCCATGTATATTTATAGGCATTGTCTCTGTCCTTTGCGATTTCTCTGCAAGGCTCCGCAACACCTGGTGTGTAGGCCACAGAAAGATCTTCTTTGTCCATCAGCGGCGCTTTCAGCTCCACTGAAATCTTTCCTTTCCATTCTTCATGGAGACTTAATGCTTTTTCATAATAATTTCCCATCATTCCACCTCTTATTCATCCGTTTCAGCATCCCATGATGCTGATGCATTCTATTTAAGGATACCCTTTTTTCCGTTACTCTTCAACGCCAAATCCCATGGACATCTGTATTCACAAAGGCTTTTCCTCTTCACTTTCTCCGTTGATGGGCACAATGTCCTTTCCTTTCTGAAAGTACTCCACAATGCTTTCCTTCACATACTTTTCCAGGGTGGAGGTATAGGATTTCAGAGGATGGGTGAGCACAACCTTCCAGGATACCGGTGACACCAGCTTTTTCTCCAGGATGCCGTCCGTGGCAATGAACTTCGTGATGGGGGAAGGCAGGATTGTCACCATCTCTGAATCCTTGGTCACCTCCAGGAGAAAGTCCCAGGATCCGGAAAGGATCTGGATGTCCGGTTCCATCCGCAGGGCTCTGAATTTTCCCATGAGAAGATGATGGATCATAAAGCTTTCATTAAAGAGAGCCAGCTTTTCTTTCTCCAGATCCGACCACCTTAGCATCTCTTTTTCCGCCAGTGGATGGGTACTGGAAAGAAACACCGTCAGATCGTCTTTTTTCAGAAGCACTTCCAAAAACGCCTGGGGATTCAACTCCGACGGCGAAAGAAGCACCGCAAAGTCCAGTTCATTCATGGCCAGAAGCTTCCTGAGCTCAAAAGCTCCTGCTTCCACGATTTCGAACTTGATCAGCGGATTGAGAAGAATCAGCTTAGACATGACCTCTGTAAAAAGGACCGTCAGGATCAGGGGTGGAATGCCGATGCGGATGACTCCCCGCACTTTCTTGGAAGCTTCCCTAAGCTCCTTAAGCATCCGGTCGTGGGCTTCCACCACACCCTTGGCATTGGCAAAGAAGTTCTCTCCGGAAGGTGTAAGTCCCAGAAGTCTGCCATGCTTTCTATAGAAGAGATCCACCCGCTCCTCTTCCTCAAACTTCAGGATATACTTACTGAGCGCCGGTTGTGAAATATGAAGCTTTTTGGATGCCTCACTGAGGTTGAATCCATTGTTCACCACAGTGATAAAATATTTCAGATGGTCTATATTCAAGGCTTTTCCTCCTTCCGGGTAACTTCTGCTCTCTACCTTTCATCTTATAACTTAATGTTATAGAATCTATGAAAATTTCGTCCTGTACATTCTTCTATGATAACGTTTTAATAAGGTTGAGTAAAGAAATACTTCAGGAGAAACCATGTACTTTCTCATGATTTTTCGGATGAACCAGTCTCGTATTTTTGAGCTGACGCTAAGACTTTTCATAGAGATACAGGAAAGGAGCTTTTATATGAACAAACTCATTGACCTCTCCCAAGCCATTGAACATGTGAAAGACGGAGACACCGTCATGATCGGAGGTTTCCTCGCCGTAGGCACTCCGGACCGTCTCATCGATGCGCTCATCGAAAAAGGCGTCAAGGACCTGACCCTCATCTGCAACGATTCCGGTTTTATCGACCGCGGTGTCGGAAAAATGGTAGTAAACCGCCAGTTCAAGAAAATCATTGCCTCCCATGTGGGCACCAATAAAGAAACCGGCCGTCAGATGCTTTCTGGAGAAACCGAAGTGGTTCTGGTGCCTCAGGGCACGCTTATTGAGCAGATTCGAGCAGGCGGTCATGGTCTGGGCGGCGTACTCACCACCACAGGTCTTGGGACAGAAGTGGAAAAAGGAAAAGATAAGGTGACCGTGGACGGTAAAGTCTACCTTCTGGAAAAACCTCTCCGTGCGGATGTGGCACTGATTTTCGGAAATCAGGTGGACAAGTTCGGGAACATCCATTACCACGGCTCCACCCGAAACTTCAACAACATGATGGCTGCAGCAGCGGACATCACCATTGTGGAGGCCGTGGAAGTGGTGGAAGTGGGAGATCTGGATCCGAATTCTGTACATACCCCTGGGGTTTTTGTCAATTTCATTGTAGATGGAGGTGCCTTTTAAATGATGGATAAAGAAAAGATTCAGGAATTTATCGCAAAACGTGTAGCCCATGAGCTTTCTGATGGCGATGTGGTAAATCTCGGCATTGGTCTTCCCACCAAAGTGGCCAATTTCGTACCCCAGGGTAAAACCATCATCTTCCAGTCCGAGAACGGATTTGTGGGTCTTGGCCCCTCTCCTTCCGATGACAGCATCAACCCCTATATCACAAACGCTGGAGGCATCCCGGTGACCATCCTGCCGGGCGGAGCATTTTTTGACAGCGCCACCTCCTTTGGTATCATCCGGGGCGGCCATGTGAATCTCACGGTACTGGGAGCCCTGCAGGTGGATGAGAGAGGAAATATCGCCAATTATATGATCCCTGGCAAAATGGTGCCCGGTATGGGTGGTGCCATGGATCTTCTCTCCGGTGCAAAAAAAGTCATCGTGGCCATGGAACATACCGCCAAAGGCAGTCCTAAAATCCTCAAAGAATGCACTTTGCCCCTGACAGCCATGGGGGAAGTGGACCTTATTGTCACCGAAATGTGCGTCATCGAAGTGACACCGGAAGGTCTCCTTCTGAGAGAAATAAACGAGGAATTCACCTTGGCGGAAATTCTGGAAGCCACAGAAGCAAAGCTTCTCCTCCCTGAAAAGATTCTCTCCATGCAGTCAATAATCATGTAAACTTCAAAACCATTTTAGGATATAACGCCATTCATCTTTAGCGCTGGGTTTTCTCAGCGCTATTTCTTTAGATTTAAAATTCCAGTACCTGCGTCTTTCTAAATATCAGAAGCTTATTTCCGTTCAGAATTCTTGATACGTCTGAAACCCTATACGAGTTTCTTCTATATTGGTGGTTCATTTGATAAGATAAGTGTATAAAAAAGCCCAGCACATTGTAATGAGCTCTCCATTTATCTACTCGTGTAATATTTTCGATTTGGACTTGTCAGCTTATCAGACACTGTGAGCTTATAGAAGGTTTCCTTTCATTAGTGGATTGAGTATTTTCTTCCTTAAATATTCCCGATTTTTTAGCTACATTAATTCTTGCATTTCATTCCTTGTTCTTAGCGTGGATCAAAACTCAAGTAGTGCTTTTAATCCATCATCACTATCATCTTCAGCTTGCGTGGTGTCTTGGTTGGTATCTTGGACGGTCAATAGAATAATTGTCCTAATCAAATCTCCATCATATTTATGTCATTTCACGAGAGCAAAAACACGTAGTCTATGATTCTTTTAAAAGATGACTTCAGCAGAAATACCACAAACTAAAAAACAGCGGTACGCTTTTCAGCTCCGCTGCTCCTCTCTTTCTTATCGGACTTTCACTTTGATCACATATTTCTTCACATTGGCACGCTCTATTGGGTGCGCGTTGGTGAGATGCGCATCTTCTGGCATATAGATGGCAAAATATCCAGGTCCCATATAGCTGTCGGTGTAGCTATCTCCTTCATAGGATCCCAGGAGATAGTCCCCTTCTTCCACATACGCCTTGGTGATGTGGATATTGTCAATGAGGGTGGACCGGATGAAGTTCATACCTTCCAGGGTAAAATGAATGTCTGCATAGTCTCTGTGGGCTTCATAAAAGGCCTCCTCCAGAGGACTCTGCGTAATATCATGGTACACAAGGAACACCTCGTCTCCCTTGATCTCCATTTTTTCTTTGGGAAGGGTTCTGTAGTCATGCTTCATGAGAAACTCCTGGGCGATTCTCATATTTTCATTTTCAAAACAGTAACTGGATATTCTGGACAGATGATCCATGATCATACTTTTACAACTCCTTACGCCCTTCTGGGCGGATACACAAAATCTTACTTTATACAGTCTAGGTTTTCTATAGTTATAGTAGCTTGTCTGCCACAGCCTTGGCGGTTCTTTCCTTATTTACTTTAGACACTTCATAGGTTTTCTTGAAGTACTCAAAATACAGCACATCGAGAAGATACAGCTGAGCGATTTTAGCCGAGAGGGAACCTCCCTGCAGAGGTCCTTCATTGGCTCCGCAAAGAAGGGTCGCGTCGGCAAAGGCCGTCATGGGACTTTTGTGGAACCTGGTGATGGCAATGACATAAGCCCCGCTGGCCTTTGCCATCTTTGCCACCTCGATGGAGTCTTTCGTTTGTCCGGAGTAAGAAATGACAATGGCCACTTCTTTATCCGTCATAAGCGCTGCGGACATGGCCTGAAGATGGCTGTCCACGGTGAGCTCCGCCTTATTCGTGATTCTTAAAAACTTGTTGTGCCCTTCCATGGCCGTGATGAGGGACGATCCGATGCCAAAGAAACGGATCTTATCCGCCTCCACCATCTTTTCCACCGCTTCACGAAGCACGCCATAGTCCAGAAGATTTTCTGTTTCATCCAGGGCACTGATGTTGGTCATCTTCACCTTGCTGGCCATCTCTTCCAAAGAGTCATTGAGAAGAATTTCCGTGCCAATGGTGTAGGTGGCGTCACTGTTTTCTCCGGATAGACTCTGAGCCACAGCTATTTTGAACTCCTGATAGCCTGTATAGCCTAGTCCTTTGCAGAACCGGAAGATACTGGATTCACCTACGGAGGATTTCTCTGAAAGCTCCGTGATGGACATATACATGATCTGGCTTCGGTTCTGAAGAATATATTCTGCCACCCGCTTTTCAGACTTGGTGAATGAATTGAATAAGGTGCTGATATTTGAAAATACATCCATACTGCTCACAAAAGGTTCCCCCAAACTTCTACTTATTTCAAATGAAGGGACGCTGCCCCCAATAAACCTGCCTGATTGCCTAGGCTGGCATTTTTAAGAACCACTTTTCTAAAACTCTCCATGGTCCTTTTTTTTGTTTCACGCTCGATGAGCTCAAAGGCTAGTGGCTGTTCCAAAAGTCCACCACCCAATAAAATGAGAGATGGATTGAAAATATGGATGAGATTCACCAGTCCATAGGACACTTCTTGGGCCCACTTTTCCAATAGATCTCGCACCTCTTCTCTTCCCTCAAAAATGGCGCTGAATATCTCTTTGCCGTTGGTGAGATGATCATCCAGCTCCATGACTTTTCGGACGAGAGCCGTGGTGGAAGCATAGACTTCATAACAGCCTTTCTGTCCGCAGTTGCAGAGGGTGCCTTCTGGGTGGGTGATCATATGACCAAACTCTCCAGCAATGCCCTCTCTTCCTTTATAAATCTCTTTTCCGAATAGAAGAGCGCCTCCCACCCCTGTGCCATAGGTGAGCATCAGAAGATCCTTCTCTTCTCTTCCAGCGCCAAAGAAGGCTTCTCCTAGAGCCGCCGCATTGACATCATTCTCCACTTTCACCGGCACCTGAAACGCCTCTTCCAGTACTTCTTTCACCTTGGTTCCCGTATAGCGGGGAATATTCTCATTGGCGTAGAGGATCTCTCCTTTTTCGCTGTCCACCTGTCCTGCAGTGCTGATGCCGATGGCTTCATATCCTGTATAGGTGCTTAACATCTTTTTGAGGTTCGACATGACGTGAGGCCCCCCAAGATGGGCTTCTGTGGGCATTTCCATGAAACCTTCCACTTGACCCTTCTCATTTACCAGGGCCGCTTTGATCTTTGTGCCGCCCACATCCGCGCAGAGTATTTTTCTGTTCTCATTCATGATTCCACCTGCTTTCATCTTCTATCATAAAGAAACTTTCCTAGGAGTTCACTACTTCTGCAAATCTTTTTGTGATTTCCATGGGTCTTGTGATGGCAGAACCCACCACAGCGCAGTGTACATGAAGATCCAGAACACTTTTCAGCTCTTCTGGGGTGGAGATGCCGCCTTCCGCAATGACTGGCACGTCCAAGGCCACCATTTTTTCTATGAGGGGAAGATCTGGAAGATCTGTTCCCTTGGTTTCTTCGGTGTATCCGGCTAACGTGCTGCCGATGAAGTCAAAACCGAGCTTCTTGGCAGTGACTGCATCCTCATAGGTGGCGCAGTCTGCCATGAAAAGCTGCTGTGGAAAATGTGTTTTCACTTCCGTCATCAGTTCTTTCAGGCTCTTTCCATCTGGTCTTTCCCGATGGGTGGCATCCAGAGCAATGATATCCACCCCTTCTTCCGCCAGGGCTTTCACCTCGGTGAAGGTTGGGGTGATGAACACCGGATTGTCTCCATACACCTTCTTGATGATGCCGATGATGGGCAGATCTACGGTCTTTTTGATTTCCTTGATGTCTTCCACAGTATTGGCACGGATGCCGATGGCACCACCAAGATATGCGGCATAGGCCATTCTGCCCATGATAAAGGAGCTGTGCAGCGGCTCTTCAGGCAGTGCCTGACAGGAGACGATGAGCCCCCCTCTTATGGCATTCATGATTTCATTTTTATCTCTCATTCTATAGTACCGGCGGATGACTTATTCATCTGAAGTTTCCGCCGCCTCCTCTCTCAAAATACTGTAAACCTTACTCCCCCGACGTTCACAGTCTGTTTTTTCTCAACGCTTCTTCTGTAATGACCGAACCCTCTTCTCTTCCTCGACTTTACCTTTGAAATGAAGCAGATACTCCACCTCACTGAAAGTCATGGGCACTTCTTCCCCGGACCAGAAGGACAGATGGGCAGCGTTGACGAGGGTGATGCTTTTCAGTCCATCTTCAAAGGAGCAGAGAATCTTCTCTTTTCCTTGGATGGCCTTGATGAAATTTCCAATGGTTCTTCTGTGCTCCTCACTGTTGCCAAGGATGCTGAAGGAGTACTCCTCCACGGTCTTTGCCACATGAAGAAAATGCTGGTCTGTTTTTCTTGCAAAGTCTTCCTCTTCTTCTGAAAGCCTGGTGATTTTCAGCTTTGCGTCGTCCTCCACTTCAATCTGCCCTTTACTGAAGGACAGGGTCAGGCGGTTGAGGCCCGGACTTTCATGGGTGCTGGCCAAAAAATGACCTGACGCGCCATTCTCATAAAAAAGATGCAGAGCCGCATCGTTCTCCGTGGTCATGGGTCTATGGAATCCCTCTTTCATGAAGGCCCTGACGGATGCTGGCAGACCTGTAAGATACAGAAGAAGGTCCAGCTGATGGATGGCCTGGTTCATCAGGACGCCGCCGCCCTCCTCCTCATAGGTGCCTCTCCAGCTGCTGTCTTCATAGTAGCGGTAGCTCCTGTAAAGATTGGTGATCTCATAAATGGCCCGCCTTAGCTCTCCCATCTCACCGCTTTCCACAAGGGATTTCACCTTCTGATAAAGGTCCGAGCTTCTGCGGTTAAACAGCACACCGGTAACCAGCTTAGGATGCTTCTTTTCTTCCCCTTCAATTTTTTCTGTGGAGATTTATAATCTGTAAACTATTACACTCACACATTAACACATGAGTTTTACGGTTTCAATAGAAGAAATGAAAAATTTTCCATAATAACTTTATTTATGAAAATTATTTCTATAAACGTGCTTATTTTGCAATTTATTCACTGTTTGCTCACACTTTCTCAGTGGTCAGAAAATGTCAACAACTTCATATGTACAAAACAGTGGAAGTGAAAAGCACTTCTTCTCACTTCCACTGGAACCATTTTTTCTTTTTAAGTGTTATCTTACTTTATTTCTTAAGGTTCCGATGCCTGAAATACTGCACTCCATCAGGTCTCCGCTCTTTAGAAACTTCGGTGGGTCAAAGCCCATGCCCACGCCGCTGGGAGTGCCAGTGGCTATGATGTCCCCTGCTTCCAGCGTGATCCCTCTGGAAAAATCAGAGATCAGTTTATCCACATCATGTATAAATAACCGGGTGCTGCTTTTCTGGCGAAGCTCTCCATTGACCTGGGTTTCCACGGTGAAGTCTGGTGGATAAGCTGCATCTTCTGCAAAAAGGACATAGGGTCCAAGAATGCTGTGGGTATCCAGACTCTTTCCTTTATACCACTGGATATGGCTTTTCTGAAGGGTTCTGGAGGAGACGTCGTTGAACACTGTATAGCCGAAGATGTGGTCTTTCACCTTATCTTTTGGGATGTCCCGCCCTTCCTTTCCCATGAGTACAGCCAGTTCCACTTCATAATCCAGGGCATCGTCAAGAGACAGAAACCCTTCTATAGGCTCTTCTGTTCCCAGGATGCGCACTGCCCTTTTGGAGAAATACACCGGCTCTTTCGGTCCATCCAGTTTCGGATCTTTCAGACCTAGGGTGCTTTCTTTCAAATGAGATTCATAGTTGACGCCTACACAGATGATGTCGTGTATGGGGCGCTCTATAGGAGAAAGAACCCTCACCTTTGTCAGGGGTGTTCCCTGGGGCTTTTCTTTCTCCATGGCCCCTCTAATAACCGCTATATCCTCTGGTGTATACCGCTTGATGAAGTCCAACAGATCCAGAAACCCTCTTTCTGGAAGAAGATCCTTAAGGCTCAGGATATGGCTCTCTTCTTTCTGAAGTACTCCTAATTGTTTTATCCCGTTTTTTTCATACCAGACAAATTTCATGCTGTACTCCTTCTCACTCACTCTGCTTATTTTTTTTCTTTCATCCGCACTCGTTCTGTTACTGCTCTTTCTTCCTGAATTTTTCTATCAAGTTCTCTATCATATGCTTCCAATGAAAAATCCGTTGATACCTTTTCTCCCGTGAAATGTGAGAAATATGCAGCATTCACCAGGGTGATGCTCTTTAAGGCTTCTTCCAGGGAGCACTGGATCTCTTCCTTCCCCTGGAGGGCCTGGATGAAGTTCTCAATGGTTCTCACATGCTCTTCTTTATCCTCCAGGGGTTCAAATTCCTTCACGAGGGACGTTCCAGGCACATGGGCAAAAAGCGTCTCTGTCTTTTTTGAGAAGTCCTCTTCTGGCTCCTGAAGCTTTGTGATTTTAAGAGTTCTTTCGTTTTCCATGAGAATCTGCCCCTGGTCAAAGGAAAGCTCCAGCCGGTGTACTCCCGGGCTTTCATGGGTGGAGGTAATAAAGTGCCCCACAGCTCCGCCTTCATAGAAGAGATGAAGATACGCATCGTTCTCTGTGGTCATGGGTCTATGGTTTCCTTCTTTCAGTAACGCCATGATTTCTTTCGGAAGATCTGTAAACCAGGTGAGAAGATCCATCTGATGGACCGCCTGGTTCATCAGAACGCCTCCGCCCTCTTCTTCATAGGTGCCTCTCCATCCGCTTTCCTCATAGTATCTGTGGGATCTGTAGTAATCCGTCACCTCATAGAGGGCTCGTCGAAGGGTACCCAGTTCCCCACTGTCCACGATTTTTTTGATCTCTTTATGGATGGGATTCGCTCTTTTATTGAAGAGCACCCCTTTCACCAGGTCCGGATAGTCTTTAGCAAAGACTGCCATCTCTTCTGCTTCTTTTCGAGTGCTGGAAAGGGGTTTGTCCGTCAGCACCGAGACGCCCATCTGTAGAGCCTCTTTCATCATGGGCACATGGAGCTTGTGCGGCGTTGTGATGATGACGCCAGACAAAGTCTCTTTCTCCAGCATCTCCTTCAAGGACCCATACACCTTCACTTCCGTAAGATTCAGCTTCTCCAGAATTTTTTCTACCCTTTGAGTATTTCTGGAGGCCACTGCAACCACTTCTCCTTCTTTGATTCTGCCTTCTGAAAATAGCTTCAGATAGCTCTCTCCAATGACACCTATACCGGCGATGCCGAGTTTCATCATACCTTCTATTCTCTCCCTTCTGTAGCTATGCATAGGGTTCATCCCGCACAGCATGTTCCATGTTGACGTATCTTTATTATAAGGTATTTCTCCATCTGATGATATTCTTTTAGCCAATTTCTATATTTTAATAAAGTATAGAAGAAGCCACCGCTCTGCGGTGGCTCTTCATTCACATTATGAAATTCTTCTGTTTTTTTTCTTCAGGAAGAAGGCGCCTGCCGCCATCATCAGAATTCCAGCAAATAAGAAAGTGCTAGTTCCTGTTTCTCCAGTTTTTGGTAAATCAGTTTCCGTTTCAGGCTCCTTATCCTCCTCTGGTTTCTCAGTTGTTTCCTTATCTGTATTTTCTTCTTCTGGTGTTTCTACAGGCTGTTCTGTCTCAGTATCAGGTTTCTCTTCATTCTCGTCAATGATTTCTTCAGCTGCTGCAATGATGCCATACAGTGAGAAATGACTTGTTTCAAAGTAGAGATATCGGATACCATCTTCAGTGCGTTCTTCTGTCTTTAACTTCTCAATCTTTCCAGTCTCAGAAACATAGATGATTTCAAGATTTTTCTTGTTCTTCATTGTCTCAGGTACTGGAACTCTTAAGGTAAGCTTTCCACGAATGTCCTTGTTTTCAATGATACTTTCAGAGATGCTTCCATCTTCATTTTCAACAGTTTTCACAAGGCTCATATCATAAAGAAGCAGCACATTTTCTTTCTTGCCCAGTTTATCCTGAACATCTTTTATGATATTTTCCGGTATTTGTTTCGTCTGTAGATTAACAGTCATCGCCACTACGTCATCTTCAAGTACTTCAGGCAAATTCAGTTTCTTCAGAGTTTCCTCACTAAGTGTCAGCTGAGGTTTATCTTCAGGTGCTGGTGCTGTTAAGTCTACTTTTTCAATTTTTCTTACTTCCTGCAGTATGGATGTAAACTCTTCAATGATCTTCTTGTTTTCTGGTGTATCCTCCATAGCATCAATGAGATTCTTCAGCTCATTTGCTTTTTCACTGCTGAGGGATCCTGCCAAGTCTTCCATCTGTTCTTCAAGTCCCTTTTTATCTAGAACATCTACTGTAAATGAGGCTGTTTTACCTTCATAGGTGATGGTGATGACTTGTTTTTGTGCTGCCTTGCTGCTGTCAAAACCTGAAATCATTGATGCCAGAACATCCAGCGTCTTTTCTTCCAGATCATTATACAGAAGCATCGCTTCAATTCCGGTCAGATCCAGTGTCTCTCCTACGTAGAAGAGTACTCTGGATGGTTCTTTTGTTATGATCAGTGAGGTCAATACTTTTTCGATGATGTCTACAGTAAAGGTCATAGCTTTTTCCATGTAGGTGATGGTGATTACCTTGTCTTCCACTGCTTTACTGCTATCAAAGCCAGATATATGGTCCATGGTAATCTTCACCAGCTTCTTTTCGCCATCGTTATAAGTCTCTTCCACACTAATACCTGTAATGTCTAGCTTCTGCCCTACCACATAAATTGTCTTTGTTGGCAGTGAAATCAATCTGATGCTTTCAACTACTTTCGGAATCACCGTAACAGTGATTTCCACAAATGCTTCGTCTGCTTTTAGATTGATTTTCTGTTCTCCAACTTTACTTGCATCATAGCCTTCAGAAATAATCTTGGTGTGATTTACGGTTTCTTTTTTACCATCATTATAAGTGGCTTCGAGTGTAAGCCCCAGCAAGTTCAGCTTTTGGCCTTCAACATAAATCATCATTTCAGGTTCAGTCTTTACTTCCAGTGCAATAATCCGTCTTGGGATGATGTCTATTTCAAAGGACTTTGTCTTCCCTTCATAAGAGACTGTAATCAATTGTTTTGAAGCAGGAGCGACACTGTCGAACCCGCTGAAAGCTAAGTCCGCCTGAGGAATTAATTTCTCTTCTCCATCGTTGTAATGCGCCTTCACTTCTATGCCTTCACTCTCAAGAACCTGCCCAACGATATAGCTCAGCTTAGCTGGCAGTTTTTCTATGATAATTTCAGCTACAGCTTTTTTGATCACTGTTACAGTAAACGTAGTGGTGAATTCTAAAGACTTCACTGTGATGGTCTGCTCTCCTATGGTGTTTTTGTTGTACCCATCTAAGGTATACTCTGATTTTTCTAATATTCTTTCTGAATCATCGTTGTAAATACCAACCACAGTAAGACCTTCCTCATTAAGCTCCTGTCCTTCCACATACTCTGTATCTGATGGACGTGATTGAACCTTAATTTCTGTCAATGCCTTTGGAATGATGTTTACAGTGAAGGTATCGGTCTTGCCCTCGTAGGTTACGGTGATCTCCTGATTTTCCGCGACTGCTTCGCTATTAAAGCCTGT
>NZ_KL370832.1:0-159491 GCF_000701905.1 Proteiniclasticum ruminis DSM 24773 | reverse complement strand
CAGTAGCAATTTCAATCTCAGTCAATACCTTCGGGATAATATTCACGGTAAAGGTATCACTCTTACCTTCATAGGTCACGGTGATTTCCTGATTTTTAACAGCAATGCTGCTGTCAAAGCCTGCAAAGCTTAAATCATCGCTTGAGATCATTTCCTTTGAACCATTGTTCATGGTGGCTTCCACAACAATGCCGGTTCTGTCAAATTCTTGCCCTTCAATATATTCAGTTTTGCTTGGTGCATTTTTCACTTCAATGGATTCCACCTGTATTTTTTCAACTTCGATCTTATATTCAGTGGTTTTTCCAAGATAGGTCACTGTAAGTGTCTGAAGTCCAATCTGAGTACTGTCATAGCCTGTAACTGAGCTTTTCAGAACTGGGAGAACTCTCTTGTATCCATTTTCATAAGTGACTTCCATTTCAAGTCCTTCAGAAGTATATGCATCCCCTTCAAAGAATCTCATTTCAGGTTCTTTACTGATACGGATAGATGCTGCAGCTCCTTCAGAAACCGTAACAGGAATTGAGGTAGAAAGTGCATTATAGGCAATCGTCACTCTAGTTGCACCTATTTTTGTTGTATCGACTACACCGATTCTTAGCTGGTCTTTTGTGAGGATTTTAGGTTCCCCTTCTGAGTAAATAAGTCTTACAGTAAGATCCTCTCCGTTATAAATATCTCCCAGGTTCAGGGAAACTTCTGCTGGACTTACCACTTCAATTCTCTGTTCTGTGACAACAGTCACCTCAGAAACCTTTAAATCTCTTCTTGTGGATAGTGTGCTGGTACCTAGAAGTGTGTTGGTTACTACAGCTTCATTGTTCATGGTATCCTTTGCTGTAATTCTTTCGACTCTCCAAGTGCTTCCAGGCATATCCGGTGTGACAGTTAAGATTCCTTGGAATGAGGTATCATTCACCTTTTTCATCGTCACGTTCTTCATAACTCCTGTTTTCACAGAAATCAGTCTCAGTGTCATTTCTTTTACTTCAGACTCTTCATCTGAGGCTTCTACTGTATAAGTGATTTTATCCCCGAGTAACACTCTTGAGGATGACACGGTGATTCCACCGATGATTGGTGCTGTTCTGTCTGGTTGAGTTCCAGTTACTCTGAAATTAAGTTTGGAGTACCCAGGAACAAATCCTGTTGTCTCACTCTTCACGAGGATGGTTTCATTTTCAGCATTGTCAAAGAGTGTTATTTTATCCAGTCTCCAATCCCCTGATGGATGGAATTCCTGTATGGTAAACTCTCCCGTATACTTGGATCCTCCCGCTGAAATTAAGTCTTCTTCTATGACAACTTTTTGATTCACCACTGTATATTCAAGCTTGATTTTACTTACTCCAGATACAGCATCTTCAGCATTTACAGAAAATCTGATGGTATCCCCTAAAGTAAATTCAGATATTGTGGTAGTTGTTGTGAATAGATTTGTCATGCTGAACATCATTCTTCTGAATAGATTATTTTCAACCTTGCTGATATTGATGTCCTGAAGCTCCGCTGATTCATCATCTGGTGTTGTATCTTTCACAGTATACACGGTATTTTCAAAAGAAGTGTCTTTCAGAAGAATCTCATAGGTATTCCCATATGGATCTTTTGCTGTAAGTTTTTCCAGCCTCCACTCTCCATCCAGTTCAAACTCTGAAATCCGGTCGATTCCAACATGCTTACCGTCTGGAGTAATAGCTAATTCTGTCATTTTACTCTGATTATATGTAGCAGATTTAAAATGAGCTTCTACTGTTTCAGGGAGTATGGATGTAGTAAGGAGTCTCAGTGTTATGAGAAGCTCTTCTCCCGGTAAGACTTCATTCTTATCCAAAGTTAGGCTCTCAATGCTTGGCGTTATGAATGGTTTTTCAAACTTGTAGTTTCCAGCTGTCAGGTCTCTATATGAACTCGTATTATTTGAGGTGGAATGATAAATGACTGTTTTATTACCTGCAAAATCATAAATCTCCAAATTTCTAAGAACCCATTCAAATCCATAGATAGCATCAAGTCGTACCGTTGTATAGTGCTCTCCATTCTCTAAATAAATATCACTGTAAATGGTTCTGGATATTCCATCAGCAAAATAAGTGAACTTCATATTTTTTAATCCGCTCGCATTTTCTGCGATTCCATCATGAGAGTTCACTTTAAGAGTGATTACTCCATTCTGAACTGATTCTTCAGAAACAGTATCTATAGAAGTGAAAATCGGAGCATCCAAATCGGGTGCTATACCATCTACTTCAAAATCCAGTTCAGCTAAATCCGTTCCTTGTTCTGCAAACTCTGGAATCAGAATATTTGATACTTTCGTCATATTCATCGCTTTATCATAAACTTCCATGTATGCCACTTGATATTGACCAATTGCGGTCTCTTCTGTGACCTTATAGGACCCTTCAAGGAGGTCTGTACTCTCATTGAAGTATAAGTAAACAGGCTTACTTGTTGAAATATCACCAGATGGTCCCAGTAAATATAGCACACCGTAGGCAATACCCGTTTTATCATCTAAAGCACTTACAGTGAACATTTGGGTCTCTCCAAGTTCTACAATCTTAGAGCCCGTACTCCAGCCTGAAACAGTTGGTGCAGCTTTATCACTTAACGTTCCGCTGACGGTAAAGGAAAGATCTCCAAAATCTAAACTCGGAATCTCTTCATCTGAATGAACTTTACTGTTGTTGATTCTTAGCGCATCACCATTTGGTCCAAAAACAACAAGTTGATCTACCTGATATGCGCCTTCCACAGTAAATGCATCTGTATAGAACACCTGGTTTTTCATATCATTGATTCTGATTGGTGAGTCTACCAAAGTATCTCCTGTTCGGAAATACACTTCATATTTGCTTGGTAGGTATCCGCTAGCGTTGTATTCAAGATTAAACTGAATGGATGCATCTGCGCCTACAGTTTTATTCTCTGTAGTAAATCCAATGATTTCAGGCAGTTTTGCAGTGGTGTCTTCAAGAATACTAAAATTCATAGATTCTGCGTAAAAAATAAGATCTGACTCCGGATAAGCTGTTGTATATAGCGTAACAACTTCATCATTACTCTGTATTATTTCCATATACATGAACTCATACTCAGTCTTTTCCTTGTAATTCGGGTTTGAAGGCAGGAACTTCGCAACAAATTCACCTTCAAATGGTTCGGCAACGATTGTAAAAGGCTCTTTCCCAATTTCCCTGTAATATAACGTCACTTTTTTCGCATCCATTGTGTCGTAACCAGGTACTACCGTGATATCCACCTCTTGGCCAAATTCCAGTTCTCCTCGATGCACATAGGCTTCATATACATATTGATTAACATCCGCTGCTTTAGTGTCTGTAATTAAAATGTCTAGATTCTCTAATCTTCCTTCTTCTCGAGTCACATGAAGTTCATTCCCCTCATAATCATAGATAAAGAGGTCTGTAGCTTCTAGTAACACTTCATCAGGGGCTGTATCTCGTAAAGAAATCATGCCATAGATAGAAGTACCCCAGCCATCAAAAACAGTTTCATGTTCTCCATCTCCACGATAGAATATCAGGTAACGTTCGACACCCGCAACATAATCCAGTGCGTTGATTTTGATCTCAAACTGTTCAAAATTTCGAAGTTCTTTCTTACTGAGTGAAGCGCCAATGAAAACAGGTGGATCCTCGTCAACGGCTGTTCCCATTACAGTAATATTAGCGTTTGAAAAATCTCTTAAATTCTCATCTCCATATACTTCTCCGAGGCTTTCATCAGTATAAATAATGAAATTTTCACTCTCATCCACAAGTTCTATATGCTTCAAAACCCATTCGCCAGGATCAGTACTGTTCCGAATGTCCCAGTAACCCCTTAACTCATTCATACCATACTTATGAATATAAATATGATTTGTTTTTCTTGTTACTGTGTTTACATAAGTAGCAGTACCAAAATTTAGCCCAGAAGCCGCGTCTGTTGCAAATACTTGCAGCATAATACTGTCATTGGGTGATGCTATTGTTTTTGAAACGCGTACACTTGATAATATTGGCGCATCCCAATCGACTACCGTCCCTTCTATTGTGAAAGAAACACCTGATAAATCCTTATATCCTGATTCATTCTTTGTTTCATCATGGATTAATGCATACGGAATGCCACCTTTGTACGCTTTAGCTTCCTTCAAGGTATAGGTTCCTACCGGTGTATTTGGTCTGATATATGTTCCAGCAGCATAGTAACCGGATGGTCTTCTCACGCCATGGAGCCATACCTGATTACCTAATTCATTTTCAAACAAGAACTGAACATCCATATACTCAAAGATATCAAAACTGAGGGTTCCTTTCAGTTCAAGGTAATCTCGACCTGTATAGGTTTCTTTGTCAAGCTTGAATGTAATATCTTCTATCGGATAATACTTTGCGGTAATAACTGTATCTGTAAAATCTATACGCTCTGTCCACTGATCCCAGTCATCGCCATCCATATGGAGGTAATCTTTAGAGTTTCCTGCATAATCCACAAGTGATACTCTCTGAACTCTATAGTTTCCTGCTTCTAAGCGATCGTAGTTGTTTGATTTAGCAATAACCTTTCCATTAACAGTTTCAACTTCAAGATAAATCCCTTTCTCGTAATCATCTACATTTACAAGTTGAACCGATCCTCTTTCGATGCCGGATTCTTCATCCAAATTCAGTTCGATTTCAAAAATCTCTCCAACATATACACTGTTCTGAGGAACGATTATGCTAATAAGTTTTGGTTCATTTAGATCGACTTTTGTGCCATAAACCTCAAACTCCGCCGCACTCAAATCCTCCACGTATTGCGCATACTCATTGGATACATCCGATATCCTTATATTATAGTCATTACCATATAAATAAAGTTCTCTAACGCTATAATCTCCAGGTGTAGAGTATTCATGAATTGGAAGCTTCGCTTGGAATACCCCTGGAGAAACTTCAATTATTTCAGCATATCTTGAGGATGTGGAATCACCATACGAGCTTCTAATCTGTACCCAAACTTCTCCACCAGAAAAATTCACAGTGCTTTCATCCACTCGGAATGTAAGTACGATTTCATCTCCTACTGTAGCGCTCTTCATATTTACAGCTGCAGAAACATCTGGCTGATAACCACCCAATGTTCCTTGAACTGTGAATAATGGTATCTCATACTCTGAACTGAACCATGAATCTCCAACCTTAAAGCTAACGGATGTTAACTGATAATCACCAGCTACCCAATCATTATAGACATGGTATTCCATTACATATGATTCTGATTTTGAATCGTATTGAAAGTTAGAGTCCGATACTCCACCATTGATCCCCTTAGCATTTGTTACTGAGATCACTGCCCCAATTGACTCTGGCTTAAATCGAGTGTCCGTCACTTTTATTGACACTTTTACATACTCATCTCTTGAAACACTTGACTTATTCGTACTTACAGTAATTTCAGGTGTGATTCCATTTAAAGTTCCTTCTACTGTGAAATCTCCCTCTGAGAGATCTTCATAGTTCCAACCTGGCCCATTAACATTATCTGAAACATCTCCAATTTCCAGTACATATTGACTTTTCGACCTAAATATCAACCTTTTCATCTCAACAATACCATTGGTTTCATCAGGCTTAATCAAATACTCACCAATAAATCTATTGTTTCCGTCATTTATGAGAACTACAGTTTGATTGTTACTAAATAGAACTTCAATGGTATCCAATTTATAGGTTTCATTTAGGAGTTCTACTTCGATATTTACAATATCATTCATTGTGTAGCTGTTTGGATGATTCTTGATTTTATAATCAGGATCAAAGCCGCCAAAGCTCTCTATTTGTAAACCGAAATCGCTGAAGTCTCTTAACTCTCCATTAACTTCATCAGAATAGTGATCTTTGTTGTAATAAATGCTGTAGTTTCCGGCGTTATCGCTGATCATAATTTCCATTAATGTATAATCACCAGATTTTGTGTCGGCTGAGGTCGTCATAAAGTATTGACCTGTTTGTTCATTTTTATTAACTTGAACCCAAGCCCTGTCTTCACTATCGTCCTTTTTATATTGAAATTGAATGTATGATACGCCCGAAACGTTCTCTTCAATATCGATCATGATAGGCATATCTTCTCCAAATTTCAATACAGAGCCTGATAATGTCAGCTTATTTAATACAGGTGCAACTGTATCCGAAATCGTTCCTGCTATCGTAAGATCCATATGAGAGAAATCCTGCGTTCTGCTATAATTCTCTTCATTTTGATTGATGTCTCCAATTGATACGTTACCGTTAGTAAACTCTACCCAGACATTCTTCAGTTTGTATCTTCCAGAAGAAGTGTATGGATTTACCCTATGCTCAATTCGGAAACCATCCATGGTGTTGTGTCCATATACAGATAGTTTTCTGCCTTCTTCATTCTCATAGAATAAATTCACATGTTTAATGGAACTATTCGAAACAAGGCTATTCACATCAAAACGGATGTGCTCTTCGGGTCCATAACTTTCTTTACCATCAATCACTTCTAATTTTATAATGTCCCCTGTAGAAGGAAGTGTACCTTCAATTGTGAGTATATTAGATGGAAAACTTTGTGATTTTTCGAGTTCGCTGGCATATAGTTCATTCACAACGCGATCATACCCATTCAGGAAATTATAAGTAATCTCATAAACATTATAGTTTCCGCTGATTGTATCTAAATAAATATTGCTACGAGCTTCAAAGTATCCAGTATTCGGATTAAAGTGTAATACAAGTGGGATCCTGATTGTTGTGTCTTCTGTATTAACCAGCACAATATTCATATTTTTAAATTCAGTGTCAAAACTGTCAGGTTTCACTTGTATAAATATTTCATCCTGAGACCCTAAAGGATCTAGAATCGGTACAACCGTAAATGAAGGATTATATCCAATAAAGTCATTCTGAACTGCAAAATTCCACGCATCCAGATTTTTACGAGGATATCCTTCTGAGTTTTCTACGTCCTCATCATAAATGAAGTAGCTTAGCCCATCTTTATAGAAATCAATTCTTTCAACCTTATACTGCCCACTTTGCAGACTCTCATCTAGTGATAGATTTAAATCAAAGAAATTATCACCTTGGCTCTCTAGTGTAAACCATCTTTCTTGATTTGTATCAACATTTCTCACTTTAAACATTGCATTACTAAAAGATATTGGAGCATTCGTGATTGATAAAGAGAAAGAAGTACTTTGATTATTCGTGACTAAATCACTTGACTTTCCAAGTACCAATTCAGGAACTATTCCTCCCATTGTTCCCTGAAGTTCCAATGTATAGGAAGATAAATCCATATACACAATTTTCTCATTGTTATCAGGTTGCTCATCACTTCTGTCGTTAACAACAACTTTGTTCCCCGCAAAATCCAATAATGACACTTCTTTTAATTTATAAATACCACTATAGATTAAAATATGGGGTTCCAACAGAACTAACTTGGTACCATCTATTGCTATATCAGAGTACGTGGTTAGTGTATGTCCGTCTGAATCTTCAAATTGAAAAACAATGTCTTTAAGGCCTGAACCTTCTTCAGTCACTTCATATTCTATTACCGATGGGGTTCCAGGATACACGATCTCAGGAATCACTGCTGATATAAATTGTGGTGCAGTTGAATCTACAACTCCTCCCTCAATGGTGAACTTATAAGGAGAAAGATCCATAATAATCTCATTTACACCGATAGGCTTATTTGTTACATATATAGCCTGATTATTAGATACTAATATTAAACGATCTAAGGTGTATGTACCATTATCCGAAAAACTTTCCACATGAAATTCACCTGAAAAGACGCCTACATCAGTTTTTTTCATTGGAAAATTAAAATTTTCTCCATCTTTCAAAAAATATATATCTAAAGTTTCTATTTGATAGTTACTTTCATCCACTTCTACAGTAAGAGATATAATTTCACCAGGTGAATAGGTTACATCTTCGATCTTAATACTTTTTATAGGATTTATACCTCCATAGGTATTCATCACCTCATATACTGCATTTGAGAAATCAGCTTTTTTTTCACCAAATTCTGATGTAAGATCAAAAATTTCAGTTCTTCCCTCTGAAGTATCTACATTAACCTTAACAATCTTATACATTCCAGAATAGTTCATTAAACTGTACTGATAGTCTACCTCCCAGACATTATTTCTAATGTCATCAAGTGCAAAAGTTGTAATTAGGTTGAAGCCTTCTCCATATGCGACTTCAACTGAAACTCCATATATTGGAACTTCATAACCCGTTAAAGCTACAGTGAATTTTTGAGTTTCACCATCCGTTAATTGATTCTTAGACACTTGTACACCAATAAAATCTTCTATACTAGGACTTTCACCTCCTATCTCTGTTCCTATCGCAACATTTTGCACAAATATCGCCGACAGATAAACAAACAGCAATAAGAAACTGATTGTTTTTTTGAATTGTTTCATAATACACCCCTTAGTAATTTTAGTGATGTATTTATACATCACTAAACCATTATATTATATCACTATAAAAAATCTAATTTATCATTTGAATAAATCAGATTTTTATACACATTAATTATACCATCATTCAAAAGAGTCTTATCATAGTATTAAATATTTGTTATTTTATCAACAATATATTATAAAAAATATAGTGCACCTTTTAGTAAAATTAGCTTAAGTATAGTTAAACAAAACTCAAAAACTTAAACTAATTCTAAAACGATTTCTATTTCATTGAGTCATTCAACATATATCAGGTCAACTTTACTCAATAGTTGAAGGAATTTCGCATAAACTGTTGCATTTTTCGACACACTTGATGTAAAGGAAAACATTTACATTTTTCCTTTGATAAATCCGTAATTATCAACAACACCCCCTCTTTGAAATCACCTCCTATCGCGTACCCATATAGACACACCCTTGCAACCAGTAATTCCATTACTACCTTGTATGATCTATCAGTTAAGGTACTCAAATTTGGTATTTCACGAAAAAAACGAACAAAAAACCACCGCAGTTCACACGGTGGCGTAAGTATATTATTAGAAATCTTACTTATTTATAATTCTTCCTTTCGAAGGAGATACTCCACATATTCCGGAGGCATAGGTTTGTGGTAATAGAACCCCTGAATCTCATCGCAACCTCTATCTTTTACATACTCTGCTTGCTCCTTGGTTTCCACACCTTCCACATTGATCTTGAGCCCTAAGGATCTGCCAAGGTTCAGGATACCATCATAAAGATTCTTTCCCTTCTGAGCTCCATGGAGATTCACCACAAACTGCCGGTCAATCTTGATCTTATCTATGGGCAGCTCATGGAGACGGCCTAAAGAAGAGTACGCGATGCCAAAATCATCCAAGGCAACGCTCATGCCAAGGCCTCTCAAATAATTCAGCCTGTTCCTTATGGACTCTGGACTGAAGTACATGGTGTTCTCTGTGATCTCCACTTCAAGATACTTCGGATCCCAGATGCCTTCTCTGAGGTTTTTCAAGATGTCACTGCCCTCAAAATTCTCCGCAAAGGTCATGGGCGTCACGTTCACCGACATGCTGATTTTTCTGAATCCCTTCCTCTGCCAGTAGAGATTCTGACGGCAGGCCTCTCTGAAGACCCACTGGTCAATCTCCGGCATCAGTCCGATGCGCTCCGCAATTCGGATGAAAACCCCTGGCGGAATCATCCCTTTCTGAGGATGACACCATCTTAAAAGTGCTTCCACCCCAACAATCTTTCCAGAAACACCAGAGACTCTGGGCTGATAATACAAGGTGAACTCTTTGTTCTTAATGGCATAATGCAGATCATTCTCAATCTCTTTTTCGTAGATGAACTTCTTTTTGATGTCTTCAGTACAGATGACATACTGGTTTTTTCCATTGGTCTTGGCGCTGTACATGGCAAGATCTGCATAGCGGATGAGATCCTCCGGTTCTTTCGCATCCTCCGGATATAAGGCGACACCGATGCTAGCACCGGTAGAAATCTCCCGTTCATCAAACCGGAAGGTGCCAATGGCTGTTGTAAGAATCTCCTCCACCCTTTCCTTCACATCTTCAACATCCCGCTGATGGGGCAGCACCATGAGAAACTCATCTCCCCCAAACCGGGACATGTAGCGGTCATTCTGAAGAAGCGGCTTGATTCTTGAGACAAACTCCACCAGAAGCTTGTCTCCCACGCTGTGTCCCAAAAGATCATTAATGTTTTTAAAGTCATCCAGATCCAGAAAAAGCACAGCAGCCACTTCACCATCTTCTTGGTCCTCCAATGTCTCATGGAGAATTCTGTTGAAGAGTGTTCGGTTGGGAAGACCCGTGAGTCCATCATAGAAGGCCATGCGATAAAGTTCATCTTCTTTTTTGATCTTATAGAGCATACTGGAAAGATTCTTCACAATGAGATCAAAGGAATTCTGATACCCCTCATCCCAGGAGTTCCGGTTGAAGGCGCTAAGACACATGATGCCAATGACCTTTTCAGATTCTATCACGGGCTGGATCATCACCGCGACTTTTTCGATGCTCATCCTGCTTTTAAAGATCTCAATGATTCTTCTGATGTTCGCTTCTGAATGTTCTGCTTTTTTTGTGTCTTCGAGAAGCTCATCCAAAACTCCTGAAAATTTCAGATTCTTCCGGATCCCATCCAGGTCTCCTCTTCCATACTGCTCAAACTTTCGGTGTACTCCGTCCCGTATATCGGAGAAGATATGGATACTGCCATAGTCCGCTTCCATATAATAGACCATCTCCTCCAGGAGGCTCTCCAGATTGCTTTTCACTGTCTCGAATCTTGCCTTGGACATGAGAAGGACCATATCAGAGACAAACCGCTCATGGTCAATCTGACGTTCAAACTGCTGCTGCCTTTTCCGGTAGATGTCGTTGATAAAAAAAGCCATGCCGATGATGATAATAAACACAAACAGTCTGGCCAGGTGCTCCGGAGATTCAAAAGACCCTGCCATCTGAGGATACATGATCCAGAGAAGAAGAAGCGTGATGACACTCATAGCACTGGTGGCGATGAGAAGATTCTTGTTGTTGAAGGCTACAGCCACCAGAAGGAGCACCACCGGAGCTGCCCAGGCAAAACCAACGGAGGCATCTGCAAAATAAAGTGTAATAAACGGTATACTTAAGGAAAGAATAGAATTGATGATGTCATCTCTTGTTCTCACAGATAGTTTGACTTCCAGAAGAAAAAAGATAAACAGTCCGATAAAGAACAGTGTAGCCGTCATGATGCTGGTTCTGACCACTTCCGCCTCATTGACGATGACCTGTATATAGAAGGCAAGAAACCCCGCCATGAGGTACACCTGAGACACATAAAAGAAAATCTTGTCATGGGTCTTGGCACTGAGATATTCTCCGCGTTTTGGAATGGTGAACTCCTCCCTCTGTCCAACCTTTGCTTTCTTCAGAAGGACATAGAAAAGACCCGCACATAGAGGCAGCATATGGATGGGACCCAGTCCGAGAAGACTGAGACCAAAACGCTCATAAAGCCCCAGTACTTTTGGAAGACCCATGAGCATACTAAGTAAAGCGCTGTAGAAAACGGTCCGTTTCAGATGACCTCGAAAAAAGTCTCCCTCTTTGAGCTTCCACTTTTTTAGAAGATAAAACACCATGGCCGCCATGATGAAATAATAGATTCTCACCCAAAGTGTCCAAGGCTCGAGTTCCAGGCTGTACACCCAGCCATAGGGGCCATAGGACATCCGGCGCTCCATCTCTCCTGATAAGAAGCTGTATAAGACAGTGCTGATAGAAATAAGCACCGGCAAATAGACCGCTGCCCACTTCCAGCGGTTCATATTTTTCACATATTGGGTCAGATGAATGAGAAGAGACAACAAGAACGCATAGACAAAGCCCCACCCAAAGACACTGAAAAAGGTCCAAAGCAGTGCATCCTTTGTGGTTCTGGTATGGGAAATGAGAACCGCCATGAGAGCCCAGGTGGATAGACTGAGGTTCATATAAAAATAGGACCTGTTCACAGGATCCCGGGTTTCTTTGGCGTATACCCGCATACCACTATAAAAATAAAAAAGAAGGAGGATATAAAACAAGGATGGAATCCATTTTGTCCAGAGCAATTGTATCACTTCTTTCTGCTGTATCATTAGGGCAAGAACGTTTTAATCATTACTAAAAATAGCATTGACCCCTATATTATATCGTAACTTATCGCCTTTGATGAGTCCTTATTTCATGAAATCTCATGAAATCTCAACGAATCCTGATTTCATGAAAATAGAGAAGATCTGAAGAACCGTGGAGTCTTTTCCACTTCTTCAGATCTTCTTTTTCATCCTACGTCCTAGTCAATTTCAATTTTTCTGGAGGTATCCACATGAGGCTTCTTTGGTATCTCAATTTTCAGCACACCATGCTCCAGCTTCGCTTTGATGTTCTCCTCTCCGGCTTCTGCCAAGAAAATATTTCTTTCCATGGAGCAGACTCTTCTTTCCCGGTGGATGTAGTTCTTGTCCTTTTCTTCCTTTTCCTCGTCCCGCTGTACGGAAATTCTCAGTCTGCCGTCTTCTAAGGAAAGTGAAACTTCCTCCTTTTTTACACCTGGAAGCTCAGCATGAACGATATACTCTTTCTCGCTATCTTCCACGTCCACCTTGAAGGTATCCGCCTCCAGGCTTCTTCTGAATGGGAAGGATTCGCTAAAGAAGTCATCCAGCATGCTGCCAAAATCTCCAAACTCACTCCTTAAAAGATCGTTTTTCTTTCTGTTGAATGGAATCAGTCCTGCCATTACAAACAACTCCTTTATAATTTTATTTTTGTTAGCACTCTCATCTGGTGAGTGCTAACTTCAATTATTTTATAACACAAGCTCTACTCTTTTTCAAACAGGAATATTTTATGAAAAAGCCGAATATATTTGAATACAAATGCTTATTGATTTTTACCTTTCTCATTCTCGCATTTTCTCCTATTTACCCACATTTTCTTTTATTTCCATAAAAAATTGTAAGATTTTTGCTGCACCTATGCTCCATTAGAAAAATCCCGCAGAGTTATAGTCTCTACGGGATTTTCTCACGGAAATCTATCAGGGCGACTTTTGGGAGGGTCTACCCTTCTTTTGTAAGAAATCAGAATAAATGATTTATTTAAGCTCTTCTGCCGCTGTTTTTCCAGCGATTCTTCCAAAGACGATGATGTCTGTTACGGCATTTCCACCGATACGGTTTGCACCATGGACGCCTCCGGTTACTTCACCTGCAGCATAAAGACCCTCAATTGCACTGCCTTCTGTACTAATCACATGAGTAGCGGTATCGATCTTCAGACCACCCATGGTGTGATGGATTCCAGGTGTTACTTTCAGAATATAGTATGGTCCTTCAGAAAGATCCTTTGTCAGGTGCTCTCTGCCAAATTCTGCATCTGTACCAGCAGCCACAGCTTCTTTGTACTTCGCCATGGAGTCAATTACTGCAGCTTCCTCAGCACCGATGGCCTTTGCCACATCTGCAAGGGTAGCACATTCAATGGCGTACCCCTTCTTGATGTATCCAGCAAGAGCAGCATTTTCTTCTTTCATTTCTTCATTGGTCACAAGATACGCAATACCGCCTTCCTGTTTCAGGATGTTTGCAGAAACCACGTCTCTTGTGAGAAGCTCATCTGTGAATCTTACGCCTTGGCTGTTGAGAAGAATGGCTCCATCTCCACGAAGACCTTCAGTAAACATATAACCGGATTCTGGGTCTGTGGTTGGGTGAATCTGGATAAATTCGATGTCATCCAGGTCAGCTCCTGCTTCCTGGCCCAGTTCAATACCATCTCCTGTTGCACCAGCATGGTTTGTGGTGGAGAATCCAACCAGGTCAGGTCTGAATCCTTCTACCATTTCACTGTTTGCTCCGAATCCGCCGGAAGTGATGATAACAGCCTTGGCATGGATCTTGAAGCTGTTCCCATTGACGTTTTCAACCTCTACCCCAGCAGCTGCGCCATTTTCTTCCAGAATGCTTGTTGCTGTGGTTTCCATCAGGATTTCCACACCAAGTTCTTTCAGTTTGCTTTCCAGCACTTTAACCACCACTGGACCCACAGCGGATCCATCTTCTGGTGTGTGAATTCTTGGGTTGGTGGCACCTCCGGATAAGGAGACTCTTGTGAGTCCTGCACCCAGTTCATTGAGCCAGTCCACTGCTTCAGCAGAGTTCTCCACCATGACTTTAAGTAGCTCAGGATCGTTCTCTTCTTTTCCGCCCTTGAAGGTATCATCGTAGTACGTTTCGATGGTATCTTCAATTCCCTCTTTTTCTTGAATGCTGGTTTCAGCCGCATTGATTCCACCCGTTGCTCTGTTGGTGTTTCCACCTACAATGGGCATCTTCTCCACGATGATGACAGACTTTCCTAGGGTAGCTGCTTCAACGGCAGCAGCCATACCTGCACCACCGGCACCGATGATGACAATATCCGCTTCCTTATCGGAAACTTCCAGCACTTCCTCTTCTGCCTTGATGTTCTTTAATGCTTCCACATCCGCGCCAGCTTCTTTAAGTGCAGCGGTGATGGCTGCAAGAATCGCTGTAGAGGATACAGTAGCGCCAGATACGGTATCTACGCCAAGTCCCTGATTCTTCAGCACAAGATCCACGATCTTCTCTGCTGCAGGTCCTGCAATACCTTCTGTTTCGTCCATGAGATCCACTTCAATGTTCTCAATCTTATCTTCTGTTACTGTCACTGTAACTTTTATATTTCCATTGTGTCCTTTTTCTTCTGCAGTATAAGTTCCTGGGGTATAAAGAGCCCCTTCTTTCACTGCTTCTTCTTTCTTGCCGCAACCAAAAGCAGCTAGAGCCACCACGAGAATGAGCAGCATGCTGAGATGTTTTTTCATTCGTTTCATCATCTTTCCTCCATTTCATTAGTTCAACAGGTCGAAGTATACCATCTTGTTATTGTTAAATCAATAACGAAAAGTGTGTTTTTAGTGTGTTTTAGAGTCCCGTAACCTCAACCCTTTACATTTATAAAACCATTGAATTTCCTCGCTTTTATTTACAAAAATGAACTTAAGAGATACTCCCGTTCCTTCAGAACGTATGAAATTCTGATAATATTTAACAATCTTTGTCCAGTCTATGCGGCTGGAAAGGGACCAGGAAAAAGAAAAAGAAACACCACTGAGCTTTCTATCCACGGATGGATGTTGAAAACTCAGGGTGTTTCTCCCTATATTCGGAGGATTTTTCACGAAAAATCTTTAAACTGCTTCTCTTACGACTTTTTTCTCTTTGTCTGTTCCTCTCATCTGGCGGAATAGAACACCACCTATGACGAGGATTCCCAAGGTATCGGTCAAAAGATTCGGATCAATGAGAAGAAGTCCAGCCCCTGCCATGAGAAGCCTTTCCCATACATTCAGTTCTGTCCTTATAAAACCTTCCATGGCTGCGGAAAGACCAAAGACCCCCAGAAGCGAAGTAATGGTAATGGAGATGACTTCTAGAGCGTTGGTTTCAATAAACAGCATCTGTGGGTTGTAGACAAAGATGTAGGGAATGATGAACGCCGTGATGGCAAGCCTTGTGGCCTGGACACCGGTCTTGAAAGGATCCGACTTTGCAATGGCGGATCCCGCATAGGCTGCCAGAGCCACAGGTGGCGTGATGTCTGCAACAATACCGAAGTAGAACACAAACATATGCGCCGCAAGGACCGGTACCCCCATGCTGACCACGATGGGTGCTGTGATGGTGGCCATGATGACATAGTTCGCTGTAGTAGGCACACCCATGCCCAGGATGATGCAGCTGACCATGGTGAGGAAGAGCGCTAGGAACTTACTGGTGCCCGCCACCACCAGAAGGCCGTTTAGAAGGTCCTGCCCCAGTCCAGTGAGGGTCACCATACCTACGATGATCCCAGCGATGGCGCAAGCAATGGCTACTCCCATGGTGTTTCTGGAGCCGCTTGCCAAAGCATCTATAAAGGAAGAGGGAGTCAGCCGTGTGTCCTTATGGAACATACTTACAACAATGGCCGTTAAAATGGCATAGATGGCAGAATACGCTGGAGTTCTTCCTTCTCCCATGAGCACCACCAGGGTGACGATGGGTAAAAACAGATATCCTTTCTTCAATAGAAGCTTGAAGAAGTTAGGAATGCTTTCCTTTGGAAGACCTTTCAGTCCCAGCTTCTTTGCCTCCAGATGGATCATCATAAAAATCCCTGAGAAGTAAAGAAGAGCTGGCAGGATCGCTGTCACCGCGATGGTGGCATAAGGGATCCCTGTCATTTCTGCCATGAGAAAGGCTGCTGCCCCCATGATGGGTGGCATGATCTGCCCTCCGGTGGAAGCTGCCGCTTCCACTGCAGCTGCAAACTCACTTTTGTACCCAGTGTTTTTCATGATGGGAATGGTGACGCTTCCGCTGCCCACGGTATTGGCCACGGAGCTTCCGCTGTACATGCCCTCTAATGCACTGGAGATTACCGCAACTTTAGCAGGTCCTCCAGAAGCGCCTCCGGCGATGGAATTGGCCATATCCACAAAGAAAGTGCCGATGCCTGTTTTTTCCAAAAAGGATCCTAAGATGATGAAAAGCACAATGAAGGTGGCTGCCACCCCCAGGGGTGTACCTAGAATTCCGTCGGTGGTATAAAAGAGCTGATGAGCAATTCGCCTGACAGAGTGTCCCTGGCTGAAGGCATAAAGGATGAAACCAGCTGCCACCACCAGGATAGGAAGGCCCACCACACGCCGGCAGATTTCCGCCAGAAGAAGCACGCCTAGAATGGCCATATAGACTTCGATGGGAGAAATGTTCACCGCTTTTCCCACAATCTCTTCAAAAAAGAGGACGTAGTAGAAAAAAGGAGCGGCTCCGACCACAGAAAGCACCCAGTCGTACCAGGGAATGACATTCTCTTTCTTTGCATCTTTTTTGTTCATTGGATAGAGAAGAAAGCCGATGAAAATCAGCGCTCCCAGAAAACTCGCACGCCTCACCTGCTCCGGTGGATTCCCAAGGAGTGTCATCCAGAACACATATAGCGCAAAGGCCACCAGAAGTCCTGTCATCAGATGTTTTTTGAACCCTGTGAGAATCCTGACATTGGACTCTTTGTCCACTTCTTTCAGGATGTTCTCCAAAGACTCCTCTTCAATTTTTTTCTTTTTGTTACTTCCAAACATACGTAAACCCTCTTTCTTTCCGGTCAGTTTCGGATGGTGATCTCCACAGAAGTGTTTCTTCCGCATAAATCCCGCAAACTGATTTCTTCCCCGCCGATTTTTAGCATGTGGTCACTGACCGTGCCCACGATGAGCTGAAAGCTCTCAAAATGATTGTCAAAACCTGACAGCACCATGGTGCCGTCTTCTTCATAGGTTAAAACCTGTCCTTCTTCTGTACCGCTCTCCATACCTGCACCAAAGCTTGTGAATAAGGTTCTGTAGGAAGAGAACCCCTTCGCCTTCACAAGAAACTCGTCGGTGACAGGACTCTTGTTGACAGAATGCACAAAAGTGATAGAGAAGATTTCTCCTTCTTTCACCGGCATCTGGAGAAACACCTTTCCAGTGTCCGCGTCTTTCAGCAGAAAAGTCTTCTCCCCCGTAAGGAGTCTGCTGCTCCAAATCATGAGAAGCAGCAGACCCAGAAGGATAGGTAAAAGTCTTCGTTTCATTTACTTCAGAACGCCTGCTTCCTTGAAGTATTTCTCTGCACCTTTATGGAATGGAATGGAGATGCCTTCCACCGCATAGCTAAGATCCAGTTCCGCCCCTTTCTGATGCGCTTCGCTGATGGCGTCTTTGCTTTCAAAGAGTGCTTTGGTCATGTTGTAGACCACATCTTCAGAGAGCTCATTGGAAACGATGAAGGTGGCTTTTACGGCCAGAGTGGTCACGTCCTCATCCACGCCTGTGTAGGTTCCCCCTGGAATCACATAGGTGGTGTAGAAAGGATGCTTTGTCATAAGATCAGATGCTTTGTCCTCATCTACGCCCAGTACCAGAATTTCCTGGCTGGATACGAGATCCATGATGGCTGTGGTAGGTGCGCCTGCTGTGGCAAAGAAAGCGTCAATCTTTCCATCTTTGTAAGCATCCGCAGAAGCTGCAAATCCCAAGTTCTGTTTGCTGATGTCATCGAAGCTGATGCCATAGGCGTCCAGGATCTGTTTTGCATTGAACTCCACGCCGCTTCCTGCGTCTCCAACAGAGACATTCTTCCCTTTGAGGTCTGCTATGGATTCAATACCAGAACCTGGTCTTGCGATGATCTGCACCACTTCTGCATAGAGTCCAGCCATGGCAGAGAAGCTTGTAACCGCACCATCGGCTTCAAAGAGATCTGTACCATTGTAGGCATAGTCCATGACATCATTCTGAACGATGGCCATGTCCACTTCTTTTGCATCAATGAGCTGAATATTCGCTTTGGAAGCTCCGGTGCTCTGGATGTTGAAGCGAAGGTCCGCTTTGTCTCCCAGAATCTGCCCCAAGGCCGTTCCATAGGCATAATAGGTTCCTGTGTTTCCTCCGGTGGCCATTTTTACAGTGGTGCCACCACCGCATCCTGCAAGAACCAGGATACCAAGAAGCATGATGGATACGAAAGACCATATCTTTTTCATTCTATATTCCCCCTGTGAACAAATGTATTTTTTTCTATAAAAGAATCTTAATACTTCCGCTACTTAGAGTCAATACAAATTTTCAAAAAATCTGAGAAAATTGCATATTTTATTTTCGTAAAATTCATTTTGTCACTGATCTCATATAAACTTCAAACACTAAACATGATGTTGTTCAATAATTTATGCAAAAAGCACTATTTATCCATGAATGGAATCCTGCATAAATTGAATTTATCACTTTCATTTCCTGCACATTGCCTGTAATGCATTACAGGAAACCTGGTGTTTTTTTTCTGCAGAAAAAGAAGGAAACAGACTTCTTTGTGAGGTCTGTTTCCTTCAGATATTTTATTTGTGCGCTACGATCAGGTTTTTCATCAGAACCGCATCTGCATGATTTTCCTGCAGTGCGAGAACCTCTTCCAAGGCCTCCTCCGCCAACGAATCCTGTTTAAAGCCGATGTAAGCCAACCCCTTCAGATACGTACAGTGAATCCTGTTTCTTTTTGTCCAGTCTTCTTCGAAAACCAGAAAATCAGGCAGTGATACCGCGAAGAAGTCAATGGACACCTCATCCTTATGATGTCTCTCTGCATAATCTAGAAGTTTGAAGTACTTCTTTCTCGCCTCCTTCAGTCTGCCCAGCTTTTCAAGGGCCAACCCCTGGAAAAGAATCATATGGGCTGGTTGGTCGTTGTAGTACAGAACCCCAGCTGGATGATCTGCTCCTAAGGTCGCTTTTTCAAAGTACACCTTACTTGCATTTTCATCAAAGCCCTCAGCACAAAGACCAAGGTAGTAATATATATCATTATCTTTACTTCCATCAAGCTTACCTTCCCCCAGATTCTCTGGATAAACCAGCGCTCTTTTTAGAAGTTCCGAAGCTTCCTCCATTTTGCTACTGCAAAGCTCCTTCTGGGCCAGAAGAAGCAAGGAGGCTTTATACTGTCCCGTAACCTTTCCTTCTCCGCCTTCCCAAGGATGGAACTGATGCTTACTAAGAATCTCCAGTGCTCTCTGCGGTTCTCCCCGCATATTAAGAAGGGTAATATATTCCACCAGAAGATCATCTCTCAGATAGACCGTTTCCAGATGCTGGTTCAGATAAGAATACCGCTCCTCCGGTGACCTGTTCAACTTCTTATACAGCTGATCCAGCTCAAAGAGCACTCTTGCATCAGAAGCGTCCAGCTGGAACGCTCTTTCCAGATGCTTCAGCGCCAGATCTTTCTCTTTTCTTTGGTTGAAATAGAGCAACGAGAGATTTCTGTGAACCGTCGGAAACTCTTCCTGAATAGCTAAACTCTCCACCCAAAGCTGGTAAGCCTTATCATACTGCTTCTTGTCATAATAGAGTGTCCCCAAAAGATGCCTTGCCTTATCCTCTTGCGGTTCCTTTGCCACCGCCCACTCCAGAACAATCTGATCTTCCAGACGGTTGGGGAAATACCCTTCCACAAAGTATTCCTTAGCATCTTTAAGAAGAAGACCCCCTTCTTGTTCCCTTCCCATGAGAGCGACAAAATATGCTTCATAATAAGGTGCAAGAACATGACGCCCTTTGAGAAGCTTCGTAATGGCGACTGCTTCATCTAAACACCCGCATAGTCCATACTCAAAAGCCGTAAGAATCCAAGGCTCAATCTTTACATCTGAAAACATCATATCTTCTTTAGACCACAAACTGTTCTCAAATCTTGCCATGACATCAAACGCGTCAAGTGATCTGCATAAAGAGATTTGCTCTCTTGCACCCTCTCTATCTCCAAGCTTTCTCATGATGACAGCCTTAAGGCTCTGAGCTTTGATATTCTGTGTATTTTTTGTAATAGCTTTATCGATGTGTTCTTGTGCCTTCTTTAGCTTTCCCTGCTTCAGGTAAAGAAGCGCCAGATAATAATAAGCTCTCTCCTGCTGTTCTGAAGACCAGGCCGCTTTATGGAAATAATCCAAGGCAGCCTCTTCATCCCCATAGTATAGTTCCAGCACCCCCAAATGGTACAGCGGTTCACTATGATAAGGATTGGGATTATTAGAGGTCAGACGCTTCACCGCATTTTTCAGGTGAATGCGGGCATTTTCAAAATCTCCTCTTCTAAAGAGAAGAACACCAAAGGCTTCATTGATTCTGCTGTCCAGGGGATCTCTTTTCAAGCCTTCCAGATAATAATCCTCAGGCTTGAAGGTGGCATGACGGTACTGCTCCAGATGAAGTCCTGTGAGATAAAGCTCTTCCAGCGTCATGATCTTTTCTGGTGCTTCGGAGGCTTTCGCAGGCTCCGGAATCTCAATGTCTCCTTGCTCATATTCTTTGTAAGATAGAAGAACCTCTCCGTCTTCATTTTTCACAAAGATCTCAACTTCTTCCTTGCTTTCATAAGCCAAAGGAAAGACTTCTCTTCTGATTTCTCTAGGGGAAAGAGACAGCACCTTTTTTTCTGCCAGCTTGGATCCCACAAAGACTTCCAAAACCGCCTTTTCTATTTCCTTCATTCCATAAAGAAGAATCTCAGCTTCTCCTTCCCGAAAAAGAATATTGAGCGCAACCTCCGTGGAGGCATTTTTCACAGCGCCAAGCTCTTTATAGGGCATGAAATACTGCTTGAAGTTCTTTCTTTCAAAGGGCTTCAGCCAAGTAAAGTCCGGCTGATTGTCCGTATAGACCCCTGTCATCAGCTCAATGTAGGAGCCGTCTTCATCTGTGAGATTCCGGTCCCAAGCTTGCCCGAAATCTCCGTTCCCCCATGTCCACTGCTTCTTTCCTGGGGAGATCTGATGGTCCGCAACATGCAGAAGCCCTGCACGCTTTTTATGATCATAGCCTCCCATAAAATCAAATTTGGATTTCTCCGCCATATAAGAAGTGGGGACTGGAATATTTTTAAAGTAGGAAATGTCCACCCCTTCACTGTAGTCATATTTGTAGTACTCACCTGTTGCAATGGGGAATCTGGAAACGTCCCGTTTCCCATGGTCCATTACCGCATGGACATCCGGTGGAAAAATCGACTGGGTATGCTCATTGGCTGGAATGGCAGGATTCGCCCACCAGAGGAAAGTCTGGGGGAAAGATGTACCATTATACAGCTGCCCTTCAATCTCAATATATGCGTAGTCCTTATACAGCTTGATTTCAGTGTTCACTTTTGTCCCGTACATCCGGTCATGATCCATAAGAACCACCGATGCGCTGCCATCCTCGTAGGTATTCAGCTTATAATCCACAGGCATGAATGTCGTTGGTCTGTGGTGCTGAGGCCAGTTGAACTCTATTCCTCCAGAAATCCACGGCCCAAGAAGCCCCACCAAAGCAGGCTTGATCACCTGATTGTAGTATAGAAAATCATATCCATTGGTTTTATCAATGGCTCTTTGAATTCGCCCTCCCAGTTCAGGTAAAATCATCACCTTCAGATATTCATTTTCCAGATACACCACCGTGTACTCCCGGTCCACTTTCTCATCTGCGATGGATTCTATCACCGCATAGGGATAGACTTTCCCCGTACTTCCCTGATAAACCCTCTGGTCCAGGAAGATGGGATTTTTCTCTTCTTTTCCCACTGGATAGGTGGGTATGGTAATCTTATCCACCCATACTTTTGCATTCGTTTCGGTACTCATCGTTTCAAACTCCTTTATGTGTGATACTTCAAGTATAGAAATAACCCGAAGCAATTACATTACTATTAGATGCGGTTTTATTGCATAAAATTGCTCTGAATTTTAAACCATTAATTTTATTTAAGTATTGTGTATCAACAAAAATAGCCATATAATAAAAAATAATATATCAAAATAAATTCATGGAGGTATTGGATGAAAATCATCGAAAACGGAGTTCTTCCAAACTCAAAATTCTATATCAACACAGTCAGCACGAAAGCCCAGGAGATGTTTTATTACCTCAATAGCATTGGCCATTACTACTGCACAACAGAATATCTTGTTGTAAGAGAGCATTTTGACAACTTTCTACTGATGATTCCAAAATCCGGGTCCGGTATACTGAAAACACCTCAAGGAACCTTCCCTTTTCATAAAGATCAGATTGTTCTTGTGGACTGTTACGAAAAACATCAGTACTCCTGCAGCAGTGATATGGAGATCTATTGGCTCCATTTTGATGGACAGTCCTCCAGAAAGTATGTGGAAGAAATCTTTTCCAAAGTCGGTCCGGTGATTGATGTGAAAAACCCCTATGTTTTTGAATCTATCGTCCACCGGATCTATGAAGCATTCGAATCTGAAAAAGGACTGGCAGAAGCACAACTTGCCCAAGCTATCTTCTCCCTCTTAACGGAAATATATGTAGAAGCGGTCTACAACATCCATCATGCGGAAAAACAGACTCTCATTGATGACATCCTCAGCTTTATCAGCAAAAACCTTTCTCAGGATCTCACTGTGGATGATCTCTCCAAAAGAGCCTCTCTCAGCAAATACTACTTCACTAGGCTGTTTAAAGCTGAAACCGGATTTACTCCTTATGAGTATATTCTCAGCGCAAGAATCAACGCTTCCAAATTCTATCTGAGATCCGCGCCTCACCTCAGGGTGAAGGAAATTTGCTTTTTTTGCGGTTTTTCTTCCGAAAGCAATTTCTGCAACACCTTCAAAAGACTGGAAGGCATCACTCCCAGCGAATACAGGGGAGAGCTTTAAGAAAGGCACTGTGCGATGATTTGCACAGTGCCTTTTCTGTCACATAACTACTATTCTGCTGCTGCTCCCATGACCTCTTTATAGTTTTCAGGTGTTACAACAATGGCTGGAACGGCAGTGGATTTTGGTATTTCTGCACCATCCTTGATGTGGTTGATGAGCATTTCAGCGGAAGCTCCACCGATGGAGTCTGCTGAGAAGTATGCTGCAGCTTTAATAGCCACATCCTCTCCTTTTGTATTCCACTCATCTTTGGCCAGGTATCCGCCAAGGCCTATGACCGCGGAGCCACCATCAAGACCTGCTGTTTCAAGGGCTCTTACAGCACCAATGGCTGTTTCTTCATTACCAGACATGACAATCCACTTCTTCACTTCAGGGTGTGCGGTGATCATTGCAGTGGCTGCAGTATTTCCTTTTTCAGTGGTTCCGTCTGTATCTGCTTTATAGATCTTTGCAGTGTCAAAACCAGTAGCAACAGAAGTAAACTTATCATAAGCACCTTCTGTTCTAGGCACTACACTGGATACGGTATCCATGGTAAGGATCATAACTGCAACTTCAGGATCATCCACCATATTGTTCTCCATGACATAGTTTGCCATGAATTCTCCATTGGCTTCTCCAATGACATAACCATCAATACCGACCCATGGTGCGATTTTTTCACCACTGACTTCCAGTGCATCATCTACACCAATGATTGGAATGCCTGCATCATTGGCCTTATCCACAACGGCTTGGGACATGGTCTGATCTGGAATACAGATGAGAATGCCGTCCGCTTTATTGGCGATGGCATTGTCTACTGCTTTCAGTGCTTCTTCCGGATTCATCTTTGCATCCACATAGACAAACTCAGCCCCCATGGATTCCGCTTTGGCTTTGGCTGCATTTCCTTCGTCGATGAACCAGGTCTGGTCTCCTGCTTTATAGATGCCGTAAATGACTACTTTGTCATCCTCTTCTCCTCCAGGTGTTTCTTCAGGCGTCTCTCCCCCTGGTGTCTCGGGTGTTTCTTCTACAGAACACCCCGCCAGAATACCTAAGGTCAGCGTAGCACTAAGTAGCAGTGTCAGGATTTTTTTCATAATCGTTACCCCCATTAGTTTTTTATTATTCCGCTTAACGCGATGATAATCATTTCAAATTTTTCATGCTTTCCTGAAGTATTTTCTTCTCTCTGTTGGTTTTTCTCATATAGTCAAACCACAGCGCCAATAGAAGAAGGGCTCCTCTTGCCACGTACTGCCAGAAGGACTGGACACCAACCATGGTGAGTCCGGTGTTAAACGCCTGAATGAGAATCACTCCGAGAAGTGTACCTCCCATATTTCCTACACCGCCGGAAAAAGATACGCCGCCTAAGATGACCGCGGTAATGGAGTCAAATTCCAGGTTGATGCTTGCTGAAGGCTGCCCAGAGTTCATACGGGCCGCAAGAATCACGCCACCAACCGCACAGAGCGCTCCCATCATCATATAAGACACCAGTACAATTCTTTTGGGATGAAGACCTGCCAGTCTTGCGGCATCTTTATTTCCGCCTATGGCATAGATGGATCTTCCGAACCTGGTTTTAGCCAGAATGTATCCAAAGATTACAAACCCCACAATGAGAATCCATACGGTGAGAGGAATCCTGAGGATTCTCAATTTTCCAAAGAGGATAAAGGCTTCATTAGTGATGGGCACTGCTTTTCCTTCATTGAGGATGTAAGCAAACCCTCGAATGATCGCCTGGGTCACCAAGGTGGCAATGAAAGGCTCCAGCTTGATGCTGTTTACCATCCAGGCATTGAATACCCCAATAACCATAGCTGCAATCACCGTCACGATGAATGCGCTTCCAAAAGAAAACCCATACACTCCCACGAGAATGGCAGAAAGAACACCAGACAGCGCCGCTACAGAACCCGAGGACAGATCATTGAGTCCTGCAATGATCAAGTACGTGTGTCCAATGGCCACAAGTCCTGTGAGAGAGGCTGCAGTGAGGATATTGATGAGATTCTGATAAGAGAAATAGTTCTTGTTCTGATACGAGAAAATCGCAGTGACACCAATGAGTGCAATAAATAATACAATTAAACTTCCACTTATGGGCAGTTTGATTTTTTTCAGTTTTTCCATCTTAACTCTCCCCCAACATTGCCAATTTCAGTATTTTCTCTTCTGTAGCTTCCTCTCGTTTCAGCTCACCCGCTATCACTCTGGATTTCATCACAATGATTCTATGAGAGAGGCCAATGACTTCAGGCAGCTCACTGGAGACCAGAATGACACCAAGACCGGCACGGGAAAACGCACAGATCATTTCATAAAACTCTGATTTGGCTCCAATATCAATACCTTTTGTGGGTTCATCCAAGATCAGCACCTTGGGATTGGTGGCCATCCACCTTGCCACAATGGCTTTCTGCTGGTTTCCGCCACTGAGCTCAATGATTTTCTTTGTTTCATCTGGTGTTTTGATTTTAAAGTTCCGGATGCCTTCCTGACTCATTTTCAGTTCATCACTCTTTCTTAGAATGCCGAACCTTGAAGAATTCTTCTCCATAGAAGAAATGGTGATGTTCTGCCCAACGCTGAAGTTACTTAAGATTCCCTGGAATTTTCGGTCCTCCGGCACCAGTACGATGCCGTTTTTCCGGCTGTGATCTGGGGTACGGTTGTGTATCTTTTTCCCGCTGAGGAAGATTTCTCCTTCTTTTAAGTAATCCGCACCAATGATGCCACGAACCGTCTCTGTTCTTCCTGCTCCTACCAGTCCGGCAAAGCCAAGCACTTCCCCTTCTCTTAAGGAGAAGGAGATGTCTTTCACATACTCTGTTGTCAGATTCTTCACTTCCAGAAGCACCTGTCCGAACTCCTCATTCCGTTTTAAGTTGTTGAAGATATCTCCAAGATCTCTGCCCACCATTTTGGTGATCATATCATCATCCGAAATTTCGTTGATGGGATAATCGCCAACATAAGTTCCATCCTTGAATATCGCCACCCGATCTGATATCTCACGGATTTCTTTCATTCTGTGCGATACATAGAGGATGATCTTCCCTTCTGCCTTCAGTTTCTTTATGATATGAAACAGATTCTCTATTTCTGAATCCGTCAGACTGGCCGTGGGCTCATCAAAGGCAATGACCTTCAGGTTTTCTCTGCTGTATGCCTTCATGATCTCCACAATCTGCTGGTAGGCAATGCTGAGATCTTTCACGTAATCTGTAGGCTTCATATCCAACCTGAATTCGTTGATGATGCTCTGTGCCATCTTATTGGCTTTCTTCATGCTGATCATGCCCAGTTTATTCTGGGGCAATCTCCCTAAAAATATGTTCTCCGCCACAGTCAAGTCCAGAAGAATCTGCCTTTCCTGGTAGATGATACTGACACCAGCTTCAATGGCTTGGGACGGATCTTTGAATTTCATCTCTTCTCCATCCAGATAATACTGTCCACTGGTAGGCTGATAATCTCCATTGAGAATTTTCAGCAGTGTGGATTTTCCCGCACCATTTTCTCCCAGCAAGGACAACACCTCACCTCCAGATGCCTCGAAGCTGATTCCGTCCAAAGCTTTCACACCTGGAAAGTATTTTGTGATTTCTAAGAATTTAAGGTTTGTCATCCATGAGACCCCCTCGACTGAACTGTCTAATATATTGAATTATAAGCCATGTAAACGTATTATTCATTCCCATATTTTGCCCATTTATTGCAAAAAATTGCCCTATCATATTTATGATAGGGTCAGTTTTATCTGGAACTTCCATGCCTCTTCCGGTGACAGAAGGTTTAACTTTTCATGGTCCATGGCGTTAGATACTGAATCATAGAATCCTGAACTGGGTTCCAATGCGATGTTACGGTCTCCTTGATATCCTCCCTGGGTCATCCACAAACCAAGATAGGGCAGCTTTTTCGCATCGTACTCAAAGCGCACCGACGCCTCCTGGCTTGGATAGTCAAAGCCGCAGCTTCCTTCCTCCAGCACATTTCCCACATAATACTTCATCATATAAGGTTCCGCTTCTCTTGGAAGGAGTCTGAAGTCATGGTCAGCACTCAAAGGGAAGCTGTGTTCTTCTCCTGCTTTTCCAAGAATCATATGATCCATCACATTAAGAATCTTTTCTGTTCCTTGGGGATAGAAGATTTTCATGTCATGTTCCATACGGAAAAGTCCATGAAAGGTGTAAAAACACGGGAAAACATCTTCTCCGGTATTGGTGATCTCATAGCTCAATGTGATGGAGTGTTCAGAGAGTTGGATCTCTTTTCTGTATCTGTAGTGAAAAACGGTGCTTTCAAACTCCATTACGATTCTGTCAGGGGAAGAGTGGTCCCAGCCTAAGGATGAACTCCACACCTCTCCATGATCCGGGTAGTTCCTTTCTTTTCCGCGAAAGACGATAGATTCCCCATCAATGTTCGGAAAACAGTCATCGATACCCGAAGGCTGAAATTTTGAAAAATCATCATAAATCTTTGGATGCTCATAGGCAGCTTTTGGCTGGAACAGAAACTGGAAGCCGTCCCTCTTCCGCTGTATAGAACTCACTTTCCCCCCCAGACGGGGGATCACCTGTAACTGATAGCTTTCATTTTCCAGCAGCACCCTGTCTAAAACTTCATTTTCTGCCTTCAATACGATTCCTCCTTTTACTGATTTTTTCACAATATCACAATATCCTAATCTTACTGGATTCTGAAAGTATTTATCAAGGGTTCAGGAAAAATAAAAGCGCTGTCTCCTTAAAACGCAAAGAAGACAGCCCTTATTGATTCTATTTATCTTTTCGATGTGCTTTCACTGATCACCATTTCTGTGGGAATCTTGAGGTCCAAATCATGGGCTACCTTTGCTATAAATAACGCCGCGGTCCTGTTTTTTAACCTAATTAGCGAGAATCCCCCTAGACTCTATAGTCGGGGGGATGAGCCCCCTAAAACGCTGTCTGCTTTCCTATGAACCTGATCTTCTCATGACCTGAGGCGAGAATCTGATCCAGGACCTTTTTCGTGTATTTCACAAAATCGATGAACACCCCATCAAAAACATCTTCTTCAGGGGTCGAGTCCACAAAGACAATGTTATTTCTGGAGCTTTTACCTCACAGATCTTCTCCATGGTGAAAATCCCAGGGCATAATATACCATCCAGCTCCAGTTTTACAAATCAGAATTATCCTGACATCATAGAAATCAGCTGTATCAGAGCCTATCAGAGCCTTCAGGCTCTAGAACGGTATTTCTGGTCCATTGTACTTCTAAAGGTTCCACTCATAAAATTTCAGTAAACTGCTACATAGACTTTTCCTGTCAAAGCTTTCTTCTCTGGGGAATGTAAAAACCCAAGAAGGATGTTTCATCTCTTCCCTCTGGGGATGCTTTTCTTAGGCCCTATTTTGTTTTTTCGCTTGCCACCATTCTTTCCCAAATGGCCGTTACATTATTACTTTACGCACTGGTCCTTCAGCTGAAGATAGAGATCCATAAGATGATTGCTGTGGAAAAAATGTACCGCTTTCATGCCTAAGGCTCTAGCAGCTTCCACATTAGCCAAGGTGTCATCGATAAAGACGCACTCCTCCGCTTTCAAGCTGTATTTCTCCAGAAGAATCTCATAAATCTTTTTGTCCGGTTTCATTTCTCCATAGGCGTAGCTCACCACTTTGCCGTCAAAAAGATCAAAGAAGGGATAGAAGGCCTCGGTATTGATAAATCCTCTCTCCGGATAGTTGGATAATGCATAAATGCCGTATCCCAGATCCTTCAGTTTTCTTAAGATAGCTGTGGACTGGGTCATCTCCTCAATAAGAAAGCTCTCCCAATAAAACAGGATCCGCTCCACTTCTTTCTCCATGCCTGGAAGCCTTCTGGAGATTCTCTCATAGGCTTCTTTGTCCGTGATGCTGCCCCGATCCAGAAGCTTCCACTCCTCGCTCTGAAACACCTCTTTATAAAGCGTCTCCACCGTATCAAAACTATCATAGCTCTTTGTGAGCCACTTTAAAGGATCAAATTCTATGAGGACATTCCCCAGATCAAAAATGATGTTTTTAATTTCCTTCATGTTCTCCTCCTTGATGCTGCTGTTCTATGGAAAGTTCCCGCTTATAGGCACTGGGACTTTTCCCTGTGATTTTTTTGAATAGATTGCTGAAATAATGGGCATCATTGTAGCCTACTAGATAAGCCAGTTCATATATTTTCAGCGGATCCTTCCGAAGAAGAAGCACCGCTTTTTTCATCCTGGTTAAAGTGAGATAATCCACGAAGGTGTACCCCGTTTCTTTCCGGAAGAGCTTTCCAAGATAGCTTTCGCTGATGCCGATCTCCTCCGCCACCTTCTGGCAGCTCACATCCTTCATATAGTTTTCCTCCAGATACTGAATGGACTTCACTAAATAAGGATTGCTCTCTTCCCGTTTGTCCTTCTGATACTCCTGAAAGAAGGAGAAATCCTCCTCCACTTCCTTTTCTCTGCTGTGGATTTTTTCAACTGCATGCTTCAGCGCTTTGGTCAGCTCCTCATCCTGAAAGGGCTTCAGAAGATAATCTGTCACCCCCAGACGAAGTGCGCTTCTGGCGTATTCAAAATCAGAGTAGCCAGAGAGAATGATGAACTGGATGGAGTCCTCCCCTTTCAGTTCTTCAATCATCTCTATGCCCGTCATCCCCTTCATCCGGATGTCAGTGAGCACCAGGTGGGGCTTTTTCTCCCGGATGACGGAAAGTCCTTCTTCCCCGCTCTGCGCTTCTCCCACCACCTGGCATCCGTAAGACTGCCAGTCCGTGGTCATGATGATGCCTTTTCGGATCATTTTCTCGTCTTCCACTACTACCACACGGATCATTTAGACTCCTCCTTCCCCAAGAACCATGCGCACCCTGGTGCCCCGGTTCACGATACTCCTGATTTCAAGGCCATAGCCTTTCCCATAATAGAGCTCAATTCTTTTATGTACATTGAGTAGCCCAATACCTTCTCCAAGATGCTCTGAAAGAAGCTTCTTTCTTTGGGTTTCCTCGATGCCTTTCCCATCATCTTCCACTTCAAAGACAATGCGGTCCTCTTCCTCATATCCCCTCACTACAATCTTTCCTTTGCCATCCAGCCCATGAAGAATGGCGTTCTCTACAATGGGCTGCAGAAGAAGTTTGGGGATTTTACGCTCATAGAGGGACTCCTCCACATGGATCTCATAGATGAGATCATCATCGTACCTGGCTTTCTGGATCTCCAGATAGCTTTTCAGCCAGCTTAAGTTCATCTCCACGGTCTGAAACTCTTCTGCGTCCTCCAAGGAGATGCGGAGAAGCTTCGCAAGGTTTGTGATAAGGGTCACCACTTCCTCCGACTCTCCCATCTTCGCCATCCACTTGATAGTGTCCAAGGTGTTGTAGAGAAAATGAGGATTGATTTGGGACTGAAGCATCTTCATTTCAGATTTTTTCAGCCGGTCCCGGCTTTCGATCATATTCCTTATAAGAAGATCCAGCCGTTTGGCCATCTTATTGTACCGCTCCATGAGTTCCCCCATCTCGTCGGTTCTCCTGGTCTCGAACCGTTCAGAGAAGTCCCCTTTCTCAATCTTCTTCATATGGTGCACCAGATCCTTCACCGGTTTTGATACGGACTTAGAGATCCTGTAGGACGCCAGAAGAGAGATGAGAAGGGTCAGAATACCGATATAGAGGAGGTTTTTGAGAAGATACCTGGCATTGCTCTCCACATCGCTCAAAGAGGCGTAAGCCAGCACTTCGAAGGGATAGGACGCACTTTTAAGATAAGCGCCGTGAAAGTCTGTACCCTCTTTCTGTGCGGAAAAAGAGCCTCTTCTGTCGTAGAAGCTATGGCCCTGGTCTCTTTCTAAAGGCCGACCTTCTTCCAAAAGGCTGTTCTTCGCATAAATCACGTTGCCGATCTCATTGATGATGGCTGCTTCCCAGATATTCCCCTGGGCTTTTCCCTGAAGGATTTCAGAAAAAGCTTCCCGGTGCACATCCACCAGAATGACCCCTTTTAAGGTCTCCTCCACGGTGATGCCCATTGCGGCAGTGATGCTTTTATCATGAAGATCCCGCTCTCTCTGGTTGGCGCTGTGAAACACCACTTCTCCAGGCAATTCGCTGACCTTTCGGAGGACGCCCCAGCCTGGATAGTTTTTGGTGTCATAGTGCTTGGGCAAAGTGTCCGAAGCAAAAAGCGTTACACCATTATTGCCCAGGATATAGAGGGATACTTCATTGGTTCTTCCAGAAAAAAGAAGATACATTTTCTCATAAAGATCCCGGGTCTCCTCTAGGGTGACAGTCTGCTTTGTAAGAATCTCCAGCACCAGAGGATCCTTCGACAGTCTCAGCACCGCTTCTTCATAGAAGCTGTAGAGACCCACCACATCCTTTTCCACTTCTTCCACATAAGCCAGAGACTCCTCCTCAATGCCGCTTCGAAAGATCCTTTCTGAAAAACCATAGAGCACTGCTGTGATGAGGAGCAGCGGAATCATGGCCACCAGAAACACATTGAGAAAGAGCTTTGCAAAAAACGAGCTTTTTATTGATTTCATAAACAGTTCTTCCCCCAAAAATGGTCTTGTAGAGTATTCATACTCTCTCATTATACGGGATACAGCTGGCCTTTTCCACGGATCCTTCCTAGAAGAGTACTCTTGGATATACGCCGGACTCTGTAAGATCCTTCAGCCTTGCCATGACCCGGTTCCGGTCTTCCTGATAAGTGACACCCATCCACTCTTCTGAGACGGGCAGCACCTTCAAGGAAACCTTCTCCTTTTTCAGAAGCGCTTCCATGGCCACCGGCAGATAAAACTCCTCTTTCCTGAGATCTCTTCCCGGGGTTTCTAAGAACTGATGGAATACTTCTGGCAGATGACGCAGTATACTCTTTTTCCCCGCCCAAATATTCATGGACACCAGCTCTTCTCCCGTCATGGGGTGCACTCCATCTTCTTCGTAGTAAAGATGCCCCTCTTCGAGATAAATCCTCTCCCGTTCCTTTATGGATACCACATGGCCTGTCTCACTGACCTCTAAGACTCCTCTTGACACCGCCCCTTCTTCAGAAAGGGTGTTTATCACGCGGTAGCCTGGAATGGCCAGAGTCTCTCCTTCTTCCAGCGCCTTCATGAGATCTGAAAGGACAGACCTACCATAAAAATCATCTGCGTTCAGGATAAGAAATCCCTCCTCTATGGCGTGTCTTGCAGCATAGAGGCACTGACCGGTGCCCCAGGGTTTTTCTCTTTTTACGTGCAGAGGCTTCTCCAGGGGGAGATCCTCCTCTTTCTGAAACACCAGATCAAAGGGCACTTTTCCTTCGAGCCTTTTTCCTAACGTGTCCATGAAGGCCTCTTCCATATCCTTCCGAAGGACAAAGACCAGCTTGTCTACGCCAAGGCGCACTGCGTCATAGGCAGTATACTCCATGAGGCTCTGGCCCAAGGGTCCCAGTTCCGCCAGCTGCTTGTTGCCGCCAAAACGCTTTCCCATGCCTGCGGCCATGAAAATCAGGGTTTTATGCATCTTTCTCGTCACTCCTTATTACTTACTTCTCTTCTTTTCTTCTTTTCTTCTTTTCCTTTAAAGAAAGGCATCGATCCGCTCGATGCCTTCTACTCTATCCGTCTATGCCAAAATGGCCCATGAATTCTGTTGCGATCTGCTTCGCTTCCCTGAGGGTCGCCATTTCCGTGAAGATTCTCAAGAGCTTTTCTGTGCCGGAGAATCTCGCCACCAACCAGCCTCCATTTTCAAAATAGAGCTTCAGTCCATCTTTATAGCTGACGGTTTTCACTGCTTCTGAAAGATGAGGCACTTCTTTCTCTTCAAAGAGCCTTCTTTTCAAGGAGCTTTCCTCCTCTTCTGTGAGTGCCAGGTTCTCCTCATGCATATGGAAAGCGCCGTACTTTTCCTGCAGGTCTTTCAGCATCTCATGGATTCTCTTTCCCGTGACGCTGATCATCTCCACAAGAAGTGCGGCGGCAAAGATGCCGTCTTTTCCTTTGATGTGTCCTTTGATGGTGAGGCCCCCGCTGCTTTCTCCGCCAATGATGGCATCGGTCTCCAGCATTTTACCAGAAATATACTTAAATCCCACAGGCACTTCATAGCAAGTCTCTCCAAAGTCTTCGGCGATTCTATCCAGAAGGTGCGTGGTGGAGAGGTTTCTCACCACAGGGCCTTTCATGCCTTTGTAGTTCAGAAGATAGTAATAGAGAAGCGCCATGATGTCATTGCTCGTCACATAGTTTCCTTCTTCGTCGATGATGCCCAGCCGGTCCGCATCGCCATCGGTGCCAATGCCGATGTCATAGTTTCCGGCTTTCACCATATCCCGGAGTTTTCCCAAGGTTTCCTTGGTGGGAGATGGCATCCGGCCGCCAAAGCTTGTGTCATGGCGGTCATTGATGACGTCCACCTCGCAGCGCACGGTGATGAGCACCGTCTGAAGAGCTGCTTTGGATACGCCGTACATGGGGTCCACCAGCACCTTCAGTTCCCGGTTCCGGATGGCTTCCTTGTCCAGCATGGAGATGATGGCATCCACATAGTCATTGAAGGGACTGACACTTCGGATGACGCCTTTGTCTTTCCCTTCCTGGAACTTCATGGTCTTCACCTCTTCTCTGGAAAGACCTTTGAGGATCTCCTCCAGCTTCTTTGTTACGGACAGGTCCGCATCTTTTCCGCCTTTGGTGAATATTTTGATGCCATTGTAGTCTGCTGGATTGTGGCTGGCCGTCACCGCCAGGCCATAGTCGCAGGCGAAGGATTTCACCGTATACATGATAAGGGGTGTTGGGCTGACTTTTTCGATGAAATTCACGGCAATGCCGTTGCCTGCAAATACTTCCGCAATCCAGCGGCTGGCTTTGTCACTTAAAAAACGCTTGTCATAGCCTATGACAATGCCATGGCTGTCCACTTTTTCTTCCTTCATAAGCTTTGCCAGGGCCTGAGCCACCAGCACAATGTTGTCTTTGATGAAACCGTCGCCGATGATGTCTCTCCAGCCTCCGGTGCCAAACTGTATCATACTCTTTTCCTCCTGTCTGTCTGAGCGCAAAATCTTCTGCCTTTATAGAGAAATACTTCTGCCTCCGGACACCTTGTTGAAGACCAGAATGGAAATGATGGTGGTGAGGGTCAGAATCGACGCCAGTGCGCCTGCAGTTCCAAAACTTGCCCGGACCACTTCTGTATACACTGCCACGGCGATGGTGGAGGTTCTTCCGGTATAAAGGATCACCGTGGAGCTCAATTCATTGATGGTGGTGATCCAAGAAAGGATTGCTCCGGAGAACACCCCTGGGGCCATCATCACCGCTGTGACCTTGAAGAAAGTCTTCATGGGCGAGACGCCAAGGTTGATGGAGGCTTCCTCTATGCTTGGATCGATCTGATACAAAATGGAAGCGGAGGACCTCACGGTATAAGGCAGCTTTCGGATGATGTAGGCAATGATGATGATGGCTGCTGTTCCACTTAACACCACTGGCTTTCTGTTGAAGGCCACAAGAAGCGTGATACCAAGAACTGCACCTGGAATGACATAAGGGAACATGATGAGTGTATCCAGGAAATTATTGAACTTCGATCTTCTTCGTACGATGATGTACGCAAGCAGGATTCCCAGGATGATCATCACCGCTAGGGCAATCACTGCATAGCTGAAGGTGTTCCGGATGTTCAGTGACAGACGGTTCAGAACAAGCGTATAGTTGTCCAGACTGAATTCCTTGAGGAAAATGGGCCCCTGGGTCTTCATGAAGGACGTGATGATGACAACGATCTGCTGCGCCATGGCAAGAAGCACCACGGTATACAGGAAGAGGGTCGCCAGAATCTTCTTTCCTCTTGGCAGCTCCTTCACTTCTGGTGGTCTTAGAGAGCTCATCATATAGCTTCTCTTCTCCACCACTTTCTTCTGGATGTAGAGCACAGATAAAGAAAAGAGCACGATGATGACGCTTAAGGTGCTGGCCATGGCCGCATTTCCACCCAGTTCACTCATGAACTCGTCATAGACAATGACCGGCAGGGTCTTGAAGCCTTCACCGATGAGCATGGGTGTACCAAAATCCGCAAGGGACGTCATGAAGACCAGTAGAGCGGAGGAGGTGATGGTGGGGAGGATCAGAGGAAAGGTGATGGTCATGATTCTCTTAAACGAGGACATGCCAAGGTTCTCTCCCGCTTCCTCTAAAGAAGCGTCGATGCTTGTGAGGGCGCCTGATGCGTACAGATACACATAAGGGAAAAACTTTAACGTAAAAACAAATATGATGCCGCCCAGTCCATAAATGGTAGGCAAAGTGATGCCAAGTCCTGCAAAAAAGTTTGTCAGCACACCATTTCTCCCCAGGAGAATGATCCAGGCATAAGCCCCGATAAAGGGTGGTGACAGAAGGGACAGAATCACCATGAGGTTGATGAACTTTTTCCCGACAATATGGAACCGGTTGGTGATGTACGCCATGGGCAGTCCCACCAGAACGGAGAAAATGGTTGCGAGTGTACATACAATAAAGCTGTTTTTTAGGGTGTTGAAGTAATAAGGCAGTTTAAAGAAGTTCACGTAGGTCTTTAATGTGAACGCGCCGTCTTTTCCCTGAAAACTCTCCAAAAACAGTGAGGAGAAAGGATAGATGAGGAAGATGAGAAGCAGTATAAAACTTCCCACGGATACAAAGTTCCAGAAGTTCAGGCTGTTTGAAAAGTCAAAACTTTTCTTCACTGGTGATTTTTTCGCCATTGCTACATCACCTGCCCTTCCTCGTTGTAGACCTTCAGAACTGACGCGTCGGCTTTCACCACCACTTCCTCTCCAATCTCCCGGAGGGTTTTCCCGTCTTTGGTGTATTCATTGACTTCCATGATGGTGCCATCGGTGAGGGTAATCTCATAATTCATGAAGTCTCCCAGGAAGGTGGATAAGGTGATGGTGCCGCGAAGCCCCTCTTCTCCCAGGTTCTTTGTGAGAACGCCTTCTTCAGGACGAAGTGACAAGGTCACAGGACCTTCGTAGGCGAGGTCTCTGTCGTAGGAAAGCTTTGCGCCATGGGTATGAAGATAGACTTTTCCATTTTCCTTCACAGCTTCGCCTTTCAGGAAATTGCTGGTGCCGATGAAGCCTGCCACAAAGGCGTTGGCTGGACTCTTGTAGATGTTTTCCGGCACATCGATCTGCTGGATGACGCCCAGCTTCATGACCGCGATACGGTCAGAAATAGCCAAAGCCTCTTCCTGGTCATGGGTCACATAGATTGTGGTGATGCCCAGCTCTCTTTGGAGCTTCTTGATGATGGTTCTCATCTCCAGACGAAGCTTGGCATCCAGGTTGCTTAAAGGCTCATCCATGAGGAGCACATCCGGCTCGATAACGATGGCTCTTGCCAGGGCAATTCTTTGCTGCTGGCCTCCAGAAAGCTTGGAGGGCTCTCTGTCTTTGTACTCTTCCATCCGTACAAGACGCAGGGCTTTCAGCACTCTTTCTTCTGCTTCCTTCTTCCCGATGTTTCTTGCCTTCAGGCCATAGGCCACGTTGTTGAAAACAGTCATATGGGGGAAGATGGCGTAGTTCTGGAACACCATGCCGATGTTTCTTTTATGAGCGGGGATCTTGTTGATGACTTTGTCTCCGAAGGAGATGGTGCCTCCTTCGATGGAGTTGAATCCAGCGATCATTCGAAGAAGCGTAGTCTTGCCGCATCCTGAGGGGCCCAGAAGCGTGAAGAACTCTCCTTCTTTCACGGTGAAGTTTGCATTTTTCACCGCATGGAAGTCTCCATAGTATTTATCGATTTCTTTAAAATGTACAGCGTAGCTCATTTTTCCTCCTAAATAAAAGAAAGGGCAATGTGCATTGCCCTATTCTTTTCTATTTCCTTTTATTCCTGTCCTGTGACGATGTTCTTCCACTTTTCAAGCAGCGCATCCTTGTTTTCTGCAGCGAACTTGAAGTCGTAGTCCAGAAGCTTGATGTCATCAATGGATCCCAGACCTTCTGGGTTGTTGGCATCAGTTCGGGTGGATCTCCAGCTGAAATCCTTGGCTGCCAGGTCCTGCACTTCCTTGGAGAACGTGAACTCGATAAACTTCTTAGCGTTTTCTTCGTTCTTTGCGCCCTTGATGAGTGCAATACCGTCTGGTGCAGCAGAGGTTCCTTCTTCAGGATAAACGATGGTCATATCGCTGCCTGCGATGATGTATCTGGATGCTGCTTTTTCCAGGGTAAGACCCACAGCGTACTCTCCATCGGATACACCCTTGTAGGTGCCTGAGGAGCTTCCCAGGATCTTGTTGTCCAGGTTCTCAATGAAAGCCTTCATGGTTTTCCATCCGTCTTCGCCGTCATTTTTGAAGGCTTCCAGCATGGTGGCCATGATGGTGTAGGAGGAACCGGATTTTGCAGGGTCTGCAAAAGCGATCTTGCCCTTCCACTTTGGATCGGTCAGATCTTCCCAGGATTTAGGGGCTTCTTCCGCAGAAACCAGTTTGTTGTTGTAGATGATGACCATGGGCAGAGCACTGAAGCCGTACCAGAGTCTGTCCGGATCTTTGAATAGATCTGGAATCTTCGCATCGTCTTCGATGGTGTAGCTTGCAAAGTATTCTTTAAAGGAATCCAGAGACTCTGCTCCGCCTCCCCACATAACGTCTCCCAGAGGATTGGCGCTTTCTGCCTCTACTCTCTTTAGGAGTTCTCCTGTGCCTGCGGCTACTACATCCACACGGATGCCTGTTCTTTCTGTAAATTCATTGATGATGGGGTTGATTTCTTCTGCGTTGTGCGGGGAGTAGACCACGACGCTTCCGCCACCTTCTTGTGGTGTTTCGGCATCGGCTTTTTCTCCACATGCAGCCAATGAAGTAAGGGACAACATGGCGATAAGCAGTAAGCTGATTTTCTTCTTCATAATTCCCTCCTGAATTTGTGATACCTTTATTATATTTTCCATGTAAACCATTAACAATGAAGAATCCGGCACTTTTGTGGAATATCCCGCACTCTTCCCAGTTCTTCGTCTTTTTTCCATGGTTTCATGAAAAAAGAGCCTGAAAAAGGCTCCTGTTTCTAGGGTTTATCTTGTTAAGGTGTCTCCTCTAGCACTGCTTCCACTCTGGAGTTGTTGTAAGGACTTTCGGGCACATCTTCCGGGATTATTTTTAGAACTTCTTTTGCGCCCGTAAGATTGCCTTCCTCATAAAGAAGAAGTCCATAGTGGTAGAGAACCTCCGCATAGTAGTTTCCCTCTTTAAACTCTTCGATGTACCTGCTGTAATACGCCTTCTCCTTCTCCGGGTTTAAAAGCTTTTTATAGGTGGCGGAGAGAAAGTAGACAGCTTCGGACCGGTAGGCTTCTAAAGCGCCTTCCTCTGCCACATGGGTAAAATACCTGATGGCTTTTTCATAGTCTTCTGCCCTGTAAGCGGTAAGGCCTTCTTCAAAAATCTCCACTTCTGTGCCAGAAATAGGTTCAGCTGGAGGTGCCTCCACTTCTTTCTCCCCTTCCTCAGGTGTTTTTTCTGTCTCCAGTTGCTGAAGGAGGACCTCCAGTTTTTCTTTCTCCGCTTTGTACCCTTCTACTTCTTTTCTTAGCTCTTCCGATAGCAGCTTCACTTCTTTCAGCTCTTTATCCATTTCACTATAGCGGTAGAATCCAAAAAGAAGTGAAACGAAGAGGAGGAGAAGAATTCCTGACATGGTGAGGAGCACCTTCTTCTTTACGCCCTGCCCATGGGTTGTACCTTCCATGCCCTCCAGAAGCTCTTTTGCCAAAGGGTTATTTCTATCCATTAAAAGGACCTCTTTCAGATGCTTTCTTGCCTTTTCTTTCTCTTTCATCCCCAGAGCGCACTCCGAAAGTTTTAGTGGCACCCCCACAAGGTTTCGGTTGCCCTCTAAAAGCACTTCGAAAATGCCATAAGCCTTCTCATATTCTTTCCGCTCCAGACTCCTTGTTCCTTCTAAATAGACTTCCTTCAGGGTCTTGAACTCCTCAGAGCTGTAGTAGGAAAGATACTCTTTTGCTTTATTTCCAATCTTCATATGGGAAAAGCTTTTATGCCATGCAGTATAAGCTTTCTCAAAGTCACAGTAGAGATGGCACATAAGCCCCAGGAGGTTCAGAAGATCCGGATCCTTGGGATGCACCTTCATTGCTTCCTTAAGGATCGAGAGTGCTCCTGTGATGTCTTTTTCTTCATAGCATTTCAATGCTTCTTCATAGGCTTTTTTCGCCTGTATTTTTTCATTCAATGTTCTTTTCACCCATTCACTTTACTATTTATCCTCACCTATTATACTACACAGTGATGTCATTTAATAAAAATTTTATCCTGAGTTTTTCTTCTTCATGGGATAACATACCTCGAAATTACTATGAACCCTTCAGATGATCAAAGTCTGCGTAATTTCGCAGATTGAATTCCAGCTTCTTCACGATATTTTGATACTGTTCGCCTTTTTATTAAAATTCCATTTTTATTCAGAATATCTGTGATGTTCTGATCTGAATGTGGTTTGGACGAGTCTTCTTCCCTAATGATTTTTAGTATAGCGCACTCCACCTGACTCTTTGAATATTCTTTAGCATCATTATTAACCGTACCGCTAAGTAAATTCTTCAACTGTATTATGCCACGTGGAGTTTTCATATACTTTTCATTTAATGTTCTACTGACTGTAGATTCATGCACTCCAAGGATCTCCGCAATCTGTTTTATGCTTAAGGATTTCAAAAACTCTGATTTCCCCAAAAGATACTCTTCTTGGCGTCTTATAAGAATCAGCGATACCTTTTCTAGGGTGCTCTTTCTCATCTCCAGGGATTTTATAAGCTGTTCTCCCTTCCTATAATGCTCCAGAAGGTATGCTTTCAGATCTGTATCGACTTGAGCTTTAGCTAACCCCGTATTCAGGATTAGTTTTGGTAGTTTCCATTGAACTCTATGAAGTACTAGTTTATTGTCTTCTTCCCTAACTTCGACATCCGGTATAAAACTTATATTTTCATCTTCTGTTAAGTAACCCATTGATGGTACGAAGCGTACACTCTTAATCTGGTGAATGAGTTCTCTTATAAACTCTTGAGAGAAACCCATCTCCTGCGATATTTTCCTGATATTTCCATTCGCAAGTTCTTTCAGATAGCATCCAATAAGCTGTTCATATGGGGTAGTATCTTTTCCTTTTTGTTTGAGCTGAAAAAGAATGAAATCTACTACGCCAGAGCATCCAACTCCTTGAGGTTCTAATTTTTGAACTTGGAACAGAGCTTCTTTTGCTGTCTTATGGGATACACCAAGCGCCTTTGACACATTCTCTATTCCATCTACAAAGAACCCCCCATTATCCAAAGAGCTTATAATATAAAGCGCAGCTCTTTTAATTTCTTCATTGAATTCCATTGTATTGATCTGATCAACTAAATCTTCTCTTAGTGTTTTTCTATTAGCGATATAGTCTAACGAATACAACTCTTCGCCATTTTGCCTATGAGAACGTTCATAATAGTCTTCTTTAGATAATACCTCAGATGAGTCGTCTGGTGTATTCAGTTGCTCTTCCTGAGAAATGTCTTCCATTTCAAGAAGAGGATTGCATAAGAACTCTTCTTGAATATGTTCTCTTAAAGAGACTGCTGACATGAACAACACTCTCAGTCCATATTGCATTTCTTCTGAAAGCATAAACTGATGATCCAGCTTTTGACTTGTTGTATGCCGAATTTCCATGAATTTTTCTTCCTCCTTTATTCTTATGATATCACATCCTGTTACTTCTTCCACTTGGAATACATACCAGCATTATCAACTCATCACAAAAGCCCATCATGCACAAGCACGATGGACTTTTGTGAATATCTGATTAGAATAAACTAGAGAAAGTAATAAGATTTGTCACAATCCAAGCGGAAGCATAGTATGCCATGAACTGAACTCCTGTATGGATTCCAAAGATATTATGGAGAATACCACCAAAGAATCCTATAAACAACGCTACAAACACTCCGAATACACCTGCTTCATAGAACGCCAACATGAAGATTAACCCCATAAATGCCCCTATCAACGCTTCATGACTAATTTTTCTGAACATCATCTCTGTCCAAGATCTAGCTTTTCTGATGGCCATCGGATATGCAATCATTGCGCCGCCTATGACACCAATGGCTCCATAGAGCAGATAATCCCATGTGGTTAAAAAGCTGTGCAAATTGTTTATTGGGTCAATTGTGAATACAGGTGGCGCATTGAAGAGAGCCGCTGCGGGCCCCAATGCTACGGGTGAAAGAGGGATTCCAAAAGCTAGAAGTGGAATTATAAGTTCTCCGATATATGTCGCGTTACTTACAGCATCTTGAATCCCTAGAGAGGTTGTAACTCGATCATAAAGCTCCTTTCTTTTTCCCCCGAACAATTCTCCAAGAAGTACAGTCATTCCAACTGGAGAAAATGTAAACGTAGTTGCTGAAATTGCCGAAGTAACAGCAATATCACGATTTCCTTTTTTACTGAAAATCTTAAAAGGATTTGGGAACAAAGAATGCTTTCCTTTTGGCTCTGGAGCCAGAAAAATATCATTCTCTTTATCTCTCATCTGCCTCTCACGAAGGCTTGGTACCAGTACATTGAAAAGTTCTGATATCATTGGCCCAATCGTAATCCCCATGAATATTGATATGAAAAGATTCTTCCCAACTGCTTCCATGGATATTCTTTGGAAGCCTTGAATCAGAAAAGCAAAGGGTAAGAGTGCTACGACCGCTCCCCATTTGGCTTTGGACATATATGCAATAAACATGGCACCAAGGGTAAAGATCAATCCAATATATGGTTGAACTAAATCACCTATTGGTGATAATACAAGGGCCGCCAGAATAGAAACTGGTACTGCAATAATCGATCCGATGAGAGATCCAGCCGCCATTTTCTTCATAGCGATGTGGGGGATTCCCATTCTTTTTGCAATGGATGAATTTAACACCATGGGTACAGCCATGGTAGATCCAGGAAGTGCAGCCATCGCAGTTGGAATTGTATGTGAAATTTGCATAGCAACAATAATGCCGATAAACCAGGAAAATAGAACTACTGGATGTAATCCAAGAAGAACCAATATCAATGTCAATGGCGCCATGGTGGCTGTCTCATCTGTACCTGGGATGATACCGATGATTGAGAATAAAATACCACCAACAAAGGCCGCTAGAAAGGCCTGAATGAGTAAAACCGGTGTGATTGTCATAATTAGTTCCCTCCATTTCTTTCCCTGTATTCAGGCTTATAATTGGGTGTACCTTCTGGAATCAGAGCTAAAAAACTCCATAGTTCTAAATCTTCCATTTCTTTGATGATTGCTGGGTCAACAATACTAAGTGCCTCTGTCTCTTCTTCTAGGGTCATACCTGCAAGTTTCAGTATCTCCTCCACTTCGTTCTGCTCCAGCTTTTCCTCAATATTTCGCTTTGGTCTAAAAAGCTTTGCAGAAATTGCACCAGAAAGAATACATCCTGTTATGCCGATAAGAAGTGAGTATCCCTTGGCTAAACTTTCTTCAATGTTTGGATTGCCAACGAAAATCTTTTCTCCCAAAAGATAAAAACTCATTGTGAGTACAATCCCGATTAGGACTGCGGTGAATAGCTCTCTGATAATTACAGTATCTCCCCATACTTCTGTATACTGTAGTTTTTTATTTTTTTGATTCATACTGCACCCCCATTACTTTGTGGACAATTTATTGAACAGTTCTTCAGCGTATTCAAGCCTGACATTTTTCTCTTTTATCATAATAGACACGATTTGTTCTAAGAGATCATCCTTAGCACCAACTGTCGTTGCAAGGTTTCTTGCATGAAGGGACATATGTCCTCTCTGAACACCTTCCGTGGCAAGCACTTTCAACGCTGCCAGGTTCTGAGCAAGACCTACGGAAGCAATGATCATTGCAAGCTCACTGGAAGTTTTTACACCAAGCATTTTCACCGCCACTTGTGCTTGAGGATGTATTTTTGTGGCTCCACCAACGAGTCCTACCGCCATAGGCAGCTCAATCGTACCAACTAGGTTTCCATCATGATCTTTTTCCCAAACAGTTAGTGGTTTGTAGGTCCCAGTAATAGACGCATATGCATGAGCTCCAGACTCTATGGCTCTTGTATCATTCCCAGTGGCAAGAACTACTGGAACAACCCCATTCATAATACCTTTGTTATGTGTCGCTGCTCTGAATGGGTCCACTTCTGCAAAAGCATAAGCTCTTAGAATTGCATCCACTACGCCTTCACCCAATGTCTCTTTCTGCACCTGTACTCTCGCTCTTGCGAGTCTATGAACTGCAAGATTAGATAAGATTCTAAGATAGACTCTTCCACCAGTGATTTCTTCTAAATAAGGAGCTACACTTTCTGCCATTGTGTTCACTGCATTGGCTCCCATGGCATCCAAAGTATTCACTTTAAGATGAACAATAAGCATTTTTCCTACTGCTGTATCCAAAACGCGCGTCTCTACATCAACAACACCACCGCCATACTTTACTAGAACTGGATCTTTATCATTACACATTTGAATAATTTCCTCTTTATGCTCTTGAATCGTAATCGCTGCATAGTTTGGATTGGTAAGATCTGTGATTTGAATCTGAGAAATCATAATAGATCCTGTGTAACTTGCATGAAAACCACCTCCGTCTCTTGCCATTTTTGCTGCATTACTAGCAGCTGCAATAACGGAAGGCTCTTCAGTCACCATGGGAATCATATACTCTTTCCCATTGATTTTAAAGTTGATACCAACGCCCATTGGCAGGGTAAATCTTCCTATTACATTTTCTACCATATGATCTGCAATTTCTTCAGGAAGGGCATCAGGATTTCTTAAAATATTACTTTCTTCATCACTAAGCTCTGCAAACTCGCTAATAATGCGTAGTCTTTCCTCCAATGGAAGTTTGTAAAACCCTCTATAACTGCTGCTTTTCATATTTATTCATCCTCCAGTTCAATTTTCATTCTCATAAATGCGGATGCCATAGACTTCCCCAGACTATCCAGCCTTAGAGATAGAGTAGCTCCTCCACCGAGAGCTTCATACATCACAAAGTTCATTCCACATAATGAATCAACTTCATACCGAATGATTTCCCCCTTTACCATATCACCAAAATGGTCTTTAACTTTTTCAATAGTGACTTTTTCTTTCAATAGTTCATAATCTTTAGGGTTTCTTGCGAATATACAAACATTGCTGATATTTCCTTTATCTCCGGATCTTCCATGTGCAAGTTCATTCAGGAATACTTGTCTCAATTATCTCACCTCCAGTACATGGGATGTCAGATTAACTGCGTCTCTAGGAATAAAGGTTGGCCATAATCCAATGACTTCACGAACCTTGGCGCGTCCGCCAAAGAAACTCGAGCCAGGAGGACCGTTGAGCTGTAGTGGGGCAATTTCAGGTACAATCTTCTCTGCTTCTTCTTTCTTCTCTGTGTGGATGGCAATTCGGAGCACCACTTCATTCAGATTCTTCACATGTTCTTCGCTGAGGTCTGCTGTATTCAGATGTAGAGCATTCAAGCCGATGTAGTCGATTCTGATGTCTTTATACACCAGGTTCTTACGTTTCATTTTTTTCATGATGATCTTAGAAGCGTATTCAGCTTTTTCATAAGCATCCGGATATGCAAAAGACAAGAACGTCTCGACTTTATAGCCATCTAGATAACCCACACAAAGCTTCAACTGATCTGGTCTTCCTTTTCCTTTGATGTCTTCTACCGCAACTCTGTTTTTCCCAACTTCTTTCAACTTGACAGCACTGATGTCTACGTTAACATCTGGTGTGATATAGTTCCCAGGATCATGTACTTCATATAGAATCTGTTCTTTCAGAGACTGCTCCGTGATCAGTCCTCCTGATGTTTCTGATTTTGTAATCACAAGACTGTCTTCTTCAACCTCAGCAATAGGGAACCCTAAAAGATCCATGTCAGGTACATTTCTCCAGTCATAGTCATAGTTTCCTCCAGAAGCCTGGCCTCCACATTCCAGAAGATGCCCTACCATAATCCCTCTTGCCAACTGATCGTAGTCGTCATTCTTCCAACCAAACTCATATTTCAATGGAGCCATAAAGAGTGCAGAGTCAGAGGATCTTCCTGTAATGACGGCATCCGCACCCATTCTAAGGCATTCTTCAATGGGCTCATGACCATGATACACATTTACATTAACGATCTTGTCTTTAATTTCTTCCAGCCTTCGGCCATTGTCTGTGTTGATAAATGGAATTCCTTGCTCCATATACATGGGCATTTTATCCATAATATCATCTCCAAGGACATAACCAATTTTATAATTAGTTACGCCCTTCGCCCGAACTACCTTTTCAAGCGCTTCCACCGCGCTGATAATATTGGTTCCACCAGCATTCGTAATAATCTTAGTTCCTTTTTTCTGAGCGGTTTCAATAATTTCATTCATAATGCCAATAAAGTCTCTTGCATATCCTGCTTTAGGATTTTTAAGTTTCTGTCGTTGCATAATTGATAAAGTCAGCTCCGCAAGAAAGTCCATGGCCATATAGTTGAGATGTTGGGAGTTTATCATCTCTATGGCCGCATCCGGACTATCCCCCCAGAACCCTTGCCCTCCACCAATTGTTATTTTTTTCTTCATGAAGCACCTCCAAATTTTCTCTTCACTTATACTATAGCAATTTCCATGCCAACTTCTCCAAAACACCGAAAACCTTTGGAAACGATTACCCACAGATTGGTATCTAAAATCACGCATAAGAAAAACCATGCCATTTCTGACACAGTTCACACTTTACAAATGCCAAATTTGTCACTAGTGCCAATTTTGACATTTTTTCTATTCTTTACCAACCTCTTCTTTAATCTCTTCTAGACGGCGATAAAAGGTACGCTTGGCAAGCCCCAGCTCCAGCATGGCTGTATTGTAGTCGCCTTTGTGCTTTTCTAATGTGTGGAGAATAATGGACTGTTCAAACTTTTTTATACGATCTTTGAGCGCTCCTTCTTCTTCCAATAAAGGATGCACCTCTTCCGAAACCATTGATCTCATTTCCGGTTCCATCTCAGTCATGCCCGAAGGCAAGTCCTCTAGAGTAATGAGGTTGTCTGCACACAAAAGCACTGAAGATTTCATACAGTTAATAAGTTCTCTCACATTTCCTGGCCAATCATAATTCATAAATGCATTGTAGACCTCTCTGGATATTTTGGCTTCTTTTTGGAACTCTTTGTTGAACTTCTCCAGAAAATACTGTGCCAGGAGGATTACATCCGTACCACGTTCTTTCAGCTGAGGTATGAATAATGAAATTCCATTCAAACGATAATAGAGATCTTTACGAAATTTCTTTTCTTTAATAAGAGTCTCCAGAGGTTGATTCGTAGCCGTGATGATCCGCACATCAATCTTTAGGCTTTTCTTGCTTCCTAAAGGCTGAATTTCTCCTTCCTGGAGAACCCGGAGAAGTTTAGATTGAAGATGCATCGGTAAATCACCAATTTCGTCTAGGAATAAAGTTCCTTTGTCTGCCAGTTGAAATTTCCCTACTTTGCCTTGACGAACTGCACCAGTAAATGCACCCTCCTCATACCCGAAAAGTTCACTTTCAATGAGGTTTTCGGGTATTGCGGCACAATTAAGGCTAACGATTGGCATTTTCTTTCTTAGGCTGTTTTTATGAATCAACTGTGCGAATATTTCCTTGCCAACACCATTCTCTCCTCTGACCATCACAGAAATATCCGTTGGTGCTACAATCAGTGTTTTTGAGATTACATCAAGAAATGGTCCACTTTCTCCAATGATATTGTGATTTTTCAGTTCTTTCAGCGCTTCATTTTGCCTTAAATAATCACTTGCTACATTTCTGACACGCCGCACTTCTCTACCAAGTTCTTTCAGTTCTGTTATGTCTTTAAAAATAGAATAAGCTCCCTCAATCTGTTCGTCTTCCATAATAGGATAGATTTTCACATCCACATATTTTCCTATGGATTTAATCCTAAGGTTTTTTTGATGAATAGGCTCACCGGTTTTTAGAACATCGAGAATTGACGCCCCCTCTTCAATCTCATGCATGAACTTCCCAATGACTTTATGGACTGGCACTCCTAAAATCACAGCATACATGGAATTCACATAAAAAATTCTTCCCGACTTATCGATAGCAACTATGCCTTCTTCTATATTTTCCAATACTACACTTTTCATGTATTCATTACATTTCTCCACGAGAAATACTATCAGCTCCCTCTTTACTTCCCCAATAATTTCTTTCTCTTCATTCACAATACCCAGTACTTCTTCCTCTGACTGTGCTATTTGTATTGAATTGGTTTTTGTCAGTGACTGATTACCTGATAGTAAAACTTCATATATATTTCGAGAAGGCTTCCTCATAATATCAACTAACTTCATTAAACTTCTCCTTAACATAATTACTGAAATATAAAAGTGAAACATCGCAACTACTTGTATGAAAAAGCCACCTATTTCTCATAAGGTGGCTTTCATAAAAAATTCTTACTTCTTAAAAGTTGGATAGATGAAGGTCTGAGTGAGTCCTTTTCCGCCCGCTTTGATATAGTCTTCCATCTGAGTTTTTAGTCTGCCCGCCTGCTTAATAGCCCATCCGAGATCCGTGGCATACTGATGGCTCATGTTCTCTGCCATGTTGAATCTCATCTTATATAGAGTATTCTGCTTGGTGGAACGGTTGATGTAATTCTCACTGATCCACTTGGCTCCACCCTTGATGGCGTCCTCGACGGTGAACCACCCTTCTTTATATGCTCTCTGGGCCCCCCAGAAGTTTGGATTCACATCCCAGGCACCTATTCCAAAGACATTATAGACATTTTTTCGTTGTTCCTCAGGCAAACCGTCCACAATGATGGTAGAATTATCACCGAATTTAGTGTAGGTATCTTTCACCATTTGTCCTTTCGCCAAAACAGAGGTACCGTGTCCAGTCTCATGGATGGCGTGGGTAATCAGGTAGAAAGGATTCACCCCATAAAGGTCTGCCCCATCAAGGAACGCTTGCCCCATTCCTTCCAGGACACCTTTTCCTTTGAGAATCAGATTCAGGTCTTCCGCCGTAATAGACATCTGTCCTTTGGTATAGTTCAGCTGAAGGAACATATACTTATCCGCATCGCTGTAGATGTAGTTTACAGGATCAATATAGGATTCAATGGTTCTGAAGTCTTTGGAGGACGTGATGCTATTGTTGTATTCAAGGGCTGCATACTCATCCCTGGTCTTGGACTGCTGCTCAGATACAAAGTTCTCCGTACCTGCACCCTTCAGAACAATTCCGCTTCTGTATACAGTGCCGTCATTTCCGGTGATTTCAATTGCCACTGTATTCATCCCAGCCTTGAAATCTCCTGCACTGACGTTAAAGGAGAAGTTTCCAGCTGGAAGCGTACCCTTCTGAACGCCATTGATGTAGTATCTTACGGATGAAACACCATCTACATAAGAGGTGGATCCTGTTACAACTGCTGTTCCCGATGGTACCGCACCGCCATCTGAAAGACCTCCGATGGTGACCACTGGAGATGGCTTGATCATGGTAAAGCTTAGTGAGCTCTTTTTCACTGTACCATCTTTTCCTTTACTCTCCACTTCGATCTTGTGTAGTCCAGGAGCTAAGGATGCCTTTGGTATTGTAAAGGTAAACCCAGTATTCTCCAGGTTATACCCATCGCTGTATAAAGTATTAAGATCCGGTCTTGCCACGCGTTTCACAGTCATATCTTTTCCATCCACTTTTACAGTGACAGAAACTATGCCATCATAAGACAGAGCTCTACCGCTCACGGTAACGTCCACATTGTTATAGCTGGACTTGAGATCTTCCAAAAGAAGCACTTGAGGCTTCTTTTCTGCCACTGGTGGTTCTGGTGTTGGTGTAGGCGTTGGTTCCGGAGTTGGTGTAGGTGTAGGTGTAGGTGTAGGTGTAGGTGTAGGATTCGCCACAACCTTTGTCAGGTAGGCGTTGGACACCCAACCGGTTTTTCCACTATAAGTCACATTGGTCCATCCACCAGAAACCTTCAGCACCGTCACGGTCTTTCCCTTTGGAATGGTGAGCAGGATGCTGCTGCTTGTGGATGCACTGGAGCGAAGATTGAGGTTCGCTGTGGTGCTGGCAGTTCCAACACCAGCCGGAGCTTCCGGCGTCGGTGTTGGCGTTGGTGTTGGAGACGGTGTGGTTGGTGCTGTTACTGTTACAGTTTTTAAGTAAGCTTTCGACACCCAGCCTGTCTTGCCGCTGTAGGTCACGTTGCACCAGCCTCCAGATGTGCTGTTCACAGTCACTGCCTTTCCTTTAGGAATGGTTAATATCACTCTGTTACTTGTAGAGGCACCAGTTCTCATATTAAGGTTCGCTGTGGTTGTAGTCTGACTGGTGGAAGGTGCAGTCGGCGTTGATGGCGCTGGCGTTGTAGGTGGTGCTGGCGTTGTAGGTGGTGCTGGATTTGAGGTTACATTGCTGTAAGATCCCAAATAGCGACTTGAAACATAACCAGTTTTTCCATTATAAGTCACCTGTGACCATCCATTGCTGGAAGAAAGCACTGTGACCTGTCCACCTCTAGGGATGGTCAGAATGATGCTCTTGCTTGTAGAGGCACCCGTTCTCATATTTAAGTTCGCTGTTGTCTTAGCTGTCTGTGTTCCTGCAGGGGATGTAGGTCTTGGCGCTTCTGGAGTCACCACTGTGGTTCCACCGCTGGCAGTAAAAGAAACATACTGGGTATTGGCTGAAATATAAAGACCGTTGGACAGTTTGTACATCTCTCTGCCGCTGACCAGATACTTGGCCACCACATTCAGTTTGGTGCCCTGTGAAAATACCTTGGTTCTTGCATTCCAGTCTGCTCTGGAATAAGACCATAAAGACTGTGCTTTTACCGTAAGCACTCCCTGAGTCTGATTAACCAGTGTGGATGCTTCCACTGTAACCGGTGTGCTGATGGCTGGATTTATGACACTACTTAAACCAAGCGTCAGTACCACGCCTGTCTTCACCAGTAAATTTCGTGTATTCTTACTTAACATCGGATCCCCCTCACTTTACAAAAACATATCTCATCACAATCTTAATAATACATACACCATCTAAAAACTCATCTATTCATACAAGGTATATGATTCTGATGTTACACCCTGAATTATAGCATTAACACCTTGATAATTCTATAATTATTAAGAATTTCTGTTAGTTTTTACAATTTAGTTCAATTTTTTTCTGAATCTACCAAAGACTCTTCTATCCCCCCTCTTCCTTCCTAACATTTTCATTCTTCATCCGTGTATTTCCCCTATACTCATCTATGTTTTCCATAGACAAAATGACACAAATTAGAAGATACCATGGAAACTTTCATCCATTATGGCGTATAATGAGGAAGAAATGAATAAAATGCATGAGGAGGACAACACGTGAATATATTTGTGACGGGAGGTACTGGCTACATAGGAAGCCATACCTGCATAGAACTGATTAAATCCGGTCATCAGGTGGTCATAGCAGACAATCTGGTGAACAGTAAAATTGAAGTACTGTCCCACATCGAAACCATTACGGGAGTCTCCATTCCTTTCTATGAGGCGGATGTAACGGACGAAGCCAAGGTCCGGGATATTTTCCAGGCACATAAGTTTGACGGTATCATCCATTTTGCAGGCCTGAAAGCCGTAGGTGAATCGGTGGCAAAGCCTCTTGCTTATTACTACAACAATCTGGTTTCCACCATGGTGCTGGCAAAACTTGCCATAGAGTTTGACATCCCTAAGTTTGTGTTCAGCTCTTCCGCCACCGTATATGGAGATCAGCCATCTCCACTGAAAGAGGATATGCCCCTCATGAAAACCACCAATCCCTATGGAGAAACCAAAGCCATGAGTGAGCGCATCCTCACTGATGCCGCTGCAGCCAATGACAGATTTGCTGTAACGCTTCTCAGATACTTCAATCCTGTAGGCGCCCACGAAAGCGGCCTCATCGGAGAAGACCCCAATGGTATTCCAAACAACCTGATGCCTTTTGTCACAAGAGTGGCCAATGGAAAACTTGAGAATCTCAGCATCTTCGGTGATGATTACGACACCGTGGATGGAACAGGTGTAAGAGACTACATCCATGTGGTGGATCTCGCCAATGGTCATGTGAAGGCCATTGAGCATCTCACAGAAGGCGTGCATATCTACAATCTTGGCACCGGAAAAGGCACCTCCGTGCTGGAACTGGTCCAGGCCTTCATCAAGGAAAATCAGGTAGAAGTGCCTTATGCCATCGTGGGAAGACGTCCTGGGGACATCGCCACCTGCTACGCAGACGCAGAGAAAGCGGAGAAAGAACTTCAGTGGAAGACCACCTTCACCATTGAAGATATGGTGAGAGACTCCTGGAACTTTGAGAAAAACGCAAAATAAGAAATAGCAAAAGACTTCAGAACGTGAGCTTTTTCAGCTTATGTTCTGAAGTCTTCTTTTCTTTTACGGATTCTCTTTTCGGCTGCGAAGACCCTCAATGTGCTTTACCTTCACATCATCTTTCTGAAGCGCATACTGGGAAAGGTGATAATAGAGTCCATCCACCGTCCAAGTGGTCATGATCTCCTCTCTTCTTCTTAAGTCTTTCTCCAGAAACTCCCTCAACTGGTTTCGTTTTATGACTTCCACTTCTTCTTTATAAACTTCCACATTCTTCAGCTCGCACCGTTCACTGAAGATAATATAGGATTTGAAAAGCTTCGGATGGTTCATCTTCACAACGCTTTCCAATGCTTTGATGTGACCGTCATTTTGCCATACGGGATTATAAAAGGAATACTTTTTTCCTCCGGGCAAGGTTTGAACCCACTCTTTTTGCCTATTGTTTCCAAAGATCCATCCACTGTAGTTTTTAGATTCAAAGACGTAGACTCCAGTTTCTGCGATCATGATGAGATCGATCTCCGTGGTGGTTCCATCTTCTTTTGGAATATACACATTGGTGAGAAGCTTGTGATATCCATCCAGTTTCTCCAGGGTCAAAAAGGTCTGGTATTCTCCATAGAGTCCTTTATCCCGAAAAACTTCCATCATGGTTTTTCCGCTGGCTTCCTTATATCCTGATGTCCTATACTCACGCCGTTTGGGTTCTAGAAATAGTATAAATAGAATAATTCCTAGTATCAGTATTTCCATACCTTATCCTCCAGAATACACTTATACTATTATTCTATAATAGAACGGATGATAATTCTATAATTACTTTTCATTCTTTTCTCTATCACATCCATCATGTTTCAGGCTAAATGAGAGATGTTCATAAATAAAGAAAAGAACTTCTCTTCCGGATATCATCGGGTTTGAAATTCTTTTCCTATGGTTTTTATTTCAGTTTTCTATCGCGGTGGTTTTGAGACAATCTTTCCTGGCACATGTCCTTCGGAAAGCTCTTTTATGCCCTCTGGTATCTGTTCAAATGGTATTTCTTTGAAAATCACAGGTTTTACAGATCCTTCTTCTGCAAGCTTAGCGATGAAGGCCAGATCTTTTCCACTGGGCTTTGCCATGAGCACTTGAAAGCTCTTCCCATCTTTTTTAGAGAGCAGTGAACCAAAGATGGACATTCTTAAGAGCTCTTTTGTGGAGCTGCTGCCAATGAGGACAAACCGCCCATGAGGTTTTAGAAGATCTTTCACGAGTTTCACCGGATAGTGCCCATTCACGCCAAGAATGAGATCAAAGGAGCCTCTGAGCTTCTCGTAATCCATGGTCTTATAATCCAGCACTTCCGAAGCCCCCAGTGCTTTCGCCTGGGAAAAGTTCTTCTTTGAGGTCACAGCCGTGATCTCTCCTCCAAAGTATTTGGAAAGCTGCACAGCATAGGTGCCAACGCCACCGGAGGCGCCTAAAATCAGCACCTTTTCTCCCGCTTTCAGTCTGCCTGCATCTCTAACTCCTTGAAGGGCTGTGACCGAGGCCAGAGGCAGGGCTGAGGATTCCAGAAAACTCAAGTTATGCGGCTTTTTCGAAAGAATGGATTCTTTAGCGGAAACAAACTCTGAAAATGCACCAAAACCGCTGTCAGCAAGGTCCCCATATACTTCATCTCCCACTTTCAGATTCAGCACTCCTTCCCCCGTTTCCACTACGGTGCCAGAGAAATCTCCGCCTTTCACGGGATTTTTGGGTTTGAACAGTCCTGAGCTGAACCTTATGATAAAGGGCTTTCCTTCTAGAAGCCTCCAATCCGGAGCATTGAGAGATACGCCCTGTACTTTTACGAGCACCTCTCCTTTTCCGGGTTTGGGCTTATTTACCTCTTCAATGGTAAGCACTTTGTAGTCTCCATATCTTTTCTGAACAATTGCTTTCATTTACCTTCACCTTCTTCTTTTCAAAGTCTTAGTACTACATTAACTTTATTCTGAATACTCTGTCAATAAATATTTATACTTATATCCACTCACTTATAACCCCCCATTGAAAACACTGCTCCTCTTAAAACCTTCCTCTATTAGCTTCCTGATGTATGACCTTCCTTTTCATCAATGAAAAAGGATCCTTCCAAAGTTGGAAGAACCCTTTCTGATGCTATCTTATATTTTGAACTTCTCAATGAGTTCTTTCAGACGGTTTGAGATCAGCTGCAGCTTTTCTCCACTGGCCGCAATCTCATTGATGGTAGCGGCCTGCTCTTCTATGGCTGCAGAGGCCTCTTCGGTTCCAGCTGCATTCTCCTCGGAAATGGCAGAGAGGTTCTGAGTCAGCTCAATGATCTTTTCCTTGTTCTCATTCATCTTAAGGGAGGAGCCATTGAGAAGCCTTAGCACCTTCCTGATATCGTCGATGGAACTTGCTATGGATTCAAACTTCTCTTCAGTGGTGTGGACACTGCTCTCCTGATCGCTGATGATCTCTACTACCTTTTCCATGACCTTTACAGCTGTAATAGAGTTTTCTTTTAGTTCTTTAATATCGTTTTTGATATCGCTGCTGAAAGTTCCAGACTGCTCCGCGAGCTTTCGGATCTCCTCTGCAACGACGGAGAACCCTCTTCCAGCTTCTCCTGCTCTGGCAGCTTCTATGGCAGCATTCAGTGCCAGAAGATTGGTCTGGTCTGAGATGTTCTGGATCATGGAGCTGGCTTTGTCGATCTTTTCAGCGCTGAGATTGTTCTTTAGGATAGACTGATGAATCTCCTCTGTGGCTCTACTGCTTTCCTCAGTTTTCTCCACCAGTTTCTTCAGGGTTTCAAACCCCTCCACCTTCTCTTTTTCTATGGCCATGGCAGCCGTATTGAGGTTTCTCAGTTCTTTCTCATCTTCCTCCATAAGTTTACCCATATCATAGACTTTTTCTGCGGTGACTTCCGTGTCCAGTGCCTGATCGCTGGCTCCCTTTGCGATCTCCTCGATGGTCTTGGCCACTTCATCGGACACATGGGAAGCTTCTCCGGAGGTTCTTGCAAGAAGTTCTGTAAGCTCTGCCATTTCTTCCGCATTGCCAGAAACCTGCTCCACCATGGTTCTTAAATCCTTCAGCACTTGGTTGTAGGATTCTCCCATCTGGCCCAGCTCGTCCTTAGTTTTCACTTCCACAGGCTTTGTGAAGTCTCCTTCTGCAAGGAAAGAAAGATTATGTACAAAGCCTTTGATTCCTTTGGTAAGGGACGCACTGTAAAGGCTGATGAGAAGAGAGCCCAGAAGAAGAACTGCAAAGGCTACTATTGCTCCTTTCAGGACCATGGCATCCACTGCACTGTAGAGCTCATCGATGGGTGCCATGACCACCAGCTTCCACCCGGTGCTGGCTAAGGTGAGATAATAAGCATCAAAGTCTTTTCCATTCAGTGTTACAGGTGCTTTCCCATAGGGCGCTTCGCTGATCTTCACCGCAAGGCCTTTCATCTCTTCCTCTTCAGTGATGTTGACCTTCATAACCTTCTCTTCATCCTCATGGGCGATGTAGAGCCCTTCCTGGTCCAGAAGAAAAGCATATCCAGTCTCGCCCAGCTGAACTTCTCCGATTCTTCCCTGAATGGTGGAAAGATCATAGTCCGCTGTGACAACACCTTGAAATCCGCCTGATGAAATTATTGGCAGCGATGTGGTAATCATGGTGATGCCTGTGGTTTCGTCAAAGTATGGACTGGTCCATACACTGTCTTCTTTGATGGCCTTACCTGCCAGATACCAGTCGGTGCTGGGATAGTCGTATTCTTCTGTTTCATAGTCTTCCGTATACAATATGCTGTCCCCATCCCGATAGACATAGGGCCCGAAGTAATAGTCCTCAGGACTGAATTTATTGGGTTCCAGCCATAGTCCACTGCCTAGGGTGTTCTGGTTCATGGTGACCAGCTCTTCCAGCATCACCTTGTAGTCACTTTTCTCCAGCGTATTTCCTTTCGCACGATAGACCGATGCCACGGCTTCTGCCACTTTCTCATGGGCGGTGAACTCATGCTCGATGGATTCATAGATGGCCGTGAGTTCTTTTCCGACACGCTCCTCGATTTGCTTTTCCAGCGCGCTCTTTGCATCTGTTACTGAAACTGCTGCGATGGCACCTGTAGCGACCAGTAGAATTGGCAAGAATACCAGAAGCATTTTGGTGCGGATGCTTTTTCTTTTGTTGTAAAATCCCATTTCTTTCCCCTCTTTTTCATTATTTCGTCTTTTGTCTCCATCATCCTGTCTTTTCTTAGTATCGGCAGGAGGATTTTTTCCTTAAGGGAATCTCAATAATATTTTGGTGTTCAAATTAAGGCTTCGTTTCTATTAAGAAAGTGTTCTTCTGAGCTGATGGCATAAAAGTCAAATAAATGCAGCGGAGTGAGGTTTACGATCCTCTTCCGCTGCATCAGGCGGTGTCATGTATTTACTTTTCTTCATTCATAAGCTCTACCGCATCTATATATTCCCGTAGCGATTAGGGATCATTGAGACTCTTCCAGTATCATAATTCATTGTTTCCTAGTTATAAGTAGAATCAAATGGTTTTCCTATTCTAAGGCAGGAAAACAAAACACTTTATTCTTTAGTGTCTTTTGATTACGAAACCGCAATCAAGATGATCAGAACGATTCTATAGGCGTTGCGAGTTTCGAAGAGATTTATCTGCATATTTTATTTGTTATCTGCATATAATGATGATAAAATTATGCATATAGAAACAAAAATAGGCAGGTGAAGAAGTGAAGGAGTTTAATTACAAAAGTATAAACAGTGAATTACTGGTTCCTGAAATCATGAATCTAGTATCTCAGATTCATGAGTATAAAGGAAAACAAGAACTTTTCATGAGGGCTAAACCAGATATACTCAAAGCCATGCTGGAGGTAGCAAAGATTCAAAGTACCGGGGCATCTAATCGAATTGAAGGAATATTCACTTCTGATTCGAGGCTTGAAGAACTGGTTTCCAAAAAGGCAGAACCTCTGAATCGAGATGAAGAGGAGATTGCAGGATACAGGGAAGTGCTACAAACAATCCATGAAAATTATAATTACATTCTCTTAAGGTCAAGTGTAATCTTAGAATTGCACAGAGACCTATATAGTTTTCACCCCTCCACCTATGGGGGCCGATATAAGAATCAGGACAATGTTATTGAAGAAGTGGACGAAAGAGGAATTCATCGAATACGCTTTAAACCCTTATCCGCCTTTGAAACGCCCGAAGCAGTAGAGAAGTTATGTACTGCTTATCATGAGGCAATAAATGAGGGGAGAATTGACCCGTTAATTCTAATTTCAAAGTTTGTATTGGATTTTCTGAGCATACATCCGTTTAATGATGGTAATGGTAGAATGAGCAGACTCTTAACACTTTTACTGCTTTACCAGCAAGGCTATATTGTTGGAAAGTATATCAGTGTAGAAATGCTCATTGAAAGCACGAAGGAGAGTTATTATAAAACCCTTCATGAAAGCTCTATAGGCTGGCACGAAAACAAAAACAGTTATCTGCCTTTTGTAACATACTACCTAAGTATTTTATTGAAAGCGTATAAAGACTTCTCTGATAGGGTCGAAACTGTAGCTATAGATAAAATGGGGAAATCAGAAAGAGTAAAAGATCTATTCGATAAAAAGGTGGGAAAACTATCTAAGAGAGAAATCGCTGACACTTATCCCGATATCAGTGTTACAACCATTGAAAAAGCACTCTCTGATTTATTGAAAGATGGATACATCATAAAAGTAGGGTCAGGAAGAGGTACTGCATATATAAAGAATCTAGACTAGCAAACTACTCGTTGCTTAAATGATTAACCATCCTACCATGAGAATCAGCTTCTCTTTTCAGAATCAAACAGAATACTTTTTTCAAACCGATATATTTCACACCAGATGATCCACCAGCCTAAAAACGCAGACCAAATCTTTTTCCTTAAACGTTTTAAAGATACTAATTCATCCTCCACGAAGTGACGAAAAGAAAGATTTTAAAATGCGAATAAAAACAGAACCGCAGCAGGTACGAGGGGGGACCTCTCATCTGCTGCGGTTCTTTCTATTTTAACTTTTTTTAGTAAATAGCTTTTTATAAATCTTCGTGATTCCTCATCATTTTATGGCCGTTTATTACGTTGCATCTTCAAAGAATCTTCTAAAACTCCTCTTCCTGCTCCATACCGATGAGATCAAATTTCTCCCGGCTGATAATGATATCAAACTTCTCTTTATGAGGTCTTTCTGTCTTAATGAGGACCATCCTCGTACTGAGGTCATAATACCATCCTTTGTTAGCTTCATCGAGATTATCCTTCACAAGGAATCTTGGCAGCTGCTCACCGTCCACACTGACATATAAAGCACCCTTGTCTTTACTCATGACTCTCAATGTCATTTTCTCCACCGGATCTTCATAGGTACCCTCACTGTCAAAGGAGATGGTGATTTTTTCACCAGGTGTTACTGATATCCATGTTCGTTTGTAGACGCCAGATTCATAATCCTTTGAGTGTCCGTCATCATCATAATAGAGGAAGCTGGTCCCCTTTTCCGCACTGATGATAAAATCCAGACTCTTCATCACATCTGTAGATGCCTGATGGACATCCTCCGTGGTCATGAAGACGGCATCCCCTCGTAAAAACATGGGAATGGTTCCAAAATCCACAGGGATGGTGATGCTCTGGCCTCCTTCATAGCACTTGTACTTATCGTTCATATCATACCAGAGACTTCCTTTAGGTAAGTAGAGCGTTCTGGTCTTTGCATCTTTTTCCACCACATTGGCCACCAGGACAGATGGGCCAAACATGAAGGTCAGATGCTTATCACCATAGCAAAGTGTATCATCCGGAAACTCCAAAAATAGAGGTCTCATGGCTGGAACACCGGTCTCATGGGCTTGTCTCATGAGAGAATACAGATAGGGCATCATCCTGTACCGAAGTGCAAAGGCCTCCCTGATATGCTCAAGATGCTCTTCGTACATCCAGGGCTGTGTCACTGTATTGTCAGAGTTTGCAGAGTTCATACAGAATCTGGGCTGGAAAACGCCACTTTGTATCCATCTGAGGAGAAGCTCTCCTTCCGGAGCAGGTCCTGCAAAACCTCCAATGTCACATCCCATATTGGGTACCCCGGAAAGGCCCATGCCAAGAATGGTGGCAATATTGAACTTCACTGTACGCCAGTCTGTGAGATTGTCTCCCCCCCACACCTGAGCATACCGCTGTATTCCAGCGTAGCCAGCTCTATTTATGATATAGGGACGCTCAGTAGGATACATTTCATTCAGTGCTTCTTTTCCCACATAGGCCATCATATTGGAATGGATGATTTTTAAGTCTTCCATAGTTCCGCCTTTGCCGTTGTTGTCACAAATCGCTTTCCGATCCTCGATGCCATCATACTCGCAGTTGTCATTCCACACGGTTTTGGATCCTTTGGCCAGCAGCGTCTTTTTCAGCAGCTCTTTCCATGTATTTCTTCCGGACTCGCTGGTGAAATCCACAAACTTCCCTTGGCCACCCCACCATCGTCCTTCATAGTCCTTTTTCCCATCTGGCGTTTTCACAAACACATCATTTTTCACAAAAGTATCCATATATGGATGCTTTGGCAGTATGCCTGGTTTCATATTGGGGATCACATTGATGCCCATTTCCTCCATTTTTTGGAAGAACCCTTCCGGATCCGGGAATCTCTTACGGTTCCAATTGAAGATATACCGGAGCTTGTCTTCTTCCCCCGCAGAGTAGCCAGAAGCGAGCCAGAAGTTATCAATGTAGATTTTTTCATCAAAATGCTTCTGTATCACCTGATAGATCTCTTCATCACAGTTCTCATCCAGCTCCGCATAATACATGGTGGAAGCCGTGTATCCCAAGGACTGTTTTGTTGGTAAAGCTGGCCTTCCTGTAAGATAGGTATACCCATCCACTACTCTTTTAGCATCCGGTCCGTAAATCAGGAAGAGATCCAAGTCTCCTCCATCCACTTGATAGTAGGCATAACGTTCCCAATAGCCACTGATTTCATTTCCCATGTCAAAAACACTGTCGTGAGCATTATTGTAGAAAAATCCTACGGTCTTCCCTGTATTTTCATCCGTTCTCATATAGAAAGGAATGTGCTTATAAAGAGGCTCTCCAATTTCCGGATCGTGTCCTATGGCATCTTTAGGGGACATTCTCATGCGTCTTCCCTTTTTATCCAGATGACCTGTTTTTTCACCGAAGCCATAGAAATGATCTTTCTGTGGATCCATACAAGTATAATGGAAGAGTCTGCCCAAGTGGTCCTTCTCATAAGCTCTCTCTTTGAGATCCTTATAAATCAGATTTCCCTGAAGATCCTTCAGCACGAAGCTGAATGGATCCTTTCTTAAGGTGAGCACCATTTCTTTGGTGGTGAAAGTGATTTTCTTGTCTGTTTCTTCCACCTCTACCAAAGCGGGCTCAATCCTCTTCCGTTCCTCGGAAAGAAGTTCATCCAAATCATCCTCCCATGCCGTGGTGACCAAGGCATAGGAAGACTCTCTGAATGTTTTGTCAAAACTGGTCCGGATTCTGACGATATGCTCTGTCATGAACACAATCATGACATCTGCAGTATCTGCGTGAATCAGATATCCATTGTCCGTCTTTTCCATTGATACATATTTTTTAATGAGCATGGTTTTCTCCTTTAATTACATCCCGATGAGATCAAAATCCTCAAAGGAAACTGTCAGTGTGATGTCTTTTCCAGGATTCTTGTATTTTATCAGTACCGCTCGTTTTGTTTGGCTGTAATACCAGCCTTCCTCGGCTTCTTCAAACTTTCTTCGTGAGAAGTAATGTGTGATTTTCTCATCGCCAAGGGCTACCCAGAAAGGACTTCTGCTTTTTTTAATCATTTCCACAAAGAGTTCATCCACAGGATCTTCATAGCTGCCTTCTGTTAGAAAGCTCACCTTCACCACGTCTTCTCCAGTCATGGTGACCTTTGTTTTTCTGAAGCTTCCCTTCTGATAGTTATTGGTCACACCGTCGTCATCGTATAAAGTGAACTCGGAATCCTTACCAGGTGCAAGAATCCATTTCATCTTTGTGACCTTGTCCTTTTCCATGCTGAGAATTTCATTCTGAGCCATGGGAATCATAGCGCCTTCACGGATAAACATCGGAATGGTCTGAAGAGGCGCAGGCACTTCTATGGTTTGCCCTCCCTCGTAGCAGGTATAGTTGTCGTTCCAGTCATACCACTTGCTTCCTTGTGGCAGATAGACCTTTTTCGTGGTGGCTCCCTTCTCCAGGACGTTGGCCACCAATAGATCTCTGCCGAACATAAATTCAAAACTCTCGTCGTATACTGCAGCATCTTCCTGGAACTCATACACAAGAGGTCTCATGATGGGAGCTCCGTTGACAGAGGCCTCATATTCCAAAGAATACAGATATGGAATGAATTTGTATCGGAGAAGCATGGCCTCTCTACTCAGATCTTTCGAACCTTCGTACATCCAGGGCTCAGTTACTGTATTATCATTGCTTGCGGAATGTATAGAGAATCTGGGCTGGAAAATACCATTTTGGACCCATCTCACAAACAGTTCCTCTTCTGGAGCAGGACCTGCAAAACCTCCGATATCTGCACCTTCATTGGGCTGACCCGAAAGGCCCATACCCGTGATGATAGGAATGTTGTACTTTAACGATGCCCAACTGGTATAGTTGTCCCCACACCAGGTCTGAGCGTATTTCTGAATTCCGGCGCTTCCACTTCGGCAGACCACATAGGGTCTTTTCTCCGCATCGTGTTCCCTCACTGCATCTCCTGCAATCTTGCACATGATGGTGCTCATTAGAGGCTTCAGCTGACCGATGGTGCCGCCCTCTCCCTCATAATCACATAAAGAGTCTTTATCAAGAATACTGTCGTACTCACAGTTGTCATTCCAGATGGAGCTGGTACCTTTGGAAATAAGGCTTTCGATCATATAGTTCTTCCAGGTTCTTCTGGCTGCTTCTTTTGTAAAGTCCCAGAAAGCACCTTCTCCGCCCCACCACATGCCGGTGGCAAGGTCTTTGCCATCTTCGCTTCTGACAAAAACTTCTTTCTTTGAAAACTCTTCAAACCATGGATGTGACAATAGAATGCCAGGCTTGATGTTTGGCACATTTTGCGCACCCTTCTCATTCATGGCTTCAAAATACGCTTTGGGATCTTTAAACCGGTCCTGATTCCAGGTGAACACATATCTCTTTCCATTGGTGTTGGTGTATCCAGAGGAGAGATGGAACCCATCTATGGGGAATCCTTCTTCCTTTATGGTGTCAATAAAGTTTAAGATGGCATCATCACAGTCCTTCTCCAGTTCTGGATAGTACATGGAAGATCCCTGATATCCCAATGCTCTTTTAGGAAGCAGCATGGGTCTGCCGGTGAGGTAAGTGTAGTTGTCCACGATGTTTTTCATGGTGTTTCCGCCTATGAAGAACAGATCAATGTCTCCCCCATCAGCCTGCCAGTATGTGTACCGGTTCCAGTAATTGCTTTTTTCACATCCCATGTTGAACACGGACTCATAAAAGTTATGATAGAAAAGCCCCACCGCTTTTTGGGTTTTGCGGTTCAGACGGATATAGAAAGGAATATGCTTGTAGAGCGTATCCATTTTCTGGGCATCATACCCCATGGCATCTGTGGCTCTTAGCCTTAGAAAAGCCTTGTTCTTGTTGAGCTCTCCGCCTTTCTCCCCGAATCCATAATAACATTCTTCTTCTGACAGCATCTTGCTGTAGTGGTTCACTCTGCTGTTGCTGTCTTTGATATAGGGCGTACCTTCCAGATCACTATAAAGGAGAGTATTCTCCTCATCATAGAGTCTGAATCCAAAGGGAGCTTTCAGAAGTTCCAGCGTAAGCTTCTCTGTTTTAAAGAGAATTTTCTCCTCTGTCTCTCTGATTTCTGGCTGAACTGGCTCCACTCTTTTTCTGTCTTCTCCAAGAAAGCCATCTGCCCGGTCCTCCCAGGCAGTAAGAGAAAGCACATAGGATGCCTCATCCATCTCTTCTTCAAAAGATGTCCTTACTCGAACAATCTCATCGGTCAAAAACATAACAGCGATGCTGGAGCAGTTGGTCTTAATGACGGATACGCCTTGATCCGTTCTGATACTTCTAAATTCTTTTGTGATCTTCATATTGTTCTCCTTGCACATGAATGTTGATGCTCATAAGAGCAATTATGTTCCTAGAACCCTGGTACCAGACCAAAGAGTGACGGAATCCATAAAGACAGCGCCGGTATGTAAGTTACGAGCATTAACGCAACCACCATGGCGATGAAAAGTGGGATGATGTATTTGGTGACTCCCTCAATGGATACTTTACCCACACTGCATCCCACAAAGAGGCAGGAACCAACAGGTGGTGTGACGGAACCTATGCCTAGGTTCAGAATGAACATGATACCAAAATGTACAGGGCTCATACCGATACTTGTGACAATAGGCAGGAAAATCGGTGTGAAGATGAGTACGGCTGGTGTAAGATCCAGGAACATACCCATGACAAGCAGGAATATATTCATGATGAACAACAGTACATACTTGTTGCTGGAGGCTCCCATGATCATTTTGCTGATGGCAGCAGGAATTCCTGAATAGGACATCACGTAAGACATGATGGTGGATGCTGCTATTAAAAAGAGAATGGTAGCGGAGCTGATCATCGTATCTGCTAGAATTTCATAAAGATTCTTGAGGTTTAGTTCTTTGTAGAGGAAGCCCAGTAGACCGCAATAAAGAACAGCCACAACACCTGCTTCTGTTGGTGTGAACCAGCCTGCCAAGATTCCCGCCATGACAATAATGACAGCAAAAAGGGATGGGATGGCATCAATGACGATTTTTAAAGGTGAAGCTGTATCTTTGACCGTAGATTTTCGATAGCCTTTTTTTGCTGCCATAATAATGGCTACAACAAGTACACAAAGTCCAAGAAGAATCCCTGGAAGATATCCGCCCATAAACAGCGCTGCGATAGAAACGCCTCCTGCAGTGATGGAATAAAGAATCAGCGGGCCACTTGGAGGAATGATGATTCCTGTAGGTGCAGAGCATATGTTTACAGCTGCAGAGTAATTAGGATCATACCCTTCTTCCAGCTCCAGTGGACTCATGATGCTTCCCATGGCTGAGGTTGCTGCCACAGAAGAGCCTGAAATGGCCCCAAAGAACATGTTGGCCAGAACGTTGGTTGCGGCGAGGTACCCTGGAATCCAGCCCACAACAAGTCTTGCAAGTCTAACAAGCCTCTGGGCAATACCACCTTTATTCATGACATTACCTGCCAATGTGAAAAACGGCAGTGCCAGTAAAGCAAAGGAGTCAATACCTGAAAATACTCTCTGTGCTGCGGTGATGGCAAATACAGAAGGGTCAAAACTGAAAAATGCAGTGACAATGGATGCGATGCCGATGCCCACAGATATCGGTACTCCAGAGAAGAGCATCACAAAGAAAATAGTGAACAGAATGAGGGTTGCTTGTACTACCATCAGTTTTTCTCCTTTCTTACGTCTCTCATGATTGTATAATTCTGATAATATTTGAGAAATCTGGCAAGGACGATAAAAATACCAGAAATCGGGAGAATCATATAAAGCACTTTAAAAGGAATGTGCATTACCGGTGAGGTATTGGTGCTGTTGAATGCCTGTCTTGCACCTCCGTAGATGAATACGTAGATGATAAAAAATAGAATCATTGCTTCGATGAATATATTCAGCACTTTTTCTTTCTTTCCGGTGGCTTTCTTTTTAAACAGATCCAGAGCCAGGTGCTTATCGCTGTAGAAGCAGTAGGCAGAACCAATCATACTGGACCAGATGAGCATATATCTCATGAATTCTTCGGTGAAGGTGGATGGATCTTTTAGAATCCATCTGGAAAAAATCTGCCAGAATCCGCCCACTACTAAGGAGAGCATGGCGAGCGCCATGACAGCTTTCATGATATTATCAATGGTTTTATCAATGTTTTTCATATTTTCCTCCATTTATTCTTTGGACTATTTTCTTTATTCTCTTCTTCATTTTCATGAAAAAGGAAGGCTCTGCTCTTTTTGGGAGCGCTGCCTTCCTGATCTCATTTCCTATTTAGCAGCATCTCTAATTTTCTGAACTACTTCATAGACTTCAGGGCTTTCGGTCTTGAGTTTTTCATATAGTGGCTGCACTGCATCCTGGAATGCCTTGATGTCCACGTCTCTAACAAGCTCTACACCAAATTCATTGGTAGCTTTTTCAAGTACTTCATCTTCAAAATTCTTCCATCTTGTCTTATAGCTTTCGCTGGCTTCTTTTGCTGCAGTTTTCAGTACATTCTGCTGTTCTTCTGTCATTTCATTCCAGATTTTCTGAGAAAGAACGACAACGTCTGGAATTCTGGAATGTTCATCGAAGGAATAGAATTTTGCCACTTCACCGTGGTCTCTCAGAGCTGTTACGTTATTTTCTGCTCCATCGATGACCCCTTGCTGAAGACCGGTGTAAATGTCGCTGTACCCCATGACCGTTGCAGAGCCGCCAAGTGCATTCATCATATCTATCGCAACCTGGGAATCCATGGTACGGATCTTCAGACCTTTCAGGTCCGCTGGTGTTCTGATGGCTTTATCCTTGGTGTAGAAAGATCTTGAACCGGAATCCAGCCAAGTAAGTCCAATAAACCCATCCCCGGATGTACTTGCGAAGATGTCTTCTGTAATCTGACCGTCCATAACACTATAGAAATGTTCCTGATTATCAAAGACATAAGGTACAGAGTATGCATTATACTGTGTACTGAAGTTTCCAAGTGTGGAGGCTGAAACCTTTGCCATATCCAAAGCGCTGTTCTGAATCTGTGAAATCATATCGGTCTCACTGCCCAGGGTTCCATTGGGGAAAATCTGGATATTGATGGTACCATTGGATTTTTCCTTCACTTTATCTGCAAAGTCGGATAGCTCCAGATGCACTGCGTGGTCTTCTGCAAGATTGTGGCCAAGCTTCAGATCAAAGGTTTTTTCTCCAGTTGGAGATTCTGCCTTTTCACCACACGCGGCAAGTCCTACCGCAAGCATAGCTGCTAGAACAACTGATACTAGTTTTTTTGTTTTAAACATGTTTTTCCTCCTAAAATGTTGAAAATTGACATCTATAGTGAATCGACGGAGCGATGCGCTATCATTTCATTGTGGTAACCCTCTTATGATTTACGGATAAGCCCCATAAGGTCTTTTAGGCTCATGCTGAGGAAAGATCTGCTTTGACGAAAGGTCAGATTCGTTTTATCCTCTAAAAAGTCTTTCAGCTCTTCCATTGTTCCCCCAGTGAGACTTTCGTTGTCTATGACGATGGCACTGTCTTTTGAGAAGAAAATCATCATGAGACCGTTTACTTCAGAAAGATGTTCAATATCACGATACGAAAGCTTCATTTTCTTACCCGAGCTGAGTTCAAGATGACCGTCATAGAATTTCGTCTTGAGCTCTGGAAGATGATTCCCTCTTGTCTCCAGCACATCCTCTGCTTTCATTCTGGCTGGAAAGTCTTTGCTTACCATGAGCCAGGCGCCTGACATCAGAAGGATTCCCTGAAGAATCATCGGCAGATCAAGGAAGAGACCGGCCAAAGCCAAGGCAAAGCCCAGCAAAAGCTTTTTTAGGATTTTCTTCATACCATAGATTTCATTTGTTGTTTTGTACAGCTGATACAAGGTCTCTTTACTGTACTGAGAAGATCCTTCAAACTTTATCATGTTCTTTTCCTTCTTCCTTTTTTTGTTATTTCTCTAACAGTGACTTTATTGTATTACATCGATTACATTCAAACTAGACAAAAATTGCAGTGAAACCTCCATTTCTTTACATATCTTGCTCTTAGAGTTAAAATGAAAACGTAATAATTCTCTATTAGATATAGTTCTCCATCCCCAGAAAGGTGTGTTTTATATTGATTGATTATGCTGGAATCAGAATGACAGAAGGACAACTCATCGCCTGTGAACGTAAAGAAGGTGTCAATGATAATATGACAAAGTCCCACTTCCATGACTTCTATGAAATTTACTTTCTAGAGGAAGGTGGAAGAAATATCATCATAGAAAGTGACATTTTTAGTATTGAGCCTGGAATGTTTGCCCTCAAAGCTCCCTACGTCATGCACCACTCTTATGGTGATCTCAATGTACCGTTTAAGCGCATCGTTTTATACTTCAGACCCAATGCCCTCACTTCAAAAGAGTTGAGAGATGCCATGGAGAACTCTACAGGAACCTACAGGCCTGACCCTTCTCTTCAAAGAACCATGGAAGAGATTCTGCGTCAGATGCTGGAAGAGGAAAATGAGAATCCCGTCTTCAAGCAGGAGTCCATGCAGAGCCTTCTAAATACCATGCTGGTCACTTTTTTAAGGAAAGCGGATAATAAAGAAAAGAGCTGCAATAAACACCTCATTGGAGAAGTCATGGACTTCATTCATGAAAACTATGCGGAAAATATCTCCTTAGAAGGGTTGGCGAAGAAATTCTATGTAAGCCATTACTACTTATGCCGGGAGTTCAAAAGGATGACAAACCGCACCATTGTTCAGTATATCAGCGTCACTAGAATCTCCAATGCCCAGCGTAAGATCATGGAAACAGACCTTTCTATTACCGAGATCTCTAATCTTACAGGATTCTCCAACGTCACGCATTTCAACCGGGTCTTTAAAAAATATGCCGGGATCTCACCCTCTCAGTACAGAAAAGATTATAGAGAGATCGCAAAGCAAAAGCTGTAACCAATAAGTATCAGCAGTATAAATTGCATTTGGACACATAGTGTATGAAGACTGAATTTCTGCTATTAGGATCCCATAGCAGCATTGTATTGACACTCAAATCTTCTCAGCAAAGAAGACACTAAACAATACTCTAAACAAATAAAAACACTTCAAGCTTCATTCTCATGTAAAAAGACACCATAAAAACAACCCTCCCGCATTGGAAGGGTTGTTTTTTATGGTGTCTATCAATCATATTTAATATAGTTCATTAAGCTGTTTCATCATTATCAGACTTCATATTCTCACTCTTCTCACTGACTTTGTCCATCTTTGAATGCTTTTTCATCATAAGAACCAATGAAACTAAACTAAGTGCTCCGATAAAGAGTGCAGGAAAGCCTCCTAGATAGGACATCATTCGAATACCATCAATCCCCAATGTTATGAGGAACACAAGTGTTACAACTGTTATCACTGTACCCCACATTATCTTTATTGAAAGTGGAGCTTCTTTTGTTCCATCATCCATACCTGATGTGGAAATGGATGCCATAGCATTGGTTGTTGAATCTGTAGCAGTAATGAAAGAGATAAATACCGCTAAAACGTAAATGAAAATGAACAGGCCTGACAGAGGAAACTCCCTTAATATGGCATAAGCTGCAGCCCCCGCCCCCTGCTCATTCATGATACTTAGTATATCTACGCGGCCAGTCATTTGGAAGTTAATGCTGGTTCCTGAAAGAATGGTCATCCACACTACGCTGAAAATACCTGGGATAAACAGGTTCATCATAATGATTTCTTTAATTTTATATCCATATGCGATTCTTGCAAGGAATACTGCAGAAACTGGCGCCCAAGCCATCCAGTTGGACCAGTAGAACATTGTCCAATCGGATCCCCACGCATCTCCATACGCTGTACCTGTGAACATTGCTTTACTGAAGAAGTTGTCTAAGAAACCACCAAAGGCTTCTGTACCAAGTCCCATGAAGTACTTTGTAGGTCCAACAAGAAGCAGTGCGCCAATAATAACATAATAAATATAGACGTTAAAGTCCGAAAGATACTTGATTCCCTTCATCAAACCTGTGCCAGAGGAAATAATAAATGCTATGGCTCCTAGAATAGTAATGATAACCCATAGGTTTTTATCATTGTTTAACCCAAAAATCGCATTAAGTCCTCCTCCCATATTTAGCACAGCTGTTCCAAATGAGGAAGAAATCCCTGTGGCAACGGTAAATAGAACTATGGCATCAATAATAGAGTTCGCCTTCAGCTGTTTTTCCTCCCCGATCAGAGGAGCAATTTCGGATCCTACGCTAAATGGTCTTCTCATATTGTAATATGCAAACCCGAATACGATGGTAGGGAGGGCATACAATGCATAGGGCACAAAGGTCCAATGCAGATACATAGTTTCCATGGCAAATTTAGCCGCTTCAGGTGACATAGGCTTAATTCCAAGAGATGCAGGTGGATATGCCAGGTGATAAATAGGTTCAGCAGTTCCCCAGAACAGGATTCCAGCGGCTATGGTAGTACAAAGGGTAATTGCAAACCAAGTGGACTTCTTCAAAAGAGGCTTCGCGTCCGGTCCACCAAGTCTCACATCTTTCAGCGGTGTAAAATAAACTAGGATAAGTGCTAAAATACTGGCAACCCCCATGATGTTGAAAACCCAGCCCATATCAATCACCATAAAGTTTTTTGCTTTTGTCGTCACATCTAGAAATGCATCATAATTTATAAAGCTTAATACAACTGTGGCTACAAGAAGCGCTAATGCAGGTATGATTACCCATATTCGCAGCCCTTTCATCAAGTTATTTGCTGCCTTCTTTTTTTTCTCCAATAGTCAAAACCCTCCTTATGGTAGTAGGCAGACAGCTGAAATCTTCAGCTGTCTGCCAGATCATTTAACCGATTTCTTCTACTTTGTCCTGATTTTTTGCGCTTTTTGCCGCAAACCTCTTGAGGAATACCAGGGATACCAAGGATACTGCTAGAAGACCAAGGATGTACATAAACACAATTTTATAGCCTCCAATTCCAGGATTCGTATCAAGGATTCTGCCGACAATCTTGAAGTTAAAAATGTCAGAAGCAAAAGCAATGGTAGAAATTAGCCCCATGGCTGCTCCAAGAAATCTCTTTGGTGTTCCCACTTCTCCAACCGGTGCAAAATAAAGCCCACGAAGTACGAATGTCATGAGTCCAATCAGTGCTATGACCACAGAGATGATCAGGACAAATGAGGCATTGATTGGAAGCACCAGAGTGATCCCAATGAGCGCTGCCAAGAAGATAATACTGTATCTCATTGCTGGAATAGAAGATCCTGTTTTTGTTGTTAGGAATGTTCCAACAATACCGGATAATGGTCTAAAGAGGTGATTCTTGAAAGTAGCGACAACAGCAGCGGTTGCTGCGGATACACCAAATACTTCAGTCATATAAGGAGTAAAATAGCTGGAAGTTGTATAAACGGTGTAAATCGAAAAGATGCATACTGCAAGAAGCCATGTAATAGGGAGCTTTGCAACGTCTATCATGTCCTTAATGATATTTGCACTCTTTTCTTCAGGCCCCTTGACTCCCTTGTTATGAGGTACAAGCCAAAGTGCCCCTAAACCTGTAACAATACAGATACCTGAATACAGATATAATACATAAACAAACTTGTCTGGTGTTGCGCCAATCTGCGCAATCATAGCTGTTGCAATTAAAGCACTTAAGGATGTAATGATGCCTCTACCACCTTCTGTCAATGAGAACAGTTTTCCCTGTTCGCTCTTGTCCCCAAGAAGGCTGGTAGCTTTCAAAAGTGCTGACCAGAAAGTGAAAATAGTCGTGATCCCCCAGAACGCAAAGAGTATTCTAGCTCCTGTAAAGCTTGGCCAGGTAGACAGGTAGAACCCACCAAGGCCTGTACCTATCAATGAGAATCCGAGCAGCCATTTATGAGATACTCTGTCTGCAAGCCATCCGCTTGGGACATAGAATATAAATGCAAGGGTGCCATAGAAACTCATAAGTTCACCAAACTGTTCATGTGAGAGGTTCAATCCTTCTCTTAAAGGATCATAAAAAGTGTATCTCATATAGGGCAGTTCAAAGATTATACCAGCGGCAGTAGCAAGAATTGCGATGGTAATCCATTTTCTTGTTGAATCTTTCATATGTTGCCTCCTATTATTAAGGTTTAGGGTTATGGAAGATATTATGAGATTTTTTTAGAAGTTCATCCGTAACAGAAGGAATCTGTGAGTAGACCTCTGAGTTCATTCTGTGATAAAGTTCTGTATTTTTTAAGTTCGGCATGAATGTGTCTCTACGCTTCACCATATTCGTAATGGCCTCATGTCTGGAGCTGTATACTCCTAGTGCCAGTGCTGTACAAATGGCAGCTCCCATACTTGCAGATCCATTCACAACATTTCTGTGTGCAGGCACACCAAATACATCTGCAAAAATCTGCATAAAGAGTTCGCCGTTGGAACCTCCACCACTGACTACAAGGTTCTTAAGTTCGGTGCCACGTTCATCGCACATAGCCTGCGCGTTATTTTTCATGGTGAAGGCGATGCCTTCCAGCACAGATCTGAACATATGCTCCCCTTTATGAGTACCGTTGAATCCGATCATCATTCCTCTTTCATGTAGGACGTTGGGTCTTGCGAGCCAATGAAGTATGGTATAGAGTCCATTGCTACCTGCTGGAACCTTTGCTGCCAGTTCATTGAGGTATGCTTCTGGAGATATTCCTCGTTTTTCTGCTTCTCTTACCACGTCGCTGCCCATCAAGTCTTTAACCCAAGTGACAGTGGACATACCTCTTCTGATACCATTGCTCTCGTAGAGGAATTCCCCTTGCACTGCCCCTGGATTGCTCCAGTAGTTCACGGTATTCGGGTCATACTTATCTCCGACCATCATGGAAGTGATGTAAGTCCCTAAAGAAACCAGCACCGTACCATCATCTTCAAGTCCTGCGCCCAGCCCCTCCACCGCTTTATCATTAGAGGTCGCTACCACAGGAATACCTTCTGGAATACCTGTGATTTCACTGGCTTTTTGGGTTACATGTCCAAGAACTGTTGAAGGATCCACCAGCTCAAAAAGCATTTCTCTTGGTGTTGTGTATGCTTTGAATTTATCTTCGTCCACATACCAGTCCAATGTATCTGGATCAATGGGCCATGGTCCCACATAATTGGATCGCGTATCTTTTGCCTCTCCCGTAAGTCTGTATGTAAGATACCCTGTCGTCGTTGTCACATAACGTACTTCATCCAGTTCATGCTCATAAGGCTTTGAAAGTCTTATGTCCATCCAGCTTTGTACGGGTGCTGCAAGATTTCCATCTTCCTTAACAAGTGCTCTACAGCATCTAATGGATCCGAGCCCAACACCAATAATATCGTTTACATTTCCTTGAAATTTTTTTAGAACACCCTGGCAAGCTTCAATAAGACTTGTCCATAAATCATCGTCTGGATGTTCCGCTTTTCCGTGATTGTTCAAAATCATCGGTTTCAGTTTCACTGTAGTGGAGCAATATTCTGTTCCTTCTGTGTCAAAAATCACCACTTTGGTACTTTGTGTTCCACCATCGATGGCAAGGATGTACTTTGTACTCATAGTTCTCTCCTTTTCTTATCTCATCAGGTATCCGCCGTCTACAACAAGAACTGTTCCATTGACATAGTTTGACGCACTGCTTGAAAGAAATACAGTTGCACCCATTAGATCTGCTGTATAGCCCCATCGATTTGCTGGAATATGAGCAAGAATTTCCGCATTTCTTTTCTCATCACTTCTTGTTTTTTCTGTCAATGGGGTAGCATAGTATCCTGGAGCGATGGCATTCACCTGAATATTGAACTGAGCAAGTTCATCACACATAGCTTTTGTCAGTCCTACAATCCCGTGTTTAGTAGCAGCGTAGGCTGGTGACCACTGTCCGCCTAAGAAGGAGTAAAGAGATGCAATGTTGATGATCTTTCCACTCTTCTGAGGAATCATGAACTTACAGGCTTCATGAATCATTTCAAATGCAGCGGTCAGATTGACAGCAATCATCTTATCCCATTCCACTCGGGTGTATTTGGTAACATCTTCCACGTTAATGGAAATCCCTGCACAGTTAACCACAACATCAATACTTCCCCAAGTATTGACGCAGTCTTCCACTACTCTCTTACATTCACCAGGTTTTGTGATGTCTGTAAGAACAAGCTTATACTGCTGTCCTGTCGCTTCTATGAGTTCCTTAGTCTCTCCATTGTCATCGGCAAGACTTGTGACCATAACATTTGCACCTGCTTTAGCCAGAGCTAGACAGAATGCTTTACCCAGCCCACCATTTCCTCCAGTAACAATAGCATTTTTCCCTTCCAGTTTAAAAAAGTCTAAGTTGAAATCTTGAATATCCATAATTCCCTCCTATAAAATATTATTCTCGTGTAATACGTTCAATGAGTTTTTCTACAAACTGACTTGTGTCTCCCTGAACAACAATATCGGAAAGAGCACAAATAGGTGCATTTTTATTGAGGTTTACTGATATGATATGTTCCACATTTTTTAGACCCTCCACATGCTGTATTGCACCGTCAATCCCCAGTGCCATATAAAGCTTCGGCGTAACAGTCTTTCCAGACTGTCCGACTTGAACAGCACGGGTGGCCATACCCTGGTCCACCATTTTTCTGCTTGCAGAAACATTTCCTCCCAAAAGATCGGATAAGTCTTCCAGCCTATGGAATATCTGCTTTGCGCCTCCACCACCAGAAATGAGAACTTCACTGTCTCTAATATCATAAGAAACCTTTTTTTCTTCAGTTTCTATAATGGAGATGCCGAAAGAGCTTTTTAAAGCATTAGGCTCCCTATATACGGTAGTATCCATATTTGTTTTGCTCTGATATTGAAATACATTTTGTCTCACCGTCATCATGAGTGGTCCATCACTCATATTCAAGATTCCTGCCATGATTTTCCCACTGAATGCAGGTCTGATCATTTCCACAGTATCTCCTTCTTTTTGCAGATCTGTGACATCTGCCACAAGTCCTGTATGAAGCCGTCTAGCAATTCTTGGTGCTAATATTCTTCCGATAAATGTTGCCGGTATTAAGATAGCATCAAACTGTTTTTCCTTATGGAGCTTTTCTACATAGTCTGTTACTGCACCGGTGTCATAAAACATACTCTCATCAGAAGTTACGGAGTATAAATAATTAAAGTATCCCGCTGCTTGGGTGACATCACTCTCGTATAAGAGCCCAAAGGATTCTACTGGTTCGCCATAAATAATTCTTGTAACTTCCAAAAGATCAATGGAATTTTTGAGGTTTTCTGGATCTAGAAATATCAGCACTTTCTTATTCAGCATACTTCTTTCCTCCAATATAGCCATTGTTCTTGAGGAACTGATAGATTCTTTCAATACCATCCTCATCGGTTCCGATGACTTCCTGATTCCGAAGTTTGTATTCTTTAACAAAGGTTCTCTTTACTTTAGTTAGAGAACCTTGCAGTCCAACTTCTGCAATATCAAGATCCAAGTCTTCCAAAGTAAGAGTCTGTATAAATTGATCCACATTCAGATTTACGTCTTCATATCGGATATAAGGCAGTTTATACTTTGCATCTTTACTGAGGCTGAGTATTCCTGGCAGCTTCATAGAGAACCGGATACGTTTCAACTCATTTTCTGAAGTGAACTCGACCCGTCCCTGTTCCATGCCACTCAAGTGAAACTCTGTAACTCCAGTCATATGGGGTAAGCTAAGAAAATCCGCAACTTGTGAGGGGACATGGGACGTATCTCCATCTAGTGAGTGACTTCCTGTGAGAATCAGGTCCGCCTTCTGTTTATAGAGATAAGTCCCTAGAATCTTACTCGTAATATAACTGTCGCTGCCTACGAATCTGGCATCACTTAACAGTGTCACCTGGTCGACCCCCATACGTATCAGGTCTTTCGCCATGGGCAGCACAGATTTGGGACCCATGCAAAGTACTTCGACCTTTACCTTTGGATCGCTTTTCTTCATTGCCAAGGCAAGTCCTACTGCTTTTGTATCATCTGGATTCAAGATCATTCTGATATTATGTCGAACTACAACATTTTTTTCAAAATCAAACTGAAACTTATCTACGTCTGGTACGTATTTGACAGTACATATTATTTTCATTTCTTCCCTCGTTCTTTACTTAATGTATTTCATCCCTTCTTCTTGGGGGAATATGGTACCAAAATTCATAATACCATTTGGATCATATGCTTCTTTTAGCTTTTCCAGCATGAAATATGCTGAACCATGTTCATCTTTTGTCCATTCACTTCTATATTTTCCAATCCCGTGATGATGGCACATGGATCCACCCAATTTTAAAGTTTCTTCAACAATAATGGTCTGGAGAGGATGATGGTAGATTCTCATTTCATCTTCTGGCGCACAATGAATTTCATAATTGTATACAAAATACATATTTGTTCCGTTGATATAGCTGTGTGATGAATGCCCACCAAGCATTGTCAGATCATGCGCTCTTGGAAATTCCTTCCGGATTCTTTCTATGACATTGTTATAAATCTTAGGAATCGTTTCCCAGTCAGAAGAAATTTCTGTTGTGAATCCTGCGTGGTAATCATTTTCCAGCATACCTTCCACTTCATCATCAATGTCCTTCTGTGACCAGTTGAGATGATTAAACCAGTTTTCAATAAGTGAGCTATCCACTTCTTTCACAATACCGTCCTTAAACTTTTCCACAGCTTCATGGATTCCCTGGCTAGTCGCTTCAACGATATTCTCACGCCCTTCTGCCATAAATATCAACACACACTTGTTCTCATAGAAATGATAGAAATGCTGTGCTGCATCTTCTTCAGAGTACGTTCTTGCTACTGATGGCCGATAACCATTGACCATGACTTCTCTTAGGATTTTGATTCCAGTCTCAACATCCTTGATTAAGTACCCAAAAAATCTGTTGTTTTCCGGGAAATATTTAAAGATTTTCACGGTAACTTCGGTGATGTAGCATAGTGTACCTTCGTTTCCGATTACGATATGACGTATGTCAGGCCCGCCTGCTCTTCTGGAAACATTCTTTATTCTTGAAACATGACCGTTGGGGAACACGCACTCGAGTCCAACCACCATATCCTCAATCCCACCATATAAAGTGGAGAACTGTCCGATACTTCTTGTGGCAACCAGTCCACCAAACTTTGCAACTGGTTTTGACTGTGGTGAGTGACCTGTGGTATATCCAATCTTACGAAGTTCATCCTCTAAGTCCTGCAGAGCGACTCCAGCTTCTACGGTAGCCTGCATATTGTAAGGATCAATTTTCAAAATCTTGTCTAAGTAAAGCGCATCCAGAATAATTGTCGTTTCCTTCCAGTTTTCAAGTCCACCTTCAGTGGCAGTTTTTCCACCTCTAGCAATCACATTGATTTTCTCCTCATTGCAATAGCTGAGTATCTTTGCTACTTCCTCGGTATTTTTTGGATAAACAATCGCCACTGGGATTGGCACATCCAAAACCTTGCGGGCTTTGGCATATTTCTTATATCGGTCTGCTGCTGCATCATATAAATCTTCAGTACCAGTATTCACCTGGTCCGGTGTCAGCATCGCTTTCAACACTTCAATTAAATCTTCTTTCATGAATTGGCCTCCTTAAAGCACTTAGGCTACGAACATCTATAATCGTGATCACGAGTTGATTATCCCATAGCACTTTAGAAAAATCAATGATTTTTTGGAAAAATTTACTAAGTAAACGCTTATATTATTATTTTATGGAAAATTACTTATTTTATTTTCTATTGTCAGAATATTTAACAGTTCACCTTTACATCGAAACATTGCAATGATAAGATGAATTAACAATAATATTTGGAGGGATTTCGTGTTAAATGTGGATTTGAACAAACTAAACCCCTTGGAGAAGGAGTTATATACACTCATACGGCAATATGCAGATGAACATGAGAAAATGCGCATCACAGATGTGGCAGAGTATTGTGAGGTTTCTCCTTCAAAAATCAGTAAATTCGTGAAAAAAATCGGTTTTGCAAATTTTAAACAATACAGTGATTTTTTGAAGGATTTCGCCACTCCAGCTACATCCTCAAGTGAACTGAAACGCCTTCTTGGCTTTATGAAGGACTTTGATGATTCTCTTGTTGATGAGCTTGTCGAAGCCATAAAAAAATATCCAAAGATCATCCTCTTTGGATATGGCCCTTCTTTACTTTGCGCTCAATATTTCGAATATCGTCTTCGGACCTGCACCAATAAAATTATCGTTGCAACTTCTGATGAGCTTTCCGTTTCATCCATCATAGACAGCCAGACGCTTATCATCATTATGACCGTAACAGGTACGTTCAGCTCTTTCGAAACCATCTATGCAAAGGCAAAACAAAAAGATTCTGAAGTTATCATGGTGGTTGAAGAGTATAATAAATCTCTTCTTAATCAGTGTGACCGAATCTTCTGGCTGGCCAAAGAAAGACAGTCTGATATTCTGAAACCATATGAAAAGACAAGAACGATATTCTTCATCTTTCTTGAAGAAGTTGTACTGCGATTACAAGAAATGACAAGAGCATAGTATCATCCTAAACCAGCGATTCTTAAGAAAGTATCGCTGGTTTTATATTTGGATCCATTATTTATTCTTGATCGATTCAATTCCATTACTACTGCACCACTCCACCGCTATTTTTTCATATTCATCGTTCCGGTATCTGTACCATCTGTCTTCTAGATTCAAGAGGCTGACCTTCTCTTTAAAACGTCGGAATGCGCCTTTTCCTTGCATGGCGTGAAGCCGTTCATGGACTGCGCCTTCTTCCTCCATGCTTTTCACAAAACCCTCCATAATCTGATATTCATGAATCTCATATTCTGTAGGAAGCAGTATATAGCTGTCAGGGTCATTCAAAGCATCCTCTAGTGTTATGTTATCTTCTATGTCATCAGCTAAGGAGCCTTCAAAAAATAACAGTACTCGATTTCTACTTTTGCTGAACACAAAGACTGTACTGTCATTTGTCGCATCCAGTGCATCCAGGACTTCTCTTAAATGTACTCTCATAACTCATTCTCCCATAATTTTATCGAACCCAATAGTAAAGGATTAGATCCTATCCGCAAGAAATCCGCACTCTGCTCCCCTATTTCTTGAGATTCAGGTAAATGACTTTACCTGTTTCATTATTCTTATCACCTTTTTTTCGAGATAAAGGAACGACTCTGTTCTTGGATTCAGATCTTCTTTTAGGATTTTTCCAAGTCATTAACTCCGACTTTTTCTGCACTTGTTCTATATGCCTTTCCTTCATCTCAGTTGAAATGAACGCAAGCTCCTTCAGCCTCACGCTGATGGCTTCCATCATCTCCTTAGTCAGTATACGAGGCTTCTCACTCAACTCTACAAGCAAAGTATCATAAAGATCGGACCGGTTCATCACCACCACATGCTTTTTTGATACTGACATTTCCTTGATGGTGCATCGGTTGCTGAAGATGATATAGGAGCGGAACAACCTAGGATCTGCCTGCAGATACTGACTAAGAGCCCTGATATGGCCTTCATTTTGCCACACAGGGTTATAAAACCTGTTCTTCTCTCCACTTTTGAGCGTTTGTGTCCAGTACTTCTGCTGATCATTCCCAAAGGTCCATCCACTGTAGTTTTTTGATTCTATGACATAGATTCCTACTTCTGTGATGTAGATCAGGTCAACCTCTACGGCATTCCCTTCTTTGGTTGGCACATAGATATTTCGGAGAATTCTGTTCGAGGATGGAAACTTCAGCAATATCTTCTGGATATAGTCTTCTCCAATGGCTCCTTTTAGATTCTTCTCATCAGAAAATAGACTCTGTGGCAATGAGATCTCATTTAGAAAATCCAGTCCTATAAAGAGATCTTTCTTTCTGAGAAAATAAACGATCAGCGCAACAACAAGAATCGCCTTTATTGTTTACCATAATATAACGGTAAGTTTATCCGGCCTAATTATAGGTTGTAGCCGTATAACTTTATATTTATTAATAGTTTTTCGGTTATATCTTTAAAACTTTATGGTTATTAATAGTTTTTAGGTTATATCCGCAAAAAGATTGTAAGTTATTGTATTTCAGGCTATACTTTTAACAAGGGGTGATAACATGAAAAATAGAGATCTTTATCTTCACCGATTAATTGAGTTTAAAGATAAGAGTTTAATTAAAGTGATTACAGGATTAAGGCGATCTGGTAAATCAACCTTGCTTTCCCTTTTCGAAGAGCATCTTCTTAAAAGTGGCGTTCAAAAAAATCAAATTATCCGGATGAATTTTGAATCATTAGAGTTCGATGAGATTAACACTTACAAAACACTCTATGCATATATCATAGAACGAATATCAGATCAAAAAATTAAGCATTATATTATTCTAGATGAAATACAGCAAGTTGAATCTTGGGAAAAAGTTGTAAATTCTTTACTCGTAGATGTCAATGCTGATCTCTATATCACTGGTTCTAATGCTTATTTATTATCTTCCGAACTTTCCACCCTTCTTGCGGGACGCTACGTTGAAATCAAAATGCTTCCTTTATCTTTTAAAGAGTATCTTGATTTTCTTGATCAAGACAGTCCTCTAAGTCTGCCTGAGAAGTTTAATCAATACCTTCTCTACGGCGGATTGCCTACTATAGTAGAACTTCTGGAACATAAAGATACCATTGGACCTTTCCTTGAAGGAATTTACAACACAGTTCTAATGAAAGATGTAGTGGAAAGAAATGGAGTTCGTGATGCTGCACTTCTGGAAAGTATCTTGAAATATATCGCTTCAAACGTCGGCAGCGTGGTTTCCACCAAAAAAATCAGTGATTACCTTACAAGCAGCGGAAGAAAGACAACGGGCGAAACCATCGATAACTATCTTAAGATGCTAGAGAGTGCCTACATTATCTATAAAGCAAACCGATATGATCTAAAAGGGAAAATGTTCTTGAAAACATTAGAGAAGTATTACATGGTGGATATCGGGATACGAAACAAGCTTACTGGCCTGCAAGGAACAGACTACGGTCATGTTCTTGAAAATATCGTCTATCTCGAACTCATAAGAAGGGGTTATGATGTATCCATTGGAAAAGTTGGAACATTAGAAGTAGATTTTATTGCAACAAAAACCAACGAAAAATTTTATTATCAGATTTCCGCTTCTATTCTGAATGAAGAAACGAGAATCCGGGAACTTAGACCACTAGAATCCATATCGGATCATTATCCTAAATTCATACTTACAATGGATCAAAATATCTTCAACGATTTTTCCGGAATCAAAGTGAAAAACATCATGGATTTCTTGTTGGAGTAAATCAAAACCAACTCTTGAGAAGCTATCTTCAAAGCCTTCGCCAATAATAATGTGACAGCTCAGTGATTCATAATTCTATAACTTATTTACCTATCCAAAAAGGATCTGATGCTTATAAACAAAGCACCAGATCCTTCTTTTATGATTTCACTATGGGTTAGTCTTCTCTTCTGATCACAAAAGCCTTGTCTTTATTCAACATGTAGGGCCGATATAAACCTGTGATGTTTGATAAAGGAAGCACTTCCGGTTTCAGTCTTATGTTGAGCTTTTTCTCCATGAATTCTCTTCTTGCCATGATCCTGCCATACACTTCCGGATAGAGCGTTTTTATCTCTTCCCTCAGCTTCTCATCGCCAATGGCAATCCCGTCTTCACAGTTTGGCGCAGCATATATCTTTTCAAGAAATGGAATGATGTCCATCTGAAGTATCATACCGCTTTTCATGGTGATCTCGGATCCTTCATAAATGGGAGAAGACATCCATTCTTCCGTAGAAATGAGATGGCCTGGATTAAGAAACCATCCATGAACATTTCTAGGATAGGTTTCTTCCACCATCTGATAGATTTCTGATCCTTTGACGCCAATTTGCATATTCTCATACCAGTTGACCATGACGGTGAAATACGGTTTCGCGATTTTATCCAGAAAATCTCTGGATTCTTCTGGAAGGTCTGCTTCGGAATACACTGCAAAGCCTCTACGATTACTCTGCCCTCCAATAAGTCCCATGGACACCTGAAAGCGATCCCCCAGCTTCAATTTATTGGTGGTTGGACTGACCATTCCAAGGTCCATACGCTCCCCTGCCAGCACTTTCGGAAATAAGGATGTGGGCAGAGACCCAGAAGTGCTGTACTGTGATACTTCGATCTCTGTGAGGCCCGTCCGGGTATGACGAAGCATATTTAGCACCGCATCGGAGGCATAGGCTGCACCAAACTCAAAATAAGCGATGTCATGGGCTGTGTTTATGACACGAAGTCCATACTGGGGATCAATAAAGAGATCCGTGACATTTTCTAAAGATCCTTCTCCTGTGACCTCCTTCACCTTATCCACAATAAAGGACGGTACATCAAAGTCCTGTCTTGTGCCAAAGTCTGGATATAGAAGTTTCCATCCTGCCATACCCACCCGGACATTGGCATCCACACCTATATACCGCAAAATCTCCTTCAGAGTCTTATTGTCATGGATGGGCTGATTGGGAAGGGAAAATGCATGAAAGAGAATGCCTTCAGTGGTGATTCTGCTCTGCTTAGCCATGCCAAGACACTCATTTCCCAACAGTGTGTAGGATTCCCCACTCTGGTCCACAATAAGAAGCGCTTCTTCAAATCGTGGCCCATACCCTGTGAGATACTCAAAGTTCCCATAATGCTCCCGGTCAGCGTAGATCATAAGATACTTCAGATTTCTCTTACTCATCTCCTGAAGTGTTCGCTTCAGACGATTATGATACACATCATCAGGCAGCACCGGCTGTACACATGGTAATGCAATGTTTGGGTCTTCTACTACTTCGTAGTCAATCTGGTTTTCTATAATCAAAAACACGTTCCTCCATAAACTTTACTATTCTCTATTAGTATACCTGATAATAAATAAAATTGTAGATTGAAAGCTCTTTTGAATACTCTTTGGATGTTTTTGTACCGACTCATTGCAAGAAAGATTAAAGACGTTCATTACCTTCAGTGAACTACTCACCATATCTTTTAGAGTCATGATCTCACCTCATTTATCATATTTGCTCGTAAATACACTACTATATACGAACAAATAAGACAACTTCTCTTGAATCTAAGTGTTTTTTATATCGTTAGATACACAAAAATCAATCATTCAATTGTTATGTAGTAAAAAATCAAATACACTTGCATAGATTCATGCATATAACTTTCATGTAAATAAAGAAACACTATACAAATCAGGCACTACAACAGCGGTGAACTGTTTTCATTTAGATTTCACAATTCAATAAACTACTTTTGACAATCCAGCTTCGATGATAGGATTTATTCTTTTAAGTAAATAACTAGGCACGCCACATTCGGAATTCATCAGTTCGTTCTTCACTTATTTGTGTCAACCTCCGCAAAAATCTCATTAATCTTTAATTGATTCTTCTCACATTTATCAATGATGATTCGATAGAAGAATTGTCCTTCTTTTGACATCTAAAAATTCTAACTGACCTTTGTATCTTGTAAATATTACAAACACCGTTATTTCATTCAAATTGATTCAAGTTTAGATAAATCTGAATGAATTTGGCATATTTAATAGAAATTTCTTAAATGAATTTCACTAATTTCTCATTTGTAAATTTGTGTTTCTATCCTCTCGTTTTTTACCACATTTCTCCTGGATTATTCAACAGTTTAAACTAATTTTCTTGAAACCATTGGAATCCAATGATTTCAAGAATTGCTATCTGTAAAATGTACCCTATAGAGTAGACACCTGAAAAAAGGTATCTACTCTATAGGGTATTTTGTTATACTCAGAGAAATATCAGAAAAAGATTCAGGAGGAGAGCAGATGAGCAATAAACTGTTTACGAAGGAAGAGATAGAAGATCTATCCCAGAACCCACATGTCCTATCAGTCAGTTCCAAAGGCATCACCTATACCGATAATTTCAAAGAGATCTTCATCGCATCATATTCCAACGGTAAGCTTCCCAGGGAGATCTTCGAAGCCCACGGATTTAGGGTGGAGGTCCTTGGCATCAAGCGGATCCAGGCCGCTCAATCACGCTGGACCAAGGCGTATCAGATCGATGGGATTATAGGACTTAAGGATAGTAGAAAGGGAAATTCCGGAAGACCTATTACAAGAAATCTGACTTTGGAAGAAAAGAATGCTCGGCTTAAGGCCGAAATTCATATACTTAGGGTTGAGAACGAACTGTTAAATAATATCGACAAAGCCGAAAGGTGACTGAGAAAGAAGCGTTAGAGCTTAGCGCAGAAGACAAGTACCACCTGACCAGACAGGTCATCACGAAGTACACGCTAAAGAACATGCTCTCCTACCTGTGCAGCCTCAGCGGAACCTCGCGTTCCGGATATTACCGTTACTTCTCGAAGAAAGGTAAAGAATCCCGCAGAAAGCGCGAAGAACGTAAGGAAGAACTTAGAAAAACTATTCAGAATGCATACGACTTCAAGAGGTGAAAGAAAGGTGCAAATCAGATCAAGATGACCCTTGCGGGCCAGTTTGATATCGACATGAATCTCAAGCGCATCCGCTGGATTATGAAGAAGTACCATATCGTCTGCCCATACCGTAAGACCTGTCCTATCAGGAAAGCCTTGAAGGCGACACTGGAACATTCCGTGGTCCCTAACCGACTGAATCGAAATTTCAGACAAGGGATTCCTGGAATGAGCCTATTAGTTGACATCACCTATGTGCCACATCATTCACGTCGAAGGTCTTACCTGTCGTCAATCAAGAATACTTCTACCAGAGAAATCCTCTCTCAGAACCTATCCTCCAGCTTGGAGATGCCCTTGGTCACCAATACTTTGAAGAAGCTTATGGCGACGGGGATACCCTTCCCTGAAGGAGCGTTCATCCATTCGGACCAAGGCTCCCACTACACCAGCCCGATCTTCCAGAACATGGTGAAGTCCATAGGACTCGGTCAATCGATGTCCCGTAGAGGAAACTGCTGGGATAATGCACCTCAGTAGTCTTTCCATGGGCACTTTAAAGACGAAGCAGAACTCCGCACCTGCCAAACCTCTGATGCGCTCGAGGAAGAAATTGATGACTACATAGATTACTACAACAATTTCAGGTACCAGTGGAACTTAAAAAAGATGACCCCCGCACAATACAGGAATCATCTTCTCGGCCAACTATAGCTATACTTTTTTTCAACTGTCCTTTACAAAGGGTACAATTTAGCTTCATGAGCTCTTTAATATCTTTTACTCAGTTCAGATTACACTCGAAAACCTTTTTGTTATTTCCATTGGTCTCGTGATAGCCGATCCTACAACAGCACAATAAACAGGAAGTTCCATAACCTTACCTAGGTCCTCTGGGGTAGAAATACCACCTTCTGCAATCACAGGAAGTCCTACATCAATCATATTCTCTAGTAATCCATAATCAGGTAGATGTACTCCCTTTGTATCATCTGTATATCCTGCTAGTGTACTTCCTAATAAGTCGAAACCTAACTCTTTCGCTAGAATAGTATCTTCCAGTTTAGAACAATCTGCCATAAATAGCTGTTGAGGATACTTCTTTCGAACTTGCATAAAGAAATCTTTCAGACTTTTTCCATCTGGGCGGACTCTATTTGTAGCATCAACTGCGATTATTTCTACACCTTCCATAACCAGCTCTTCTACTTCGTTTAATGTTGGTGTAATAAACACAGGATTATCTCCATAGACTTTCTTGATGATACCAATAATTGGTAAATTCACATTCTTTCGAATTTCACGGATATCAGCTACCGTATTAGCCCTTATTCCTTTTGCTCCTCCCAGAAAAGCTGCATATGCCATTTTCCCCATAATATAGGAACTATGTAATGGTTCTTCAGGTAATGCTTGACAGGATACAACTAACCCTCTTCTAATTTGATTCATTGTTTCTTCATTGGTTTTTCTCATATTTTATCTAAAGACATCATGTCTTTCTCCTTATCATTCAATTCTTCTATCATATTCAACGCATTGATTTGGAGAAACAGTGAAAGTATAAACAGCCGCCATTCACTATCAAATCTGTACTCAGTTCATACCATCAACTTTCATAAGCAATACCAGTTTCCGGTGCATCGTCACTACGGATATACTTCTCTAGAAAGGCACCTTGCTTTATGAGGGTCTCTCTAAGTATATGAATATCTACATCTCTGGTATGTACATTAGCTTTTTGAGCCAAGGCCGCCGCTGTTCCACCTGCTTGACCGACCGCCATGGCAATAGGTGTTACTCTCACTGCGGCTAACGCACCATGTGATGCACTGAGTGATCTTCCGACCACAATTAGATTATCCACTTTTTCTGTCACTAGACATCTGTAGGGAATAGAATACCAGCTGCCTTCAATGAGAAACTGATGGTTCGTTACACCTTTTCCTTCTGGATTATGAATGTCTATGGGATAACCGCCCATGGCAATGGCATCATCAAACATGGTATTGACTAATAACTCTTCCTCTTTCAGTATGTGAACCCCATCAATTTTATTAGATTCTCTAATACCAATATTCGGCCCTGTATTTGCCAGAACACAGTTTTCAAATCCAGGTATGTACTTTCTTAGAAATGCGACTGTCTCCCGTACCTGCTGTCGGCCTTCTATTTCAGCCTTTGTCAAATCAAAGGGATTTAATGCGGATTTTCTTGGAATTCTGGACATATTGATAATAAATTCATTTTTGTTGTTTGTCTCAAAACAAAGAACAGAATCTCTACTATAGTTCAATTCTCTCTTCTCAATGGCTTCATGGATCAACTCTTTAAAACCTGAAATCCCGGTTCTTTCTGACCAATCGATGACCTCCAGGCGTTTCGCATTTGTATCTTGAACATTCTCACGCATAAACTTCTTTAATCTTTCACGGTCTACATTGTAAACCTTCGCATTCATAGTCATAGGCTGTGCGAGGTGATCTTTATCTCTTCCGTAGCGGGTACTGACTCCCGCTGAAACAGCCACATCTGCATCAGCAGAAGCATCTACAACAACATCAGCGGAGACAGTGAAGAATCCACCTTTTGAAAAGAGCTTCACGCCTGTTATTTTCTTGCCTTCTAGGATGGTTTCTACAAAGTTTGTGTGATAAAGCAGATCAACCCCATTTTCCATAACCATTTCTTCCATGACTATCTTAAGACCTTCCACATCGAAAGGTGTCACACTGGAGCAATAACCAACTACATCCTTCATATGACCTGGGCTATAGCCATTCTGGACAAGTCGATCTACAATTTCTCCCGGAACACCTTGAACTACCTGTTTTTCTCCCGCATGAAAACTCATCATAGGACCAGTTCCTGCATTTGTTAGCATACCGCCAAGAAACCCAAATCGCTCTACTAGAAGGGTCTTAGCACCATTTTTCCCTGAAGCAATCGCAGCAGATACTCCTGAGGGTCCCCCTCCTATTACAACAACATCATAATGATATTCAAAATTCATTATCATTTTCCTCCAATCTGAACACAGTGTTCACAAAAGCATTCGCTGCAATTTCAGACATTGCACGGATGCCAGTTTTTCCGATCTTTAGTTTGCCAATTTCTATCATTGGCACCATATAGAGTTTTGAAGTAAGTCCCAGTACAGTCCATTCCAAATAATGGAAGTACTCATGGGAGAGAATATAGTTTTTACTCACATCATAAGGAAGTAAATTTTTTTCTGCCCAGATTTCAATTGATTTTTTGTAAAGATGGATTTCTTTTTTCCCAGAGATATACTCACAAAAATACCTCGTTTCTCCTAAGGTATAGTCTTTGTCAAGCTCTTTTACTAATATGCCTGAATCATGAAGAATTTCTTGAAAATTACAGTTTCTCCCATACCTATCAATAAACTTCTGCCCCTCTATCTGCCCTCTGGACCATGCTGTTTCTACAATATCCTCATACTTGTCCTGAGGAATTTTTAAGAATGACGGATCTAGCTGGAGATCCTGAAATGCATTACTTTTTACTGGAAGCGGAAACTTATTTACCATTTTTTCTCCTCACTTTAGGTATCAGATCTGTTTGTGCTGATCACAAGGATCGGGGTCATTTCTTCTACATGAGACAGTTCTATCTTTGCGATGGATAAAACTTGTTGTTCATTTTGAAGTCCAGAGATATCAATAATTTTCTTCCCCTGTATCACAAAAAGATTTGGCAACTGCGTACCACCATCGTTATATTCAGTATATTCATTAAGAAGATACTGAATGGTATCAAATACCGTTTTTGCAGTACATTGCCTCACATCCGCATTATTCTTCTGAAGCCTTATGACACCTTCATGATCGATGAGTCTCAAGTTGTTCTTTTTAGACTTCAACAGACCAAAAAGCTTCCTTTCCTCTTGCGTATAGCAAATGGCATACATCATGCCATTACTTCCTTCTACTCTGAGTTTCTTGGGATCCACATCGAGATTATCAGAAACTTTCTCAATAAGCTCATGTTCGGTCAGTTTTTTTGACGTCAGGTCTTTCGCTCGTAGTTCACTGGTTCCAACCGCCACAGCTCTGATAACATTTCTTTGAGTATCCACTTCTACATGCACTTCCACACTTTCCGGTGTAGCACCTGACTTAATGACAGCGTTCTCAGCCTCTCTTCTCACAGAAAGAATATCTTCTTCTGATGGGTTAGCGACTACTCGTTCAACAAGTTCTCGTACCATAGCCAGCGCAACACCGATGGTAGATATTACTGGTGCATTTTTTGCAATTCTTGTCTTAACTCCCATGGTCTCACCAAGATGAGGAACCACAGTAGAGGCTCCACCACCACCGCCTATATAGGTCAGTGTTTTCATACTAATACCATAGTCTTTAACCATCGCTTCTACTACGGATCCATTTTTCTCTGCTGCATAGGCAAGTACCAATTTTGCTGCTTCAAGCACACTGATACCCATGGAATCCGCCAGAGGTGTCCAAGCCTTGACTGCCGCTTCCCTGTTCCCGAAAGCATAATCACCTTCTTGAATATACCCAGCAATCATCGCCGCTCCAGCCATTGTAAAGCAGAATTTTTTGCCGTTGCTGCACTCCACATATCCATACTCAGGATCCGTTTCCTTGGGGCGTACAGTTTGTAAAACCGGATCTACAATCTCATCCGGTGTGGTATAGCACTCATAGTCGATTCCAGCGATATGTGCGCTTCGAGGTCCAATCTGAACGGCTTTTCCATTTCTGATCTGTACCATACTTCCTCCTCCGATGCCAACCGTTCTTACATCAAGAGAATTCAGGTAAGTCTTATGACCTCCTATCTCAGAGTACTTAATCATGACTTTCCCATCTTTGATACAAGAAATATCCGTAGAGGTACCTCCTACTTCAAAAAAGATTCCATCGGTGATTTTTTCATACATCAATGCTCCTGCTACTCCTGCTGCAGGGCCGGAAAGCACTGTTAAGATTGGCCGGTTTCTTACTTCATCTATACTCATCACCCCACCGTCACATCTCATGACCATGAGGGGGGATTCTATTTTCGCATTCTTAATACTGGACTCCGTCATGTTTGCAGTCTCAAGCATTTTAGGTAAGATACTCGCATTGATCACCGCTGTTCTCGTTCTAACTTTTAAGCCATAAAGCTTAGAAATGTCATTGGTGGCGGTACTTGGAAGGCCCATTTCCTTTGCTATCTGCATAACCAGATTCTCATTTTCTGGATTGTCCACACTAAAAGCTTCTGCTGCCACAATAGATCTAGCATTTTTCGAAGTAAGACTACGAAGCTTCTCTCGGATTTCCATTTTAAACTCCTCTAAGGATATTCCACTGTTTACAAACTCATTTTCTGTATGCAAAAATTTCCCTGGTGCCAGTTCTATTTCTCCCATGAGTGTATCGTTTTTGGACTTCATGCCCTCTAACCCTGAGCCTATCGTCAAAATACCAACGTTCTCAACATCACCTTCAAGAAGAGCATTGGTTGCCTGAGTTGTGCCATGTGCAATAAACTGAACTTCGCTTGGTTTGATCTTATGAATTTCCATTAGTTTTTCTAGTGCTTGAACTATACCTTCAGCCACTCCACTTTCTGATTTATGGGATGTGGGTATCTTTATGGACCCAATCAGTTCATAGGTATCGCTATTGATTGCTGCTGCATCTGTAAATGTTCCACCTACGTCTATCCCAATTCTTACTGCCATCTTTTGCTTCCTCCTAATATAGGATTAGCGGTATGAAGCATACCGCTAAATCCTGTTTGTCATCTAAAAGTATAATACTGATGCTGCAATTACTAAGACTGCTGTCACTGCCCAAAGGTAAGGGACCAGTTTCTTGGTAAGTGTGTTGACTTCAACACCCGCAAAGTTTGCTGTCCATACATTCTGTGTATTGGTCGGGTCACCAACTGCTTGCATTCTTTCGACGGATAAGAATGCACCCATTACAGCCAATACAGGCATCAACCCAAGGCTAATAAAGAGAGCTGCAATTCCTGATCCTAAGCCGAAGAGATTCAGCGGCCCTCTATATAAAGCCAGAGGAGCCAATAGAATAAAAAATAAAATGTAAGTGATCCTGGTAGATGGGTTGATTGCTGTCATAAATGGTGCAAGTACATCTTTTACCATTGGGTGGGTTACTGCCAGGTATAGAATACCTATACCAACCATAAGTATGATGGCTGGAGCAGCATCTGAAATACCGTCATAACAAGTTTTTGTAAGCATGTTCATGGATTTCTGCCATGATTTGAAAGTGAAAATTAGAATCCAGAAGATACCTGCAAAGAACGCTGGGATAACTGGCACTTTAAAAAGTGCTACAAGGATAATTGGTACGATCGGAGTGAACATTGCCATTGCTCCGGTAAAGCCCTTGATCTCATTGGCTCTTGGTGCAACTTCGCTAGAAGGTGCTGAGAACGCAAACTTAATACCATTCATTTTAAACTCTCTTAGAATGATAACAACAGTTGCTACCGCAGTACATATAAACACAATATATGAAAATGACTTGATATCTTCAAGCGGTAGCCCGAAGATGTTACTGTAGTTTTGCCAGTTGGCAATGTTGAAGGATAGCCCCGTTGCAAATGACATCAAATAGATGGCAGCTGCAGAAAGAGCAGGTATTCCTATAGATACCATGATGGGCAGAACGATGGTTCCAACCATGATGACAGAGCCAAGGCCCGAGAGTGTTGTGAAGAGAAGTGCAACTACTGCACTTAAAATCACTGTGATGATCAACGGTCTGTCTCCCCCAAGCTCTGCAGCTTTCTTAATCATATTCTCTGTAACTCCGGACTTGTTCATAAGCTGACCAAGCCATGCACCAAATACTGCTGCAATATAAGCCGCTGCCATTCTTGTGGCACCCGCTTCAAATACTGTCTGCAGATATCCAATTTCCTGACCATCTGCATTTTGACCTTTCATTGGGACACCAGAAATTAAAAGTATGCCTAATGCCAATAAAGGTAGGGCAAGAAGAGTAGGGATTTTTTTGCTGATCATAAGACCTGCGATTACAATAAATAGAGCAATGATAAGGATTCCTTGAAACATGATAGCCTCCTAAAGTAATATATTTTAACACCGAAGTGTTAAGATCAAATATTATTTGATTCCTTCAAATAGCCCTGAAGAGTGTCTCTAAACGCTTCAGGATCAAGAGATGGAAACACGACAGCACCTACCATCAGGGCTTTGACACCAGCTTGCTTAAGATACTTCAGATCCTCTACTGTTACAAATTTCTGCGTCGGTACTAATACTGGTTGACTTACTTTTGTGATTTCTGATAAATGTAAATAATCCTTAATCGTGAACTTTTCCCCATACTGTTCGGGTTTCATAATGGATGCTTCTAAGACATCAATTCCTAATGCTTCCAAGTTCTTGTACTCATTCATGTCATACTCATGACCGATGGCAAAGACTTTTTCCAAATTTGTGACTTCCAATGCATAGAAGGGTGTATTCTGCACATAACTCGATACAAAATCAAATCCCATCTCTGAAAGTATTCTGAGTTCTTCTTTTGTCGCGTAATTTTTATGATCACCGGGTACTATACCAAGAATCATTTGATTATCTTTTGCAAATTTACACAGTTCTTCTAGAAAAGGTTTTTCCTCCTGAAACGTACCAAATTTCTGATTTGTGGCATGATGCATTGCATTGATATGCACTTTCAAGATTTTCGCTTCAGCATCTCTTGCAGCCCAAGCATAAGTCATCTCGTTTTTTGGTAAGCTCACGACAATACTGAATTCATTTTCTGTCAATAGTTTATGAATCATTTTTCTCCCCCCCTGTTATGATCCGAACACAACTCGCTCCGTCAGCCTCTTAACCATGTTTTCAGAATAATCTCCTACTGCAGCACCTAATACATAAATATGTTCTGGGTATCGTACTGTCTTTATTCTTAGCAGTTTTTGCACAGAATGTTCTATACCGGGAATATTTGTTCCGTTCCCCACCATAAATACTGCGTCTAAATCATAGAAGTTTAGAATGATAGCCAGTACCGATGCAGTAATTTCAGCAATAGTCTTTTGTGGTGATTTTTTTAAGCTGAGGAGTGATTTTCCTGATACGGTTCCTACTGGACTATTTTTTAATGTAGCAACAGTATGGAACACTTCTCTCCATTTATCCAGAAGCCCCATTTGTTCTAATAAAGGTGACATAGAAATCACAGTCTGACCACTATGGTCCACGAGTTTCCCCCTCATATATATTTGAGCTGTCATCTCATAATCAAGGGCAGTATAGATATAATTCTCTATGCCTTCTAGTTTTGCATTCGCAATCTCTTCTTCCAAGTGATACTGACTTGTAAATTCAATTTCCACTTGATCAATTTTAAACATTTTCAGTGCATCTCGAATCGGGATATTGTCTTGGGAAAGCCCGGTAGAGAGCATGTAACTTAATTCACTCTCGATCATGTTCTCATCAATAAGAAGACCAATTTTAACAGGTTTTTTCGCTAATCTTTCAAGTTCTTCCACCATAAATTCCACAATAGTATTACCGTTAACATAATTTGTTCGCATCACTTTCGTCTCAATGAGCTGCTTGGTGGTGTCATATATTTTAAATGAAATCTGTCTATGTTTCACTTCGACAAGTACTACATGATCTGCTGTCATTTGAATCACAAGTCCTACTCTTCTACGTCCACCAGTAGATTTCTGCTCGAAAGATTCTAGTATCTCTCCTGATGCCAGAAGTTCATTCACAAGATTTGTGATGGTGCCTCCTGAAAGCCCTGTATATTCCGCGAGTTCTACTCTAGATATTTGCGGATGATCAAAAATAGCTTTTTTTACAATTTCTTTATTTTTTTTTCGCACATCACTTAATGATGCTCTACTCATACCTCTCACCTACTTATTTTAATACTTGAAATAAGTTATTATTACTATAACAGACCTTCAACATCGTGTCAAACGTTTTCATTTGCATTTGCAGCATTACTTTTGATTTTCTGAATGCCAAAAAACAATAATCCTTTTGTACAAACATAAAAAGTCCGGATGGAGCAATAATTCCTCTCCATCCGGACTTCTATAGACTTCTTTGACTTTAAATTACAGTTACTTCTTAGTGACCAGCTGTAGATTTACAGGGATGGTCTTCTCCACAGATTCTCCATTGATGACCTTCATGGCGTTCTCAACACCCAGTGAACCAATCATCTTAGGCAGCTGCTCTACCGTTGCAGCCATGGAACCATCTTCCACTGCTGCTTTTGCATCGGCTGTGGCATCAAAACCTACCACAAGAATGTCTCTTCCGGAAGCCTTGATGGCTTCAAGAGCACCCAGTGCCATTTCATCATTATGAGCAAATACTGCATCGATCTCTGTCTGAGCCTGCAGGATATTCTCCATAACAGAAAGTCCTTCCGCACGATCAAAGTTTGCTGTCTGACGGGCAACTACTTCAATGTTTGTTCCTTCCAGAGCCTTGTTGAACCCTTCGCCTCTGTCTCTTGCAGCAGATGCGCCTGGGATTCCTTCCAGCTCTATAACCTTACCTTCTCCACCCAGCTGCTCTACGATAAACTCCCCTGCAAGTACACCACCAGCGACGTTATCAGAAGCAATATGGGCTACTACTTCTCCACCGTTGGCGCCTCTGTCCAGAGTAATCACAGGAATGTCCGCAGCATTGGCAGCTTCCACTGCACTCTTTACCGCATCAGAATCTGTAGGGTTAATGAGGATCAGGTCTACCTTCTGGTTGATGAGGTCTTCCACGTTGGACATTTCTGTGGCAGAGTCATCCTGAGAGTCCAGAGTAATGAGCGTTGCACCCAGCTCGGTTGCTTTTTCTTTAGCACCAGCTTCCAGATCCACAAAGAAGGGATTGTTTAAGGTTGAGATGACCAGACCGATTTTCTTTCCTTCCGCATCGCTTCCACCATTGTCAGAACAGCCAGCAAAAACACCCAGCGCCATTGCAGTTACAAGCATAAGACTTAGAATTTTTTTCATTTTCTTTCCTCCTAATATATATGTAATTTAATAACACAAAGTAAACAGAATCTGGAAATGTTATGTATCGTTTATCTGGAAGCTTTCTTTTTTCTGTCCATAAGAACAGCTACAAGAATCACAATACCTTTAGCCACATCCTGATAGTAGGATGAGACCTGCATGATGTTCAGTGCATTGTTCAGCACACCAATGATGAGTGCACCTATGGCAGTGCCTGTGATGGTGCCTATACCTCCCGCCATACTGGTTCCGCCAAGTACAACAGCCGCAATGGCATCCAGTTCATACCCTGCTCCAGCTGTAGGCTGTGCAGATCCAAGTCTTGCTGTGATAAGGACACCTGCGATACTTGCCATCATACCTGATGCGGCATAAACAAAGAGCTTTACGCGGTTTGTCTTGATGCCCGAGTACATGGTGGCTTCCTCATTGGATCCAGTGGAATAGATATATCTGCCCATTCTGGTATGGTTCAGCATGTAGTAAGCAATGATGAAGATGAAAAGCATCAGGTACACAGGAATGGGAATGGGCCCGAAGAATCCTCTTCCTATGGCATTAAAGAGCTCTGAACCTTCTGTATTTCCTGTGCCTATGGGTCTTCCCTGGCTGAATACAAGAAGCAGTCCTCTTAAGAGGGTCACTGTACCTAACGTTGCAATGAAGGGCTGAAGTCTCCCTATAGTGATGAGGCTTCCATTGACAAATCCGATGAATGTACCAAGGATCAGCACTGTGAGAATCACCACTACTATATTTGTACCCCCTGAGATCATGGTGGCGGCAATGGCTCCTGTAAATCCAAGAACGGATCCAACAGAAAGGTCAATGCCCCCCACCAGAATGACGAAGGTCATACCGGTGGCAATGACTGCGTTTATGGAAGTCTGTCTTAAAATGGTCATAAGATTTCCAGTGGTAAGGAACCTGGGCTCCAGAATGGAAATCACGATGGAGGTCACCAGCAGCACCATCAGCGGTTTGTTCTTTATGAATTTCATCAGGATGTCTTTCATTTTGTACTCACTTCCTTACCCACCGCAAGAGTCATGATCTTCTCCTGTGTGGCTTCTTTAATATCCATGAAGCCTGCTACGCTGCCTTCATGCATGACCATGATCCGGTCACTGATCCCCAGCACTTCCGGAATATCTGAAGATACCACGATGATGCTAAGCCCCTCTTTCTTTAGTTCGTTGATGAGATCATAGATCTCTTTTCTTGCGCCTACGTCCACTCCTCGTGTAGGTTCATCCAGGATGAGCACTTTTGGCTTTGTGAGGAGATTCTTGGCAATGGAGACTTTCTGCTGATTGCCTCCACTTAAATATCTCAGCTGCTGTTTTGTCCCTGCAGTCTTGATGGACATGCTCTTGATGTAGGATAGAGAAGCTTCTTCTTCCTTTTTCTTATTGAGGTTTCTCATGGGTCCCAGGAAGTCTTTTAACGAAGAGAGTGTCATATTGTCTCTTAAGGTCATGCCAGTGATGATACCGTTGGATTTCCGGTCTTCACTGACATAGGCAATGCCGCTTTCGTAGGCCGCTGCAGGGGATGTTATTTTCTTCATCTTGCCTTCTACTTCCACAACTCCTGAGTCCAGTGGATAGATGCCGAAGATGGAGCGCATGAGTTCTGTTCTGCCAGAACCCATGAGTCCTGCGACGCCCAAGGTTTCCCCCTTTTTTACACTGAAGCTCACCTTACGCACAAACTCGTTGTTGAGGTCTTTCACGTTCATTGCTTCTTCACCCAGGACAATATCCACACGTGGATACTGCTCACTAAGTTTTCTGCCCACCATCATCTCAATGATGGTGTCTTCATCAATATGCTCCACTTCCCGTTCTTCAATAAGCTCGCCATCTCGGAGCACCGTGATGTCATCACAGATGTCCAGGATCTCCTGGAGTCTGTGTGAAATGTACACGACGCTTTTCCCGTCTTTTCTCAGTTCACGGATGACTTCAAATAACTTCTCTGTTTCTTGAGGGGTCAGTGCCCCTGTGGGCTCGTCCATGATAATGACTTCGGCATTGATGGAGAGTGCTTTCGCAATTTCCACCAGCTGCTGTTTTCCGATGCTGATGTTTTTCACCAGCTCTCTTGGTTCTTCCGTTAAGCCCAGTTTATCCAGCCATTTCTTGGCATCTTCATTGAGTTTCTTCCACTGAATCCGACGGGTGGATGTCACTGGTTCTCTTCCAAGACAGATGTTTTCAGCGATGGACAAATCCTTGATGAGGTTCAGTTCCTGATGGATGAAGGCGATGCCCCCATCCTGGGATTCTTTCGTATCATGGAAGTTCACTGGTTTTCCCTGGAGAAGGATCTCTCCTTCTGTCTTTTCGTAGACTCCCGTGAGGATCTTCATCAGGGTGGATTTTCCAGCCCCGTTTTCTCCGATGAGAGCCATGACTCTTCCTTTATAGATGTTGAAGTCCACATTTTTCAGAACGTAGACACCGTTAAACTCCTTGCTGATGCCTTTCATGGAGACAATGGGCTGATTCAGCTGCTTTGCCATGCTCTCCCCTCCCTTTTCTTACTACTTCTCATTTTACTTCTCTCCTTAGAAGGTGACACTGGAGACCAGGATAATGTTGGCGTAGGCCTTATATTCTCCTGTTCTCACCACAGCTTTGGAGTCTCTTGTCTTCTTTTTGAACTCTTCATGGGGGACATACTCCACGTCGATGGTTTTTCCTTCCTTTACGCCAGTCCTTTCAATAAAACTAAGAATTTCGTGCAGAAGTACTGGATTTGCGCTTTTGATTTCTTCTGCCAGAATGACTTTCTCAATCTCCTGTTCTTCCAGGATGGCTTGAAGTACAGGCATGAATTCCGGCAGGCCTTTTACTACTGCAAGGTCGATCCTCTGGACACCATCTGGTACCGGAAGACCGCAGTCTCCAATGGTTAAAGTATCTGTGTGTCCCAATTTACTGATGACATAAGAGATTTCTGAATTTAACAGCATTCCTCGTTTCATTGGACTTTTCCTTCTTTCATAAACTTTTCCACTTCTTCCCTTAAGGGCAGTGATGTTTGGGCTCCTTCTTTTGTGACGCTCAGCGCTGCGGCTGCCATGGCAAAGGAAATAGATTCTTCCATGGATTTTCCTTCCGAAAGTCCCACTGCAAAGGCGCCATTGAAGCAGTCACCTGCGGCTGTGGTATCTATCGCTTTCACCACATGGCCTTCATAGTGTTTCATTCCTTCTTTCGTCACATGGAGAGCTCCATTTTTACCTAAGGTCACCAGCACATGGGTCAGTCCTTTTTCAAGGAGACTTTGTGCTGCTTTTTCAATAGTTTCCATGGTGTCTGTGTTCATGCCCGTGAGCAGATCCAGTTCTGTTTCGTTGGGGGTGATGAAATCTATATACTGGAAGATTTCTTCTGGCAGGCTTCTTCCAGGTGCCGGATTGAGGATGGTTTTCATGCCATGTGCTTTTGCGGCTTTCAGGGCATACTGCACCGTATCGAGGGGTGTTTCCAGCTGGGTCAGAAGAATTCCATTTTCTATAAATAGATCTTCCTTTGCTGCCACATCCTCTCGTGTAAGAAGAAAGTTTGCTCCGGAAGCCACGGTGATGGCATTGTTTCCGCTTTTCTCCACGATGATGGCTGCAACGCCCGTGGGCTCTTCTTTTTTCCTATAGATGCCTGAAATTTCCACACCGTCTTCTTTCAGGCTCTTTATTAGCGCATCTCCAAAGGAATCCGCACCAACGGCTCCAATCATGGATACTTCCCCTTTAAGCTTTGCCACTGCGTCTGCCTGGTTTGCGCCCTTTCCTCCTGGAATCTGTTTGAACCCGTTGCCAAGCACTGTTTCTCCAGGTCTTGGAATGTGCTGAGACTGGATCACAAGATCCATGTTGAGGCTTCCTACAACAATGATCATGGGCTTCTCCTCCTTTTTCTTTCAAATGGATTTTCGTTCGGTGATTTCCGTATTCAGCATCACCATGCTGGTTTTCTTTTCAACTGTATGTGATTTAGTGGACTTTTTCTCTTTCAGATGCTTGATGAGAAGATCCACAGCCTGGTAGCCCATCTCATAGTTGGGCTGCTTCACGGTGGTCAGTTCCGGTTCCACCATCTGGGCCATGTAAATATCGTCAAACCCCATGACACCTTTGTCTTCTGGAACTTTGTACCCATTTTTCAGAAGCTCTTTCATGGCTCCGATGGCAATGAGATCATTCCCACAGAAGACAGCATCGAAGTCTCTTTTTTCTGTGAGGAGCTCTTTTACGCCTTTTCTGCCCCATTCTGCCCGGTACTCTCCATATTTGATGAGATGTTCTTCCACTGGCAGATTTTTTTCTTTTAATGCTTCTTTATAGCCTTCCAATCTGTCCATGGCCGTTTGGGTTTTTAGGGACCCAGAGAGATAGGCAATCTTCTTGTATCCTCTTTCCACCATGTGGCATACAGCCTGGTAGGCACCGTCTTTGTTGTTCACCAGCACTTTCCCCAGGATGTTCTTTGAATCAAAGTCTCTGTCTATGAGGATGATGGGTATCTGAGTTCTTTCAAGAATCTCTCCCATTTCCTCACTGTTGGAGGAATGGGCGATGATGATGCCGTCCACCATTTTGCTGGAGAGAGACTCAATGTATTTTTCTTCCACTTCTATTTTGTCGTCGGTGTTGCAGAAGATGATGCTGTATCCTTCTTCATTGGCTCTGTCTTCTGCCCCTCTGGCGATGCCTGGGAAGAATGGATTGGTGATGTCCGGAAGGACTAAACCAATGATGCCTGTTCTACGGGTCACCAGGCTTCCCGCCATGGCGTTGGGGATATAGTTGTATTTTTTCATCACATCTTTCACTCTTTGGCGGGTGGCCTCTGAGATGTGCTGATCTTTTCCATTGACAATGAAGGATACGGTAGCAATGGAGACTCCAGCCTCTTTTGCGATGTCTTTGATGGTTTTCTTCATAAGTAATCGTCTCCATTTTTTAGTTAAACGTTTTACTAACTTTTATGATTTTATTATAGAGATAAAAAATAGAAATCTCAAGTGGTTTTGTAATCATTTACAAATTTCGTAAATTTTTTCTTGGATAATTATGCTAATTTATTTCTTCTTTGATCTTTTCTTCAATTCCATTGTAAATTTATAAAGAAACGACAAAAAAGCCCACCACATCGCGATGGACTTAAAATAAAAATCACTCAAGTTCATTCAGTTCTTTGTTCGCTTCTAAGGAAATCAGCAGCCCTTTTTGCTACGATTGGCATCCTTGGCTCTAAGTAAGTTTTTATCCATCATGGACGCAGAAACAAACTCATTCTCCTCACTTTCAGTATCCGGACATTCGAAAAAGTTCTCCTCATACTCTATAACTTCACCCTTAATTAACCCCTTTGTTTCTCTACTCTTTATTTCTAACTCGTGTACCTTATTACAAATCGGGCAATCAATTTTTATACTCTTTATCTCATCTTCTTTTTTCATTCACTACACCACTTTCTTTTAGAAATGAGGACCTTTCTATTCATTTGGTCGATTTTGCAGTGCTGGATATCTTGTAAAATGAAATGGCACACAGAAAACTTTATGTTTTCTCCTATCTCGAATTTTTACCTATATATATACATCTTTCTTTTTGATGACTCTGGTAAATGCAAAAAAAGTGGTAAATCAGGATCCTTGTCGTCAATAATTGTTTTCATATTCTCACATACATCAAGCGCTATAAATTGATTATGCACATCATAACTATTGAACTCCAACTCCAGTAAAGTATTTGCTGTAGTATAAAGATCTATTGGTGATTCATTTTTCATTTCAACATAATATCTAAATCCCGATGAATACGAAATGACGGATGGGATAGTACTTCTTTAATTTCTGTGAGAAACGTCCGAACTTCTTCTGAATAAATCATATTATAGTCCACAAAAAACCTCCAATTAATTTAATTATAACTATCAATTGATAGTTATAAAATTGGTTATGAACTCATGTTAGCAAAGCTCAGTATAATCATTAATTGACCTTTTTGAAAACTAATTGAATATCTGTATTGTACCAATATATATGATTGTAATCAAATTTAATTCAACTATATTTAGCAGGACCATTTTAAGATTACTGGAGGCTAATTTTTCCTTGTGTTGGATAAGAATTGCATCTGCGAACTTTGCCTACTATATCGAAATATGAAATAGAGAGATTTGATTCTTTTGGAAATAATCAAATCTCTCTATTTGCAATACGTTTATTTATTCATGAACTTAATCACATCTTCTTCGATGCTTTCCTCGTCCAGCCTATAATGTCTCAGAAGCTCTTCTGGCTTTCCAGATTGTCCAAATACATCCATGATACCCAATTTCTTGATTGGATACTGTCCTCTTTCTAACAGTATATCCGCTACTGCATCTCCAAGGCCACCATACACTGAATGTTCTTCTAAAGTAATAACTTTTTTGCATTTTTCAGCATACTTTTTAATCAGCTCAGTATCCATGGGCTTTATGGTGTGTATGTTCACGACGGAGATCTGCATATTCATCTTTGAAAGTTTCTCCGCTACGTGAAGTGCTTTATGTAGCATAAGGCCACAGGTGAAAAGAACTGCATCTTGTCCTTCTTTATAAACCTGACCTTTACCAATCTCAAAGGGTTTATCCTCTAGAACCGGTGAAGGCATTCTGGCTAATCTGAGATAAACCGGCCCTTCCATTTCCACTGCCGCTTCCAGTGCTTTTTTTGTTTGATGCGCATCTGCTGGACAGATGACGGTCATCCCTGGTATTCCTCTCATAAGTGAAATATCTTCAATGGTCTCATGACTCCCACCATCTTCTCCCAATGTAATTCCGGCATGGCTCATGGCCAGTTTTACATTGGAATGGGGATATCCAATGGAGTTTCGGACCTGCTCATATGCTCTTCCTGTTCCAAACATCGCAAATGTACTAATCACAGGAATATATCCCATTTCAGATAGCCCCACGGCCATACCTGTCATATTCGCTTCCGCAATTCCTGCGTTGAAAAACCGGTCCGGAAAAGCAGATGCAAATTTATGTGTCATAGTAGCATGTGACAGATCCGCGTCCAAGACAACCACTTTATTGTTTTCATGTCCCAGTTTAAGAAGTGCATCACCATAAGCTGCTCTAGTTGCTATTAATTCTGGCATAGTATCCTCCTAATAAAGTTCTTTCAATGCATCATTCAGTTCAGCGAGTGTAAGTCCTCTTCCATGCCAGCCAACCTCATTCTCCATGAAGGAAACTCCTTTTCCTTTAATCGTATGTGCAATAATACACTTAGGTTTGTTTTTGGATGGCATGTCAACTGCTGATATCATATCTGATAGATCATGCCCGTCCATGAGTTCTATGACCTCGAATCCAAATGTTCTATACTTGTCTGCAAGATTGCCTACATCCATGATATCTTCAGTTTTTCCATCAATCTGAAGTTTATTGTTATCCACAAGTAGCGTTAGATTATTTAGTTTGTAATGACCTGCAGCCATGGCTGCTTCCCAAACCTGCCCTTCCTGATGTTCTCCATCTCCCAGGATGCAGTAAACAGAGGCTCCAGCTCCAGAAAGTCTTGCGCCAAGGGCCATACCCACAGCAATGGAAACACCTTGTCCCAAGGATCCAGTTGAGGCATCCAGACCTACCAGTTTTTTCTTGTCAGGGTGACCTTGAAGTGGACTTCCAAACTGACGGAAGGTATCTAAAAGACCTTTGTCAAAATATCCTAAATCTGCAAGCACTGCATAAAGCGCAGGCGCTGCATGTCCTTTTGATAGAACAAAGCGGTCTCTCTTAGGATCTGAAGAGTTTTTAATATTTAGTCTCATCTTGTAGTAATAGAGTGTCACAATCATCTCCATCATAGAGAGTGAGCCTCCAGGGTGACCTGAGTTCGCCTTCTGAATCATGGTGAGTACGTCTCGTCTCAATTGCGCTGCTTTAATGCTCAAATCAGTAATTTGTGTGTTTTCAACAATATTTTCCATCTTTATCTCCTTATGAGGCGCCTAAATAACTAGCTCTTACGGCATCGTTACTTCTTAGATTTTCCGCGGTATCTGCAAGCACAACTTCACCGGTTTCAAGAACATAACCCCGATCTGCAACCTGAAGTGCTGCGTTGGAGTTTTGCTCAACAAGAAGCACCGGAATACCGTCTTTGTTGATTTGCTTAATAATGCTAAATATGTCTCGTATTATTAGTGGTGCAAGTCCTAAAGATGGTTCGTCCATCATAATCAGCTTCGGTTTTTGCATCAGAGCTCTCCCCACGGCAAGCATCTGCTGCTCACCACCAGATAGTGTCCCGGCTCTCTGTTTTTCTCGTTCCAGAAGTCTTGGAAACAGATGGAAAACATAATCTAAATCGCTTGTTATGCCAGAATCCTTTCTGAGATAGCTACCCATATTTAGGTTTTCACGAACCGTAAGATTACTGAAAATGTGTCTACCCTCAAGACACTGGGCAAGACCCAGTTCAGCAATTTTATGTGGCTTCTTTCCATCGATTCTCTCTCCCATAAATCGGACTTCTCCACTACTGATTTTACCCAGTAGCCCTGTAATAGAGCGGAGCATTGTCGTTTTACCTGCTCCATTTCCCCCAATGAGAGTCACTATCTCATTGCTGTTCACCGTTAAATTAACTCCTTTTAACGCATGTATTTCCCCATAGTGAAAATGCAGATCATTAATTTCTAAAATACTAGACAAATTCTCCACCTCCAAGATACGCCTCGATCACTTCTTTATTGCACTGAATGGATGCAGGATCGCCATAGGCAATCTTCTTTCCATAATTTAGTACACAAATATTATCTGTAACTTTCATCACAAGTTTCATGTCATGTTCCACCAGAAGAACGGTGATACCGAGCTTGTTGATTTTTTTGATGAGATCACTCAGCTCCTCCTTCTCTTTCCCGTTCATCCCTGCTGCAGGTTCGTCCAGAAGTAAAAGCTTCGGATCTGATGCCAGAGCTCGTGATATTTCAAGTCTTCTTTGTTCTCCGTAAGATAGGTTACTAGCTTTCATCATAGCTTTATGTTGAAGGTCCATAAACTTAAGGATATCAAGACTCTTTTCTTTAATTCTCTCTTCTTCCTGTTTTTGTGCTGGCGTCTTCAGTAAGGCACCCCAAAGTCCTTCTTTACTCTTAGAATGGCACCCCACCATAACATTCTCCAGAACCGTCATTTTTTTAAATAAGTTGATATTCTGATAGGTTCTCGCTATACCCAGCTGATTGATTCTGTAGGGTTGTGTCCCTTGGACTTCCTCTCCATCAAAAATCACCTTTCCACTTGTCGGTTTATATACACCGCTTACGATATTAAAGAGCGTAGTTTTTCCTGCACCATTGGGACCGATGAGCCCAAATATTTCTCCATCCTGGACTTCGACATTCACTGAATTCACAGCCGTAAGACCACCAAACTTTATTGTTAAATCTTCCAGTCTCAACATTTAGTTCACCTTCCTTTCCTTACGCCTTAGTAAAATCATACGCATCTTCTCATAGATTCCAACTACACCATTTGGCAGATAGAATAGAACTGCCAAAATGAAGAAGGCATAAATCAGCATTTGATAACTTACAAAGCTCTGCATAAGTTCTGTTACAATGACGAGAATTGCAGATCCGATCACGGGACCTAAATAAGATGCAATTCCTCCAAACAGCAGCATCGTCATGAAAATATTACTCTGATTGGACATAAAGGTATCTGGACTGATGAATCCAACAAGATGGGCATAGAATGCACCTGCAAGTCCTGTGAGAAATGCTGAAAGTGAAAAAGCAAGAATTTTATAATACCTGACATTGATTCCCATTCCTGCTGCTGCGTGCGGATTTTCTCTCAGTGCAATGAACGCTCTTCCAACTCTTGAGTTAATCAATCTTTTTTTGCTGATGATCACCAACAACGTCACAAGAGCAAAGAGGAAGAAATAACTTTGATTGGAAACAAAGGTATAGCCGAAAAATGTAATGTTTGGCACATTCATAATCCCAGAAAAACCATTGGTGATCTTATCTGTCACTGAAATGAACATGAACACCATCTGACCAAAAGCAATCGTTAGGAGAGATAAGAAGTGCTTCACAAGCTTAGAAGCAGGAAAAGCGATGATCATACCAAAAAAAGTAGCAAGGAGTGCTGCAAGGATTACAGAGAGGATCACCGGAATACCCAATTTCATGGAAAGAAGCGTGGATCCGTAAGCCCCAATAGCATAAAATCCAGCATGTCCAAAGGACACTTGTCCTGTATATCCAAAAAGGATATCGAGACCACTTACAGCAATGGAATTTATACATATGAAGCACAAAATCAGTGCTAGATATCTTTCCTGTAGCATATAAGCAACCACCGTACCTATGAATAGAACACCTATAACTGCTCCTTTATGTTCTAGAATGGTTCCTCTTAGCACATTCCAAACTGTGGATTTTGTTGGTTTTGATACTTCCTGCATTATTCCATAACCTCCTCATTGAATAGTCCTTTTGGCATAACTATCATCACAAGAATGAGAATGCCGAAGGTGATGAAATCCTTGTAACTCGATGTCAGATATGCAGAAACAAAGGTTTCCAAAAATCCGAAAAACAAACCACCAACTATAGCGCCATACATATTTCCATAACCGCCGACCACTGCACCAGCAAATGCCTTTTGCCCTATCATTGCCCCCATAGATGTGTAGACACCAAAAATCGGACCTACCACAACACCAATGCCTCCGGCGAGCATGGAGGCTATCCCCCAGGATGCTCCTTTTGTTGCAGGTACATTGATACCTAAAGAACTCGCAGCCATTTCATCCATGGCGGAGGCTCTCATAGAAGTACCAAACTTAGACTTTGTCATGAACAGATGAAGGCCAACCATTGCCACGATACCTACCCCAAGTGCAAGAAGATTCTCTGGTACAACACGCATCCCAAATACTTCAACCGTACTTTTGTTGAAAATGGAGGGAAACTGCATCACATTGGAACCCCAGGTAAGCATAGCTGTATTCTGAAGAATCATAGATATCGATATGGTACATAAAATGACATACACCACCTGAGCCCCTTTCGCAAGAAGCTTTGTCACCAGTACTCTTTCGATGAACATACCTAGAAAGAACATGAGAATCATTGTAAGCATCAGTGATACAATAAATGGAAGTCCCATATATTTATAAAAAGTCAACCCCAGAAATGCGCCGAACATCAGCATATCACCCTGAGCCAGCGTCATAAGACCGGAGGCTTTGTAAATCAAGCCATAACCAAGACCTACAAGACCATAAACACTACCGATCATGAGAGCGCCTATAATTAGTTGTGGTATCATATCTTTTCCCCTTTTCTTTTGATGAATTTTGTCAATTTCTCTATTTTTGGTAAAAAAAGGGAGGGGTTGAGATTTCCCTCATCCTCCCCCGTTCATTCAGCGTTGTAGTTAGTTGTTTTTCTTCCATTCACTGAAAAGCACATGCTTTCCACCCTGGATAATATAGCTTCTTGCTGAAGTCAGGCCATCTCCAGACCCATCTGTAAAGTCATAATTTCCACCAATGAGCGGGAAGTCCTTGATGGCAAGGAAAGATTCACGAATGGATTCAGGATCAGTGATGTCCTTTGCATTTTTCAGCGCTTCAGCGATGAGTTTCACAGAATCATATCCTCTATAAACTACGTCAGAGACTGGCAGAGCACCATACTCTTTAACGAAAGCTTCCAGCATTGCTTTTTCTACAGGGTTCGATGCATCTTCAACGGTTGCAGGAATGACTGCCCCAGATCCGAAAATCACATTATCAGATGCCTCACCTGCTACAGATAGAAGATCTGGTACACCCAATGCTTCTGGTCCGTAGATATATCCTTCATACCCATTTCTTCTGAACTGCTTAATAGCCAAAGCAGATTCATTGGTCATTCCATAAATTAGAATACCATCTGGATTCGCACTTAAAATCTTCGCGATTTGACCTGTATAGTCTGTATCTGTGGTCTGATAAATTTCTTCAGCAACCACTTCAATCTGGTCTCCCCATAATGACTTGAAACTTTCCACACCAGATTTTCCATTTTCTGCTGCAACACTTAAAATGCCCACTTTCTTTACTCCCATTTCCAGCATCGCTTCAACAGCTGCTGAATTTGGTAATGATCCGTTTGCTGTTCCTCTAAATAGATACTTGAATCCGGCATTTGTATAAGATGGACTTGTACCAGCTCCTACCTGAAGAACTTTTGCCTCTTCACTGATTTGTGTAGTAGCCAAAATATTCGGTGAGGAGTTTGATGCTGCAATTGCAGTAACCTTATCCACATCAACCAGTCTTGTGACGGCTTTCACTGCTCCTTCTGGCGATGACTTATCATCGTATACCACCAGTTCAAGCTTCTTTCCGTTGATGCCTCCCGCTTCATTAATTTCTTTCATGGCAAGCTTTCCACCCTTTTCCAGCATCTCACCTGCCAAAGCATTGGGACCGGTGATGGTGCCATAAAGACCGATTTTAATAGTTTCAGTGGAAACCTGAGGTGTTTCTCCAGCGGAAGGGTTTTCTGATTTATCCCCACATGCAGCCATGGATAGCCCTGTCATGACGGTGAGTATCAGAGCGATTACTTTTTTGTTCATTAAAAATTCCCCCTTATTTTGTTAACGTATTCATCACGTTGTATTTATCTTAGACGAAGTCGACATCGTTGAAAATGCAATTTGGTTAGCTGAAATAGCAATATTCTAAGTATGGCATTTTTTCTTTTGGTTTTAATTGCACTTTGATTAGGTTTTTGTACTTTCTATTATACGTTTACATTTCGTCTCAATATTTGATTCATTCGATTGTCAAATGATTATGAAATGGATTTCGTTTATGATATCATTCAACTAGTGATAAAAATTGAGGTATGTGCATTGAAAAATTATAAAAAACTACGCCTTTCAGTTCAAAACAAACTTTTCATGATTGTCTTTTTCACCATCGTGTTGCCTATGATTATTGCAGGTACTGTCATGATCAATCAGCAGCGTAAAATGATTCGTGATGAAGCTGTTCGAGCAGCACAAAAAGATATCAACCAGATTTCTGATATTATGTCAAATGAACTCAACCATTTGAAATCTATCTCCAATCTTTTCTACTTAGACTCTGAGATTATATCACTGCTTAGAGCAGAGAATGATTTAATTTCAGATGATGGATTTGCAACTACCATGAATACTGCACTTGATAGCTACAATGCCAGCATGGCAAGAATTGATTTTAAAACGGTCCTTCTTTCCAAAAATGACCGTATATATGGAAGTGCACCCAACATTCAGAAAATGCATGCATATTCATATAAAAACACTCGATGGTATCAGTCTCTAGAAGTTAACCCTTCCAGAATCATTTGGACTTCAGACCGATCATTAGACTTCATATTTTCACTAAACAGCATGACTCATATGTATCTGATACGTGAAATCCATGATCCTGAAACTTGGAAGTCCTTAGGTACATTGATTCTAGGTATCTCTGAGAATGAGATAAGAAAAATGTATTCGGGTTATATCACAAACCAGCAGAGTATTTTTCTGGTGGATGATGAAAACCGTGTGATTTCATACGAGAATAATCTTAAAATAACTACTGCAGTAGAGATGCTGGAGCCTTATCTTTATCAGGTATCAGGATATCAGCTGACAAAAGCTCTGGATAAGGATCTTCTGATGTCACATTATACGATTAACACGAACAAATGGAAGTTATACACTTTTAATGATATGGCATACTTAACTTTCCATTTAACAAAGGCCAATCAATCTTATATCTTTACACTTATTGTATTTTTCATTGTTTCTACTATTTTTTCACTTCTTTTTATCCGAAAATTCTTCTACCCTCTCAAAACACTCAACGACACCATGAAAACTGTGGAGAAAGGGAACTTGGAAGTGGAGGCACCTGTACTACATGATGATGAGATTGGAGATTTATCACTACAGTTCAACTCCATGATTCATCATGTGAAGGATCTGATGAGTGAAATTATGGAAGTGCAGGAACTAAAGAGAAAGGCTGAAATACAGAGTCTTCAGACTCAAATCAACCCACACTTTCTTTATAACACTTTTGCCACCATTAGGTACCTTATCTATACAGAGAAGAAAGAAGATGTGGATAAAATCATCCTTTCATTCATTAAAATTATGAAAAATATTCTTTCTGATACTAAGGAACTGATTTCCATCGAACGAGAAATTGACCTTTTGAAAGACTATGTCTACATACAAAATTATGCTTTCTCAAATAAAGTGCAGGTTCAGTACAATATTGATGAGAGAATCAAGTCTTTCCAAACCATAAAGCTACTACTACAACCCATCATCGAGAATGCATTCCTGCATGGACTAAAGCCAAAAAAGGAGAATGGAATCCTCATCATTAATGGATTCATCCAGGATCAAAAAGTAATTTTTGAAGTTATCGACAACGGTATAGGATTCGATACATCCATCGATTTCTCAAAAACACCCTCTGACTCCACAAGAATTGGATACCGTAATGTTCAGGACCGCATAGAGCTCACCTTCGGATCTCCGTATGGTGCATCGATTGAAAGTAAGCAAAATGAAGGTACAAGAGTTACACTGAAATTACCCATCATCGAGCAAAAGGAGGTTATAATATATGATGAAAATACTACTGGTTGATGATGATCAGCTGATTAGGAACTGGCTTAAACTCTTTCTTGAGCAGCTCGCAGATCAATATGTGTTTGATATTGAAGAGGCAAGTGATGGTATGGAGGCTGTTGAGCTTCTCGAAAGATTTGATGCAGATCTGCTGATTACAGATATTAAAATGCCTCGAATGGATGGCATGGAGCTCGTCCGCTATTTAAAAGAACATAAACCAAATACACGGAGCTGCGTTCTTTCCTCCTATGATGAGTTTGATTATGTTAAAGTTGCGCTTAGAGCGGGTGCACTAGACTATATCTTAAAAGCTGAAATGCGACTGGAGGACATAAGCTCGCTCCTTTCAAAAGTGGAGGCAGACTTAAAGAATGGGACTGAAGTTGAGATTGAAAAAGATATGCTAATAAAAATCAAAAAGCATGAGGAGCTATTTCAAGAAATGAAAAAGCAACCTACATCATATGAAAATTCTGCTTTTCTTTCACTTTTCTCAACAAATCTGACTACAGGCAATCTTCACATTTGCTCCTTTACCACCACTCGGTTCAATCCTGATTCAAGATTTGAAACCTGTGCATATATAAAAACTGTGCTTCACACTATGGGAAGGCATAGTATTGTCTTTCCTGTGGAAGATCAATTTCTCTTACTCTATTGTTCAGATACTCATATTCCTGAGATGCAACGAGAAGAGTTTATAAAAACCGTCACAATCTTAAGCCAAAACCTACAAAAGTATTTAAATATAAAAATCGGCACCATTGTTGATACCATGCTGAAAGATTCTGACGTGCTTTATCTTAAAGTAGTGGAATCTATAGATTTACTGAAGTGTAAAGCATATTATCTCTGGGAGAATTTCCCCATAAATTCAGAAGGCTTCGATTCCTTTAAAAGATCTTCAGCCATTATGCAACTCCAGAAACTCATAGATAATGGCTCATATCAGGAGGCAGTAACTTCTTTAGAATCACACTTAAAGAACATTCATGACGTGCACACTCATCCGAAGAAAGTGCAAGCTTTTCTATCTACATCACTCTCCCTTTTTATAACGAGTGAACTGGTCATAAAATCTGATGATGCGAAGATTGTAGAGCAGCTGGATGAACTTCTGAGAAATGTGCTCAATGCAAAAACTGCAGAAGGGGCACAAGGATCTCTTCATCAGTTTATGCAGATGTTCTTTTCTTTGTGCCAAGATAAACAGCTAGACCTATCCCCTCCTATCAAGAACGCTCTGCAGTATATTAATGCCCATTACCAGACAAAGCTCACACTAGAGGATGTATCTTCTCATGTATACCTTAATAGTTCCTACTTAAGCCAACTATTTAAGAAAGAGATGGGTATTGCATTTGGTGAATACTTGGAAAACATGAGAATCCGATACGCAAAGAATCTAATTAAATCCACCCATCTTTCAATGAATGAGATTTCTGAAAAAGTAGGATTCTCCAGCCAGAACTATTTTACACGTGTATTCAAAAAAGTAACCGGATTGAGTCCTGCTCGATATAAAGAGAAACACTAAGAAAACTGCTTCATCCTTAGTGATATGCTCCCCTTATAGTAGACAGTGAAATAACTAAACTGTTTATGATAAGGGGAGTATTTCTATGGGAAGAAAAGCTAAGTTCAGTCAGGAGAAGAAACTGGAGATAGTAAAGGCATACCTGGAGGGGAAGGCATCGAGCCTTGATCTGAGCAGGCTGTATGGCTGTAATGCCAGCACCGTGAGGTCCTGGGTGGAGAAGTACCAAGTTCTGGGAGAGGACGCTCTCAGGGAGAGCAGCAGGAACCAGTCCTACACTTCCGAGTTCAAACAAATAGTCGCAGAGGAGTATCTGAAAGGTGACATCAGCCTTCGAGCTCTGGCTGTAAAGCACAATATTCGTAACAATAAGCAGATTCAAGACTGGATAAAACGTTATAATGGTCATGAAGAACTCAAGTCCTACAAGAGGACAGATGGAGGAGTCGACATGGCAAAAGGAAGGAAAACAACCTACGAGGAACGGATCGAGATCGTGGAATACTGCATGAAGAACGGAAAAGACTACACTGCTGCTGCAACGAAGTATGAGGTGTCCTACCACCAGGTATACGACTGGGTGAAGAAATACAACAAGGGTGGCGTTGTCTCCCTGAAGGACAACAGGGGCAAAGGCAAGGACATAGAGAACATGGACGAGACAGAACGCCTTGCGGCAGAGAACAGACTTCTCAGAGCAAAGGTGGAACGTCTCGAGATCGAGATCGAGTTTTAAAAAAAACTGGAAGTGGTCCGTATGCGTCTGGAGTCTGGTACAAGGCGGAAGAAATAGCCTACGTGGCCATCCAGGATACTGTGGCGTGCAAGGGGCATCCGGTGTCCCTTCTTTGCGCGGTCGCAGGCGTAGCCCGATCCGGCTACTACAAGTGGCTTAAGAGACCTGAAGCGCAGGGCCCTTCGGAAGAGGATTGGCTGTGCGCGAAGATTCTTGAGTACTACCTGGCCCATAAAAAGACCTTCGGTTACCGCAGGATGACCATGCACATCAACCGGGACCACAAGTGCGCCTACAATCCCAAAAGAATACGCCGTCTGATGAGGCGCATGGGTCTCAAGTCGGTCATCCGACCCAAGAAGAGGACCTATGTCCCTAGCACGCCGGAAATCACCGCGGAGAATATCTTGGGCCGTGACTTTCACGCCGATATGCCGAACCAGAAATGGCTCACCGATGTCACTGAGTTCAAGTATGGCGTCGACAAGAAGGCATACCTCAGCGCGATCCTTGACCTTGGGGATAACAGTATCGTCTCCTTCGTCCTTGGACACAGAAACAACAATGATCTGGTCTTCAAGACCTTTAACCTGGCGGTGCAAGAGAACCCAGACGCAAGTCCGCTGTTCCATAGCGACCGTGGGTTCCAGTACACTTCCAAGGCTTTCCGAAAGATGCTGGACGAAGCAGGCTGCACCCAGAGTATGTCCCGGGTAGGACGATGCCTCGATAACGCACCCATGGAAGGCTTTTGGGGCACTTTGAAATGCGAGATGTACTACCTGAGCAAGTTCAGCACCTATGAGGAACTCGAAGCGGCAGTCGAGGCGTACATCCACTACTACAACAACGGGCGTTACCAGGCAAAGCATAAGAGCCTAGCTCCTCTTGAAGTGAGGAACCAGGCCCTTGCGGCATAGCATCTATTTTTCTTTTTTTCACTGTCCACTTGACAGGGAGCAGTTCATAGAGGACGAAGCAGTTTTCTTAGTTGATATAATTTTATTCAGTAAAATGATTATCTTTTGATTGTATTTTTGTCACATTGGTTATGGATTTGGTTAATTCATTGTTTTGTTCAATTTCAAATGCTACCATGAATATATAAAACAATAAAAGAAATGGCGGTGAATCAATGGCTCTCTATAATATGAAAACTCTGTTGTCTTATGCAGAGGAAAACAATCTCGCAATTGGTGCGTTTAACGTAAGTAACCTTGAAATGGTCTTAGGCGTACTAAAAGCAGCAGAAGAAACGAATACACCGGTGATTCTCCAAATCGCTGAAGGCAGGCTAAACCACTCCCCTCTATCCTATATCGGTCCGATGATGGTTGGTGCGGCTAAAAACGCAAAAGTTCCCGTAGCTGTGCAATTTGATCATGGTGAATCTATGAATCTCATCAGAGAAGCTCTAAATATCGGATTTTCATCGATCATGTTTGATGGGTCCCATTTGCCTTTAGAAGAGAACATCAAGAAAATAAATGAGGTTAGTGCTCTGTGCAAGTCCTATGGTGCTACAACAGAAGCTGAACTAGGAACCATTGGTGGAACAGAGGATGATGGCACGCCAAAAGACATCATTTACACAAACCCTGGTGTTGTTCCCTACTTCCTCGGAAAGACCTCTGTGGATGCTTTAGCCATTGCTATTGGAAATGTCCATGGTGCATATCAGGGAAATCCTCACCTTCAACTCTCTATTCTTGAGGAGGTTCACAAGGACAATAAAACTCCGCTGGTTCTTCATGGTGGCTCAGGGCTTAGTTCTATGGATTATAGAAACTGCATTGACAGGGGAATCCGTAAAATCAACATTGCAACTTCAACCTTTCAGTGCTATGTGAATGCCGTCCAGGAGTATCTTCAATCCCATGAACACTACAACTATTTTAAACTTCATGAACATGTTGTTTTATCCATCATGAAGAATACCATGGATCATATATATATCTTTAATAATAAGGGGGCTATCAATTGAAACAGCATTTTTTTGATGAGACAAGACCTATGGATCTTGTCCTTTTAGGTCGAGCGGCCATAGATTTCAATCCAGTTGATTACTACAAAACTCTATCAGAAAGTACGACTTACCGAAAATATTTGGGTGGATCTCCCGCAAATATTGCTGTTGGTCTTGCGAGACTAAAGAAAAATGTAGGTTTTATCGGAAGAGTATCTGATGACCAGTTTGGTGATTTTATTTTTGAAACATTCCGGTCTGAGTTGGTGGATACCTCACAAATCAAAAGATGTAAGAATGGTGAGAAACTTGGCCTGACTTTTACAGAGATTCTAAATCAGAATGAAAGCAGTATTCTCATGTACCGCAATGCCATTGCTGATTTACAGCTGAGTACGGAAGATATTCATGAAGAGTATATAAAGAATGCCAAAGCTCTTCTGATCTCAGGAACCTCGCTGGCTGCAAGCCCTTCCAGGGAAGCTGCACTTAAAGCTGTACTTCTGGCAAAGAAGACCGGAACACCAATCATATTTGATATTGACTACAGACCCTACAACTGGACAAACGAAGATGAAATCTCTGTGTATTACTCTATGGTTGCCTCCGAGAGCTTTCTAATCATAGGATCCAGAGAAGAGTTTGACTTAACAGAAAGGCTGATACAGCCTGGTATGAACGATCATGAATCTGCTGAATTCTGGTTCAACAGGAACGCTAAAATCGTCGTCATCAAACATGGAAAAGAAGGTTCAACTGCTTATACTGCCTTAGGAGAACATTACAGCATAAAACCTTTTCCAGTGCAGGCACTGAAGTCCTTTGGTGGTGGAGATGGTTATGGATCTGCATTTATTTATGGACTACTAGAAAACTGGCCTATTGAAAACTGTTTGGAACTGGGGTCTGCATCAGCATCCATGCTGGTGAAGAGCCATGGATGCTCTGCAGATATGCCTACTTTAGAAGAAATTAAATCCTTTATCAAATCCTACGAGGAGGACTTAAAATGAATAGAATCCAATTATTTGGCTACCCCATATGCGAAAATAGTGTGAAAACTATTGTCGAAACCACCGGAACCTATAAAAATATGATGATGGATGTTCATGTATATGATTTAAAGAAGGGTGAATCAAATCCTTTTCTCTACGAAAATGATGAAATGGCGATACTGCTCCTACATGGATCCATAGAACTTTCTTACTGTGATAAGACAGTTCTTACTTCGCGCAGTGGCATCTGGGAGGAGAGCGCATCCGCTCTTCATGTGCCAAAACATACTCCCGTCACTGTGAACGCAGTAGAAGACAGCAGTATTCTTGTACAAAGAACACAAAACTCTACAGTATTTAAACCGAAATTTTATGCGAAAGATGAGATTCGAATAGATAGGTTTGGACAAGACCTCTGTGCTGGGAAAGCTGTCCGTGATGTAACCACTATATTTGACTATAGAAACGCCCCTTACTCCAATATGGTACTTGGAGAATCATATACCCATCAGGGAAGCTGGTCCAGTTATATTCCTCATTCTCATGACCAACCCGAAGTATACTACTACCGTTTTGATAAACCTCAAGGGTTCGGTGCATGTTTTGTAGGAGATGAGGTTTTCAAGATAACAGATGGTAGTTTCTCCGCGATCCCTGGTGGAGTGGTACATCCACAAGTGAGTGCTCCAGGTTATCGTATGTATTATGTCTGGATGATCCGCCACTTGCCTGAAAACCCCTGGACGAGCCGAGTGGATGCTCCAGAGCACTTATGGATGATTGGACAACATTTTGTAGAATAAGTGACATTTTAAAAGGATACTTTTACAGTATCCTTTTAAATTATGTGTATAATTTAGTTTGGTTTTGATTCAGATAGCTTACATACTCTTCGGATAGGTTTTGATCTGTCACTAGTTTTTGGATCTTTGAAAAAGGCATATAAGTCATCAATGCAGTTTTTCCTGCCTTATCGCTTGTAGCTAAGAGTATTACTTCACTGCTTCTTTCTATGACTTCGGATTTTATATCAAATTCATCGATAGAAGAATTCGATACACCATTCTCGTTGGAAAAGCCTGTACAGGCCATAAATGCTTTATTGATGTTCATTTTTCTTATGAGATCAACACTGCTTGTCCCCCCCAATGACATGGTGTCACGGCATAGAAAGCCTGAAAGAGCAATTACCTTAATATTTCTAAATTTCACTGCATCCATAATAACCAGCAGGTTATTTGTAATAATTGTAAATGGAATGTCATTAAAATAACCACTCATTTTGCTTGTTGTTGTTCCAGAATCAATAAAGATCACATCTCCTTCTTCTATGAAAGTACTTGCAATCTCAGCAATTCTGCTTTTCTGTTCATAACTTTTCTCTTCTCTTTCACTGTAAGGTGTAATCCTCCCAGTACTTATATACTCCACCCCTCCATAAATTTTTTTGAACAGTGGATCTTTTAAAATCACCTGCAAATCTCTTCTTATGGTGTTCACTGATACTAAAAATTTCGCTTCCAATTCCTCCATACTTACATTTTTATGAAAAGCTATATACTCTTTCATTTTTTCGATTCTCTTTGATTTCATAACGAATCCCTTTCATTTACTCTATTTCTTTTTACCTATATCTAATCATATTTCGAACAATTTTACAATGAGTTGCTCATAAACTAATCAATTTCCACTAGTAATTTCAGTAGATTAACTTGCACTTTCTTTGGTTTGTCTTGATAACCTATTGATTGTGAACGTTTATACCCTATAATAAGAACATACTCATAAGGTAATCACAAAATGATCATTTAGGAGGTCTGTATGTCTGAATTAAAAAAACTGAGTCTCTTCATCAATGGTGAGTTCATCACTTCAAAAACAAAGAATTATACTGATGCATATAACCCCAGCACGGGCGAGGTAATTGCCAAGGTACCCTGCTGCACCAAAGAGGAAGTGCATGATGCGATTTCTGCAGCAAAAGCAGCTTATCCTAGTTGGTCAGAAACTCCTATACTGAAAAGAACACAAATACTTTATAATATGCGAAATCTTATCGAAAAACATATGGATGAACTGACACATCTTGTTGCCTTAGAAAACGGAAAAGTGTGGGACGAAGCGCAGGGAGATGTCCTGAAAGCGAAAGAAGGTACTGAACAAGCCATTGCAGCCCCTTCCCTAAATATGGGTGAAAGTCTCATGAATGCTTCAAAGGGATATGACACAGTAAGCACTCATGAACCTCTTGGAGTTTTCGCCGGGATTGTACCTTTTAACTTCCCTGCTATGATTCCGATGGGTTGGATGGCTCCCATCTGCATCGTTACCGGAAACACAATGGTCATAAAAGCAGCTTCTTTTGTTCCTCAATCCGCATTAAGGTTCGCGGAGCTCTGGAAGGAAGCCGGCCTTCCAGATGGTGTTTTGAATATAGTCACCTGTTCTAGAGAAGAAGCCGAAATACTCCTTACCCATCCTGACATCAGAGGAGTAAGTTTTGTTGGTTCAACAAATGTCGGTAAACATATCTATGCACTTGCAGCTTCTCACGGAAAAAGAGTTCAGGCGCTATGTGAAGCCAAAAACCATTCATTGGTGATGAATGATGCACAAATAGAGCGTACAGCGGCAGGTATTCTAAACTCTGCATTCGGTTGTGCTGGTGAACGCTGTATGGCCCTACCGGTTGTAGTTGTGGAAGACAAGATTGCAGATCGATTGGTCTCTGAACTGGTCAAACAGTCTAAATCCATAAAGATTGGACCAGCCTATGATAAATCATCCAAACTTGGTCCTGTCATAAATGAAATGCATCGAAAATCAATACTACGATGGATAGAAAAAGGTATAGAGGAAGGTGCAGAACTGATACTGGATGGTAGAGACGTAACCATAGAAGGTTATGAAAAGGGCTTCTACTTAGCCCCTACCATATTCGACCACGTAAAGCCTGGAATGTCCATAGGAGAACAGGAAATATTCGGTCCAGTTTTGTGTATCAAGAGAGTTTCCAGTTTTGAGGAAGGATTGGAAGTTATGAATAGTAACCCTCTGGCAAACGGCTCCGTTATTTATACACAGAGCGGCTACTTCTCCAGAGAGTTTGCCATGAGAACAGATGCTGGAATGGTTGGAATTAATGTTGGAATTCCAGTCCCTGTTGGTATGTTCCCCTTCGCTGGCCATAAGAACTCCTTTATTGGTGATCTTCATGCTTTAGGAAAAGATGGATACAAATTCTATACAGAAACAAAGGTGATCACTAGCCATTGGTTTGATGAAGTTGAAGGAAAAAGCACAGATGTTAGCACATGGGATGGTACGATCTGATATCCCATTATGAATAACTATAAATGAATAACTTCTTTTAATTGCACCCCTGCAAATAATCGAAAAGAACTCCTACATGTATTTTTACTGTAGGAGTTCTTTATTTACTTCAATATTGATCTATTCTTTTTTTCCGATATTGGTAATTCTTAGTCAATCTTCCCACCCACTGCCACAATATCCTCATCATGCTTCACAATGGCTGACACTGCCGCTTCCAAAGCTTTTGCAATATCCACCATGGATATGCAAGGTGCAGGTGCGGGTCTTCTTGCCACCTGCTTCGGAATAAAGGGCACATGGATGAAGCCTGCACGGATATTCTTTCCCATCTTTTCTATCTGATACAGCACTCCATACATGATATGGTTGCAGACAAAGGTGCCTGCTGAGTTTGAGAGTGAAGATGGAAGACCTGCAGATCTTATGGCCTCCACCATGGCTTTCACAGGAAGTGTCGTAAAGTAAGCAGGTGCACCATCTTCATAGATGGGCACATCAATGGGCTGATTCCCCTCATTGTCTGGAATTCTCGCATCATCCACGTTGATGGCTACCCTCTCAGGGGTCACTTCAAACCGTCCCCCCGCCTGTCCGATGGATAGCACCACGTCTGGATTCTCTTTTATAATGGCTTCCGCCACCTTATCTATGGACTTTCTGAATACTGTGGGAATCTCCAGCTTCACAATCTCCGCACCATCAATGTGATTTTTCATCAGCTTCACTGCTTCCAAAGCCGGATTGATGGATTCTCCACCAAAGGGGTCAAAAGCTGTGACTAGTATTTTCATCAGATGAAAACCTCCTTTTCGTTCTTTTCTTCTACGATACCATCATTTTTTAAAATTCTCTATGAAACTTAACAACCCATTCTTTTAAAATCTTTCTCTAAAACCCAACAAAGTAATGATGATGGCGTTGTCTTCGTCCGCATGGAACTTCATGTGTCCATTGTAGGAGAAGTTTTTGACTCTTTCCTTTTCAGCTTTATACTCTACTTGATCCTCTTCATGATATGGAAATAGATGGTTTCACCTCATCTCTTTTAATACTCCAGCCATTTCTTCACTCAGCAAGATTTTCACAAAAAAACAGCACTGGAACAGTGTCGTTTTGTTCCAATGCTGTCTTGTGGCTACTTTTTTCTTTATTCTTGTCTTTCTGCTTTCTGTCTTTTTTTATCGGCCTCAGCGAGAATGAATCCACCCAAGGCTATTGCAGCAAGGCCCATCCATAGAGGAGCGTCTTTTTTGCTTCCTGTTTCGGGAAGTTTGTTTTCAGCTTTGATCTTCTCGATCTCAAGAAGAAGTTCCTTAAGTTCTTCCATCTGATCTTCCACCAGCTTCTTTTCTTCAGCCGTTGCCTCAGTGAGATCTAAAGCGGAAAGCTTATCCAAAGATTCTTTTATGGTTTTTTCGTCTTCTATCTTCACCGTATTCTTTGTTAAGGTCTCGGTCTTTTCTGTCAGTGCATTTATTGGGTTCATATGGATCTCATAGACGGTGATGTTCCCAGCCTCATCCATGATTTCAATCTTGTAGTGACCTTCCTTGTTTCCTAACAGGATTGTACCATTTGGTACCACTTCTCCATTGACACGGATTTCTCCGATATTGTCATCGGTGACCATAAGCTTTTGGGAAGTATAGTATTCCCCACCATCTTTTAATCCGAAAACAGCAGGAGCTTCTGTATCAAAGAGCACTTGCTCTGAATGTATCACTATGCTGTTTCCTGCTTCATCTGTGATCTTTGCATAATAGATGAACTGAAACTTGTCTTCAGCCTTCACAGAAATGGCACCTGTATAGTCACTCCAGGTCACCTGAGCCAACTCTTCTTCTGTGAGCTTCTTATCAGCGCGGTAGATCTCTACCTTGTCCACGCCGCTTCGATCATCTTTCGCTTCTACCTTTACTTCTAGGTTGTCCTTAAAGAGTAGGTTCAATGTGAGTACTCTCAGCATGCTCTTCCAAGGAGTCTCCTGAAGTATGATGGTTCCTGTCGGTGCTTCTTTATCGATGCTTTTCACTTCGGTAAGATATGCTTTTGAGACATTCCCAGCTGCGTCTTTCACTAAGATTTCTACTTTTTCATTTTCAGTGAAAGTTTTCTCATTATCTTTCTGCCAGGTTTTTCCGCCGTCGAAGCTGTAGGCGTCTACCGCAAGGCCACTTCCTATATCATTTCCTGTGACTTCTATGGTCACAGATCCGTTGGTCCAGGTTTCTGGTTTTTGAAGAGCACCCACCACCACAGGTTTCACCTGATCGATCTTCGTGACTTCTTCCACTTTCACCTCTGAGAAGTTTCCAACAACATCTTTCACCACGATTTCTACGGCTTCGTTCTTACTGAAGACCTTAGAGTTTTCTTTCTGGAAAGTCTTTCCGCCATCGAAGCTGTAGGCTTCTACCGCAAGGCCGCTTTCCTTATCTTCTGCCTTGACGGTGAGTAGCACTTCGTCTTTTGTCCATGCTGTGGCATTTCCAGCCACTTCCAGAATCGTTGGTTTTGTTTTATCGATGTTTTCCACAGACACTCTTTGAATCTCCGTGATATTTCCCACCTGATCTTTTACTTGAATTTCAAGCACTTCGTTTACGGATATAGATTTTGAGGCTTCTTTCTGCCAGGTTTTTCCTCCGTCGAAGCTGTAGGCTTCCACCGCGAGGCCGCTTTCTTTATCTTCTGCGGTGACTTTTACCACGACCTGATCTTTTGTCCAAGTGTCAGGGGTTTTCTTGATTTCGCTGACAACAGGTGCTTTATGATCCATGTTTTTGATGTCGACGGTTTTGAGAAGCGATAGATTTCCTGCCTTGTCTTTCACCAGGATTTCTACTTTTCCATTTTCAGTGAAGGTTTTTTCATTTTCCTTCTGCCAGGTTTCTCCGCCGTCGAAGCTGTAGCCGTCTAAAGCAAGGCCACTTCCTGTATCATTTCCTGTGACTTCTATGGTCACAGAGCCATTGGTCCAGGTTTCTGGTTTTAGAAGGGCACCCACCACTACAGGTTTCACCTGATCGATCTTCGTGATTTCTTCCACTTTCACCTCTGAGAGGTTTCCAACAACATCTTTCACCACAATTTCTACAGCTGCATTTTTACTGAAGACCTTATAGTTTTCTTTCTGGAAGGTTTTTCCGCCATCGAAGCTGTAGGCGTCTACCGCAAGGCCGCTTTCCTTATCTTCTGCCTTGACGGTGAGTAGCACTTCGTCTTTTGTCCATGCTGTGGCATTTCCAGCCACTTCCAGAATCGTTGGTTTTGTTTTATCGATGTTTTCCACAGACACTCTTTGAATCTCTGTGATATTTCCCACCTGATCTTTTACCTGAATTTCAAGCGCTTCATTTACAGATACAGATTTTGAGGCTTCTTTCTGCCAGGTCTTTCCTCCGTCGAAGCTGTAGGCGTCCACCGCGAGGCCACTTTCTTTATCCTCTGCGCTGACTTCTACCACGACATAATCCTTTGTCCAGGTGTCAGGGGTTTTCTTGATTAAAGTGACCACAGGTGCATTATCATCAATGTTTTGGATGTCAACGGTTTTAAGTAAAGAATGATTTCCTGCCTTGTCTTTCACCAGGATTTCCACTTCTCCATTTTCAGTGAAGGTTTTCTTATTTCCCTTCAGCCAAGTTACTCCGCCATCGAAGCTGTAGGCGTCTAAAGAAAGTCCGCTTTCTTTGTCGTCTGCACTGACACTAAGAAGCACCTCTTTTGTCCACCCCGTAAGGTTTCCTGTGACGTCTAAAATCACAGGTGCTTTTTTATCAATGTTGTCCACGCTGATGGATACTACACTAGATTCATTTCCGGCAGCATCCTTTACCCTGATCCCTAGTCTATCATTTACGTTAAGGGTCTTACTGGGTTCTGCTTGATAGGTTATTCCTCCATCAAAGCTGTAAGCCATGGGAGACAGTCCACTTTCTGCATCCTTTGCGACCACCTGGACCACAACGGTACCATTGGTCCAGTCTGCGGGAGTTCTTACCATACTTTCTATGACAGGTCCTATTTTATCAATCTTGCTGACAATGATTTCTTTCGTCGCTGCATTTCCTTTGACATCTGTCACGGTAATGACATACCTTCCGTTTTCTTCTGCTGTAAAGGAATACTCTGATGTCTCACTGCTTAATGTAACTTCATCTTCTCCATCTTTAGATAGCGTCACTTTTTCAATGCCTCTGTTGTCTGTGGCTTTGAATGTGATGATGGCATTCTCCTTCACCCAGGTTTCAGGGTTTCCTGTGACTTCTTTAATCTCTGGTTTTATCGTGTCCACCGGGAGCCACTGGGCATAGACGGCGGTGGGACTTGTGATCCCTTTTGTAAAATCAAAAAGTTCTCCGCCTGTACTTTCTGTATACCATCCCATGAACTCCAGTCCTTCACTGGAGGGATCCAGTGGTTTCATGGGCTGATCTTCATTTTTCACGGTCTGCTTTCCAGGCATATTATGTACTACGTTTGAAGTGTTTTCTATGAAACGCACTTCATGGACGCTGGCTTCTACTGATACAACACTGATTTTTGCAATACCAGAGTCTACAATAGCGGTTTTCCCATCCATTTCTGCAGTGACTCTACAGAAATAGTAGATCTCTGTGTCCACAGGGAGATCCTCCGGCAGATCATAGCTGTTCCGAGTAGCTCCTGGAATCACGGCTGCTCCCTCTAGACTGTTTTCCTCATTCTGGTACCACTGGTAGGAAAGAGAACCACTTCCCGAAACTGCTCCATCCACCACGGTATTTCCCTGAACCATGAGTTTTCCCTCTACCTGTCCTACTGCATAGGTTCTGGAGGCAGGCTGCTTAGAGATGAACACCGCCAGGTTTTCAATGGCTTCCTGAGCACTTTCAATGTCTGGGTCTAGAGAAGACTCATAGTTGAAGGTGACGGTTTCGCCGGGTTTGATCTCAGGGAACTTAAACTCTAAACCCATACCCATATCAGCATACTGATGTGTTCCATACAAGCTTTCTCCTCTGCTTCTAATCGAAGAGTAATTTTCTGTTCCAACATAGCAACTGATGACCTGTGCTCTATAATCGTTGGTATAGAAAATAAATGGGTTCTGAACCTTCTGTAGCGTTGCCTTATGATTTTCTGGTGTTACGAGGTATGGCGCATCTATACGAGTGGAGGATGCAACAGCCCAGATGCCTCCTGTTCCGTCTTTGAAAAAATAATTATCTGTATTGCTGGATGTGAGGTTCTGATCCGGATCAAAACTCCGGATATAGCTGGCATTATAGAGGGTTTCATCTGTAGTATTTTTCAACGTAATCACCGTGGTGAATCGTTTATCCTCCCGTCCGAAGGAAACATTTTGTGTATATTCTAGCACTTCTGATATAAGTCCTTTATTTTCAGCCTGGAGTAATGACTCCGTGCTTTTGTCTGTAGAAGTTACTGGAGTGTATCCAGTTACACCGCCAGTACCGATCGTAGATACACGGGATTTTAAGGTTGTTTCTCCTTCTTTAGTTGCTGACCATCCCACCATAAAACCCTCATCTATGGTGCCTGGAAGAAAGAAGTCTCTTGTTGTAGGCGGATTTCCTACTTCCCACCCATCCCCATCAGATCGTAACCCGATTCGAGAACCCCAATAATCATTTGGATGAAAGTACTTGGTTCCAGAGATTGGTGCATTCATTGACGTTCCAAAGGAACCTGCCTTAGAAATACCAACTTCAATAAAATCATTGCCTAAGAAAATATCTCCATATGAAGTCGTGTGGCTTCTAGGTCCTATCCCACCTGTTCCGATCCCTTCCGTTCCAGCATCCATAAGCGACGCACCCATCAGAGACATGGGTTCTTTTACTGGCGTGATCTCTTGCGCCTCCGCTGCATGGGTGAGGGGAAGATAAGAGGTGAGGACCATGACAGACAGCCCCAGGGAGATCATCTGCTTTTTTGTGATTTCTCTTCTTTTCATATTCATCCTTCCTTCGATATAGCATTCATTTAACAAGCATCATCATTCAGAATAAATTTTTAACATACTACCTATGTGAAGATGATTTCTTACTCTATTTACTATAGCATTCAGTGAAGGGCTATGAATCTCCATGGCGTGAAATGCAGTTTTTACGCCTTGAATTGTAATCTGATACTTTCTCCTCTACCTTTTACAACGAGAAAAGACCATCATTTATGGTCATGATGGTCTCCAGGATTTACTTTTGCGATCCGTTTCTTTTTTCTTCTTCTAATAGACAGTCTAACTTTGTGATTTCATGAGATCATACACTTTCTTCATTTCTTCTTTTGTGTATTGTGATTCATTGCTAGGTAGACTGTGGACAGAAGAGGTGCTGGTTTCAGTCTGGCCTTTTCTTCCATGTTGAACATCTCTTCAGGAGTATACCCATTATTCTCCCAGATTCTCGTATTGTTCATGAGGTTCATGATGAGTTTTACTATATTATTCAAGTCTTTTTCGCTACTAAATACCAGTCCCATCTCTTCCAATCTCGATATTACTCCCTGAGTACTGTAATTGAACTGGCAAATGTCCACCACGTCCGAAACCAGATCCTCGGCTTTCTCCTGGTTCACTTTGTAATTCTTCGTCAGTTCTTGTACAAACTGATGATATGCATTGTTTTTCTCAAAATAGAAGCCGTCCAGGTAGTTCAGAAGTTCTTCTTTCTCTGGAATGTAGTAGGGCTTTGATCCCTTTTCCCGGATGAAGTAGAGAAACTCCCGATGCTCCAGGATGGAGCTTGAGACAAAGTAGCCTTGATGCACATCAATCCAGGCCTCATCTATTTCCTTGGGCAGTTTTTCTTGGATGCTCTCCACCTCTTTTAGCGTAATCTTTTCGGTGTTTTGCATATTATAGATGTCTACCACTTTCTTTTTATGTACCATGCCGTAGAGATTGCAAAGGGCAATGATGTAGTCACTTACTTCTTTCTTACGTGCTTTTTCTTTTTTTCTATGCGCTCTTTCCTCAGCATCATCCTGAAAAGTCCTTTCACCTACACCTGCATAGCCCCCCGCTCCTCTTAAGTAGTCGCCTTTCTCATTGATCTTGGTTCTCTCTATGGTGAGGTCTGTAAGAATCTGCAAGGCTTCCTCTATGCGGTTTTCCCCATCCACGGGCTTATACTTCCTTTCCATGGAAACCAGGTGGTCTCTTACTTCTAGAATCTCTTCCACACTCCTATCGCCTGTTTTCTCTTCCATCACTTCTTCCATGAAAGTAAGGCATTCATCCATGAGGGTTGTTATCAATTCCTCCTGCTTCCAGTCTATTTCAATTCCGTCTTCTATTTGATTATTTCATCGCAATGATACCGGTCTTAGTGTCAACTAAGACCGGTCATTTACAGTCTGGAGTCCACTAATATTCTATTTGGAGTCCATGTTTAAGTACTCTCTTTTAGCAGAAAAGTACTCCCTCATATTGAACGTCCCTGTTTCAACAAAGATGGAGTTATAGATGATGCGGTCCATCATAGCGTCCGCATGGGCGCCCCCACCAAGCCGTTTATGCCAATTCTCTTTCTTAAACTGGGTGCAGAAAATCGTAGAGGCTGTATCGTGTCTTCGCTCAATGAGTTCAAAGAGGAAAAACTGTTCATTTTCAGAGATTTCCTCAAGCAGCCATTCATCCAAAATAAGCAATGGATTTGTAGAGTACTTTCGCAGTATTTTCTGTGGGCCATTTTTTAGAAGAGTTGATTCATCATACTCCATAAGTAAGTCAGGAATTCGGATATACTTTGTGCGGTACTGTAGCTTACAGGCTTGTTTCGCTACTGCGCAGGCCAGATAAGTTTTTCCGGATCCAGTATACCCTTGGAATACGATATTCATGTTACGGTCCATAAACTGACAGGTACCCAATTCCAGTATCATAGTCTTACTGATACCTCGATCAGCATAATAGATATCATTAATCTCAGCTTTGGGTAATCGGAGGCGTGCGTTTTTCAAAAGGCGATGTACCTTATCGGTGTACTTCTCCTGGTAGAGATAATCAATCATCATCTGGAACCTTTCATCAAAACTCAAATCGTGTGATTGAGTTTCAATATGTTCCATTTCCAAGTATTGGATGAGTTCTTCCAAGTTCAGGTCACGGAGTTTTCTTCTAGTTTCTTCCCGTATCATCGTTTCTTCCTCCCATAATACTCTGCTCCTCTGATATATCCTTCAACAGATGTCTCATTGACAGAAGCCTTGTCTGACTTATAGAGCAGGTCTTGATTGGTGGAGAGGATTGATTTAAGATGATTGTACCGAGGCACTTTGATTTTACTCAGAGCTATTTCGCAGGCGGTTTCCAGACGAGCCTCCGAATAGAGATTGCTAAGGCGAAGAACGGACAGGGAAGAATTATATCCCTGTTCTTTTATTGTGACAGAAGAGAATATTCGATTGATTACCACAGTAGTCGAAGGACCGATTTTACTCGCCCAACGCGTAATTCTTTCGTCATACCAGTCATTTATCTTCAGTTTATCCGGCATATCCTCCTCGTGAGTAGAGTATCGGTTGGTTATGTAGGATGGGAACTTGTTATGAGTCTGCAAACGTTCATTTCGATAGTAGATTTCAAGCTGCGTATCAGTAATTCTCAGATCAACCTTTTTACCATAATACTGATACGGGCAAGAGTAGCTGTTCTTCGCATAGATCACATGGGAGTTCAGACCGATGGCTCTTCCATACACCCATTCGGCTATTTCATAAGGAATGTCAGGTAAGCGATGGAGATAGGATAGTTCTTCTTGAAGAAAAACCTCATATCGGCTACCGTCTCGTTTTTGGAACGGCGTTTTGTTGTAATCTTCAAGTGCTATAGATATATGGTCTTTCAGTGCTTCAAAGGAACCAAACCGTTGATGTCTTAGTCTTGCGATAATTGATGTTGCAATATTTCCTACCGTACCTTCCACAGAAGCCTTGTCTTTTGGCTTTTTTATACGAGTGGGCATGATGGCTGTCATATAGTGATGTGCTAAGGCATCGTATTCGTCGTTGAGAATAATGTCGCCTTCTCGTGGGTGTTTTACAACACCGGTCTTCAAATTATCACAGACAGTCCGGATGGGAACTCCTCGGAAGTACTCATACATATGCACATGGCACCTTAGCCAAGTCTGTTGTTTCATGTTCAGGCAAGGCTCTACGTAGCTATATTGGCTGTATGGAAGAGTGGCGACTAATAGATAGACTGTTATAATTTCTCCTGTAGATTGAACCACATAAGACATCGTGGGACCTGACCAATCCACTTCCACAGTGTTTCCTGGTTTATGGGTTAAGTGGCTGGTGAGTTGGCTGAGCTGTGTATGCTCTCCATAACCTTTGCAGTATTTTGTGTAACCCATGGGAATAGATCCTTCTTTTGCACACTGATTCTTATACTCGTGCCAAAGAAGCTTCAATGTTACGCCGACACGTTTAAGTTCCTTGTGGACATGGTCATAATCTGGAGGCGCAAAAAGCGACTCAATGGTATGACGCTCAGGATAGAATAATGCATAAACATCGTCAGGGCTCTTGTTCTTCACATCATCGTAGGTGATTCCCAACTGCTTTGAACGTTTGATAACATCAGAGACTGAGTTTCTGGACATACCACGTATTTCAGCGATACTATTGCGCGACATGTTCTTTGACCGCAGTTCCAGGATCAACTTGACTTGAATTTTGTTAGCCATAATAGACCTCCTCTAAAATTTTCGTAGCTTTTCACTACACTTTCATCATAGAGGTAAGTAAGTGGTCTTTATAGGTATATTTACGGACTTCATGTGCGGAATTAGGACTAAATCACGTGGACTTCAAGAAATATATCGTCGGACTTCATTCGAATATTGGGGGTATCTAAACCGCGAAATATTCATAAAAAAGCTCAGGAGGTTCCAGTTTTCACTGTATTCCTGAGCTATCCTTCTGATTTGCTATGTTTCCTTACGAGTCTGGAGGCAGTTCTCTCAGCCCTTCCTGAAGATTTCTTTATTATGGGCATCATCTGTGCCTCTTAAGGGATTCTTCTGGCACCCTTCTCCTCCAGATGATGGACACCCACCTGCCAGGTCGGGAAGCTTCTCTTCATATACTCTTTGATTCTTTCCACTGTTTCTTCATCTTCTTCTTTTACAATGGCAAGGATGGTGGGTCCTGCACCACTGAGACAGGTGGCAAGGGCCCCAAGTTTACCAACGGAAGTCTTTACTTCTTGAAACCCTTCGATGAGTTCTCCCCGGAAGGGTTCGTGCATCTGATCCTCCATCCCCAAGGCCAAGCTGTCATCTTCTCCGGTGAGAAGCGCTGCTGTTAAGAGGATGGCTCGGCCAACATTATGGACACCGGCTTCATAGGACAGTGCCTTCGGCAGCACCGATCTTGCTTTCTCCGTGGAAAGAGGAAACTCCGGAATCAGCGTCATGAGCTGATACCGATGCTTCACTGGAATCTTCTTTGTATAGATCTTCCCTTCGATTACAACAGAAGCCACGAGACCGCCCAATAGAGCTGGCGCTACATTATCCGGATGCCCTTCCAGTTCAGTGGCCAGGTGTAGAATCTTTTCAAGTGGTAAGGGATTGCCCAAGAGTTCATTGGCGCCAAGGAGCCCTCCCACAATACAGGCTGCTGAAGACCCCAGACCTCTGGACATGGGAATCTCTCCTTGGATCTTTATCTCTACAGGAAAGGGGTCTATCTCCAGATAGGAAAACACTTTGAGATAGGCCTCATGAACCAGGGTGTCTCTCCCCATGGCTTTCTCTGTTTTTTCGAAAACGAAGGTATTATAGAGATCCAAAGCCAGGCCCAGCACATCAAATCCTGGCCCCAGATTGGCACTGGAGGCAGGGACTTTAATCTTAATCATTCATCTCCCCTCCTGATAAAGCATCCAGAAGGACCTCTGCCATGGCATCCAGGCTGGTGACCCTCTTATGAAGTATGGGCTTTATTTTAAGATCCGAGATTTCTGTCGGCACCTCTCCGTCTAGAAGCATGGCGAGGGCTTCTATGTTCTCAAAAAGATCTTCTGACACCGGTGCACCTAAGGAAGTCAACACCTTATGCGGGAACTTGAAAGGACTTGCTGTGGAGGCCAGAAGAAGCGGTTTTAGATCTCCCGTCGTCTTCCGGTATTTTTCACTGACGCTGTAGGCCACAGCGGTATGAGGATCCATAAGATAACGTTCCTCTTTATACACCTTCTCGATGCACTGGGATACGTCTTTCTCATCGGCATACTCAGCGTAGAAATCCCCCGGTAAAGCGCCGTTCCATTGGAAGAGGCCCTCCGCCTTTAAAGAGTCCATGTGGCGTTTCACCAGGTCTTCATCTTTTCCGGACACCTCATGGAGAAACCGCTCCAAATTGCTGGAGACCAGTATATCCATGGACGGTGAAGAGGTCAGAAAGAGATTTCTTCTCGTATCATAGGTGCCATGTAAAAAGAACTCTGTCAGGATGTTGTTGTCATTGGATGCGCATAGAAGCTTTTCCATAGGCAGTCCCATGTTCTTTGCGTAGAATGCCGCTAAGATGTTCCCAAAGTTCCCTGTGGGTACAGCGATGTTCATCTTCTCTTCCATCCTCAGGTCTCCACTTTCCACCATGCGCAGGTAGCCATAGACATAATAGACGATCTGGGGAATCAGTCTCCCGATGTTGATGGAGTTTGCCGATGAGAGCACATAACCTTTCTCTTTCAGTTCTTTCCTGAAATCTTCATCTCCAAAGATCTTCTTGACCCCGTTCTGGGCATCATCAAAATTCCCTTCCAGAGCCAACACATGGGTATTTCGCCCTTCCTGGGTCACCATCTGGAGGCGCTGCATATCACTGACGCCAGTCTTCGGGTAAAAGACCACCACCTGGATGCCTTCCACGTCCCGAAAGCCTTCCAGTGCAGCTTTCCCTGTATCACCGGAGGTGGCGGTTAAGATCACCACTTCCTCCTGGATCCCTTTCTTTTGAAGGGCTGTCTTCAGGAGATGGGGCAGGAGGGTCAGTGCCATGTCTTTAAAGGCCAGGGTGGGTCCATGAAAGAGTTCCAGAAAATGGACCTCTCCTTTCTTCACCACCTCCACTGGATGCTTCCCATGGAATTTCTCTCCATAGGCGCTGGATACAGCTTTTTTTAACTCTTCTTCCGTGTACTCCTCAAAGTACAGCTTCAGAATCTTCAGAGCCAGTTCTTCATAGCTGAGGTCCATAAGACTTTGAAGCTTAGGAAGCGCGGGAAAGTACTCGGGCACATAAAGTCCTCCATCCTCTGAAATTCCCTGGATGATGGCCTCCATTCCGGAGACCTTCTTTTTTCTATCTCTTGTACATAGGTAGTTCATCTTCTTCTCCTCCCCTAGGCAAGTGCAATCAGAACAGGCGGATGCTCTGGATCCTTTGGCAACTGCTTTTTCAGGACCTTAAGGCTTACTTTCTTTGTGAGAAAAGCCAGCTGATGCTCATTTGTGAGAAGCACCTGATCTGACAGTTCCTGAACGTCTGTAAACTCTGAACTTTCTTTTTGCATCCGCACATAGAAAACCCCTTCCAGATGCTCATTTTTCAGGGATAAGACCCGTTTTCCCAAAGGGCTCTCTATCCTTTGGGTTTTCAGCACACAGTCCAGCACATCCAAAAGGACACTGTTTGCTGTGGGGTACATGCCAGCCCCTGGTCCCTGAAACCCCAGGACTCCTCCGTATCTGCTGCCGATCTGGACTCTGTTGTCTGCACCTTTCACGCCGTAAAAAGCACTGGTCTTTTCCACGGCCGTGGGAAATACCCATGCCGATACGTCTCCCTCTTTTTCTTCTGCTCTTCCCAGAAGCTTCACTTCCCGACCCAAGGATCTGAGAAGACTGATGTCCAGGTCTGTGATGGCGCTGATGCCTTGGCATAGGATGTCCTGTTCGGCCACAGCGCCGCCAAAGGAGAGGGTGGAGAGAATCCTCAGTTTTCTTCTGGTGTCGGCGCCCTCCACATCCTCTTTTGGATCAGCCTCTGCACACCCCATTTCCTGGGCTTTTTTCAGTGCCTCACCATAGGTCAGGGACTCCTCTGCCATCTGGGTCAGGATATAGTTGCATGTGCCATTGAGGATCCCCTCGATACAGTTCACCTGTCCTATACGGGTCTGATCCTTCAGGGCCTTTAGTATCGGAACGCCTCCTGCCACGCTGGCTTCATAGAGAAAAGAGACGCTGCATTCTTCTGCTTTTTTCGAAATCTCTTCAAAATGCCTAGAGACCATGGCTTTATTGGCCGTGACCACATGCATTCCCCTTTGAAATGCTTCCAGTGTCAGGTCATAACTTAAAGACAGATCCCCTGTCACTTCTACCAGGATGCCGATGGACTCATCGGACAGGATCTCTGATGGGTCTTCTGTAAGAAGACTCTTCGGCACCTCGGTGTCTCTCTTTTTATGCACATCACGCACCAGGATCTTTCTGATCTCCATGGGTTCCTGTAAAAGGGCTTCCAGTTCTTTCTCTCTTTCTTTCAGGATCCGATATACACCTTGTCCCACGGTGCCAAACCCTAACAATCCAATGCCAATCATCGTTCTTCCTCCCATTTCTTCACCACAAGCTCTGCAATCTGCACTGCATTGGTGGCTGCGCCTTTTCTGAGATTGTCTGCCACCACCCATAGATTCAAGCCGGATAAAAGGCTCGGATCTCTTCGGACTCTCCCCACATAAACCGTATCTGTGCCTTCCGCTTCTATGGGGGTAGGATAGTCTCCCGCTTCTTTAGACTCTATGACCGTCATTCCCGGAAAGGCCGATAGTTTTCTTTTAACATCCGTAAGGTTAAAGTCTTCCATAAGTTCCACATTGACGGATACGCCGTGTCCGTACCGCACGGGTACCCGTACGGCGGTGGCGGTGATTTTAAGATCCTTCCCATGGAGTATTTTTCTGGACTCCTCCATGAGCTTTTTCTCTTCTTTGGTGTACCCATCCTCTAGAAAAACATCGATCTGAGGCAAAAGGTTTTCTCTGATTCTATGAGGATAAAAGTCCTGCCTGTCTTCATCCAGATCTTTCAGTCCTCGGGTCCCGGACCCGGAGACGCTCTGGTAGGTAGAATAGACGATTCTCTTTATACCATAGTTCTCCTCTAGCACTTTTAAAGGAAGCATACACTGGATGGTGGAGCAGTTGGGATTGGCTATGATTCTAGATCCCTCTTCAAGATCCTCCGGATTCACTTCAGGCACCACCAAGGGCACCTTAGGGTCCATGCGGAAAATGGAGCTGTTGTCCACGGCTACGATGCCTTTTTCTGCTGCCAACGGCACATACTTCTCGCTGATCGCACCTCCTGCTGTAAAAAAGGCCATGTCCATATCTTCTTGAAACGCAGTTTCTGATAAAGTCTCCACCGCATAGGACCTTCCGCCAAAGGTGATGTGTTGCCCGTGGGACTTTTCCGAGGCCAAAAGCATCAGCTTACCCACTGGAAACTTTCTTTCCTCCAGCACTTTCAGGAGGGTTCTGCCCACAACTCCCGTGGCCCCTACCACCATAATATTATAAGTTCTCATGCGTTTCTTCTCCTTTCTCTGTGAAGGCTTCATAGATGGCCTCTATGGCACTTTCAAAGTCGTCGTTCTCTAGTCCGATGAGGATGTTCAGTTCACTGGCCCCCTGGGAGATCATCCTGATGTTGATTCCCCTTTGATACAGGGCGGTGAAGACTCTGGCCGAAACGCCTTTGGTTGCGATCATCCCTCTGCCCACCACCGCAAGAAGTGCCAGCTTTCCTTGGGCGGACACCTGGTCCGGATTCAAGTAGATTCTGATTTCCTCCATGATCTTGGAGAGCTTCCCGTTCATTTCTTTTTCCGAAACGATGACAGAAACAGAATCGATGCTGGAGGGAGTATGCTCTATGGTCACCTCATTGGCTTCAAAAACCGACACCAGTTTTCTGAGAAACCCCTTTTCTCCATTCATCTGTGTCTTTTCCACCGTGATGACTGTGAAATCTTTTTTCCCGGCAAGACCTGTGATGATATAGGGACTGGGTTCTCTATGGAGATCCTCCACAATGAGCGTGCCTTCCTCTTCAGGCGCATTGGTGTTCCGGATCTGGATGGGAATGCCCAGTCCGCGCACCGGGAAAATAGCCTCCTCATGGAGTACCGGCGCCCCCATATAGGAGAGTTCCCGGAGTTCTTTATAGGTGATTTCTTTGATGGTCCTTGGATTCTTCACAATCTTCGGGTCTGCCATGAGAAACCCTGAAACATCTGTCCAGTTCTCATAAAGGGAAGCTTCTATACCCTGAGCCAGAATGGAACCTGTGACATCTGAACCGCCTCTGGAGAAGGTTTTGATGTTTCCTTCTTCGTCCGCCCCGTAGAATCCAGGTACCACCACTCTACCGGCATTCTGCATTCTCTTTTTCACCAGTTCTTCTGTTTCTTTTGGCAGAAACTGTCCATTGGGATGGAACCGGATGATTTCACTGGCATCCATGAACTTCGCATTCAGGTAATCCGCCAGGATAAGACCGTTCAGGTACTCTCCTCTGCTGGCGCAGTAGTCTCTTGTCGCCCCTTTGCTGATGTTTTCTTTGATGTTCTTCAGCGCCTCAGAAATGGGGACTTTTAGATTCAGATCCCTTGCAATTTCCAGATATCTTTCTTCCAGAATCTGGAAGACTTCATCGAAGCTCAGAAGGTGGGATGCCAGCTGATGACACATATAGAGAAGATCTGTAACCTTATGGTCTTTATTGTGCCGTTTTCCCGGTGCCGAAGGCACAATGACCCTTCTCTCCTCTTTTTCCAAAATGATCTTTTTTACCTTTTGAAACTGCTGGCCATCTGCCAAAGAGCTTCCTCCGAACTTCGCTACAATACTGCCTTTCATGGTTTCTCATCTCCTCATTTTCTTTTGTGCTCTTCTTCTCCTGGCTGAACTTGCCCTTTTTTTCGGTGAAATAAAACACCCGTCCTAAAAAGGACGAGTGCTGTACCCGTTTCCACCTATATCTCTTGCTTCATGAAGGCCTTAACGCGTGCCAACGCAATTCCCTACTCTTACTTCAGGATTGAACTCCGAGGTGGTCTTCTGACCTGGGTATCACAAGAAGTCTTTCAGCCGGTGAACTTCTCTCTCTTTTGACCCTTCAGGACATACTCTTCCTCTTCCTCGTTTTCATTATAATAATGCTCCTTCGCTGCAATGTCAAGATTAATGTTCAAATTTTCTGTTATTTGAACTGTTTTTTCAGTGCTCCCTAAAACCTTCAGCGCATCTTTGCCATGTTAGTAAAAATACTGGATATGACTTAATATGGGAAAGCGCTGAAACGAGATGTTTCTCCTCGTTCAGCGCTTCCATAGAAGTCACATATTTATGATCATTGGATGCATTTCTTTCTCTCTGCAGCCCTATAGAATGCACCGCCAAGGATCAGTGCCAGAAGTCCCACAGGCACTGGCGCTTCTTTTGCGCTACCTGTTTCCGGAAGTTAGTTTTTTGCCTTGATCTTTTCAATCTCAAGAAGGAGGTTCTACAGCGTATCCATCTCATCTTCCATCATCTTTTTTTCGATGTAGCAGCGGTGAGATCAAGCTCAAGTTAGAGAACAACTTCTCTTCATGAGTTCTAGGCCTTTCTTCCTCATCTTTTCTTTCCTGTCTTATCGTCTGATGTCAGATAGGATGTGGACAGAAGTGGCGCAGGTTTCAGCCTGTTTTTTTCTTCCATGGTGAAAATCTCTTCGGGGGTATGCCCATTGTTCTCCCAGATTCTCGTATGGTTCATGAGGTTCATGATGAGCTTCCCCATCTTTTTGATGTCTTTTTCGTCTCGTAAAACCAAGCCCAACTCTTCAAAACGCCCAAAAATCCGCTGTGTGCTGGAGTCGAACTGGCAAATGGCCACCAGATCTTCAGCCACATCCTCCGCTTTCTCCTGATCAATGCCAAAACATTTTTTCAATCCCTGTACAACCTGATGGTACTCCTTGGTTTTCTCAAAGTAGAAGCCGTCCACGTATTTCAGAAGTTCTTCTTTCTCAGGAATGTAGTAAGGCTTACTTCCCTTTTCTCTGATGTAGTAGAGAAACTCCCGATGCTCCAGGATGGAGCTTGAAACAAAGTATCCTTGATGCACGTCGATCCAGGCTTCATCCACCTCTTTGGGGAGGTTCTCCTGAAGGTTTTCCACATCCTTCAGTGTAATTTTTTCCGTGTTCTGCATATTATAGATGTCCATGACTTTCTTTTTATGGACCATGCCGTAGAGATTGCAGAGGGCGATGATGTATGCATTCAGTTCTTTCTTCACGGCTTCTTCCTTCTTTCTTTCTGTTTCATCCTTCTCTTTTCTAAGCGCATCATATTGGGCCTTTCTTTCATCCAGACCTGCATAGTAGGCCGCCCCTCTCACATAACCCCCTTCCTCATTGATCTTGGTCCTGTCTCTGGTAAGGTCAGTGAGGGTCTTTATGGCCTGCCGCATTCTATTTTCTCTGTCCACTGGCTTGTATCTTCTTTGCATGAAAGTGAGATAGTCTTTTACTTCCATGATCTCCGCTGCACTCATATCCCCTGTTTTTTCTTCCATTTCTTCTTCCAGAAAAGTCAGGCATTCATCCATGAGTGTGTTCAAAAGATCCTCCATTATTTGGTCTCTTTCGATCCCATCCATGAGGATATCATTGAGGATGAAGATGATGGCTGTGTAGACTTTACACTGAACCAGTAGGCTCACCTCTTCCTCTGCCTTCTCCATGAGGTCTTCCGTGAAATAGATCATGTCACTTAGGGAGGGCGCATCCTCTGTCCGTTCTTCTTCCATGTAAGTCAGATATGCCGCAAAGTACTCTTCTGTGGTCATGAGTTCAGGAAAGAGGCGGTAATAGGCTTCTTTTGAAAACTTCGGGTTCCCCATGACCTTAATCAGGATAAACTCCACCAGTTCTTCTTTTGTTTTCTTTTTTAGATGCGCTTTCCAAGCAATCAGTTCTTCCGTCGTTACCGGGTATTCTTTAAGTTTCATGATCTTCCTCCCTGTTTTCGTTCTGGACTTTCCTCTTTTCAAAATCGCTTCCAGCTTCTTTTTCTCAAATTTCTACACCGATTTCTTCACTTCATATGATAAAGGAAATTATCCTCTGTGGCGAGAGGCCTGTTCCATATTTTTCCCCCGTTCTCCTACCTGTCATTTGCTGCGATAGTATAAGATGCCCCATGGCTTTGCATTCTTTCACAAGGCCATGAGGCATTCATAATATGGAGCGCACTCCTTAAAACTCTTTCAGAGCTTCCATGAATTTGTCTGCTAGGATCGGGTCAAAATGGGTGCCTTTACACCGCTCTATTTCCTCAAAGGCTTCCTGGAAGGATTTCGTTTTCTGGTAGGGCCTTTGGTTGGTCATGGCGTCAAAGGAGTCTGCTATGGTAAGGATCCTTGCCAGATAATCAATCTCTTCTCCTTGTAAGCCCAGAGGGTATCCAGATCCATCATATTTCTCATGATGCTGCTGCACCACGGGAACGATTCGTTCAAAGCCTTTGATCTGACTGACAATGTCCGCACTGTCCTGGGGATGCTTTTTCAGTTCCTCCCACTGCTCTTTTGTAAGTCTTGAGCTGGTGATGAGGGTTTCCTTGGAGATGTTGATCTTCCCCAGATCATGAAGATAGGCACCAAATAGAAGTGTCCTTTTATCCTCTGGAGAGAGTCCCATGTATTCTGCTGCGATTCTGCAGTAATGGAAGACCCGTTCCACATGATTGAAGGTATAGGTGTCTCTGGAGTTTATGACGGTCATAAGAGTTTTCAGTGGCTTGATCTCCTCCAACAGGTTCTCATTGGGTTCTTTCTCCATGATGTGATCAAAGATGGAGGAATATACTTCTACTTTGTTTCTTCTTAGGAATTTAGCCCGGTATAATGCCATGTCTGCATTCTCAATGAGGTTTACATGTCGTTCCATCTCTATACTGCTGGTTGAGACACCAATGGAAGCGGTCATCATCATATTGTTCATATTCTCTTTGCCATGGTACTCATACCCACAAATGACTTCCCTGAACTGATCTGCAATTCTTATGGCTTCATCTTTATCTGTATCCGGTAGGATTACACAGAACTCATCTCCGCCATAACGGCAGAGAAGGTCTTTCTTTCTAATGACACCTTTTAGGATTCCCGCAACTTCTTTTAGGATTGCGTCTCCCTGAGCATGTCCATAAACATCATTATACGTCTTGAAATTATCAAGATCGAGCATCACCAGCGAGAGCGGTGTAGTCTTTTCTTTGCTTTCCTCAAACATCTTTTCTAATACCTCATAGAAATACCTATGGTTATAAGTTCCTGTGAGGCCATCAATGTTCGCAAAATCCACCAACTCTTTGATATGATTCTCTTCTAGTTTCGCATAGTGACCTATGGTCCAGGCTACTAGAAAGAACATGGCAAACAATGCTAAGTCGTTTTCAAACTGGAGGTTCACGGATGTATTGTCTCCATATATAAGGTCCATGGCGGCAATAACCCCAGTGGCCACGCCGGAAATAATCAGGCCTGTTTTCATTCCATATTCAATGGTATAAGAGATGATGAGAAAGATAAAAATGTATTTGTTTTCACTCCTATTTGCTCCACTCACATAGATGGAGAATACAAAGACCGCGACAAAAATGACAATCTCCAGTATATAATAAAATTGGCGTTGCTGCTTCCTGGTGAAGATGAACATGAGTAACAGCATGATGATACTGAAAATCATGAAGGTCATACCAATGTAGTAGATATTATAGATGTCGTAACCCTGGTATCTGGCATTGTAATACTCCAGTATAGGAATGGCACAGAAAAACAGTGCCAGTATTTTCACGGTGAAGAACATGATTCTGATCTGTTCCCGTTTCTTGCTGTTTAGTATTGGAAGCACATTCCACATGATTTTTCTCCTGCTTTCTATGTATAAATGATGAAAAGACTTGCCTCAACAAGTCTTTTCACTTTTTTCATCCTACTTCTCTCTTAGAGATTCTGGTTCTTCTGGCTGATAGAAAAAATAAATACAAGCGGATGTTGCCATGGTGGTTGCAAAAACAGTTGCGACTGCAGCCAATAAGGTCCATAGATTTTTCTTTTTCATAACCTCGCCTCCTCTCCGTTATATTTCTGTATTGATGACTTACAGCGATGGGACTCAGTTTCTCCGATTTTCTCGTTGAAAAACGAGATCCAGCAACTCATTTACTGCATGATCCACTCGAAGTAGAAGAGATGATCCGGTTTTTGTCAGTGTGATCATCTGCCACACTAAGGCCAGCCGGATACTCATGGAAATGCTATAGAATCGCACCTCGATATTTGCTCTGTCAATAGCTATCAAGGTAAGGAGAAAAAAGAGCAGGAGCTTCATATAGCTCTCTCTACGGAGTCTTTTAATCTTCTCCGGTGATACAATCGGTTTGTTGGGACTATCTACAGGTACATACTTATGGAAGATGAGTAGCCCTGCCATAAATAGCAGCACTGCAATTCCATAATTTATCTTTGGGTCTATAAGGTTCCCTAGAAGAAATCTAGAGAATATTGCAAGAATACTAATGGAAAGGACACTCACAGCATTGCATCCCCACATGGTTCTAGAGTGAGCCCCTCCAGTTGATTTACGAAGATATCCCACAGTGAAAAACACAATGTAGTTTTCAAAGAGGGTGCCAGTTACGGCACCGATGAAGGTGATGAGCAGAAAGAGTGTGATCACTTGGAGGAGTCCAATGAGTCCATACCGGATCACAGCGCGTCTCTCTTTGTCCAGCTGAAGCTTTATGGTGAGTACATCTGCGATTTTACCTGCTAAAGATTCGATGCCCCTCACCCTTTCTCTTAAAAATAAAGTGTACCGTCAGGATCATCAGTGCAAAGACGACATTAGCGAAACATCCGATATAGTTCCTTTTCACAGAATCCTGAATGATCATCTGAAATTCATCCTGTCCAATTAGGAGTACTGTTATCGCAGTAATAATCATTTCCGAGAGTAGGATGAGAACTACACATAATGAGGTAGACCTTATGGTCACATATGGATTCATCTTCAGATATATAACACAAATGAGATAAAGGAACAGCATATTCATGATGGTCTGTACCCCTACGCTAATAGGTAATAGTTTCATGAGTGCTGAGATGAACGTAACTGAGAGTGCAGTTTTCATATAGTTTTTCGCATCGAATTTTTCTCTGTTTAAAGTATAGATACCCAACACAAGAAGAAAGCTTTGCAGGGTAAATCCGAAGATATATTTAGTCAGAATGATTTCCAGTAATTCCATGGAGCGGTTCCTCTTCTTTCTATGATTTTATTATGCTGATTTTTGAATTTACTTCTTTTATCGTCTCGTACACCACCAGGAAGATGAAGCCATGGATGAGCACATCTCCTATACTCAGGATGCTGTAGCCCACATCGATGAAGTCTGTTAGAATCTTGTATTTTGTTTCTTCGGTTCCTAAGATATGCACCTGATCTATGGTGCCAAGGACGCTTTCATCAAAGTATCCTGTGTACTTTGACAGGGTGGCATAGACGGGCATTTTACCGCCATTTTGGCTCATGACGAATCTATTGAAAAAGGAGCCTATAGTGAGCATGACGGATCCAATGAATCCTACCTTATAGAGTCTGTGCACCACAATGGGCACGATGAGTGTGTAAAGATATAAGGTTTTAAAGGTGCCTGCATAGGGAATGAATCTGTAGTAACCAAGAAATACTGAAGTCTGAAGAAAAAGATACACGATTTCCGCTATAAACAGTGGGTATAGCGATTTGTCTTGAAGTACAGGTTTTATCCTGTACCCTTTTATTCTTGCAATCAGTACTGCCAGGAAAATATAAATAATCATCCTTTACCCTCAACGTTCAACGTATATACTCTTATGAACAAGTTGCAATTTTATGCAATATAATGTAATTTCTCTATAAGCATAACACACCTTATAGATAGTTATCAATCATTATGTAGTGCTTTTCACAAATCGTCATCGATTGTCTGGTCTATGTTGTATGTCCCCAGGTGGTAGTTTTAGCTAGTGATTGGTGAGTGGAGAGAGCTGGTATTCTTAAGGACAGTATATCCGTCTATTGACAGACAAACAACTCCGTCATATTTATGTCATTTCACGAGAGCAAAAACACTTCACAATGAATATCCTAGCTTTTCACAAGAGGAACCATCCTCTAAATCGAATATTCATTCATAATAGAGTTCCAGTTCAGAATTGAGACCTTGAACTTTTTCTGAGTTGCTGCTGTACCACTTAAGACCTATGGTCATTTCGAGGATTCTGGGACTTCTGCAGAAAGTCATCTCTATACCGTCACCTCTATCCACTCTGATCTGAAAGGCCCTTGCAGCTGTTCCAAAATCATATAGAATCCCTTCTCTTTCAAGATCCCGAACCAGGAGATATCTGCTTAGAAAATCTGTAAGTTCTTCCTGTCTTCTGATGGTGTATGCACTCTCATCTTTTGTAAACGTATGTTCTTTTTCCGGTAAAAAAGAAGACATCGTGTCATGCATACCGGATTCAATGATATCCTCATAGTCATCCATCCAGTATACATCGATATCCAATCCTAAGAGTAAGCCTATGATTTCGTGCAGCTGACAGGTAGGAAACCATTCAGGAATCGCCATGATGACAGTGTGATTCTCTTCCTTCCTTCTGAAGCGGATCCTGAACTCATAGGCTTTCTGATTGATTACAGGTCTTTCATATCGTTCTTCCAGGTATGTTATGAGACGCTGGGAAGGTATGATGAGATCCTTACCTTTTTTCACCGGGATTCTGTTGATGTTCTTTTGCACCAGGTTCTTAAGATAACGCTTATCACCTGCATGCTCCATCAACTCTTTCAGGATTTTGGCTTTCATCTTCATGGGCTTTACGTCCATCTTGTTAATAGGATTATAAAACGTTATTCCTTGATCCACACCTAGAAAATCTCTTGCAAGATCATCTGGGATTCCTTCTCTTCTTAAGGAATTGTATGCTGCATCCAGGATCTGTTTCTCCAATTCAGCTTGTGAAAGGTTGGATTCGATATTTACTGCAATGGAGTACTGCGTCTCTCTATGGGTAAGGAGCAGATACTCTTTTATTTCAATCATGATCTTCTGTCCCGTGAACACATCTTTTGGTTGCCTAGAAGTCATAGGATGCGATACTTCCAGCAAATGGTTCTCTGCTATAGTATTCATTCCAGATATGATATGGATCTTCACAAAAATCTTACCTCCATCTCATAGATTAACAGGAATACTATTTCTTTATTCTTCAATAGAGTAATAATATTTGATTTATTAGCACTATTTTGGTATATTGGTTCACGTTGTCTTGTTTTTTTAATTTGCAGATGAGGTTGGTTACATGAAGAAAAAGTTAAAGAATAATCCTATTCTAGGGATCTTGAACACTTTATACGAGAGCGGAATCAAGCCGAGAAAGCGTGCTTTGTTTCTCCTGGTTCGAAAATACGCGGAATACCTTCCGATCAGAACGCTGTGCAGATATTTTTCCGTTTCCCGTTCTGGGTACTATAAGTGGTATAAGCGCAGTCAGGAAGATAATCCCTATGAAGATATCATTCGCATGATGAGAAACATCAAACATGCACATAAATTTGAAAGCTATGGGTATCGCAAAATGCATAAAGTTCCTGAGAAATCATTTCCTCTTCTTGGAGAGAAGAGAGTCTACAGACTGATGAAGGAGAATGGTCTTCTCAGCAGCAGTATCCATTCCAGAAAAAAGTCAATTTTCAGAAGAGCTTTGAAATCCTATTCGAATCTTGTCAACAGACATTATTTCGCTGATGCCCCCAACCAGATTCTCTGCACCGATATCACTGAGCTTATCACTTCGGAAGGTAAAGTCTTTCTCTGCACCGTACTGGATCTTTATGATCGCAGCATCCTTTCCTTCCAGATTTATAAAGATCAGTCTGTGAGGCTTGTAAAGGCCACAATCCGGAAAGCTCTGGAGAAAACTGGAACATCGGCTTCAACAATACCAGTTATTTTTCATTCCGACCGCGGTACCCAGTTTGTTTCCAAACAGATTCGTGATCTGATCTCAAAGAGTAATGGGAGAACATCCTATTCAGAGCCCGGGACTCCTGGTGATAATGCGGCGATGGAATCTTTCTTCGGTTCTCTGAAGAAAGAGTTTGTCTACCTCTATGATTTCGATAACATTGAAGAAGTACAGCTGGGCATTTCAGCCTATGTCGACTTCTACAACAAGATCAGAATTCACAGTTTCAATGATTACAAAAGCCCCTATGAGAAGCGGATGGAGTATTATGCCAGCTTGCCTTCCATCTAGAAAATTGAACCCGTAAGTTCGCTTCTTGAAGTATGAAAAGCCCTATCATTGTATAAGTAAGTTTATTTATCGAAGCACTCTCAGCAAAGGACTCCTTAACTGGGAGTGCTTCGGTTGTATTGACTTATAATTTTGGTGCTTCTCTTAACTAAATAGCATGCCTATAGCTTGGATCAAGTATCTTTTTATGTGAAGTGTAGATGAAATTCTCACTTCTTTTTTATGCATTTTTCCGCCCTAGAAAAGTGGACACTTTGCAGATAGTACGTAAAGAATTATGTTTTTCTCAAATAGAAGATGCTTACTGCAGGGCTTCACAGAGGTTTTTTTTCGAAACTTTGAGTGTCCACTTAATTAGGTTAGACCCCATTGTTGGCTAAATCCATTACCAGTTTCAGCACCTCATTGATTTGCTTTTCATCTTTGAAATTGATTTCAAATCTATTGAATATGTCAAATACTCGCTGAATGATAATACCATCTATGCATTCCCATCTTATATTTTGTGTTAGCATCTCTGCTTTTTCATAATCTCCATTAAAGAAATTATTCTGGGCATACTTTAGCAAATCATGGTACTGTTTGGGCTTTTCGTAGTAAGCCATATCTGCATATTTCAGTAGTTCTTCCTTGTCCGGAATATAGTATGGCTTGTCTGCTTTCTTCTTCCGCAATGACTTGAACTCTTTGTGTTCTGTAATGGCTTCATGAACAAAATGATCTCTATAACCATAGACATATTGCTCGCTCAGGTCTTCGTAAAGATATGACTCAACGTCCTCGAAATCAATCTGTTCCTCATTTTGGCCATTATAAACATTTGTAACCACTTCAACTGAAACCTGTCCATATAAACTAGTTAATGCTAAAATGTATTGCTTTATTAAATCCATTGCATCACACCTTTATTCATCTAATTTTCTGACTAATATCTTCCCTAAAAACGGACATCTCTGCAACTAAAAAGGCCCCTTCTCTTTCACTGCTAATCATGGTATCTAACTGCTCAACCAGAATCACTGCCTGAAAATTAACCGTCACAGCTTATCTGAAAAGTTTCCATCACTGCTTATCTGGGATGTTTACCATCACTACCGATCTCGGTGTCAAAGTAATCACGATATCAACCAGATTTAGCTAAAATGACCCCATCTCTAATGTCATCGTCACTACCGATCTTGATACCAGCTTATTTGCCTATCTGTTTATTCTGTATAGCTGCTCATCTCATTATCCCGTATATCAACTTGTCCACTTGTCCGTGCCCGGCACCTCTCAAATCTAAGCTTTAGTTGATGTATCCCTTATTACTTCTAACGCCTCATCATATAAGATTCCAAAAATTTACTTATGTAGAGGAATGGGATCTTGGAGAGTTGGGGATAATTGGGGAGAGTGGGAGTCTGTAGTTTATTTATACCATACCACTTCAAATTTTACTATTAATAGTTGCCCTCAATCTCGTTATAACATCAAACATTACCACTCTATTAGTAAAATAATTTACAAGCAGCAAAATAATCGAGTTTAAGGCTACTATAACTATCCCAGCAATAAAAAATTCTATATATGAGTGTAATTGGGGTAACAACTTTATCTCTAGCAGTATCACAGGTACAATAACAGCTAAATTTGGTAATAGTAATTTTAAAAAGTTGAAAACTGATCCTATGAAATATCTACTATGAATATAAATAATTTCAAGAAACGCTAGTAAAATTGCAGTTACTAAAACCGATAGTAATATACCGTAGAAACCGAAAATCTTATTCCCGATTATCATTACGATAACTAGTACTATGCTTGCAAGGGTTTGTATTTTTCTTCCCACTTTAAATTTACCCGCCATGTTTATTATATTTCCACTGGGTAAATGAATAATCTCAAAAAATGTTATGCAAATGAGGAATAGAGCAATTATCCAATTGTAATAGTTAGCATCTGTAATTCCAATGGTATATAAGCTAATAAAGGGCATTATAAGAACTGCAGCAGTAGATAATAAGGTAAACATAACAAAGTTTACAATGAATTCATACTGCAAAAAAACTTTTAATACATAATCAGAATCTCTCTCTGCTATTAATTTACCAAACCCCATTCTAGGGGAATTTATAAATGCATATATGATACTTTTAAGTAAAAGAAAAACATTGTTATATACTATATACACACTCGCATAGATCGTGCCAGCAGTTCCTGAGATAAATAGAACTGGTATTGTAGAATAAATCATACTAGTTATTTTTTGTACAAAAATATCTCTAGAACCACTTATTGAGCCATAATCGGGTTCTTTGTAATAATTAATGTTTGTGTACTTTTTTTTCGTTACACCTGCAATAAGTAAACTATTAATAATTGCTCCTAGCATCATAAAAAATCGAACCCACAACATGTGTCCTCTTACAAAAATAATAACTAGAATTAACAATTGGCTTATTATAACGGTCGTAATTTGGATACTATTTAAAATATACTCCTTATTCTCAGATTGTAACAATATCCTATATTTTGTTGCATAAAACAAGTTAAATGATGTGGCTATTGTTGTCATGAAAAACACTAAGAAGGATATTAGATAAGACATGTCACTTTTTATAATCAAAGCATAAATAAGTGAAGCTGCAGAACTAATAATTAAAAATGTAAATCCTATTTTATTAAATATTTTGCGAGTAGCTGATAAAATACCATTTATCGCATCATAATCATTATCAGATATAGGTTTAAATAATGCTACATTAGAAGCAATTGTAAATCCTCCTTCAATAATCAATAACATACTTATAAATTGACTTGCTGTAGAATTAAGTCCATTAAAATCCGATCCATAATTAACAATTATTAACTTTGTAACTCCCAATGCAAATAAGCCATTAGTCAAAGTCAATAGTATTGCACTTAATGCCGTATAGAAGCTACTCTTACTCTTATCCATAAACATTGTTCCCCTATCTATTTTAAAAAATATATTCTGAATTAGACTGTCAAAGTTAGTTGTTTTTACTGAAACAAATATTAAGCATTAATTAACTGATATAAAATAATTATTTCTACTAAATCAATTAGCACTAAAATATAACTTGAAAATTAATAATATTCACACCCAGTCGCAGTCAATTATTACATCCTGCAAGCTGGCCTCTCTTATAGCACCCTCTTTATTCTCGAAAATGCGTGTGAGATAAACGCGTCAGCCATATTCTTTAATTTGAAGTCAAGAGCCTTCATGATATCACCAGTTTTTTAATGAAATAAGATATAAAGTCAAGGACTAAACCGATTGTCATAATTTGCTATGGTTTGTCCAGCATAGACATTATATGCGGATAATCAATCGATTCACTCTATTGAGCCTTCTCATATGCATCCAGGTATTTATCAAATGATATAGCACTGTCCACATACGGGGCAGAGATCGTGCTGAGTGGCGGAACACTGAGCTACCTACAACCTACACACCTTAGAGCTACTAATAGATGGGCCATTCATATATCGATGCCAGCCCTACCATGTGTGAACCACGTTATGATCCATATTGAGATTCTGTTTGCACTCGTTAAAACATTGCTCTCTAGACTAGCGCATAAGATCAGGTATGCAGATATCCGTTATAATACCTTGATTGATTCGTTGCACAGGGCATATTTCAAAAATCCAAACTATTGACTTAAACTACAATATGATTAACATTATTCTTAATTCTTAGTCTATTATCTGAAAAATACATCTCTATTGCATATGCTAAAACAATGCTTAAATAAGCAACATCTATGGCACTAGTATAAATCCAACATAAAGTAAAACAAGATACAATGGAAAAATACTTGGTGTTAATTCGAATATTACCAATTTGTTTAAATATAATATAATACCACACAAGTGTTCCTGTTAATCCCATTGTTGCAAGTATACTAGGAATAAATCCGTATGCAAATGTTGTTCCTAAACCGATACCGAATATCGGTCTTTTGAGAAATACTTTAAAACTTTCAATAACAGTATTAAGTCTAGCCGCTTCTGATGAATCAGTAGAAATTGTTCCCTTTGAAACAAATGTTAAAACCCGTTCAAAACGAGTTAAAAAATAGTCTAAAAAACCAAAATAGTATGCTATAAGGGTACTTAGTACTATAAAAATAAATATACCAATAACCTTATAATTGACATCCTCTTTAATTAAGTAAATAATTATTATCCATGGAACTAAACCTATAAATCTAAATGACCCAGAGAAAAACATTAAGATGACACTTGACCAAATCAACATATTTAACCAAAATTTATCTTTTATAGCATTATCACTAATTATGTAAAACACCATAAAATAAAATAAAATCATTGCCAACTGTGAAGGTTCACTTGCTAACCCATGGATTGTAAATAGATTATTTCTAGTTAACAACATATCATTTTTTATAACATTTCCAAATAATGCATCTGTTAAAGGCTTTAAATTTATATTAAATATATTCTTTGTTATGAATTCAAACCAACAAAATATGATTATAAAAATTCCAAATTTATTTATTTCTCTTTTGACATTTTCCCATTTATCTTTAGTTATTATTAATTTTAATATTAAAGCGTTGTAAATGAATAAGAGAATTCTTAAAGCTGATTTAAATGATTGAACATTTAACTCTGGTTTACTATACCATTCTAATGATATTCTATCTAGTGCATCAAAGTTTCTAACTAAACCTTCATAGGGGCTAAGTTTTAAAATTGTCAAATTTAATAATATTACTATAAATAATAATAAAAATGATATACTATGTTTTGCATTAATAGTTCTTCTCTCAAAAATAACTAAAATAGATAGCAATGCTAATATGACTTGTAAAAAATCTGCTGTTTTATAAATTGTCCCCTTTACAATAAGAAAGTAACCTGTATTTATGAATGTTTCTACGATTATACATATCATAAAGACATATATATATATTGACTCAAATGATTTACTTGATAGTAATTTGATGAAAATAATAAATATTATAAATACACTAAATATAGAAATTGACATTTAATCCTCCCCTTGAACCCTGCAAAAAATTTTGTGTGAATTCCAGTTCCTTAATTCGAAAATATCGCATTGGTGTGTGATTTCTCTGCGTGCGACGGTCAGTTAATCTACAGATCACTCTTTATACAAGAGGGAGAATGATTCAAGATGACAACCAAATCATGATACAGTTGTATCCATTTATGAAAATAATAACTACCGCTATAATTTCTCGAAATACATCTCTGAATATATTCTTGATGATATTCATTAAATTAGAGGTGCTTGTGAAATTCTTCTATCTGCTGAGTTGTTTGATAGTCACCTTTATCATTCCAATTTTATCTTTTACTCTTTCTCTAAAGTATTTATTCTCATTCTTTAAATTATTAAAATTTTTCATTTTAAATTTACACAAATTTTTCAGTGGTATCTTTATTAAGAAATTACATTTTAATCTAAAAAATTGATTAAATTATCTATATACTACAAAAACCTATGAAAAAACTGCATTTAGTGTTTCTCGATTGCTGTTAATAATAATCCCTTTATATAATCATCACTATGTTTTAAATATAATTCATCAATTAGTTTTTTATCAATATATGAGTTCTTTGACTTTTGAGAAAATTCTTCAATTGACTCGGCCGATAGCTTCTCATCATCTTCAGTATTTATCTGTAAAATCAACGGATATTTATCAAGTACTTCATCATAACATCCATTGTGATAAAAATTAATTATTGGTTTACATGTAGATATATACTCAAATGTTTTACTAGGTTTAAATTCTGGTATAGAGTTTCCAACATTAAGTAGAATATCTGCACTATTAAGAACCACTTCAATCTCATCAGGTTTCACTAAATCATGTCTCACTATTCTTCCACCTGATTGTTTCACATAGTGGTTTATTAATGTTTCACAATCACTTGATGCATATAGATGCATTACAAGATTTTCGTTTTTTGTCTTTAAAAAGGACTTTAGTAAATATTCTGGATTCCTTATATCCTTGTAAAACCTGCCAGCGTATACTAAATTTACTTTTGTTGAGTCAAATAGTAAGTCACTTCTCTTCCTATAATTATTAGGAAGTAAGTAAGGTAATGAAAAAGTTTTGTCTTTTATCAACTCATAAAGCTCCTCACAATTTGCATATACTTCTTCCGACAAAAAATTAACATCTGCTTCATCAAGCACTTGTATTTCGGCATTAATTGCTTTTTGATATTTCAAATTGCTCACAAAATTGCTCCTATTTCTATACCTAACATGAAAAGGATCCGCTGTATAAGTTATCCACTTTACATTGGGGTATTTTTTTTTAAAATCCCTACCTGCAAGGTGTGCTGCAAAAGGAGAATTTACTGTAAAAATCAAGTCAATAGGTTCTCTTTTATGTATACTGCAAAGTGTCCTAAATGAACTTTTATAGAACCATCTAAGGTTATTTGGAAATAACAATAAACTCTGCACTCTTCCAATTGCCTTCAATACTATTATACCTTTTATACACATTCTCTTTAAAACTCTATTCTTAGAGTTTTTTTCATGTTTTATTAACCAGTCTTCTATTCTCAAGCGCCAATTTGATAAACTATATAGAGTTTGTCCTTGATCAATATGGCCATTATATTTCGTAAAGCCTGATTGAATAAAAACAACATCAATTTTATAGTTTTCTCCAAGTAAAGAAACATACTGATTAGCACATTTTCCCGTAGCAGAAGAGTGAGGATAGTACATACCTGCCAACATTACTAAATGCTTCATAAATTATCCCCTCTACTATTTACAATATATTTTTGAAATGTTTTATATATCCCAAAGCTAGATTCCCTTTGCTTCCTACATAAAAATCTCTAACCCATTTAGAATCTGGTAAAACTATTCCTTTAATCCCCAAGATCATATTCATGTCATTCATTAAAGCTTCAATAAATAGAACTTTAAATCTTTTAGGCTCATATATTAGGCTATTGTTTTGTTCAGAGTATACTAGTTTAAGCAACCTTGTTATTGATTTATTGTATTTCATCCTATAGTCTAATATGTGTTGTGGTATCTCTACATCTAAAAGTTTCTGGGCTAAAATACATGCAGTTAATAATCGAACCATCGTATTGTCACGTTGTGCTAATTCAACTAGTTTATTCCAATTAATTGGAAGAAGCGAAAGATTGTTAATATCTATATATAATCTTATATCTGGAGCTCTAGAAAAGCTATGCAATGATATGTGTAATAAACATATATACATTAACGCTTCATGATCCGGTAGTTTTATAGATGTATCTTTATAATTCCATAGTTTATCCCATTCTACAAAATCATCTGCATTAACGAATGACGGTAGCTTCAATCTTGATAACGGATTCCAAGCTACACCAAAATGAAATCCGTTTAAAAATATATCATCATTATAAAAACTTGTACTAATAAGTTTGTTATGAGAGTACCGTTCTTTTATTGTGTATCCAAGTTCTTTGAAAGACCTATATATTCTTTCTTTCTCTGAGATATCTGCATACATATCTACATCACCAGAGGAAAAAAGAGAGATATCTCCATCTATTGATAACAATGCTCCGAAATTTTCTGTTACAAATACCTTGTTAACGCTATTTTCAGCAAACTTACTAAAAATCAAATCAAGACTACTAATAACTCCTTCATTACGCCTTATATACTCATCTTTTATAATTTTCCAAAATTCATTATCTATGCATAATTTACACATTAGATTTGCAACAAAAGGTAATATTTTCTTTTGCTTTGCAAAGTTATAAACTTTATCTTGACCATCATGATCATACAGCGCTTTAATATTATTTATTTCCTCCAGTGATAACTCACAATATTTGAATGACGCATTAGTTAAAACATCATATCTATTTGGCATATATACTCCTCCAACCCATCTTATCAAATTCTCTTGCTATTCTATTAAAAATTTCACCACCAAAATCCTTTGGTAGTTCAAGCATATCTTCAATGTAGAACAATAAATCTTCTAAGGTAATAATCCCTATAACACTTTGCATATTATAATCTTTTCTACTATCATTCACTAGGATAGCATTTTTTACTGCCTCTGTTTTACAATTATCCATCATATATTTAAGTTTATTTGCTCTTCTTATTGATAATAAAATAGTCGCACAATCGTACCAAACGCTCCTTCTCCCATGAGTTTCCCAGTCTATGATATATGTTCTTTGACTATTTATATCAACCCAAACATTTCCAGACTGTAAATCTCCATGACTCTCAACTGTAGGGATAGGATTTTCAAGTAATACTCCTTTTTTATAAGCTTCTGCTGCAATTTCAATAATCATATCATAACAGTCAATATTTTTATTAGCTTTAGCAATGACTATTTTCCTTAAAATTTCATCATATAGACTCTTAGAGTAATCTAATGCACTAACATATTTCGTCGTTTTTTTAGCTATTATTCCCATATAACCAATCGTATCTTTGATACATTTGTTATATAATTTTTCATCCCTTAGCCTTGCAAGTGGTTGACCAGGTAATATTTTTTCACGATACCAGTCTTCCCCATATGCTATTATGGGTGGGACAAACTCATATGTGCAGTTAACTCTAAATGACACCTCATTATTAAAATATCTCTTAGTAAATGTATCCTTTACAATTGCATCAACATAACCTGTTTTAAAATTATATACCCTGATTTTCCTATTTGCAGGTATTACTACAGTGTGGTTATCGAATATATACTTGTCACTAACACATAGTCCTTTGCTTGAAAGTAAGCCTACAGTTAAAAAACAGGAAATGACATAAGTCTTAGACAAAATATTCTTTATGGGTTTATTTCTGATGTTATACTCATTGAGTAAATACCTTAAAGCTTTAATATCTGGTAATCTAGTCATTATTGTCCCTATATGAGGATAAATAAATATGCTATTTATTAAACTGTATTTTTTAGTCTTAATACATACTTCTTTTCCATATACTTCTTTATAATACTTTCTAAGAGTTATTTCATTTATCTTATAGAAATCTTCTCTATCTATCATACTTTTAATATTCATATTTGTTTACCTTCTTTATACTGTTGAATATACTCTCAATAGTCTGGTTCCCATCTATTACTTTTGACCATTTACCTTGATGAACAAGTTCAAGATATAATTGAATTTTTTTAGTTTTCTGTTCGATTGTTTCCATTCCGGCTTCTTTTTTTTGAATACCTCGTCTGATTGATTCCTTTGCAGATATTACAAAAACATATGACTCCTCAGGTTTTATAATTAGCTTAAGAAGTAGCTTCCAAATTAACCAGTTTTCAAAATTGAACTCTGAGTAGTCAACCTTAAAATCAATATACGTATCCCAAATATATCTATCACAAATGAATTTTGGGTATAATACATCCAAAATCCTATAATATATGCCGAAAAACCAATACAAGTCAAGGATTGATGCTATTAAAAGCAGCCTGCGTTTTGAAGTGCTTTTATGTATATTATTACGATATTCTATTTTTTCTTTTTGATTAAGGTTTTTATCTTTTCTTACAATATTCTTTATCAATACTACTCCAGGTGTACAGCGCCCTCTTGCCCACATTTTTTTAAATTTGATTCCATTATCTACACAATATTTTTCAAACAGTAATATTTGTGTAGTTTTTCCAGCCCCATCTATTCCACTAAAAGTTATCATATTACCCTCCAATCATTTCCAACGCAATATTAAATAAAAAATCCAAAAATTAATGTAATAGAGCTTTATCAAAAACGACTGTTTTCTTCTTAATTTATCACTTTTTAACCTAAAAATAGTCTTAATATCTAATTCTTGGGATAACAACCTAAAATCATTATAGTTTAGTAGTTTAGCTGCTGAATGCATTATCGCAAAAAAGTATCGCGGCAAAAAACTTTTCTGAAAAGTCTCCATATTGTCAACCTTGCTAATATAATCGTCAAATAGCCTGATTATTGCATCGCGACATGTTACTATTTTATTATAATTTGATGATGTCATTGTTGAACCGGGGTGTATAATGTAGTTATATAATGGTTCATCAATAAATCTTATGTCCTTTGAACTGCAAAGAATTTTCCATATATATATAATATCTTCAGAATATCTGCAATCTTCATCAAAATAGATTTTATTGTCCATAATATGCTTTCTATTTACCATCATTGCTGTAATAATAAATTTACAATCTCTATTCAAAAATGCCCACAATACATTTTTTTTATTTAACTTATTTGTCTCATTAATCCATCTTTGCTGTTTTTTTGTATTTTTATAGATAAGATTATAGGATGAAAAGACCACAGAAGACGAATCGCTTTTATTAATTGCCCTATATAATTTCGATAAATATTGAACATCTATAATATCATCTGCATCTACAAAACAAACATATTCTCCAGTTGCTGCATTTATACCATCGTTTCGGCTAGCTGATACTCCTTTGTTATTTCTACTAATCATCTTATATTCGACACTAGAATTGCTTAGTACTCTCTCACATATGCTTTTAGAATTATCACTTGAACCATCATCTACAATTATTACTTCGAAATCAGGATAATCTTGTGTGATTATTGAACTTATGCAAGGTGTTATATGTTTTTCTACATTGTACAATGGTACTACGATACTTATTTTCGGATAACTCATCATCACAGTCCTCTCTGTTTTATTTAGTGACTAACCTTTTTCTATTACATACTGTTATGGATTGTTTATCCCCCAAACAACTCTATTTATATAATCTGTATAAGACAATATTATTCTTAAAACTTTATCTGATACGTTTGGCATACTATAATCCGCTACCAATCTTAATACGTCTTTCTCTTGTGTCTCAAGCACTTCTAACCCTTGAAGAATTCTTTCCTTCTTAAGTCCAACCATCATTACCGATGCTTCTTCCATCGCTTCTGGTCTCTCATGAGCCTGCCTAATATTAAGCGCTCTAAATCCTAAAATTGATGATTCCTCGCTAATAGTTCCGCTATCACTTAGAACAGCCCTAGCATACTTTTGAAGCTTTACATAATCATTAAATCCAAGAGGTTTCATTGTCTTTACTAATTGATTAAACTCAATTCCTTTAGCTTCGATCATTTTTCTTGTTCTTGGATGTGTACTTACGATTAATGGCTTTTGATATTTTTCAGCTATTGTATTTAAACTTTCTACCAAATCCATAAAATTTTGATCAGAACTAATATTTTCTTCTCTATGAGCTGAAACAACAAAATATTTCCCTGCTTCAAGTCCTAATCTTTCAAGTACATCTGATTTTTCGATGTCATCTTTTCTTGAATTAAGAACCTCAAACATAGGGCTGCCTGTTTTAATCACTCTGTCTGCTGGAAGACCTTCTTTTAATAGATATTCTCTTGCAATGTCACTATATGTTAAGTTGATGTCTGCAGTATGATCTACAATCTTTCTGTTCGTCTCTTCTGGTACTCTCTGATCAAAGCATCTATTTCCAGCTTCCATATGGAAAATAGGGATATGCTTTCTCTTAGCTGCTATTGCACACAAGCAGCTATTAGTGTCACCTAAAACTAAAAAGGCATCCGGTTTTACTTCATCTAAAATCGGATCAATCTTTACTAGAATATTTCCTATTGTCTCTACTGCTGTCCTTGTAGCAGCATTGAGAAAATAGTCTGGTTTCTTTAGATTAAAATCATTAAAGAATACTTCATTTAATTCATAGTCATAGTTCTGACCGGTATGAACAAGAACATGCTCTATCGCTTCTGATTCATCTAATTTATTTATAACAGCTGACAGTCTTATAATCTCTGGTCTAGTGCCTACAACTGTCATGACTTTTAATTTCTTCATCAGTTATACCTCCAAAAAGTAAGTGTCTGGTTTTTCAGGGTCAAAAGCTTCATTAGCCCACATGATTGTGACCATATCCGCATCCCCTAGATTTTCAATATTATGTGTGTAGCCTGTAGGTATGTCTACGACTTCCATCTTGTCTCCACTTACAAAGTACTCTATTATTTCTTCTGAATCTATTTTCCTAAAACGAATAACCCCTTTACCACTTACCACTAGAAATTTTTCATTCTTTGTGTGGTGCCAGTGATTACCTTTTGTAATTCCAGTTTTTGATATATTTACAGATACTTGTCCTCTATCAGGAGTTTTAATAAACTCTGTAAAAGAACCTCTCTGATCTACATTCATTTTCAGTTCATAACTAAATTCATCTTCAGGTAAATAACTTAAATAAGTGCTATATAATTTTTTAGTAAATTTGTCTGCCATATTTGGAACTGATCTATCTTCTCTACTTTTCTTAAATGAATAAATTAAGTCTACTATCTTACCCAAAGTGATTGTATGTACAACAGGTACTTCACAAAACTCTTCTGCTTTATTCTCTTTACCTTCTAAAGCATTAATAAGATCATTTACTACATCATCTATATAAATAAGATTCATCACTGCACTTGGATCATTCACTTGAATAGGTAGGTCGTGAGCAACATTATGACAGAAAGTAGCTACTGCGCTGTTATAATTAGGTCTGCACCATTTACCAAACACATTAGGAAATCTATAAACAAGAACTTTAGCGCCTGTTTCTTCGCTATAAGAAAACAGAAGGTCCTCTCCTGCTTTTTACTCTCGCCATAAGGATTATCAAGCTCAGCTTGAATAGATGATGAAATCATTACAGGACAAGTATTCTTGTGTTTTTTTAAAGTAGTTAATAACTCTGAAGTAAAGCCAAAGTTTCCTTCCATAAACTCCGATTGTTCTTTTGGGCGGTTTACCCCTGCAAGGTGAAATACAAAGTCAGCTTCTTTACAGAAAACTTCAAGTAATGAATGATCCGAGTCTCTGTCGTATTCAAATATCTCAGTGTATTTTCTATTCTTAAGTTCTGCGATTAAGTTTTTTCCTATAAAGCCCTTAGCTCCAGTGACTAATATTTTCATTATTTATCCCAACTTTCTAGTTCTTCTCTAACATAATCAAGTTGTAATAATCTTTCTTTAATCTGCTCTATGTTAAGCCTTTCTGTGTTATGTGAATTGTACTCGTCATCAGATGATAATTTTTCATCTCCTTCAACAAAGTACTTGTCATAGTTTAAATCTCTCTTATCAGCAGGCACTCTGTAGAATCCACCCATGTCTTTTGCTACCACGTGTTCTTCTTTTGTAAGAAGGGTTTCGTAAAGCTTCTCTCCGTGACGAGTTCCTATAACTTTAATCTCATTATCTGCATTGAAAAGCTCTTTGATAGCCTGAGCTAAATCTCCTACTGTAGACGCAGGTGATTTTTGGACCATGATGTCTCCTGCTTCTGCATTTTGGAAAGCAAACACAACAAGCTCAACAGCTTCTTCAAGGCTCATTAAAAATCTTGTCATATTAGGATCTGTAACAGTTAAAGGGTGTCCATTCTTAATCTGTTCAATGAACAAAGGAATAACTGATCCCCTCGAAGCCATAACATTTCCATATCTTGTTCCACATATAAGTGTTCTTTCAGGATCTACAGTCTTTGCTTTAGCCACAAATACCTTTTCCATCATTGCTTTAGAGATTCCCATTGCATTGATAGGATAAGCAGCTTTATCTGTAGAAAGACAAATGACTTTTTTTACTCCCATCTCTATAGCACCTGTAAGAACATTATCTGTACCAAGTACGTTGGTTTTTACTGCTTCAAGTGGGAAAAACTCACATGAAGGTACCTGCTTAAGAGCAGCAGCATGGAAAATATAATCCACTCCATGCATTGCGTTTTTAACACTTGCAAGATCCCTTACATCTCCTATGTAGAACTTCAATTTATCATTTTTATAAAGCTTTCTCATATCATCTTGTTTCTTCTCATCACGAGAAAAGATACGAATTTCTTTTATATCTGTATCTAAGAATCTTTTCATTACGGCATTACCAAAAGATCCTGTTCCACCTGTAATTAATAAAGTTTTATCTTTAAACATATCATTACCCCTCTCGCTTATTCAATATTATTCATAATTTGATCATATGAAATTTCAGCGATATAATGTTTTTCTAGATAATCTCTAGCATTTTTACCTTTTTGAGAAATTGAACTATCTGTACATATTTTATCGATTAAATTTGTGCAGATTTCTAAATTATTACTTGGGCACCACCAACCGAAATTTCCTTCTTCAATTTTAATGCCGATGTCAGTATTACTGTCTGTGCAGGCAAATATAGGCATTGAGTACTCCATATATGGAAGTATTCTTGATGGAAAATTTGGAATTGTGAAACGATAATCTAAAAACAACATACCAATATCACATGCTTGTAACAAGTTATCATACTCCTCTTTAGGTAAACCCTTAATCAACATGATATTTGATTTGGGATTGTTGCGAATTAATGATTCAATAATGTGGTAATCTGTACCATCACCACATAGCACAAAATATCTATCATTCTTATTTAAATTATTTTCTAACACTTTGGTTAGAAAATCAATTCCTTGTGGTTTTCCAAAATTCCCTCCGTAAAAGAATACTGTAGTATTAAGTGGTATTCCATATTTGCTTCTCAACATATCTTTGTTAACCAAATTCTCATCCATTGGTATTACGCTATTAACACATAACCCTACATTATCTGGAGATAATTCTGGATTGTGTGAAAGTAAGTAATTAACATTTGCTTCTGACATGCAACCTATGTAATCCGAAAACTTATACAGTTTCTTTTCTTTATTCCTAAAATAATTATAAATAATAGACTTATAACCAATTCTAGACATCATTCCAAGGTCAACAGCATTTTGTGGAAATATATCCTTTAGCATAAGATATGTTTTCGCATTGTCTCGTGTTTTGATATATTTAATTGCCTTACCTAATGTTATAGGTGGTGTAGAATATAATACTAAATCAAATTTTTCATCATTTAAGAACTTCTTGACTGCTCTTATATACCAATCTTCAAGTGCTATGATATTAATCGCTTTTTTTATTAGATTTTTATTCGTTCCGCTAAGTATTCTTATCTTAACCATTTGATAATTAGAGTATCTTAATAGCTCATATTTTGGCTTATCTTTCGATGTTGTTGGTGAAACAATTGTAACCCTATGCCCATTTCCTATGAAAACTTTTAGCAATTCTGTATATATATAGCGACTCTCGATATCTTGAATATCTGTCATTGTTAAAAATATAATATTAATATTACCCACCTACCTTTTCAGTTTCAATACTATTTATTGCTCCTTATGCTCGATACGTAGGAAAAAAAGCCACCTTTTCTATTGGTTCTGAATCCATTACTCTAATTTTTACCAATTCATCATATTTTTCTTTTGAAAAGATCTTTTTTCCTACATAGAAGTCATAAACTCCATGTGGAGCAAAACTTTTTTTGTATTTAAATATTCCATCGTCTGTACCATAACCCCCTCCTAGAATAAATCTTCTAAGTCCCTTTTCTTTAGCCCATTTAATAATCTCGTACTTCAAAAAATCATTAGGGCGTAGATCAAAGTAATCTGGGTTAGTTCCGCCTAAAAATGAATAGCAGTTTTCACTGCCATATAAAACTAGTTCAGTAGATATAACCTTTCCCTGATATAAAACATGTATATATACATAATTATCTTTCATTTCATTAATCTTTTCAAAAAACTCGCGAGTAAAAAAGTAGTTGTCTTTTGCATTTGCTCGTTCCATTGTTCCATAATAAATGTCTAAAAATTCATCTAATTTTTCTCCAATATAATCTATTTCTACTTCTAATTCATATTTATTTGCTTTCTTAAGATTTTTACGCACCTTATGTTCGAAATCCATTAATAATTCATCAAAAGATAAATCGAGTGTACGGACTATGTTCTTTGTATGAGTTTCAATTGACCCATCATAGAAATCTCTATAATTGCTGAGTAAGTGAAATCTTACAAATTCACTTACAAATCCTTGCTCTCTGCAATAATTATCATAAGCACACATAACAGTCTCATACTCTTCACCTTTAATCCAAAACCCTCCATAACCGTAAGGAGTGGAAATGTCAAAGAAGGTGTTTTGAGGCAAAATATCTTTTAAGAAATGACTTTTTGCAATATCTCTTTTCATTACTACATTAATCGCTTTTGTAATGCCGTCATTGTAGTAAAATAAAAATGGTTCACCTTCACCGTGTAAGTAGAATGCTTTAGCATATCCATTAAGATAATTAACATCATAGTCTATAAATCCCCTAACTATTTTGTCCCACTTATCTTCTTCATTTATTGAAACAATCTCAATATAACTCATTTGGAATTTCCTTTCTATAAAACTCGTTTATTGTGTTAATTATAGTTTTCATATCTTGTACACTATACCTTTGATCACAAATTAGTGATAAACAATTGTCATATATGTATTTATCATGAATTGTATGAAGTTTGGATACTTGCCAATGAACTGGACAATATATATTTTTATTAATTAAATGCTGTCTTAATTTATCCCTCTTCCCATTCAAAACAATAATTGGTACAAATAATGGAACATCATCGTTGTCAACCTTTACACAATCAATACCGATATTACCTTTTAATCCTTTTATTAATACTGTTGCATTTTGCTTTCTTCTTTTGCGTATTTTTTCAAAATCTAAACATGAAATTAAGTGTGTAACCGAATCAGGTACTGTATAGTCTATATAATCTTCTTCTAATAATCTTTCAGCTTCATCAAACATGTTTAGAAATACTTCCTTAGTCCCTTTTCCTGCTTCAATATATTGTTTTTTTAAATTCGCTGCTTTTTTTCTAATACCTACATATTTTTCGTTGGTTATGCTTGGGAATGGTGCGTGGAAATCATCATAACTTTTCATTACAATTGATCCACAAGCTAGGCCTGTCCACTTTCTTAAGCTTGCAAATACATAATCTGATTTTAAGCTGTACCTATTTTCTGAAAACCAAGAATGTGTGGCATCTTCAATAACTATTTTCTTTTTTTCCTTAAAGGTTTCTATTATCTGTTCCACTTCCACATTGCTATAACCGAAATATTGCATTATCAATATTGCATCACACTTGGTATCAAAGTCTATACAATATGTAAACCTCCCATCTTTAAAGCTTATATCATAAAATTCTACAGTAATTCCATTATCAATAAATGGTTGTATCATTGTATGACAACAATAAGATGGTAAGTATACACTATTAAAATGGTTTTTTATTTTTATATCTTTAATTATATAGTCTAAGGAAGTCCTTCCAGTTAATAGAATTTTTTGTTTTTCTTCTTGAATAGACTTAATGCCTTTAATTTTATCTACTTTCCAAAATTCACTTCCGATTTCTATACTCAAAATTATCACCCTATTCGTTTTGATTGATTATTGAGAAAGAAATTACATCAATATACCCGCCTTTTTTAAATAGGCGACTTTTTAATGTACCTTCATTCTCAAATCCACATTTAATAAACAAATTTTGGGAGGCTTTGTTATGGTCGTTTACACGTGCATAGATACACTTTAATCTCAACTCTTCGAATGCATACCTAACGATAGTCATGAGAGAATCTGTGCCATACCCTTTTCCTCTTACATTACCAATTGCTAATTTTATATGAACTTCAGCATTTCCATTTTTATAATCAATGTTAGTAAGCATTACAACACCGACTGCGTTACCGTCATGTTCAATTGTACATCTTAAAGTATTCTGGTCATTTTTAAGTCTATTAGTCCATTCTTCTTGGTTTTTTTGTGATACAGGAAACGAAAAACCTCCAAGCATATATTCAGTAGCGTCATCATTTATCATTTCCAAAAGCATAGGATTGTCTTTTGGTTCAATAGCTCTTAATATAACTTCTTCACCTTTGATATTCAATCTGATGTGCCTCCTATTCTAACTTTTTCTCTATACTTATCAAAATCAGGTGGTGAATCTAATCCCCTCTCACCAATATCACTTCTTTTTACAGCTTTTAATATTGTTAGTAATATAATTTTGATATCTCCTGTAAAACTTATATCATTTACATATTTTATATCATATAGAAATCTTTGTTCCCATGTAGTTTCATTTCTTCCGTTTATCTGTGCTAAACCAGACAAGCCAGGTCTTATACTATGTCTTACTCTTTCTTCATTTGTATAATACGTTGACACTCCCACAGCTAAAGCAATGGGATTCTTGGGTGATTAAACGCCAGTCTGTTTCCAGTAGGCGAGTATGACCCCAAGCTGAGGGCATGCCATTGCCCCTCCTAAGACAGTACATTTAGTATCTTAGGCTGATAGACTTTTACCATCTATCACAGGTGCTTTCATGATATTCATTGCACCAACTCTATCTCTATGTGTTTTGAAGCCACATGAGCATTTATATTTTCTATCTCTTGCCTTGTTTTTTTCTCCACACTCTGGGCAGATTTGACTGGTATATTCGGGGCCTACATACTCTACTTTTATACCTGAAAGACCT
>NZ_JNKC01000001.1 GCF_000701905.1 Proteiniclasticum ruminis DSM 24773 | reverse complement strand
GTTCGCCCATTAAAGCGGCACGCGAGCTGGGTTCAGAACGTCGTGAGACAGTTCGGTCCCTATCCGTCGCGGGCGTAGGAAATTTGAAGGGAGCTGTCCTTAGTACGAGAGGACCGGGATGGACCAACCTCTGGTGCACCAGTTGTTCCGCCAGGAGCATAGCTGGGTAGCTAAGTTGGGACAGGATAAACGCTGAAAGCATCTAAGCGTGAAGCCTACCCTAAGATAAGATTTCCCATGACGTAAGTCAGTAAGATCCCTTGAAGAACACGAGGTTGATAGGTGAGAGGTGTAAGTGCAGTAATGTATTCAGCTTACTCATACTAATAGATCGAGGGCTTAATCAAAAAAAGAACAACTTAAATTCTTTACAGTCTCTGTATGCAGTTTTGAAAGATACAGATCTTTCAAAAACTGAATATCTGGTGTCTATATCTCTGAGGGTTACACCCGTTCCCATTCCGAACACGACGGTTAAGCCTCAAGGAGCCCATGATACTGCAGGGGAAGCCCTGTGGGAAAGTAGGTCGTCGCCAGATGTACCATGGCTTCATAGCTCAGTCGGTAGAGCAGTAGACTGAAAATCTACGTGTCCTTGGTTCGATTCCGAGTGAAGCCACCACAAAAAACCACATCGTCTGATGTGGTTTTTTTGTGCTTTCAGAATCACCTTCAAACGCGAGTCAAGAAACAGAAAGGCTCCCCAAAAAGTGTTTTTGAAAATGAGAAAAAAGACCTTAAAAAGTTTAGTTATACTAAACAAAATACTCGATAAAACTTAACGGAAATATATTGACAGTGAAGCAATCCTCTTGTAAACTCTATCCTAGAGCATTTTTTAAATGAATTGAAATCACATCTGTAATTTCAATTTTACTTTTGAAGTGCACTGAAATAGTTCAAATTTTGCCGCCAGGAAGGGGAATATAATGGCAGACAAACTAAAACTGTATGGATTCAATAACCTAACAAAGACGCTGAGTTTTAATATTTATGACTTCTGTTATGCGAAGACAGAAAAGGAACAAAGCGAGTACGTGGACTATATCGATGAGATGTACAATTCGGAGAGACTTACCAAAATCCTCTGTGATGTGACGGATACGATTGGGGCGAACGTACTCAATATCTCCAAACAGGATTATGATCCTCAAGGAGCAAGTGTAACAATACTTATTTCAGAAGAGCCATTGGCTGAGCGCCATGTGGATCCTTCCTGCAACTTAGGACTGAGTCTTTATGAGAAACGTGACAGTGTGGTGGGGCATCTTGACAAGAGTCACCTGACCGTACACACCTATCCGGAGTATCATCCTGATAAATCCATTGCAAGTTTTAGAGTGGATATCGAAGTATCCACCTGTGGTAAGATTTCACCCTTGAATGCGCTGGATTACCTTATCGGAAGCTTTGATTCTGACATCATTTCCATCGACTATCGGGTGAGAGGATTCACTCGGGATGAAGACGGCAGAAAGTTCTTCATCGATCATGATATCCGGTCCATCCAGGACTATATTAAGGAAAAAACCTTAGAAGCTTATGATGCACATGATATTAATATGTATCATGCTAATATTTTCCATACGAAGATGCTGATCAAGGAGCTGAATCTCCAAAACTATCTTTTCAGAAATGACATCAGAGAATTCACACCAAAAGAACGTTTAGAAATCTCAAGCAACCTCAGAAAAGAAATGATAGAGATCTACAGCGGAAGAAATATATATGATTAAGGAGGTTCCCATGGAACTTTGGTATACAGAAAACCACAGCAAAGAGGCGAAGTTTTCCATCAAGGTGGAAAAACAGCTCTATTCCGGACAAAGCGACTTCCAGAGAATGGATGTCTTTGAAAGTAATGAATTTGGCAGATTTTTTACGCTAGATGGACTTGTGATGATTACAGAAAAAGATGAGTTCATTTATCATGATATGATTGTTCACGTACCTATGGCTACAAATCCCGAGATCAGGAATGTCCTTGTCATCGGTGCCGGCGATGGTGGAACAGTTCGTGAGCTTACCAGATACGCGCATTTGGAAAATATTGACATGGTAGAAATCGATCAGATGGTTGTGGATATCTGCCGCGAGTACTTTCCAAACTCCACCAGCGGACTGGATGATGCGAGGGTGCACCTATATTTTGAGGACGGACTGAAGTTTGTTCAGGAAAAGAAGAATGCGTATGATCTGATCATCGTGGACAGCACGGATCCAATAGGCCCAGGAGAAGGACTCTTCACAAGAGAGTTCTACAAAAACTGTTACGAAGCACTCACAGAAGATGGAATCTTGGTGAATCAGCATGAGAGTCCGTTTTACGAAGAGTACCAGAGAGCCATGAAGCGTTCTCATAAAAGAATTCATGAATTTTTTCCTGTGGCAAAAGTCTATCAGGTGCATATTCCTACCTATGCATCAGGTCACTGGCTCTTTGGATTTGCATCCAAATCCCTGGATCCTGTGAAAGATCTCAAAGAAGAGTGGTGGAACAGTCTTGGACTGGAAACAGGATACTATAACACGGAAATCCACAGCGCAGCATTTGCTCTGCCAAACTATGTAAAAAAGCTTCTTCAGGAAGCAGTAGAAGAATAGGATGATTGAGGGAGCATTTAATGCTTCCTTTTTTCAAAGTTAAAATTTACTGAATTCAGACACAGACGCACAACTTTCTGTTATGATAAAGAAAAATTTCTGGAGTGATTTTGTGAAGTATACAGTTGATGGCATTGAGTTTACCATTTTAAACAAGAGTTTTCATAGCATCTTTGATGGGCTCTACGGAGGAAATCAGCACTTGTCGACAAAAGCCCTGGCAAAATATGGATGCGGCTCTGTGACGCTTAATAATTTTGTGGCGTATAAAGAAGGAAAGAGTTATGTACGGGAAGAGCTGATTAAAGATCAGAATGAGATGTTCCGTAAATATCTATTAGGACCCACCACAGCGCTGCGGTTCAAACTGGCAGCCCACTGGTATTATATGAGGCAGGGGAAGAGTATCCGAGTGAACATCATCCATAGCTACTTGGGAGGCAATTTTGGCCTCCGGAGAATCATGCTGGAAATCAAGAGAAATATTGATTTAGACAATCCTGTGCCACTCATCGTTGGACTGAAGCTGAAAAAAGGGTATCGGGAAGGTCTGTACAACCACTGGGTCACTGTGACGGGATATGGAGACCACTTCAAGGTTCTGGTGTCGAATAATGGGAAAAGAGAGGTTCTTGATCTGAAGGAGCTTTCAGAAAAAAGGATGTTTGTGGCAACTGCAGCGATCCGTATTCTAGAAAAAAATCAAAAGGAAGAGATTTCGTCATGAAATCTCTTCCTTTTGATTATCAGTTTATATACTGCTACCCTTATTTCTCGAGGCTATTCAGAAAATCTCTAATTTCCTCACCATGTCCTTCAGCTTTAACCTTGCGGTTCTCATAGATGATGGTTCCTTTTTCATCAATGATAAAGGTGCTTCTGGCGATTCCAATGGATTTTTTTCCGTACATATTTTTTTCTTTCAGTACATCATATAATGTGCATACGGTGCTTTCTGCATCAGATAAAAGAACAAATGGAAGTCCCAGCTTATCAATGAACTTATCATGAGAATCTAGTGTGTCTCTTGAAATACCAAGAACAACAGCATTCTCTTTCTGATAATCATCATGATTGTCTCTAAAACTCTCTGCTTCCAAAGTGCATCCTGGCGTGTTGTCTCTAGGATAGAAATAAAGAATCACTTTTTTCCCTAGATATTCAGCGAGAGAATGCTCCTTGCCATCAGAACCCATGAGTGTGAAGTTGGGTGCTTTTTCGTTTAGTTTAACCATAGTACAAACTCCTTTCATTTCAAATCTATGATTCATAGTATAGTGAAAAACTATGAACTGGTGGTTAAGAATTCTCGATACGGGCTATTTTTCACCTTATGGTTTCAACTCCATAGAGAAATATGTTAAGATAGAAAAGAATTCACTTTAAAGGAGTATAGTATGGAGAAGAAAGTACTTGCCACAGTAAATGGCATAGACATTACAGATGAAATTCTGGACACAACAATACAGTCACTGGCACCTGAAAGAAGGGGCTATTTTGAATCAGAATATGGCCGGAAGCAGCTCTTGGATCAGCTCATCAGTGTAGAGCTCATCAATGCCTTCGGAACGGAGATTGGACTGGATAATGATCCACAGTTCATGTCACAAGTAGAGCAGGCACTAAAAGATATCAAGTACAGCTTTACCATGAATAAGATTCTAAGCACCATTACCATTGAAGAAGATGAAGCCAAGGAAGTATACGCAGCGCATCCTGAAAGATACCAGGGTCAGGAAAGCATCAAGGCCAGCCATATTCTTGTGGATGACGAAAAGATTGCGAAGGATATTATCACAAAGATCGAATCCAGTGAACTGACTTTTGAGGATGCAGCAAAGGAGTATTCCAGCTGTCCATCCAGTGAACAGGGAGGAGACCTGGGAGAATTCGGAAGAGGCATGATGGTAAAGGAGTTCGAAGATGCGGCTTTCGCAATGGAAGTTGGAGAAATGACCAAAGAACCTGTGAAGTCACAGTTTGGCTATCATGTAATCAAGACCACGGATAAAAAAGGAAATGAGCCACTGGGCTTTGAAGAAGTGAAGTCTGAAGTGATGAACAAAATGCTTCAGGACAAGCAGATGGAGTATTATACAAAGCTCATTACTGAGCTTCAGGAGAAGTTCCCAGTAACGTACAATAAGTAGAAAACAAACACCCCACTTTCAAGCAGTTTGAAAGTGGGGTGTTATTCATAGAAAGGTCTATATCAAAAGTGGCAGGAGTTCTCCAAAGTGATGGATGTAATGATGGCAAGTGCCTAAGATCTCCTCCATCTTGTCTTCAGAAAACTTGTCATGGACGCCAAAGACCACCATGCCAGCTTTCTTTGCGCCGATCATTGCTGCTGGGATATCTTCAAAGACAGCGATCTCCCGTGGATTCAGTCCAAGATTTTTTGCTGCCAGCAGATAGACATCGGGTTCAATCTTTGTTTTTCCGGCCATGTCTGTGGTGACAATGGTATCAAAATACTGAGCGATGCCTTTGGAGTGAATGGTTTCTTCCAAGAGCTCTTTAGATGAGCTGGTGGCAATGGCCATGCGGATTCCTTTCTTCTTTAGAGCCTCCAGAAACTCCAGGGCATGATCTTTCAGCAGCACATGATGGATGTACTCGTGTCTTGCCATGGTGTTCCAGTGGTCTTTGATATCTTCCACAGACTCAGGCAGCATGAATTCTCTTTTGAAAAACTCTGCAGTTTCATGGAAACTGAGATGAGATATTTTCCCCATGAGTTCTTCCGGTAGAAGATTGATGCCTCTCTCACGGATGAAATCCTCGTCGATCTTTCTCCATACCCACATAGAGTCGATGAGGGTACCGTCCATATCGAATATTACACCTTTTATTTCATTAAACAACAATTATAACCTCCCGAATTAGATGTATGAGCACAGCATAGCTGCTTCCGATGATTCCGCCAACAATGACATCTGAAGGATAGTGCACCCCAAGATAGACCCTGGAGACCGCCACCAGAAGTGCCAGAATGAGGTAGACAGAAGATGCGATATTTCCCTGAGTGACTAAAGCTGAAGTCACAGCGAGCGAAAAAGCAGCAGTGGTATGTCCTGAAGGGAAAGAGAATTGATCCACACCAATTCGTAAGCTTTTTAACTCAATGAGAGTTTCAAATGGACGCTTTCTTCGGATGCTGTTTTTCATAATTCCAACGGTGAGACCCGATAAGATGAGGGCTAGCGCGGCATAGAGCGCAAAAGACTGCACCGTGGAGACCGGCAGGATGGCAAAGGCCAGAATGAAGCCGATGGCAAACACATCAGATCCTAGGTAGGTAACAGCGATGAAGAAATAATCCAGTCCCTTGTATTTTAAGTTTTGATTGATATACAGGATGACGCGCTCATCCCAAGCTTTAATTTTTCCGATCATAAGAACCTCACATGAAATACTGACTAAACCCTATTATACCTTATTATTTCTCTGCAGAATACCGCTCATCTTCCCTAATTTCTTGTATAAAGAGAACGAAGAGGATAAAATGAAAGAAGTATTTAAGGAAGTGAGGAAATCATATGTCGTATGTGAAACCCGGAGAAACTGTGGAAGACCTTAATCTACAGGGGCTTAGAATTATTCAGAAAGAAAAGGGGTTCCGGTTTGGAGTGGATGCCGTACTGCTCTCTGATTTTGCTCAGGTCCGAAATAAAGACAGGGTCATGGACTTCTGCTCGGGAACTGGGATTATTCCTATTCTTTTATATGGGAAGACAAAAGCAGGAGAGATTCATGGACTGGAGATTCAAGAAGAGTTTGCTGAGATGGCAGAAAGAAGCATCAGACTGAACGATATTGAAGATAAAGTGAAGATGCACCAGGGAGATGTTAAAGATTGGGATCTTCTGAAGACCTTAGGGCATTTTCATGTGGTCACAGCCAATCCACCCTATAAGAAGGTGAACAGCGGCATACTCAATGAAGAAGATGCATTAACCATTGCAAGACATGAGGTGTCGGTGACGTTGGAAGAACTGATAGAAGCTTCAAGGAAAGCCTTGAAAGACCAGGGAAGGTTATATATGATCCATCGTCCGGAAAGGCTGGCAGATCTAATCTCACTCATGAGAAAATACAAAATTGAGCCCAAAAGAATCCGAATGGTTTATCCGAACACCAAGAAGGCTCCGACGATGGTTCTCATCGAAGGTGTCAGAGATGGAGGAGCTTTTCTTAAGGTAGAAGCACCGTTATTCATCTATGATGATGAAGGTAACTATTCAGATGAAATCCGAAGAATTTATGGAGATGAAAGAAGATGAGCAAGCTATACATTGTGCCTACACCCATCGGGAATTTAAAGGATATTTCTTTCAGAGTGCTGGAAGTGCTTCAGGAAGCAGACCGCATCGCCTGTGAGGATACCCGGGTCACTTCAAAACTTCTGAACCGCTATGAAATCAGAAAACCACTTCTTAGTTATCGCGAGCATAATGAAATGGGTGTGTCTGAAGAGATACTTGATAAGGTAGAAAGTGGTGAGACCATCGCACTGGTATCAGATGCAGGAATGCCTGGAATATCCGATCCTGGATCTGTACTTGTCAGAAAAGCCATCCAAAGAGGTATTGAGGTGAATGTGCTTCCAGGCCCTTCAGCGCTGATCAATGCCCTGGTGTCCTCAGGTCTTGATACATCAAGATTCACTTTCATCGGGTTTCTCGATAAGGCCCGGAAAAAGAAGCGGGACGAACTCTTGAAGTATCGGAACCGAGAAGAGACACTGATCCTCTATGAAGCGCCACACCGCATTCTAGATACACTGGAGGCTGTCCAGGAGGTGTTTGGCGAGCGAAAGATATCTTTATCCAGGGAGCTGACGAAACTTTATGAGGAGCACCAGAGAGGCACTGTGCAAGAGGTGCTGGAAACATATAAGGACAGGACACCTAAAGGGGAATTTGTTCTTGTTGTGGAAGGAATGAGTCAGGAGGCGCAGCAGCTGGAAAAAGAAGAGTTATATGCACATCTTACTGTGAAGGAGCATCTGCTTCAATTCATTGAAAGCGGTATGAGCAAAAAGGATGCCGTGAAAGCGGTGGTGGAGTTAAGAGGAATATCTAAAAAAGAAGTTTATAAAGAAAGCCTGGACCTGGAATGACAAGAACAGCAAAAATACAGCGAAGTAGAGTTTGAACGTAAAAACTCTTTGCTATATGGTATTAAATAACTTATAATAGAGTTAAGTATCATGAATGTAAAGGAAGTGAATCCATGTTTGATCCACAGAACAAAGCTTCTCTCAGTATTGAGGACTCTGTCAAATCCAAAGCCATCAACAGCATCATGTCTTTGGATGCTTTTCCGAAATATGACCTTTTTCTCTCCCAAGTCATTGAGTTCATCGAAGATCTTATGAACGATGACACCTACACCATCAATATCATTCAAAATTACATTAAGAGCGAGGTCATTGCAAAACCATACCAGGGCAAAAAGAAAGGGTATACGAAGCTTCACCTGATTCAGCTGGTTTTTGTGAGCTACATGAGACCAGTTCTGAGTACAGATGAAATCAAGAAGGTTTTCCGCCTTGCTTTCAACGACATCAATAATAGAGAAGATGATATTATTTCCTGGGAAACAGCCTACGAACTCTTTTACGAGATTGTCAATGACCAGGCAAATAACCCCAACACGATGATCATGGATGAAGAGAAACTGAGAAGTATCGTGGCAAAGCTTCATATTAGAGAAGAAGACAAAGAAAGAATATTTGTGTTTATTTCGGTGCTTGCGCTTGTTGCTCAAGCAAGTTTCATTAAAAATACAGCTAAGAGGCTTTTGGATTAGACAGCTAATTTGATCATATCTGCATAGTTCAGTTAGGGGTGATTGATGTGGATGTTTTACTGGAAGCTGCAGCTAATGTTGGTTTTCCGATGGTTGTGTCCATTTATCTGCTTACAAGAATTGAGGGAAAAATGGAGAATCTTACGGTTAGTATCAATAAACTGACAGGAGCGCTGGAAAAAAACACTTAAAATTCCATGGAAATCAGGACAGGCAAAAAAGTCTCAGAGGAAATCTGAGACTTTTTTCCGTTCAAGCAGAGTTTTCCCCATACAGAAGATGAAGAACTGCAAATAGTGCTATAATCAGTGTATACATAATGAAGAAACTGGGAGAGGACCAATGGAAATCAAGATATCTGTCAGAAACCTAATTGAATTTGTGCACCGTTATGGAGATATCATCTCTTCCGGCACAGGATCGAGCCCAAGCCGTATGGAAGAAGGAACCAGGGCTCATGTGAAGATTCAGAAGCAGAGACAAAAAGAAGATGCCTCTTATGAGAAAGAAAAATATTTCAAGTATACTGTGGAAAAAGAGGATCTGATGTTCATCGTGGATGGACGTGCGGATGGAATCGTTCCGCGTTCTTATATTGAAGAGATCAAATCCACGTACATGCCTTTGGAAGACCTCACTGAGGATTATAATTTTCTTCATTGGGCTCAGGTGATGTTCTATGGGTTTATGCATATGAAGGAAGAAGAGCTTGAAGAGATCACACTTCTTCTTACGTATCATAATCTGGAAACAGAAATTTCCAGAACCTTTGAAAGAAGATATACCATACAGGAACTTATGACTTTTGTAGATCAGACCATAGAAGAGTATCTCAAATTCGTCAGAGAGGATATCCACTGGAAAGAAGAAAGAAACAGATCTTTAAAAACTCTAGGGTTTCCTTTCAGCCGGTATCGTGAAGGTCAGAGAGATCTTGCAGTGGATGTGTACCGTACCATGCGTCAGGGAGGGAAGTTCTTTGCCAAGGCACCCACTGGAATCGGTAAGACCATCTCTACATTGTTTCCTGCAGTGAAAGCATTAGGAGAAGGAGAGACGGATAAAATCTTTTACCTTACAGCAAAAGGAACACTGAAAACTGTAGCGGAGGAGACCATGTCTATCCTTGAGAAAAAAGGAGGACAAGTAAAATTTCTGACACTGACAAGTAAAGAGAAGATCTGCATCAATGATGAAGTAAACTGTCATCCGGACCATTGTGAAATGGCAAAGGGTCACTATGACAGGGTCAATGACTGTATACTGGCCATATTAAGAAATGAGAAGCGTTATACCAAAGAGATGATTGTTGCTTATGCAAGGGAATATCGGGTATGTCCCTTTGAACTTTCTTTAGATCTTGCTTATTTCAGTGACCTCATCATATGCGATTACAATTATGTGTTTGATCCCAGGGTTTATCTCAAAAGATTTTTTATGGACGTGAAAGAAAATTATGTTTTTCTTGTGGATGAAGCGCACAATCTAGTAGACCGGGCCAGAGATATGTACTCTGCTGAGCTTTCCAAGGAGTCGCTGATGGAAGCGAAGAAAGCAGCGGACAAGTTCAGCTATCTGAAAAGACCTCTGAAAAAAATCAATGACAAGTTCATTGAAATGCGAAAAGTATTGGAGGAAAGGGGAGGAAAGTACACCTATTTTGGTGTTTCAGACGACCTTGTTTTTCTGCTTAAAGATTTTCTGCAAGGGTTTGAGATTTTTCAAAAAGAAGTGCAGGAGGAGTTTGACGGAAGAGAAAAGATTGTAGACTTCTTTTTCGCAGTGAACACCTTTCTGAATATTTCAGAGCTTTATGATGAAGGGTATGTGACCTATGAAGAAACCTATGGAAGTAATGTGAGAATCAAGCTCTTCTGTGTGGATCCAAGAGATGTGCTGATAGAAGTGTTTAAGAGGGCGAAAGCTTCGGTGCTGTTTTCTGCGACACTTTCTCCTATGAATTATTACTTCGATGTTTTAGGTGGAGAGGAAGGAGATTTCAGGAGAACGCTCCGGTCCCCCTTTGACAAAGAGAAGCTTCGGGTGTTCCTGGATGCTGCAGTGGATACCAGATTTTCCAAACGAGAAGACAGCTATATGGCCATTGCGGAGAATATTGAACGGATGGCATCGAAGAAAAAAGGAAACTATATCGCTTTTTTTCCTTCCTATAAATATATGAGGGATGTCTATGAGGCCTACGAAGAAAAGTATGGTGGAGCTCATGAAGTGTATATTCAGGAACCGAGTCTGACGGAAAAAGAGCGGGAAGATGTGCTGGGGCTATTTTATCAGGAGAGAGAGAAGAGTTTTCTTGCGTTTATGGTCCTTGGCGGTATTTTTTCTGAGGGAATCGATCTGCAGGGAGAGGCACTGATTGGAGCATCTGTTGTTTCTGTGGGATATCCTCAGGTATCTTATGAAAGAGATCTTATAAAAGAATATTTTTCCAGGGAGAACTGCGGATTTGAGTATGCCTATATCTATCCGGGTATCAATAGAATTCTGCAAGCTGCTGGAAGAGTCATCCGTTCTGAAGAAGATGAGGGGATGGTTCTTCTTATGGATATCAGATATAATTGGGCTCAGTATAAAAAGCTGCTGCCTGAGGAGTGGTTGCCTCTTCTGCCTTGGGCTGAATTTAAGTAAGGATTCCGAGGGGCAATTGTGAAATATTTTTAATACAGTTTAATTTATTGACATAACTTATGAAATAATTATAACATATAGTAGAAATCAAAATGAAATCAAAGGAGGTCGAGTATGTTAAGCAAAAAGACAAAGAAGGTTCTTTTGCAGACAGGAATAGCACTGACTATCAGTTTATCGTCATTCGCTTTACCATCACATGTGATGGATTTTACAGCTGAAGCGGCTGTCGTCAACACACAGACAGGAAAACTGACTGTGACCGCGTTTTCCTTATGGGCATATAGCGCACCTGACTGGAATGCAAAAACGAGAACTTATAACAATGGAACTACGTTTGATGTGGTGGAAAAACATGCGATTGATGGCAGAGAAATGTATAAGCTCTCCAACGGTCTTTATATAAGTGCGAATCCAGCTTATGTGAAGTTTGAAACAGCAGGAGCTTCAGAAGCACCATCAGCTCCAGTTCAGAATGAAGGGGACACTCGAGAGACCACAGCAAACCTTAAGATGAGGGAGAGCGGATCACTCAATGCAAATACTCTTCTGACGATTCCAAAAGGCACCAGACTGAAGATTGAGAGCGTTTCTGGCATATGGGCAAAAGTGTCCTATAACAGCAGAACGGGTTATGTCAGCACCGATTATCTGAAAGCAGTCACTGATTCGTCTCCTGTAATTACTCAACCTCAGACTGGTGTGCAGGAAACTCCATCAACTCCAGCTTCTGGAACAGATTTAAGAAAGTCGACCGCAAATCTTAATATGCGCAGTGGCGCAGGAACTAATAATAGAATTGTATTGACAATACCAAAAGGAACCTCTCTGACTGTAGAGAGTCAGTCCAGCGGATGGGCAAAGGTATCTTATGGTGGGAAAACAGGGTATGTTTCCACAAGCTACCTGCAAGCGGTAAGCACTACTCCTGCACCTGCCCCAACTCCGACTCCAACCCCACCAACTTCAGGGGAACAGGACACAAGAAAAACTACAGGAAACCTTAATATGAGAACTGGACCTGGAACGACAAACAGTGTCATCCGGGTCATACCTAGGGGTACAACACTTACAGTGGAAGCACTTAGTGGAACTTGGGCTAAGGTGAGCTATGCGGGAAGTACAGGATATATTTCCACCAATTATCTGGAGAAAGTTACTGTCAGCCAGCCGTCAACACCTGCGAATCCGAATCCAGGACCTGTTGTTGGAACTGATGAGCGTGAAACTACAGCAAATCTAAATCTCAGAAGTACGGCCAGTGTAAGTGGAAGAGTTATTCTTACCATGCCAAAAGGAAGTAAGGTTACAGTTCTTAGCGAGAGCAATGGTTGGGCAAAGATTAGGTACAATGGAACGGAAGGGTTCTCTTCTACAAGTTATCTGAAGAAACTTGCTGCAGCGCCAGCGCCAACACCAACACCAGAACCAACACCAGAACCAACACCAGAACCAACGCCAACCCCGGATCCGACACCAACACCAGAGCCAACGCCAACACCGGATCCAACACCAACTCCGCCGGTTGAAGTCCCTGTGACACAGAAAGATCAAAGAATCATCACAGGAAACCTCAATATGAGAGAAGCTGCAGACGGTGTATCAAAGGTGCTGACAGTTCTGCCAAAGGGTACAATTGTTACAGTGGAGTCCCTCACAGGGAAATGGGCGAAAATCACCTATAATGGTATGAGTGGATATGCTTCCACAAATTATATGAGTCCATATACAGCACCGCCATCAACCGAGGCGCCTCCAGCTGAGAAGGATGTGCGTCAGACCGCCTACAACCTCAATATGAGAGTAGGGCCAGGAACAAGTCATGGTATCATTCTTACGGTTCCCAAGGGTGTAATGCTGACTATTGAAGCCCTCGAAGGATCTTGGGCAAAAGTGACTTATAATGGAAAGTCCGGATATGTATCCGTGGACTATCTGACAAAGGTGGTTTCTACGACACCACAGCCACCAGCCACTGAGGTTCCAGCTGTAGACACCGTGCTGAAGATTGAAGGACCTGCAGGAACAAAGGAATATGGCGATCAGACCATCTCTGGATATCTGCTTACCAAGGGTACTCTGCAGAGCATCAGCATTTCAGTTAATGGTATAAACATTGGAAATGCCACACTGAATCAGAAGCGGGATGACCTACTGGCTTCCCATGCACAGTATCCAAATGCTTCTTCGGCTGGGTTCAATCTTTCAGCCAATAAAGATGTGTTTGTCAATGGTACAAATACCGTAAAAGCTACAGCCAAGCTGTCTGATGGCAGCAGCATCTCTGAGTCCATCACCTTTACTTACAACAGACCAACCTTTGACCCGGTTGGCGTGCTGGACAACAAAGATGTGGTGAATTATAAGAACGAGGATATCAAGGTGTCCGGTTACGCGAAGATTGCTACAGGCGTCAAAAATGTCAGGGTATATCTGAATGGAAGAGCTCAAGGCACAGCCGTATACGGAAAGGCAAGAACCGATGATGGGAATGCCAACACTGGATATGAATATCTCATTCGAAGAAATAACATCTTCCCTGGTGAGAACACACTTCGTGTGGAAGTAACGGGGAATGGTGGAGAGAAACTGGAGTTCACTAAGGTGCTGAAGGTGGAGAAAATCCCTACCATCGTCATTGATGCCGGACATGGCGGAAAAGATCCTGGAGCAAGGGGTATTCTCAATGGAAGCTATGTCTATGAAAAAGTATATGTGCTGCAGTTTGCCTTAGCCCTGGAAGCAGAGCTGAAGGCAGCAGGATACAATACCATCATGACAAGAAACAACGACACCTTCATCGAACTGAATGAAAGAGCAAGAATTGCCAATGCAGCTCATGCGGACCTGTTCTTCAGTATCCATCATGACTACAACAGCAATCCAAGTTCAAAGGGTGCTTTCCTCATTTATCCATCTACAAAGCTAACGAGCATTTCGGAGTCTACACTGAAAGAAAGTGTGGATGTGGCTTCTGCCATCAAGCAGTCCTTTGTTGCCATGGGGTTCCAGGATAGAAGAAATGGAACCGACAGCAGCATTTCCGGACATACTCTGGCAGTGCTGAGGCAGACAGAAATGCGTTCTGTGCTTTCTGAAATTGGATATATGAGCAATTCAGAAGATCTTTCCAAAATAACAGATCCTGTGTTCCAAAAGGCCATGGCCAAGGGAATCGCAGATAAAATCCGTGCTTATTTCGGATATTGATTTAATTACTCGGCTCCTTGCTTTGTGGCAAGGGGCTTTTTTTAGGCATTTTTAGTGTTTTGTGTGAAAGATGGAAACTATGATAGAATAAATTGAAATAATAACAAGAGAGTGTGCATGTTCAGATACAAGGGGGAAGCATGATGGTGGACTTATCTAAGATAATAAAGGGGAAATCTCTAACAGAGACAGAAGAGAAAGTACTGCTCTACATGGTGGAGCATATGGATACAGTGCTGGAGAAAGGGGTAAGACAGATTGCCCGGGAAAACTATACTTCACCTTCCTCCATTATGAGGCTGACCAAAAAACTTGGGTACTCAGGATTCATCGACATGTACTACCAGCTTGTTCCAATGATTGAGGGCGAAGGTCGAAGGACGAGCAAAATGCATGAAGGCGCTGACAATGTGATGCTGAAGGAAATTCTTCTGCTCAATGAGAAAAAAAACATGGATGCCTTTGCTGGTCTTTTGAAGAGCATCAAGGAGAAGTATATTTTCATCTATGCCACTGGGTTTTCGGGTATCATTGGGGAGTACCTTTATAAAAAGCTTCTGGTCAACGGGAAGCGGGTTATTTTTGCCACGGGAAATGATTCCATTGCCATCCTTGAAAGCAACGTGGACCATATCGGCATGCTGATCACCGTGACCAAATCAGGGGAAACCCAGCAGGTGTTGGATAAAATGGAATACTGCAAAGAGAAGGGAATTCCTGTTGTAGTCTTTACCAGTGAACTGGATAATAGAGCTTCCAGGATAGCAGATATTCCCCTGAAGATTGAAGACAGTAAAAAACTGGATGACCGGAATATCTCCAAAAATTATTTTTTTGCAGAGCTTCTTCTTTTATTTGAGTATCTGGTCTCTATCTCTATGTAACTGATTTATTCGAAACACGTTCCACATTGGCGGGACGTGTTTCCTTTTGCGTTGAAACCCTTTACCAATAGGGGGCCTATCCCCTAAACTGAACCTATCGATAAAAGGAGGATAGACTCATGAAAGAAAAACTCATGAACAGTATGCAGCGTTTTGCAAAAGCAATGTTCATCCCCGTACTCATTTTACCCATTGCCGGTATACTCATTGCCATCGGAAACCTCTTCACAAATGCCAAGCTCCTGGAGGCGGTTCCGTTTCTGGACAACCCGGTTACCAAAGGATTCGGCACGATCTTGTCTGGATCATTGGTGTCCATTCTCACCAATTTAGGATTGATATTTGCTGTAGGAATCGCCGTTGGTCTTGCGGAGAAGAAGAAAGCTGAAGCAGGATTCACAGCGCTTCTTGGATTTCTCGTATTCATCAATGCCATGAATAAATTTATGGCACTGAGTGGAAGTCTTTTTGAAGGAGATTCTCTTAGAGGAACAGGACAGACCATGGTCATGGGCGTTCAGATCCTTGATATGGGTGTATTCCTTGGGATCATCTTGGGTATTGTCACAGCTTATGTGCACAACAGATTCATCGACAAAGAATTCAACAATGCTTTCCAGATATATGGTGGAGCAAGATTTGTCTTTATTGTTCTTATTCCAGTGGTGGTCCTTCTTGCCATTCTGTTCAGTTTTGTGTGGCCATTTTTCCAAAGCATCATCAATGGTCTGGGAAGCTTCATCAATGGCAGTGGAAATGTAGGACTGTTCCTGTATGGAATGCTGGAGAGACTTCTGATTCCAACGGGTCTCCACCATCTGGTCTATACCCCTTTCCTCTATTCTTCCTTGGGAGGAGTTCAGGAAGTGGGCGGAGTTCTTCTCGAAGGATCAAGGAATATCTACTTTGCTGAGATTGCAGACAATACGGTGAAGGTTCTTTCTCAGAGTGTCATCTGGGATGCCAGGGGTATTTCCAAGATGTTTGGGCTCATCGGTGCCTGTGTTGCCATGTATCAGATGGCAAAGCCGGAGAACAAAGCCAAAGCCAGAGCGATTCTGATTCCTGCAGCTGTGACTTCCTTTATTGCAGGTGTCACAGAACCCATTGAGTTTTCCTTTATGTTCGTGTCACCCATCCTATTTGGGATCCACTCTGTGCTCAGCGGACTCAGTATGGTAGTTCTGAACCTTTTCAATGTGAGAGCCATCGGACCAAATGGATTCATTGATTTCCTGCTGTATAACGTGCCCTTGGGTGTGGAAAAGACAAGATGGCCGATGTATATTGCAGTGGGCCTCGTGTTTTTCCTTCTTTACTACTTTATCTTCAGAACCCTCATTAAAGTGTGGAATTTGAAGACCATCGGTAGAGAAGAGGATGGGGGAGAAGTGAAGCTCTACTCCAAGAAAGAGTACGAAGAAAAAAAGCAGAGCGGGAATAACACCAGGAATGAGGAAGTTCCAGCTGACATCATTGTTGAAGCGCTGGGTGGCGCTGAGAATATTGAAACGGTGGACAACTGCTTTACAAGACTTCGGGTGATGCTGAAAGAGCCCGGAAAAGTGGATGAGAGCAGACTGAAGAGTGAGACTGGAGCCACTGGTGTGGTGTCAAAAGGAAAGAATGTTCAGGTGGTCTATGGACTACAGGTGAACAGTGTACGCAAAGCGGTTGATTTGTATCTGGAAAGCTAAACTTCCAGAATTTTGAAGGGAATGAATGAACATATGAAGAAATTTTCAGTAGTGATTGCTGGCGGGGGAAGCACCTTTACCCCAGGAATTGTCATGATGCTTCTGGACAACCAGGACAGGTTTCCACTGAGGAAACTGACACTTTATGACAACGATGGGAAGAGGCAAGGAATTCTAGGAGACGCACTTGCAATCCTTCTAAGAGAGAATGCACCAGAAATAGAGTTCAAGCACACAACAGATCCTGAGGAAGCTTTTACAGACACAGATTTTTGTATGGCTCATATCCGTGTTGGAAAATATGCCATGAGAGAACTGGATGAAAAGATTCCGCTGAAATACGGCGTCATCGGACAGGAAACCTGTGGACCTGGCGGGATTGCCTATGGCATGAGAAGTATCACCGGTATGTTGGAAATCATTGATTATATGGAGAGATACTCCAAAGACTGCTGGATGCTGAACTATTCCAATCCTGCCTCCATTGTTGCAGAAGCTTGCAGAGTGCTGAGACCAGAGGCGAAGGTTCTGAATATCTGCGATATGCCAGTGGGAACATTACGTAGAATGTCTCAAATTATTGGTAAGACACCAAAGGAACTGGATGTAAGGTACTTTGGTCTCAATCATTTCGGATGGTGGACCAGTGTCAAGGATAAAGAAGGAAATGAGTATCTTGAAGACATCAAGTCCTATGTCAGTGAGCATGGATATTTGACACAGATTGAAGTGGACACACAGCATACAGACCCCAGCTGGCAGAAAACCCATAAAAAAGCCAAAGATCTTTTGGCCATAAATCCAAGATATTTGCCCAACACCTACCTGAAGTACTATCTGTACCCCGATGATGAAGTCGCCCATGCAAACTGCAGCTTCACTAGAGCCAACGAGGTCATGGAAGGCCGGGAAAAGACTGTGTTTGATGCCGCCAAAGAAATTGTGAGAAAAGGTACTGCGGTGGGCAGCGGATTCCATATCGATGCACATGCATCCTTTATTGTGGATCTGGCTAGAGCCATCGCCTACAATACCCATGAAAGAATGCTGATGATTGTGGAAAATAATGGCGCTATCTCAAACTTCCCGGATGATGCCATGGTGGAAGTGCCATGTATTGTTGGCAGCGGGGGTCCAGAACCTCTTTCCCAAGGCAGAATTCCTGATTTTGAAAAAACCCTCATGTACCAGCAATTGATGGTGGAGAAGATGGTGGTGGAAGCCTATGTTGAAAAAAGCTATTTGAAGCTCTGGCAGGCGCTGACGCTTTCCAAGACCATCCCCAGCGCAGGCGTGGCTAAAGCGCTGCTGGATGATCTAATTGAAGCCAACAAAGACTTTTGGCCAGAACTGAGCTAGTGGCGAAGGCAAGGAATATCCTTGCCTTTTGCTTTGTGCACTGCGGATGGTAAATGAGTACAGATACAAAGAAGAGGAGTGAATAAATTGGTAATAGGACTGATAGGGCTGGGTAAGATGGGAAGAATGCTGTTTTCCCAGATGAGAGAGAGAAATCATGAGGTGCATGCTCACGATATCAATGAAGTGGTTTCAGACGAGGTTGTGGCGGAAGGAGGCTGCTTTTACGATTCCTTGGAAAAACTTGTCCAGTCGCTGGAACGGCCCAGGGCATTGTGGCTGATGCTTCCAGCAGGGACCATCACAGAAGCGGTTTTCCAAAAGCTTCTGATCCTCCTTGATCAAGAGGACGTGCTGATGGATGGCGGCAACGCTCACTATAAAGATTCTGTGAGAAGGGCAGAGGAGGCGGCTATAGCCGGAATTCATTATCTGGATGTTGGTACTTCAGGTGGTGTGGAGGGTGCGCGTAATGGAGCATGTATGATGATTGGGGGAAAGAAAGAAGTATTTTTCCGGATGGAAACACTATTCAGAGACCTTACCGTTCCATCCGGATATCTTTATACAGGCACTGCTGGAAGTGGTCATTATCTCAAAATGGTTCATAACGGCATTGAGTACGGGATGATGCAGGCCATAGGAGAAGGATTCAATCTGCTTCACCACAGCCCGTATGATTTTGAACTGGAGCAAGTAGCCAAAGTGTTCAATCATGGTTCAGTGGTGAGAAGCTGGCTCATGGAGCTGACGGAGAAGCTTCTTCGGGAGGATCCGGGACAGGAGGCTCTGGCGGGGGTGATTCCCTCCTCGGGAGAAGGAAAGTGGACTTTGGAGGAAGCTCTCCATCTACAGGTGCCCATTCCGGTGATTGCACAATCTCTCATGGTGCGGTATGCTTCAGGTGATGAGGAAAAATACGGGGAAAAAATCGTGGCTTCGTTGAGAAATGCTTTTGGCGGTCATGAGGTCCATAAAAAGGATGTTAAGTGATGAAGTATTATATTGGTGCAGATATTGGCACCACCAGCACAAAAGTGGTGCTTTTTGATGAAGCGCTCCAAAATATTGACTCCATAAGTAGAGGGTATGATACCTATCATAGCCAAGCATACTATGCAGAGCAGGATCCGGAAGAGGTGCTTGAAAGCCTTCTTCAAGCAGTGGAAGAGCTCTTGGAAAGACATGAGGAAAAGAGAGATGATGTGGCTTATATGGCTTTTTCCAGTGCCATGCACAGTCTGATCCTCATGGATGAAAAAGATCAGCCTTTGACCAAAAGCATACTTTGGTCAGACAGCCGTGCTGAAGAGTTTGTGGAAGAGTTTAAGAAAAGAGAGGATGCAGAGACTTTTTACCAAAAAACAGGTACGCCTCTTCATCCCATGAGCCCATTTTTCAAACTGCTTTGGTTTCAGAAGAATACGGATCTTTTGAAAAAAACCAAAAAGGCCATTGGCATCAAAGAGTTTATCATGAGAAAACTCATTGGAGAGTATGTGGTGGACTATTCCATAGCATCTGCCACAGGGCTTTTTCATCTTCAGGATCTGGTCTTTGATGAGGAGATTCTGAAAGAGATCTCCATGGTGCCTGCGCAATTTTCAAGACCCGTGGATGTGGAGGAGATATTTTCTTTAAGCAATCCAGAAGTTCTTTTGAGAACGAAACTTCCCTCCAACTGCAAGGTTCTCATTGGCGGGTCCGACGGCTGCCTTGCGAATCTTGGTGGGGATGTGACAGAGCCTTATGAGGCTGCGGTTACCCTTGGTACCAGCGGTGCGGTGAGGATCACCTCTGACAGGATTCTTCTCCATCCGGAGGGGAAAACTTTCTGCTACTATCTCAGGAAGGGGCAGTATGTCCTGGGTGGTGCAGTGAATAACGGAGGGAATGTTCTGGCTTATCTCAGCGGTCTTTTCTATGAGCATCCGGATCATTTTTACAGAGATCTTTCCAAAAATCTGTTAGAATCAGAACCAGGTGCAGAGGGGATCACTTTTATTCCCTACCTTTATGGAGAGCGGGCTCCTTATTATGATGGTCATCTTTCTGCAGGTTTTGTGGGGATCACACCCAGGGCGGGAAAAAAGCAATTCATCCGTGCTGCGGTGGAGGGAATCTTCTACAATTTGAAAGAAGTGCTGACAGAGCTCGAAAGACTTCATGGGAAGGTAAGACTCCTTAAAGCCTCTGGAGGAGTCTTCGAGAACAATGAAATGGCAAGTGTTCTTGCGGGTGTCATGGGACGTGAAGTACAAAGAGTGGAAGCTTCCAGCAGTTCTGCATTGGGGGCTGTCCGCTTAGGAGTGGAAGCCATAAGGCTGAACTCGAAGAAGATAGAGGTGTTTTTGCCTGGTGAAGAGGTTCTTCAGTATGAAATGAACTTCAAAAGGTATCAGAAAATCACCAAAACTGTGATTCTCCTGAAGAATGCCTTAGCAGCAGCAGAAGAAGAAGAAGAAGAAGAAGAAGACTGAAAGATCATCCATGAATGAAAAAAAGCGGTGCACAGTCCATTTTATTGGACCGGGCACCGCTTTTGGCGTCTATCGGATTTCAATGGTGTAGGAGAAGGTTCTGGACTCGTTTTGGTTTAGAAGGACATTATCTTCTTTTTCCAGATAGTCTCCCTGGAACCCTTCATAATCTGCATGTCCTGCCCAAGGCTCCAAGCAGAGGAACGGCGCATCATCATCGGTGGTCCAGATGCCAAGAAAAGGAAATTCCTTAAAATGGAAACGGACAGTGCCTTCATTCTTGGAAGACTCCAAAGTGACATAAGAGGATTCGAGATTCTGGAAAATCAGGGCATCTTCCTTGAAAAGACTCTTTTGGAGGGGGATTCTGGAAGCTTTCTCCATGAAAAGTGTTTTAGGCTTTTTCAGGAGTCCGGTTTCGATATTGATGGGAACCCGTTCAAGATGCTCCTCCTTCTCAAAAACCAGAGCATAGTCTGTGAACTCTTCATCTTTCTGGAAAGGGACCCAGAACGCCGGGTGTGCGCCAACGGAATAGGGCATCACTTCACTGCTTCTGTTCTCCACCTGATAGGAGATGGTCAGGGCGGTGTTTTTCAAGGTATAGATGACCCGGAATAAAAAATCAAAAGGATAAAGGGACTTTGTCTTTTCACTGGAGAGAAGATCAAATACCAAGGTATCTTCTTTTTGAGAAGCTACTTGAAACTCCATGTTTCTGGCAAAGCCATGGCGTTTCTGGGGATAATTCCTGCCCTCATGACGAAGCGTGGAATCCTGAAGCATCCCAATGACAGGGAATAGATGGGGAGCGGTATAGCCCCAGTACCGTTCATCTCTCATGAGGTATTCGGTTCCCTTGCTGTCTTTTAGAGAAATCAGTTCAGCGCCTGTGGTTAAAAAGGTTGCGGTGAGGTGTTCATTTTTAAGTTCTAGCATAGAAGACTCCTTTTTCTGAATTGATAGTATCTTCAGTATAGCATCTGGCGTAAATTTTATTCAATTATTCTAGAAAAGCTTTGCTCTTTTTGACCAAACTGCATAATTCAGTAGTGAAAGGGGTTGGTAAATATGACAGTATCACAAGAATTACAGTCCAAGGAGCTTATTCTTACCTTTACGAGGTTGAACGACCAGGGGAAGAATGTGGGTGAACTGAGAAGAGTCAAAAACTTCAAGGTTTCTGCTCTTGCAGAAGACATCCATGAGGTGGCTATGCTCATTGCGGATCTTTCTGAACAGACCTTTGAAGGGGTTTCGGTTCAGGAAACCAGCAAAATTCAATTAGTGTAGGAGGTAAGGCAGTATGAACACATTAACCATGACATTCCTGACAAAAGAAGGCAAGAAGTGGAACCTGAGACTTCCAAAGGTCCGTGAGGATATTTTGGATGAGGAAGTGGAGGCTCTTATGAGCGCCATCATTTCCAAGAATGTTCTCTTTGAAGGAGAGAAGGAGCTGGTGGAAATCGAGTCAGCGTCCATCAATCGTGAAGAGGAACTCATCGCATAATTCTGTAAAAGGGCTCTTGAATCCGGAAATCTGGATTCAAGAGCCCTTTTTCCTTGTTTGTTCATGTCTTTTTCTCCTTTTGTTTACGGAAGAGAAAGATGGAAAGGACGTATCTGTAGTATAATGGAACTATATTTTCGTGATTCTGGAAAAAAGGAAGTGAAAAAATGAAGAAAGCTATTGATTTCATTCTGGGATTCATCAAAAAAGTAGGCGAAGACGAAAGCATGGTCTATGCATACAGACTGACCTATGGACTTCTTCTGTCGATTTTTCCATTTCTGATTTTCCTTTTGTCAGTGATTGCTTATCTGGGTCTGGATGCTGGTTATATTCTCAATCTCATGGAAAATTCGCTGCCCAAAGAGATTTATGAAATCATCAGCGGTCCGGTGCTGGATCTGGTCCTGGTTCAGAGGGGAAGCCTTCTGACAGCGTCGATCTTTGCAGCGGTTTATACAGCGTCCGGAGGCTTCCGGGCTTTTATGATCGCCATGAACCGGGCCATGGATTTTAAAGAGGACCGCAATATTATAAAGAAATATGTGGTGTCCTTTCTCTGGGTGGTGCAGCTGGCCTTTGCTATCCTAGTCGCTTTGGTCGGTATAGTTTTTGGCAGAACGATTCTTAACATCATCTCCAGCTACTTCCCTCATTTTCCAACAGAAGGATTCATAACCCTCATTAGAATACTTCTGCCTGTGGGACTTATATTGGGGATTCTGATTCTTGCTTATATGTTTATTCCTGTAAAGAGCATCCGGTTCAAATATGCTTATCCCGGTGCAGTTTTTTCTACACTGGTTTGGATTTTGGTTACCTTGGGATTTCAGTACTACATTAATAATTTTGCCAATTACTCCAGATTCTATGGCACTTTAGGAGCTGTCATCGGTCTTCTCCTTTGGCTGCTTCTCACATCCAGCATTATGGTTCTGGGAGCGGAGCTCAATGCCTATCTTATTTTATACAGGAAGGTGGAACGGCCTTATCTTCGAAGCATCAGGGACTGGAGACGAAGCGAAAGGATTAAGGATCCTGAAAAGAAAGAGGAAGTTCAAGAACCTGTTCCCTTAAGCAGAACGGAAGGGAAATTTCAGAAACTGAAAAATCATCTGGAGTCTTCAGAAGAGAATGAAGCCAATGACTGATCCTTGGACCCGGGATGCCGGGTCTTTTTTTATTGTTGCTGTCCTTAGAATCCTTTTGATTCAGATCTATTTATGAACTTTTTGATAACAATTTTCCGCTGTACAGGAAGAATGCTACTTTCATGAACTTCGAAACGATATAATGGTAGAAATGGAAGGTGGGAGAAATGATGATTCTAGGTTCTGGTGTGGATATTATTGAAATTGAGCGGGTTGCAAAGACCTTCTCCACAAGAAAGAAAAAAGAACGTGTCTTTACGAAGAAGGAGATTGAGCGCATCGGGGAGCTGAATAAAGCAAGTCTTGCTGGATGCTTTGCAGCGAAAGAAGCCTGCTCCAAGGCCTTAGGCACAGGAATCAGAGGCATTTCTTTCGTGGAGATGGAAGTTCTGAAGGATGAGCTTGGTAAACCCTATTTCAATATGGAGCTTCTATCTCCACACCTTAAGAGAGTGTATGGAGATAAAAAAATGGCAGTACATCTCTCATTATCCCACGATAAGGAAAGAGCCATTGCCATGGTCATTATCGAGGAGGTCTGAACATATGGAGATAATGGATGTCAAAACCTTACGGTCCATGGATGAGAGAGCCATCACAGAATATGGGATACCGGGAATTCTCCTCATGGAGGCAGCAGCCTCTTCTTTGCTGCGCCATATCAATCCTTCTTTATCCTATGCAGTAATCCTGTGCGGGCGTGGAAATAATGGCGGTGACGGCATAGCACTGGCCATTAAACTGTATCAGATGGGTAAAGAGGTGGATGTTTATCTTCTGGACGATGTAGACCAGATCAAAGGAGATGCTTCTGTATTTTATCGGGTGGCAAGTAAAATGGAGATTCCAATGACGATACTCAAGGAAGAGGAGGACCTTTGGAGTTTTCAGGAGGCGCTTGGTGATGCGGATCTTATTGTGGACGCGCTCTATGGAACTGGGTTCCATGGGGAAATGAGTCCCTTCACAGGTCTTGTCATTGACATGGTCAATGAATATCAGGAAAAAGTCATGGCGGTGGATGTTCCGTCAGGCCTTCTGCCGGATCAAGGTGCTCCTTCATATTATACGGTCCGTGCAAAAAAAACGGTGACTTTTGAAGCATACAAGAAAGGCTTTTTTTCATATGCCGCCATGCCATATCTCGGAGAGATTCTGGTAGAGTCTGTGGGTATTCCAAAGAAGCTGAAAGCTGAAATGTCCCAGTCCACATATTTTGTTACAGAAGAAACCGTACGTGCTCTTCTTCCAAGAAGAGCAGTAACAGGCCATAAGAATACTTATGGCAGAGTCCTTGCTGTGGCTGGGTCACAAGGCTTTACAGGTGCGGCTGTACTGACTGTGAATGCTGCAGTAGCGTCGGGATCCGGTCTAGTGGTGCTTACTTCCTTTGATGATACGTTAAAGGTTCTTGCCCCGAGACTCACGGAAGTCATGAGCCTTCCTCTGGAAAAACTGGAAAGTGGTGTGCGTAGTGCCCAGGCGGTAGCTTTCGGGCCGGGTCTTGGACAGCATCGGGATGTGTACAAAATGCTTTTGAGGACGGTGAAAATTCTTCAGGAAGAAAAGGAAAGTCAAAAAACGCTGGTGCTGGATGCTGATGGTCTTCGGGCGATGACTGGGAAATGTGATCTTTTTGAGGAGATGTCCTTTCCCGTGATCATTACGCCTCACCCAGGAGAGATGTCTCTTCTTTCAGGTATTTCTAAAGAGGAGCTGGAGAAAAACAGACTGGAAACTGCGGAGTCCTTTGCGAAAAAACACGGGATTGTGGTGGTACTGAAAGGATATTATACGGTGATCACCGATGGTGAAAGGACGTATGTGAACTCCACAGGGTCTTCTGCCATGGCCCAAGGAGGGATGGGAGACGCTCTTACAGGCATCATTGCCTCATTGGCAGGGCAAGGGCTTCAAGCCCTTGATGCGGCAGTCCTTGGTGTGTATATCCATGGAGCCATAGGCGATGAGCTGTCTGAGACGAGATACACGGTGAAGCCCAGCGAGGTGGTGGAGAATATTCCCCGGTATCTGAAAGAGCTTTTAGATAAAACCGTTGTCAGAGAACGGACATCCCCAACTGTGATGTGAAATATCGGAAGAAATGGATGAAACATCATTGAGACCTATGATAAGATAGAAGATGGATTTATTTTTAGGCAGAAGAGAAAGTTCTGCTTACATCACAGGGAGGAAACTGAGCTTGATGTTTACCGAAAAGCTGCGTCCGGTATGGGCGGAAATCAATCTGGATCATTTGGCATATAATGTGAAAAATATAAAAAAACTTATAGGAAACAGCAGACTGATTGCCATTGTCAAGGCGGACGCCTATGGACATGGAGCTGCTGAGGTGGCAAAAACTATGCTGACCCATGGGGCGGATGCATTTGGCGTGGCCATCGCAGGAGAAGCACTAGCCCTCAGGAAAAGCGGCATCAGAGAAGATATCATTGTGATGAGCTATACGCCCCCTGGTTTCTATGAGGAGGCAGTCAAAGAAGACCTGACGCTTCATATGGTAAGTTATGATGATGCACTGATTCTTCATGAGACAGCACTAAAGCAGAAGAAAAAGGCAAAGGTGCTGATTTCTCTTGATACGGGTATTGGCCGTCTTGGATTTTCTCCAGAGAAGGATGGAATCGATGAAATCATAAAAATCAGTCAGCTGGAAGGTCTTTCTATGGACAGCATTTATACTCATTTTGCTGCTTCTGATGAAGAGGATAAGAGCCTCACGCATAAACAGCTTGAGAAGTACCGAAAAGCCATGGATAAGCTGCAAGAAAAAGGAGTCTTCTTTTTGCATGAACATGTAGCCAACAGCGCTGCCATTGTGGATCTTAAGGAGACGTATCTTGAAAGCGTCCGTCCTGGAATCATTCTTTACGGTTATCATCCTTCTGATGAGGTAAGAAAAGAAAACCTGTCTCTGAAACCGGTCATGAGCCTCAAAGGAATCATCGCACAGCTGAAGACGGTACCCAGAGGTACAGGAATCAGTTATGGACACTGCTTTGTAACAGAGAGAGAAGAAACAAAAATCGCAACCATTCCCATTGGTTATGCGGATGGATATTTCAGAAATCTATCCGGCAAAGCGAAAGTCATTGTACATGGTGTGCTATGTCCACAGGTAGGGTCTGTCTGCATGGACCACATCATGGTGGATGTGACAGAAGTTCCGGATGTGAAGCGTCTGGATACCGTAACGCTGTTGGGAGAAGAAGGCGATGTGGTCTTTAATGCGGATGATATGGCAAGGATTCTTGGCACCATCAATTATGAGATCACCTGTGCTGTATCTAAAAGAATCCCCAGAATCTATTTGAGTGAGGGGAAAGAGATTCAAAGTAAAGTTTATGTGTAGGAGATCGTATGAAAAAATCTAAAGAATATATTCTCATAACCATTGGAGCTCTTCTGGTGGCTGTGGCCATCCAGCTCTTTTTTGTTCCGAACCAAATTGCACCAGGAGGGGTGTCTGGTATCGGTCTGATATTGAACTCCCTCTTTCCTGGAGTCTCTATATCCACTTATGTCATTGTGCTCAATGGCATTCTTTTTCTTCTTGCTTTTAAACTGCTGGGGGGAGGATTTGGTTTTAAAACCCTCTATGCCAGTTTTTCGTTGTCGGGTATCATGTGGGTCATTGAGAATGTCATCAGACCTGAAAAAGTCACTGGGGATCTGATGCTTGCAACGCTCCTCGGGATTCTTCTTCTGGGTACGGGACTTGGGATGGTCTTCAATCAGGATGCCTCCACTGGCGGGACGGATATTATTGCGAAAATACTCAATAAATATACAAATCTATCCATGGGAGTCTCCATGACCATCATCGATCTTCTAGTGGTGGTTCTCGTGGCAGCATTTTTTGGCATTGAACGGGGACTTTATGCAGGTCTTGCCACTTTCCTCAATGGCGTAGTCATCGACAGGGTCGTAGGCGGTTTCAATGAGAAAAAACAGGTCTTTATCATCACCAGAAACAAGGAAGAAGTAAAGTCCTATGTGGTGGAAGTTCTGGAGAGAGGAGCTACGATCTTCAATGGAGAAGGTGCCTTTTCTGGAGAAGGCAATTATGTGATTTATACAGTGCTGTCCACCAAAGAATTTGTCAATCTCAAGACGTTTCTCAGAGAGTATTATCCGGATGCTTTTGTCACTGTCACAAGCACCACGGAAGTTCTGGGACAGGGGTTTTCACTGCCAAAGCGAAAACCTGACAAGAAGGAGGCTGTTGGATGAAAAGAATACTCAAGGATTTTAGCGTGAAAGACTTCATTATGATCACCATCGGAATTTTCCTGGTGGCTTTTGGTTTGGAGTATTTCCATATTCCAAACAACATTGCTGCCGGAGGTGTCTCGGGTCTTGCCATCATCATCAACAGCTTTCTTAGTATGATTCCTGTCGGAGCCATCATTTTAGTACTGAATCTGATTCTGTTTGCTGTGGCTTTTGTCACCGTGGGCGGTGGATTCGGTGCTAAAACGCTGTATGCTTCTTTTGGGCTGTCTGTGATCATGTGGGTGATGGAAACATTTTTTACTCCTGGAGTGCTTACGGATGATTTATTTATTAATGCTGCTGTTGGAACCTTTGTCATTGGGATTGGTATGTCCATGGTGTTCAATTATGGTGCTTCCACAGGCGGTACGGATATTCTGGCAAAGATTCTCCATAAGTATATTCACATGGATATTGGAAAAGCTCTCCTTGTGGTGGACTTTGTCATTGGTCTTACAAGTATTGCAACCTTCGGCATCACCGCGGGACTCTATGCGCTCCTTGCCATTGTCATCAACGGCACGCTTATTGACCGGCTGATTCTGGGATTCAATACGTCTAAGGAACTGATGATCATCAGCAAGAAAGAACAGGAGATCATCAAATTCATCATTGAGGAGCTGGACAAGTCCTGTACTGTCCTCAATGGATATGGCGGGTACACCTCTGAGGATATTCAGGTGCTTTATGTCATTTTAAGCAGACGAGAATATATTAGATTAAAAGGTTTTATCAAGGAAATTGATCCAAGGGCCTTCATCTCCGTCAATGAAGTCCACGAAGTGCTTGGTGAGGGCTTTATTGATATCAAACTGTAAGAGGCTCAAGTGATAGTATGCACCTATGCTTCTTCATAATATCTTCACATGGTTATGACATAATGTATAATCGTGAAGACGTGTATCGGTTCAGCGACAGCTGAAGTCTGATGTGATGATGGACAGCGTAGTGAAGGGGAAGCTTCATTATGCAAAAAAGAAACTTTGGGAGATGTAAAATGATTGAATTTAAGAATGTAACCAAAAAATATGACAATCATGTAGTAGCATTAAATGACATTAGTATAAAGATTGAACCCGGCGAATTTGTTTTTCTCGTAGGTGCCAGTGGTGCTGGTAAATCCACTTTTATTAAAATGCTTTTAAAAGAGATTGAACCGACCATGGGAGAGGTTGTTGTAGGAACCAAAAGCCTCAGAAATGTCACGAAAAAGGATATTCCTTACTATAGAAGAAAAATCGGTATGGTGTTTCAGGACTATCGCCTGATTCCGACACTGAATGTATATGAGAATGTGGCTTTCGCTATGAGAGTCATCGACGCTACCCCAAAAGAAATCAGAAGACGTGTACCTATGGTGCTGGCTCTGGTCGGACTTTCCGACAGATCCAAGAGTTTTCCAAATGAACTGTCCGGTGGAGAGCAGCAGAGAGTATCCCTTGCCAGAGCCATCGCAAACAATCCCACTGTACTCATTGCGGATGAGCCAACGGGAAATCTGGACCCTGAAACAGCTAAAGATATCATGAGACTTATCATGGATATCAACAAGGCCGGAACGACAGTGCTTATGGCAACCCATGCCAAAGATATTGTGGATTCCAGCAAGAGAAGAGTAATCGCCTTGGAAAAGGGTAGAATCGTTCGAGACGAAAAGAAGGGCAGGTACGAGTTCAATGCAGAAGTTTAAGATGTTTATCATAGATGCGCTGAAGAGTCTTAAGAGAAATAAGACCATCACCTTCGCAAGTATCATTACTGTTGCAGCTACACTGTTTATTTTCGGTGTCTTTCTGATTGTAGCTCAGACCATCAATATGGGCGTGGAGTCTGTGGAATCCAAAGTAGAGATCAAAGCCTATCTTATCGATGAAATCACCACTCAGGAACAGTCGAATATTGAGACCATTCTTCAGGGGGTTGAAGGTGTCAAAGAAGTCACCTATGAGTCCAAAGAGGAAGCTTTTGATAAGTTTAAGGAAAGACTTGGCGAAGACAACGCGATCCTTGCAGGGTTCTCTGAAGACCGGAATCCGCTGCCCAATTCCTTTGTGGTGAGCTTGGAAGAGCCTGAGGCAGCTATGCGTGTGGAAGAAGCCCTTTCTGGTGTAAGAGGTGTGGAAGATGTGGGAAATGAGAGAGAGACGGTGGAGAGAATCATTGGACTTGCTAAAATCATCCGAACCATGGGTGTTGTGATTTTCATCATCCTTGTGCTGGTGTCCTTGTTCCTGATCTCCAATACCATCAAACTGACGGTTTATTCCAGAAGAAGAGAGATTGGTATCATGAAATTTGTCGGTGCCACAGACTGGTTTATCAGATGGCCATTCCTTATAGAAGGGATGATCATGGGACTCATCGGAGGCATCATTGCTGTTGGTGTGGTTTTCTTTGCCTACCAGCTGGTCTATGCAGATATCACGCAGAGTCTTTTTTATGCAGGTCTTGTAAAACCCAGCGAGGTGCTCAACAGCTTCTCCTGGCAGTTTGGACTTACCGGACTTGTCATTGGTGCATTGGGTAGTTTTATTGCATTAAAGAGATTCTTGGATGTATAATTGAATTCTTAGATAAATGCAAGGTTTGGAGAGTGATAGCTGTGTACGAGGAAGAAAAAAGAGGTTTTCCCAAAATCATACTGGTGATTCTGTTTCTGGTGGTAGCCATCGGATCCTTTTTCGGCGGATCCATTTACGGTTCCCTGAACAGTCCGGTCATACTTCCAGGTGGCGGCGGAAGCTCAACAAATGACGGTTCTTTCGATAAACTCTTTGAAGTCAAAGATGTGCTGCATCAGCAGTATTATCAGGACATTGGTGATGAGGCTCTTCTGGAAGGCGCCATCAAAGGTATGGTGGATGCTGTGGGAGATCCATATACAGTGTTTTACAATCAGGAGGAGTATCAGGAGTTTCAAGACGATGGCCAAGGCAACTACGTTGGCATCGGTGTCATGGTAGGAATCAAGGAAGATAAGATTGTTGTCATCACACCTTTTGAAGGATCACCTGCCTATGAGGCAGGAATCCGTGCTGGAGACTTTATTCTGAAAGTGGAAGGTGTGGAGTATAAAGGCTCGGAAATGGACAAAGCAGTATCTGTGATCAAAGGGGAAGAAGGGAAACCTGTCACCCTAACCATTTCACAAAATGGGATTGAGAAAGAAGTGACCATTGTCCGTGCGAGCATAACTCTTGTGAATGTGCAGTCTGAGATGGTTGCTGGGAATATTGGTCATGTGACCATGCTCCAATTTACAAACAATACGGCAAAGCAGGTCCGTGAAGCCATGGAAGAGCTGAAAGCACAGGGTGCTGAAGGATACATTCTGGATCTTCGAGGAAACCCGGGCGGATATCTGGATGAAGCTGTGGACACCGCTTCTCTCTTTGTGGAAAAAGGGAAGACAGTTCTTTATACGCTGGATAAAGCCCAACAGAAACGGGAATATCTATCCAAGGGTGGAGATTTCATCGGTGCACCTCTGGTGGTGCTTCTGGATGAGGGCAGCGCTTCTGCCTCTGAAGTGGTGGCAGGTGCCCTGAAGGACTATAAAGCCGCAACCATCGTTGGTCAGAAATCTTTCGGTAAAGGTATTGTCCAGATGGTGTTCAATGTTGGTAACAAGGAAGGTGTGAAAGTTACTGTATCTTCCTACTATTCACCAAATGGCATCAATATTCATGGGGAGGGAATTCTCCCAGATGTGGAGGTGCAGCTTCCAGAGGGTGTTGAAGCTCCGCTGACCATTGATAATGATACACAGCTTCAGAAAGCTGTGGAGATTCTACAGGACGGTTTGCAATAAGAAAAGAGGGACATTGTATGTTTAGTGAGATTCTGCAGGGATATAGTAGCCTGCTAAGTTCTCCGCAATGGATCATTTTAATCGCCGCAGCTGTGATGTTCTATATAAAGAATGTCCAGGAAGCGTCACTGAGAAAGCTAGTACTAGGGGAAAGTGAAAACCATCCCCTAGTTTTAACTTTTTATCAGGTATTTTATGGTCTTGTCGGCGGATTTGCCATCAGTCTTTTGGCTGGTATGTTTCAGATTGCCTTTTTCACCTATTTAGAAGTGGCCATCATTTTTATGCTGAGTATATTTTCTGTCACCCGATTTTCCGGTTATGTGAATGTCGGGTTTCATGCTCTTACAGTTTTTCTTCTCATGTATCTTCTCCAAGGAAGACTCATTTCTTCCCATGACCTCATCCAGATTTTTTTGTTCCTTGGCATCTCCATGATGGTTCAAGGGCTGATTTTTCTCGTATCCTATGAGGGGGGAGATTTGCCAGTACTTTTCTCTAGAAAAGAGGAGCTGCGAGGAGGATTCCGTATCGAGAAAAGCTTTATGCTGCCTTCTGTAGCGGCTTTTGTCACTGCTGGAGGAAGTATCCTGGGGTCTTCTCTTCTTTTTCTCCCCATTCTTCAGTTTTTTTCCATGAAAGAAACGGTGATGACCTTCGGGAAAAAAGAAGGAAGATTTATATTGAGTGCTCTCAAAATAATATCAGGCACAGTGATTCTACTTCTCTCCTATCTCATCAGTTTCCATATGGAGTGGACGTATCTTCTCCTTGCTGTAGTTCCAGCGCTTCTTTATCTGGAACCTCTGATATTCCGATTTATGGAGAAGAAGAGAGCACCTAAGTTTGTGTCCAGTGAGGAAGAAATCATGGTATTGGAAGTGCGTGAGAACTCCGCAGCTTATCTTGCCGGACTGAGATCTGGAGACAGAATTTATAAGGTGGATGGAAAGATCAATCCAACTTATAAGAATCTTCTGGCCTTCATGGGTACCTTATCCTATGAGCGGACCATTTCTCTGGAAGTCCGGACTGCGGAACTAATCAATAAGAGTATACGGTTTACCATTCTTCCAGGCACAAGCACTGGAATCCTTGTGGTTCCTCCAAGTGCTGAATTTTTTCAGATGAAAAAGGAAGGCAAACTGTAGCTGTGAAGAATAAGTGAACATATGTACTTTTTAAATGGAGAAGTGTATAATAGATGAGGAACAAGCAAAAAGGAGGGACTATGTTTTGGAAGGAACCTTTACCATTGCATCAAAATTCAAACCAACAGGTGATCAGCCGGACGCGATAAATACACTGGTCAACTCCATCGAAAGTGGAAACAGAGGACAGACACTTTTAGGGGTGACCGGTTCAGGTAAGACTTTCACCATGGCGAATATTATTGAAAGAACCCAAAGGCCTACCTTGGTCCTGGCACATAATAAGACCCTGGCTGCGCAGCTCACCTCGGAGTTTCGGGAGTTCTTTCCAGACAGTGCCGTGGAGTACTTTGTTTCCTATTATGATTATTATCAGCCAGAAGCCTATGTGGCTCAGACGGATACCTATATTGAAAAAGATTCCTCTATCAACGAGGAAATTGATAAGCTGAGGCACTCCGCGACTTCGGCTCTATTTGAACGCAGAGATGTGATTATTGTCGCGTCTGTTTCTTGTATTTATGGTCTGGGAAATCCGGATGAATACAAGAATCTTTCTATATCATTAAGGCCTGGTATGACCAAGGATAGAGACGACATCATCAGAAAGCTCATTGAGATCCAATATGAAAGAAATGATATTGATTTTGCCAGAGGTTCCTTTCGGGTTCGGGGAGATATTCTCGATGTGATTCCTGCCAATGAGTCCAGCAGAGGCGTCCGTATTGAATTTTTCGGTGATGAAATTGACAGAATCAGAGAGTTTGATGTTCTTACTGGAGAGATTCTCCATGAACTGTCCCATACGGTATTTTTCCCTGCCTCCCACTTTGCCACTTCCTATGAGAATCTGCAACGAGCCATCAAAGAAATCGAGGAAGAGATGGAAGCGAGGGTCCGTGAGCTGAACAGCCAGGACAAGCTTCTGGAAGCGCAGCGTCTGAGACAGAGGACCAACTTTGATATTGAGATGATGATGGAAATGGGATACTGCTCAGGCATCGAGAATTATTCGAGAATTCTCGATGGAAGACCTCCTCATACACCACCCAAGACACTTCTGGATTACTTTCCAGATGATTTCCTCATCTTTATTGATGAAAGTCATGTGACACTTCCTCAGCTTAGGGCGATGTATGCAGGAGACCGGTCCAGAAAACAGAATCTGGTGGAGTATGGATTCCGGCTGCCGTCGGCTTTTGATAACAGACCTTTGAAATTTGAGGAATTTGAAGAAAAAATCAATCAGGTGCTTTTTGTCTCTGCCACACCTTCTGTTTATGAAAAGGAGCATTCTGCTGTCATTGCAGAACAGATCATAAGACCTACAGGTCTACTGGACCCTGAGGTGTTTGTACGGCCTGTGAAGGGACAGATTGATGATCTCTATGGAGAGATCAATAGAACCGTGGAGAAAGGATTTAGAGTCCTCATCACAACACTGACTAAAAGAATGGCTGAGGATCTCACCAAGTATTTCCAGGAACTGCGGGTAAAGGTGACCTATATGCATTCAGACATCGACACCATGGAGCGTATGAGGATCATCAGGGATCTAAGACTTGGTGAGATTGATGTGCTTGTGGGTATCAACCTCTTGAGAGAAGGACTGGATATTCCAGAGGTTGCTCTCGTAGTGATTCTCGATGCAGACAAGGAAGGTTTTTTGCGTTCGGAAACCTCAATGATTCAGACCATCGGCCGTGCTGCCAGAAACAGTGAAAGTAAAGTTATTCTTTATGCTGACACCATCACAAAATCCATGGATCGGGCCATGAAGGAAACAGAACGAAGAAGGAAGCTTCAGGAAGAGTACAATACGAAACATCATATCACGCCAACAACGATCATCAAGGATATTCGTGGCGTTCTGGAAATTTCACAGATTGTGGATGAGGTACAGGAATTTGAGTCTCTGGAAGATGTGGTGAAGTATAATAAAGAGCAGCTGGAGAAAACCATCAAAAAGTTTGAGACTGAAATGTATAAAGCTTCCAAAGATCTGGAGTTTGAAAAAGCTGCGTATCTTAGAGATGAGATTGCAAAACTGAAGAAAGAACTGATCAAGAACAGGAAAGGGTAGCTTTCCGCAGGTAGGAGTAAAATATGAGAAATATTGTCATCAAAGGCGCAAAAGTAAATAACCTGAAGAATATCGATGTGGAGATCCCAAGAGACAAACTGGTGGTTCTGACGGGATTGTCCGGGTCAGGGAAGTCCTCTCTGGCTTTTGACACCCTCTATGCGGAGGGACAGAGAAGATATGTGGAGTCCCTGTCTTCCTATGCAAGGCAGTTTCTGGGTCAGATGGATAAACCGGATGTGGAGTCCATTGAAGGACTCAGCCCTTCCATCGCCATTGATCAGAAAACCACTTCAAAAAATCCGAGATCCACGGTAGGGACCGTTACTGAAATCTATGATTATCTGAGACTTCTCTATGCAAGGTTAGGTGTTCCCCACTGCCCCATCTGCCACCGGGAGATTTCTTCCCAGAGTGTGGACCAGATGGTGGATAAAATCATGGAGCTTCCGGAAAGAACAAGAATCCATGTGCTGGCTCCCATGATCAAAGGGAAAAAGGGAGAGCATGAGAAGATTTTTGAGACCATCAAGAAAACTGGATATGTCCGTGCAAGAATTGATGGGATCATTGTGGACATCACGGAAGAGGAAGTGAAGCTGAAAAAGACCCTGAAACATAACATTGAAGCGGTGGTGGACAGACTGGTCATCCGTGAGGACATCAAAGGAAGACTGACCGAGTCCATAGAACAAGCGCTAAAACTGGGAGAAGGAACGGTCATCATCAGTGTCATCGATGGGGAAGATCAGGTCTTCTCTGAGAAGTTCGCCTGTCCGGAGCATAACATTGGGTTGGAAGAGCTGGAACCAAGGCTTTTCTCCTTTAATGCTCCTTATGGAAAATGCGAGCACTGTGATGGTTTGGGAACACTTCTTGAAATCGATGAGAACCTTGTGATTCCTGACAGAACAAAAAGCATCATGGATGGTGCCATGGCGTCCTGGGGTGACAGTAGACTGAAGGAAGATTCCTGGACCTTTGGGATTCTGCAGGCGCTGTCCAAAGAATATAAATTTGATCTTAATACCCCGATCGAAGATCTGAGCGATGAGATTGTGGACATTCTTCTTTATGGAACCAGAGGCAAAAAGCTTAAAGTGTTCTATACCAAGAATTATTCCAAAGGAGAATACATGTATGCCTATGAAGGGGAAGTGAATAACCTCAAGAGGCGCTATATGGAAAGTGGATCCGATTATATCAAGGGCGAGATTGAGCAGTTTATGAGCAGCAACCCTTGTCCAACCTGTAATGGAGCAAGACTGAAGCCGGAAGTGCTCTCAGTGACCATCGCAGGAAAGAATATTTTTGAATTTACCACCATGAGCATTCAGGAGTCACTGAATTTCATCAGAAACTATGAGCCCACGGAGCGTCAGGTGATGATTGGTGAGCAGATCATGAAGGAAGTAGAAGCCAGGCTGCAGTTTCTGGTGAATGTGGGACTGGATTATCTGAACCTTGCCAGAAATGCGGGAACGCTTTCCGGTGGAGAAGCTCAGAGAATCCGTCTGGCCACCCAGATCGGCTCCAGTCTCATGGGGGTGCTCTACATTCTGGATGAACCGTCCATCGGACTCCACCAAAGAGATAACGATAAGCTCATTGAAACACTGAAAGCGCTGCGGGACAATGGAAACACCCTTGTGGTGGTGGAGCACGACGAAGACACCATCCGAAATGCGGATTATATTGTGGACATTGGACCAGGAGCAGGGGAGCACGGTGGCGAGGTGGTTGCCAAGGGAACTGTGAAGCAGGTCATGAAATCGAAAAAGAGCATTACAGCGAAGTATCTCACAGGAGAGATGAAAATTGAGGTGCCTTCCGAAAGAAGATCTGGTGACGGAACACACATTATTGTAAAAGGTGCGACGGAAAACAATCTGAAGGACATCACTGTGGAATTTCCATTGAGAAAGCTAGTGGCTGTGACGGGGGTTTCCGGATCAGGAAAATCCACCCTAGTCAATGAGATTCTCTATAAAGCTGTGCATCGGAAGGTGAACAAGGCGAGAGTCCTACCGGGAAGACATGATGCAGTGACGGGGATTGAATACATCGATAAGATCATTGACATTGATCAGAGCCCCATTGGAAGAACTCCACGTTCCAATCCTGCCACCTACACCGGGGTCTTTGACAAGATCAGAGATCTCTATGCCAATACTCCGGAAGCCAAGGCGAGAGGATATAAACCAGGCAGATTCTCCTTCAATGTGAAGGGCGGAAGATGTGAAGCCTGCAGTGGAGATGGAATCATCAAGATTGAAATGCAGTTCCTCTCGGATGTCTATGTGCCCTGTGAAATATGTAAGGGAAAGCGCTACAACCGTGAAACCCTGGAAGTGAAATACAAAGGAAAGAACATCGCGGATGTTTTGGAGATGACTGTGGAAGAAGCAGAGCGGTTCTTTGAGAACCTTCCTTCAATCCATAGAAAGATTGAAACTCTTATGGATGTAGGTATGGGCTACGTAAAAATGGGGCAGCCCTCTACGCAGCTTTCTGGCGGAGAAGCTCAGAGAATCAAGCTCGCCTATGAACTTTCTAAAGTCAGTACAGGCCAGACTCTCTATATCCTAGACGAACCCACCACAGGACTTCATACAGATGATGTGAAGAGGCTGAATGAAATACTCCAGAAACTGGTTTCCTTAGGAAATAGTGTCATCGTCATTGAACATAACCTCGATATCATCAAATGCGCAGATCATATTATAGATCTGGGTCCAGAGGGTGGAGACAAAGGGGGTACTCTTGTTGCTGTTGGTACTCCAGAAGAAGTGGCAAAGAATGAGCACTCCTACACGGGACTTTATCTGAAGAAAATGCTGTAAACAAGACTCCTTCTCCAGGGCGGTTTTATTCCGGTCTATTTCTGGAGAGGGAGCCTTTTCTTTATATTTTCTGTAGTTCTTTCACTTTCATGGCATATTCTTCAGACTTTTTGTAGAATAGTAGTAATAGAATTTAGAAGGATTTCAAAGATTCTTCATGTTTTCCTAGTAAAATAGGAATATCAATGCAATGTGCAAGGAGGCTTTATATGGATATTGAACGGTTTATTGGATTGGTTTTTACAGGTTTCTTCGTCCTTATTCTTTTATATATCATCATCCGGTCCCTGATTCTCATGTCAAAAGATATGAATGGACAGGAGGTCATCAGTGAGAAAGCTCTGCAGCTTCTCATCCTGAAGACAGGGGAGAATCATAGATTAAGTGAAGGTGGAAAGTTCAACATCAAAGAAGAGACCACTTTTGGCAGAAAAGAAGACAATACAGTGGTTTTGGAAGATCCTTATGTATCAGGATACCACTTCCGGATTTTCCCCCATGAAGGGCGGTTTGTCATTGAAGACAATGAATCCACCAATGGGACCCTTCTCAATGACAAGAAGCTGACACAGAAGACGTATCTCAAGAGAGATGACGTGATTAAAGTGGGCAATCTCACCATGAAGGTGAAAATGCTCTAGGAGGCTAGAATGAAAGATTCTAAAATCAGAATGCTGATGCCCATTTTTCTTTTGACTTTTGGGCTCTTTTTCAACATTGCCATCTTCCAGCCGGTATTTGATATCGGAGCCATGGTCATGGCAGGCGTCATGTGTGTACTCATTGCCTATGCGCATTTTGTCATCAACAAGTTTTTCGGCAATGGGGACAAGTTCCTCGTAACGTTTGTTTCGGTGCTGCCTGTCATTGGTATCGCGGTACTCTACAGACTGAACCCTTCCATAGCCATCAAACAGGTGCTGTGGTTCATCATCGGTATCAGCACCTATATCTCCCTGGTGATCGTGCTGCCGGATTTGAAACGCTTTATGAAGTTCAGATACCTGTATCTAGTGGGAACTGTGGTTTTCATGGCCATGGCCACCTTCATCGGAGAAACCCGATATGGTGCTAAAAACTGGGTGGACTTAGGATTCATCTCTTTTCAACCATCAGAGTTTGGAAAAATATTCTTTGTTTTCTATCTGGCCAGCAGTCTGAAGGATTTCAAAACTCTGAAATCCCTAATTGAGCCTGGAATTATTGTCCTGGTGTCTATAGGATTCATGGTCCTTCAGAGAGATCTGGGTTCTGCCATGATTTTTGCTTTCATCAGCATCGCCATGATTTTTGCGGCTACATCCAAGGTGAAGTACCTTCTGGCATCCTTCGGTATTGGTGCTGTAGGAGCTGTCTTCAGCTACTATATCTTCCCGCATATCAGAAGACGTGTGATGATTTGGAGAAATCCTTGGGAGTATGCACAGAATGAAAGCTACCAGATTGTTCAGGGACTTTATGCCATGGCGTCAGGTGGTCTCTTTGGAAGCGGTCTTGGACATGGAGCTCCACAGTATATCCCTGTCCGTGAATCGGACTATATCTTTGCGGTGATTGTTGAGGAGCTGGGCATGATTTTTGCCTTCCTCATTCTCATCATCTATTTTCTGATGTTCTATCGGAACATCCGTAGTGCGCTGAAGGCCACGTCCACCTTTACATCCCTCCTGGCGGTAGGGTTTTCTGTAATGATTGCTATGCAGGTCATTGTCATCATCGGTGGTGTGCTGAATATGATTCCCTTAACAGGTATAACACTGCCCTTGATCAGCTACGGTGGAACCTCCATGCTGACGGTATTCTTCAGCCTTGGCATCATTCAGAAAATTTCAGAGGAGGCGGCGTCATGAATGAACTGGAACGAAAAAAAGCACTGAACAGAAATATAAAAGTCATCTCCGCCGTGATCCTTGCCCTTTTTGTGGGTATCATGGGTTATATGCTCTATTTCCATGGGGTCCTAGCAGAAGAGATTGCTGCTAAGCCTGGAAATGTAAGAGAACAGGCCAAAAGAAATGAGATTCTAAGAGGTACTATTTTCGATAGAAACGGAAAAGTGCTGACCTATAGTGAACGGCAAGCGGACAACACACAGAAACGAATCTATCAGGGAGCTGAAGCATTTGCTCAGGTCCTCGGGTATGAACAGAGAAATACCGTCACAGGGCTGGAATATGCCCTGGATGACATCCTGACGAAGGATGAGTTTGTCTTTGACTTCTCGAAAGAAGGTTTTCTGGAAATGCTGAAGGATCCTTCTTCAATTTTGAACAGAACCAAAGAAGGGAACAGTGTCGTCACAACTTTAGATCAGGAGCTCCAGTGGAGAGCCTATGATCTTCTGGGAGATGAACTGGGAGAAAAAGGAGCCATTGTGGCCATGAATCCTAAAACAGGGGAAATTTTGGCCATGGTGAACAGACCCAGCTATGATCCCAATGGACTGAAAGAAAACTATGCCTCTCTCAATGAGAAGCAGTATGATGATGGAGTATTCTTAAATACTGCAGCCAGAGGAAGTTATGCGCCTGGTTCTACCTATAAAATCATCACGCTTCTTGCCGCTCTGGAAAAGCTGGATGGTATAGAGGAAAGAACCTTCAAAGACAATGGAGAACTTAAAGTAAACGTGGGGAATAATCTCCCCAACATCAATGGAACTCCTCATGGCAACATTAAGCTGAAGGAAGCTTTTGCGGTGTCCTCCAATGTGGTGTTTGGCACCCTGGCCATCGAGCTTGGCGGAGAATCCTTGGCAGAAGTGGTGGAGCGGTTCGGATTCAACAAGGAGCAGTCCTTCCCCTTCCTCAATATGAGTACTTCCAAAGCGCCCAAATATCCTAAAAATGAGGATGGTGCATTGGCTGCTTCTGGAGTGGGACAGACAGGCGTTTCGGCCTCTCCCCTTCAGATGGCCATGGTGGCCTCTGCCATAGCCAATGATGGAAACCTCATGACTCCGATGATTGTGAATTCTGTACTGAAGTATGATGGAACCCAGAAAGAAAAGTTTGCACCGAAACTGTACAATACCGTGGCGGATACAGAGACCGCCCAGACGGTGAAAACCTTTATGAAAAATAATGTGGACAGCAGCAGAAATGAGACCATGAAAGCCTTGGCAAAACTGAGAGGTGCTGGAAAGACAGGAACAGCACAGGACTTCTACCAGAAGACCGACGGCACGAAAATTGATGTGGTGAATTCCTGGTTTGTGGGCTTTGCCCCCTATGAGGATCCCCAGATTGCTGTGGCAGTGGTGATTCTGGATGGCGGTTCAGGTGGTGGAAAAGCCGCCTCCATCGCCACAGAGCTCATGCGCTGGTACACAGAAAACAGGTGATGAAGTGTTTGATTTTGACTATCAGCTGAGTATACTCCCGGATAATCCGGGCGTATACCTTATGAAAAATGAGTTAGGTGAGATTATCTATGTAGGGAAAGCAAAGAATCTCAAAAAGAGAGTGAAGTCGTATTTTCTGAACTCCAAAAATCACTCGGAAAAAACCAGAGTTATGGTCAGTAAAGTGGCGGAGTTTGAGTATATTCTCACGGACAGTGAGATGGAAGCTCTGATTCTTGAGATGAACCTCATTAAAAAATACAGTCCGCGATATAATGTGCTGCTGAAAGATGACAAGCACTTTCCCTTCATTAAGATCACCACCAATGAGGATTTTCCGAGGGTTTACGTGACAAGGACCTTTGCCAAAGATGGGAACCGGTATTTCGGTCCCTACACCGATGCCACGGCGGTCCATGAAACCCTCGATACTATTAAGAAAATCTATCCTATCCGGACCTGTAAAAGAATTATCCTGGAGTTCGGAGAAAGGACAAAGCCATGCCTGAATTACCACCTAGGTCTTTGTAAAGCTCCCTGTGCGGGATATATTTCGAAGGAAGAGTATGGTTTTATGATTGAAGACATCATTCGTCTTCTGGAAGGAAAAGATGTGAAAATCAAAAAGAGTCTCAAGGATGAAATGATGGAAGCTGCCGAAAAGCTTGATTTCGAACGTGCTGCAGGACTTCGGGACAAACTTCTTTCCATTGAGAAGACAGTGCAGAAGCAGAAGATTTTCACAGGAAGAATCGACGACGAGGACTATATTGGTCTGTTCAAGGACGACGAGGATGTCTCCGTTCAGGTTTTCAATGTCCGGGACGGAAAGCTCATGGGCAGAGAGCATCATATTCTGAAAGGCTTTGCCAAGGAAGAAGATGAGATCATTCTCATGGACTTTATGAAGAGCTATTACAGTGGTACCGCTTTTGTGCCTAAGAGTATTTATACTAGGGTTGAGATTACAGAAGAGGTTCTTCAGAAATGGCTTGAGATGAGAAGAGGAAAGGGTGTTCTTCTCCATGCACCCAAAAGAGGAGAGAAACTCAATATGCTCACCTTGGCAGAGAGCAATGCCAGGGCCACCATGGAGCAGTTCAAGGAGAAGATTCTCAGTGAGTACGAGAGCAATATGGAAGCTCTGACAGATCTTGCCACACTGCTGGAACTTGAAGATCTGCCTCATAGGCTGGAAGCCTATGACATTTCGAACATCCAAGGGGTGGATTCCGTTGGTACAATGGTGGTCTATGAAGACCACAAGTTTAAAAAGAGTGATTACCGAAGATTCAAGATTAAAACGGTGAAGGGCGCCAACGACTACGATTCCATGAGGGAAATTCTCACCAGGCGATTCCAGCGTGGACTCAATGAGATCCGCGAGATACAAGCTCAGAAGCTGGATTATCAGGGTGGAAAGTTCTCGATTTTTCCAGATCTGATCATCATGGATGGCGGAAAAGGTCAGGTGAACATTGCTTTAGGAGTAATGCAGGAGCTGGGGCTGGAAATTCCAGTTATGGGTCTTGTGAAGGATGATGCACACAGGACAAGAGGTATCATCTATAACAATGTGGAATATGGACTGAGAGACCGCAAGGAGGCTAGAAACCTCCTCACAAGGATCCAGGACGAAGTCCATCGGTTTGCCATCACCTATCATAGAACTCTACGGGATAAAAGAACACTTCACTCCATTCTGGAAGATATTCCTCGGGTGGGAGAGAGAAGAAGAAAGAATCTTATGATGAAGTTCGGCTCCATTGAAGCCATTAGAGGGGCTTCTTTGGAAGAGCTGAAAAAAACTCCAGGCATTGATCTGGAAACTGCCAAAAGCATCCACAGCTATTTTCATGGCAGAATAGAAAAAGAGGCAGGTTCAGCGATGAATCCGCAGTCTGAATGATGGAAATCTGCAAGGGGTTTAAATCACGAGCAGGAAAAAATTCACAATTATTTTTCTCGTCATGATTCCTTAACTATTTAGTCAAAGAAGAGCGCTATGATAGGGATAGAGACATAGATACATAGAGTTTCAAGTAACACTTGTATTTCATTCTGTGCGAATGCCTATTTATTTCTTCCGCAGGATTGTGTATAATGCATAGATGGAATGAACTGTAAGGAGCACTGATGATGAACAAATATTTGTATGCCTATGAAGATTTGGCATCGATCCTCACCAAAGAGGAAATTTTACTGGATGAACCCATGAGAAACCATACCTGGTTTGAGATTGGCGGAACTGCAGATGTACTGGTTATACCGAATTCTGTGGATAAACTGGTTCATATTATTGAATACGTAAGAAAGAAAGACATCCCCACTTTCCTTATTGGAAATGGATCAAACCTTCTGGTGAAAGATGGCGGAATCCGGGGGATCGTCATTAAAACAGATAAAATCAACGGCATCATGGTTAAAGAAGATACCATCGTCGCTGAATGCGGAGCGCTTCTGGAAGATATTTCCAAAAAAGCCCTTGATGCAAGCCTCACAGGATTTGAGTTTGCCTGTGGTATTCCAGGAACTCTGGGCGGAGCGGTGTTCATGAACGCTGGAGCCTATGATGGAGAAATGTCTTTTGTGCTGGAAAGTGTCCGGGTTATTACAAAAGACCTGAGAGTGATTACACTGAAAAAAGAAAGTCTGGAGATGGGGTACCGCACTTCTATCATCAAGACGGAGAACTATGTGGTGCTGGATGCAGTAATCAAGCTCTCACCAGGCAGAGTAGAGGACATCAAGGAGAAAATTGATGATCTTACCCATAGAAGAGAAGAGCGTCAGCCGCTGGAATTCCCATCAGCTGGAAGCACTTTTAAGAGACCAACAGGACATTATGCGGGAAAACTGATTCAGGATGCAGGTCTGAAAGGATATCAGATTGGCGGTGCTCAGGTTTCTGAAAAACACAGCGGATTTGTCATCAACAAAGACCATGCAGAAGCGAAAGATGTTCTTAATCTCATCAGCTATATTCAGTCCACCGTCATGGATAAGTTCAACGTTGAGCTTTGTACTGAAGTGCTCATTGTTGGAGAAGACTAATTATTGATTTTAACAGTTTGGAAGGTTTGGCTCTTTAATGGAGTATACCTTCCTTTTTTTGTCTGAATCTGGTACAGGCAGTATGAAATTCCTGGGTTGATTGCCATGGGCACATAAGGTATCATGGAGGTATACGATTTCATTCAAGGGGGAAGAAAATGGAGTTTAGAATCAGAGAAGAGATCAAGGCGATGAAACGCTATGTGGCGGGAAAACCAATTTCTGAGGTCAAGCGTGAACTGGGGCTGGAGACTGTTGTTAAAATGGCATCCAATGAAAATCCCATGGGTGCCAGTCCAAAGGTAAAGGAAATGATGAGAAGGACACTGGAAGACATCAGCCTTTATCCGGATTCTGGATCCTATGGCTTACGCCATGAACTGAGCCTCCGGACAGGAAGAGCCATGGAAGAGATCATCATCGGAGGGGGCTCAGATTCGCTGATTAAAGTGATTTCGTCTACCTTTCTGTATCCAGGGGATGAAATTATCATGGGGGAGCATTCCTTCTCACGTTATGAAGATAATGCAAAGCTCATGGGCGCAAAGGTTGTAAAAACTTCTATGGAAGATCTGGCCCTGCAGCTGGATTTGATGCTGGAGGCTGTGTCCGACAAAACAAAGATCATCTATCTTTGTAATCCAAACAACCCCACAGGATCATCCTTTGGAAAAGAGGAACTGGAAGGTTTTTTACATAGAGTACCCTCTACAGTGATGGTTATTCTAGACGAAGCATACAGAGAGTATGTGACAAGAGAAGACTACTTCGATGCTCTGAGCTATCTAGATGACTATAAAAATCTCATCGTGCTGAGAACCTTCTCCAAGGCCTATGGTATGGCTTCACTGAGAGTAGGCTACGGATTTGCAGATCCTGAGCTCATCGGATATTTCTACCGGGTGGTGGATCCCTTTGATGTGAATCTCTTTGCCCAGGAAGCCGCAGTGGCAGCCCTTCAAGATGAAGAGTTCTTAAATGAAGTAGTGACGGAAAACACCAGAGGAAAAGAGTTCTTCTACAAGGAGCTGGAAGAGCTTGGTCAGCCCTATGTGGTGACGGATGCGAACTTTATTCTCTGGGATACCCAAAGAGATGATATGGAGATTTTCAGAAGACTCATGCAGAAAGGATACATCATAAGACCTGGCGGATTCCTTGGGATTCCAGGTCATATCCGAGTATCTATTTCCACCATGGACCACAACATCGGATTTATGAAGGTGTACAAAGAAGTCTTAGAAGAAATGGACGGCAACTAAAGGAGGAGTATACTTGGACAATCAGAAACCCCGGGACAAAAAGAAAATATCTCCGGAACGAAAAGGTCTGTACTATACAGGCATGGCAATGATGGGTATTGGTATCATCCTCTTCATGTCTGTCTTTTTCATCGCCTTTACGGGAGACCCTTTTGCCTATGAAGGAAACTTCATGCAAAATGGATTCTACGGGTTTATTCTAATCGGTGCGGGGACTTTTGTGATGAATCTAGGTGCTAGAGGTGCTGCAGGTTCTGGTCTTGTGCTCGACCCTGAAAAAGCCAGAGAAGATCTGACGCCTTATACGAAAGCCGCTGGCGGCATGCTGAAAGATGCTCTGGAAGAGATTGATCTTCCTTCGGTGAAAAGCGGTGAGAAGGAAGTGGTGAGAGTCCGCTGCATCCATTGCAGAGCTCTGAATGAAGAAGATGCCAGGTTCTGCAAGAACTGCGGCAAAGAAATGTAGAAACTTGGAAGGGTGTGCTCTAAAAGAGAGTCATCCTTCTTTTTTTATACCTGTGGTATAATGAAAGGAAAAGTGATGTGCTATATTATAGAGTAAAGAAATCATAGTAAAGATACAGGTGTGAAAGATGAAGATCAAAGACTGGCTTAACATGGGCGTAGGACTGAAAAGATGGTTTGGACTGGGGATTGTAGGCATAGGACTTCTTATATTTGCGATCATAGAGCTTATTTTCAGACGCTTTGGCGAAGAAGCCTACAGCGTCTATTATGTGTATCTTCTGATACTCGGGGCTTCTACCCTGTATGTATCTACAGCGGAGCTCATCAAAAGTTTCATGAGTCTCGTGCAGGATGGTCTTATTCATTTCAATATGGACTCCAGAGAAATCGGAAGCCTTATTCATGACAAGAAGCTTCTGGTCCAGGGACCAAGGGTGGTCATTATTGGTGGAGGAACAGGTCTTTCCACCATCCTGAAAGGCATCAAGAACTACACAAACAATATTACAGCTGTGGTGACTGTGGCCGATGACGGAGGCGGCTCAGGTGCGCTTAGGGATGATCTTGGCATCCTGCCTCCTGGAGACATCAGAAACTGTCTGGTGGCCCTTGCCAATACAGAGCCTCTTATGGAGGAGCTTATGCAGTACCGTTTTAAAGATGGTACGCTGAAAGGACAAAGCTTTGGCAATCTTTTTCTGGCGGCCATGGATGGAGTCTCAGACAACTTTGAGGATGCAGTGCAGAAGATGGCCAGTGTCCTTGCCATCACTGGAAAGGTGCTCCCTGTGACCTTAGATAATGTGAAGATTCATGCGGTGCTGGACAACAACCAGCTGGTGGTGGGAGAGTCCCATATTCCAGATGTGAGCATCAAAGAAGGCGCGAGGATTCAAAGGCTCTATATTGTACCAGAGGATGCAGAGGCGTTAGAAGATGTGAAAAATGAAATCCTACGGGCAGATGCCATCATTTTAGGCCCGGGCTCCCTGTACACCTCGGTTATTCCAAACCTGCTGGTGAAAGGTGTGCCTGAAGCCATCAAAAAGAGCAGAGGCAGGAAGATTTACATTGCCAATGTCATGACTCAGCCGGGAGAAACGGATGGCTTTAAAGTATCGGATCACCTGAAAGCTCTGTATACCCATGGGGACATTGGTCCACTAGACTACGTTTTTGCCAATGATATGAAAATCAGAAATGACCATCTTCGGGACAAGTATCATAGGATGAACCAGTTTGAAGTGGAGATCGATTATGAGAATCTCAAAGAAGAGCCTTTCAAGCTGATTCAGGGTGACTTCATCAAACCAAGGGAATCTTCTGTGCGTCATGACGCGGATAAGCTTTCTCAAAAGCTCATGGAGATTATTCTGGAGGAGACCTTGGTCAGTGATAAGAAACGAATTCTGGAGTATGTGGCGCTCTCTGGAAAACTCAAAGGGAAGAAGCAAACTGTGTGACAAATAGATGGGACCGGAAATCTTTGAGTTCAATATCAAAGACTTCCGGTCTAATTTTATGCGAAGCGAAGGGTTCTTATGCGATGCACCAGGGGTGGTTTATGATATAATTGAAGGGTCAGCTGTACTAAAACTGTCTTGAAAAATACAGAAGATACAGAGAATTATCGAACTATAATAAAACAGGCTGGTGAGTTGTATGTCTTTTTCCTCTACAGTTAAAAATGAAATCACTAAAAATACAGAGATTACAAGGGCAGAGATCATTGCTCTTCTATCCGCCATCATGCGTCTTTCTGGGACGCTGGCTTTTGGGTCAGCGAAGCTGTCTTTTAAAATCACCACTGAAAATCCTTCTACAGCGAGGTTTATTTTCAAGCTTCTCAAGGACCATCTGAAGATTCACGGAAGGCTTCTTGTGAAAAAATCTGGATCTCTCAAGAAAAACAATGTTTATGTCATCGTCATTTCGGAAGATATGGGTCTTCGGGAACTTCTTCTGGAGACCGGAATACTGAAGGAGGAAGAAGGTGCGATGGGACTGAACTACTCCATCAGCCCCAATCTGGTACATACGGATGCCTTGAAGAAAGCCTATATCAAAGGTTCCTTTCTGGGATCAGGCAGTGTATCAAATCCAGAGAAAGCCTATCATCTGGAGTTTGTTGTGAACTCTCTGGAGCTTGCGGAGGAGCTGAAAGAGCTCATCAATTCCTATGGGCTGACCTCGAAGGTCATTGCCAGAAAGAACTCCCATATCGTCTACCTAAAAGAGGGAGAGCAGATTGTGGATATTCTTTCTATCATCGGCGCTTACAACAGCCTTTTTGAATTCGAAAATGTCCGTATTGTCAAAGATATGAGAAACAATGTGAACCGTTTGGTGAACTGTGAGACAGCGAACCTTTCAAAAACCGTCAACGCCGCGGTACGCCAAGTAGAGTCTATAAAACTTATTGAGAAAGAAATTGGTCTTGGAAGACTTTCAAAGCCCCTGCGTGATATTGCAGAGCTGCGCATTGAATATCCGGATGAGTCCCTGAAGGAGCTTGGGGAAATGCTGAATCCTCCTGTGGGAAAGTCCGGTGTGAATCATAGATTGAGGAAAATAGAAAAGATAGCAGATGAACTGAGAAAGGGAGGACTCTAATGGCGAAGATTGACCGTATCATGGAACATATCAAAGAAATGCAGCTGGGCACGAAGCTTTCCGTCAGAACCTTGGCAAAAGACCGGGGAGTGAGTGATGCCACGGCTTATAAAGCCATTAAGCTCATGGAGGAGGAAGGGTATCTGGAAACTCTTCCAAGAACAGGAACCATCCGTGTAGAGAGTGAGAAGGAAAAGAAGATTGAATCCATCACCTATAACGAGATCATCCGGATTGTGGATGGCGAGCTTCTAGGGGGGAAAGATGGGGTTGAAAAGACCATCTACCGGTTCAACATCGGAGCCATGACCATGGAAGCCATGAAAAAGTACCTCACAGTTGGGGGACTCCTCATTGTGGGCAACCGGGATGAAGTGCACAGTCTTGCGCTCAATATGGGTGTTGGCGTTCTCATCACCGGTGGCTTCAAAGCTACTGAGAAGAATGTGGCCCTGGCGGACAGGCTGAAGATTCCAATCATCTCCTGTTCCTATGACACATTCACCACAGCATCCATGATCAATCGTGGTATTTCAGAAAATCTCATCAAACAGACCATTCCCTATGTCAAAGACATCATCCAGAAGGAAACCTATCATCTGACGGTGCGGGACACCATCCATGACTATATCAGGCTTTCTGAGCGTTCTGGCCATGAGAAGTTTCCAGTGGTGGATGAGAAAATGGTGGTCCAGGGTATCATCACTCCAAAGGAAACCCTTGGCAGAGAAGAAAGTGATCGGGTGGGAGAGGTGCTCCGTAAGGTGAATCTTTCTGTGACGCCCAAGACCACGGTATCCTATGTGGCCCACATCATGGACTGGGAAAATCTTCCACTATGCCCCGTCACTGAAGACGGAGTTCTTGTGGGTGTCATTACGAGAACAGACATCCTGAAAGCCCTTCAGGAGCGTCATATGAAACCCATGGAAACAGACACCATGGAGGACAAGATCATACGGCACTTGACGGTGGAAAAAAGAGAAGGAAAGTTCTACTATAGTGGCGTGGTAACGGCAGAATTTCTGGATCCCTTGGGTAATGCTTCAAGAGGACTCCTTTCCATGCTTATGTCAAAGACTGCCATCTCACATCTGCAGAACCAGTACTACAGCTGCAGCTTGGATAAATGCGCTACGGACTTTTATGAAGTGCTGGGCATTGATGCGAAGTTCACCATGGAGATCAACATCATCAAGACATCTAAGCTCCACTCAAAAGTAGATGTGAACCTGAAGTCAAGAGACAAGCTCATTGCCACATCCAGACTCAGTATCCTGCATACGCTGGATGAGTAAGTAAGAATGTGTAAAGAAAGTACATGTAGTAAATAGGGGGAAATTATATGTTTTATCATGTTGTGATGTTCAAATTAAAGGAAAATTCCAAAGAAAATATGGAAAAGGCAAAGGGGCTGCTTCTGGCCATGGAGGGGGAAATCCCTCAGCTGAAGCATCTGGTGGTAGGTCAAGATGAGCTGTTCACGGGAAGAAGCTACGACATCTGCCTCATTTCAGGCTTTGACTCTAAAGAAGCCATGGATGAGTATCAGGTGCATCCTTACCATGTGGATCAGGTGCTGGCGCACTTAAGACCGATGCTTTTAGACTCCAAAGCCTGTGACTTCAGCGCATAGGAACATCTTTTTGTCTTTGGTATAGAAAGGACTGAATTTATGAATAAACCATTTGCCCATCTTCATCTTCATACAGAATACAGTCTTCTGGATGGATCGGCGAAGATCAGCGGAATCATCAGCCGTGTGAAAGAACTGGGCATGAAGCATGTGGCCATCACGGACCATGGCTCCATGTACGGCTGTGTGGATTTTTACAAAGAAGCAAAAAAAGCAGGCATCAAGCCCATCATCGGCTGTGAAATCTATGTGGCTGCGAAAGATATGAGCATCAAGAATCAGGATCCGGAGAATACGACCCACCATCTTGTTCTTCTTGTAAAGAACGAGACCGGCTATGAGAATCTCATGAAGATTGTGTCGGAAGCCTCCTTGTCTGGATTTTACTATAAACCAAGGGTAGACCACGCTTTTCTGGAGAAGCATTCAGAAGGGCTTATTTGTCTTTCTGCTTGTCTCGGTGGTGAAGTGCAGGAGTTTTTCAATCTGGGTATGCCGGATAGAGCCAAGGAAGCTGCGAAATTCTATCATGGACTGTTCGGGGAGGATTATTATCTGGAGCTTCAGGACCATGGACTAGAGGAGCAGAGGAAAGTCAATAAGCTGAACATTGCTTTAGCCAAAGAACTTGGCATCCCTCTTGTCTGCACCAATGATGTCCATTATCTGAAGAAAGAAGATGCCAGAGCTCATGACATTCTTCTTTGCATACAGACAGGGAAAACAGTGGAGGAAGAGAACCGTATGCGGTATCCTTCCGATGAGTTCTATCTGAAGTCCTATGAAGAAATGGAAGATCTTTTTTCCCATGTACCGGAAGCTCTGGAGAACACGGTGAAAATTGCGGAGATGTGCAGCTTTGATTATGAGTTCCACGTATCGAAACTGCCAAAGTTCCCGCTGCCAGAAGGAGCGGACCCTTACACCTATCTCACTGAAAGAACCTACGAAGGTATGGTGGAGAAGTATGACGCCTTCTCTGCCTATCGGGGCAAACCTCTTCATGTGGAAGAGCTGAGAGGTCTGGTGGAGAAAGAGCAGAAGGAGATCATCACGCGAATTGACTATGAGCTGAAGATCATGAATGACATGGGATATGTGGACTATTTCCTCATTGTGTGGGACTTCATCAAGTTCGCCAATGACCATGGCATCGCCACTGGAGCTGGCAGAGGAAGCGCTGCGGGGTCCTGTGTGTCTTATTGCCTCAACATCACGAAGATTGACCCCATCAAGTATCAGCTGCTTTTTGAGCGTTTTCTCAATCCGGAAAGAATCTCCATGCCGGATATCGATTCGGATTTCTGCTACGAAAGGCGTGGTGAAGTCATTGACTATGTGGTAGGAAAATATGGGGCGGACAATGTGGCTCAGATCATCACCTTCGGTACCATGGCTGCAAGAGCTTGTATCCGGGATGTGGGCAGAGCCATGAACTATCCTTATGGGGAAGTGGATCAGATCGCCAAGATGATTCCAACGGTTCTGGGCATTACGCTGGAAGGAGCCATTGAAATGAATCCAGAACTGAAACGCGCCTATGAAAGTGATGGGCGTGTCATGGAGCTTCTGGATATCGCAAAGAAGCTGGAAGGTCTTTCAAGACACGCCTCCACCCATGCGGCGGGAGTTGTGATTTCTGAAAAGCCCCTGGTGAATTATGTCCCTCTTCAGAAAAATGAGGAGTCCATTGTAACGCAGTTCACCATGAACACCTTGGAAGAACTTGGACTTTTGAAAATGGACTTCCTGGGTCTTCGTACGCTCACCGTCATGCGGGATACCGTGGATATGGTGAAAGACAATAGAGGCGTGGACATTGATATCGACAACCTGCCTCTTCAGGACCCTGAGGTCTATAAAATGATCGGAGAAGGAAAAACCGTGGGGGTTTTCCAGCTGGAGTCTGCGGGTATGACAAGCTTTATGAAGGAGCTGAAACCAGACTCTTTAGAAGACATCATCGCGGGCATTTCTCTATACCGTCCAGGACCTATGGCGGAGATTCCAAGATACATCGAAAATAAGAACCATCCGGAAAAAGTCTCCTATCTTTGTCCAGAGCTGGAGCCAATTCTATCGGTCACTTATGGTGTCATTGTTTACCAGGAGCAAGTTATGCAAATTGTGCGGGACCTTGCAGGATATTCCATGGGAAGGTCTGATCTTGTAAGGCGAGCCATGAGCAAGAAGAAACATGATGTCATGGAGGAAGAGCGCAAGAACTTTATTTATGGACTGGATGATGAAAAAGGAAATGTCATTGTGCCTGGCTGTGTTCGAAATGGAATCTCTGAGCAGGTAGCCAACACCATCTTCAACCAGATGATGGATTTTGCAAGTTATGCCTTCAATAAAGCGCATGCGGCAGCCTATGCGGTCATCGGTTATCAGACGGCCTATCTCATGCGGTATTACCCTGCGGAGTTTACAGCAGCTATGCTGAACTCCTTCCTGGGCAATGCAGATAAATGCTACGCCTATCTTAGATTTGCCAAAGGTTTAGGCATCGAAGTGGATGCTCCAGACGTCAACTTGTCTGAATGGAAATACAAGGTAAAAGATGGGAAGATCGTCTTTGGCCTCGGCGCCATCAAAGGGGTTGGGAAGCAGATGGTGGAGTCCCTGGTGGAAAACAGAAGATCCGGCGGCGTATATAAGACACTGATGGATTTTCTCGAGAGAAACACCAATGGAAGCCTTAATAAACGAGCAGTGGAAGCGCTAATCCGTGCGGGGGTTTTTGATGGACTCGATGGAAACAGAGCGCAGATGCTGGCAGTTTATGAGAAGATCATGGACAGTTTCACGCAGAAAAACAGAAAAAATATTGAAGGTCAGGTCTCTTTGTTTGGAGATCTTCTGGAAGAGGAGGAAATGATGACCATTTCCTATCCGAACCTTAAGGAGTTCAGTCATAAGGACCTGCTGTTCATGGAAAAGGAAATGACAGGGATGTACCTCTCGGGTCATCCGTTGGATGAGTATGAGGACAGGCTGGCAAGGAGTATCAGCCACAAAGTGTCTGATATCCTCACGGAGGATCACAGCATCCTGGATGATGTCCGGGATGAAGCTTCCATGTTTGCAGATGCGGTTCTTCATGAGAAAGATCTGAAAGACGGTGACCGGGTGATTCTTGGCGGACTCATGAGAAACATTACGAGGAAAATCACAAGAAACTCTTCTATGATGGCCTTTCTGATGCTGGAGGACCTGTCTGGTGTCATTGAGTGCATCGTGTTTCCGAAAGCCTACGAAAAAGTAGTTTCAGAGCTGAAAGAAGACCGTATTGTGCTGATCCGGGGTAGAGTTTCCATTAAAGAGGAAGAGAATACAAAGATCATTGTGGAGTCCATCGGAAACCTGGAGGAGAAAAAGAAAAAGCTCTATCTGAGGTTTAAGGACATGGAAGAAGCAAGGCTGATGGTGAAGACTTTACGAACGGTGTTTAAAACGTTCCATGGAGAAATGCCTGTCCATGTGGTTTCTTCCAAGACCAGAGAAGTGATGCAGCTGTCCAGGGATCTGTGGGTGGATGAATGGTCCCCCATTGTAAAGATGCTGGAGGAAAAACTTGGAGAGGATAATGTCAAAGTGGTTGAATCTTAGGAAAAGTCCAGACGGTGGTATCATGGAGATATTAACTTTTTCTCGCGGCAGAGCATCATCTTGAAATCATTTCATTTTAGAGATACAATAAGATGGGCTAAATTTTAATGGACGGAAGAGAACCTCTTCTGCCTCTTTAGGAGGGTATATAAAAATGAAGAAAATTGGGATACTGACCAGCGGTGGCGACGCGCCAGGAATGAATGCGGCCATCCGAGCTGTTGTACGTACTGCTCTTGTGAACAATATAGAAGTCATGGGGATTTACAAAGGATACTTAGGGCTCCATGAGGGAGAAATCCTTCCTATGGACAGAAGCTCAGTATCTGATATCATCCAGAAGGGTGGAACCATCCTGAAAACTGCCAGATTCCCTGAGTTTGCGGATCCTAAGGTTCGTGAAAAGGCTGCACAGGTGCTTAGAGTATATGGCATAGAAGGACTTGTGGTCATTGGTGGAGATGGATCCTTCTTGGGGGCAAAGGGATTATCCGATCTTGGCATCAAAACCATAGGAATTCCTGGAACCATAGACAATGACATGGCTTATACGGACCGTACCATTGGATTTGATACTGCCCAGAACACCGTTATAGATGCCATCAACAAAATCCGTGATACCTCTTCCTCCCATCAGAGAGTCTCTGTGGTGGAAGTTATGGGAAGAAACTGTGGAGACCTTGCACTGTATGCAGGAATTGCCGGTGGAGCCACCACCATTCTGGTTCCGGAAAAGAAATACAGCAAAGATGAAATCATCAAAACCGTCATGGACGGAAAAAGACACAAGAAGCATCACAACCTGGTGGTCATTGCTGAAGGTGTCGGAAATTCTGAAGAGATTGCAAAAGAGATTGAAGATGTGTCAGGTATTGAGACAAGAACTACTGTACTGGGCCATATTCAGAGAGGCGGTATGCCTACAGCCTACGACAGAATTCTTGCTACCCGTATGGGACACCGTGCGGTGGAGCTTCTGATAGAAGGAAAATCCGCAAGAGTCATCGGGACTGTAAAAGGAGATATTGTTGATTATGATATCCATGAAGCGCTGAGTATGACAAGACCCTTTAATGAAAAACTCTATCAGATTGCCATGGACCTTGTATAAGAAAAAATAGGAGGATGAACATGCGTAAAACGAAAATTATCTGTACCATTGGACCCACATCAGAAAGTGAGGAAGCCATCCGAGAGCTCATCGAGGCGGGCATGAATGTTTCCAGACATAACTTTTCCCATGATACCCACGCGAATCACCGCATGAAAATGGAGAGAGTAAGAAAGATTGCAGAGGAGCAAGGGAAAACTGTAGCCATTCTTCTTGATACCAAGGGTCCTGAAATCAGAACCCACGATTTCAAAGATGCTCCAGTTCAATTGGAAGAAGGGAAATTCATCGACATCCATACCAAGGAAGAGATTCTTGGGGATGCCACAAAGTTTTCTCTGACCTACAATAAGCTTGCGGAAGATGTGGAAGTGGGATCCAGAATCCTCATCGATGATGGTCTTGTTGCACTAGAAGTCGTTTCTGTGGAGCTGGTTTCAGGGGTAATCAAAGCGAAAATACTGAACTCTGGTACAGTGTCCAACCACAAGGGAATCAATCTTCCTGGGATCAAGACGCAGCTTCCTGCGCTGACGGAAAAGGATCTGGAGGATTTGGCCTTTGGTGTGGAGATGGGTGTAGATATCGTTGCAGCATCGTTTATCCGTAAAGCGGACGACGTCCTTGCCATAAGAAAAGTGCTCAGAAATCTTGGAGCGGATGATATTTTCCTGATGTCCAAGATAGAGAACCAGGAAGGCGTAGACAACGTTGAAGAAATTGTGAAGTATTCTGACGGTGTCATGGTTGCCCGTGGAGATATGGGCGTGGAGATTCCCCTGGAGCAGGTGCCTGGAATCCAGAAGAAAATCATTGAACTGTGTAACTTGGCTGGGAAGCCTGTAGTCACAGCAACCCAGATGCTGGAGTCTATGGTCCGCTTCCCAAGACCAACAAGAGCTGAAGTTTCAGATGTGGCCAATGCGATTTTAGATGGTACTGACTGTATCATGCTTTCAGGAGAAACAGCCAATGGCAAGTATCCTGTGGAAGCAGTAAAGACCATGGTGAAGATTTCGGAAGACGTGGAAGGACGCATCAAGCACGACAAGGTGCTCTCCAAGCTCATGATGAGCCATGCTTCTTCTGTGCCCATGGCCATTTCTCTTGCCAGTGTGACCACAGCTTATGAGCTTGGCGCATCCGCCATCATTTCAGCGACTGTATCAGGAAGCACAGCGAAAAACGTGTCCAGATTCAGACCGGAGTGTCCGATTCTTGCCATCACACCAAGCAAGAATGTGGCAAGAAAGCTGTCTGTGTACTGGGGCGTATACCCTATTGTTGCAGAGCTTTATGAGTCCACGGATGAAATGATTGACAGCACTGCTGAAATCGCTAAGAAAAAAGGCTTCGTGAAGGATGGAGAACTTGTAGTCATCACTGCGGGTCTACCAATTAACTTTGTAGGATCCACCAATATGATCAAGGTTCATCTCATTGGAGATGTGCTGCTGCAAGGAAAGAGGACCCACGAGACCAAGCAGGTGGTCAGTGGTGTCATCAAGAAAGCCATTAATTTCAAGATGGCCGATGAGAAGATTTCTGATGGAGATATTCTTGTGGTGAATGCTCTTACAGACGATTACCTCAATATCATCCATAAGACAGCAGGAGTCATAGTAGAAACCAATCAGGTGACCCCTGAAATCTCTGTGGAAGCCATGAAACATGACATACCAGTCATTGCTGAAGCATTAGACGCTATGTCTGTTCTCACTGAAGGTACTCTTGTGACCATCGATGGAAAGAGAAGTCTTGTGATCAATGGCAGAACAGTACTGAAGTCATAGAATTTAAGATATCCATGAGAGGAGCCTTCGGGCTCCTTTTTGTTGGAATATAAAAATTAACATTTTATACATATTTTTGAAACGCATTGAGGCTCAATCAGTTTAGGTGTTATATGATTATGGTTTATAAAATTTAATAAAAAGTTTACAATTTAGACTCTAAAAATTTACATTTAGGCTAAAAACTGATGATATAGTAGTACATGTAAAAAATTGAATTATTGGCAACTGATTCAAAAACTTCAGCACCCTTTGAATGGGTGCATTTTTTTTGTGGTTCGGTAGCTTTATAGATTATAATGAGAGAAAGAATGAGAATGATGGGGTAGGTATACATGAAGAAGAATGATGAAATAAAGCTGGCCATATCGGGGCAGGGCCATACAGGGGAAGGCATTGGAAAAGTAGAAGGATATCCTCTGTTTGTGGAGTTTGCACTGCCTGGGGAAGAGATCCATGCTAAGGTGCTGAAGACCAATAAATCTTACGGATTTGCGAAGATGGTGGAAGTGGGGAAGGCGAGCAGTCACCGGGTGGAACCGCCCTGTCCTTATTATTACAGATGCGGAGGCTGTCATCTCATGCACAGCGATTATGAAGGACAGCTGGACTTTAAGAAAACCAGGGTCAAAGATTCCCTGGAACGAATCGGTAAAATCTCCCATGTGACGGTGGAGGATACACTGGGTATGGACACACCGTTCCGCTACAGGAATAAAGTTCAGATTCCTCTTGGCAGAGTGGATGGGAAATTTGTGGCAGGGTTTTACGCGAAAAGATCCCATAGAATCGTGGATATTGAAGCCTGCATCGTTCAGCATCAGGAAGCAGATGAGGTGCTTTCTGTGCTTCGAACTTGGGCGGAGACTTATGATATTTCCACCTACCATCAGGATCTAAGGGTGAATCCTCAGGGAATTCTCAGACATCTTATGGTCAGAAAGGGATTCAGTACAGGAGATCTTATGGTGGTGCTGGTGGTTACAAGTAAGGATGTGCCACATCTAGATGTGCTTCTTACAAAGCTGAAAGAGCTTCCTGGGTTCCAATCACTGATTCTTAACGTGAATCGTGAAGATACCAATGTGGTTCTTGGTAGGCAGAATCATCTGGTCTATGGAAAAGAGTTCATAGAAGACTACATCGGACCTTTTAGATTTAAGATTTCTCCTCATTCATTTTTCCAGGTGAATCCAAAGCAGACGGAAGTGATGTATGGAAAGGCACTAGAATATGCAAACCTTTCTGGTAGTGAGACTGTATTTGACTGCTACTGCGGCGCAGGAACCATTTCTCTTTTCCTTTCGCAGAAGGCAAAGAAAGTCTATGGTATTGAGATTGTGCCGGAAGCTGTAGCTGACGCCAAGGTAAATGCAAAGATCAATGGTGTTGAGAATGTAGAGTTCCTTCTTGGGAAATCTGAAGAGGTTATCGTAGACCTTATGGAGAGAGGCATTCATGCGGATGTGGTTGTTGTGGATCCTCCAAGAAAGGGATGTGACGGTTCTCTTCTTGAATCCATAGCGAAGATCCACCCTGAAAAGATTGTCTATGTTTCCTGTGACCCTGGTTCTCTTGGAAGAGATCTCGGTATACTGGAGACACTTGGGTATAGAACAGAGAAAGTGACTCCCATTGATAACTTCCCTCAGTCCTATCACGTTGAGACGGTTGTATTGATATCAAGGATAGAGAAATAAGGGTGTAAAAACATAAGTAAATAAGGACTTTCCGTGATTTGAGATCTGGCATAAACCAGGAGGATAATCACGGTTTTTTATGTGAGAAATAAATTGTAATAAGATGAGAAAGGCATAACTGAAATCTATCCAGTTCGAAAAAAGGGTGGGAAGTACAGCTGCAAACGAAAAAGTAAAGAAACTGCGTGTTGCTGGCTATTGCAGAGTTTCTACAGAAATGGAAGAGCAGAACTCCAGCTATGAGATACAGGTAGCTCATTACACTGAGTTCATAAAGAAAAATACTGAATGAGAGTTTGCAGGCATTTTTGCAGATGATGGTATTTCAGGCACGAACACGAAAAAGCGAGAAGAGTTTACCCGCTTGATTGATGAGTGCATGGAAGGGAACATCGATCTGGTTATTACAAAATCCATTAGTCGATTTGCCCGCAATACTCTGGATTGCCAAAAATATATTAGGCAGCTCAAGGATAAGAACATATCCGTATTTTTCGAGAAAGAGAACATCAATACAATGGATGCTAAAGGAGAGGTGCTACTTACCATTATGGCATCCCTCGCGCAGCAAGAAAGTCAGAGCCTTTCTCAGAATGTTAAGCTGGGACTTCAGTATCGATACCAACAGGGTAAAGTCCAGGTCAACCACAATCGCTTTATGGGGTACACAAAAGATGAAGAAGGGAACTTGATCATTGTTCATGAAGAGGCTGAAATCATTAAGCGCATTTACAGAGAGTACCTTGAGGGTAAAAGCCTAGCAGGCATTGGTAGGGATCTTGAGAAGGACGGTATTTTAACAGCTGCAGGAAAACCAAGATGGCGACCGGAGACCATAAAGAAGATTCCGATGAATGAAAAATATATCGGGGATGCCCTTCTACAGAAGACCTTTACGGTGGATTTTCTAACAAAGAAAAGGGTTAAGAATGAAGGCCGTGTCCCACAGTATTATGTTGAAAATAGCCATGAAGTGATCATAAGGGCAGATGGAAACGTAATGAAGTATACAATACAGTTGGTATGTTTTTATGCCCGCTTGATGAAAAGATGACATGAGAAAAAGATTTCTCAAAATCAATTCTGAGTTGGAAAGAAAATATAAAGTAAAACGAGGTTTATGTGGTTAAGTTATAGCCACTTTGGTAAGATTATAATAATAAGGAACATAGATTGAAGCTACTTATGGTGAAGGAGGGTTATATTGGAAAATAATAACGATTTTCTCATATATCAGACAGAAGATGGAAAAACAAAAATAGATGTAGACTTGAAAATGAGACTGTATGGATGACACAGAAGGCGATTTCTGAGCTTTATCAAAAAAGCGTTAATACCATAAATGAGCACATAAAAAACATTTATGCAGAAGGTGAACTTGAAGAAAATCGAACTATTCGGGAAAACCGAATAGTTCAAACTGAGGGAAATAGAGAGGTTGAGAGAACAGTACGTTTTTATAACCTGGAATTAATCATTGCAGTAGGTTACCGTGTACGCTCTAGTCGAGGTACACAATTTAGACGGTGGGCAACAGAAAGATTAAACGAATACTTAGTTAAAGGCTTTGCTATGGATGATGAACGCCTTAAGAGTATGCGTAATATTGGTGATGATTATTTTGATGAGCTATTAGAACGCATACGTGATATTAGAGCCTCGGAGAAAAGATTTTATAAGAAGATCACAGATATCTATGCCTTATCCATAGATTATGATGGAAAATCTGAAGAAGCTAAAAAGTTCTTTGCAACAGTGCAAAACAAGCTCCATTTTGCTATTCATGGACATACGGCAGCAGAACTTATTGAGCAAAGAGCTGATGCGTCAAAAGATAATATGGGACTTACCACTTGGAAGGGTGATAAGGTGCGTAAAGGCGATATCACTGTTGCTAAGAATTATTTGACGGAAAAAGAGATAAAGTCCCTCAATCGTATTGTAACCATGTATCTCGATTATGCAGAAGATCAGGCAGAAAGACGTAATCCTATGTATATGAAGGATTGGAAGAGAAGCTTAATGCCTTCCTAAATTTTAATGAGAGAGATATTCTTACTGGTGCAGGGTCTATTTCACGTGAAGTGGCTAAAGAGCTTGCTGAGAAAGAATATGATAAGTTTAATAAAAAACGGTTAAGTGCACCTAAAAAAGATGATTTTGATATGTATTTAGAAGAGCATGAATGGACACATAAGAAATAACCCTGTTTTAGATTCCGCAATGGAAGTGATTTCATGAAAGGGGTAGGAGTTATGGGGTATTGCAGGAGAATGGTGACCATAATATATTAATGATGATTCGAAGTTTATGTTTCCAGTAAAACACAACGGTTCAAGCTTTTTGCTTAATGGTTAACTTTAGTTAATCAAATTTGTTTTTTTGAGGTAAACAGTACGTTTATCTTATACATGAGAATGTAAACTAAACATCGGTTGATTGAAACAGACTTGAGGATATAGTATGAAGTTATAAGGGAGGTGGATTTATGGATGCAAAACAATTGGGTCCATTTATTTCAGAAAGAAGAAAAGAACTCGGGATGACTCAAACCCATCTTGCTAAAAAACTTCATGTTACTGATAAAGCTGTATCGAGATGGGAACGGGGTGTTGGATTACCCGATATAAATAGTATTGAAGCTCTGGCAAAAGCATTGGAAGTGAGCTTGGTTGAACTGATGCAGGCAAAGCGTAATGAGAATGAACATATTAGCACGAAAGAGGCTGAGAATCTAATGATGGACATAATTGAGTTATCAAAGATAACGTCAAAAGTTGTAAAGGGCATTGGAAGTGTTATACTCTCAGGGTTTACGCTCGTTGCATTATTGTTATTGCTTCTGCTTGTTTCTGATGGGGAGATAGTGCTGTTTTCTGTTGGTAGCATTATCGCTGGTCTGATTGCTTGGGGAATCCCAATTTGGCAAATCTCGTATGCAAATTCAGGGGGGATTGTTATTTCTATAATTTCAAGTTTAGGCTTTACTCTAATATCACTTATGATTCAGTTCTTAAATATTTCAAACGAAGTGCATACAGGTGATTGGGCTGCAATCGAAGATACGATTGATGCATTGATTGTAGTTATTATATTATTTGTTTTTATCACTATGTTTCTCAATGTTACGATGACAAAGATAGTAACAAAGAGACATGGATTCAAAAATAGGAAGGTTTCTTACTCACCTAATGATTAATATATATTAAGCGGAGTAAGATCAATCTCTGATCTCAATGTTATCATTTTTAGACATGTGGAGATAGTTGTAGTCCTACATAGAAAAGTAGATTATTTTATGTAATATTCAAATCGACGCCTCATATCTGTTATAGTCATCTCAGTAAGTTTTTGGATAGCGATTACAATAAGTGTTTAATAATCCGGGATAGATAATATATAGCAAAGATAATTGTTAAATGATTACTTTCAAAGTCATCTGAATAAGAGGTCGAGATGACATTCTATTCGTGTTATGGTTAAAGAAACTCTATTATAAACAAGAGTATTTATTATGACTCATAGCTAAGTAGCAACAGAATCAGGGGGGGATATATTTGAAAAAAGGAGTAATTGCTTTTTCATTGGTCATCATCACTATTTTTACCGGATGTAGCGGCTGGAAAAGATCAGGATACGATCGTATGGAATTGAATTCTGTAGGCGAGGTAGAAATCACTGATGTTCGCCAAAACAATAATGTTATTTATTATACGCTTATTAACGGAACAGATCAGAGCATCTGGTTTGGTTCGAAGTTTGAGTTTGAAAGAGAGCGATTAGGGAAGTGGTATAAAATGGAAACTGTTGTAGATGCAGAAGTTACGCCGGAACTATATCATATTCCGCCCAATAGTAAAGAGGAGTACCCAATTTATCTTGAATACTGGAAGAATGTAAAACCCGGGAAATATCGGATCGTAAAAGAGTTCAATCTTTCACAGTATAATGAAATTAGAAAAGAAGAAGAACCTGGAAATGAATATTTCTTCGTTTCTCAAGTTTTTGAAATTGTGGAGTGAGGATCGTTATGCGGATGACAAGATATCAAGAATGTACACTGGTATCGATGATCTGAAAGACTATATTCGGAGCGTTGGAAGTGAATGATAGAATGGAGTCGTTATTGCATAGATGGGAGAGATGCAAACTCTCTCTTTTCTTTGGTATGCAACTGACAGTTGCGTAGGTTCAAAGTCAACTTGGTAGATTATATCTATTTTAAACTCCATACTGGAACCATAAATACTGGAGGTGGTCATCATAACATTCGGAGAAAAACTACAAATTCTACGCAAACAAAATGGTCTATCGCAAGAACAGTTAGCAACAAAACTAACCATATCAAGGCAATCTGTATCAAAATGGGAGCTCGACAGCTCTTTGCCTGACACAGAAAATATTATTCAGCTCAGCAAACTGTTCCATGTTTCCATAGATTATTTGTTAAAAGACGAAATTGAGGTTCATGAGAATGATGCTACAATGTTTGAAGAGAAGCCCCAAAATAGTGAAGGTTTCTTGGGTATTTCTAACAACTACTTGGGAATCTCCCTTTCCTTAATGGGTCTGTTTGGTATACTCATCATAGGAATACTAAGTTCCATATTTCCAGTTGAAATCTCTACAGCAATCGCAGGAGAGGAGAATTCAACCAGGATAACGTCAGGGATATCTGCATTTATTGAGCATAATAATGTAGAGTGGCTGATTGTGCTATGTGTTTCTTTTGTTTTAATGGGAATAGCAATCATAGTCTATCCTTATATGAAAGAGAAGATAATCATGAGACAGCCTTCTTTTGAACATTATTTGAAGAAATCGAGCAGGAAGCTGTTTTAACGGTACCTGGTACCGATTAAATACTCCTGGAAATCACATGCTTTTGTTGACCTCCTCCTCTTTCATACTGTATAATGGAATGTGATTGTGTAAATGCAGGAGAAAAGAACCCTATCAGGGAGTTTGTCATGTAGGGTTTATAATCTAGATTTAATTCATCATCGAAACATTTACTGTTTAAAGTGTTTCGATGATGAACTGCGTTTAGGCCTAGTTTCAATTGCCATTATTAAAAAAATATCACTGTTAAAAATCATAGGAAGGAGACCAAAAAAGATAGCAGCAAAACAAAAGTGAAGCGGATCCTAGTACTCTTAGGATTTCATGGGGAAGAGAAAAAGAAACAAAAAAAACAGTATACAGGAAGAATGTTGGAGGAAGTAATGAAAAGTTTTAAAGAAATCATGGAATACATTGAACATGCCGGAGTGAGCAAAACAGAAAGAAATATTAAGGCGCTGGTCATTCAAGGGATTCTTGCAGGAATGTTCATCGCGATTGGTGCAATCGCTTATTTCAGACTGGTAGCTTATACGGAAGATCCAGGTGTGGGAAAGTTCTTGGGAGCGCTGATTTTCCCAACAGGTATCATCGCAATACTTCTTTTGGGAAGCGAACTCTTTACCAGTGATTGCATGGCGATTCTCAGTGTGTATAAAAAATCAGTAAAAATGGGCAAATTTATGAAGATGCTCACTACAGTACTCGCAGCAAATCTTGTTGGTGCAGTAATCATCGCGCTGCTCAGCACAGGGGCGGGAATCTTCAGTGAACATATGATTGAAGTAATCTCCAATAGTGCCGTAGTAAAAACAACAATGCCCGTTGGACAGATGTTCATCAGTGCAGTTTTGTGTAATATTATTGTCTGCAGTGGGGTGATGATGGCTTACAGTGCGAAGACAGTAGCAGGTAAAATCCTTGCGGTATGGTTCCCGATTGCTGTTTTTGTTCTCAGTGGCACAGAACATATTGTTGCCAATATGTTCTATCTGGTTATGGCATTTGTCAATGGAGCTAATATTACCGTAGCTGGCATTCTAATTAGTTTTGTGGTGGTTGCGATTGGGAATTTCGTTGGTGGCGCTGTGATAATTGCTGGAGCAAATTACTACATTGACAAAGAACTGGCTGCATAGACCTGTCCCTAACTGCCGGCGCTTACATTGATTTTTCATAAAAAGTGTATATACTAAGAATCACTTACAGATGAAAGGAATGAGGATTATGGCAGATATCAAGTATGAGATCAAAGAAACCTTAGGCATACTTTCAGAAAACAACAGAGGCTGGTCAAAGCAAGTGAACCTCATCAGCTGGAATGACAGAGAGCCAAAGTATGACATCAGAGACTGGTCACCTGAACATGAGAAAATGGGAAAAGGTGTAACATTGAGCGTAGAAGAGATGAAGAAACTTCGTGATCTCTTTAATGATTTAGACCTTTAACATTGTAATAAAGCTGCTGAAAAAGCAAGGCACTCTAATCTAAAATTAGAATGCCTTGCTTTTTAAATTTAAGATCTTATGGAAAATCAAGTCGTCCACGAATTCACCGGTGGCACGATCTTTATGATGCATGAGCACGGTTCCAGCGTGTGTAAAATCCATCTTCTGGATGGCTTTGATGGAAGAGATGTTATTGCTGTAGACATAGATTCTCGCGATGGTGATGCCTTCATGCTCCATCTCATTCAAAGCATAGTCTGTGAGTTTTGAAACAAGGCCCCTTCCTCTAGCGCTTCGGGCAGTAGCTGCGGACAGGAAGACTGCATGCTTTTTTTCTTCCGACATCTCACGCTTTCCTTTTATGAGGCAGAGCACAGTATGAGGATCTTCTTCTGAAACAGCCACATAAGTAAGTTCTGAGGGATTATCCACATAGGATGTAACCTCTTCAATACTGGATATTTCGGCAAAGGACATGTCAATCTTCTCTTCTCTGATGTCCTGGAACATGCGCCACACACTCTCCACGTCTTCCATGCTCATTCGTCTGAAAATAATACTCATAAAGCCACCTCTTTCTTTCTCTTTTCAATTATAAGATAATAGAAGACAACTAGTAAACATTCATTTTTCATACAATGGCAAAGAAAAAAGTGTTGAACTCAAACCGCTATAGAGTTATGAAGTCTTTCGTCATGATTTGTGAGGAGGTAGAGCCTTATGAAGGGCGGGAAGAATTCTATCTGGCTGATGAATTTAAGATATGAAGAAAAAGGAGAGTACTATGAGAAGAACGGATCGGGAAGTACGGGAGTTTGAAGACATTCTTAAAATAATAGAGAAAGCTAAGATTCTGCGTCTTGGATTATTTGATGGTGCGTATCCTTATATTGTTCCGCTTCATTTCGGGTATACGTATGATTCTGAAACAAAAGATCTGCTCTTCTATATGCACTCTGCAAAAGTAGGACATAAGCTGGATCTGATAAGAGACAATCCTAATGTATGCATCGAACTGGATGCAGATGTGGAAGTAGTCTCTGGCGGTGATGTTCCTTGCAGATATGGAGCGTCCTTTTCCTCTGTCATAGCCAGAGGAAGTGCAGATATTGTGGAGAACCCAGAAGAAAAAGTGAAAGGATTAGAGCGTCTGATGCTCCACCAGACAGGCAGATCCTTTGAGATCAGTGAGCAGATGGCTTTATCCGTGGAAGTAGTAAAAGTAAAAGTTCTCGAGATCACGGCAAAAGAAAGAAAGAAACCCAAAGATTTCTAACGTAAAGACAGAAGGAACCACTGATGTTTTTCGGTGGTTCTTTCTCATATCAACTCATTCCACTCTTTAGCATACTCCGACTGCGGTACGAAAAAAACGTGATATGTAGAATTTTTGACGAAATTGCGTATACTAGAAGTGAAAAGTATAAATTTGAATGTGTGGTGTTAAAAATGAAGATAGTTCTCATCCATGGCCAAAATCATAAAGGAAGTTCCTATCATATTGGAAGAATGATTGAGAATAAGCTGCCAGGAGAGAAAGAAGTGACAGAGTTTTTTCTGCCGCGAGATCTCAATCATTTCTGTGTTGGATGCTACCGGTGCATTGAAGATGAAAGCCAGTGTCCTTTCTATGGGGAGAAAAAGAAGATGATGGATAAAGTGGAGGAAGCGGATCTTCTCATCTTCACAACACCAACCTATTGTATGAGAGCCTCTGCGCCCATGAAGAGTTTTTTGGATTTGACGTTCAGCTACTGGATGGTCCATAAACCAAGAAAAGTCATGTTCCAAAAAAATGCTGTGGTGGTGACAACGGCTGCTGGCAGCGGAATGAGACATGCTTTGAAAGATATCTCTAATGCACTGTTCTTCTGGGGAGTACCTAGAATCAGAACCTATGGCGTTAGTGTGCAAGCGATGAACTGGGCAGGGGTTTCTGATAAGAAGAAGTCACAGATCGATAAAAGAACGGACCGGATTGTAAGAAGTCTTCAGCGTAACCATCACCCAAAAGCAGGGATGAAGACAAAGGTGTTTTTCCTTATGATGAGAAAGATGCAGCAGGGGAATAGGGGCGCAAGTATCTCCGAGAAAAACTATTGGGAAAAAGAAGGTTGGCTGGGAAAGGTTCGACCTTGGCAGAGCTAACAGCGGAGCAAGCTCGCTAGGTTGTGTTCAGGATCATAAGAAGAAGGGGATTGTATGAAAAAGGAAGAGCTGATTTTGAGCCTTGATGGAAATCAAGACTTCAAACAGATGGCTTTGGAACTCGCGGAGAAAAAAGAGGATCTGGAGTTTGTAGTGAAGTTTGTGAAGAAGGAGCAGTCCAGCCTGAAGTACAAAGCCTCAAAAATCATAAGACTCATCAGTGAGGAACACCCTGAAGTGCTCAAGCCTCACATGGATGAGATCTTATCCTGGATCCATCACCAGAACAGCTTCATCAAATGGGATGGGATTTTTGTCATGGCAAATTTTGCCGGATATGTAGAACAGGATAATCAGCTTTCTTATGTTGAAGCCTATCTTTCTCTTCTAGAAGATCCACAAATGATTACCGCAGGCAATGCTGCGGGCAGTGCCTGGAAAATAGTTCATGCACTGCCTCAATATGAAGGAATCATCACAGAAAAGCTTCTTTCAGTACCTAAGATCATCTATGTTCACAAGAGAGAGCCCTCACCGGAATGCAATGCCATTGTATGTGGGAAGGTGCTGGAGTGTTTTGAGAAGTATTATGACAAGTCGGCGCATCAGGAAGAAATACTGAAATTTGCAAAGGGGCAATTACATAGTGTGAGGAAAGCGGTGGTGAAAAAAGCGGTACTGTTTGTAAAGCGAGTGGAAGAAATCAAGAAGTAGTGAGAGAGTATTGGAGGGATAGTTTTGAATGTTTATTCTAAAAAACTGCAGCTCCTGCGAACCCCCTACCCGGAACCCACGGAGGAAGTTCTAAAGGAAGCACTTGGTAATACTTACAGCATATACTGTCAATTTGTTGAAGGTCTGAGCCTAGAGGACATCCGGCTGAACTGGAAGTTTTATAAAGATGGCCATGCATGGCTAGGAAAAGGAATCTATGGCTGGACTGGTCCTAGAGGTGGAAAAAAAGAAACAACTGTATGCTGGCTGTCCATCTGGGACGGTTTTTTCAAAGTGACGGTATATGTGCCAGACCGGGAGAAACAGAATATGATGAACTTACCTATTCAGGAGAATCTTAGGAAAGAGATCGCTGAAACCCGAAAACTTGGCGAAAAGCTGAAGTTTTTACCCGTTGTTTTTGAAGTCTATACCAAAGAAACACTGGAGGATCTAAGTGAAGTGCTTTCATTTAAGAAAGCCGTGAGATAAAGATTAAATGCTGAACGAACTGAATTTGGAGGGAATATATGCAGATCGCATTAACGAAAAAGCTTGCAGAGGCTTTAAAAGAAAAGCCAGAAGCCTTTGATGAATCCATCAGTCCGCTGTTCTCCTGGACAGCAAATTGGACCACAATCTGGAGTGACAATAAGACCGAGGAGCTTCTGATTCTCATAAATAATGCCACTAGATTCACAGTGGCAATCTATAGGGTGAAGAAAAAAGATCTGAAGAATTTCGAGCGCATAGCTGTGGAAGGTATAAGGAAAACCATGCTTGAGATGAATCTCAATCCGGAGATGGTAGAAGAATACTTGAGGCTCTCAGGAAGCTTTGTCTATGCAAAAAACAGCAACCGCCAGATCACCTCTTGGATGACCCAGACAGGAATTGATCTTTCTATCCCCATTGCGGATAGGTATGCCCATGTTCCAAATTTCTACAGTGATACCCTTGGTGTACTGGTGAACCACAATACTTTTAGAAAAGCGGGATCCAGCAAGGATAGTATCCGTGTGCCTTTGAAGGACATGGTTACAGAACTTCAGAAACTTACGGGAATGAAAGCCTATGATACCAGAGCTATTGAACTACAGATCACACTGGACCTTGAACTCTATCAGGTGAAAAGAAGAGTCCTCGTGCCTGCAGACATCAGGTTTGAAACTCTCCATAGGGTCATACAAAGCGCATTTGGATGGCAGGACTACCATCTCTTTGAATTTGAGATGAAGGATGAGAAATCTGGAAAAGTTATCAAGAGAATTGTGCCAAGGGAAGAAGATCTTGAGTACCATGAAGAGGCTGAAATCATGGAAGGTCGTATTCTTTCAGAGTTTATGCCAAGGATAAAGGAAATCAATTATGTCTATGATTTTGGCGACTATTGGGAACATCAGATCACTTTCCTGAAGGAGCATGAACACTATGATGACAGTCTTCCTTTTCTTCTGGAGTCAGAAGGAAAAACGCCACCAGAAGATGTGGGAGGTGTCGGAGGTTTTCAAGATTTTCTGGAAGCTAAAAAAGATCCATCTCATCCAAGATATGAGGATCTTCTCCATTGGAATCCCTACTGGAGTCCCGAACTGGCCGATTGGGAAAAACGCCCCAGACATCTGCACATCTACAATATATAACCACAAGACCGTTGGTCTCAGTTCTTGATCATATGAGAACTGAGACTTTTTTCATTATTTTCTTTAAAAGTTTTAAAAGCAACCTGCAGTTGACAGTAAACGAACGGAAGTTGGTTGGCATTCATTCTCTTTTCAGTTACCATAAACCTAAGAATTAACTTTATGGAGGTTAGGTATGAGTCTTGGAGAGAGAATTCAGATGCTACGGAAAGAAAAGAAGATGTCGCAGAATGACTTGGCAGAAAAAGTGGATGTATCCAGACAGTCTGTCTCAAAATGGGAGACGGATACAGCGAAGCCAGAACTTCAGAAACTCATCCTTATGGCTGAGCTTTTTCAAGTATCCTTGGACGAGTTGGTTTCAAGTGAAATCTCGGAAGGAAATGAACGTGTTATAGATAAGAGGCATGAGGATGATTCAGTGGAGTCATCAGAGCGTGGGTTCACGTTCACTTTTTTGGGGCTTATGGGCAGAACCTACAATCAGACACTGTCTACTTTGTATCTGTATCTGATTCTGTTTTTTGCAATTCTTCCTGTAAACATCTATCTCTATGAGAAAGGATTCTTTGGTCCTGTCAGCTTCAGCTTCATCCATCAGTTTGACCTTCTGGTTTTGGGGTTTTTGCCCGATCTTCCATTGATCGCAGTATTATTTGGTATCTTCATCTGGCGGCTGGTAAAGAAGGAGCATAGGTACCGTAAAGTGAAAAAGATGGATCTTGCGCTTCCTGTCATTTTTTTCCTATTATCGTTCTTGCTGCCTTTATTTTTCTGGATGGCAGACAGTCCCTGGACGTCTCTAATTATTTTAGCAGGACAGAGTGGACATCTGTTGGTATTTGCGGATCTTGCAGTGATGAATCTCATGGTTTCGGAGAAAAAAGTAAGAGCGGAAGAGTTCAGCTAGTGAGAAGAAGTGTATCAGAAAACAAAGGCTATATTCGAACCTTCGTAAATGCATGTATTAATAAGGAAAACTCCCCTGTTGACAATGGCTGACAGGGGAGTTTCTATAGGGGTGTTAAACCGATGATATGAATCGATACGATGAAAATAATGAATACACAGTGAAATATTTGTATAAGAATCATGGATTTATGCTCAAAGTCCAAGGGATATTGTATAATGATTTCACTGCAGGATTGAACGGATTGCATATAAGATATCTTGTAGAATTATCGCTATTGTAATGCTTTGAAGCATTTGAAGGAGGCTAATATGAAGAAGATTGTAGTACTTTTACTCATGCTGTTCAGCGTATCTTTTGTCATTGCAGGATGTTCCAGCTCACCAAGTGAGGAACCTCAAACTCCGGAAGAGACACCATCAGAAGGAGAAGAGGAAGAACTGATGCTTACACTGGAGGAGCTCAGTGCCTTTGACGGTAAAAATGGAAACAAGGCCTATGTTGCTGTGGATGGCATCATTTATGATGTTACAGATTCCTCTGCATGGAAGGACGGAAACCATAATGGAAATCAGGCAGGTCAGGACCTGACCAAGGAAATCATGGAAGATTCGCCTCATGGCATCAGTGCACTGGAGAATGTCCCTGCCATTGGTAAGCTTGTAGAAGACTGATGACACTCTTAGAAGTCTTGGTGCTCTCATGAAGAGGGCAACCAAGGCTTTCTTTTTTCTGCTTCTTGATTCTTCAACTTCCTGGAACTAGAATGAAAGCAAGAAATTCTATGATTTAAGTTGATGACAAATGCTAAAGAACGGAAAATAGAATCTTAAATAGGAACATGAGAAAGGAAGGTGCCAAGAGGATGTCAGTTTCTGAAAAGTACCGTAAGGATCTGGAGGAAATATGTGCGCATAGATATGATCTTGGAAGTGATCTTTGGACAAGCTAGGATAAAAGAATTCTGAAAGGATCCCTTTTCGCTGATTGAATCTGTGCAGTATCTGCAGGAAATCGGCATGAAGCCAGAGGATCTTCTATTGATAGAAGCGGCTGATCTACTTTTTTCTATTTGGAGAGAAGATGGCCCGTTTCAAGTGTATCGCTAAGGCAGCATCTTCTGGAGATACAGCACGTGGGTGGCGGTTGGAGGTGCAAGAAGTGCAGCTATGGGCAAGGCCCAGAAACTGAATTTTCCAATCCGTTTCCAACCCTCGTTGCACTGGATGCTTTCAGATACACGCCATGGATCAATGATAGGCAAGAACTGGATAAGGCTGTGGAGTTTCTTCTATGCCACTGGACCACGAATCTACCCTTGGGACCCTTCCAATATGGCATTGGCACTCTTTTAGTCAGCTGGTTCTCTTTTATGGGTCTGATTTTGTTTGGATCCCTGATTCTCATAATTTTGGGTTTTACTTTGTAAAGAAGAAACCAGTACTGTGGGAAAGCTAGGAGAAAATGAGAGAATTCCCAAAGCAAGGGGGAGTAAAAATACTGTTTGGTGTTTATCTTGTTTTGTGCTCCACTTAGGGTATCTACTATGGCATGAGCACTAGAAGACCAGCGGTCCTTATTTTTTATGCGTTGGGACTTCTGGGAACCATTTTTGTATGGGCTTATTTTTACCAGACCCATACTAGAGAATATTGATGATCTGAAAAGAAAGGCAGGTTACTCATGACTGATTACACAAATACGAAAAAGAACGTTCTTGATGAAGGTCCGTTCTATCATGGGACAAAAGCGGAGCTAAAGGCTGGAGACTTACTGGTTCCAGGATTTAACAGCAATTACGGTTCAGGCAAAACTGCAAAGTTCATCTATTTTACTGCAACCATGGATGCGGCCATATGGGGCGCTGAACTGGCACAGGGAGAGTCAGAAGGCAGGATTTATCTTGTGGAGCCTTCAGGAGACTTTGAGAATGATCCGAATCTGACGGATAAAAGGTTTCCTGGCAATCCAACGAGATCCTACCGCACCGAAGGGGCGCTTCGTGTACTTGGGGAAGTGAAGGGGTTTCAGGGACATTCAGAAGAAGATCTTGAGAGAATGAGGAGTCATCTGAGGGAGCTGAAGAATCAGGGGATTGAGGCCATCAATGAGTAATATCAAGGAAGGGATTCAGTATCATGAGGAAGAGTTGGAAGATGCAAGAAAGCATCTCCATGCGCTTACAGAAAACTGCAGGAAAATGCTGCCAAAGTTCCCAGAGAAGAGTCCGCAGCATACACTGCTCCTGAATCGGATCCGGGCACTTGAAGTCTCTTATGACGTTCTTTCAGACCCGTCTGGAAAATATTCTGAGCCGAAGAAAAGTATGGAGAGCATTCTGGAGCCATTAGCTTCCATCATCAGAAAATCTCAGAAAGCTCTGGAGAAAGCGAAGCCTCATTCACCCCAAGCCAAAAGACTAGAAAGACTCATCAAAACCATCACCATCAGTATAGAGCATCTGAACTTAAGTGAGAATAGAATGATCAAATAGAAGATCCTGAGCTCACAGAAGGAAGAAAAACTTTTGCTGGCTCAGGATCTTTTTTTGTAAAATTATTCTTCCATAGTTTTACAACTTGATGTGCGTCAAGTGAGAAAGAGAGAATTGGATTTATACTAAGCTCATCAGATCCGAATGAAATAAAAAATAGAGGAGCAGTGAGATCATCATGATGCTAAAGAAGAAGTTTGTAGAAGTCTCAGAAAAAAATGTACCAGTACTGAAACAGTATGTTCCTATCGTGAATAGAGTTCATGGAGGACACCATCCTGAAATGAACGAAGTGAAGGAGCTGTTTGAGGGAATGCTTTCCAAAATGAATCAAGCAGGTGAAAGCACCAAGGACCTTGAAGAGTATTTCTTGAAGTTGAGAGGGGTCACGGATCATTACAAAGTACCTGAGGATGTTTGTGAAAGTTATGAGGCTGTCTATCGGCTCTTAGAAGAAATGGATAAGGCTTATGACAGTGAACGGGAATAGAACCGTGAAAGGTGGGAAATAGGATGCAAAGAATCATATTAAAAAGTAAGAACCGTATTTTAGTCATGAGTGGGATCCTCATTGTTTTGGGCTTTGCGGGGGAGTTTCTACTCCAGAACGAAATGCTCGCCATGGCTGGCCTTGGGGCAGCTTCCATTCTTGGTGTTCTGCCCATTGCCATACAGGCCTATCAGGCGCTGAAGGTGAAGGTTGTGAGCATTGATGTCCTGGTGACCATCGCAGTTCTTGGCGCCTTTGCCATAAAGAATCTGGAAGAGTCAGCCATCGTTACCTTCCTGTTTCTCTTTGGAGCCTATCTTGAGCAGCGTACGCTCAATAAGACCAGATCTGCCATCAAAGAACTGACAGAGATGGCACCGGAAAGTGCTTTAAAGAGACAGCCGGATGGTTCTTTTCTTGAAGTGGACGTAGATGAAGTGGATGTGGAGGATGTCCTTCTGGTGAAAACCGGTGCCAAAGTTCCGGTGGATGGCAGAGTGCTTTCTGGAGAAGGGTATGTAAGCGAGGCGAGCATCACCGGAGAGTCTCTTCCTGTGGAGAAGAAGCAGGGCTCAAAGGTCTATGCAGGAACCATCCTGGAAAATGGAACCCTTCAGATTGTGGCAGACAGAGTGGGAGAAGATACGACCTTTGGCAGAATCATAGAACTGGTGGAAGAGGCTCAGGATGCGAAATCTGAAGCGGAGCGCTTTATTGACAGATTCTCCAAGTATTACACTCCGCTGGTACTTCTCTTATCCGCTTTTGTGTTTGCTCTGACCCGGAATGTGGAGCTTTCCATCACCATTTTGGTATTGGGATGTCCAGGTGCTCTGGTCATCGGTGTACCCGTCTCCAACGTCGCAGGTATCGGCAATGGTGCAAAGAACGGTATTTTACTCAAGGGCAGTGAAGTGATCCAGGATTTCAGCAGGGTGGATGTGATGGTTTTTGATAAAACTGGTACATTGACCGTGGGACATCCTAAGGTGTCAGACCATGCTTATTTTGGAGAGGATGAGAAAGAAACCCTGAAGTATTTATCCAGCGTGGAAAGAGAGTCTGACCACCCCCTGGCAAAGGCTGTGGTGGAACATATTGGCATCACGGATGCTTATACGGTAAGTGAAACAGAAGTGATGAAGGGCGGCGGAATCGCAGCCAAAGTGGAAGGAAGACAGGTTCTTGTGGGAAATCTGTACCTTATGGAAGAAAACCAGGTTGCATTTCCTGAAAAATCTCTTGAAATCATCCATCAGTATGAAAGACGAGGGGATTCGCTGGTACTGACCTCAGTGGATGGAGTTCTGGAATCAGCGCTTGGTGTCCGGGATCAGGTGAGACCTGGAGTGAAAGAGGATCTTAAAAAACTCAGGAAGCTTGGGGTGAAAGAGCTGGTTCTTCTTTCGGGAGACCATCAGGGCACTGTGGATGTGGTGGCAGAAGAACTGGGGCTTACCAAAGCCTTTGGACATATGCTGCCGGAAGACAAATCCGCCTATATTAAGAAGCTTCAAGAGGAAGGTCACGTGGTGGCGTTTGTGGGGGATGGGGTCAATGACAGTCCATCTCTAGCCTTGGCTGAGATTGGCATCGCCATGGGCAGCGGAACAGATGTGGCCATTGAAACTTCTGATGTGGTACTGATGAATGGAGACTTCGGAAAGCTTCCCCATGCCCTGGGGCTCACCAAAGCCACAGCCAGAAATATGAAGCAGAATATTGCCATTGCAGTAGGTGTGGTGCTGGTTCTTCTGTTCAGCTTGTTCTTCAGTGAATGGATGAATATGTCCATCGGTATGCTGGTCCACGAAGCAAGTATCCTGGTGGTGATTCTGAATGGCATGAGACTTCTGAAGTTTTCCCTATTCTCTCCCAAAGCTGAATCAAAAAGAAAAATAATGCCGAAAGAATCCTATGGAACTTGATTTGCATCAAGTACGAACCCGTGTAAAAGAGATAGTATAAAGACAAAGAAAAAAGAGGAGTGAACCCCCATGAAAAAAGGAACTATGCAGCTGGAAACCCTAACCTGTCCTTCCTGTATCCAGAAGATTGAAGGTGCCGTGAAGAAAATGGATGGCATCCAGGAAGACACATTAAAAATATCCTTCAACTCCAGTAAAGTGAAATTTGATTTCGATGAAGAGAAGGTCAGTCTTTATGATGTGGAAAAAGCCATTGTGAAACTTGGGTATGACGTTTTAAAATCCCAGGAAAAAGAAGCCTAACCTCATATCGAGGAAAGCGAAAGCATCTGATTCAGGTGCTTTTCTTTTTTGCTCCTCTTCAGTCTGGAAAAGGTCCATGGTACACTAAAAAGGAAGAAACCGACAATCTCAGGCTCCTAAAGTCGAGCTTCAGATGATGATTACGAGTAAACTGGCAGTAGAGGTGACAAATGGATTGGATTGGCAGAATGAATGAAGTGACTCAGTATGTGGAAGAGAATCTGGAAAACAGCATTACAGCTGATACAGCAGCAAGGCTCGCTGGATGCAGTGAAGATCAGTTTCTGAGGGTGTTTTCTTACTTGGCGGAGCAGTCTTTTCGTGACTATGTGAGAAACAGAAGACTGACTCAGGCGGCATTTGATCTTTTGAAGGGAGAAGGGAGAATTCTTGATCTTGCGCTGAAATACGGGTATGAGTCTCAAGATGCGTTCAGCAGAGCTTTTCGGACATACCATGGGATCCTTCCCTCTAAAGTTCGGAAAGGTGGAGCTTTTCTTCAGTCTTGCCCGAGACTTACGTTCACCTTACAGATGGAAGGAGGAAAGAATATGAACTATCAAGTGGAAGAAAGACCAGCCTTTACGGTGCTGGGATCAGTGCATCCAATAAAAACAGAGGAAGCTTTTATGAAAGTGCCTGACATCTGGGCTTGTGCCTGGAAGGATGGAACCATGGAAAAGCTGAATGAGTGTTACAGTGGACTGAAGCCGGAAGGGTATCTTGGCATTGCAGCCGGTGGAAAATGGGGTGAAAGCGACAGCATGGAATACATCCTGGGTGTGACCGTGGATGAGGAGAATATGAAAAGTAGAAGTGAAGCTCCAGAAGGATTAGAAAAGAGGTTTTATCCGTCATCCACCTGGGTGATTCTTAAAGCAGATGGAGAGCTTCCTCAGGCGATTCAGGAAAAGTACAGGGAGTTTTATAGAGAATGGCTGCCCCAGTCCGGCTTTCGTCTGGCAGATCTTCCTGTCATAGAATGCTATCTGGCAGAGAAAAAACAGGAGATTTGGATTGCAGTGGAAAAGTGAGATGAAATCACAACAATCCAAATAACGCTAAGATACCGGTTTTCCCATGGGAGGCCGGTACTTTTTTCAGTGATATTCTGTTTTTTCTTCTGAATAAAAGCTACAATAAGAGAATAGAAATGATAGTGTCTCCGAACTGATTCATATCAGTCAGGACCTGGAAGGGAGTTAGCGTATGGATATTGAAAAGAACATCGGCAAAGACTTCTCTGGCGTGATATCTGTGGTGGAAAAAGATAAGATCATCTACCAGAAGGCCTTTGGCTATAGAGACCGTGCCAATGAAATCCCAAATACTGTTGATACAAGATTTGAGACCGCTTCTGCTGGAAAAGCCTTTGTGGCGGCTGCAATTCTGAAGCTTATTGAAGAGGGGAGCTTGAACTTTGAGACTGCGCTTGGTGACGTGCTGGATTTTGATCTCCAGGGGATAGATAAAAATGTGACAGTCCATGAGCTTCTGACCCATACCTCCGGCATTCCCGACTACTTTGATGAGGATGTGATGGAGAACTATGAGGACTTGTGGGTGGAGGTGCCGAACTACCGTATCAGAACCTCCAAAGATCTTCTTACTCTTTTCATCGACAAGCCTATGATGTATGAAAGAGGAGAAAAGTTTAAATATAACAATTCTGGCTATGTGATGCTGGGATTGCTGATTGAAGCTCTGAAAAAGGTTCCTTTTGATGTATACCTTCAGGAAAAAATCTTTGATCCTGCGGGGATGAGAGATACAGGCTACTTTGAGATGGACAGGCTCCCTGCAAGATGTGCCTATGCCTATATCTATGATGAGGCTCGGGGAGACTACAGAAACAACATTTATTCTGTGGATGTGAAAGGAACAGGGGCTGGCGGCGCATTCACTACAGCAGAAGATGTGGAGAAGTTCTGGAAAGCACTCTCATCAGGAAAGATTATGTCAAAAGAGATGTTTCATGAGATGAAAAAGCCTCAGGGCAAAGCCTCCTTCTATGGATACGGGCTGTGGATCCTGGATTCGGATACACCCTGTTTTCAGGGAAGTGACCCCGGGGTGAATTTCTACACTTCCTTTGATCTGAAGGAAGAACGCATCATCACCATACTCTCCAATGTGGAATACGATGCGGAGGCCCTTCATGATCATATCAGGAATGAGCTCCGTAAATAGTTGACGTCTTAATTCGAATAAACAGGAGGAATCTTATGAGTACGAAACGTAAAGTTCTTTTAGATCTTGCAGTATCACTGGATGGTTATATTGAGGGACCTCATGGAGAGATTGACTGGTGCATCATGGAAGAAGAGATGGCTTTTGAGCAGTTTTTGGAAAGAGTGGATACGATTCTTTTTGGCAGAAAGTCTTATGAGCTGTTTCTTCAGTTTCTAAGAAATCCATTTCTTTCTGAAGAAGACAGATTCATGATGGTAACCATGAACAGCAAGAATAAAGTTGTTTTTTCCAGAAGTCTGTCAGGCTTAGATGATGCAAGGATCATATCTGAAAATCTGAAGGAAGAAGTGGAGAAGCTTTTGCTGGAGCCAGGGAAGGATCTGTGGCTTTATGGAGGTGCCAGCCTCATTGAGGCATTCATGAAAGAAGATCTTGTGGATGAGTACAGACTCTCTGTGCATCCGGTGCTGCTGGGAAGTGGAAAGTCTCTTTTTACAGGTCTTATGGAGCGGAAGAATCTGCAGCTGAAAGAAACCAAGTCTTTTCCATCCGGAGTTGTGCAGCTGATTTATGAAAAATGCGCTATTCCAGGAGAAATTATCTAAAGAATCCCGGACGTCGGGACTATGAGGTGTTTTATGATCATTGTCCTCTTTGGTGTTTCAAACGTCGGAAAGACAACTACCGCGAGGAATCTTGCTAAGCTTCTAGGGTATCAGTTTGTGGACGTTGATGAGTCCATCAGAAAAAGGTATGAGATTACCGAATCGGTATTTCTCAGAAACTATGAGCTGGTGAACAGAAAATTGCAGCAGATCAAAGAAAAAGGTATTCGTATCTCTCTGGATGACTTCGGCACAGGATTTTCTTCTCTCTCCAGACTGAGGGATATGAACATTGATATTGTAAAGATTGATAAGTACTTTATTGATAAGATCGTGGATCATGGAGAGGACAAGCTCATCACAGCGGATATCATTTCCATGGCTCATAAGTTTGGACTCCAGGCTGTGGCTGAAGGGGTGGAGGAAAGAAAACAGATGGATTATCTCAAAAAGTACCACTGTGATGTGGTTCAGGGATACTATATCAGTAAACCGCTCTCTCAGAATGATGCCATTTTATTTCTTCAAGGGGACTAGGAAGAAATGAAAAATCCCTTTTCAGCTGCATGTGTCTGCTTTAATCTAATTTTAGCTTTTTGGCGTATAGTATTCATTATGAATAGATTAAAAGGAGAAAACGGATGCGGATTGCAAATAATGAAATCAGTGAAATGGAGAAATACCTGAAGAGGATTGATGAAGACACGTTGAACTGGGTGCAGAGAAAGTCTAAAGAGGTCGCGAGGCTCATGTCTTATTACCGCTGTGCCATGATGGAGGTTGAGACCAAGCTGAATGTTCTTAATGAAGAGTTCTCTTGGGAAATGGACCATAATCCCATCAGCAGCATTAAGAAACGACTAAAATCCATGCCGTCCATCATCGGAAAGCTAGAGAGAAAAGGTCATCCTCTGTCCATGGAGAATATCGAAGAGCATCTCATGGATGTAGCAGGGGTCAGGGTCATCTGTTCTTTTCCAGAGGATGTCTATGCCGTGAGAGATGCGCTCATCCGGCAGGATGATGTGGTGCTTCTGGAAGAAAAAGACTATATCAAGAATCCAAAGCCCAATGGCTACAGAAGTCTTCATTTGATTGTTGGGATTCCGATTTTTCTTGCCAAGGAAAAGAAAATGATGAAGGTGGAAGTGCAGCTGAGAACCATCGCCATGGATTTCTGGGCATCTCTTGAACATCAGTTGAGGTATAAGAAAAACAGCTGCTTCACCAAGGAGATGGCGGAGGAACTGACGGAGTGCGCAAGGAACAGCGCAGATCTTGACCTACGTATGGATGCCATCAGAAAGAGTGTAGAAAAGAAAAAGCATCTGGAGCCATAGAAAATAAAAATCAGAATAGAAATATGAAGCATTCCCGTGTCACAGGAGTGCTTCTATTTTTTTATTTTCATGTTGAAAATAAGTGAAGGCCGCAGAAAGTGAGAGCAGTGTCATTAAATTATACACAAGTGAAGACTTAATATCAGGTGAAATATGCCGAAAAAGATGATATCACCTGATTTCACTGGACAGAGTTAAAGAAGTGAAGTTGGAATTTTTTGGGGGGAGTAAGGACGGAACGGGACAGCAGGGAAAGACAGAGAATAAGAATCAGCGTGGATTCTTAGAAAGACCATTGCACCAGTTTTGGTAGCTCATTCTAGTATACGAAGGAGAAAATTTCCAATGAAGTTAAAAGGGAAAATTGTTTTTGTCACAAGCATCATCATTGTATTGGCCATAGGAGCCCAAGCAATCGTCAGTATGATCTCCACCAGCAGATCCTTGGAGAAGGTCATCGTCATGCAGCTGGAGGATCAGATTGAGAATCTTGAAAACGAACATAATTCGGCGGATGAAGTGGTAGAAATTACGAAAAATGCGCTGAACGATAAAAATATCGCCTTAACCAGAACCGTAGCGGAGATCATTGCGTCTAATCCAGACTATCTGGAACAGGAGAAACTGGTTACTTTGGCGAAAGTGCTGGGTGTCGACGAGATACACATCACAGACGAAAATGGAGTGCTGCAGTATGGAAATATCAGTGATTTCTATGGCTTTGATTTTGCGGGCTCAGATCAGACAAAACCGTTTCTGACACTGATTGATATGAATGGAGGAAGCCTTGCACAGGAACCGACAGAGCGTGGAACCGATGGCACATTATTTCAGTACATCGGTGTTTCCAGAGTAGATGCTCCTGGTGTGGTGCAGATTGGGCTGGAGCCAAAAGCAGTGCAGGAACTTCTGAAGGCCCTGGATTTACAGAGCACCATCGCAGCGCTTAATATCGGCAATGGTGGATTTGCTGTGATTCTAGATGAGAACGGAGTCATTCTATATGACAAGGATGAAAGTTTTGTGGGTAAGACTTCTTCCGATAATCCATGGATGGCACCTGTACTATCAGAAAAAGATACACTGCATCAGGTGACTGTAGGGGATAAGCCGTTTTATGCCTTGGCAAAAGATTTTGAAGAAAGAACCTATCTCGTGACCTATCCACGAGCGGAGATCATGACCATCACAAGAAACAATCTCATCAATAATATTGTTGCAGTGGTATTATCCATCGTGATCCTTCTTGCGGTTATTTCGTTGGTTCTCGGAAGATGGGTGACAAAGCCTCTGGGACTCATGGAGAAAGCCATGGAGAGAGTAGGCCGGGGAGATTTTACTGCGGAGATGGGTTACAAGTCTAAAGATGAGATCGGTCTTGCCAGCATACAGTTTGGTGTTATGACGGAAAACATCCGAAGGCTCATCAAAGGAACCGTTTCAAGTTTCGCTTCGGTGACCAGCGCGTCAGACAATGTCATGAACAATGTGGAAGGACTCCTTTCTGCAAGCAGAGAAGTGACCAAAGCTGTGGAGGAGATTGCTGAAGGGGCCATGGAGACAGCTACGGGAGTCAATGAAAGACTTTCTGCAGGACAGGATCTTGGAAAGAGCATCCAGAAGATCACCGGACGTCTTTCTGAGGCCCAGGAGATATCAGGGGCGATGGTCCGTTCCAACACAGAAGGCAGAGGAAAAATTGGCAGCCTGCAGGAAGTCTTCCGAAAGACCGTGGAAAACACGGGAGAAGTGGCAGCCAATGTGGAGGAGCTGAGAAGAAGCTCCAAATCCATCGAGAATATTCTTGGCACCATCAAAGGCATTGCGGACCAGACGAACCTTCTGGCACTGAATGCGTCCATTGAGGCAGCTAGAGCTGGAGAAGCGGGCCGTGGTTTTTCTGTGGTGGCAGAGGAAATCAGAAAGCTTGCGGAGCAGTCTTCAGGATCTGCAGAAGAAATCAACAGCATCATCCACAATATCGTGTCAGTTGTGAGTATCACTACAAAAACTGTGGAAGAAACCCAAAGTTCTGTGGACTCAGCCAAGGGAAGCCTTGATGAAACCGTGGTGGTCTTTGACGAGGTGGATCAGAATGTCCATGCCTTGGAATCGATCCTCACGACGTTCATAGAAGAAACCCGAACCATCGATACACTGAAAAATGAGCTCATTGTCTCTTTAGAGTCCATGGCGGCAGTCAGTGAGGAAGCGGCGGCATCTACAGAAGAGATCAGTGCCTCTTCAGAAGAGCAGTATGCAAGTATCACAGAGATTGGAGAGGAGATGGAAGCTCTCAATAAGGAGATTTCCAAGATTCAGACAGAACTCAGCAAGCTGAAAGCATAAGAAATAGAAATCAAGTGCAGTAAAGGAGAAGTCTTCGGATTTCTCCTTTATTCTTTTTCAGAATCCTATGGCATCCGTAGGATAGTTCACGTAAACTAGAGTAGAATACACTGATGAAAGAAGGTTACGAGATGAACAGGGATATAGAGAACTATCTCGAGGAAATGATGAGAAAAGTGGAGGAGTCCGTGAAGAGTGGAGAAGTGAATTATGTAGATATTGTTGATAGTTATATGGAAAAACTCTCCAAGATTGCTGCGCTTCAGATTGCAGAAGAGGCTGAAAGAAATGGACACCCGTTTTCCAAAGAAGAGGATTTACAGAAAATAAAGGAGCTGAGAAAAGAAGTGGGCGATCTCAGGTTTGATCTTACGAAAGAAGAGGATTCTATAAAGAATCCGAAGTAAGAGCGTTACCTTTTCAGATTTAGAACGTATATAGGGTGAGAGGATGTGTTGCTGTGCAGAAATAAGGAGCAGGCGAAGGATCTGACCAGCGAAACATTCTACAGAGCTTTTGTGAGTTTTGACAAAAAGGAAGAAAAGCTGAAATACTGGCTGTTTCGGGTTCTCAAAAATCTATACATTGATGAGAAAAGAAAGAAACCATGGGTGCTCATGGAAAATATAGAAGTTCCTGTGGAAGAGTCTCCATTGACGCAGCTTCTAAAGACAGAGCAGCGTATGGTTCTTTATGAGAAGATCCTTCTCCTTCCAAAAGAGTATAGTGAACTGCTTGTTCTATTCTACTTCTCCAATTTCTCTGTAAGAGAGATTGCTCTGATGACAGGAGCTACAGAACCTGGAGTGAAGATGAAGCTTATGCGGGCACAGAATAAACTGAAAGGGAGTCTTGAAAATGAAGAAAAGCTATAAAGAGTTGTTCGCTAAGTATAAAGAGGGAGTTGCCACAGTTGAGGAAAGGCAGCAGGTGGAAGAGGAGCTGGAACGCTTTGAGGCGCTCTCCCAGTATCTGGAAGAGGAGTTTCACGATGGTTCTTTGGAAGAGGAGATGAATGAGCTTGTTCCAAAAGAGGTGCTGGATGTGGAAAAGCTTGTAAAAAGGAGATTGCGGGAGGTCATGCTGAAAGGAGCACTGCTTTCACTGCTTCTCTTGGGACTGATTTTCTATGGGCTGTCACCTCTGGTATCCACCTTCTTTTATAATCCCATGAATGAAAGCCTAAGCTCAGTGGAGAAAGATGTGTCTATAGACCTTGCGGTTCTTTCAGAACTGACCATGCCGGAATACTCTACCAGCTCAGTCTATGTGGAAGAAGAAGGATTTGGCCGTTATCAGATGAGATACAGCATAACAGATTTGTTTCAAGAGACCTCTCTTCTTACAGAGAAGAAAGTAGTGCGGGGCAGTGTGGTAGAAACACTGAATTCTCTTGATGACAGAGAGCCGTTATTTATCACACCGCTTGAGATCATGAGAGAAGAGAAGGAGTCCAGAAAGCAAAGAGAAGATATCCATGAACAGCTTTCTGGTCTCAGCAGCACAAACTATGGCAGTGTTTCAGTTCTTTTTAAGAACAGTCTCTCCATGGAAGAGCTGAGGGGGTTCCAGACAAAGTACGAGAATATCCGCCTGCAGTGGGTGGCGGTTGAAAATGGACAAGGAGTCCAGACATCGTCCCTCATTACAGGATTTTCTCCTCTGGGAAGCAGAAGAAGCGCTCATCTTTTCGCAGATGAATCCTTACTTAAAGAGTATCCAGGGCTCCATCTTCTGGAATGGCTGGTTCAGCCAGGTGAAAGAAACCAAGATGGGGCTTCACTGGAAGCGGAAGGTTATGAAAAGCACTATGAAGCTCTACTGTACTATGCACTGGATCGGAAAAGCGAGATTTCCGTTCTTTCCGAAAGACTGAAGGAGACTGAAGTCTTAGAAGAATCTGCAGCGTATGTGGAAGAACATGGTGTGCACACTTATGGCGTACTTCTTGAAGGAACTGTGAAAGACCTTCTTGTCCTTTTGAAGGATGAAACAGTGGAGTGGATGGAGATCAAAGAAATGAAGGTTCTGGCACCTTGATGGACCATAGAGACATTCGAAAAGAAGGGGAGAGATGCCCCTTCTTTTCAGTTATCTTTCAGTTTTTCGTAAATATCATAACAATCCTCCATGGAGCAGAGGTCTCCAATGACTTGTACACAGGGATGGGGAAGAGCCGAATCAGACAAAGTAGTGAGGATGATATCATACTTTTTTAAGTCAGATTCATCTGGAAGAGAAAAATCTATGGGAAGATCCACCGAGAGGTCTATGTTGGTGCTTTTGAAAAAATGCTCCAATCTGTTCTTGAGAAAGATACTATGAGGTGTACCAAAATCAGATAGGAGAAGAGCGGTTTTTCTTCTGGAAACTCCAGCCAACGACGGTTCTGCAAGGAGAAACCAAAAGAGGATGTTGTGGAGATTCATATGAAGGTCAAAATCCAGGCGCTGTGAAAGGACACTCAGCTCCTCTTTTACCACGGTATAAAGGAAAGGGTTTTCCCGGCCCAAGCTTTCGGAAAAATAGTAGACTCTGTCAAAGAGAAGAGAAGTGTCTTTTTTTCTCAGCTTAGCTTTATAGTAAACACTGAGAACAACAAAGAGAAAACGGTCTTTTTGTCCCGATGAGGTGCGGTAGTTCAATCTTTGGGTGAACCTGTCGATGAATCTTAAAACTTCTGTTGTCACCTGCTTCTTCTCTTTCTCCGTATGGAAGCCGCTTTGCTGAAGATAAAGATACTCATGGGTTCCACGAAGAGTTTCCTTGGTTATTCTTGGAAAATGCTGTCTAAGCGCAGTAAGGTCTTCAGGACTCAGTTCTGATTCGAGAGGATACTGGGACTTCATGGAAAAACCATGCTCTTCCCGAAACAGTGAGACCAGGTAAAACATCATCCGGTAAATCAGGGAAAGATCGTCTTGGGCTATCCAGGCAAGATGGTCTTTTGGCACTGCGTTTTTTAGATTTGCCAAGGTGATTTTTGAAAGAACAGAAAGATCTAAGGACAGATCATACTCTTTGAGATTCAACCCATAGAGCTCCAGAAGAAAACTGGCATAGAAGTCCCGAAGGAATCCCTCATCTTTACTAAAAATAGAGTATAGACCTCCCACTGCTTCAATCCTCATGTCATAAACATCTAGGAAGTTATTGATTCTAGGCAGCATCCTCTGCAGTGTAGATTTACTGGCAAAGAGTTTTTCTTCATAGTATTCCATAGGCTGATAGGGATGAAGGAGCAGTTCTTTCAGCCACATGAGGGCCACGGATTCCTGAAAGGTATCCCGGAAAACAAGACCTGCACTGGCAATATTCGGGTGGATGAGCCTAACCCCATTTTTCCTGGAGATCTCCATATGAAGCTCTTCACTGTACTTTACTTTCAGCTGGGTGAGGTCTTCCGCCACGGTCCTTTCACTGGCTTCCACCTCTTTGGCAAGAACGCTCATCGTCACGAAGTCATTCTTTGAGAGGAGAATTTCTAAGAGTCGTATGCGCCTTTGGTGGGCAGTGTCTAGTATTTTTCTCATTACACAGCTCTCCTTTCTATAGTCTTGGCAATACCAAAATTATAGCATTTATTCATAGTTTTTGTTGAGGAATTTGAATTTTCTGAGAACATCTTCTAGTATGCTGAAAGCTTCATTGAATGTCCCTTCAGATTCCAGTATATTGAGCATAAGAAGTGTGCTGAAAGAGGACGAATGCATTATATGGAATAAAGGATGTGCAGTTTATGAAGACCTGTAAGAAGTGTGGAACAGCCTATGAAAAGGAAAAAGGACATGTCTGTGAAGTGGAAAAGAAGGAAGTAGAAAGCTATATTCTCTCTCAGAAGGAAGAGATTCAGCCTCTTCTTCGAGAAATCAGAGAAACAATTTTATCTGCGGTGCCCGGCGTTTATGAGAAGATTTCCTGGAAGATGCCAACGTTCTATAGAACTCATGACATCATCCATTTTGCCGCTTTTAAGAACCACTGGGGACTCTATCCAGGTCCTGTGGCCATAGAGCATTTTAAAGAAAGGTTTGAAGGGCTGACCTACAGTAAAGGTGCGGTTCAGTTTCTCTATGACAGGCCCCTTGATAAAAAGCTGATCTATGATATGACCCGGTGGTGCCATGAGACTGGAAACCATCACTAGAGGATTGTTATAACAGACGATAAAGAGGCAGGTGCCTTACAGTGATCTACTTTCTTGAAGGGGTGGAGAAAAATGAAAGAGGAGCTTATCGCTCCATGCGGCATGAACTGCAGTCTATGTGTCAATTATCAGTTCTACAAGGGAGACCTGAATAAAGAAGGATTTCATAAAACCTACTGCCCCGCATGTGTTCCCAGAGGAAAAAACTGTACTCATATGGGATACAAATGCAGGCTTTTAGGGGAAGGCCTCGTGAGGTTTTGTTTTCAATGTGAGAAGTATCCCTGTAAAGACCTGAGAGCTCTCGATAAGAGATACCGTGAAAAGTATCATATGAGTATGCTTGAAAACCTGGAAGAGATCCGGGTAGAGGGGATGGAGGCGTTTTTAAAAAATCAGAACCTGAAATGGATTTGCCCAAACTGTGGAGAGCTCAGGTGTGCTCACAATGGATTATGCCTCTTTTGTGAGCTGGAAACTCTCCAGAAAAATAAGAAATACTGCTGGAACAGAGAAAAGAAGACATAATCACTTGAGAAGTATAAACGAAGGAGAGTCATGGCATGAACCTTAAACAGGAGTTTATCTATGTGTTGAAACCGAGAGAAGATCTGCTTCTTGAAGAAAACTGGACTGAGAAGGAGAATGAAGCGGTGGACCAGCACTTTGCCTATCTGGAAAAACTGAAAGAGCTGGGTATTCTGATCCTTGCGGGCAAGACCAAAGGAATGGATGAGAAGACCTTTGGTATTGTCGTTCTGGAAGCTGAAAATGAAATGGAAGCAAGAAGGCGGATGGAAGAGGATCCTGGTGTTTACACAGGCATCATGGGCGCGGAGCTTTTTCCTTACCATGTGGCGCTCATGAGAACGTAATGAATGATATAAAAGGAAGGAGGAAGAAAAATGGCTGTAGGTATTTATCTGATTTTTAACGGCAACTGCAGAGAAGCTGTGGAGTTCTATAGTGAAGTGTTTGGGACTGTTTCAGATGAAATCATGACCTTTGGAGATCACCCAAGCAGTGACTATCCCTTGAGTGAAGAAGAGAAAAAACTCATTATGCATACCAGTATGAGGATTTCGGGAGACTTCATCATGTTTTCAGATGCTTTTCCAGGCAGCCCTGTGACTGTGGGAGAAAATGTCAGTATTATGGTGACGTCCAAGGATATGGAGGAGCTGAAAGCCCAGTTCCATAAGATCAAAGAAGGCGGGCGGGTTGAGATGGATCTGCAGGAGACCTTCTGGAGCAAGTGCTATGGCGCTGCCATCGATCAGTTTGGTGTCAGCTGGCAGTTCAATCATGAAGAGTAGGGGTGAATAATGAATAGAACTAAGGATGAACAAGAATTTTATGAGGATCTTCCAAGAGAGACAAGAGACGCTTTAGAAAAAATCTTAAAAACGGCAGAAGAGAATCTTCCCGTAGGTTTTGAAATGAGGTATGGGGAAGGTATGATTTCTTATGTGGTGCCACTTTCTTTATATGAGAAGGGGTATCATGTGAAAAAAGGAGAGCCTCTTCCTTTTATCTCATTGGCAGTCCAGAAAGGTCATATTGCTCTCTATCATATGGGGTTATACGGAGACAAAGCGGCTACTCTCTGGTTTGAGGAAGAATACAAGAAAGAGGTGCCAACGAAGCTCGATATGGGAAAAAGCTGCATCCGCCTGAAGAATCCAGAACATATTCCTTATGGTCTTCTGGCAAAGCTTTTTAAAAAATGGACACCGGAATCCTATGTGGAATCCTATGAGAGAATTCTAGGGGAAGCGGAATCTTCCAAAAAAAGCAGGAAGAAAAGTGATGAGTTCAACGCAAATGGCAAGAAAAAAGTCTATACCTACGAAGCAGTGATTGAAAAGGTGCCTGACAAAGATGGCGCTTATGTGGTTTTTCCCTATGATCTGCGGGAAGAGTTTCAAAAGGGAAGAGTAAAGGTCCATGCGGCCTTCGATGGTGAACCTTATGAAGGGAGTATCGTCAACATGGGGCTGAAAAACGAGGATGGAAGCATCTGTTATATCATTGGTATTCAGAAAGCCATCCGGAAAAAGATTGGAAAAGAACCTGGAGACACCGTTCAAGTGACCCTATCAGAAAGAGAATAGGATATGAAGATAGGAAGATGATCCAGTGAGAACATCTTCCTATCAGTTTTTTGTGAAGCGGAACACTTTCCTTCCGGATCTCTTCCGGAAAAGTTTTTTTCAGGTATAATGAGGGATGTGGCCGGGGATCTCTATGCTGAAAGGGACAAAAATCCTAAGAGAAGCAGGAACAAAAGAAATAGTACCGGCAATATAGTATGTGTGTGAGGAGCGATTTTTAATGAAATTTGATCCAAATATTCAGCCTTATGCGTCAGAGAGACTGACCCTAGGTGCTGCAAGAGGCGTAGTGGCAACGGGAAATCCGTTGGCTGCACAGGCTGGTCTTGATATACTGAAAAAAGGTGGGAATGCCGTGGATGCAGCCATTGCGGCGGCAGCTTGCCTGACCGTTGTGGAACCCACAGCCAATGGCATCGGCAGTGATAATTTTGCTTTAGTGTGGATGAAGGATAAACTTTACGGAATGAACTCCAATGGACCATCTCCCATGGGTATTTCACTAGATGAAATCAGAGAAAAACATGAGAAGATGCCAGTTCATGGCTGGACTCCTGTGACGGTTCCTGGCGCACCCAAAGGATGGGCCAGTCTTTCTGAAAGATTTGGAAATCTATCCCTTTCCGAGTGTCTAGCGCCTGCCATAGACTATGCTGAAAATGGATTTCCTGTGGCGGCACATACTGCGCTCATGTGGCAAAGAGCCTTTGATAAATATCAGGTTATTTACAAAGACGATCCCCAATATGAGGAATGGTTCCGAACTTTTACGTTTGATGGAAAAGCACCTGAACCTTTCCAGATGTTGAAGCTTCCGAATCATGGGAAGACCTTGAGACTCATTGCTGAATCAGGTGCAAAAGCATTCTATCAAGGGGAGCTTGCGGAGCGGATAGAAAAAGATGCCATAAAGCATGGAGGATATCTCAGAAAGAGCGACCTGGAAGTGTTCGAGTCTTCTTTTGTGGAACCTCTTTCTGTACACTATAAAGGATATGATGTGGTGGAGCTTCCACCCAGCGGTCAGGGCATGGTGGCGCTGATGGCGCTGAACATTTTTAAGAACCAGGAGATTGAAGGAAGGGATGCTGCCTACTATCATGGAATGTTTGAGTCCATGAAGATGGCCTTTGCAGATGGCATGCACTACATTACAGACCCAAAGGTCATGAGGATGGATCCCAAAGCGCTTCTCACAGAAGAGTATGGAAGGAAAAGATATCAGTCCATCACAGAGGAAGCGGTGATCCATACCTATGATGATCCGTATACCAGCGGCACCGTATATCTCAATACAGCAGATAAGGATGGCAATATGGTCTCCATGATCCAGTCCAACTATATGGGATTTGGCAGCGGCATCGTGGTGGAGGGTACTGGAATCTCTCTTCAGAATCGGGGTGCTGATTTCAGTCTTCAGGAGAATCATGTGAATGTCCTGGGGCCTGGGAAGAAGACCTATCACACCATCATTCCGGGAATGCTCATGAAAGAAGGCAAATGCAAGGCTGTATTTGGAGTCATGGGCGGCTACATGCAGCCCCAGGGCCATTTCCAGGTGGTCTCTAACCTGATTGACTTCCAGATGAACCCACAGATGGCACTGGATGCGCCCAGATGGCAGTGGATGAAGGAAAAGTCCTTTGTGGTGGAGAAGGCCTTTGACAAAAATGTCATGGAAGATCTTAAGAGCAAGGGACACGAGGTGCAGGTGGAAGAGGACAGATCTCATTTTGGGCGAGGACAGATCATCATCAAGATGGACTCCGGTGCCTATGCAGTGGGGACAGAATCAAGAACCGACAGCAATCCTGCGGTATACTAAAAGGAGAATGAGAAATGAAAGAAAGTATCTCTCTGATGGAGATTTTTGGCACCTTTTTTAAGATCAATGCCGTGACCTTCGGAGGAGGCTATACCATAGTACCGGTGATCCGGGATGAATTTATGAAAAAAAGAGGACTCATTGATGAAGAGGAAATGCTGAGCCTGGTTGCTCTTGCCCAGTCTGGGCCTGGCGCCATGGCCATCAGCACGTCTCTGCTTACAGGGTACAGGCTGAGAGGATGGAAGGGGGCCCTAACGGCTCTTTTGGCATCTGTTTTGCCTTGCCTCCTGATCATCTCTGTTCTGTTTTACTTCTATGATGCTTTTTCCAATAATTTTTGGGTGAAGTCCGCGCTTCTTGGCATGGGAGGCGTCATCAGCGCTGTTCTGGTGCTGACGGTCTATGATATGGGAAAAGCTGCCCTGAAGAAACATAAAATCTTCAGTCTGATTCTAATGATTGGTGCTTTTGTGGCCAGTTTCTTTTTTCAGGTCCACACCATCATCATCATTTTGACCTTGGCGCTTCTTGGGTTTGCCACCTTTACCCTGGTGGATGAAGGGAAGGTGAAGTAACATGGTATTACTCGAGCTGTACTTCGTATTTCTTCAGATCGGAGCCTTTGCCTTCGGTGGAGGCTATGCAGTGCTTCCCCTTATTCAGAGATTTGTGGTGGAAGAACGTGGATGGATGAGCATCAAAGAAATGACGGATCTTGTGTCTCTTTCTCAGATGACTCCAGGTCCCATTGCCATCAACTCTGCGACCTTTGTGGGAACCAAGGTTGCTGGTGTTCCCGGCGCCATTGTGGCAACTCTAGCTAATGTGACGCCACAATTTATCCTCATGATGATTCTGGCTTATTTTATCTTCCGGGACAAGAAGATTGGATTCCTGGACAAAATGCTGAAAGGGCTGAAACCTGGTATTGTAGGACTCATTGCCATCGCTGCCATCAGTATGATGGAGAGCTCTCTTTTTGAGGGGGCTGTTTCAGTATCAAATATCAGTGTTGTGGCTGTGGCGGCCTTTATCATCGGATTTTTCCTGAAGCTTTCCAAACGGTTCGATCTCATTGTGCTCATTGTCATCGGCGCGTTTATTGGCATCGGTGGGAATCTTCTTCTTCAGCTCTTTTCTTGACAAGAAATGACATATCCACTAAAATCATAAAGTAAATAAATAAGAAAACTTCGCTTTTGCCACCGGGTAAAAGCTGCAAGGTGTTCACAGCATTCCGTTAGGTCTAAGAAGGAATGCTATGAGCACCTTGTTTTTTGTGAAGGAGCGGAAAATGAAACAATCAGTTTTTAATACATTTCTCAGATATGTGAGTCTCAATATCATGGGGATGATGGCCATTTCCATCTATATTCTCGCGGATACTTTTTTCATCGCCAAAAGTTTGGGTCCTTTGGGGCTCACAGCACTTAATTTCTCTATCTCTATCTACAGTATCCAGCACGGTGTGGGACTCATGATAGGGGTTGGAGGAGCCACACGGTTTGCCATTCTGAAGTCTGTAGGGAAGGAGAAAGAAAGCAGGGAAATCTTCCAGCATGCTCTGAAAACAGGGCTTATGTTCAGTCTCTTTTTTATGCTGGCGGGTATTCTCTTTACAGAGCAGATTGCGACGCTTCTAGGAGCTGACAATGAAACCTTTGCCATGACAAAAACTTACTTGGGCACCATTCTTCTGTTTTCTCCATTTTTTCTTTTCAACAATATTCTATTAGCTTTTGTGCGAAATGATCACAATCCTAAGGGTGCTATGACCGCCATGATCGCCGGCAGCCTTTCCAATATCATCCTGGACTATATCTTCATGTTTACACTCGGTATGGGGATATTTGGTGCAGTCTTTGCCACATCACTAGCGCCTCTCATCAGTATGATTTTTCTCGTGCCTCATTTCAGAAGGAGAAAGGAGCTGTTTGAAGGATTCGCAAGAAGTTTCTCTTGGAGGATAATGATGGACCACTTTACGTTAGGGGCGTCTTCTTTCGTGGTGGAAGTATCTTCGGGACTGGTTCTTATGATTTTCAATCTGGTGATTTTAAAACTTGAAGGAAATCTAGGCGTGGCAGCTTATGGGATTGTGGCGAACCTTGCTCTTGTATGCCTTGCGATTTTCACAGGTCTTTCTCAAGGTATGCAGCCTCTGGTGAGTAAGTATTATGGACAGAAAAAAGAAAAGCAGTTGAAAGATGTTCTGAAGTACGGCCTATACTCAGCAGCACTCATTGGCGGGATCTTATATTTAACAGCCCTTTTGTTCTCTGCACCGATGGTGGCTGCCTTCAATGGAGAAGACAATGAAAAAATCGCTCTTCTTGCAGAAAGGGGCCTTGTGCTCTACTTCTCAGGTCTACTGCTGGCTGGAGTCAATATCATCATCAGCACCTATCTCAGTGCTGTGGAAAGAGCTTCTCATGGATTCCTTCTCTCGCTTCTGCGAGGAGTATTTGTGATGGTACCTATGGTGATGATACTGGCTGAGCTGTTTAAGATGGATGGGGTATGGATGTCCTTCTTAGCCACAGAAGTGCTCGTCATCGGGTGTTCTCTTTATTTTATAGGAAAAGAGAAGTCCTTGCCGGTGAAAAAGAGTATTCCTGCTTAGCCCGTAGTATAATGAGGAAAAACGAGGAGTGCTGAAGATGCCAATCAGGATGAAAAGGATATATGAGGAGAAAACTGTGGATGGAGTCCGGATCCTTGTGGACCGATTATGGCCCAGGGGGATTTCCAAAGAAAATGCAGCACTGGATTTTTGGCCGAAAGAGCTGACGCCTTCAACTGAACTTCGGAAAGCATACCATGAAGAAGTGCTTACCTATGAAGAGTTCCAGTCTTCCTATTGGGAGGAGCTGCAGAGGATACCGCTGCAGGAAGACCTTATGGAAAAGTGGAGAAGTCTTCTGAAGGAGAAGGATCTGATACTGCTCTCTTCTGTGAAGGATCTTGAAAAAAGCCATGTGCCTGTGTTGAAGAGATTCCTTGAAATGAGATTGGGTGAAACACAGAAGGACTAGAACGAAGAAGAGAAGGAGAAAGAATCATGATGGAACTATGCAAGATTCTGCCCGAAGATCTGAAAGCACTTCAGAAAATCAGCAGGGAAACATTTACTGAAACGTTCAGGAAAGAGAATACGGAAGAGGATCTACGAAAGTACTTGGAGGAAGATCTAGGAGAAAAGCAGCTTCAAGAAGAGCTGATGCATCCACATTCCCATTTCTTTTTTTCCCTTGTAGAAGGAAAAATCACTGGATATATGAAACTCAATGAGCAGTCTGCACAAACAGAAAAAGGCAATGAAAATGCAGTGGAGCTCCAGAGGATCTATGTATACAAGGAGTTTAAAGGGAGAGGCATCGGCAAATTTATGATGGATAGCGCTATTTTCTTCGCTATGGATCATCATGCGCCTTACCTGTGGCTAGGGGTATGGGAAAAAAATACTGCAGCCATTTCCTTTTATGAGAAACTAGGTTTCGTTAAATTTTCGGAGCATGTTTTTCTTCTGGGAGAGGATGCTCAAACAGACTACTTGATGAAGAAGGAATTATAAAATGATAAAAAGAAACTGTGCTTTTACAAGGGAAAGCACAGTTTCTTTTTGTCAGATGTCAATTTTGAGTTTTTTGTTATGGAGCCAAACTTGAGTAAAGATATAAGTATAGAGTCCCAGTGCGAACACATAAAGACCCACATAAAAAGGTTCTTTCAGTACCGGCAGGACAATGGTGAAGAAAAGTATAATCAGCATGATAAACAGCGGTAATAGTACTTTTAGAATCCGGTTGTTTTTCTCAATAAGAGAGGCGTTGTCGGTGAAAATTTCAGGTCTCACGTCCGTGTAAGCTTTGGAAAAAAGATACCAGCCATTTGCACCAGTCCATTCCAGCTGCCATCCGTCTGCCTGGAAAATCTCCAGATAATCTTTGGATGCCTCTGGCTGATAGTCGGTTGCGAATCTTCGCTGCTGTGCTGTTCCTTTTTTGAATCGGATCCATATACAAAGTGGATCCACCTGATCGATGACCCAGCCTTTTTTAGCCTGTTCTTCCAGTTCGGACTCCAACGGGTCTGGATTCCATCCCCACCACCAAATGAGTTTCTTCTGTGTTTCTTTCATTTCTTCACCTCCAAAATGCGCACACCATTTTCAATCAGTTCTTTCAGTCTCTTCAGTTCAAAGCTTAGAAGCGATAAACCTTTGTCTGTAATCTTATATATTTTTTTTCTGTCCACTTCTTCCACTTGAGAAATCAGCTGCTGGGCTTCCAGTTTGGAGAGGGTTCCGTACATGGTTCCCGGTCCAATCTTGATACGGCCTTCCGTCAAGTTCTCTACTCGCTGCATGATGCCATATCCATGTTCAGGATTCTTCAGACAAAGAAGGATGTAATACGCGGTCTCTGTCATTGGCAAATATTTATGAAGTTCGTCCATTTGATTTTTCTCCTCTGCTATATCGCACCTTGATATAGGTTAGTGTATCACACCTCGATACATCACGTCAAGATGTAAATCGATAATAAATGAGCTTCTCAATCACTATGGTCAGATCCAAGATGAAATGCCGTTTGTCTGATGGGTTATGCGTCATCTTATAGAGATGCTCCAGAATATCGTTGAACTTAACGATGTCTTTCTGCTCGAAAGAGTTCAAGGTTCTTGAGATTGTCGGCTGGGAGGCGAGCGCCTCCTTCTCTAGCACTGCTGTAAATACAGGATCATATCGTAAATGATCTGCTGCATCATCTCTATGATAACCAGCGATATTCTGATAAATCAGTTGTTCAATGACAGAAGAGATGGAGTGAGTCTTTCGATTATCGGATCCAAAGTATTGGCTAAGAAGGTTGTCAAAACCGATCTTATGGATAAACTCTTTGATGAAGAGCAGTCCGGAATCAGAAGACAGATTCCCACCGCTGAACTCAAAAGAAAATTTACTGTTGAATTGAAGTGCACTCTGCTGTAAACTCATCATGAAAAGAACTCCTTTTTATGTTTTTGTGTGTTTTTGCAATTTCACTTTAACATAAACTTGGGTTCTTTTCTTTTATTATTTTTGTCACCCAACGGGTGACAGAGTCCAGGCCTATAGATCATTGAGTTTCAATGGTTTGAAGAGAATCAATCTAAATTGTTGAATAATCCAGGGGTGGTGCTTTTTTTGCGAATTATTTCTGAATATTCAAGTAGAGCAAGCTTACCTTTGATATAATTAATGTAGAAGATTCAAAAAATAAGAGGTGATCCTTTAAAACTAAAGAGGAAAATCAATGAAACTGGAACTGAAACACAAAGTGTTGCCGGTACTGATTCTTACAGTGGGTGGAGTTTTGCTGCTCGGACTGACTTTTATGGGATATTATGGGGTAGTACTTCTTGGGGAGCGGTTTATTGCAGGTGGAAATCCGCAGCTTTTTCCAATGGATCGAGCAAGATTCTTCACCATGGCTGTTATTTTCATCGTATATATTTTGGTAAGCAGGTTTTTAAAGAGTGATCTGTTGAAATCGCTGCTGTTTATTTCACCCTTTACCATGGCTTTGGTGGTGGTAATCCTGAAATATTATGAAACGCCGTTTGCAGCCCTTGCCATTGTAGCTCTCTTGTATCTTCTAACCCTTGGTGTATTCAGAATGAAGAAAAGAAACTGGATGTATTATTATGCGGCATCCATGTCTTTTGTCATTGCATTGGCTTACGCATGGCCAAGATAAGACAACAAAAAGAAGCAGTATGAAAGTGAGGACATATGGAAAATATCAAACAGTTCAAAGAAAAGGTTCTGGACAATGTATCTAAAGTAATTGTAGGGAAAAACAAGGAGATTGAGCTTCTTCTTACGGCGTTTCTTGCCCAGGGGCATATCCTTCTGGAAGATTTGCCGGGCATGGGGAAAACTGTCATGGTGCGCTCTTTCTCTAACACTCTGGCTCTTCCATTCAAGAGGATACAGTTCACACCAGACCTTCTTCCCGGAGACATCACCGGGATCAGTTTCTACAATCAGAAAGAAAAGGAGTTTGAGTTCCGTAAAGGTCCTCTGTTTTCAAATGTGATACTCGCCGATGAAATCAATCGTGCGACCCCAAGGACTCAGGCGGCTCTTTTGGAGGCTATGGAAGAGAGACAGATTACGGTGGATGGTGAGACAAGAAAGCTTTCTGAGCCGTTCATTGTCCTTGCCACTCAGAACCCCGTGGAGACCTACGGCACTTTTCCGTTGCCAGAAGCTCAGATGGATAGATTTCTCATGAGAATCAGTATGGGCTATCCGAGCATGGAGGAAGAAAAGGTGATTCTGCGTCAAACCCTGGGCAATATGCTGGAAAAACTATCTTCTGTGATAAGTGAGGAAGAGCTGATGCCTCTCATTGCTGAAGTAAAAGAAGTGAAATGCACAGATGAAGTGCTCTCTTATCTGCTCCATGTGGTGCGTGCCACTAGAGAAGATGAGGAAATCACCATGGGCGTAAGTCCTAGAGGAAGTATTGCGCTTTTTAGAGCTTCTCAGGTGTCGGCAGCCTTTGACGGAAGAGACTATATGATGCCGGAAGATGTGAAGAAGATGGCGCCTTATGTGCTGAACCATAGAATTGTCTGTGAAGATGCCTACGGGGTCTCATCTGCAATGAGTAAGATTGAAGAGCTTCTGACTAAAGTTCCGGTACCGCTGGAAGAAGTTGGAGAGGACGTATGACTGGAATTTTCGTAATGCTCCTTCTGGTGATTCTTCTCGTAAATAGAGTGCTTTTCTTATACAGCGGCAGATCTCTCACGTATAGAACGAGCACGGATAAAAAAGTTTACGAGATGGGGGAAATCATTAAAGTGATGCCTGTCATTGAAAACAGGAAACCGCTGACACTTCCTTTTCTTCGTGTGGATGAATATTATGATCCTTCGTTTTCTGTGGAAGTGAACAGCTACAGCCTTGTACTCATGCCCTATCAGAGAGTCAGAAGAACCTATGAACTGACAGCTGCCAAGCGGGGGCTGTACCATGTGGAAGCAGCCTCATTAAAACTGGGAGATTTTTTAGGGTTTTATGAGGCCTATCAGGAAATTCCATTGAAGGTTCCAGTTGTGATTCTTCCAGAAAAGAAGAATCTACGGAACATCGTGATTCCTTATCATAGTTTCCAAGGGGCGGTTTCAGTCAAGAGATGGATCATGGACGATCCGCTGATGATTCGTGGCATCAGAGAGTATACAGGCACAGAGTCCGAGCGGTACATCCACTGGCCATCTACGCTGAAGCATGATCGTCTCATGGTGAAGCAGTTTGACTTCACGGCTGAAAAAAGCGTGCTGCTGTTTCTGAATCTGGAAACGTCGAAACCCTTCTGGAAAAATCCGGATCTGGAAGCCATGGAAAACGCAATTGTGATCATGCGTGCAGTCATGGAGGAGCTCACGAATGAAAACGTCCCCTTCAGTTTTGCTTCCAATGCTTATAATGATCATGCATCTCAAAGAGGGTATTACTTCCCCCCAGGAATATCAAAAGACAGTCTGAAGAAATACAACGAGATTCTTGGGAAAATGGGAAAAGTCATTGCCATGCCATTGGAAGAATCCTTAAAAGGATTCACCAGGAACAAACAGTCCTATCAGACCTTTGTCCTTGTGACACCAAGGGTACTTGAAGAGTATCTCAGTCCGCTCAGATCTTTTTCCAAAACCTTCGGCAGAAGTGTTGTACTGTCTGCAAGAGAAGAAAATCTGAACCGGCTGCCAAAAGAAATGGAACTATACAAAGGGGGATTTTAGATGGAGCTTTTTTTGCTGGAACTCCTTAGAGTATTCTTCCTGGCCATATCCATTCTGATGATTCCCTTTGAGGTTGACCCATGGGAGGGATTTCTCATCCTTTTCTACTCCTTAGGGATTTCCTCGCTTTTTCTATGGAAAAAATGGAGAAAAAAACCTTGGAATCTGCTTCTGGTTCCAGTGCTGTTTTTGTTTCCGCTGCTTCTTGCCTTCTCAACAGAAAGAGTGTATTTCTCCATCCTCTACGCAGGAATTCTCTATGTATACTATGATGTGAGGCTTGGCATTCTGGACCCTAAAGATTTGTCACAACGGTTTAAAATCAGCTATGGCCTTCTTCTCTTTTTTGGTGCAGCTGCATCCATGGCGGAGGGCGTCCGGGGGATTCTTCTGAAGAACCTGCCTTTTTTGCTTCTGTATTTTTTCTCCACCATCCTTTTGAGTGTTGCAGTAAGGCACCAGGAAGCAGGGATTGATCCGAAGAAAAGCAGAAATAGAATCCTTTTATATTTGCTTGTGAGCATTCTTGTATCAGCAGTGCTGGGGACGGAGGAGTCTAGAAACTTATTCTATACCCTTACACAGGAAGTTGGGCTTGGTTTGTTGACCCTTCTTTCGTATCTGGTATATCCATTCGCTTTTGTTTTCTATGCTTTGTTTTCCAGACTCAAAGGGTTTTTCAGGCCTCCTCAGTTTGATGATTCACAAGGTGCTGAGCTGGGGGAGGATTTCCAGGAAGAGTTCAGTTCATTCGTGGGAAATGCTAGGGAGTATCCTATCCTAAAGACTCTTTTGACCCTTCTTTTGATTCTGGTTTTCCTCTATCTTCTGTACCGGTTCCTTAGGAAAAGAGGAGAAAAGCCTGTGGAAGGACTGGAATATCTAGAGCAGCGGGAATCCTTAAAAGATCACAAAACGCAAAGAAGAAAAGCTTTCAGAGGGAAAGAACCTGATGGGCTTTATGAGAAGCTCAGATACCGTTACAGAGCCTATCTCTTGAGGCTTAGGAAAAAGATGGAGATCCGTCCCTATGACACTGCAGAGGATGTTGCGGTGAGGGCCAAAGAGGTCTCTTCTAAAGAGCATATGAAAATCAGAAAGATGTATCAGGAAGTACGGTATGGCGAAAGAACAGTGACAAAGGATCTTCTGAATGATTTCAGCAAGTATGTGGAGGAGAATCAGAATGAAAAATGAGATTGAGATAAGCTCTTTTTCTATTCATGAAAAAGGGTTTGTGAATAAAGCAGCTCTTCTTTTAGAACGTGCTTTTCCGAACAGCTATAATGGGATTGGACTGGACGAAATCAAAGAGTGTCTTTCTGAAGACCGAGTGGCATTCAAGGCTACAAGAGATGGTGAATTTCTAGGATTTGTTTCTGCACTGGAAGCATATAAACCCTATGGATGGGAACTCCATCCACTGGTAGTTGCAGATAACGCTAGAAAGATGGGGATTGGACGAAAACTCGTAGGAGCTCTGGAAAAGGCGCTTTCAGAAAGAGGTGTACTGACGGTGTTTTTGGGTACGGATGACGAACGTTTTGCCACCAGCCTTTCCGATGGTAATCTTTTTGAAAATCTGTATGAGAAGATGGCGAACGTAAGAAACTATAAGGGACATCCCTATGAGTTCTATGAAAAAGCAGGGTATCAGATTGTAGGTGTCATACCCAATGCCAATGGATGGAATAAACCGGATATTATCATGGCGAAAAATATTGCAAAGAATGGGGAACGATATGACTAACAAGTGGATCAAAGAAGATATTATGAAACTGGTTGAACTAAGAAAATCCGTGCGAACATTTGAAGAACGTCCTCTTAGTGAAGAAGACCGTAAAGAGATCAGAGACTTCCTGGAGTGCTCAGAGAACCCTTTCCATGTGAAAGTGGAGTTCCGCTTTCTGGAGTCCCTGGAAAAGAACACTAGTCTAGGTACCTACGGAGTGATTAAGGGTGCCACCAGTTATCTTGGGGCTATGGTCAAGGAGGGCCCCATGGCATTGGAAGCACTGGGCTATGAGGTGGAAAATCTGATGCTGTTTCTTGTGTCAAAGAAAATTGGAACCTGCTGGCTTGGTGGAACGTTCAAGAGAGAAGACTTCAAAGAGGCCATGGTGGTTCCGGAAGGATATCTTTTTCCAGCCATAACCCCGGTGGGATATGAAAAAGTGGAGAAAAGTCTTACGGATCGTCTGGTGAGATTTATTGCCAAAGGAAATCAGAGAAAGGCTTTTGAAGAACTGTTTTTTCAGAGTAGTTTTCAAGAATCTTATCCAAGAGAGGAAGATGATCTTCTCTCAGACCTTCTGGAAATGGTCCGTCTTGGTCCTTCAGCTTCCAATAAGCAGCCTTGGAGGATTCTAGTGGAGGACCATGGTGTTCACTTTTACGAGAAAAAAACCCCCAGATACAGTGACACTTTTCCATATGATATCCAGAGGTTGGACCTTGGTATCGCCGCTTGCCATTTCCACTTGGGAGCTCTGGAACGAAATCTCCAAGGAGAGTTCATCACAGTGGGGGCTGGCGAGAAAGACTTGCCAGAAGAAATGCTGTACCGTTTTTCCTATATTTTCAAATAATGCATTGCGGTTCAGTTTTCAATTATTTATCACAGGATGAGGTATAGGGGATTCTTCCGTCAATACAGCATGAATAGTATATATAATAATATTATTATTGAAAATTATATACATCTATACTAGAAATATGAAAGTGGGGAATGAAAATGGAGAAGAAGAATGTAGTCATCCATGACAAAATCACCATCGGAATCAGTGCCTGCTGTATGGGGTCGCCTGTACGCTACAACAATAAGGGGTGGGACATGCTGGCGACTCTGGGACGGGAGAAGCAGGACTTCATGTGGTGCCCAGTCTGTCCTGAAACCATGTCGGGATTAGGCGTGCCAAGAGATCCCATACACCTTTCTGGAGGAGATGGGCTCATGGTTTTAAATGGAGAGGCCAGAATCAAAAACCGGAGAGGAAGAGATGTAACAGAAGAAGTTCTCTTGGGATGTGATTCCTGTATGGAGACATTAAAGAGAGCCAATGCCACAGCATATATATATATGGATGGAAGTCCAACTTGTGGTGTATACAGAACCTCATTAAAAAAGCAGAAGAGAGGAAATCCTCCGGGGATTTTCGGAGCGATGCTTCTTAATGAGGAAATGTTTCTCATTCCAGCAACGGATGTGCAGAGCCCTATAAAATGGTGGGATTGGAGAAGAAGACTCCTGGCTTTCCACTGGTTCAGATCTCTTCCTTTAGAGAGTAAAGATGATCTTTATAAGGCCTGGTATGTACTGAAATTCTTATGTCAGGAAATTGATGATGCTTTTGCACGGGATCTTGGCAGAAAGCTTGCAGATCTTCCAAAGACTGTTGAGGAAGATACCATAAAATCTATTCGGAAGGATATTCTTGAAACACTCCGGAAGCCATCTACTGTAAAGAAAATCACACATAGCCTTTGGAAAAATTACTCTTATTATAGAAAGACCAAAGGTCAGGAAGTGGAAGGAATCAATTCTCCAGATTTCAGGCGGAATGTCACAACCATCGCAAAAGAGCTTCTGCTCATGGAAAGGACAGCTTTTGAGGAAGAGGTGTTTTTTGCGACATCACCAGTGATTTACAGAGATAAGAGAAGGATGCCTAAAGTGGAAGCCTATGATGCTGAAATGGATGAGGAAATTGAGAATACACTGAAGGGAATCTTACCTGAAGAAGAATAAATTCAGTACTCGATAAATGTATTTCATATACTAGTGTAATTGTGAGAATTTTCCTTTAGAATATAATTAAGCCAGTAAACAGTTTTCGTTTCCGGATGGTTTACTGGCTATCTTTATGCAGAAAGTGGGGCGGTAAGAATGAAGAAAAAAATCTTGGCTGCTGTTTTACTGGCTCTTGCAACTGTAGCTTGCATTGCAGCTGCAGTATGGTTTTCTGAGGATAAGAAACCAGTCCCTGAAGTTCAAAGTACCAGGGCTTTATTTTCCTGGTCCTCATCGGCTGTAGAAGACAAAACTCTCTTGGAAACCATGAAAAAAGCAGATCTCAATACTTTATTTCAAAGCTTTTCAGCCGATAATGATAAGAATAGCATTGCATTTCTAGAAGAAGCCGCTGCTGAAAATATTACTGTCTATGCACTAACGGGCAGTCCTGAGTGGGCTTTGGATAAAAATGGAAGCAGCATGATAGAAAGGGTGAACCGAATTTCAGCCTTGAATGATAGCGTGACCGAGAGTGAGAGAGTTCGCGGAGTCATTATGGATGTGGAGCCTTATCTTCTGGATGAGTTTAAAGGCAATGAAGAGGAGATCATGGAGTCCTTCATCCTCGGACTAGAGGCGGCTTATGAGAAGGCAAAGGAGCTCAACCTGAGGTTTGGAGTATGCATCCCTTATTTTTATGACCACTGGGATCTTCAGGATGAACTGGATAAGATTGTAAAGGCTTCTGATTTTATGCTTGTGATGAACTATTACCGGGATAAAGAAATCGAGCACATGTCTTTTGAAGCAGAGCTGGCCCGTAAATACGAGAAAGAGATCATGACGATTTATGAGCTGCAGGCCCCTGGGACATATGGCCTTACGGAAAGGAACACCTATCATGGACTTGGACTTGCAAAGGTGGAACAGAATTTTTTAAAGCTTCAGGCACATTATGGAAATCAGACTGTGTCCATGGCTTATCATGAATATAACGCATTGAAGGAGGTGCTTTCGGGTGAATGAAGTGTATCGGGTGGAGAAGAAATACCTCATTGAGCAGAGGCAATACTATGAGCTCTCCCACTACCTGGATAAGATGATGATTCGGGATCAAAACAGTGAAGGGGAAGGCTATACCATACGGTCTCTTTATTTTGACTCCATCGACGACCGGGATTTCCATGAAAAAGAAGATGGGATTGAAGTGAGAAGAAAAATAAGATTAAGAACTTATCAGACATCCCCAGACTTTGGTCTTCTGGAAATGAAAAAGAAACAAGGAGAAAGACAGAAGAAGTCTTCGATGAGATTACCGGTTGAAGACTGCAGGAAACTCATTTCAGGGGACTTCGGTGTTCTTTTGAAGTATCAGACTCCTTTTGCCCTGGAGTGCTACAGCATCATGAGTATGCATGCTTACAGACCGAAATCTGTGGTGACCTATGAAAGAAAAGCCTTTATGGCGAAAGAGAATAAGATCCGAATCACCTTCGATCACCACATCCGGGGGACAGAAAGCAATTATGATATTTTTTCCGAACACTTCAATGAAAATCCCATTCTGGATCCGTATCTGGTGATTCTGGAAGTAAAATACAACGGATTTCTTCTCGGATATATTAAGGATTTTCTCGATGGTGTAGAAAAACAGGAGCTTTCCGTAGGAAAATACAGTTTAAGCCGAGTTGTCAGCAAACATTATTTATTTTAAGTGAGGTGCAGATTTTGAGGGAAATTCTACTACAAATGGTTGAACAGTCTGGTTCTCTGACTGTGAGAGACATCATGACAAACATTTCTTTTGCCACGTTCTTATCTTTAGCAGTGTATGTTTCCTATTGGTATACCCATGTGGGAACAGCGTACAGCAAAAAAATCAATGTATCTTTAGTAACACTGACGATTTTAACGTCTACGGTAATGACCGTCATTGGCAATAATATCGCACTGTCCTTGGGTATGGTTGGTGCCCTTTCCATCGTAAGATTCAGAACAGCCATCAAAGACTCCAGGGATACCACCTATATTTTCTGGGCCATCATCATTGGTATCAGTACGGGTGCAGGGGATTATCTGGTGGCGAGCTTTGGCAGTGCAGTGGTTTTCGTTGTGCTTCTCTTCCTTGGCAGAGTGAAAAATGAGAATCGAATTCTTCTCATCATCCGGGGCAATCGGGTAAAGGAATTAGAGATTGAAAGTGCAGTATACACCTATTTTCAGCATAAAGCATTTTTAAGAGTTAAGAACACCACCCAAGACAGTATAGAACTGATTTATGAATTGAGCAGAAAAGTATATCAGACTTCCACAAAAAACAACAAAACCATTTCGGAACGGATTTATGAGATTGGTGAAGTGGATTATGTGAACATCATCACTCAGAATGATGAAATCAGCTGATGACGTATGAGATATAGAGTTATTTATGTTCTGATGATCGTTGCTGTAGCGCTGATGGCACTTGGGGTGTTTACAGTGGAAGAATACGCCTTTCATGCAAGGAGTTATCAGCATGAGACCAGTGAGAGTGAAATAAGTTATACAGCAGAAGGGATCACCACGCACCTTCCTGTTATTTCGATCACTACAGATGGACAGAAGATCCCAGGGATACCAGTGGAGAATCAGGAGAATGTCTATGAACTGGCGCCTAATGGAGAGAACTCCATCGTAACGGAAATGAAGATTTATACAGCAGAGGAAAGTGAGCCTTTAGATCTTCTTTCCAGAGTCCGCTACAGAGGAAACTCGTCCAGATATTTTTCGAAAAAATCCTATGCTGTCCGTCTTGTCAATGAGAAGGATGAAGAAAGAAAGGAACCGCTTCTGGGCATGGATACACATGACGAGTGGGTTCTTCATGGACCTTATTTGGACAGAAGCCTTTTGAGAAATTACCTGGCTATGAATCTTTCAGGGGAAATCATGTCCTTCGCGCCGGATGTCCGTTATGTGGAGCTCTTTGTGGATGGCTCCTATGAAGGAGTATATCTTCTTATGGAAACCATCACCAAGGGAGAGGGGCGTGTGGAGATTTCCACACCGTCAAGAAACAGCAGACTGACCAGCTATATTCTGGAGATGGACAGGCCTCTCAAAATGAAACCGGATTTTACGCTTCGTGACTTTTTGACCTATACTCTCCGGACCCAAGGAAAAGGATTTGAAGTGGTCTATCCAGGGGTCAATCAGTTTACAGAGGACCGGATCCGATATGTGGAGCAGGACTTTTCAAATATCAGTAAGTTCCTCTATGAACGGCCTTTAGAGGATTCTACAGAGGAGATAGCCAAGGTTTTTGACATTCAGGCATTCCAGGATTATTTTATCATCAATGAACTGTTCAGAAATGTCGATGCCGGATTCTACTCCACATTTCTCTATAAAGATGTCAGAGGACTTTTAACACCAGTTGTTTGGGATTTCAACAACTCACTGGATAATTATCAGGAGATCTCCCATCCTGTCCATGGCTTCTCTTTAACGGGGGCCATGTTTTTTGAGACCCTATTAAAAGATGAAGATTTTGTGGAAGGGCTCCTCAAACGATATGAGTACTTAAGAGAAACGGTGCTGAAGGAAGAAAGACTGGTGGGTCTCATCGATGAAACAGTGGATTATCTTGGCACAGCAGTGGAGAGAAATGATGAAAGATGGGGCAGTATCTATGATCTGTCAAACTATAATGTCTATGAATATCTGGAGCGATTGGAAAGAAATGTCACAAGTCACGAGGATGCTGTGGCGCAAATGAAAGAATATCTTCTGGAGCGTGGCAGATGGCTGGATGAACATATGGTGACTTTGAAACAATACAGTCATCCATCGCGAAATGCTTTTGAAATGATACGTTAGGAGGGAACCGGTTGAAGAAGTTTTTATTTTCAGTACTTGTTGTTTTACTTATGACAGCTGGTTTTCTTTATCTGTACTTTATGCAGGGGCTTTTTATATCTTTTAATGAAACCGAGAGGGTTTCTGTACCCTTTAAAGCAGCGGATGGTCTTTATTATGTGGAGAATCATGGCACTTACGAACCGATCCACGTAAAAGGAATCCATGTGGGGCAGGCAGAAGCCTTCCACAATGCACTGGACTTTTCCACTAAAAAAGAGACCTTTATGGATTGGTTTGAGGATATTCAAAGACTTGGAGCCAATACAATAAAAGTGAATACAGTATATCACCAGGCTTTTTATGATGCGCTCTATGAGTTCAATACAAACAGCGAAGAGCCTCTTTATCTTCTACAGGGAATCAGACCCTCTGAGAGTGATGCACTTTGGGATAAAGATGGATATCACCCAGAATTTCTGGATCGTCTGAAACGGGATGGCAGAAAAGCGGTGGATGTCATTCATGGAAGAAAGATTGCCCTAAATGACACACGAACAGGAAATGGTCTTTTTATGAAAGATGTTTCTCCCTGGGTACTTGGATTTTTGGTCGGAGATGAATGGAATCTTGATCTTATGGCCTACACCAACGAAAATGAAGGCAATCCGGATGAGTTTACAGGTACTTATATCAAAACAGATGGAGCCAATGCCTTTGAGGCACTGCTGGCGAAAATCATGGACGATATGATGGGCTATGAAACCAGAAAATATGGGAATCAAAGGCCAATAAGCTTTGTGAGTTCCTCAATCTATGACCCTTTTGTCTACGAGGAGTCCTTTGCAGAGCTCATTGGAAAATACAACAGACTGAATATAGAGCATCTTAATGCCACGTCCCGGAATGAAGCAGGACTCTTTGCAGCCTACCAGTATGATGGAGTCTCCGATACAAGACTGCAGCACTTGGCAAATAACGAGATGAACCGGGCTCTTCTTCAAAGCGGAGATGTAAAGAGCTATTTGAGTCTTCTGAAGAATCATCATGAAAAACCCCTGATGATTGTAAACTTTAATGTATCCAGCGCTAGAAACACCGTGGATCATCCTGAAGGAGTCACGGAAAGACTCCAAGGGGAAGAGATCGTTGCTCTTCTTGAAAGGTTTCGGTCTTCAGGGATAGACCATGCTGTGCTCCACTCCTGGCAGGACACCTGGTATCTAAGAACCTGGAATACGGCTTATGGCTTGGATGCTCAGATGGAAAGTCTCTGGCAGAACAGCCTGACAGAAACAGAGCACTATGGGCTTGCTGTTTTTGAACCCTACCGCGGAGAAACCCTTATGAGGGTGGATGGCAAGAAAGAAGACTTCGAAGACATTGATTTCATTGAAAAAGAGGGGTTCCGCTACGCGGTGACCCGAGACTATAATTACCTGTACTTGTTCATGGAAGGAAAATCCTTTGAGAAGGAGAAGATGGTCATCGGGTTTGATTTCCTCGAAGATGTGGGCACGAAGAGCCCTGCAGGATATGGTATGACATTTGATCAGGGGGCTGATTTTCTTCTGGTTCTAGATGGCAAGGAGAACACAGAACTCCTTGTTCAGGAACGCTACAGCAGCATACGTCCTCAGTTTCTGGAAAGGCTGAAATCTGTCAACCCTTATGTGCTGAAGCCCCGTAAGGACAGCAGTAAAATGGTGCCCATCCAGATGGTCCGAAGATATACCGAAGAGGAGATTGATCTTCTTAACGAACGTCCGCTGAGTTATTACACAAGCTTCACAGTTGGCGCATTCACCTATGGTCAGGGGGACCCAGATGCAAAGGATTACGTGTCCACCTCAGATTTCTACTTTGGAGAAGAGAGCGTGGAGATCCGCATTCCCTATGGACTTCTTAATTTTTATAACCCCTTAGATGGAATGATCCATGAGGACTATTATGACAATTTCGGCGTTGAGCCACTAAAAATAAGAAAGTTCAATATCGGTATTGGCTCTTTAAATGAGGAGATTCAGATGGATACCATCCAGCTCTCACCTCTTCAGAGAAGTGCAGAGGTCAATTTCAGACTGAAAGAGTCCTATGGCATTCTGAAGTCTTATTGGGAGGGGAGCAGATGATCGTCAATGTGATTCTTTATAGTTATTTTTTCATCTGTATGCTCATACTCTCCTATACCGTGTTTTATATTTTTTATAATTATTATCGTAAGTTTGTAAACCGAAGATTGGAGAATAAGTGGAAAGTTCTCGTTTCACAGCAGATTCAGAGGCAGAGTAAAATAGGTACAACGGATAGTAGTTTCAGAAAACGGATGGAAAGAGACCTGAAAAAGCCGGGCAATCTCATGAATTTTCATCTGGCACTGGAAAGCTTCAATAGCAAGGAGGAGGCTTTCAGGATGTTTCTTCATGATATTGAGGATTCTATCGTAAAACTTGCGATGCATTATGGAACCAAAGGTGTCATGGAAAAGTCGTATTTTTGTCAGTTCTTCTCTGCCTTCAACAAGGGACAGTGGTCACAAGAAAAACTACTCTATGTATTTTTAGAGTATCTGAAGCCATCTACGGTTTATGTCAGAGAAAGTGTGCTGAAGGCAATCTACAGCTGCGGCCATGAGGAGTGGGTACTTCGTTTTTTCTCCATTCTCACGGAAGAAAACTGGTTTCACCATCCAAAGCTTCTTGGTGATGGTCTGGTTCTTTTTACCGGAGACCGGGAAAGTTTGGCAAAGGCATTATGTGAGAGAAGAGATACCTTCAGTGATTTCATTCAGCAGGGGATCATTCAGTTCATATCTCTCACCAGCGACCGGTATCAGGAAGAGATGCTCCAGTGTGCAGTGGATGAGTCAAAAAATCTCGAAATCCGTTTGGCTGCACTGCGGTATCTTAAAAAGTATCCTTACGAAAAGGCCAGACCGTTTCTGTATGATTACCTGCTGAATAGAGAAAATCTTTATCAGCTTCGCGTGGTTTCGGCAAGAACCCTAGGCAGCTATACGGCAAAAGAAACAGTAGAAGTGCTGAAAGAAGCCCTACATGATCCCAACTGGTATGTGAGATTCAATGTCAGCGAGTCTCTCATTGAACTGAAGGTGAACCTGGTGGATTTGAAGGAAATCTTTCTGGATGACGACAAGTATGCAAAAGACATACTGCTTTATCGGATCAGTGAAAGGAGGGGGAGATAAATGCTTTTTCTGGAAAATCTGGTGCAGACCATTGGGTATTTTTTTCTCATCTATATGCTGATCTATACGACATATCTGATCATCACCGTTTTATTCGGCGCTATTCAGCTGTATACACAAGATCGGATGATCCGGTATAGAAATGAACTGAAACATGGCTACTACGTTCCCATCTCCCTGCTGGTTCCAGCCTACAATGAGGAAATCACCATCGTGGACAGTGTCAGCAGTCTTTTGAATCTTGAGTATAAGCTTTACGAGCTGGTCATTGTGGATGATGGATCTAAAGATAAAACATCAGAGACGCTCATCCAAGCTTTTCAGATGAAGAGAACCAGGCGTCCCATCCAGATGCGCATTCCGTGCAAGAAGGTGCTGGAGGTTTATGAAACAACCTATAACAATATCCAGATCACCCTTGTCATCAAAGAGAATGGGGGAAAGGGAGACGCGCTCAATGCTGCTGCGAATCTTTCCCGGTATCCCTATGTGGTCTCTATTGATGCGGATTCACTTTTGCAAAGGGATTCACTGGAGAAAATCATCCAGCCGATCCTAAGAGATGAACGTATTGTTGCCGTGGGCGGAATGATCAGAATTGCGCAAACTGTCCTCATGGATAAAGGAAAAGTCATCGATTACCATGTGCCATGGAATCCCATTGTGGGGATGCAGGTGGTGGAGTATGACCGCTCATTCCTTGCTTCCAGGATTTTCCTGGATCAGTTCAATGCGAATCTCATCATATCCGGTGCCTTCGGGCTGTTTAAAAAAGAAGTGCTCATTGCGGTGGGGGGCTACAGCACAGATACCTTGGGAGAGGATATGGAGCTTGTGATGAAAATCAATAATTTCTGTATCAACAATCAGAAGAAATGCAGGATTGCCTATGAGCCAAGAGCCATCTGCTGGAGTCAGTCACCTTCTTCGTTGAAAGATATCATCAAGCAGAGGAAGCGGTGGTATCTCGGTCTTTTCCAGTCTCTGTGGCAGTACAGAGCTATGATGAATCCATTTAAGGCTGGATTCCCCAGAATGTTCTCCTATCTTTATTATGTTCTGTTTGAACTTCTTTCACCGTTTATCGAGATCATTGGCCTCATCAATATTGTCCTAGCCTGGCAGCTGAATCTCCTCTTTGTGCCCTTTATGATCAGACTTTTCATTATTTATACGGTGTATAATGTCCTGCTCTCTATTACAGCTTTTTTCCAAAGAGTATACAGTCAGGGGATAAAGCTTCACTTCTCTGATATCATCAAGGCACTCTTCATGGTTACGCTGGAAACGGCGCTTTACCGCTATGTGCTTTCTTTTGTCAGAGCTACGGCGTTCATTGGCTATAAGAGAAAAAGAACTTCCTGGGGACAGATACAAAGAACCAAACAGAACTATATATAGGTTTAAAAGAATCGGGCAGCTCCCTCAAGGAGCACACGGCCTGATTCTTTTGGTATAATGAGACTATCCAACAAGAAGTATACAAAGGAGAGTAAGATGAAAGAAATCTTCAAAACAGAAAATCTTCGTTTTTTAAATATGCTGTCCTATAAAGACATTGCCATCCCAAGAACAGGCATGACTTTTATCAAAGGACCCAGCGGTGCAGGCAAGAGCAGCCTTTTAAAGCTTCTTAACGCCAGTGCCAGTCCAAGCAGCGGCTCCATCTATTATGAGGGAAAAGAGCTGGAGAGCTTTGATACGGTGGAGCTGAGAAAAGAAGTGATTCTCATCGGACAGAGCGTGTATCTCTTTGATGAGTCCATAGAAGAGAATTTCAGGCTTTATTACAGTTATCGGGATCTTCCGTCACCAGATGAAGAAACCATGCTTCGCTATTTAAGGTTATGTGAAGCAGATTTTGGACTTCTCAAATCCTGTGTATCGCTATCCGGAGGAGAACGTCAAAGAGTCTATATCGCCATCTGCCTTTCTTTCCTTCCCAAGGTGCTTCTACTGGACGAGCCTACTTCCGCACTGGATCTTGAGACAGCCAGAACCTTATTAAAGAAGCTGAAAGAATTCGCTGCAGAAAAAGAGATGACGATGATTGTAGTAAGCCATGATGATGCCTTGGCTGAAGAATTCTCAGATCATCTTATCAGCATCACGAGAGAGGAGGCGTAGATATGGGCATAGTAGAAATGACCTTAGGGCAGTTTGCCCTGATATATGTGCTTTTACTTGTGGTTCTGGCCATCATGAAGAAAGCCAAGATTCAGAAAACAAAACTGCTTATTTGGGCCAGTGTGCGAATGACAGTTCAGCTGGTTCTTGCGGGGCTTGTTCTTACGTATATTCTGAAGAATCCGCATCCGCTGTTCACGGTGGCTTATATCCTGGCCATGACGACCTTTGCCACCTTACGTGTTCTTGGAAAGAACAGGCATCTCAATAAAAGGTTTAAAACTGCCATTGCCTTGTCTTTATCCGGGGCAGGTACAGCTGTGGTGTTCTTCTTTGTGGTGGCTGTGGTGAGAATGGATTTTTTCAATCCACAATATACCATTCCTCTCAGTGGCATGATTTTTGGTAATGCCATGACAGGTCTGACCCTGGCATTGAAATCCTTCAATGAGAATCTTTCTGCCCAGAGAAGCCGGATAGAATCTCTGCTTTATGTAGGGGTAACACCGAGGAAGATTCTTCTCCCCTTTGTGAACAGTGCGCTGGAAACTGCGCTTTTGCCTACACTGAACTCTATGCTGGGCATGGGCATCATATCACTTCCGGGGATGATGACGGGACAGATTCTTTCGGGAACACTGCCTATGACGGCGATTCTTTATCAGATTGCCATCATGATTGCCATCACGACGGTGGTGTGTCTGACGGTGTTTTCAGCGCTTTATTTCGGATACAGAACCCTTTATAATGACCGTAACCAGATGCTGATTTAAGAATAAAATAATTATTGACATATGTCATAAATGGAGTAAAATGGACTCGTGAGGTCCAGGGAGAGGAGAAAGTCAATGCCAAGACCAATGAAATGGAGAAATGTATGCTGTGTGCCTGATCTGAAAGAGTTTGGTCCCATCCAGGAGGAGGGGACAGTGGAAGATGTGGTCATCATGACACTGGATGAATATGAAACCATCAGACTTATGGATTATGAAGGGATGACTCAGGAAGAATGTGCAAAGATCATGGGCGTCGCCAGAACTACAGTACAAAGCATATACAGCAGTGCCAGAAAGAAGCTTTCAGAACTTCTTGTTTTCGGAGTCAGGCTTCGGATTGAGGGAGGAGAAGTGAAGATTTCTGAAGAGAATGAAAGAAGATGCAGCTTCAGAATGGGGAAGCGAAGAACCTGCTGCCAGAGAGAAGATCAGCCTCCTTGTGACTGTCCGAAAAAATAATTTTTCAGGAGGTCCTTGTATGAAAATTGCGGTTGCTTGTATGGGAGAGGAAATTTCGATGCACTTTGGACACAGTGAAGTGTTTAAGGTGTTTGAAGGAACAAAGGATTCCTTCCAGGAGACAAAAACCATTCACAGTCCAGGTCATGGAAAAGGTTCACTGCCTCAGCTTCTCATCAAGGAGAAAGTAGGGGTGCTCATCACGGGTGGACTTGGAGAAGGAGCGATGCAAAAGCTTGAAGCTGGAGGCATCGAAGTAGTACGGGGAGCAGAAGGCGCACCGGCTGATGCGGTAAACGAATATCTTCTTGGAACCCTTCAGTCCCGGGGAGAAGCTTGTAAAGGACATCATGATCATTCTCATGATCATGGCAGTGGAGAACATGGCTGTCATGGCCAGGGCGGGTGCCGCTAGACACAAGTGATAATGAACAGGAGAGGAAGATACAGCGTTATCTTCTTTTTTTGTTGCTGTTTCACTGTTATTGTAGTATCTTCGGGGTAATAGGAAGGTGTTTACTATGGATAAGGAAGCCCTAAAGAAGTATTTTCACTTTTTAGACCGCGCATATTTTCTGGATGAATCCCAGCATAAGGAAGCAGTTTTGGACCATCCGCTTCCCATCGGATTTGGACAGACGATTTCACAGCCGACTCTGGTACTGAAAATGACAGAGCTGCTGGATCTTGAGAAAAGCCATAAGGTTCTTGAGATCGGTACAGGCTCAGGGTATCAGATAGCGTTCCTTGCTCAGTTCGCCAAAGAAGTGTATACAGTGGAACGGATTGAGGAGTTGTCTCATAAAGCGCAAAAGAGACTGGATGGACTTGGATTCAAAAACATACACTATAAGATTGGAGACGGCACCTATGGCTGGAAGGAAGAAGCACCCTTTGACCGGATCATAGTGACTGCAGCAGCGGTAAGACTGCCGAAAGCTCTGGCAAGTCAGCTGGCACCAGGCGGTAAAATGGTGATCCCTGTGGGAGAAGAAGCACTTCAGAGGCTCTTTCTAGTGGAGAAAGATAAGGAAGGATACCTTCATGTGGAAGCCCTAGAATGGGTACGTTTTGTATCTTTGGTTGGAGAAGACGGATTTTAGAGAAGAAAGGTGTGTGTACTTTGTTTTCTTGCCTGGGGGCAGTTTATCTAAAATGAGAGTTTGACGCATATGCCTGAAAATCCATCCAGTATCATAATCGGCTGTTTTTTTTGCGTCGCCATATGATATGATGAAATTAAGACAGAAGTAGGAAGTGAAGCAAAATGATTGAGACGGAGAGATTGTGTTTACGAAGGTTTACGCAGGAAGATCTGGAAGACTTTTATGAATATGCGAAGGATCCCCTGGTGGGACCTCCTGCAGGATGGAAGCCCCATGAATCCAAAGAAGAGTCACTGGAGATCCTAAAGAGCTTTGTCAGCAGCGAGGATATTTTTGCTATGACACTGAAAAGCAGCGGAAAAGTCATCGGCTCCTTAGGATGCCATGAAGACAGAAAGAGAGAGTATAAAGGCGGCGTTATGATTGGGTATGTGCTCTCCAGCCCATACTGGGGAAAAGGTCTCATGTCTGAGGCGGTGGAAGGTCTTCTTGACTATATTTTCCTCACACTGGGGATGGATCTTGTGTCTGCCTATCATTATCCCTTCAACGAGAAATCTGGAAAGGTGCTGAAAAAAGCAGGACTGGTATATGAGGGCATCATAAGAAAGTGCTCTGTGCTTCCTACCGGTGAAGTGGTGGATGATGTCTGCTACTCCATGACAAGAGAAGAGTTCTTCAGAAAAAGAAACTGGTTATAATATTCAATCGATACTTTCTTGCAATCATCTCTTTTGGGAGACAGAAGAAAGAGAAACAACAATGATGCACCCTAAAGGAGAGATTCTTTTGGGGTGTTTTCAATTGCTTCATTATGAGAGGAGAAAAGAAGATGGATCAGTACAAAGTACCAGTGGAAAAACTCACAAGGCGCTGCTCCTTGGAGGAGCTTCAGCTCATATCAAACAGGAAGACGCTGCCAATGACCAAGGGCGTCATCGGGCAGGAACGAGCCACCAGAGCCATGGAGTTTGGGCTTCACATGGAAGCGAAAGGGTATCATATTTTTGTGGTGGGTCCACCGGGAACCGGTAGAACCTCCTATACAGAAGCCATTGTCAAAGAGTTTTCCAAGAAAAAGAAGGAGAAGCCTCTGGACTACTGCTACATTCACAACTTCAGAGCGGAAGATAGACCCATCATTGTAGAGCTTCCCATGGGCGAAGGAAAGAAGTTCCAAAGAGAGATGGAGGAGTTCATAGAAGATTTGAAAAGCATTATTCCTAAGGTTTTTGAAGATGGAGCTTATGAGAAGAGAAGAGATGAGATTGTTCTGAAGCTTCAGGAGAAACTGGATGCACTGTATGACGGGATGAAAAGAGACGCTGAAAATGAAGGATTCCTCATGAAGCCTGTGCCACCAAGATTTGTATTCATTCCACTGAAAGACGGGAAGCAGATGGCACCGGAAAGTTTTGAAAAACTCAGTCCAGAGGACAGAAAGAATCTCGATGAGAAAGGCAGAAAGCTGACCAAAGCACTGGATGATACGCTCAAGGAAAGTCAGCGTCTGGAGGATGATGCCAGAGAATATCTGAGAAAAATCGAGGAAACCTATGTGCTGGAAGCCGTTCGGCCCAAAATTGCCAGGCTTCAGGAAAGATACCGCGGATATGAGAAGATAGAAAACCATCTCCTTGACCTCACAGAGGATCTTGGGAAGAATTATGCTTCCTTCCGTGGACCGCGGCAGAAAGAAGAAGAAAAGCCCCAGAACATGTTTTCAGCCCCGGAAAAGAATCCGCTTCTCAAATACCAGGTACATGTTTTTGTGGATAATGAAGACTGCAAAGGAGCGCCGGTGGTATACGAAAGCCATCCAACCTATTACCATCTTTTCGGAAAACTGGAGTATACGTCCCATATGCTTTCCGTGGAGACAGATTTCACGATGCTTCGGCCTGGTTCTATACATAGAGCCAATGGTGGATTTCTTATACTTCAGATGAGAGATATTCTAAGAGATCCCAATGTCTGGGAGCCACTGAAAAAAGCACTGAAACATGACCAGGCGGTGGTGGAGAATATTGGTGAAGAGTACAGGCTGATTCCTTCTGGAACCCTTCGACCGGAACCTGTTCCACTGAAGCTGAAGGTCATCATCATCTGCGATCCAGAACTGTATCATTTTCTGTATCAGATGGATGAGGACCTGGAAAGATTATTTAAAGTACGGGTGGATTTTGATCTGGAGATGAAAAGAACAACAGAGAATGTGCTGAAATACGCTGCCTTTGTGGAAGAGCTCTGTAGGAGAGAGGGGCTCAGTCCCTTCAGTGTAGAAGCTATGGACAACATTGTGGAGTACGGAAGCAGAATTGCAGGAGATCAGAGCAAACTGACCACCAGGTTCAATAAAGTGACGGAAGTGATTTATGAATCGGAAGCCGCAGCGAGAATAGATGGCACTGACAGGGTAGAGGAGAAACATGTTCTGGAGGCACTGAAAGAAAGGAGGCATCGAGAGAACCTCTTTGAAGACCGCATGAAAGAAGAGATTCTAAAAGATGTGATCCATATAAAAACAGAAGGTGAAGAGATCGGGCAAATCAATGGCCTATCTGTGCTGAGCACAGGTGGATACAGCTTTGGTATGCCATCAAGAATCACCGCAAGAACCTATGTGGGGGATGCAGGGGTCATCAATATTGAAAGGGAGACCAGAATGAGCGGTAAGATCCATACCAAAGGCGTATTGACTTTATCCGGGTATCTTGGTGGGCTTTTTGCTCAGGATACACCCCTCAGTCTTACAGCACAAGTGACTTTTGAACAGTCCTATGGTGGCGTAGAAGGAGACAGCGCCTCCAGCACGGAGCTGTATGCCATCTTATCCAGTCTTTCTGGTGTTCCAATCCGTCAATCCATTGCGGTGACAGGATCTGTGGACCAGAAGGGTGAAATTCAGCCCATCGGTGGTGTGACAGAAAAGATTGAAGGATTTTTTGACATCTGTAAGGCAAGAGGGCTTACAGGAGAGGAGGGAGTCCTGATTCCAGCACAGAACATCAGCCATCTGATGCTGAAGGAGGAGGTCATAGAAGCAGTGTATAAAGGCCTGTTCAGCATCTATGCTGTGAAACATATCCATGAAGGGGTGGAGATCCTCATGGGCCGCCCTGCCGGGTATCAAAATGGTGAGTTTCTCCCTGGAAGCGTCTATGATCTGGCTTTTCGTAAAATCAGGAAGTTTCAGAAAGCCATGGAAGCAAAAAGAGAATAAAATATCATAGAATAATGGTTAAGAAAAGAGACAGATTCTGGATGCGAGTTCTGTCTTTTTTTCTTTGGCTCCCCTAAGTGACAACTCCAAAAGTTTGATGAGGTTGCATCATGGTGATTATCGTACTATAATGAATATGGATTTATTAAATAATAATGCGTGGAGGTGTCACTTTGATAATTTATGAAAATGTAACAAAAAAATATAGTGATGTTACTGTGGTGGATAATCTCAATCTCACCATTAATGAAGGAGAGTTTGTGGTTTTTATCGGTCCGTCGGGATGCGGGAAAACAACGTCTCTGAAAATGATCAACCGGCTCATTAAAATGAACAGCGGCAGTATTTATCTGGATGGCAAAAACATCAACGAGATGGATGCTGTGGAGATGAGAAGAAATATTGGATATGTGATTCAGCAGATTGCACTTTTTCCCAATATGACCATTGGAGAGAATATTACAGTGGTACCAAAGCTTCTTAAATGGAGCAAAGAGAAAAGAAACCGTAGAGCCAAGGAGCTTCTTGAAATGGTGGGGATGCCTTACCGGGAGAATATCAATAAGTATCCTAATGAACTGAGTGGAGGCCAGCAGCAGAGAATCGGGGTTCTCCGGGCTCTTGCTGCAGAGCCGCCGGTGATTCTCATGGATGAGCCCTTTGGTGCTCTGGATCCCATGACCCGTGAGAATCTTCAGGATGAGCTGAAGGTGCTTCAGAAGAAACTGAAAAAGACCATCATTTTTGTCACCCATGATATGGATGAAGCCGTGAAGCTTGCAGATAAAATTGTCTTTATGAAAGATGGGAAAATTCTGCAGGCTGCAAGTCCTGAAGAAATGCTCCGTAATCCAGCTGATCCAATGATTGCAAACTTCATGGGCAAACTTTCCTACACTGTTTCTGGAGACGATCTCACTTGTAAGGATGTCATGAAAAGGAGAGTCCTCACCGTCAGCGAAGAGAAGAAGATGCTGGAGTCTGTGGAACTGATGAAGCAGAGGGAGCTGGATTCTGCAGTGGTCATCGGGGAGGAGGACAACAAGTACCGCGGGGTTGTGACCATAGAGAAACTGGCCAAAGAGGGTAAACCAGGGCAGAGCATAAAACACCTGGTGGATCCGAAGGTTCCCTCTGTACGCACATCCACCAATGCCAAGGAGGCTTTCGAGCTGCTTATTGCATCCAAGTACAACTACATCGTGGTACTGAATAGAGATTCCACTGTGGCAGGAATCATCACAAGAACCAGTATGACAAAGGCCTTGGCCAGTGTCATATGGGGAGGTGAAGAAAGCTGATGGCAGTTTTTTTAGAACGCTATGGAGAAAAACTTCTGGAAGCGATTGTTGTGCACCTGCAGTATGTCTTTGTGTCTGTAGGCATCGGATTTGTAGTGGCGCTGATCCTTGGCATACTTCTTTCCAGGGTGCCGAAGATTTCCAGAGTCATCATCCCTATGGTGAGTATTTTTCAGACCATTCCTGGTCTGGTTTTCATTGGTGTGCTGTTTATCAGAATCGGAATTCAGCCCGCCACGGTGATCATAGCCCTTTCCATCTATGCTCTTTTTCCCATTCTGAAGAACACTTATACGGGAATTCTCAGTGTGGATAAAGGGCTCATCGAAGCAGCAAGAGGTTGCGGTATGAGCAATTGGCAGATCCTTTTCAAATTGGAGCTCCCTCTGGCAATGCCGTCCATTTTCAGCGGTCTTAGAATGTCCACCATCTATACTGTTTCCTGGGCAGTTCTTGCGGCCATGATTGGCCTTGGTGGACTCGGAGAGTTTATTTATAGAGGGATCGATACAAACAACAATACCCTCATCATCGGGGGAGCTATTCCCGCAGCGGTGCTGGCGATTTTACTGGGATTTCTCATTGACCTCATTCAGGCTAAGGTAACGCCTAGGGGACTGAAAGGAGGTCGGTATTAATGACTATGGAAAGAGTGCTTCAGCACCTGTATCTGGTGGGGATGGCCGCAGGCTTCACCATCATTTCTGGACTTGTACTTGGGATTCTCGCTTATCTGTATAAACCAATGAGACCTGTCGTCCTGTGGACCGTGGATATACTTCAGACCATTCCTGTGCTGGCGCTTTTGGGAGTGCTCAGCATTGTTGCGGGGTCTTCCAGCACCACCGTCATCATTGGAATTGTCCTGTATTCTCTTCTGCCAGTGGTGAGAAACACCTATGTGGGGCTCACCAGTGTAGACCCTGCCATCAAAGAGGCAGCCACGGGCATGGGGATGACAAAGGGTCAGAAAATCATCAGTGTGGAGCTTCAACTGGCATTTCCAATGATTTTCACAGGAATTAGAATTGCCATCGTGACGTCCATTGGTACAGCTGTATTCGGTGCGGTGGTTGGCGGTGGAGGACTAGGCTCAGTCATCAACAGAGCCATTCTCATCCAGGATATGGATACTCTTCTGGAAGCTACATTGGCACTGATGGTTATGGCTGTGGTGTTTGATTTTGGTATGGGTTATGTGGAAAAAAGACTCAAAGCCAGAAGAATCCAGACAGTTCTGGAGGAAGACAATACATTGAATGGAAAAGAAATCGTATAGACCTGACGCATCATTGAAGAAAGAAGGAGAAGGATATGAAAAAGAAAATTACAGCAGTGGCAGCAGCCATGATTTTAACCCTTGGAGTTTTAGCGGGTTGTGGACAGAAAGAGGATGGAAAATCCATCACCATTCTACGTGGGCAGTTTGCGGAGATTGATATCATCGCCGAAATGGCAGGAATGCTCATTGAGGAGAATACAGACCTTGAGGTCAAGTTTCATGACTCCATGAATACCGTGGCAGCTGGAAATGCCATGGTGGGCAAAGAAGTGGATCTTTATGTGAGCTATGATGGCACTCTTCTCACAACGCTTCTGGGATATGATCCCAGTGATGTTCCCGAAGGAGAAGATTTATACGACTTTGCCATTGCAAAGGGGGTAGAGGACAGAGGTCTTACGCTGACATCAAAGTTCGGGTTCGAAAATACCTATGCCCTTGGTGTGAAGGAAGAATTTGCAGAGGAGAATGGGATTGCATCCATCAGCGATCTCAAGCCATTTTCAGAGGAACTTGTTTTTGGTGCAGAGCATGAATTTTTTGATGAGGAAGGTACCATGAGATTCAATCCTTTCAATGAACACTATGGCATCAGCTGGGAAGATGGTGTGTCACTGGACATCGGGCTGAAGTATGCGGCCATTGACAATGAGAACATTGATGTGACCATGGTATATTCTACAGATGGACTGAATCAGAAATCGAATCTTAGGATTCTCACGGATGATCTGAAGTTTTTCCCCCAGTACTATGCAGCTTTCTTCCATAGAGAGAGTCTTTTTGAAGAGTATGAAGTGGCGGCACCAAATCTGAAAGAGGTGCTTCTGATGCTGGAAGGTCAGATCAGCAACGAGGAAATGATTGCCATGAATTTCCAGGTGGATGCGGAAGGTGCAGAGCCTAAGGATGTAGCCAAGACGTTTCTTGTGGAGAAAGGCCTTCTGAAGTAGGGCGATCATGGAGAAAAACAAAGCAAACATTCTCAGCAGGGTTTCTCCTGAGATGAAGAAGGTCATAGACTTTGAGGAGAGACAAAGAAAAGACAGAATCCGTTCTGGAGAGGAGAATCTCACAGACCGGGAAGCCTATGAGGCTTCAAGAAGCTTCTTCAATGAAGGGGGACCTGTCATGGAGAGGGTGGAAGAGATTTTTGTGGACTATGAAGGGAGACGCATTTCCTGCACATTATACGATCCCGTGAATCGACCTCTTAACAAGGCTATTTTATTCATTCATGGCGGTGGTTTTGTAGTGGGCAGTCCGAAGACCCATGATGGTATACAGAGAAGACTGGCACATCTGACAAAAGCAGTGGTTCTCAGCATGGATTATTCCTTAGCGCCTGAAGTGAAATTTCCAGTGCAGATTCATGAATGTGCGGCAGTGCTCCAGCATCTCAAGGACCACGGTATCGAATATGGAATAGATTCGGGGAATATATCACTGTCTGGTGACTCTGCAGGAGCATATCTTTCTCTAGCCACGGCAGTCTATCTTCGGGACAGGGGGGAGAGCGATGCAATACGGTCACTCCTTCTCTTTTACGGCAGCTATGGACTAAGTGATTCCAGGTCCATGAGGCTTTATGGAAATGAGTACGATGGACTGACACTGAGCGCTCTTCATTCCTACAGCACACTGTTTTGTGATGAGAAGGATCGGGAACATCCATTAAGGAACCTGTTTTTGAGTGATCTCACCTATGGACTCCCTCCTGCATTCATCCTCTCCTGCACATTGGACCCTTTAGCGGATGATTCCTCTCTTTTATATGAAATACTGAAAGAGCATGGTCTAAAGGCAGAAAATGTGGAGTATGACGGAGTTCTCCATGGATTCTTGCACTACAGCAGGATGATGAAGGATTCCGAAAAAGCAATCAGGGATGCTGCTACATTTTATCAAAAGCAATGCAGCGACAAATAGGAATGAAAAATGCAGTTCAGGCTTTCTGAACTGCATTTTTCATGGACTATATTTCATTTTTCAGATATTTTTTAGCAATCTCAATGATTTCAGAAGAACCGACCAAAAGAAGCTTGTCATTTTTATGGAACTGCAGCTGAGGGCCTGGTGTGAGAATGAGCTCTTTGTCCCGTCGTATACCAATGATGGTAGCTCCTGTTTTCTGGAAGAATTTGCTTTCTGAGATGGTTTTACCAATGAGATGGGAATCTTCCTGAAGTGCCATTTCCACTGGATTCATAGGATTGGTGTTCTTCAAGCGCTCTGAATAATCAATGATTTTATCAATGATCTCCATGATCTCATTTTCAATATTTTTCTTCTGCTCCAGAAGGGAGACGACTTCTTCTCTTAAGGAAGAAATGCTTTCCTTGCTCTGACTGCTCTCCATATAACGGTGGGCATTTTCTTTGGAACGGATCTGAACACCGCTGCCTAAGGTCGCTTGAACCACATCCATATCCTCCAGAAGGATGATCGCCCGGCGGATGGTCTCAGGGGAGACATTGTATTCACCGGCCATGGAGGAACGGCCAAAAATTTTGGAGCCTTCCGGAAATTCCCCGTTTGCGATTCTGGAAGCGATATCTAGTGCAATTTGCTTGTATCTCGGTACCTTAACTCGTCCTTCTTTTTCCAAGGTGATCACTCCATTGCTTTGATTCTTACTGTCATTATATCATAGGATTTCCAGCTTTCTACAGTCTCTTCGATATTGACAGAGCATCTTCTGAAGCGTATACTCAATTTAACGATTGAACAATCATTCAATCGTTAAATGAAACGAAATGGGAAGGTGCTTTCATGAGAGCTGAGAAATGTGATTGTGATGTAATCCATGAAGATGTCTTAAATATAGTACTCGATAAAATGCCGGCGGAGGAAGGTCTTTATGACCTTGCAGAACTGTTTAAGGTTTTTGGGGACTCTACCAGGGTGAGAATTCTATGGGCACTGGATGCTCATGAAATGTGCACTTGTGATCTGGCGTATGCCTTGAATATGACCCAATCTGCGATTTCCCATCAGCTTCGTGTGCTGAAACAGGCAAAGCTTGTGAAGAACAGAAGAGAAGGAAAAATCGTTTATTACAGCCTGGCGGACGATCATGTACGCACCATTTTTGATCAGGCTATGGAACATGTATCAGAAGGAAGTGGGGTGTAATGAAGTGGAACTGAAAAAGAAAGAACTGATTTTGGAAGGTCTGGACTGTGCAAACTGTTCTTTGAAAATAGAGAACGAGATGAATACTCTGGAGGGCGTCAAAGCAGAGGTGAATTTTGCCACGAAAACCCTTACCCTCATCTATGGTGCGCATGAAGATGAGGAGCTATTGAAAAAAGCGGAGCATATTGTGCATCGTCATGAGCCTGATGTGGTTGTGAAGGAAAAAAGGAAGAGTAAAACAGAAGAGGAGATTTACCTCCTGGAGGGTCTTGGATGTGCAAACTGTGCCATGAAAATGGAACAGGAGCTTTCGAAGCTTCCAGCTGTTCAGTCTGTTACGCTTGATTTTGCCACAAGAAAGCTGAGAGTGCTGCCTAAAGAAGGGATGCTGTCTCATGAGGACAGAAAAAAGATGGCAGAAATCATAGAAAGCATTGAAAAAGATACGAAGCTCATTTTGGCGGAAAAAGAAGAGAGAAAGGTGGAAGGAGAGTATCAGAAAATACTCCGTGTTCACGGGAAGGACCTGTCCATGATTGTCCTCAGCGGATTTCTTCTTTTGGCTGCAGTTGCGATGCCCGTCAGTGATACCCTGAAGGTTCTTCTCTTTCTCTTGTCCTATGTACTGGTGGGTGGTGAGATTGTGCTTCGTGCAGTCAGAAACCTTGTGAGAGGGCAGGTTTTTGATGAGAATTTTCTCATGGCTATTGCCACGATCGGTGCTTTTATCATTGGAGAGTATGCAGAAGGCGTTGCAGTGATGCTCTTTTACCAGGTGGGAGAACTGTTTCAGTCCATGGCGGTGGAAAGGTCAAGAAGATCCATTGCAGAACTTATGGACATCCGCCCGGAATATGCCAATCTTATTGTAGATGGTGCTGCAGTGAAAGTGTCACCGGAAGAGGTGAAGCCTGGAGATGTGATCCTGGTGAAGCCTGGAGAGAAGGTGCCTCTGGATGGCGTGGTGGTAGAAGGAACCTCTTCCCTGAACACCTCCGCACTCACTGGTGAGTCTATGCCAAGGGATGTGGAGTCAGGAAGCGAGATCCTCAGCGGGTTCATCAACCAGAATGGTCTTCTAAAAGTGGAAGTGACAAAGGAATTTGGAGCCTCTGCTGTCTCTAAAATATTGGAGCTTGTGGAGAATGCTTCTGGGAAAAAAGCGCCGACGGAAAGTTTCATCTCAAAGTTTGCCAGATACTATACACCTTTTGTAGTGGTTTCCGCACTGCTGCTGGCGGTGATTCCACCGCTGGTTCTAGGAGACCCCTTTTCCATGTGGGCTTATAGAGCTCTGGTGTTTCTGGTGATCAGCTGTCCTTGTGCACTGGTTGTTTCTATTCCTTTGGGATTCTTTGGCGGTATCGGAGGTGCTTCCCGAAGAGGTGTGCTGATAAAAGGCGGGAACTATCTGGAAGCGCTGAATGATGTGGAGACCGTGGTCTTTGACAAGACTGGAACCCTTACAGAAGGTAAGTTCACAGTAACAAAGATTCTACCTGAAGGAGATCTTTCTGAGGCTTCACTTCTTGAAACAGCGGCCCATGTGGAGTCCTTTTCCAGTCATCCCATCTCTCTTTCTATAGTAACCGCCTACGGTAAAGAACTGGAAAGAGAACGAATCTCCTCGTATGAGGAAATAGCCGGCCATGGCATCAAGGCTGTACTTGATGGGAAAACAGTATTTGCTGGCAACAGAAGGCTTATGGACAAAGAAGGAATCATCGTGCCTCCACTATCTTTTGGGGGAACTCTAGTGTATCTCTCTCAAGGTGGACAGTACATTGGAGCACTGCTGATCTCTGATACCATTAAAAAGGGTGCTCAGGAAACCATCAAAGTGCTGAAACAAATGGGTGTCAGGAAAACTGTCATGCTCACTGGAGATCTGAAGCAGGTGGGGGAGGAAATCGCAACTGCTCTTAGAATTGATGAAGTGTACACAGAGCTTCTCCCACAAGATAAAGTATCAGTCTTCGAAAGGCTGAAAGAAAATACAGCAAGAAAAATAGTGTTTGTGGGAGATGGCATCAATGATGCGCCGGTCCTGGCTCAGGCAGATATTGGCATCTCCATGGGATCTCTTGGTTCTGATGCGGCTATAGAGGCATCCGATGTGGTTCTTATGACCGATGAGCCCATGAGGATTGTGACCGCACTTAAGATTGCCCAAAGAACCCGCAGCATTGTTTGGCAGAATATCATCTTTGCTCTGGGCGTGAAAGGCGTCTTCCTTGTTCTTGGCGCTTTTGGTGTTGCCAGCATGTGGGAAGCGGTGTTTGCGGATGTCGGAGTAACTGTCATTGCGGTTCTCAATGCCATGAGAGTCATGAAAACAGAACATTTATAAGGAAAAACCAGCTTTCTGTTCTAACCAGCAGAAAGCTGGTTTAGTGTTTTTTTACTGTATATTCTTGAATAGCGTTTTCGATGCTCCAAGGTAAGTACTATAATAAAGATAGAAATATGTACAAAAAATGAGGATCATAGTATGGAAAACTTGCTTATAACCATTGCCGCAGCGTTCTTAGGAGGATTTCTTCTACAGAGGCTGAGAGTTCCTGGAGGAATGATGCTGGGCAGTGTGCTGACCGTGGCACTTCTTAATATCAACACATCCATGGTGGACATCCCGCCTGAGTTCAGATTTCTTGCTCAGTGCATTGCAGGTGCATATATCGGTATGACGGTGAAAAGAGAGAACTTCGGAAGACTGAAGGATCTTGTGCGGCCTATTTTGGTGCTTCTTGGTGGGTTATTCGTCACCAATGTGCTTGTGGGGATTCTAATTTATCTCGTCAGTCCTCTGGATCTTCTTACTTCTTTTTTGTGTGGCATCCCTGGCGGAATCAGTGATACACCACTGATTGCTGCAGATCTGGGGGCTGATGCCACTAAGGTTACAGTGCTTCAGTTTGTGAGACTGATTTCTGGCATCGGTATGATTCCTCTCCTTGTAAAAAGAGAAAAGAATCTAGGGATCTCTCATCCTCCGGTACAGCAAGATCTGATCGTGAAGAAAGAATCGCCTTTTGGGACGTCAAAGCTTTGGCTTTCCTTGGCAGCAGCCTTCTTGGGCGGACTGCTCGGAAAAACGCTGGGCATTCCTGCAGGCACGCTTCTTTTTGCTATGATCTCCATTCTGCTTTTAAAAATGCTCCATATTGAAGTGACATTTCCCATCTGGTTTAAACGTCTGGCACAGCTTTTTTCCGGGGCTTATATTGGCAGTCATTTCGGTTATCAGGATTTTTTAGAGCTGAAGTTTCTTCTGATTCCTGCTCTGATTCTTGTTGGATTGAATCTTCTTGCCTGTTATCTACTTGGGCACTATATCTCGGTGAAGTTTGGTATTCCTTTATCTCAGGCCATCTTGTCCTCCTCACCTGCAGGAGCTTCTGATATGGCGCTGATCGCCTCAGATCTTGGCGTTTCAGGTTCAGATGTGGCCATGATCCAGATTGCAAGGCTCATTGGCGCCATCTCCATTTTTCCTCAGATTTTCTATTTAGTATCCCAGTGGTTTTCTTAGAACCAACGAGATAAAGAACTCCACCATCTTCTGCCCCTACAGTGCGGAGATGGTGGAGTTCTTCTTGTTATTTTCGCAAGCTCAGAATCTTGTCGGCCCTAGGTGCCCGAAGCATGGAGGCAGAAGGCATATTGGAGCCGAGAAGCGGCGTCAGATAGTACTTGAAAGCATCGGTGACATTATTTCCTTCCTTATTTAAAAATTCTTCCGGCATCAGCTTTGTTTTTGCGGCTACTTCCTTCAGGCTGCTGAGCTTGTAATCAACGGAGTAGTATCCGGTTCTATGGATGGTGATGGATCCGTCCACGTTCTGCCAGATGGCGAACTGGGCGGCTTTTTCCCCTACTTCTCTTGCCTCACGCTGATCCACATCCGATACACAACCCATAAAGGAGCGCTGCAGATAACCAAAAGTATCGGAACGGACTCTTCCGATACTGAGCTTCTCCTTCACTTCTTTTACAAGAAGATCGCCCAGAGCACCGGTACCAGAGAGAGAAACATTTCCATGGGAGTCTTTTTCACGGCGTCCCAGTTTTTCTAGAACTGGGACGCCGTTTTCATCTGCAACCCCTTCGGAAACGGCGACGATGCATCTGCCGTATCTGTCATAGATTTTTTTCACATCTGTGAGGAAATGATCCATTCTGAACGCTTTTTCAGGTACATAGATGAGGTGTGGCCCATCGTCCGGATACTTTTGGGCGATGGAGGAAGCTGCCGTGAGAAACCCGGAGTGTCTGCCCATGACCACTCCGATGTGAACTCCGGGAAGGGCCCGGTTGTCGAGATTCAGTCCAATGAAGCTCTGAGCCACAAATTTTGCAGCAGAACCATAGCCTGGTGTATGATCGTTGACCATGAGATCGTTGTCGATGGTTTTTGGGATATGGATGGCTCTGAACTCATAATTGGAGCGTTCTGCTTCTTCATTTACTATTCGGACGGTATCTGCTGAGTCATTGCCTCCAATGTAGAAAAAATACCGCACATCATGGGCTTTGAATACTTTGAAAATCTCCTGACAGTAAGCTTTGTCCGGTTTGTCTCTTGTGGAGAACAGGGCGGAGGAGGGAGTCACAGCCACCCGTTCCAGATTGTTCGTGGTTTCCTGGGTAAGATCAAGAAAATCCTCGTTGATGATTCCCCGAACACCATTAATCGCACCATAGACTTTTGTGATCTGTGGAAATTTTCTGGATTCCAGAACAACTCCCACGAGGGATTCATTGATGACTGCGGTAGGTCCGCCTCCTTGAGCGACTACCACTTTACCTTCCAGTTTCATTCATTGCACCTGCCTTTTGCTGAAATGTGAGAATTTTCTTTTATTTTATCATAAATGGATGCTTTTCCCCAGCAATTTGGAATTTTTTATGCGGATTCTGGTGTTGTTTATCCCAATGCCATCCTTGAAAGTTAAATCCACGTTAAGAGATCGATTTAAGAATAATTGTCTCTTGTGAAAGGAAAGAAATTCCAGTAGACTGAATGAGTATTAGGGAGTAGCTTCTTTCTGTCTGAAATGAGACTGAAAGTGTGGACGGTCGTCATGACGAGTAAAATCCGGTTGTCCAATCAGGTTTATGAAAGCGAGACTTTTACCAGTGGATAGCATTGGAAAAGTCTTTTTCTTTTGCGCTTTTCAGGCAGATTCCAAAAAAACATCGAGGAGAGAAAAAATGAAAACTACCGCTATTGTTCTTTTTATTCTGACCTATGTGCTGCTTCTGTCTTTGCCCAAGCACAGAGCAAAGATTGCCATGGCTACAGCCACCATTTTTGTTGCCTTGGGTATCCTGCCATTCTCAAAAGTGTTCACCACGGTGGACTGGAATGTGATTCTAATGATCGCAGGTACCATGGGACTGGTTTCTCTTTTTATTGACTCTAAGATGCCGTCTCTTCTAGCGGACTTCATCATTGCCAAGACACCGAATGTGAAATGGGCCATTGTGTCACTTTCTCTATTTGCAGGAATTATTTCTGCTTTTGTGGACAATGTGGCCACCGTGCTCATGGTGGCTCCGGTAGCACTGACCATCTGTAAAAAGCTCAAAATTTCCCCGGTGCCAAGTATCATCTCCATTGCAGTGGCATCAAACCTGCAAGGCGCAGCAACACTTGTTGGAGATACAACCTCCATCCTTCTTGGAGGACATCTGGATATGAACTTCTTTGACTTCTTTGTTTATAATGGGAAGCCCAGTCTGTTCTTTATTGTGCAGATTGGAGCCATTGCATCAACCGTGATGCTGTTATGGCTGTTCAGAAAAGAAAAACAGCCAGTAACGTCTCTAGAAAGAACTGTTGTGACAGATTTTTTCCCAACAGTACTGCTGATTTTGATGATCATCCTTCTCATTACAGCCTCTTTCATTCCCAATACACCCAAGACAATCAATGGAATCATCTGCGTCATTTTATTTGTTGTTGGAATAGTCAGAGCTCTTCTTGTTAAGAGAGACAATCAAACTGTCATCAATGCAATCAAAGAAATTGACTATGTTACGCTGCTTCTGCTCTCAGGGCTTTTTATCGTAGTAGGTGGAATCACTGAAGTAGGGGTTATCGAGGACATTGCGGCGATATTTGTAAAGATAGCTGGAGATAATTTATTTGTGGTCTATACACTGATTGTGTGGTTCTCTGTGCTGGTATCCGCATTTATAGACAATATTATTTACACAGCGACTATGCTGCCAGTAATTGGTGGTATTGGTGCTCTTATTGGGGGAGACCCAACAGTCCTTTATTTTGGCCTCATCATCGGCGCTACTTTAGGTGGAAACCTTACCCCCATCGGTGCATCTGCAAATATTGCAGGGATCGGTATTCTTACAAAGCAAGGCTACGAGGTAAAGACTAAGGACTTCACGTCCATTGGTGTCCCATTCACACTGATTGCTGTGATCACTGGATATATTCTGACTTGGTTTATATTCGGATAATTACTTGTTTTCCAAAGACCCTTCGGGGTCTTTTCTTTTGTAGCTATTTTTGAGATTGACAAAAAATTATCTTTACTTGAGAAACGAAGGAAATTCCAGTAAAATGAATGAGTATTAGGGAGTAGCTTCTTTCTGTCTGAAATGAGACTGAAAGTGTGGACAGTCGTCATGACGAGTAAAATCCGGTTGTCCAATCAGGTTTATGAAAGCGAGACTTTTACCAGTGGATTGCATTGGAAAAGTCTTTTTATTTTGCACTTTTCAGACAGAATCCAAAAAACATCAAGGAGAGAAAAAATGAAAACTACCGCTATTGTTCTTTTTATCCTGACCTATGTGCTGCTTCTGTCTTTGCCTAAGCACAGAGCAAAGATTGCCATGGCTACAGCCACCATTTTTGTTGCCTTGGGTATCCTGCCATTCTCAAAAGTGTTCACCACCGTGGACTGGAATGTGATTCTAATGATCGCAGGTACCATGGGACTGGTGTCTCTCTTTATTGACTCTAAGATGCCGTCTCTTCTAGCGGACTTCATCATTGCCAAGACACCAAATGTGAAATGGGCCATTGTGTCACTTTCTCTATTTGCAGGAATCATTTCTGCTTTTGTGGACAATGTGGCCACCGTGCTCATGGTGGCTCCAGTTGCGCTGACCATCTGCAAGAAGCTGAATGTATCACCTGTTTCCAGCATCATAGCCATCTCCGTAGCTTCCAATCTGCAGGGTGCTGCAACACTGGTGGGAGACACCACATCAATTCTTCTTGCTGGACATCTGGATATGAACTTCTTTGACTTTTTCTTCTACCAGGGAAAGATAGGATTGTTCTTTATTGTTCAGATTGGTGCCATTGCATCCACACTGATGCTCCTATGGATCTTCCGTAAAGAGAAGCAGCCAGTGACAGCGCTGGACAAGACCGTTGTGACAGATTATTTCCCATCTTTTCTTCTGATTCTCATGGTCCTGCTGCTCATTGCGGCTTCTTTCATACCCAACACACCGCGCACCATCAATGGCATCATCTGTATGACACTTTTTGTTGTGGGAATGATCCGGGCGTTGGTAGTGAAGCGTGATGAAAAGACCGTAGCCAATGCAGTCAGGGAGATTGACTATGTGACGCTTCTACTTCTTTCTGGACTTTTCATCGTCGTTGGTGGAATCACTGAAGTGGGTGTTATTGATGACATCGCGGCCATCTTTATCAAAATTGCAGGAGACAACCTTTTTATTGTGTATACGCTGATTGTGTGGTTCTCTGTTGTGGTGTCAGCGTTTATCGACAACATCATCTATACAGCAACGATGCTTCCAGTCATCGGCGGTATTGGGGCGCTCATCGGTGGAGACATCACAGTGCTCTACTTTGGTCTCATCATCGGCGCTACCTTAGGCGGGAACCTTACCCCCATTGGCGCTTCTGCAAACATTGCAGGAATTGGTATTCTGACGAAGCAGGGCTACGAAGTGAAAACCAAGGATTTCACCTCCATTGGTGTGCCTTTCACCCTCATTGCCGTTATTACAGGATACATTCTGACATGGTTCTTATTTGCATAAGTATTCATTTTCTAAAGACCCTTCGGGGTCTTTTTTTGTGTGATTATTTTGCTTGTATGCTTGCTTATGGTGAAATAATCAGGATTTTTGTGATAGAATTTTACTAAGATCATACGTAGAAAGAGGTGGAATTTATGCAGCAAAGACGTGGTGTAGCCCTTTCCAAAAAATCATTTTTTTCTTCCGTCACCATTCTAGGGATCCTCATGCTTCTTTCAGGAGTCCTCACAAGGGTGCTCCCCTCAGGTTCCTACGAGAGGATTCTAGAAGATGGCCGTGAAAAAATAGTGCCAGGGTCCTTTTCGGTATTGGAACGTCCGGTGTACCCTCTATACAGATGGATTACTGCGCCCTTTGAAGTTCTCTTTGGTGAAGATCAAGTGACCATCATTGTCATCATCATGTTTTTATTACTGATAGGAGCGTCTTTCCGGGTTCTTGATGAGAGCGGACTTTTGCGCTACATCATGGAGACTATGGTGGAGAAATATGAGAAACGCAAGTATCTTCTCATGGGACTTCTGATACTCTTTTTTATGTCCTTTGGTTCCTTTTTCGGAATCTTTGAGGAGCTTATCGTTCTGGTGCCCATGGCTGTGACGCTATCCTACTCCTTTGGATGGGATTCACTTGTAGGTCTTGGCATCAGCGCCATGGCGTCGGGATTCGGATTTGCTGCGGCCATCCTCAATCCCTTTACCCTGGGGGTATCTCAAAAGATTGCAGGTCTACCGGCTTTTTCAGGAAGTCTTTACAGAGTGCTTATCTTCTCTGTCATTTACTGCATTTTGTATGGGTATCTTTATCTCTATGCGAAGCGTATCGAGAAGAATCCGTCCTTTTCTATGGTGTATGAGGAAGACCGTGCGCTGAAAGAAAGGTTCACCCATTTTGAAGAGCCCATATCCACCAAAAATAAAAATCTTGGGAGAGTTGTAAAGATCTACGGCTATTTTATTCTTGCCATGGTGATGGTTATTGCTTTGGGATTCTTTATCCCAGTTTTATCGGCAGCGGCGCTGCCTTTAGTGGCTGTGATCTTTCTTGTTGCGTCTGTGACCTCCGGGATATTAAGTGAGTACAAGCCGTTTCAGGGGATGCTGAAAGATCTTGCCCAGGGTTTTACTTCGATGCTACCCGCGGTTCTTCTGATCCTCATGGCCATGTCCATCAAGCATATCATGACAGAGGGTATGGTGATGGATTCAGTCCTCTACTATGCTTCAGAGAGGTTGTCTGGCCTTAGCCCCAATATGGCGGTACTGGGTCTTTACCTTCTCATTCTGATGCTGGATTTCTTCATTGGTTCTGGTTCTGCGAAAGCATTTCTTGTGATGCCGATCCTTTTGCCTCTTACAGATATTCTCCAGGTCACAAGGCAAACAGCAGTCCAGGCGTTCTTGTTTGGAGATGGATTCTCCAACCTTCTTTTTCCAACGAATCCAACACTTATGATTGCACTGGGACTTACAGTGGTCAGTTATCCTAAGTGGATCCGGTGGTCCATTAAGATTCAAGGTATTGTTTTTATTGTGACGCTGATGTTTTTGTTTTTGGCCAATTCCTTTCAGTATGGCCCGTTTTAGGAGAGTTTTATGAGAAATTTGGATGATGCGGTGAAAAGTCTTCAGAAAGCAGTTCAGTTCAGGACTGTTTCTGACATGGATATGGAACGAGTGGATTTTAAGCCTTACGAAGAGTTCCTTTCACATCTCAAGGAAACGTATAAAGAAGTGTACAGGAGAGCAGAAGTCACATGGATCAATAAGTACAGTCCAGTTTTTCATCTTCAAGGCAATAAAGAAGATGAGCCGGTTCTACTTCTTGGACATTATGATGTGGTGCCTGTGGCAGAAGGAACGAAAGAAGACTGGCTGAGCGATCCTTTTGGAGGAGAAATCCGGGATGGATATGTATACGGACGAGGCACCTTAGATGATAAAAATCAGGTGATTTCCATCCTGGAAGCCTTGGAGAATCTTCTTCAGGGAGGTTATACACCCGCCAGGGATTTTTACCTTGCCTTTGGATTTGATGAAGAAGTGGGAGGCAGTCTTGGCGCGAAAGAGATTTCCGCCTATTTTAGAGAGAAAAACTTGAGATTTTTTATGGTGCTGGATGAGGGCGGTGCAGTCATGGAAGATGTCCTGGAAGGGGTTACAGTGCCTTTGGCCCTGGTTGGGGTTGCAGAGAAGGGATCTTCCATGATCAAAGTGACAGCAAAGGGAGAAGGCGGACACTCTTCTATGCCGCCGGAATATCTGGTGACAGAAGTCCTTGGAAAAGCGCTCCTTGCCATTGCCAGCCAGCCCATGGAAGCAAGACTGACTGGATCTGTGGAGGCGATGTTTCAAGGGATGGGTCCTCACATGGGATGGAAAGGCAAACTCCTTGGAAACATCAGAACGAGCTTTCCGTTGGTGCGGAAGACCCTGGAAAAAACACCGGCGCTTCATGCGCTCATAAGAACAACCCTTACACCAACGGTGGTCCGGGCAGGAAATGCATATAATGTTATTCCCCAGGAAGCTTCTATGATCCTCAATGCAAGAATTCTGCCAGGGGATACCACAGAGGATGTTCTTCGTCACCTGAAGAAAATCCATGAAGGGCTTCCGGTACAGTACCAGTATCTTGTGAAGGAAGAGGCTTCCAAAGTCACGGACCATGAAGGAGATGCATTTTCTCTTCTGAAAAGTCTTATTCTTGGAATCTATGAGGATGCAGTGGTACTGCCTTATCTCATGGCCGGCGGCACAGACAGCAGAAAATATGAGGAGCTTTCAGATAACATCCTGAGATTTAGTGCAGTGAGGATGAAGAATGAGGATCTCAAGAGAATTCATGGAACCGATGAACGGATTTCTATGGAAAATCTGGAAAGAATGATTGCCTTCTATAGGAATTTATTCCTTCATTTTTCCTAAGGATTCATTTAGGATGCATAAAAGAGCGGAATCTCTTATGGGAGAATCCGCTCTTTTTGATGGCTTTTATTTATTTTTTCAGTCCGAACTTATCTAGGAAGGCATCTTTTTTCGCAACGAGAGCTTCCCATTCATTGAGAAGGAGATTGTCTTTTCGGTCTCCGGTCTCCATGAAAAACATGGAAAGTCCACCAGGACCCACATGGGTTCCTACAGCAACACCCATCTGCATGATATAGATGTCTCCAGTAAAACCAGTCTCCTGAAGAAACTTCGCTTTCAGGTTTTCGGCGTAGCTTTTGTCTGTGGTGTATCCGATGATGACAAAAGCTGTGAGATTTTCATCGTTTCTCTTTTTGAACTCCTCTACGTAGTGGGTAAGAACTTTCTTTCTTCCGCGCTCCTTGGCGACGATGGCGCCTTTTGTGTCTTTCATAGACATGATGGGTTTCAGCTTCAGCATTTTGCCGATGAGGGCGCTGGCGCTGGAAAGGCGTCCGCTTCTAAGGAGATGATTAAGATCATCCACGGTGAGGAAGTGCTTTACGTTTCTTTTGTAAGCTTCATTAAAGTCGATGAGCTCCTGAAAGCTTGCTCCCTTTTCTCTAAGCATGGCGCTCTTCATAAGAAGCCAGCCACTGCCGTGGCTCATGCATGTGGAGTCCACCACATGGATTTTCACATTTGATCCTGGGAACTCCTCGTAAAAATAGTCTTTGGCAAGGACGGCAGACTGGTAAGCACCGCTGGTGCCGCTGCTCATACAGATGCAGAGTATTTCTTCCATACCTTTGTCTTTTGCTTCTTTCATGATATCGAGGTAGGAAGAGGGACTTGGCATGCCAGTAGTCGGTGGTGTCTCCAGATTTTCCATCATGCTGTAAAACTCATCCGCCGTGATATCCACTCGGTCTCTATAGGTTTTTCCGTTCATGGTTACAGTTAAAGGTGCAATGCTGATGTCATACTTGTCCAAAATATCCTGGGACAGGTCGCAGGTTGAATCTGCCATGATTTTGATCATTAAAATTCCTCCAGTTCAGAATGAGTTTCGGTTTCAGTTCATTCTGTAAATCCATTCTATTATAAAATAGATTGATAGATTTTGATACTCTTATCGTCTTAAATTCTTGTATGGAGACTGAAGGTTTTGTATACTGCTGCTGGACAATATTGGAAAAACCTCTGATATAATGGTTGTAAGTTTTTATTTATATCAGAATGGAGATAAACATGAACATATACAAAAGGTATTTTCGTAAATATCGGGTACTTTTTTTTACAGCCACCACCTTTGTTTTCCTGGAGGCCATGGCTGATCTTCTACAGCCCACCATCATGGCCAGGATCATTGATGAAGGGGTTCGTGAGAAAAATGTGGAGACGGTGATAGGATATGGTCTTCTGATGCTCTTCATCACGTTTTTAGGGGCTGTCTTTGCTACGTTACGGAACATTCTGGCTTCCAAAGTTTCCCAAGGATTTGGGAAGGACTTGAGGGCGGATCTTTTCGAGAAGATCATGAACTTTTCTGAAGGAAGTGCAGATCGCATGGAGAGCGGTTCTCTCATCACAAGAATGACCAATGATACTGCCCAGGCGGTGCAGTTTGTCAACGGAATGATGCGCATTTTTTTCAAAGCGCCGGTGACAGGCATCGGAAGTATGATTCTTGCCGCTGCTCTCAGCCCGAAGCTTTCCATGATTCTCTTTCTGGTGGTGGGTGTTGTGGCAGTGCTTATCTATTTCAGCATGAAGTTGAGCTATGAGCGCTTTGCGAAAGTCCAGTATGCCATGGACAGGTTGAACCTTGTGGTCCAGGAATATCTGCTTGGAATCCGTCTGGTGAAAGCCTTTGGCAGACAGGATTTCGAGGAAGAGAAGTTTGCAAAATCCAATGAAGATCTGGAGAGAAAAGGCATCAGTTCCCAGCTGGTCATTGCTTACTTCGCTCCGGTGCTTAGTCTGGTGGTGAGTCTTGGTATTGCGATGGTTCTTTATGCCGGAAGCATTCTTTTTGTTCGGCAGGAGATTGAAGTGGGCAAGGTTGCTGCGTTTATCAGTTATATGACGCAGATTCTCACCTCTATCATTATGATTACAAATATTTTCACGACCTTTGTCCGCACCAAAGCATCCACTGAAAGAATCCATGAGGTTTTCATGGCAGAGGAAGATGCGAAAGGAGGTACAAAGGTAAGCACATCCGAAGCCATGTCTGTGGTGTTTGAGAATCTTTCCTTCTCCTATCCATCTGGAAGCGGACTCTACGCACTGGAAAATTTGAGCTTTCGTATCAATGCGGGCGAGACCTTGGCGGTCATCGGGCCTACGGGATCTGGTAAATCCACCCTGGTTTGGCTGCTCCTTAGATTTTATGATGTGAAGGAAGGCAGGATTCTTCTTGATGGCATAGACATTCGGGACTACGCAGTGGATAAGGTGCGAAATGCAGTATCCGTTTCTTCCCAGAAGACCATGCTGTTTTCAGGTTCTATTCGGGATAATATCGCATGGAGCAGTCCAGAAATGAGTCCTGAGAGAGTGGAGAGTGCTGCACAAGCCGCCCAAGCAGAAGAGTTTATCCTTTCTATGCAAGAAGGGTATGAGAGCAGTATTTACCAGGGGGCGGTGAATCTGTCGGGGGGACAGAAGCAAAGAGTCTCTATTGCCAGGGCGCTGGCCAAAGAATCCAAGCTACTCATTCTGGATGATTCCACATCAGCACTGGATGCAGTGACAGACAGAAAAGTCAGGGAAGCTATAAAGGAGTTTAAACCCAGAAGAACGACCATCCTCATCACCCAGAGAATTGGCACAGCCATGGGTGCGGATAAAATTCTCGTTCTTTCTCAAGGGAAAATGGAGGGATTTGGTACCCATGAGGACCTGATGAAGAATTCTTCCACCTATAGAGATTTGTATGTGTCTCAAATTGGAGAACTGGATAAGGCGGTGATGTAGATGGAAAAGAATGGAAAAGGGGCTCAGAATCTCGATCAGATGCCAAAGTTCGGACGGTTTGGCGGTGGAGCAAACCGTTTTGTTCCTTCTGAAAAACCAAGAGCATACAAGAAAACCCTTCAGCGGCTTCTGGCACTTTTCAGAAGATACAGAAAAGCGCTCTTGCGCGCAACTGTCCTTACCCTGATAGCGTCTTCTTTCTCCCTGGTGGTGCCTCTCTATATCGGAAGAGCCATCAATGCCTATGATCTGGAAAATAACCTCGTGGATACTCCTCTTCTCCAGAGAATGATTCTGTACCTTCTATTCTGCTATGTCATGGTTTGGCTGCTTCAGACCGTCAATGGCGTTCTTATGGCCAAGGTGACCCAGCGTTTGGTGAAGGATCTGAGAGAGAGCTTTTTCAGTAAGCTTCAGAGAATTCCCCTTCTGTTCTATGATAGAAGACCCCATGGAGATACCATGAGCCGTATGACCAATGATGTGGATAATATCAGCGGTTCCATTGCACAGACAACTACAGAGCTCATCGCATCCCTCTTCACATTGGTAGGCTCCCTCATTATGATGCTTTCTTTGAATTTCTTGCTGACGCTTCTTGCGCTCATTGCGGTTCCGCTTTTTATCATCCTGACGAAAATCATTGCGAAGAAAAGCAGAACTTACTTCATGCAGAGACAAAAAGCGTTGGGAGATCTGAGTGGGATTGTAGAAGAGAGCATTACGGGCATGAAAATGGTGAAGGCATTCAACAGAAAAGAAGAAACACTGAAAGAGTTCAGACAGGTGAATGAAGAGCTGGAAAAAGCCGCAACAAAAGCGCTGATCTGGGCAGGTTTTCTCATGCCTTTCATGGGGGTTATCAGCAATCTTTCTTTTGCGCTCATAGCTTTTGCAGGAGGTCTCATGAGCGTGAATGGTACCATCAGTGTCGGGATTGTTGTGAGTTTTCTTACTTATTCCAAACAGTTCGGCAGACCACTCAACAACATTGCCGGTATGTTCACGAACATACAGCAGGCGCTGGTGGGGGCGGAGAGAGTCTTTGAGATTCTGGATGAACAGGAAGAAGAGAAAGATGTTCATGATGCAGTGACCCTAATGAATCCTAGAGGAGAAATCTCTTTTCAGGACGTTTATTTTTCTTACGCCAAAGATAAACCTGTGCTTCAAGGTGTAAGTTTCAAGGTGAATCCAGGGGAAACCATTGCGCTGGTCGGAGAAACTGGAGCAGGAAAAACAACCATTGTGAACCTTATGACCAGGTTTTATGACTTGGAAAAAGGGACCATCACCTTTGATGGAATGGACCTTAGGACTATTGAGAGAAGAAGTCTCATGGAGAATTTCTCAGTGGTGCTGCAAGACACCTTCCTGTTCACCGGTACCATCCGGGAAAACATCAGGTATGCAAGACCTGATGCCACCGATGAGGAGATTTACCATGCAGCCAGAGTCGCTCATGCAGAGGATTTTATTCTGAAGCTTCCTCAAGGGTACGATACGGAGGTTTCTGGGAGTACAGATACGCTTTCCCAAGGGCAGAGACAGCTATTGGCCATCTCAAGAGCAGTGCTTTCTGATGCGCCAGTGCTAATTCTCGATGAAGCCACCAGCTCTGTAGACACCAAGACTGAAAAGGAAATACAGAAAGCCATGGTCAAGCTTCTGAGAAATCGGACGAGTGTCATCATTGCCCACAGGCTTTCCACCATTAAGAGCGCTGACAGAATCTATGTCATCGGAGAAGGAAGGATCCTCGAGGAGGGGCCTCATGAAGAACTGATGAGGATGAAGGGCAGATATCATGAGATGGTTATAAGCCAGGTAGGAAATGGTGCAATATCGGAAGTATAGAATATATTGAAAAGAAGGATCCCTGTGATGAAACAAAGGGGATCCTTCTTGTTGATATCATAGTTTATGGCACAAAAAAAGCAGCTGCTTACGCAACTGCTTGATTTATTAGATTATCTTCTGTTGAACTTTTCGTTCTTTCTTGCTCTTCTGCAATCAGGACATCTAACTGGTTCGTTTTCGAAACCCTTTTCCTTGTAGAATTCCTGCTCACCTACGGTGAAAATGAATTCGTTGTTGCAGTCTCTGCAAATGATCTTCTTGTCTTCCATGTGTTTTTCCTCCTTAGAACAGTTATACCTAAAATTCTCTGTCGCTAAGGCGAAATTGAAATCTGTGTAATTAACTGTAAATTTGTTTTGCCGTTTCCGACTTGTTTAGTATAGCACACCTTTAAAAAAATAGATAGCTTTTTTCGAAAATAGTTTTTCAGAAGAAAAGTAAGTAAATGCAGCAGAGAAAGCAAACAGCATTATGAACTCTGAGAAGTAAAGAGCCACAAGAGTATAACTCTACGGGAATCAGAGAAAATACTTTATTTTCCCATTGGATTGGTTTATGATGAATTTGAATGTGGACTGTGTTATAGTCTGCGTTATATCTTATTTAGGCAAAGGAGGCGTTTTAAGATGATTGTAAGAAGAATGATTGCAAAGAACAGAACTGCTGGAGGATTTGCCGGATAAGAAGCAAAATTCCTCCAAACCAAAGTTGGAGGTAATAAATTGAATCAAAGAAATGAAAGCCTAGGGTTTACAGAACAAGTGCTGGCGGAAGCCAGTCAGTTTGAATCCTATTATGTTGGAAGAATTATCAGCCAGAAGCAAAAACTCTATGAAATTGCACTGCTTGAAGGAACCATTCACGGAGAAGTCACAGGAAAAATGCGTTATGAAGCCATGGATCCAGCGGACTTTCCAGTGGTGGGAGATTTTGTCATGGTGGACCGAAAGGAAGAAACCCATGGATATGCACTGATCCATGAGATTCTCACCAGAAAGAGCCTTTTTGTCCGAAAGGTTGCGGGGAAAAGAAGAGATGCGCAAGCTGTAGCTGCTAATGTGGATACTGTATTCCTCTGTATGGCTCTTAATGAGAACTTCAATCTTAGGAGACTGGAGAGGTATTTTACAGTAGCGCTTGAAAGCGGGGCAGTTCCTGTGATTGTCCTGACCAAGGGAGACCTGGCGGAAAATCTCTCAGAGAAGCTTTCTGAAGTGGAAAGAATTACACTGGGTTATGAGGTCATTGTCACTTCTTCCCTGACGGGAGAAGGGGTGGACAAACTTCGGCCCTATGCGGAGAAAGGCAAGACTGTGGCTTTTCTTGGCTCCTCAGGTGTTGGGAAATCCAGTCTCATCAACAGTCTGCTCGGAAGCTCGGTCATGGAGACCAAGGCTACGGGCTATGAAGATAAGGGAAGACATACGACAACGCACCGGGAGCTGCTGTTATTAGAAGACGGAGGGGCGCTCATAGATACCCCTGGTATGCGTGAACTGGGTATACTGGAAGCGGATTTCTCAAAATCCTTCGAAGACATCTATGCTTTGGCGGAATCCTGCAGATTCAGAGACTGCTCCCATGTGAGTGAGCCCCATTGCGCTGTGAAAAAGGCTGTGGAGGAAGGGGTGCTTCCTGTGGAAAGATATGAGAATTTCCTCAAACTCAGGCAAGAGGTCCCCAGCTATGAAGGCTTGAACTCCAGAGAAATTGAAAAGAAGAAACTGGACCGTATGTTTGGTGGGAAGAAAGAGATGAAGAAGACAAAGGACCAGGTGAAAAAGAAGAATAAGTATGAGTTCCGTGACTGATCACGGAAGTGAAGTGAAGAACCTTTCTGATGGAGAGGTTCTTTCATATTTAGTGGATGATAACTTGCGAAATATCAGTCTGTATGCATTCTTTCCTGCAAATAGTTGAACATTTTTCTGTGTAAAGGTTTAGAGGTCCTTGTGCTTTTTCTTGTCCTGGGTTATTATTAGTTTTAATTAAAAAATGAATCCCCTGTATAATCTTGGAGATATGGTCCATAAGTTTCTACCAGACCACCGCAAACGGTCTGACTACGGGAGTGCAAACTGATTCTTCTTCTGGGAGAGTGGACGTATTTCTGTCCATTATTTTTCAGAGAATCAGGATGTATTCTAGCCGTGGTGAAACCACGGTTTTTTTATTTTGAGCGTATGATCCTAAGAACAGAGGGTATGAAAAGAGGAGCATCATCATGGAAGCATTGAAAGAAAAAATAAGGCAGGAAGGAAGAGTTCTGGGAGGATCTGTTTTGAAAGTGGACAGTTTTCTGAATCACCAGCTGGATCCTGAATTTTTAAATGAGATTGGAAAAGCCTTCAAGGAGACGTTTAAAGAGCTGAAGGTGACAAAAATACTGACAGCCGAAGTTTCAGGTATTGCCATCGCGGTCATGGCTGGACTGCACTTCCAAGTTCCTGTGGTATTCGCGAAAAAAACCCAGTCTCTCAATCTGGATCCCGAGACCTATGAAGGTGAAGTCTATTCTTATACAAAGCAGCAGCATTATAAAATCAGAGTTTCCAAAAGGTATCTCAGTAAAGAAGATCAGGTGCTGATCCTGGATGATTTCTTAGCCAATGGGGAAGCGCTTAAGGGGCTTTATCAGATTGTGGAAGCTTCTGGAGCCACGCTTTTAGGCACAGGCGTAGTCATTGAGAAAGGATTCCAGGAAGGGGGCAAGAAGCTCAGGGCCGAAGGAAGAGATATCAGAGCCCTTGCAACCATTTTGTCCATGGATCGTGGAGAGATTACATTTTTATAGATGATACGTTGCTCGCCCCTCTACTGCACTCATAAAGGAGAGATTTATTTTTGGAAAAGAACTTTTATCCGTGGTTCAAACGTGAAGACATCGATGGTTTCTTTGCTCTGTTTCAGAATAACCTGGCAAATTTTGTGCTCATAGCTGTTTCTATGACAGCCATGGGATTTCCGGCCAGCATCGTTTATGGAAAGGTCATTCCTGGCGTTGCCATGTCGGTGCTTTTTGGCAATCTGTATTATGCGAAGCTTGCAGAAAAGCTGGCTTTGAAAGAAAAAAGAAAAGATGTGACTGCTCTTGCCTATGGGGTATCCACTCCAGTGATGTTTATCTATCTTTTTGGCGTGCTTCGTCCTGCCTTAGAGCTTACAGGGGATCCTGAGCTTGCCTGGAAAATTGGGCTGGGTGCCTGCTTCTTTGGTGGTGTCATAGAAGTTCTAGGAAGCTTTATCGGTAAGTTTGTTCATAGGCACCTGCCTAGAGCAGCCATGCTGGGTGCTCTAGCTGGCGTCGCATTTGCATTCATTGGTGGAGAGATGTTCTTCATGACTTATGAGCTGCCCGTAGCTGGGATGGTGGTTCTTGTCATTATGCTCATTGGTTTTATTGCGAAAAAACCTCTTCCTTTTAAGATTCCTGCTGCACTCTTTGCCATCGTCATCGGGACTTTTCTAGCCTATACTGTGGGTGGTCAGGATATGAGCCAAGTTCGGGAAGGTCTAGGCAGTTTTGGATTCTACCTGCCCATCCCGACCCTTGGACTGTTTGAAGGTATTATTTTCATGGCTAGCGAAATGGCTGGTCTTTTTGCCATACTGCTTCCCATTTCTATCTACAACTTTGTGGAAACCATGAACAACGTGGAAGCCATGGCATCTGCAGGAGACAGATATGATGTGGCAGAGGCTCAGCTGGCAGACGGACTTGGTACCCTCTTTGGTACTTTCTTTGGCGGCGTTTTCCCCACAACCGTTTATATCGCCTCCATCGGGTCCAAATGGATGAATGCAGGAAGAGGATATTCTATCCTCAACGGCTTTGTGTTTCTCTTAGCCTCCACCTTTGGTGTGGTGGCTGTGATGGCTAGGATCATTCCTATGGCTGTCATCGCACCTATTCTTGTTTTTGTGGGCATCTCCATGGTAACCCAAGCCTTCGGCACAGTGGAGAAAAAACATTTTCCAGCCGTGGTGATTGCCATGTTCCCCTACTTCGCCAATTATCTCATGACCCGCTTTAACGGTGGGGCAGGCGAGGTTGTGGCAAAGCTGTCCAGCGGTATTGTCCCTCTTGGACAGGGTGCCATGTTTACGGGCCTTATCTGGGGCGCTATTTTAGTGTTTCTGATTGATGGGGAGTATAAGAAGGCATCGGTCACTTCTCTATGCGCTGCGCTTCTTTCAGCCACTGGATTCATGCATGCACCGAAGCTTGCCTTATTTTTCGACATGAGGTTTGTAACTGGATACGTGGCTGTGACTGTTATTTTTGAAGGGTACAGACGGTATGATAAAGTGCTGCTCCGAAAAAATGAAGTAATCCGTGAAAAGACAGAAGAAGTCTTGCCGGGAGATCTCCTGGCCGCTTCAGAGCAGTAAAACATAAGAGAATATCAGTGTTTTTGAAAGGGCATCTTGAAAAAGAGGGCCCTTTCTTCCTATGGTATAATAGATACATGAAAAAATAAGGAATTAGGTGAAGACATGAGTAAAGCACTGATACTTGCGGAGAAACCATCCGTTGGGAAAGACATCGCAAAAGCACTGGGGCTAAGCAGTTCAAAAGACGGATATATTGAAGGGAAAGACTATATTGTCACCTGGGCCATGGGGCATCTGGTGACGTTAGCTGCTCCGGAAGAATATAAGCCGGAGTACAAAGAATGGAAAATGGAGCTTCTGCCCATAATTCCAGAGAGAATGAAGCTCTCCGTCATCGGGAAAACAAGAAAGCAGTATAATACAGTGAAGTTTCTTCTGGACAGAAAAGATGTGACCAGCATCATCATCGCCACTGACGCAGGCCGTGAAGGAGAGCTGGTTGCCCGCTGGATCCTCCAAAAAGCAGGAGCAAGAAAACCCTTGAAAAGGCTCTGGATTTCCTCAGTGACGGAAAAGGCCATCCGGGATGGGTTTAAAAATCTCAAGGATGCGAAGCTCTATGAGACTCTGTTTTATTCAGCTGAAGCAAGAAGCCAGGCGGACTGGATCGTGGGGATCAATGCCACCAGAGCGCTGACTGTGAAGCATAATGCCCAGCTTTCTTTAGGCAGGGTTCAGACACCGACCCTAGCCATGGTGAAGGCAAGAGAAGAAGAAATCAGAGCTTTTATTCCAGTCCCTTTCCATACCTTGAAACTCAAAGTACAGGGACTGACCTTCCATCATGAGGGTGGTAGAATTTTTAAGGAAGAAGAAGCGAAGAAAAAGTATGATCTTCTGCAGAACAAGAACCTTCTCATTTCTGAGGTGACCACTAAAGAAAAAAGAAAAGATGCGCCGCTTCTTTATGATCTGACGGAGCTTCAGAGAGATGCCAGCAATTTCTACGGGTTCAGTCCCAAGGAAACACTGAACATCATGCAGATGCTCTATGAGCGGCACAAAGTGCTGACGTATCCTAGAACCGACTCCAGATATCTGACGAAGGACCTTCTGGCCACACTGAAAGACCGAGTGAAGGCTTCTGCAGTAGGCGATCTTAGTAAGATTGGCATGGATATCCTTAGAAAAGGCATCAAAGAAAAGAAGAATTTCATCAATGATGCAAAAGTTTCTGACCATCATGCCATCATTCCTACAGAAGAATCTGTGGTGCTTTCCACCCTGACGGACAAAGAACGTAAAATCTATCTGCTGGTGGTTAAAAGATTCCTGTCGGTTCTGATGGATTCCTATGTTTATGAGGAGATGCAGATTCATGGAGAATGCGCAGGAGAAAAGTTCAAAGCATCCACAAAAAGAACCATCCAGGAAGGATACCGGGCTCTTGTGAAGGACGAGGAAGAGGAACTGGAAGAAAGAAGCAGTCAGTTTAAAAAAGGAGACAAGGTCACCATCGAAAGAGTACTCCTTGAAAGAGGACTCACACAGCCACCTGCCTATTTCACGGATGCCACACTTTTATCAGCCATGGAGAATCCTGGAAAGTATATGGAGACAAAAGACAAGTCTCTTGAAAATATTCTGAAGGAAACCAGTGGACTGGGCACTGTGGCCACTAGAGCAGATATCATTGAAAAGCTCTTTTCTTCCTTTGTTCTTGAGAAGCGGGGCAAAGAGATCCATATCACAGAAAAGGGAAGACAGCTTATAAAGCTTGCTCCAGAAGATCTGACTTCACCGGAGATGACAGCAAGGTGGGAGAAAAAGCTGGAGATGATCCGTGCCGGACAGCTGAAAGAGGAAGCCTTTATACGTGAAATGGAAGAGTACACAAGAAAAGTCATCGGAGAAATCAAAGGCTCCAAGGAAACCTTCAGACACGAGAATCTTTCCAGCCAGAAGTGTCCAGAGTGCGGCAAGAACCTTCTAGAAGTAAAGGGCAAGAAGTCCAATATGCTGGTATGCCAGGACCGGGAGTGCGGCTTCAGAAAGACGCTGTCCACCCAAAGCAACGCCAGATGTCCAGAATGCAAGAAGAAAATGGAGCTTCATGGAGAAGGAGATGGGAAGCACTTCAGGTGCGTCTGCGGCTATAGAGAAAAGCTCACCGCTTTCCAGGCAAGAAGAGAAAAAGAAGGCACTGCCATGAAGAAGGGCGATGTGAAAAAATATCTCAATCAGCTCAACAAGAGTAACGATGAGCCAGTGAATTCTGCTTTAAGCGATGCGCTGAAAGATCTGTTCAAATAGTACATAAAAGGAGCTGCTGTTCATTTACTTAGTGAACAGCAGCTCCTTTTTAATTAATGGTGCTATGCCGATACTCTGATGGCGTTTTTCCAGTATACTGGCGGAAGACCTTACAGAAATAGTGCTGGTTTTTATACCCTGCTTTTTCTGAAATCTCAAGAACGGAGAGGTCTTTACTGTTTTTCAGAAGACACATGGAGGACTCTATCCGAATCTTTGTGAGATATTCGGAGAAACTTAGACCAGTCTCTTTTTTCAGCATTCTGCTGAGGGAAGAGGTGCTTATGTGGAGAAGATTCGCCAGGCTCTGCAGGGAAAAATCTGAGTTTCCGTAATTGCGGTAGAGAAGTTGAAGGGCTTTTTTCTCCAGGTTTTCATCCGCACTCAACGTGTTCTCCTTCTTTGCATGATTTTCCTGTATCAGATCATGAAGGGCAGTCTCCAGTGATTGCAGAAGCTTTTTTCTATCGATGGGCTTCAGAATATAATCCAGTGCCCGAAGCTTCACGGCCTTCTGGGCATACTGGAATTCGTCATACCCGGAGATGATGATGAACTTCGAATGGATTCCTTGTGTTTGAACATTCTCCATGATCTCGAGGCCTGTCATTCCAGGCATATTGATGTCCATAAGCACCAGATCAGGTTCTTCAAAAAGGATCATCTCATGGGCTTCAAAACCATTGGAGGCAAGACCGATGATGTCATAATCAGTACACGTCTTCTCAATGATGGCTTTCAGTCCGTTTCTAATGATGGCTTCATCGTCGCAGATGAGCAGTTTATACATCGTAGATCTCCTCCTTTTTCCCTAGGGGCAGTCTGATGGTGACGGTGGTCCCTTCTTGATTAGAACTTTCCACATGAAGGCCATAGGGGCTTCCATAGGTCAACCTTACCCTCTGATGGACGTTATGAAGACCATAGCTCACAGGTTGCCGTTTGCCTTCAAAAGCTTCTTCCAGCTGGTTCACCTGTTCTTCTGTCATTCCTACGCCGTTATCCTGGACCTTTAGAAGCAGGTCCCTTCCCTCCAGTTGAGAGAAGATGATGATTTTCCCGTGAGATAGTTTTGGTTTTATCCCATGATAGATGGCATTTTCCACCAGAGGCTGCAGCAGGATTTTTGGAAGAGACATATCATAGAGGGATTCATCCACCTGGATCTCATAGGTGAGAATCTCTTCGTATCTTGCTTTTTGGATATCCAGGTAGCTTCTTACATGCTGGAGTTCCTCACGAAGAGGAATCATCTCTTTTCCTTTACTGAGGGACACCCGGAAGAAGCTGGACAGGGATAAAATGAGCTCTGAAAGATCAGAAGCGTCATATTCAAGTGCCTTCCACTGTAAGGTGTCTAACGTGTTATAGATGAAGTGGGGATTGATCTGAGCCTGGAGAATCTCAAGCTCTCGTTGACGCTTTTCTTTCTGGGTTTCCACCACTTCTTTCATGAGCCTTTTAAGATCCTTCACCATACTGTTGAAATGGCGGGACAAATCGGCAATCTCATCATTGCCTTTTACAGGCAGCTGACTGCTGAAATCCCCCTCCTGTACATGATCCATGGCCACAGACAGGTTTGTGATTCTTCTTGTGATCTGGCTGCTGATGAAAAAAGCACCTAAGATGCCAGCGCCAAACATGGTGACAAATACTTTGGAGAGGGAAAGACTCAGTGCGGAAGCTTCTTTGTAGAGCTTCTCATTTTCCACCAGCGTGCACAGATACCAGCCTGGACTGGAAGGAATTTCAGCATAGAAAGCATGATGATTCTCATCGATGGCCTTCTGAACCACAGAGGAAGGAGAATCGGAAGGAATAGATTCTCTGATCTTTGTGAGGATCTCTTTTGGATAGCTTTCAGCCCCCATGGTGTACATCATCCCCCGGCGGTCCATGATCATGGTCTTTCCTTCGTAGATGGAGAGATTTCCAGTGATTTCTGTGAGTTTTTTAAGTGAAATAGAGGCAGCCACAAAGCCCTTTTTGCTGCCATCTTCACCAGATATGCCGTAGCAGAGTACAGTGATGGGGGTACCATCTGTCTTGGAAGACACCGGTGCACTGAAAAGATAGGGTTTGTCCGTGACAAGCATTTCTTTGAAGTAGCTGCGGTCTCTGACGTCTATGGTCTGATTTTCTGTGATGTATTCCAGTCCGCTGAAATCATTGATCCCGAAGGTGCCATACTCGTTTCCGTAGTAGGCATCCATATCACTGCTGAGCTTTGTCACATACTCCTTTAAAGCGGTCTCCTCCATGGCAGTGACGGTGGGAGTCCGGCTGATGGTATGCAGCTCCCGGATCCTTTGGCTGAGCCATCCGGAGACTTCGCTGGCCTTGGAGGACATAAGCTTGAGACTCAGTTCATCGGTGGTCTTCCGGCTGCTCTCATAGCTTCTGTATGAAGTGAAAACAGCAGAAAGGACAAAGGTGCCGGTGAGAATAAGGGTAAAGAGCAGGGTGAATTTCCATTTAAGCTTCATTATTTTCTCCATTTGCATAAAAGTATAAAATCTTGACGGGGAAGTGCAAAGACTGCACGAAAGAATTGTACTACACTGTTAAGGAAATAACAAATAATGATTTTTGGAGGGTTTTATGAGAAAAATTATGGCGATGCTCTTGCTGCTTTCGTTGTCGCTGACTTCTGCGGCTTGTGGAAATGGAGCAAAAGACAGTATTCCAGATGGGACTTTTGAAGGAACTGGCAATGGAAGAGGCGGAGAAATCAAAGTCTCTCTTACCATGAAAGATCAGAAGGTTGCGGACATCGAGGTCCTGGAAAATCAGGAATCCGAAGGGCTTTCTGAAGCCATGAACATGCTGAAAGAAGAGATCATAGCAACCAATAATCTGGATGTGGACGTTGTCTCCGGAGCCACTCTGACTTCTGTGGGGTTCCGTCTGGCAGTTCAGGATGCCTTCAGTAAAACAGGGGCAGACAAGTCGCTTCTTCTGAAGAAGGAAAAGCCAGCACCAGAAAAAAGAGAAGAAAAGTATGATGCGGATGTCATTGTCATTGGGGCAGGTGGCGCAGGACTTACAGCTGCCATCACTGCGGCGGAGAACGGCATGAACGTCATCGTTTTAGAAAAAATGCCCATGGCGGGAGGTAATACTCTCATCTCTGGAGGAGAGTATGCAGCACCAGAGAACTGGGTACAGGAAAAGGAAGCTATAGAAGACAGTGCAGATCTTTTCTATGGGGATATCATGAAGGGCGGAGATGAGGAAAGCAATCCTGCTCTTGCCAGAGTGCTTGCGGACAAAGCCCTGGAGGGAGCCGAGTGGCTTCGGGATGAAGTAGGTATGATCTTTGAAGACTATATGCTGTTCTTTGGTGGCCACTCTGTGGAAAGAAGCCTGGTGCCAAAGAATGCCACAGGGTACGAGATGATCCACAAGCTTACAGAAAAGCTGAAAGAGACTGCATCCCCACTGCATCTTGAAACAAAAGCCACAGAGCTCATCATGGATGAGAATGGCCGTGTGACTGGGGTGAAAGCGGAGTATCATGGACAGATCATTGAATACACAGCAAAGAAAGGTGTCATCATGGCATCTGGCGGTTTTGGATACAACAAAGAAATGCGTGCCAAGTACAATGAAGAGATGGGAGAAGGATACCTTTCCACAAACTCTGTGGGCAGCATGGGAGATGGCCTTGTTATGGCAGAAAAGATCGGAGCATCCCTGGTGGATATGAGCTTCATCCAGGCTTATCCAACCTGTGACACACAGTCCGGTGCTCTGCTATACGTGGGTGATGTGAGAATGGAAGGACGCTCTATTCTGGTGAACAAGGAAGGAAAGCGTTTTGTGGAGGAGCTGGAGAGAAGAGATGTGATCTCTAAGGCGGTGCTTCAGCAGACCGGCGGTGTTTCCTACATGTTCTGGGATGCTTCTGCCATGGAGGACTCCGGAATGGATGTGAAGCATGCGGCGGAGTACAATGGTCTCATCGCAAGAAAACAGCTGGTGAAAGCGGATACCTTAGAAGAAGCGGCGGCTTTCTTTGAGATTGATGCAGAAGAGCTGAAGAAGACTGTGGAGAACTACAACCAGTATGCAAAGGACGGGAAGGACCTGGAGTTCAATAAAAGAGGGAACCTGGTTCCTTTTGGAGAAGGTCCTTACTACATCATGGTGTCCAAGCCAGCCATCCACCATACCATGGGCGGAATCAAGATTAACACAGAAGCTCAGGTGGTAAGCACGGAAGGGAAAGTGATTGAAGGTCTTTTTGCAGCAGGTGAAGTTGTAGGAGACATTCATGGCACCAACAGACTGGGCAGCAATGCCATTGCAGATATTACTGTGTTTGGCAGAATTGCCGGTGAGTCTGTCTCAAAATAAACAAGCCCCTATCTCTCTAGAAGCAATGCTTCCTGAGATTTAAAAGCAGCACGCCCATTTTTTTGCGTGCTGCTTCTTCATTTTTTAGAAATCCTCAGGATTCTTTGTAGTCAGGGTGGCTATTTTTAACGTGAAGAGACCTGGGGCCTTGATACCCGTCCGAAAGATCCAGAAATGAGAGATGCCTTAGATTCAGGCAGTCCAGTGTCACTTCCATACGGTGGGGCTCGCCTTCTTCGTCCAGCCAGAGGCTGAAGATCTCCAGGTTCTTTGCTGACGCCAGATGTTTGCGGATGTAGGCCAGTAGTGTCTCGGCTCTTTCTTTGCTGTAACGCCACTGTAGTTCCACCACATAGGGGTTCTCGGTAAGTCTGGCAGAGACTTCTGGAAAGCTTATCTCTTCAGGATGCAGTTCCAGGTCTTCCAGATGCTCTTCTGTATCACAGAGAAGAAAGATCTTTTCCTCCGGGTCCATATCTGGATTTTCCAGCATGAAGTCTGGAATGTCCATGTTTCTTTCCAGGGCCTCCCGGATGGAGAGGTGTTCCAGGAAAGGGTTTTCAAGTTTTTCAAAGGGGTGGTCACTGGCTAAAAACTGGTAACTGCTCATTTTTTTCTCCTACTTATCTTCATAGTCTGTCAGTTCAGGATTTTTGATGAAGTTTCCTTCTTTATCCTTCAAAAATGGAAGTACAGCGGTCACAGAGGAGAGGTTTAATGGGCCGTAAATATGGGGGTAGACTCTACCAAGATTCTCAGGGTCTTCCCAGCGGACCTTTGCTTCAATCTTGTCCTCTTCTAACAGAAGGAGAAGAAGATCCTCCTTGATCTCTTTAAAGTTAGGGGCCACACGGTGGAAGTACTCTATGGGAGAGCAGTGGATGAACCCTTCTGCAGACAAGCTTTCCGAAGAATAGTAAGCGCTGTTTTTCACTCTTTCCCAGGTTTCTTTTTTTAGGCAATGAAGAATCATCGTGGTTTTTCCTCCTTCTGTGCTTCCTTTTTCAGGAAGCTTACTGCATACTCCGCATAGAGGGCACTTCCATGAAGAAGAACGTCTTCGTCCAGATCAAAATGGTCATTGTGATGGGCAAAATCCGTTCCTTTTTCATGGTTTCCGGAGCCAATGAAGACAAAGCAGCCGGGTTTATGTTCCAGATAGAAGGCGAAGTCTTCCCCGCCCGTGGTTTTTTCCTGAAGAACAATATTCTCTTCTCCCAGAATCCTTGAAGCGGCTTCGTAAGCCAAGGCAGAGGAGGCTTCATCATTCACCACAGGTGGAAGATTATAGGTATATATCATTTCTGCAGAGGCGCCATAGAGAGCTGCAGTGCTTTCCATGACACGTCTCATGCTGGACTCAATGGTCTTTCCGATGTCTTTACTGAAATAACGTATGGTTCCTTCAAGAACGGCTTCGCCGGAGATGATGTTAAAGGCTGTGCCACTGTGGATAGAGCCGACAGAAACCACCAGAGGTTCCATGGGGCTGTATTCCCGGCTCACGATGGTCTGAAAATTCATCACCATGGCTGAAGCCACCACCACGGCATCTACGGTCTGGTGCGGCATGGATCCATGACCGGAAAGTCCTTGAATCTTAATCTGGAACCTATCTGTGGCCGCCATGCGCTGGCCAGGCTCCAAGGAAATCTTTCCTGTAGGCAGATAAGACCAGAGGTGAGCGCCAAAGATATTGTCCGTTTCTTCATACCAGGTGCCTGTATTTATAAGAATTTTTGCGCCATGTCCCGTTTCTTCTGCCGGTTGGAATATAAGGTGCACCGTTCCAGGGAGTTCCTCCATCTGGTCTTTCAGGATCCTGGCAGCTCCAAGAAGAATAGCCGTATGACCATCATGGCCGCAGGCATGCATTTTCCCATCCACCTGAGATTTATAGGAAACATCATTTTTTTCCAGAATGTTCAGGGCATCCATATCACTTCGCAAGGCCACTGTTTTCCCGGGTTTCTTTCCTTTGATGGTTGCCACAAGTCCAGTAGGTTCTCCCTTGATATAGGGAATGCCCATGGCATCCAGTTCTCTCATCAGATAAGCCGTGGTTAGAACTTCCTCCAGGGATGTTTCGGGGTTGGCATGCAGGTGACGCCTTGCACCAATGACATAGTCACGGTATTTTTCAGTGGATGGGGATAGCTTTCTCATAAGTTCCTCCTTGGAGACTGTTTTCTGATAATTCTATCTGAAGAAAGCTGTATCTGTCAATGAATAGCGGTTCAGATTATAGGGGAGAGTGTACACATTTGTGAACAAGGAAAGTATAGGTTGAAATTATGGTGAACAGTGCCGAAAGAAGATTGAAATATATACCCCCTAGTGGTATATTGATTATAATAGAATCGAATCCACTGGAGGGAATAAAATGAGCATGACTTTTGAAAAGAGAACAGAGAAGACATTTGAAAATGCCCATGAGGAGCTGAAGAAGAATCTCATGGAAAGAGGATTTGGCGTCCTGTGGGAAATGAATTTCAAAGATAAGCTGACGGAAAAAGGATTGGAGTTTCATAAGAATTTTCAAGTGATGGAAGTGTGCAATCCTCCTAAAGCCAAAATTGTACTGGATGCCCATCTGGAAGCGGGCTATATGCTCCCCTGCAAGATGGTGATTTTTGAGAAGGAAGATGGTGTCCACATTGGCATGATGAAGCCTACAAAGCTTGCAGACATCATGGAAGGCATCGACCTTGGCAATGTGGCTCTGGAAGTGGAGAATATCCTCAAAGATGCCATCGAGAAAACTGTATAAAAAGCAAAAAAGAAGTAGCTGTTTCCTTTCCAATTGTTGGAGGAAGCGGCTTCTTCTTTATGGAATATTCAGCTAAAAAGCGGATCCTAGAAGGGTACCCACCACGGATCCATAAAGGATGGAGCGGATGGGGTTTGAAGAGATGGGACAGGTTCCGTCACATCCGATGAAGTAGTAGTAAAGATAGCCTGCAAGGCCTCCTAGAACAATACCCAAAGCAATTTTCATAGCTCTTTTCTTCCTCCGATCCTGTGGGGTCATCTGTTTCTTTTCCATAGTGTTCTCCTTTTTGAGAAAGAAGAAAAGGATGGCGGTACTGTCATCCTTTCATTCTTTATAGGGGAATGTGGGGTTACAACAATCAAACTAAGATACTTTCTCCATGGTGTTCAGGAATTCCTGAATAGGCTGGTTTCCGAGAAGATCATACTGGTCATTGATGACGATCTTCGGTACACCGGACACATTGTGCTTCATGGACAGTTCACCAAAGGTTTCTGCTTCGATCATTTCTGCCTGAATCATGGGATTCATAAGAGCCATCTTATGAGCCTTCTGTACTGCACCTGGGCAATGTGGGCAGGAGAGGGTGATGAAGACTTTGATGTTGATGGGCTTATCGATCTTCATAATTCTTTCTTCCAGTTCTTTTGGCAGCTCACTTTCATTTCCGGATACTTCCAGAAGTGCTGGAATAAAGGAGTTGATTTCGTGGCCTGCTGGAATTCCGTTGAACTTGATGCCTCTGTAGTTCTTGTTGCTGTCTAGAAGCACAATGGATGGTACCATTTCTACACCATATTTCTCTGCAAGTTCTGTGTCTTTGTCCAGATCGTATCGCTTCAGATGGATCTTATCGCTGAGCTCTTCCACTTCCTGCATATAGGATAGGGTCTCTTCGCAGGTGGCGCATTCTCCTTCTTTGGTGAAGAGAGCGATGGTCACATCTCCTTTAAGGTCTGCAAAAATTTCTCTCAGCTGGTCCTGGATTTCTTCATTGAACATTTTCATTAGTATTTTCCTCCGTTATATCTTACTTATTTGGTTGCTTTCGTATTTTCATCCGTGGCTGTTCAGGTATTCATTGACACCAAGAGCGGCTTTGGCCCCATCACTGGCGGCAATAACAATCTGTTTGTAGGGGACGGTGGTGACATCTCCTGCAGCAAAGACTCCGGGAAGACTGGTTCTGTTTTTCTCATCCACCAGGATCTCACCTCGGTCGTTTAGTTCCAGGAGACTTTTAAAGATGCCTGTATTGGGCAGATGACCGATTTCAATGAAAAGGCCGTCTGCATAAAGCTCTTCTTCTTTTCCGGTATCTTTATGAAGGACTCGGATTCCCTTCATGGCTGTTTCTCCAAAAATCTCTTCAATCTGGGTCTCCAGATGCACGCTGATTTTCGGATCATCCTTCAGTTTATCTGTTAAAACCGCATCGGCTCTGAGCTGACTTCTGTGTACTAAGGTCACGGATGTGGCAACTTTTGCCAGATCCAGCGCCGCTTCAACAGCAGAGTTCCCGCCGCCTGCGATGAGGACCTCTTTGTTTTTGAAAAGTGGTGCGTCACAGATGGCGCAGTAGGCAACGCCTTTCCCTGCGTAGAGGTCTTCGCCGGGAACACTAAGATGCCTTGGATTGGATCCTGTGGCAATGAGGATGGTTTTTGCTTTAAACATCTCTCCGGAATATAGCGTCAGAAGATGTTCTTCTCCATCTTTTGTGTATCCCACCACTTCACTGTCGTCTTTGATGGGCACTTCCAGTGTTTCCACATGGCGTAGAAACTCATCAGCAATGGACTCTCCACTCATTTCTTTGATGCCCAGGTAGTTGTCTACCACGGAGGTATCCAGCAGAAGTCCTCCTTTTCGCTTGGTGATGATACCGACTTCCAAGCCCTTTCTCTTGGCGTAGAGGGCTGCATTTAGACCTGCAGGACCTCCCCCAATGACAAGAAGGTCATAGAGGATATCCGGATTCAGTTTTTTTGTGTCTTTTGAGACGGTGCCTTTTTTCAGGTCGATCTGAAATGAAAATGACATGTGCTTGCCTCCTAGTTGTTGCTCTCTGTCCTTTTAAGGGGACAGTACTTGAATAATGATGGTATAAAATAGGCATGGTGTCATGCCTGTCCTTACTTTTCACATACAGTGCTTAGAATTTTACAGATGCTGGATTCCGAAAGGCCACCAAACAGTATACCCAGTTCTTTCAGGGACAGGGTGGAGTTTTTTCGGAACTTTAGAATGAGATCATTTCGGATCTCCTTATCTTTCAGAAGATCTTCCAGGGGAAGTCCTCTTTCCAAGGAAAATTCTTTGAGCTTCACTTCTGCTTCCTTCAGGGTTTCCATGCAGTTTCTGCAGGGAGAAGTGTCTTTTTTGTCCGCGCTCTTTTCTATGGGAGAGATCCAGTCCAGTTTTAAAGGGGATTCTTTGTCATAGGTGCAGTAGCTGTTCCAAAGGGATCCTGTAACGCCATTTTTGTGGAGACTTCTCACCACATCCTCCGCATCTTCGGTCTCTTTCAGCAGTTCACTTTTATAACGGTCTTTGAAAAGCGGTTCCTTCTGATCTTTATATATGGCATAGCCGATGTTGATGCTTTTCATCACTTTGGACATATCCGCACCGTTCAGATCCATGACAAGATGGTACTGGTTGTCTGACAAGAGGCAATAAGCATAAAGCTTGAACTGGAACTGCAGCTGGGCTTTCTTCAGAATCTCCAGAAACTGTGTCCTGTCTTCCTCTTTTTCAAACAGCAGTTTTTGACCACCACCGGACTGGGTGATGTGGAAAGTGCCGTAGGGGTCTTTGATTCGTGCTTTTCTTGCCACTTTGTTCACCTGCCTTCTGGTACTATCCTATCACAATGAAAAACATAATTCAAGTACCGTCCCCGTAACTTTTTGCTTTTTTATGATACAACGCATAGATAAGAGTGAAGGAAGAGATTCAGCAAGTGAGGAGGAATACATATGAGACATCCGAAAGTATATCTTTCACCAAGCAAGCAGCCCCATAACAGCTACGCCGCGGGAAACACCAATGAGGAAAAGGAAATGGTAGAAGTGTCCAGACTATTGAAGGGAATTCTGGAAAAGGACTATGGTATTGATACGGTGCTGGCGGATCTTTCGCTGGATATTGGCATGAATGGCAGGCCAAAGGAGGCGAAAGACAAGGGGTGCAGTATTTATCTGGCCATTCATTCCAATGCGGGAGGAGCAGGAAAAGCAAAAGGAGCTGTCGCGCTTTTTCATCCAGCGTCAAAAGATTCAAAATCCCTTGGTAAAATTTTGGTGGAGGAGCTCAATGGCATCTGTCCCTATGGAAGCAACCGGTCTGAGCCGCTCGTGGATGGCATGAAGGCTTTTCAGGGGAAAGGATTTGGTGAAATCAGAACGCCTTATGAGTACGGGATCACGCCGGTTCTTATGGAGACCAATTTCCATGACCATGTGGACATTGCCAAGTGGATGACAGGGAATAAGGAAGCCATTGCGAAAAGCTACGGAAGAGCCCTGGCGAAATTTCTACAGGTGGAGAAAAAGACAGGAAATAATCAGATCAAAGAATCTGTAAGCCAAGCTGCTGATGAGAGCCCCCTCTACAGAGTTCAGGTGGGAGCTTTCCGAAAGATTGAAAATGCGGAGGAACTGAAAGCCAAGCTTTGGAGTCTAGGTTTTGAAGGATTCATCAGCTGCAGATAAGGATTTCTGTTCGAGTTTAAGACAATAGCAGTGACTTTCTAGAGAAGAAGGGAAAAGGCTTAACTTTTCATGAAAGTACTTCGATAATAGGATAGGATGGGCGAAGAGAAGAAGTGTGATGCTTTTTCGAAGGTGATAAAAACCGTAGAGATGGTATAAAGCAAATTAAACGAAAAGAAATCGGAGAGAATTATGGAAGATATAACAAATTTTGAGCGGCTGAAAGCAAGACAAAAGAGAGTAAAGCTCCTGGTATTCATGGGAGTGTCACTGATACTTACCATGTTCCTTTTCAGCATGATGATGATTACCATCCATAAAATACAGGGAACAGGCAGAGTCATCAATTATACCGGACTGGTTCGAGGGGCAAGCCAGAGGCTCATCAAGAAAGAGTTTACAGGAATTCGGGGTGATGCTGATATGGCTCGACTGGATGAGATCATGGGTGGGTTGACCCATGGAGAAAGCACTTATAATATTACGCCCATCACGAATGAATATTATCGGGAGAAACTGGAAGTTTTAGTATCAGGATGGGACGCACTGAAAAAAAAACATCCTGATTTTCCGGGAGAATCCGATGACGAAGCCTCTTCTTTATGAAAAAAGCGAGCTGTTCTTTACCCATGCGGATCAAGCTGTGGATGCAGCCGAAAGCTATTCAGAAAACATTGCTTCCAGGCTTTTGACCTACGAAATTTTTCTGATCCTCATGCTCAGCGTGATATTAGTAGTCCTTTGTATACAGATCTTTGGAGAAATCAAACTGAATAAGAAGCTCAATGTCATTGCGTATATAGATGTAAATACAGGTCTGCCGAACAGCAGAAGCTGCGAACATGAGCTTTCCAAAGGGGAGATCCTTGGTGAAAAAGAAGCGGTCTGCTGTTTTATGTTTGATCTCAATAACCTCAAAGAAGTGAATGACACGTTAGGACACAGTTATGGAGATCTTCTCATTTCAAGCTTTGCAACCATCCTTCGGCGTGCTGCGCCAAAGGGGATGTTTGTGGGAAGAATTGCTGGTGATGAGTTTATGGGGATTCTACGCAATACAACGGAGGAAGAAATCAATGCTTTCGCAGAGGCTTTAAAAGCCGAACAGATTGCACTGAAGAATAATCCAACAAATTATGCCATTAGTGTCAGTTATGCCATGGGGTATGCTTATTCCAAGGAATATCAGAACAGCAGTCTAAGAAAACTGCTGGATGTTGCGGATATGGAAATGTACAAGGACAAAAAACGCTGTAAAGAGACAAAAAAAGCTTAGATTCAGTAGAATAACCAAAAAAACGCATAAAAAAAACTCTTCTGGTGTAGGGAAGAGTTTTTTTTCATGTATGCGTTAGGGAGATACATATGAAAATAGGTTTGTTGGCGACCTATTTGTTAATACTTTAACATTATTTTATACAAATGTAAAGAGCTAACCAAGAAAAAAACCTGAAATACTGAGGGTTATTCTGTATCATTGTATTCCATTGAGATCAGAACATAAAATACACAGGATGAAAACGTTATTTTATTAACAAAATATTTTTCGATCTCGGAACAGAACTCGAACTTCACAAAACAGTAATATTTTTTGAGTATGATGTAAAGAAACAGTTCCAGATTGTACTTGAATCAATAAAGGAGAGTTATCAGATGGCTCATATAGATCAAAAAATGAATAGACTGGCTTTGGAGAAATCGCCCTATCTCAGACATCATGCGATGAATCCCGTGGACTGGTATCCCTGGGGAGAAGAAGCTTTTGAGAAAGCAAGGAAAGAAGACAAACCGATTTTTCTTTCCATAGGATATGCTTCCTGTCACTGGTGTCAAGTTAGTTAATAACAGTAGTTATTAGTAGCGTAGAATTAGAGTATTTGATGAAATCATAACTGGAAATAGATTTAACAATACAGACTAAAGAGGATTTATTATGATGATAGTATTAAAGCTATAACAGAACAAGCTATCAAAATCTATACAAGATTATCAACTGAAACAGAAAATCAACGATACAGTAGGATTTACTGATGAATAGTATATTTCTTGTATGGCGACACGTTAAAGCTTTTCAAGGTGGAGTAAGGTAAAATGCACATCACACCACGATATTAGACGGGATATCGAGTTAGGTACCTAAAAATTAGATGTGGTGCGAATTGAGGGCTAATATCTTAGTGAAGGTAAAGTGTTTGCAGTACACCGAGGCTGAAAGTCAGCTGAAAAACGTATCATATATATTAACCAGGGTTGATTATCCACTCTTTTATATAGGTGGTAGGAGCAGAATTTCTGCTCTTATTATGACTATATAGGGAGAGTGTTTTATTTTTCTTGAACATTCAAAGTTAGTATTAATTAGTATTATCGTTCTATACATATACGTATGCATCCAGAAGTTAGACTCAAAAAAAAGAGAGCATAAGCTCTCTATTCTGACATCATATTGTGTAATCATGGCACTGCTTTTATTAGCATGATGACTGCGCTGCGAGGGATACCTTGTGAGTCATGAATTACTTCCATTCTTGGATGATAGGATAATGTCATTTTGCCATATGAAAGGTTAAATGATAGCGCAGCAACTTTTGCTAAAACTGCTGCAGATGTTCCTAAGGCTATTAGTTCAACATCATTTCCTTCCTCCAGCATAAATAAAAGAGATGTACACGCTTTAGCAGGCTCGGTGTTTTTCGATAACCTGATTGTCTTTACGTTCTTCATAATTAATACTCCTTCCATAATTAATAGTGCTATTTTTATATAAAGAATCGTTTGGAGTTAATCAAGAATTTTCAATATCAAATTTCAATCTTTCTTTCAGCAATATTTACTCAGAAGCATTTGCAACTCATTGCTTCAACTAACAAGTGTAAATAGGAACGATGAGAAGAGCATTTCCATATTTAGTGTTCCTATTTGATTTTGGAAGTATATTTCATATTTTCTAATGACTATTTTTCTTTAGATTGGTTGTTCAAGGAGTTGGTTACAAAAATAAATGAGTAGAGTTTGATTTTTGCGTATGATGAATGTCGATTGGTAAAAAATAATAGAAGAGCGAAAGCTTCATTCCAACTATGTACCTAAAGAATTACAGAGTATAATTTTAATTAGAGTATTTGAAAAAGAGATATCATACTTTAAGGAAGGTTGGTGTAGGTAATCCAATAATGTTCAATCACACCATATAGAATGTAGAACATCATAGCGAGAGTAATGATTTATGGTATATATTATGATAAAATAGTATAAAGTATTAGTAGTTAATAAGGAGAAGATTACGTCATGTTTGAACTATATTCTATTCGAAATAGCAAAGAGAATTTAAATGATTTTTATGAGTATGACAATTTCTCTAATAAAATAAGGACTCAAATTTTCCTCATACTTGATGAGTATTTATTTAGTTCAAAGTATAAATTAAATGACTATATATCGAGAATATATGAAAAAGAATCAGGAGAAATCATTTTCTCAAGAAAATTTAATGATACTTCAGTTTTTGAAGACTTTATCTATGCTTGTAGTAGTGAAGAATTAATTGATTTTATCGATGTAATTTGTTATTTCATATGGAATTCTTGTGACCTTGTAGAATATGAGGATGAGTACCATCACATAGAATGGACTAAAGACAAAATTGTTTCTGAACTAAATCATAAGTTCAAACAATCTCACATGGGATATGAAATTATCGAAGATAAAGTTGTAAGAGTCGATAATGAACTTCTGCACTTAACTGTTACAAAACCAGCGTTACATTTTTTGAAAGAAAAGGATTTTAAAGGAGCAGAAGAAGAGATATTTAAAGCATTCTCTTATTATACCGATGGTGATTATGAGAATACTGTTTTATTCTCTATGAAAGCATTTGAAAGCACAATGAAAACGATTTGTTTCAATAAAGGATATGCATCAGAAGTGGAAAAGAAAACAGCTAAAGAATTAATAAACATAGTTTTAACAGAAGGTTATGTTCCAGAATACTTACGGACGCACTTATCTGGTCTACGTAGCACATTGGAAAGCGGGTTACCGCCTCTAAGAAATAATAATGGAGGTCATGGACAAGGAGATAGTATACGGGTGGTTTCATCAGAACTTGCAAGCTATGCGTTTCACCTTGCATGTACAAATATTCTATTTTTAGCAAATCTATATGAAAAAGATAATCAGGAAAGTAATGGTATTGTCTAATATAGAAACCCTTAAAAGCAAATTTTTAATATATCTCGGACCTGTTGATACAGGTCCTTTTTAATGTTTAATCATTAATCACAAAAATGATTATTATTGTTATAATTGAAGGTGAGTATATAACTATGGAATTAATAAATGCTGTAGAATTGGTTGATGGAGACACTGAAGATTCCAGAACCTTTGTAAGTGTCCCAATACTTGTACATCATATAGTATATAATTAAATTTAATGATTTAGGTATTATAAGATTATAGGAGGAAAGAAATGAGCGAAGTAGAAGTTTTTGACAGCGGTGTGGAGTTAAGGGCAAATGTTGGGGTGAATATTTCTGAGAAATCAGCAGTCATCTGGAATATTGCAGACATGCTTAGAGGGCTCTATAAGCCTCATGAGTACGGTAATGTAATTATTCCAATGACAGTCATTAAGAGGTTTAATGACTGTTTAAAACCCACAAGAGAGGCCGTATGGAAGAAGTATGAGGAAGTAAAACACTTTGAAGTGAAAGATGGTTTTCTGAAATCCGCTTCAGGATACCAGTTCTATAATGTTAGTAAATTTGATTTCAACACGTTATTAGCGGACCCCAACAATATCGAGGAAAATTTTAGAAGCTACCTTGCTGGATTTTCTGATAATGTTCAGGATATACTGGAAAACTTCAAATTTGATGTAGAGATTAAAACACTGGCTGATAGCGGCAAATTATTCTATGTCATCCAAGAGTTCAATACACAAAAAGCTGATATGAGCCCAGATAAAATTACTTCTGTGGATATGGGATATATTTTCGAGGACCTCATTAAGAGATTTTCTGAAAGCTATAACGAAGAGGCGGGAGCACACTTTACCAGTAGAGATATCATCTACACTATGGTGGACCTTCTTGTGGAATCTGAGAAAGTTTCACTCATCAATGATGGTGTTGTAAAGACAGTCTACGATATGGCCATGGGAACATCCCAGATGCTTGGCTGCATGGATGAAAGACTCACTCAGTTTGATGAGGATGCAGAAGTTACTTCCTTTGGACAGGAAATTAATCCCCAAACCTTTGCTATCGCAAAAGCAGATGCTCTTATTCGTGGAGAAGATGCAGATAATATGAGAAAAGGTGATACCTTAGCAGACGATAAGTTTAGTGGTTACACCTTCGACTTCGTTATTAGTAACCCACCTTTTGGTATTGATTGGAAGTCCTCAAAGCCTGCAGTAGAAAAGGAAGCAAAGACTGGAGACAAGGGTAGATTTGGAATGGGATTACCACCAGTTTCCGATGGGCAGATGCTCTTCACGCTTAATGGCTTAAAGAAGCTGAAAGATACTGGAAGAATGTGTATTGTTCATAATGGAAGCCCGCTCTTTACTGGAGATGCAGGTTCTGGACCATCTGAGATTAGAAGATATATTTTAGAGAATGACTGGCTTGATGCAATCGTTCAGCTTGGCACAGATATGTTTTACAATACGGGTATCACAACGTACTTGTGGGTATTAGACAAGGACAAGCCCTCTTATAGAGCTGGAAAAGTGCAGCTGATTGATGCATCCAATTGCTATGAGAAGAGAAGAAAATCCATCGGAAGTAAAAGAAATGATATCACAGATAAGGCCAGAGAACTTATCATCAACACTTATCTTGAGTTTGAAAATAAAGAGTATCAAGAGGGTGATTTGAGAACTGAATCGAAGATATTTGATACTATAGATTTCGGGTATAACAAAATTGTGATTGAGTCTCCAGAGAAAGATGAGAAAGGAAAGATTGTTCTAAAGAAGGGAAAACCTGTTGCGGATTCAAGTCTTAGAGATACTGAAAATGTGCCACTAACTGAAGATGTTGATTCATACTTTGAAAGAGAGGTAAGGCCATTCAATCCTGATGCTTGGATTGATAAGAGCAAAACGAAAGTTGGTTATGAGATTCCATTTACAAGATATTTCTATAAGTACGTTGCACCTGAAAAATCAGAGGTTATCGCTGAGAGAATTCTGGAAGTGGAGAAGGAACTGATGGCTTCCCTGCGAGCTCTTTTTGAGAAGGAAGGTGAAAAGAGTGAGTAGAGAGATGAAGGATAGTGGAGTCGAGTGGATTGGAGATATTCCTAAATCTTGGAATTCTATAAAAACAAAAAATAAGTATAGATTTAAGAAGGAAATAGTTAATGATAGAGTGAATCAATATGAAAGACTCTCTCTTACTCTTAATGGCGTTTTAAAAAGGTCCAAAGATGATAGCAACGGTCTTCAGCCAGAAAAATTTGAAGGGTATCAAATTCTTAATAAGAATGAGTTGGTATTCAAATTAATAGATTTGGAGAATGTAAACACAAGCAGAGTTGGATTATCTCTGTTTACAGGGCTTGTATCTCCAGCATATATAGTTCTTAATAACGAAATCGAAGCACCATATGGATATTTTTATTATTATTCGATGTGGCAAAGAGAAGTATTTAACCACATTGGTGGAGATGGAGTTAGAAGTGCTCTTAATAAAGGGGATTTGCTGAAGATACCTTATTTGGATGTTCCTCAAGAAGAACAAATCAAGATAGTGAACTATTTGCAGATAAACATAAATAAAATCAATTCCCTGATTAGAAAAACCAAATCCACAATCGATGACTATAAACTCCTCAAACAAGCCATCATCACAGAAACGGTGACAAAAGGATTGGATAAGAATGTGGAGATGAAAGATTCGGGGATTGAGTGGATTGGAGAGATTCCGACGGGATGGGACACTCTAATGTTGGCACAAGTTTTCGCTCAAGTAAAAAATAAGAATAAAGATATACAGGAAACAAACTTACTATCATTAAGTTATGGGAATATTGTAAAAAGGAATATAGAAACTACTGATGGATTACTACCAGAGAGTTTTGATGGTTATAATATTATTGAAGATGGAGATATTGTTCTAAGGTTAACAGACTTACAAAATGACCATACAAGTCTTAGAGTTGGATTATCAAAAGAAAGGGGAATAATCACCTCTGCTTACATTACATTAAGAAAAAAGATAAACGTTAATGAAAAATATTTGTATTATTTCCTACATAGTTTTGATGTTTTCAAAGGTTTTTATGGTATGGGAGCAGGTGTAAGGCAAGGATTGAATTTCTCAGGTTTGAAAAAACTCAAAATAGCAATCCCAACTATTGATGAGCAACAACAGATAGTTAATCATATTGAGATAAGAGCTTCAAAGATTGAGAATTTAATTAATCAAAAAGAAAAGTTGCTTATAGATTTAGAAATGTTCAAGAAGTCACTCATCTATGAATATGTTACTGGTAAGAAAGAAGTCGAGTAAGGGGGAATCTGATTGGAATATAAAGAAATAAGATTTGAGCAAGATATAGAAACCTTCCTGCTCTCACCTGCTGGGGGCTACCAGAAAGGGGATTTAAAGAAGTATGACAAGGATAGAGCCATGGATATGGAAACGCTAATCTCCTTTGTCAAGACCACGCAACCTAAAGAGTGGGACAGATTTGAACGAATGACCGTTTCAGATGTAGAGAAGAAGTTCTTTAAAGCAATCAATGATGCTATAGACAATTTTGGCCTCATACACGTCCTGAGACACGGTTTCAAGTATCGAGGGATAGATTTCAAGGCTGCATACTTCAAACCCGAATCTGAGCTTAATATGAGGCTCTGGGACCTATATAACGAGAATGTTCTTCATGTGACAAGACAGTTCAGGTATTCCACTCAGAATAACAATTCTGTGGACATGGTGTTGTCCTTAAATGGGATTCCAATCGTAGCATTGGAGCTGAAGAATCAGATTACTGGACAGTCCATTGATAACTCAAAGACTCAATATATGTTCGATAGGGACCCCAAGGAGACTGTTTTTCATTTTAACAAGAGAATCCTTGTTTATTTTGGTGTGGACCTCTACAACGTAGTCATGACCACTAAACTGGACGGAAAGAATACGTACTTCCTTCCATTTGACCAAGGAAGTAATGGAGCAGGAGTCAATGGTGGAAAAGGCAATCCGCAAAATCCAGAGGGGTATGCTACAGCCTATTTATGGGAGAAGGTTCTTCAAAAGGATTCCTTACTCGATATCATCCATCGATTCATACATCTTCAAGTGAAAGAAGTGAAGACAGAAAAAGCTGGGAAAGAGAAAATTGAGAAGAAGAAAACGCTTATTTTCCCAAGATATCATCAGCTTGATGTAGTGAAAAAACTCGTTTCCGATGTGAAAGTGTCGGGCAGTGGTAAGAATTATCTCATTCAGCATTCTGCAGGCTCAGGAAAGTCAAATTCCATCGCATGGACTTCCTATAGACTTGCAAGTTTACATAATGAGGATAATAAATCCATTTTTGCTTCAGTTATCATCGTGACAGATAGAAAGGTTCTTGATGACCAGCTTCAGGACACCATATCGAGCTTTGACCATCAGCCTGGATTAGTAGATACCATTGGTGAAGGAAAGACATCCAAGGACCTCAGAGACGCTATAAACGATGGGAAACGCATCATTGTAACAACTCTTCAAAAGTTCCCAGTGATTTATCAGGAGATTGATGCAAATAAAGGCCGTAACTTCGCTATCATAGTGGATGAGGCCCATTCCAGTCAGACTGGACAAAGTGCAATGAAGCTAAAAACTGCTCTTGCAGACACCGAAGAAGCCTTAAGAGAGTATGCTGAGATTGAAGGAAAAGCAGAGGATGAACTTCTCGATGAAGAAGATAAGCTCATTCAGGAAATCATCACTCATGGCAAACATAAGAATCTAAGCTTCTTTGCTTTTACTGCCACTCCAAAGGAAAAGACACTGGAAATGTTTGGAACAGAGGCTCAGGATGGTTCCTTCCACCCATTCCATGTTTACAGCATGAGGCAGGCTATAGAAGAAGGATTTATCCTGGATGTACTGAAGAACTACATGACCTACAGAACATGCTTTAGAATCGCTAAGAACACTCCAGAGAACCCAGAAGTGCCAGTATCCTTAGCTGCTAAAACTGTGAAGAGGTTCGAATCCCTGCATCCACATAATCTTCAGCAGAAAACAGCCATTATCATAGAGCATTTCAGAGATATCACCAAGAATAAGATTAATGGCAGAGCCAAAGCCATGGTTGTAACGGCATCAAGACTTCATGCTGTTCGTTATTATCATGAATTCAAGCGATACATTGAGAAAATGGAGTACACGGATGTAGATATCCTGGTGGCATTTTCGGGAATTGTTAAAGATGGTGAGACAGATTACACCGAAACTGCTATCAATATGAGTAAAGACGGAAACTCAATTGGAGAAAAGCAGCTACCAGAAGCTTTTCATGATGATTTCAATATGTTGATTGTGGCAGAGAAATACCAAACTGGGTTCGATGAACCGCTTCTCCATTCAATGTTCATCGACAAGAAGCTAAAAGGAGTAAAAGCTGTTCAGACGCTCTCAAGACTAAACAGAATACATCCAGGCAAAAATGATACCTTTATTTTGGACTTCGTGAACACCACAGAAGAAATCCAGGAAGCATTTGAACCGTTTTACGAGGAAACGAGCTTGAAAGAAGAGATTGATGTGAATCAGATTTATGTAAGCCAACATAAACTTAGAGATTATCAGCTCTATAACGATGATGACGTGGAGAAATTTGTAAAAATCAACTTTAAACCAGGAAATCAGACGGCAGTAGACCTTGGTAAGATGACCAGTCTTCTAAAACCAGTGGTAGACAGATATAACGACCTAAACGCCAACGATAAGTATATGTTTAGACGTACCATCAGAGATTTCAATAAGTGGTACACCTACATTACACAGATAACAAGAATGTTTGATGTGGCTCTCCATAAAGAGTTTACGTTCACCTCATACTTCTCAAGGCTAATACCAGCCACAGAGATGGAAAAGTTGAACCTTGATGAAAAACTGAAGCTTGAGTTCTATAAGCTTGAACAGACATTTAAAGGGGATATCACGTTGAATCCGAATTCGCCTCCGCTGGACAATGTTCCAACCTTTGTACCAGGGGAAAAAGAGGATGAAAAGAGAGACCTTCTGGAGGAAATCATCAAGAAGATTAATCAAAGGTTTGAGGGCATGTTTAACGACTCAGATAGGGTCATCGTGGAAGCTCTGTACAATAAGATACTTAAGAATGACAAGAACCTTGCAAAACAAGCAAGAAGAAATGACTCGGAAGTATTTGAAAGAAGTATCTTTCCCAAAACCTTTGAGAGAGCGGCCCAAGAAAGCTACTCAGAGTCCATGAAATCTTTCTCTAAGCTCTTCGAAGATAAGGCGTTCTATAACACAGTGATGGAAGTCATAGCAAGAGAAGCCTATAAGAATCTAAGAACACAAAAACACAATTAATAGGGGGTTAAAAATGATAATTGAATTTAGTGACAAAGATGTGGAGAAGGTAAAAGAAGCTCTTACTGCTGCAGGTGTAGCCTATGAGTTAAAAGACTCAGCTTTCGAAAGTTTTGATGGGTCCAATATCCATGATACATTAACCGCGATTTTTGAGAGAAACCCAGAGATGAACGGAGAATTTGTGATGGATGAAGTCTACAGAAGGACTCCTAAAATTGTGGAAAGAATAAGAAAGCAGTGGATGCATGACAAAAGCTATCATATTGAAGACAGCCCACTATTAGAGCTTGAAGAAAAGATTTTTGATGTGTACACTCCATTTATTAAAGAAGAGCTTGAGGAAATCGAAAAAGAAGGACTATAAAAGGATAATTTGATGAACCTCTTTGTAAGAAACTTTATCTTCTTAATTGAGTAGTTTATGTAAATTGGACAATTAGATTAAAATAGTCTTTCTATACACAAATATCTTAATGGGGTCTATTTGAGTGATATTCTTATTTCTTTTGTCTTGCAAGAGAAATGAGAATACAATATAATGAATTTAAAGGGAACCCTGCTCTAACAGGGAACTCATAGCTGAACCGTAGATTACGGGTAGGCACAACAAGATACAAAGCGTCCTGTGATTTCCGTGCAAGTTGATAACAGGACGCTTTTTCGTTACTTCCTGTGGGTTAATGAAGCTGAGAATAGTCCCAAAAGCGGCTATTACCATAACAGATTTACCATACGGATAGATTTAAATATCGTAACGTTAAAAGGAATTTCAATAATTTTAGTGAATAGAAGAAAATAAAACGACCTGGAAACAAGGTCGTTTTTGCTTTCATGTGGTTAAATGAGTTAGAACGCATAATCCGTTGATTTTGAAATGCTCATCTCAAGGTATAGAAAATGTATTAATAAGATATGTTAATTGTGAGTTTATTCCATTGTCAAAACAAAAGTTAAGTGAAAAAGTAGACTTTTAATTAAAAAATGACCTTAAATATCAGTGTTAATAATAAAATAATTGGTGTTAACGAATTAATTATTACTATTATTAAAATTTATTTTAATAAAAATAAATAATTATAAAAAAACAAAGAAAAAAGAGGAATATTGTGATAAAATGAGTTTGTCGGAATAAATAAAAATGCATAAGCAAGTATAAATAGGAGAGTTGGTTATGATAAAATTTGACATTGCAGACACGATAATTTCGCCAGTGTATCCGAGCAAACGGAATGATTATGAGGAATCAGTAAGGTTATCGGAAGCTATAGTTTCATTGCCATTTACAAAATGCCAAGTGGAGCAGTTGAAAACGATGTGGAAAGAATCCTGTATTGTTAATTTGTCTCAGCAGACACCTTATCTAAAAGGATATAGTTTCTTGCATCGAGCGAATATGACTGAGTTGAATATGCTAATAAGCATGAGACCTGTCTATATAGGGTATAACTGTATACATTATGATTTTCATGATGATTTCATAAAAGGTGTGCTATTTACTAAAATTCTCAGAAGAAACTATAATATCCTTCAGAATGTGAGTTCCGATAATGTCAGAGCCTTGTTTATTCATGCTGAATTGCTGCGCATCATACATTTTTCAACGTGTAATGTGTCAGACAGACTGAACATATCGAGCAAAATAATGGAAAGTATGCATTACGACTTCGATGAAGATGCTTCACCAGCAAATATTGTTTCATTGTGTGTGTTAGAAGGGTACATAAAAAAGTATGAGTTTAAGGAGGGTGAAGAGGCAGTTTTAGAATTTTATGAACCGATTGACTATAATTTGGATGAGCTTGATATTTTTTCCTTCTGATTCACAGTTGGTAGATTGTCCAAGTAAGTTAAGAAACCAACGTAATAAAGATTGTAGGATGATAGTACAGCACGTTGCCGCAGGTCAGTCCACGTAAAAAGATAACGCTAATAATCCCAGTATCAAATTTATGGCCGCTCAAACAGGAGCGGTCTTTTGTTCTATAATAATTGGTTCTGATGATTTAAATACAAGATATTCAGCATACGAAGTCTGTATTTACATAAACTGAAGTTATTTTGAATACTGAATAAAGACCAAGGGATTCACATACTAACAGTAGTTCTAAATGGATGACACTAAAGTTTTATAGTTCAGTCTTAAATCGTCATAGATGATTGTTGAGAACTCCAAGAATACCGCAAAAACGGCTTAGGATTTTTCTATAATGGATTTAGTTATTTATTTGTCTGAGATACCTACGATAGCAGACATAAAGATTCATATCAAAAGGTAAATAGGATTTGTAACAATAAAACCCAAACTCTCCCTCCTTATTAATTCTATATGGGTTTTATTGTTACTAAAAGTATAACTATTGATTTATTGCTTACTCATTTTTAATGAAGAGTTTTGAACCCTTATTCAAATCGGAGTAGCTAATACTGTATTTTCCCCTAATCTCATTGTTTATGGTTACTTCTTTATAGCCCAACTTCTTTGTTATACTGGGTAAAAAATTATTTACCTCTCTGATTTTTAAATCACAGTTATCTTGAACCATCTTACGAGTGTAATATGATTGCGCATGAATAATTGCTTGGACAACTTTCATCACTTTGTTTTCATAGCTTTTGAAGGTGGTGTGGTTGATTGATTGTTGATTATATACTTTATGAGCTAAGTCCTGCCCATGCAAACCAGCGACCTTATTAATTGACATATCTGACATTTTATATCCACAGTTTTTCTCTAAATCAATCATCTCAACGCTTCGAATCAAATCTTCTATTGTCAGTTTTGGGACTCTCCAGTATGTGATTTTCTTGTATGGTTTATGTTTAGACTGATACTCATTTGTTTTCGAAAGCCATTCTTTTGGCAGGTCATCATAATCAATTTTTTCAATAAATCCATAAGAGTTCAAAATATTAGTTTTGTCGTAGATATTCTTCTTAACTGATTGAAATGTCTTGGTTGGAGTGAACTCTTTTCGTATGAACTGAGCGATATGACCGTAGGATGCAAAGATTTCAATATCATTAGAAACGATAGGGATTGCAGGCAAGTGTGATTTAATGTACTCCAAAAAAAGAATATATGCTTTGAACAATCCTTTTTTTTCTAATTTTGAAAACTTTTTATCAGTTATTGCAACATCAATTAGTGCTTTATTGCTTTTTATAGTTGCAAGTCCACGTTGTTTATGCTCTGTCAGATACGGGATATCCAACTCATTGAGGATTCCTTTTTGTAAACAGATAACATTCATACCTGTCAGGGCTTCTAATGTACCAAGTACTGATTTTGCGTGTTTCATATTAGGTGAGGGACATGAATTGCAGTAATATACCTGTTGTCTTTTCTCGTTGAATAGAATACCTGCTGATGGATTGCTATCAATGTGATTAGGCATAATGCAGTTGAAAGCTACATTTACTGGTTGGCCTAAAATTTGATTTAAGGGAAGTGAGTTTATCCATTCGAAACTTGTTATTTCTGTCAGAAAATCTGGTTTGTTTTTGATGGCCAAAGTTTTTATTTGCTCAATAATACTATCAAATGTGTAAGGATTAGTAGAGGGATAAATATTGGGGTTATCTGCGAGGAATCTACTGGAATCTCTCTTCGTTCTTCTACTATTCTTAGATGTATTTTTTCTTGCATCAAAGAAATCTATGTAATCATTGGATAAGAGGATTTTGTTTATATCAATGATATTTTCTTTAGCGTAGCAAAGGTTTTTACCGCCTAATAGCATTCTTGCTATATCCTTACAGTTTGAATCAGCATTAAGTCTGTTTATAAAGAATGTAGTTATTTTTTTGTAAGTATCTTCCTCAATAGTACTACCTAATAACCACATTACTCTGTATCTTTTTATACTTGGGTCATGCAAATTAGTTTCTTTATTAATTCCACTTGATAAAGTGTGATAGATTATTGAGGGGTAAAAGGGGGCACTCATTCTTATAATGTCTTCGACCTCGTAATTATGCTCATCAATATCAACAAAGACAACATTACCACATAAAAATTGGTCCGATGTAAAATTACTATCATTATTCTTAAATTTTCCGTGCTGAAATGAATACCCCTTATTACCAATAAGGTCAGCGAGTTCATCGAATAACCATTCATTAATCAATTCCTGACCATTTTTACGATATGACGATTTCTTCCGCAGTTTTCCAAATATAGCATCTTTTTGAGGGGGTTTTATCGTGAGATTCTCCAAACTCACATATCCTAATATCTTAAAGCATTCCTGTGTTGTGTTTTTTACAACTGACATTTCCATCACTCCTATATAGTTGATAAACCTATATAGGCAATTCCAGGATATTTTTCTACTAATTGAGTTCGATAACGGTAAGAAATGAAAAAACTTTGAAAATAATGTTTTTAAAAGTACAGAATTTTGAACATTGAGAAATAGGTTTTATCATGTTTAATAATGTCCTATGGAAAGTATCTGAATATATACATAAATTAAGGTGCTTTTTTTACACTAAGATAAAAATGCGGAGGTGGCTCAATGAGTAAGAGCTTTACAATAGCGTATGCACGTACATCAAGTACATCACAGAAGTTAGATAGAGAACTTAGCCTATTATCTTCGAACGGATATGATAGGATATTTGTCGACCAAAAATCAGGAAAAGATATGAATAGAGAAGGGTATAATAGTGCAAAAGCAATGTTAAGACCTGGAGATACGTTTGTAGTTACGGCTCTTGATAGAATAAGCAGAAACTTTCGAGAGTTGAAGAAAGAGTATCAGTACTTAATTGAGAATAAGATTAATGTTGTTGTATTGAATATGAAGTTCATGAAGACGGGAAACAATCTAACGGACGAGTTTCTAAATGGAATTTTGATAGAGCTTCTCGCATATATTGCTGAAACCGAGCGGAACTTTATAAAGGAAAGACAAAAGCAAGGTATTGCCGCTGCGAAAGGAAAGGGAAAGAAATTTGGACGTCCTGAGATTAAAATTGATACAACAAAACAAGTATATCTACAAGATTGGTTTGATGGAAAAATTACCGCAACTGAATGCCACACAAGATTAGGAATCTCAAGAACAACACTATACAAAATCAGAAAAAAATATACAGCCATCAAGAGAAAAACAGATAATTAGAGATGGATTTACTATTTCTTGCAGTATGAATAATTCGATTAAACGCATAATGTTTAATGAAGAGTAATAATTAATGAGGAGAAATATTAGTGATATCATAATTATTTTATTTATTGAATGAATTTCTGGACTAAAAGTTTGTAATTATCTATATAACTTCATCTTTAAAAATAGGAGATGAAGTACTATGAAAAATAAAATAGAGTACATCGTAATCGAACTGAACAAACCAAGCGAGGCTGCATTAGAGAGATACCACAAGTTAGTATGTGAAATGATATTGAAAGATGACAGAAGTATGGATTCTGAAGATACGAAAGCATCCAAAAGAGAAGTTTTGCGTAAACTACAACAACAAAGCAATAGAGGTGTGATTTAATGAAAGACAATGAAATAAAGAATGTAGCAATTTATCTTAGAAAGAGTCGAGATGATGGTGACGAAGACATTTTAAGAAAACATCGGATGGCATTGACGGACTTTGCTCATAAGAATCGTTGGAAGTACGAACTATTTGAGGAAGATGCGATTTCTGGTGAGTTCCTCAATAAACGACCAATCGTATCACAGTTGTTAGATAGAATTGAGAATTTAGAGTTTGATGCCATTTTGGTAAAAGCTTTGGATAGACTAAGCAGGGGAGATGAGGCTGAGTACGGAGAACTATTGCGAGTTTTAAGAAATTCTGATTGTAGCATTGTAACACCTGAAAGAGTATACAATCCTTCCGATTTGAATGAATCTATGGTTATATCAATAAATGGTATATTTGCTCATAGAGAGTTAAATGCTATAGTAAACAGACTTCAAGAAGGTAAAAAATATGGAGCAAAAGAAGGAAAGATGACAAATGGGAAGCCTCCTTATCCATATTATTATCATAAAGAGATAATTGACTCAGATAAAGGACAAAAGATAATACCAACCGTAAGAGTAGACCCAGAAAAACATAAAATTTACGAGAAGATAAAAGAGTTATATATCGCACAAAATATGGGTACTGAAAGAATTGCATTTTTCTTAAATCAAAGAGGTATTTCAAGTCCAAATGGTAAAAATTGGACAACTGCGACTGTTTCAAGACTGCTTCTTCATGAGTTTCATATGGGTGTTGCGATATATGGGAAAACACAATGGAAGGAGAACAGAGCTGGCAAAATAAGAGTAGTTAAATTACCTCGAGAGAAATGGCATATTGGGAGAGGAGACTGGCCAATCATAAAGACAGAATCTGAACATAATGAAATATTGAGAATTACTCAGCAAAATTTGCGTGTTCCCAGTAGAGCAAAGCAAGGCGCTTTCCCAACTTCTGGCATAATGTTTTGCCAAAAATGTGGATATTCAATGAGATATAGTTTAGGAAAGCTCGAAGCGAAAAGTGGAAAGGTATACAATTATACTAAGTGTTCACACAAGAATCCAATGGGAAAGAAGTGTGAGCAAAGAGGTGTGAAAATGGATGAAAATTTTTACAACACCTTATATAACACAATCAGTAAATGCAACACTAATAAAAGAAAAGTACTTGAAATTGCACAGAAAAGTGAGAGATTAAGAAGAATTGAGATAGAAATTGAAGAAGTTCAAAGAAAAATCGAAGATATTGATAAACAACTGAAACGTATTAAAGCTGCCTATGCTGCTGGTGTATATACGTTAGAAGAACTTAAAATTGAAAAGAAAGACATTGAAGTAAAGAAGAAAAGTTTATTAAGTGCCTATCAAAATCTAAGTGAAGAAAGGGAAGGTATGAGTATGCTTTCCGAAAAAGAACTAAGTAAAAGAGTGGAAAATTTCAAGGAGAAATGGGCGAATGCCTCCTCTGAAGAAAAGAATGCCCTATTAAAATCATTTATAAAGAAAATTGTATATAATAGAGAAGGCAATAAAATAACACTATCCATTGAGTATCAATAACGGCCAATAGTTTACTGTGTATGATATCTTTCATAATATAATCTACGACCCAAGCATAATCTGTTTTGCAGAAAAAGCTTGGGTTTTTCTTTATTAATTAACGATGAGTATTTTGAAGGTCCTAAGAAATTACTTCTATCCAATTTACTCGAGCTACATTCAAACATTAGGGTATTAAAACAGCGAAATAATCAATTTAGTAAGTCACATAAAATTTATACTCTTACTTAATGAATGCAAGTATAATGTAATAACAACTTACAATATGTTATTAGGAGGTGATGTTATGAACACAGATGTGAAGCCCAACAGATTGATTCTGGAGAAGTCTCCTTATTTGGTAGAGCATGCTTATAATCCCGTCGATTGGTATCCATGGGGAGTAGAAGCATTCATTAAAGCAAGAAATGAGGATAAACCCATTTTCTTATCTATTGGGTATTCATAATGCTGTTAATAGTTTAGTTGTCACTGGTGTCATGTGATGGAAAGGGAGTCCTTTGAAGATCTGGAAGTGGCTGAGGTGCTGAACCGCTATTTTGTCTCTGTGAAGGTAGATAAGGAAGAACGGCCGGATGTGGATCACGTCCATATGAGTTTCTGCCAGGCCATGACAGGAGATGGTGGATGGCCCATGACCCTGATTCTGACACCGGAGAGAAAGCCCTTCTTTGCAGCCACTTATCTGCCAAAAGAAACCAAAGGGCAGCATATGGGCCTTCTGGAAGTCCTTGCGAGGATCACAGCGCTGTGGCAGGAAGAAAAGGAGAGAGTGCTCTCTTCCGCGGACTTTGCTGTGGAAGCCGTGGCTTCGGTGCAGAAAGAGAGGAAAGAAGGGGATCTGGATGATGAAATCCAGGAGAAGGCCTTTGCTTCTCTGATTTCTATTTATGATGAGCATCAGGGTGGTTTTTTTCAAGCACCGAAGTTCCCTCTGACCCATCACCTTTTTTATCTTGTGTGGTACTACAAAACAACAGGGGAGGAGAAGGCGCTGGAGATGCTAGAAAAAAGTCTCATCAGCATGTATAAGGGCGGGCTCTTTGATCACGCGGGCGGTGGGTTTTACCGGTATGCAGTGGATGAAAGATGGCTCATCCCGCATTTTGAGAAGATGCTGTATGACAACGCACTCCTTTCAAGGCTCTACCTTTCGGCCTATGCAGTTACTGGAAGAGAGCTTTATAAGAAAGTATCTGTTAGAACACTGGATTTTCTACTGGAACACTTAAAAGATGGGGAAGGAGCCTTTTACTCCTCCATGGATGCGGACAGTGAAGGAGAAGAAGGCAAGTTCTATCTCTTTGAGAAGGAGGAACTGCTGTCTCTGCTTGGAGAAGAAAGAGGAGAGGAGTTCGCAAAATTCTATGGTGTGGAGGAAAGAGGGAATTTCGAAGGAAAGAACATCCTGAACCTCTATGAGAAACCACTGCAGGATCTTCTGGAAAAAGAGCCAGAGACCATCATAGAGTCCAGAAAGAAAGTGTTGGTGCACAGAGAAAAACGCGTGCATCCTGCAATGGATGACAAGATTTTATCGTCCTGGAATGGTATGATGCTGGAGACTTTGGCTTTAGCAGGAAGGATATTGGAAGAGAGGCGGTATACAGATGCTGCCAATGATCTTGTGCTCTTCCTAGAACAGAAGATGACCGATGAAGAAGGGATCCTTCACGGCGTATACCGGGAAGGATTAGGGGAGACAGAAGCATTTCTTGATGGTTATGTTCATGTTCTTCACGGTCTTCTGGCACTCTATGAAAACACTCTGGAGCTTCGGCATCTTTCCTTGGGTAAAAAGCTGGGTGATCAGATCATTGAAAGGTTTTTCAATGGAAAGGTGTTTCAGCTGAGCGGTAAGTATCATGAGAACCTGAGTATCCCAGCAGAAGAGATATATGACTCCGCTACACCCTCAGCAAACTCGGAAGCAGTCCGTGCCATGGCAAGACTATACAGCTTCACAGGAGAAGAGCGTTATCTTCAAGCCATGGAGAAGGTATTTATGGAGCTTTCTGGCGAAATCATAGAAAACCCCAAAGGGTTTTCAGGAATCCTTCCCTCCTATGATGTATGGATGCATGGGCCCAGGGAAATCGTCCTCTCTGGGAAGAGAGAAGACCCGGTTACTCAGGAGATGCTGCGAATCCTTCAGAAGAGAGATCTCACTGGCATCACTTTGGCGGTTCATGATCCTCGGGAGAAAAAGGAATCAGAAAAGATCTTCTCCTTTATTCGAGAAACAGAAGATGGAACTGCAGCCGTGTTCTTCTGTAAAGACCACAGTTGCAGTCTACCTGTGGAGACAATAGAGGAGCTTCTAGAATCGCTCATGAAGTTCTAATGGTCCTTTTCTAGAGTAGACTTAATATCAAGGTAATAAAGAAGGCTCTGTTTTCCCCCTCTGCAAATGGGAAAACAGAGCCTATCATTTTTTTAATCAGCGGTTTTCCTCCATGGGGATTGGAACCAGTATGGGTTCTCGCAGTGTTTTTAAGGGACCATCTGCCACGTCAAAATACAGAACATCCCCAATCACGTCCCGGAAACTGTAGCTGTATGTTTTGATGTTCAGATCTTCCGTATAACTGGTATAGAGTGCCTGCTGTATCTTCTTATTTCCATCCCTTGTGGATCTGAACGGTAGGGAGTGATAATTTTCAGAAGTATGGAAAGTGATGGTGGTAACATTATCTTCTGTGGTGATGTTTTTCAGTAAGATTCCATAAGGATTATCTTCCAATGTTTTCTCTTCCAGATTCACTTTCAGTGGTTTTCTGTCTTTTGGCACCATGGTATAGGAGTGGATTTTCAAAAGTCTCTCTTTTGGCACTTTGAAGTAATTGTCTTGAATCCGCATGGTGATGGTGGTTTTTCCATCAGGACTGTCCTCATACTGTGTCAGATATCCAGTGGTATTCAGTGGAGTCAGTACACCGTCATTATAGAAATCCATCGACATTGTGATATCCATGGTGTTGCTGTTCTTGATGCTGTAAGTGAAAAGAGACGTGGTGGGATATTGGGTGAGTTTTTCCAGAAGAATCTCCTGATCTTCAATCCATACAGTTTGATTCAGTTCATAAATCTTGGGATCCTTAGGGGGTTCTAGAGACAGATCATAAGAAAAATGATACTCAGCAAGTGTTTTGCGGATGCTGTCCTCATGAGAGGATTTTGTAAGAGTCACTTCCACTGTCAGGTTTCTTGGCATGGCCACTTCTGCAAAATCTATATTCAGCTGACTCAGATGACTTGTTTCCTTAGATTCCTCAAGATATCCAAGGGAACTGGAATATGAGAGGTATCCTTTGTCAATGACCTTTCCAGTGTCACGATCGATGATTTTCTCCCTGGAAATCATCACATCTTCATGGTCGTTCTTTAAAAAATCAGATGGTACATCAAAGAAAAGAATGAGATTTCTCTCGTCTGAAATGACATAGGGAAGGGACAACGTCAGGTCCTCATCGGTGTCTTTCAGGTTCACATACTGGATGTGATCGTTTTCCACTGCACTCTTCAGCGAAGCGTTGTACATGACATATTCTGTAAGTTTATTGAGGATTGGAATATCTTTTAAGGATCTGGCAAAAGCGATGTCGTTATTGACCAAAATAACAAACAGCATGGCTGCAGTGAAGCTTGGCAATGTGGAGAAAAGGATTCGTTTTTGCCTTCTCTCTTTTTTCAGCCTTTTTTCCAGCCTCTCTGTGCTTTGATAGAGTGCATCCGGATACTCTTTGGATGAGGAGATGGCTTTTGCGAACTGTTCTTTATTTTTTCTCATAGGATAAATCTCCTTTCTCATCGGAAAGTTCAATTCTAAGAAGTTCCAGAGCTTTTCTTGTATGAGACGAAACGGTGCCTTCTGGGAGGCTCAGGATCTCCCCGGTTTCTTTAATGGTAAAACCTGCAAAATAACGAAGAATGATGACTTGCTGCTGCACTTCCTGTAGGGAAGAGATGGCAGCTTTTGTGGGAAGTGAGATGACATTGTCTTCCATACCCCGCTCTGGAAGGGTATCGGTATAGTAGACCTTCTTGTCCTTTTTGAGGATTCTCAGACATTCATGGATGAGAATCCGGGTGAGATAGGTTTTTGTGAAGTCTGGTTCTTTGATGGCATCTCTGTTTTTATAGCCCAAATAGATGGCTTCATCCACTGCATCCAAGGCCATGGACTCACTGCCAAGGTATCCGTAGGCCATGCGGTAGAGGACTTCCCGGTATTCTTCTGTGAGTTTTACATAGGTATCCGGATCCAGTTTCTTTTTTGTAAATATACCCATACTTCGCCTCCTTTACCCATTAGAGTGTTTAGAAGTAATTTTCCATGAGAAAAAATAAAAAATAGTGATCTTCAATCTAATTCAATCTAATTTTACTATACCGAAGATGAAGAAAAATCACAAAACGTGTTATAAAATAACAAAAGATGCTGCCAAAAGCAAAGCAGCATCTTAAGTTCATAGAGGTCTAGGGCTCCTGGGGCATATAGACCGTGATTTTATTCTGAATGAGGTAGACATTGATGGCCCCATAATCCTCATCCCGGTAGGCTTCTTTGTTGTCCTCCAGTATTTTCCGAAGGCTGTTGCCGGGGAACAGTCTTCTCTTACCCTGATATAGAGCTTTCATTTCTTTCTCCAAGGTTGTTACTCGATAATTTTCGCTATCTACGATCTGATAGGCATTTTCTTTGATCTTCATGACCAGTTCCTGCATTTCAGAGAAGTTCTCTGGCTCTTTTTCTGTCAGTTCTTCTGTAAGATCTTTTCCGTTGTGGTCAACAATGATGTAGTCCTTATCAAAGTTAAAGGTGCTGTTTTCCTTGTTGAAAATGGCAAAAAGCTTCGCTCTTATCTCCTCTGGAGGCTCTGCATTATAGGTTAAGCTGCTTTCATAAATAGGAAGAGAATGGCTTCCTTCCAGCACAATGTTTTTGGTATAGGGGGTTTCTTCTTTTTTGCATCCTGAGATCAGAAGCAACAGAAAAAGCAGCAAGGTCAGTGTGCGTATTCTCTTCATATGCAGGAACCTCCTCTACAGTGTTTCAATGGTATCTTTATTATAAGGTATTTGTGAGAAACCAGTACACAAAATAAAGTACGAGGAGGATGGCTGCAATCCCTATGAGTTTATCTATCCTTCGTTTTCTTTTCTGAGCAGCATAGGTGAAATCTTCATGGTCTCTTTTGGATTCATCAGGAAGATCCATCCGATTCTTTTCTCTTCGGCTGAAGTCTTGAATTTCAGCTTGTGCTTTCGCCCTGTCGTTGAGGTTCCGGTTGAAGTCATGATTAAAGCTCATTTAGTGATTCTCCTTTCTCATTTCAGGAAGCGATGGTTTTTCAGGTACATCCACATAGAATACAAGTGGTTTTTCAAGATAGGTTTCGTATCCTTGCAGACCCCATTGTTTTATGGTGATTTGTCCCGATAGTTTTTTATCTGCAATTAGGCCCTCGATGAAAAATAGATCAGTATTGCCGCTGGAAGACTTTTGATCAAATCTATACGAATCACCTGATTCATCTATATATTCGTTCCAGAACACGCCGAAGGAAACGCCATTAGGCTTGATCTTTGGCGTGAACTTGAAAAGAAACTCTGTGCGGTTTTCTCTTCGGTTGACCCGTATCAGTTCCACTTCTTTCACTTCTTTTACGAGTGTTTGATTTTCCACATCTATGGTGATGTTCTCGGACGCTCTTGGCATGAGGTTTGCACCAAAAACAGTTATTTTGAGTCTTTTTGTTTCTGCTTTGTCCACGTTGCCATAGCCGGTGGTAAATTGCCCGGTCTTCTCGTTATAATAGCCAGTCATCAAAGATTCTGAAAGTAGAACCCCAGTATCTGCATCTTCTACTTTGCCTAAGAGCTGCTTGATTCTATATTGAGACAAGTTCTTCTGTTTCCAGAGAAGGGTTTGGCCTAAGAGACTGTTCTCAATGGACTCCAGTTCCATGGGCACATCAAAAAGAGAGAAGGAATGCTTCAAAGGCACGTTGTTTACACTCTTGGCATTTTTCAGAGGGATTTCAAAGTGGAAATCACCCAGATCAAGAACCTCCGTAATTTCTATTTTCTGATCGAATGTCCTTCTCTGTACTTTAATGTGAATCCTCATACCAAGATTCTCGGGTAAGGTTTCCTCTGAATCTGGAGGAAGAGCGCCATTCAGCGATAGATATCTGTTGTCTTCCTCAAAACTGCCGGCAAACTGGTAACTGGCAGGGTGGAAAAATTCACTGATGTTTTCGTTGGTTCGAGCGTCGTAAGCTTCTAGTACCTTTAGTTCAATCAGATCATGGTCATTAAGAGTGATTCCTTCTGGAAACTGAAAATATAGAATGAGTCGTTTCGCGTCGGAAAGAACATACTGAAGGTGCACCTCGGATTTTTCATTGGACAGAATCATACCAATTTCCTGGACAGCATCCTTACTTTCATCTTCAAATCTGAAGACTTCCAGAAGCTCCGATAATAAGGGGACAGACTTCATGTTTTGAGCAAAAGAAAGTGTGCTGTTGGCACTGTAGAAGAGAAAAAGAAGTACTCCTATGAAAGATAAGGAGAAACTTTTTGCTCTTTTTATCCGAAGATGAGTCTTGTATCTTTCTAGAGTTCTTTTTTCTATCCGGTTTAGAGATAGTGGAATTTCAATGCTGTTCTCTGCGGAGCTTTTCAGCCTATGCTCAACAGTTCTCATAAAGATTCCCTCCTTCCTCTTTTGTGAGATCTTCTTTTAGAAGTGACAGTGCTTTTTTGGTTCTGGTAGCTACGGTGCCTTGCGGGATAGATAAGAGTTCAGCTGTATCTTTCACGGTTAAGTCTCCGTAGTAGCGCAGAAGGATGATTTCTTTCAGTTCCTCTGGTAGTGCTTCCACACTCATCTGGAGTGCTAAGTCTGTCTCTTGAGAAGGAGATATCGTATCAGGAACTTCTTCGCTGACCACAAGTCTACTCCGTTCTCTTAGAATTCTTTTACATTCATTGATGAGGATTCTTATGAGCCATGTTTTCATATATTCTTCTTTTTTTAGCTTTCTAAGATGCACAAGCCCAAGGAAGATGGATTCATCCACCGCTTCCAGAGCATCCTTTTCATGCCTGAGATAGCCAAAGGCAATCTTGTACAGATATATCTTTTCATTGGTGACCATAGCAAGGAATTGGTCTTTTTTTCTGTTCTTATTCTGAAAAATCCTCAAAGAATCATCTCCCCTTTGTCTATTAGAGTGGCAACTGTATGTTTTTTATTTAGAGTCAGGTTATTAATTTTATTCAGCTATGGACCCTTTTACCAACATGATAAAGGAAGGATAGAAAAGTGTATAGATATAAAATAGGAGTAGCTTATAATAACAGATGTTATGAACTTTGAAGTAGTTCGATGAATATGCGTTTTGAGCTGTCAAAATAATGAATATATGTGACTGGATTCAAAACATCAAGAAAAATTCAGAAAAAATGAATTGTAATTCCATGTTGAAGTTGTATAATTAGTAATCGTTGAAAACAAATGTAAAGCCAAGAAATGGTTCCAACTATCTAAATTAGAAATGAGTTTCGAATTGAATAATCATTCAGGATTAAAGGTTTTCGGTACAGTTTATGTATTTCGTGAACATTGTTTCTGAATACTTAAGGAACCTTGAATCTATTCTTAAACTGCTTGTGAAAACGACCACTGGCAGGTGTATTTTGGTATAGTTAAGCTGAGAATGTAAGGAATGACTTACGTGGGGTGAAAAGTATGGACAATCTGATTAAAAAACTTACACAGAACAAATGGACACTGCCGCTTCTTCTTGGAGCGATTTTATATGGCAAGTCTCTATTTTTATTGGTGACACTTTATGATGCCAGTGCAAGGGTATTCATGATGAGTCTTCTTAGCATTGCGCCAATATTAGTGATTGTGTCTTTTTCTTTCCTATTTGAGGGCAGGAAAAAATTATGGTACTTTTTCTATGTTAATATTGGGTATTCCATTCTATTCTATGCAGATATGACTTATTTTGACGGACTGAACAGACTGTTCAGTTTCTATGTGCTGTATCTAAAGAACATCAGCCCAGAGTTTGCAGCAAGTACCAGTGAGTACTTCATGAACCTCAATTTCCTGGTTTTTGTGGATCTCCCCTTTGTGCTCTATATGCTGCTGAAATCAAAAAAGGTCATCGGAAAGTCTGTTCGTCAAAAAAACAGAGAACTCCGCATGAAAAGGTGGGGACTGTTTGGTACAGCTTTTGCTCTGAGCTTCATGCTCATGGTGACGCAGTTCATGACGGTAAGAAAGACCGCTGGTATTGAAAATTACGAAAACCATGCCTTATTATTGTCCCCAGTGGGCAATCATATGGTCAACCTGGCTACATTTATCAGAGACAGTGTAAAAAAGCTCAACGAAGAGGAAATTGTCTCCATTGAAGACTGGTATGAAGAGAATGCATCCCACTTTAATGTAGCGGATGAATATAAAGACCTGAAAGGACTTCTGGCTGGAAAGAATCTCATTGTGGTCCATTTTGAATCGCTGGAGAGCTTTGCGCTGGACTACACCTGGCAGGGACAGGAAATTACACCGAACCTCAATAAACTGATAAAAAACAGCATCAATTTCACCAACGTGAGAGAGCAGATTCAGGAAGGCGTCAGTTCCGATGCGGAGCTTATGTTCAACACTGGTCTGTATCCTACCCAGAAGGGCAGCGCATTTATGAGCTATGGAGAAAATGAATATTTCGGACTTCCAAAGCTTTTGAAGAATGAAGGATACAATACAACAGCCATTCATGGTGACATGGCAGCTTTCTGGAACAGAGACATCGTATATCCCAATATCGGTATTGAGCGTTATGTGGATGAGGAGCTTTTCGAAGACAAACGATACAGTGGACTTGGTATTTTGGATGAGTCTCTCTTTAAACAGTCCGTAAAGGAAATAGAAAGATCTGCTCATCCTTACTACTCCTATGTCATGACTGTGACCTCCCATACACCGTTCACCATAGAGGAAGAACACAGATACCTGGGTATCCCTTGGGACAACCATGATGCTGGATACTTAGAAAGCATCCACTATACCGATCATTATCTGGGTGAGTTCTATAAAGAGCTGGAAGAAAAGGGAGAGCTGGACAATACAGCGCTCATCGTTTTTGGAGACCACGAAGGTGTTCATAAGTATCATGACTCCAACTTGCCTGACAACGAGAAGAAGCTTCCGTTCTTTATCCACATTCCTGGCATGGAAGAAATGGAAATTGATACATTAGGTGGACAAGTGGATATGCTGCCTACCATTCTCTATCTTCTAGGGGTGGAGGAAGATCTTTATACCGACAAAGTCATGGGCAGCAACCTCTTCAGAGAAGGAGAGGGCTCTGTGGTCATGGCCACAGGAGAAGTCCTTGGCGATCCCAAAGATTACGACCATCTCTTCAACGCCCCCTATGTATCCAACCTCATCATTACAGGAGACTACTTCAGAGCTGCTGAGAAAGATGTGGATGTTACCCCAAATACACAGATGGTGGAAGAAGAAAAGAATAAATCCCATTAACCATAACGTCCTCCGGACCTTGAATTGACGGAAGACGATGAAATATAGAGAGCGTATGCCGGCTGCCTTTAAGGTGCCGAAGCATACGCTCTTTTTAGCTTATATCAGTATTCCATTGGAATCTCAATGCCGTACTGCTCTTTGGTGACCTTCTGATAGACAGCCAGAAGATCCTCTTTTCCAGTGAGCTTCAGGATGAAGAAGGACCGGAAGAGAGAAGACATATAGTTTTTGTTTTTGAGATGATACTCTGCAATCCCTTTTCTGTAATAGAGCGAATTGAGTCCATGGGTGGTTTCTTTCTCCAGACAGTAAGCCAGTGCTTCGTCTGCCACAAGAAGTACCTTTTTATGGGCATCTTCCAGATGATAGTTGTAGCAGATGTTGGTGTAGATCTTCACAAGAAGAAACATCTGGTAGGGTGTTGGTGCCCCCTTTTTCAGTCTTTCCAAAATGAAATAAAGAATTTTCGTGCTGAGTGAAATCTCTTTCTCTTCGGCCAAAAGAATGGCGAAGAGAAGCAGTATACGCAGTTCTATAAAGCTGTACTTGTAGGTCATGAACTGCAGAATATTGAAGGAAGGCTGAGTCAGGCGCAACGCATCCAGAAGAATGTTCTTGGCATCGGTTTTATCGCTTTCAAAACGTGAATGATAAAGTGCTGCGCCTCTAATGAGGAGCAGAAGCTGGATGACTTCATTGGGGTTGATAAAAACAAGATCTTTATTCTCCTTGAAGCTGTCACGGATTTCTTTTTCCAGGGCCCGCATTTTTTCATCGTTATAGGTGGTGATGATATCGTCCAGAGCATCATAGTATTCTGTGAGCATCTTATGAGAACGGCTTTCTTTCAGAAGCTCCAGCAAATCTTCTTTATAGAGACTGGAAAGAAGTTCCAGGGTCTCATATCTTGGTATGACCTCTCCTTTTTCAATTCTACGCAGAGTATCCGAGCTGATGCCGCTTTGCTTTTCCAGTTCCCGCTGACTGTATCCCAAATCTCTCCGGAGTTCTTTCAGTTTGTCGCCAAAAGCCTCCAAGTTATAACTGATGAACATAGTGCACCTCCAAATCCATATCACTACTTTTATTTTAATGATGTGCTTTGCCTTTGTATATCTTACAGCGCTAAAATTTGTGTATTTTCAGAAATTCTTTTCTGTGTCTTGGGAAAAATTGAACAGTACTGTTCAATTTAATTTGCAGTAAAATTTCGCAATTGTTTTCTTAAAGAACAGAAAAAGAACGATATTGGATTATGTTTAGCAGGTATTAAACATCGGGGTCCTTTATTCATGAAAAAACCTGCTAAAACCCTTGAAATCCAGAAGAAGTGCGTGTTTTTTTCTTTCAATTATCTCCTATAGTGTAGGTAACAAAGTATACCAATAAAAGGAGTGTTACGGAATGAAAAAGACAATCGCTAAAATACTCATGGGAGTAATGCTGGCCTCGCTGCTCTTTTCGGTGAATACTTACGCTGGCGAAAATGATATTCCTAGAATGTTCAGCATTATGAGAGTTGAGGTAAGAAAGTAGGTATGGCTCAGATCATGATCTTTCGACCTATGAGGCAGCAGGAACTTTAGTGTAAGAAGCTGCTGGCTTATGGAAGAACCTGCAGCAGAACAACTGGTGTCTACGTGTATCTTAGTCAGAAAGGAGTCGTATTCTATTGGATGATGTGTATCTAGAACAGATTCTCATGAATCAGGAACTGAATCAAGCTCTTTACAGAAAGGGTTCCTTGCTTCTGTGCTATTTTCTGGAAGGAGAAATGATTTTTGAGGAAGTGATCCTTTCCAGCCGTGAAATGATGATTGTAAGGCGCAGGGAGCGTTCATCCCAACGCCTGATGAAACAGTATGAACATTTGTTTTACGTGTCCAGGACCGCCATCAGAGAAGAAAAATTCATGGAATTTCTGGAGCACAGCCACCCCCCTTATGATAATGCCCTCGTCATCTAAGTCATAGAAGATCCTCTCTTCTTTTGATTGTTGACCCAAAGGAGAATCACTGGCAAGCAGATTCACGCCAGTGATTCTCTTTTTTTTGAGTACATGAATGGTGAGCTGGTATTGTAACCAAATTGGAAATTCTACGGGGTGGGGTTTGACCTTCTTCATGATTTCGGTTACACTGATTGTATACATTGTATACCATGAATACAATTCAAGGGGGTTTATCATGAATTTATTTTCACTAGAAGGAAAAGTAGCCATTGTGACTGGAGCTAGAACTGGCCTCGGGCAAGGGATCGCAGTGGCGCTGGCGAAGGCTGGAGCAGATATTGTAGGGGTTGGTTCTACTTCCTTAACGGAAACTGAGGAACTGGTAAAAATGGAAGGCAGGAAGTTTTTGGGTATACAGGCTGATCTTACAAAGACTGAGCCCATTCCAGGCATTTTAAGCAAGGTGATAGAAGAGTTTGGACAGGTTGACATCCTTGTGAACAACGCAGGAATTATTCGTAGAGAAGATGCCATTCAATTCACAGAAAAAGATTGGGATGATGTGATGAACATCAATCTGAAGACCGTGTTCTTCCTTTCCCAGGCTTGTGCAAAAGAGTTCATCAGACAAGGCACTGGGGGTAAAATCATCAACATCGCCTCCATGCTTTCATTTCAGGGAGGAATCCGTGTGCCATCCTATACCTCAAGCAAATCCGGCATCAAGGGACTCACTATGGCTATGGCCAATGAGTGGGCAAAACACGGCATCCATGTCAATGCCATTGCACCAGGCTATATGGCGACAGACAACACCGATGCACTGAGGAAGGATGAGAAGAGAAACGAGGAAATTCTAGGAAGAATTCCGCAAGGCAGATGGGGTACGCCAGAAGATATGGCGGGTCCATGTATCTTCCTGGCTTCGGAGGCATCCTCCTACATGAATGGATTTACCATGGCTGTAGATGGTGGCTGGCTGGCCAGATAGAAAGAGAACTGTCACATAACATATCGCAAATGAAAGATTTTAGGAGGAACAATATTATGAAACTTGAAACAAGATACGCAACACATCCCCAGGATTCCATGCTGTATACCACAGAAGAGCTTCGAAGCCATTATCTCATTGAAGAGGTGTTCGTGAAGGACGAAGCAAATTTTGTATACTCACATAATGACCGCATCATCGCAGGTGGCATTTTGCCTGTGGACAGCAAAGTGGAGCTTGGAAGCACCAAAGAACTGGGTACAAAGTTTTTCTTTGAAAGAAGAGAAGCTGGAGTCATCAATGTAGGGGGACCTGGAAAGGTTCTTCTTGACGGAAAAGTCTTCACCATGGAGAATAGTGATGGACTATACATTGGTATGGGCACAGAAGAAGTGGTCTTTGAAAGTGTGGATGCAAATCATCCTGCAAAGTTCTATTTCAACAGCGCTCCAGCTCATCATGCTTACAGCACAAGGCTCATCACCTTGGCGGATGCGAAGAAAGTGCATCTTGGCAGCGACGAGAACCTCAACAAGAGAACCATCAATCAGTACGTACATCCAGATGTCTGTGAGAGCTGTCAGCTGGTCATGGGCATGACAAGTTTTGAAGCGGGCAGTGTGTGGAACACCATGCCATGTCACACCCATGAAAGAAGAATGGAAGTGTATTTCTACTTCAATCTGAAGGAAGAAGACAGAGTTTTCCATATGATGGGTGAGCCACAGGAAACGAGACACATCATCATGAAAAATGAGCAGGCTGTGATTTCTCCCAGCTGGTCCATCCACAGCGGTGTGGCCACTGGAAAGTACACCTTCATCTGGGGCATGTGTGGAGAAAATATTGAGTTTACCGATATGGACCATGTGGCCATGGCGGATCTAAGATAGGGGAATATACTTCCCTTATCAGAAGGGATGAATTTTATGAAAGACAAAAACAGTATGTTCAAACTGAACACCATGGGGGATGATGTCTACGAGGAAATGAAAAAAGACATTCTGAACCTTCGCATGAAGCCGGGCACTCCAGTGACAGAGCAAGGCATCTGCGAAAAGTACGGGATTTCAAGAACGCCCAGCAGGCATGTGCTTCAAAGACTGAGAGACGACGGTCTCATCCATTCCATTCCCTACAAAGCAAGTTTTGTATCACTTCTTGATTTCAAAAAGATCGAACAGATTATTTTCATGCGTTGTGCCATCGAGGAAAAAGTGATGAAAGAAGCCATGAAGAAGAAAAATGACAAGTTTCTCAAAGAACTGAAAAGAAGCCTGAGAAACCAGGAAGATCTTCTGTCAGAGGAGTTCACACCGGAAGAGTTCTATGCCATGGATGCGGAGTTTCATGCCATCTGGTTCCGCTTCACGGGTAAAGAGTTCGTCTGGGAAGAAATCGAGAAGATGCTGGTGCACTATAAAAGATTCCGCATGCTGGATATCGTGGTGGTGCAGGATTTCCAAACAATCTATGAGGAACATGTGGAATTTGTTCAGATCATGGAACAGGGAACTGAAGACCTGGTAGGGAATAAGATTGCAAAACATCTTTATGGCGGAATCAATCGGCTGGGAGACAAAATTCATGGAGAGTACAAAGAGTACTTCAGGGAAAATGAGTCATAGAGCCAAAAAATGAGATAAATCAAAGAAGAAGGTGGACCTTTTCGATGAAGGTCTGCCTTTGTCACGGGGAGAGAAGTCTCTCATGTAGAAAGAAATAGAAAGAACGGGGATAATTGAGTTCATGGATAAACAGAATTTTTATACGAGACTGGATCAGAAAGACCGCTCTGTTTTGAATGCGGTGTTTTATGTGTTTTTTGTCAACGGCATCTTTGCCATGATCATGGGATCGCTTTTGCCTATGATCAGTTTGGAGTACAATCTGTCAGATACACTTAGTGGATCACTGATTTCTGCCCATTCTGTGGGGAATCTCATTTCAGGGTTCGTTGCAGGAGTGCTTCCTATGTATCTTGGCAGAAAAAGATCCATAGTATTTTTATCTTCCTTTGTGACCTTGGGATTCACGTTGATGATTTTTACAGGAAGTCCGCTTCTTCTTCTTTTGGCTTTTCTTTTCACGGGAATCAGCCGAGGGAGTGTCAGTAACTTCAACAATACCATGGTCAATGAAGTGTCCAACAGCAGCCCTTCTGCTCTAAGTTTCCTTCACAGCGTCTTTGCTGTGGGAGCCATTCTTGCGCCAATCCTTGCGATGGTTTCCACAAAAATCCTGGGCAATGACGGCTGGAGACTGAGCGCGGTCATCATCATTATCCTTACCAGTCTTTCCCTTTTCTTCTTCTCCAGAATGGAGATGCAGGAGAAAGTGCAGGTGAAAGGTAAAGGAGCGGGGTATGATTTTTTGAAATCCCGAGTGTTTTGGATTCATGCAGGGATACTGTTTTTCTACCTTGCTGGAGAAGCTACCATCAACGGATGGATTGTGAAGTACTTTGTGGATGCGAAGATCATGACCATCGGCTATGCCCAGTTTCTTGCATCGATGCTGTGGCTGGCAGTTCTCATTGGCAGAATCACGGTCAGTTATTTCGGTGACCGAATCAGGAAGGAAACCATCCTTCTTGTGACCACCACAAGTACAGTGCTTTTCTACTTTCTTTTGCTTGCGACGAGAAACGTAACTGTGATTACCATAGCCATTTTTGGCATTGGGCTGTCCATGGCGGGAATCTATCCCACGACAGTTTCAAAGGTGGGCAAAACCATTAAAGATTATCCCATGGCCATGGGAGTGCTTCTGGTGCTTGGAGGTGTAGGAGCCATTGTGATGCCAATCCTCACCGGAGCCCTTTCGGATGCCTTTGGTATTTTTGCGGGGATGAGTGCCATTGTAGTGGTGCTGATTCTCATGATGGTCCTGGTGATGTTCTCTCTTTTGGAAGGGAAAAAACGGGAAAAAGCAGCATAATACTTAGAATTTAGATCAATAGAAATAGAAGAACCAGCGTGAAGCATAAGGTATGCGTCCACTGGTTCTTTTTTATGGAATTTTTCAATCTGCTTAATTTTTCTCGATGATTTTACTGTGCATCACTATCCTATATGCTTTTCACGAAAAAGAAGTTCACATTTTGCACTATTTTATGCTGTTTAGATATTAACATTCATAAGAAGTCTCCGATATGTTGAGTGTATGAGTGTTTTTACATCCAGATGAAGCAAGATATGACAGGAGGAGAGGACAGCACAGTTCTTTTGCTTTCTAAGGATTGGGGATCTTTAGAAAACAAAAGAAGGAAGATTTAAAGAAGAAGCTTTTTTGGAAAAAGAACAGCAACAAAGCATTTGGGGAGGAAGAGCCCCAAAATAACTGTAGTGAGGGACTATTGTATGAAGATTCGAGGTAAACTGATTCTAAGTTTTACAGCACTGGTGGCATTTCTTGCCATCAGCTTAGGGATTGTCTCAAGCATCACCGCATCGGATGTGCTTGAAACCCAAGCGGAGCTGAACTTATCCTACAAGGCCATCGAAGGAGCTAAGCTCATCGAAAGTAAAATGGAGACCCAGAGGCTGGCTCTTCAGGTACTGGCAGAGATGGACCAGATGAAGTCCATGGGGCTGGCTGAGATGTTCACGCTCATCAGCAGACAGATCGTGAAAATGGAGTTTGATGATATCTCTGTTATTTTGCCCAACGGCACACTGAACTATAAGGACAAAAAAGTGATTCAGTTGGAAAAAGAGGATCCTGCTCTTAAAGTGTTTGAGGGAGAACCAGTTTCCTACTTTGGTATGAGTCCAGCCACCGGAGAGCCTGTGCTTATCTACGCAGTGCCAATCTATCAGAATACAAGAATTGTAGGAGGGCTCCTAGGCAGGTACCAGGGAGTTTCTTTAAGCGATCTCAGCGATGCAATCACCTACGGAAAAGACGGATATGCTTATATTGTCAATGCAGAAGGCGTCATCATCGCGCATAAGGATCGGGAAAAAGTGCGAAGTCAGTTCAATCCAATCAAAGAAGCGGAGAAAGACCCATCTGTACAATCCACCAAAGAACTGTTCGAGAAAATCCTGAAGAATAAAGCAGGAGTTGATACCTATACTTATGAAAACATTGCCAGATATGGAGCTTTTGCTCCCATCAAAGGCACAGACTGGACTTTGGTGGTCACAGCCACGGAGGATTATGTGTTCTCCGGAGCAAAAGAGATCCAGAAAAACATTTCTTTTGTAGCATTAGGCATGCTGATTCTTGGTGCGGTGTTCACATACTTCATCGGCTCCAGCATTGTGAAGCCAATTAAGCCTGTGGTGGAGAAGGCCAAAGTTCTTGCGAATCTCGATCTTCGGGAAAATCTTCCTGAAAAATCCTTGAAGTCCAAGGATGAGATGGGGGATATCAGTAGAGCCCTGCAGCAGATCATCGACAGTTTCCGGGATGTCCTAAGTAAAGTGGATCATTCCTCCCAGGATGTGGCGGCTTCTTCCAAGCAGCTTCAGGCCAGTGCGGATCAGTCTGCGGTAACTGCTGAAGAGGTATCCAAGACCGTAGAGGAAATCGCAAGAGGAGCACAGGAGCAGGCAGCCAATACAGAAGATGGCTCTCAGAAAGCACTGTCTCTTGGTGAAAGTATTGAAGTCAACAACAAGTTCCTCATTCAGCTCAGTGAATCCAACGAGCAGGTGGCGGAGATTGTAAATATTGGTATGAATGAAATGGAGAAGCTTTCCGGGATCACCAAGGAAAGCACGGATTCAGTAAAAGAAATCGCATCCATCATCGATCTGACCCATAAGAGTGCAGCAAATATCGGACAAGCCAGTTCCATGATCTCAAGCATCGCAGACCAGACCAACCTTCTGGCTCTGAATGCAGCCATTGAAGCAGCAAGAGCAGGAGATGCAGGTCGGGGTTTTGCAGTGGTCGCTGAAGAAATCAGAAAACTTGCGGAGCAGTCTGCCCGTTCCACAAAAGCCATTGACATGACGGTTTCAGAGCTTCAGAAAAATGCGGAGAATGCGGTGAGAACCATGGAAAGAGTGGTAAACATCACCAGTGAGCAGTCCGGTTCAGTATCCTCCAGTATGGATATGTTTGGGGCTATTGAATCTGCTACTAAGTTCTCCATGGAGTATACCGAGCATCTTAATGAGTCCGGCAGAGTGATGATGGAAATGAAAGAAGCCATCATGGATGCCCTTCAGAATCTTACCGCGATTTCCGAGGAGAACTCTGCGGCCACAGAGGAAGCTTCCGCTTCTATGGAGGAGCAGTCCGCTTCCATTCAGGAGATTGCCAGTGCTTCTGAGAATCTTGCAAGGCTTTCTGAAGAACTGAGAAGAATCATCAGCCAGTTCCAGATGTAGAACGGATCCACCCAAAGCGAAGTGAACTGACTTCTTCTCTTTGGGTGTTTTTCATACAACAAAACAGACAGAAAGGGGAATAAAACATGATTTCGTGGAAAGAGGACTATGAAGTTGGGATAGACATCGTGGACAGCCAGCATAAGGAGCTTTTTATCATTGCGGGAAAGGCCTTTGACCTTCTCAAAAATGAGTTTGTCACAGATAAATATGATGCCATGGTGGAGATTCTGGAAGAACTCAAGGATTATGCAGCGTTTCATTTCGAAACCGAAGAAAAATACCTGGAAGAGACAGGATTCAAGAAGCTTTTCTCTCACAAGATGGAGCATGCGGCATTTCTTCAGGAAATCCAGGGGATAGATCTGGAGGAACTTGATGAGAATCAGGAAGAGCATATGATGAGAATTCTTCAGTTTATCGTGAATTGGATTGATCGCCATATATTGGAGAAGGATCAGCAGTTTGCAGTGAACTAGACTCATAAAATCAAGAAAAGATAAGGAAAGGATGAGATTGTTCTTCTTTTAGAAGAGAAAGAGGGGGGACAGATGAGGATTGAAGCCATGTCATGGGCGGAAGCCATTGAAAAAGCTGCGGAAGAGATGAAGCTGCCAAAGGATGGCCTTACAGTTAAAGAGATTTCCAAGCCAGAGAAGAAAATCATGGGGCTGAAGAAGATTCCTGGGGTATATGAGATTCTTCCAAAGGGAATGGAAAAGGAAGAAATCAAAGAGAGAGAGGATGTGAATGGGACTGTTGAAGTGAGAAATGGCCAAGTGCTGGTGACGGATCCAAAAGGAAAGGGAGTGGATGCCTCACTGTTTATTCATGAGGATCAGCTGATCGTAAATATCAATGGTGAGCCAGTCACAGGAAACCGGACCCTAAAGTCACAGGATGTCATTGAAGTGAGTTTCGAGCATCTGCTTCCAGAAGTTCATTTTCAGGTGGAGCCTAGTGAGTCCATGCTGGAGGCTTATGTGGAAATCAGAAGAAAGAGCGGAAAAAGGTACAGATTGAAAAATCTGGAGAAAACATCCAGAGGATCTCTGCAGCTGGAATATGATGCACTTGCTCCTGATCCTATCGATCCGGAGCAAGTGCGTAAAGCTCTCGAGAATTATGGTGTCCTTCCGGAGTTTATTCTGGAAGATGCAGTAAAGAAAGCCTGCGAAAGTAAAGATAGTGGAAAGTTTCTGGTTGCCAAGGGAAAACCTCCTGTGGAAAGCAGAAAGACAGACATCGACTACTGCAGTGAGATTTTTGTCAAAGAGATCACGAGAGGGCTGGAGCCTGTGGTGATGAAAGGCACAAAACTGGCAGAAAAGAATGGGGAAGCAGTGGAAGGAATTCCTGGAGTGGATGTCAAAGGAGCAGAAATAAAAGTCCAAAAGGTAAAGGATGAGGAACTGAAAGCAGCCGAAGGAGCTTTCCTTGATGGGAATGCTGTTTATGCTGAAAGAGATGGACGGCCTTATTTAAAGAAAGGTGAGATTGGAGTGGTGCCGCTTCTCACTGTGGTGGGAGATCTTGATAAAGACACAGAGGACATCGACTTTGACGGTGATGTGGTGGTAAAGGGCAATGTTCAGGACCACATGGTCATTCGTGCCACAGGCAATATTTCCATCATTGGTTCAGTGTACCATTCTGAGCTTTATGCGGAGCAGAACATCGAAGTCCAGGGGAAAGTCATTGGGGGCACGTTAAGAGCTGGGGATGAGAATGCGGTGTTCCAGACCCTTTTACCCATTGTGGAGAAAGTGATTCTTGTCGTAGAAGCCATGTTCACTGGTCTCCAGCTGACGGAAGGAAGAACGGTTCAGGACATCATGGACAATATCAGCAAAGGAAAGGAAGAGATAGAAGTTCTTTTTCAGGAGATCAAGCAGATAGAGGAGATTTTCATACCACATCAGATGCAAGTGGTGGAAGAGATTGAGAAAAAGTTTGCTTATGTCTTCAAGGAAATCAGGCTGCTTCATAAAGAGGGATTTATAGAACTCAACACACTTTATGAAAGACTTCTTTCTATGGCGGAAATGATGAGGGAAGAACTTCTCGATGCAAGACTGATTAAGGTGTACTATGCTCAGAACGCAACGCTGAAATCCAGTGGCGATGTGGAGATTACAGGAGACGGGAGTTACCAGTCCAGCATCGTGGCAGGGAGTGAAATCAGGTTCACGAAGTTTGCCAGTGTGGTCAAGGGAGGGACTCTGCTTGCAGGAAGATACATCAAAGCGGGGATTGTTGGAACGCCCAGTGAGATTCAGACTTTTCTTAAAGTCCTTGATCGAGAGGGAGACATTACAGGCAGATTCTATAAGGGAACGACGCTGATGAGAAAAGATGAGCTGAAGGAATATGGGGCAATTTTAAAGTAATTAGGGGGAATTAAGTTGAAACGAGGCAATCAGATCAAGGGGCTAGGGATGCTGCTTATAATACTGGGAGCACAGGTTGGTGCTTATACTTTGGATCAGGGTCTGCCAGGGGCGCTGATTTTGGGCGCTGTATCAGGAGCTCTCGTTCTTTTTCTCTATTTCTATGGAGAAAGAAGAAAAGAAAGAGAAGAAAACAAAGATAAACCCACAGAGGGAAATCAGCTCAGCGAGAAGCTTCTTCTCCTTTCTGAGGATTTGGGCTTTGACTCTCAGGAACTGTTGTGGCTGACGAAGGAAAATATGAAGACCTTTCAGTCTTTGGCAGAGATTTCCTATGAAATTGACCGCTACAGTGAGCAGAATGCTGCCAGCAGCGAGGAGATCAATGCCAGTGTCAATGAGCTGGTGGCAACATCCACGGAGCTTAATGAAAAGGTGCTTCTCATAGACAAAGACAGTGAGAAATCCATGGACCTTCTTACAAAGAACCAGAAGACCATGGAAGAAATCAGGGTATTCATTGAGCATCTAGGGACGTTAGTTGCAGCTGCGGAAGGAAATAATGGGGAGCTTCAAAGATCCTCTGAGAAAATCCATGAGATTGTGGATTATATCCGTAAGATTTCAAGCCAGACCAATCTTCTAGCACTGAACGCAGCCATAGAAGCTGCCAGAGCAGGAGAAGCGGGAAGAGGGTTTGCGGTGGTAGCCAGTGAAATCAGAAAACTTGCAGAGCAGACTGATGAAGCCATCACGGTGATTGAAGAGGTCACCCGGACGATACTTCTGAAGATTGAAGCTACGCGAAACGCCATGGATGAAATCGGCGGGAAAATGGCTGATGCGGACAAGGTGGTTCTGGAGTCAGGAAAGGCCATCACTGAGATTGGTGGCGCTTTGAAGGAAGTCCGAAGCAATATGGAGGTGCTGACCAAGGTGTCTGACGGGCAGAAGAACACCACCATGGAGATTGAGAAGGCTGTGGAGGATGTAACGAAGGCTGTGGAAGAAACGCATATGATTACGACAAAATCCATAGCGCTTGTGGATGCTCAAACAAAGAAGAATGAGGAGATGCTGTCCTACAGCCAGAAAATCAGTGAAGTGGCAGGAACACTTCAGGAAGAAGCGGTCTCATTGAAGGGAGAGAAGGAGATCATCTTCGGTGTGAATCCTTTCATCTCACCAAAGGAAATCAGAAAAATGTATGTACCGATTCTGGAAAGAGTTGCCGCCTCCATGGGATATAAAGCTAGAACCATCATTGTAAAGAATTATGAAGCCTTGGCCGAAGCAGCGGAGAATGGCATCATGGACATTGGTTGGTTTTCCCCTTTTGCCTATGTGGCAGCTAGGGAGAAAGCGGGAGTTTTACCAGTGGTGACACCGAAAGTCAGTGGAAAAGCTTCCTACAACGGTTATATCATCACAAGAAGAGATGGAGCGGTGAAGTCTATGATGGATTTGAAAGGCATGACCTTCGGTTATGTGGACGAAAAAAGCGCTTCAGGATATTTATATGCCAGAGACAGCATCCGGAAAGAAAAGATGGATCCCGATAGGGTTTTTGCGAAAGTTCTGTTTCTTGGAAATCATGACAATGTCATAGATGCGGTGCTGCGTGGAGAGATTGATGCCGGGGCCACCTATAATGAGGCTTTTGAAGCAGCAGCGAGTAAAGGGTTTGATGTGAGCAAGCTTTCCATCATCAGCAAGACGGAGGATATTCCTAAGGATGTGCTGGCAGCAAGAAAGGATTTTCCGGAAGATCTTCTCGAAGAGCTGAAAAAGAGATTTGTGGATTTTTCCAACTATGAGGGTATTGAAACGAAGGTTCAGGGATTCATTGAATCTTCCGATACCATGTATGATGTCATAAGAAATCTGGATCAGTGAAAAATGGAAGGGTGCCCTGAAACATGGCTTTCAGGGCTGTCTTTTTTCATCAGTCTGTTCCATTCTTTGAAAAGTGATATCTATTTCAACACATTTATGGGAAGAAAATTCCACCTATGCATTAAATGAAAAGCAAAAATGTCGATATAGACAATATCAAATATTTTATGGGAGAACGGATTCTATGAAACAAGTGATCATATTCAATAACTGTGAACAGAATTTTGCGCTGGAGCTGGAGAGAATTGAGCGCATCATCGAGTACTCAAAACCTAAAAAACTTCCAGAAACAGCAGACTATATTCTGGGAGTGATACAGTACAATGAGAAGGTTCTGCCCATCATTGACCTGAACAGAAGGCTATATGGAGTTCCTGGAGAAATCGGAAATCACAGTAAAATCATTGTGATTCTCTGGAAGGGAACACATCTGGGACTTGTGGTGGATGAAATCCTTGGCATCAAGACCGTGGAAGACAGCGCCTATGAGGAAGCAGCCATGGGAGAAGAGAGTATATCTTCAGAATACATCAAGGGTTTCCTGAAAATCGGGGAAGACATCATCATTGTCATGAATACAGACAAACTCTTCAGCTTTGTGCAGTCCAGAGAACTTCTGGATCTGGAGGAAGAGGAAGAGGACGAGGAAGAAGAAGAATATGAAGATGAGGAAGAACTGGAGGACGAGGAAGAATAGCTGAAAACGAAGGGTTTGGTAAGGTGAACAGTATTTTGGAAGAGCAAATGAAGGTTGGCATTGCTGACTATAAAATCGGGACATCCCCACAGAAACTCATCACACTTGGGCTGGGTTCCTGCGTGGGCATTGCCCTTTATGACAAAGTGAAAAAAGTCGGTGGACTCAGCCATATCATGCTTCCAGACAGCACAGCCTTTCATCGGGATGTGAAGGACGAGAAGTTTGCGGATACGGCTATTCCGAAAATGATCCGGGAACTTTGCGGCGGCAGCCTGAGCACAAGAAATCTTGTGGCGAAAATTGCAGGTGGTGCCAGCATGTTCAAGTTCCCTGATAAAAAAATGACCAGTGACATAGGCAGAAGAAATGTGGAAGCAGTGGAAAAGGTGCTGAGTGAACTTGGTATTCCCATCCTTGCCAGCCATACTGGAGGGTCTATGGGGAGAACCATGGTGGTGGATCTGGAGACGTTCTTAGTGGATATCAGAACTGCCAGCAAAAGCATTACGGTGCTGTAAACGGAGGAAGAAAGATGCAAGTAAGACTCATGGTGGTAGACGACTCGGCTTTCATGAGAAAGATCGTTTCAGATGCTGCATCCAAGGTGACAGGGGTCACCGTTGTGGGGACCGCAAGAAATGGCTTAGATGCCATTGAGAATATTGAAAGATACCGCCCGAACATCATCACCATGGATGTGGAAATGCCGAAGATGAACGGTATTGAGGCGCTGAAAATCATAAAAAGAGACCATCCGGAAATCGAGGTGATCATGCTTTCCTCCCATTCCAAAGAAGGAAGTCTTGTGACCATGGAGGCTCTGGAACTGGGAGCGCTTGATTTTATTGAAAAATCATCGGATCGTGGAGATCTTGGTTTTCTGACCAGTCAGCTGGAGTCAAAGCTTCTTATGGCGGAGGTGCTGACAAAGCCCAGAGAAGTTAAAGAGAAGGTGAAGGAAACAGTTCTTCACAGGAGAGAGCCTTTTTCTGCAGGCGGTTTTGACTATAGAAAAGTAAAAGCAGTGGTTCTTGGAGCGTCTACGGGGGGACCAAAAGTTCTGTTCCAGATTGTAAGAAAGATGCCAAAAGAACTGAATCTTCCGGTGTTTATTGTCCAACATATGCCGAAGGGATTCACCAAGTCTTTTGCCGAGCGTATGGACGAAGATTCAGCTTTGCATGTGGTGGAAGCAGAAGATGGGATGTCAGTAGAAAACAATACGGTCTATGTGGCTCCTGGAGATTTCCACATGGTGGTGGAGTCCGGGAAGATCAGGCTCCATCAGAAACCAAAGCTTCATGGCGTAAGACCGGCAGCAGACTTTCTCATGGAATCTGTTGCCAGAAGTTATGGCGGGCATGTTCTTGCCGTGATTCTGACCGGTATGGGTAAAGATGGGGCTGCGGGACTTATGTCCATCAAAGAAGCTGGTGGGTATGTTCTTGCCCAGAACAGGGAGACCTGCGTGGTCTATGGCATGCCTGGATATGCCGTCTCTTCCGGAGTGGTGGATGAGGTCCTTTCTCCAGAGGACATTTCAGAAAGAATAGTAAGGATTGTGAGGTGAAATCATGGAGATGGAACTGGACTTTGATTTTTTTAAAGAATGGGTGAAGAAGAAGCTGAAGATTGATCTTCATGCTTACAAGGAAAAGCAGCTGCACAGGCGTATTGCTACAGTGATGAACAGTGCGGGTGTCTCTGATCTTCGGAGCTACGCTGCACTCATCGAGAAAGACCAGCAGGTCCGGCAGGTGTTTCTCGACTACATCACGATAAATGTGACGGAGTTCTATAGAAACAAGGAAATTTTCGAAGAGTTTGAGACGGCGTTAAGAGAGATTCTTGTGCCCCGTTTCAAGAATCTCAAAATCTGGAGTGCTGCCTGCTCCATTGGAGCCGAGCCCTATAGCGTCTCCATGATTATGGAACGGAACCAGATCAAAAACAGCAGCATCCTTGCTACGGATATTGATGATACTATTTTGAGGAAAGCAAAGGAAGCCAAATACCGGGAAACAGAACTGAAGAATGTGGCTCCATCTGAGCTCACCAGTTTCTTTGTGAAAAATGGAAATGAATTTATTCTCTCTGATGCCATCAAAAAAAGAGTGCAGTTCAAAAAACATGATCTTCTTCTGGATCCATATGAGAAGAATTTTCATGCGGTCATCTGCAGGAATGTCACCATCTATTTTAAAAATGAAGCCAAAAATGAAGTCTACAAAAAGATCAATGAATCTCTTGAAAAAGGCGGCATCTTCTTTACAGGGGCCACTGAAGCCATATATAATCCGTCCAGTTTCGGATTTAGAAAGCTTTCCACCTTTTTGTATGAGAAAGTATAAGGAGGAATGACAAGTTCATGGATGATACACAAAAGTACAGGGAACTGTTTTTTGAGGAAACAGATGAGTACCTTCAAAGTCTGAATGAAAATCTTCTAGTATTGGAAAAGGACACAGAAAGCCCGGGCATCATCGATGAGATCTTCCGGTCTGCCCATACTTTGAAGGGGATGGCGGCGACCATGGGGTACACCACCATGACGGAGCTCACCCACAATATGGAAAATGTGCTGGATCTTTTCAAAACGCGAAAACTGAAGGTATCCAGTGAAGCAGTCAGTGTGATTTTTGCCTGCCTGGACAAGCTTCAGGAGATTGTAGAAGACCTGCGGGCAGATCATTATCCAGACTATGATATATCAGAACTGCTGTATGATCTTTCGAGCCTCACAAATCCAGATACAGTGGAGAAGATTCAGGTGGAAGAAATCGGAGAAACTGTGTTGGAAGCCAAAGAAGGCATGGACCATGATGCCGTGTCCGAAGTGGATGCTTCTGTTCTTCGACAGGCATACGAAAAAGGCTTCAGAGCCTACAGCATCCTTGTAAAGGTCATGGAGAGCTGCATGCTGAAAGGTGCCAGAGCGTATCTTGTGGTGAATAAACTGGAGCAAAGGGGAGAAATCATTGCCACGAACCCTGGTGTGGAAGAAATGGAGGAAGGGAACTTCGACCGGATTTTCAAACTTCTATATGTGTCCATGAGTGAAAGGGAAGAAGTCCTGGAAGCTGTGGAAAATGTGGCGGAAATCGAAGAGGTGCTGGTGAAGGAAGTAAGGGAAGAGGATCTTCCGGATGTGTTCTCTGTGCCTGCACTTATTTTGGAAGAAAAGTCCGAGGTGGAAATCGAAGAGCCTCAAAAGCCTGTAAAGAGAACGAGGGTTACCAAGAAAGCGAAGGAACCCAAAGAAGTGAAACCGAAAAAGGTGAAGGAGCCTGTGAAGGCGAAGGAACCTGTGAAAGCAAAGGCGGAAGAGAAGCATACAGCACCTCATGCCAACCAGTCCATTCGTGTGGACCTTTCAAGGCTGGATAATTTCATGAACTTGGTATCAGAGCTGGTCATCTATAGAACAAGATTGGAAGAGCTCAGCACGCAGTATAAAGCTACTGAAATCAATGAGCCTCTGGAGCAGGTGGCAAGGATCACCTCAGATCTTCAGGACCTGGTGCTGAAAATCCGAATGCAGCCGGTGAATGTGGTCTTCAACCGCTTTCCAAGAATGATTCGGGATCTCACCAAGGAGCTGGAGAAAGAAATGGATCTTATCATTGAAGGTGAAGAGACAGAGCTCGACAGAACTGTAGTGTCCGAACTGGGAGAGCCACTGGTGCATCTCATCAGAAATGCAGCGGATCATGGCATCGAGTCAGCAGAGGAAAGAATAGAAAAAGGGAAGGATCCAAAGGGAACCATTCATCTGTCTGCGTATCAGGAAGGCAACAAGGTGGTCATCAAAGTCAGCGATGACGGTAAAGGCATCGATCCGGAGAAAATCAGAGAGAGTGCCATGAGAAAGGGTATTCCAACAGAAGGGCTGTCCAAGGCGGAGCTAATCAATCTCATTTTCAATCCGGGCTTCTCCACCAACACTGAGGTGACGAGCATTTCCGGACGGGGTGTGGGTATGGATGTGGTGCGCTCTAAAATCACCTCTTTGGGAGGCAGCATTGATGTATTGTCCGAGGTGGACCATGGTACAAATTTTGTCATCAAGCTTCCTCTGACCTTGTCCATCATTCAAGCCCTCATGGTGCATGTGGGCAGTGAAACCTTTGCTCTTCCACTGGGGATCATCGAAAAAGTAGTGAAAGTGCTTCCTGGGGACATCAAAGACTCCCATAATGGAGAAGTTTATGTCTACAGAGAAAAAGTTATTCCAGTTCTCCGGGTGAATGAGGCTCTTTCACTCAGCTCTGAGGGGAAAAATCAGCACATCATTCTGGTGAACATCGGGGGCAGACAGTATGGTCTGGTGGTGGATGAACTCATCGGTCAGCAGGAGATTGTCATTAAGAAGCTCAGTGGCTCTTTAAGTAAAATGAAAGAATATCTAGGAGCGGCCATCTTAGGGAATGGAGATATCACCCTCATTTTGGATGTGGGGAACCTGGTTTCCGGAAAGGAGGAGTCTTTTGAATAAAAGCTTGTACTCTTCTCTTCAGCTGGATGTGCTGAAGGAACTGGCCAATATCGGTGGGGGAAATGCGGCCACAGCCATTTCCCAGTTGGTGGGAAAATTTGTCAATATGAATGTTCCAACCATAGATATTTTGGATTATAATGACATTTATGACAAGATCATGGCAGAAGATACAGAAGTGGTCGCCGTGTCCATGAGCGTTATGGGCATGGAAAGCGGGAATTTCCTCTTTGTGACTACCCCGAAGAATGCCGAAATTCTGGTAAGGATGATGATGCCGGAAGGAGTTCAGCTCAGCGATGAACTGGAATACTCGGCCATCAGCGAGCTGGTGAATATTGTTGTCACCTCTTATTTGAATGCCCTGTCGAGAATGCTCGACCTGTCCTTAATCTCATCGGTGCCCGCCCTTACGGTGGACATGTTCGGAGCCATTTTAAGCTATGCTTATATGGAAAGTGAACAGTACGATGACCAGGTGATGATCATTAAAAATGAGTTTACCTACGATGGAGCCAAGGTGGAATCCTCCTTGTACTTCATCCCGAAGCCAGGGGTTCTGGATTCTTTATTTAAAAAAATTGGAGTGTAACGAAGGGAGATATACCATGTCAAAGAGAATTATGATTGTGGACGATGCTATTTTTATGAGGATGAAACTGAAAGATATCCTGGAGAAGAACGGTTATGAAGTGGTTGCCGAAGCACAGAACGGTGCAGATGCCATAGAAAAATACAGAGCTGAAAGACCTGACATTGTAACCATGGACATCACCATGCCAGAGATGGATGGCATTGAAGCGCTAAAAGGCATTAAAAGAATAGATCCATCCGCGAAGGTTATCATGTGCAGTGCCATGGGACAGCAGGCAATGGTGATGGAAGCGATTCAGTCAGGAGCACTGGACTTCATCGTGAAGCCTTTTGAGACCGACCGAGTCATTGATTCCATACAGAAAGCCAGCAAGTAGGGCGTATTATGGAGAAACAGATTATTGTTTTTACCTTAGGTGAAAAGCATTATGCCGTAAATTCAGACCAGGTGGAGGAAATCAGCAAGATGATGGATTCCACTGTGGTGCCCAATGCGCCAAAGCATATCCGAGGACTCATCAATCTCCGAGGAAATGTGGTGGCACTTGTGAATCTTTCAGAGCTTCTGCGTCTGAAAGAAAAAGAATGCTATAATAATATCGTGATTATGAACAAGGAAGATGAAAAAATAGGAATTCTGGTTACAGAAGTGAAGGAAGTCCTGAAAATACAAGACGAAGATATTGAGAAGGTATCCGGAGATGGCAAAAATGGTGTTGTAGGCATCATTCAGCTGGGTGGAAATCTTGTGAATTACATCGATCTGGAACGCATTATTTCGTAAATGAGGGATGAACTTGAAACAGGTACTATCACAACAGGAAATAGATTCTTTGCTGAATGCGCTCAATACGGGAGAAATCAATCCGGAGGAGATGAAGCAGGAGGAGGAGAAAAATAAAGTCAGAGCTTACGACTTCAGAAGGCCTATTAAGCTTTCTAAAGAATATGTCAATACGCTCTACATGATTTTTGAAACCTTCGCCAAAAGCGCATCAAACGTACTGTCCACCATGGTGAGAACGAACATCAATATAACGCTTGGTGCCGTGGAACAGGTGAGTTTTGATGAGTTTGTCCACTCCATACCAAACCCCACCATCATGGGGGTATTCCATACACTCCCTTTGAATGGAAATCAGATTATGGAGATTAATCCGCAGTTTGGCATCCAGATCATTGAGCTTCTTTGTGGTGGCGCTAAAACAAAGGAAAAGAAGGGACAGAAAAAAGAGAAGTTCACAGACATTGAGCTGGGGATTGTGGAGGATATGATCCAGAATCTCCTGAAGGTTTTCAAAAGTTCCTGGGCTGAAATCCTGGATCTTGAACCGGAGCTTGACAATCTGGAAACCAATGCTCAGTTGATTCAGACCATGTCGCCCAATGAGCCTGTGGTACTCATCAGTTTTGTGGTGGAGATTTTTGATACGAAGAGCTTCATCAATATCTGCATTCCTTATGTTTCCTTTGAGAACATTACAGACAAGCTGAGTATCAGAAGCTGGTTTGATATGGGTAAAACCTATGATGACCACCGATTTAGAGACCAGATTGCAGAGAGGCTTGTGCAGACAGATGTGAATATCACTGTGGAGATGGGAAGAACAGTGCTTACTGTGGATGATTTCCTTCATCTGGAAGCAGGAGATATTGTACAGCTGGACATGAAGACAAATCAGCCCATGAAACTATATGTGGAAGATAAGGTGCACTACCTGGTGCAGCCGGGGCTTTATAAAGAAAAGATGGCCGTACAGGTACTACAATATGTGGAAGAGGATGTTGAACAATGAAAGATAACTTTTTATCCCAAGCAGAAGTGGATGCACTATTAAGCAAAAAGGCCGCCGCGGAAGAGACCGGTCTCAAGGAGACGGACAAGGATGTCATAGGTGAGGTCGGAAACATCACCATGTCTACGGCAGCGACGACCCTTTCTTCCATCATCAGCAAAAGAGTATCCATCACGACTCCTAGAGTCAGTTATATTCCGTTCCAGTCCATCATAGATGAATGTGATATTCCGAAGATTGTTTCAAGAATCGGTTTTAAAGAAGGCCTTTCTGGTAATAATCTCCTTATGATGAATATTGAGGACTCTGCGATTATTGCAGATCTTATGATGGGAGGAGACGGCACCAATGCCAATCAGCAGCTGACAGAACTTGAACTCAGTGCAGTATCTGAGGCGATGAATCAGATGATTGGATCTGCCTCAACATCAATGGCGCAAATGCTCGGCAAAGCCATCGACATCAATCCGCCTATAGTAGAAGTCTGGGACAAGAAAGAAGACATTGACTACAGGAAGTTCATCAAAGAAGATTATATCTGTAAGATCTCGTTTCATCTTTCTGTGGAAGGACTCATCGAGAGCGATATCATGCAGCTGTATACCCTAGACACCGTGAAGGAGATTGTTGCGGTGATGATGGGAGATGCGGTGCCTGAAAAGAAGGAGACACCTCAAACTCCTAAAAGAGAGCCCGAGAGAAGAGAGCCTGAGAGAAGAGAACCAGATAGAACAGCAAGGGAAGAGTATTATGAAGAAGTGCCAAGAAGACGCGAACCTCAGTATGCGGAACGTGTGGATGTTCAGAGGCCTGTATTTGCAAATCTTGAGGACCGCTCTGAACATGCGCCATCAAGGAACTTGGACCTCATCATGGATGTGCCGCTGGAATTCTCTGTGGTGCTGGGCAAGACGAAAAAGACCATCGAAGATGTGCTGGCTCTTGGTGCAGGCAGCGTAGTGGAGCTGAATAAGCTTGCGGATGAGCCACTTGAAGTTTATGTCAACGGTAAGCTCATTGCCCATGGCGAAGTGGTGGTTATCAATGAGAACTTCGGTATCCGGATCACTCAGATTCTTAGTAAAGAACAGAGAGTGAAGGGACTTAAATAGAATATTAAGATTGAAGGAGAAAAAGGGGAAAAGTATTTCCTCTTTTTTTCTCTTTCCTCTTAACATTTGTCGTTTTTCTACGATAAGATAGAATAAGAGTAATAAGGCAGGTGAATTCCATGAAAATAGAACAGTTTCACAGCAACTTCGTGCAGAATGTCTATAAAAACAGTGAAGAAAGAAAGCATGGCTATGTGGAAGGGAAGACCGTTGGCAAGAGCAGTGTGGAAATCTCCACGGAAGCCAAAGCGCTGGTGAAAAGAATCCGTGAATCGGAAGACAGCCATTTCTCCGAGAAAGTGGAGAATATCCGCCGTTCTATACAGGAAGGCAGCTATAGTGTGGATCCCGAAAAGATTGCAGAGAAGATTCTAGAAAAGATTGATGAGGAAAAGGGCAGAGACTGATGAATGATACAAAAAGACTTCAGGGGACGCTGAAAGAACTTCTGAAGATCCTGAAAGAAGAAAAAGAAGTGCTGCTGAAGAATGATGCAGCTTCTCTGGAAAAGATCGTCACAAGGAAAAATGAGATGGTTGCTATCATCCGGGAAGAGCAGGAAAAGGGCGTCTTGGCTGATGAGGCAGTGCGCTCCTATGCGCTCGAAATCGAAAAACTCCAGGAAGTGAATCATCTTCTAACAAGGCAGGCGTTAAGCTTCCAAGAGGAGATCTTCAAAGCACTTTCAAAAAATACTGCGGTGAAGCACAATACCTATTCCAAAGAGGGCAGCATGAACCGTACTAAAGAAGTCAGTATCATCGACCAGTCCGTATAGAGGGGTAATTATGTCAGGATTATTTGGTAGTTTCAATGTGGCGGTTAAAGGCTTAAACGCCAATCAGACCGCACTTCATACAACAGGGCACAATATTTCCAACGCGAATACTGAAGGATTCAACCGTCAAAGGGTGGAGTTGAAAGCAGATACACCATACACCTACGCAGGTGTGGGGCAGCTGGGAACGGGTGTTAGAATTCAATCTGTGGTTCGTATGGTGGATGAGTTTGTGGATCTGCAGATCCGTAACGAAAACAGCATTCTGGCTCAGTACGAGACACAATATGACACCATTGGCCAGATTGAGATGGTTTTTAATGAACCTTCCAATACCGGGCTTAATTTTGCTATGGGTGAAATGTTCAATGCCTGGCAGGAGCTTTCTAAAAATCCGGAGAGCCTTAATGCCAAAAGTATTGTGGTGGAAAAGTCCAAGGCATTTGCAGACAGTTTGAACCATATGGCATCTCGTGCCAATCAGCTCAAAGGGGATGTGGTGGACAGCATCGGAAAGAATGTATTTGATGTGAATTCTCTGGTAACCCAGCTGAATACCGTGAACGAGCAGATTGCAAACATCCAGATCAAAGGGCAGAGCCCCAATGATCTTTTGGATACCAGAGACCAGATTTTAAAAGGACTTTCCAATGTCACAGAAATCAGCACTACCTTCGATAAGTGGGGCAGAGCGTCTGTATCCATAGGGGATCAGCAGATTTCGAAAATATTTGGAAGCAATCTCGAAAGTACAGAAAACAGCACCATACTGAGCAACGTATCTTCAGTAAAACAAGTTGGAGATGACTTTGAGGTTCAGATTCAGATTGGTGGGGATACTTCCAATGTGAAGACAGTCACCATGAGCGGCGAAGAAGTGAAAAAGTTCCAGGAAGGAACACCAGTCTTTGTGAAGATGCCCGAGAATGGTTCCGATCCAGTGCTTGAAGATCTCACTCCTGCAGGAATAAAATCCGGAGCCATTGGCGGACATCTGAACGCCATTAAGGAAATCGATGCAAGAGTTGAGGATCTTACGAAGTTTTCAGAAGGTGTGAAGTATCTGTTCAATTCAGTACATAATCCGAATGGAACGGGAACTGATTTCTTCACAAGCAGCAGTGCTCTCGATTTTTCAGTGAATGAGGAGATCCTCAACAATGAAAATCTGGTTGCCACGGGAAAAGACAATAGTTCACCGGCAGGTGATGGCAGCCGTGCCCTTGCGATTGCGAATTTACGGAATGCGAAGATTGACTTTACTGATTTAACGAAGAATACCTTTAATGCTGTCACCAATACCTTTACAACCACAGGTGCCCCAACCAATATGGAAGGTGCTTATGGAGATATTGTCATTAAAGTAGGGGTAAAGACAGAACAGGCTTCCAATATGGTGGACAACCAGACTGCAGTTCTTTCTCAGCTCTATAACCGAAGAGAATCTGTTTCGGGAGTTTCTATTGATGAAGAAGTGACAAACCTTCTAAAGTTCCAGAGAAGCTACGAGGCAAATTCCAGGGTCATCAGCACCATCAATGAGATGCTGGATACCCTCATCAACAGAACAGGGGTATAGGAGGAGTAGTAAATGAGAATTACCAATAATACCCTCACTGGGAATTACTTGAGAAATCTAAATAGAAATCTCAAAGCCATGCAGAAATATCAGAATCAGCTGTCTTCCGGAAAGGAAGTCTCAAGGCCATCGGATAATCCTATGCTGGTGGCAAGAATCATGCAGCTGGACAGCAATGTCCGAATGAATGAGCAGTATGAGAAAAATATCGGAGATGCCCTTGGATGGACGGATACTGCCGATGGGGCTCTCAATGTTGTGACCAGTACGCTGCAAAGAGCCAGAGAACTTATCATCTATGGGGCCAATGGCACCTTGTCTGATACAGACAGATCCGCACTGAAGGATGAAGTGGACACCTTGCAGGGGCAGCTCATGCAGGTTCTGAACACCAACTATGACGGACGGTATATATTTGGCGGACAAAAGACCACAGAACCTCCATTTCAGATTGATGAGGTTTCAGGGAAGCTCACTTACAGTGGTGACAACAGCAATATTGAAAGAGAAATCTCCAAAGGGGTAAACATCGCAATTCCCACCGATGGAAGTGGAATTACAGTAACTGAAGGGACATCTTTGGGCAATGAGGATATTGGATCTCTTTTCAGGAGCATCTCAGAAGCACTGGATTCTGGAAACACGGAGGATTTATCTGGGAAACTGCTTGGTGATATCGACAAGCATCTGGACAACACCATCCGGTTCCGATCAAAGATGGGAGCAGTCTATAACAGACTGGAGTCTGCTAAAGAAAGAAATGCAGCGGAGAATCTCAGCATGACAGAACTTTTGAGTAAGAGTGAAGACATAGATCTTGCGGAAAAAATGATGGAGTTCTCTACCATGAGGACGGTGTATCAGGCTTCTCTTCAGACCGGTGCTCAAATTCTTCAGCCTAGTCTTCTGGACTATATAAGGTAGGGATAAATGATGCTGATAAAAACGAAATTTCTTGGTGAAGTGGAGATAGAGGAGAAGAATATTCTGGTGTTTCCGGAAGGTATCTTAGGGTTTGAGGACAGCAGGAAGTTCATTCTTCTGCCTATACCTGGCAATGATATTTTTCAGGTGCTGCAGGATGTGGAACATGACTATGTGTCCTTCATCGTAACGGATCCATGGAAGTTCAAAGAAGACTATGATGTGGAGGTTCCAGATGAGGAGCTTCTGAAAATCAACATCATCAAAAAAGAACAGATTGGTGTCCTGGGGCTTGTGACTCTTTCGGATGTGTTTGAAAAGAGCACACTGAATCTGCTGGCGCCTGTGATTCTCAATACAGAGCATCTTATGGGCAGACAGTATGTGCTGAATCAGGCTGGATACAGCACAAAGTTTCCTCTTTTTGAGAAAAAGGAGGAGACGAATCATGCTGATTCTTAACAGAAAACAGGGCGAGAGCCTGATCATTGATGATAAGATTGAGATTAAGATTCTGGAAGTATCTGAAGGAAAGATCAAGATTGGCATTGAAGCACCAAAGAGTGTGAAGGTTTTCCGTAAGGAAGTCTATGAAGAAATCAGAGAAGAAAATAAGAAGGCATCCACCATTTCGCTGGACAGCTTCAGTAAACTTCAAGGACCGCTGAAATAGCGGTTCTTTTTATGAGGATAATTTCTGTATGAGTTTTTCTTTAATTTTCGCTTTTTCAGCCGATATAGGGAGCAGGAGCTGATGAGATATGAGGATAGAAGGTCAGGACCCACTAATAAGGTTACTGGAGCAAATTAATAACAGCAGTATTGGCCATAGAGAAAATGGTGAGCATCTGAAGCCTGAAGAAGTGCTGAAAGAGGTGAAGCTGGCTCTCTCTGAAAGAGATCAGGTGCTTCTTACGGGAGAAAAAAGCTCCCTGGAAATAACATATTCAAGAAAACCAGGGGAGACACCTGAAACATACCTTCAGAGAATTTCACTGGAAATCTCCAGACAGATAGAGCGTGAAAAAGAAGTGGGATCATTGAATCAGATGAGGGAAGGGATAGAGGGCTCTATGGAACAAACGGCTCTTTACCATGAACTGGCAAAGAAGGAGTTCGCCAAGGAAAGATCCAGTGCTTCATCTTCTAATGAATCTTTTCCAGGGGAGAAGCTTCTCTATATCTTTGCAATTACCGTGGTTATTTCTGCGATTGTATATATATTGTTCAAAGTGTAATAAAAAGTGACAGAGATAGGCTTAACTATCTCTTTTTTTGTCCGATAAAATAAGAAACAGCACTATTATGCAGAAATGATGTTGAGATAGAAATAGTACTAAAAAAAATGAAGGATGTGAATAGCTTGATTCAAGTTTCTGGAATTTCCAATGAACATGTAAGTGCAGTGACAAAAGTGGAACCACCAAAACTGGCAAGGATTGAATCTTTACTTCGGGATGAAAAAGTCATGGAGTTTAAAAGATATCCGGATCCGGAAGAAAAGATGTTCACAAAAGAAGAAGTTGAGAAGGCGGTGGATTCCACCAATAAGATTCTCAAAGAAGAACATAATGCGAAATATCAGTTTGAAATCCATGAGGGCACTGGACGGGTGATGGTGAATCTTGTGGATATGCAGACTAAGGAAGTTCTAAAGGAAATCCCGCCAGAGAAGATTCTGGATTTGGTTGCCAATATATGGGAAAGACTGGGGCTTCTTGTGGATGAAAGGGGATAAAGATGTCAATTAATTTTATGGGTTCCTATTCAGGAATAGACCAGACGATGATCGATCAGCTTATGGCAGTTGAGAAGAGACCTCTGGTTCAGATGTCCGAAAGAAAGACCACCATGGAAACGCAAAAAAATGCGTGGAATGATGTAAGAACCAGGCTCAATAACCTTTTTGAGAAAATTAAGGTGCTTCAGAACAGTGACACGTTCAGTTCCATGAAAGCCACTGGCGGTGAGTCTGCAACCATGACTACGAGCAAGAATTCACCCGAAGGTGTGTATGAGATCTCTGTGCAGCAGCTTGCTACAAAAACTTCTGTCATCGGTGGAAAGATCGTTGAAGCATCTAGTGACAGTACAAAAGCATTAGGTTTAACTGGAACATTTAAATTAAATACTGAAGGAAAAGATGCAAAAGAGATCGAGATTGTTGAAACAGATACAGTTAGAACAATTGCTGAGAAAATCAATGCTGTATCTAAAGAGTCTGGGGTGAGAGCTTCTATTATTGATAATAGGCTTGTCCTGAACAACCTAGAAACAGGTACAAAGGCAATACAGATTGCCGAAGAAGCTGATAGTACTATTCTCAATCAGCTAGGATTGAAAGATACATCTGAAGTTATTGAAGGCAAGAATGCCAAGTTTAAAGTCAATGGTGTATCGGTAGAAAAGGAAAGTAATTCTGTAAAAGACGTGGTTGAATATACCACCATCAACCTGACAAAGGCTCATGCAGCGGGAAGCTCTGATACCATTACGATTTCTAAGGATACCTCGAAGGTGGAAGAAGCCGTGAAAGGATTTGTGGATCAGTACAACTCCACCATGACTTTCATCTCTGACCAGCTGAAAGCTGGCAGTCCGGATGATGGAGGAGATAAGAGAGGGACCCTTGCCAGTGACGGATCTCTTATGAGACTCCAGTCCACCTTAAGAACCATGGTGACTTCATCTCTTTCCAATGAGAATACAGCAATAAAAGATTTATCCCAGCTTGGTGTCTCCACGGTGGACCGGTTCGGTCAGCTGACCTTTGATGCAAGTAAACTGAAAGAAAAGCTGGAGGAAGATCCAGTTCAGGTGCAGAACTTCTTCATGAGCAAGAACAGTGAGGGCAAGGACATTGGTTTTGTACCTAAGATCAACAGTTACATCGACAGCTTCTCTTCCTCTACAGGGATCATCAAAGGCAAAACGGACAGCTTTGAGAGAAGCATCAAGGAAGTCAATAAGCAGGTGGACGCTTTTGCGCTTCGAATGGAGCGTAAAGAGAAGTATTACATCTCTATGTTCTCGAAGCTTGATACCGCTATGATGGAAGCTGAGTCCCAAATGGGATGGCTTACCAGTCAGATCAGTGCCCTTTCCGCTTCTTCAGGAAGCAAGAAATAGATTAGGAGGATCGTTTAGATGTACGCAGGAACCAATGCCTATGCCAGTGCAGGAAATGCCTACAAAAGCAATGAGGTGCTCACAGCGCCTAAAAAGAAGCTCGTGGTGATGCTCTATGATGGGGCTATCAAGAATCTGAAGCTTGCAAAGCTTGCCATAGCAGACAAGAACATCGAAAAGACAAATAATGCCATCATCAAAGCCCAGAATATCCTGGCGGAGTTCATGAGCACATTGAACTTTGAAGATGGAGGAGAAATTGCGAAAGGTCTTATGAACCTTTATCAGTACATGTATGACCGAACCATTCGGGCAAACATCGACAAAGATCCTGGAATTCTAGATGAAGTCATTGGTATGCTGGAAGAGCTTCGGGATACCTGGAGCAGAATATGAAAAGCAGAATAGAGCTTCTGAAGGAGAAGAGGAATCTTCTCCTAGAAGCCTTTGAAGAGACTCAAGTGAATTCTGGAAATCCGGAGGAATGCATTCTGGCCATTGCCAAAAACTCTGGGAAAATAGAAGAGATGAAAAGTCTTGATGAGATGCTGCGTGAAATGACTTCACTTTCTGAAGAGGGAGAAAGAAGTCTGGAGGAAGAGATCCATAAGCTTCTTCTTGGGACAAAAGGCAATCTGGAGGTCATCATCAAAGGGCTTCAGAACGAAAAGAAAATGACAACGGAATCTATGACTGATTTTGCGCGGATCAGAAGTATTGCAAACAGTTATGTGAAGACCGCTCAAGGACCTGTTTTTGTGGACAGAGACTTTGAGTAATGAGAAAAGAGTGCATTCTTGGATACAGACAGACGAAGAACACTGGATAGATCATCCATAGAATGAAACATTGTGAAAAGGGGGAGTACTGCGTTGAAAGAACAGTTGGGGAAAGTGAACATAAAACTACCGAAGATGCCAAAGCTCAAACTGCCGAAGAAGGAGATGAAGGAAGCTTCGAATGTCTCCGAACCGTTAAAAGTACGAGCTGACAAAAAGAAGAATATGAAACTCTCCGGAAACAAATGGCCTAAAAAGGGGAAAAAGAAGGAACACGAGTCAAGCACCTTAATAAGCAAGAAAAAGATTGGCACAAAACTTGTTGTCATGACACTTCTTATGGTGATCACTCCGCTTCTTGTGTCCAATACTGCAAGTCTTATCTATATGAACAAGAATTATACAGAAGAGATGGAAGCGAACAATGCCATGCTGGCAGATGCCATCTCCAATCAGGTTGGCGCTTTCGTGGAAAAAGCTTTTATGATCACAGAGCAGCTTTCTGTGAACAACGACGTAAGAGATTATAATGGGATGGCGCAGTCTGCTGTACTGGCAAACACCCAAAGAAGCTACGACTTTTTTGATCTGATCTATGTGACTGATACCACCGGTATGCAGACTGCACGAAGTTCAGGGAGACTTGCGAACCGCTCAGACCGCTGGTGGTTCAAACAGGTGACAGAAGACAAGAAGCCTTTCGTCAGCCACTCCTATTTCTCTCTTACAGGGAATACTGCAGTAACGACCATTGCTATGCCGGTATACAACCATAATATGACTTACCTTGGCGTTTTGGGAGCGGACATCAAGCTTTCTTCTTTCCAGAAGGTCATTGAAGAGTACAGTAAAGGAAGCAGTTATGCGTTCATCGTAGATGGTGACGGTAAAGTTCTCGCTCATCAGAACTATAATATGGTCTCCGAGATGTTTAATTATGTGACCTTAACAAAGACGGTCACAAGAAGGGATGCGTCTGGGAAAACACTGACGGATCCTACGGGGAGTCCCATGATTGATGAGGTTCCCGTAAGAGCTCCTCAAGCACTTTCAGACATTGTGATAAAAGCTGTCGCAGGTGAAGAGGGTGTTGAAGAATATCTGGATCTCGATGGAACAGAGCTCATCAGTGCCTATCATCCGATTGTTCTGCCTGGCGAGTCGAAACCCTGGGCGGTGATCACCGTAGAAAACAAATCTGATGCCATGGCCTTTATTACCGATACCATCTACTTCAGCTTAGGGATTGCTGTGGTTTCTTTAATTCTTGCTGCAGTTCTAGTATCACTTTTCTCCAAAAGCATTTCAGGACCGATTAAAGCTTCGTCACAATATCTGGCAAAAATCGCCAAAGGCGACTTCACGGTGCAGGTAGATGAAAAGCTTCTGAAAAGAGAAGATGAGATCGGAATCATCTCTCATGGCATCCATGAAATGAAAGACTCCTTACGTGCGCTGGTTCTCCGCATCACGGCATCTTCTGAGGACATCAACCATCAAGTGGAAAATTCTGTGCGGTCCATTGAAGCGCTGAACAGTAATCTTGAAAGCGTCTCAGCCACCACAGAGGAACTGGCGGCAAGTATGGAAGAAACTGCAGCATCCACAGAGGAAATGGCAGCGGCTTCCAATGAGATTGAACGTGCAGCCCATTCCATAGCAGAGAAGTCCCAGCAGGGTGCACTGGCAGCAAGAGAAACAGCCGAAAGAGCCGATGCAACTCAGGACAAGGTTCGGAAAGCGCAGAAAAAATCCAAAGAAATTTTTGATTCTGCTAAAGAGGATCTGGAAAAAGCCATTGAGGAATCCAAAGTAGTGGAGCAGATTCGTGTGCTCTCTGATGCCATTTTGCAGATCACAGCTCAAACCAACCTTCTGGCGCTTAATGCTGCCATTGAGGCTGCACGCGCGGGAGAAGCAGGAAGAGGATTCTCTGTGGTTGCAGATGAGATCAGGAAACTTGCTGAGCAGAGCAAGAATGCTGCCACACAGATTCAGGCTGTCACCGGTAAAGTGACAGACAGTGTGGAGAATCTCTCTAGGAGTTCCAACACTCTTTTAACCTTTGTGGAGACGGATGTCCAGAATGACTACGAAAATATGCTGGACGTAGCCGATAAGTATAACAAAGATGCAAGGTATTTTGATGATCTTGTCACGGAGTTCAGTGCGACATCGGAAGAACTTCTGGCATCCATAGAAAATGTGGTCCATGCCATTGAAGCTGTATCAACTGCTGCGGGAGAAAGTGCGGAAGGCACCACGGACATTGCTGAAAAAGTTTCTGAATCCACCATGAAATCCAATGCGGTTATGGAGGAAATGGAGAAGACAAAGCTTCAGGCGGTGCACCTGCAGAAAGAAACCGAGAAGTTCAATCTGTAAAGAATATGATCAGTATAGAAATTATGAAATAAATATGAAGAGTGTATGAAAGTCATAAGACCAACCCATAATAATGGTGGTTTTATGACTTTTTATGCATCAGGGAATATGTTTCGATAAGTGTATATCACATTTGAACATAGTGATTCCATTAGTGAACAAAGGTGGTGTTAATATAAATCATTATCTCATTTTTTTCCGACAATTTTATACATTAATTTTAGGAGTTATAGAAGAATTGTTAAAAATACTATGGAACATACTGTTTGAATCTGAGTTCATACGTGGATGCTTGATAAAAAAGTAAATATCTTATAATTGTTTCGGGGGTTACTTTCAATTAAAATTGAATTAGATGCTAAAACCATTGTAAATAGTAGATTAGCGTGCGGTTAGATTTTTGCAAAACCATCCAGATTTCATTGCAATTTAGAATATGAACGGATAAAATTGGTAGTGATTGAAAAATAAGAAAGTATGAACACAATTATATTTATTCATATCATAGAGTTTTTACTGAATATACTTGGAAGGGGTGTTTTATGAAAGACCTGACATATCAGATCATAAAAAATGGATTAGATGCTTCTGCAAAAAGGCAACGAGTCATTTCGTCCAATATAGCCAACGTGAATACATCAGGGTATAAGGCATCTACGGTGAAATTTGAAACGGAGCTCCAGAAAGCCATTGAGAAGAAAGGAAGCCTTGTCAATACCCATGAGAAGCATCTGGGGGCTGCTGAGGCATCTGAAGTTACAGGACTGGTGGAAAGAAGCCAGGGCAGTTCCATGAATGAAAATGGCAACAATGTGGATATAGATAGAGAGATGGTGGATCTGGCCGCCAATGAGATTTACTACAATGCTCTCATCGAACAGGTGAACCGTAAACTCAGTAGCATGAGCTATGTCATAAACCGCTAGAAGATTTTTATTATACTGAAAACATAAGCACACATAGAAAAAAAGCGAGCTCATCTATCTCGAATGTAGCATGCTACAGATGTTGTGTGAATATGAAGTATAGCAATCCATATAATGAAAAACAGCTATCAGGAGGTACCTATGTCTGTATTTAATTCAATGAGAATCAATGCTTCAGGACTTACACTCGAACGTATAAAGCTGGATGTCATCTCCTCAAACATTGCCAATGTCAACACCACAAGGACAGAAGAAGGCGGTCCATACCAAAGAAAAGAAGTGGTTTTCCAGGAAATGGTGGAAAAAGCACAAAATACTGTCAGCGGCTTAGGAGAAAGAATCACCTCAGGCGTGAAGGTCACTGAAATTCGTGAGGATCAGGAAGGGCTTCGAAGTGTATATGATCCTGCCCATGTGGATGCGGATGAGAATGGATATGTGATCCTGCCCAATGTGAATCTTCTGGATGAGATGGTGAAGCTCATTGAAGCCCAGAGAACCTATGAGGCCAATGCTACAGCGCTGAAGGCCAGTAAATCCATGCTGAATAAAGCCATAGAAATCACAAAGGGGTAAGAGCTAAATGACAACTATCAGCGGCAATTATAAAAATATATTGGACAGATACAGCCTGCTTTTGAATCAGACAGGGGTAACAGAGAGAAAGGAAGAGACGGATTTCTCCAGTTTAGGGCTTGGAGAGAGTTTTGGTGATCTTCTCACCACTCAAGTGGAAAAGCTGAACATGACACAACAGAGTGCGGACCAGATGGTCAAAGACTTTGCTGCAGGAAAAACCGATGATCTTCATAATGTGATGATTGGTGTGGAAGAAGCCAGACTCAGTATGGAGCTGGCGGTTCAGGTCAGAAATAAAATTATTGAAGCGTATAAAGAGCTCACACAGATGCAGCTTTAGAAATGGCAGACAAGGATGAATGCATAGGGTGTGAACGATCTTTTCGCAGCAGCTGACAGAATCGAAGAACAACAATGCGAATGAAAAATATCAAACTGCTTTGTGAAAGCATACTGACGAAAGAAAAAGAATTCTGCAGAACTAATGAGCTGATTTTCTTCCTAAAGGAGTGCGTTGTAGAGCAGTTTTAGTTTTTTCAAAAAGACGGATGAATGGAAGTAACCTTACTAGGCAAGGAGCAACTGATTAATGGATAGCATCAAGAATACCACAGAGAAAATAAAAGGCGGATGGAGCAAAATGGATCCAGGCAAAAGAAAGGCGCTGATACTTATCGTTTCAGCGTTGCTGCTTTTCGTCGTTCTGTTTTCCATGTATTCCAGAAAGGTGACTTATGCCACCCTGTTTCAGGGGCTGGAACTGGAGGATGCCGCAGCCATAACGGCAGATCTTGATACGCGGGGAAACATCAGCTACAAGATTGAAAATGGCGGACGTGATATTCTCCTTGATGAGAAGCATGTGGATAAATACAGGCTGGAACTTGCCATGAACGGGATGATGCCGGACAAGTCCACGGGATTTGAGATTTTTGACAATATGGGCATGATGGTCACAGACGAGGACCGGAAGATCATGTATCAGCGAGGCCTTGAAGGAGAACTTCAAAGGTCTATTATGTCATTGACCGAAATTGAAAGTGCCCGTGTGCATCTGGTGCTGAGTGAGGAGAGTATTTTTGACACAGAAAGAAGAGAAGCTTCCGCATCGGTGATTCTCAGCCTGAAAACCGGAGCGAAGATTTCTGCTGATTCTGTGCGTGGCATCATTGCTCTTGTCACTGGGGCGGTGAATAATCTTCCAGATGAAAAGGTGCAGGTCATTGATACCAGAGGCAATCTTTTAAGCATTGGTCTCACGGGAGAGACCTCTCCTGGCGTAGGCCTTTTGGATAAGCAGTCTGAAGTGAAAAGAACCTTTGAGAAAGAGATTGAGGGCAACATTCTGAATCTCTTAGGTCCCGCATTTGGACCAGATAAACTGAAAGTGGCAGTCTATGCGGATCTTGATTTTGATGCCCAGGAGCAGACGGTCATCGCATACCGTGATCCTGTCATAAGAAGCGAGCAGAACAGTGCCGAGGGACCAAATCTCAATGTGGGCGAAATCACAGACAATCCCATTGACGACAACACCCAGAATGTTCTGGACGGTGAAGAGGACGGCATGGGTTCCTATGAGGGGACCAAAAACTATGAGCTGACTGAAACAACCACACGGACTGTAAGGGCCCCGGGTAAGGTGCAGAAAATCTCCACCTCTGTTCTCTTTGACGGGAATCTTACGGAGGCGCAGCTTCTTGCCATCAGAAATCTTGTTTCCACGGCTACAGGCTATGATCTCAATCGAGGGGATCTCATCAGCGTAGAAAGCATGGAGTTTGACAAGAGCTACCAGGAAGCTCTGGAAGAAGAGCTGGAAGAGCAGAAACGTCTGGAGGAGGCCAACAGGACCTTTATGGAACGATACAGTGATTATATCTATCTGGGTGTGTTCGGTATTTTGGGACTGGTCATTGTTCTTTCCGTGATGAAACTTATTTTCGGAAAGAAGAAGAGAAGAAAAGAGGAAGAAGAACTTCCAGTGATGCTTCCACAGGCTCAGGATGAGCCACTTGGCCAGACTGTGGACATCATTGAGGAAGTGTATCAGAAATTCGAGGTGAAAGAGAATCAGAAGGAAAAGCAGCTGAAGGAATATGCCGAAGAGCATCCTGAGATTGCAGCAGATCTCATTAAAGCCTGGATGAAAGAATGAGGGTGATATGACCTATGCAAAGTAAAGAAAACAGCGGTATAAAAAAAGCAGCCATCCTGCTGATTTCACTGGGACCGGATATTTCAGCGCAGATCCTTCGGATGCTGCCTGATGCCATGATTCAGAAGGTCACCTATGAGATTGCCAACACAGAGTATGTGGAGCCACAAGAACGGGAACGGATCATAGAGGATTTCATGGATATGGCCTCTGCGAGAGAATACATCATAGATGGCGGCATAGACTATGCAAGAAACCTTCTTACCAAAGCTCTGGGCACTGTCCGGGCCAAGGAGGTCATGGATGTGCTGACACAGATTCAGCAAAGAGAGATGCCCTTTGCGATCTTGAGGAAAGCGGATACCCATCAGCTGGCCAATATGCTTTCCAATGAGCATCCTCAGACCATAGCGCTCATCATGTGCTATATCCAGCCGGATAAAGCTGCGGATGTCCTGTCTTTGTTTCCTCATGAGCTCCAGACGGAAGTGGCAGAAAGAATTGGTGTCATCAACAGGACTTCTCCTGCAGTAATTAAAAAAATTGAGTCCATTCTTCAGAACAAGTTCTCCAACATCATAGAGAGCGATGCGGAGAACATTGGCGGTGTGAAGACTCTTGTGGAGATTCTGAACTCAGTGGACAGAACCACCGAGAAGAACATTCTGAACGATCTGGAAAAGACTCAGCCGGAGCTGGCAGAAGTCATCAAAGCCAATCTTTTTGTCTTCGAAGATATTGTCACTCTGGACAAGAGCTCTATTCAAAGAGTTCTTCGGGAAGTGGACAACGAGCAGCTGGTTCTGGCCCTCAAGGGTGCTTCAGAAGAAGTGGCCACGGTGGTTTATGCGAATCTCTCCAAGAGAGCAGCGGACACTGTGCGGGAAGACATCGAGTTCATGGGGCCTGTACGTCTCTCCACGGTGGAGGAAGCGCAGCATAAGATTGTGGGCATCATAAGAAGGCTGGAGGAAGCCGGTGAAATCGTCATTGGAAGAGGTGATTCCGATAGCATTATCGTATAGAATAATCAAAAATACAGAGCCTCTAGAAGAAAAGAAACTCACCTCTCTGGATCTTTCCCAGTATATGGAGAAGACAGAAGCGCTGAAACAGGATGAGATAAGAAAGATCATCAAAAGAGAAGATCCCATGGATGTGGTGAAGCGTGAGATCCGTAAGAATCTGGAGGAAGAAATCGAAATCAAAAAAAACGCCATGCTGGAAAAAGCCCGTCAAGATCTCCAGAAAGAACGGGAAAGAGTACTGGAAGAGGCTAGAAACGAAGGTATAGAGGAAGGTGTGAGACTCGGTAGAGAATCAGCCTATCAGGAGGCAGAGTCCATAAGGCAGGAGGCGCTTTCCTACCTGGAAGAAGCGGAAAAAGCCGCAAAAGACTATCTTTTTGAGAATGAGGAGAGGATTCTGAGGCTTTCAGCAAAAATTGCAGAAAAAATCCTCGAAAAAGTCATTAAGGAAAGTGAGGAGGATGTGATGCTTCTGGCACGGCCTGTTCTTCAGGAATACGGCAAAGTGCAGAATGTCATCATCAGCTGCAATCCTTGTAAGGTGGATCAGGTGAAGCGTTATGTGCCTGAAATGGAAAAAACATGTCCCAACGCTCATATTCTGATCCTGCCGGACAAGGCCCTTGGAGAGCTGGATATCCGGGTGGAGAACGAGCATCAGATTACAGACCTGTCGATAAGAAAACAGCTGGACAGATTCATAGCACTGGCCCTTGGCTAGAAGGAGGAGAAAGATGACAGAGGTTCACTTTGACAGACTGGAAGACCTTTTGGATGAAAGCACCTTATCACTGAAAATGGGAAAAGTGAAAAAAGTCATCGGACTCATCATCCATGCAGTTGGTCTGAAGGTTTTTGTGGGAGAAGTATGTGAAATTCTTCTGGATGAGCGCAACAGGATTTCTGCAGAGGTAGTGGGGTTTGAGGATGACGGTGTTCTTCTTATGCCTCTGGGCGATGTGCAGGGAATTGGTCCGGGATGCCTGGTGCTTCCTACAGGCAGTGCACTGAAGGTCAAAGTGGGAGATGAGCTACTTGGCACAACGGTGGATGGACTTGGGAATCCCATGGATGAGATCAAAAGAAAACTCACGGGATTTGGAGACATCAACAATATGCCGCCAAATCCTTTCCAGAGAAGAAAGATCGAAGAGGTCATGAGTACAGGGGTCAAAGCCATAGATGGTATTCTCACCTGTGGAGAAGGTCAGCGTATCGGTATTTTTGCAGGAAGCGGAGTGGGTAAAAGCACCCTCCTTGGGATGATTGCCAGATACTCTGATGCGGATGTCAATGTCATCGGTCTCATCGGCGAGAGAGGCCGTGAGGTGCTTGAATTTATCGAAAGAGATCTTGGACCCGACGGGTACAAGAAATCTGTTGTGATCTGTGCCACCTCAGACCAGCCTCCTCTAGTGAGACTTAAGGGGGCGTATGTGGCCACAGCCATTGCAGAGTATTTCAGAGATCAGGGCAAAAAAGTTATGTTCATGATGGATTCTGTCACAAGATTTGCCATGGCCCAAAGAGAGATTGGTCTTGCCATCGGAGAGCCGCCTACCACCAGAGGATACACACCATCGGTGTTTGCAACGCTCCCTAAGCTTCTGGAAAGAAGCGGTATGTCCAAAGACGGTTCCATCACCGCTTTCTACACAGTACTGGTGGAGGGGGATGATATGAATGAACCCATAGCCGATGCGGTCCGGGGTATCCTGGACGGGCATATCGTACTTACAAGAAAGCTTGCAGGAAAGAACCACTTCCCCTCCATCGATGTCCAGCAGAGTGTGTCAAGAGTCATGAAGGAGATTGTCTCCAAAGAGCATTATGACTTTGCAGGAAAGCTCAAGGAGAATATGGCCAGATATCAGGAGTCAGAAGATCTCATCAATGTGGGAGCTTACGCAAAGGGAAGAAATCCGGATCTTGACAAAGCGGTGGAACTGAAACCCCTCATTGACCGCTTCCTGAAACAGGATGTGGAGGATGCCAGAAGCTTTGAAGAAACAGTGGAAGAGCTCCATAAAATCTTTGGCAGAAGGTGAGACCGATAAAAAGTCATTTCAGGAAGGAGTAAAGACATGAAGAGCTACAAGTTCAAAATGGATAAAGTTCTGGAATACCGGGAGAATGTGGAAAAAGTCAAAGTGGAAGACTTTGCTAAAATCACCCATAAGCTTCGCAGAGAAGAGGAGCACCTGAAGGATCTTCAGGAAACGCTGGAAGAAAAGAAGAAAGTGAAGCAGCAGGACCTTTATGGGATGAAAATGGGTTTTTTATACAGGGAAAAACTGAAAGCGGAAGTGGACAGGCAGGTGAGCAAAGTGCAGGAAATCTCTGTGAAAGCAGAGGCTGCACAGCATGTGCTTATTGAAGCCAGAAAGGACCGGAAAATCATGGAGATGCTGAAAGAAAAGGATCAGGAGAAATATCGCCTGGACCTCCTCAATACGGAACAGAAGGAGCTGGATGATCTCAGCGTTATGAGATTTGCCAAGTAACTTTTATTCATAGATGCACAAAGAAAGCAAAAGGATCCATTTTAAAGCTTTCAAAAAACTGAATACTGAAAGGAGGTGAGAAATGATATGAGAACAAACATCATGAATCTCATGATGGGCACAAAAGGTTTGGAAAATACGGCAGGGACCGCAATGGAAGTGGACGGAGAACTTTTTTCCGCTTTGCTGCAGAAGGTGACAGGACAGGGCGGGATAGAACCCGAGGCTGTTTTTGATCAAAGTGGTGTTGAAGCAGTGGAGAAAGAAGAACAACTGCCTCTAGATGAAGCTGCAGCGGTACTTGTGGGGATGATATTCTCGAAAGTGCCAGAAGAGAACCTTCAGGCAAAAACACCGGAGAATACTCTGGAAGAAAGCATTAGTTTTCTGAAAGAAGTTCAAGGAAACCCAAAGGATGATCTGGAATTTCAGCAGGTCAGCAATCTTCTCGGATCTTTGGAAACAGGAGACAAGAAGATGTATCATGCAGTGCTGGACATACTGAAAATGAAAAAGGAAGAGCTGATCTCCTCATTGGAGGGGAAAGAGCCCTCTGGAATGAAAAGTCTGGAAGTGGTGCAGCAGGGACAAAAGAATGCAATGGATACGGTCCATGAGGTGGCTTTTCGAAGCATCCTAAGCCAGGAGACGGGGAAGACTGTGAGCGCAGCTGTGGATGAAAGTGCAGATGCTGTGGAAAGTCTAGACAATCCAGTATCTCTTCAGATGGACGGTGCACTTGAAAAGATTTCAGAAAATCCCGCACCACTTTCACAGAAAGAGGAAGGAGAGCAGGAAGCCTCTGAGAAGAATGATCTTCTCCAGGTTGGAACCGAGCCTTATCCAGTAAAGGAAGTGAGACTGCCTGATGGAAAAGCTGTCAAAGTGACAGAACAGGAGATGAGCCAAAACCTCAAAATCACAGAAGATGCCATGGTAAAATCCATGGAGACGCTGAAAAATGGGGATAAAACCACCATGAAACTGAGACTTCATCCGGAAGAACTGGGGGAGATGGAACTGACTCTTTCCATGGAACATGGAAAGATTACAGGGAAACTCATGACAGAAAGTCAGGAAATCCGACAGATTTTCCAGGGGAAACTTCTGGAGCTGCAGGAAAGCCTGAAGGCCCAGAACATACAGGTGGTGAAGCTGGAAGTGTCCACAGGACTCTCTGAGAACGGTCAGAACTTTCAGGGGAAGAATCCTCAGGATGAGATGAGAAAGAGATCTCAGGAGATGACAGTAAGAGGGTATGGAAAAGTAACTGATAAAAAGAGCTCGTACAGCCCAGCTGTCCTGAAAAACCAGGAGGGCATCAGTATTCTTGCATAAGAAAGCAGGTGAAAAAAATGAGAATCAACGGAATCGGTGTACAGGGCACCAACGTGAACGGTCAGAAAGAGGTGAAATCCAATGATACATTGGACGTCAATGACTTTTTGAAAATCCTTACCGCCCAGCTGCAGCATATGGATCCTTTGGGTGGAAACAGTTCAGACCCTACAGAGTATATCAATCAGATGACGCAGTTCACCATGCTGGAGCAGATGAACAATCTGGTTTCAAGCATAGGCACCATGACCATGCTGTCTCAGCAGCAGATGTCGTTTTCCCTGGTGGGCAAAGAAGTCAGTATTTTTGACGGTGAAGAAAGATTCACGGGCATCGTGGAGAAAGTCAGATACCGGGAAGGGGTTGCCTACCCTGTGGTGAATGGTAAAGAGTATCCCATGGGCTATATAGAAGAGATCGGAGGGAAGGAAGATGTCCTTTAAAATTCAAAACGGTCAGATCATCCCATCCGCTCATCCGGGACAGGTCCAGGGGAAGAAGCCTTCAGGTGATTTTGAGCGCCTTTATCTGGAGTCTATTCAAAAAACCAAAGAGACAGTAAAATTGTCTGCCCATGCCAAAGACCGCATGGACAAGAGGGACATCTCTCTTTCAGAGGAAGACATGAAAAAGATCAATGATGCTGTGGATACCTTAGATCAGAAAGGTGCCAGAGAGGGACTTCTTTTATATAAAGATGCCGCATTCATCGCTAGCATCAGAAACCGTACCATCATCACTGCCATGAAGGATGCGGAGATTGAGACCATCACCAATATCGACAGTTTTATGAAAATCAAGTAATGGCTGGACCTCTTGAGGAAGCCATAGAGACTTTGCTGAACGATGGATGCAAAGTACAGAAAAAGGAAAAAATAAACATCCTAGGAGGAATTTATCATGTTAAGATCCCTTTATTCCGGAGTTAGCGGAATGAGAACCAATCAGGTAAAAATGGACGTAATCGGTAATAATATCGCCAATGTGAATACCACCGGCTTTAAATCCGGCAGAGCAAGATTCCAGGATATGCTGAGTCAGACCCTTGCCTATGCACAGGCCAGCACAGAAGAGGCCATCGGGGGCGTAAACGCACAGCAGGTGGGCCTTGGAGTAAAGGTTGGTGCCATCGACACCATCATGACCAACGGAGGTCTGCAGCCAACCAACAGAGATCTGGATTTTGCGGTGGAAGGTACTGGATTTTTCATCGTGACCCAGGAAAATGTGCCGGAAGGCCAGCCCATCAATCAGAGGCTTTACACAAGAGATGGCGCGTTCTACAGAGACAGCCTTGGAAACCTTGTGAATGCTTCCGGTTACCGAGTGGTGGGACAGATGTATGATTTTGAAAATGAAACCTGGCCTGCTGACTTTGAACCTTCCAATCTCCAGACGCTGAAGATCACCAATGAGCTTTCTTACACAGACGCCGATGGCAATGCTGTGAATGTGAATCTGGAAACCTTCTCCATCGACTCCAGCGGTACCATTATCGGTGTTTACGATGATGGTGTGGCCAGAGAGATTGGCAGAATGGTTCTCGCAAAGTTTGAAAACCCTGAAGGTCTTGAGAAAATGGGAAACAACAACTACAGGGCTTCCAGAAACTCCGGAGACGATGTGAAGAGCACAGCAAACTCCGAAGGATATGGCCTTGTGCGTTCCGGTGTGCTGGAAATGTCCAATGTGGATCTGGCCAATGAGTTCACAGACCTCATCATCACCTCCAGATCCTACCAGGCAAACTCAAGAACCATCACCACTTCAGACGAAATGCTTCAGGAGCTTTTGAGCCTGAAGAGATAGGGAAAATTTCACGCAATTTGGAGGATCGGCTAAAGATTCTCCTTAAACAGCCGATTGGTTAAGTAGAACAGTGATATGGAGGAGGCGAAACCTATGATCAAACTCACTGCGTTAAATGGCAGCGATTTCTATCTGAATATCGATTTAATCTATAAAGTGGAGCCTCTTGCAGATTCACTGATCACTTTGACCGATGGTAAAACCCTTCGTGTCAAGGAAACTGCGGACGAAATAGTTCAAAAAATAGTGGCCTACAAAAGACAGATTTTTGCAGGCGTTCTGGAGGGTGACGCGAAATGAAAAAAAGTTACAGTGCGGTATTGGGACTGGTATCGGGAATCATTCTTGTGGTCTGGTCTATACAGTTGGGGGGGAACCTGGGCAGTTTTTGGGATTTTCCATCGGTGATGATTACCTTGGGAGGATCATTTTCTGCCCTAGTCATCAGCTTTCCCATGAAAGACCTGATGAAAGTGCCTAAGATCCTAAAGCTTCTGGTGAACAAACCAGAGCAGGACCGGGTGAAGCTCATCAGCATGTTCTCTGAAATGGCAAGAAAAGCAAGAAGAGATGGGCTTCTGGCCCTTGAAGATGATCTTCAGGGTATGGAAGATGAGTTTCTCACATCGGGACTCCAGATGGTGGTGGATGGTATAGACCCAGATGTCATTCAAGAGATTATGACGCTTAAAATGGAGACTACAGAAAGAAGACATAGAATGGGACAGAGCATCTTCAGTAAATGGGGAGAACTGGCACCTGCTTTTGGTATGATTGGAACGCTCATCGGACTGATTGTTATGCTTGCAGACCTTCAAGACTCCTCAGCCATCGCTTCAGGTATGGCTGTGGCGCTTATCACTACGTTCTACGGTTCATTCCTGTCAAATCTCATATTCATACCAATTGCCTCTAACCTGGCAGCCCAGACCAATGAGGAGATGGTATCCAAAGAAATGGCGATTGAAGGGATTCTGGAAATTCAGGCAGGGACCAATCCTAGAATTCTGGAAGAAAAGCTCATGACCTATCTGTCTCCAGAAGAAGTGAAGATTCTTCAGTCGGAGCGATCCACCGCATCTGAGGCACTGTCTTATGAGTAAGGGAAGAAAACCAAGAAAATCAGAAGCACCACAAAGCTCAGGATCACCAGCCTGGATGACGACTTTTTCAGATATGGTGACTCTTCTTTTGACGTTTTTTATACTTCTTTATTCCATGTCGAATCTTGATGCCCAGAAATTTCAGCAGATTGCTAATTCACTTCAGTCGGTGCTGTCTGGAAGTTCAGGAAGCACAATCATTGAGATGCCTGGACCCAATTCTGAAATACCTTTAGAAGAAAACGCACATGAAGAAGAAGAGGATGAACTGGACCCAACCATCTCTGAGAATACACTGAAGATGTATGAGCAGGTGAAAGACTATGTGAGCAGTGAAGGACTCCAAGCGGAGGTGACGGTAAACCTCAATAAAAGCGGGGTCTTTGTAAACATCCGTGAAGCCATCCTTTTTGAATCGGGAGAAGCTGTGATCAAGGACTCAGGAAGAAACCTTCTGTCAGATCTTGAAGGGCTCTTTCTCTCTTTTGAAAATGAGATTGTGGTGGAGGGACATACGGACAATGTACCTCACCGTTCGAATAAGTATGACACCAACTGGGAGCTTTCTGCAGGAAGAGCTCTGGCGGTGGTGAGATATCTCTCCGAAGAGAAGCGTATTCCAGGGGAAAGGCTTTCCGCCATAGGATATGGCGAATACAGGCCCATCGTGTCCAATGACACCGACGCTAACAGGGCGCTGAATCGTCGGGTGAATTTACTGATTATCATGGATGAAGGCGAGGAATAGGAAATGGCTCAGGAAGAAAAGCAGAAAAAAGAAAAAAAGAAACCCAATGTGCTGGTGATCATCATCGTGATCATGAGTTTCATCATCATGGTGGGGTCTGTAGCAATGGTATTCATCGCCACAGACATCAAAATCTCGGATATCATGGCAAGATTTCAGAAACACGAGGAGTTTGTGATGCCCATGGATTCTTATGTGGTGAATCTGAGAACAGAAGGAAAGAAAACAACGTATCTAAAAGCAAATGTCTCTCTTCTTTATACCAACGAAGACCACGCGGCAGTACTGACCAACAAGACCAGTCAGCTGAGAGATGTCATCATCCATGACCTCATGGAGTACACCCCGGAAGATCTCCTGAAAGAAGGAGGCCTTGCCGGAGCCAAAGTTAAAATCAAAGCCAGCATCAATGCCGCCTTGGGCGAGGATGTGGTGGCAGAAGTCTACTTCACTGAGTTTCTGGTGCAGTAGGAAAAGGAGCGTCCATGGAAACTGTTGAACTGATCCTGTCTTTTCTGAAAATGATCCTAGGCCTTGCTGCAGTGCTCGCTCTTCTATATGTGGTGCTGCGCTTCGGGAAGAAGATGAACTATGGAGGGAACCAGTACATCCAGATGGTGGAAAAGGTGCCTCTGTCGAATCAGGCGTTCCTTGCAGTGGTCCGGGTGGGGAAAAGGTATCATCTGGCCAGTATCAGTTCTGGAAAAGTGGATCTTCTGAAAGAACTGCTTCCGGAAGAAGTGGAGGAAATGATGGAGAATCGCCGAAGACAGCTGGAAGAGAATCCAGTGAAAGAGATGTGGAGAAAGAGGAATGACCGTGAATAAGAAAAAAATGGTGCTGTTTCTGGCACTCTTTGTGGGACTGGGTCTCGCTTTCAATGTAAAAGAGACCTTTGCCCTGGATCTCAGCCAGTGGGGCATCAATTTCAATAATCCGGACCGTGGACCCCAGGCGACAGTGGATACCGTAAGGGTCTTTGTGCTTCTAACCGTACTGACATTGGTGCCAGCTTTTGTGATCCTCACCACGGCTTTCACCAGAGTGGTGGTGGTGCTGTCCTTTCTAAGAAATGCCATGGGTTCCCAGCAGACACCGCCCAATCAGGTGCTCATGGGACTTGCTCTTTTCATCACCATGTTTGTGATGACGCCAGTCTATAACAAGATTATGGATACGGCAGTGACGCCTTTTGTGGCAGAAGAAATCACCCAGGCGGAAGCTCTTGAAATCGGAGCGGTGCCCCTGAAAGAGTTCATGCTAAAGCAGACCAGAGAGAAAGATCTGGCTCTTTTTATGAGATCTGGAAATCTTGAAAATGTGTCAGATCCCATGGAGCTTCCCTTGACTGTAGTGATTCCGGCATTCACCATCAGTGAGCTCCGGACCGCTTTCTCCATTGGATTTATTCTCTTTCTTCCTTTCCTTGTGCTGGACATCGTTGTATCGAGTATCCTCATGTCCATGGGGATGTTCATGCTGCCCCCGGCCATGATCGCTCTGCCCTTTAAGCTTCTTCTCTTCATACTTGTGGATGGTTGGTATCTTGTGGTGGAATCTCTTCTCAAGGGATTCAGTTAGGAGGTTTTTAAGATGAATCAGGTAATGGCACTGGATCTTATGAAAAGTGCGTTCATGACAACAATAAAGGCCTCTGCACCCATTCTGATCATTGCCATGGTGGTGGGACTTATCATCTCCATCTTGCAGGCCACCACCCAGGTTCAGGAACAGACCTTGACCTTTGTGCCAAAGATGATCGCTGTGCTTTTCAGTCTCATACTTTTAGGAGCTTTTATGATGAATACGCTGGTTGCATTTATGAACCAGGCCTTTGATGTCATCAACAGACTCTAGGGGGATTCATGATGCAACTTGAAATTCAAGGATTTTTCTATATTCTTGCAAGAATCACTTCCTTTATCACGGTGGTTCCTGGATTTTCTCATAAAGCTCTGCCAAACACTTCAAAGGTGTTTTTTTCCCTTATCCTGAGTCTTCTTGTGTATTTCAGAGCACCGGAGGTTCTTGTATATGAGGAAACCCTTCTTTTTGTTCTGGCGGTTTCGCGGGAAGTGGTCATTGGTCTCACCATGGGGTATATGGCGAAACTGATTTTCACCGCTGTGGAGATGGCAGGACAGTTCATCGATTTCCAGGTGGGGTATTCCATGGGAGCTGTATATGATCCAATGTCCGGCTCCACATCCTCTTATTACGGCAGTCTCTTTTACTGGATGAGCATTATGGTTTTCTTTATGATGAATCTTCACCATACGCTGCTTACGGCCGTGATGGATTCTTTCCAGGTGGCCCTGCCGGGGCAGCTGGGGCTATCAGGGATCAATCTTGAAGGGGTTCTCTTTCTCTTTTCCCAGAGCTTCAAGATCGCCTTCAGCATAGCAGCACCTATGCTCATTGTGCTTCTGGTAGTGGATATTGTCATGGGGCTGATTTCCAGGTCTGTACCTCAGATTAATGTCTTCATGCTGGGGATGCCGCTGAAATCTCTGCTTGGTATGGTGCTGTTTCTGTTTCTGGCTTCTTCATTTATGAATCATGGAGGCAAGACGCTCTCTCTTCTGGCGGAGTATATGGGAAAAGCTGTAGAAATGTTCAGATAGAAGGATGTGAGGTAAATGGCAGAAGACAAGCACTCAAAAACGGAACAGGCCACCCCAAAAAGGCTCCGGGACAGCAGGAAGAAGGGACAGGTATCGAAAAGCGGAGATCTCAATTCCGCATTGTCCTTTCTCCTCTTTGCACTGGCTCTAGGTGTTCTAGGAGACTATCTCTATAAAAGTGCCAGAACCTTCATGCAGTTCACCTTATCTTCTACCCTTGGACAGGAGCTTGGACCGGCCAACGCAGGCACATACCTTTCAGAGCTTCTCTTGCAGGTCCTTCTCATTTTTCTTCCTTTTGGGCTGGTGGCTGTATTTATCGGGATTCTCAGCAATGTGATGCAAGTGGGATTTCTGTTCACAGCTGAGCCTCTGAAACCTGATTTCAAGCGCCTTAATCCAATTCAGGGTGCCAAGAACATCTTTTCAAAAAAAGCCCTGTTTACGCTGTTCAAGAGTCTCATGAAGCTCTTTATTGTGGTGTATCTCACCTATACAGGACTGCAGGAGTTCATGAAGCCACTGCTGAATCTTGGAGGCGTAGGACTGGAGAAGCTTTTCGGTTTCTTTATAGAGGTTACAAGAACCCTCAGCATCAATATCGCAGGATTTATGCTTGTGCTGGCGCTCATCGACTTCGTCTTTGAGAGAAAAGAGTACAAAAAAAATCTCATGATGACAAAACATGAGATCAAAGAAGAGTACAAGCAGATGGAGGGAGATCCTAAAATCAAACAGAAAAGGCAGCAGATCCAGCGTCAGATGTCCATGGCAAGAACCATGCAGAGCGTGGAGGCTTCCACAGTGCTCATCACAAATCCAACCCATATTGCCATCGCGCTGCGGTATGAGCAAGGGAAAGATGAGGCTCCTGTGGTCATGGCCAAGGGACTGGATTATAAAGCCATGAAAATGAAAGAACTGGCCAAAGAGAAAAAGATCCCCATCATCGAAAACAAACCTCTGGCGAGAAGTATGTATTATAAAGTGGAGCCGGGCTCCTCCGTTCCTGTGGAAATGTATCAGGCGGTGGCAGAAATCCTGGCCTTGGTTTTCACCATGAACAGAAAGAAAAAAGCAAGATAGATAGGAGTATGTTATGCCGCAGAGTCTAAGAGCAAGTCTTTACAATTTAAGAAAATATGCTGAAGTTCTCATAGCCTTTGCTGTGGTTGGTGTCATTGCCATCATCATCCTGCCCATGCCCTCTTTTCTTCTGGATCTTCTGCTTACGGTGAATTTGGCCATCTCCATGATGATCCTCATCCTGACGCTTTTCACAAAAAGTGTTCTGGAATTCTCCATTTTCCCCAGTCTTCTCCTTGTAATGACCATGTTCCGTCTGGGACTGAACATTTCATCCACAAGGCTCATTTTGAGTAAAGGTGATGCAGGAGAGGTCATCAATGCCTTTGCCACCTTTGTTACTGGGAACAACTATGTGGTGGGTGCTGTGATTTTCATCATCATCACCATCGTACAGATGGTGGTCGTGACAAACGGTGCAGGCAGAGTATCCGAAGTCGGTGCCAGATTTACTCTGGATGCCATGCCAGGAAAACAGATGGCCATTGATGCGGATCTTAATTCAGGTCTCATCAATGAGGAAGTGGCCAAGAAAAGAAGACTGGATCTTCAGCGGGAAGCGGACTTTTATGGTTCTATGGATGGTGCTTCGAAGTTTGTCAAAGGAGATGCCGTTGCGGGCATCATCATTACGCTGATCAATCTTGCCGGCGGTATCATCATTTTCTCCATGCAGGGGGAAATGACTATTATGGAATCCATTGGCCATTTCGGGAAACTCACCATTGGTGACGGACTTGTGAGCCAGATACCATCCCTTCTTATTTCCGTAGCATCAGGTCTTATCGTGACCCGGTCCGGTGGAGATGAGAGTTTTGGTAAAACCTTCACCAAGGAGCTGTTCAGCGCCTGGAAAGTCATGATGATTGGCGCTGTAGTCATCTCAGCCATCGGATTTATTCCTGCTTTCCCCACCATTCCTTTTGTGGCCATTGGGGCCTTCATCGGTCTTGGCGGATATCTTGTCTATGAGAATGATAAAGATGAGATTGTGAGAAAGGGAGAAGAGAAGGAGAAAGAAAAGATCAGCAAGATCAAAGATGTGGATGAGACGGTGCGGTCTTACCATGTGGAGCCCATCTCCATTGAAATCGGGTATGGCCTGATTCCACTTGTGGATGAAGGGTCTGATTCCAGCCTGGTTTCCCATATCACTTCGATCAGAAAGCAGTGTGCTACAGAAATGGGGATTCTCATCAATCCCATCAGAATCCGTGATAATCTGCAGCTGGAACCCAACAGCTATGTGATGAAAATAAAAGGAAATGAGATTGCCCGAGGAGAAATCTATGTCCATAAATTTCTGGTTATCGATCCTGGAACCCAGGACTTTGATCTTCAGGGTATCCCTACAAAAGAACCTGCCTTCGGCCTTGCTGCTTTGTGGATTGAGGAGAAAGACAAGGAAAGAGCTGATCTTTCCGGATATACCATTGTAGAGCCAGTGACGGTTCTTGTGACTCATCTGAAGGAGCTTATCAGAAAACATGCGTATGAGCTTTTGGGCAGACAGGAGACGAAAGCCCTCATTGACGAGCTGTCTGAGAAATACAGCGTCATTGTGGAGGAGCTTATCCCAGGGATCATGACCCTTGGAGAAGTGCAGAAAGTGCTTCAGAATCTTCTCAAAGAGAATGTGCCCATAACGGATCTTGTGACCATACTGGAAACATTGGCGGACAATGCCGTTTCCATCAAAGATACAGAGATTCTCACAGAGCATGTGCGTCATGCGCTGCAAAGAACCATAGTGAAAGACTACCTGGATCCGACTGGAGAGCTGAAGGTTCTTACCATAGAGGGTCAGCTGGAGGATCTCATCGGAGGGAACATCCATAAATCCATGGGGGGCTCCATTCCTGTCCTTGAGCCGGAAATGATCACAAGAATCTTCAGCAGTATCCAGAGCGCCTTTGATGAAGCCATGATGAAGGGGTATCAGACCGTAATCCTGGCTTCCCCGAAGATCCGAACGGCTTTAAAGAATCTCATCTCCATGACCTTTCCCCATATGGTGGTGTTGTCTCTGAATGAAGTGCCTAATGATGTACCCATTGAAGTAGTAGGGATGGTGGAATTCCGTTGATTATTAAAAAGTATGTAGTACATGATATGAAAGAAGCCCTGATCCGCGCAAAATATGAGCTGGGCAAGGAAGCCATCATCGTGAGCCAGAAACCGGTACGTCCGGGCAGATGGTATCAGCTGTTCCGAAAGAAAATGCTGGAAGTCACCGTGGCGGTGGAAGAAAAGGTCCATGAGAAAAACCGGAAGGAAAAAGAGGAGTTTCAAAAAATCCTCTTTTCTAAAGAACCTCAGATGAGACGTGAGGATTCCTCGGATATGATCCAGATGGCCAAAGAAACCCTCAAAAGCACGCTGGAGAGAAGCATCCGGAATGAACTTCAGAAAGCGCAGGAAATGGAGATGATGGAAGAGGAGCTGCACCGTAAGGTCTTTTCAGAAAGTCCCATGGCCAAAGAGAAGTTTGATGCGTACAAACTGAAGCATGGCCTGGAGGAGAAGCTCACAAAGGAAAATCTTCTTCAGTTTGTTCAGGAGGTGTATCTGGAGAATCCGTTTCAGAAGGAGAAACCCTTTGCCAGACTCAATGTGCTGGTGGGACCTACGGGAGTAGGAAAGACCACCACCATTGCGAAAATCGCGTCCACGGCACTTCTTGAAGAAAACAAGACCGTGGGTCTTCTCACCATTGACACCTACCGCATTGCCGCTGTGGAGCAGCTGAAAAAATATGCGGAGATTCTTGGAATTCCTTTTGTCACAGTAGAAGATCCCAAGGAAATCGGGAAAAAGCTGGAAGAGCTCAGTGGTGTGGACATCATCCTTGTGGACACCATCGGGGCCAGTCCTAAGGACGAAGAGCGTCTGGAAGACATCAAAGGATATCTTTCGGAGCTTCCGGAGGAAAGAAACACGTATCTGTCCATTTCCATGTCCCAGGATACGGACACGGTAAAACGGATTCTGAAAACCTATAAAGAACTTCGCTATGACGCACTGATTCTCACCAAGCTGGACGAAGTGGAGAATTTCAGAAACTTCTGGGGCATAATGGAGAATACAGTGCTGCCGGTGCAGTATTTCTGCCATGGGCAGGAAGTGCCGGAAGATCTGGAGGAAGCAGAGCTTTCCCGTGTGCTCACCTATTTATGGGAGGAGCTGAAAGCATGATGGACCAGGCAGAATCCTTACGCAGAAAAATAATGGAGAAATTTGGCAAAGAGCCGATGAAAGAGGAAGAGACCGTGAAAAGCGGGCTTGTGAAAATCTATGCTGTGGTCAGCGGAAAAGGAGGTGTTGGAAAAACCAACATCTCTGTGAACCTCTCCATTGCCATGGCGAAAAAAGGAAAGAACGTCCTGCTTCTGGATGCGGACATTGGGATGACCAATGCGGATATCATCATGGGACTTCATTATGAGTATGATCTTTTTGACTATCTGGAAGGAAGAGCAAAGCTCAAGGACATCATCTATGAGGGACCCATGGGCATCAAGGCTATTTCGGGAGGCTCGGGTCTTCTGGAGTTGGAAACCCTGTCAGAGGAGAATCAGGAAAAGCTCATTGAAGAGCTCATTGATCTTGGGGGCTTTGATGTGATGATCATCGACAATGGAGCCGGCATCAGCAAAGAGACTTTGAGTTTCATGACCTTTGCCCATGAGGTGATTCTTGTGACAACTCCAGAACCCACTGCCCTCACCGATGCTTATCGGGTGCTGAAAACCCTCAGTCATTATGGGCTGAAATCATCGGTGAAGCTCATTGTGAACAAGATATCGTCAAAAGAAGCAGGAGATGAGGCTTATGAGAAGCTTTTTGCCACCTGCAGCAATTTTCTTCATATAGAACTGGAGAACTGCGGATATATTTTCGATGACATACGACTGGAAAAAGCCATCATGAATCAAGAACCTGTACTTATATCTTATCCACAAGCGCTATCTAGTAGAAATATAGAGCAAATCGCTGGTATAATATTGGAGGAAACTGTTTTCACCAAGAATATATCAACATTAAAGCAGCTGGGGAACAGATTCCGAAAAATATTTGGCACATAGCGGGTGATGAGATGGATTTTATAACAATTGGGGGAAAGATACAGCTGACAACTGAGGATGGGAATATACTGGAGGCTATGGTTTCAGATAAGACAGACCATAGTGTGGATTTTTCCATCCCGGCAGATGACAAAAGGTTCCGTTTTTTTCATGAGGGAGAGAAGGTGGAGGCTGTTGTTTATCACAGCGCCAAAGGTATGTATTTTACTGGGGTCATCGTAAAGAGAGTGAAGGCGGAAGCGCCCACCTATACCATTGCGCGACTCGAGAATTTCAAGACCATTCAGAGACGGAACTTTGTGAGGGTGTCCTGCACAGAAGAAATTCTATATACGGCCAATGACTACATCACAAACAGTGTGTCCTTCTCCAAGGATCTGAAAGCTGTGGGAGACGAGATCGCAAGGTACATGAAGCCTGGATTTATGGTGGATCTCAGTGCTGGGGGGATGAAAATCACCTGTGAGGAAGACATCAAGGAAGGGAAGAGAATTATTCTGGAATTTGTCATGAACAATCGTAAAATACAGCTCTGGGGCACTGTGATGCACCGGGAGCTTATGGTGAAGCCTTCAGGAATCAAGTATGATTACGGAATAAGGTTTGACCACATCACAGAAAAAATGCAGGAAACCATTGTGAATCATGTGTTTCTGCTCATGAGAAAATCCACAAAACGTTAGTAAAGGAGGCTATCCATGGGGTACGAGAAAAAAGAAGCAGACAGCGAGCTCATACTGAAATACATTCCTCTTGTGAAGAGGATTGTAGGCCGTATGGATGCTGGGGATGGAGATCTTGATAAAGATGATCTTTTTTCCATCGGTGTCATAGGGCTCATGGATGCCCTGAAAAAATTTGATTCAAAGAAAGGTGTGCCTTTTGAAGCCTATGCCACAGTCCGTATCAAAGGGAATATCATCGATGAGATGAGAAAAAGCGGCAGAGTATCCAGAGACCGTATTGCGAAGCTTCATGAGTATTATGAGGCCAAGGAGCGTCTGGAGCAGGAGCATCACAGGACGCCGGATGAGCAGGAGATTTGTGATATTCTCGGTATAGGAGAAAAGGAGCTTTCCAAGCTTCATGAGACCGTTCATTATCTCTCCAAAGTGTCCTTTGAAACCACCCTTTTCCATAAAGATGGCAATGAGGTTCAGCTTTCGGATATGATCCCGGATGATGAAACGGATACGCCGGAGGAAGAGCTTCTGAAAAAAGAAAGAAAATTTCTCCTGAAAGAAGCGGTGACAAAACTTTCGGAGAGAGAACAGATCATCCTGGATCTTTATTACGTTCAGGAACTGACCTTGAAGGAAATCGCCTATGCCATGGATATTTCAATCCCAAGAGTGTCCCAGCTTCACGGTAAAATTCTCATGAAGCTCCGGCAGCTCATGGCATAAATAAAAAGGATGGAATCATTATGTTTATTTTTCTTCTGATCCTGGGGGCATCCCTCATGGTCTACGGTTTTAAGAAAAGAGTGGAGGAGACAAAAGAGCAGCATCTTTCTTCCAGTCATAGAGAGTGGATGCCTGGAGCCGTTTCAGAGGCTTCAGGGGCATCTTTGTCACTGGAAACGGAGGAAGAAGTCAAGGACCTTCGTCATCGCATGGAGATGCTGGAAAAAACTCTTTTTGAGGAGCTTCTAAAATGGCAAATGGAGCGGGAAACTCTGAAATCAGGTCTGCTTCATGAGGAGGATATGGAGCTGTCTTTAAGAGGCAGCGAAGTTTTTGAGGAAGAAGAAGTTCTGGAAAAGAAACCCATGCCGGAACATGTGAAAAAAGTTTGGGATCTTTTAAGAGAGGGACGGAGCACGGCAGAAGCTGCAAGAGAACTTGGCATCAGTAAAGGGGAGGTTTTACTATTAAAAAACTTATCGAAACACTACAAAGAGTAAAGTCTGAGATCTATATCGCCCTGGGTGCTGGGATCCTTGTGGGTGCCATCCTTATGAACCTTTCCCTGTCTTTCTCTATGAACCTTTCTGTAGAGGAGAAGGCAAGAGACTTAGGTATGGTCTATCCGGAAGAAGTCCGGGTCAATCTGGGAGGAGAAAAAGAAGAATGATCATTAGAAGTTTATATAATGTCACAAGACAAATGAATGTCCTGCAGAAGAAGCAGGAGAACAATTCCGCCAATGCAGCCAATGTGAACACTCCTGGGTTCAAGTATCAGGACCTCATTCAAAGAACCATGGAAGAGTTTGATGTATATAACCGTGCAGGCGGCAAAAATAGCAATAGAGTTCAGGAGCTGGGCACCATTAATTTTGGTACAGAGATCGATGGAGCGGTGACGAACTTTACGCCAGGTGTGCTGAAAGAAACGGGGATTGCTACAGATTTTGCGCTGGATGGCAATGGCTTTTTCACCCTTTCTCTTGAAAATGGAGAAACAGGGTACACCAGAAACGGTAATTTTAAAATCAGTGGAGATGGACGTCTTGTGACCCAAGAAGGATATCCTGTACTTGCCGTGAATGGACAGGGTGCAGCAGAAGAGATTTTTGTGGCCGGAGATTTTTTTGAAGTAAGAGAAGATGGAACCATATCTGGTTCTGATCAGAGGCTTCTCATCTCCAATTTCAACAATACACAGAATTTTGAGCTCCGGGGAGAAACCATCTATGTGACAGGGGAAGCCAGTATTGGCATGGGAGATGCGTCTGTGAGACAAGGATACATCGAAAGCGCCAATGTGGACATGGGGGCAGAGATTGTAAAGATGATGGAGATTTCAAGAGAATTCCAGGCAAATCAAAGAGCGCTGACGGTGCTTAATGACACACTTCAGAAGACGGTCAATGAAATTGGTCGTAATTAAGGGAGAAAGCGATGTTTAACGGATTGAGAATCGGTGTTACCGGGATGCAGACATCCCAGAAAGTCATGGATAATGTAGCAGACCAGATCGCCAACAGCACCACAGGGGGTTACAAGAAGAAAGAGGTGCGTTTTGGAGATCTTTTAAGAAATGAGATTTCAAGAAGCCATGCAGCGGTTTCAGAAAACGCGGATGGCGCTTCTGTAGGTATAGGATCCAGAGCCATTGTCTCAAAAACAAACTTCACCCAAGGTGTACTGAAGCCTTCAGATAGCCCTTACCATATGGCGGTGGAAGGCAGCGGGTTTTTCGGTGTCATGACGGGAACGGGGGAGCTTCTTCTTACAAGAAATGGAGCATTCTCTTTGAGTGCAGACGGTGCTTTGACCGATGGGGAAGGAAATGGGCTTGTGTATGAATCCTATGTTCCTGCTGGAAGCATCGGAAGCTACGAAGGGGTGAGCATTTCGGAAAATGGTGTCATCTCCGGACGGAATGATGCAGGTGAAATGATGGAGCTGGGACGCGTGGCTCTATTTCAGCCAAGTGCTGAAGACGCTCTGATTTCATTAGGTGAAAACAAGTTTCTACTTCCAGAAGGCCAGGAGATGGTGAACAGTATTGATAATGCCCAAGGTTTTGGAATCATCCGTCACAAGCATCTGGAAGAGTCCAATGTGGATATTGCTGAAAGCATGACGGAAATGATTCTCACGCAAAGAGCGTATCAGCTCAATGCCAAGAGCATTACTACTGCAGATGAGATGCTGGAAGTGATTAACACTATTATCTAAGTGAGTAGATGAAAGAAGGAGAAGCGGCGATGCTTCTCCTTTAAAATGCTTTTTTTACTTTGCCATGAGCGCCAGTGCTAATGCTCCTTTTATACCGGATTCCACTCCGAGGGAAGGGGTAACGATATACTTATCCAGGTTCTCCATCTGGTCTGTCTTCACATAGCCATTGAGTTTTTCCTTGAGTACTTCTCTGATCTTAGGGATCATATAGGTTCTACCCATGACGCCACCACCCAGAACAATCTTAGTGGGGGAAAGAATCAGGATATAGGACATGAGGGCTTCCGCCATATATTCTGCGATGAAATCAAAGGATTCATGATCCTCTGGGATATCGATTCCCTTCATACCGGTTCTTCCTTCATTGGCAGGACCTGCAGCAAGCCCTTCCAAACAGGTTTTGTGATAGGGGCAGAACCCCTCATAGGTGTCCTTGGGATTTTTATGTATCATAATATGTCCCATTTCCGGATGCAGCATCCCGTTATGGATTTTTCCATCAATGACGTAGCCTCCACCGATGCCTGTGCCTACGGTGATATAGAGGAGCGTATGCTCCTTTTCGTAATCGCCGAAGGTGATTTCCCCAAGTGCAGCTCCGCTGACGTCTGTGGCAATCTCCACGGGGATATTCAGACCTTTTTTCAGACTGCCCAGAATATCAAAATCTCCCCAGTGAGGTTTTGGGGTGGATGTGATATATCCGTATTTTTTCTTGTCCTTGTTCAGCTCCAGAGGACCAAAGCATCCTATACCAAGAGCATTGAGGTTTTTATCTTTGAAGAAATCCAAAGTGTCCTTCATGGTTTCCTCTGGAGTTCTGGTAGGGATGGAAATCTTCTCAAAGATCTCTCCTTTTTCATTTCCAACGGCCAGCACAAATTTTGTGCCTCCTGCTTCAATCGCGCCAAGTCTCATGAAATATACCTCCTAAATGTTTTATTCTTTCGCTTTCTTTTAGTTTGGGTGAAGTTTACTACTCTGTCAATGTTTTCAGTGATTTTCCTAGGGTTCATTTTGTGACCGGTTCCTTTGTGGTATGATGAAGATAAGAAAAGGGTAAAGGGCAGGGAAGAAGACATGATGACCATCAATGATATTGCAAAACTTGCAGGTGTGGCAAAAAGCACCGTCTCCAGATATCTCAATGGAGGATCCGTCAGCAAAAAGACAAAAGAGACGCTGGACCGAATCATCAAAGAAACGGAATATGTGCCAAACACCTTCGCCCAGAGCTTGAAAGTGAAGCAGTCCAATCTCATCGGCATCATCATTCCCAGGCTGAACTCTTATGCGACGAATGAAATCCTTCAAAGTGTGGACCGGTGTCTGAGGGAAAGAAATTATCAGCTTCTCATCGTGAATACAGATCAGGATGTGGACAGGGAAGTGGAGAACCTCTATGCACTCTCCAGACAGAAGGTGGCAGGGATCATTCTTCTAGCTACAGCGGTGACCAAAGCTCATAAGGAAGCCATGGAAAAGATCGGTATACCGGTGCTTCTTTTAGGACAGAGAAGTGATGCCACCTATGCCATCGTCCATGAGGAGGAAGAAGCAGGCGCTGCCATGGGAAGGCATGCCTTGAAGCTCGGTCATAAGAAGATTCTGTATCTTGGTGTCACAGAGAAAGATGAGTCTGTAGGCGTTCTCCGGAAGAAAGGTGTCATGGATGTCCTGAAAAACACAGTGGGCATCAAGGTTCAGGAAGAAGAGGTGGATTTTAATTTTGACATCACCTTCCAGTTTCTGAAAGAATACCTGAAAGGAAGAGAAGAAACCTATATCCTCTGCGCCACAGACAACATTGCGCTGGCCGCTTATAAAGCCAGCATCACCCTGGGGAGAAAAGTGCCGGAGGATGTCTCAATATCCGGCTTTGGCGGGTACTCCATCACGGATCTTGTGACGCCGTCCATCACGACGGTGCGCTATGCTTATAAGGAAATGGGCAGAATCGCTGCGGAAAATCTTTTAAGGCTTCTTCAGGGAGAAGAGATTCCGAAGAAGATTGCGCTCAGCGGAGAGTTTCTCCCAAAAGAATCCACCAAAATGCTTTAAATAGCGGAGTGCAGCATTTCACCTAAAACGCAAAGGTTTTAGGTGATTTTTTATTTTTGAAAGTTTTTAAAAAAGTTTGCCTGATACCCTTTACAAATGAATTGAGATACACTACAATAAAACTAAATTAGAACCGGTTCCAATTATCAGATAAAATTATAGCACGAACTTATCTTAGATAAAATAGTACAAAAGAGAAGATAATCATTGGTAATGAATGAAGTTGAATCAGAATTGATTTGATCAGCATGAAATTCTGATCAAGTGATTACTGAGGATTAGGTTAAAAAAACACAAATTATAAGAACCGGTTCAATATTTTGCTGCACACACCTTTATGCTACCCTAAGATGGAGGAGGAAATCTTATGAAACATGAAAAATCGATTCAAGACATCCTGCAGGCCGTAGGCGGAAAAGAAAACATCAAAAACTTTGAACATTGTGCCACAAGACTCAGAATCATCCTGCACGACAACAGTAAAGTGGACAAAGCTCTCGCTGAAAATGTGGAAGGCAGCAAGGGATATTTCTTTAACACCGGACAGCACCAGTTTATCTTTGGAACCGGAAAAGTAAATGAACTGTACCAGGAGTTCCAGTCCAGCCAGGGCACAGGAGAGACCGCAAGTTTCAAGGATGATGTCTACTCCAATATGAACGCTGGACAGAAGATTGTGAGAACCTTAGCGGATATTCTGATTCCTCTGATTCCTGCTCTTGTGACCACAGGTCTTCTCATGGGACTCAGAGGTCTCCTCCTGGAACTTGGTGTGGAAATGAGTGATACCGTGCTCATGCTGTTCCAGATGCTGACAGATACAGCCTTTGCATTCCTTCCTGTGCTCATTGCCTATAGCGCCACCAAGAAGTTTGGCGGAAATCCTATCATCGGTATTGTTGTGGGTCTTATGATGGTAGCACCCCAGCTGCCCAACGCCTGGGCTGTGGCAGGTGGAGACGCAGCGCCTCTTTATGTGAGCCTTCTTGGCATCAGCATTCCTCTTGTCGGATATCAGGGATCCATCATTCCGGCTATAGTAGCTGGGCTTCTGGTAGCGAAGATTGAAAAAAATCTCAGAAAAGTGGTGCCTCAGCTCATTGACCTGGTGGTAACGCCGTTCCTGACACTGACAGTCACTATCTTCCTTATGCTGTTTATCTTAGGACCTATCACTCATCAGATGGAAGTATATGTGACAGATTTCATCCTGATGCTTATTGAAGCGCCTCTTGGCATAGGCTATATGATTTATGCAGGCCTTCAGCAGGTGCTTGTCATCACAGGTCTTCATCATTCTCTTTCCATCCTGGAGCTGCAGCTTCTGGCGGAAACAGGCACCAATGTGCTGAATCCTCTTGGCACTGCCAGCATGGCGGGGCAGTTTGGTGCAGCCATCAGTGCAGCGCTTCTTATGAAGAACAAGCTGAAGAAGACCAATGCCATCTCTTCCACCACCTCTACGCTCTTTGGTATCACAGAGCCGCTTCTTTTTGGAGTGAACCTGAGAAGCATGAAGATATTCATCTCTGGTATTCTAGGTGGAGCCATCGGTGGACTTGTAACTTACATCTTTGGACTCACTGCTACTGGTATGGGAATCACCTTTATTCCTGGGCTGCTTCTGTATACCAGTTCCGTCGGTGCTTTAGTGCAGTACCTTATAGTCATCGCTGCAGCTTTTGCCAGTGCGTTCTTCTTTGTAAGACTGCAGGCGAAGAAGATTTCTGAAGAAATCAATGCCTGATAGAGACATATGCAGGGAGGATCATGGATCTAAGGAGGATAAGGATGAAGAATAAAATACAGAAAAATGGAGCCATGGATTTCCATGTGCTCCCTCCCCATGGTCTTCTCAATGACCCCAATGGACTGGTGCATTTTAATGGACTGACCCATGTGTTTTTCCAGTGGAATACAGAGGGGACAGATCACAGCTACAAAGCCTGGGGACATGCAGTAACAGAAGACTTTGTCCATTATACTTATTATGAGCCTGCACTTCTTCCAGATGAATCCTACGACAAGAATGGCTGCTACTCTGGAAGCGCTTTGGTTCATGAAGGAAAACTGTATCTCTTCTATACAGGAAATGTGAAGAATGCAGATGGAGAGCGGGAAAGCTATCAGTGTGCCGCTGTTTCAGAGGACGGGTTCAGCTTCAGAAAACTTGGACCGGTCATTGGAGAAGTTCCAGGATATACTGCCCATGTGAGGGACCCTAAGGTCTTCAAAGGGGAGCAGGGAGAGTTTTATATGGTCCTTGGGGCTCAGAGGGAGGATCTCACAGGTGATACCATCCTGTACCGGTCCATGGATCTTAAGAACTGGGAGTTTCTGGGTTCTCTTCTCGCTAAGAGAGAGGACCTAGGGTATATGTGGGAATGTCCGGATCTTGTGAGGCTGGGAGAAAAAGATGTGTTTCTTTTTTCTCCTCAAGGTCTTTCGGAGGATGGACACCGCTTTAAAAATATTTTTCAGACGGGCTACTATACCGGAAAATTTGACTCTGGAAGGTTTCATAAGGAGGAAGCTCCTTTTGATGAACTGGACCGGGGATTTGAGTTTTATGCGCCCCAGACCTTTGACATGCCCGATGGAAGAGTTCTTCTTCTAGGATGGATGGGCACCATGGAGAAAGAGAAGGAAGAAGCTTTACCTACACTCAAAGAAGGCTGGGTACACCACTTGAGTATACCAAGAGAGCTTCGGATAAATGCAGAGGGGAAAGTCATGCAGTCACCCGTTAAAGAGCTTTTGGGTTTCTTCAAAGAAGAAAATGCAGTAAGCGGAAAGGAGCTGAAGATTAGGAGAGAAGGATCGTTTCTTCTGGAGGTTCTCAATGAGCATGAGGCTCAGAGCATCCGTCTCCGTGTATCTTCTGATGTGGAACTGAAGCTGGAGGATCAGTGGTTTACGGTGGAAAGAGTCTCCTGGCTGGATGGAAAGAAGGAGATCAGGCAAGTGCCGCTGCCGCTGGGGCTGAAGAACCTGAAAATCATAGGAGACCATACTTCTCTGGAGATTTTTATCAACGGGGGAGAAGAGGTGTTCTCCTTGCGGTGTTTTGAAAATTCCTCAGATAGTTTGGTTTCTCTAATCAGCTCAGAAGCAGTGACCATGAAGATGTCAGGATTTCAGAAGGGCTAAGAATAAAGGATATAGTAAAAGGGAGCAGATGCATGGCATCTGCTTCTTGTTATTTTAGGATGTTATGTGCTTGCTAGAACCTATTTCAGAAAGGAATAATATTCAAGGATAAGTGATAACAGTTTATAATAACTCAGTTTATAATAATGAATACTGTAAACAGACAGAGGTTGATAAGTTCTAAATCTCCTGATATAATTTCGATAAATTTAGCATAAATGTATTTTTTCAGTAGAATTGGAGAAGTGAGTAAACATGGACTATAATACCGCAACAATGATCTACGGATTTTCTGGATTTCACCGACGAGAGAGTGGACTTACGCCGAACCTGAAACTGATGCATCTCATGATGGAGTCCTATGAGATGGAAGAGCGGGATTTCCGGCTTACGCTGGATGATTTCTATGTCTATGTGGATGTTGTTACGAAGAAGATTCATCATAGCAGCGATCAAAGCTTCCGGGAGGACCTCAATTATACCTTTGAAGATCCAAAAGCGAAGTTCGTACTGTCTGAAATCAGAAAGCAGGTGACAGAACGTTCTTTCATCCGTTTTTTTCTCCCGCTAATCGATAGAATCTAATTGATATGAATATATAAAAGGCAGGCGTTATTTTGACGCCTGCCTTTTTCTATTCTATTTCTAATAATGGGTAGTAAATGTGGCTTCGGTCAGAGGATGTTCTTTCAAGGTCTCTTTTTTGTCCATATGGTTTTTGATCCGTTTCATCTGATCCGCTTTCTTCTTGTCCACCACGGTGCTGATGGCTTTGTAGATGGAACTGATCTGATAGCCTTTTTCGTGGAAATGGAGATAGAGCACCGCGTTTTTTATGTCGATCTCCACCGAGGTGGTGGAGACTAAAAGATCAAATTGGTACTTCTCCAGATCTTTTGCTGTAAGCTCTGCTTCTGTGTAGATTTCCACGTCGATCATACTGTTGAAGTTTGCGATGAGAACATCCCGGACCGCTTGTGCATGGTTTTGACTGAGATGGCTGTAAAGAAGCACTTTACAGGATTTGAAGTTTTTGAAGAGATGATTTGTGAGGCTCTCGCTGTGGCACAGAAGTGTATAGTAGAGCTCCTCCAGAAGCGCTTCGGATGCGTTCACACCACGGCTTTTCAGGATGTCTTTGAAATAACTGGTTACATAAGTGTAGAAGAAGGGATACTCCAACTGATGATGCGTGACGATGATGAAGTCTCGGCTTCTGAAAAACAGATAGTCCGGAAGAACAGTAAGACCTTTCCCTTTCACGTGGAGCTGCAGAAGTTTATACAGTTCGATGAGAAAAGGCCAGCACTTCGAGGGCGGCAGCTGGAAAAGGTCTGTGGTTTCTTCAATCAGCCTAAAGAGCTCCCGGGTGCTTTCCTGAAAAGCAGGGTCTTTTTGAAGCCGTTCTTTATAGTACTCTGTAGTGTATTGAAGCTTCATGAAAGAGAGTTCATCCAAGACGGTGTCCAAAGAAAGTGCTCCGAGTGGGAAGCCGGTAAGACTTTGACGAAGCTCTTGGCGGATCTCAGGAAGCTTCTTCTCGGTGAAGAAGGACACAGGATACACGGGATGAAAGTGTCCTTTCTGGGCTCTCGTAAGTGAAACTGCAAACTGAAAAAGGATCTCCTGGGATTTGATGAATTTACTGTACTCATGGCAGTAAGGGGGATGAGTTTTCAGGAGACGATGAACATTCTCTTTGTCCAAATTTCTGAAGGGCCATTCGTCCTGACTGTAGGCTTCAAAAAAGTACCGTGTATAGAACCGTCGGATGAAGAACTCTTGGCCCCTTACCGCTAGAGGGCTTCCGGATACTTTGAGGTGATAGGGTTCCAGGGATTTTCTGATTTTCTTCAGAATCCTTTCTAAAGAGGAGGAGCTGAGAAAGAAATGTTCCTGAAGCTCACTGCAGGATGCTTCACCCTGGAAGAAAAGGTATTCAAGCAGCTGGAATCCGATGCTCTCCCGAAGAAGCTTTCTCTGGAAGTAATCCATACCGATGGAATCAGGCAGCAGCAGCTTCATTCCCTCGTTGGAGGAAAAGATCTCTCCAGAAAGAGGGAAAAGATCCACTTTCAGCTCATCCAAATAATTCAGAACGCTGCGCTGAGACAGGTGAGAAACCTCTGAGAGGCTCTGGATTGTGATTGGATCGTATTTTCTGTACAGTGCATTCAGAAGGGCATATTTCTTTTTATCTTTTTCTGACAGGATTTGCCACATGATGATCTCCTTCAAAATTCCATAATTATCCCAGTTTAACATAGCTGCAGTATAGCAAAGAAATTGGGGTTATATTCGTCAAATTTTGCATATGGATACGCAAAAACTGAAGAACCCCAAGTGAATAAGTTTGATAAAATATAAATAGTTATGGATAGTTATTATTATAAAATACAAAATACAAATAAAGCAAATGGGATTCGACATTCACTTGTTTTATTTTGTTTGTATAGAAATGAGAGAGTATAGGAGGATGAACCATGCGAATGACCCTGCGTAGAGGAAGCGCGCTGCTTCTTGCTATGATTCTACTTCTGCAGAGCGTGTTTGCCATTCCGGTGGAAGTACACGGAGATGCTGTAGGAGAAGAGTTCTTAATGAAAGCAGCCCATGTGACGGACAGTGAAAAGAATCTTACAAAGTCCATGAAAGCTGGTGGAGAATATCTTCTGGCATTGGACATGACAATGACCCTTCAGGAGGGAGAAGAAAAGAGAGATCTTATTTTAGCCTTACCTGATTTTTTTGCGCCAGAGAACCTTACGGATCTGGAAGAGGCGCTTCAGATAGCATTTGAAAATGGAAAGCTCAGCCTGTCTTTATCAGGAGATGAAAGCTTTGATGGAACCCTTTATATTCCGTTTAAGATGACGGGAGAAGACAAGGAAGGATCCACAGTGCTCCATGAGACAGACGAAGGCTATATCCTTTCCTTTGTGCCTGCACCGATAGAGGAAGAAAAGGACACTGAGGAAGCTCTGTTCCTTCCAGAAGAAAGTGTTTCTATGAGCACAGTGGAAGAAGATTTCCGGTTTCTTAACATTCAATTTACAGATTTAGCTGGAAATATCTTCAGTGCGGACAATCCCTACAGCATCGACGGGAAAGAAACGGGGAAGATCCATTTTGACTTTGAACTCAAGAATGGGCATGTGGTGAAGGCAGGAGATACAATGAGTTTTCCGCTGCCAAAGGAGCTGAAGCCTGTCACCGCAACCAATGGAGAGCTGGGGAATATCGGAACCTGGAACGTTTCTATAGATGGTGTAGTGAACTTCATCTTCGATAAGAATGTGGATGGAGATGATGTTAGGGGGACATTTTGGTTCAAGGTGTTCCTGGATGAAAAAGAGATGGATGAAGCCGTGGAACAGGTCATCGAGTTTGAGGAGATATATCCTGATTTTACACTGAAGTTCCCTGTGACCCCTAAGGGTGGTACTGCCATTGACAAAAAGGGGACCATCAACACGGAAGGATGGAACGCAACAGAAGCCTACTGGAGTGTGGATATCAATACGGCACTTCTGAAGATGGTGGACCCTGTCGTTACAGATGTGATACCCAATAATATGCTCTTTGAAGAGGGGAGTCTGGTGGTGCGTTCATTAGAAGTGAATGCCAAAGGGGAAAGAACCACTGGAAAAATATTGGATCCAGACTTATACACCCTGGAGATGGTTTCGGGCAATCCTGAGATCAAGCTTCATGGATTAGTAGAAGAAGACCTTCAGAAAGCGTACCGCCTGGAATATACCACAACCATCAAGGAGCCTGCAGAGGGCTTTTCAGGAGTTCAAGTTTTTAAGAATAAAGCTAATCTCACAAGCGATGGCAAGATGAATGCAGCAGAGGCCACCGTTTCCAGTGGCTATGGAGATGCGCTGAAAAAGAAAGCACCTGTCTATGACAGTGTAAAGCAGCAGCTGAGCTGGGAGATTGAATACAACTACAATGAAAAAACCATTCCTATGGATGTGGCGTATCTGACGGATACATGGACTCCGGCAGGGGTTATGAATCTTGTAAATGACAGTCTTCATGTTTATCCAGTGGATATTGATGATAAGGGAAATGCTTCTCCTTCAGAGATACCCCTCAGTACTGAGCTTTATGAACTGACCTATACCCCGGGGGCGGGATTCAGACTTGAGTTCCCGCAGGGTGTTGAGGGACAGGCCTATGTCATTCGCTACAAAACTCAGCTGGTGAATACATCAGGAGATCCAATCATCACAGGTTCAGGCACAGTAAACAATAAAGTGGAAACGGGACAGGAGAAAACATCCTCTGGAAGTGGCGGATATGGACAGCAGGGGCTTATTAAGAGAATGGTGGGCACTGATGTCGGAAAGAAAGAAATCACATATGAAGTGGTCATCAACAGAAACGGCTATGTCATGGAGAATCTGGTACTTACGGATCAGTTCACAGGGGATGGATTATCGCTTCTAAAAGATACAGTGCTGATCAAGGACAGCAGCAATGTGGCATTGGTGGAGGGGACAGACTACCTGCTGAGCTACACAGCGCCGTCTGGAACCACACCTGGAAGTTTTAAAATAGAATTTCGAAAAACCATTGATAAACAGCTGACACTCACCTATACCACGCATTTCGAAAGAAACAGTGACGGCACGGCAACCTACAAAAATACTGCGGGCATCACATGGAAGTATGATGGAAAAGACTATAACATCGGTGGAATTACGGTAGACACTACACCTAAGGGACATACAGCAAAAAATGGTGTCAAGAACGGAAGTTATAACGCGGTGGAGAAAAAGATCACTTGGTCCATCCATACAAATTATGCAAGGCTTCCCATTGGGAATCCTTATATCATTTCGGATGTGCTGGATGCCAGCCAGGAATATGTGGCGGATTCTCTCAAGGTGTTCACTTATGAAGTGGATAAAGATGGCTCCATCATTAATGAGACAACCATGGCACCTGAACTGTATCAGGTGGTATATCCTTCAGAAGAAAATGGAAACAAGATCACCGTATCCCTTGTGGGGCAATATGAAAAAAGAATTTCTGTTGGAATCCGCTTTAAGACGCAGTTCAAAAATGAACTGATCAGTGAACCTTCTGTCCGAAACAATGCAACCTTCCAAAGCGGAGAGACCAGCTTTGGGTTAAATGCCACAGTGAACATTCCTTACGGAGGAAAACTGGCAGATAAAAAGGGGGTACAGGCAGGAGATTTCAATGAGCGTGCGGACTGGACAGTCTATCTGAACCCTAATCGGTCCAAATTGTCTCAATTTGTTCTTACGGACAGTCCGGATCTTAATTCGGTTTTACTGAAAGAAACCTTTGAAGTTGTCCTGGGAGTTGTAGATATAAATGGGAAGATCACCAAATCTACTAAAGTGTTGGAAAAAGACAAGGATTACACCCTGTCGTTCTACTCCGATCCTGTCACGGGCAAAGAGCGGTTTGAGCTGAGCTTCCTGAATGAAATCACTGAAGCTTATGTGCTGAGCTACAGCTCCTATATTGATCCACTTGCGCCTCAGGGCGAAGCGATAGAAAATACCTATACTGTCACAGGAAAGAATGTCCAAGAAGATGTGAGTGGTGGTTCCACTTCAGAAATTGTGAAAGGGAATAGTGGCGGCGGATCTGGAAGCAGTGTCCGTGGCGGTCTTACCCTCACAAAGAAGAGCGAGAAAGAAGTACTTCTTTCTGGAGCGCGTTTCGGTCTGTTCACCTCCGATGAGAAGCAGCTCTTAAGAGAAGCTGTGACAGATGAAGAAGGTGCATTGACCTTTGGCGGTCTCAGAAGGGGCAAGTATGTTCTGAAAGAACTGGAAGCGCCCACGGGTTATGTCATCAGCGATGAACTGGCAAATGGAATAGAAATTATACTGGATCATACAACGGATGGGGAGATGAAGATTCTAAGCTATATCAATGAGAAGACCAAAGCAACCATCCGTAAGATTACTTCGGCAGGAGAGCTCATTTCTTCGGAAGCGGTATTTAATCTCTACAAAGCAGATGGCACTCTGTATGCGCAGAACCTGAAAACGGTGGGCGGTGTCATTATTCTGGAAGACCTTCCTGAAGGCAGATACTATGTGGTGGAAACCCAAGCACCAGAAGGATACATCAAAAATACAGCGAAGCATTATTTCGACATCTGTATCGAAGAAAACGGCACCCAGGTGAAACCTGTGGTGAATGTCAGAAACTATAAAGCGTCTGTAGAACTGAAGAAAACAGACAAGAATGGACAGGCGCTCACTGGAGCGGTATTCAGTCTTCTCGACAGTGAAGGGAAAATCCTCCGTGAGGATCTTCGGGTGGATTCTGAAGGACGTTTAAGAGTAAGCGATCTTTCTCCGGGAAAATATAAACTTATGGAGACGGAAGCTCCATCAGGATATCTGCTGAACGTGAAAGGTATGGAGTTCGAAATTTCAGAAAGTGTGGAGGGTGAGCCAAAACCGTTCAGTCTAGATAATTACATCAACTATAAAGGTGCGGCTGAACTTTATAAAACTGATGCCGCAAAGAAACCTCTTCAAGGAGCTGTCTTTAAGGTGGTGGATGAGAATGGAGTTACAGTTCAGGAGAACCTTGTATCCAGAGAAGATGGAAGAGTTCATGCGCTGAACCTTTCCCCTGGAACCTACAGCTTTGTGGAAACCAAAGCCCCTGCGGGGTTTGTGCTGGACAGAACACCAAAGTCTTTTGTGATCCCAGTCAGTAATAGCGGCGAGCCTTCTATGGTCGTTGCGGGAGACCGCATAAACTATAAAGGTTCTGTGTACATGAAAAAAGTATCAGAAAATGGAAATCCGTTAAGCGGTGCAGTGTTTGCGCTTTATGAGAAGCTGCAGGACGTGAGAGTGAAGGTGGGCGAATACACCAGCACCTCCATGGGGCTTGTCACTGCTGGAAACCTGGCGCCTGGTGCTTATGAGTTCATCGAAGTGAAAGCACCGGAAGGATATATCATCAATGAAGAACCTGTGGCTTTTGAAATTTCAGACGAATCCGAGGGACAGCCGCTTCAGGTGAATGCGGGAGAGGCTGTAAACTACAAGGGCTCTGTCCTTCTCACAAAACTTGGAGAAGAAGAAACCCGACTTGAAGGGGCTGAATTCAGTCTCTATCAGGAAGGCGTGGAAAAGGCGCTCATGGAGGGTCTTGTGACAGATGAAGACGGAGAGCTGATTGTCGTGGATCTTTCCCCTGGAGAGTACTACTTCCTGGAAACCAAAGCCCCTGCTGGATATATGATAAACCTTGAACCGCTGTTTTTCAGCATCCAAGAGACTGATACTGGAGCTCCTGAAAGAGTTTTGAAATCCATGGAAAACTATAAGGGATCGGTCCTTCTTCAAAAAGAAAACAGCGAAGGAGAGCCACTCCTGGGAGCGGTCTTTGCACTATACAATGAGTCCGGTGACGTGGTTCTTGAAGACATCACTTCTGATGATGAGGGAGTGGTACGCATAGAATCTCTCGAACCTGGAAAATATCTATTGAAAGAAACCAAGGCCCCAGAAGGATACCTTCTTAATACAGAGCCTGTGGCATTCTTAATTGCTGAAAGTGCGGAAGGGGTACCTGAAGTGCTTCGTTTAGGAAGTTTTATCAACTACTTTGGCAGTGCAGAACTCTTAAAAACAAATGAAAATGAAGAGCCTTTAGCGGGCGCTGTCTTTGAACTTCGGGACGAAGAAGGAGAAGAAGTGCTGCTGGAGGGCCTCACCACCGATGAAGAAGGTAAAGTATTGATTGAGGATCTTACACCTGGCACCTATCGTCTATACGAAGTGGAGGCGCCAAAGGGATACTTGAGAAATCTTGAACCTGCAGTCTTCACCATCTTAGAGGAAGCTAATGGGAAGCCTGAACCCGTTAAGGTAGGGCCTTTTGTGAACCATAAGGGAACTGCAGTGCTGAAAAAGGTGGATGAGGAAGGAAACGGACTGATGGGGGCAGAATTTGCCCTGTACGATGAGGAAGGTCTTCTTCTTCAGGAGGAGCTCGTATCAGATGAAGAGGGGGAGGTGCTCATAGAGGATCTGTCTCCAGGCACCTATGTGCTGAAAGAAGTGCAGTCTCCAGAAGGCTACCTTTTAAATCTCACAGAAATTACATTCACCATTGAAGACACTTATGAAGGAACTGTGGATGTGCTTCTCCTGGATGAGTATACCAATTATCTTGGCAGCGCTTATCTGATCAAGACAGATCATGAAGGAAACGCTTTATCAGGTGCTACTTTTGATGTGGTAACAGAAGATGGAGAGCGAGTCATAGAAGACCTGAGAAGTGATGAAAATGGAAAGGTTCTGGCAAGTGGCCTGGCGCCTGGAAAATACTACTTTGAAGAGACCAAGGTACCAAAAGGATATGTTAGAAATACAGAGAAAATCTTTTTTGATATTGCCTCTTCGGAAGAAGGCTCTCCAGATGAGGTACATGCCGGTACACTAGTGAATTATAAGGGCTCAGCAGTCCTTAAGAAAACAACAGTGGACGGAACAGGGCTAAAGGATGCAGAGTTCGCGCTTTACAGCGAAGAAGGCCTGCTTCTGGAAAACCTGACAACAGATGGGGACGGATCCCTTCTTTTGGAGAATCTCTCCCCTGGAAGCTATTGGCTGGAAGAGACAAAAGCGCCGGAAGGCTATATCAGAAATACCGACAAAATAATCTTTGAGATTCTGATGGAAGCAGAAGGAGAGCCTTTAGTACTCACCTTGGATGAGTTTATCAACTGGCAGGGAAGTGTTCTTCTTCGAAAGTCTGATGACACTGGCAATCCATTGGAAGGCGCTGTCTTCGCCCTTAGAAAAGACAATGAGACGATAAAAGAACTCACAACCGACGCGCTGGGGCAGATCCTTGTAGAAGGTCTAACTCCGGGTGGGTATGAGTTTATGGAAATCAGTGCTCCAGCAGGTTTTATTCTGGATCCGACCATTCATGAATTCAGAATTCCTGCGGATGCGGCTGGAGAACCAGAACAGATTCTTATGGGCACAATCAAAAACCATCAGGGAAAAATTGTGCTGGAAAAGACCGATGAGAAGGGGGCGCCTCTAGCGGGTGCTGTCTTTGAACTGAGGGACCAGGATGGAAACCTGATCCGCAAAGAACTGGTCTCTGATGAGGAAGGAAAAGTGAAAGCGGATGGACTCTTCCCTGGAAGCTATCTATTAAGAGAGATTCAGGCGCCAGCAGGCTATATCCGAAATGAACAGACGCTTCAGTTTACTGTGACAGAAGAACATCTCGGAACTCCAGAAGTCTTGAATCTCGGTAATTTTGTGAACTACAGAGGAAGCCTTCTCTTGAAGAAAGTGGACGAAGAAGGACAGCCTTTACAGGGTGCTCAGTTTGAACTGAAGCATCTCGATGGTGAAATGGAAAGCAGCTTCCATGTAAGTGATGAGAGCGGATACATAAAGATTGAGGATCTCTCACCTGGAAGATATTCCATAGAAGAAATCAAAGCACCAGAAGGTTATACCAGAAATGAAGAAGTATTTACGTTTACGATTTTGGAGAGCAGCCTTGTTACACCAGAAACCGTACGGATCACAGTGGTGAATACGCTGGAGTTTGACGATACGGATAGTAAGTCCCCAGGGAATGAACTTCCCGCCACGGGAGAATCAGAAAATGAGATACTCCTACCTCTTTTGGGAACAATGCTTGTTCTGGCTGGGGTATTCCATCTCATAAGACGTAAAAAAGAAAAAATAAGCTAATTAAAAAGATGTGTTCCACAGGATTAAATACCTGTAGGAGCACATCTTTTTTTTGTGACAAAGCCGTATTTTATGGTTGCTGCAGCTTTTCTGTTTTTGGTTCTAGAGCACTTCAGAGAGTGCCAAAAGCAGGATTCCTGACAACACTGTGATGATGCTGGCGTACTGTGGTTTATTTAATTTTTCTTTCAGAAAGATTCTCGAAAGAAGCACAGAAAACACACTGTAAGAGGCGATGAGAGGGGCTGTGATGATGGCATTTCTTGCCATGGCATACACGTAGAAGAACTGTCCCAGGGTCTCAAATCCGGCAGCCAGTCCCCGGTCCTTCTGTTTCAGAAGGGAGAAGGGTTCTTTCTTTATTCTCAGATACAGAAGGAGCAGCAGAGCGCAGAGGAAAAAGGTGAACTCGTAGGCGAGAAGAGCCTGATCCTCCCCGATGAGCTGAAGCTCATCCAGATAGATGGCATCAAAAAATGTGCCCAGTCCATCAATGATACTGTAGACGATGGGAAACAGGATGGCGAAAAGTCCAGTGCGGTACTTCTTTTTTTCCTGTGGGGAGAGAGGGAGAAGGTCTGCTTCTTTCTTTTCCACCAAGGCCAAGGCGAGAACCCCCAGGGTGATGGTTAGAATGGCTAAGATTTCCATCCAGCTTAAGGTGTGGTCAAAGAAAAAGAATATGAGAAGTGCTGTGACTACGCCGGAAGAGTTCTGGATGGGAGAAGAGATGGAAAGCTCAATATAGCGCAGTCCCAGATATCCTATGGTCATGGACAGGATGTACATGAAAGATACAGGGAAATAAGTGACAAGGTAGAGGGGAGAGAACTCCACTTTTTTTGTCACCATGTAGAGGAAGCCGTGGAGCCCCATGACAAGACCCACCATGATTGCTGTCTTCAGATGGCTGGTTTTGTCAGAGGGGACAGCTCCTTTTTTATAGAATAAATCAGAGAATGCCCAGGATAACGTGGTGATTATGGCAAACAGTAACCACATAATAAGTTGTCGCTCCTTTGTTGTAAATTTTGTGTGATGATAAAATTAATTAAGTTTACTAAAGAATTACTGGATTCATTTCTGATGAAGGGAATCTATATCATCATACCCTAAGGAAAGGTTTTTTGTATAGCGCTTTTTTGAGAAAAGTGCTGAAGTTTCTGTATAGAGATTCTGAAGGGTTCTTCCTGAATGTAATGTATTTTAAGGTTCTGGTAAGGTTTTTCGGCAGAGAGAAATGCTAAGGACAAAGCGAAGATAGGTCTATGATTAGTGTTATCGTTATTTTGGCAATCCATGGACATAATGGAAAGGGTATGAATATTTTGTCAAAAATTCAAGAGTGTATGGCTTATGTTTCTAGTGAAGATTATAATAATATTATACTTCTTTGTCTTAGTTTTAACATAAGTTTGAAAGGTTGATGTTCCATCCTCAAAAGATGGTGTAGAGAAGATTTTAGCGAAAATGAGGGGTTTCTATGAAAGAAAGGTATCTTTATCCCCTGAGTGATTCTTCCATTGATATAAGAGGTGGAAACAAAGCGAAAAATCTGAGGTATCTGATGAAGCACAAGTATCCGGTGCCAAAAGGGTTTGTGCTTGTTTATGATGCGCTGGAGCAGTATGGAAAAGACGGTAAAGAAGTTCTTGCGATGATACGGAAAGAGCTCATGGAAAATCTCCATCCGGGGATTTCTTATGCGGTCAGATCTTCGGCATCTCTAGAGGATCAGGGGGATTATTCCTGTGCAGGAGCATTTGAGAGTTATCTTCATGTACGGGGAACGGATGAAGTTCTGCAGAAAATCCTTGAGGTATGGGATTCTCATCAGTCAGAGAAGCTCAAAGCTTATTTGGCCCAGAGCGGACTGTCAAATAAAAGCATCCGTATGGCTGTGATTATTCAGGAGATGGCCCATGCGCAAGTCTCTGGTGTTGCTTTTTCTAAAAATCCCATGACTGGGTTTTCAGAAATCATACTGGAAGCGGCTGTGGGCGATGGAGAATCTCATATTATGGAGAAAAATGCCCCAGAGAGATGGGTGGAAAAGTGGGGAGTCTGGAAGGAAAAGCCATCGGATCCACTATTGCCCGAAGAGGTGTCAAGAAAGCTCTGCAATGAGGTGGACAGTATTGCCAAGGACTATGGACGTCCAGTGGATGTGGAATGGGTTTATGACGGGAAAAACATCTGTTTTCTTCAGGTGAGGCCCATCACAAAACTGGATATACCCGTGTATTCCAATAAAATCACCAAAGAGATGCTTCCTGGCGTCATCAAGCCCTTGGTGTGGTCCGTGAACACTTCTTTCTTCAATAAGATCTGGCGGGAGATTCTGGTGAGTCTTACGGGGGATGAAACCATTGATCCGGATGATCTCACCGGCTATTTCTACGGCAGAGCCTATTTCAACATGGCTCTTTTCGGTCAAGTGTTTGAAAGTATGGGGATTCCCTATGAAGGTCTTGAACTGCTTCTTGGGGTGGAGGAGGATGGACCAAGAAAGCCCCATCTGAAACCTGGGATGAGGGCTTCAGGCTGGTGGAAAGGACGTGAAGGAGGAGAAAATCACCTTTTTGGATCTGCCACGTCCTGTGAGAAGAAAAATAAAAACCCGGGTGCTGTATAAAAGAACCAGTAGCCTGGCGGTGACAAGAGAATCGGTGAGCTCCCTCTACACCTTCGGATATGGACAGTTCCGACGTATCTTCAGAAAGATTGGCGGTCTCATGAAAGAGAGGGGACTGATAGAGGATGTGGAGGAGCTTCTAGAGTCCGGTCATCGGGTGTATATCTCACAAGGCGTTGCTGTGTTAGGCGTTTTCACGCTCATTGGGGCCATCTCAGCATTGGGAAGAATCATCGATGCAGTGACGGATCCTATCATTGCGTCCTTATCAGACCGCATTGCCATGGCCATAGCCAGCTGTGCCCATGCTCTGGGATACAAGCCCTATTGGTTTGATCTCAGCAGTTTCCATGGCACCACGGGCAGTGAAATGATCAAAAAACAGAATGCGCTGTACTCTTTTGGGTCAAAGCTTTCCCAAAGAAGCAGACTTTTTAACCGATTGTACTGGGAGCCTCTCAACAGTGAAGGATTCCGGAAGCTTTCTTATAATGCGGTGGATCAGAAAAATGCGGAGCTTCTGGTGCCCCTTTACGCCAATTTTCCGAAGGACATCCCCTTTGCAGGAACCCATGTGTGGCCTGCCCAAGGTGCAGTCCATGGGGGACTGAAGAATGTGGCCAATGTGATTCCGGACAACTGGCCCATGGGGCTTCATCTGTCTGAAGGAGCCCTTCATACGGTGCAGACGCCCTTTGCCTTCGCGGGCTACAAGATGCTGAAAGGAATGACAAAAAAGAAAACCTTGGGTATGCCTTCCGGCAGCCTTCTGTATACAGGTCATTATGTGGACCATGAACTGGTGTCAAATCTATACGAAGACACGGAAAAAAGAAGGAAAAGGATCGAAGAGGGAAAGCCTTTAAGGCTTCTCATTCCGGTGGGTGGGGCAGGCGCTGGAAAAGAGATGATTAAAGAGCTTCTCAGGTACCTGGCACCAAGGATCGAAAAGAAAGACGTGCAGGTTCTCTTAAACTTTGGAGACCATCTGAACATGTACGAGGCCCTTTGCAAAGAGCTGCCTGAACTTATGAAGGGAGCGGCGGTGCACTTTGACACCTATGAGGAAGTGGAGAAGATGGCACTTCATATGGACCAGCATCTGGAAGGGGTCCATGTCTTTTATCATCAGGATATCTTTGAGGCGGTCTATGCCACCAATCTTCTCATGAGAGAGTCAGATCTTCTTCTCACAAAGCCCAGTGAGCTTTCTTTTTACCCCATCCCGAAGCTCTTTCTGAAACGTGTGGGAGGTCACGAAGCCTATGGTGCCATTTATGCTGCCCAGCAGGGAGACGGTACAGCAGAATGTGAAACAAAGGAAGAAATGATCGGCATGATGGAGGCGCTGCTTTCTCAAAAGGAGCTTCTTCTTGCCATGAACCGCCGTATCCTTCAACTTCATAAGCAGCAGGTGTATCATGGTGGATATGAAGTGGTGAAGCTTCTGACGGAGAGAGAGTCATAAAGTTAAAAAGATGGAGTCCTGAGCTTCTAGAAGAATCAAAGAATACTAAAAAAGTTCAGCTCTATCCAATGACAGAAAAATATGCAAGAATATCACCATGAACCTTTGATTATAGAGGGATTCATGGTGATATTTATCGTTCTTTTTTTTGAAAACGATTTTCCGTCTGTTCATTTTTTAGGATATTTTAGTAGAATTATCGGTTTTAAGAACGTTTACATCGGTCTACAATGAAACTATCAAAACAAACGGGGGTAACATACATGAAAAAAGTCGCAGCTTTACTACTGTCTGCCGTGATGATTCTTTCACTGGCAGCATGCGGAACAAAAGAAGAGGCTCCAAAGGAACCAGGTAATGAGAATCCTGTGGAAACGCCTAATGAAGAAGATAAAGAAACCAAGAACCTTGTAATTTACTGTCCGCATCCACTGGAGTTCATCAACCCTCTGGTCAGCGAGTTTGAAACCCAGAGCGGCATCAAAGTGGAAGTCATCGCAGCAGGGACAGGAGAACTGTTAAAGAGAGTAGAATCTGAAGCAGCAAATCCACTGGGGGATATTTTCTGGGGGGGATCCTTATCCACAGTAAAGCCACTGATGAATCTTTTTGAAGACTACACCAGTGCCAATGAAGATGCAGTGCAGGATGACTTTAAAAACACAGAAGGACCACTGACAAGATTCACAGACATCCCAAGCGTTCTTATGATCAACACCAACCTCATCGGAGATGTGGAAGTGAAGGGCTATGAAGATCTTCTGAAGCCTGAACTGAAGGGCAAAATCGCCATGGCAGATCCTTCCAAGTCCTCTTCTTCCTATGAGCACCTGATCAATATGCTCTATGCCATGGGCGAAGGAGATTCTGAAAAGGGATGGGACTATGTGGATAAGTTCATCCAGAACCTGGATGGAAAGCTTCTTTCCGGTTCTTCAGCAGTTTATAAGGGTGTAGCTGACGGAGAATATGTGGTAGGTTTGACCTTCGAAGAAGGTGGCGCAAAGTACGTGGCGGATGGCGCACCTGTGGAACTGGTTTACATGGAAGAAGGCGTAATCTCCAAGCCAGACGGTATCTATATCATCAACGGAGCCAAGAATATGGCAAACGCCAAGGCGTTCATCGATTTCATCACTTCCAAGGAAGCACAGACCATCATCGTGGAAAAGCTTAACAGAAGATCCGTTCGTAAGGACGTACCTGCACCAAGCTACATGATGCCAAAGGAAGACATGAACATCATCTATGACGAAGAAGACTATGTGGTCGCCAATAAGAATACATGGCTTGAAAAGTTCAACGACATTTTCACAGACTACTAGAATCCATAGAAAAAAGAGTCAAGCGGAGAAAAAGGAGCCCACAACTTCGTTGTGGGTTTTCTTACGCAAAAAATACCGAAAATCGGAGTAAAACAAAGGAGAAAAAATATGAGCAATTCCATTGGAGTCAAAAATGCGGTGAAACGCTTTGGGGATGTCACAGTCATTCCAGATCTGTCCATTGAAATCAAAAATGGAGAATTCTTTACGCTCCTCGGTCCATCGGGCTGCGGAAAAACAACCCTTCTAAGAATGATTGCAGGCTTCAACAGCATCGAGGGAGGAGAGTTCAAGTTTGATGATAAAGTCATCAATGAGATCCCTGCCCACAAAAGAAACATCGGTATGGTGTTCCAGAACTATGCGATTTTCCCGCACCTTACGGTCCGGCAGAATGTGGAGTATGGCCTGAAGATCCGTAAAATGGACAAGAAAGCCATGGAAAAAAGAGTGGATGATATTCTGGATGTGGTGAAAATCAAGGAGTATCAGGACAGACTTCCAGAACATCTTTCCGGAGGGCAGCAGCAAAGAGTGGCTCTAGCCAGAGCTATTGTCATTCACCCCAACGTCCTTCTCATGGATGAGCCTCTTTCCAATCTGGATGCCAAGCTCCGAATTGAAATGAGAAGCGCCATCCGGGATGTGCAGAAGCAGGTTGGCATCACCACCGTCTATGTCACCCATGACCAGGAGGAAGCTCTGGCCATTTCTGACAGAATCGCTGTCATGAAGGGCGGGATCATCCAGCAGGTGGATGCGCCGGAAAAAATCTATACAAGGCCTTATAACGTGTTTGTGTCCACCTTCATCGGTCACTCCAATCTGTTCCACGGCATCGTGGTCAAAGAGGAGAATGGCATAGGGGTGCAGTTCATGGATGGCACAAAGACGTACCTCAATACGTTAACGGATGTGACACCAGGGACAAAGGTCACCGTGGGGATCCGTCCAGAGGAGTTTGGGCTATCTGAAACAGGGATTCTTGCCAGAGTGAAGAATAAGACCTTCCTTGGCAGATACATTGTGTATGAACTGGACCTTCCAGAAGATATGATCCTTCCTGGACAGAGCTCCATTGAGTTTTCCCAAGATCTTGGGCAGGCGGAGAAGCTTTATGAAGTGGGCGAAACATTCTTCTTGAGACCCAACCCTTCCAAGATCAATGTCTTTACTGAAGACGGGGAGAAGAGCCTGATAAAGGATGTGAGATGGGATGGCTAAAAAACGTTCCTTTACCTTCTGGTCCGGTGTGACCCTGGTCATTGTCCTTATTTTTACACTCTTTATTGTATATCCGCTCCTGTCCTTGTTTGTCAGTGCTTTTAGAGATCCTGAAACTCAAGCCTTCACCCTGGAGAACTTCATGAAGTTCTTCTCGAAAAAGTACTATATGAGAGCCCTTGGAAACAGCTTCAAGGTCACGACCCTGACCACGCTTCTGGCAGTGTTTATTGGTGCGCCTCTGGCGTATCTCACCACGGCCTTCAAGATCAAAGGGAAGGGACTTCTGGATATTCTCATCATCATTTCCATGCTGTCTCCACCGTTCATCGGGGCCTATTCCTGGGTGCTTCTTGCGGGAAGAAGCGGCGTGATCACTACATTTGTCAGAAATACCTTTGGGATTGAACTGGGATCCATATATGGCTTTGGCGGCATTCTGCTTGTGCTGACTCTAAAGCTTTATCCCTACATCTACATGTACACTAAGGGCACCCTGAAGAAAGTGGATGCCTCCCTCATCGAAGCCAGTGAAAGCCTGGGCTGCTCCGGCATCAAGAAGATCTTCACGGTCATTATGCCGCTGATTACCCCCACGATCCTTGCCGGAGGCCTCATTGTGTTTATGAATGCTTTGGCGGATTTCGGTACGCCGATGCTCATCGGAGAAGGCTTTGTGGTTATGCCGGTTCTCATCTACAATGAGTTCATCAGTGAGATGGGCGGTTCTGCAAGCTTTGCAGCGGCCATCGCGGTGATCCTTGTCATGGTGACCTCTGTGATGTTTGTGCTGCAGAAGTATGTGGTGAACAAAAAATCCTTCACCATGAGCTCCTTAAGACCCATCCAGGCAAAAGAGCTGAAGGGGTGGAAAAATATTGCTGCCCATGTGCTGATCTATTTCATTGTTTTTGTTTCCATCATCCCTCAGGCCACGGTCATCTACACTTCTTTCAAAGCCACCTCAGGAGCCATCTTTGTCAAAGGCTTCTCTCTGGAAAGCTACAGAAAGATCTTCACAAGTCTGGGCGGACCCATTGTGAACACCTATAAATTCGGCATCATTGCCATCGTCATCATAGTGCTCCTTTCCATGTTCATCTCCTACCTTACCACCCGAAGAAAGAGCACATTGACAAACATCATCGATACCCTGACCATGTTCCCTTATATCATTCCGGGATCTGTTCTTGGTATCACGCTTCTTATCAGCTTCAATGACAAGCCACTGATCTTAAGCGGTACAAGTCTTATCATCATCGTGGCCTTTGTGGTGAGAAGAATGCCTTATACGCTCCGCTCCAGTGCGGCGATCCTGTACCAGATCAGCCCCAGCATGGAAGAGGCGGCGGTGAGTCTTGGAGACTCTCCGGTGAAGTCTTTCTTCAAAGTCACGGCCATTATGATGCTTCCAGGGGTGCTCTCCGGTGCCATTTTGAGCTGGATCACCATCATCAACGAGCTCAGCGCTTCTGTCATCTTGTATACCGGAGACACCAGAACCATGTCGGTGTCCATTTATACAGAAGTCATCCGGGCAAGCTATGGAACAGCTGCGGCGCTCGCCAGTATCCTGACACTCACCACGGTGGTTTCTCTTCTCCTCTTCTTCAAAGTATCTGGAAAGAAGGAAATCAGTCTCTAGAATTCTAGTGGCGGGAAGTTGTAAACTCGAGTAGAATAGAGCTTGGTATTGCATGTTTTAATTGGTCATATGGAACCATGGAGGGAATAAATGAAAAAGAGAACTCACAGTTATTTTAAGGATGACATCCGGCGAATGCTTCTTCTCTATGCGTTTTTGCCCGCCATGGTTCTTACTTTTCTTCTTCTTTTTATGTTCTTCTTCTACTGGAACATGGAGCTGAGAAATACAGTAGAGGCGGAAAACAATCTCATGGCAGAGAAGTTTCAGGAAGCTTCTCTGAACTACAGCGATTTCATGGAAGAGCTTTCCCAGGATGAGGAAGTGTTTTCTGGAGAGCTTTCTTCCAGCCAGCGTGCCGAGATCTATGACCGCTTTTACAGCGTCAGTAACGACATGAAGATCAACGGGGATCTTTATCTTTTCCTGAATGAAAAGGAGCCCATTTTACTTGGCAGGAAAAATCTTCCTTACTATCTGGGAGGGCAGAGCTATGGGAACTGGGGCATCTTCAACATGATGAAGGCAAGAAAGGAAACCCTCTCTGTTCGGGTGATGGAAGAGTCCGAGGGCAATATGCAGCTGGTTTTCGGTCGGCAGGTTCTAAAAGAGGGAATCCCTGTAGGCTATATCGTCATCGTCATGGATGGCAGGCAGTTCCGGGTGCTATTGTCGGAGCAGTCCTCCCAGACCGTGGTGACAGATGCCATGGGGAGAGCGTATATCACAAACAACTATACCTTTCTAGACAATCTCAACCGTATGACTCTGGAGCTGACGCCGGAAGAAAGGATTCTGGAAACCCAGAAGGATGGGTATTACTTGAGAGGAACAGAGATTCTTAATGGCGAACTGAGAATCTATTCCATGAGAAACATCAACAGCCAGATGAGCTTTTTCTTCACCCTGGGCGGAGTGCTTCTTCTGGTCTTCGGACTGATTATTCTTCTGGTTCTTTACAGCACCAAAAAAATGGCCGCATCCAAAACGGAAGATCTCTATAAGATCATCGATGCCTTTAAGGGAGCCCAGGAAGGGGACTTTACCGTGAAGACGGAAATCCGCAGCCATGATGAGTTTCAGACCATCGGCGATTCCTTCAATGAGATGCTGGAGAAGCTCAAAGTCCAGATCGAGCGGAACAAGGAAATGACGGAAAGGCTTTCTGCCACGCAGCTTCGGCAGCTGAGATCCCAGTTCAATCCGCATTTTCTCTATAACACCCTGGACAACATCCGCTTCATGGTGCATTTTAAGCCGGAGGACGCCAGCAACATGATTCTCAGCCTGTCGAACCTTCTTCGCTACAGTCTGGACAATCAAAGGGAAGAAGTGCCTCTTTCACTCGATATGGAGTATACAGAGAACTATCTGAAGATCATGAAGTTCCGGTATGGGGATAGGCTCTCCTATGCGGTGAATATGGAAGAGCTCGCCAAAGAAGTGCCCATTCCGAAGCTTCTCATCCAACCCATGATCGAAAATGCCATCAAGTACGGCTATGTGGGTAAAGACCACCTTCATGTGAGTATTTCTGCCTATGTGCGGGAGAAAGAAATGGTTTTGGTCTGTGAAGACAATGGGGCGGGCATGAAAAAAGAAACGGAGGAAGAGATTCTTCAGCTTTTATCTAAGGATGCGGAATCCAGCTCTCATCTGGGTCTTTTCAATATCCACAGGAGACTGAAGCTGAGATATGGGGATGAAGCTGGAATTGAGATCATTTCCAGCGAAGGTGCTGGGACAAGGGTGGAGGTTTCTGTGCCCCTCCTGAAGGAAATAGAGTCTATGAAAGGAGCTGAAGCAGGATGATTCGAGTGCTCATAGTGGAAGATGAAGAGTTCATCAGAAAAGGTCTGGTCCATACCATGGACTGGCTGAAAATGGACTGCCTTGTGGTGGGAGAAGCGGAAAATGGAGAAGAGGGCTTAGAGAAAATTCTGGATCTCAAACCGGATGTGGTTCTTACAGATATCCGAATGCCGAAACTGGACGGCATCACCATGATCGAAAAAGCCAAGAAGGAAGTGAAGTTCCATTCCATTCTTCTCACAAGCTACGCGGAGTTTGAGTATGCAAAGCGCGCCATTACCCTGGATGTTTCCTCTTATCTTCTGAAACCTGTTTCTGAGAAGGAACTGGAGGAGGCCATGGAGAGAATCCGGACGGATCTTAAGATCTACAAAGATCCCAGAGAAGAAGAAAAGAATCCGCTTCTACGGGAAATGGAAGACATCATGGCCCAGGGAAGTGCCACCAATTACTACGTGGTGGAAACCATAAAAGCCATCACCAAAGAGTTTGGGAGCAGAATCAGTATTGAGACTGTTTCTTCTGAGCTGGGGGTGAGCCCCAGTTATCTCAGCAGAAAATTCAAGGAAGTCACAGGAAAGACATTCCTTGAAGTGCTTCATGAGTATCGGATCATTCAGAGTGCGAAGCTTCTCGCCACGGGCAAGTATCGGGTGGGGGAAGTGGCGGACCTCAGCGGGTTTTCGGATTACAAGCACTTCTACAGTGTCTTTAAAAAATATACGGGGATTGCACCCACAGAGTACACGAAAGGGTAAGGGATAAGAACCATGAAAGAACTGAAGAATATTATGCTGCTCAGCGATATGGACGGAACGCTTCTGGGAGACGATATGAGGGTGTCTTCGAAGAACAAAGAGGCCATTGACAGATTCATTGAGGCAGGAGGCACCTTCGGCATTGCGACAGGGAGAAGCCAGGTGAATGTGAAGCCTTTTATTGAAGGGGTCTCCATCAATGGCCCTTCCATTCTCTATAATGGAGCCATGCTGTATGACTTTCATCAGGAGAAAGTCGTTGATGTGGTGACTTTAGAGAAAGAGGGGCTGAAGGATGTGATGAAATGGATCCTTCATACCTATCCGGAAGTCATGATCTTTATCTACACAAAAGAGGAGAGCCATCTATTGTCAGTAAAAGATCTGGCGGATGAGAGCATTCTAAAAGACCATGAGCCCTATGTGGTATCAGACCTTACCCGGATAGAGCAGGAGCCTTGGGTGAAAATACTTCTGGCTGGCATCGGAGAGAATCTGGAAGAGATCCGAAGACATTTGGAAGAAAAAGACCCAGAACATTACAGGTGGGTTTCTTCTGCAGATATTTTCCTGGAAATTCTGCCAGCTCATGTGTCAAAATCCACCATGTTCCCAAGACTGAAGGAGACCTTCGGGGAGGAAATCCGCATTGTGGTCCTGGGAGACTACTATAACGATGTGGAGATGCTGAAAGAGGCGGACTACAGCGTGGCCATGGGGAATGCTCCAGAAGATCTCAAAGCTCTGGCAAAGGACGTGACAGGTTTCAACTATGAAGATGGAGTGGCGCAGTTTATTGAGAGGCTTCTGAAGGGAACGGTGGAAATTTGAGGGTGAATTTTCTTTTTCCATCCACGTATCTTTTGGACACATAATAAGTAAAGAGCCGCTGCAGCACCTTGGATGAAAGGTGAATTGCAGCGGCTTTTGTCTTCAGAAAATCATTCATAGGAGAGGTGTTAGAGGGAATCATCAGGCTTTTGCCCCTCATGGGGAAGCCACTTGCACTCCGTCATCTCCATATGGGTGAAGTTAGCTTTTTAGCCATAGAGTCCAAAGGAGATTTCTTCTTTTCCTTTAAAGAGGTGACAGATCCTAATCTGATGGAAGATCATTCCGTCTTCAGAGCATTCGATGCGAAAATCATCCAGTCTTCGGCTGAGCCTGTACCACATGGATTTTATTGTTGCAGGGATTTCTGTGGTCGCCCAGTCTGAGTAGCCATGATTGGTCACGACACTGCCTAGATGCTAAAAGTTCTCATCTTCATACTCGATGGAGGCTTTGATCCAGTTGTCGCTGTCCAGATAAATACAAACGCCGCACTGATCAAAGCGGTGCTTGCTGTCAAATTCTGTCTTCACCACAAAAGAGAAGTAGGGACCTGATGTTTTCATCTGGAGCACTGGAGCGTTGTCATTCCGGAAGTGATAATAGGTTCTTTGCCACAGATCCGTCCGGGGAACAGTGGTGATTTCAATTTTATCCGGGGTAATCTTATAGTGTTCAGGCTCTCTTGTCCATTCCAGTTTTTTAGTATCAAACATCATGAATTATACCTCCAATGTTATTTCTGTTAAGTAGTATGTTTCCTTGGCAGAGAGGCTTCTCCTTCGTGGGCAAGGATATAGGATGGATCCTTGGGAAGATAGTTGGATGGGGTTCCATGCGTTTTCCTCATTATAAGGGGTTTCTTAGGATGCTTCAATATTAGCCCGGAAAGTGGAGTCTTCTCATAAGAAGAGCCGCTGCAAAAAATCTGTAGAGATTTCTTGGCAGCGGCTTAATGCTTTTATTTGGCAGCGGACAAAAGATTTGATGACTTATTTGGTCTACTCTTCCTCTTGGCTTATGGACCTCTTGGAGAGAATCTCCAGGAGATCATCTAAAGAGTGTAAGATCATGTCCACATCATACTTCGGATCATCGATGCCCTTAAAGGTGGTCATGAGGGTACTTTCTTTACAAAGCTCATGGCAGGTGCTTTCTTTGCCCACCAGGGAGACTTTTCTCTGGTCACTTTCACAGACGTGGTTTTCTATATAGCCCACTTCAATGAGTTTCCGGATGGCTTTGGAGGCGGTGCTTTTCTTCATGCCCAGCCGTTCGCAGACGCTCTGAAGATCTGTATGGGGATTGTTTTTCACGTCCAGCACAATCATCAGTTCCGATGGATTGAGATCTTCTTCCTTTGCGATTTCAGCAAGGCTCAAACTCATGAGATGGTTGATCTTCAATAGTTTCGTATACAGGGCATCCATGGTTTCAAAATTCATTTTTTCAGCCTCCTTTCACCTCAAGCTATGGGCGGGTCTACTGGGGTCAGCTCGTTCTATAGGGAAACAAGCTCTGAAGACCGCGGGCCTCAAAGCTTGTTTCATCTGTCAAGTAATTATACCGTCCATCTGTTCACTTTTCAACTAAACTGTGATAGATTCCTTCAAGGTCCGAGCTTTCTTTACGCTGCTTTCGTGTCAACTTCCAGTTTGATTTTGATATGGGAAGGATCGTAGAGGTATTCTCCATCTTCCTCTTGGAAGGTTTCCACCTTTGTCTCCTCAAGTCTTTTCTTCAGCGCCAGATAGTCTTCTTTTCCGGATAAGACCAGAGTATAGAAATCCAGGCCAGCCGCATCTTCAGGAGCCGGGATATCCGTCTGTTTCCAGGAGTTGAAGGCAACCACATGGTACTGCTCTTCCTCAAGACCCACATCACCCATGGCGAAGCTTCTCATCATGAGTCCTTCCGCAAATCCCATGATATCTCTGTAAAAGGTCAGCATATCGTTTAGATTGGAGCCGTATAAGTGGATGTGTCCCATTTCCATGTCTTCCAGCGGGCTGTCCACTTTCTCATTCTCGGATAGATGCTGAAAGAGCTCATCCAGATCCAGAGGATCCCGTCCATCAGTCAGGGTGCCGTTGGTGTAAAGAAACTTCAGGTCACCTGCTTTTTCCACATACTGTCCGCGCTCTTTCGTTCGAACATAGAGCTCAATGTCATTTCCTTCCAGATCCTTCAGATAGGTGGTCTTGGACATGCCATGGTCTGTAGGGGAATTGGGGTATTTCACCGCAAAGAGCATAGCGATGGCTTTGACCAGTTCTTTTTCACTGGGATAGAGCAGGGCGAAATGATACATGCCAGTGGTATTGGAGTATCTTTTCAGATCCTCTACTCTCCTTAAATAGAGAAGAGGCTTTTTGGTATCTCCGAGGACAGCGTGATCCTCACTCTCCTCATGAAGAGTCATCTTCAGCACTTCCTTGTAGAAGGCGGTCTGTTCTTTCAGATGCTTCACTTTCAGATGTACCAGACCCAGACGGGTTTTGGGAGACAGCTTTGCCTCACCGGTGGTATAGGGAACTGTTTTCAACTAACTCACCTTCCTGATGGTTTCAAAAGCTCTAGACCATAGAATCACTTCATCCAGCATGGCGTCTGCGTTCACTGCATGGTGTGCGCCTGGCTTAAATATAGAGAAGTTCTCGAAGTCTGTGATCAGGGAGAAGGACACCATGGTTCGGACAGACGCTAAAGAACGTTCTGCGTTGATGCCTCTTAAGGACTGGATGGCAAAGGCGCCGCCAAGTCCGCCGTATCCGACATAGCCTACTGCCTTGTTCCTGATTTCTCCATCAAGATAATCCAGGGCATTCTTGAATGCTCCGCCGACAGAGCGGTTGTACTCTGGGGTGACAAATACATATCCGTCAAAGGAAGCGATCTTACCGAGCCATGCACCTACGGCTGCCATCTGCTCTTCGGAAGCAGCAGCACCCAGGAAGGGCAGATTGTAGTCCTTAAGATCTACCAGTTCATATTCCACACCTTCATCCTGTCTTGCCACTGCAAAATCATGGATCCACTTTCCTACAGCTTCACCGTTTCTGCTTTCTCTTACGCTACCTATAATAATTCCTATTTTCATGATGTTCCTCCAAATAAATTATATTTTAGTTTTTGTTTGCTAAATTAGTCTACTTTTCAACTAACTTAAGACTATCATACCTCACATTAGTCTACTTTTCAACTAGTTTTATCAAATTTATTTTATTTTTCTTTTTAATGCTGGATAAATAGAAATGAAAAACCGATGAAGGCCATTGATTTACAATGACTTTCATCGGTGAATATAAATATGGATGTTACTAACTTATGAGGCAGCAGAATCAAGATTCTGATTTCAGCAGTTTTCTGCAGGAGAGTCTATTCGGGCTGAAAAGGTTCAGCTTCTATCGTGACGGAAATGTTATTTAAAATCAGATAATTCTATAGAAAAGTCATCATCCAGGTATACAGCGACCCACTGATCTGCTTCTGTGAGATCCATCCTGTTTGTAAGAGATGAGGCGCTTCCATCAGGATTTTCACCGTAGACGACTTCAATCTCTTGAGGGGAGGGACTGTCAGAGATGAGAACGTTAAACCAAATCAATTCACCTTTATTGAAAGTGCCGTTTTCCTTGCTGAGTTCATAACTGGAAAAGATCAGCCATTCCATATATACATTGTCGCCGATGTATCCTATGTCATCAATGTCCCCAAGGGCAATATACGTTCCGGTCCGATCTCTTCCTGTAAAATGATTCATAACGGTGCATCCGGAAAGAAAAAGCAGCATCAATATCATTGCGGTGGGTTTCTTCATTTCATCTCCACCTCAAAGCTGATTTATAGATTTATACTAGTATAACATTCGTTTCGATATGATAAAAGAATATTAAGAGGAACAGAATATATAAAGTGTACGTAGGGATCGTTGTGCTCATGTGTTTTTAGTTTTTAAACTTCAGTATTAGAGTGATTTCTGTGGATGGTTTGAGGAGTCCTATATAGGATTTAGAATGACGATTCAAGAAGCGAAACTTACAAGAATCAATCAAAGGAGAAACAAGATACTTTGAATATCAAATTTTGTTCTGCCATCTGTTGCAAGAGTAATAGCTGAATGCCTTATGGAAGATTCGAAATTGCCAGAATAATAATATTAATGAGAAATAATAACAAATAAATTGTAAGTACCCGAAAAGAATGATAAAATAAACAATATTCTATAGCGAAGTTGTGCTGGTGTGGATTCCGTGTATCTTAGTGATGCATGGAATTTTCTGATATCTGAGCTGCTAACTGGAAATGATAAACGGGGATGTGTTTAGTATGGAAAATAAAAAAGAAAAGCGAGGACAGTTCTCGTCGAAGCTGGGATTTGTCCTGGCGGCCTCTGGTTCTGCTGTGGGTCTTGGCAACTTATGGAGGTTTCCATTCACGGCTGGTGCCAATGGTGGAGGAGCCTTTGTTCTGGTGTATTTTGTGATTCTTTTTATCATCGGATTTACGTTAATGCTGGGAGAACTGTCCATGGGACGTGCCACCATGCTGTCACCCATTGGTGCATATAGAAAGCTGAAATCAAAGTATGCCTGGATTGGTGTGTTAGGTGTAGCTGCTGGCTTTCTTATCCTCTCTTTTTACAGCGTCATTGGCGGATGGGTCATCCGGTACCTGGTGAAAGCTGTATCCGGTGATTTCAATGTGACAGATGGCGCAGTGCTTGGAGAGCTCTTCACGGATTTCATTCAGAATCCTTTGGAGCCTCTTGTATATCATGGCATTTTCATGGCACTGACAGTGTTTATTGTCATCGGTGGTGTTGCCAAAGGAATAGAACGCTACAGTAAAATTATGATGCCATCATTATTTGTGATGCTGATCCTTCTCATGGTCCGCTCTCTGACCCTTCCAGGAGCCATGGAAGGTGTGAAATTTCTTCTGATTCCTGATTTTTCAAAAATCAATGCCGAAGTGATTCTGGCAGCCATGGGTCAGGTGTTCTTCTCCTTAAGCCTTGGGATGGGGACCATGATCACCTATGGCAGTTACCTTGATAAAGAACAGAACTTGATTTCCAGTGCCATGGAAATTCCTCTCATCGATACCATCGTCGCTTTGGTGGCTGGACTTGTGATTCTGCCTGCTGTTTTTTCCTTTGGATTCAATCCGGAAGGAGGACCTGGGCTTTTATTCATCACACTGCCTGCGGTGTTCTCCCAGATGCCCCTTGGTGGTTTCTTTGCGGTGCTGTTTTTCATTCTGGTGCTCTTCGCTGCCCTGACCTCGTCCATTTCCATCCTGGAAGTAGTGGTGTCCTATGCGGTGGATGAAAGAGGCTGGTCGAGAAAATTCTCCACTGTGACCTTGGCTGCTGTAATCTTTGTCATGGGGATTCCTTCCTCACTGGGACAGGGAATCTGGTCCCATGTAAGATTCTTTGGCCGGGACATTCTGGACAACGTGGACTTTCTAGCCAGCAACGTCTTCCTGCCCCTGGGCGGACTTCTCATGTGCCTCTTCATTGGATGGGTCTGGGGAGTGGATAAAGCAATAGATGAAGTGACAAACCATGGGAAACTTTCCTTTCCTCTGAAAGGGTTCTGGTCTGTGATGATCAAGTATGTGGCCCCCATTGGGATTCTATTTGTTTTTGCGCAAGCCACAGGGCTGCTGGATCTGATTATGGGCGCATAAAAACAGATCAATACATGATTTTACTCATAGCAAAAAGGCATCCATTAAAATGGGTGCCTTTTTGCACGAGAACTATAGCTCTCGATCTATGTCGTATTCCAGATAAACAGAGTCTTCTGCTGGATTTTCATGACCCACATCGGAAAAGAGGATGTTACCGCCCATCTTCTGGTAAAATGCCAAAGCACTATGGTTATGGGCATTACAGGAAGAGTAGAGCTTTGTCAGCTGATGGTCTTCACCGTATGTTCTGATGAAACGGAAGATTCTCTTTCCGATGCCTCTGCCCTGATGGCTGGACAGCAGGTAAAAGGAGTGAAGCACGAGATCCTTGGGCCTTTCTTCTTTTTTTCGGGGTCTTCCAAAGGAGAAGTACCCAATGGGGGTATCATCAAACTCTGCGATATACACAAAGGTGTCCGGTGCAGTGATTTGGCTGTGGAACTTTTTTTCATGCAGGGTTCTATCAAAGGAATCAAGCATTTCCTTGGGATAAATACCCTCATAGGTTTCCTTCCACACCTTTTCCCGAAGACCGGCAAGAAGTGGCGCATCTGTTTTTGTGGCACATCTGAAGTTCTCCATAATTTTTCCTTTCTAACTAATTTCAGTACGATTCTACAATCCTGCAAACTGGGGTCCTAAATAAGTGGTGAGGAGCTTTATGATGTTCTCCTCTTCTCCAATGTACTGCACCATCATGGTGTTTTTCTTGAAGAAATGGGGTTCAGAGATCCAGGAAATTTCAATTACTTTGGTCTTGGACTTGTTTTGGTAAGAGGAGCCATCCTTTCCTATTCCAGATGCCACTTCTTCCAAAGCGGTGGGATTCTCATAGAAATAGACATCCAGTATGTCGGTTCCCGTTTTGATACGCATGCGGATGCCTGGAAAGATATCGTAATCTGCCTCTTCCACACTGCTTTCATAGTTCTGGTCTTCCAGATAAGTGATCATGTCTGCCAGGTCTTTCTCGTTGTCCGTTGTAAGCACCGTTTTTTTGGGGGAACAGCCGCTTACTAGGAGAAGAACTGTCATCAGGAGAATGCCGAAAAGGCTATGTTTCTTTGACATGGTTTGCACCGGCCTTTCACTTTCATACTTTGTTATTCTATCTTCATCTTATCAGATTCTATCTTGATTTCGTGACATTTCTAAGACATTTGGTGTCAGTTAGATTTAGAAAAAGTATCCCATTGGTTGATTTTATTTACCGAAGTATCCTTTGCATCCATTGTTTTTTTCTCTGGAAAAAAGGATAATCATGATAAAGAGATATTTGAGGGAGGAATGGCCATGAAGGAAATCCAGATCAGTAAAATCATCCTGCAGAAAAGAAAAGAGAAAGGACTCACCCAGGATGCCCTGGCTGAATATATGGGGGTCACCAAAGCCTCCGTATCCAAATGGGAAACAGGGCAGAGCTTTCCGGACATCACCTTTCTGCCACGCCTGGCCTCCTTCTTTAACATCACCATTGACGAACTCATCGGATATCTGCCTCAGATGGAAAAAGCTGAAATCCGAAGAGTCTATAAAGATCTCAGTGACCGGTTTGGGAAGGAACCGTTCCGGACGGTATACAAGGATGTTCTGACCATTACAGAGAAGTATTACAGCTGTTTTCCCTGTCTTCTGCAGATGTCTATTCTTCTTCTCAACCATCATATGCTGGAGGAGAAGGAGGAGCAGAGTGAAGTGCTGGGAAAGACCCTTCAGCTGCTGCGGCGGGTCAGGGAGGAAAGTGGAGATCTTTGGCTCATGAAACAGGCAACTTCATTAGAGGCCACGGTACAGATGATTCTGAGAGATTCTCTGGAAGTGCTGGAGCTTCTGGAGCCGAATTTCCTGCCCATTTCCGGAGATGAGGTGGTGCTTGCCAGTGCCTATGCCATGCGGGGAGAGGCGAAGAAGGCTGCATCAGTGCTTCAGGTGAGTCTTTATCAGCATATGATGAACTACCTTTCTGTGGGTGCATCGTATCTCATGCACGTGTCTGGAGATCTGGAGGTTTTCAAAAAAGCACTGAATAGGATTTTTCCTGTAGCGGATACCATGGGAATCATGACCCTTCATCCTAATGTCATGGGACAGATTGCTTTCTCCGGTGCCCATGGCTACATGGTCCATGGACAGAAGGAGGAAGCGCTGAAGATGCTTCGCCTTTATACAGAGGCCTGTAAAAATTTCAAGTTTCCTTTTCAGCTGCAGGGAGATGAGTTCTTTACAGAAGTGCTTCCTTGGCTGGAGGAACTGGATCTTGGCAACAGTGCCCCCAGAGGAGATAAACTGATCAAGGAAGGGATGCTGAGCGCAGTGAAAGAGTACCCTCTCTTTCAGCCTCTTCAGGAGGAGCCTGCTTTCCGGTCCATACTTCTGGAGCTGGAAAATCTGTAAAAATAAGAATAATTGGAGGAAGAAACATGAATCTAGAAGGATTACGAGAATATCTGCCGGTGCTGATCCCACTGATCATCATGCAGTTTGCCCTGACAGCCGCATCTTTGTGGCATGTGCTGACCCACAAAAACTACAAATTTGGAAACAGACCCTTATGGGTGGTTCTGAGCTTTGTGCAGTTCATCGGACCAGTGGTGTATTTTATCTTTGGAAGAGGCGAAGAATAGATGGAAGTGTTAAAGATTGAAGGTCTGACAAAAGCTTTTGGTTCTTCAGAAGTGATTAAAGGCATTGATCTTTCTGTGACGGAAGGGAAGATCTTTGGGTTCATCGGCCAGAATGGTGCAGGAAAAACCACCACCATGAAGATGATTCTGGGGCTTCTGGAGAAGGACCAGGGAGAGATCTATGTTTGTGGGGAACCGGTAAAATACGGAGAGACCAGAACCAACCGGTATATTGGGTATCTGCCGGATGTGCCGGAATTTTACAGCTATATGACCCCCATGGAATATCTCAGCCTTTGCGGTGAGATCACAGGGATGGAAAAGGAAAAGATCAAAAAAAGAAGCGAGGAGCTTCTGTCCCTGGTAGGGCTGCCAATAAGCAAAAAAAGAATCGGCACCTTTTCCCGGGGCATGAAACAGAGACTTGGCATTGCCCAGGCGCTTTTAAATGAGCCGAAGCTTCTCATCTGTGATGAGCCCACGTCGGCGCTGGATCCCATGGGCCGTATGGAGATTCTTAGGATTCTCCAGTCTGTGAAGGGAAAGACCACAGTCATTTTCAGCACCCACATCCTTTCGGATATGGAAAGGATCTGTGATGAGGTGGCTGTTCTCCATGGAGGACATCTGGTGCTTCAGGGACCACTGGAAGAGATCAAGAAGAAGCACAGAAAAGAAGGCCTGGATGTGCTGTTTCAAGAGGAAAAAGATCTTCATGCCTTCATGGCTTCTGAAAAGCTGTCATCTTATGAGATGGAACGGGATGGAGATGGAAGAAGTGTTCTTGTAACAGGAAAAAACATGGAAAATATACAGAAGGATGTCTATGAGGTGCTTCTTACTCTTCAGATTGTTCCGCAGAAGGTGGAGCTGCTGGAGCCCACCATGGAGCATCTTTTCCTGGAGGTGGTCAAGTGAGAAGTTTCATTGCTTTTACCAAAAAAGAGATCATGGAGAGTGTTCGCACCTATAAGTTTATGATTCTGTTTCTGATCTTTGTGGTCTTCGGATTCCTCAATCCTGTCATGGCCAAGGTGCTGCCGGAGATTCTTGAAAGTGTTCTGCCGGAAGGCATGACCATTACCCTGGAAGAGCCCAAAGCCATAGATTCCTGGATGCAGTTTTTTAAAAATGGAGCCCAGACGGGAATGATCGTCCTGACAGTGATTTTCAGCGGGATCATGGCGGGGGAGATTTCAAAAGGAACCCTCATCCATATGGTGACCAAGGGTCTTTCAAGAAAGGTGGTGGTGCTTTCTAAGTTTACTTCAGCGGTGTTTCAATGGACTTTGTCTTACGCCGCATCTGCCCTCATCACCCTGGGGTATACGTTGTACTTTTTTGAGAAAATGGAGCTGACGAACCTGTTCTTAGCCATTTTGGGTATGTGGATCTTTGGGGTGCTTCTCCTCAGCATGGTCATCTTTGGAGGCCTGCTGTTTAAGAATGTATATGGGGTGCTACTACTTGCGGGAGGAGCAGCACTGATTTTTACACTTCTTGGGCTGTTCCCAGATCTTAAGCCCTATAATCCCATGACGCTGGTTTCTGAGAACGTGAACCTCATGACGGAGATGTTCTCTTCGGGGGATTTTCTTCTGTCAGCGGTTGTGGCGGTTCTTCTCACGGGGCTTCTTCTTCTCATTTCCATGTCCAATGCATTGAAGATCACAGAATAGATTTTGATAAAGACTGCAGTAATGCGGTCTTTTATTTTGCGATAAACACAGATAGAGGTGCCTGCTCAGGAAATTTTTCAGAGCTGACTTCAGAAAAATGAAAAGTTACTGTCCTGACATTGGGATATATTTTGTGGTACTTTCCAGTTAGATGCATCTAATAGTATACAAATAAGAATAGATTCTATACATAATTCTGTAAATTATTTAAATATACAGTTAATTTTGATATACTAGGCTTAGTGTAAACCATTAAATATGAGGTGAGAGAATTGGATGGAAAAGTATGTGTCATCACCGGAGGAGCCAATGGCATTGGAAAAGCCTTGGTAAGAGCCTTTGACAAAGAGGGCGCTTCGGTGGCATTTATTGATAAGGATGGAGATGCAGGGAAGGATCTTCTTTCATCACTTCAAGATCAGAAGAAGCACTTCTTTTTCGAGGGAGACCTTGCTTCTGAATCTGTGTTGGTGGAGTTTGCGGAAGAGATCAAGAAAAGGTACGGGAAAGTGGATGTTCTCATAAATAATGCCGGTTTCAGCCATAAGGGGCTTCTCAGCGGCTGCACCTATGAAGAGTTCAATGAGATTCTTCGGGTGGGGGTATCTGCGCCGTATTATCTTACGCTGCTTTTGAAAGAGCATTTGAATCCTGTGGCTTCCATTGTGAACATCACATCCACCAGAGCCTTCATGAGTCAGAAGGATACGGAAAGCTATAGCGCTGCGAAAGGCGGGATTACTGCCTTAACCCATGCCATGGCCATGAGTCTACAGGGACTTGCAAGAGTGAACAGCATTGCTCCTGGATGGATTGATACTGGGGATGATGAGAATTTCAGTGAGGCGGATAGGAAGCAGCATCCTTCTGAAAGAGTGGGTGTGCCAGAAGATATTGTTAGAACAGTTCTGTTTCTTTGTGATGAAAGATCTTCATTTATCAATGCAGAAAATATCACTGTGGATGGTGGTATGAGTAAGAGGATGGTCTATCATGGGGATGAGGGATGGAAGTACAATAAATAGATTTCCTTAACTCAAAATGATTTTAGATAACTTTGAGAGGATGAAAGATTTGAATAGGAATCGTGAAGAAGAACAAGTTCGAAGTGAATCGAAAGTATCAATTTTAAAAGATTATTATTCAAGATATTTGATTGATATTAGGGGGCTTAAAAGGTCCACGGTCAATCACTATTTCGATGCCCTGAATAACATATCAAGAAAGCTCAAAAGCATGGGGTTAGTACAAGAAGATATTTATGAAATTGGCGATATTGAAAGGCTTTCTGAAGTTCGAGAGATTCTATTTGGGGATGAAGAGTTCATGGCTCAAGATAAAAGAGGGAATCAAATGTACAGTTCGGGCTTAAATAATTATTATCGGTTTGCCTGTGGTGATTCCTTTTCCAAACTAAAAGATAAGGTTAAACTACTCGATATGCCTATTGAAATGAATCTCAGAGAAAGATCTGAAGTATACAGGTGGCAAAGATCTGAGATTATAAAAACTCAGTCCTTAGAATTGGCCGGTTATAAGTGCGAACTCGATTCTTCACATCATAGCTTTATAGCGGAGAGAACGAGAAAACCTTATATGGAAGGTCATCATGCGATTCCATTGAGACATCAGACAAAATTCTCAGTGAGTCTTGATGTATATGCTAATATTGTTTGTCTTTGCCCTACGTGTCATCGGAGACTCCATTATGGAATAGTCGAGGATCGATTTGAAATGATGTCGAGATTGTATGAAGATAGATCTTCAAGACTGGCTCAAAGTGGCATATACTTAAGTAAAGAGGAATTCGCAAAAACCAGTGTGCTGTAGAATTCTCAAATAATAATGATGAAAGAATGGGAAATGAATGAAAACAATAGAAGTTGTTGCTGCAATATTTAAGAGAGGAGATTTGTTTCTGTGTATGCAAAGGAATGAATCTCCTCTAAAGTATATTTCGAGGAAATTTGAGTTTCCAGGCGGTAAGATTGAGCCAGGAGAACAGAGAGAAGTGGCTTTACAGCGTGAACTTCATGAAGAAATGGACTTAACTATTTCAGTTTCACAGGAACAATATTTAATGACCGTAGACCATACTTATCCTGATTTCAGGATTATCATGCATGGATATTTGATTGAAGTTGATGATTTAAAGTTTACGTTAAATGACCATAGAGCATTCCGATGGATAGAGAGAAAGAATCTATTGCTTCTTGATTGGGCACCGGCAGATGTTCCTATAGTGGAGAAATTAATGAGGGAGATTTAAATGATAGCAAATAGTGAATTGAGTAAGGGCTTAGTCCACGGTTTTGTGGAAAGAACAGAAACTGCACTGGAATCATATAAACCTATAGAATACTTTGCATAATTATGAGCGAGACCTATCTTGAGAATAACTATAATTAAACTTCGGGGAAACCTGATGTAATAGAGAAGACCTAGCCCATCTGCTCATAATAAAAGAAATGATGAAAAACAATCGTAGAAACTTACAGGAGTGTATGAAACACAAATTAGCTTATATTATGATTGAAGAAGAGTATGATCATATAAACCGATATCTAGATATAGTAATATTAAAGCGTATTTATTGACAAGATCTTCTTGCACCCATATTATTGCAGCAAGATGACGGAGTTGTATGTTCATAAAGAGACAAATATAATGTCCTTTAGAGTGCTTAAGGAGAAATAGAAAGAGACCCCTCCACCTCATGTTTGTACAGTGTTTTTGGAAGGGTCATGAATTATTATTATATATAATAAAGTCAGCACAGACATTAGCTTAGTAATTGTCTGTGCTGAAACTTATTAAGATACTTGTTCAAGAATATCTTCGGTATCTCTAAGTGTTTTTTCTGAACGAGCTACAACTACAGCCGCAGCTGCATCTCCAACAATGTTTGGTACAACTCTGCCCATGTTTAAAATTCTATCAATACCTGCAAGTAATGCTACACCCTCCATTGGTAGATTAGCCGCTCCTAATACAATCGTTAGCATGATAAGACCAGAACCAGGAATACCTGCAGTTCCTATTGCAGCAAGTGTTGCTGTGAACATGACCATGATTTGATCCATAATACTCAAGTTGATACCGAAAATTTGAGCAGTGAAGATAACAGCGACTGCTTGATAAATAGCAGTACCATTCATATTAACAACTGCACCTAATGGAATTACAAAGTTAGCTGTATCGTCATCTACTCCAAGTTTTTTTGTGGATTCTAGAGTGAGTGGGATTGTAGCTACGCTAGAGCATGAGGCGAATACAAATGCCATAGGTTCTTTCATGGTTGCAAGGAATTTCTTTGGGGATATCTTCCCGAAAAATCCAGCAACGAGACCGGCTTGAACAAAAACCAGGTAAAATATGGAAGAGATATATAGGGCTATAATAGCTTTACTGTATGGGATTAAAATATCCAAACCGTTTGATCCAATTACATTTGCCATAAGTCCAAATACTCCGATCGGCGTATATTCTAGGATTATCGAAGTAACTTTTTGCATAGCTTCTTGTCCAGCGGCAAATAAATTGAGTAGTGGCTCGGATTTCTTGCCGAGCTTAAGGAGAGCTAAACCTAGTATTATTGAAAAGAAAATAATTTGCAATAACTCATTGTTACTTAGGGAAAGGAATATATTAGAAGGAATTATGTTAACTAAAGTATCAACAAAAGTTACTTCTTTTGCAGCTTCAGCTACTGGAGCTGAAGGAGTAATAGTCACTCCTGAACCGATGTTCATTACATTTGCGATCACTAAGCCAATGAATATTGCGAAAAGTGTAGTAACAAGGAAGACAGTAATTGTCTTAAGTCCAATTCTTCCTAATCTTTTTCCATCACCCATATTTGCAACGGCATTTACGATAACACACAATACCAATGGAGCAACTACCATAGTCAACATTCTTGTTAATATTGTACCCAAGAAAGAGAACATGGATGCTTTCTCTCTCAAAATGAGCCCTGCAACAATTCCTAATACAAAACCAATCATAATCCTAGTAAAAAGACTTATCTTATTCCATGACTTTAAAATCCCCATTTTTTTGCCCCCTTATCATTTTATACTACACAATTCTGTATTTTTGCACTTGTTCATCTTGGAAAACTCTTCCATTAACATCAATTCCAACAATGAGACGAAGGTTTTCAACATATAGTCGTTTGATGGACTCAGTGCCAAGATCTTCATATGCAACTACATCACATTCTTTAATTTGATTGGCAATCATAGCAGATGCTCCACCGATACTTAAGAAATATACACCGCAATGCTTTCGGTATAATTCAGGTATATAATCTGAACGCTCGCCCTTTCCTATCATTCCCACTATACCAAGTTCTAGCATCATTTCGACATACTTGTCCATACGTACACTTGTAGTTGGTGCCGCTGAACCGATCACCTTACCTGGCTTTGCTGGAGTTGGACCTACATAAAATATAATCTGATTTTCTAGCTCGATTGGTTGAGGTCTATTGTTTAATATATTTTCTTGAATCCTCTTGTGTGCTGCATCTCTTGCGGTATAAATGATTCCTGTTAACTCAACAACATCTCCAATTTTAAGTGATTGAATATCTTCTTTTGATAATGGAGCAGTAAGTTTAATTATTCTATTTTGCATGATTCTCACCTCCTTAGATTATAGTTCAGCTGAAGCTTGTCTTACTGAGTGACACTGAAGGTTTACTGCGACAGGTAAAGAAGTGATATGGCAAGGATAATATTCGATGTGTACGTCTAATGCTGTCATCCTTCCACCCATACCAAGTGGTCCGATTCCGGATTTATTTATTTCATCTAAAAGCTCTTTCTCAAGGTTTTCATAAAATGGGTTTTTATTGTGGACTCCAATAGGTCTTAGTAATGCTTGTTTAGCAATCAGAGTAGTTTTATCCATGGTTCCACCAATTCCAACTCCAACAACAATAGGGGGGCAAGCCTTTCCTCCTGCGTTGAAAACAGATTCAAGTATAAACTTCTTTACACCTTCATATCCGTCAGCTGGTACTAAGTTTTTGAATGTACCCATATTTTCACTGCCACCACCTTTAGGCATTACGGTAATTTTGACTTTATCTCCTGGAACAATATCAGTATGTAATACACAGGGGGTATTATCATTTGAGTTTACTCTATTCAATGGATCTAAATATACAGACTTTCTTAGGTACCCTTCAGTGTATCCCTTTCTAACTCCATCATTAACAGCTTCTTCAAGCGGCTTTCCTGTCCACGAGATTTGCTCTCCAATTTCCATCATGACAACAGCCATACCCGTATCATGACAGACAGGCATTTCTTCTTTCGAAGCAAGTTTTGCATTATCCAGTAAAAGTAAAAGTGTTTCTTTGCCATAAGGAGATTCTTCCTTTTCATAGGCATTTTCAAGTGCATTCATCACGTTATCATTTAAATGATAACAAGCGTCCTTACATAGATTAGCAATAATCGGAATAAGATCTTCGGTGTTAATTGTTCGTAACATATTTACCTCCTAAAATGTATTCTGGTGACTAAGTCATATATTTATTTAGGGCTTATTGATTTATTTAAGAGTAAACGTTTAAGTTATAAAAGTAAAATATTTGATTTTAATAAGGTTATAAATTAAACTTATAACAATAAGTCAAAAAATTGATAATATTAACACAGGGAGAAGATTATGGAAGTGGTTTATGAATACATCGAAGAAGTTTATAAAGCGGGATCTTTTACACGGGCAGCTCAATTTTTACATATAAGTCAACCTGCGCTGAGTATAGCTATTAAAAAGTTCGAAGATGAAATAGGACATCCTATTTTTATAAGAAGCAGTAAACCTATTGCACTAACATCCGTTGGAGAAATAATATATAGACACATAGAAGAAATAAAAAACCTTGAAATAAATACAAAAGCAGAAATTAATGACACTATGAATAAGGGGATTAGAAATCTAAGAATTGGAGGAACTCAATATTTTACTGCTTTCATTATTCCGAACATGATTGTGAAGATTAAAGAATCTTTTCCAGATATTAATATTGAGATAATAGAAGCAAGTTCAGTCTCATTAATGGAAGCACTAGATAAAAATGAAATTGATGTTATGTATAGTGTTAAAGATCTAGATATTACTAAGTATTCATTTTATCCAGGAATCACAGATTACTTATTTTTTGCAATACCTAGAAAATTCATCAGTTATGAAGCTATATCTGATTTTCTCATTACACGAGATGAAATCGTAAATAATGAATACCGATTTATAAAATCAGTCTCAACATTGGATATACTAAAAAATCTTCCGTTCATTACCCTTCGTAATGGTAACAACTTATATTCTAGAGCTATGATGATTTTTGAATTAGAGGGTTTTAGACCCAAAATAGAGTTAAACCTCGATCAACTTACTACAGCTCACTATAATTGTATGTGTGGAATCGGAACAACACTGACCACGAATCATTTGATTAAGAAAATAGATGATGAAGATAAACTCTACTATATAAAATTAGAGCATGAGTTGATGGCGAGAAATTTCAAGTTGATCATGAAGAAGGATAAGTACGTGTCATTAGCAATGGAAACGGTACTGTCCATCATGAGTGATTTCATATAGTGTGTGAACTAGTATTTAGAATGAATTCACATAGTGCCTAGAAAGTGTATCAATTTTATGAGTAATGCGTTTAATGCCAGCTACTTATAATGAATATCATAAAAAGAAGAGATGTACACCTCTACAGGATTTATACTAAGGAGCAAATATTTGTTATACTATTCATGAGATGACTAGAATCTAATAGTTGATCATACTTACCGAGACTTTTAGATCATCGTGCAGAACTATATTGCTCATGTAAAATAAATTAGTATTGCAATAAATGAATATATGGGCTTCAAATAGTTAACATGAGATAGACTAAGGAACACGAATGGACACCGGCAGATGTTCCTATAGTGGAGAAATTAATGAGGGAGATTTAAATGATAGCAAATAGTGAATTGAGTAAGGGCTTAGTCCACGGTTTTCTGGATAGAACAGAGACTGCACTGGAATCATATAAACCACGACTGATCATTAATGATCCTGAGAGAGGAGAAAAGGTACTTACTAGTATCATTCATGAACTCTCTCATTGTGATGCGTTCTATTTTTCAGTAGCATTTATCACAGAAAGTGGCGTTACGGTCCTACTAAATACACTTAAGGAATTGGAAGAAAAAGGGATACGCGGAAAAATTATTGCTTCTCAATATCAGAATTTCTCATCTCCAAAAGCCTTAAAAAAACTCTTAGAATTAAAGAATATTGAGCTAAGAATTGTTACTCAAGAAGCAGCTAAAATGCATACAAAGGCATATATTTTTCAAAAAGGTGAGGAATACTCCATAATAGTTGGTAGTAGCAATATGACCCAAAGTGCGTTATGTGAGAACAAAGAGTGGAACTTAAAAGTATCTTCATCAAAAGAAGGAGCTATCGTCTCAAACACAATTGAAGAGTTCAATAGTATGTTTGCTCACGCTACAATCGTAGATATCAATTGGATTGATGCGTATTCAAAAATATATGAACTTCAAAGAAGTATTAATAGTACTGCAGAAAAAACCATAGAAGATCATCTATCCGGTAAACTACTGTACCTCAATGCGATTAAACCAAATAAAATGCAGGTTAATGCATTGCAAGAACTGGAAGCAACAAGAAATAGACAGCATGAAAAAACATTAATCATTTCAGCTACAGGTACAGGAAAAACCTATTTGTCAGCATTCGATGTTAAAAAATTTAATCCAAAGAGATTTCTATTTGTAGTTCATCGGGAGCAAATCGCTAAAGAAGCATTGAAGAGTTTCAGAAAAGTTATAGGCTTTGAAAAAACAATGTCGATATTAAGTGGAAATCATAAGGATTTTCAAGCGGATTATATTTTTACAACAATCCAGACACTCTCAAAAGAGCATATTTATAGGCAGTTCTCGCCTGATGACTTTGAGTATATTGTTATTGATGAAGTCCATCGTGCAGGGGCCAAATCATATAAAACGATTATTGATTATTTTCAGCCGAAATTTCTACTCGGTATGTCCGCGACTCCTGAAAGAACAGATGGATTCGATATATTTGAACTATTTGATCATAATATCGCCTATGAGATTCGACTGAATGATGCCATGAAAGAAGATCTCATATGTCCATTTCATTATTTTGGCATTACAGAATTAACGGTCGAAGGAAAAATCATTGATGATCAGACACAGTTTAATCATTTGGTTTCAGATGCTAGAGTTCAATATATAAAAGAGAAGGTTGAGTTTTATGGGTATTCTGGAAGTCGTGTAAAAGGGCTTGTGTTTTGTAGTAGAAATGAAGAAGCTCAGAATCTATCGCGAAAATTTAATGATATTGGATATAGAACAGTTGCTTTAAGCGGTGAAAGTTCTCAAGAAGAAAGAGCTGAAGCCGTTCAGAGGTTAGGACAAGTTGAGAATGAAGGTGCCTTGGACTATATCTTTACAGTGGATATTTTTAATGAGGGTGTGGATATACCAGAAATTAACCAAGTTGTGATGTTAAGACCAACGAAGTCTGCTATCATATTTGTTCAGCAGCTGGGAAGAGGCCTAAGAAAGGTTTACGGAAAGGAATATGTTGTTGTATTGGATTTTATTGGAAACTACGATAACAACTATTTAATCCCCATCGCCTTGTCTGGAGACCAGTCTTACAATAAAGATAATATTCGTAGATATGTTGCTGAAAGCAACAGAATCATCTATGGCTGTTCTACGATAAATTTTGACAAAATAACACGGGAGAGAATCTATAAATCTATTGATCACGCAGATTTTAATGATCTGAAGATTATTAAAGAATCTTATCAGGATTTAAAGAATAGATTGGGTAGAATTCCGTTACTGACTGAGTTTATTAAATATAATGTCATTGATATTGAAAGAATCTTTGCAAGGACGGGTTCATATCATAACTTTCTTCGTAAATACGAGAAAGACTATCAGATTGTACTTACTTCTGAAGAAGAAAAATTTATTGAATTTATTTCTCTCAAGTACGCAAATGGAAAGCGACCACATGAGTTAGAGTTCATTAAACTACTACTGAACGAAGATTCTGCAGTTCTTGATATACTCGATGATTTGTTATTTGAAAAGTATAGAATCGAAGTAAATAAGAATACAAGAATCAATTTAATAAACCAAATGACGCAAAATTTTGCTACAGGTTCATCAAAAAACACCTTTGCTAAAGCAATCTTCATTGAGAAAGAAGGACAAGGGTATAAAAGATCAAGTGCGTTTCTTCGTTGTTTACAGAACTCTGTATTTCAACAAATGGTCACAGAACTTCTAAATATTGGACTTAGAAAGTATGAAGAGAGATACAGTAATCATTATCGAGAAACGAATTTTGTGCTCAATGAAAAGTATACTTATGAAGATGTATGTAGGCTTTTAGATTGGAGTAAAAACGAGGTTCCTCTAAATATTGGTGGCTATAAGTTTGATAAAGAGACAAAGACTCTCCCCGTGTTTATCAATTATCACAAGGACGATGATATTAGTGAGACAATACAGTATCATGATGAGTTTTTCTCACCTTCAGAGTTCTTAGCCTTTAGTAAATCAGGGCGTACAGTACAGTCTGATGATGTTCAAACCATATATTCTGCTAAAGAGTTAGGTGTTGAAATTTTACTGTTTGTCCGTAAGGATAAAACAGATAAAACATCGAAGGAGTTTTACTTCCTTGGTAAGATTGATGCGGTTGGAAGTCCGGTCCAAGCAAAGATGCCAGGTACGAATGTGAATGTCGTTAAAATAAGATATAAGCTTGATGTTCCGGTTAGAGATGATTTGTATGATTATATCACGCAAGAAAAGATAGCAGATTAGCTGTGAAGCGATTAAGAATTTTTTCAAATTCCATAATACTCTTATCAAAACAAAGAGGTGTATTATGGATAGAAAAATGTTCAGTGGAAACCGCTACATGACCAAAGGCATTCAGACGTTTTTGAGACCAGATCTACAGATTTTATTATGGGATCTCATTGACGGTCTAGATGTGGAAAAAGACTATCTCCAGGTGTTCAAGCTGGAGATGAAGGAAGAAGACCTTAAGCTAACCCATCAGCAAGAGAACCCGGACTACTCAGTATCTTATACAGTAAAAGTAGATCATCCTTCCATTCATCAGGATGAAAAAATCTATGTCATTGATGATGGAGATTATTCGACGATGATGTTTGCCTCTGAGTATTAAGTAAAGAAGGGGCTTCATTCATACTGCTGACTTATGATATACTCTGATAATCAATCAAAAACAAGAGATGAAAAGGAGCGGAACCCATGGATTTTGATGAAAAAGAACTGGAAGAGAAGAAGTATACGGAAGCCTATTCCGAAGAGAAGCTGTTTGATAAAATTATGAAATTTGCAAAGAAAGCAGGCATCAAAGTCATCTATCTGGCACTGCTTCTATACTACACATTGCAGCAACCCGAAACCCCAATGAAGGCGAAGTCCGTTATCATCGGAGCCTTAGGCTACTTCATCTTCCCGGTGGATCTGATTCCGGATTTCATCCCAGTAGCGGGGTATACAGATGACTTAACTGCACTCATGGCGGCACTTGTGATGGTTGCGTTCTACATCAATGAGGATACAAAAAAGAAAGCCAGGGAGAGGCTGATGGTTTGGTTTGGCAGTTACGATGAATCGGATTTAAGCAAAATTGACGAGAAGATGAATACAGCAGAAGAAACAGAAGAGTAAGTAAAAAGAGGAGATTCCCACAGCATAGTGAGAAATCTCCTCTTTAATTTATTCATCAGATGCTATCCCATAAAGATCACAGCAACACCAAGGACGCCCACAATGGCTCCAACAATCTCATTGGTTTTCACCTTCTCTTTAAAGAGGAAAATGGTCACTGGAATGATGAGAATAGGCACAATGGCCATGAGTGTTGATGCAATGGCAGTTGAAGTGTATTTGATGGCCATGAGAGACAGGGAAACACCAACCACGGGTCCAAAGAGGGATCCGATGGTGATGCCCACCATGGCTGTTTTATTCTTAAAGGCGGCGAAGAAGTTTGGCCACTTCTTCGTAACGGTGATGATGAGAATAAAACCAAGAATTCCTGAAAAGATACGGATCTCCGTGGCCACAAAAGGATTGAGCTCTGCGACACCCACCTTGGAAAGGATAAGACCCAGTGCTTGCCCAACAGCACCAAGGAACGCAAAGGTGATGCCTTTTAAGGGATGCTTCACCACAATCTTCTGGGAACCTTTTTCTTTGCCCATGATGACAATGGCAATGCCAAGAAAAGTCAGCATCATACCTAAGATCTGCACAAGACCCAAGGTCTCATCCAGAAGAAAATAGCTGAGCACCGCAGTGATGGGCGGAGCCAGAGCCATGATGAGCATGGAGATCCTGGCGCCAATCTCTACAAAAGCCTGGAATAGGAACATATCACCGATGACGAAGCCCACAAGACCTGAAATCAGAAGTGCCTGGAATGCCTCGGGAGAGACGGAGAGATTTCTAAATCCATCTGTGATGAAAAAGTTAATCACCGTAATGATCAGAAGTGAAATGACCAGTCTCATGAGGTTCAGCACAAGAGATCCTACCTTCTTACCGGAATATTCAAAAGAGACGGAAGACCCCACCCAGCAGAACGCCGTGAGAAGTGCCGCGATTTCGCCTATAAACATATCTGTACCATCCTGTTCACGTTATTTATCATTGCTAAATCGTAACACAGCTCTTCTCTTTTTCCTAGAATTTTTATTTTCTGTAAGTCTATGAGAAACAGGTGAAAAGGAAGAAAAATCACACACTCTCATAGAAGCTTTTATCTAAAATCACCAGATTGTCAAATCAGCCACGGACCCATTGAAAAAGTTTGAAATTTCATGGGTTTGACCAGTAGGGGAACTTTGGGTACGATAGGATGGAAAAAATGTTCTTGTTACGGCATGGGCTTTCTTGAGATGGCCTTCTTTTTGGAGGAATTATGGGTAAAGAGCAAAGAGAAAAGAAAAAGCTCTATGAAACCTTTTTTAAATATGTATCGCTTAACGTGCTCAGTATGATTGGGTTTTCTGCCTTTATCCTGGCAGACACCTTTTTCATTGCCAACGGCATTGGAAAAGATGGTCTGGTATCATTAAACCTTGTGATACCTGCATACACTGTGATCTATGCCACAAGCCTTCTTCTAGGCAATGGGGTTGGCACCATGTTTTCCATTTACAAAGGAGAAGGAAGACAGAAGCGGGGCAGTGAGATGTATACCATGATGATTCTTGTGGGCATCGCGATCGGTCTTTTTTATACTGCGCTGGGGGTTCTCTTCCCTGAAGAAATCGTGAAGCTTCTTGGGGCGGAAGGGAAGATTTTGGATCTCTCTTTAGGATACACCACCATGGTCTTTCCCTTCTCCGCTATTTTTATGATCAGCAGTATGCTGGTGAGTATGGTGAGAAACGACAAAAGACCAAAGCTTGCCATGAGCGCCATGATGGCAGGGAGCCTGTCCAATATCCTTCTGGATTATATATTCATCTATCCTCTGAACATGGGCATGGCAGGAGCGGCGCTGGCCACAGGTATTGCACCCATCATCAGCATTCTGGTGCTACTTCCTTACTTCATCAAAAAGGAGAACACCTTTCATCTCATCCGGTTCCCATGGAGACCAGGGGAGTTGAAAAAAGTACTCTTCATCGGAGTGCCATCCTTTATCACGGAGCTTTCCTCAGGCCTTGTGATTCTTCTTTTTAATCTCGTGATCCTGGAGTATGTGGGGGAAACTGGGGTTGCTGCTTATGGAATCTTAGCAAATCTTGCGCTGATTCTTATTGCTGTGTTTTCAGGAGCAGGGCAAGGGATCCAGCCTATTGTGAGTTATAATCATGGCCAGGGAAACAAAGAGAACATCAGGCATACCTTAAGACTGGGGCTTTTCTTCTCCTTCTTTCTGGGAGTGGTTCTCTATTTGTTCTTTATGGCTTTTCCAGAAGAAATCATCAGAGCCTTCAATCCGGAAAACAATCTGGAGCTTTATAGCATCGCAAAAGACGGGATGGCGCTTTATTTCACCTCCTTCTTTTTCGCTGGCGTCAATATCATGATCATCTCCTATTTCTCTTCCAAAGCAAAAGCCAGGATATCCTTTATGATATCCATGCTTCGCGGTATTGTGCTGATTCCCTTTGCACTGTTTCTGCTTACGCCGGTCTTAGGCATCAATGGAATCTGGCTCACCATCCCTTTGGTGGAGTTCGTTACGCTTCTTTTGGGACTGTATCTCATCTTTTCTGAAAACAAGAAAGAGGAGCCTTCACACAAGTATATTGTGTAAAAGGTTCCTCTTTTTCATGTAAGAAATAGTGAATGTTCAGCTCTAGAGAGTTCTTTCCTAAGGATTACTGCTTTTCCTGATTCTCTCTCTGGGCATACCTTTTTAAGGCTACAGCGATGAGGATTCCGGAAAAAAAGAGAACAGAGCCAATGAGAATGAAGACAGAGCCCATGACAGACACAGGATTTCTTGTGGCAAATTCTATGAATACGGGATCTTGACCAAATAGATCATCACCAGGAGATCCGAAAAGTCCAAACATCCTTTTTGTCAGGAACCGTGCGAGAAAGCCCAAGCCTGCGATGGCCGCTCCGGAAAAGGCAACATAAACGCCAACAATCCATCCGTATCTCTTAATCATCTTTCCCATGATGCTCGGCAGGTTCTCCACCCAGGAGGGCATGGAGGAAGAAGTAGCGGGCTGAGGATGGGAGGATGTGCTGCTCTTCGTCTCTATACCTTTATCAGAAAGAAGCCAGTCTGTGGTGACACCAAAGACATCCGCCATCAGTTTCAGTTTAGAGATTTCAGGATCCGTATCTCCGTTTTCCCATTTGCTCACAGCCTGGCGGGAAACCCCTAGTTTTTCTGCCAGGGCTTCCTGAGAGTAGCCTTCTTTTTTTCTAAGATAAAATATCTTTTCATTCAGTTTCATAGCTCCACCTCTTTTTCTTTGATATCTTCAGTATAGTGGACTTTTGGTTGCAAAACCAGAAAGAAGGGATTGAACTTTCGCAACCAATGGTTGCGTATGCCCAATAACATTACTAAAGCAGCAAATGAAGAGCATTACAATAACTCCTCATAATGGTCTGAGATTCAGAGCCCTGGAGACAACCCATCATGCAGACAATAAGAAACGGAAAAAATTTCAGAATGCTTCATGAATAACCTTTACAAATAAAACAAATGGTGCTATTGTTAATTTATTAACTTGTTACTAGTTTACAAGTAACAAGTTACAGTATTTTTTTGAGAGATAATGTTTTCATAAAGAGGATTTAGCGCTAAAAAGAATATGATATATTTTGATTCTATATTTTTTTATTATTAGATGTTTGATAATAAACAAACAAAAAGAGGTGCGAGATGGTTACGGTCGGAATAGATATTGGCTCTACCACTTCCAAGTGTGTAGTAATGCAAGATGGGAAGAGAATTCTTGGTTCAGCACTGATTAAAGGTGGTGCAGGAACTCAAAAACCAGAGATGGCATATGAACTGGCCCTAGAAAATGCAAGAATCAAGGAACAGGATATTGGACTAATCATGTCCACAGGGTATGGCCGATCAACATTCGAGAAATCGGATGCGAATCTAAGCGAGCTGACCTGTCATGCAAAAGGTGTATATTTTACCGCACCCGGTGCACGTACCATCATTGATATTGGTGGACAAGATGTAAAAGTCATGTCTTTGAACGCCAATGGCAAAATGAAGAGTTTTCTGATGAATGACAAATGCGCAGCAGGAACAGGAAGGTTTTTGGATGTTATGGCAGGGATCCTTCAAGTTTCCATTGAAGACTTGGAGGTGCTGGCGTCAAAGTCTCATCAGCCGGCATCTATTTCCAGTACTTGCACTGTATTTGCAGAGTCTGAAGTGATATCTCAAATGGCAAGAGGGATTAAACTGGAAGACATCGCTAGAGGAATCTGTGAATCTGTAGCCAAAAGAGTCGCTGCTTTATCCCAAAGGATTGGCATAGAGGAACAAGTTTATATGAGTGGGGGTGTTGCAAAAAACGGTGGCGTTAGAAATGCTCTTGAGAGATCGCTGAACAAACCAGTGCTCTATCATGAGGACGCACAATACATGGGGGCGATAGGGGCTGCATTATCAGCGTATGAGCGGTTATCTATTTGAAAAGGAGGTAAAAATGTCAGAGATTAAAAAAGAAAGAAAGCCATTGGATCCCAATTCAGCCAAGTCCAAGCTTAATGAGATCATCGTCAAACACTATGAGGAAGCGCATGAAGCTAAAAAAAATGGAGAAAAAATAGGTTGGTGTGCAAGTAATTTCCCGCAAGAGATTTTTCAGACCTTAGGGATTAAGGTGGTCTATCCAGAAAATCAGGCTGCAGCGATAGCGGCCAGAGGTGCAGGAGAAAAGATGTGCAGCTATGCAGAAGGCCAGGGGTACAGCAATGATATATGTGCGTATGCAAGAATAAACTTGGCATATATGGATATCAAAGATGCACCGGAACAAAATATGCCTCAACCAGATTTTGTCTTATGCTGCAATAATATCTGTAATTGCATGATCAAATGGTATGAAAACATTGCTAAGGAATTAAATATTCCGATGATCCTTGTCGATATTCCATTTAATCCAGACTATGGAGTGAGTGATGATCAAGTAGCTTATGTAAAAACACAAATTGAGGAAGCAATCACAAGACTTGAGGACATTACTGGGAAGAAGTGGTCTGAAGATAGGTTTAAAGAGGTGATGGCGATATCCAACAGAACCTCAAGAGCTTGGCTTGAAGCAACTTCTTATACAAAATTCAAACCCTCTCCACTGAGCGGATTTGATCTTTTGAATCATATGGCTGTAGCAGTTTGTGCAAGGGGAACCGTTGAAGCAGCAGAAGCTTTTGAGCGTTTGACAGAAGAATATAAGGAAGCAGTTGAGTCAGGAAACAGCACATTTAGAGCGGAGGAAAAGCATAGAATCATGTTTGAAGGAATCGCATGCTGGCCTCATCTAAGAACTACTTTTACAGGTCTCAAATCAAGAGGAATAAATATGGTAGCGACCATTTACGCCGATGCTTTTGGTTTTATCTATGATGATTTTGATGGTCTCATTAGAGCCTACTGTAACGTTCCAAATGCAATGAACCTGGAGCACGCAAAAGATGTGAGAGTAAATATTGTGAAGAAAACAAAGGCTGAAGGTATGCTGGTTCATACGAACCGCTCGTGTAAACTCTGGAGTGGATTCATGTATGAGATGAGCAGACAGATTGGAGAAGAGTGCGATATTCCAGTCACTTCATTTGATGGAGATCAAGCAGATCCTAGAAATTTCTCGGAAGCTCAGTATGAAACAAGAGTTCAGGGACTTACAGAAATCATGGAAATGAATAAGGAGGTTCACTAAGATGGAACAGTTAGACATTCTTATAAAAAAGTTCCAGGATGTTTCTGAACACCCTGAAGTACAAATGAAGGCATATCTTTCCCAAGGCAAAAAGGTTGTTGGATGTGCACCGGTTTATACGCCAGAAGAGATTCTCCATTCCATGAATATCGTACCCTTTGGATTATGGGGGGCCGATATTGAGATTGAAAAAGCAAAGAGTTACTTTCCAGCGTTTATATGCAGTATTACTCAGTCAATTCTAGAACTTGGGATGAATGGTTCTTATGAGGGGATGAGCGCAATTCTGATTCCATCCCTCTGTGATTCATTGAAATGTCTGGGGGAAAACTGGAAATATGCAGTACCCCATATTCCTTTCATACCGATGGTATATCCTCAAAACCGTAGCAGCCGTGGGGCGAAGATGTATACTCATTCAAATTATAGCCGTGTCATAGAGGATCTTGAAAAAATCACTGGAGAAACGTTCTCTCAAGAGTCCTTGGCAAAATCCATGGAAATCTATAATGAGCACAATAGGCTCATGCGGGAACTGGATGAATTTCTCTCTGATAGACCAGTACTGACTGCAGTGGAGAGAAGTGCGGTATACAAGAGTGCATACTTTATGGATAAGAAAATTCATAGCCAGTGGATCCAAGAATTACTCACTTTAATGAAGCAGTCAGACAGAAGTCCTAAAAATACCATGCGTATCATAACGACAGGTATCATATCCGATAACAAGACCTTCCTTTCCTTGTTGGACCAATATGGTATTGCGGTAGTTGGCGATGATATGGCCAGCGAATCCCGTCAGTATCGCGTTGATTCGGAAAGAAAGGACCTACCTTTACTTGATCTTTCAGAAAAATTCACACGAATGGGGCATTGCTCTGTGCTCTTTGACGAAGAGAAGAAAAGAGCAGATCTCATTGTCTCCATGGCCATCGAAAGAAAAGCTGATGCGGTTTTAGTGGTTATGACAAAGTTCTGTGATCCTGAGGAATTTGATTATGTCATTATAAAGAAAGCTTGTGATAAGGCTGGAATCCGATGTCATATGATTGAGCAGGACCGCCAGATGTCGACATTTGAACAGACGCATACCTCACTTCAAACTCTTGTAGAAACCAATAATTTACTTACGGAGGTTTAAAATGAAACTCATTGACAAAAAGAATATGTCAGTTACCATCGGTGTGGCTTTTGTCTGGTTTACAACTCAATTTGGTGGCGGATTCGCATCAGGTGCACAACTTTTCCAGTACTTTATTGCGTTTGGGATCTGGACCCTCATAACACCAATCATTGCGCAGTGTCTTAGCGCACTGTATCAATGGTATGCATTGCGTTTTGCACATAGGAACAAGACCTATGATTACAGAAGCTTCAACAACCGCTTTTATGGGAAATTTGCTCCTGTGTTTTCGAATCTATATGAAGTAGTTTATTTTGTGCTTCTTTGTATTGCTCCTTCTGTGGCATTTGCCACTGGTGGTGCTACCATGGCTGCACTCACCGGGATTCCCTATATCATCTGCACTTTAATCATTGGTGTATTTATTTTCTTCGTGGCTATATATGGTACAGATATTGTGAGAAAAGCCGCAGCTACATTATCTGTTTTAATCGTTGTAGGACTTCTCATTGTTTATATTCCTAATATCATTGCACAGTGGGAAAGCATTACGGAAACCATAAAAGTTATGGCAGATAATCCAGCTCCAGCAGGCCCAGCCCTATGGAAATCTTTCCTTTATTTCTCATTCCAGCTGGCTTCTATCGGACTTTTTGTACAGCATGCAAAGCCCTTTACTTCTGATGATGATGCGAAAAAAAGTATGATCTATGGACTCATTGTCAATATAGGAATCATTTCATTGTGCACAGTAGGAATGCTTGCGATAGCTACCAATCCTGAAGTGGGAAGTGTTTCCGTTCCGATACTGCTTCTTGTGAAAAATGGAGTGGGCAGCTCATTCATGCTTCCGATCATCTCGCTGCTTATCGTACTGGGTGCTGTATCAACAGCTGTCAATATGATTGCTGGAGTGGTTAATAGAGTAACCAGCCAGTTTGCCAAGGAAGAAGCTGCATCAGGTGATTCTAAAAAACCTTCAAAGCTAGGAGTAATCACTACGTTTGTATTTGTGATCATGGCCTTCGGTATAGCTCAATTCGGGCTGATACCACTAGTTGCAAAAGGATATGGGTATCTTGGATATATTACCATCGCAGTAGTAGTTATTCCGTTCACGATTCATATGGTAATGAGCTTACTTGGTTTATTGAACAAAAGTGAAGTGCTGGAAGACAAAACAGAAAAAATTGCACAATAATTGGTATGAATGACGTAAAGGAGAAAGCAGGTAAAGATGGAATTGATAGATTGTACTATAGGAATTTTTCTGAAAGATCAGACCAGACGATATGGTATGAATGTAGGGCTCAACTTTATGGAGCATACATACCTTTGGCGTGAGATCGATGAAATTTCGGATCAAGTGGCACTTTATTTTATCAATAAAGCATATACCAGAGGAGATCTGGTATCCATATGGTCAATAAACTGTGAGGAATACATCTTTTGCTTTTTAGGGCTCATTAAAGCGGGCTTGGTTCCTGTCCTTTATAACAGTCATTACCGTTTTGAAGAAATTGAAGATTTACTGCAGGATCATCCTGTGGCCGCTCTGTTGTATGGTGACCTGCCTGGCGAACTCCAGGCAGGACACCTTCTATCAGAGATAGACAATGAATGTCTATCTCCAAACAAGGCACTTTCTATAAAAAAAGTAGTGGAGGAAGCCAGGAATACGATAAAAATAGAACGGCTGATAACTGAAGGAAAGAGGCAGCTAGCGGAGAGAATGAATGAACTCAAAGCAGATGACACCGCAGTGATTCTTTTCACATCCGGAACAACCAGCAAACCCAAGGGAGTGATGCTGTCTCATAGGAGCATTTTAAACAATGGCACAGAAATCGCCCGGAAAATGTCTTGGACAGAAAAAGACAATCTTTGTGTGGCGGTGCCGCTATTTCATTGCTTTGGCATCACGGCGTGTTTAATGGCTTCCCTTTATGCGGGTTGTACCATGACCCTATTATCTCAAGCAAGAACATCAAAGATATTGGATGCCGTAGAAAAGAAAAAATGTACTGTTTTAAATGGGGTGCCCTCGATGTTTTTGGCACTTTACCATAGAAAAGAGGAAGAGAGAGAAGCCCTGAAATCTATACGCTCTGGCGTTGTGGCAGGTTCTGCCATATCAGAAAAAGAGTATGAATTGATTACAGGCATAGTGCCTAATGCAAGATTACATCCTTCTTACGGTCAGACAGAGTCCTCTCCATGCATTACCATTGCTCGAGTAGAGGATTCCATCTTAAAAAAATCACAAACATGTGGACAGAAAATTGACCATGTGGAGCTCCGGATCTACGACGGGAGACTCAAGAAAGAAATGAAACCATATGAAGTGGGAGAAGTTCAGACAAGAGGGTACCATGTGATGAAAGGGTATCACAATATGCCATTAGAAACTGAAAAGACCATTCTGAAAGATGGATGGCTGAGAACAGGAGATCTTGGGTATGTGGATCAGGAAGGATATCTTTATATCACAGGACGAATGAAAGAAATGATCATTCGAGGTGGAGAAAATATATCACCAAAGGAAATTGAAGGTGTACTGATGGAGTATGGGGGTATCAGGGACTGCAAAGTTCTAGGAGTAGCCAGTGAAGTGCTCCAGGAAGATATTGCAGCCTGTGTGGTGGAAGAAAGAGAAGGCACTCTTTGTTTAGAAGATTTAAGAGTATATCTTAGCAAAAGGCTTGCTCAATACAAAGTACCGAAATTCCTCTTTCTCATGAAAGCCTTACCGTACAATGGCAGTGGAAAAGTCATGATGTGCCACCTGAAAAAGCAGGTGGAAGAGAGAGTTGGATCCCTTCCTGAATGTGAAGGGCATATGAAAAGAATTACGTTATAAATACAAAAAACGATGTATAAAATAGGGAGGCAAATGGATGTACATAACAGAAAAACATGAAATGATCAGAAAACTTGTTCGGACTTTTGCAGAGAAAGAGCTAACCAGTGAAATTCTGGATCAAGTGGAGGAACAAGGAACATTTCCAGAAGAAATTCTACAGAAGATGGCAAAAGCAGGATTCTTTGGTGTGAAGATTCCTCAAGCCATGGGCGGTGCAGGTGGAGATCATAGAGCTTATGTTCTGGTTGTAGAAGAAATTGCTAGAGTCAGTGGCGTAGCAAGTGTCTACGTTTCTTCTCCCAACTCGTTATCAGGAGGACCTCTATACATGGATGGGACCGAAGAGCAGAAGGAAAACTATCTGGGACCCATCATCAGAGGAGAGAAGAAGCTTTGTTTTGCTTTAACAGAGCCCGGTGCGGGATCAGATGCGGGAAGTATGAGTTCAACCGCAGTGCGTGAGGGTGATTACTATATATTAAATGGAAGAAAAACATTCATCACTATGGCACCGTTGTCAGACTATGCGGTGGTTTACGCCAAGACAGATGCGAGTAAAGGGACAAGGGGAATCAGTGCCTTTATTGTCGATATGACTTTGCCGGGAGTATCTTGCGGAAAAGCAGAAAACAAAATGGGGCTTAAAGGATGTGCAACCAGCGATATCGTTATGGAGAATGTCAGAATTCATAAGTCGAATCTTTTGGGAGAAGAAGGAAAAGGATTCACGAACGCAATGAAGACACTAGACACCGGAAGAATTGGTGTAGCAGCACAATCCATTGGTATTGCGCAGGGTGCTTTAGATGAAGCGCTGCGCTACTCTAAAGAAAGAAAGCAGTTCAACAGAAGAATTGCTGACTTTCAGGCCATATCCTTTATGCTTGCGGAAATGGCGACAAAGCTTGAAGCGGCAAAGCTTCTAACTTATAAAGCTGCGTATCTGATGGATGAAAAGAAACCGGCATCCATGGCCGCATCCATGGCGAAGTTCTATGCGTCCGAAGTCTGTAATGAAATCTGTGCCAAAGCGCTGCAGATTCACGGTGGCTATGGGTACATAAAAGATTACAAGATTGAAAGAATGTATCGAGACTGTCGTGTATTCACCATTTATGAAGGAACTTCCCAAGTTCAGCAGATGGTAATCTCGAATCAGCTGTTAAAACATTAGGAGGGATAGTATGAGACTGATCGTTTGTGTAAAACAAGTGCCAGATACCAATGAAGTTAAAATTGATCCTAAAACAGGGACCATGATTCGAGAAGGAGTCCCAAGTATACTGAATCCAGATGATGTGAGTGCTTTGGAAGAAGCGCTTAGAATCAAAGAAGAACACCATGGATCTGAAGTTGTGGTTATAACCATGGGGCCTCCACAGGCAAAAAATATGTTAAGAGAATGCTTGGCCATGGGAGCAGACAGTGCTTATCTACTTAGTGATAGAGCTTTTGGAGGAGCAGATACCTGTGCCACCAGCACTACTCTTGCCGCCGGAATTAGGAAAATAGGCGGAGGAGATATCATTTTTGCAGGTCGCCAGGCCATCGATGGAGATACGGCACAGGTAGGTCCTCAAGTGGCCCAAAGACTGAATATTCCAGTGGTCACCTATGTGCAGAAGGTGACTGTGGAGGAGAAGCGCTGCATTGTTGAAAGACAGCTTGAAGATGGATATGAACTGATTGAAACAAAGATGCCTTGCTTGCTGACTTGTGTTCAAGAACTCAATAAGCCAAGATATATGAGCATCGGTGGCATTGTAGATGCTTTTGAGAAGGAGATTACGGTACTGACTCATAAAGAATTGAATCTTACTTCAGAAGACTGCGGGCTCTACGCATCCCCAACCAAAGTATATCGATCCTTTACTCCTGAAATGAAAGGAAAAGGAGAGATGATCGCTGGTGGAAGCGTATCTGAAATGTCGAAAATTCTTGTGAACAAATTACAGGAGAAGCATGTGCTTTAGGAGGAGGATTCAATATGGCTGTTAAAGTAATCAATGATCTGTGCAGAGGTTGCACGATCTGTGTGAAAAAATGTCCCTTTGATGCCATTGCTATGGAAGGAAAACTGGCGGTGATTGGTGAAGCTTGCACCAACTGTGGTGTGTGCGTCTCAGCGTGTCCTTTTAAAGCGATTATGCAAGAAGAGATGGAAAAGGAAAAAGAGGATCTGTCATTATATCAGGATGTATGGGTATTTGCAGAGCAAAGAGAGTCAAAGGTCATGCCTGTCGTATATGAACTTCTTGGCGAAGGAAGGAAACTGGCAGACCAGAGGCAATCAAAGCTTTGTGCACTTCTATGTGGATACCAGATGTCACATCAGATTGAGGATCTCATTGCTCATGGCGCAGATGTGGTTTATGTGGCAGATCATGAAGAGCTTAGAACCTATACTACTGACGGATATTCTAAGGTTTTTCATGAAGCCATTAAAAAGTATAAGCCTGAAATCGTACTTTTGGGAGCGACTCATATTGGCCGCGATCTAGGTCCAAGCATTGCAGTGAAATCCAGCACAGGATTAACCGCGGATTGCACAAGTCTTGAGATTGATCCGGAAGATGGAAAACTCAGACAAACAAGACCAGCCTTTGGTGGAAATCTCATGGCTACGATAATTTGCCCAGACACCAGACCCCAAATGTCCACAGTGAGACCCGGTGTGATGGATAAAGCTCTTTTTGATCCTGAGCACAAAGGGGAAGTCGTCCGTCTTGATGTTGCGTTTCAACCGGATGAAATCAGAACCAAGGTCCTTAAGACAGTGAAGAGCTTAGCAAAACAAGTATCTTTAAGTGATGCAGATATTATCGTTGCTGGTGGTATGGGCATAGGAAACAAGGACGGGTTTAAGCTCCTGGAAGAGCTTGCAGAAAAACTGGGAGGAACGGTTGCGGCTTCGAGAGCGTGTGTTGATGCAGGGTGGATTGAGCATCAGTATCAGGTCGGGCAGACCGGTACAACAGTAAAACCCACACTGTATTTTGCTTTTGGGATTTCAGGTGCGATTCAGCATATCGCAGGCATGAAAGATTCTGATTATATCATTGCGGTCAATAAGAACCAGGATGCACCAATTTTTGAAGTGGCTGATTACGGAATCGTTGGTGATCTGTACCAAGTAATCCCTGGATTGATAGATGAAATTGAAAGAATTGCTTTGTAAGGTAGCATGAATATGAGTTATGAAAGCTATTTGATCAGACTTTCACGATATACACTGGGCTTATTCTCACTGGCAATAGGGGTCACTTTATCGATCAAGTCCCAGCTGGGAGTATCCCCGGTAAATTCACTGCCTTATGTAGTCAGTCAAGTAATGAATTTGGAACTTGGACTGGTCACTACACTGGTTTTTACAGTGTACGTGCTGATGCAGATTCTTCTGCTCAGAAAAGACTTTAAAATCTATAATTTAGCACAGATTCTAGTTGCATCAGTCTTTGGCTATTTTGTTACGATTACCAATCACTTGTTTCAATGGATTTCAACTCCACAGTTTTTTCCAGGCAGAATCCTGCTGCTGGTGTTTAGTATTCTCATTGTTGCCTTTGGGCTCTTTCAGTACTTGAAGGCAGAGCTTATGGCGCAACCAGCAGAAGGACTGGTCCTAGGGATATCAAAAATCAGCAGGTATCCTGTTGCAACAGTCAAACTCTATTTTGACTGCACCATTGTACTGCTGTCTACTTTGATATCCTATCTAAGTTTTGGGAAGATTGTAGGAGTAGGGATAGGAACCGTAATTTCTGCATTTATGATAGGAAAGACGCTGCACTTGATGCATGAGCTCAGCGCTCAGTATGAAACAAGAAAACTAAAAACAGTAGAACTTAGGAGGAACAGCAATGGATGAAATGAACAAACCCCTTAAAGGTGTCAAGGTCGTTGAGCTGGCTAATTTTATTGCAGCTGCAACCGCTGGGAGATTTATGGCAGATTTAGGTGCGGATGTGATCAAGATCGAATCATCAAAGGGAGATCCGCTGAGATATACCGCACCATCGGAGGGAAGACCTCTTGATATGTATGAAAATACCACATGGGAACTGGAAAATGCGAATAAGAGATGTATTTCCATCAATATGAAGGACCCAGCAGGTAAAGAGGTGTTTTATAAACTGATGGATGATGCCGATGTTCTCATTACCAACTGGCGAGTTCAAGCGTTGGAAAGAGCCAATTTAGATTATGAAACACTTAAAAAGAAATATCCTAAACTGGTGTATGCCATTTGCACAGGCTATGGAGAGATGGGACCGGATAAGGATCTTCCTGGCTTTGACTTTACAGCATATTTTGCTCGTGGAGGATATCTGGATTCCTTGAGACAAAAGGGAACCATTCCCATGAATGTGGTCCCAGGAATTGGAGATCATAATGTGGGGATGAACTTGGCAGCGGGAATTTTAGCTGCGCTCTATAAGGCCAAGACCACGGGAAAAGGGGAGAAAGTATCCACAAGTCTTTTCCAAAGTGCGGTATTTAATATGGGCATGATGGTTCAGGCGGCTCAGTATAAAGAAATTGGCAAGCCTTATCCGATTTCTGTTAGAGAATCCGCTAACCCATTTAATGCTGCTTGGAGAACGAAAGATGACCGGTTTATCCAGACTTGTATGCCAGATTATAATACGTATTACAACCGATTTATGACGGCACTGGGCAGGGAAGATTTAGTGGATGAAGAAAAATACTATCCAGTTCAGAATCTACAGAGAAATGGCCTGGGTCATGAAGTCTACGATATCTGTATGAAAGCCATGGGAGAGCAGGATGTTCCCAAATGGCGAGAAGTATTGACTGAGGCGGATATTCCCTTCAGTGTCGCTCAGTCTTGGGAAGAAATTCTTGAGGACGAGCAAGCATGGGCGAATGACTGTTTTTATCGGATGAAGTATGAGAATGGAAATGAGCGTACACTGGTGAGACCGCCAGTGAATTTCCATGAAATGGGAAGTGCACCTTATAACAGAGGGCCACTCATTGGTGAGCATGGACACGAAATTCTGGAAGAACTTGGATATTCAGAAGAAGCGATTGCTGAAATGGAGAAAAATAACACACTCTTTGTTTGGCGCAAGAATAAAGCATAATCATAGGACTCTTTCTGTATGATGCAGGGGTTTCAGATAATTTAGAGCCAAGATTATGCAGCATGAAAAAGTCATAGAATATCAGCATAACAAATGCATGATCCCTATGACTTTTTTTGCTTTTCTATAATATATTATGGTTCAATCTTTCTTAACTTGTTGCATTTAATTTTACAATCGGCCAATATATTATTTTCATAGACTAATGTTTGATTCACAAGAATTAGAATAGAAGAGATTCTTAAGGTACAGGTTTATAAAATATAAAAAGTCGAAACCTTAAAAATACTCAGGATACTTCAGCTTCATTTCTTCGATGAACTCTGTCTTTTGTATGCTCATTAAGTGTGTTGTTACGATTTTTTTGCAGGCCGGAAAATCACCATCAAGCAGTGTCTGGAAAATTTCTTTATGCTGGTTCACGATCAGATTGATTTTACTGCAGGCAGTAACTTCGAAGTTACGCCAACGTTGCAAATGGATAGAATGATCTGACAGGACTTCTATTAATGTGCCAAGACCCACGCTGTTTAAAATAAGCTTATGAAAATCATCGTCAATTTTCCGGAAAGTATTCTCATATTCTTGAATATCTATATTCTTCTCTTGTTCTTTTATGTTGTTCTCCAGCTTTTGAATCAGTTCTTCAGATAAGCCCTTGTCGATAAGTTTTTCAAAGGCATCCAGTTCAATCAGGTATCGAATATACATGATCTGATTTATAAGTTCCAAGTTGAAAGGGCTAATAAAGGTTCCAATTTGTGGTAAGCGTGTTACAAGTTTCATCTGTTCAAGTTTAGAAAAGATGGTTCGTATGGTACTTCTTGAAACATTATAATATTCTGCCATTTCATTCTCACTGATCATTGAGCCGGGTTTTAAATCCAGAACTCGAATGCGTCTGCTCAGATCCTGAAGCAAATCTTCTGCTGATATGGATGAGTATCTCATATTAATAGTCTCCTAAAAGGAACCGGATAAGCAGTTCCTATATATATTATTATTGTAATGACAATTATATCATATTTTATGGGATAATGAAGAAGGAAGGGACTTGTAAAAGTTGAACAAGGTCTACAAGTAAGTTTCCTAGATTTAATCAAACATAGTCAGAAGGAGTATGAACATGAGGATTAACTATAACGATATGCTGGAAACCTTCAAGAAGATTTTATTGAAGAGAGGTTTCTCAGAGGAAAGAGCCTACGAAGCCGCAGAGAACTTTGCAAAAACAAGCCTCGATGGAGTCTACAGCCATGGAGTCAACCGTTTTCCAAGGATCATCAGCCAGATTGATGCCGGGATCATTGAGGTGGATAAAGAAGCCCTCTGCGAGATGTCCTTTGGGGCCATGGAGAGGTGGGATGGACAGCTTGGCATTGGAAATCTCAACGCCAAGAGAGCCATGAAAAGAGCCTGTGAACTGGCGGATCAGTTTGGCATTGGACTGGTGGCCTTAAGAAACACCAACCATTGGCTTCGGGGCGGCGCATTCGGATGGCAGGCGGCAGAGGAAGGGTATATCGGTATCTGCTGGACCAATACCATGCCTAATATGCCAGCTTATGGCGGGAAAGATCTGCGCATTGGAAACAATCCATTTATCATGGCAGTCCCTGGTAAAGAGGGCGCTCATATTGTTGTGGATATGGCACTCTCCCAGTTCTCCTACGGGAAGATGGAGACCTTAAAGCTTGCGGGAAAAGAGCTTCCGGTTCCAGGGGGGTATGATAAAGAGGGGAATCTCACAAAGGATCCAGGAAAGATCCTCGAAAGCTCCCAGGTTCTTCCCATAGGCTTCTGGAAAGGCAGCGGATTCTCGCTGGTTCTTGATATGATTGCGTCCATTTTAGCTGGAGGCGACAGTGTTTCTGAGATTCCCAGCGATTCGATGAAAGAAAAAGGACTGTCTCAGATTCTTCTGGCCATAGATCCCAGAAAGTTTTCCAGTGTGGAAGACATTGAAAAAATGACAGAACGTATTATTTCCTTCACCAAGGACTCTGAACCTCTGAAAGAAGGAGGGGCGGTATACTATCCAGGGGAGTCCACCATGAAGCGACGGGAGGAAAACCTCAGGATGGGGATTCCTGTGGAAGAAAAAATCTGGAGAATCATTGAGTCTCTATGATAGAAGGCCAGCTGTGCTTACAGCTGGTCTTTTTTACAGATATAAAAAATCACACAATGTGATTTAGTGGTAGCTAACAACAATAAATATTGCATAATGTGAACATTAGGATTAGGATGATATCAAAGAACACGAAACGTGAATATATCGAGAGGAGAGATTAATTATGAAACCCATCACTTTAAAGAAATTAAGAAATTTCAACCTGATCATGGGGGTGCTTCACTTTGTGCAGGGCGTGGCGATGCTTTTTCTGGCCACCACAGTGATTGAGAAGATTGCAGAGTTTTCACCGGTGATCACGCAGAATTTCCTGGCGTTCAATACAGAAACCATGAGCCTGGAGCTTCAGTCAAAAGAACTCTTCCAGCTGCCCTTCGGAATCCTTGTAGCTTCATTCCTTCTGATTTCTGCTGCTGCGCACTTCCTCATTTCTCTTCCAAAGAAGCTCAATGAGAAGTATGGAAAAGATCTGGAGATGGGCATCAACCAGTTCAGATGGTTTGAGTATTCCTTGAGTTCCTCTATTATGATTGTACTCATCGCAACACTTTTTGGCATTTATGACATTGCTTCCCTGGTGCTGATCTTTATTGTCAATGCATCCATGAACCTCTTTGGACTTGTCATGGAGCAGCTGAACGCAGGACGTAAAAAGGACAAGGTCATCTGGGGACCCTTTATCTGGGGATCCATTGCAGGTATCGCTCCATGGATCGCCATTCTTCTCTATATGTTTGGTACCGGTAACTTCAGCGATGTGCCATGGTTTGTATGGGCCATTATCGGAACCTACTTTGTAGCTTTCAATACATTCCCGGTAAACATGGTGCTTCAGTATAAAGGCATCGGTAAGTGGAAAGACTACATCTATGGAGAAAGAGTCTATATCATTTTAAGCCTGGTGGCAAAATCCATCCTGGCCTGGCTGGTTCTCTTCGGAGCCATGCAGCCATAACGTAATCATCACATCTCTCTCTTTATAGTCCCTGAGGTCAGTTTGACTTCAGGGATATTTTTTGTCATATTTCCAGCAATAACTGAAACGTTATGTTCATATAAACTTTAGAAATAATCAGGACAAAGTATCCCTTAGATAGGATAAACTGAGAGATAAGAAAAACGCTATGTGCCAACAAATATCCATAAGCATTTTGCCGCACAATGAGATGGCATCAAAGCCTAACTATATAAACGAAGGAGACGATATTATGTCAAATCATGAATACTTTATGAAAGAAGCCATAAAACTATCCGCATCGGCCATGGAGCACGGAAATGAGCCCTTTGGGGCAGTTCTTGTAAAAGATGGAGAGATTGTCTGCACCTATGAAAATCAGATCCACACCATGACGAATCCCACGCTCCATGGAGAAACAGGACTCATCAGCAAGTTCTGTCAGGAAACGGGAATCACGGACCTGTCTGAATATACCCTTTATTCCAGCTGCGAACCCTGTTTCATGTGCAGCGGAGCCATGGTTTGGGCAAAGCTCGGAGAACTCTACTATGCTGCCAGCAATATGGATTTAGAAGAAATCTTAGGCGGAGAAGGTTCCAAATGTTCGGAGATCGTCTTTCACCATTCCCACCAAAAACCAAAGGTGACAGCAGGTGTTTTGAGGGAAGAAAGTCTGGAGATACTGAGAGAGTACTTTGGGAAATAGCGGAATCTCTTGTTTTGAAGAAAGATGTTTATGTTAATTGTATAATATTCTCTGAGATTCCTTTCGATTTGAAAGGAATCTTTTTGCTGTTTACTTGTGGTATGCACGGAATGAGAGGTCGCTCGTGGAAAAACATAGTTTCTTGCTTAAGGATCATACTAATCGTATTCCTACTGATAATAGAACACCCTATTAATCTGTTGTTCATTAGAGGTCAATAGAGTTTCACAAGATAGGAATAAAGAATTATGGTAGAGATTGCTGCGTTTTTTCGAATTTATCTCAAAAGGTTGATATAGTAATCAGGTGGGTTAATAATTATTGTTGGAAAAATAAACTTTCAGATGTTGATTCAATTCATTTATGATGCTTTCTGAAACTTTCGGGAGTTTTTTGCCTGCTCTTGTTGCAATGGTGAGTTTATACTTCTGATGAGTTTCAAGTATGGAATGGTTGCAGGACTTCATTTCTGACTCTATAAGGCAGAGAGGAAGAATTGTTATCGCATCCGTCTTACCCAATAGGGTGTTCATGATAGGGATAGAAGCCTCACATATGATATGAGGGTTGGTTGTGAAGTCTGCTGAGATTATTTTTTCCTGATCGGAACGCAGACTTGTATGATGTGGAGCGACAATGAATTTTAGTTTCTCTGATGATTTTGCGCTATAAGTTAGATCTTCGCCCGTACTAAAGTATGCAAACCTGCTTTCAATAATAAGGTCGTAATTAAGTTGAGGGTGTGAAGAATCTGTGGTGAAGAAAACCCCAATTTCCGTGGATGCATTCAGCAAGGACTCATAGATGAAATCCCGATGAGCACCGATGAGGATGATCTCCAAATCAGGATACTTTATGCTCAAAGTGGTCTGTAAATTGGCGCAGATTAGTTCATATATGCTGGAGTCCACATAAATCTGATATTTCCCTGTGTATCCGGATTTGTAAGAGGATAGATGCTCAAACATCTCACTTTCTATATGCAGCATATTTCGGGTATGGTTTGCCAGTATCTTCCCGGCATTGGAGGGTTGAAGCTGATTATGGATTCTTGAAAAGAGTGTCAGGCCGATAGTATCCTCAATGTTCTTTAAATGTCGGGATAAGGCTGATTGCTCGATATATAGTCTTTCAGCTGCTGCTGACAAGCTTTTTTCGTCGATGATTGCAACCAGATATGACAGTATCTCTGTATCCAAATAAATATGACTGAAGCTATAGGAGGCTTCTTTCCCAATGCCTATCGAGGTAGCATCATCTGAATCAGATGAACGATAAAGATTCTGTTCAGTGAGTATTGAATCCAATTCAGGAGACTCGATTGCAGTATAGCGGGGGTCACCTAACCGTTCCTTTATCAGCAAATTGGCCAGATATTTCTCAGAAGGAGTAAGTATATGCCCTATGGGATATCTAATATGAAGCTGCTGATATACTGGAGGGGATAGTGGAATGTACGAAATATCATCTCTGGGAGTCACGTGTGACTGCGAGACCAATCCTACACCTACCGACTGATTTAGCATGGAGTCAATGAGAAGAACATCATCTGATTCGAAAGCTACGAGCGGATCAAAACCAGCTGTTTCAAATAACTTGTCTGCGATGACCCGGATACTGTGTCGCTTGCTTTGCAAAACGAAAGGTGTATCGATCAGCTGCTGGATTTCAATTTCGGGTTCTTGTGAAAGAGGGTGTGAAATAGGGATGGAAACCAATAATTCTTCATGTGCTATAGGGATATCCACTACCATATCTGACATCTCTCCAGAACCAAGAGCAAGATCAACTTGTCCGGAATAAACAGCCATAGGCTGATCACGGGCCAATAGTTCAACGAGTTCTAATGAAGTATCTGGAAATCGTCTTGAGAATTCATGATAGATCTTACTATAGATTATGGCAGCTCTATTGGGTGCTGTTGCTAATCGGATTCTGTTTTTATTGTTACCCGAAACCTTGTTCATAGTGAGTAACATTCTGTTTTTCTCATCCAGTATCTTATAGGCACACTGAATGATATACTGTCCGATTGTGGTAGGGATGAGTTCGCGATGGCTTCTGATGAAGATGGGAAACCCAAATGTCTTCTCACATTTTGAAAGGAATTTGCTGAGTGCCGGTTGTGAGATGTTCAGCGTTTTTGCAGCCGCGGACAGATTCTTGGAATGGCTGATTGTAACCAGATAATGATACTGACGAGTATTCATAGGAGCTCCTTTCATACGTAATAAATATAGAGTACCAGATAATACGAATTCCATCAATTAACTATAATCAATCTGTTATAAAGAATATGAATGTTTTAACATTGTAAAGGTTTTAATACATTCATATAATAAAACTGTAAATGAAAAAATCGTCTGAAAATCAATCAAATTAATTAGGGGGAAAAAAATGAGAAAAATTACAAAACTATTATCGAGCGCAATCATTTTAGCGTCCATGACTACGTTTGCTGCATGCTCAGCATCAGGTAATGCAAAAGATAATACTCCTGAAGGAAACAATGACAATACCGGTACAGAAACGGAAAGTATTGGTTTTCCGCAAGATGAAACTATAACCTTAGTTGTACCAGGAAAACCAGGTGGTGGTTCCGATTTAGCGATTCGGCATTATAGTGAAGCCCTGACTAGACTATTTGGATTGACTACTACGGTGACCAATTATGACAGCAACACCATAGGTCATCAGACTACTGCTACGTCAAAACCTGATGGAGCAACTATCACTCTAGCAACCTCCGCCTTGAATGTTCAGTATATTACAGGAAGCAGTGATATTGATCCGATGAAGGACTTCACGCTGATTGCAGCCCTTCAAGATAATGGATATTCTGCCATTGCAGTCCCTGCTGATGCCCCATACGATGATTTCAAGGGCTTTGTAGATTTTGCCAAAGCAAATCCTGGGAAGCTGAATGCTGGTCAACCTTCCAGTGGTAACAATACCTTGATGTTTGGTATGTTGGAAAGTGAGTTAGGAATTGACCTCAATGCTGTAGAGGCTGCATCTGAATCAGACCGTCTCGTCAGCTTATCCGGTGGATTCATTGATGTTGGATTTGTAGGAATCGGAAACGCTAGAGAATATGAAAAAGCGAATAAGCTTAAGGTTATTGCTACCATTGCCGCAGATGGAAAAGTAATCGCTGATTTTGATGATACACTTCCTGAGAACTACAAAACTACTCAGGAACAAGGATTTGAAGAAATATACTGGGGTGTTTACCACTACCTACTGGGACCTGCTGGCATGGATCAGAAGATGGTGGAAGAAATGAACAGTGCCATGAAGAAAGTTTATGAGGATGAAAAGACTTTTGAGTCCATCAAGAACATCGGTCATATTCCAGAATGGCATAATCTGGAGGATTCTAAGGTGATCCGTCAAAGTGAATATGATAAGATTTTTGAAATTGCAGATGTCATGGGTATCAACGTCAGAAAATAGGTATACATATGAAGCGTCCCAGGGCTATGCTCTGGGATGTTGATTGAAAGGAGTTTTCATGAGAAGAGATACAGTCACCGGGTTAACGGGCGTTGTTGTGTCAGTACTATTTCTGTTCTTAACCTTCACACAAGTTAAAGATATCCCGAATCTACTTGAGCCAGGTCCGAGATTAATGCCCATATTTGCCATTATCTTAATATGCGGAAGTTCTATCGGCTTGATCATCAGGGGCTATATGGACAGAAAGATAAAGGAGAAGCCATATTTCCCTAAGGGTGGAGTGAGAAAGATCACAGTGAGCTACCTGCTGCTTGTCATATTTGGCATAGCTATGGGGTTGTTCGGATTCTTACTCACTGCGCCGGTGGCAACCTATACGTTTATCTATAATCTGAAAGGGGAGAACAAAGTCAGCAGACTCTCCGCCGTCATTATTTCTCTACTCGTCACGTTCGGATTATATGCGATGTTCATTTATGGTTTCAAAATTAAACTGCCTGAAGGCATTATCTTTGGATAAGGAGGAGGAATAATGGAATATTTTTTATCAGCTCTGCTTTTATGTCTACAGCCAATTAATTTGATTTTGATCATTGGTGTTGTGACCTTAGGAATCATCTTTGGTGCAATTCCCGGATTATCAGCTACACTTGGAATTGCATTACTGTTACCAATAACATTTGGATTGTCAACAGAAACCTCCTTTATCATTCTGTTGGCTATGTGGATTGGTGGTGTATCGGGAACGTTTATATCTGCAGTTCTTATCGGTATACCAGGATCATCTTCTGCCATTGCCACCTGCTTTGACGGTTTCCCCATGACCCAGCAGGGCAAGGCTGGAAAAGCGCTGGCCATTGGTATTGTAGCTTCCTTCATAGGAACTTTGGGTTCTGTAATCATTGCGACTTTTCTTTCCCCGATCATAGCTGAATTTGCCCTGCACTTGGGACCCTGGGAATACTTCTCGCTTTGTCTTTGTGCCATCACATTGATCGCATCTTTGTCCAAAGGGATCATTTTCAAAGGAATCATGGCAGCTGGAATCGGCTTGCTTATCGGCAGCATTGGCATGGATCCCATTAACGGTGCAACAAGGTTCACTTTTGGGAATCCATACTTCGGAGCAGGCATAAGCACTGTTGCCCAGATGCTTGGAATGTTTGCCATGTGCCAGATCATCCGTGATGCAGCCAAAGGGCAGGCGAAGATGCCTGAAATTGATGCGGGTGAAATTAAAGGCTGGGGGATCTCATTCAAGGATATCTTCACCAATATAAAGACAATCATAATCTCATTTTTATCCGGACTCTGGATAGGCTTTCTACCAGGTATGGGATCGGGTATTTCAAATATGGTTGCCTACGGTTACGCCAAGAGCTCCAGTAAGGACCCTGACAGCTTCGGTAAAGGTAATCCTGCGGGTGTCTGGGCATCTGAAACAGCCAATAATGCATCTATTGGTGGTGCGTTAATCCCGATGATGGCGCTGGGTATTCCTGGTGATGGAATCACTGCGATGCTGATCTCAGGACTCACCATCCATGGATTACAGGCAGGGCCGCTGTTTATGTCTGAAAAACCAGAACTGACCATGCTGATCTTTGTATGTGTAATTGTCTCAGCGATTATTACCTTTGCGATACAGATGATCTTCAAGAGATGGTTTCCATATATCCTCAAGATTCCCTATCATTACCTCTACTCCGTAATCCTTGTTATCTGCTATATCGGTGGGTTTGGAATTTCCAATACGATGTTTAATGTGTATGTGATGCTGGGGCTTTGCTTGCTGGCGATCTTTATGAATGTTGCAGGTCTTCCGCTTTCGCCGTTTGTCCTTGCGTTCATTCTATCTGGAAAACTAGAGCGGTATTTCAGACAAGGAATCAGTTATTCACATGGTAGCTATTCAGATTTCTTCACAAGACCTATCTCATTGATCCTACTTCTTCTAGCGGTTTTCTCCGTGGTCTGGCCGCTTATATCCAATCATCTAAAGAAGAGTAAAATCGCCAAAGCCGTTTCCGTAGGAGAATCTGAAGATATCAATGATGATTAAAGACACTATTTAGTATTATTAATATCAACTGAAAATAGATTATATCTTACAAAGTGGTCTTTCGGGTTTTTGCCGTCCAGTCATGTATGGTGCTGAATGAATGGTGATTCATCAGTTAAGTCTATGTTGATTCCGGTGGTATATCGGATTTGCTTTCAAGGGAGGAGTATAGATGGATAAGTTTTTTTTACGCAATAAAATTCTGGAAACTATAGCACACCCTGAAATTCCAACCTGTGTGTATGAAGCGTCAGATTTCGCCATATATCCAAGTGAAGCGGAGATTCAGACCGTCAAACTGCAGAGTGCCATGGAGTCTATTTCAGAACGGGGAGGAGGCCAGCTGGTATTACCGTCCGGTGTGTTTTACACTGGTGCGCTAAGTATGAAGAGCAAGGTTGAACTGTGCCTTTCCAGTGAAGATACGGTTTTGAGGTTTACGACAGCGGATATTGAGAGAAACTATCCTTTGGTCTATTCTCACTGGGAGGCTACACCTTGCATGAATTTCAGCCCCCTAATCTATGCAGATTCTGTTCATGACATTTCAATTTCTGGCCATGGAATCATCGATGGTGGCGCTGACAGCGGCCATTGGTGGAACTGGCATCATCAGGTTGAGAACACCTGGTCTCTGGATAAAGCGGATCTTCAGCGTGAGGACCGGAATGCTCTGAGGCTGATGAATGAGATGGGTGTATCTGTCCGAGATAGAGTCTTTGGAGCTGGACATTATCTGAGACCAAGCTTTATCCAAGTCATCCGAAGTGAAAGAATTCTTATCGAGGGTGTTCGCATAATAAACAGCCCCATGTGGGTGATCAATCCTGTTCTATGTAGGAGTGTAATTATTGATGGAGTGCGAATTGAATCCTTTGGACCCAACAATGACGGATGCGATCCTGAAAGTTGTAATGGTGTTTGGATCAAGAATTGTACGTTTGATACCGGTGATGACTGCATCAGTCTGAAGTCTGGAAGAGATAGAGATGGTCGGGAGATTAATGTGCCCTGCGAGAATGTGCTGATTGAGCATAATCTCTTTTCAAATGGCCATGGTGGCATTGCCCTGGGTAGTGAGATGAGCGGAGGCATCCGCAAGGTGCTTGCTATTGGCAATGAGTTTACAAGTCCTAACCTTACCTATGCACTGCGTCTCAAGACCAATGCTAAGAGAGGCGGATTCGTTGAGGAAATCATCTTTGCTGATACTACCATCAAAACTGTATCTGGTGCGGCGATACATGGAACAATGCTTTATGAAGATGGCCACAAAGGTAGCTTCTATCCTGTTTTCCGGAATATATCCATTGAAAACCTGACATCTTCAGGTGGTGACTATGGCATTTTTTTGGAAGCCTTCGAAGAAGTTCCCATTGTAGGCCTAGTGCTTAAGAATATTCACATCACTGGTGCAAAACAGAGTATATATAGCAGAAACTGGAAAAACCCCCATATTGAGAATTTGAGCATTAATGGCACAATGTACCCCAGACCTGAATATGTCTGGATCCAAGGTGTTCCAATTGCTGGAGATGAGGTTCGTGCTGGAGTGAAACACACGAAAGAAAGTCAGAATTTTCAATTTATATGGGAGTCCTCTAATGATGGGATTCATTGGCAGTATTTTTCTGATCATCAGGAGGTGATAGTACCACATGATATCAGATTTCTGAAGGTAACCGTAAAAGATGACTTTGGTTATTTGGAGTCGAGTATCCCATACATAGTGCTGGACCAAGGAGGGGAAACACTGACAATTGCCAGAGTGAGGTGCCGTGGAGGACTGGAAAGAACTGAGATCACTGATTTCCAGAAGTTAATCACAAAGGATCAACTCATGAGGATTCTTTATGGCCTGTTTTCTGATAGACGTACTCAGCCAGTACAGGGCGAGGAGATTTATTCATTTGCAAAGTCAAGGGGGTTTTTGCCAAGCGATGAGGACTGTCAGTATGCCAGGGGACAGTTCATTACCAGGCAGGAATTGGCCTCAATAGCAATGCAGGCTTGTGGAGCCAGCTATAAAAATGCCTCGAGTACAATGCCGGTTTGTGGAGATATAGATAGAATAAAGCCGAATTTCGGAACAAACATTTATAGAGCATTATATTTTGGCTTTATGCAGCTGGAGGATGGAAAGTTCTATCCGGAAAAATACGTGACGGTTCATGATGCAATTGACACAATTTCTTTAGTTGCGGATTTTGCGGGATTATAGATATAGATTGAAGGAGATAATTATGTGGTTAGAGTACTTTGAACAATATGCGGAAAATAAACTGTCGCTTTTTCTGAAAGCGAAACCTTGGAACTATAAAAATGATATCTGTATGATAGGGTTTAAGAAACTTGCAGATGCCACTGGGGAAACCAAGTGGAATGATTATATTCTCAAATCAGGTTCTTACTTACTTAAAGAAGATGGTACCATAGACAACTGGTACAACGGGGAGAAGAACTCAGACAAGGTGAGCTTTGGAAAGACTTTTAGGATTCTACATGAGATAACAAAAGATTCCAGATATCTGTTAGGAATAGAGGAAGCATACAGAATGCTGGAAGGATACCCAAGAACAGAGACAGGGAACTTCTGGCATAAGGATATTTATCCTCATCAGGTTTGGCTGGATGGCTTATACATGATTATGCCGTTTTATGCCCAATCACTCATCGAGTTCCATGAGAATACCTGGGACGATATTTTTGATCAGTTCCAAAATGCGCATAAATTATTATGGAACAATGAGTTGAAGCTATATACCCATGCCAATGACTGTTCCAGACTCTCGGATTGGTCCGATGAAACTACAGGGCAAAGTCAGGTAGTATGGCTAAGAGCAGTGGGGTGGTTCTTCATGGCCTTGGTAGACACTTATGAGATTTCATGCAAAGAAAGCGACAGAGCAGAAGAACTGAAATTGATTCTGGGAGATGCTTCTCGGTATATGCTGAACTACTTGGATACAGATGTAAATATGTTTCATCAGATCGTTGACAGGAAAGACCTTCAGGACAATTATCATGAAACTTCAGGTAGTGCCATGATGGCCTATGCTTTCATGAAGGCCTCAAGGTTGGGACTTCTTGAAGGGAAGTATGGACAAATCGGCAGCAGCATTCTGGATGGCATTAAGAACAGATATCTGACCCGTGAAGAAGGAGTACTTACCTTAAAGGGGATCTGTGCCAGTGCCGGATTGGGACCTGGACCGGACAACCGGGAAGACAGGGACGGGACGCCTGAGTATTACTTGAGAGAAAAACAGATGGATGATAATCAGCATGGTACTGCTGCATGTATGATGGCTGTCAGTGAACAGCTGCTAAGAGTGAACTGATGGAGACGGGAATGATTCAACTGGGATTAAGACTGCACGATTCACACAAATTACCCATAGAGAATCTGCTGCCCAGAGTGAAAGAAAGTGGATTTTCCTGCGTCCATCTGGCTCTTAGAAAAGTGCTTGAGAATTTGCCTTGCACCCCCTCATCTTTGACACCAGGTTATGCAAGTTATCTAAAAAAACTATTTGAACGAAACGGATTGGATATCGCGGTATTGGGGAACTACCTGAATCTTGCACATCCAAGTGATGAAGTCATTAGGAATTCCATTGAAAGCTACTACGCACATATCCGATTTGCATCCCTTCTAGGGTGTGGTATAGTCGGCACGGAAACTGGAGCACCCAATATAGAGTATAAGTTTTCGGAAGAATGCAGAACCGACAAGGCGTTCTCCACTTTCCTCAAAAATTTCAGACCCATCGTCAAATGTGCGGAGCAGTATGGAGTGACTATTGCGATCGAACCAGTCGTCAGGCACATTGTGTGGAGTTCAAAACGCTGCAGACAGGTGTTGGATGAAATTGGCTCTCATAATCTGAAAGTCATATTTGATCCGGTGAACTTACTGGAGCTTGATAATGTGGACAGAAGAGATGAAGTGATCCATGAAGCCATTGAACTGCTGGCACCAGATATTGCCATGATTCACCTGAAGGATTATATCAGGGTGAATGAAGGACATGGGCTGAAGTCCGTAGGTGCAGGTACGGGTGAGATGGACTACGCGAGGATCATGAGCTTCATCAAGAAGGAGAAGCCGTATATCTATGCTACGCTGGAGAATACGACTGTAGAGAATGAGATTTATTGTAGAGATACTATTTTACGTGCCTATGCCGATGCATAAAGGCAGTTGTAGAAGTCTGAATGAAGGAGAAGTATATTTATGAAAATTGGATTTATTGGTCTAGGAATCATGGGGAAACCCATGAGTAAGAATCTTGTAAAGGCAGGGTATGATCTTGTAGTCTACGACTTCAATCAGGCAGCACTGGATGAGTTGGCAGAACTTGGTGCCAAAGCCGCCTACAATACTAAAGAAGTAGCAGAGGAATGCAGTGTGATTATAACCATGTTACCCAATTCACCGCATGTCAGAGCGGTTGCCCTTGGGGAAAATGGAATCATTGAGGCTGCAAAATCAGGATCGATCCTGATAGACATGAGTTCTATTGACCCGACAGAAAGCAAGGCCATTGGGGCTTCACTTCTTGAAAAGGGCATCAGGATGATGGATGCGCCAGTCAGCGGTGGAGAGCCGAAAGCAATCGATGGAACTCTATCAGTGATGGTAGGTGGAAATAGAGAAGATTTTGATGCGTATTATGGTATGTTGATGACCATGGCTGGATCTGTAACCTACGTTGGTGAACTTGGCGCAGGAAATATCGCAAAGCTGGCAAATCAGATTGTGGTAGCCTTGAACATTTCTGCAGTTGCTGAAGCTTTGATCTTTGCACAGAAAGCAGGTGCAAATCCGGAGAGAGTCTATGAGGCCATCAGGGGAGGTCTTGCGGGATCCACTGTAATGGATGCTAAAGCACCACTTATGCTGGCCAGGAAATTTGATCCTGGATTTAGAATAGAACTTCATATCAAAGACCTGAATAATGCCATCAATGCTGCACAATCGGTGAGTTCTCCAGTTCCTATGACCATCCAAGCCATGGGGATTCTGCAGAACTTGAAAGAAGATGGATTCGAGAAAGATGATCACGGTGCGATTGTGAAGTATTACGAAAAGCTTGCCAATACGATACTGAGAAAGTAATACAAATGTGAAGAGCTATCCGATGGTGAATATACCATTGGATAGCTTATCTTAAAAGGATGGTGAATATCATGAAAGAAATCTCTAACAAAAGTCTTGTAAAAGTACACCCCCAGGACAATGTTATGATTGTTGTATCTTCAGAGGGGCTAAATAAGGGTGATATCATTGAAGGAATAGAAGTGCAAGAAGATATCCCTCAGAGTCACAAAATGAATCTAAATGATTTAAAAGCAGGTGATCCAGTCATTCGTTATAACGAAATCATCGGATATGCGAATATGGACATCGATAAAGGCAGCTGGATTACAGAACACAGACTGAATCTTCCTACGCCACCGAGGCTTGAAGATTTAAAGCTTGCAACAGCTGTGCCTGAAAAGCTTCCACCACTGGAAGGGTACACATTTCTTGGATACAGAAATCCAAATGGCAGTGTAGGGACTAAAAATATGCTTGGAATCACTACTAGTGTGCAATGCGTTGAAGGAGTTCTGAATATCGCTGTGAAAGAACTGGAGAAGAAACTCGCAGACTATCCGAATGTTGATGGTATTATGCCAATCAATCATAACTATGGCTGTGGAGTGGCGATATCCGCAAAAAATGCAGAGATACCCATAAGGACAATCAAGAATCTGTCCGAGCATCCCAACTTCGGTGGTGAGATGCTGTATGTTGGGCTTGGTTGTGAGAAGATGATTCCTGAAAGAGTATTTATGGATCTCAAGGACAATAATTACGTCATGCTTCAGGAACTTCATGGTTTCCATGCAATGGTGAGAGAAATTGTTGATAAAGGTGAAGAGATCCTAAAAAGACTTAATAGCAGAAAAAGAGAAGTCTGTGATGCGAAGGAGCTGGTCATTGGTCTGCAATGTGGAGGAAGTGATGCGTTTTCGGGTGTTACAGCAAATCCTGCAGTAGGTTATGCATCAGATCTTCTTGTGCGTTGCGGTGCAACAGTTCTTTTCTCTGAAGTCACGGAAGTCAGAGATGGAGTACATCTTCTGACACCTAGAGCAGAAACTGTAGAAATTGCTGAACAGATTCGAGAAGAAATGGCCTGGTATGATGAATATCTCGACCTAGGACATGTGGATCGGGATGCAAATCCGACACCGGGCAATAAGAAGGGCGGGCTTGCTAATATTGTGGAGAAGTCACTGGGTTCTATTGCGAAATCGGGCAATAGTGCTATTTCGGATGTGCTTGGTCCAGGACAGAAGGTAAGAAAAAATGGTTTGATTTTTGCTGCAACACCTGCCAGCGACTTTGTTTGTGGAACGCTTCAGATGGCATCAGGCATAACTCTTCAGGTATTTACAACTGGACGAGGAACACCTTATGGACTCAAAATGGTTCCGGTGATAAAGGTCTCCACTAGAAATGAGCTGAAGGAAAAGTGGTTTGATCTGATTGATGTTAATGCTGGCACTATTGCCACAGGAGAGTCGACAATTGAAGATAAGGGTTGGGAAATATTCCGTCTGATATTGGATATAGCATCTGGCAGAGAAAAATGTTGTGCAGACAAGCTGGGCATTGAAAATGCCATCTGTCTCTTTAATCCTGCGCCAATTACATAAGATAAAAAGATTTAGGGGGAAATATTTTGGATATTAATGATTTAAAAGGTGTAATTCCACCAATTGTGACACCAATTGATGAAGATGAGAATATAGACGAGCAAGGGCTGATCAGAGTGATAGACCATGTTCTTGCTGGGGGTGTCCATGGTATATTCGTAATGGGCAGCAATGGTGAGTTTTATGCCATGGATGAAGAGAATCAGAGAAAGGCAATTGAAATTACGGTCAGACATGTTAATGGTAGAGTTCCGGTCTATGCAGGTGTAGGTGAGATTACAACAAAGGCTTGTATCAGACTCGTTAAGCAGGCGGAAGAAGCAGGAGCTGATGCTGTAACATTGCTTACCCCAATGTTTATAAAACTCTCCGATCAGGAACTATATGACCATTTCAGAGAAATCGCAGAGAGCACTAAACTGCCTGTCCTTCTCTATAATAATCCAGGAAAAACAGCAAACAATATTTCGGTAAAACTCGTTAGAAGACTTGCTCAAATTGATAATATTATAGGAATAAAGAACACATCACTGGATTTTGCGCAAACAATCAAATTTATTGATGCGACAAAAGACATAGAGAACTTTAAAGTGCTTGCAGGTTCAGATTACTATATCTATGCAACCCTTGCATACGGTGGTGCTGGGTGTGTGGCTGGAACTGCAAATGTAGCGCCTGCACTTGTATCTGATATTTATGAGAAGTTTGCATCTGGAGATCTGGAAGGATCACTCAAGGCTCAATATGATTTGATCCCTTTAAGAGATACTTATGATTATGGCAGTTTTCCAGTAGTTATGAAAGACTGTCTAAATCTAATGGGGCTTAATATCGGTCATCCAGTCAAACCAATTCAGCACTGTACTGAAGATAAAATGGACGAGATTAAGGAGATTCTCCTGAATCTAGGTCTTATTTCCTAAGGAGAAAAGAGATGAATATAAGCAAAGATGCAAGAAGCATCATTGATCAGTCGATTCAAAGTGTGAAACCTGATGAGGCAGTAATCAGTGCACTTGAGGGTAGAGTTTTTGGTGGGAAAGTCGTAATCATTGCTATTGGTAAAGCGGCATTCAATATGGCCGAAGCAGCTTATGGAATTCTTGAAGAACAGGTAACCGGCGGGGTGGTCATTACAAAATATGGACATGCCAAAGGAACTATTGGAAATCTTGAAATTGTGGAAGCTGGACATCCCATCGTAGATCATAATTCGGTCATAGGGACGAAAAAAGTTCTTGAAGTCACTGAGAAACTGGGTGAGGAAGACCATGTAGTTTTCCTTGTCTCAGGAGGAGGATCTGCACTTTTTGAGCTTCCGATGGAGGGTGTGGAACTGGAAGAAATCATGGATATCACCGATCAGCTTTTGAAAAGCGGAGCGGATATCGTAGAAATAAACACAGTTCGTAAGCACCTTTCAAAAGTTAAAGGCGGAAAGTTTGCTGAGCACTGCAGTAATACCAATATATTGTCTATTGTACTTTCAGATGTTATCGGAGATCGACTAGACGCAATCGCTTCTGGTCCTGCGTATAAAGACTCTTCGACAAGTGCTGAATCATTGGAAATTATCAAGCGGTATCAGATCATGGTTGAGCCACACATAATTGATGTCTTAAAAATTGAGACACCAAAAGATATCAGAAACTGTGAAACGGTCATTGCTGGAAGTGTCACAGCTCTTTGCAGAGCTGCTGAAGAAGCAGCATCCAAAAAGGGCTATACTCCATACCTTCTTTCATCTACTATTGATTGCGAAGCGAGAGAGGTGGGGCGATTTTTCAGTGCAATGGCGAGAGAAATCAGAAATGGATCATCTTCCTTTAAAGCACCATGCGCCATCATTGCGGGTGGAGAGACCATTGTTAAAGTCAAAGGGAATGGGCTTGGAGGAAGAAATCAGGAGCTTGCTCTTTCATGTGCACAAGGAATCGAAGGGCTGAAAGATACACTGTTCTTCTCTGTTGGTTCTGATGGAACGGACGGTCCTACTGATGCAGCTGGAGGCATGGTGGATGGAGAAACCACAGGAAAAATTAGAGATTCAGGGATACCACTTGAAATCTTTCTAGATAATAACGACAGTTACCACGCTCTGGAAAGGGCAGGTGGACTCATTAAAACTGGTCCAACTGGCACTAATGTCAATGATCTTATGGTTTTGATTGTTAAATAGATTTATTTAACGGATTGGTCATCATAAGAAAGAAGCTTATCCAAGTGAGATGGATAAGCTTCTTTCTTTTCAATCATTTAGCGCTTTTTTTCCACTACTCCGAAATGCGAAGATCCATGAGCAGTTCATCGAAGTATTCACCCCGTATGAGGAAATAGTCTTTATGGACACCGATCTTCTCAAACCCCAGCTTCTCATAAAGACGAATGGCGGTTTCGTTGTCTGCTTTGACGCCAAGGCTCACAGTGCGGATGGTGCCTGAGTTTTTTGCAAAGGTGAGAAGCTCTTCCATCACATGACGGCCTATACCTTTCTGCCAATGGGCTTTTTTCACAGAGAGGGCAATCTCGGCATTATGAGCAATTCTTTTTCTTGGTAAGCTGCTGATCTGTGCCACGGAAACAATCTCAGAATCCAAAAGGCCCAGGAGCATCAGTGTACCGGACTGGCTTTCAAGGCTCTTGAGATAGGAAGTTTCCTGCTCCACCGTCAGTGGAAACTCATTTTCGCCAAAAAGCAGATTGTCGCTTTCTCCCCCCACTTGGTTCAGGTAGGAGATCATACTCTTTGCATCTTGTGCTTCAGGTGTTCGGATGGTCAGGAGTTCTCCGTTTTTTAGAAGACGTTCCTTTGGTTTATATAGATTTTTACCCTCAGTCAATTCATCAGCTCCTTAAACGTTCCAGCTCTTTTCTTAAGAACCCAGAATCCTTGTAGATGGCTCTACCGATACCGATGAGATCGGATTCTCCTTTTAAAAGGAGTTCTTCAGCAGCATAAAGATCGGTGATCCCTCCCGTCAGAAGTACAGGAATTCGGATATGCTTTTTCAGCTCTCCGGTAAGGTCACGGAAATAACCTTGTGTGTTTTCATGGGGATTGGTGTATCCTGCAAACCCTCCAGAGACATCCAGAAGATCCAGTCCCTCTGCTTCCAGAATCTTCGCGGTTTCCACAGAGTCTAGGAGTGTTGTGCCACCTTCCTGATAATCAGAAGCCCCCAGCCTTAGAAAGACGGGGTAGGATTCTCCAACAGCCTCGCGGACAGCCCTCAGCACTTCCCGGTGGATCCTTCTCCTGTTTTCAAGAGATCCGCCAAAGGCATCGGTTCTTTTATTGGTCAGAGGAGAGTAGAACTGATTGAGAAGATATCCGTGGGCGGAATGGATTTCCACTGCATCAAATCCGGCTTCTTTTGCTCTTCTGGCAGCAGCACTGAAATCTGAAATCACTTTCTTTATGTCTTCATCCGTCATCACCCGCACTTCCTTCTCCGGATGACTGGATACCCCAAAGGGCACCACAGATGCGTCGCTGGGTCTTGCATACATCCCGGCATGATTGATCTGAAGGCAGGAGAAAGCTCCATTTTTTCTAAGAAGATCCGAAAGTGCTCTTAGACCTTCCACATGATGGTCCTTGGAGGCGGAAAGCTGATTTTTATTGGCACGGCCTTCTTCAGAAATGAAGCTGTGCTCCACGATCACAAGCCCCAGGTTCTGATCTTGTGTTTTTTCGTCATAATAGGCAAGAATCTCTTCACTCATGGAACCATCGGCCTTCGCCTTGGCCGTGGCCATGGGCGGCAGTGTCAGCCTGTTCTTCAGGGTGAATTTTAGAGTGGGGAGGGGCGTGAGGAGTAGACTCATAGGGCATCATCCTTTCAATCTTTATGTTCAGAATCCACATTTCTGCAAATAGGCCACGAGGGAATAGTACATAACAACAGTATACGGAATTCATGTACACTTGTATTGTATTTTCTGAAAGTTTTTCACGCATATAATTGTTTACATGGCTACACATTGAAAGACAATTTAGCAAATTCATAATTATGCAGAAAAAAGTGCATTTTTCTTTGACAGTTTGCATAAATACAGGTAAGATAACAATAATTTAATTTAGAAGCTCTGTGAATTGAGGCTGCGTCATGTCAAGAGTACCGGAAGATCCGGGAAAGGGGCTGACGCCGAAGTACACTGTACTGGGTCCATGCTGAAGAAGTATGGGACTGTTTCCCTACCGTTGCCCAATGGTTTGGAAGTGCGCATTCACAAGGCAGGGCGATTGCAGGTTTTTTCGTGACCGTGAGCATTCGCTCACGGTCATTTTATTTTTAGGAGGAAAAACGATGCAGCTTTTTGGTACACAGGAAATCAGAAATAACCAGTTCTATATGGGTGGCGTATCCATGGAGGAGCTGAAAGAAACCTACGGGACCCCCCTCTATGTCATGGATGAACAAGCGCTGACAGAAAATATGCGCCTTTTTCAGGAGTCTTTTCGGCATGAGAGGCTGGACACAGAGGTAATCTATGCCTCGAAAGCCTTTATGAACCGTGCCATGGTGCGGCTTCTCAAAGACTCAGGTCTTTCATTGGATGTGGTGTCAGGAGGAGAACTCTATACGGCTGCAAAGGAGGATTTTCCAAGGGAGAGGATCTATTTCCATGGAAACAACAAATCTCCGGAGGAAATTGCCTATGCCCTGAAGGAAGGCATCGGCACCTTCATTGTGGACCATGAGCTGGAGTTTCAGAGAATCGCACTGCTCCTAAAAGGAGATAGAAGACCTCAAAGAATCCTGCTTCGTGTAAATCCGGGGATTGAAGCGCATACCCACGAATACATCAGCACCACAAAAAACGACAGCAAGTTTGGTCTCAGTATTTTTGATGAAGCAACCGCAGATTTCATAAAGAAGATGGCATCTGATCGTCGTTTTGATTTTCGGGGTCTCCACTGTCATATCGGTTCTCAGATCTTTGAAGAAGAGTCTTTTCTGAAAGCTGCAAAGACCATGGTGGAGTACATGAGAACTCTTTCGGAAAAAGGCGTTCAGGTGAGAGAGCTGAATCTTGGTGGAGGATTTGGCGTACATTATGTGCAGGGAGATGAGCCTCTTAATCTGAATAAGCTGTTTGAAAAGCTTTTGGCGCAGCTGTATACCTTGCTGGAGAAAGAAAATCTTCTGCCGGTGAAGATTATGATTGAACCGGGAAGAGCCATCACAGCCACTGCAGGGATTACACTCTATGAGGTGGGCAGTGTGAAGAAAACCTTTGGCGGGATGCACTATGTGTTTGTGGACGGCAGCATGGCAGACCATATCCGCACGGCTCTCTATGATGCCAGATACACCGCAAAGCTCACGGGGCGCATGATGGATCCGCAATCTGATACTTTCCGTGTCACAGGGAAGGCCTGCGAGTCCGGAGATATTCTCGTGAAGGAGGTTCGGCTCCCTCTTCCAAGGCCTGGAGAACTCCTGGCGGTGTTCTCCACAGGGGCTTATCACTACTCCATGGCTTCAAACTACAACAGGCTGACAAAGCCTCCAGTGGTATTTGTCAAAGATGGAGGCTCCAGGCTTGTGGTCCGGCGGGAAACCTATGAAGACCTCATTAGAAATGATCTGTAGGAGGCATGGTATGCGATCTGTTGTTAAATTTGGCGGCTCTTCTGTAGCCGATATAGAAAAAATGAAAACCATTGCCAGATATCTTCGTAATCGAAGTATTTCTGGGGAAGAGCTTGTGGTGGTGGTGTCCGCCATGGGCAAAACCACCAATGCACTGCTGTCCATGGCCCGGGAAGCTGCACAGAATCCATCCAAAAGAGAAATGGATATGATGCTCTCCACAGGGGAGCAGGTCTCCATCGCCCTGCTCACCATGATTCTTGAAGCAGAAGGACAAGAAGCGGTATCTCTTACGGGATACCAGGCTGGAATTCTGACGGAGGGTCTTCATACAAGAAACAAGATCAAAGACATAGACATAGGAGTCATTGAAAAGCACCTGTCTCAAGGAAAGGTAGTAGTGGTGGCAGGGTTTCAGGGATATAACCGGGAAGGCGAAATCACCACCCTCGGGCGAGGAGGATCGGATACCACGGCGGTGGCCCTGGCAGCCAAGCTCTCCTGTCCCTGTGAAATATATACAGATGTGGATGGCATCTATGGTGTGGATCCCAGAATCTATCCCAAGGCCAGAAGGCTTGCCAGCATCACCTATGAGGAAATGAAAGAAATGGCTTTTCTCGGGGCCAAGGTCATGGAACCAAGGTCTGTGGATATTGCTCATCATTATGGCGTCAGGCTTTATGTGGGAAGCTCTTCCGAAGGAAAGCCCGGAACAGTGATACAAGAAGGAGAGAATAGTGTGGAAGAACGAAGCATCACCGGAGTATCGGTGCTGGAAAATATCATGATGGTGACCATCCATCCATTAAAAAATGTCAGTGAAAATACTGCAAAGATTTTCAGTAAACTGGCCAAGGAGGAGATCAATGTGGATATGATCTCTCAGAGTCCTTTACCTGATGGGAGCGTTTCGGTGTCCTTTACGGCATCAGCGGAAGAAGAGCCCGTGGTCAGAACCCTTCTGACAGAACTTCTCTCCTCCATGGAGGGGGTGGAGCTCTCCATTCGGGCGGATATCCTGAAGCTCTCGGTGGTGGGTTCCGGCATGAGAACTCAGAGTGGTGTGGCGGCAAGGCTCTTTGAACTGTTCTCGGAAAATGCCATCACTTTTCTTCAGGTCACCACTTCAGAGATCTCCATCTCCTACACTTTGGAAAAGAAGTACAAAGACCAGGCGGTTCAGCTCATCGCGGATGCCTTTCATCTATAGGGGGATTTTATTATGAGATTTGTCAAATATCACGGTACAGGTAATGATTTCATCCTTCTGAAGGAGGAAGACACCTATGGGGAAGACTATAGTGCCCTGGCTAGGAAGATGTGTCACAGAAACTATGGGATTGGCGCAGATGGGCTCATTGTAGCCAGTTATTCCAAGACCCAGGACATGAGAATGCAGTACTACAATCAGGATGGAAGCGAAGCGCCTATGTGCGGCAATGGATTACGGTGCTTTGCGCGATTTGTTCACGAGGAGGGGCTGGAAAGGAAAAGATCCTTCACCGTGGAAACCCTCGGTGGAGAAATGTCAGTCCAAATGGGGAGTTCCTATGAGAATATAACAGTTTCCATGGAACTGCCATTAGAAAGGCTCTTCTATCCTCATGCCGTCGAGAAAATCAGACTTGGTGAGGCAAGGTCCTTAACAGTTCGCGGAAACGACTATGAGCTCTATGCACTTTTTCTGGGCACGCTCCATGGAGTGGTCTTTACAGACAAAGAGGTGTCAGAAGAAGAGGCCAAAGAGCTTTGCCATCATGAACTTTTCCCGGAAAGAATCAACGTGAATTTTGTGAAGAGCACAGGAGAGGCAGGTCTCCATGTGAGAACCTATGAGCGGGGTGTGGGGTTCACTTTATCCTGCGGTACCGGGGCCATGGCTTCCGCCTACATGGCAAACCTTGTGGAGGGCTTTCCAAAGAATATTTCAATAAGGGTGCCAGGTGGAGACCTTTGGGTGAGCCTGGATGAGAAAGTGCATCTCACTGGTCCCTCAGTGAAGATCGCCGAAGGAGTGATGTATGTTGAGTAAGCTTAATATTGCCATTGTTGGTGCCACGGGAAGGGTGGGAAGGACATTTCTTCAGGTGCTTCCTTCCATGGGGCTGCCTCTGGGAGAAGTGGTTTTATTTTCTTCCCATGCTTCTAAAGGAAAAAAGCTTCCATGTGGGGAGAGGATCCTTGTAGTGGAGGAACTCACAGAGGAAGCCATCGATGAGAAGAGATTTCAGTACGCACTGTTTTCCGCAGGAGGAGATATCAGTAAAGCCTTTGCCCCGCTGTTTAGAGACAGGGGGATCCAGGTCATCGACAACTCCAGCGCATTCCGTATGGAAAAGGATGTGCCCCTGGTAGTACCTGAAGTGAATCCGAAGGAGGCCATGGGACAACTTCTCATCGCCAATCCCAACTGCAGCACCATTCAGTCGGTTCTGCCTCTGAAAGTAGTGAAAGATCTCTTTGGACTGAGGAGAGTCTCCTACACCACCTACCAGGCAGTATCCGGTTCGGGGCAGAAGGGTGTGGAAGATCTGAAAAGAACTCTGAAGGGGGAAGCACCTTCTTTCTATCCAAGAAGCATTGCGGGAAACTGCATTCCTCAAATTGATGAGTTCCTTGCAGATGGGTATACCAAAGAAGAAGTGAAGATGATAGAAGAAACAAGAAAGATACTGGAGCTGCCAAAGCTTCCGGTTACAGCGACCTGTGTCCGGGTGCCTGTGGAAAATGGGCATAGCGTAGCGGTGAATGTTACTTGTGAAAAAGATCTGGATCTTGAGGTTTTAAAAAGAGCTTTTCAAAGAGCAGATGGGATAATTTTCTATGAAGATGGATATCCTGTGGCGGAAGACGCCAATGGAGGAGACGAGGTTCTGGTGGGACGGCTCAGGCAGGATGAAAGCATGGGAAAAAGTCTCCATTTCTGGTGTGTGGCGGACAATGTGAGAAAAGGCGCTGCCACCAACGCGCTGCAGATACTGAAGATAGTATGGGAGGAGAGATCATGAGTTTATTTATTGGAGCAGGAACAGCCCTTATTACTCCTTTTTCAGGAGGAGAGATCGATTATGTGACCTTGGAGAGGCTCATAAACTGGCAGATTGAAGAGAGCATAGATGCGATCATCATCTCAGGCACCACAGGAGAGTCTCCGACATTGTCCAGAGAGGAGAAAAAGAGTCTGCTGGATTTTGCCCTAACGACGGTGAAGGGCAGAGTGCCTGTCATTGCGGGTACAGGAACAAACAGCACCAGTGACAGCATTCTATTATCAAAGGATGCGGAAGCCCTTGGTGCCGACGGACTTCTTGTGGTGACACCATATTACAATAAACCCAGTCAAAGAGGACTGTATGCCCATTATGAGGCCATTGCAGAAGCAGTGTCTCTTCCAGTGATCCTCTATAACGTTCCAGGAAGAACGTCCGTGGACCTTTTGCCGGAAACCGTCATCGCACTTTCTAAGATCCCAAATATCACAGGACTGAAAGAAGCATCGGGAATGCCTCAACGAGTGGAGATGCTGAAAGGAAATGTGCCCGAAGGATTTAGAATCTACACGGGCAATGATCCGGAGATTGCTGAGTTCATGGAGAGAGGTGCCCATGGAGTCATTTCAGTGCTCTCCAATGTGATGCCTCGCCTTACACATACTCTGGTATCTGGATCTCTAGAGGGTAAAAAAGAGGAAGCAAGGACTCTTCAGAAAAAAGCAGAGAGACTCATCGAGGCTCTCTTCATGGAAACAAACCCCGTACCTGTGAAGGAAGCTCTGGCATTCATGGGATTTGGCAATCCAGAGTTTAGACTTCCTCTGGTAGGGCTGGAAACACATCATAGGGAAGAGCTTTATGAGGTTTTGAAGCAGTATGAAGTAGTGTAGAAGGAGGGGAGACAGATGAAAATTGCACTATTTGGCGCCAGTGGACAGATGGGTAAAGTACTGACAGAGCTGCTTTTAGAACTTCATCCCAAATGGGAGATCCTTCCGGTGACGAAGGGGGAAAGCGTTGAAGATCTATCGGCAGCGGATGGAGCCCTGGATTTTTCAAAAGCAGAAGCCCTGCCGGAGGTTCTTTCGTACTGTATCTGTCATGAGATTCCTCTTGTCATGGGGACCACAGGCCAAAATGAGGAAGAACACCTTGCCATCATGGAAGCGTCAAAAAAGATTCCTCTGTTCTATAGTGGAAATTTTAGTGTGGGCGTCTATGTCATGGGTATTCTTTTGGAGAAAGCTGCAGAGCTTTTGGGGAAGGATGCCGATGTGGAACTTGTGGAAAGTCATCACAGGAAGAAAATGGATGCGCCCAGCGGTACAGCGAGGATGCTTCTTCAGTCCATTGAAACAGGTAGGGGAGCGTCACCTCTTATTTATGGCAGGTCCGGTTCAAGTCCTAGAAAAAGTGGAGAGATTGGTGTCCATGCCCTCCGTGGCGGCACCATCGTCGGAGAACATGAAGTGATGTTTGCACTGGAGAGTGAGGTGCTTACGATAAAGCATCATGGAGAGTCAAGAAAATTGTTTGCAAAAGGAGCTGTTCAGGCTTTAGAGTTTATGCTGAATCGGTCTCCAGGGTATTACACCATGGAGGATCTGATGAAAGGAAGAGTAAGATGAATGAATTGATACTAACAGATGCCTATGCCATTGCGGCCTATATAAAAAATGCAGTGAAAAGTACTCCGGTAAAGCTGTATGTGAAAGGAGATTTTGAGGACAGCGACTTTACGGGATTGAAAGTCTTTGGTGAAGGAAGAAGCAGAACTCTATTCGGAGAGAGCAGGGACATGGATGTGTTTCTTCAGAACTGTCAGGACAGAATCGAAGAGATGGTGCTGGAGAATGACAGAAGAAACTCAGCCATTCCGCTTCTGGACCTGAGGAAAGTGGATGCCAGAGTGGAACCAGGAGCGTATATCCGGGAACATGCTGTCATTGGAAAAGGGGCGGTGATTATGATGGGGGCGGTGATCAACATCGGCGCAGTCATAGGAGAAGGAACCATGGTGGATATGAATGCAGTGGTGGGAGCTCGGGGAACCATAGGGAAAAATTGTCACATCGGTGCTGGTGCTGTGGTGGCGGGCGTCCTGGAACCTCCTTCAAAAACGCCAGTAATCATAGAAGACGGCGTTCTTGTGGGAGCCAATGCAGTAATTCTTGAGGGGGTCAGGATCGGCAAAAATGCAGTGGTCGCAGCGGGGGCCATTGTCACGGAGGATGTGCCGGAAGAGAGTGTTGTGGCGGGGTCTCCTGCAAGGATCATCAAACAGAAGGATGAAAAAACCAAGGAGAAGACAAAAATTCTTGATGATTTGAGGTGATGGTATGAATCTTCTAGACCAGGACCGGAAATATATTCTGCCCATTTATAAAAGACTCCCCCTTGAGATTGTGAAGGCTGAAGGGATGATCCTGACGGATCAGGAAGGCAAAGAATATCTGGATTTTTATTCCGGCATCGCAGTGCATACCCTGGGGCATAGAAATGAAAAAGTGCTGGAGGCCATGAGAGTGCAGATGGAGAATTTTCTTCATCTTTCCAATTACTTTGCTGCCCCATCTGCAGTGACACTTGCGAAACTTCTTGTAGAAAACAGTTTTGCAAGCAAAGTGTTTTTTGCGAATTCAGGAGCGGAAGCCAATGAGGCCATGCTGAAACTTGCCAGAAAATACGGCAGAAGCATTCGGAAGGATAAAGTGAAGTTTGTGGCGCTGGAGAAAGGATTTCATGGCAGAACCTACGGGGCCATGAATCTCACAGGGACCCCAGCGTATCGGGAGCCCTTCGGAGAAGCTCTGGAAGGCATTACCCATGTAAGGATCAATGATGTGGATGGGCTGAGAAGCGCTGTGGATCAGAATACCTGTGGTATTTTTTTCGAAGTGATTCAAGGGGAAGGTGGCCTTCGTGAAATGGAGGAGCCTTTTGCTCTGGAGCTGAAGAGACTCAGTGAGAAATTTGATGCACTTCTTCTTGCAGATGAAGTACAGACAGGGCTTTATCGTACAGGAACACTGTTTGCATATGAGACTTTGCCTCTTACACCCCACGCCATGACTCTGGCAAAGGGATTGGGGGGAGGTCTGCCATTGGGTGCGCTACTTCTTTCAAAAAAAGTAGAGCATGTGCTTCGTCCGGGAGACCACGGATCCACCTTTGGCGGCAATCCTCTCGCCTGTGCAGCAGGTGCTGCGGTTCTAGAGGAAATCCTGGAGAAGGAGTTTCAAGAAAAGCTGAAGGTTAAAATGGACTTGTTTCTGGAAAAGCTCAAAGCGCTTCAGACAAGGTATCCGGAGGTAATCAAAGAAATCCGGGGAAGAGGATATATGGTGGGGCTTGATGTCGGTGAGGCTTCGGAGACCATCCGGGAGGAGGCAATGAAAAGGCAGCTTCTTCTAAATATTACAGGGGGAACGGTTCTTCGCCTTCTTCCGGCTTTAACTATGGAGAAGAAGGAAATGGATCGGTTCTTCTTAGTGATGGAAGAGATTTTGAGTACTTGGGAGGGACGATATGGATCAGAATGAACTGCTGATTTTTGTGAAAAAAATACGCCGGAATCTTCATGAGATTCCGGAATTGGGCTTTGACCTGCCAAAGACCTCCCGCTACGTGAAAGAGGTTCTGGTGTCTCTCTCCTATGATCCCATCCCGGTGGCTCAGACTGGGTGGGTAGTCCATATAGAGGGAGAAGTGGAAGAGGCGGTGGCTTTTCGGGCGGATATGGATGGTCTGCCGGTCCATGAAGAGACCAATGTGGACTATCTGTCCAAGCATCCAGGAAGGATGCATGCCTGCGGTCATGACGGCCATATGGCCATGCTCTTGGGTTTTGCAAAGCTTCTAAAGGAGAAGGAAAAGCCTTACTATAGTGTGGTGCTGCTTTTTCAGCCAGCAGAAGAAGGTCCTGGGGGTGCGAAGGTGGTGCTGGAAGAAGGGATCCTTCAGAGACTTAAGGTGAAGCGGATTTATGGGTTCCATCTTTATCCGGGTCTTTCGGAAGGAATCTTTGGTCTATGCAGCGGACCCTTTATGGCAAGAAATGGAGAGTTTGATGTGGAGATTCTCGGAAAGAGTGCCCATGCAGGACTTCCTCAGGAGGGGCTGGATGCCTTAGTGGCTGGCAGCGCCATTTTAAATGGTGTTTCAGAGATAAGGACCAAAAGAATCGCGCCCTTGTCCCCTGGAATCATTCATATCGGAAAGTTCACGGGAGGCACCGCGAGGAATATCGTTGCCGGTAGTGCTCTTCTTGAAGGAACCATCAGGGCTTTTGATAAAGGGGCCTATGAGGAGATGAAACAAGGGATTAGAAGGCTGGTGGACGGGATCGCGTATATCTCTTCCTGTAAGATCACACTGACCATCCGTGACTTCTATCCAGAGGTCAGAAATTCACCCCGCCTTGTGAAAGAAGTTTGTAAGCTGCTGAAAGAGGAGGAATACAGCATCCTCTCCCCGCTGTTGCTGGCAGAGGATTTTTCTTTTTATCAGGAAGAAATGGACGGTGTCTTTATGTTTCTAGGAACGGGGAACGATGCTCTAGGATACAGCCATTCTCTTCATCATGAATCCTTCAACTTTCGAGAAGAGGTACTGCTAAAGGGGATTGCCCTGTATGAGAAAATTCTATTTAGATAGAGAATGGCAGAAGGAACCGTCTGATATGTCGGTTCTTTTTTTATGACCCGGAGTTCGAGAGACAAAGAGTATCTTTAAGTGAGGATACTCTTTTATATTGCATCAGAGTTGGCATGCTTTGGAGCCTTGTCGAATAGAGAAGATACATGACACAGTTTAAACTATATAAATATAGTTTTAAAAAAATTAAAATAAAACTGAAAAAAATAGTCGATGAAATTGAAATTTAGTCTGGAGTTTTTATTCATATATGTATAATATGCAGGAAAGCTTTAGAAAATCAACCATTTTCGTGATTAAATGAAGCATATTCTGGGGGTGATTTCTTTATTCACAGAATAATATGTTAAATTTTCATATTTGATTATTTTGTTTCTTGAAACAGAACATTCATAATATTCATTGACAACCCAGTGCTCTGTTGATAAATTTAAATTAATATTTAATTAATTTAAAAAAGAAGTTGGTGAATATATGAGGAAGAATAGAAAAAAGAAACTGCATTTTCTATATTTTCTGGTGCCTTGTCTGCTGCTGTTTGTTCTATTCACTTCCGCCACGTACCTGATTGTGGAGAATCGCGTCAAGAATCAGTATGAGACCTTTGAGACCTCCTCGGAAAATCTTGCCAGAAGCTATAAGACGACCATAGAAACCTATTCAGAAGCTTACCTTATGTTCAAAGAAATTCTCGGTCAAAAAATGAGAGCTGCTGCGGAGTCAGTGCTGTTTTACGATGGAGTCATGGATGAAGAGAATCTGAAGGTTCTCGGAGAAAAACTGCAGCTGGATGCCATCTATCTATATGATTTAGAAGGAACTCTTGTGAGCAGTATGGACGGACAGTTTGTAGGCTGGAGTCCTTCGCCGGGGCATCCAGTGGAGAGATATCAAAAAAGTGGAGACTACTACATGGAGGAGAACATCCGCCAGGATACAGAATCAAAACTTCACTATAAATATGTGTATATCAGAAGAGCAGATGGATACTTTTATCAGCTAGGGGTACTTGCAGAAAATATCAATGGTTTCATGGCCCAGTTTGAGTCTCAAGCCCTTTTGGACGAGATTTATAAAGAACATGAACCTTATCTAGTGCTTCTATTAAACCGGGACGAGACCGTCCAGGCCTCCAGTGAGCTTTCCTATATAGGAAAGAAGTATGGCGATCTTTCTCTTCAGACAAATCGGGCAGAAGCCTACAGAACGGGAAGAACAGATATAAAGGGCATACCTGTTTTTCTCACAGTGACTCCGGTGGCGGCCAAGGAGGAGGAAGGTCTTCTTCTACTGGCCTGGGATCTTCGAGGGATGGATCTTGAAGTGGAAAAGATCATCTTTTACGGGGTTCTCATTTTCATTGTGATCTTTCTTATTGTCACTGGGACACTGTACTATGCATTCAAGAAGAGAGGAAAGCTTTACGAGATTGCATATTATGAGGAAAGAACAGGGCTTCCCAATGAGCAGTTCTTCAGAGAGTATGTGAATAAAGAAATCCACAATCATCGGCTACAGGGGAAAGATTTCATTCTGCTTCATCTGGAAAACCTTGCCATTCTTAGCCATACCTATGGGCATGAATATGGGGAGCTTCTTCTAAAGGAAGTTTCAGAGAGGATCCGGACACAAATGGGCATAGACCAGGAGCTGTTCTTCCTGGATGGAGAATATCTGGGTATATTCTGTGAAACCACCAGCCGTGAAGGCAATCGAGATTTTCTCAGAAATCTCCAGGAACTGTTTTCACGGGATTTCTCCGCCGAAGATGAAAGAGACAGATTGCAGGTGAAGATTGGCGTTGTGCCTGATATCGGACACTTCAGAACCTCAGCGGCGCTCCTAAAAGCAGCGACCATTGCCGCAGGAAAAAATACGCACCATGATGCGGAGAGCATTCCTTATTTTGATGAGAAAATGGAGGAACATGCGGAAAGGGAAAGAAGTATCTTGAGAAATCTCAGGCTGCTTCTGGAGGGAAAAGACCACAGCAGAGACAGGCTTTTCCTGCACTTTCAACCTAAAATCAGTCTGGATACCGAAGAAATCATTGGATTTGAGGCGTTGGCAAGATTCAGGATTCCTGACTATGGCATGATCCCGCCTTTGGAGTTTATTGAAATCGCAGAAAGAAATCATCTCATCTATGACTTGGGACTTCTCATTTTACGTGAAGCTTGTGCGTTCTTAAGGGAACTGGATGATGCGGGAATGAAAAGAAGGACTGTTGCTGTGAATATTTCAGTGCTGCAGCTTTTGAGAAAAGAGTTCACCGCCCACGTAGAAGAAGTGCTGAAAGAGTATGAGATTGATCCGGAGATGCTGGAATTTGAAATCACAGAGTCCATCCTTTCTGACAACTTTGATCTCATCAACCTGAAGTTGAGGCAGATCAGGAAAAAGGGCATAAAGGTGTCCATGGATGATTTTGGCACAGGCTTCTCCTCCCTGGCGAGGCTTCGGGAGCTATCCATAGATGCCGTGAAGCTGGACAGGCATTTCATCAGCAGAATCAAGGAAAATGAGAAACCTTCTTACATTTCCATAGATATCATTTCCATGGCCCATCGTGAAGGACTGAAGGTGGTGGCAGAAGGTGTGGAAACAGAGGAGCAGCTGGACTTTTTAAAGAAGTATCAGTGCGATTATGCCCAGGGATACTATATCAGTATGCCATTGGAGAAGGATAAAGCTCTGGAGATGCTCATAAATGAAAAGCGAGGCAATGGGTTCAGAGAACTGTCCTCTTAGAATAGAGAAATATATGGTAAACCCCGGTGGAATCCGGGGTTTATTCAAATTTTCCTGAGATATGGAGCTCTCACTTAAGGAACAATATCTGATTGGATTTGGAGTATAATAGGTAGAGATAGAATAAAATGGATGGAGGTAATTTGTATGACGGAAGTAACCTGTGGTCATGGCTGCAGCCATGGACTCAGCGAAAAAAGCTGCATCAGCAGGGTGCCGATCTTCAATCACCTGGAGGAAGACAAAATGGAAGAAATCTCTGCGCTCATTGAAAGCCTGTCTTACCGTAAAGGGGAGCTGGTGTATCAGGCGGGAGAGACTTCTGATGCCCTTTATATCATCAGCCAGGGCAGAGTGAAGATCTACAGGCTTTCAGAACAGGGGAAAGAACAGCTCTTAAGGATTCTTCAGCCAGGAGACTTTACAGGGGAACTGGCACTCTTTAATGAGAAAGTCCATGACTCCTATGGAGAAGCTCTGGAAGATACCCGAATCTGCAGCATCCGGAGGGAAGATCTTCAGAAACTTCTTCTGAAGTATCCAACCATCTCCATGGAGATCCTCAGTGAGTTCTCGAAGCGTTTGGATGCCCAGGAAAAGCAGACAGCAGCCATTGGCACAGAAAAAGTAGAAACAAGGATTGCACTGTACCTTCTAGATCTCATGGAGAAAAATCAGGAGGAGATCATCACACTTCCCATGATGAAAAAGGATTTGGCCTCCCTTCTTGGCACAACCCCTGAAACCATCAGCAGGAAATTTTTAGAGTTCGAAGAGAAAGGGCTCATGGCATCTCTTCCGCAAAACCGTATCCGGATTCTCCAAAAAGAGGCCCTGAGAAACCTCTGATGTGTGCAGGATGACGACTGATGTTCTAGCTGTGAGAATGACTGGAAGGTGATGATGAAAAAGTTCGGGATTCTCTTGATTTACATTCTGTTTCAAGGGAAATCCGGTGGAACTTTCCGTGCTTCACCGTTATAATGGGAAGTAACAAAGGGGAATTATCGGGGGATTGTGATATGTATGAACATGCTTTTCTGGAAGTGCTCGATCGGGAGCTTGTTGTTGCTTTAGGGTGTACAGAGCCCATTGCCATTGCGCTGGCTTCTGCCGTTGCCAGCAATCATCTGAAAGAACCGCTGGAGTTTCTTGAGGTCTATGCCAGTGGAAACATCATCAAGAACGCCATGGGTGTCTCCATTCCAGGCACAGGGAAAACCGGGATGAACCTTGCGGCAGCGCTGGGGTCTTTGGGGGATGCGGACAGAAAACTTGAAGTTCTGTCTGGCATCAGCGAGGACAATATTCTGGAAGCCACCCAAATGATCTCTGCAGGCAGAATTAGAATCAATAAGGCAGATATACTGAAAAAGCTCTATATTGAGGTCCATGCAACGTCATTACATGGGTACTCAAAAGTCATCATCGAAGACAGGCATACCAACATCACGCATATTGAAGCTGATGGTGAGGTGCTTTTTGATCTCAAGGAACAGGTTCTCCAGAAAGAGGAAGAATACAGCTTCATGAATATGGAGACGATTTTGGAGTTCATCGAGAGTGTCCCAGTGGAGAAACTGGGCAAAGTGGAAGAAAGCATCCGGATCAACAAGAAAATCGGAGAAGAGGGAATCCGGAAAGACTACGGACTGAAGGTCGGAAAAACACTCTTTGAAGCCATGGAGAAGGGTCACCAGTCCAATGACCCCATCAATTATGCCATGGCTCTGACTTCAGGAGGCTCTGATGCAAGAATGGCCGGTTCTTCGCTCAGCGTCATGAGCAACTCCGGAAGCGGAAATCAGGGAATTACAGCGACTCTTCCGGTCATTGCTTTCTGGGAGAAAATGAATCTTTCAGAAGAGCTTCTTCTGCGCTCCGTGGCTCTCAGCCATCTCATCACCATCTACATGAAAACCAAGTTCGGCAGGCTCTCCGCTCTATGTGGAGCAACCATTGCCGCCACAGGAGCCAGCTGCGGAATTACGTATCTTCTGGGTGGGAAGAAAAAGGAGATCCATGGCGCCATCCAAAATATGCTGGGAAACGTCACAGGAATGATCTGTGATGGAGCCAAAGGCGGATGCGCCTTAAAAGTGGCTACCTGCACCAGTGCAGCTTGCATGTCTTCCACCTTGGCCTTAAGCGGCATCGCCATTGGGTGCCAGGAAGGAATCATCGAGGAAGATGCGGAGAAAACCATTGAGAATCTGGGGATTCTCAGCTGTGAAGGCGGAAAAGAAGCGGACCGGATCATTCTTGGTATCATGCTGGATAAGGAAAATAAACGAAAAACCACATAAGAACACATAGGCTGAAGCTTTTTTCATGAGAGCTTCGGCCATTTTTTCGGGAAATCATCAGAGAAAGTCTGATAACTTCATTATTTTGTTAAGACTTACGCAAAGAGTATGATAAAATGATAGAAAGAGGTGAAGAGACTATATGCGTAAAAAAGCTTTTGTGATTGTTTTGATTCTGTTTTTTTCCTTCGGCAGCATACATGTATGGGCGAATTCAGCTCCGGTCTACTGGGAATCATCACCATCTTCCAATGTGATGATTGTGGAGGAAGATTCTCCCATCTCGGTCCTGAAAGAGAATCTGACCTTTGATTTCAGAGAGAACTTGTTAGAAGATTATTCCATCGTAGCCAAAGCGAACGCAGAGTACACCATGAAGAATACGTCAGAGAAGGAGATCACATCGGCCATGGTTTTTCCCTACTTCGGAAATTTTTCAGGAAGCAGAAAACCTGGGGGAGAAGTGCTTGTGGATGGAAGTCCCGTGCCATATACCCTTTATTATGGAGACGCTTATCGGAAGGAAAATCTGGAAGAGGAGAAGCTTGATCTGAAAGGTGCGTTGAATGAGATGGAGACAGGCAGCTATGAGCCTGTGAATTTCAGCTTGGATGAACCTGGTGTCCTCTATCAGGTAACCTTCAAAAACCTAAAGAAAGATCATTTTACAGGAAAGGTGTCTTTCTCCTTGGAAGGATCAGAAAAGGTATTTGCAAAGAATCTCAACAGTTATGGATATTCGGCGGACCAATATGATATTGGCACTTCGGTCCGATATCAGGATACCATTGAAGTATTTCTGCTGGGAGATGCACTGGATCTCATACCGGAAGCCCACACCTTTGAAGGCGTAAGGCTCACAGAGAATGAGGATTATACGGTGGAGATTACGAAGAAAAGCATGCTCTTTCAGGATTATTATGAAGAGATGATTGCAGATAGTGAGTATCTGGGATATTTTGTCATAAACAATCAGACGGAGAGGAATTTTTTCCTGAAGAATCTCGATGATGCCTTTGGTTCAGCAAGACTTGTGACGGAGGATGATCTGGCACAGTTTCTGCACGAGGAGCGGCTTATTTTCCTTTACTACGAAACACCTTTTCAGGCGGGGGAAGAAAAGACCATCTCCATCTCTTATGAGGCTGGTGGAGCCATGGACCGCCGCAGTTCAAAAGATCCTACCTACACTTTTGAATACCTCTTGAGTCCTGCAGGATATTTCAAGGATTTCACGAACCTAACCCTTCGTGTGCTTCCTTCTGAAGGATACCCTTATGTGATTTCTTCTAGTTTGCCTTTGGACAAAAAAGAGAATGGTGAATATGTTGGCGTCTTTGACACCCTTCCAGAGAAGGAGCTCACTTTTACGATGTATCGGGAAGAGAAAATCACCTTGGTGGACCGCACCGAAGGATTTCTTTCAAGAAACTTCTATTCTTTTCTGTTTTCTGGTGGAGTCCTTCTGGTGTTCCTGGCCGCTTTAATCGTAGGGCTTGGGATTCGGGGGCTTATCCGGTTCAAGCGTCACAGCAGGTAAGACGGTAAAGAATCACTACCCAGGAAGAAACCAGCCAGGTGAAGCGATACAAGAGCTCATAGTAATAAAAACTGAGAAAACATAAAGGAGAAAACAATGAAGCTATATATGAAACAGAAGGTATTTTCCTTCGCAGACAGGTTCTACATCAAAGATGAGGAAGGAAGAGACCGCTACTACGTGGAAGGAGAGCTTTTCTCCTGGGGGAAAAAGCTTCATGTCTATGATGAGAGTGGCCAGGAGGCTGCTTATATCCAGCAGAAAGTATGGAGTTTTCTGCCAAGATTTTATGTGTACATAGATGGGCAGGAAGTGGCTGAAATCGTCAAGGAACTGACATTTTTCAAACCTTCCTACAGCATTGAGGGACTCAACTGGCGGGTATCCGGTGATTTTTGGGATCATGAGTATGAGATTTACGAAGGAAATGATTTTGTGGTATCTATTTCTAAAGAATGGTTCACTTGGGGAGACAGTTATGTGATTGATATTGCGGACCATGTGGATGAAAGGTATGCATTGGCGGTGGTATTGGCCATCGATGCGGTGATTGCGCAAGCCAGTGCAGCAGCTTCCAGCTGATAAGTAACTTAAGGAGTGAATCCAAATGAAGAAAAAAAGGATCGTAGAATGTCTCTGCCTTTTGACGTTGCTGCTCTTTACCGGATGCAGTGGTCCAAACCAGACGGAATCATCTGGTGAAACACCCAAACCTCCTTCTTCACTTCCACTGGAGAAAGAGGGAGAAGAGATTGTAGAGGGCATCACCATGAAGCTTGTGGAAGGTACGGTATCCCCTAAAGGCCTGGAACTGGAATTTCTGAACATAACAGACAGAGAAGCTCTTTTTGGGGAGGATTTCATACTTCGAAAGCTTGTTCAGAATCAGTATGAGGATCTTCCGGTGGTCATTGAAGGGGACTATGGGTTTGAAGATATCGGATATGGGCTTCCCAAGGGAGAAAAGGTCCTTCATGAGGTGGAATGGGTCTGGCTGTATGGAGAGCTTGAAGAAGGAACCTATCAGCTGGAGAAAAAGATCATTCTACGAAAAGAGGACAACGGCATTGAACTTGTTCCGTACTTTGTTGTATTTCAAATCCTTCAGTAGATACAGGCTAGACATGCGCATGGAAGATGAAACTGGATCATTTTAGCAGTGACGTATCTTCTCAAGTAGTTCTTCCCAAATGGGTAGAGAAGAGAAGAAATTGGGGTATCACTTCTGAGTGTAATTGTGGAATAATATTCAGATACCTCATACAAGAGCATGAAGCTCGGGTTCCGGTCCCAAAATGAAGAGATAAAAGGAGAAGAAGAGATGTCTGAAAACAGAAAAAGAGCTTATTTATCGATGTTTTTTGGAACAGTCAGCCTTGTTGCATTGGTACAAGCTTACTATGATGAATGGATCCCTGTAATCATCCTGTTTGCCCTTTCTGCAGCAGTTGGTTTATTTGATGGGATCAACAGACTTATGATTGAAAAAAAGTTCAGAAAGCTTGAGATGATCGAAGATGTGGAAGAGCATTCCGTATTCTATACGTTGTGTCCAGAAAAACTCTCGCTCTGTAGATGGTTCATCCTAGGAGCGGCAGTTCTTAATGTGGTAGCCTGTGTTCAGAGTTTCTGGATACTGAAATTTCACTACGTGTCCTTTTTTCTCTTGTACTATACGCTGTATACTTGCTACTGTTATCATGATATTCGAAAGACCATAAAAGAGAAGAAATGGCAAAGGTTCCTTGAAGAGTATAAAGTACGGGGATTTGAATGAGGAATAGGAGATGCAAAGGCTTCAGTTGATCTGGAGTCTTATTTTTATAAATTTGGACAGGAACCTCATCTGTGGTATACAATAGATACAACAACATTGTTAAGAATATTTAAGGTAAGGTGCGTATAATGAATGTGGATGTTCTTTTAGAAAGAGCACTTTCTGAAGTCAAGTTATTGAAAGAAGAGGAGATTTTTCTTGTGAAAGATCTCTTCAAAGGATATGAATGGAACAGGATTCCTGTAAAGGACAGACTCCTTCTGGGGACGCTTTTTCTTCATGAAGTTCATAAAGAAAAAGTTCCAGTCATTGCGGTGGAGAAGACTTCTTCTCATCAGCAGAGATACCAGAGAATATCCGGCTGAATGTAACTTGGCCAGCTGCCTGAAAAGGCAAATCTGACTAGAGAAAGGATGACGGTTTTGTATGTAATTAAATCTAAATTCATGGAGGTGCTGACCTCTGTGCTTCCCATCACAGTGATGGTACTGCTGCTTCACTTTACACTGACCCCCATGGAGGGACCCATGATCGGGCGGTTTCTTTTTGGCGCAGCGCTCATCATGGTGGGGCTTACTCTGTTTCTCATTGGTGTCGATATTGGGGTAACCCCCCTTGGAGATTATACTGGAACAGCACTGGCCAAATCCAATAAATTATGGATTGTGCTTATTGCCGGTGCCGTACTTGGTTTTTTCATATCCATTGCAGAGCCAGGGCTTCTGGTTCTAGCCAATCAGGTGGGGTTTGTCACCTCAGGACAGATCAGCTCCATGAGTATTCTGATGATTGTTTCCATCGGACTTGCTCTTATGCTGGCGCTTGGTTTTCTTCGTATTTTTTACAATTATCCGCTCTATAAGATGCTGATGATATTATACGTTCTTATTTTTGGTCTTTCAATTTTTACCTCCAGAGAGTTTCTTGCCATCTCTTTTGATGCTTCTGGCGCAACCACGGGAATACTGGCGGTGCCATTTATACTCTCCCTTTCCTTGGGTATTTCTAAAATGAAAAAAGACAGCAAGGCGTCTGAAAAAGACAGTTTCGGACTGGTAGCCATCGCTTCCACCGGTGCAATTCTTGGTGTGATGCTTCTGGACCTGTTTACGAAGAATACATCCTTTAATGCAGATATTGAGTCTGTAGTTACTGTTTCGGATTCTATTCTGAAGCCTTTCATTGCACTGATACCGGATATGCTGTTTGAAAGCATCATTGCCATGTCACCACTGGTGGTTATACTTCTCGTACTTCAGAAAGCAGTGCTTAAACTGCAAAAGAGAGAGTTCCGGAAGATGGTCACTGGGTTTATTTATGGATTCATTGGGCTCGTGATTTTTCTCATTGGTGTCAATGGCGGGTTCATGGATGTGGGTACTTTCATAGGAACAGCACTGGCGTTACTCGATAACAAGATACCCATTGTGGTCATCGGATTCATCATTGGACTGGTGACGATTCTAGCAGAACCTGCGGTTCACGTTTTAACACATCAGATTGAAGAAGTCACCAGCGGGTATGTCAAAAGAATTGCGGTTCTTGTGCCTCTTTCTCTTGGTGTTGGGCTCGCAGTGGCACTTTCTGTCATCAGAATCCTTATTCCTGAAATTCAGCTGATGCACTACCTTGTGCCAGGGTACATCATTTCACTTGGGCTCATGTTCGTAGTTCCCAAACTTTTTGTGGGTATTGCATTTGATGCTGGTGGCGTAGCCACGGGACCCATGACAGCCACATTTATCCTAGCTTTTGTCCAAGGAGCGGCACATGCCTATGAAGGAGCCGATATGCTGGTAGATGGGTTTGGGATGATCGCCATGGTGGCCATGGCACCCATTATTACACTGCAGCTTCTGGGACTGGTATTCCAGAGTAAAGCAAAGAAGAAAGGAGCGGTGAAGGAACATGAAATCCATTAAAGATATTCTTGGTTTTCAACTGATTTACGTCATTGTCGATTATGGTTTAGGGAGTAAAGTGCTCCAAAGCGCAAAAAAAATGGGCGTATCTGGTGGAACGGTTTTCCATGGGAAGGGTACTGCAAACAGTTCTCTTTTGAAGTTTCTTTCACTTTATGAAGAGAGAAAAGAGATCATTCTATTGGGTGCAGAAGAAACCCTTGCAAAAGAAGTCATGCAGAAGCTAGATCAAAAGTTCCATTTTGAGAAACCGAATCATGGAATTATGTTCTCCATACCTGCATATGATGTCTATGGGTCCAGCTGCAACGTGCGCCATGATGGGATAGAAAGAGAGGTTGAAAAGTTTATGTATCAGATAATCATTACGGTGGTAAACCGTGGTCTGGCAGAGGATGTCATAGATGCAGCCAAGGAAAAAGGCTCCAAGGGCGGAACGATCATCAACGCAAGAGGGTCTGGTATCCATGAAACCATGAAGCTGTTCAATATGGATATTGAACCAGAAAAAGAAATGGTGATCATCTTATCAGAGAAGGAAGATATGAGAGGAATCGTGGATAATATACGGAAGAAGCTTTCCATAGATGAGCCTGGAAATGGCATCATCTTTGTACAGGATGTAGCCGAAACCTATGGTATATATCAGTAGACACAGAATATTGAATTCGCATTAACAAGCATAGAAAAAAGGGATTCGCTGAGAATCCCTTTTTTGATGAGGCAGACGCTCTAAGAAGAGAATCAGCTCTGTATTTCCATAGCATCAGATCTGGCCCATCATCAGCTGAACCAGGAAGGAGACCACCACCACCAGAAGCGAGATGAGGAAACCGTGAACCATGGGTTTAAAGCCTGACTTGGTGACCTCGCTGAAGTTGGTTTTAAGACCGATGGCGCCTAAAGACATAACCATCAGAAGCTTGCTGAAAGAGGTAATCTGGCTGCTCACCGCATCAGGCACAATCCCCGTGCTCTTGATGCCCACCATGAGCAGGAAAAATAGGATGAAAAATGGGAAGATGCTTTTGAGATCCACTTTATTCCGCGCATGTACAGGACCTTGTGATGCAGTTTTTCTGCTTTCCACCCTTGCGTGGATATAAGAGAAAATCAGCACCACTGGCACAATGGAGAGAGTACGGGTGAGCTTCACAATGACAGCGTACTGTCCTGCAGCATCAGAGAATGCATAGGCTGCAGCCACCACAGAAGAGGTATCATTGACAGCGGTACCGGACCAGAGTCCAAATCCAAGATCACTCATCTGGAAAAATCTGCCCATGATGGGGAAGAGAATTACCATGAGAATATCAAAAAGAAAGGTTGCAGAAATACCGTAGGCAATGTGGGCGTCCTCCGCTTCAATGACAGGCGCGATGGCAGCAATTGCAGAGCCACCGCAGATGCCTGTGCCTGCTGAGATGAGGCTGGAGAGTTTCCAGGGAAGACCCATGACTTTACCAAGGAGATATCCACCAAGGAAGGCAGAAGCTAGAGTGAAGGTCATGACCACCAAAGAAAACTTTCCAACAGAGAAGATCTGGGAAAAACTTAGCCCGAGACCCATGAGAACGATGGAGAATTTCAGGATTTTCTTGGAGGTGAACTGAACACCTCCAGAAAAGTTCTTGTTTCCTGAGATGAACGGGTTAATGACCATACCCAATAGGAGAGCAAAGACACCCGCACTGATGAGATGTCCGGGGATGATCTTCTGAAGCTGATTTGCTGTCAGCGCTAGTAATAATGACAATAGAATTCCGGGAAGCAGTTTTTGTATGTTTTTCATTGTATGTCCTCACTATTTCATATGATGTCTTGATTTTAACATGTTTAAACTATAAAATATAATTATATATATTTATTAATCCATTCATAAAATTTATAGATGAGGAGCAAAACAATGCTGGATCCAAGACTGCTTACTTTTATTGCCATCGTGGAAGAAGAAAGCTACACAAAAGCCGCCGCAAGACTTTCCATGACACAGCCCGGACTGAGCCACCAAATGAAACAGCTGGAAGAGATGTATGATGTGAAGCTGTTCCATTATGAGAACAGAAGAATCAGTTTGACGGAAGAAGGTATGGTCTTCAGAAAGTATGCGGAGTTTCTTCTTTATCAGGAAAAAATGATGAAAAAGGAACTGGAAAACCTGAAAAAGAAGAGAAAGAAGTACTATATCGGTGCAACGATGACCTTGGGCGAATATACACTGGCGCCTCATCTGAAGCTGTTTTATGACACCTTTAAAGAGGAGGAGTTCTCCCTGATGGTGGACAACACCAAGGTGCTGCTTTCCCATCTTCAGGCGGGACATCTGGACTTTGCCCTCATTGAAGGGATTGTGGATAAAGCGCTCTATCAGGTGACACTTCTCAAAGAAGTGCCGTTTATATTAGTGGTGGGTCAGGAGCACCGGCTCAGCGGAAGAAAAGAGGTCTCCATGGAAGAACTCCTTCCTGAAACTCTCCTGGTGAGAGAAGAAGGATCCGGTTCCCGAAAGGTTCTGGAAACAGGGCTGTCCACCATCAACTTCTCGATCAGAGGCTTTGAGCGGGTCATTGACATCGGAAACATTGGTCTTTTAAAGAAGCTTACAGAGCAAGGGGCTGGCATCAGCTTTATGTACAAGGATGCGGTGCTTTCGGAACTTTCTTCTGGTACACTGAAAGAAATTTCAGTGAAAAACCTCTGGATGGTCCGGGAGTTCAACTTTGTGACCCAACCGGGAAATCTGCAGAATAAGGAGTTTCAAAGGTTCTACAGTTTTTTGAAGTCCGTCTTGTCCTAACAGAGGTCTTTGGAGAGAAAAATCTGAAGTATTCACGTCGTAAGGATGAAAATAAAAATCAGATGATTTATACTGATAGATGATAAATGGAAAGGAGAGGTGATTGTATTGGAAAAACTAGAACACCTCCAAATACTTTTAAAAAACAAAGAATTCATGAAGCTCAGAAAGGAACTGGAGCAAGAGAATCCAGTGGATCTGGCTGAACTGATAGAGAAAATGACGAAGGATGAGAGAATTCTCACCATGAGGCTGTTGCCTAAAGATCTTGCGGTAGATGTTTTTTCTGAAATGGATCCGGATCTTCAGGAAACTCTTCTTTCTGAAATCACAACAGAAGAGATTGATCATCTGGTGAAGGAAATGTTTGTGGATGACCTGGTGGATCTTCTGGAAGAACTTCCAGCCTCTTTGGTGGCAGAAATTCTCGACCGGGTACATCCAGAGGACCGGGCTACGCTGAACCGGTTTCTGCAGTATAAGGTAGATACAGCTGGAAGCATCATGACTTCAGAATATACCAGCTTAAAGAAAAGTCTCAAGGTATCAGAAGCTATTGATTATCTCCGACAGAACGGCCAGGACAGCGAGACGCTGTACAGCTGTTTTGTGGTCAGTGATACGAGAGTATTGCTGGGGGTGGTCACTTTAAGAACGCTTCTTCTTTCTGAAGACCATCTCACAGTGGAAGACCTCATGGAAGAAAAAGTAGTTCGTGTGCAGACAGAAGATGACGTAGAAGATGTGGCAGAGATTTTCAGCCGGTATGATTTTATGACACTTCCTGTGGTGGACAAGGAAAACCGACTTGTGGGCATTATCACGGTGGATGATATCATGGATGTTATCCTGGAAGAGGATACAGAAGACTTTGAGAAGATGGCAGGTACTGTGCCATCAGACAAGCCTTATCTGAAGACTTCTGTATGGGAATTGGCGAAGAACAGAATGGGATGGCTTACGTTTCTTATGCTTTCTGGTATTTTGACCGGTGCCATTCTGACATCCTTTGAAGATGCATTTCTTGTGATTCCAGTTCTTGTGACGTTCATCCCTATGCTCACAGACACTGGAGGAAATTCAGGTTCCCAGTCCAGTACGCTCATCATCCGTGGATTGGTCCTGGGAGAAATTGAAATGAAGGACATTGTGAAGGTGTTTATCAAGGAGTTTGAGGTATCTCTCATGACTGGTACGGTCTTGGCACTCCTCACCTATATCAGGCTCCGGTTACTATATCCGGATAAACCGCTTATCGTTCTCGTGGTTTCTTTAGCAATCCTTGCCACAGTAATTATGGCAAAGCTCATGGGAGCACTGCTTCCTTTTTTTGCAAAGAAAATCAAAGCGGACCCGGCCATCATGGCAGCGCCTATGATTACAACCATCGTGGATGCTTCCTCTCTACTTGTTTACTTCTACCTGGCCAGGTGGATCCTCCATATCTGATGGAGCTGTATTGTGACACTGCCAGAATCTGAACGAAATTATGCTTGGTTACAGCAAAAAATCCGGCTTCCTATAAGGAGACCGGATTTTTTGCGTTTTCAGCCAGCGGAAGTTCAGAGGACTGAGTCATGCGGATAACGACTTTTTCGTTTTACAGAGCTTCGTTCATTCTGAACCCTTTACTGGAATTTGTTATTTTACAAATGTGATGTGGTTTGGACATCACTGGATGCTCAAACCACAATAAGATTATCTTTTTTCAAGAATCTCTTTGATGGCGCTTGGTTTCAGCACTTTCCCATAAGAAACCACTTCTTCATCAATGACCAGCCCAGGGGTGGACATGATGCCATAGGAAGCGATGTCTTTGAAGTCTGTTACTTTGATAATCTCCGCTTCTATGCCGAGTTCTTTCAGGGCCTCTTCCGTGTTCTTTGCAAGATTTACACAGTTTTTGCAGCCGGATCCTAATACTTTAATTTTCATGATGAACTCTCCTTGTTTTACTATATTTTTTATATATGAATAAATATGGATAACTAAATGAACAAGTAACTGAACGCGTTAAAACTGTAGCCGATGAGGACAATACCTACAGCGACGATGCCAAAGAAAATGGCCAGAAGTTTTGGCTTCACCACCTTGGACAGCATGACCAGAGAAGGCAGAGATAAGGCGGTGACGCCCATCATGAAGGCTAAAGCGGTTCCTAAACCTACTCCTTTTGCAATTAATGCTTCGGCGATGGGAAGGGTTCCGAAGATATCCGCATACATGGGAATACCAACGATGGTTGCCACAAGGACAGACCACCATTTGTCTGCACCTAAGATGGAGGTGATGAAGGTTTCTGGGATGTAGTTATGGATTGCAGCACCGATACCGACACCAATGAGCACATAAATCCAAACTTTCCTGATGATATCGAGAACTTGATCCTTCGCAAACTCTAATCTTTCTTTTATAGATAATGGATCTTCTTCCCCCATCTTTAAATTGTTCTGGAATACAAAGGACTCCACATGTGATTCAAGCTTCAGATGGCCGATGACTGTTCCGCCAATGACGGCAAGAACCAAGCCAACGATGACATAGGCAATGGCGATTTTCCAGTTGAAAATTCCTGCCAAAAGAATGACTGAGGCAAGATCCACCAAAGGGGAGGATATCAGGAAGGAAAAGGTTGTTCCGATGGGCAGCCCTGCACTGGTAAACCCAATGAAAAGTGGGATAGAAGAGCAGGAACAGAAGGGAGTGATGGTCCCCAAAAGAGCGGCAAGAATATTGGCTGTGATTCCATTGAAGTTTCCGAGGATCCGCTTTGTCCTTTCTGGCGGGAAGAAGCTCTGCACATAGGAAATCACAAAAATAAGTGCGGAAAGCAGTATAAAAATTTTAATAACATCGTAGATGAAAAAGTGAACACTGGCGCCAAGCCGGCTGTCCATGCTGAGTCCAAATACTTTTACAACCAGACCTTCGACCAGCTCAAACAGCCAGTTCATCTTCAGCAGCTGATTGTTGATCCATTGAAAAATTACCATGATGATCTCCTTCTATATTACAGTGTAAAATTCTTGCTGATGAGGGTCTGAGATTCGCTGTACTGCCATTTGGTGGCGATATTTTTCTGATCTTCCTGAAGCTGTGGATACTGACCAATGCTTTTCAGGATGTCTGAAAGAATACTGTTCAGAAGATCATGGTCAGCTCTCAGTTTATAATAAACAAATTTCTCTTTTCTGGTATCTACCACAAGATACAGGTCTCTAAGTTTGGAAAGCCCTTTTGAGACCGTCGGTTGGGGCACATTGAGAATTCCACTGATTTCACATACGCAGAGCTCATCTTGGTATAGAAGCATCATAATTCTCAGTCTGGTCTCATCTGAGAGGGTTTTAAAAATATTGGTCAGCTCATTCATGGTGTCACGTCCTTTCACAAATGCACATATTCTCATATGGGAATATGATTATATTACTCTTGGGATTTGTTCCTGTCAATGATTGATAAAAAATAACTTTACGCAGGTTCACATGATTGATATAAAAATGTTTATCAGGTTATCTGTGCTGCATTAACATGGTGTTAACAAGAATTTAGTACAATGGAAGTGTTTTAAACTTAATAAATGGAAGAGGAGAGTTTTATGAAAATACGGATCATTGGTGCCGTGGCGGCAGGAACTTCAGCGGCTGCAAAAGCAAGAAGAAACAGCGAAGAAGCAGAAATCATCATTTATGAGAAAGATACCTATATTTCCTATTCTGGATGCGGGATGCCCTATTACATCGGCGGAGAAGTGGAAAATGGGGAAGAGCTAACACCAAGAGACCCTAAGTTCTTTAAATCAAAATATAATGTGGACATTAAGACTGGATATGAGGTTTTACATGTCGATGCAGCAAGAAAAATACTGAAGGTTCAGAATCTGGAAACATCAGAGGTTTTTGAAGACACCTATGATAAGCTGATTTTAGCCACAGGAGCACGGTCTGTTGTACCGCCTATTCCAGGTGTGGAGAACAAGCACGTTTTCAGTTTACGAAACATAAATGACATGTATAGAATCAAGGAGTATATCGAGAACAACAGTCCCAAACAAGCAGTAACCATCGGTACAGGTTTCATCGGACTGGAGATGGCTGAGAATCTGAAGCATCTTAGCATGGATGTCACCATGGTGGAGCTTCTGCCACAGGTATCCCCAGGACTGGATGAAGATATGGCCATTCTGGTAGAAGAACATCTAATCACAAAAGGTGTGCGGGTCATAACAGGCAAATCAGCAAAGGAAATCACTGAGAATGAGGTGATTCTTTCTGATGATGACAAGCTCCCAGGTGATCTTGTCATTATAGCCACTGGTGTACGCCCTCATGTGGAGCTTGCAAAGGATGCGGGCATTGAGCTTGGCGTTACAGGCGCTATAAAGGTGAATCCGTTCACGGAAACGTCAGTAGCAGATATCTATGCTGCAGGAGACTGCATGGAGCAGTATCATAGCATTACAGGAAAACCTGTGTACAGACCGCTGGGTTCCACAGCCAACAAGACCGGAAGAATAGCTGGAAACAATGCCACGGGTGGGAACCTTGAATTTAGAGGCGTTCTAGGGACAGGAATCTATAAGATTTTTGATCTTGCCGTGGCACAAACAGGGCTTACAGAAAGAGAAGCGCTGAAAGAAGGGTATGAAATTTCAGTCAGTCACAACATTAAGCCAAACCGTCCGGAATATATGGGCGGCAAAGAAATGGTCATCAAGTCCGTAGCAGATAAAAAAGACGGACGGCTACTTGGGGTACAAATCATTGGACCAGAAGGAGTGGACAAGAGGGTGGATGTCTTCGCAGCACTGATCACCTTTGGTGCGAAGGTTCAGGATCTTGTTCATCTGGATCTTGCCTATGCACCACCTTTTTCGACAACAAAAGATCCTGTGATGTATACCGGGATGATCCAGGAAAATGCCATTTATGGCAATCGACCTGTCATGACAAACAAAGAGCTGGATGAGCTTGTTGCTTCAGGGAAAAAGGTGAGGATCGTGGACGCCAGAGTGATAAAGCAGTATGAAGCCAGTCATGTGGAGAATGCCATAAATGTGCCGCATAGCGCTGCAAGGGACTTTGCGAAAGATCTGGAGAAGGATACCATCACCGTGACTTACTGCAATAAAGGCACCACGGGTAATGCGGTGCAGAATATCTTTCTCAACAGTGGGGTGGAGCACGTCTACAACCTATCCGGCGGCCACAAAACCTATCTCCGGTACTTGAAAATGAAAAAGAAATAGAATCGAAATAGATAAAGGGCGATGAGCCATCCTTCAAGGAATCGGGTGACATAAGATCTCTTAAGGATCAACAGATGAAAAAAACCAGGTAATCATGCGAAGTGCATCAGATTACCTGGTTTTTTTCATCTCATTTCATAAAATCCTTCTGGATTCTCTTTCAGAGCGGACTCTATGAGAGCGAGCTCTTCCATCAGCCGCTCTTCTGTGGGATAGATTCCGAGGGTAGTTTTATTTTCACCAAAAAGGTTGGTGCCGGAAAACTGTCCCCAAAGAATGTACTTTCCTTTTTTGTCGCCGAAAATCCGGGAAGTATAGACTCTTATGACTTTTACGAGTTCTTTCTTGTCCTGTGATCTAATCCACATGGTCTTCTCCTTTGCTGTCCTCTTGTTGATTCTTATTTTTCCAGCACATCATGGTAAACTTCATTTTTTTCCATGACAGCTTTAGCGAATTCGCAGATGGGACGGATTTTTTTCCCTTCTGTTCTGGCTTTATCCGCCATACCGTTCAGGAGCTTCTTTCCCACTCCTTGTCCCTGGAATCCATCGTGGGTATAGGTGTGCTTGATGATGAGAAGCTCATTTCCTAACTCCTCATAAATGATTTCACCTGCTTCCATACCCTCTTCATTAAGAAGATAAAGCCTGTCTTCTCCTTGTTTGAGTTCCATTTTTCTTCCTCCTTGTGTGTGATATACCGCAGTGCTTTGGTTGGACAGGCGTCCAGCACCGCAATGAGTTTTTTGAGATCCGGTTCTTCTCTTTGGTCAATCCAAGGGCGGTTTCTCACGTTGAACACCTTTGGACTGCCCTTCAGGCAAACCCTGGAGTGTGTGCATAGGGAGCGCTTGAAATAGATATCGAGTTTGTCACCATAGTATTTTCGGTATCCCGTTTCCAGTAGTTCCTGTTCAGTCATAGCCACTTGATCTCCTTTTTGAAAGTTACATCCATTTTATCATAGGAAACAGGGGAAACCGTAAACAAGACGTAAATTTTGCCCTAAGCAGAAGAAGTTCTGAAAATGGTATGAAGTCGGCGCTCCATAGGTTTAGAAAATCTTAAGGGTTTTCTTTGGTCCACTTCATTCTTTACAGATATACTTAGAATAGGACAGAAGACAGGAGGATGGCTTTATGAGAGGAAATAGAAGAGGTATTGTATATATGGCCCTGATTGTAGCAGTACTGGGAGGGATTTATCTTTATACAGAGCTGCAAAGCCAGATAATGACAAAGCCACCGGAGCTCAAGGCGTTTCTCAGTGATGAGATTCAGAAAGAAGCACAGATGGGCACCTATGAATGGAGATTTTTAGGACGCAGTGTCATCGCAGACAGCGATCATCCAGCGAATTTTACCTATACAGAAGAAAGCAGGATTGCAGCAAGCAGCGGACAAAGACTCTATCTGACACCGCTGGTGCAAAGTGAGAAAGTACCCTATGAAATCATCTCCGCTGCAGTCAGTGAGAAGGGGAAACCGGAAACTGAAGTTAAGCTCGATTTCACCATCAATGGAGATGCAGCAGTGATCTCTATACCAGAAGGCAGCGGCACTTTTGTGTACAGTCTCCAGGTAGACTATCGGGAGAAGGGGGATGCGGTGTATGGCCTGGAAGTGCTGGTGGACGTGGTTGAATATGATGTGGAGAAACTGCGTGCATTAAAAACTCCCTATGTGGGCAATGCGAGCAAAGTTTCAGAAGCAGTTTCAGCTCTTCCGCTTCCAGGCAGTGGCTACGTACAAAGATATATCTCCTTGGAGACAGAAATAGAACCCTATGGCATTACAGTGTACTATGAGCCAAAAGAAGAACTGACGAATCTTCTTCAGTATCCTGAAGCTGAGCCCGTGAATGAAATCCATCGGGTCATGGAGAAAAATGCTCTGGTGCTGCTCTCTTTGGTGGAGAATGCTGATAAAATCACATTCAAGGTGAAGAATGAGCCATCAGAGGGAATGCTGGAGAAGAGTTCTTATGATGGGAGTCTGAAGTTCACGAGAGAAGAACTGACTGAAAAGTATGGTCCTCTAGACCATATCCTGTCCAGGGAAGATCTTTTCCGCCAGTGAAGTTCAGGAGATATTCTAAGATGATATAATGGAAAAGAAAAAGTGGAAGGGTCTCTATGTAGATTCTTCCACTTTTTATATCGGACATGAATAGAGATGGCAGATGTTTATCGCAATGATATTGAAACATCCGCTGCAACAAAGTATGATTAATGTGGATTGATTTCAAAATATCAATGAAAGAATCCTAAAAAATAACAAAAAGATGTTTAAATTATCATCTTATGTGGTATAATATACCACATAGTAGTTATATTTTATGATGAAAGGATGTAGACAAAATGGAACTGAGACTAGCAGGTATTAAAAAATCCTTTGAAGGGAAAGAGGTGCTGAAAGGGCTGGATTTCACCTTTGAAAAAGGGAAAATCTATGGACTGTTAGGCAGAAACGGCGCAGGAAAAACGACGCTCTTCAATATTTTGGCAGATGAAATCAAAGCAGAAGAGGGAAAAGCATATTTGACTGTACAGGAGGAGGAAAGACCCATCAGACCTAAGGATCTCTCCTATGTGTACTCTACCCCTGTACTCCCGGATTTTCTCACAGGTTACGAGTTCATCAAGTTTTTTGTGGATCTTCATAAAAATGATATTGACAATCTTCAGCAGATTGACGCATATTTTGATCTCATCCAGTTTGAGAAGGAAGACCGTCACAGACTTATGAAGGGATATTCCCATGGCATGAAGAACAAGATTCAGATGCTTCTGTTTCTCATTGCAAAACCCATGGTGATTCTTCTGGATGAACCCCTGACTTCCTTGGATGTGGTGGTGGCACTGGAAATGAAGAAGCTTCTGAAAAGTATCAGAGAAGACCATATCATCATTTTCTCCACCCATATTCTTCAGCTCGCCACGGATCTTTGTGATGAGATTGCCATTCTTCATGATGGAAAGATGTCCATGCTGGATCATGATAGACTGGGAGATGAGACCTTCGAGGAAGAGATCATCCGTCTGCTGAAGGAGGAGAGCCATGGGGCATAAGATTCTTCTCATGATGAAGCTGGAGACCTCTATCTTCATCAACGGACTTGTTTATTTTATCCGGAAGCTGCCCCTCGTGAGAAAAATGGCCAATAGAGGTCATTACGGATTTTTCACCCTGAAGGAAGGGTTGGGTGTGCTTGCCTTTCTTTATCAGCTTATATGGAGCAGCCTGAAAGGAGCACTTCTGGCAGTGGGGGCGCTTCTGGTTCCCGGACTGTTTTTGGACGGTCTGGATGCAAAGCCCCTGACGCTGGTTCTTCTTCTTTATTTCCTCATGAGGCTTTTGCTTCCCTACCTCCTGGAACTGACCCAGACGAAGTTCATTCTTCTGAAAGAGCTGAAGATGGATCCTCGAGAGTATGCCTTGGCATATCTCGTGAAAAAAGAAGGTTTCAAACTGGCGGGGCGAAGCATAGGATTTCTGTTTCTTACTGGAAGTGTGTTCCGAAGTCCTCTGGAGGCACTGTATCTTTCAGGGGCAGCTACCCTCATGGGATTCACAGCAGAGGCACTGCATCTTTATCTCTTCAGAAAAAGGCGGTTCCTTTTAGAAGATCATAACATGGTGCTCATTGGCCTTATTCTCATAGTGATGGCGGGCGCATATCTTTTGTATTTCTTCCTTCCTGGATTTGATGGTGGACTTATTCTTAAGCATCCACTCTTTGCGGCTACACTCTTTATGATGGCGATATTTTGCCTTCGGTATATTGTCCGCTATGACTACTACATCGAAGCCATGAACCATGTGACAAGCTATGAGAAGATGAATAAGCTTCAGAATGCTATGAAGGAAGCCATGGTGGCAGATGTGAAGATGCGGGACAAGGATTTTAAGGAAGAGGATCTTCTACCCGTGGAAGGTGTAGAAAAGGAAGGCTTTGCTTACCTCAATGCGCTTTTTTTCAAAAGACACCGGCGCTTTTTCAGAAAGCCCATTCTTGTGAAGTCCATCCTGGTTGCCACGGTCTTTGTTGGCCTGTTCCTTCTGTATCTGTTTGTGGATCCGGATCTTATGAACAGTATGGGACCAGAACTTTCGAAAAACTACACCATGATGATCTTTGTCATGTATATGCTGACAAATTCCAACCGGGAGACCAAAGCCATGTTCTACAACTGTGATCTCTTTATGCTCCGGTATGGATTTTATAGAGAGCCCAAGGCGCTCCTAAGTATGTTCTCCTTGCGGCTGAAGAGGATTGTGCTGGGTAATCTGATTCCCACAGGAATTCTTCTTTTTGGACTCTTTCTTTTCACTGCCCTCTCAGAACATAGAAATTACGGAGAGATTCTACCTCTGATGGCCATGGTACTGACACTTTCTGTATTCTTCTCCGTGCACTACCTTTTTATGTACTATGTTTTTCAGCCCTACACCTCTTCCATGGAGGTGAAGAGCCCCATGTTCAGCATCATCAACGGTCTGGTCTATCTCTTGTCTTATATGGCCATTCAAATTGATGCCCCAGCCCAGTGGATGCTTCCAGTGATCATTCTGGTGTCCATTTTCTATGTGGCCGTGGCGGTGCTGTTTGTTTACAAAAAAGCTCCAACTACGTTCAGAATTAAATAACAATTAGCTTGTATAATGAATCAGTATTGATTAAAAATAAGATGAATAGAGGTGCTTAATTATGGTGAATGGACTTCTGTTTCAAGGGTTTGAATGGTATCTGCCCGCAGATGGGAATTACTATAAGGATTTAAAAAAGAAACTGGTGGACCTGAAGAGAATTGGCGTCACCGCCATCTGGCTTCCGCCAGTGTGCAAAGCCACAAGCCCGGAAGATACGGGCTATGGCATTTATGATCTGTATGATTTGGGTGAATTTGACCAGAAAGGTTCTGTTCGGACCAAGTATGGAACCAAAGAAGAACTGTTGGATCTCATCGAAGCCATTCATGCAGAGGGCATGCAGGTCTATGCGGATGTGGTGCTGAATCATAAGGCGGCAGCAGACTTCGAAGAGGAGTTTCAAGCAGTAAAAGTAGATCAGAACGACCGCAGGAAGGACATAGAGGAGCCCAGGACCATCAAAGCATGGACAGGATTTGATTTTCCTGGAAGAAAGGGCATGTACTCGGACTTCACCTGGCATCATCATCATTTCAGCGGAGTGGATCTGGATACCCTCACGGGAGAAAAAGGCATCTTCAGGATCTTAGGGGAGAACAAAGGGTGGAACTGGGGCGTGTCCCATGACAATGGAAATTACGACTACCTGATGTTTGCGGACATCGACCACGCTCATCCTGAGGTGAAAGAAGAGCTCCTAAACTGGATCTACTGGTTCATCGACGAACTGAACATTGACGGAATCCGTTTTGATGCCGTAAAGCACATCGACGATGAATTTCTGGAGATGTTCGCTGAAAAAATCCATGAGAGAAAAGGAAAAGACTTCTATCTTTTGGGAGAGTACTGGGATTACAGTATTGAGAACAAAGAAAAATTCATGGAGAACACCCGATTTCAGATGGACCTTTTTGATGTGGGCCTCCACTTCAATCTGTTCTCTCTATCCAAGAACCCAGAAGACTTTGATCTTCGCAAAGTCTTCGACGGCACCGTGACCAAGGTGAACCCGCCCATGAGTGTCACCTTTGTGGACAATCACGACTCAGAACCTGGCCAGGCGCTGGAGTCTTATGTGGAGCCCTGGTTCAAGGAGATGGCTTATGGTCTCATTCTATTGAGACGGGATGGGTATCCGACTGTATTTTACGGAGACTACTACGGTATTGGCGGTCCCTATATGATTGAACCGATGAAGGAAAAAATTGATAAGCTCAGTATGCTGAGAAAGTCCTTTGCCTATGGGGATGAAGAGAATTACTTTGTGGATCAGGACCTCATCGGCTGGGTAAGACATGGAGAAGAAGAACACCCGGAGAAGATGGCCGTGGTGATTTCCCTCTTTGAGAAAAAGACCATCCGTATGGCGCTTGGAGATGAATATGCAGGAAAGGTCTTTGCGGATTATACGGGAAACTGTGAGGATAAAGTGGAGATCGACGAAGAAGGGTTTGGCGATTTTCCAGCGGAGAAAGCATCCATCAGTGTATGGCTGAGAGACGGTTTGGAACTGGTATAATATATCTGTAGAAGAGGCAGCAGAAGCTGTCTTTTCTTCTTTTGGGGTATGATTCTTCAAAAGAGAAATGTTCTTCAGGGAGGACAGTCTTTTTCTGTTGTAAGTGCTTTCTCCTATGCTATGATGAAAGTGGACCAAATTGAAAGGAGAAGATGATGAAGAAGTTCAAACAGGAAGTCTACAGTGTTTTCGGACGCATCTATATTCCAGAAGATCTCATGGGAAAGAGAAATCTCTTTCTTCATATTTCAGATACCCCTTCAGCCATTTATCCGGCTATAAGAGGCCTCTTACGGAAGCTGAAGCCCCAGGTGATTCTCCACACCGGTGATCTTTGCGATCACATCAAACTGGAGAACAATGAGAATCTCATGGGGGAGTTTTTGCATGATGTGGTGAAAATCATACGGATCATGGAATTTTCCTCTGCAGAAGAGATTCACATCACCATGGGAAACCACGACAAGTACAGAGCACTTCAGACTCTTGTGAAGAAAAGCATCTTGCACGAGATGGATGCGGTGCTGGATTTCGGAGAGAATTCCTATCATCTGTCTCATTATTATGAGGATGTGGAGGCGGATCCCAAGGACTTCAATCTCTACGGCCACAATCTGGAGGATAAGACAGAAAAGAGAAGGACCCGCTGGTATTTAAATGGCGTGGAGGGCATCCATGTCATAGAAAGAGATACTGGAAAGGTGCATATACTGAGATATCCTTGGGGAACCAATGATTACAGATACCGAAGAAGAAAACGGGGATTATGAAGTCATGGACTTCCATCAGGACCTTTTGTGAAAGCACAGGGTATAGATTCTGTTCAGTTTTAAAATAAAAGGAAAAGGAGCAGTTGGCATATGGTGGAGCTTTTAAGAACCGGGCCAGGAATCCTTCTTCTGGAAACAGAGGAAGTGATAAAACTACAGGATTATTTTTTATCGAAGGAACCTCAGGATCCCTTGAGTCTCATGGATGCATTCAGTATGGGAACAGAAGGGGAAACCATTGTGCTTCTGACTTCAGCCCAAACGGATGTGTACCGGAAGAGTGAGGAGAAGAATGCCTTGATTCTCAAAGAAAGCCCATCTGTGATCCTGTCGGAGCTTCTTAATGATAAGATGAGCTCTCTTGTGTATCACAGCCGCATCGTCTCCAGGACAATTATCATGCGGACCATGGGAGATATGGGGAAGGTCTTTGAGGAGCTGAAGGAAGACTACGGAGGCAAAGAAGGCAGCATTATGGAGTTCATCAACAGCAACCTGGAAAGTGGCGTCATTGTGGCTCTCACAGACAAGTCCCTGAACCGTCAGGTGACCCTGGGGGACATCTATATGGAAAAATGCCTCCATGTCAATGAGAACTATTTCACCATCTTCAAGGAGCTGAGAAGTAATGCGCTGAAGTATATGAACATCGGACTTGGCAATAAAGTCTGGTATGAGATGGACATCCGGATCTATGACATGTACGCCCACTTCCAGCTTCATTATGAGCGGCTTATGAATGTGCTCACAGAGTTTGAGATGGGGATTGTTCTTGGAAGCACCTGGTCCAAAGACTATCCGAAAATGCTTCTGGCCGTGGATGTGTATAGCGTCCGGTTCTTCACATTCTATGAGCCTAAATACATCAAAAAGATTCTCATGAGTATGGAGTATGTGGATGACGGCACAAGAATTGTGGATTATGATCTTTATATGGGAAAAAAGAAAGTATCCTGGCGGGATATGACCAAAGACAAAAAAGCCACAAGAGAAGGACTGTCCATGGCCTACAGAAAAGAAACCTTATCCAATCTGACGCCGGATGAGCTGAAGAAGCTTTATGCTATGGAAGAGAAGGTCCTCAGCACGAGGAATGTCTAAGAGTCAGCCTAAAAAGGGAAAAAAGGTTCTGGTTGCAGCAGAGTGAGCGGAGGTGGATGGTTTTGAAAACTTCAAGTGCGCGGATGCAGTATTATTTTTCCATGGTGCTTTTTGGCAGCATTGGTCTTTTTGTTCGGAGAATCCCCATGGCTTCTCTGGAAATCGCATTTCTCAGAAGCCTTCTTGGCAGTGTATTTTTAGGGCTTCTTCTGCTGCTGCAAAGAAAACCCTTTCCTAAGAAATTTCTGAGAGAAGAAGGAGGGAAGCTCCTCTTTTCAGGGGCGTTTCTAGGAATAAACTGGATTTTTCTTTTTGAAGCCTTCCAAAAAACCACCATCACCAGCGCTACCCTGGCCTACTACATGGCACCGGTGCTGTTCCTTCTTCTGAGCTCTGTTTTTTATCGGGTGAGATTTACAAGAATTCGGATTGTGACCATCGGACTGGCGTTTCTTGGTCTTTATGTACTGCAGGGCAGTGTGTTCACTCTTGGAAATGCAGACCGGAGTGGTGTCTTTTTTGGGCTTTCAGCGGCGCTTTTCTATGCGCTTGTGATGCTTTTAGGAAGATCCATCCATAAAGTGGATGGACTTCATAGAACCTTTTTGAATCTCTTCATATCTCTGGCGGTTCTCAGCCTTTACATGGCTCTCAATGGTGCTTTCCAAGGGATGAGGATTCCCATGGGAAGTCTTCCGGAGATTCTTCTCATCGGATTTCTCCATACGGGCATCGCTTATGCGCTCTATTTTTCCAGCATCAGCCGTCTGGAAGCCCAGGAAGTGGCTCTGGCCAGCTATCTGGACCCGCTATTTGCCATTTTGTTTTCGGTGATGTTTCTGAAAGAACCCTTTACTTGGACAATGTTTGCTGGTGGAAGTCTCATTCTGGGGTCCTCCCTAATTTATGAGATCTATGGTAGAAAAGAACAATAAATAAGGATAGAGGTGTTAGATATGAATAAAACCATAAAAGTAGAAGGAAATGCGGTTGTCCGCAGGAAACCAGACCGCATGGACCTGGCCTTCGCTTACCGTTTCCAGAAGGAGCAGTATGAAGAAGTACTGCATCTGTTTGAAGCAAGCTACAGCAGATTTCAGGAGGCTATGGAAAAAGCAGGGGTACCCACTGAACAGATAAAAACAGCGCACTTTTCAGTGCATCCAAAATATGAGCAGGAATATGATGGAAAAGTCTATCATCAGGTGTTTCAAGGCTTTGAGATAACAACAGATCTAAACCTTCGGCTTCCCTTGTCCTTTCCAAAACTTTCAGAGATCTTCAGCGCACTCTCAGAGTCTGGCGAAACGCCACAAGTGGGGCTGACCTTCAGTCTGGAAGACGAGAAAGAAGTGCTGGAGGAGGCCATGAAGGAAGCGGTGTTGAATGCCAAGGAAAAAGCAGCGACCATCGCAGAAACCTTAGGACTCAGTATCGGCCATGTGATCTCTGTGGAGGAAGTGTCCGAATCCTACGGAAGTTATTCTCAGGTGGAAGGCAGTCCAAGACTTCTAAAGGCCATGGATCTGTCCATGACCCCAGAAGATGCGGAAGCTATGATGAAGGTGCTTCTGACGGTAGAAATTCTCTGATTTTTTTCAGGCTTTTCTAGTCCTTCTGTCCATCCTACGTTATAATAGATAAGTGCTATCTTTAATATTTTTGACGAAAGAGAAAGGAGGAGTCCTATGAAAAACGAAGAGACTGTCCTCTATCTTCAGAAGCTTCTTACGGAGAACAGCTATAAAGCTCTTCGGGAAGCGATGATAGAAGAGAATGAAGTGGATATTGCAGAATTCATTGGAATCCTGCCCAAAGATAAAGCTGCCATTGTGTTCCGGCTGCTGCCCAAAGATCTCGCCGCGGAGGTGTTCTCCAATCTGGAGCTGGATGTGCAGGAACGGCTGATCCATGAGTTTACGGATAAGGAACTGGAAAGTGTTCTGGAAGAGATGTTCGTGGATGATCTGGTGGATATGTTGGAAGAGCTTCCTGCCGGCATTGTGAAAAGAGTGCTGAGAAATACAGATGAAGGGACCCGTGGGGTCATCAATGCCTTCCTGAAGTATCCAAAAGACTCTGCAGGAACCATCATGACGGCTGAGTATACAAATCTCAGGCCTAAAATGACGGTGAAGGAAGCGATCATGTACCTTCGGAAGAATGGTGCGGACAGCGAAACGCTCTACAACTGCTATGTCATTGATAAAAACAGAGTACTCGATGGCGTGGTCTCCTTAAGAACCCTATTGCTTTCCAAAGATGATGTGCTGGTGGAAGATCTCATGGAGACGGATGTGGTAAAAGTACATACATCAGATGACAAGGAAGAAGTAGCGTATCTCTTCCAGAGATACGACTATTTATCCTTACCTGTTGTGGATTCAGAGGAGCGTCTTGTGGGTATCATCACCGTGGATGACATCATTGACGTTATGGAAGAGGAGGCCACAGAAGACTTTGAGCTCATGGCGGCAACCATTCCGTCGGGAAAACCCTATCTGAAAACCCCTTCCTGGGAACTGGCAAGAAACAGAATCGTCTGGCTCACTGTGCTCATGTTCTCTGGCATGATCTCCGGAGGCATATTAAGCAGATATGAGGAAGCCTTTACGCAGATTCCAGTCCTTGTGAGTTTTATTCCCATGCTTATGAACACAGGCGGTAATGCAGGCTCTCAGGCCAGCACGCTGGTCATCCGTGGTATGGTGCTCAATGAGATTTCCTTGAAAGACGGCTTTGTGGTGCTTTGGAAAGAGTTCCGGGTCAGTCTCATCGCTGGACTGTTCCTGGCAGTGATCAATTTCATCCGTCTCATCATCACCTATCCAGGACAGGAGAAAATCATGTTTGTGGTTTCCTTTGCCATTTTTGGCACTGTAGTCATCGCAAAAATGGTGGGTGGAATTCTTCCCCTCTTTGCGAAGCTGTTGAAAGCGGACCCGGCCATCATGGCAGCACCACTCATCACAACCATCGTGGATGCGCTGTCATTGATTTTTTATTTCTTCCTTGCAGGAGTTTTCCTGGGGATTTCTTGATTTATATGACACTTGGGAGGTAGGAATATTTGGCGGAGAATCCAGTGAAAAATGAAAAGAAGAAAAAGAAGATAAAGAAGAAAGGGCTTTCCTATCTGTGGATCTTCCTTATAGGTGTTCCAATAGGAGTGATTCTGGCAGTGCTCGATGTGGATCTGGGCTTCTTGGATGTTTATTCCTTTTCAGACTATGTGGCCATTTTTATTCTATTTTATGTTGGTGTTTTCCTGACCATCAATCTGCATGAATTGGGACACCTTCTCTTTGGGAAGCTTTTGGGATACGAATTTCTCATGTTTCGCGCAGGTATCTTCTCCATACAGAAAGAAAATGGGAGGCTCCGGTTTTCCATCATCAAGAATGTAGGGTACGGAGGACTCTGTGCCATGATCCCCGATGAGGATGCCACCATGAAGGAATATGCCATATACTCTCTGGGAGGGATTTTTATGAATCTTCTCACCGGAGCGCTGATTCTTTATCTTTCTGCCTTTATGGAGCCATACAGCGTATGGAAGATGGCGGCGATTCTTACTGGGGGAGTCTCTATTCTTCTTGGGATCGTCAACGGGTTTCCGTTTTTCTCCATGAATCAGCCCACAGACGGGATGATGTTTTTCAGTATCCTTAGAAACAGTCCCATGGCAGAAAGGTTCTATGAATCCTCTCTTCTGACGAAGAAACTGTCTTCCGGCATCCGGCCGAAAGATCTGGAGCTGGTGAAGGATTTTGAAACCATAGGGGATATGCATGATCTGACCAAGGCTTTCTATCTCTATTTTCAGGAGATGGACAAGGGAAATAGGGACACTGCAGAAGAATATCTTCGGGATGTGGAGAGAAATCTCTATAAGGTCCCCCCATACAGTCTTCCAGCGTATTATTATGAGATCCTGTTTTTCGCTCTTTTGAAGGGGGATTTTGATAAGGCAAAGGTGTTTTATGAAAAAGCAGGGAAGATCCTCATAAAGGATCAGGACATCAATGGACTGCGTGTGAAAGCCTATTATGCCTTCTTCATGGAAAAAGACGCAGAAAAAGCCAAAGCTCTTGCCCAGAAAGGATTAGTTATGAGAGACCACTATCCTTTCAAAGGGCAGGCAGTATATGAGGCGGAGCTTCTCAATGAGCTTCTCCAGAGAATTGAAACCGAGCGCCAAGGGCAATAAGTCCTGGCGCTTTTTGTTTTCATCTTAATATTTTCATTGGAAGTCTTAAGAATAAAGACAGAGGAAATGCGGATTCTGTAAAAGCTTTCAGGGGATACTGGTATAAAAGGTGGTGAGAGATATGCATTCTGAAAAAATTGAGCGCAGGAAAAGAGAAATCCGCAGCCGGAATAGAAAAAGAAGAGCATTTTTGGGGATGATGGTCCTCTTTGTGCTGATGCTTCTGGTGCTGTTCTTGCAAAAAATTGGACGAGAAGAGCAGAGTGTGTCTCCTGGAAATCCCCTGGATAGAATCAGCAGTCTGGAGGAACTCAATGAGAAGACGAGAGAAGCGGCAGAACTTTTCTTAAGGATTGCAGAAGAGGAAGGTCTTCCAGTACTCGTCACAGAAACCTACCGCACCCAGGAAAGGCAGGAGTATCTTTATGAGCAGGGAAGATCAAGACCAGGACAGGTGGTCACCTGGACCAAAAACTCCAATCACACCAAACGGAATGCCTTTGATATCGCGAAGAATGTGCCTGGAGAAGAGTACAGCGATCTGGAGTTCTTCAGAAAATGCGCCGAAATCGGAAGAGAGATCGGGCTCTCACCAGGATATTACTGGGAAGAAGGAAAGAGGGACATGCCTCATTTTGAGATGAAAAGATTCGGACGGGTGCAGTATCCAGAAGGATATGAAAAAACACCATAGATTCTCAGATATTTCTCTATTTGTTTAGAATTCAGCCAAACCTCTTAGATATACTGAATGAAACAAAGTATATTGAAAATGGAGGAAATGAAATGAAGCCATTACTGACCATCACAAATTATGGACATTCCTGCTTTTCTGTGACTTATGGAGACTATACGATGATCATCGATCCTTACAAAGAAAATAGCATTCCGGGACTTCTCCCGCTGGAGCTGACAGCAGATGATGTATTTGTCACCCATGAGCATTCTGACCATAATGCCAGAAGTGCTGTGAAAGTAAAAGAAAAAGCGGTTCGCTCTCCTTTCAAGGTCACCCGGATTTCTTGTGCCCATGATAAAGAAGGGGGAAGAAAAAGAGGCATGACAGATATTCTTCTTTTTGAGGGGGAAAATCTCCGATTTGCCCATTTTGGAGATATTGGAGAAAGCCTGACAGCTGAGAAGAAAGAGCTTCTGAAGGATCTGGATCTGGTGCTCCTTCCTGTGGGCGGTTTTTATACTATTTCTCCAGAAGAAGCAAAGGATATGATCCATGAACTGAACCCTCATATCGCCATCCCTATGCACTACCGCACCACGGAGTTCGGACTTCTGGATATTGAGCCCCTTGAGAATTTCACCAGCCTTTTTGACCAGGTAATCTTTTACCGGGAAGATACGCTGGTTTATGACAGGGAACATACCAAGCAGCAGGTGGCCGTGCTGAAGCAGAAGAAAATACATCAGCAGGATATACATCTTTCTTGATTGTAAAGAACAGGATCCAGGAAGCATTGCTTTCCTGGATCCTTTTTCCATGGAGAAAGAAAATAGCATAAAGATATATGCATTATCATTTTCATGATAGAATAGAATCAATAGAATCGATTTCAGGAAGAGGAGAAACCATTATGATTGAAGTTCATCAGAAAGTCTTCAGACTCAGCACCAGAAGCACCAGCTACCTTTTTCGGATACTGCCAACGGGGCATCTTGAAAATCTCCATTATGGGCGACTTCTTGCCTGGCAGGATTTTCAAGGGCTTTATATGAAGCAGAATGCCGGAGTGGGAAGTAGTGTTCTTTATGAGGAGGGAGGATACACATTGGATCTTCTTCCGCTCGAGTATTCTTTCAATGGTAAAGGTGATTTCCGGGAAATGCCCTTGGAGATAAAGATGCCGGACGGATCCTATGTGTGTGATTTTCAGTACGAGTCCCATGAGATCCTTGAGGGTACCCTTCCCATGGAAGAGATGCCCACAGCAAAAGGAGAGGAAGCGGAGAATCTTGTCGTCCATCTTTCTGACAGACTGTTTCCACTGAAAATGATGCTGATTTATACTGTTTTTCCAGACTGTGATGTGATCACGCGTAGAGCAGTCATCGAAAACAGATCGGATCAGCCGGTGGAGATTTTGAAGTTCATGAGTATGCAGCTGGATCTTCTTATGGATCATCCAGAAGTGCTGACCCTTTCCGGGGGCTGGATCCGGGAAGCGAAAAAAGAAAGGCACAGGATTCCCGTGGGAAGTTTTCTCCAGGAATCCAGAACGGGAGGCAGCAGTAACCGGCATAACCCGGGTCTTCTTCTTATGGAAAAGAATGCCACTGAAGATTTTGGAAAAGTGTACGGGTTTAATCTTCTATACAGCGGGAACCACAGGAGCGTTGTGGAGAAGACAAGCCATGGACTAGTCCGCGTCCATCAGGGCGTAAGTCCCCATAATTTCTGCTGGATGCTGGAATCCGGAGAGACTTTCAGAACTCCGGAGGCTGTGATGACGGTGAGCATGGATGGTATGAATGGAGTCAGCCATCATTTTCATGATTTTATCAACAGACACATCATTTCCCAGGAGTTTCAGTATAAAGAGAGACCGGTTCTCATGAACAACTGGGAAGCCACCTTTTTTGATTTTAACGAACGGAAGATTCTGTCCCTGGCCAAGGAAGCGAAGAAACTGGGTGTGGAGCTGTTTGTGCTGGATGATGGATGGTTCGGAGAAAGAAACAGTGACAGAGCAGGACTTGGTGACTACTGGGAAAACCGGAAGAAACTGCCCAGCGGCATCAAAGGCTTGGCTGAAAAGATAAAAGCCATGGGGCTTGATTTTGGCCTCTGGTTTGAGCCTGAAATGGTCAATGAGGACAGTGATCTGTATCGCAATCATCCTGAGTATGCCCTTCGCGTACCAGGACGCACGCCATCCAAAGGAAGGAATCAGCTGGTCCTGGACCTCAACCGAAAAGAAGTTCAGGACTATATCATCAAGGAAGTTTCCCATCTTCTTGAAAGCTGTGATATTTCCTATGTGAAATGGGACATGAACCGCCATATGAGCGATGTCTACAGTGGAGCGGTGAATCATCAGGGGATGGCATTTCATGGCTATATTCTTGGACTTTACCGGGTGCTGAAAATCCTCACGGAGCGTTTTCCCAAGGTGCTTTTTGAATCCTGCTCCAGTGGGGGAAACCGCTTTGATCTTGGAATGCTCTCCTACATGCCCCAGGTGTGGGCATCGGATAATACAGATCCCATTTCAAGGCTTACCATTCAAGAAGGACTGAGCTACTTCTATCCATTATCCACCATGGGAGCCCATGTTTCAGATAGTCCCCATCAGCAGACCTTAAGAAAAACCCCTTTGGAGACGAGGTTCCATGTGGCCTCCTTTGGAGTCCTGGGATATGAGCTTGAACTCACCCATCTCAATCTGAAAGAGAAGGAAGAAGTGAAAAAGCAGATTGCCTGGTATAAAAAATACAGAAGCCTCATGCAGTTCGGCAGGTTCTACCGCTTTGACAGGGTACGGGAAAACCGGGTTAATTTTCAGGTGGTGTCGGAGGACAGAAAACAGACGGTTCAAGGGTTTTTCCAGAAAATACAGGAACCCAGCCCCCCTTTTGATGTGATGCCGTTCAAAGGCCTTCCGAATGAAAACACCTATGTGGTAAGAACCAGAGAAGCATCCATGGATATTGAGGCCTTCGGTTCGCTCCTGAAGCACGTGATGCCCATAAAACTGTCTCCGGGCGGCCTGATTTTAAGAAATGCCAGAAAGTTTTACCGTCTCCCTCATAATGTGGAGGAATACACCGTAAAGGGAGATCTTCTTTCAGAAGGGCTCCGTCTCCATCAGCAGTTCATGGGGACAGGTTATCAAAAAGACACCAGAATGCTCGGGGACTTTGGTTCCCAGCTCATGGTGGGAGAAATGAAGGAGGAGAAATAATGGACGCATCACCGTCATTCAGAAAGAACAAATATGCCTTTGCCATGGGTACTTTTGGGCGAGATATGGTCTATTCTCTCGTTAGTATGTACCTCATTGTGTTCATCACGGAAGTGGTGGGGGTATCCAACAGAGAACTTCTGACCATCAATACCATCATCATATTCATCCGTGTTTTTGATGCTTTCAACGATCCCATCATGGGGGTTATTGTAGACAATACCCGGTCGAGATACGGAAAGTACAAGCCGTGGATCTTCTTTGGTGTGCTCCTTGCGGGAATCCTGACAGTCCTCCTGTTTCTGGACACGTCTTTTTCAGGAAACTCCTTCGTGTTCTATGTTACGTTCATTTATCTTCTTTGGGGCATGGCCTGGACTATGAATGACATCTCCTACTGGTCCATGATGCCAAGCCTCAGTTATGACCAGAAGAAGAGAGAAGAGATTGGGGCTCTAGCCCGTATTTTTGCAAACCTCGGTCTGTTCTTTGTGGTGGCATCTGTAATCCCTCTGACCAATACGCTGGGGGAAGCAGCAGGCAGCCTGAAGCGCGGATACTTTGTCTTCGCGGTGATTCTGGTGGTGGTCATGATCCTTTTTCAGATGATCACCGTATTCTTTGTGAAAGAGCCTCCCGTTCTTGGGGGTCACGATTTCAAGAAAACCACTCTGAAGGGGATGATCCGGGCACTGACACAAAATGATCAGCTGATGGTGACAGCCATCGCCATGGCTCTTTTCATGATTGGTTACATGACCACCACAAGTTTTGGGGTGTACTATTTTAAATATGTGTATCTGGATGAAGCCATGTACAGTATTTTTGCACTTGTCCTTGGTGTATCACAGATTACTGCACTTCTTCTGTTTCCTAGATTCAGCAGAAAATATGACCGTAAAACCCTCTATGGTGCGGCGATTCTTCTTATTCTTCTGGGGTATGTGCTCTTCTTCTTCTCCCCAGCCAATATGATTTTCATTGGTATATCCGGAATTATGCTGTTTGTGGGCCAAGCGTTCATACAGCTTCTGATGCTGGTGTTTCTTGCAGATACCATCGAGTATGGCCACTGGAAGCTGGGAAAAAGAAATGAATCCGTGTCCTTTGCCATCCAGCCTTTCATCAATAAAATGGGGGCTGCCGTCGCCCAGGGGATTGTGGGATATACCCTTGTGATTTCAGGGATCAATGGTCTTACTGAAGGAGAAACGCTGAGCGCTCAAGGTCTTCTTATTATGAAGTCTGCCATGATGCTCCTTCCACTGCTCCTCATTGTCATCAGTTTTGTGCTGTACAAGAAAAAATACATCATTGATGAAGAAACCTATGGAAAGATTTTGGAGGAACTTGTCGAGCGGGAAGGAACCAACTGAAGCGCCGTCATAACTAAAGGTGAGAGGAGGCTTAGTCGTGATGATTGAGCAGGATGCGTTAGACTTTTCACAGTTTTTTCAATGTGATCCGATTCTTCTTGATGAGAATGTGCCTTTTTTCTATAATGAAGCTGTCTATGACTTCATAAATGAAGCGGATGAACGGTTTTCCGTTAGGCTTCAGCCCTCTAATCAGGATCTGAAGATTGAAGTCTTCACAGGAGAAGAACGTATGGCTTATCTGGATTTTACGGGAGATTTTTCCTTGGAGATCCTCTCCAGTCAGAGAGATTTCTCCAAACTTCGGATCAAAAACACTACCGGTTCTGCCATTGTGCACTTCAGACCAAAATTCAAGCTCTACATAGATATGTACTTTCCAGATAAATAGAGTCAGAAGTGAGAATGACTTTGGGAATAAAACACGAGTATTTTATCCTTTGTATTGAGAAACTGACGAAAGTTTGAAGAAGTAATAATTAATTCACAAACAAGTTGATTTTTATGAGGCTCTCAATTATCATGGGGCTAGTATCATTTAACAGGGGAGTGTATTATGTTAGCTTCATTTTTTGACCATTATTTACCGGTAGTCATTTATCTCTTAGAATTTATGGGTGTTGTCGTAATAGTGATCACCGCAACAAAAGCATTCGGGATTTATCTGAAGGGTGTTTTGTCACGTCATATAGAAGACGATCAGATCAAAACTGATTTTTCAAAAGGCTTGGGTATGTCTTTGGAATTTCTACTCTCAGCAGAAGTACTGAAAACTATTATTATCCACACAAAAGATGAGCTCATGGTTTTGGGCATCATCATGGGATTAAGAATTATCGTAGGATTCCTTCCTCAGTTGATGCACTCAGGTGGATTCAAGAAACCTTCCATTTTTAAAAAAGCTGCATAAAATCTAGGTTTTCAAGGGAGCTGACAAGTTGTTCAGCTCCTTCTTTAGTTGTGTCCGATCTTAGTGGAATCTATTGGGGAAAGTCTTGATTGGTATCAGATAGCGCCAAGTACATGACTTATGGCAACTCTTTGCACAGTGAGGATCAGCTGAAGAAACCAGCTGGGAATTTTAGATTTGACTTACAGTAGTCATGGTAAGTGCATGGATTCATGAGGGTACTCATTTACAAACAAAAGCCCATTTTAGAAAGCACATCGGATGGAGGTAAGAAATCCGAGTCATGAAAATACGAAAACACAGGATAAGGCTATTGGAGAATCTCCAGTAGTCTTATCCTTTTATGAGTTTTTCTGTCTGTGGTTTGGATATTGAAGGAAAGATATTGATTGAAATCAAATCATAGGATTATATGGTATTGTTTGTATTTGAAAGCATAACATAACAACATAAAGCTCAATACGTTAAAGGTTTTAATTGTCGACTAATGTTATTTACCGTAGGAAGATGATCCTCATTTCTCAGATTACATGATAATATGATAAGATTTTTATAGTATTCTAGGTGAATGCGTTATTTGATTATATAGAAGTTTAAGTAAATAAGAGTGAATTTATCCCTTATTGGAATGAGGATTGGTTCATATAGATGCAATATAGGTCCCAATAATCATAATTGATAGAGCCAGTAGAAATGTAGAAGCAGGCATCTGTCTGAAGATAAGTAAGGACAGTATTGCGCCGATAAAAGGGGCGATAGCATAGTACGCACTGGTTTTTGCAGCTCCTAAGTACCTTTGTGCATAGACATAAAGATAAATGCTTAGTCCATATGCGACAAATCCCAAAAGAAGTGCAAATAGAATATAGACAGTATTTCTAGTAACTTCACCAAGATACCATGCGATGATAAGCGAACCGAACCCTGAACCGAACCCTTTCAGAATCACCACTTGCATCGGATCCTTTACAGAAAGAGCCCTAGTGATATTGTTTTCAAATCCCCAGCATATGGATGCCAAGAGCACCAAGAGTGAACCTTTTGAAAAGGTGAGCATCCCGAAATCCTCCACAGACAGCAGAATACTGGCCAAAGTGATTAAGACGATTGCCAGCCAAAGTCTCGAAGGAATCACTTCCTTAAATAGGACTAGTGCAATGACTGAGGTGGCAACAATTTCAAAATTATTCAAAAGGGAGACCGTTTCCGGTGTGGTGGAAAAAAGTCCGATCATAAGGAAAATCGGTGCAAGGATATCCAATAGAATCATGCCTATGATGTAAGGCAGTTCTTTTTTTGTCAGGTTCATCTCTTTTCTAAGTGTTCCTTTCCTAATTTTAAACAGGGAAAGTAACGCCATGCCAATACCTGCACCGAGGTAAAGAAGTGATGCCATCATGGTAGGTGGAACGTGGGACAAAAGAAGTTTTGAAAAAGGTGTACTGATGGCATATAAAGCAGCTGCAAGAACAGCTAGGAATATGGCTGATGTTTGCTGTTTCTTCATGAGTAATCCTCCATCTACTTCATAAAACGATCAATTGCAGTATTAAGGTCTTCTAATGTTTTATGATCTCCCGTTTCCACAGCTTCTACCACACAGTGGTTGATATGATCTTTTAGGATCACTTTTCCTATATTGTTCACAGCCGACTTCACGGCAGCGATCTGAATGAGAATTTCACTGCAGTCTCTGCCATCTTGAACCATAGTTTTAACAGACTCCAAGTGGCCAATGGCTCTTGAAAGTCTGTGTATGACATTTTCTGTATATTCGTGAGGGTGATGATGTATTTTCAGACTCCTTTCATATCCCCTCTGGGGGGTTATAATTAATATAGTATGGACTGGATTCATTGACAACAGTAAAGCCCTGCAGTCTCCAGGCATCGGCATGGAAACTGCAGGGCTTTTGTCTTATACTTTATAAAGTCTTCCCTCGTAGGGCTGAAGCTTCATTGAAGGCATGAAGGGGAGAGCATCATAGGTGCAAAGCACAGGTTTGAAATTATACGCAGAGACATCCATGAGGTTTGCTTCTGCCAGGGAACCGGACAGATTGATGACAGTGAGATAGGTTTCCTCACCCTCTTGCCTCAGGTAAGACAGCACTTTCTTATTCTCTGTATCCACGGGAATAAAGCTGCCGATGTTCAGCGCTTCTGCATTTTTTCTGATTTCTATGAGCTTTTTATAGAAGGCGAGAATCGAGTTCTCTCTTTTTATTTCTTTATCCACATTGATATAGCTGTAGTTGGGATTTACTTTGATCCAAGGGGTACCTGTGGTGAATCCTGCATTTTTTTCTTCAGACCATTGCATTGGGGTACGTGCATGGTCTCTTGTCATCTTCTGGATCACTTTTCTTGCCAGAGGTTTCGGCAGATGCATCATCTCCTGCAGCACTCTGTAGTCATTGATGGCTTCAAAATCCCTCCAGTCTTCTTCATCCAGATGACAGTTGGTCATGCCGATTTCTTCTCCCTGATAAAGAAACGGTGTGCCTCTTAAGGTGAAGTTCAGCAGGGCCAGAGATTTGGCGGACTTACGCCTGAAAGCGCCATCATGGCCGAATCTTGAGACCTGACGCGGCTGGTCGTGGTTACTCAAAAAGTTTCCAAGCCATCCGCCGCCTTTCTCTACACCGGTCTGCCAGTGAATGATGAGATCTTTCAGTTCCTTTGGCGTCCAGCGGTATCCTTTTCTAAAATCAAACTTGCCCAAGGGACCGCAGCCGATGAGATGCACATCAAACTGGAACATCATCTGAAGCTTCTTCTCTTCAGGTCTTGTATAGGCATTGAGATCCTCTAGGCTTGTGACCATTCCTTCTCCTACAGTAAACACATCCTCATACTGGGAGAGTACCTTCTCGTGCATCTCTTTCACATATTCATGGGATTTGGGTAAAGAGACGATATGCTCAAAGGGAAAGTCCAGTTTTTTTCCTTTTCCGGCAGGAGGAAGCCCATCTTTTTTCGCGATGGTGTTGATGACATCCATACGGAAACCAAGGATTCCTTTATCCAGCCAGAACCTCATGATCTCATAGATTCCTTCCCGGACCTTCTCGTTTTTCCAGTTGAGATCACATTGGTTGGGGGTGAACAAGGTCAGGTAGAACTCATCAGAGTTTGGATCTTTCTGCCAGGCGCTGCCGCCGAAAGCGCTGAGCCAGTTGTTTGGTGGCAAAAGCTCTCCTTTTTTGTTTCGTTTTCCCTGCTTGAAAATGTAATAGTTCCGATAAGGAGAGTCTTTGCTTTTCAGAGCTTCCTGAAACCAGGAATGCTGGTCTGAGGTGTGATTTGCCACAAGATCCATCACGATGCCCATGCCCAGTTTTTTGCTTTTATGAAGCAGTTCATCAAAGTCCTCCATGGATCCAAACTCCGGATTGATTTTATAGTAATCATCAATGTCATAGCCATAATCTTTGTTTCCGGTGGCATAAATGGGAGAGAGCCAAATGGTATCTACGCCAAGGCTTTTTATGTAGTCAAGCTTTCCGATGATGCCTTGAAGATCTCCAATCCCGTCTCCATTGCTGTCTTTGAAAGAGCGTGGCCATATCTGATAGACAATGCGGTGCTTAAAATTCCCCATACTTTCCTCCTAAAACTTTACTGATAGTACTATTATAGCAGTTTTATTGTTCCTTTTCTGTACAGAGCTGTATATTTTAGATCTTTTTCAGAATCTCTTCAGGAGCTGGTTGAATAAAAAAAGGACCTTGCAGTCCTTTTTCACATGCTGATCATCATGCTATTTTTCAAACTCGAAAATCGTCATGATATGATCTTTGTTCCCTGCAGGTGTAGGAATGGTTTCACCAATCCAGAGCTGGGTGTCTGTATGATAGATCCACCAGCTTGTTTTTTCACCAGAAGCTTCATGGACGGCATAGATTCCTTCCAGCTGATCCAGAGGGAAAGTGATTTCTGAGAGTTCGAACAGTTCATCGTCAACTTTTTCCACAGAGATGTACTGAGGATCTGGTAGCTCTACGAGGAACTCTTTACTGAGAATCTTGAACTGATTCTTCTCAATGGTCACTTCTGCTCCATCCATGGTGCTGTCAAATACTTCCAGCATGCTGGAGGAAAGTTGAGACAGATACACTGCTTTTTTAAAACGGTAGGTGCCATAGAAATCATCCGGGTTCTGACCGGAACAGGCAGAAAACAGAAATAGTGACAGACAAAGGAGCATTAGCTGAATAATTTTTTTCATCAAAATCTCCCCCCTTTTGAAGAGATGGTGGATAGGAATGAGGCGACTGAGCAGGATAAAATAGCAGCATGGATGATTGCTACTTCTTCTCGCAGTCTCCTTCATAAAGGCCCACGGTACGGGTGACATCCACCGTAAAGAGAATTCCGTGACCAGGTTTCTCAAGATTAAGCTCTTTCGTCACTGCAAGAACAATATCATCGGTATGACAGTGCTGCGAGAGAATGAGGATGATCTCTTTCAGAGGCTCTACAGTCATGGTGAAGGGAAGCTTCTCTTCTTTGATACCGGAGCCTTTTCCATTGATGAGTGTAGCTCCGAAGGCACCTGCTGCTTTGGCGGTATCAATGACCTTCTGTCCTTTTCCCTGGTCGACTATGGTAAAGATGGCTTCATAATTTATCATAGGGTCTCGATCCTCCTCTAGTAAAGGCTCTATACGGTATGCGCTTCGGATGGTCCTGATGGGCAAGGTGAACGCGATGCCGTTTTTAGGTTTATCCAGCCTCTGGTCTTTGATGATTTTCTCCATTACAGTCTGGCCCTCCTGATCTTTTGAAACGCAAAGGACCAGTTCCTTCCGGATATCCGATACACCAATGAACTGCAGCATACTGCTGTCGATGGTGCCATGCCCCATGAATACGGCAGCGTCAGATATTCCGTAACGGCTGGCGAGCTTCGCCACTCGGGCTCCATTTTTATGGTTGACGATATAGACAAAGAGACTCCACTTCTGTTTTTCCATGATGGCCACCTTTCCGGATTTTCATAGGGTTCTTTTGCTTATAGGATTAGTATACAATAACTTCTTCTTTTAAGTCGGTCCCTTATGTTACGATTTTGTGAAGTTGCCTAAAAAACACCTTGAAAGATGCCGCAGATGAATGAATTCATTGTTCTTGGAGAGTTCTCTGTCTATAATAGAGAAGAAGATATGTGAGGAGAGAAGTGTCATGAATTATGAAGAAGCCTTAAGCTATATAGAGAATACGCAGAAGTTTGGCAGCATTCTTGGATTGGAGAGGATTGCCAAGCTCCTGGAAATGATGGGAAATCCTCAGAAGAAACTGAAGTTCATCCACGTGGCAGGCACCAATGGAAAAGGATCCACTTGTGCCTTCATGCAGAGTGTCTTGACTCAGGCAGGATATAAAGTGGGCATGTATACATCTCCCTCTTTCCTCCGGTTTACAGATCGGATCCGGATCAGCAAAGAGGAAATGAATGAGGAGCGAATGGCAGAAATCATGACCCGAATCAAGTACAATATTGATGAGATGGTTCTTTCAGGCCTACAAAGTCCCACAGAGTTTGAGATCATCACAGCATTGGGCCTGGTGTACTTTTATGAGGAAAACTGTGATCTTGTGATTCTGGAAGTGGGTCTTGGTGGCAGGCTGGACTCCACCAATGTCATTGATGCACCTCTGGTGTCAGTGATCACACCCATTGACTTTGATCATATGGATATTTTAGGCAGCACAATAGAGGAGATTGCAGGGGAAAAAGCAGGGATTCTTAAGGCTGGCAGTGAGCTTGTCTTATACCCCCAAAAGAAAGAAGCGGAAAAGGTGATTCTGAAAAAAGCGGAAGAGCTTCAGATTCCTGTGCACAGAGTCAGTTTTAGAGACAGCCGGGTGCTGAAGTTTGATGGACTTTACCAGAAGTTTTCCTATGAAGGGGAAGAGTACCGCCTGTCTATCCTTGGGGAGCATCAGGTAAAGAATGCGGTGGTTGCTATAGAGGCTTTGTATGCTTTGGAGAAACATGGGTTCAGAGTGCCTCATGAGACCCTTGTAAGGGGATTGTCTGTGGCGAAGTGGCCGGGACGTTTTGAAATTCTGCAAAAAGAACCTGCCGTGATCATTGATGGTGCTCATAACCTTCAGGGCGTTCAAGTTCTGAAGAGTAACCTCATGAAATACTATAGAGGAAAGAAAATCATCTTCATTCTTGGGGTGCTAAAAGACAAGATGTACAAGGAGATGATCCGTGAACTGCTTCCTCTTGCCAAAAGCTTCAATCTCATTACGGTGAATAATGAGAGAGCACTTTCTGCTGAAATTATTTCAGAAGAAATACGCAAGGTGGAAGAGGAAATCCAAGAAGAGAGCGCAACGAAGGAAGCGTCTCTAAAAAAGAAAAGAAGAAAAGAATTTGATTTTGAAGAAGCTTCCTATGTGAAAAAAGAGTGTTTCATGAACATAGAGGAAGCAGTGGACAGTGCACTTCATGAGGCAGAACCAGACGACATCATCTGCGCTCTGGGGTCCCTTTACTACATTCCTGAGGTGCATCGGTATTTTGGGGAAGAAGACTAGCCTTTTTCGTCATGTTCTTTTCACCGGCTTGTCATCTTCATGTAACCCGGTGGAACGCTTTAAAAGGTAGAATTTAAGTACAAAATAAATAGATTGTGTGAGAAGGAAGTGCTTTTCAAATGAAAAAGCTTACGTGGGTTTCGCTTGCTATGGTGGTCCTCATGATGGTAACAGCGTGTAATAAAAGTAACATAGAAACACCGGAGTCCGTGACGCCGGAAGCGCCAGCAGAGTCTCCTGGGGAGTCTGAGATGGAACCGGAGTCACCGGCAGAAGAGGCGGAGACACCTGCGGAGGAGGGGACAGGAATCACGTATACCGTGGACGAAGTGTATCCTTTTGAGGAGAATGTGTACCGTTTCTATGAAGGTACAGGCAATGAGTTTTCAGGATATGACGAGTATGTGGATTTTCTGGATGGAAGCCGTATTCAGTTAAGAAGAAATAATGGTGGTACTGAAATCGTCAGTGTGCTGGAAAAGAAAGAAGGGATGCTTGTTGAAATCATCAGCAGACCGGAAACTTATTATAAAGAGAACTTTCTGGATAAGGATCCTGAAGAAAACAGGATTCTGTTAAAAGAACCCCTTGCTTTAAATGCCAGCTGGGAAAGTGACGGTCAGACGGTCACGGTCACTGGTGTGGATGTGGAAGTGAAGACGGGAATTGGCACTTTTAAAGCGCTTGAAGTGACGAGAGCCACAAAGGGGAAGGAATCAGAAAAAAGAGTGGAGTATTATGTTAGAGGAATGGGACTTGTAAAACTAACAGATATTGGCAAAGACTATGAAGTCAGTGCAAACTTAACCAAGATGGAAGGAAATGCCATCCGAAAGAGATTTGTCAATTTCTATTACCCCAATGCCCAGGACGAGAGGATATTCCTTTACAGAAAAGAAATCTCCTTTATGACCAATGACATCCCAAAGATCCTCATCATCAATGCCTATAAAGAGCTTCCAAAGGAAGCTGTACCAGTGCTTACAAAGAACACCAAGGTGAATTACCTGTATCTCAACCAGGATGGAAGAGTTTATCTGGATCTCACCAAGGAGTTCCTGCAGGAAATGAATGCAGGAGCCGGCTATGAAGGGCTGATCCTTCAGTCTTTAGCCAATACCATTGGAGACTACTATGGTGTCAGCAAAGTGATGCTGACCATCGATGGCAAGACCTATGAGTCCGGACATATTGTACTGGAGAAGTTTGAAGCGCTGGAAGTCAATTATGACAGCATCGTGGATATGAACTAAACACAATAGAAAAGCCCGCCTGAGTTTCTGATCAGGCGGGTTTTCCTATGCAGATTGTTAGGTTTAGAAGTTGAAGAATCTCTGGTAGTAACCAAAAAGATCAAAAGCCATCAGCACACCCACAAGAATCAGGAAGATGCCGGAGATTTTTGTGATGAGGGTATAGTGCTTTTTGATGAAATGGAAAGCCTCTTCCAGCTTGGAAAAGAGAATGCCTGTGATGAGGAAAGGCAGACCAAGTCCCATGGAGAAGACAAAGAGGTAGAACATACCAAGACCCAAAGTGCCCGCATCTGCTGCTAGAATCAGTGCTGCTCCCAGGAAGGTGCCAAGGCAAGGGGACCATCCGAAGGAGAAGACAATACCAAAGATCATGGCACTGAAGAACCCGCTGCCTTCCTTCTTCATCTGAAGACCTCTCTGATAATTGAGGAACGGAATCTTTACAAATCCGCCCATGTTGAGACCAAAGAGGATAATCACAATGCCGCCTATTCTTTGAAGAAGCACTCGGTTCTGGCTTAGGAGGCTTCCTAAAGCTGTTGCGGTGGCCCCTAGGGTGACAAAGACAAGGGTGAATCCTAGAATAAAGCCCAGGATATTCACAAGGAGCTCTTTTCCCTTCTTCTGGCTTTCATTGCTGAGATACATAAGAAAAACAGGGAACATCGGCAGAATGCAAGGAGAAATAAAAGTCAGGACGCCTTCAAAAAAGAGAAGACCAAGCACAACAAAATCCATTTACTCCATCCTTTCCAGAATCGAATCCAAGGTTTTTTTATCGGTCATGCCCATGATGGCATACTGGACAGAACCTTCCTCATCGATGATGAAAGTTTGAGGTATACTGGAGACTTTAAATTCATAGAAAGCGCTCCCCGTGGTGTCATAGAGCACATTCAGGGTCAGATCATTCTCTTCGATGAATTTATCTGCCAGGGCTTTCGTTTCTCGTTGTCCATCGGTGAGATTTACAGCCAGAAGGACCGTTTCTTCCGGGTCCAGCACTTCATGGAGCGCTTGGAACTCCGGCATCTCGAATACACAAGGAGGACACCAGGAGGCCCAGAAATTGAGGATCACTTTCTTGCCTTTGTAGTCCGCCAGCGTCACTTCTTTATTCTCTCCATTGTAAATGGTGAATTCTGGTGAAAATGGCTTCTTCACTTTGAGCTTATCGATGGCATCCAGTGCCACCGGTGTTTCTTCTTTGTCAGAAGGCTCTTCCTCAGCGGCAGGTGTTTCGGAAGGTTCAGAAGGAGTCTCCATTTCACCGCCGCTGCCATTATCCACCACTCCCTGGGGTGTCGCATTTTTTCCATAATTTTCCATAAAATAATATCCACCGCCCAGTACCAGGGCTAAGAGCAGAATCCATAAGATAAAGCTGTATTTTTTCATCATAACCTCCTGTAAGTCTCTGAGAACTTAGAAATTCTTGTTTTTTATTGTAACATAGAATGGAGGAAAATACCTCTGGGGGGTTTAATTTTCACAAAATATAAATTTGATGCCATTAATTTTTTCGGATTCATATGGAGATTCCGGGAATTCAGGGTATAATGGTCTTTATGGATAAATTTGGAGGTATAACAATGAATACAGTTGAGAAAACAAAAAATATATTTGAGCGGAAGCCCTTTGTCATAGCCTTTGCAGTGATTGCATCGATTCTATGGGGAAGCGCTTTTCCAGTACTTAAAATCACATACAGCGAAATGAGTATGGCTGGAGATGATCTTTATTCAAAGATTCTCATCGCGGGAATCCGGTTCTTTCTGGCGGGCATCCTTCTTCTTGGTTACGCTTTTGTGACCATGCGGGAGAAAGTGAAGCTTCATAGCCTTCGTGACTTGGGACGGGTTTTGATATTAGGTCTTGTTCAAACATCGCTGAACTATTTTTTCTTCTATATTGGTCTTGCCAATACAACAGCATCAAAAGGCGCCATCATCAGTTCCCTGTCGAATTTTCTCATCATCATTCTGGCACATTTTATCTATAAGAATGATCGGCTGAACAGAAATAAAATTTGGGGTATTGTCTTTGGCCTCATTGGCGTAGTGGTGGTAAATCTGGATGGAGGACTCACTGGAGGATTCAAGCTCATGGGAGAAGGGTTTATGTTCTTTTCCGTCATCACAGCCATTTTATCAAGCTTCATGGTGAAGAGTTATGCAAGAACCATACATCCCATGCTGCTGTCTGCCTACCAGCTTCTCTTTGGTGGAGCGGCGATGCTCCTCATATCACTGAACGGAACCTATGACACACTGACCATGACACCTTTGGCAGGTGGACTTCTTGTCTACTCTGCACTGTTATCCGCTGTTGCCTTTACGTTATGGTATACACTTCTGAAGTACAACAAACCAGGGGAGATCACCATGTTCCGCTTTCTGATTCCGGTGTCAGGATCGATCCTGTCGGCGATTTTCCTAAAAGAGAAGATCACAGTTCAGGTGCTGATCTCATTATTTTCCATTGTCATCGGGATTATTCTGGTGAACAGGGAAGATCGGAATAAAGTGAAAGCTGAAGTCTAGAGTTCAAATTTGTCAGACTCCTCAAGGGGTTTGACATTTTTTTTGTTTCCATCCTGTTGCTCAATTGTCACCAATAATTGATGGCTGGGCGATAGGATAAAAGTAGAAATGAAAGTTTTCATTAGAACGATGATGAACTGGGGGGAGATGGATATGAAAAACAACAGATGGATCACACTGCTTTCTGTGGCGCTGCTGTTTGCGCTTCTTATGACAAGCACCTCTTGTGCAAAGAAGGTGTCTGGAGAAGATCTGATGAAAGGCATAGATTCCCAAGAGGTCCAGGTGCCTGAGGGCTATAGTGAAGAAGATCTTCAGGCGGCCCTTTCTTTTTCTTTACTGCTATTCCAGAAGAGCCTGGAAGAAAAGAACACACTGCTTTCTCCAATTTCCATCCTTTCAGCCATGGGCATGACGGGAAATGGCGCTCTGGAAAACACCAGGACCCAGATGGAAGAAGTTTTCGGCATGAAGATGGAGGATCTCAACAATCTGCTGTATCTCTATAGAAAGAGCCTGCCGGACAAAGAGAAGCTGAAAATTCATGTGGCAAACTCCATCTGGTTCAAAGAAGGGGGAGCCATTGATGTGGAAGAAGATTTTCTTCAGACCAATGCCAACTACTATGATGCCTCCATCTACCGTGCTCCTTTTGATGAATCCACATTGAAGGACATCAATCTCTGGGTCAAGGAGAAGACGAAGGAAATGATTCCTGAAATCCTCGACGAAATACCAGAGGACGCCGTGATGTATCTCATCAATGCTCTGGCCTTTGAAGGGGAATGGAAGGACATCTATTCAGAAGACCAGATTCAGGATGGTATTTTCAAAAACAGCTCTGGTGCAGAAGAAACGGTGGAAATGATGCGGAATGAAGAATCCCTGTATCTGGAAAATGGTGATACTGTAGGTTTCATGAAGCCCTATGCAGATGGAGAATTTGTCTTTGTTGCTCTTCTCCCAAAGGAGGAGAACCAGACGATTGGCGAGTATGTGAATAGCCTTACGGGGGAAGACCTTTATGAGCTGCTGGATACTGTGGAGTCCACCTCCGTATTTACCATGATGCCTAAGTTTAAAACGGAATACAAAGTGGAGCTTTCAGAAGTATTCAAATCCATGGGGATCAAAGATGCCTTCGATGCGGATCTAGCCAATCTGAGAGCCTTAGGCACATCACCCATTGGAAATCTTTATATCAGCAGAGTGCTCCATAAGACTTTTATCGACGTCAATGAAAGAGGAACCAAGGCTGGAGCAGTCACAGCCGTGGAAGTGGTGGCAGAGTCTGCAGGTCCCATGGATCCAAAGATTGTCAATCTGGACAGACCTTTTGTATATATGATTGTGGATCGCCAAAGTAATCTGCCGCTCTTTATGGGGACAACGGAGAGTGTGAATCCATAAGAAGGAAAGAACGAAAAGTGCCAGGAAGTATAAGCTTTCCTGGCACTTTTCGCATAAGAGCTATTCAGCTGTTAAAAGGTGATGACAGTCTTCCAAACGAGGAGTCCCACAGCATAAAGAATGGGAACCAGAATGGCTGGAAGCATATTGGAGATCTTCAGTTTCAGATTGAACACCATATTGATTCCAAGACCCATAATCATGAGGCTGCCGACTCCCGATATCATGGGAATGGTTTCGGGCACTGCGATGACCAAAGGCCGGATGAAGGTGGCCAGAAGAGAGATGCTTCCCTGGTAAAAAAGTACAGAGAAAGCAGAAAAAAGAACACCGATACCCATGGAGGAGGCAAAAATCACCGAGGTGATACCATCCAGAATGGATTTTGCATAAAGAGTATCATGATTTCCGGAAAGGGTACTCTCTATGGTGCCGATGATGGCCATGGAGCCGATGCAGAAAAGAAGAGATGCCGTCAGGAGGCCATCTTTGATTTTCCCCCTGTAGTAGCGGTTGACCATGGTCTCAATCTTTTCTGTGAGAAGTTCCAGTTTCTTCTCAATATTGATGACTTCTCCAATGAGGGTGCCAAGAGCCATGGACAAGATGATGACCATGGGGTTTTCCACCTTCACAAGACCAGCGATCCCAAGATAGATTACTGTGAGTCCCATAACTTTAAACAGACTGTGAGCAATATCCTGATTGATTATCTTATGGAATACAATCCCCAGTGTACTGCCAAGGAGAATGGTAAAAGCATTAACAACAGTTCCGAACAATTCATACACCTCTTCTTCAGTTTAGAAACAGCAGATAATAAACGACATACACCCAACTGAAAAGCCCATGTATGATGGCCCAAAGCACCGATTGGTTTAGGCTCCAGCTGATGACCATGGCAAGGCCTGTGCCCATGGTGATGCCACTTTTGATGACTTCGCCTTTTTTCATTATCCATCTACTCCTTTATGTCTTTTTTGACTTCTTTTCATTATAGCTTAATTCAAAAGAAAAGTAGAGAATTTTCACCACTTCTTCAGGAAAGAGAGGACATTATCACGAAATCCTGAAATCCCTAAAAGGATAAGGATTCTTCCTTGATAAAGAGAACATGTTAATATATTATCAAAGGGAAGGGGGTGGTTTATGTGGTGAATGCTAGAGAGTACTTCGAAGGCTCTGATGATCTTCAGAAGCTTCAGGAAATGGTGAATCTCATGTGCTATATATCCATGGATTTGAAAGAGATTACCTGTCTTGAAAGCCTGGCGGTATTCGATCGGAAGCTGAATGCCATCTTTTGTGAGTCCAAAGAAGACCTGAAAAATGACAAAACTGGAAGAAGCAAGGTGGAGGAGTTTATCCGGCTGCATCCAGAACTGAGCATTGCGATGAAGGATGTGCTGAAATCCGGGAAACATAAAAAAATACATTTAAGCAAGGATGAGAGTCTCTTAGCGCTGCCTGTCATGGGACATAAGAAACCAATTGGTGTTGTGGGCATCGTGTATGCATCAGACGGATGCCTCCACGAGGAGTGCACCGCAGATCTGCTTTTCAAAGATGTGCTGGAGATTTTCATGACCCGTTATCAGGAAATGAGAGACAAACAGACCATGGCCGCCATGTCCTGCCGGCTGAAGACGCTGGAAGATTATGAGAAGTATGCCATTCTGGAGACCGGAAAACGGTGCAACTGGAACATCAGCAATATGGCGAAAGAACTGGAAATAGGTAGGAATACCCTCTATCAGAAGCTGAAGAAAATGGGCATCAATTAAGGAGAAATTAGGATGAAAATATGGAAGACCATTGGAGAAAGTGTACAGTTTTGGTACAATATCGACTTCTTAAGTTTGTTAATTAACAAATATTAAATTCTATGCTACAATGTTATCAAGCTAAGCGATTAGCTCCCATAAAAGGGTAGTCATACCCCTACCCTTTGTTAAATATACTGTTTCCCTAAACGGACCTTCCTGCTTCTTTGTGAAGTGGAGGTCCGTTTCCCTTTGGGGTCATAAATTCATACTATATCGTACTTCAGTTAGTGGTTTTCCGATGAAGAGGTCCTTTTCAGCTCCTTCTTTGCAGAAGCCTATATGCTCATAGAACTGGATTGCGTGGATATTGTCCTTCAGCACCCACAATACTGCTCTTAGGAAGCCTCTATGTCGAAGCTCCGAAAGACCGTACTCCAGGAGAATCCTCCCGTAGCCTTGACCATAGAAGTCAGGATGAAGATAAATTCCCCAGATTTCACCGGCAGTGTCCTTGCAGTCCTCATCTCTTGCTTTTCCAAGGCAGAGAAGACCTGCTGGAAGATCGTCTACTGTAAGCAGGTAATCCTCTTCCCACTGCAGTGTCAGCGCTTTCTTAAAGAACTGGGCTCGTTTCTCTGGTGTGATCTTATCCAGGATTTCTTTTGGTACGATGCCTTCATAGGCTTTTTTCCACGAAAGGGCATGAATCATGCCCAAGTTTTTTGCGTCGGAAACAGCGGCTTTTCTAATGGTGAACATGAAATCATCCTTCTTTCTTCACTTCTACAAAAAGAGCTCTGTGAGAATTCTGCCGTCGGTATCATGGAGCACCGTTCCCATGGCATGGGCAAAGGTGGGGCCTTCATCTACGAGGCTCATCTTTTCAAGGATGACCCCGTTTCGGATACCTTTTCCTGCAGCAAAAAAGACAGTCTGGTAGTTCTCTTTCCGTGGGTCAAAACCATGGGTGGATCTTCCATGATGGTCTGTTCCCAGAGCTTTCGCATCGCGTTTTAAGAGTGCAGGCCGGTCATGGGCATCCTGAAAATAAAATCCGTTCTTCGCTTCCAGCATCAGGTCCGCTTTTCTGCCTGCGCCCAGAGAAAGCATCTCATCTTTGCCGTAGACGGCTTCTATACCAAAATCTTCTCTGTCCCGCAGCCTGTAGAGAAGAAGGCGGATCTCTTCTTTTCTCTCATCAGAAACCTCTTTTCCGAAATGAAGGTAGGCAGAACCATCAAGGCTCTGGCAGTACACCTCATAGTCTGTGATCTTTCCTTTTTTCACGCTGAGATATCCTTTGTCTTTAAAAATGCTGTTCATATGGATGGCTGTATGTACTGGAATCTGATCATGGTCGCCCAGGACAAAAAGGGTTGTGTTTTCTAGTAGATTCTCTTCTTCAAGCAGAGTATAAAGGTTCTGGAGTTTCATATCATAGCTCTTCAGGGCAGTTTCTGCTTCTTCTGAGTCATAGCCATAGGTGTGGCGCATGGCATCCAGCTCCACAAAGTGCATCATCATGACCTGTGGTCTTTTGGACTTCAGCGCATAGTGGGCAGAGGCTTCCACAAAGAGATCCAGCTGAGGCTGCTTTATGCCGTTTCTCAAGTGGCCAAAGCGTCTGTTGATGTCCAGAAGAAAAGAAGGCGTCCCATGGGCCAGGGTGACGGGAATCTGATGCTGCCAGGGTCTGTTGGCAAAGATTTCTGGAAGGTTCCAGGTGATGTTTGATTTGGCAGCCACTGGCCATAACAGGGAACATACAGAAAGTCCTTTTCGTAGTGCTGCATCATAGAAGGTGTCTGCCTTGATGGAATCCCGTGTCCAGTTCCAGTCCGGAGAGGTTCTGTTCAGCTGAAGCAGCGTATTGGATTCCACACCATGATTTTTTGGATACATCCCTGTGGAGATGCTGGTATGGCAGGGATAGGTAAGGCTCGGGTAAACAGAGGATACGTTCAAGCAGTAAGAAGAGTTTTCTTTCAGTCTTTGAAAGCCTGGAAGATGCTTAAGGTTTATAAGGTCCCTGCTGGACAGGGCATCAAAGGATACAATGATAAAGTGTCTGTTTTTCATAGGATACTCCCTTCGGATGAGATGGGTATACTATAGAATATACAGTTTTTTCAGATAGAATCCTACAAACATTCTGTTAAAGTTTGATACAATGGAGAAAAGCCGGTGAAGAATACGTAGATGAAAGGGGTACATCGTGGAGATCAGAATTGGAAACAGTTGGGATGAGCTTTTACAGGAGGAAGTTCAGAAACCTTATTTTCAGAAGCTTCTTCAGTTTCTGGAGAAAGAATATACCGAGAAGACCGTCTTCCCAAAGAAGGAGGAGATTTTCCGCGCATTTCAGATGACGCCTGTGGAGAAGGTGAAGGTGGTTATCCTTGGTCAGGATCCTTATCATGGGGAGAATCAGGCAGAGGGCCTTGCGTTTTCCGTCAGAAAAGGGGAGAAGATTCCACCATCTCTCAGAAATATCTATAAGGAACTTGAAAGCGATCTGGCGATAAAGAGCCCTGATCATGGCTCTCTTCTGTCCTGGGCTGAAGAAGGGGTCCTTCTCCTTAATACAGTGCTGACGGTGGAGAAGGGAAAAGCCAACAGTCATCAGAAAAAAGGATGGGAGGTTTTTACAGACCATGTGATAAAGAAAATGGGAGCACAGGAAAGGCCTGTGGTGTTCTTTCTGTGGGGGAATGCTGCAATCAGCAAGAAAAAACTTATTGAAAAGCATCATAAAATAATAGAATCAGTGCACCCAAGTCCATTATCGGCCAGAAGAGGCTTTTTTGGGTCCAAACCCTTCAGTGAGGCCAATGAATTTCTTATGAAGACCGGTCAGAGTTCAGTAAAGTGGCAGAATTTATAGCAGACAGGAGGAAAAAATAATGGCTAGAATTACCATGCAAGGAAAAGGCAACAGCAGAGAGATTGTGCAGTATCTGAGAGATGAAATGCTGAAGACAGGGATGTCGGTGGAGCTTCTGGAGCGTTTTGAGAGGACGTTTCATGGCGTGACAGTCTACACCTTAGTTTTTGAAAAATATTTCATGCGTTCATCCAATCGGGCCAGTCTTACTGCAGTGCTCATGGATCAGGAGGGAGAAATCCTTGTGGATATCATCGGTTCGGCAGGAGGACAAGGAGTTTTCTTTAAGATGTCCTGGGGTGCAGAGGAGGATTTCATTTATTCACTGGAAAGCATTTTGGAAACCCTTGGTTTTTCGAGAATTGAGCAGTGAAGATGTGGATTTTTCGTTTGCTTGAAGCAGTGTAGTGATGCAGTGACAAAGGGGGATGTATGAACAAGAAAAGAAAAGTTCTGGGGTTGGTTCTGGCAGGAATGGTCCTTTTTGGCGTCTTTGGATTTTTGCAGTACCAAATAACTCATACGAAAAAGGTGTTAACAGAAACTGTAGAGCAGAATCTCGACCAATTTATAGGAAAGGTTGGGAGTCTTGAGCCGGAAAGCCTCATGATGCAGTATTCCAGTCTTCTGGCTGCCCGGGATGCCTATATTGTGCTTCAAAACCAGAACCTGTTTTTTCGTGAGAATCCAGATCCGTCTCTTGCGCACCTAATCAATGAGATTCATGAGATGATGAAAAAAGAGCCGGAGAAGTTTCAGTCTTTTTTTAGGCAAGAGGGTATAGGACAGAGGTTATACAGAATCATGGATGATTTTTCCAATGAAGAGTTGGTTCGTGAGCTTTATAAAGAGCTGAAGGAATACTAACTTCAGCTCTTCTTCTTGAGATTACTGCATATATGTTTTTTTTTGTAAACTATTTGTTCTTATGTTCTGATAACATAGTATCTAGAAGAAATAAATCTAGTAATATATCAAAATATCGGGAGGTTGTTATGAAAAAAACTGGTTTTCTCATAGCCTTATTCGTTTTCCTGTCTTTTGCCGGATGCTCTGAAAGTACAGAAGGATTAAATCCTACCCCCCTCGAAGAAGAGAGCATTGTCATCAGTGAAGAACTGACATTTACGGTTACCCCAAAAGGAGAAAGGAAAGTAGAAGCGGTTTTAGCTAATGAAAGTGACATAGAGATGGAACATGGACATTTCATCTATCTGGAGAAAAAAATCAATGGAGTCTGGTACCAGATTCCTGAAATAGTCGGATATGCGGATGAATCCATAACGATTCTTCCTGGAGAAGAATTTACTGTTCTTGTGGACTTGAATAACTGGCCAAAGACAGAAAAAGGGACATTCAGAATGTATAAAATATTATCAGAGCCAGGAAAACCATTTTATGAGAGTGCAGTGTACAGTGTTTCCAATGAGTTTGAAATGAAAAAATAAGGACTTGAAGGTAGATTTACCTAGGTCGGTGTATAGAACTTGTAGAATGTATAGAAAAGAACCAAAATGTCTGGAGGAAAATTATGTGGATGATATTTGGACTTATGGCTGCAGCAGCAACTGTTATTAATCTTTATCAGTATAAAAAAGGTAAGGAGTATAAATTTGCGATGGCTATGGGACTTTCTTTTACGGCAGCGACTCTTTGGGCAGAGTACAGACTTGTGTTCAAGTGGGTAGAGAAGGAAGACTGGTCTGCGTTATTAGATGTGGTGCCTACCATGGTGACTTTGTTATCCGCATTGACGCTGGTATCTATAGTACTCAATATGGCCCCAATGCTCTTAGAACTGAAAGCAAAAAAATAAAACTACTCACTATTATTTAGATCGAAGGTCATATATTAAGGGGCATATTTTCGGGATAAAGCATGTTTTGTAAGCGGACCTTTAATGTATGAATACTCAGCTCGGTTTATGTCTCTAAAAACCCCGCAAAGTGATGATGTTTCCTGGATTAGGTCAATATATTAATAGTATTTAATTTTTACGATTTTGTACTTTCAGGGATGTATTAAAACTTATTGGAGGTTCTCATTTATGAAATCTAAAATGTTCGTAATTACGTTTACAATGTTATTTATGGTTTTCTTAGGGGCATGTTCAAAACAGCAAGGGTATGATGTATCAGACGAAACAATTCGTAAAATAAATTCTGAAGAAACTTATCCTGACACTCCTGGAGAACTTCAAACAATATATAATAGCATAAAGGATATTGCATCTGACTCTGATGATATAGTAAAAGTGAATGTATTAGGGAACAGTATAGAAATGCTTGATGGATATCCTCAAGTACATACCATGGTTGAAGTTCAATCCATAGTCAAAGGAAACCTTAAATCTGGTGATAGGATAGAAATTATTGAAGAAGGTGGGGGCGATGAAGTAGTTTTGGGAGGGATCCCTTATTTAAACGATGAACTATCCTATGTGTTGTTTCTCACTCAATATAACCAGAAATATTATATTGTTGGTGCATACCAAGGAAGATTTGTCGAAAGAGAAGGTCATATATTTCAGCAAGCATCAACCGGGGTCAAATTAAGAGATTATGCTCCAGTTAGAACGGATGAATTTTTAAAAATGATTGAAATGACAACCCGATAATTTGATAAACTTTGAAGAGATTCCGGGAACATCTATATTAAGTCTTATACTAAGAGCAAAATAGAAATTTACTCATTTTTTCTGTAATACATAAAAATTTAGATTTTTATTGTCAGATAAAAGGAAGGAGTCGTTTCAAAACTAGATACCTAGTTTTGAAACGACTCCATTTTCATGGTTTATTCTGCAAATAGTATTTTCTGATTCCGAAAACACCTTGAAGGATCAAAGCGCCTCCAATCAATACAAGAAAGATATTTGTTCCATCTTGAACAAACTTATTTGTCCAAACTCCATATATCCAGAAAAATCCTATAAAGATATATAGAATATCAAGAGCAAGATCCTTTTTCGTTTGTTTATTCTTTTGCTTCATCGCTACATCTCCTCATCTGAAAGAAAGGTAAGATTAAATGATACAGTAAGAACCAGATTTAAATGGACATTTTCAGTCTCTTTTGGCCTGGATTTTGTTGTACTCAGTTGGTATCAAAATGCATTCTGTTTTTTCTTTTCCTTTTGAAAATCATAAGCGGTGAAAGCGGTTAAACCACTTAATAACAGCAATACAATCATTTTCTCCTGATCAGCTCTTGCCAAGTAAGAGAGAATTAGGAATACCATCATGGTCGTGATAATCAGAGTAAGTATTGAAATAGTTACAATTCTAGAGGTTTCTTTAGGCTTTGAAGCGTAGGAGATTGCTTCAATAACGCCTTCTAGAAGCAAATATACAATAATATCCATAATTGTGTTCCCCCTAATGATTAAGCAGTTGAGTCACTACGATTTGAAGTTGAATTATAAAAGCATCCATACGAAATAGATTCTCATTAGAAATCCTTATTCAAGTTTACTGTTAAGACGATTAGGTTTATGGTGCTGTTCTCCTGACAAAGAATTCATGATGGTAATAATTTTCTCTCTCCCGGTTTATTGGTTCTAGAATCTCAATGGATTTCTCATAGCCATCGTACTCTACCATGTTGGAGATCTCTACGTTTTTTGTAGCGAAGGTGTGTGACTTGAAGTTTTCAGCGTAAAATCTCATGATGATCTCACCAGATAATAGAGCTCTTTCAATAATGTTCATGGACTCATCAGCATTCGTGAAGGAGAGACTTGCTAGAATCATCATATCTCTATAGTTTTCAACCCAGAACGGGTTGTCCTCATAAGTCACACTAAAGTTCACTTCTTTCACGATATGATCATTCATACGAAAACGGAAATGAGGGTATTTTACAGCATCTGGAAGATATTCCAAACGATCATCCGCCTCTTTCTCTTCCCACTTTCCAAAATTGTTCATCACATAATTACCGAAATCCATGTCATGAAGCTTCTGGTAGTATCTGAAGTTCTCAGAAAATTCTTCTACAGTCAGTGCACCTGTGTTAGGGGGGATATTCTGCAAAAATGGTATGATAATGACCGAAATGCTGATGAAGAAAAAGAGCACAAATGCGATGATATACCGATAAATTTTTCTGTCTTTCATTCTGTAAGCAAGTCCTCTGTCCCAGCTTAGGATTTCACCTTTTCTCAGCTTGTCAAAGCTGCTTCCAAGAGAAATGAGATCGGCCAGAGGAATGAACAGTCCCATACCTCTAACAAGGACATGAAGGGTTCTTCTGAAAGAATCCTCATAAGAAAGCGCGCTACCATTAAGGTTTTCTATATAAAGACCCATGATCCATTTTCCGAAGGTTCGTTTAAACAGCTTGAGCTGTATGGGCTCCAAGATCATAATCATCACAAGGATGGTGAGGATATTTTGAAAGGTGTAGCTTAAGCTGTCAGTTGGAGAATATTCACCTCGAATGAAATAGTTCAGAAATACAATAAGCGTACCGTATAGTGCCATGTCCAGGGTTCTTGCTGCAAAACGTCTTATGGGTTCAAAGACATGTGGAATCTCAAAATCAACATTAAAGTACTCTGAAGAAGATTCCGAGGTTGCTTCTTCGATGCTTACCAGGTGCTTCTCAGCATCCAAAGTTTCGAAGGTGGCGCCTTCTGAAACAATGGATTCGCAGAGGGATTTTGCATAGAGCACATCCTCAGTTTCAGACTCCAGATAACGGATCTGGTTTTTCAGAAGGAAGGAGAGCGTTGTCTTTTTTTGTATCAGAGATTTGATATCTTCCAGACTGAAATGAAGACTTCGAAGGAGCCGTACTTTTAGCAGCTGCTGGAGATCCTTTTCACTATATTCCCGATATCCATTTTCCGTTCTTTCAGGCTGAAGCAGTCCTTCTTTTTCGTAATATCTGATGTTTGCCCGGTCCATGCCAGAGCGCAGTTCGATTTCTTTGATCTTCATGTGTACCTCCAGTGGTGTTCTTTGTCACTATTGTAGGGTGTCGAGGGGCTTCACAGTCAAGAGGAATTTGTAAATAAAGGTGAAAAACAGGAAAACCCGGGCGAAAAGGACTTTTTCAGTCTCTTTTGGCCTGGGTTTTGGTGTGCTTAGTAGAAGGTCTCTTCGTACTCCGTAAGATGCTCCTGAAGATTCTTTGGAATGAGAAAAGCAGAAACTGTGAAGAACATCAGAAGAAGTGCAAGAAGAAACATAAAGCTTAAGCTGATTCCTTCCAGGATTACTTTTCCACCAGCATCTTTCAGAAGGATGTCCTGATATTTTTCTCCTGCTTTGAAATATAGAAAGGTAAAAATCACCGTGAAGAAACCAAGAAGCACATCGCGTATCCTTAAGCGTTTTCTCAGTTCTTTTGAGATGGTGAAGGAGCGGCTGCCGATGTCAAACACCTCTTTATTTCTTTTTCTGAAATGCCCTTTCAGCATCAGATCTCTACGCAGCTTTTTCTCCATGTCAGGAAAGAGCCTTGAAGCGTTTTTCCACATGCCTGGTCAGAAGGAAATGGAAAAGCAGTGCAAGGATAAGAAGACCTAAAAGGCTTGCCATGAAGGCCACATATAAAGATACCTGCACTTTCATTGCAAGGAATATCATAAGGGCTACCAGACCAAATCCTAAAAACATATGGATCACGGAATTGAAGTTCTGCTTTACTGCTTTCTGTTCTGTATCCCAGTTCAGTTTCGGCCAGGTGATATCGAGGAAAATCCCAATCTGATTGATCACTAGAGAAGCCAAAAAGACGATGAGTAGAGAAAGCACGAAGAATACGAGATCGATACGGAACAGATAAAAAACAATTCCGTAGAAGATCACCAGCGCTGCCGCTTCCACATAAAAGGCGCTGACAATCTTTGCATAGATCTGCGTCATGTATGGAACGGGAATGTACTTCAGAAAGTACAGGTTTTTGCCTTCCCTTGAAATGGCAGTAGAAGCTATGATGTTGATGGAACCCATTAAGAATCCTACACCCACTATTCCAAGAAGAAGGGATCCTCTATCAAATCCCTGAAGCATGGTAAAGACACTTTCAAGCTCTGCCTTATCCTCTCTAGATCCCATGAGAAACGGGAAGAGAATGAACAGGGGATAGATGAGGCTGATCAGCACGCAGTTTAAAAAGTAGACTGGAGTTCTTAGAATCAGCTTCAGCTCTTTCAGGGCATAGGAGAAGAGAATGGGCTTTCTTCTTGAACCCTTTTCCATCTCTTCTTTGGAGAGCGCTTTTCGTGTGGCCTTGGATTCGGAGATGCCGATGACCCCTTTAAAGTAAAGAAGGTTCCCCAAGACATAGAACAAGAAGAAGGATAAAACGGTGATCAGAAGAAGGAGAAGAATGCTGAACAGCCCGTTTAAAGAGTTGTAAGCAAGGATTCCTTCTGTGGCAAAATGACTTGTGGGAAATACCCAGGAAGTAATCTTAAACACGGGAAGCTCAGATATGTCTCCAATGGCCAAGTTTGGATCTCCGGTGAATCTTTGGGTGAAAAACTGCAGTCCGAAGTTAAAGCCCAGAGCTACCACAAGACTGAGGATCCCTGCAATCATATTGAACCGGTCTCTGTTCTTAAACTTGCTGCTGTACCTCATGATCAGCATAGAGATGATGGAGGCTACAACCAAGGGGAAAACTGGAATCAGAATAAGAGAAACCAGCATATAGACATAGTAAAGGATACCGCTTCCATCCTTGATGCCATACACAGTAAGCAGAGGAAGGAAGAAAACAAGGATGATGAAATACTCATAGATGAGAGACACCAGGAATTTTGCCCCTAGAATCTCACCTGCCTGCACAGGCAGATAAAGGTAATTCTCCACATCCTTGGAAAAATAGAACACATTCATCACATAAAAAATACCAAACATGAAGACCATGATGCCCGCTGCGGGAACAAGAAGTCTTGGAATGAGATGAGACAGTTCTATAGCGGCCAAAGCATCATATAGGTCCGCCAGCATAAAACCGAAGGACAGCCCCATGAGAACTGCAATGCCCAGAACAAAAAGAATCATCATCCATTTGGATTTCAGGAAAGAACTTTTGGAGCCCTTACTGGTCAGGTTGTTTAAGGTCTCATCGTTCTTGAACATGGTTTTCGTGAGAATTATGAGATTATTCTTCATCATTTGTCATCTCCAGGAAGATTTGCTCCAGACCTTCATTTTCACTGACCATTGCCCGAAGTTCATTCATGGTTCCGCAGAACATAAGCTTTCCTTTATTGATGATGCCCACTCGGTCACAGACCTTCTCTGCCACTTCCAGCACGTGGGTGGAGAAGAAGACCACATTTCCCTTGTCGGCATGCTCTCTCATCATCTCTTTCAGGTAGAAAGAGGATTTTGGATCAAGTCCTGTCATGGGCTCATCTAGAATCCAAAGACTTGGATCATGGATGAGCGCACCCATGAGAATGATCTTCTGTCTCATACCATGGGAATAGCTGGAGATGGAGTCATTAAGAGCATTCTCCATATCAAACCGTTTTGCGAGGCTTTCGATCCGTTCTTTTCGGAGGCTGCTGTCCACCTGATAGATATCGCCCATGAAATTGAGATACTCAATACCTTTCAGACGGAGAAAAATATCTGGACTGTCCGGCACAAATCCGAACTGATTCTTATAGCGGATGGGGTCTTTAGACAGGTCGATGCCATTTACGAGAATCTCTCCGCCATCAGGATCGGTGATGCCTGTAAGCATCTTGATGGTGGTGGTTTTTCCTGCGCCATTTGGCCCTAAAAATCCGAAGATTTCACCAGGCTTCAGTGTCAGGCTGAGATTATCCACGGCCTTCACTTTACCGCCATAGACCTTTGTGACGTTTTTGATTTCAATCATGCTGTTTCATACAAAAGCACTGCTTTTGCTTTCCTCCCCGTGAAAATTAGATCAACGCAGTGGATCAAGTGATACACTGCTCATGTTTAAAATATAACAAAAAGAGGTGCTATAGTAAAGGTAACCAGGGCATATATCAGAAAAGAATCAGATATTCTCTATAGAGAATAAAGACATTTTACTGCAGGAAAAAGAGCATACAGTTACTGTATGCTCTAAAAAGGATGAAATAAGTGCTATTTTCTTTCTTTCAGAAGGTCTCTGATCTCTGTCAGAAGAAGCTCTTCTTTACTTGGTGCAGGTGGAGCTGCAGGAGCAGATTCTTCTTTCTTCTTAAAGCTGTTCAGTGCCTTTACCATCATAAAGATGGACAACGCAACAATAAGAAAGTTCACCACGGCTTGAATAAAGAGTCCAATCATAATGGGCGTTCCATTGACCGTGAAGGCTAGGGTGGAGAAATCAGGTACAGCGAATAAGGCACCGATGAGCGGCATGATCAGGTCATTGACAAAGGATGTGACAATGGCCCCAAAAGCTCCCCCAATGATTACAGCGACAGCTAAGTCCACCACATTGCCTTTCACAGCAAATGCTTTAAATTCTTTTAGAAAATTTTTCATTTTTTCACCTCCTGATCTTATCATATCATAGTTTTTGTATAGGAGAGATGACTTTTTCTGGATCTTCTTGTGGATTATCCAACAGGTGGAAGAAGCTCTATGATATAGAAAGAAGCTCTGAAAAAAACTGTGGTACCCACCGGAAAATGCCAAAAAAGAGAGTGCCCTGTGCTATACTGTAGTATAGAGAAGAATTCTTATTCCCAGATGTTTTTAATAGATTTTTGAGAAATGTTGTTTACAATGAGTTTGTAGTAATTTTTGAAAGTAGGTCTTTTAGATGGCAGAGAAAACAGAGAACAGAATCAGTTATGTGGTGAAGGAATGGGTGATTCCCATTGTGACGGCATTGCTGCTGGCTTTTCTTATCAATACCTTTGTGGTGTTTCGTATAGAAGTGCCCACAGGATCCATGATTCCCACCATCAATGTGGATGATAAGATTTTTGTGAGAAAAGTATACAATAAGGATCAGTTTGAACGCGGTGACATACTGGTCTTCCGCTCGAAAGAACTGTTCACAGAAGATGGAAAAGAGATGCTTCTCATCAAGAGGCTCATCGGGCTTCCTGGAGATGTGGTGGAGCTGAAAGAAGGCATTCTTTATGTCAACGGATATCTGGTGGAAGAGCCCTATGTGGTGAATCAGAGCAGCTTTACCGGAACCTTCACAGTGCCTGAAGATCATCTGCTCTTCTTTGGGGACAACAGAAAGACCTCCAATGATGCCAGATACTGGCAGCAACCGTATATCCATGAGGATCAGGTCATTGGAAAAGGTGGACTTCGGATTCTGCCTCTAGAGGATTTTGGTTTTTTAAAATAGAGTGCAGTGAAAAAATAGGAATGCAGATTAATGGAGGATGGCAATGGAACTTAGAAAAATAATTGAGTCAAACAAGGACAGACTTATAGAAGATGTGCTGAAACTTGTGTCTTTTGAGTCCGTCAAGGGAGAAGAACAAGAAGGGATGCCTCAAGGAGAAGCGGTGCATGAAGCGCTCAAAGCAGCCTTAGAGATGGCGGAAGGCTATGGATTCAAGACTTTCCATGTGGATGGACATGCAGGGGTTGTGGAGTATGGAGACGGAGAAGACTATGTGGCTGTTCTTGGACATCTGGACGTGGTTCCGGTGGGAGACGGCTGGACCAAGAATCCCCTGGGAGAAGTCCACGGAGACCGGATTTACGGAAGAGGCACCATGGATGACAAAGGCCCCATGGTCTCAGCGCTTCATGGACTCATCGCCATCAAAGAGGCTGGGATTCCTCTGAAGCATAAGATCCGTCTTATTTTCGGCACCAGTGAGGAAACCGGTGGACCGGACATCGAAGAGTATCTGAAGAAAGAAAAACAGCCCGTGGCAGGATTCACACCGGATGCTGATTTTCCAGCCATCCATGCGGAAATGGGGATTCTTGTGATCAAGCTTTCCAAGAAGCTGGACAGTCATCCGCTCCTCTCTTTAGAAGGTGGACAGGCTGTGAATATGGTGCCGGACGCAGCTAGAGTGACCTATAGAAAAGGGGATGAAGAAAAGACCATCGCTTTTGAAGGCGTATCTGCCCACGGCAGCACACCTCATAAAGGGAAGAATGCCATTTCCATGCTTCTTTCCCATATGGTGCAAAATGAGGATTTTCAATCTCTTAAGGACACTTTAAGTGTGCTCGAGTATAATCTTGCAAAGGATTTGGACGGAAAAGCCATGGGGGTGGACTTTAAAGATGAGCCATCAGGAAAGCTAGTTCTGAATCTTGGTAAAATCAAACTGACAGAAGACACATTGGACACATACATCAACATCCGGTATCCAGTTACCATAAAGGAAAAGGAAGTCACGGAGAGAATCAGGGAACTTTTTGAAAAAGAAGGATTCACCTTTGACGTCACGGCACATGACGGCCCCCTGTATTTCCCAAAGGATACACCACTCATTGAAAAACTCATGGGGGTGTATACGAAAGAAACTGGAGATGAGAGAGAAGCTCTTGCCATTGGTGGTGGAACTTACGCAAAAATGATGAAGAACATTGTGGCGTTTGGACCACTTCTTCCAGGAAGAGAAGACACACTCCATCAGCTGGATGAATATATTCTCATCGAAGATTTGATGACTTGTGCCAGAATTTATGCCAATGCCATGGTGGAATTGGCAAAATAGGGGGCAGAACATGAACAGTAACAACAATAAACCTGGGAAAGGCAATAAGAATATCAAATTCTATATCGTCTATTTTCTCAGCGTCCTCGTCATGGTGACGGTATTCAATTACTTTGCCAATGACATCAGGAATCAGAAACAGAATTACAATGAGTTTCAGAATGCCATTACAGAAGACCGTGTCAAGAGCATCAAGCTGGATGAGTCCCAGAGAAAATTTGAGTATACCATGGTGGAGGGGGATGAGCTGGCAGGCTTTACGCTCTATACCGGTTACATACCCAACGATGAAGAGCTGGTTCAGCTCATCAAGGAAAAGAACATTCCCTTTGAAGTGGCGACGGTGCAGGTGGCAAATCCGATCCTCAGCATCCTTCTCTCCTGGGTGCTGCCTTTAGGACTTCTGCTGTTCCTTGGTAACTATATCATGAAGAGTATGGACAAACGGGGCGGAGGGATGATGTCCTTCGGCAAGAACACAGCCAAGCTTTATGAGAGCGATACGGGAGTCACCTTCCGAGATGTGGCGGGTCAGGAAGAAGCCAAGGAGTCTTTGGTGGAAATCGTGGACTTCCTTCATAATCCCAAAAAATACGTGGAAATCGGAGCAAAGCTTCCGAAGGGAGCACTTCTTGTGGGGCCTCCAGGAACAGGTAAGACCCTTCTTGCCAAGGCTGTGGCTGGAGAGGCTAAAGTGCCTTTCTTCTCCCTTTCCGGTTCCGCATTTGTAGAAATGTTTGTTGGTATGGGTGCCGCAAGAGTTCGTGACCTCTTCAAAGAAGCCATGGCCAAAGCGCCTTGTATCATATTCATCGATGAGATCGACGCCATTGGTAAGTCCCGTGAAACCGGCGGATACGGAGGCAATGACGAAAGAGAGCAGACACTCAATCAGCTTCTTGCTGAGATGGATGGATTTGACTCTTCTAAGGGTATTGTTCTTCTTGCTGCGACCAACCGTCCTGAAGTGCTGGATAAAGCGCTGCTGAGACCAGGCCGATTTGACAGAAGAATCATTGTAGATGCACCGGACCTTAAGGGCCGTGAAGCGATCCTCAAAGTTCATGCAAAAGACGTTAAAATGGGCGATGATGTGAATCTTCTGGAAATCGCCAAAGGAACACCAGGTGCGGTCGGTGCGGACCTTGCAAATATGATCAACGAAGCTGCACTTCGAGCGGTGAAAAATGGCAGAGCCTATGTCATGCAGGAAGACCTGCAGGAATCCATAGAACTTGTCATCGCTGGACAGCAGAAGAAAGACCGCATCATGTCTCCAAAAGAGAAAAGAATCGTGGCTTTCCACGAGATTGGACACGCACTGGTGGCAGCCATGCAGAAAAATACAGACCCTGTCATGAAAATCACCATCGTACCTCGTACCATGGGTGCCCTGGGGTACACCATGCAGGTGCCGGAAGACGATAAATATCTCATGAGCAAAGAAGAGATGCTCACTGAAATCACCATCTTGTTCGGAGGACGTGCAGCGGAGGAAGTGGAGTTCAAGTCCATCACCACCGGAGCATCCAATGACATTGAACGAGCCACCAACATGGCGAGAAGAATGGTTACTCTTTACGGCATGAGCGATACCTTTGATATGATGGCTTCAGAATCCGTAAGAAACCAGTATCTGGATGGAAGAACTGTGATGAATGTCAGCGACAGAACAGCGGCGAAAGTCGATGAAGAAACACTCAGCATCATCAAGGCATGCCATAAAAAGGCCATTGAAATTCTGGAAGAGCATAAGGACCTCATGAGAGAACTCTCCGAGGTGCTTCTGGATAAAGAAACCATCACAGGTCATGAATTTATGGAAGTGGTGCGTCGCACCATGGGAAATGATTTTGGTCTGACCAAAGCAGAAATGGAAGAAAGAGCAAAAAAGGCAGAGGCAGAAAAAGCCAATGACGAGGCGGAAGTGATCCATGTGGATGAAGAACCCTCAGAAACTGTCCCTGCAGAAGAAAGTAAAGAACTGGACGAATAACCTATGGCCGTAACCATATCTTTTTTGGTTGCGGCTATACCTTTGGAGGACCCATGAAAGAATTTAATTTGGACTTGCCAAAAGAAGAGCTGGAAAAGGAATATGCTTATCTGGAGCGTGTGGAAGCTCTGATTTTGGAAGAGATCTTATATAATACCCAGCGAAAAAAGCTGGTTTATGACGATATTGTAGAATACCGAAAGACCCTCATCGATGAATACCGTTCTGATGAGGATAAACAGATCGACTACTTTGACCACAACCGATATGTACAGGAAGAGACTTTCAAAGCGGTGGAAAAGAGACTGCTGGAGCTCACAGAGCTTCACAGCACCCCTTACTTTGGAAAAATCACCTTCAAAGAAGAAGGTCTGGATGAAGAAGACATCTATATCGGCAAGTTTGGTCTGGTGGATGAGAAGGCTTATGAGCCTCTGGTCATAGACTGGAGAGCGCCCATTGCGTCTCTTTTCTATAAGGGAACCGTGGGAAAGGATTCCTATAAAGCGCCCATAGGAGAAATGCCTGTGGACATCCTTCTGAGAAGACAGTTTCTGATCAGAGAAGGTTTGCTGAAAGGGGTTTTTGATACCCAGAGCAATGTGCAGGATGAAATACTTCTGGAGGTGCTTTCCTCCAATGCAGGAAAGAAGCTGAAGGACATCATCATGACCATTCAGGAGGAGCAGGACCAGATCATCCGTGAAAAGCGGGAAGGCGTTCTTGTGGTCAATGGTGTAGCTGGAAGCGGTAAAACCACCATAGCTCTCCATAGAGTTTCCTATCTTCTTTATAACTACCGTAAGATACTGGAAAATAAGGTCCTGATCTTAGGACCCAATAATATGTTTATGGACTATATCTCTCAAGTGCTGCCCTCTTTAGGGGAAAGCGGTGTCCATCATAACACCTTCAAAGATCTTGCCCTGGAACTCATAGAGTTCAAGGAGCCCATCTTCATGGGCGAGGATTATGTGGAAGCGCTCTTAAGTGGGGATGAAGAACTGGTGGAGGATGCCAGGAAGAAAAGAAGTGATGACTTTAAGAAGGTCCTACTGGAAAAAGTCGAGGAAGTGGAGAAAACATATTTCCCATTCCGTTCTTATGAGTTCTTAGGAAAGACACTGGTCACCGAAGAGGAAATGGAGAGAATTCTCCTTAAAGACTTCAAGTATATGCCGTTCTTCAAAAGAGCCACAAGGCTGAAGAGAATTCTCATCACCAGAATGAAAGAAGTGAGAGATGAGAAGAGGTTTGCCATCGATAAGAAGTACGAGGCCATGAAGGCTACCATGAGTAAAGATGGAAACGACAGAAATACCATCGCCAATATGAGAAGATCTGAAATTAGAGACCTCATTCGGCTGGTGGCACTGAAAAGAGAAGAGTTCCGGGATCTGTCCCATGGCAATTATCTGAAGGGCTACGAGGAGCTGAAGGCTTTTGAGTTCTATACAGAAGCAGACATTGCACCGCTTCTATATTTCAAGCATAAGCTGCATGGACTGAAGCTTCCTTATCAGGTTGCTCATGTGGTGCTGGATGAGGCCCAAGAGTACTCTCTCATTCATTATGAAGCTCTTCGTGACATCACAGGCACCCAGTCCTTCACCATTGTGGGAGACACAAACCAGATGATTCTCCATGGAGAAAGTGCCATGAGAGATCTTTCCTCTGTATTCTCAGATATCAGGCATTATGACCTCAAGAAGAGCTATCGCTCTACTTTTGAAATCATGGACTTTGCAAACTCCTTCCTTGGAGAAGAGAAAATTGTACCTCTGGTACGAAATGGTGAACCGGTGAAGGATCTTGGAGATCTCTCACTGGAAGAATCCTTGGAAAAGATTGTGGAGACGGTGAACAGCTACAAGGAAAACAATCTGGATACCATAGGGATCCTGACAAAGGACATGAATACCACCAGGGAGCTTTATCAGCTTCTGAAAAACAAGATCAATGTAAAACTTATAGACAGTGAGGACGCCCTTTTAAAAGGAGATCTTTACCTAATGCCTTCTTACTTTGCCAAGGGACTGGAGTTTGATGGCGTAGTCATGGTGGAGAAAAAGGGCGAGGAAGGTCAGGCGCTGATCCGCTATATCATGGCCACCCGAGCTCTGCATAGACTCACAAGATTGACTTACGCGGATTCTATGATCTATTAGAACAAATAAAAAAGCTCCAGACGCAATGATGTGTCTGGAGCTTTTTCCGGCATTTGGGGTGCATTTGAGTGCAAAAAAATAGATATCTAAAAATCTGAAATAGTATTAGGAACATTACTTCATATATAGTATAATAATTTCAATAAATGTATAGAGATAGTGTAATAACACTGGAGTATACACACGAAATGGTGTGGAATCGAAAGGAGAGAGCTATGGCAATATGTATCGTCCGTAAGACGGGATGGATGGGGGCAGGGTCAAAGATTCATGTTCAGATTGATGGAGTGAAAAGAGGAGAAGTATATGGAAGCTCTCCCATGGAATTTCCGGTGGATAAAAATGAGGCAGAAGTGAAAGTGACCCAGCTTGGGATCAGAAGCAAAGAGAGGGTCATTTCAGATGGGACTCTTCTTGAAATCCACCAGAGCCTCTGGCATAGAATAAGCTTTCCGGTGATGATTGTTGCACAGTTTCTTACAGTATTTGTTTCAGATTTTATGCTTCGTTTGCTGCTTCTCCTTGCACTTGGCGTTCTTTTCCTTGGAAGTCTGTACGTGATACCTGGATTTCACTTGAAAAAAGTTTCAGATGATATCAATGACCAAACAATGGAAACAGAGGAGGTAACAGGATGGAACAGGTAATAGCACCACTTTTCATCAGTTTTGCACTATATGCAGCACTATTTGTTCTGATTCAGCAAAAGAAAAAACAGCAAAGAGATACAGGGGTGAAGGGAAAACCTCTTCCGTTCATCAACCAATTCTTCATTTACAGTATATGGCCAACACTGATCATGGTGTTTTTCATGGATTTTGAGTTTTATCAATTCGTTGTGTTCTATGGGTACTCTTTGGTGATGGTATATCTTGGGAACATCGCATACAAAAAAACTGTGGAGAGAACTGAAGAAGCTGTGGATGATGCAGAGTAGAGGATATTGCAGATAAGTTGGGACACAAATGGGAAGGGTGAACTCACTTATTGGGTTTCTTGTATCAGCTTCTCAACGATCAGGTGATACAGCGGTGGAGTTCGCATTGAGATGTTTTTTTCAGCCTTTAAAATAATACCCTAGATATAATCCAGGAACTTAGTTGAAATGATGCTGTTGTTTACGAAGGTACATTCAGAGGGAGGATAAAGATGGCGAAAAAAGCTAGGTATGGCATGATTGCAGCAGCAATTATCGGGATTGTGGTGTATATGTTTGTTCTAAGAAATCCTTTGAAACAGGATCCTCAAAAAATAATCATTAGAAATGGGACCACTGGAGAAGAAACGATCCTTATTGAAGAAAACAAAGATCACTTCATGGCTAAATTATCAGAAGCAGAACCAAAAATATCCGGATTTCATCTTTGGACAAGCGGATATAGGTATATGATTTTTTTCGAAGACAATGGAAGAACAAGAGACATCACAACAAAGGGGAAGAACAGATTTGTTTCTGGGATCATAGAGTATACGACAGATATAGACATAATTTCAATCATGGAAGAGTTCACTAGTTCAAAATAAAAAAACCATCCAGCTCAAAGCACGCCGCTTTATTGAACTGGATGGTTTTTGCTTAATGTTCTTTTTATCATTAAATAGAGCAGCTATTTCTAATAGCATATGATGTCCGATGTACTAGAAATTAGAAGAGCAGAAATAGTAGGGTATGTTCAATTTAGGGAAATATTATAAAAGCAAAATGTATCCTGCTTCGCCTTAGAATACTGTCACATCCAGCTCTATGGTGATCATGATCCTGGCGGTCTTAAACTCTTCATGGAGTTTTTCTTCCAGTTCCTTTCGGATCTTCTCGCGGCTTTCTTCTGTGGTGTTTTTACTGTCAACCACCACTTCCAAAATAAGAAGCTCGTGTTCACTGAGACCTGTATACCGAAAATCATGGTAGGAGACCACCCCTTCCACAGAGTGGACGATTTTACCTACAGTTTCTTTCACCGACAGATATTTCTCATCCTGATAGTTCACAGGATCCATATGAATCACAAGGGAGATATGGAATTCTTCCCGTATGTGGCGTTCTATTTTATCGATGAGATTATGAAGTTCTACAAGATCCATGTTGTGTGGCACCTCTACATGGATGGTTGCCATGGTTTTGGATGGGCCATAATTATGGATTTCCAGATCGTGGACTCCATAAATATTGTCGTAGGAGAGGATTTTCTTTTTGATTCTCTCAGCAAGGTCTCTATCCGGTTTCTGACCAAGAATGGGATTGATGGTCTCTAGAGACAGGTTGATGCCTGAGTAGATGATATAGAGCGCTATGAGGACGCCCACGATGCCATCCACTGGAAGGGTCGTGAGAGGAGATAAGAGAAGCCCCAGAAATACCACAAAGGTCGTAAGAACATCACCAATGGCATCCTGCGCAGTGGCTAGAAGGGTTCCAGACTGTACTTTCTTTCCAAGATTTTTATTGAAGACATAAATAAAGAGCTTCACGCTCATGGATAGAAAAAGTATGGTGAGAATCAAAGGAGATGTCTCAACGACACCGGGATTGATGATTTTTTTGAAAGAGGAGACCACAAACTGATACCCTACCACAATGACAAGGACCGCAATGGTGAGACCCGTCAGGTATTCGATTCTGCCATGTCCGTAAGGATGCTCTTTGTCCGGCTCTTTTCCTGCCAGCTTGAATCCGAAGATGGTGATGATGGAGGAGGCGGTATCTGTGAGGTTATTGAAGGCATCGGCGATGATGGAGATGCTACCTGTAAAAAGACCCAGCAGTCCCTTGATGGAGAATAGGAGAAAATTCAGGACGATCCCTAATACACCGGAGATGGTGCCCACCCGTTCCCGTTCCTTTCCATTTTGGTAGTCTCTGCCATCGATGATTCTGTCCACTAATTTGCTGATCATACTAACGTCTCCTCATTTCACAACTGATGCTTTTCATTTGAATTTTAGAATTCATTATACCATATCATCCACACAGATTTCCTGAATAATTTATGAGGAAGAGTCTTTTCTTCAATTTCATACATAGCATATCATCCGCGATACACAAGTGGTGTATAGATATCAAAAGAGCGAAAATGTGGGCAGTACTGGGGAAAACATGATAGAATAGACCTGAGTTTATAATTTACGGAGGTTAGTCATGGAAGAGAAAAAGCTTGCATATGAACTGATTGATTTTCTGCACGCATCCTCTACTGCATTTCAGGCAGTGGATGTGATGAGAAAGGAACTTTTGTCCAAGGGGTATAAAGAGCTTCTGGGAGAAGATTCCTGGTCCCTTCAAGAGGGTGACCGTGCGTTCTATACAAAAAATGGTTCGGCACTATTTATGATACAGATCGGAAAAAACCCGCTGGAAGGCGGCTTCAAAATGGCGGGAGCCCATACCGATTCTCCTGCCTTCAGAATCAAACCGGATGCAGAGATGGTTCAGGACGGATACTTGAAACTGAATGTGGAAACTTATGGTGGACCGATTCTTTCCACCTGGTTTGACAGACCACTGTCTGTGGCAGGACGAGTTCTTCTCAAAGGAGAAAGCGCTCTGAAGCCAAAGACCATGCTGGTGGATTTTGAAAAACCTCTTCTTTATATCCCATCCCTTGCCATCCACATGAACCGTAAGGTCAATGAAGGTGTTGAAATCCATAAGCAGAAACATGTGTTGCCTGTGGTGACCATGGTTCAAGAAGGATTCAATAAGAAAGGATTCCTGAAAGGACTTGTGGCAGAGAAGCTCGGAGTGAGTGCAGAGGAAATCCTCGATTTTGATTTGTTTGTCTATGAAGCGGACAAAGGAAGTCTTGTGGGGCTTCAGGAAGAATTCATCTCATCCAAGAGACAGGACAATCTTTCCAGTGTTCACGCCATCTATAAGGCCATGCTGGAAGCTAAGGAATTCTCTGGCATCAATGTGGGAGCCTTCTTTGACAATGAGGAATGTGGCAGCGCATCGAAGCAGGGAGCAGATTCCACTCTCCTGAGAGATCTGATGGAAAGGGTGTTCTATGCGCTGGGAGGCACAAGAGAAGGCTTCCTGAAGAGTCTGGAGTCTTCCTTCATGATCTCAGCAGATCTCGCCCACAGTGTGCATCCAAATTACAGTGAAATGCATGATCCAACCAATCGTCCGCTGATTAACGAAGGACCTGTGATGAAGATTTCAGCGAACCAGAGATATACTTCCGATGGAGATTCTCTGGCGGTGTTCAGAAATTTATGTGAGACGGCTGGAGTTCCATGCCAGAGCTTCGTGAACAGAAGTGATCTTCCGGGCGGAAGCACCATTGGACCCATCGGATCCACACATCTGCCCATCAGAACCATAGATATCGGGAATCCTCTACTGGGGATGCATTCTGTGAGAGAGCTGGGAGGCGTCAAGGATCATCTGTATCTGACAAAAGCCCTTGTGGTATATTTCAATCTGGTGTAACTGAAACTTTTTTGTCTTTTCTTTCATCAGGAATTTATGTACAATGATTCTAGTAAATAAGTGGAGTTGGTATAGTGAAGAAGCGTAATATTGTAGTGGGTCTTCTCATGGGCGTAACCATGATGGCTCTGTTATCCGGATGTGCATCCGTTCCAAAGGCTGAAGATCCATCGATATATTTGGATCCCGCCCAGGAGAATGCGGAAGACAAAGAAGAAGTGGTCGCTTATGCAGAAGAAGTGAAGCCTCTTATTGAGAGTTTCTATGAAGAAGGAAAGGGGCTGAAAAATCTTTCAGCGAAGGGCAATGCACTTTTCGTGGAAGTGGATCTTTCAGAAGTGCCCGGAGAATATGACAAAGTGGAAGACCAGATGATTTATGAAAGCACCAGAATCACCCATGGACTTCTCAATTACCGTCCTTATGAGTTCATCAAAGACCTCTATAAGATTTCCGTCACCTTTACAGGGGGAAAAACCTTGGACTTCTATGGAAAACAGATGGTGGAGAATGAAGGGGAACTTTCCTTCAAAGCAGAAACCATTGTGGCAGAAGTGAAACGTAAATAAGCCCAATAAGAAGAACCTGAATCAGTGGATGAATTTCTCACTGATTCAGGTTCTTTTTGGTTTCTACAATAGACCTGTTTCTTTGGCCTTTTCCAAGGTTTCTTTTGCTTTTCTATGATCCTGTCTATAGAGGGAGTAGAGCTTCGCTTTTTCTTTCAGCCTTACGCGGGCATCTCTATGGGGGTTCTTGAGTATATAGTCCCTGCATGCTGTGCTGCAGAAACCTTCCTCTTTCTCCTCACAGGTCTCACAGGAAAAGTGCTGCAGATGACAGTCATCATTGGTGCAGTTGATGTACCTGTCCGTTGGGGCTTTGCAGTGCACGCACTTTGAGACGATGACATCTTCCTCCTGATTGATCTTTACAGAGATGCGGTCATCAAAGACATAGCATTTTCCGTCCCATAAGCGGCCTTTGGTGTTCTCGTTCTGGCCATAGGTGACAATGCCTCCTTCCAAGTGATAGACATCTTTAAACCCTTGATTGAGGAGCACACCTGTAAGCTTTTCACAACGGATGCCTCCAGTGCAGTACGCAAGGACCTTCTTGTCTTTGTGCTCGCTGAGGTTCTCCTCGATCCACTTGGGAAATTCCTTGAAGTTTGTGATATCAGGGCGGACGGCTCCTCTAAAGTGCCCCAAGTCATACTCATAACCGTTTCTGCCGTCGAGGATGATCACGTCCTCTTTTTGCATCATTTCGTGCCACTCTTCTGGTTTCAGATAAGTGCCCACAAGATCCTTTGGATTCACATCGTCCTCCGGGAGAAGAGTGATGATGCTGTCTCTTAGTTTTACATAGAGCTTCCGGAAAGCATTATGGTCCTCTTCATGGATCTTAAAAACCATGGTGGCGAATCTGGGATCTTTTTTCATATGGTCCATATAAGCGTCAGTATCTTCCACAGTGCCCGATAGAGTTCCATTGATGCCTTCCTGTGCCACAAGGATTCTGCCCTTTAGGTTCAGAGACTCACAAAGGGCTTTATGCTCTTTTGTATACGCCTCAGGATGTTCTATATGGACGAACTGATAGTAAAGCAGGACGCGGTAATTTTTCTCATTCATAATTCATTTCTCCGTTCAATTTTTCCTGAACTGAGTATACCGTATAAATTAAATTTTGTAAATTGCCATAGCATGCAACTTAAATTGACAAATATTGACATATCGAATCGATCGGAAATGTCAGCAGTCTGCATAAGGAGTTTCAGCTTATTATCGGGAAAGTATACTGCCTAGTTCCCAATAGAGTCATACTATATAATGGAGTTGAAGGTGAGTATAAAATCCACATCAAACAGAAGATTTATAGAACAATAAAAAAATATCTTGATTGAAAATAAAAATAGGCTGCTGAGTACTCATATAAGTAGAGGGGGTGTCTGTGGGGTTGTTTGGAAAGAAGAGTCTACGAAAAGAAACATATCTAGATTTTGTGCATGAGTACAAAGGAACCATGTACCGGATTGCGCTAGGATATCTAAAGGCAGAGAGTGATGCCATGGAAGCTGTGGATGAGACGGTGTACATAGGGCTTTCGAAACTTCATCAGCTGAGAGAAGAGGAAAAGCTGAAACCATGGATGACAAAAATCCTCATCAATGAATGCCATCGTCTGCTCAGGATTCGGAAGAAGGATATTCCTACAGAGCAGCTGCCTGAAACCGAGGAAGTGACATCGAGGGTCTCTCTTACCATGAGAGAAGCCATCGGCGAGCTGCCAGAGGATCTTCAGGAGGTCATTATACTGCGTTATTTTGGGGATCTGACGGTGAAAGACACGGCACAAGAACTGAATATCCCCCAAGGGACCGTGGCTACAAGAACAAGGAAAGCATTGGAGATGTTAAAGGAAAAGCTGATTTTCTGGGAAGGAGGTGCAGAACATGAATCCGTTTGATGAGAAAGTCAGAAGCTGTCTAGAGGATGAAATTATGGAACCTGATACGCTGCATACACTGGAAGAGCGGGTTTTAGCCCGATATAGAGGAACGAGAAGAAAAAAAGCGGCCCAACTGTTTTTGATGATGTCTCTCCTTTTTTCCGGTCTTCTGTTCTATACGGCAAATACTGAATCCGTTTTTGCAGATAAACTCCGAAGCGTTCCCATCCTAAAAGAATTTTTAACCGCCATGGACATCAGTCCAGCTGAAGAGAAAAGCGTTGAAGAGCTTGGAATTCTTTCTGAGAGCGGGAAATATGATGTTCGGCTTCAGTATGCACTATCAGAAGACAAGAGAGTATTTCTTTATTTTCAGTTTCCTGAAGAAGTAGTGCTTCGGGAGAATGATCATCTTGAGATAGAACTGTTAGATGTATACGATCAGGTGACCAAAAAGGACTACTCGATGACATTCATGAAAAACTTAAATCCCGGTATGCCTCCATCAAACAATGGTTATGTTGTGATTCAAGGGTTCATACCCGCAGGGATGGACTTATCTTTCCCAGAAAAGCTGCACATTGCATTTCGGGCCAATGTGGCCAGAAATGTCAGTTACGATCATTGGGGCAAAAGAAGTGCAGAGGATGAGCCACTGGGAGAGTACAGATTTGATGTGGAGCTGCAGAAGATGGAGAAGAGGATTCTGGAACGTGTGGGAAAAAAGGTGCTGATTGACGGGAATACGCTAGTCATTGATCAGCTGGAAAGAGGGTTGAAGACATTGGATATCGTGGTTAGTCAACCCAAAAACAACAACGACATCATCACCGAAATTTCAGGATATATGAGAGACGGGAAGACGAAAAAAATCATCGATGAAGACATAACGGTGTCGTACTCCACAGAAACAGGGGAAATACATGCATTATATCTGAATGGAGAAGAGATTCCTGAGGGGGGAGAAGTGGAAATCGTTCTTGAAGAGGCGATACTTCTACCGAAAGATCAGCAGTATATTACAATTGACATGCAGAAGAAAGAGATGATCCATCCTATTCCGGGAATAAGCCTAGAAATGGCGTCAGCTGGAAAACGCTCTGCGCTTACTTTCATCACTGAAAGTAATCTACATCCCTTTGACACCTATAAAACCTCAGCATCAGCGGAGGAGAAAAGATTGCCTCATCCTAGTGTTCAAACAATCGGGGAGAACAGGACCAAGTGGAGCTATGTGATAGATGAAAATTTGTCGGATGAAGTTGTCTTAAGAAGAGCCAGGGAGTCAGGACGAAAAGCAGTGTTCGAAACGCCTATCGTCATTGAACTCAAGGTGCCTTCTGCAAACTCATTCACCCCAATTCCATAGACAAGCAAAAAAGCTCTGTATAAGGAGCCCGGTATTCATCTAAAGCGAAATGAGTAGCACAGCAAAATGAGAGTATACGTTGAGGAGGACAGATTTGAAAAATAAAAAACACACCACACTACTAGTAATTATGCTAAGCATAATGGTCATTTCCGGATGTAAAAAAGAAGAACAAACACTTTACAACCGTAACATAGTGGTGGATGGCATTGTGTTACCATTCTATGAGAGCTCGTTGACGTATAATGCAGAAGATGAAGGGCAGATGAGAAGCAAGCTTTCTTCAATATGGAATGACACCATTGCAAATCTGCCTGGAACTGAAGAGTATATCATTGTAAATCACAATGGAGAAGATTTGACACAGGAATTTCTTGTTGAGAAATCACCTTCTCATCAGGAAATGCAAGACATGATTAAAAAAGTCAAAGAAAATGGATACCTGATTGTAAGAAAAAATTATTATCGAGTTACAACAATTGAAAAAGAGATGAAGGCTCTCTTTGCTGGTGAAAGGATTGCAATCAGACCTGAAATAATGGATAAAGTGATGAAAGACAACAAAGAAGCGTATGCGAATAAGGACTATGAATCCATCAATTTATATCTCCGAAAGAATGAAATAAAAATCTATGATACATTGAATTTGCAACCATAATAACACTGTTTATATACAGAGCCGAAAAAAAAGACTGGGATACCAGTCTTTTTAAGCGATAAGGAGAATTTCAACCACTTTTAGCTCTCTGTTTTTTGATGGTTTCTTTTCATGATTTTGGGGAGTACTCCGTGGATGAACCCATCCAAAAAAGTGATAGAACCAAATAGTTCCATTCCAATCCCTGGTCTGTATCGCTCTGCGCCAAAGAAATAATTTGCAAGTATTCCCAAGGCATAAAATGCCGCTCCTACGAAGACTTTTTTCATATGATCCTCTTGCTTCTTCAAAAACATCCGTCCTTTCGATTCAGGTATTTTTCGATTGCAGCCATACTGCCAACTGTCCTTTTTGATATTTAGAGTAAAAACATTGCGTTTATCAGAGAGGGAGGTTACAGTAATTCTTCATAAAGGTCTCTAACCACGTGATTTCAAAGTAAGCAGTCTCGTGAAGAATCATGAGGATATCATATATGTCCTATTCTTAGGATTTGCACTCTGATTCTATACTAATGATACGGAATATAGTTTAAGCATACTGTAAAATTTGTAAAATAGATAGTTTAAAATAGAAAAGCAGCTGAAGTTTCTCTTCAACTGCTTTCGTTATTTGATAGACCCGTGATGAACTCCGATCTGCCGAACTGCTAATCCACTTTACCCACATCCGTCAATGTAAGGCCCTTATTGTGGCTGAGTGCCCAGCTGATGCCCCATTCATTCTGGAACAGAAGGATATTTCTGTCTCTCAGATCCTTTACCAGGCGAGTGTCAGAGGTGATGTCCAGATCATCCAGGTTGATGTCTTCCTGATCCATCCAGCGCACAAAGCGGAAAGGCAGTCTTTCGATTTTCAGATCCACACCATATTCGTTCTTCAGTCTGAACTCCAGAACGTCCATCTGCAGTGTACCTACAACACCCACAATGATCTCTTCCATACCGATATGGAGTTCTTTATAGACCTGGATGGCTCCTTCTTGAGCCACCTGAGTGATTCCTTTGACAAATTGCTTTCTCTTCATGGTATCCATAGGCCGCACTCTGGCAAAATGCTCTGGTGCAAAGGCTGGAATACCTTCAAAACGGAATTTGTTGTTTGTGGAGGTGAGGGTATCTCCAATGGAGTAGATGCCTGGGTCGAAAACACCAATGATGTCTCCAGCATAGGCTTCTTCCACCATTTCTCTGTCCTGAGCCAGGAACTGCTGAGGCTGAGAAAGTTTCACCTTTCCTTTACCCTGATAGTGGTTCACTTCCATACCCTTCACAAACTTACCGGAGCAGATTCTGATGAAGGCAATCCGGTCTCTGTGCTGAGGGTTCATATTCGCCTGAATCTTGAAGACAAAGGCAGAGAAGTCATCGCTCATGACATCAATTTCCTCACCCTCACTGGTTTTTCTAGGCAGTGGAGAAGAAGTGAGTTCCAGGAAGGACTTCAGGAATGGCTCCACACCAAAGTTTGTCAGAGCTGAAGCAAAGAATACAGGGCTGAGTTCTCCACGAAGAACCGCTCCCATATCAAACTCATCTCCAGCAATATCAAGAAGCTCGATGTCATCTTTCAGCTGTTTGTGGAAATCCTCTCCGATGAGGTCTACAAACACTTGGTCCTCAACTGATCCCTTCACGGAATTGACTGTAGTCTGTCCATGATTTCCTGAAGAGAACACCTGAATACTGTTGGAGCTTCTCTCATATACACCTTTAAAATCTTTTCCAGATCCAATAGGCCAGTTCATGGGATAGGTTTTGATGCCAAGCTCCCGCTCAATCTCTTCCATAAGCTCAAAAGGGTCCCTTGATTCACGGTCCATCTTATTCACGATGGTGAAGATTGGAATATTTCTCAAAGAGCAAACGTTGAAGAGCTTTCTTGTCTGCTCTTCCACACCTTTTGCAGCATCCACAACCATTACAGCAGAGTCTGCTGCCATAAGAGTTCTATAGGTGTCTTCCGAGAAGTCCTGATGTCCTGGGGTATCCAGAATGTTGATGCAGTAGCCGTCATAATTGAACTGCATCACAGAGGATGTTACAGAGATTCCTCTCTGCTTTTCAATCTCCATCCAGTCGGATACAGCATAATTCTTTGATTTTCTTGATTTTACGGAACCAGCCAGACGGATGGCACCTCCATACAGGAGCAGTTTTTCGGTCAGGGTTGTTTTACCGGCATCCGGGTGAGAGATGATGGCAAAGGTTCTACGTCTCTCAATTTCTTTTCTTAAATCTTCCACGGTTTTCCTCCAAATTTATTCTACACAAATCCTGCCATGTATGCAGGAACTCTACTTTCTTCAAAAGGTCATTTTTCAGTCCAATTATATATTATATTTGATTTTCAAGGATTATACTACTAATTTCTCTGAAGAAAAAGTGGAAAATCTGCTGATTCACAATAATTAATGGAAATTTTATCACATTACATCGTTGTTATCGTAACAGGTATCTGTTTAGGTATCGGTTATATCATCAAACATAGCCTGGACAAAATCCCTAATAAGTACATCCCATTAATCATGGGAGTGCTTGGAGTAGTCCTTAACTCATGGCTAAATGGCTTTGTCTTTACGCCCGAAATACTGTTTGGAGGTTTAGCGAGTGGGTTGGCATCTACTGGAGCGTTTGGAGTTGTGAAGAACCTGAAGAAAGAGGTGTAGTTTATGAAACTACTCTTACTAATCGATGCGGGTCATGGGCTTTACACCTATGGCAAGAGATGCCTCAAAACCTTGGATCCAAACGAAATAAGAGAATGGTTCCTGAATAACAGAATCGCTGAATACCTTGAAGATGAAATGGAAGCCTATGAGGATGTTGTGGTCGCAAGATTGGATGATCCTACAGGTAAAAGAGACGTACCACTAAAGGAAAGAGCTGATAATGCCAATAAGCTTTATGCTCAATATATTGCTTTAGGGTACGTGGTCATCATTATCAGCATCCACCATAACGCAGGTATCAACGGTGGAAGAAGTGGAGGAATTACAACTATCGTTGACAGCAGAAGAGCATCCGCAAGGTCTCTTGAAATAAGAGATAGAATCTACGATGAGCTGATTGCTGTTACTGGACCAAAAGAAAACCGATCCACACCGAAGAGCAGACAGCCTCTTTACATCCTTAATAAAACTGATATGCCTGGTACTCTTGTTGAGCGTGGATTCATGGATTCACCTACTGATATCATCAAAATTTTATCAGATGAGTTTGCTCGACAGTGTGCAGCAGCTCACAGGAATTTTGCTGTCAAAGATTACTCACTCAAAAAGAAAGCTGTCAAGCTAGCGCCTAAACCTGTGGATGATTCCAAGGATTATGGATATTTCACTGCTGCAACTCTCAATGTACGGTCAGGTAGATCCACGAATCACAGGGTAGTTACGCAACTAAAGAGAGGTGCTAAGGTTGAGAAACTCTACCTCGCTAATGGTTGGTGGTCCATTGCTGTTCCACTGTAAGTAGATAAGAGAGGCTATGCTTTTGTCAGTGCAGCGTACATCGCAAACATCGCTCCAAATAAGCCTAAGTACAGCGATGGTGTTGTTACTTCTGATAGAGTAAATGTCCTTAAGGGACCTGGAACGCGCTACGGAGTTGTTAAGGCACTCAGGAAAGGCGAACATGTGACCATCTACGAAGAAAAGTCCGGATGGTATCGCATTGGAACTTATCAGTGGGTGTCCGCGACACACATCAAGAAGTAAGTAAATGTATATATTTTGGTGATTAAATTTATAAATTAAACATATAATTAAAGTTAGAGAAATGTGGAATTTTGGATGGTTACGTTGTTTAGCTATAGTGGTTCTCAATTGATACTTGTGGATATAGTGAATTAAAGTTATTATATTATAAAGTACAAATATCGGGGGGACATTATGAAAAATGTAAAATGCGAGATATGTGTAATTGAAATGCACTTCTCTCCAAGTCGAAAGCAGCCATATCCACCAACACTTGAAGTAGAGTTGAGACGAATATTTAATTTTGCTAGTAAACTTGATCATAATGTAAAGAAAACGATAAACAATACTGAGAAAATCGCCTATTACCTAAATAAACATAAAGAAGTGAAAACACCATCATTTATACATGTTGATATGTGTTCTGGAAAATTTAATCGTAGAAGAGTTGTAAAAAATATGCTCACTAACGAAAACAAGGGTGTGTTAAAAGAAGAGCCAGATGCAGATGAAGAACATACCTATGCATCTCTCTATTTTCCTGATCAAAACACTTGTTACTGCGCCTTTGAAAGTAACTACGATGGGATTGGTATTTCCAAATTTATCAATTACATTAATCATATATCTAACCTATATGTTAAGGAATTGAATGGAAAAACAAGATTTTACAAGTTTGAATATCGAATGTTAGTGAATAGGGATTTTCTTACTGAGCTAAGTAAAATGAAGAAGATTTCAATGGCTAAGATTATTGTAGATTCAAATGAACTTACAGATACAGAGTTCAAAGTCAATAGAAGTGATGTACGAGAAGAAGTAGAGCTAATATACAAACCTAGTTCGCGTGGGGTAAGTATCGGGAGAGATTTTGTAAAAAGGCTCGAAAAACTGAAGAAAAAAGGAACTGTTAAACGAGTTATAGCAAATGGAGATATTGGTTTATCTAAAGTAAGGATTGATACTGAGGAAATGAAAACAAAAGAGGAGATTTCAGTGGATGTAAATCATTTAGGAGAGGTAAAGTGGAATAGTATAAAAGCAATTTTTGAGAGAAAACTGCTCGAATATGTGACTGTTGAAATTGACTCGGAAGAATACCAGGAGAGTGAGGATTTTTCATATGAAGAGGAATATGAATATACAGAAAAAATCCAAACCGAGATTTAGTCTTAAACTAAAAGAAACATTTGAAACATGTATAGATTTTTATAAGCTAAAACCATTATATAGAATTTTGATTTACATAGGAATTCCTATAATGATAGCTTTAATTGGAATATTGACCGATTGGTTGTTTCCTTTAAGGGTGGAAATCTCATTATTTAGCTTTATGAATGATTATCTAAATATTTCCTTGACCATAGTGACGTTATTTGTAACTTTCAGTATGGGTTATTTGAGCTTTATAGTAGGAGGGAATAATGAAAGTTTAAATGATTTAAAGAATACAATCAGTGCTAAGTATTCATTCAATGGACGCCAAATCAATCTATACAAGATAATATATATAGATATAAGTTACGCTATTTTCACGGAGATAATCATGATAGGGATATTACTAATGATGAAATTCATGGTATTGGTTTTGCCCAATATATACATAAAGATTCTGTTATATCTGACTATTTTTTTGTTTGGTCACATAATATTATTACTTTTTAGAAACGTAAAAAATATCTATTATGTTTTCTTTTCAACAAAATAATAATGAAATCAGAAAAGCCGGTAACCCCGGCTTCAGACTGTCGACAAAGCGACCATTTTCCGTACGGAAAGGGTCGCTTTGTCGACAGTCTGAGCTCACCTTACGGTGAGCTTTTAATTTTGTCTAAGATTTTGTCAAAACTTTTCTTCAAACTATCACAAATAAGTAATTTCAAGAGGTAGGTAGAACCGTTGAAATTACTATAAAGTTCAAAACCCTACAAAAATGGATTGACTTAAAATATTAATGGAAATTTAATGATAAGTATAACGTATTTATATATATTGTGGGGTATAATGAATACAATTAGCAGTGGAGGGACAGAATGATCAGATTAATAGCCATAGACATGGACGGAACCTTGCTTTCCAAAGAGCATACCGTCAGTGAAATCAACCAGAAGGCCATAGCACTGGCCAAAGAAAAGGGAATCAAAGTAGTACTTTGCAGCGGAAGAACCATTGAGAATCTTCTCCGTTTCACCAAAGAGCTCAATCTTCATGGAGAAGAGGACTATGTGGTGGGCTATAATGGAGCAGGAGCAGTGAAATCTGCCAGCGGAGACTTTATTTATGAAAACTGTCTAACAGGAAAAGAGACCAAAGCCATCACAAAAATCTGTGATGAGCTTGGAGCCAACTATACGGTGCACACGTTCAGGAGAGCATTTACACCCAGAGACAATGTGCATTCCAGAAGAGAAACAGATCTTAATGGAGTAGAGCTCTTCATCGAGAATCCGGAAGGACTTTCAGATGAAGAAGTGGTGACAAAGGTTCTGGTTCTCGATGATCCAGAGATTCTGGACGGATATGCGCCAAGACTTTATGAAGCGTTGGGCGAAGAGTTCCATGTGGTGCAGACCATGCCCATTTATCTGGAGATCATGCGAAAGCATGTGAACAAATATGTAGGCATCATGGCGGTAGCCAAGGAGCTGGGCATCCAAAGGGAAGAGATCCTGGCCATTGGAGATGCCATGAATGATTATGAAATCATAAAAGAAGCAGGCATCGGTGTTGCCATGGGCAATGCGGAGGATAAGGTGAAAGAAGCTGCTGATTTTGTGACAAAAGATCATGAGGAGCATGGGGTAGCTTATGCACTCAATCATTTTCTACAGCTGGGGATGAACGATTTTAAGTAAAGGTGGTGAAGCCATGAAAAAATTAAGAGTACTGTCTCTGTTTCTTCTGATGATGCTGGTTGTTCTTATTCCATGGAAAGATGCATCCGCTTCCAGCAGGTATTACGAAGTGTCCAGATTCAACCTGACAGTGGATATACAGGAAAATGGAGATGCCAGGGTGCTGGAAGAAATCACATACAATTTTGATGGAGAGTTCAATGGAGTCTTTCGAAACATCGACTATTCAAGGACCGATGGACTGTCTGATCTTACGGTAGGCGTTTTAGAAAGTGGAAGTGTCCGAAGTTTTACAGAAGCATATTCTGGAGACGCCAATACCTATGAGATGGAGGACACAGGAAGTTTCAGGAATCTTAAAATATATGAGAAGTCCAGAAATGAAGAAAAGACCGTTGTTATCGGGTACACCCTGCAGAATGTGGCAGAGAAATACAATGACATTTCGATCTTCAATCGTAAAATTATAGATTCAGGATGGGATATTCCCCTGAATAATATCACCATTACCATCACCATTCCGGAAGGGGCGCAAAAGGAAGACCTGAGAGTTTTTGCTCATGGGCCTTTGACAGGTTCCAGTGAAATTGTCGATGGCAGGACCTTCTACTTTACGGTGCCATCCGTAAACGGCAGATTTGTGGAAACACTGGCCATCTTCCCAAGAGACCTGATTCCAGCTTCTACCAATACCTTTGACAGAAATGAGCTGGAGAATATTCTGGAAAATGAGCAGCGCCTTGCAGATGAAGCGAACAAAGAAAGAGAAGATGCCATCAAAGAACTGGAAAGAGAAGCAAAACAAAGAGAAAGAGAAAAAGCGTCCAGACCTATTTTTGGGGCAGGAATTCTGGCTGGTCTTGGTTCCATTTTCTTCATGTTCAGAAAGTATGGCAAAGAGCTGAAACCCACTTTTGAAGGGGATTACTATAGAGAACTGCCAGAGGACTACTCTCCAGCAGTGATGACTTACCTTCTCACAAAGGGGCAGTCCAAAGATGTGGATATCATGGCTACGATTCTGGATCTTGCCAGAAAGAAAGTCATAAAGCTTCGTCCTGTGGCCATTGAGAAAGGAAAGATCTTCAAGAAAGAAGAAGAATCCTTTGAAATGACCTGGATGGACAAAACAAAGCTGGATACGCTTTTGCCTCATGAAAAATTCCTGGCCACCTGGTTTATTGATGAGATCGGGAATGGAAATGGACTGGTTCTGGAAGATCTGGAGAAGATTCTGAAGAGCAATAAAGCAGCGCTCCAGTTCCAGAAGGACTACACCTACTTCAAACATAAGGTCAAAGAGGTGGGAGAAAAACAGAAATTCTTCCAAGGCAACGAACTGCCCGGATCGAAGATATTTGTCATCATTGGACTTGCGTTGATCCTTTCAGGTATCGCTGGATTGTTCACACTAGGAAGCATCATTGCCATTGGTTTGGCCGCGATAGGAATGTTTCTGCTGTTTGGACTTCTGGGCATGCGATTTGTCAGAAAGTATTCACAGAAGGGCATGGATCATAAAGCCATGTGGCTGGCATTCAAGCAGTTTCTCCAGCATTTTTCCAATATGAAGGAGGCTGAAATTCCATCTCTTGTTATTTGGGAACACTATCTGGTGTATGCCACATCCCTTGGGGTAGCAGATGAAGTCATTGATCAGCTTCCCAAGGTCTTCTCGGAGCAGGAGCTTACAAATCCGGACCTTACCTATATGGGAGGATACAGAAGCTTCAGTAATTTCTATATCATGAATCAAGCATTCTCCAATACCATGACCCGTGTGAATTCTGCAGTGAGTACAGCTCAGATTGCTGCATCCCAGAAGTCATCGGGATCCGGCTTTGGCGGAGGATTCTCCGGCGGAAGCTCAGGTGGAGGCGGAGGCGGTGGAGGCGGTGGCGCCTTCTAACAGTTGCTTTAACAAATAAAACTGTAAAAAGAAAGGAAGATGTATATGAAAACAGGAACCATTATTCTACTTGTAGTCATTGGTCTTATTGTACTTCTGGCACTCTATGGCGTCTCTGTATATAACAGTCTTGTTGTCCTGAAGAACCGCGTGAAGAATGCATGGGCACAGATCGAAGTTCAGCTCAAGAATAGAGCAGACCTCATTCCAAACCTTGTGGAGACCGTTAAGGGCTACGCTTCCCATGAAAAGGAAGTATTTGAGAATGTCACCAAAGCAAGAAGCCAGGTGCTCAATGCCAAAGGTGTGGAAGCCACAGCGAAAGCGGATGCTGAGCTGTCTTCCGCAATATCAAGACTTCTTGTTACCGTAGAAGCCTATCCTCAGCTGAAGGCAGATCAGAACTTCCTCTCCCTTCAGAGCGAACTGAAAGATGCGGAAGAGAAAATCCGTTATGCACGACAGTTCTATAATGACACCACCATGAAGTACAACACTGCCATCCAGGTATTCCCAAAGAATATCTTTGCCGGCATGTTCAACTTCAGAGAAGAGCCTCTCTTCGAAGCTTCAGAAGCAGACAGAGCAGTGCCTACAGTGAAGTTCTAAGTGAAAAGGTCTTCCAGAAGAACACTCTTTTGGAGGACCTTTCTTTCGCTTGTTTACTTTTTGTTTACGATTTCTCTTTGATAAGTTGTTGACAGATTTTTTTTTATCGGCTAAGATGAAATCAAATACATGGATTGTTACTGGTAAGCAGGCAAGACCGAGATACATGCAACGTTGTTGCTTTGTTTCTTCGGTCTTTTTTATTTATGCTGTGGCCACAGAGCCTGAGGACCAATACACGCTATGCATTGAACTTATTTTATATATTTTAAGGAGGAAAAACATTATGATGAAGTATCTACAGAAACTTGGTAGATCGCTCATGCTCCCTGTTGCAGTACTTCCTGTGGCATCCATTCTTATGGGTATCGGGTACTGGATTGACCCTACAGGCTGGGGTGGCGGAAGCCCAATCGCCGCATTCCTCATCAGTGCCGGTGGCGCAATTATTGATAATATGTCCATTCTTTTCGCGGTGGGTGTTGCTCTTGGTATGTCCAAGGATAAAGACGGTTCTGCAGCTCTTGCAGGTCTTGTAGCCTTCCTTGTTGTCACAAAGCTGCTTTCTACAGGAACCGTTGCTCAGCTGACACAGGTGGATGCAGAAGCAGTAAATGCAGCTTTTGGTAAAATCAGCAATCAGTTCATCGGTATCATCTCCGGTCTTGTGGCTGCAAGCATGTACAACAGATTCTCCCATGTACAGCTGACTCCAGCACTTTCCTTCTTCAGTGGAAAGAGACTGGTGCCAATCATGACATCCTTTGCCATGATTCTTGTATCTGCAGTGCTATTCTTCATATGGCCAGTAGTTTATTCAGGCCTTGTAGCATTCGGTACCTCTATTTCTGAACTTGGTGCAGTAGGCGCTGGTATCTATGGATTCTTCAACAGACTTCTGATCCCAACAGGACTTCACCATGCACTGAACTCTGTATTCTGGTTTGATGCCATTGACATCAACGACATCGGAAACTTCTGGGCAAGCACCGGTACTCCTGGAATCACAGGCAGATATCAGGCTGGTTTCTTCCCAGTGATGATGTTCGGTCTTCCAGCTGCTGCTCTTGCTATGTACCATACTGCAAAAGATAAGAAGAAAAAGGTTGCAGGTGGACTTCTTCTGGCAGCTGCAGTATCTTCCTTCTTCACAGGAGTTACAGAACCACTGGAGTTCGCCTTCGTATTCCTTGCTCCTGGACTTTACCTGGTTCACGCAGTTCTGACCGGTATCTCCGTATTCATTGCAGCTCAGTTCCAATGGATCGCTGGATTCGGATTCAGCGCAGGCTTTGTAGACTTCTTCTTGAGTCTAAAAATGCCACTGGCTGTAAATATCTGGATGCTGATTCCGCTTGGTCTTGTTATGGGTGCCATCTATTACTTCCTGTTCAGATTCCTCATCGTTAAGCTGGATCTTAAAACACCTGGAAGAGAAGATGATGAAGTCGTAGAAGGAGAAGGTAAGGTTCTTTCTAAAGACACCAACTTCAAAGTTCTCGCTGCTGAGATCCTGGAAGGACTTGGCGGAAAAGAGAACATCGCTTCCCTGGACTACTGCATCACAAGACTGAGACTTGAAGTGAAAGACAATCTTCTTGTGAATGAAGCAAAGATCAAGAAAGCTGGTGTGGCTGGTGTAGTAAGACCATCCAAGACCAACGTTCAGGTTGTCATCGGACCACAGGTTCAGTTTGTGGCAGATGAGTTCAAGAAACTGATTTAAGTTCATTACTACGTATAAAGACGGCTGCTGTAAAAGGCAGCCGTTTTATATATCATGAATAATGTACTGAAATGAAATAGCGTGTAAAACAAGCTGAGGCATACAATGAGTATGAAGTTTTAAATTTAAAAGGATAAATTCAATAAAAGATAAAATAATAAATATATTTGCTAATTTTGATTGATATCGATTTCAGTTTGTGTTATTTTAAAATTGTGATGAAAGTCATTTATATTTTTTGTCTCTAATTGTTTAACAATTAAACAATACAACAAATGAGGGGATTATCATGAAATTCAAGAAAATTCAAAGTGAGAATAAGTCAGACAAAGTTGTGAGTGTCATTATGAACCTGATTGAGTCCGGTCAGCTTCAGCCTGGTGATAAACTTCCGCCAGAAAATGAGTTTGCCGAGAATCTGGGAGTGAGTAGAGGGATTTTAAGAGAAGCACTGACTATTCTTCAGTATCAAGGATTTATCAGCAGAAAACCCAAGGACGGAACTTATGTAAGAAAAATATCCAAAGAGCAGGTGACTGCAGAGTCTATGATTGAGTCATTAAAAAACGCAACCTATTTGGACCTTATTGAGCTTAGAGAAGCCTTAGAGCAAAAGTCAGTAGAACTGGCAATAATGAGAGCAGATGATGAGGAAATTCTTGATATTAAGCGAACCTTAGAGAAGACCAATCCTTTAGATGAAAACTACAGTGTAACAGATTATAATTTTCATTTGAAGATTGCGGAGATGTCGAAGAATAATCTGCTGATCAATTTCATTGATAATTATTACGAGCTTATCCATGAAATGGGAGAAAAGAGCAATACTAATGTTACTAGAAGAGAAGAGATCATTGAAGAACATAAGAATCTTATTAATGCTATCTATAAGAGGGATATCGAACTGGCGAAGAAGAGTCTGAATTACCACCTGAGTCAGGTGAAGGACAATGTTGTAGGAAAGAAGAATCAGGAGGATCTATGAAAGACAAACTGAAAATATTGGCACCATGTGGAATACTGGGATACGGATTTCCAATTGATTCATTTAATAACGGCTTGAAGGACTTTCCTGATGCGATCATCGTGGATGCAGGTTCCACAGATGCAGGTCCCCATAAGCTCGGCGCGGGAGTGGCAATTGTAAGCAAGACTGCATATAAAAAGGATCTGGTTCGGCTGATTGAGGGTTCTCTTTCCCTAAAAATTCCATTGATTATTGGTTCAGCGGGAGGATCAGGAGCAAGAACGCATACAGAATGGACCATTGAGATTATCAATGAAATACTCGCAGAGAATGAGTATAGCGCAAAAATCTCAGTGATATGGGCGGATATCCCGAATGAAGTGGTAAGTAGAGCGATACATAACAATGATGTTACACCGTTGGGAACCAATGTGCCTCAGCTCACCCATGAACTGGTTGAGGACACACTGAGCATTGTAGCTCAGATGGGCATTGAGCCTATTCTGGAAGCGCTGGAGGGTAATCCTGATATTCTCATCTGCGGAAGAGCCTACGATCCGGCTCCGTTCGCTGCTTTTGGAATTGCGCATGGTTTTGATGAGGCGCTGTCCTACCATCTGGGGAAAATTCTGGAGTGCGGTGCGCTGTGCGCTGTGCCTGGCACAACCAAAGACTGTATTATGGGGGTGCTGGAAAAGGATAGCTGCCATGTATATCCAACAAACAGAGATCGCAGATGCACGATAACGTCAGTGGCTGCACATACATTTTATGAAAAAGATCATCCATATCTGTTACAGGGGCCTGGAATCGTATTAAATCTGGAAAAGTGTGATTTTCTACAAATTGATGAAAGGACTGTAAAAATACAGAATAGCAGAATTGAAAAGACAGAGTCATATTTCATTAAGCTAGAAGGAGCACGAAGAGTTGCCTATAGAACTTTTGTGGTAGCAGGGATCAGAGATCCTCTCCTTTTACAAAATCTAGAAAAGATTGAAGATGAAGTGAGGGAGTCTGTCAAAGAATACTATATTGAAATCTCAGAAAATGATTATAATATTGCGTTTATCAACTATGGTCTTGATGGCGTGATGGGGAAATTAGAGCCTGATCGTACAGTGCCAAAGGAAGTTGGGCTGCTCATGGAAGTGACAGCAAAAACACAAGAACTCGCATCAGCCATATGCAGTTCTCTTAGATCATCTTTCATGCATTATGGTTATTCTGGAAGAAAATCCACATCAGGCAACCTGGCGTTCCCCTTCTCACCAAGTGATGTTGACTTTGGACCTGTCTTCGAGTTCAGTATTTACCATCTGATGAAAGTGGAAAATGGGCAGTCGATGTTTCCCATCATGCAATATGAGGTAATAAATGGAAAGATTAATTGATTTAGCAGCCGTTTTAAGAAGTAAAAATAGTGGTCCCTTCTCTATAACTTTAGACATTCTTTTTGATACCAGCGAGAAGTTCTGGAGAGTTAGAAACAGTGGAGTTATCAGTAGAGAAACCATTGAAAACCTTTATAATCTGAATTCTGAAGATATAACTGAACTTGTCTTTTATGAGAAAGGGCTGGGAATTAAGATTACATTTAACCGCAGCATCTCCTCCGGGACAGTCGGAGACAGGGATGTTTATGGAGCGCAGCAGCATGCTCCTCTGTTCAATATCTTCGTTCCTAAGGAGGATTTGAATGAGCGAGAAAAAAATTAAGATTAAGAAGATACTTAGAAAGATTAAAGAAGACAAGGTCTTGTATCTTTTATTCCTTCCTACACTCCTTTTCTTCATAATTTTTAGGGTTTGGCCAATGATTAATATGAGATTAGCTGTATTTGATTACAAGGCCTTTGGTGACTGGAAATTTGTTGGATGGAAGTATTTTGAAATCATATTTAAGTCACCGCAACTCAAACAGATTTTGGAGAATACTCTTATTATTAGTTTTATGAAATACATACTGCTTTTTCCGTTTGTTGTCCTTTTTGCAATTCTTCTATCAGAACTTGCCTCGAAAAAGTTCAGGAAATATGTTCAGGTTATTTCATTCTTGCCACATTTTTTATCATGGGTGGTTATTGCGGGAATATGGATTTCAGTTCTTTCACCTTCGAAAGGTGCGGTAAATCAGATACTCAACGTATTCAATCTTCCATCCATGAGCTTCATGACCGATAAAAATGCAATCCGATGGGTTCTTTTGATTTCTGAAGCATGGAGAAGCATTGGTTGGGATTCGATCATCTACTATGCTGCAATCATTTCGATAGATCCGAGTATTTTTGAAGCCGCGAAAATTGACGGAGCAAACCGGTTTAAAATCATCAAACATATAATATTACCAGCTCTCGTCATTCCTATGGTGACGATGTTTATTCTGAATCTTGGATTTTTTCTAAACGCAGGATTCGATCAAGTGTTCAATTTCACTAACGATGCTGTAAACAGTAAAATAGACATCCTGGATACCTATATCTATCGAATTGGACTCATTAACGGTCAGTACTCACTTGGAACAGCAGTAGGCGTTATTAAAGGGGTAGTTGGCGTATTTCTTGTTCTAGTTACACACTTTGTTTCAAAGAAAATAACAGGTAAAGGAGTGTGGTAGAGTGAAGAGTTTCAAAAAGAAATATAATTTTTATCAGATTGCGCTTATGATATTTTTCTTTATCATTACGCTAACGATGATCGTACCTCTCCTGAATATACTAGCAGTATCGCTATCCGATCCCACTGTATCACCTACTATGGGGGGGCTTGAGATTTTTCCGAAGAAAATCAACTTGATTAATTATCGGGTCGTGTTGAGTCATCCGGTTCTATTTTCCTCATTATTCAGCTCAGTATTCATTACTGTTGTAGGAACTCTACTGAATGTTATGTTGACTGTTACCGCAGCTTATGTACTGACTAGACCTAATCTGGTGTTTAAGAAAGTTCTTATGGTGTTTCTTATTATCATGATGCTGTTTGATCCAGGACTTGTACCAGAATATCTGGTGATTCAGAAACTTGGTCTAATGGGCAGTAGATGGTCAGTGATTTTAGTTAATGCTGTGAATGTATATTATCTAATCATACTGATGAGATTTTTTAACGATGTGCCAATGGAAATCATTGAAGCTGCCAAGATAGACGGCTGTGGTCATATTAAACTGCTCACAAAGATTATGCTTCCCCTTACAAAAGCGGGAGTAGCAACCATCACCATGTTTTATGCAGTCATCCGATGGAATGAATACTTTAAAGCATCCATATATATTGGGGCTGCGAATAAAACGACGCTACAGGTTATACTTAGGCAATTTATCGTAAATGACGATCTTACATCCCTGATTGGCGCGCAGAATCTGCTGAATTACAATGAACTGGCAAAGCTGGATTATACTGCGTTAAAATATGCAACTATTGTTATTGCTATCATTCCGATTTTAGTCCTCTATCCGTTGGTTCTGAAGTATTACGCTTCAGACGTAATGGCTGGTGGGGTTAAACAATAAAACTAAACTATTAGGAGGATTGTATGAAAAAGTTTCTATCCATTTTGTTAATGTCGCTTATGGTTTTATCTGTATTTGTGGGTTGCGGTGATAAGAGTACCCAAGAAACACCAAATGAAACTCCTTCTGAAACCCCAGGAGAAACATCTGAGACCGGTATTGGTACAAAAGAAAGTCCAGTGGAAGTATCAATTATTCTGAAAGATGCAAGTCCAAATGATGAAGCAATTCAATCCATTGTTAAAGCCATTGAAGAAGGGATGGCAGAAGAAGAGAACTATGTGAAAATCACTTTCCTTGAACCCCCTACAGGAACTTATGGAGAAGCTGTTCCTTTAGCATTCAGAACAGGGCAGATCTCGCCTGACATCATTTATTTTCAGGGAGGCGATCTTCCAGTCAGTAATGATGGTCTGCTTGAAGATCTGACAGAGTATGTGCAGAACTCTGCATATGTGAAGAACCTAATGGAAGAACATACAAAAGTAAAGCTTGAAAACTATCCATATCTACTGTGGCTTGCACCTGCAAGAGTCCCTGCCCCAGTAATGAGAAAGGATTTCGCCGATCAGCTGGATTCCTTTGATGCAGTGATGCAAGATCCTACGGTAGAAAACTATGAGAAGATGCTGACAGAAATCGTAGAGAAGGGTGTAGCAAAATATGCAATCACTTCTGATGGAGATCTATCAAGAATGAACACCGTATTCAATCAGGCCTTTGGAGTTACAGGCACCATTGTGAAAGAAGATGGAAAATGGGTCTTCTCCAAAGCTTCAGAGTTTGAGAAGAACAAGCTTGAATTTTTCGCAAGACTTTATAAGAACGGACTCATTGATCCAGAGTACATCACGAAGCAGTGGGATACAATGGAGAAATCATTCTATGAAGGTGAAGCAGCATTCATAGCTGGTACTGCAGGAGCAGTAATCAATATCTATAACAATAAAATGACACAGACTCATGGTGAAGGTGCAGAACTTGTGGTGTTGCCACCAGCTAAAGGAGTTTCACAGGGATATACTGCAATTGATGTATCGAAGGAATCCAGAGGATTCGCAATCAATGCTCAGTCCAAGGTCAAGGATGCTGCATTCGCAGTACTGGATTTCATGGCAAGCCCTAAGGGGAATATGCTGGATAAACTGGGAATTGAAGGAACACATTACAATGTAGAAGGGGAGAAGATTGTATTTACTGAGAAGTTCCCTGAATGGTATCCAAGATTCTGGGAAACACTTAATAAGTTTGAACCTACTCCTGAGCTTGCTGAGCCTATGATGTCCGCGCCAGGGCTTAAGTCTCTGGAGATGGCAAAAGAATACTATGTTGAAGATGTGAATGTTTTGATCCCTGATCATTTGATTTCACAGTGGGATGCGATGAATACACTTTATAAAGAGTATTCATCCGATATTATTAGGGGAGTAAGACCTGTTAGTGATTTTGATGAATTTGTTGAAAAATGGAACCAGTCCGGTGGAACTGAATTTGAGTCCTATTTAGTGGAGCAGTTGGGAAATTAATTACTTAGAACTAATAAAGCGGCATAGGGATATGCCGCTTTATTTAAAGGAGAGAAACATTGATGCAAAGAGATTATTTGGAGAAAGTATATGCAGGTTTTCTGGGAATGAATGTCGGAATCCGTTTAGGTGCGCCAGTTGAACCAACAATTTGGACCTATGAACGGATTCAAAGAACATATGGAGACATTACAGACTATGTGAAGGAATTTAAAAACTTCGCAGCAGATGATGATGCCAATGGTCCAGTCTATTTTTTAAGAGCTCTAGATGATGAAGATCTCTCTGAAGGACTTCGACCAAAGCATGTAGGTAATGCATGGCTGAACTACGCAAGAGAAGGAATCGGTATGTTTTGGTGGGGAGGCTATGGAGTTAGTACGGAGCATACAGCGTATCTCAATCTGCTCCGCGGCATTGAAGCGCCAATGTCGGGCTCAAAGATGCAAAACGGGAAAGTAGTGGCTGATCAGATTGGAGGGCAAATCTTTATTGATACCTGGGGGCTTATATCTCCAAATGATCCGAAACAAGCAGCTGACTTTGCGGAAGCCGCAGCTAGAGTATCTCATGATGATGAGGGGGTTTACGGAGCAAGGTTTATGGCAGCCTGCATTGCAGCTGCATTTTCTGAAAGTAATCCTATGAAAATCATTGAAATTGGATTAAGAGAGATTCCTGAAGACTCCAAATATTATGAGGTGACCAAGAATGTGATTTTCTACTACCAGAACTATCCAGAAGATTGGAGAAGCTGCATGAAATATCTTCATGAGGAATGGGGCTATGACAAGTATCCAGGGGTTTGTCATATCATACCGAATGCAGGAGTCTGCATTCTTTCACTGCTATATGGAGAAGGTGATTTCAATAGAACAGTAGAGATTGCCACAATGTGCGGTTGGGATACAGACTGTAATGCTGGAAATGTTGGTACAATTATGGGTGTTGCTGTGGGAATAGAGGGAATCAAGAAAAATTACCTGAAACCAATCAATGATTTTATTGCACTATCAGGGATTTCAGGATACCTGAATATATTGGACGTGCCCAGTTACGCTAAGAAGGTAGCAACCTTAGCCTATCAGATGACGGGGGAGTCAGCGCCAGAAGAACTTCTTATGAACTTTAGTGAGAAGGAACTTATTTTTGATTTTGAGTTACCAGGATCCACCCATAATTTCAGAGTTTCAGATCCGTTTTATTGTAGTGTATACAATACAGAAGAGCAGGCTTTTAGCGGAAAGAGATCACTTGGAGTCCTTTTTGATCGGATGGTTCGAGGCAAAAAGAGCAAGGTTTTCATTAAACCTTATTACAGAAGAGAAGATTTCAGTGATGAACGTTATATGCCTGTGTTCAGTCCGAAAGCTTATCCAGGTCAACATGTCAGCCTGATGCTGAACTTGGACAGATGGAATGGCGAAAGCATGTATATATCCACCTATATCAGAAATACAAGAACAAAAGAAGAGGTCATTCTTGAAAGCAGAGTAGTAGCTGAGAAAGGGTGGAAGGAATGGTCATTTGTTATCCCAGACTTAGGAGGAGATATGATTGACGAAATAGGTCTTATTGTCGAAGGCAATTCGCCAGACAAATACAAGGATCTCGGAGTACTTTATATTGATGACTTCAAAGTGGAAGGCAAAGCAAAATATTCCATCGATATCTCTCGCCAGAAAAAAGAGTTCTCTTCCATCACACCATTCTCCCATAACCATGGTGCCTGGGAGATTGAAGGTGAGTATATGTCCTGTATGTGTCTTGATCATGCGGAAGCCATGACAGGAAATTATTTTATGGAAGACTACAAGGTATGTGGAATCGTAATTCCAGTACATGGAGAGAGCCATCTCATCAGCGCACGTGTTCAAGGTGCTATGAAGGGATATTATGCAGGCTTCACTTCAGAAAACAAAGTAAGCATTTTGAAAAATGAATTTGGTTTACAGAATCTCATTTCTGTGGACTATGCATGGGAACTTGGTAAAGAGTATAAGTTTTCATTTGATGTTCAAGGGTATTTACTGAAATTCTACATTAATGGAGAAAAAATTGCAGAAGTATCAGATGACAGTTATGCTTATGGAATGACAGGGTATGCAAAGTACGGCCTTGGAAGAAGTCTGTTCGGCAATCTGTCTGTAGAGGAATCCTGATGCCGAAGATTACACTGGAGTTTGAATCAAATACTCTTGGTTTGCCTCAGACCATACATGTTCATATTCCGAAGAAAAGGTTGACATACCTCAAAGAATCATCTCGCAACGAGAAAGTCTTATTTCTTTTACACGGTAAGTCTGGAAGCGGTGATACTTTTTATGATTATACTGATGTAGTAGAACTGTCAAATAAAAGCAATGTTGTTTTAATCATGCCAAGTATGCAAAATAGCTATTATACGAATATGGCATATGGGGAGGCATATTTTGACTATTTGACAAATGAGCTCCCTAAGATTTTAAAAGCCTTGATATCGTTAGATTTGTCAGAAACGGAGAATTATGTCTTAGGATATTCTATGGGCGGGTATGGTGCGATAAAATGGGGACTCACGGAGCCTGAATTGTTCTCAGGCATAGCCTCTTTGTCTGGAAGTTTACGTACTCTTCAAGATACTCAGGAAAAAATAATGAAGGAACAGCGTAAAGATCTGCTTCTCGCATTCGGACATCATGTTTTGGATCGTCCCGAGGATGACATCTATAATCTAGCGGAAGAAGCTCAGAGAAGAAGCGTGGCTCTACCGGGAATCTATATATACTGTGGCAGGAATGATGGACTAATAACTGTGAACCGGAAATTTCATGATTTTCTAAGCATGAATCAAATAGAACATAATTATATTGAGGATGAAGGAGTTCATGACTTTACTGACTGGAATATACAAATCAGAAACTATATTGAATGGATAATAAGGAGTAGAAAATGAAAAGTAAATCAGAATTAATCGAAAACAAAGAATTATTGCTGGATAAGGCATATGGCACTCTTTCTGGATTAGCTGTGGGAGATTCATTTGGAGATGCAGCAAGAAGCCCTGAGAATCAGTTTGCATATGGAATCACCACAGACTTCAAAGAAGGTGCATCATGGAGCACAGATGATACAGAATTTGGATTACTGACTGCAAAAATTCTTATTGATACAAAAGGGAATCCTACTTCTGGTGATGTAGTAGACGCTTGGCTTAAACATGTAGCAGGTCAAGATGAATTTCCTCGTGGTGGTGCAAGTGAAATTGAAGGAGTCCGAAATGTAAAAAGGGGAATCCTTCCTCCATACTCAGGCATGTACAATGCGTACTCTCACAGTGATGGCAGTGCAATGCGAATTGCGCCCATCGGTATTATTTGTGCGGGAGAACCAGAAAAAGCAATCGCTTTAGCTGAGGTAGATGCCTCCATCAGCCATTACAGAGAAGGAATCTGGGGGGCACAAGCTGTAGCTGCTGCTGTTTCAGTAGCCATGGTGGATGGAACTATAGATGAGATTATTGAAGCGGCTAAAGCTGCTGTTCCGGAAGACTCCTGGATGAGATATACCATTGAAAAAGTGCTGTCACTGATTAAGGAGAATGGAAACAACCCTCTGATGGCTTGGATGCCAATACATGATGCGTTATGGACCAGCTACAAAGCGGCGGCTCCTGAAGCTGTAGCGAGCGCTCTAGCAGTAGTAAAGCTGTTCGGAGATGATTTCAAAATGGGAGTAATCGCGGCGGGTAACTTTGGACGGGATGCGGATACTATTGGAGCGATTGTTGGTGGTATCTTAGGTGCAAAATATGGAGCGACAGCAATTCCTGAAAAATGGTTGGAAAAGACAAGATATCCTTCAGGAACCTGTCTGGCATTTACAAAGGGATTAGATATTAAAGAAATGAGCGACCAGCTTGCGTCTTTGATTAAGTAAAGTATACTGAATCATAAGGTCAAAACAGCTACTTTTATGAGTGGCTGTTTTGATTTTTCTGAACTGTTGTCATGATAAGATAGATAATTAATGTAAAAGATAAAAGAAAAGTGGTTGTTATAGTAATAATACAAATGAAAAAGGAAAAGCATCAGATTTCCTGGAGGGGAAAAATCCGATGCTTTTCTGTATGATTCAATATATAAGATTATACGAAGTAGGATAGGGTCAGAAGCTGCAGAGCTTCCTGAAAGTTCCGGATATCCAGACCTGTGATCTGATGGATTTTCTGAATCCGATAGGTCAGGGTGTTCCGGTGGATAAAGAGCACTTTTGAAGTCCTGCTCATGGAAAGACTTTCTTCGATGAAGGTCTTCACCGTAAGGCGAAGCTCATAGGAGAGTTTTTCATAGGAAGATCTTTTCGTTTCCAGAAACTTAGAAAGCTCCTCTTTCGAAATCTGTTCCAGAATTCTTACGAGAAAGAGATCCTCCACTGCATAAAGGGAACCTTTAAGATCCGACTGGACAATGCTTCTGGAAGTGTCCTGCAGTTCTGAGATTCTCTCTAAGAGGGAGCCGGTACATGGATTTCGATAGTAGAGCACTGTATGGTTTTTATAGAAATTCTCTGTTAGAGCAGTGGAAAGTCCACTGGCAATTTTAAAAGCATCTTTAACCGGCGCCATAACGATCACATGATTTTCCATCAGTAGGAGATAATGATCTGAGCCCAAATAAGCCGTAAGAAACTCATAAAGTTCTGTGAGGTTTTCTGTGGATGAAAGGATGGGGCAGAAGGAAGTTTTTGGCACTTCCTTCTGCAGGTCCTCTATTTTGTTATTGAGCTTCATTTTCTCCGAAGTGGAGGAAAGAGAGTATGTGGTCATGGCAGCGCTCCCCATTGTTAGAATATGGTTTCTTCCGTTTCTTTATCAAACACGTGAATCTTTTCCCCGTTGAAGGCAAGCTTCACTACCTGGTTTGGCTTCACACTGCTGTTTCCGTTGACACGGATGGTGATGTTATCCAGTTTGTTGGTCAGGTATACATAGGACTCTGCGCCCATGATTTCAGTAACTTCAGCCTTGGCATCAAAGGACGGAGTGCCCCATTTTTCAATCTGTTCCTGTTCGTAGCTGATGTTTTCAGGACGAACACCGATGACTACTTCTTTGCCTTCCATCTTTCTTTCAGTGAGCTTCTTGGCCTGATCTTTGGAGACAGGGATTCTTACAGTATCATAAGCAAGAAGTGTCTCTCCACCTTCAGAAACTACTGTGGCTGGAAGGAAGTTGATCTGTGGGGAACCAATGAAACCTGCAACAAACATATTGGCAGGATTGTCATAGATGTTTTGAGGTGTGTCCACCTGCTGAATGAGTCCATCTTTCATGACAACGATTCTGGTACCCATGGTCATAGCCTCCGTCTGGTCATGGGTTACATAGATAAAAGTAGTCTGCAGCTTCTGATGAAGCTTGGAAATTTCTGTTCTCATCTGGACTCTGAGCTTCGCATCAAGGTTTGAAAGCGGCTCATCCATGAGGAAGACATTCGGATCTCTTACAATGGCACGTCCCAGGGCCACTCTTTGTCTCTGTCCGCCAGAAAGAGCTTTGGGCTTTCTTGCAAGAAGATGCTCAATATCAAGAATCTTTGCGGCTTCTCTTACTTTTTCGTCTATATCTTTTTTGGACATTTTTCTCAGTTTCAGTCCGAAGGCCATATTGTCATAAACACTCATATGAGGATAGAGCGCATAGTTCTGGAACACCATGGCGATGTCTCTGTCCTTGGGGTCCACATCATTGATGACGCGTTCACCGATCATAATGGTACCATCTGAGATTTCTTCAAGTCCTGCAATCATTCGAAGTGTAGTGGACTTACCGCAGCCTGAAGGACCGACAAAGATGATGAACTCCTTATCTTCTATTGTAAGGTTAAAATCCTTAACTGCAACCACATCTCCGGGATATTTCTTCCAAACATTTTTTAATTCTAAACTAGCCAATTGCTTCAGCTCCTTTCAACATACTCTTATCTTACGTGTTTCATGGAAAGGATTCCATTGACAAAATGCACAAACTTTTTGCACCATTTGAATTTTTGAGCAGTGCCTTTCCACTAGGAAAAAACTGGAAGAACTACTATAATAGAGAGTATAGTGTTCCATGGGAGGTTGTAGATGAGGATAATCAAGATATTCAATAACAATATCGTTGCAACCCGGTCTGAGAACGGAGAGGAAATGATCCTCACAGGTGCAGGTATCGGATTCCAGAAAAAACTGGGGGATCTGGTTTCAAAAGACCGCATCGAGAAGGTGTATGAGGTCCGGGAGGATGGGAAAGATAGACTCTATAGGCTTTTTGGGGATACGCCCATGGAGCTTATTGACGCTGCCCAGAAGATCCGGGACAGGGCCAAAGATGTCCTGGGGATTCAGATGACAATGCAGGCTTTGATAGGGATGATTGATCACATCACCTACGCAGTGGAACGAAAAAAAAGCGGGCTGGAGATACCGAATCTTATGCTGCATGAAATCAAGAGTCTGTATCCTGAAGAGTTTCAGGTAGGCCTTGAAGGGCTCCAGTTCATAAAGGATGCCACTGGGGTTCTTCTATCAGAACATGAAGCTGGTTATGTGACCATGCATATGGTGAATGCTTCACTCGGAGAGAACAAGGAAAGCATATCCAAGATATTTCTCTTCACCAGCGGTGTTGTGGACATCATTGAAGATATTTTTGATATTGATTTTGACGAGGATGAGATCTCGCTGGCAAGGCTCAACTCTCATCTGAAATTTCTAGCAAAAAGAATTCTATTAAAGCAACCCAGTACAGAGGATCAGGTGGAAGAATTCTACGAGATGTTCATGAAAAAAGATAAGCGTTATAAGGCTGTAGAAAAGAAAATCAAGACGTTTGTCTACAAGAACTTTCATCATGAGGTGACCTTGCAGGAGATGGTCTACCTCATGGTGCATATCAATAAGGCCATCAGCTCAAGATGATGCATTTTCATGCACTAAGAAAAAGAATGCTACTGCTTTTCCAAAGACTTGGGAAGGCGCTGATGCTCCCGGTATCCGTTCTTCCTGCGGCGGCCATTTTGATTGGTATCGGGTACTGGATGGATCCACTGGGGTTCGGAGATGGTTTTCTATTCTCTAGAATCCTGGTCCAGGTAGGACTTATTATTTTAGACCATGTGCCCATTCTCTTTGCAGTGGGTGTCTCTCTTGGCATGGCTAAGGAGAGAGATGGATCGGCGGCACTTTCTGGACTTCTAGGATATCTTGTGCTTACAAGAGTGCTCTCTACAGAGTCTGTGGCACAGTATCAGCAGATTCCTGTTTTGGAAGTCAGCGAGGCCTTCTCAAGGATCGGCAATCAGTTTACGGGAATCCTTTCAGGGCTTGTTGGCGCATATATGTTCAATCGTTTCAGCACGCTGCAGCTCCCTTCTGGTCTGAACTTCTTTGGTGGAAAGCGTTTTGTGCCTATCATAAGCGCTCTGTCCATGGTTTTTGTAAGTCTGCCTCTGTATTACATCTGGCCCCTTCTATATGAAGGGCTTATTGTATTTGGCACAAGAATCAGTGCCTTAGGTCCTTTGGGGGCGGGAATCTATGGATTCCTCAACAGACTGCTCATTCCACTGGGACTCCATCATCCCTTAAATTCTGTCTTCTGGTTTGATGTCATCGGCATCAACGATATTGGAAACTTCTGGCAGGGAATTGGCGAATATGGAAAGACAGGGCAGTACCTGGCAGGTTTTTTCCCCATCATGATGTTTGGACTTCCCGGCGCAGCCCTTGCCATGGGAAAATCTGCCATGAAAGGGCAGAAACGTAAAACCCGCTCCTTCATGGGCACTGCGGCAGTAGCCTCTTTTCTTACCGGAATCACAGAACCGTTGGAGTTTTCGTTCATGTTTGTTGCTCCACCTCTTTATGTGCTTCATGCTTTTCTTACAGGGGTATCTCTTTATCTTACCGCCCAGTTTCAGTGGATTGCCGGATTCAGTTTCAGTGCAGGTCTGACGGATTTTCTTCTCAGTTTAAGGATGCCTATGTCAAAGAATATGGGAATGCTTCTGATTCTTGGGATCCTCATGTTTTTTCTCTACTACTTTTCTTTTTCTTTTGCCATAGAGAGGTTTCAGCTATTAACGCCAGGACGGGAACCGAAGAAAATGAAAAAAGAAGAGGAAAGCACTCTTTATTCCAGAAACTATAAGAAGCTGGCCAAGACCATATTAAAGGCCAGTGGAGGGCAGGAGAACATTCTTCAGGTGGATGCATGCATTACTAGGCTTCGCCTGGATGTTATGGATGAGAAAAAAGTCAGCGACAAGCGCCTTCGAAGCATGGGGGCCATGGCAGTTCTGAAGCAGGAGGGCCATGTGCAGGTGATTATTGGTCCCGAAGTGCATTTTATTCTAGAGGAGCTGAAACAGCTGCTGTAGATCTGTAATAAGGAATGGAAAAGGCATCAGAGCCAATAAAACTCTGATGCCTTATTTGATTTGATTCATTTTCCGCTTTGCTTTTCATAGTTCCTGTGCATCATCCCTAAAGTTTTCTTCATACCCATGCTTTCATAAAATGGACGAAGATCCTCATCACAGGAGAGATCAATCATATAGAACTCTGAGAGCTCACGGAGAGTTCTTTTCATAAGTTCTTTTCCGATTCCTTGGTTTCTGTATGTAGGAAGCACTTCTAGCAGGGGAATATAGCAGCTGAGCACACCATCGCTGATGACATTCACAAATCCGACAATGGCAGTTCCATCCAAGGCTACCAGAGAAAGGTAGCTTTTTTCAAGAAGTTCTCTATGTTTTTCTTTACTCGGCGGATTGGGCCATCCTTCAAAAAATCCATCCGGAAGATCATAAGTATTTGCGTACTTCTCATAAGTGATCATTATGAGCTCCTCATCTTCTACAGGCGTACTGGGGGAAGGAGACCTACTTTCTTCTGCATCTTTCTTAAAGTCTTTATGGCATGGTAGTTCGCTTTCATAGCCCCTTCACCATAAATCTTCTCCAGCTTCTCTTTCTCGGATAGAAGTTCATTGGCTTTCTCCTGTACAGGTTTCAGTTCTTCAATGATGGTATCGGCCACATACTCTTTGAACTCTTTATATCCCTTTCCTTCGAAAAGTTTCACCACTTCATCCGGCTTGATTCCTTTTATCGCAGAGACGATGTTGATCAGATTTTTAACGCCAGGCTGATCATCGGTGTAATTGACAACGCCTACAGAGTCTGTGACAGCTCTTGCAATCTTTCTTCTGATGACTTCAGGTTTGTCCAAGACAAGAATATAGGAGTTTTCGTTGTCATCTGATTTGGACATCTTCTTTTCCGGATCCTGAAGATCCATGATCTTCGCAGCGCTTTCTGAGATTTTTGCTTCGGGCAGTACGAAAGTATCGCTGTAATTAGAATTGAATCTCTGAGCGATATCTCTAGCAAGCTCCACATGCTGCTTCTGGTCGATGCCTACGGGCACAAAATCCGTATTGTAAATCAGAATATCTGCAGCCATGAGTACTGGATAGTTAAAAAGTCCTGCAGAGATGGATGTGTTTTCTTTCAGTTTTGCTGTTTTGTCTTTGTACTGGGTCATTCGGGACAGTTCCCCCATATTTGCCGTACAGGTCAAGAGCCAGGATGCCTCGGAATGTGCTGGAACATGAGACTGCACAAAGAGGGTGCTTTTTTCGTAATCCAGGCCGGAGGCAATATAGATGGCCAGAATCTCCAGAACTCTTTTACGAAGGAGTTTTGGCTCCTGCTTTACTGTGATGGCATGAAGGTCTGCGATGCAGTAATAACACTCATAGTCGTCCTGAAATCTGATCCAGTTCTTTATAGCACCTAGATAATTTCCAAGGGTGATCTCCCCAGAAGGCTTGATTGCACTGAATACAATTTTCTTTTTCTCTTCCATATGTCGTCCTCCAAAACTTCTCAGTTATATTTACCAAGAGGTGATGCTCATTCTATGAAGAGCGTTCTTGGCATTCTTTTATCTATTATATCTTTTTTGCACAAAAAAAGGTAGTTACATTGTAACTACCTTTCCTTGAAGACTATCTTCTGGAGTTCATCTTTTCGTTCTTTCTTGCTCTTCTGCAGTCAGGACATCTAACTGGTTCGTTTTCGAATCCCTTTTCCTTGTAGAATTCCTGCTCACCAACGGTGAATGTGAATTCGTTTCCGCAGTCTCTGCAAATGATTTTCTTGTCTTCCATGTTTTTTCCTCCTTAGCAACAGTATTTCTTGGAACTTCTGAGGCTAAGGCCTGGAATACTAAGAAAAGTACTGTGTCTAAATATTATTACCTTACGGCAACTTTATTATATCAGATAATTCCCACAATGTGAACGGGATAAAGTGAAAAAAATGCCGAATGATAAAATATCATTACCATATTTTAGGCGGTATTCGATTTCTTCTCATAACATTGATGGCAGAAGGGAGAAAATAGGGCAAAACCATCAATGGAATGGGAGTTTTCTGTTTGACTAAATTTTCGGATAATTATATAATGGAGTCATAGTTAAAGGTTTTCAAGTAAACCTAATATTCAAAGGGAGTGATTGACATGATACAGGTAATTTATGGCAAGAGAGGATCCGGAAAAAGCAAAAAGATGGTGTCTCTTGCCAATGAACAAGCCAAAACAGCCAAAGGCAATGTTGTTTTTGTAGATGACGATTCCCGTGCCATCCATGAACTGGACAGGGACATCCGTTTCATCAACGCCGACGAATACGCACTCACAGATTACAGGTCAATCTATGGATTCCTCTGTGGAATCATCGCCACCAATTATGATGTCACCACGATTTTTGTGGATGGACTGCTGAATGGTATGGACAAAAAAAGTGAAAGCTCTGATAAGATCTTTGAAAAACTCCAGGAATTCTCCGAAGCGCATGAAATTGATCTTTATATTGCAATGCATGATGAAGGGGAACTGGCAGTTTCTGAACTTGAAAAATATAAGGTGTTAAGTTAGCCTTTTTTGAAAGCTCCAATTTTGTTGGAGCTTTTTGTGCATTCTTCATAACTGTGTTGTCAGGGGGGAGTCTTTTTGGACTTCCTCCTTGTTTTTTCCAGCTGTGCAGGAGGACCAAGTAGTGCGTCTGTTACTCCAAGCAGAAAGTTTAAAGACTTTTTTGCACAATACGATAAGCCATGAGATATACTTATATACAGAAAGAAGATAGTGAGAAACTCAGTCACAAATAGGAATCAGGGAGGGTAAAATGAATATATTTTTATTAGGCGCCACAGGACAAACTGGATCCATATTTATGAAAATGGCTAAAGAGACGGTCATTACAAAAATGACTGAAATCATCATCAAAAGTATGAATGAAAACCACATCAGTCGAATTGTCACGATATCTACAGCAGGCATACATGATGAGTTCTCGTTTGTCATGAACTTCATTGTAAAGTCCTTCCTCAAGCATGCAATCCATGACCATAGATTAGCAGCAGATGCGATTATTTCCAGTGGATTAGAATATACGATTGCAAGACCGCTGGCGCTGACAAAAGGACCATTGACTGAGGTGTACAGGAAGACGCCCAAAGGAGTTCCCCGTGGGGGAAAAGAAATCTCCAGGCAAGATCTTGCCCATTTTCTGTTAAGTGTCATCGAAAATGACGAGTTCAAGAATGAAACGGTAGGATTAGCTTACTAGGAAAGCGATTTTATGCAATCGTGGTACAGTTCTGATTGAAGAGAAATACTGTATACATCCCAAAGATCCGGAGAGAGTATGTGAATCTGCCTATGGCTATGTCCTGGAGCATATAGTGGAAGTTATCTTGTGCGATTCATACAAGCAAATTATTCCAGAAACTGTTCATAGCTTCTCAAGGCAATGTTTGCTGGACTTTTTGGTAAACACTTCGGGTGTTCTTTGGGACTATGGTATCGAAACGGTGCTCATTTTCTCCTGAGTCCACTAATTATGGGAACCTTGAAAATTGAGCAAATAGGCACTATACTAAAGTGTAGTATAAATCGTCAGGAGTTGTAAAAATGAGTGTATTTGATGAATTGCAAAGAAGAGGATATATCAAGCAGCTGACCCATGAGGATGAAATCAAGAAAGCCCTCGAGGAAGAAAAAGTCACCTTCTATATTGGCTTTGACCCTACAGCAGACAGTCTTCATGTAGGACACTTCATTGCGATGATGTTTATGGCCCATATGCAAAGAGCTGGACATAAGCCCATTGCTCTGGTAGGTGGTGGAACTGCCATGATTGGGGATCCATCCGGTAAAACAGATATGAGATCCATGCTGTCCAGAGAAGATATTGAGAAGAATATTGTGGGCATCAAGAAGCAGATGGAGAAATTCATTGATTTCACTGATGACAAAGCTCTGCTTCTAAACAACGCAGACTGGCTCATGAATCTTAATTATGTGGAGTTCCTAAGAGACATCGGCGTTCATTTCTCCGTAAACAACATGCTTCGTGCCGAAAGCATCAAGCAGAGACTGGAAAAGGGACTGTCTTTTCTGGAGTTCAACTATATGCTGATGCAAGGATATGATTTCCTGTATCTTAATCAGAACCATGGCTGCACCATGCAGCTGGGGGGAGACGACCAGTGGTCCAACATGCTGGCAGGTATTGATCTTGTGAGAAGAAAAGAAAGAAAAACCGCCTATGCCATGACCTGTACTCTTCTGACAAACTCTGAAGGCCAGAAGATGGGTAAAACCGTAAATGGTGCATTATGGCTGAATCCGGAGAAAACACCAGTCTATGATTTCTATCAGTACTGGAGAAATGTGGATGACCGGGATGTGGTGAAGTGCCTGAAGCTTCTCACCTTTGTGGACATCAATGAGATCGAGCGTATCGAAGCTTTCGAAGGACAGGACATCAATGAAGCCAAGAAGCTTCTTGCCTACGAAGTGACCAAGCTCGTTCATGGAGAAGAGGAAGCAGACAAGGCAAAGAGCGCTGCAGAAGCTCTTTTTGGTGGTGGAACAGACCTTACCAATGTGCCTACCATTAAAATTACCAAATCAGATCTTGAGAAAACCCTTCTGGAAAATCTCCTTGCAGGTGGAGTATTCCCATCCAAAGCAGAAGGAAGACGGAACATGGAACAAGGTGGCGTGTCCATCGATGAAGAGAAGATCACAGATCTTCAGCATAAACTGAAGGAAGAGGATTTCAAGGAAGATTATGTCCTGGTCAAGAAGGGCAAAAAGAAAATCTACAGAGTCCTCCTGGTAGGCTAATGGCCCTATATGCCATCTCCGACCTGCACCTTTCCTTAAGTGGAGACAAGCCAATGGATGTCTTTTCAGAGGAATGGAAAAATCATGATATGAGAATCCGGGAAAACTGGCTGAAGAAAGTCAAAGAAGAGGATACAGTCCTTCTTGCAGGAGATCTCTCCTGGTCCATGAAACTTCAGGGTGGTAAAGAAGAACTGGATTTTGTGGCAGGTCTTCCTGGCAGAAAGATCATCATCAAGGGAAATCATGACTACTGGTGGGGCAGCATCACGAAGCTCAACAGTATGTATGACAATATGGATTTCATCCAGAACAACTTCTTTTCCTATGAAGACTATGCCATCTGTGGTACACGCGGATGGGTGATTCCAGGGAGCAGTCTGTTCAAAGAAGAAGATGAGAAAATATTCAGAAGAGAGGTCCTGCGCCTGAAAATGTCTCTGGACGCCGCAAAGAAAAAGGGGTTCCAGAAGTTCATCGTTATGATTCATTATCCGCCAGTGAATGAAACTTTTAAAGATTCTGAGTTCACCGATATTTTTGAGGAGTACGGCGTGGAAAAAGTCATCTATGGACATCTTCATGGAAAATCTCTTCAGAGGGTCATGACAGGAGAAAGAAAAGGGGTAGAATATATCCTCACATCCTGTGACTACATCGGCTTTGATCCGGTGCTTATTAAAACGTAACACAAGAACATGGTGCGTTGAAAAATAGAAACGCACCAATAAATATTTGGAGGTTGACATGTACAACAATAATGATGCCTTAACCATCAATGCCATCCGTGCGCTGTCTATTGACGCCATCGAGAAAGCAAACTCCGGACATCCGGGACTTCCCCTGGGAGCAGCTCCATTTGCTTATGTCCTTTGGGCAAAGAACATGATGCATAACCCTAAAAATCCTACCTGGTTCAACAGAGACCGTTTTGTGCTCTCTGCAGGCCACGGATCCGCTCTCCTGTATTCCATGCTGCATATGGCTGGATACGGACTTTCCATGGAAGAACTGAAGAATTTCAGACAATGGGGATCCAAGACACCAGGACATCCTGAGTATGGTCACACTGTAGGCGTAGAAGCCACCACAGGACCACTGGGTCAGGGAATCGGTATGGCTGTAGGTATGGCCATGGCAGAAAGCCATCTGGCAGCAAAGTACAACAGAGACGGCTATGATGTCGTAAATCACTACACCTACGCTCTTTGCGGAGATGGAGATCTGATGGAAGGGGTTTCTCATGAAGCTTCTTCTCTGGCAGCGCACCTGAAGCTCGGCAGACTGATTCTTCTTTATGATTCCAATGACATCTCTTTGGATGGAGATCTTCACAAGTCATTCTCAGAAAGTGTCAAAGAACGATATGAAGCATACGGATGGCATTATCTGAGAGTAGACGATGCCAACAATCTCGAGGCTGTGGATGAAGCCATCAAGGAAGCAAAGAAGGTAGAAGACAAGCCTACCATCATTGAAATCAAATCCATCATTGGTATGGGAGCACCAAATCAGGGAACTTCTAAGGTTCATGGCGCACCACTTGGAAAAGAAGGAGTCAAGATCACTAAGGAATTCTTCCAGTACAATCATGAGGAGTTCACTGTACCACAGGAAGCCTACGACACTTTCCAGGGACACATCGAAGAGTATGGCGTAGCTGGAAACAAGGTTTGGGATGAACTGTTTGAAGGATATAAGAATGCTTATCCAGAACTTGCAAAAGAACTGGAGGATGCCATTTCCGGAAAGCTTCCAGAGGACTTTACAACAGATCTTCCATCCTATGCCGCAGGCAAGGGTGTAGCTACAAGAAATGCTTCTGGTGAAGCCATCAACTACTTTGCAAAGAAGCTTCCAAGCCTCTTTGGCGGATCAGCGGATCTTGCTGGATCCAACAAAACAACCATCAATGGAGCAGGAGATTTCTCTGCAGAAAACAGAAGCGGAAGAAACATCTGGTTTGGTGTCAGAGAGTTTGCCATGGGAACCATGATGAACGGTATGCATCTTCATGGAGGACTTCGCGTCTTTGGTGGAACCTTCTTCGTGTTCTCAGATTATGTGAGACCTGCAGTAAGACTTTCTGCGCTGATGGGACTGCCTGTCGTCTATGTGTTTACTCACGACAGTGTTGCTGTTGGAGAAGACGGACCTACCCACGAGCCTATCGAGCATCTGCCATCTTTCAGAGCTATGCCGAACCTTACCGTACTAAGACCTGCAGATGGAAATGAAACCTATGCAGCCTGGAAAGTAGCGCTGGAATCAGAAAGTACACCAACAATCCTGGCACTGTCCAGACAGAACCTCACCACCATGCCACTTCCTATGGAAGAAGTGGTGGAAGGTGTGAAGAGAGGTGCGTATATCGCTTCTCCATCTGAGAAGGAAGTCAGCGACGTACTTCTGATCGCTACAGGATCTGAAGTGCCCCTGGCTTACGAAGCCCAGCAGGAGCTGAAGAAAGAAGGCATTGATGCTGCTGTAGTTTCTATGCCGTCTTGGGATCTCTTTGAGAAGCAGGACAAGGCTTATAAGGAAAAAGTCCTGAATCCTTCTGTGAAGAAGAGACTGGCCATGGAACTATCCAATCCATTAGGATGGGAAAGATATGTGGGAGATGAAGGAAAGATACTTGGTATTGACACCTTTGGTGCTTCCGCACCTGGAGAACTGGTCATGGAGAAGTTTGGATTCAATGTGCCAAATGTGGTATCCATGGTAAAAGACCTCCTGAAATAAGAAAAATTACTACTGCCTGGAAGATTATTTTCCAGGCAGTATTTTTGTGTAATTTGTAAGGTTTGAGAAGTATAATAAAGAAAAATACCTGAGGAGGAGAGTTACTATGGAAGGATATGCATTAATCACAGGGGCCACATCGGGGATTGGGCTGGAGCTTGCACTGAACTTTGCAAGAGACGGCATCCATCTGGTGCTGGTGGCAAGGACCAAGGAAAAGCTGGAGGAAATCAAGACGCGCATCGAAAGTGAGTATGGCGTGAAAGTTTTGATACTATCGAAAGATCTCACGCATGAGGCTGCTCCGCTGGAAATATATGAAGAGCTGGAAATAGAAGGAATACAGGTGGATTATCTGGTGAACAACGCAGGTTTTGGCACCTTTGGACGACTGAAAGATACAGATCTTGAGACGGAGAAGGATCTGGTGAAACTCAATGTGCTTTCTCTTTTGGAGATGAACAAACGCTTTGTGCCTGCCATGGCAGAAAGAGGATTTGGCTATGTGATGAATGTGGCATCTCTTGCAGCCTTTATGCCGGGCCCGGTCATGGCCAATTACTATGCATCCAAGGCCTATGTGCTCAGTCTTTCCGAAGCCATGCACGAAGAGTTGAAGCCCTATGGCATAAAAGTCAGCGCGCTGTGCCCCGGACCTGTAAAGACAGGCTTTCAGGAAAGAGCACAGATGAAGAAGACCGATGCGGCCATGGCATTTCTTATGGAAGCCAAAAAGGTGGCGGACGTGGGTTATCTTGGCATGTGGAGAGGGAAAGCTGTGGTGGTGCCTGGCACCTTTGAGAAAGCAGTCCCAGTTCTCGTAAAGCTGTTGCCAAGGTCTCTCATCCGTAAAGCGTCCTTTCTTTCACAAAAAGAGTAATTCTTTGCCGTTAATTTGCTATAATGGAAAGAGATACTGAGAAAACCCAGTGTATGGATTTTGGAGATATGTGAGAGGTGTGTTTCATGGCCAGTAAAGATTGGAAAACATTTTTGATTCCCTATGAACAGGCAGTGGAGGAGCTCAAAGTGAAGCTTCGGGCCATTCGTACAGAATACCGCAGAAAAAATGATTATTCTCCCATTGAGTTTATTACGGGCCGTGTGAAGGAGGTTTCCTCCATGCTGGAGAAAGCCAACAAGTTCGGGATTCCCCATGACCGTCTTGCAGAGGAGCTGGAAGACATCGCAGGAATCCGTATCATGGTGCAGTTTGTGGATGACATTGAAACAGTGGTGCAGCTGCTTCGTGGTAGAAGCGATATGCGGATTCTTTATGAGAAGGACTATATCACCAATGTGAAGCCCAGTGGATACCGAAGTTATCATATGATCATCGAGTATCCCGTCAATATGGCATCCGGAGTGGTAAATGTCATCGGAGAAATCCAGATCAGAACCCTTGCGATGAACTTCTGGGCGGTGACAGAACATAGTCTGAACTACAAGTATAAGCAAAGCATTCCGGAACATATCAAAATCAAACTGAAAGCGGCAGCAGAATCCGCCTATCAGCTGGATGAGACCATGCTGGACATCAAAGACGAAATCAAGGATGCCCAGAAGCTCTTTGAAGTGAAGTCCGCTTTAGTATCCAGAATTATGAATGATATTCTCTTTCTCATGTCCATGGGGAAGATTCAGGAAGCATCCAGATTCCAGAGTCAGCTGAATAAGCTCATAGAGTATGGAGATGTGTCAGACCTCAATCAGCTCCATCAAATGGTGAAGAAAGAAATCAACCGGTTTAAATAAGAAGTATGAAAAGTGCAGGAAATCTTAGCCTGCACTTTTTTGTTACAGATGCACCAGAAAAGTAAAATATGAAACTGGTGATTTTTCAGTGTGTTTTTTAAAAATCAGTAATAATCTGGATTTGAACAGATTTCTTGAAAATAAGTGTAACAAAAGGGCCCCTATTTTTGTTTATATAGTAAAGGGGTGGCTTTGATGTATGACAAATTTGAAGTGCTGGGATTGTTTTTAGGGAGTGTAGCAGGCTTTTTATAAGAAGAATGAAAATCCAAGTGAATAGTCTAAGAAAGGACTTCTATTGGTGTATGTAATAAGTTTCAATAGAGTGAGTACAAAAATCCAAGATGAAGCAGATGGAAAATTATAGATTCATTGATGTAAACAGAACATTGGCATATAATGAGAAGGTGATATTTCTATATTCTCTTATGAACTTCTGACTAACACGAGAAGCGGCAATGAGGTGTTTATATTTTGCTATTTTTATCTGTCATCGAAAATCAAGCGGTACGCAATCGGTTGGAAAGTATCTATATACGGTATGCCAAAGAACTGATCTTTATTTCACATGGAATTCTTCAGGATTATCATGAGGCGGAAGATATTGTGCAGACGGCTATGATTAAAGTATCGGACTATATCGACGAAACAACAGATGCTGAATCTAAAAGCATCAGAGGTCTTCTTGTGATCATCGTCAGAAGGCTTTCTTATGATGTGTATAATCAGAGAAAACGGAGAAATGAAAGCAATGTGGATGATTTTAGGGATACCCTTGGTGATGTGCATACGGCAAGTCCAGAACTGAACATCCTGAAAATGGAAGACAGAAGGTATGTGGCAGATCTCATGGCGAAAATCAATGAAAGCTACATGGACATTCTGACGCTGAAATATATCTATGAATACTCAGATAAAGAGATTGGAGAGCTTCTCAATATGACAGAGGGAAATGTTAGGACAAAGCTCTCTCGTGCAAGAAAAGCCTGTCAGAAAATCATTGGAGGTGATGACAGTGAAGAGTAAAAAGAATCAAGGACATAAAGCGCTGGACACTCTACAGGATGCTACTTATAAAGCCATAGCGGAAGCGCATCTTATGAACATCACAGAAGACTTGGACAGAAAGAAAGATCAGATTGAAGCCATCGAAATCAGTCAGGCCATGAAGGACTGGGCTGTGAAGCTTGAGACCAGTTCTAAAAGAAAAAAGAAAAGGAACAGATTCACTTCCAGTAAAGCAGCCATCTTTCTCCTGGTCCTTTTGGGAGGATTTGCCATCACCACCTTGTCAGTGGAAGCACAGAGATATAAACTCTTTGAGTATGTGGTGGAAATGAAAGAGACGGCTATGAGAGTCTACAGGACCGATGAGATGACTCAGTTCCAAGATCCTCTATTTGAGTTTGACAACTATGATTATCCAACGCTTCTGCCCAAAGGCTACACGCTGAAGGAGTACTCTAAAGACTACGATATCGTGAATATGATTTTTACAAAGGGCGAGGAAAGAATCATTTTCTATCAGTTTGACACCGCAGGGGACTTCACCTTCAATACAGAAGGCGCTGTGGTGAAAGAGGTGATGGTGGGAGAGTACTCTGGTTTTCTGATCACCAACGGCAAGAAGAACCAACTCTATTGGCAGAATGATGAGAAAGAATATACAGTCAGAGGCACCATTACTCAGAAAGAGATTATGAGATTTGCAGAGAGCTTGAAAAGAACAGAGAAACGAAACTGACAAATGATCAATATTTATAAAATAATTTAAAAAATAATTTAAAAAAAGTGTAACGAAACACCCCCCTTCACCGTTTATATAGTGAAGGGGGTGTTTTCATGAAGAGAATCTTCAGGTGGATGGTGGTTTTAACAATCATTCTTTGGAGCGTACAAAGCAAAAGTCTACCTGCTGTAGGAACTGAGACACACATGGTCTTAGATGAGAATGTCATCGGTGTTCAGTATCTCTATATTGAAACATACCGGGATCATTTTGAAATTTCAAGCACGGGTGCAGCATCCTGCACGACCATTGCCTCAGGAGACAATGTGGATGCTCTTCATGTCTACGGTTCACTTCAGAAGGAGATCAGTGGACAATGGATCTCCATAGGGAGCTGGAGCAAGAAAGTGAATGGTACAGAAGCAAAGATTACAAATACAGTGACGGTTGGACCAGGGAAGTATCGCTATAAATCATCAGTGTATCTATATAGAAATGGCATGCTGGTTGAGCAGGATGATAAAGCAAGCAATCCGATCAGCTACTAAGGTTGTACAAATAAAATGGGGAGAGGATGAGGATGAAATCTTTTGAAAAGAGAGAGCCTGAAGAAATCTTCAGACTGCTTGGAGAAGCTCATCTTTTTAATCTCCTGGAAGCTTTGGACCAGTCTCAGGACCGGATTCTAAAGATGGAATATCCCACTGATTTCCATCTTTGGTTTGATCAGAAGAAGAGGAGCTGCAAGAAGAAGCAAAGAATGAGACCCTATATGTTTGGAACAAGAAAAGCAGCCATGTTCTTTGTACTTGTATTAGGCGCCATGTCTATGATGACTTTGAGTGTAGATGGAGTAAGGACTAAGGTCTATGAATTTGTCACAGAGGTTCAGGAAAGATATACAAGATTTCAGAGAGTGGACATCAGTGGAGGCAAGAGAGAGGACTTAAAAGTTCCCTCAGGATATTACTTTCCAAAGGAACTGCCGGAAGGTTACGTATTTCAGAAGTTTACGGAGTACACAGATATGGCGCTCTTCAAATACACCAATGGAGAAGAAGAGATCTCAATGCTCCAAGCAAGTACTGTAGGGGATTACAATCTTGATACGGAGAATGCCATAGTGAAGGAAGTGGACATTGGAGAAAACAAAGGGTTTCTTGTTCTAAAAGGGAGAAGAAGCATGCTTCTATGGCACAACAATGAAATGGAATTTTTGATCAGAGGCTTTATCAGTGAAGAAGAGATCATGAAGATGGCAGAGAGTCTGGTTTTCCGAAAAAAAGAGGAGTAAGCGGATGTCTGAAAAGGAGTCACCCTGATGTGTCCAAAAAGGATGCAAAGGAAAAGGATCTAAGGAAGGGAGTAAGAGATGAGAAAAGTAAAACTGAGCGTACTAATTCTGTCACCAGTACTGATCGGATTTATATTTAATATGCTGGTGCAATACATACCATCTCTTGGCTATCCAGCGCCCTTGATTCTGATGGCTTTTTGGTTTTATGCAGGAGGAGTTTTTGCACAGGAGAATCTGGATGAAGTCAAAAGCATCGTTGGTGCGAATCTCCTTGGCGTACTTTCACTTGCACTGTTCTGCTCACAGCATATGCCCTTTGGAATGGGCAGAAAGCTCGCCATGAGGTTTATGTACTCACCACTTATTAGTGCACCGTTCAGTTTTTTCACGGGAAGAGTCGGGTTTTTATTTGAAGCTACTTCTCATCAGGTGACCTCGGTGACATCAATGGTGATGCAAGGAGCCGCACTGCTTGTCATGATCCTCATCTTTGTTGGAGGATTTTATTACCAAAAACATAAGATACAAAGATAAATGAGAGAAATAAACCGAAAAAATAATAGATTAAAAATTATATAATTAAGTATTGACTTTTAAATAATATAAATATACAATGTATTTATGATTAACATATATAAGGAGGCAATAAATGAGTAAGCAGGTAAAAATCGGATTCTATTTGATGATTTTTGCTGCGGTAGCTTTATGGATACTGAACCAGTTGCCTTTCTGGAAAAATGTCAACATAGAAGTCCCTGCAGAGGTTTACAGACAGGGCATTAAGATAGAAGAGACCCATGTGAAAATGGAAGGAAGGAAAAGCTGTTATTTGTTTCAGAAAGAGGACAGATTTGAGGGAAAATTAGAAATCCCTGCTTTAGATCTGAGCATGGAAAGTGAAACACGAATCTACTCTTCTGTTTTTCATGAAAAAATATATACAGTTCAAAGTACCAATTTCAGGCCGGAAATGAAAACCGAATGGTTCTTTGTTCTGGCTGATGAAAAGAGACAAGAGTTCTGTTTTATTGGACAGGATGGGACCTTTGTATCTTCTTCTAAGGAGATTTATGATGCTTTTTCACCGCATGTGTATTTTTGTGGTGAAGGGATAGGTTTTGTTAATCTCGAGAATATTAAGTTTTCAACCTACTAATCACGCATAGAGGGGAAAAGAGCTGAGAGGCTCTTTTTTTCATGTTGTCACTGAGAAAAAAAACTTGTGGCTCCAGTGGACTGTCATAAAACAATGAGTTCATTAGGGGGATTTATTAGATTATGCCACACGTTCTGAGATAGAATGACACTTCTTCTTTGATTTCACAAAATTTAATAGTATAATGGTCGGTAGAGAAAAAATAAAGAAATGATGTGAGTTAAATGGAACTGGATAAAGATTTAGAACTAGTTAAAAGAAATGGAAATGAAATCAGACACATGGTGAATCCTTCCTTTGATGTGATGATGGAGGCTGTAAGAAAAACTCCTTCAGCCATACAGCATATCAAAAATCCTCCTGTAGCTGTTATGGTCACAGCCGTACTTGGCGGATGGAATAGTCTGCGGTTTATAAAGGATGCGCCTTATGAAGTGCAGCTTGCTGCGGTGAGGAATAAAGGATGGGCCATCCAGTACGTGAAGGATCAGAATCTTGAGCTTCAGCTGGAAGCTGTAAAAAGGGACTTTGATGCCATACAGTACATAAAAGAGCCATCCTGCGAAGTACAGGTAGAAGCGGTGAAGAGCTTTTGGAGCGCCATCAAATATGTGAAAAAGCCGTGTCTGGATGCTAAGGTTCTCGCCGTAGGAAAAAGTGAGCAAGCCATCACCTATGTCAGTGACTATACTGAGGAAGAGCTTCGTCTTTACTTGTCTGCCAATGTGAAAATCGTGAAGTATATTTATGATTCACTGGACGTTTCGATGCTTTATGAGGTTCTTGAGGAGAAGTTCATGTCAGAGGATGTGTCTGAGTCTTACATCAGAGACTTCATGGAGCTTCAGATCCTTGATATCAATAAGGTCAACTTCATCAGAGATCACGGATCCCGAGTGACAAAGCAGAAACTCATGGACTATGTACTGAGCAGATAGGAGAGTAGTATTAATGAATTATAAAGAAACATTAGAAGCTGTGGAACTGGCTCTGCTGAGCAAGTCCGTTCCTCTGATCATCGGAGAAAGCGGAATCGGAAAGACTTCTCTTCTCAAGGATTTCTCCAAGAAGCATGACTTGTATCTTGTGAATATCGATGCCAATCTCTTGAAAGAAGGGGAAATAGGCGGACTGCCCATGGTGGTGGCAGGGAAGACTTACTATGCAACCCATCATAAACTCATGGAGATCGACACCTGGCTGCAGAACAATCCAGGTAAAGTGATGCTATTTATAGATGAGATCAACCGCTGTGACCATAGTGTCCAGCAGGAGCTTATGAATCTCATCCTGAACCGTGAGATCAACGGATATAAACTCTCAGACAGGGTGCTTGTAGCTGCGGCCATGAACCCTACAAACAAAATGGACGACTACCGGGACACCGACTATCAGGTGGTGGATATGGACCCTGCCCAGGAAGACCGCTTCATCTGGTTCCATATGGACTCAGACCCGAAAGAGTGGATCCGATGGGGAATGGAAGATGGAGAAATACACGAGCAAGTGCTGCAGTTTATTTCCAATTTCCGGGAATATCTCAGCTACAGCAGTGAAGAAGAATATATCAAGGCGACACCGAGAAGCTGGGAAAGAGTTTCCAATGCGTTGAAGGTGTTTGAAAAAAGAAATTACGACAATAAGACTTTATACCATCTGGTGAAGGGAAATGTGGGCACTAAGCTTGCTCAGGAGTTCATGACTTTCCTGGAAGACAACAAGAACCCTCTCATTTCCACAGAGGATCTCTATGAGATGGACGTGTTGTCCCAGTTTGTCCGGGATGAGATTGGTCAGGCAAGTCACTCCAGACTGTATATTCTGTCCAAGAACATGATTCTGAAGCTCCGGGATCATATGACCCCAAAACATGCAGACAGATTCTCTGAAGTGCTGAATCTGATGCCCAAGGATCTTCGCATCTCTGTGATGAAAGAGCTGAAGAGCGATTATCCGGATGTGTACCCTATCCTCCTAAACTCAGATTTATTTATTGAAGGGTTCTTTGATTGCTATGGTAGATCTTAATTTCAACAAAGAGTTCCAAGAGAAAGATGAGCTCATGGAAAAGAAAAGAGTGCTTCTTTTGGACTTGAAAGCCTATATGGAAGAGGGCACTTTAAGAAAGGGCTTCAGCAAAGACTTTTTTTCTTATCTCAATGAACTGTCCTTTCGGATGCTTAATGGCGGAGAAGATTACTATGCCCTTTTCATGGGGGATACCTATAGAGAAATAGATTTCAATCTTCCGTTTCCTACAGCCAGTGTGCTGAGGGGGAGTAAAATACAGTTCCTTTTCAATCCGCAGATTTTTCTGCAGCTGGAGGAGCGGGAAGCAGTGGCCATGATCAAACATGAGATTCTTCATATACTTCTCAAGCATCACGGCAGAGAGAAAGCACTGAAGAATAAGTTCAGAAAACTCGCCATCAACCTGGCCATGGACATTTCCGTGAATCAGTACATCAATCATCTGCCGGCGTTTGTGGAACGCATCAATTCTGTGAATATGAGATTTGACCTGAATCTGAAGACCAATGAAACATTGGAGTATTATACTGAGGAGATTCATCAAGCCATCATGGAGCATCCCAAAGAAGCGAAAGAACTTCTTGAAAAAGACCAGGTGAACTATGAGGAAGTCCATGACCGATGGGTAGAATCAGAGGATGAGGACAGCGATGAAGTAAAAGACAAGCTGAAATCAACGCTGCTTTTAGCCAGCAGAAATGGTGTCCCGGATGAGATTTTAAGGATTGTCAAAGATCAGCTGAAAGGTGAAGTGCCTTGGACGCAGGTTATCCGAAAAGCCATCAGGACCTTGCCTAAAGGAAAGAAGAAAACAGTCACAAGGGTCAACCGGAGACAGCCAGAACGGATGGACCTTCGTGGAGAACTCCGAAACCATGTGCCGGATATCACCGTGGCCATTGATATTTCTGGAAGTATTGATGACAAGTCCATGACAGACTTTTTAAAAGAAATCCTGGCACTCTCCAGAGCATACAGTGAGACCATCAGAATCATCGAATGTGACAATGAAGTGAGAAGAGACTACATCATAAGAAATCTGAAAGATATGAAGCCTCTACTGAAAAGAAGAGGAGGCACGAAGTTCTCGCCGGTATTTTCCTATCTGAAAGAAGAGAATCTAAGAAATACACTTCTTATTTATTTCACCGATGGATTAGGAGAATCAAAGCTTGAACTGAGACCCTACCACCATAAAACCATTTGGGTGGTCAAAGGAGACAAACTGTCTCTAAAGGAGCCTTATGGTGAAGTGGTGAAAATTAAAAGCCATAAAGAAGAAGGTGATGCGGTCTATGGACTCCAGGTGATGCGTGCGCTTCTTCACGACTGGGCAAGATAAATCATCATCAGAATAAAATAAAAGCGAATGAAGCAATTTAAAAGAGCCCCATGAAGGATACATTCCTTCATGGGGCTCTTCAGTATAAATCAACTGATGTTAGCCGCAGCTGCTGCAGGTTCCGCAGTCAGATTCCACGACCTTATTGGGTCTTAGGACCATACCCTGTCCCAGGTTTTCTTCTGTGGAGAGAATCTGGAAACCTTCAAATTCATCATAAAGATTAGACTCGATATAGAAGGTCAGATCTTTAACGACAGTCTCCATATCTCCGTCTTTCTTATCATCCACCATAAGTCCAAATCTAGGACCACTGCAGGCATAACCTGCCAAGGTGATACGGATATTGTTTTTTTCCACCTGATTGCTTCTCAGGAATTGGATAAACTCTTCATAAGCAGCATCGCTCATCACAAGAAGTTCCTTTTTTAGAGTTTCCATTCTAAAATCTCCCCTTTTTGATTCAATTATACAGCACAACCTGTTGCGCAGGTGGAGCAGCCGATGTTTTCATCAATTTTCTTTGGTCTTAGTGACATTCCGCCACCATAGTTCTCTTCATCAGAAAGAATCACGAATCCCTGATATTCATCATAAAGATCCTTAGCCACGATGAAAGTAATATCCTTGATGACTTCTACCACATCACTGTCAGTAGCTTCGTCCACCATGAGTCCAAATCTTGGACCGCTGCATCCGAAACCAGCCAGTGCCAGTCTTACAACCTTAGGCTCAATGTCATTGGCTTCCAGCAGGTCATTGAATTCCTGATATCCAGCATCAGAAATTTCTATCATGTTTGTCATTGTGTTAATCAATTAAAACAACTCCCTTTTAATTCTTATAAGTTTACTCTGATTTACCACTCCATTATATAACAATCTGATGGATTCTTCAAATCAATTTGGTCTGAGGCAAATCCGAGGAAAGCACTGAAGAATAAGGATTCCTCAGAACATGAACTTATTTTACCAAAAAAGTATTAAAATGTCCTGAAGTATTTCTTTTTCTTGGTTCTGCAGAAAGACCCCAATAGAATTTTTTCTTCTGAGTGTTCCTCTTCTTAATATCAGGTACAATGAAAGAAGAAGAAGTATCAATGAAAAACCTCCGAGTCGGGGAAACTCAGAGGCTTTCATTCAGTATACATATTCGTATAAAAGGGGGAAATATGAAATACTATTACGGTCTTTCGTATTTCGAAATATGTTGTGTGTGTGTTATGTACTTATAGTAACATAGGTTGTGCAAAATTGAAAGTGATTCTCAATTAATTGTTGAAAACATTTTGTGAATAAGGAGGACTGCAATGGGAAATGAAAAATTCTATGAGAAGGATGCATTGCTGAAGGTCCTGTTTATGCCCATTCGGGATAAGTTGTCAATTTATATTGGTGCTTCTATGGTAGAAGTCAAAGAAAAAGAAGGTTTTCTTTTCGTGATATTTCTTACGCCTGGTGGAAAAATTGAGCTCAAGTGTGCAGCAAAAAGAATGGCGGTGACTCTATGGGAGGTGGAGCTTCAGGACCAGGAGATTCAGGAGATTCTGCTTCGGATTGCTTTTTTCTTAAGAAGAAATGAGATCCAAGTCCTGACCATACGAAAAAGTGCTGAAACAAAGAAGTTATCAGAGTATCTTGAAAAAAATTGCAAGACACTGCTCTTAGCTTCTTATGGAAAAGAAATCTGGTATGAGCTGAGAGTGATGGAGTATATCTGTAAAGCCCAGCATCAGAACATATGATGTGAATAGAAGAAAATGCACTGCACTATGAAAGGTGTAAAAACTTCATTAATTCTTTTGAAAGTTTACGGCGGGAGCATAGATTTACGGTACAATGTAAGCAATGATAAGTACTAGGAGGAAAAACCATGAAAATTTTATCGTTTGTTGCTGATATCTTTGAAGATTTGGAACTGTGGTATCCTTTAATCCGTCTCAAAGAAGAAGGATGGGAAGTGGATGTGGTAGCCCTTGACAAGAAAAAAGTCTACACAGGGAAATATGGACTAAAGGCAGAGGCCAATAAATCCTATGATGAAGTGAAATCGGAGGACTACGATGGTCTTCTCATTCCAGGCGGATACGCTCCTGATATTTTGAGAGTTGAGGATGACTGTATCAGGCTGACGAAAGAGTTCAATGAGCAGGGGAAACCCATTGGTATGATCTGTCATGCGGGTTGGGTACCTGTGACTGCAGATATTCTTAGAGGAAAAACAGGAACGAGCACGAAGAAAATTAAAGCCGATCTGGAAGGCGCAGGAATGACTTGGGTGGACAAAGAAGTGGTAGTATCCGAAAATATCATTTCCTCCAGATCCCCTAAGGATCTTCATGTGTACACCACTGCATTCATTGATGAAGTGAAGAAGTACAAAGAAGGAAAATAGTATAGCATAACATCAAATAAACAGGATCTGATTTCGACAGGAGTCAGATCCTGTTTTTTGATGGGGCTATTATTGCATGAATCATGGGAAATTTCACGAAGTGAGATTTTTCTATATTGACGATATATAATAGAAAATGGTACATTGAGGTAGTGGCTTGTGGAGAGTTTAAAGGTTGCTATAACCGATGACATCATGATTAATTCTGCATGAAATCAGCACGATGAAATACAATATACCGATAGACTGATATGACCGGCTGAAATAAACAAAAGTTATTGTGAGTAAATATGAAAAAAGACAGACTGACTAGAAAAGATCTCAGCTTTTTCATCATTCCGTTCCTGATTCTTACCTTAGGGGTAGGTACGTTAACCTATTACACAGCTCGGGAGCGGGTTTCGGATGTATATCATATGATGGAGAAATCATCCCTTAATATTGCAAGCAGTTACACAGCAGCGCTTCTGAATTATCAGGATGCCTACGAGATTGCAGTGAATCTTCTAGAAGATAAAATTCTTGTAGCCAGTAGAGCGGTGCTTCTAATTGACAACAATGACAGTACGACTGAATCTTTAAAGAAGCTGGCATCAGAGCTTCAGGTGGATCAGATCAATCTATATAACAAGGATGGGGAGATCCTCTCCAGCAACATTGAAGACTATGTGGGATGGAAAACCTATGAGGGACATCCAGCATTTTATTTCAAGAACAGTATGTTGGAATCTTTTATGGAAGAGTCCAGACCGGATACGGTCAGCGGAGAATATTACAAATTTGGATATGTCCGCAAAGATGACAGTACTTTTGTTCAGATAGGTGTTTTGGATGAGAATCTGAATCAGTTCACTCAACAGTTTGAACTGCAAAATCTCATTGAAGATATCGTGGAGAAACAAGAAGTGGATCATGCACTGTTTATCAGCAACAAATATAAGGTTCTTGCATCCAGTATCTCAGATACCAGAGGTAATGAGATCAAGGATGAAACGGTACGTAGATATATAGACGAACGGAAGCTGGTAGTCGATCATGGCGTCTATGAAGGAGAAGAGATTATTCATGTATCTGCTCCTGTTTTTAGTGAAGACGACTATTTAGGAACACTCCTTTTCATTTGGCCAAGAAATCTTGTGGATGAAGAAGTCCGAAGCATCATTATGGAAGGGGTTGTAGAGTTTCTGATTCTGATGTGCGTTGGTGGTGCAATTCTTTATTATGCATACCGAAAAGACAAGTCCAATATTAAGATTGCTTATTATGACGAGCTCACAGGACTTCCCAATGGAACCTACCTGGAAGAATATCTGGAAGACCTGGTGGTGACACCCACTAAAGGAAGAAGAGCGGTGCTGCTTGTAAACTGTTCTAATTTCAAGACACTCAATATGACCTTTGGTTATAAATATGGGGACCGGATTCTGCAGCAGGTATCTGAAAAAATTAAAACTGTGCTGCGTGAGGATAAAATGTTCTTCCGATTTAATGCAGACCGTTTTGTCATCGTGGTGGAAGAGTTTAAATCAAGAAATGAGCTTCTCTCCCTGGCGAACAAACTCCTTGCTGTATTCAGGCAACCACTGGATGGAGGCTCAAAAGATGAGTATCTGGAGGTACAGGTAGCAGTGCTTGAACTAACTGGGATGCATATCTCTTCAGATAAAGTGCTAAAGGATGTTTCCTTAGCCTTATCACATTTAAAACACTACGATAACCGCCAGATCATTCTATACAGTGATACCATGCAGGATGACATTCTCCGGAAAGAAGCCGTTGAAGAAACACTGCGCCAGGTGATTACAGGCACCGACACTACATCTTTTACCCTCCATTTTCAACCGCTGTGGAACGTGAAACTTCATGAAACCATGGGATTTGAAGCATTAGCAAGACTGCATGTGGAGGGGATAGGAGCAGTATCACCCATGGAGTTTATTGATCTTGCGGAGAAAAATCTCCTGATTTATGACCTGGGAAAAATTATCCTTGCGAAGGCTTGTGATTTTGTCAATCTGTTGAAAGAAGAAGGATACGATGATCAGCTCATCGCCATAAATATCTCTCTCATTCAGCTTCTAAGAGAAGATTTCACCAAAGATGTTCACAGGATTCTGCTGAAGAAAGGGGTCTCAGGTAAAAACCTGGAGTTTGAAATCACGGAGTCCGTTCTGGTGGACAATTTTGAACTCATAAACGAGAAGCTTGCAGAAATGAAGCGCTTAGGGGTTTCTGTGGCACTGGATGACTTCGGCACTGGTTTTTCCTCCTTTGCGCGGCTGCGGTCTCTGAATATAGATACGGTGAAAGTAGACCGGTATTTTATCAACAGAATCACAGAATCTGCAGAAGAAGAGATCATCACAGCAGATGTGATCAGTATGGCCCATAAGATCAAACTTACAGTCATCGCAGAAGGTGTGGAGCTTCAGGAGCAGAAAGAGTATCTGGAGAAACACCACTGTGATGTGCTTCAAGGGTACTATATTTCCAAGCCTCTGACAGAAGAAGATGCCATCCAATTTTTACTGGAGAATCCGAATGAAAAAGTGATATAAAAAAACAGATGCTGCAGATTTTTTGTTCTGCAGCATCTGTTTTTACATGGTATTTTTACATGGGTAATATTTCTTTCAGAGTCTATTTTACAACGATATTGACCAGTCTTCCCTTGATGACAATGACTTTAACGACGGCCTTTCCATCGGTTTCCTTCTGAATGGCCGAAGTTGCCAAAGACAGAGCTTTGATTTCTTCGTCGTTGGCATCTGATGGGATCATGATACGTTCTTTGATTTTACCATTGATCTGGATCGCGATTTCCACTTCATCCTTCACCAGAGCTTTTTCATCAAAAACTGGCCAGGACTCGTCAAAGACAGAACCTTCATTTCCAAACATTTCCCAGATTTCTTCAGAGAAATGTGGAGCAAATGGAGCCAGAATTCTAATAAAGTCTAAGGTGACTTTCTTTAAAACCTCATGGTTATGCTTTTCCATGGGGATGTATTTGGTGAGGGCATTGGTCAGCTCCATCATACGGGCAATGGCAGTGTTGAACTGCATCTTCTCAGAGTCTTCTGTTACGCCTTTGATGGCATTGGCGTTCCAGTAGAGAAGATCTTTATCCTCAGATCTCAGGTCTTCTGTGCTGCTGGAGCTGTGGAGAATATCTCTGATGTTGTGGAAGTTTCTTTCTACTCTGTCTACAAATCTGGATACAGAGCGGATGCCTTCATCCGACCAGGCTCCGCCTTCTGCGTAAGAGAATCCGAACATCAGATACATTCGGAACACATCAGATCCGTACTGGGTGATGTATTCATCTGGAGAAATGGTGTTGCCTTTGGATTTACTCATTTTCTGTCCATCTGGACCAAGAATGAGCCCTTGATGGGTCAGAGATTTGAAAGGCTCATCAAAGGACAGGTAGCCCATATCTCTCAGCGCTTTTGTGATGAATCTGGCATAAAGCAGGTGCATCACAGCATGTTCTGGTCCACCGACATACTTGTCTACAGGCAGCATGGTGTCGATTTTCTTCTTGTCAAAAGGAGCATCGGCATTTTTGTTGTCTACATAGCGCAAATAATACCAGGAGGAGCAGACAAAGGTATCCAAAGTATCCGCTTCTCGTGTAGCTGGTCCACCGCATTTTGGACAAGTGGTATGGAGGAATGCCTCACTTTTTGCCAGAGGACTCTTTCCGTCTGGTGCAAACTCCACATCATAAGGAAGTTCTACCGGCAGGTCTTTCTCTTCTACAACCACTTCACCGCAATGCTCACAATAAACCACTGGGATAGGTGCTCCCCAATATCGTTGTCTTGATACGAGCCAGTCTCTCAGTCTGTAGTTTACCTTCAGTTCTCCCTGACCACGGTCCTGAAGCCATTTGGTCACCTTTTCTTTGGCCTCATCGCCTTGAAGACCGTCAAATTCTCCCGAGTTCACCATTGGTCCGATTTCTGTGAAAGGAAGAGATTCTCCACCTTCGATGACGCGCTCGATGGGAAGATCGTATTTCTTTGCGAACTCATAATCTCTTTCATCATGGGCAGGTACCGCCATGACGATTCCTGTGCCATAGGTGTTCAGCACATAGTCACCTACCCAGATGGGGATGACTCTTCCGTTCACCGGATTGATGGCATAGGATCCGGTGAAGACGCCGGTCTTTTCTCTGGAAAGAGACTGTCTGTCGATCTCATTTTGCATCTTGGCTTGCTCTATATAGGCTTCTACTTCAGCCTGATGTTCAGGTGTGGTCAGATCTTTCACCATGTCATTTTCAGGTGCGAATACCACATAGGAAACACCAAAGAGTGTGTCCACACGGGTTGTGAAGACAGAAAAATCAAGATCTTTATCCTGAACTTTAAAATTCACCTGGGAGCCATAGGAACGTCCGATCCAGTGCTTCTGCATGGATTTTGTTTTTTCAGGCCAATCCAGTTTGTCCAGATCTTCCAGAAGCTCATCAGCATATTTTGTGATTTTGAAGAACCACTGGGTCAGATCTTTCTTTATCACCAATGTCTGACATCTCTCGCAAGCACCATCCACCACCTGTTCATTGGCTAGGACCGTGTTGCAGCTGGGACACCAGTTTACAGGTGCTTTCTTTCTGTAGGCCAGACCATTCTTATAGAGCTCTGTGAACAGCCATTGGGTCCACTTATAATAGTCAGGGGCACAGGTAACCACCTCATGGTCCCAGTTGAACATGGCGCCCATTTCCTTCAGCTGTTTTTCCATGGTTTCGATGTTCTTCAGCGTGGAATCCATAGGATGAATTCCTGTCTTGATAGCAAAGTTTTCTGCAGGAAGACCAAAAGCGTCAAATCCCATAGGCTGGAACACATTGTATCCCTGCATTTTTTTCATTCTTGCCCAGGAATCTGTAGGACCATAGTTGAACCAATGCCCTGCATGCAGCTTGCTTCCTGATGGGTAGGAAAACATCTCCAGTACGTAAAGTTTCTCTTTTTCTGGGTTTTCCACAAACCTAAAGACTCCAGAGTCTTCCCATTTTTTCTGCCATTTCAGATCTGTGTGTTTGCCGTAATTTGCCATTTGTATCCTCCTCCAAAATAAAAAAACTCCGTCTCTTCCGATAAGAGACGAAGTAAACATCCGTGGTACCACTCTAATTAAGCCTAAGCTTCACTTTCAGGAACTATAACGCGTCCAACCGGGGCCATTGCCCATGCTCCAAAGACGAGTTCACATACTGGCCATATCCCTTTTCACCGGACAGGGACTCTCTAAGATGGTTACGATGCTACTACTTCCTTTTCATTACATATATAACGAGATTATAAAGAATCAGCGGTGAATTGTCAACGTCAAATAGAATCAGGAGGGCAGTCTTCTACTATCCCTTCTCTCATATCTTCCCAGGTGTGTGCTATACACCCACCATACAGAGTGAGTGAAATCTTGAGGAGACTCTATCGTAACAGCCTAAAGTCCCTCGGGTGAGTTTGGTGTGATTCCTCTTGCTTTTAGGATTTCATGGATACTGAGAGCGGAGGTGTCCTCCATGGTGTAGCCGAGAAGCGTGACCACTTCCTCCAGTTCCTCTTCAGATGTGCTCTCCACTTCCAGGTAAGGAAAAGGCACATAGGTCTTCTCATTGACATCTATTTCAACCAGAGTATTTTTATACTGATAGCTTTCTCTGGATTTTTTTACGTTTTCCAGAAGCTCCAGTCCTAGGGCATTGAAAATACCAAGTCCAACCTCTTTGCTTTCGATGAGGGTTTCATGTTCGTCCATCTTCTTATAGACGTCTCTTGAAATGAGTTTTTTTGTGGTCATGAAGACTTTCTCTTCACCGGTTTCCTGATCCTTCACAAAGCGGATTCTTGCATATCCATTCTGGTTCAAAAGTCTTCTGTCCGGGAAGTCATGAATATAGTTTTCCTGCAGCTCATTCTTCACAAGAACAGCACCAGCACCTTTCATGATGCGGCGAATCCTCTCAATGTTGATGTCCAATATTTTTACTTCCAGTTCCATAATTGTCTCCTTTGCGTATATTTTTGAAAACATTACATATGTTTGGTCCCAATGGTTTTCTTATGCATGACGATGCATTTGCTGAAGGCTTTCATATTTCAAAAATGGAAAAAAGCCGTAAAATGGTATCCTTTACCATAGCAAATCCAAAGTATTGAAACAGTTTCATAAACCATTGTCATAAACTTATGTAAACAACCTTGACTGTTTACATAAGTAAGTCTAAAATGCAGTTGTAACAAGGAAATAACCTTGTTGAAGCTATTATACATTTATTCCTTTAAGAGGTACAGTATGTACCAGGTTTTAAGAGAATCTCCCACGGGCCTTAGAGAAAATGTCATTAAGTGAGGTGTAGAATATGAACGCATATGAAGCTACAAAAAGGATTTATGCCATCAGTGATGAACTGAGCATACTATCTAAAGAACTTGGTGCTGCAGTTAAGGAAACCAACAGGAATCTGATTGAACAGAAGATCAATATTCTAGAAAATGAGTTTTTTAATATAAAGCACAAGCTCGAAAAAATCCAGCTGACTGCAGGAAGTTTATAGGACTTCAAAAGAGGGAACAAAAAGATTGAATCCTCTAACAAAAGAGAATCCATAGACATATGGCATGAACAAATGCCACAGAATCTGTGGAAACAGACAAAAGATAAAGCCTTCTTTCTAAGTCAGAAGGTGAAGAAACAGAAGATGTCCCTGTACGAACGGTTGTAAGGTACCTGGGAAGAGAAAAAAAAGAGCTGCAGTTCATCGAGAGATTGGTGAACTGCAGCTCTTTTTTATTCGTCTTGAGTGAACGGAAGACATATTTTAGTGGCCTGTTTTATGGGTTATATAGGGAAAAAGGTGGAACCCTAGAAAAAAACAGGACTCCTTTTTAGGGGAGTCCTGCCTCTTATACTGAAACGGGTTGGTGATTAGTTCATGGAGTTTGCTGAACCAAGAACTTCATCAATTTTCTTTTCAACAAGAGCTTGAATCTCTTTTCTTGCAGCACCAAGATATCCTCTTGGGTCAAAACCATCTGGCTTATCAGCAAACGCCTTACGGATGGATGCGGTCATGGCAAGACGGATGTCTGTGTCCATATTGATCTTGCAAACTGCCATAGCAGATGCTTTTCTCAGCATGTCTACTGGAATACCCTGTGCGCCCTTGATGTTTCCACCGAACTCATTGCACATAGCAACGTGTTCCTGGCTGACAGCGGATGCACCGTGAAGAACTATTGGGAATCCTGGAAGTCTCTTCTGGATTTCTTCCAGAATATGGAACTTCAGATCAGGCTTTCCAGCAAACTTGAATGCACCATGGGAAGTACCGATGGCGATGGCAAGTGAATCTACACCAGTTCTTTCCACAAATTCAACAGCCTGGTCAGGATCGGTATACACGTGCTCTTCTGCATGAACATCATCTTCCACACCAGCGAGGATCCCGAGTTCCGCTTCAACAACAACGCCCTTGGAGTGTGCGTACTCTACAACTTCCTTCGTGATTTTTACGTTTTCTTCGAAATCCAGATGGGATCCGTCGATCATCACAGAAGTGAATCCAGCATCGATGGCTTCCTTCACTGTGGCAAGATCTGGGCCGTGGTCCAGATGAAGTGCGATATCAAGACCGGTTTCAGCTACTGCAGCATCTACCATGGCTTTCAGATATCTTGGTCCGGCATATTTCATTGCACCCTTGGAAACCTGAAGAATTACTGCAGAGTTCTTCACTTTGCAGGCATCAACGATTCCCTGAATGATCTCCATATTGTTGATGTTGAATGCGCCAATCGCATACTTGCCCTCATAGGCTTTCTTGAACATTTCTGTTGTTGTGACTAATGCCATTAATACAACCACCTTTCAGTTTATCTTTTGGATACTGTGTTTAGGGACTCTTTCATCTCATTGAGGTAAAATCATTCTAAACTCTCCTTCTATTATATAGCATTTTTACGTATGAAACCATATCATAAAACAGATTCAAGGAATGGTAACAATTGAATTTCAAGTGAAATGGTTTACGGTGCTGCAGCTGCATAGGAAGATTATGATGCCATTTTCAGTGTTTTCACCTATAATGAAGAGGATAGAGCGTGAATGTGTCAAATGACCTCACAAGGCATAAAGGAGGAAGCTTATGGAGAAGAATAAAGGCTATACCTATAATGAACTGAAAAGTTTGAGAAAGGGCACCCAGCAGCCAATTCTTGCAAGGACCAACGGAGAGTATTTTGAGCTGACTGAGGAACTGAAAGGAAGAAACAATCTGTACCCCGTGTTCCGTGAAGATTACGTGGGCCATAAAACCTATGAAAGAACCCTTTCCTTTATTCTGGTTGCTGCCTTTTATAGGTTGTGGCCCAATAAAGAACTTATTATTGACCATTCCATCAGCAGAGGTCTTTATTGCTGGGTACGGGATGAGATTCTAACAGAAGAAATGCTGCACCGTCTGGAAAAAGAAATGAGAACCATCATTGAAGAGAATCACCCCATAAAAAAAGAGTGTTTTCTGCTGGAAGATGCACTGAAGTTCTTTGAAGAGAATGGAGAAACAGCTAAATATATGCTGCTTGCTCATGCGAAGTTCCATGAGGTGAAGTTGTATCATCTTTTGGACCGCTATGCTTATTTTTATGGCAAGATGGCGCCATCTACAGGGTATACACCCTTATTTTCATTGGTTTGCTATAAAGACGGTTTTGTTATGAGCTATCCTACGGTGAGGGAGCCTGAACTGGTCCGGCCTTTTACGCCACAGGACAAACTCTTTGAAATCTTTAAGGAAACTGCCACATGGGACAGGCTCCTTGGTATCCATTATGTGGGGAATCTGAATGAAAAGATCCGGAACGGAGAAGCTAGAACTCTAGTGAATATCACAGAAGCTCTCCATGAAAAGAAAATTGCCTATATCGCGGATGACATTAAGGAAAGAAATGGTGTAAAAATCGTGCTCATCGCAGGGCCAAGCTCTTCGGGTAAAACTTCTTTTGCGAACCGCCTGGCCATTCAGCTTCGGGTAAATGGCCTTTTGCCCATTCCTGTCAGCATGGATGATTATTTTGTGCCCCGCCGTCTTACACCAAAGAAGGCAGATGGATCCTACGACTTTGAATCTTTAGAGGCCATAGAACTGGATCTTTTTGAGTCAGATATGATCAAGATACTCCAAGGAGAAGAAGTCATCTTACCGAAGTTTGATTTCAAAACAGGCACTAGAGGTGTTTCAACCACTAAGGTGAAACTTCCGGAGAATGGTGTACTCCTCATTGAGGGCATCCATGGACTGAACCCAAGGCTTCTTGCAGGTATAGATAATGCATTGAAATTTAAAGTCTACATCAGCGCCCTGACGGTTCTCAATCTGGACAACCACAGCCGGATTGCGACAACGGATGTGAGAAAGTTGAGACGTATGGCAAGAGATTTTCTTTCCAGAGGATATAGTCCTGAGGAAACACTACTCATATTCCCTTCGGTTTCTGCAGGCGAAAAAGAGAACATCTTCCCTTATCAGGAGGAAGCGGATGCCATGTTCAACTCCACACTCTTTTATGAACTTTCAGTGCTGAAAAAGCATACGCTGAAAGAGCTGGAGAAGATTCCGAAAGAGAGCAGCACGTATGAGGAGGCCAAGCGGCTTATTACCATCTTGAGGCTTTTTGAGGATATCGACGACCAGATGGTGCCTACCAATTCTTTGCTGAGAGAGTTCATTGGTGGAAGCCAGTTTTACGATTATTAACAGAAGACAAAATTAAAAGGCAGGTGAAATCTGTTTGCTGAATCATTATGGCAGACAGTGAAGATATGAAGAAAAAATATGGTGTTTTTGATATCATAGGACCCATTATGATAGGCCCCTCCAGTTCGCATACAGCAGGGGCGGCAAAGCTGGCGAAGATTGCCCGGGGGATTGCGGGAGAAGAGCCTGTGGAAGTGCATTTTTATCTCCATGGCTCATTTTCCAAAACCTATAAAGGACATGGAACCGACAGAGCTCTCGTTGCTGGTGTCCTGGGGATGGACCCCGCAGATGATAATCTCAGGGATTCCCTGAAAATGGCGAAAGCAAAAGGTATGGAGATTTCCTTTAACGAGAAGGATCTGGGGGATGTGCACCCGAACTCTGTACGGGTTGATATGGTACTGAAAAACGGGAAAACAGTATCTGTTACAGGCTCCTCCATTGGGGGTGGTGCTGTGGAAATCACCAATATTGACGGGGAGGAGATTCAGTTTTCAGGAAACTATCCCACCCTTCTCATCACACAGAAAGATGTGCCCGGGGTTGTGGCGAATGTGTCAAAGCTGCTTTATGACTGCGGCGTGAATATTGCATATATGTCTTTGTTCAGAGATCAGAAAGGACGGGAAGCCATGATGATTTTTGAGCTGGACCAGAACGTTGATCCCTCGGTTCTTGAGAAGCTCACAGAGGTGGAATCTGTGGAACATGTTCGTTTTGTTCCGCTGACGAGCAATGTGATCAATTACCCTGTAGTCTAAAGAGGAGAGAAGTAAGAGTTATGAATATAAAGAACGGAAAAGAGATGCTGAGAAGATGCAGCGAGGAGAATCTCAGCATTGGAGAGTTCACCTTGAAGCAGGAAATGGAGGAGAGCGGCTTAAGTTATGAAGAGGTTTATGGCCGTATGGTGGAAAATCTGCGTGTCATGGAGTTCTCCACCACAAAAGGAGTGGGAGAGAAAGTCATTTCTGTCTCTGGACTCATTGGCGGAGATGCGTACCGCATGGGAAAGTATCTGGACAAAGGTCAGAGTGTTTCGGGACGAGTTATGGTGAAAGCCATGAGTTATGCGCTTTCCTGTTCTGAAGTCAATGCGTCCATGGGGAAAATCGTTGCTTGTCCCACAGCAGGTGCTTGTGGGATTCTTCCAGCAGTCATCATGACCATGAAAGAAGAACATAAAGTAGAAGAAAAAGACTTGATTATGGGGCTCTTCGCTTCCGCAGGAGTGGGAGCCATCATTGCCCAGAATGCCACCATCTCAGGAGCTGAAGGCGGATGTCAGGCAGAGTGCGGCTCTGCGGCGGCCATGGCTGCAGCGGCAGTGGTGGAAATGATGGGGGGAACACCCGAAATGTGTCTCAATGCCGGTGCCATTGTTTTCAAAAATACTTTAGGTCTGGTTTGCGATCCCATTGCGGGCCTCGTAGAAGTGCCTTGTGCTAAAAGAAACGCTGCTGGAGCAGTAAGTGCCATTACAGCGGCGGATATGACGCTTGCGGGTGTAGTCTCCAGAATTCCATTTGATGATACTGTGGCAGCCATGTACTCCATTGGAAAAGCTATGCCGGAGGCTCTAAGAGAAACAGGAATCGGTGGACTTGCGGGAACGAAGACTGGAAAGAAACTGAAAAAAGAAATCTTTGGCTCCAAGAATGGAAAGGCGAAGAACAAGATGAATGATGATACCTTTGATTCGGACAAGGAAGAGAAGGAAGAAGAATAAAGATCGTCGTTCTCAAAGAACAAGCATGGGGCGATAAAGAGATTGGGGCTTCTGATGTCCCTGAAGAATATTCTTCATCAGATTGGACTCTGTTAAGGTGGGATTCTCATTGAAAGGATCCAAAGCATTTTTGAATAGTGTAAAAATAAGAAAAGGTTCAGCGATTTGCTGAACCTTTTTTGTGAGTTAAATAAAGAGTGTTGCATTGGATTCGTCGGATTCGGCGAGCATATATCCTACTCCACCGAATTTTACCCCATCCAGAAGCTCTTCTTCCTTGATGCCGAGAAGGTCCATGCTCATCTGACAGGCGACGATCTCCACACCGCTGTCCATGGCGGCTTTGATGAGTTCTTCCAGGGACTGCACATTTTTCTTCTCCATGATGGAACGGATCATTTTTGGGCCGATTCCACCCATGTTCATTTTGGAAAGTCCCAGCTTTTTGGATCCCTTAGGCATCATAAAACCGAACATTTTTTCGATGAAGTTCTTTTCTACAGGGGCATGTGCGGATTTTCTAAGAATGTTGATCCCCCAGAAAGTAAAGAACAGGGTGACCTTCTTGTTCATTGATGCTGCGCCGTTGGCAATGATGAAAGAAGCGATGGCTTTGTCCAGGTCTCCGGAGAAGACCACCATGGTCATGTTCTCGGTATTTCCGTTTTTTGTGCTGCTGCAGGAAACCGTCAAGTTGTCTTCTTTTGCAGAAAGTCCTTTCCGGATAGAAGCCTTGATGAGCCCTTTGTCCTTCTTCACATCCAGAAGTTCATTGCCGGTTCTTCTGGTCCAGGCTTTAATGTCTTCATAAAAGCCCATATCTGAAGCTGTGATGTTGATGGTGTCTCCGGGATTCACCTGGTCCACGGTGCTTTTCACTCTCATAAGTGGTCCTGGACAGCAAAGTCCAGTAGCATCCAGTTCTACAGTTTCAGAAGATACTGAAGAGACGGCCGGTTCATCAGAAAGGGTATGTTCTCTATCTTTTTCTGCTGGCTGCATGGCTTTGTAGAGTTTGAAGCCTCCAGTGATGTTCTTCACTTTAAATCCGTTCTGCTGAAGAATTCTTGCACCGATATACCCTCTAAGGCCCACCTGGCAGTAGAGATAAAGCGTCTTGTCCTTTGGCAGCTCGCCCATACGCTGCCTTAAACTGTTGAGAGGAATATGGATCCGGCCTTCCAGAGAACCGTTTTCCACTTCTACCTGATCTCTAACATCCACAAGCAGCATAGTGCTTGGATCAAAGCTTTTCTCATAGTCCTCCAGTGTCACGTGGTCCACCAGACCATCCAAGGTGTTCTCCGCTACAAATCCAGCCATATTAACAGGGGATTTCCCGCTGGAGTAGGGTGGAGCATAGGCAAGCTCCAGTTCTTTCAGGTCATCCACGGTGCCGCCAAACTTAATGACAGTGGCAATGACATCGATGAATTTATCGACACCTTCGTACCCTAAAGCTTGAGCGCCGAGCACTTTTCTGTTCTCATCAAAAACGAGCTTGATGGTCAGCTGCGTCGCACCTGGATAGTAACCCGCATGATTATTCGGATGGATGAAGATGGACTTAGGCTGAAGGCCTTTCATTTTGGCCACACGTTCATTCATACCGGTGGAAGAAGCGGTAAGATCAAATATCTTAAGAATAGAAGTGCCTATGGCGCCTTTATAGACCACATTTCGCCCTGCGATGTTGTCGGCGATGATTCTACCCTGCCGGTTGGCAGGTCCAGCCAGAGGAATGGCGGTTTTTCCACCCAGCATATAATCTGTGATTTCCGCAGCATCTCCAGCAGCGAAGATAAAAGGATAATTGGTACGAAGATACTCATCCGTAAGAATGTGCCCTCTTGCACCTAAAGCGATACCGGAGTCTTTAAGAAATGCCGTGTCTGGTGCAACACCTATGGCTGACACAACAAAATCACCTTTCAGTATTTTGCCGGAGGAAAGCTCCACATGGATATGTCCGTCTATTTCTTCAAAAGCACAGACTGCATCATTGATGTAGAGGGAAATACCATGTTCTTCCAGTTCATGTTCTGCTTGGATGGACATTTCAGAGTCAAAGGGGGCAAGGATATGAGGAGCTGCTTCCACTAAAGAAACTTTCATTCCGCGCTCGTGGAGATTCTCGGCGGTTTCAATACCGATGAACCCTCCACCGATGACAATGGCGTCTCCCTTGAGATTCTTTTCCGCTTTTTCTTTGATCTTGTCCATGTCACTGATGTCTCTCAGGGAGAAAATCAGGGAGGAGTCGATTCCATGAATGGGTGGCTTCACCGGCTTTGCCCCCGGTGCAATCACCAGATAGTCGAAGGATTCATCATAGAATCCTTTATCCTTACTGTGGACTGTGACGAGTTTTCGTTCTGCGTCCACTTTCACTACCTCAGACAATATTCTGACATCCAGATTAAATCGGTCCTTCATGGCCTGTGGGGTCTGAAGAATCAGCTGGTCTCTTTCTTTGATGACTTCTCCGATATGATAAGGAAGTCCGCAGTTTGCAAAGGAAATATAAGGTCCTTTTTCAAAGACGACAATTTCCATGGATTCATCCAGTCTCCTCAGCCTTGCCGCAGCAGATGCCCCGACGGCGACTCCACCAATGATCAGTGTTTTACTCATTTATTTATCCTCCTGAAGTTCAATACTTTCGATGATCTGTCTTGCTTTGTCATGCACCAGTTTATAAGTGATTTCCAGTCCTTTCCGTTCCCCTTCGATGATCCCAGCGCTTTTCAGCTTCTGAATATGCTGGGAAATGGTGGACTGGGGAAGATTCAGGCAGTCTGTCATGTGGGTCACATTACATCCTCCTGTAGTCAGGATTCCTTTCAGAATACAAAGACGCACTGGATGACCCAATATTTTTAAGAGTTCAGCTGCATTTGTGAATTTAGCAATGTTATTCTCCATCTAAATCTCCTCTCTTTATCGTTACATCCATATATTACGTTATTACGATATTATTGTCAATAAATTATCAATTGTTATTTTATGTCAATAAGTTGCAAAATGCGAGAATGAATGCACAACGAAGAAAAACCTGCCAGTTTTATACCTGACAGGTTTTGTGATTAACGTTTTTGAAGTTTTATGGTGCTAACCATAAGATAGGCTAGTGAGAACATCAGGAAGATCACCAGGAATCTTAAATTGAGACTGTTTCTAAGAAGCAGAAGAAACAGTGTCAGTACACATCCCGCAATGGTGATGGGCAGTCCCATGAATACTCCGTCAAAATGCTGGGAGTTGTATCTTGCCAGTCGGTAAGAACCTGCCACTGGAAAAATAAGCACTGGAAGCATGCCTAGAAGGGTGAGTTCTTCCAGTCCAAACATGAAGTAGGCCTGTATGGCTGGCGCAACACCAAAGGAAACGAGATCTGAAAGAGAGTCCAGTTCTTTTCCCAAGGGACTTTCTGCATGCAGCAGTCTGGCTATTCTTCCGTCATAGCGGTCTACGAGTCCGGCACCTAGAATAAAGAGCCCAGAATTCAGATAATCTCCTTTCACCGTAGCAATGATGGAGAGAATTCCCAGGGAGAGATTAAGGAATGTTAAAATATTTGGGATAAATCCTCTTTGCATAAATAAGTACGGATAATTCCGAAATTATCCTTCTCCTTTCGTTAAAAATTTCATGAATATATCTATTATAAACGATGAGGGGAGATTCACAAAATCTTTTTTCAAAAGAAGAAGCGATTCATTGTAAGCAGAAGCAATGAAGGGAAAATCAGGCACCACATCTTCTTTGAAAAAGGAAGAATGGTAAGAATCCTCAATTTCTGCTACTGTATAGAAAAGCCTCACAGATTTCTAGTTTCAAGATTTAGGATAAAGAGATAGAATCAAAGGCAGTTCATACTCACATAAGAATCAAATCTGCGATATAATGAATCTAAGAAGAATGATTTCGGAGGAATCCCATGAAAAAAGTGAAATTTATCTACAATCCTTATGCTGGAGACAACTATATCATGGATAAACTGGACGAAGTGATTGATGTGCATCAGAAACATGGATATCGGGTCGTACCAGAAAGATTGGATGAGGAACATAACATGGCCGCAGCCATGGAGGATATCCATGAGGGCTACAGTCAGATTCTCATTGCAGGGGGAGACGGCACTGTGGATATTCTGATCAATTATATGATGGAAAGGGATATAAAGCTCCCCATTGGGATACTGCCCATGGGCACTGCCAATGATTATGCCAAGTACATCGGTATCCCTAAGGATATATCAAAAGCACTGGAAAAAATGTTCAGACTGCCATCCATGAAGATGGACGTGGGTAAAATCAACGAGAAATATTTTATCAATGTAGCCAGTACAGGTCTTTTAACGGATGTATCCCAGAAAACACACAGTGAGCTGAAAAATGCCATTGGGAAACTGGCTTACTATATTAAAGGTTTGGAACAGATTCCTACGTTCAGAAAAATCCCTGTAAAGTTCACATCGGAAGAAAAGACCTATGATGGAGACATGTATGCACTCCTTGTTTTTAATGGCCGTACTGCAGGAAACTTGGATTTTGCTTATAAATCAAAAGCCAATGATGGTCTTTTGGATGTAATCCTCATAAAAGCCAGTTTTAAGGAGATTGTTCCTCTTCTGGCGAAGATGCTTCGGGGGGATCATCTGGAAGATCCGGTGGGACTTCTCTATTTCCAGACGAAAGAGCTGTTTATTGAGACAACGGATGAACTCATTGTCAGTGATATCGATGGAGAGCGTGGTCCGGATTTCCCGCTTCATATTCAATGCATCCAGGGAGGAATTGAAGTTCTGGGTGTGGATCCCAATCATATATAAGGAACAGGACGTTATAAGAGGGGCTCAAAAGGCGCCTCTTGTTTTTCCGATACAGATGTTTTCTGCTCCAGTACATATGTTATTGACAAAAGATTGTGCTTGATGTAATATTTACAACAGAATTCCTAGTAATCGACTAGGATATAAAAGTGAGGTTGAAAATACATGATTTATCAAAATGCGATTGAACTTGTTGGCGGAACACCGCTCCTGAAAGTAAATGGATTTGATGCGGAAAACCGTGCAGAAGTATATGTGAAACTGGAAAAAATGAATCCCGCCGGAAGTACAAAAGATAGAGCTGCTCTTGGAATGCTGGAGGAAGCTGAAAAGAAAGGTCTTCTGAAAGAAGGTTCTGTGATCATTGAGCCAACCAGCGGCAATACAGGAATTGCTCTTGCCATGCTTGGAAAGGCGAAGGGATACAGAGTGATCATTGTGATGCCGGAATCCATGAGCCAGGAAAGACGAGCCCTTATTAAGGCATATGGCGCGGAACTTGTGTTGACAGAAGCAGCCACAGGAATGAAAGGTGCCATCAAGAAAGCTGGAGAGATCAAAGAAGAAGTTGGTGCTCTTGGGTTCATACCACAGCAGTTTATGAATGAGGCAAATCCAAATAAGCATTATCAGACCACTGCAAAAGAGATTTTTGAAGATCTTCCAGATGTGGATGCTTTTGTTGTAGGAGTGGGCACAGGTGGAACCATCAGCGGATTTGGACAGTATGCAAAAGATCATGGGAAGAACGTGAAGGTTGTGGCAGTGGAGCCAACGACTTCAGCAGTCCTTTCTGGTGAAAATCCTGGTCCTCATAAGATTCAGGGGATTGGTGCTGGGTTTGTTCCAGACAACTATCATGGAGAATTTGTAGATGAAATCCTGAAAGTGTCCACGGAAGATGCCTTCAGCACAGCAAAGACCTTCGGGCAGGAAGAAGGCGTTCTCATTGGAATCTCATCAGGAGCAAACCTTTATGGCGCCATTGAAGTGGCTAAAAAACTAGGTAAAGGCAAAAAGGTTGTGACGGTGGCTCCAGATGGAGGAGAAAAGTATATTTCCATGGGGCTTTTTGACTAACAGTCAGAGTTGAGGTGTAAAATGTTCAGAGGGCTGCATGAAGATGTGAAAAATGTATTAAAAAATGATAAAGCGGCAAAATCCTATCTGGAGGTCCTCCTCCTGTACCCGACAATACACGCCCTCTTTTATTACCGGATGGCTCATTTCTGTTATCGAAAGAAACTGTTTTTTCTGGCAAGACTGATCAGTCAGACCGCACGATTCACCACCGGGATAGAAATCCATCCTGGAGCGAAAATCGGCCGAAGGCTTTTCATAGACCATGGTATGGGGGTGGTCATCGGAGAGACTACCACCATTGGAGACGACTGTATCATTTATCATGGGGTGACCCTTGGGGCAACGGATTGTGATGCACCCAAAAGGCATCCTGACGTGGGAGACCGAGTACTGATCGGAGCAGGTGCAAAGATACTTGGACCAATCAGCATCGGAAGTGGTGCAAAGGTAGGCGCCAATTCTGTAGTGCTGAAAAGTGTGCCCGCAGGAGCAACCGCTGTAGGAATTCCTGCCAGAATCCTGATCCAAAAGAATGAGGAATCTGAAGTGCGGTTTCTTCACTATAACTATATCTAGAAGATGGAGGCTTTTCCGGAGACGGAGAAGCTTCTTTTTTCGGTTTTTTTCTGAAGATACTTCGACTATAATAAGAATAAAGAAGGATGAGGAGGAAGTGGCATGTCAGAAGGCATAATTCAGAAGAAGATCATGGAAAAGCTTGAAGATCTGGGACTGACTCAGTATGGGTTTATGAAAGCTCAGGCACTTTCCCAAGACAGCTTGGCTTATTTCAAAGAGAGAGAAGAAAGGAATTTCACAACGTCCTTTGAAGAAAATGATCTTTTGAGAAAAGTGAATCTCCGGTCGGAAATGGAAAATGCGCAGACCATTATATCGGTAGCATTTCCATATTTTTATGACGCCTATATCCATAAAGAGGGATATTTTTCCCTGTACACCTTAGGTCAGGACTATCATATTGTTGTGAAAGACTATTTGGAGAAAGTGGCAGATGTGATCCGAAGCCACGGATACGAGGCAAAAGTGTTTGCGGACAACAATTCTCTGCCGGAGAGATATATCGCCTATGCTTCTTATGTAGGCGAAATTGGAAAGAATCATATGCTCATCACAAAAGAGTATGGAAGCTATGTTTTTCTTGGGGAAATTCTTACAAATCTCGTCCTGGACACCCGGGAACGGGATTATCATGAGATTCCTCTGCATTCCATCTGCGGAGAGTGCACCAACTGCATCAAAGCTTGTCCCACTCAGATTTTAGGAAGCGAGTATTATGACACAAAAAGATGCATGTCCTATATTACCCAAAGCAAAGAAGTGCCTGATGAGGACCTTCTTCTCTTTAAAGGAAGGCTGTTTGGATGTGATACCTGCCAAAGATCCTGCCCACTCAACAGAAAGGTGAAAACCAGTCCCATTGAGGCCTTCAGACCTCGGGAGTATATGAAGTATCCCAATCTCCGGGAACTCCTGGAGCTCAGCAATCAGGAGTTTCTGAAGTACAAAGAGACATCCTCCGGGTGGCGTGGGAAAAAGCTTCTGCAGAGAAACGCCATGGTGGAGCTTGTGAGAAAGGGCAATACGCTTGATTTGGAAAGGCTTCCCACGGAGTATCTGCGGGAGTACTACCATAGACTCGAAAGGCTTTTCAACATATAATAGGAATCAGTAAACTAAAAGGGGTAATAATTTTGAGAAAAATGATATTGAAAGCTTTGGCTTCATCACCTGAAAGTGTTCAGAAATTTGTGGCTAAAAGAGGATTAAAGTATATCTTCACAAAGATTGCTACGGTGAAGCTTCATAATAGAGAGAATCTGCCAGGAAAAGAGGAGCCGATTTTGTTTGTATGCAATCATCTGAGCAATATAGACGGCCCAGCCATACAGTCAGTGCTGCCGGAGTATGATCTCACCTTTGTAGCAGGACAGAAATTATCCAGCGACCTGTTTACAGGTCTTTTCAAGAAGGTGTTTAAGAGCATCAACATCAAGCCCAACTCACCGGATAAGGCAGCAATGAAAGAGATCATCAATCTTTTACGTGGTGGTCAGAATGTGATGATTTTTCCAGAAGGCACCAGATCCAGAGCCGGTTCTATGATTGAAGGAAAGAAAGGAGTCCTTCTCATTGCGAGAATGACCGGGGCGAAGATTGTGCCTCTTGGCATGACCGGATCAGATAAAGTTCTGCCCATCAATCAGGATGGGAATATGACTGGAGAAAAACTGCATAAGGGAACCATAGATATAAGAGTGGGGAAGAGTTTTAAAGTCCCAGAAAAAACACCGGAGCAGTCTAAGGAAGAGTACGATCAATTTGCTTTGAACTATATCATGACCCGAATTGCAGAGCTTCTTCCCACAGAATATCAGGGAATATACCGCTTATAGAAAGGATGTACAATGAACAAAAAGAATAAGGAAGTGCTGGAGATTTTATACCGCACTCATCCGGATGCAGAATGTGAACTCCATCATGAAACACCGCTTCAGCTTCTGATTGCAACCATTCTGTCGGCTCAGGCAACGGATAAAAAAGTAAACGAAGTTACGGATAAGATGTTTCAGAAATATAAAACACTGGAGGACTTCCTTCAGATGACCATGGAGGAGCTGGAAAGCTATATTAAAGTCATAGGGCTTTACAGATCCAAGGGAAGCAATCTCATGAAGCTTTTTCCGATTCTAAAGGAAAAGCATGGCGGCGAAGTGCCAAGAACCATGGAAGAGCTGATTTTACTCCCAGGCGTTGGAAGGAAAACTGCAAATGTTGTTTTATCCAATGCTTATGGAGTCCCTGCCATTGCAGTGGATACCCATGTGTTCCGTGTGGCGAACCGCATCGGCATCGTAAACGAAGAAACTGTAGAAAAAACAGAGGAATCACTGATGAAGAAGCTGGACAAAAATCTTTGGATCGATGCGCATCACCTGCTCATCTTCCACGGAAGAAGAATATGCTCCGCCAGATCGCCTCAGTGTGGAGCTTGTCCTCTCAATCATCTTTGCACGTATTACAAAAAGAATAAAAAAACACTGATACCAAAAGAGAAGTAGTCGTATTTTCGGAAGGATGTGAGCCTGTTGAAATCAAAACAAACCATCGGAACCCTTATTGCTGCCAATGGGCTGATTCTTCTGACGCTTTTTATACTGTTTGGACTGTCCTATCTTTTTGCAGCCATGGCACAGAGCTCAGGAAATGAGAATCTCCTGGAAAGCAATGGGGTATCCACTGTGGTAATGGCAGGCTTATCCGCACTGATGCTGTTTTTTTATGCATCGTACACCAAGAAAGAATATTTCACGGTGCTGGCTTTCGCATTGTTTTTTGGTTCTATCATTGAATACAACAACAGGTTCTTCCTCATTGATGGAAACATAAGCTCAATTTTTCTTGGATTTTACCTCATTATGCTGATCACACTGATATTTATGATGTCCGCGGCATTTTCCTATAATGAAGTAATCAGGGCCAATATGAAAGTTATGGTATGGTCCATTTTGGCCATACTGCTGGTCTTTACCATACTCAACTACTATGTGTTTAAAGAAGCTGTGGTTTTCCGAGATTCCAGTCTGATGGTTTTTGAGCTTATCATGCTTGCAACGGTTCCGGTTCTGGGGGGATGGTATTACCATACTTTTTTCACGAAAAAGAATGTCATGAATTTATCTGTCTACTATACCAGCCTGCTTTATTTTGCAGCTGTTTTCACAGAGAGTACAGCAGTGGAGCTTTCAGATTCCAGGCTTCTTTTTGTCGCAGACAGATTCATGCTTTTCACCTACAGCACATTTCTCGTCTTTGTGCCTGTGGCTTTCTACAGGATCATTAAAGAGAAAGATGCCTTGATCTTAAAAACAAATGAGCTGAAACAGAATCTGTTTATGTTTTTCAAGTCAGCTGAATACAATGAGAATATCACAGTATTTGTGAACTCAAAATATGAAATTCTGTATGCCAATGCAAAATACAAACAGTTCTTCAATCATTACAGAAAATATCTGGATTCATACTTATCAGGATATATCCGAGAAAAGTACGAAGTCATCAAATACAATATGAACTATTCTGCTTCCATGAAACTGGAGATGGAAGGGAAACAGTATATTTTGGATGTGGATGTGGTTTATCTTGAACAGGATACAGAAGAGATTTTCTGTATCACAGCGAAAGATATCACGGTCATCAGAGCAATGCAGGAATCTCTGGAACGGTCTGAGTACAAATATCGGAGTTTCTTCAATTTGATTCCTGATTTTATTTTTCTTTACGATATCGGCAAAAACAGGGTTATTGAAGCAAATGATATGGTGTACAATGACTTCAAAAATATCCCGAACAACCGGTTTGTCAGGAATCCCATGGAAGAGAGATTTATGGGGCTTTCTTATAGAGAACTAAGCGATATCGGCAATAAAATACAGTATGGAGAAATTCTGAAGCTTGATATCCTCAAGGTGAAAGACCAGAAGGGACAGGATGTTTACGTTGAACCGAATTTCCGTCTCATCAGTGTGGAAAAAGATAAGTGGCAGATGCTGGTTTTCTTAAGAAATGTCACAAACTCCGTGAAGCTTCATGAGCTTAGGATAGAAAATGAGGCAAATATCCGGAAGCTCTATATTGCTGCTGAAAATGAGAAAATGTTCAATGAGTTCTTTGCCAACATGTCCCATGAACTGCGTACGCCCATCAATGTCATACTCTCTGCGTTGGATATGATGGAGATTTCTGGGTTTGATGGGGAAAAAGTAGAAAAATATGCTGGGCTCATAAGACACAACTCCTATAGGCTTCAGCGTATTGTCTCGAATATTCTGGACATCACCAAAGTGGACTCCGGATTTTATAAACTGAATATGCACAATTATGACATTGTCAGTTTTACAGAAGATACCGTCATGTCTATTCTTCATTATGCAGAGAACAAAGGGCTGAAAATTATTTTTGATACGGAAGTGGAAGAACATATTGTGCAGTTTGACCTTCCGTCCATGGAACGGGTACTGCTCAATTTATTAAGCAATGCCATTAAGTTCACCAAAGATGGAGGAACAATTTTTGTGAATCTCACCATGGATGAAGAGGCTGGGAAGATCTTTATTGATGTGAAAGACACAGGTATTGGTATTGCTCCTGAAAATGTGGACACAATTTTTGACAGGTTTATTCAGGTGAATAAATCTACCACAAGAGATAATGAGGGCACGGGAATTGGACTGTCCATTGTAAAGAAACTCATGAACCTCATGGGAGGGGATTGTGTGGTGGAAAGCCAGCTTCATGTTGGAACCACATTCCGTCTTATTTTGTCTGATGTAAGAGTTCCAGGAGAGGCGGATTCCGGCAGCATTATTGATTTCTATGAGAAAACAACCAATCGGGTGGATATTGAATTTTCAGATCTTCAGACTTCAGACAGGTAGCTTGAAAAAGCTGCCTTTTTATTTTTGTAAGCGATTAACCAGTAGACTATGGTCTTGAAAGTAAAAATGATTGGTGCAATAATGGAATTTAGAGTTTCAATGTAAAAGAAAATGGAGTGTAGATAATGAAGATTGGTGTAATCATGGGTGGTATTTCCAGTGAAAGAGAAGTTTCTCTGTCTTCCGGCAGAGAAATACTGAATCATATCAATTTCAATGGGTATGAGGGTGTAGAGATCATTCTGGATACCAAAACAGACATATTCGAGAAAGTAAAAGGAATTGATTTTGCTCTGCTGGCTCTTCATGGCAAATATGGAGAAGATGGAACGGTTCAGAGTATTTTGGATTCTCTGGAGATTCCATATTCTGGATGTGGTATGCTCTCCAGTGCCCTCTGTATGGATAAGGACCTGACAAAGACTGTGCTTAGAAATCATGGGGTAAGAACAGCAGAGTGGTTTGTTGTGAAAAATGCTTCGGACGTAACTGAAGAAATGGTGGAAGTATTGGGGTATCCGGTTGTGGTGAAACCCAATCGAGGAGGATCCTCTGTAGCCACATTCATTTGTACATCCTATGATGAAGTGGTTGAAGGAGTCAAAGAAGGTCTGAAGGTGGATTCTGAGGTTATGGTGGAAGAGTTTATCAAAGGAGATGAAATCACAGTACCGATCCTAGATGGTGATGCTTTACCGACTCTCATCATCAAGCCTGTGAAGGGAGGCTTTTTTGATTATCAGTCCAAATATGAGGATGGTGGAGCCGAGGAAGTTATCATTGAGTATGAAGAACCGCTTCAGTCTGAAATCAATGAGCTGGCTCTTAAGACCTTCTCTGCATTGAAATGTGATGTCTATGCCCGAGTGGATTTTATCGTCAGGGATGGTGTGCCGTATCTTCTGGAAATCAACACACTTCCAGGTATGACAAGAACCTCTTTGTTCCCCAAGAGTGCAAAGGGAATAGGACTCAGTTATCAGGGCCTCTTGGACCGCATCATACAGTCTTCATTAAAGCTTCGCGCGAAATAGATATATGAAAAAGCCTCTCCTTCTGGAGAGGCTTTTTCATATAATGCTTATCTCTTTGCCAATTCAATAATAAGGTCATAGGTCGCTTTTAAAGACTCCATATGGGTTCTTTCGTACCCATGGGATGCGAAGACTCCAGGGCCGATGAGCCCTGTACGAATATCGTAACCGGAGCCCAACGCTGCGGAAGCATCAGAACCATAGAATGGGTAAATATCAGTGGCATAGGGAATCTGATTCTCTCTGCAGATCCTCTCCATGGTCCTTCTCAGTTCATAGTCATAAGGACCTGAACTGTCCTTTGCACAGATGTTCACTTTGTATTCGGAGCTGTTCTGGTTGTTTCCAGGAGCACCCATATCCACGGCGATGAATTCTGTAAGATGCTCTGGTAAAGCAGCTTTGGCTCCGTGTCCGACCTCTTCATAATTAGAGATGAAAAAGTGGAGGGTCTTTTCTAGTGGAACGGACTTTAATGCTGAGATGGCTTCCAGAAGAACAGCCACGCTGGCTTTGTCATCCAGATAACGGGATTTGATAAAGCCTTTTTCTGTAAACTGAAGTTTTGGATCAATAAAGACAAAATCACCTACCTCAATACCAAGAGCGCTTACATCGGAAGCATTAAAGACTTTTTCGTCCAGGACAATCTCCATGGTTTCCTGCTTTCTTTCCAGAGACCTTGCATCCTGACCATCAATATGGACAGAAGGCTTGATGGTTTGAATCGTTCCCGAATAGGTCTTGCCGCTGGATGTCATCACTGTGCAATTTTCTGACTCCAGTGTGTTGTACATGTATCCACCGATGAGCGTGAATTCCAATGTCCCCTTGCTTTTCAATGATTTCACCATGGCCCCCAGTGTGTCCACATGAGCAGAAAAAAGCCTGCCTTCTTCTGATTTTCCAGGCAATGTAACCAGGACAGCGCCCTTTGTTGTTGTCTTGAATGGCACGTCCATAGAGTTCAAGGTGCTTTCAATGTACTTCATGACATCCAGATGATAACCTGTCGGGCTGTGAATCTCAATCAATGATTGTAATCTTTCTCTTATAGTAGTTTCAAAAGCCATAATATAACCTCCTAGCTTAGATACCTCTATCCTATCGTAAATGCTGTTTTCTGTATAGAACACTCTAGAGTATAATCTGTACTGCTGTTGAAAGAACTGTCAGCAGCACATGACTTGTTAATAAAATTAACAAACAAATGTAATTCTTTTGTGAAGTATTTTTTGGATTCTGTGGTAAAATAAAACTACTTAGAATTGAAAGACAATCGAAATCGCATGAAGGAGGAAGGGATTACCCAACAGTATATGAAGAAAAAATTAATCATAGCAATCATACTAGTACTTACATTATCAGGGGCTGGAACCGTAGCTTACAGAAGCTATGCCCTAGAGAAGGAATGGGAGAAACAGGAGGCGATTCATGTATCCGCAGTGGAAACAGCGCGGAAGATGGAAGAGGCCCAGAATAAAAAGGTCATTGCAGAGTGGCAGGAGAAGGTTTATCCTGGTGTTTCTGTTATGGGCGAAGACCTTTCAGGGATGACACTTCCAGAGGTGAAGAATCTTCTGGAGACTAAAATTCTGGAGGCAGTAAAAACAAATGCCCTTACAGTGGTTGTAAAAGACAGAGAGTTTACACTGAACCTAGGAGACCTAGATCCAGTTCTGGATGCTCAGTCTTTGGCGGAAAATATTGTATCCATAGGAAAGAATTTAGACGAAGCGGAAAAGCTGCAGAGAATCTATACAAAAACTCTCGAAGAGGTGGAAGTTCAGTATACATACTCTGAAGAAAAACTCATAGCTTATGTGAAGTCCATAGCTTCTGAGATTAATGTCAATGCAAAGAATGCAACCATCAAGAAAAGTGGAGATGGATTCACAGTGACTGAACACCAGACCGGTATGGTTTTGGAAGAAGAGAAACTTGTTGCCAGTCTGAAAGAAGTATTACCTAAACTCGAGCCAGGAGCTAAGCTGGAAGCATCCTTAGTGATTGATGAACCGAAAGTTACATCAGATGCTCTCAAAATGATTGATGGAAGACTGTCCACATTTACAACCAATTATTCCACATCAGCGGCTGGAAGAAAACATAATGTTGGATTCGCGGCCTCTCTAATTAACGGCACAGTGTTGATGCCAGGAGAAACCTTCAGCTATAATGCTGAGATTGGTCCGGTAACACTTAGAGCTGGGTTTAAAAATGCTGGTGTTATTATTGGAGACAAGATTGAAGATGGTGTCGGTGGAGGGCTTTGTCAGGTATCAAGTACCCTTTATCAGGCAGCTCTTCACAGCAATATGGGTATTGAACAGAGACGAAATCACTCCATGGCGGTTGCCTATCTGAAGCCAGGTATGGACGCTGTAGTGTATGGTCCTTATCTTGATCTGAAGTTCAAGAATAATTATCCAAACCCTGTGTATATCCAGGCTTATGGAGACAACAATAATCTGAGTGTTTCTATTTATGGACATCAGGCAGACTTAGGCGGATACAGCTATAAAGTATTCAGTGAAACGACATCCGTACTGCAGCCTACCATCAAGAAGGTGGAGGACAATACACTGTTTGTTGGAGAAGAAGTTGTGGAAAAGAAGCCTGTAACAGGGTATACCTCCAAAACCTACAGACAGACCATCAAGGATGGTAAAGTCGTAAAGACGGAAGTGATTTCTCAAGACAGCTACAAAAAAGTGGATGGAGTCATTCGTGTTGGAACTAAAGCAAAACCAGCAGCTCCAGAAGCACCAGCTCCAGAAGCACCAGCTCCAGAAGCGCCAACAGACCCAGCAACTGCACCAAACGGTTAAAGATTAGAATTATAAATAGAAGACTTTCCTCATTTTCTGGGGAAAGTCTTTTTTCATTTGTGATTGTAACCATAAATTTATAATTTACACACAGCTCCTATGTTAAAATGATTAAGACAGCTAAAAATTGAGAGAACTTTCTTGAATTTTTCAGGAACAAAGGAGCAGAGCTAAATGGAACATGTGAAAAAGATTGAACAGAATGTGGAAAAAGTAATCATTGGGAAAAATAATGTCGTAAAAAATATCCTGAAGGGGATTTTGGCAGGTGGGCATATTCTTATTGAAGATATTCCGGGTATCGGAAAGACCACCCTTGTGAAAGCTCTGGCCAAGAGTTTGAATCTCAGCTATTCTAGGATCCAGTTCACCCCGGACCTTCTGCCTTCTGATATATTGGGGGTATCCATCTACAATCAGAAGGAAATGAGTTTTGAATTCCGTAAGGGACCTGTCTTTGCAAATATTGTCCTGGCAGATGAAATCAACAGGACCTCTCCTAAAACTCAGGCGGCGCTTTTGGAAGTCATGGAAGAAACTCAGGTTTCTGAAGGGAATAAGAGCTATCTCTTGGAAAGGCCATTTTTTGTCATGGCCACACAGAATCCGATCGAATATGAAGGAACCTTCAATTTGCCAGAAGCTCAGCTGGACAGATTTATGATCCGTATCAAAATGGGCTATCCATCGATCCAGGACGAAATGCATATCCTTCGCAATACAAGGGAGGAGATTCCCATTGAGAATATTGGGCCTGTGGCTTCGATAGAAGAGGTGATGATGCTTCAGAGAAAAACCAGAGAAGTGAAAGTTGCAGAAGGCATCTATAAATACATCGTGGATATTGTCAAAGAAACCAGAGAGAGTAAGTTTTTTGCACTTGGCGCAAGTCCCCGAGCTTCCATTGCGCTCATGAGGATCAGTCAGGCATCAGCCTTGATGCAAGGAAGAAATTATGTGATTCCAGAGGATGTGAAAGAGAATGCGGGAATGGTCCTGGCGCACAGGCTGATTCTTTCATCTTATGCAAGAGGACAGGGAAGCAGTTCTTATGAGGCTGTGCAACTCATTGTCGCATCTGTGGAGCCGCCAAGAATGGATGCATAGCCATGAAGATGGATTTTAGGTTTATCATTGGTCTTCTGATTTCTATTGTGCTTTATTATGCCATAGGCGGGATTGTATTCACCTCTCTGTATTACATCATGATCAGTATGTTCATTTTAGCTGTAGTCTATATTACAGTGTTCTCAGGAAAAGTATCCGGTAAACTGACCTATATGAAGGATCGATATGAAGTGTTTGAGACAGGAAAGCTGAATCTTCAGATTTTCAATGATTCAAGGTTTTTTCTACCCTACGTCACAGCCATCAACCAATATACGGAGATAGAGACCCGCAGTGTCAGTGCAAAGAATAGAGCACAGATTATGTTTCATTTCTATTTCCCGAAAAGAGGAACTTATGAATTTCAAAATCTGAGACTGGAAATTCGGGATTTTTTCAACATATTTACAATCAGAAAAAATCTGAAAAATGAAAGTGTGAGGGTGTATCCTAAATCCAGAGTACTTCCGGAAACTCTTTTTGAACTTGGTGTGGGCAGTGAAGGAATCAAACAGTCCAGATCAAATCTGGAAGATCCTCATATGATACGAGAAATGAGAAGATATAATGTTGGAGACAGTCTGAAACGGATCAACTGGAAGGTTTCTGCAAAATATGGAGAACTGTATGTCCGTAGAGGAGAGCAGAATAAAGGAATTGATTATCTGCTTGTCATTGATATGTGCGAAGAGATCTACAGGATGGATCAGGATGGGGCAAAAGAAGAAGCTCTGGTAGCGGATGCTCTTGCGGTGTCAGCCCTTCTTCTAAAGGAAGGGAAGGAGCATAAAGTCGTGATCAATGGATTGGAAAGGAAAGAATTTGATTTGAGAAGAATGAGCCAGCATGAAGCCCTAGTGGAGTATATGGTAGATCATGATTCCAACGGGAAAAAACCAATGCAGGACTTTATGAACGAAAAAACAGATTTATTTCAAAGTGCCTCTTCCATCATTCTTTTCACAGGCAACAGAAATCCTCTTCTGACTAAGGTGGTACTGAAACTTAAAGACAAATACAATGCCATTACCTGGTTTGCGGTAGAGGATGACCTGAAAAAAGATGCGGACTATGAAGGAATCACACTGAAATATATAGGGGAATAAGTATGAGCCGATTAAAAAATAAAGTCATTCCATTGATGATCATTTTTTTCAATATGATCATTATGGGTATGGTCATGGAAAGTGCATATTTTATTGAAGGATTCAAGCACACTGAGATTATGGTGTTTGCTTTACTGCCTGTTCTAATGGTTCTGGGTTTTTTAGGGACGCTGAAAGGTGAGAACAATTATTACCGGATCGGTTTCTTTTTACTCGGTGCAGTTTCAGCATACTTTCTTTATCAGGCTGTGAAAACCATAGATCTGTTTCAGATTCCTTCAGATATCGCTGTCATCAACGCTACCATTATGGATGGCTTGAGTATTCAGTTCACAGACTTTCTTAATGTGCTGAAAGTCATGATGCTCACTGGTGCGGTGATACTGAGCATTACTCTGTACATTTTTCCCTATAATATGGTGATTCTGGATATGGGGCTGCTCCTATTTCTGTGGATCGTAGATTATTATGGAAATACATACGAATATGCTAGATTTTTTGTTCCGGTGTGGGCATTCAGTCTTCTTTTCTACAGAACAACACTTGTGGATCAGGAAGCTAAAGTGCTTAAGGTGAACCGGAATAGAAGGCTCGTCGAAGCAGTGGTACTCACCCTTATTATTACAATAGGATCAGCATTTATTGATATTGAGACGAAGGGTGTTTATTCTGACAGATTGTTCAATTATTTCAACGGTCAGGTGGTACCCCAGGGAAGCATTACTGGTGCAAGCATCAGAGATCCCTTTGGCATAGCGATGACAGGGTATAATGACTCAGAAACACTTCTTGGAGGAAACATCTCGATCAATGAAGAAGAGGTGATGAGAGCCTTTGGAGAGGAACCCATCTATTTACGAGGTACTGTGAGGACGGAGTACTTAGGAGACCGCTGGGCTAGAGATGTGATTGAATATGAGCCCAATGGAAGCCTTTCCTCAGAAAAGGCAGCATATTATGAGCGTTTGACGGTCAATGAAGATCTCAGAAGAATTGAGATCAGACCTATTGCGGAAATGACATCAAACCTCTTCAGCAGTATTTACACAAAGGAAGTGTCATTCTCCAATAACTTGGCGCTGCTCTTCTATAATGATGAAAGAAGCACCTACACGAGCAATAAAACAGTCATAAATAATTATGATATTACCTACTTCAGAGAAAATCTTATTGAGGACCATATCAGAAGGTTGCCCAAAAATGTCCGAGCATCAGATTTCTATATGGAGTATGGCCCTTATCTTCAGATTTACCAGACACTGACCCCAAGAACAGTGGATCTTGTAAACAGTCTTGTGGATGATTCTATGCGTAACTATGAAAAAGCGGAAGTGCTGACAAATTATCTCAGGGAAAATTACAGCTATACCCTAACACCGGGAAATCTCCCAGAAAATACAGACTTTGTGGATTACTTTCTATTTGAGGTAGAAGAAGGATACTGTGTTTATTTTGGCACTGCATTGACTGTGATGCTTCGAATAGCAGGTGTACCCACCAGATACGTGGAAGGGTTCAAAATGTCGGAAGAGGCTATTGATGGAGAGTATATTATACGAAACAGTGATGCCCATGCCTGGACAGAGGTGCTCATTGACGAAGAGAATGATATCTGGCAGATTTTCGATGCAACAGGTACTCCACGGGAACTGATTTATGGAGAAGAGCCAGAAGACGAAGAGAACCAAGAAGGTGAAGAAGGTGTAGAGACACCATCAGAGACTCCAGAAACAGAAGTGCCGGCACAAGAAGGAGGTACGGATGTTCCGGGACAAAGTCCGGAAGAACAGAAGATAGAACAGACCAGAAGAAATGTGATACTCCTCATTCTTGGACTCCTGTTATTGGCTGTGGTATCAAGAGCAGCTTATAAAAAGGCAAGGCTTCAGAGAATGATGAGCAGCGGATCTCTAAAACCATATTTCAGAGAAATGCTGAAACTATTCTCATTCATCTATTACAGAAAAGAATCTGGAGAGACTTATTTAGAAATGGCAGCAAGAATCAAAGATGAGGAGATCCGAACTCAGATGGAGACACTGGTTACAGAAGTATACAAAGAAGAGTTCAGCGGAGAACCGGGTGAGTTTACTCAAAGAGTGGAGTTTTATGAAGATGTATACGGTATCGTGAAAGATTATCGGGGGCCAATCTTCGCTTTCATGAAAAAGCATTTTCTGTAATATGATATGATAGTAGAAACGAGGCCAGGAGGATATTGAATGTATAAAATGATTTGTATTGATATTGATGGAACACTGATCCGCGACGATCTGACTGTTTCAGAACGGGTAAAAGATGCGGTGAGAAAAGCGAAAGAGAAGGGGATTGTGGTAGCGCTCAGCACTGGCAGAATGCATCAGAGCGCATTGCAGTATTCGGATGAGCTGGGTCTTACAGACCCCATCGTATCTTCTAATGGAGCTTACGTCAGTGATCGTGACAGAGACGTAATCTATTATGAAGAGAACTTGGCTCTTGAAGATATACTAAGTATAGATGAAACATTAAAGAAATTTGACACCAAAATCAACTGGTACAACCATGGAACCATGTATGTGGCGGAGTACAGAGATTATGTCGGCCGCTATGAGAGGCTGAGCAAAACCCTTCCTGAGAATCGGAGAATTCATATTCGCTACATAACGGAGGAGTTTACAATAAAAGATATTTTGTCCGAAACGGGAAATACCATTCAGAAAGGAATTGTGTTCCCTGCCATGGAGAAGATTGCTTCCATCAAAGAAGAAATGATGAAAAACAAGAGAGTGAAAGTAGTAAGCTCTGGTGCGGATAATGTGGAGTTCACCTCCTATAAGGCGGATAAAGGACTTGGGGTGCTGGCTTTAGCCAAGGAACTGGGCATTCATGCAGAAGAGATTATTGCAGTGGGAGATTCAGAAAATGATCTGCCGATGCTGAAAGTTGTTGGAATGCCCGTGGCTATGGGAAATGCTATGGAGAGTCTTTTCCCACATGTAAAATATATCACGGATAGTAATATGAATGATGGTGTCGCTTCCTTAATTGAGAAATTTATACTGAACGAGGGGTAGTTAAGTGATCAATATCGTTTTATTCAGACCTGAAATACCACAAAATACTGGTAATATTGGGAGAACTTGTGTACTTACAGGTGCAAAGCTCCATCTGATCGGCCCAATGGGCTTCCACATTGATGATAAAACTGTAGCGAAGGCAGGGCTGGACTACTGGAAGGAGCTTGATGTGACGCTTTACAGCAGCTATGAGGAACTGAGAGAAAAGTATCCAGATGCTACCTTTTATTTTTCCAGCACCAAAGGTAAGAAGTTTCACTCGGAAGTGAAGTTCCAGGACAATGACTTCATTGTTTTCGGAAGAGAATCCAGTGGATTGCCAGAATATATCATGTCTGAGAATCAGGGGCAGCTGTTCAGAGTGCCTATGGTAGAGACTACGACAAGGAGTCTGAATCTGTCGAATACTGTAGCTATTGTTGCTTATGAAGCGTTGAGACAATTGGGATATCCTGAGATGATATAAATATATAAAAAATACATATGAGGATGAAAAGGACTGGTTTTCAATGGATTTCTACATCAGTCCTTTTATTTTTTTGTAAACGATACAGGTTTATTTACAGTTTATTCATATTTAAAGTGCAGTTTTCAAAAAAAACACGTACATTACAGCATTTCAGAGACGATAATAGTTGTGGTTTTTTTGTAAAAAAGATATAATAAGACCAACGACAATAAAGTCGAACGAATTATTTGGAGGGTTTTTTAATGAAAAAAATGCTTGCAATTGTTATGTCAATCTTGATGGTTGGTATGATTATGGTTGGTTGCGGAACCAAGTCTGAAGGCGAAGGCGAAGGCTCAGGTTTCGAAATTGCTCTGATCACCGACAAGGGAAATATTGACGACAAGTCATTCAACCAGGGTTCATGGGAAGGTGTAGTTGAGTTTGCAGAAGCCAACAAGATCACTCATAAGTACTACAAGCCAGAAGAAGCTTCTGATGCTGGATACCTTGCAGCCATCGATCTTGCTGTAACTGGTGGAGCAAAAGTAATCGTAACTCCTGGATTCCTTTTTGAAGTGCCAATCTATGAAGCACAGACAAAGTACCCAGAAGTGAAGTTCATCCTTCTTGATGGAGCACCTCATACAGCTGACTACGCTACTTTCAAAACTGAAAAGAACGTTGCATCTGTAATGTACTCCGAAGAACAGTCCGGTTTCCTTGCTGGATATGCTGCTGTAATGGACGGCATGACAAAGCTTGGATACATGGGTGGTATGGCTGTACCAGCTGTACAGGCTTTCGGTTATGGATACCTTCAGGGAGCTGAAGCAGCAGCAGCAGAGCTTGGACTCGCTGATGGTGCAATCGAAGCAATCTATCACTACACAGGAAACTTTGAAGAAAATGATACCAACAAGGCTACAGCTAAGACCATGTACCAGGAAGGCATCGAAGTTATTTTCGCTGCTGGTGGAGCAGTTGGTAAGTCCGTAATGTCTGCAGCATCTGAATCCGATGCTAAGGTAATCGGTGTTGACGTTGACCAGAGATATGACAGTGAAACTGTTATCACCTCTGCTACCAAGGGACTTGCTGCATCTGTAGTTGCTGTACTTGATGCAATCTACAAGTCAAACAGCTGGGATACCTATGGTGGAACAACCACATACTTCAACGCTGCCAATGACGGTGTTGGTCTTCCAACCATCGTTATCGGAGATGACAAGGCTGATGCATTCGACAGATTCGAGTCCTTTGACAAGGCTGCATATGATAAGGTATTTGCAACACTTGCTGATGGATCTGTAGTGCCAGTTAGAAACATTGAAGTTGCAGCTGAAACAGGATACGCTACTGCTGAAGAGCTTGTTGCAGGTCTTGGACTGGCTAAGGTTAAGGTTTCTGTAAGATAGTAAGGTAAAGCATTCATGTCATAGTGGCCTTTGCCTTATGCAAGTATGAGTTATCAATGGGGGAAGGCGTGAGTTTTCCCCCATTTTCCAACTAAAAAATAAAGTGATAATGAGAGGTTAAAGTGGAAAATTATATTATTGAAATGAAAAATATAACAAAAGAATTCCCCGGTATTATCGCGAACGACAATATAACCCTCAACTTGAAAAGAGGTGAGGTTCATGCACTGCTTGGTGAGAATGGTGCAGGAAAATCTACGCTGATGAGCGTCCTCTTTGGATTGTATCAGGCAGAAAAAGGCGAAATTCTGAAAGATGGGAAGGTCGTCAAGATCAATAACCCAAATGATGCCAATGCACTGGGGATTGGCATGGTACATCAGCACTTCAAGCTTGTAGAGATTTTTACTGTGCTCGAGAATATCATTCTGGGTGTTGAGCCCAATAAAATGGGCTTCCTTCAAAAGGCTGAGGCGCGCAAAAAAGTTGTCGATTTAAGCGAAAAATATGGTCTTAAAGTAAATCCAGATGCAGTGATTGAAAAAATATCTGTAGGTATGCAGCAGAGAGTGGAAATTCTTAAGATGCTCTACAGAGAAAATGAGATCCTCATCTTTGACGAGCCAACGGCTGTTCTTACACCACAGGAAATAGAAGAACTTCTGCAGATTATGAGAGGCTTTGCTGAGGAAGGAAAATCCATTCTGTTTATCACACATAAACTGAATGAAATCAAGGCAGTAGCAGATCGTTGTACTGTTCTGCGTAAAGGCAAGTATATTGGTACCGTCGATGTAAAGGATACCACAAAGGAAGAGCTTTCCAAGATGATGGTGGGACGCGACATCAGCTTTAGTGTTGAAAAGACACAAGCAGAACCTAAAGATGTTGTGCTGTCTGTACGTAATGTCACTGTACCCAGCAAGACCCATAAGAATAATGCAGTGAAGAATGTTTCTTTCGATGTAAGAGCGGGTGAAATTGTATGTTTAGCAGGAATTGACGGAAATGGTCAGACTGAGTTTGTGTCTGCCCTCACCGGACTAGAAAAAATGTCTGGTGGAACCATTTCACTTCTTGGAAAGGATCTTACAAAATCATCCATCAGAGATCGTTCTGCTGCAGGAATCAGTCATATTCCTGAAGACAGACATAAACACGGACTGGTTTTGGATTACAGTCTGGAGGAGAATCTGATCCTTCAAAGATACTGGCAGCCAGAGTTCCAGAAAAATGGATTCCTTAAGTTTGATGCCATGAGAAAGTATGCTGAAACCTTAATCAGCCGATTTGACGTCCGTAGTGGACAGGGACCAGTAACTCCGGTTAGAAGTATGTCTGGCGGAAATCAGCAGAAGGCCATCATTGCGAGAGAAATCGATAAGAAGCATGAACTTCTAGTGGCAGTGCAGCCAACAAGAGGACTTGATGTTGGTGCGATAGAATATATACACAAGCAGCTTGTGGAAACAAGAGACAAAGGAAAAGGCGTACTTCTGGTTTCCCTGGAACTGGATGAAGTTATGGATGTCAGCGATCGTATACTCGTGATGTATGAAGGCGAGATTGTCGGTGAACTGGATCCTAAGAATACCACCGTGGAAGAACTGGGACTCTATATGTCTGGTGCGAAACGGGATGCTGTAAAGGAGACTAGTTATGCAGGATAAAAAGAATGCTAAAAGTTTTGGCGAAAAACTGAAAGATATAACGCACAGTAAAGGATTCTCCTCTTTTACAGCGGCACTTCTGGCCATTGTTCTGGGACTTGTATTTGGGTTCATCGTTATGCTTGTGGCAGATGCCAACAATGCGTTCAAAGGGTTTGAAAGCGTTGTGAGCGGTGGATTCCAGAGAATTGGAGATGTGTTCTATTTTGCGACTCCAATCCTGATGACCGGGCTTGCAGTTGGCTTTGCCTTTAAGATGGGACTTTTCAATATTGGTGCATCAGGCCAGTATACCATGGGGATGTTCTTTGCTCTATATGTTGGATTCATGTGGGATCTACCACAGGGAATTCACTGGGTAGTGGCGATCCTTGCAGGTCTCGTAGGTGGTATGCTTTGGGGATTCATTCCTGGAATCTTCAAAGCACTTCTGAATGTGAATGAAGTTATTACCTCCATTATGTTCAACTATATTGGTATGTACCTGGTGGATATGCTGATTCAAGGGAATGGAACTATGTATGTATCTTCCACAACAAGAACCAATTATCTGCCAAAGCATGTACAGATTCCAACACTAGGTGTGCAAGGGTCCAATGTGAATTTTGGTATTATTTTTGCGGTGATCATCGGTGTGATTCTTTATATCGTACTTCAGAAGACTACCTTCGGATATGAACTGAAGGCTACAGGATTCAATAAAACCGCAGCTGATTACGCAGGTATGAAGGGAAAGAGAAATATCATACTGACCATGGTCATTGCTGGTGGTCTGGCTGGACTTGGTGGCGCTTTTGCGATTCTAGCTCCATCAGCAATTGCCGGCAGCAGTATGACGTATGAACCTATCAATATCATCGCTGCTAATGGATTTAATGGTATCGCGGTAGCACTTCTTGGAAGTGCCCATCCTATTGGTATCATATTCTCTTCTGTGTTTATTTCTCATATCCAGAGAGGTGGTACACTGGCGAGCCTTCATGGCTACAAACCTGAAATCATCGATGTGGTTATTGCTGTCATTATTTATTTCTCTGCATTTGCCATGATTATGAACTCAGGCTTTGCAAAGTTCTTGAAGAACCTAAGAGAAAGAAGACACAAAGTCTCTGAAGCAAAGAGTATTGGGGATAAAGATGCGTCCAGCAATACAAAGGAGGCAAAATAATGGAAACTTTATATTATCTCATACAAAATATGCTTCCAGTAGCAATTCCCCTTCTTCTTGTAGCGCTGGGCGGAATGTTCAGTGAGAGAAGTGGTGTGATTAATATCGGTCTTGAAGGTATCATGCTCTTTGGTGCTTACTTCGGTGCTCTTTATGTTTATAGCGTTCAAGGTACAGGCATGGGACCTCAGACCATACTCCTCACTGGGATGCTGGTTGCGGGGGTTGCGGGCTTTATTTACTCGCTGCTGCTCTCCTTTGCGGCTGTAACCATGAAGGCCAATCAGACCATTACCGGTACGTCATTGAATATGCTGATTCCAGCGATGGTACTCTTATTCTCTAAGATGTTCTTCAACTCAGATGGGGTTACGACAAACGTGAGATTTTTTGTAAGAAGTGTACCAGTACTGGGTGATATCCCAGTAATCGGGCCACTATTCTTCCAGAATACTTATATTACGGTCTATATCGGCCTGGTCTTCCTGCTCATCTCAACCATAATATTCTACAAAACCAGATTTGGTCTAAGACTGAGAGCCTGTGGAGAACATCCACAAGCTGCAGACTCTGTAGGAATCAATGTGTATTTCATGAGGTATGCTGGAGTGAGCATCTCTGGTATCCTTGGCGGTATCGGCGGATTCTTCTACTCCATCGGTGTATTGGATGGGAATATCAATGGACATACAGGCGTAGCAGGATTCGGATTCCTTGCTTTGGCTGTTATGATTTTTGGTCAGTGGAAACCACTTCGGATCTTTGGAGCAGCACTGTTCTTTGCATTCTTAAGAACTCTTGCGTACTCTGTTTCACTGATTCCACTCCTGAACAACCTTGGTATCAATCAGACCTACTATAAGATGCTTCCATACGTTGCAACAATGGTAGTTCTAGCCTTCACATCCAAGAAGTCCAGAGCGCCTAAAGCAGAGGGTATCCCTTACGATAAATCTCAGAGATAAGCATCAAAAACCTCAGTTGTGTTTTCAGCCTCCTGGACGAATGTTCAGGAGGTTTTACTTGCATATTTTTACTGCGAGGTATATAATCATAAAAAATGAAACTCCGTGAGAAAGAGAAGTACGTCAGTGAGGATTCTTAAAGAGAGTGGGAGATAGGTGGAACTTCCATAGAATTTCGTGACCGAATGGACTTTCTAGAGGCAGAGCGAACCTATAGAATCTATAGCAGTAGTATCTGACGGGTGCCCGCCGTTACAAGGGATAGGATATGATAGTATCCGAAAATGAGATGCGTATTTTCAATATGCAAAATCAGGTGGCAACGCGAGTGACTTCGCCCTGTGTGGGTGGAGTTTTTTTGTTGCCATTTTATATTGAAAGGAGGAATCAGCATGTGGTGAAGGACCGTGATAATCAGTCATGAAAGAGAAGGCTTCAATATGAATCTGAAAGGAATGTTTGATAATGAATGTAAAAAAAATGACGTATGCTGCACTGCTGATTGCTCTTGGCTATATTCTTCACCAGCTGGTACCAGGAGTACCATTTCTTGGTGGAATGAAGATGGACTTTCTGCTTGTGATGATGTTTCTCTCACTGCTTCTGATGGACACCTATAAGGAAGCTCTGGCAGTATCTTTAGTTTGTGGGATCATAACAGCCATGACCACAACATTCCCAGGAGGGCAGATCGCAAATCTTGTGGACAAAGTGATAACAGGAACGCTGCTTTTTTCCGCACATAAGAACTTTTCACACTTGATGAAACCAAAGAATGAAATACTCCTAGGGACCTTGTTCGGAACCCTGATCAGTGGGCTGATCTTCTTGTCGGTGGGGCTTTATGTCAGCGGAGCACCCATTTCATTCAGCGCACTGTATGTAGGCATTGTCCTTCCAACATCAGTTCTCAACACAGGGGCAGCGCTGCTTCTTCACAAAACTATGTCCATGTCCGGTGCAAGGAAAACCATCAGTTCTTAAAATTTTCTTAGTTTTTTTCATTTTATTTTGAGCTTCAAAGTATAAAATGTATACTTTCAGTACAGAAATTATTTTGAAAGAGAAATAAAAAGAAATGAAATTGGAGTGGAACAAATGGAGAAAATTAAACTGATCACGGATAGTACAAGTGATCTAACCCCAGAACTTATTGAAAAGTATGATGTTCATGTATTGCCTCTGACTGTGCATATCGGGAACCAGAGTTTTAAAGATGGTGAGTCTATTTCTTTGGAAGAAATGTATCAAGGGGTACTCAATGGAGGACCTTTTCCTACAACGAGCCAGGTGAATCCACAAGAATTTCATGATGTGTATAAAAAGTATCTGGACGAAGGGTATAAGATCATTTCAGTACATATTTCTTCTCATCTGTCAGGGACACTTCAGTCGGCTGTGATTGCAAAGGATATGCTGGAGACGGAAGATGTGACCATCATTGATACGGAAGGCGTATCAGGTGTGATTTTCTTATCCTTGGTTGAAGCTGGGGAAATGATCTTAAAGGGAAAAAGCTACCAAGAAGTTGTGGATGTGATAGGAAAAACTGCAAAAGAAGTGAAGCTTCTTGCTACCTTTGATACGTTGGAGTTCTTGGCCAAAGGTGGAAGAATCCCTAAGTCTGTAGGAGCCATTGGCGGATTTCTTGGAATCAAGCCTCTGATATCATTGAAAGATGGAAAACTTGAAATGATGGATAAGGTAAGAGGGAACAAAAAAGCGTTAAGTGCACTGAAATCCTTCATCGATAGCACACCGGTAAGAGAAGGTTCCAAAGTTGTGGTCATCAACTCCTTGGATAGTGAAACCAACAGAGCTGTCATTAAACATCTGGAAGAAAAAGGCATTGGGTATTACGAGGTACAGGTTGGCTGTGTTCTAGGTGTTCATGCTGGACCAAAACTGGTAGGCGTTTTCTGCCTACGTGCATAGAGCTATTGAGAGTGTCCCTGGGGCACTCTCTTGTTTTTTGTAAAAGTACATTAAATTTAATTGGGTACAATCTATTTACAAAACACCCTGTTAGGGTATAATATAAAAATAGAGTATGGCACGAAAACCACATCTATATTATGATAGAACGAGAGAATTCATGGGGAGGATCATTATGACACATATTTACGATACCATCATTTTGGGGGGAGGCCCTGCAGGTCTTTCTGCGGCTTTGTATGCAGGCAGAGGGAAACTGGACACTTTACTCATTGAGAAGGCAACATATGGTGGACAGGTAGCAACCACATTTGAAGTGGACAATTATCCTGGAACAGATATTGGGATCACAGGTCCGGAACTTTCTGAAAAGATGAGAAAGCAGGCAGCAGCTTTCGGAACGAATTTTATCAAAGAAGATATTATTGAGGTGCAGCTAGATGATAAAATCAAGGTGATCAAGACCGCTAAAGGGGAGTATCAGGCCAAAACGGTCATCATTGCGACAGGAGCAGAACCTAAGATGGTTGGATTCAAAGGAGAGAAAGAGCTGAGAGGCAGAGGGGTATCTTACTGCGCTACCTGTGATGCGGATTTCTACACGGATTTCCCAATTGCAGTCATTGGTGGTGGAGATTCTGCACTTCAGGAAGCACTCTATCTGACAAAATTTGCATCAAAGGTGACCATTATACACCGAAGACAAGGGTTTAGAGCTGCACAGTATTTAGTGGATAAAGCCAAGGCAAATGAGAAAATTGAGTTCATTTTGGATTCTGTTGTGGAAGAAGCGGCAGAAGAAAAAGGGCTTCTCACTGGCCTTAAGATAAAGAATGTGCTGACAGGAGAACAATCAGATCTTCAAGTGGAAGGTGTATTTGTTTTTGTAGGGTATAAGCCCATATCAGATCTTTTCCAAGGAAAAATCAAGATGAATGAGTTTGGTGAAATCATCACGGATGTTTATATGAGAACTGATGTGCCAGGTGTGTTTGCAGCAGGAGACATCAGAGAAACCACCATAAGGCAGGTAGTTACAGCAGCAGCAGATGGTGCAGTGGCAGCCATTTCTTGTGAGAAATACCTTGGTGAAGCTGAATAAGAGAGCTGTTGGGGGACGTTTATGAAAATAGACGTCTCCTTTTTTACTGTTCTTTTTCCGCACATCTATTTTTTCTACAGGAGAATCCTTGACAAGATGGACCCATCTCCAGTAGAATGGGGGAAATGAAAAAACTACTTTTAAACTGATACGAGAGATCAGGAAGGTATGAATTATTGAAGGAGACCGTTGTATTTTGTTTACATGACAAAATACGGCAGCATGTCACCTCTCATTTTTAGCAGGAGTGAACGTTCTTGCTGAGTGTATTCGTATGTAGATGCCTTCCCAATTGTCGGGAAGGCTTTTTTCATGGAATTTTCTATAAAAGGAAGTGGACAAAATGAACAAGGTAAGGCATCTATTGGACTCACAGGATTTTAATATGGAAGAGCTTGAAAGGCTCTTTGGGCTGGCAGAGAAGATTCAGCAGCATCCAGAAAAGTATCTGGATGTGTGCAAAGGTAATCTTTTAGCCAGTCTTTTTTACGAGCCTTCCACCAGAACCAGATTCAGTTTTGAAGCTGCGATGCTCAGACTCGGGGGAGAAGTTATCGGGTTTGATGACCCAAATGGATCCTCTGTGGCAAAGGGAGAGAGTCTGGGAGATACATTAAAGACGGTGGAGTGTTACGCGGATGTGGCAGTGATGAGACATCCAAAAGAAGGTGCGGCAAAACTTGCTTCCCAGTATCTTTCAGACATGCCGCTGATTAACGCTGGGGATGGTGGACACCAGCATCCCACCCAGACACTGACTGACCTTATGACCATCAGAAGTTACAAAAAGAGGCTGGATCACATGGTTGTGGCTGTGTGTGGCGATCTGCTCTTTGGCAGGACCATACATTCTTTAGTGAAAGCTTTAAGCAGATACCCGGAAATCAAATTTCTATTTGTTTCCCCTAAGGAGCTGAGAATGCCAGAATACATCAAAGACTCTTTATCCATGGATACCTACGTGGAAATGGAAAGTCTGGAGGACGCTTTAGCTGAGGCGGATGTGCTTTATATGTCAAGAGTTCAGAAAGAGCGGTTCTTCAGTGCGGAAGAATATGAACGTCTGAAAGACTTCTATGTGCTGTCCAAAGACAAACTTCAGAAAGCAAAAAAAGAGCTCATTGTCATGCATCCTCTTCCAAGAGTCATGGAGATTGCAAAGGACGTGGATCCAGATCCGAGAGCAGTGTACTTTCAGCAGGCCAAACTTGGCATGTATGTGAGAATGGCTTTAATAATGACCTTACTGGAGAAGGAGGAGATTTTATGATCAATGTATCTGACATCAAAAAAGGTATCGTACTTGACCATATCAGGAGTGGATCTGGATTCCGGATCTATCGGGAGCTGGGGCTCATGGACATCGAACAGGTCGTAGTGCTGCTTCAGAATGTGCCTAGTGACAAGATGGGAAAGAAGGACCTGATCAAAATAGAGACAGATTTATGTATTGATCTGACCGTTCTAGGGCTTTTGGATCCCAATATCACAGTGAATTATATTGAAGACGGGATGCGGGTGAAAAAAATCAAGCTGATGCTTCCAGAGAAAGTCACTGGAATTATGAAATGCAAGAATCCGAGATGCATTACGCATCAGGAGGAGATTCCTTATCCGGATTTCTTTCTCAGCAGTGTGGAGAAGAAAATGTACCGATGCAGCTACTGCGATACGTATACCAGCTTATAAGGAGATAGAGATGATAATAACCAATGTGACCATGATTGATGCTCATAAAGAAGTAAAAGGCAGTCTAGTGATTGAGGATGGACTTATTAAAGATGTGCTGCTGGAACAAGTTCCATCAGGAGAACACGTAATAGACGGGAAAGGATTTGCGCTTCTGCCTGCTTTTGTAGATCTTCATACCCACCTGAGAGAACCTGGATTTCCAGAGAAGGAAGATATGGAGTCAGGTATGCGTGCAGCGCTGAAAGGCGGGTTCATACACCTTACGGCCATGGCCAATACGAAACCAGTCACCGATTCAAAAGAAAAAGTCACGAGGAATCTTGAGAAATCAAAGCAGCTGGATCTGTGTGATCTGACTCAGGTTGCTGCAGTGACAATGGAGTTTCAAAATACAGAGAAAGCATTGGTTGATTTTCAGTCTTTGAGATCCGTAACTACGATGTTCTCAAATGACGGGAAGAACCTAGACTCAATGGAAGCCATGGAAAAAGCTCTGGAGTACTCCAAAGAACTGGATTTCACGGTGTCCTGCCACTGTGAGCCAGAGGCAGAGTATACAAGAAAATACTTGGAGCTGAACCGCAGGATTGGTGGAAATCTCCACATCTGCCATGTGTCAGAAAAAGAGACTGTGGATCTGATCCGTCAGGCAAGAAAACAGGGAATTAAAGTCACCTGCGAAGTTACACCCCACCACCTTTTTGCGCACAGCATTCCCTATAAAGTTCATCCGCCGTTTGCCAGAGAAGAGGACGTAGCAGCGCTCATTGAAGGGATCAAAGAAGGAACTATAGATCATTTAGCCACAGATCACGCACCGCATACTGCAAAGGACAAACTGGAAGGTATGCCGGGCATATCCAACATTGAATATGCGTTTTCTATGTATCATACTGTCTTCCAGGAAAATGATCTTTCAGTATCCAAGCTGGTGGAACTCTTAAGTGAGAATCCAGCAAAAAAACTGGGGCTTCCCATGGGATCCTTTGAAAAAGGAAAAGAGGCCAATTTCGTTCTTGTGGACCTTCATAAAATCATAGAGATCAATCCGGATGAAATGATCTCCCGGGGTAAAAACACACCTTTTGCTGGAAGAAGAGTATTAGGTCAGGTGAAATTGACCATGAAGAGAGGAGAAATTTATTATGATCATCGATAGACTTCAAAAAGAGGCCCTGGAAAAAAGCCCCATCTGCGTTGGACTGGACACCTCTTTGAGTTATCTGCCAAGAGAGCTGAAAGAGAAGGACTGGTCCATATCTGAGAAAATTTTTCACTTCAATAAGCAGATCATCGACCATACGGAGGATCTGGCTGCCTGTTTCAAACTTCAGATCGCTTACTATGAAGCAATGGGACTTCAGGGGCTGGAGGCTTATAAAGAGACATTGGCATATCTGAAAAAGAAGAACATTTTATCCATCGGAGACATTAAAAGAGGAGACATTCTCGCAACACAGTCAGAGTATGCCAAAGCTCATCTGACAGGGGAGTTTGAAGCGGACATCGTCACAGTGAATGCCTATATGGGGGAAGATGCGGTATCTCCGTTCTATCCATATATGACGGAGAGGGAGAAAGGAGTTTTTGTACTTCTCCATACCTCCAATGAGAGTGCAGGGGATCTTCAGGAACTCATTTCAGGAGGGAAAGAGCTGTATCTTCATATGGGCGATCTTCTGGAGAAATGGGGCAGACCCTACTTGGGAGCTTCAGGTTTCAGCGCTGTGGGCGCTGTGGCAGGGCTGACCTATCCGAAGGAGTTTGAAAAACTTTCAGAGCTTTATCCGAATATGTTCTTTCTGATTCCAGGGTATGGCGCTCAGGGAGGAAGAGGAGAGGATTTAAGACCTGTATTCCAAAAAAGAATCAATGGTGTTGTGAACTCTTCCAGAGGACTCATAGCTGCTCATGTTGGAAAAACAGAAGGAATGGATTTTGCCTCCTTCGCTCGTGAAGCAGCACTTATCATGAAGGAGGACCTTGTAGGATGGCAGTGATTCTTGAAAACAGATCTCTTGGAGAAGAGATGTATCTTCTTCGTGCACAGTATGAGGGAAAAGCAGAGCCTGGTCAGTTTTTCATGCTAAGGAGCGCAGGGAGCTTTCCACTGCTGTCGAGACCTCTCAGCATCTTTGATGTTCAAGATGACAGCATCACATTTCTTTATAAAGTCATAGGAGAAGGAACCAAAGAGTTTTCAAGGCTCTCTCAGGGAATGGAGCTTGAACTCTACGGTCCTTTCGGGAAAGGATTTGATCTGATCCCAGAAGGCCGGAATATTGCTCTGGTTGGGGGTGGCATGGGAACGGCACCTCTCTTCTATACAGCAAAACGCATAAGAGAACTGAGCCCGGATAAAGAGATTACACTATATCTCGGATTCCAGAAGGAAAGTGCTGTGGTGGATGTTTTCAAAGAACTGAATCTTCCCCTCATCTTCAATTTCGGCGGCTATGTTTCGGAGGAAGTGGACTATGAAAAGCATGATGTGATTTATACCTGTGGTCCAGAGGTGATGATGAGAAGAGTTTCCCATAACGGAAAAGAGTTTGGAAAACCTGTCTATGTATCTTTGGAAAAACATATGGCCTGTGGAGTAGGAGCATGTCTTGGCTGCACCTGCAAGACAAAAGAAGGAAACAAAAGAGTGTGTAAAGAGGGTCCGGTATTTCCCGGTGAGGAGGTTTTTTATGAATAGGCTGGAGACAGAGTTTTTAGGGTTTACCATGAAAAATCCGATCATAGCAGCATCAGGCACATTCGGATATGGTGAGGAGTTTCGTTCCTTTTATGATCCAAGCCTCCTGGGGGGGATATCGAGTAAAGGACTCACGCTTTATCCAAAAGAAGGAAACTCCGGAATCCGGATCTGGGAAACACCTTCCGGAATTCTGAACAGTATTGGACTTGAAAATCCATCTGTAGGGAGATTCCTTGAGGAAGAATACAAGAGAATGAGAGCCATTGACTCTCTGCTTGTGGTGAATCTGGGCGGAAACACACTGGAAGAGTATGTGGAAGGTGCGAGACTTCTCGATGAAGCGGAGATTGATGTGCTGGAGCTGAACATCTCCTGTCCCAATGTAAAAGAAGGTGGAATGGCTTTTGGCGTGGATCCTAAGAGCGCAGAAAAAATAACAAAGGCGGTGAGAAAAGCCACAAAGCATAAACTCATGGTAAAGCTCTCTCCCAATGTGACTCATATCGGGGATATGGCCAAGGCTTGCGAAGAGGCTGGAGCCGATGCCATCTCCCTGATCAATACGTTGCAGGGAATGGCCATTGATGTGGATAGAAAGAAAGTGGTGTTTGATCAGACTTATGCAGGCCTTTCAGGTCCTGCGGTAAGACCCATTGCATTAAGGATGGTGCATCAGGCGGTAAAGGCTGTAAATATTCCTGTGGTGGGAATGGGAGGCATTGCATCCTATAAAGACGCGCTCTCTTTTCTCATGGCTGGTGCTGCTGCAGTGATGATCGGAACGGTACAGTTTGTAAATCCGTATTTGGGAAAAGAAATGGTGGAAGATTTAGAAAGATACTGTGAAAAAGAAAACCTGATGAACATTGGAGAAATCAGAGGCATTGTGTAAAGGGAATGTGGGAGGAATGGAAAATGGAAGAGAAAATCAAAGAAATACTGGAAGAAACCGGGGCGGTGCTCAGTGGACATTTTCTGCTGTCATCCGGAAAACACAGCGGAGGGTATGTGCAATGTGCGAAGGTGCTGAGGTTTCCTGATAAAGCGGAAGTGGTCCTGAAGCCTGTAGCAGAGAAACTGAAAGAGATGCAGATAGACAAAATTGTGGGACCAGCCATGGGAGGGATACTGGTTGCTTATGAACTAGGAAGACAGCTGGGGATTGAAGCGATATTTACTGAAAGAACGGATGGAGTCATGAGTCTTCGCAGAGGATTCGAACTGAATCAGGGCGATAAGGTGGTCATCTCTGAAGATGTGCTCACCACGGGAAAATCCACACTGGAGACCCGGAAGGTTCTGGAGGCCTATGGTGCAGAAGTGGTTGCAGTGGCATCCATCATTGACCGAAGAGGGGAAAGCATGCTGGAGGATCTGCCTGTGATCAGTGCTGTGTCCTATCAGTTCAGTACCTATGATAAAGAGGATTGTCCTCTATGCAGAAGTGGGATGGAAGTTGTGAAACCCGGAAGCAGAACCATATTTTAGGAGGAATCATGAAAATTTTTCTACATTTAGAAAACGGGATGGTTTTTGAAGGTCAGTCTTTTGGTGAAGTAAAAGAAACCATAGGAGAGGTGGTTTTTCATACAGGGATGACTGGATACGAGGAGCTGCTCTCAGACCCTTCCTACCATGGACAGATGGTTGTGCTCACGCAGCCCCTGGTGGGAAATTACGGAATCACCCTGGAAGATCTTCAGTCCGATGGACCCAAGCTTAAAGCGCTTATTGTCCGGGAAGCTATAAAAGAGCCGTCGGGTTTCCGGTGTGAGATTCCGCTTCCAGATTTTCTCTCGCATCACAGGGTTCCTGGAATGGAGTCTGTGGATACCAGAGCCCTGACAAGAGTTCTTCGGGAACATGGCACCATGAAAGGGCTTTTATCTGAAAGGAGACAGACTGCAACGGAGATTCGAAAGAAGCTCCAAAGTTTTGACCATGTGAAGCCAGCCCTTGCGGTCACCACCAAAGAGCGGTATACCCTTGGAAGCGGGAGACATCATTTGGCTGTGATGGATTTTGGCATCAAAAGGGGGATTCTGGAGGAGATTGTGAAAAGAGACTGGACAGTCACAGTTTTTCCTGCAGATACCAAAGCGGAAGTCATACTTTCGGAGCATCCGGATAAAGTTCTCCTGTCCAATGGCCCAGGAGACCCGGAGTCCTACCAGGAGATTCTTCAGGAAGTCAAAAAGCTCATGGGGAAAGTGCCGCTGCTAGGCATATGCCTTGGACACCAGCTGCTGGCCCTTGCTCTTGGTGGAAAAACGGAAAAGCTTCTATATGGTCATCGTGGAGCCAATCATCCGGTGCAAGACCTGGAAACCGGGAAGGTCTTCATCACCAGTCAGAATCATGGGTATGTGGTGACCGTGCTTCCAGAAGGGGTATCCATTACCCATAGAAGCCTTCAAGATGGCACTGTAGAAGGGATTTGTGAGGAAAAGCTGCAGGTGCGAAGTGTGCAGTTTCATCCGGAGGCATCTCCGGGTCCTTCCGATGCAGGCGTGATTTTTGACAAGATGCTGGAGATGGAAAAGGAGAAATAGTATGCCAAAGAAAGAATATCTGAAAAAAGTGCTTGTCCTTGGTTCTGGTCCCATAGTCATCGGACAGGGAGCAGAATTTGACTATTCGGGTGCCCAAGCTTGTCAAAGCCTTCGGGAAGAAGGAGTGGAGGTTGTGCTTGTAAACTCCAATCCTGCAACGATCATGACAGACAAGGAAACGGCGGATATCGTCTATGTGGAACCTCTAACGGTGGAGGTTGTTACGAGAATCATTGAAAAGGAGAAACCTCAAGGGCTCCTTCCCGGTATGGGTGGACAGACTGGACTGAATCTGGCACTGGAGCTTTATGACCTTGGTGTACTGGAAGCCCACGGAGTAGAGGTTCTTGGAACATCCATCGAGTCCATAAGAAAAGGAGAAGACCGGGATATTTTCAGAAACCTCATGGAAGAGATTGGAGAGCCGGTTGTAGAGAGTCTCATTGCTTCCGATCTTTCGGAGGTGAAAGAAGCGGCGAAAATGCTGAAGTTTCCGATCGTGGTAAGACCAGCCTATACATTGGGGGGTACAGGAGGAGGCATAGCGGAAAATGAGGAGGAGCTTCTTCTAACCGCGGAAAAAGGTCTTATGCTGAGCCGTGTGCATCAGGTGCTTCTGGAGAAGTCCGTGAAAGGATGGAAAGAGATTGAGTTTGAAGTCATGCGAGACAGTAACGGTACCGCCATTGCAGTCTGCAGCATGGAAAATGTGGATCCTGTGGGGATTCATACAGGAGACTCCATCGTTGTAGCGCCAGCTCAGACGCTCACAGACAAAGAACTTCAAATGCTCCGAAGTTCAGCACTTCATATTGTGGATGCCGTTGGGATTGAAGGAGGGTGCAATGTGCAGTTCGCTCTGGATCCCCAAAGCTTTCAGTATGCAGTGATTGAGATCAATCCAAGAGTGAGCAGATCATCCGCACTTGCATCCAAGGCTACAGGATATCCCATTGCAAAGGTTGCAGCCAAGATTGCACTGGGGTACCATCTTCATGAAATCCCCAATGCTGTGACTGAAAAAACCACAGCAGCCTTTGAGCCTTCTCTTGACTATGTGGTGGTGAAGATCCCCAAATGGCCTTTTGACAAGTTCTATACTGCAGACCGAAAGCTGGGCACGAAGATGATGGCTACTGGAGAAATCATGTCCATCGGCAACAGTTTTGAAAGTGCCCTGCTGAAAGGTCTGAGGTCCCTGGAAATCAGGAAATACGCACTCCGCCATGAAGAAGCAAGAAATATGAGCTTTCTCACATTAAAGGAAAAAGTGATGTATCCCAATGATGAACGTATTTTCTACCTGGCAGAGCTGTTAAGAAGAGGGATGCATATACTGAAGCTCTCTCAGGAAACTGGAATTGACCGGTATTTTCTCCATAAAATCCAAGGGATTGTAAAATTAGAGGAGCAGCTGGAATCCATGAAGAAGGAGGACATCACAGAGGATATCCTGAGGAATCTCAAGCAGAAAGGGTTTTCTGACAAAGGGATTGGGGATCTCATCAAAACCTCACCCAATGAGATTTATGAAATGAGAATGATGTGGGGCATTCATCCGGCTTATAAAATGGTGGATACCTGTGCTGGAGAGTTTGATGCAAGGACGCCTTATTACTACTCCACATATGATCAGGTGACAGAATCGCAGCCATCGGGAAGAAAGAAAATCATGGTCATTGGTTCTGGACCCATCCGAATCGGTCAGGGCATTGAATTTGACTATTCCAGTGTCCATGCCATAAAAGCGTTAAAGAACCTCAACTATGAAACAATTCTTGTGAACAGCAATCCTGAAACGGTCAGTACGGACTTCAATATTTCAGACAAACTCTATTTCGAACCGCTGACAGAAGAAGAAGTCTATAATATCATCTCACTGGAACAGCCTGAAGGTGTGATTCTGCAGTTTGGTGGACAGACCGCGGTGAAACTGTCAAAATTCCTTTTGGAAAAAGATGTGCCCATCTTAGGCACGGCACCTGAAGCCATTGATGCTGCGGAGGATAGAGAGAAGTTTGAGGCGATACTGGAACAGTATGCCATTAAACGGCCTATAGGAAAAGGAGTCTGGAATGTGGAGCAAGGGGACGCATTTGCACATGAAGCAGGATATCCTGTTCTTGTCCGGCCCTCCTATGTCCTGGGAGGACAGGGGATGGAAATCTGTCATGGGGAAGAGGAACTGAACTACTATCTGAAGAATGCCTTTATGAAAGACCAGAAGACACCAGTGCTCATCGATCAGTATATTGATGGTATGGAACTGGAGGTGGATGCTATTTGTGATGGAGAAGACATCCTGGTGCCAGGAATCATGGAACATCTGGAGCATGCAGGGGTCCATTCAGGAGACAGTGTCAGCATCTATCCACCAGTAAGTGTGTCTTTGGAGATGAAAGAAAAGGTTCTTCAGGTGGTAAGAACTTTATCCAAGGCATTGAATATCGTAGGGATGATGAATCTGCAGTTCATTGTAAAAGGGGAGGAGCTTTACATCATCGAAGTGAATCCAAGAGCCAGCAGGACTGTGCCATATATGACAAAAGTCACTGGCCTTCCAGTCATAGCCATTGCAACAGAAGTGATGCTCGGACGAAAACTGAAAGAGATGCCTTATGGCGTGGATCTTTATCCTGAAACAGAAAATTTCACGGTGAAAGTACCAGTGTTTTCCACTGAGAAATTACCCCAAGTGGAAGCTTCCCTGGGGCCGGAGATGCGTTCCACTGGAGAAGTGCTCGGGGCTGGCCATACCTTGGAGGAAGCTCTGTACAAAGGATTTCTAGGGGCTGGCATCAAGTTGAGGACTGAACGAAAAAACATTGCAGTCACCCTTGGAGACGCAGACAAGGAAAAATTTGAGCCCCTGGCCAGAATGATGAAGACTCTAGGATTCTGTTTTTACGCCACAGAGGGTACAAGAAGAAAACTTTATGAGTGGGGGATTGAATCAGAGCTTGTTCATAAACTGAACGAAGAAAAACCGTCCATCCTTGATCTCATCGAGCAGCAGAAACTAGATATGATTCTCAATACTCCTACCAAAGGCAATGATGTGAAACGAGATGGTTTTAGAATCAGAAGAGCAGCCATAGAATCAAAGGTGGAACTGATGACAAGTTTAGATAAGATGTCTGCGTATCTTCGTATACTGTCCATGGATATTGAAGGAACGTCCATAAGCCTCTATAAGTTATAACAAAAGAGAAAGAGAGAAGGGAAAACCGTGAGAAAAGGTGGCCCTTCTCTCTTAATTTTTGACTCATATCAAAGAAACTGGATGAGAAATCTGACATAATGAGTCTGCTGGATTTGCTAAGACGATAAAAATGTCTTACAATATAATTGTGTAAAATTTAAAATACACTGCAGTTTATGCAGGTTAAGTTGGAGGAAAATATGGAAAAGATAGCAATACTAGGTGCCACAGGACAAATAGGGTCCAGAATTCTTATGGAACTCATCGAAAGAAGCTATGTCATCACAGCGATTTCAAGAAATGCTTTTGATCTGCCCGGAAGCACACTGATCATCGGATGTGAGGGTGACATTATGAATGAGAAAGTGATTTCAGGCCATGTGATGGCACTGGAGAATGAGGTGCTCATCAGCGCCATCAGTCCAGACCCCAACGATCTGGAGAGTTTTCTCACAGCTACGGAGAATCTGATCAAAGTGGCAGAAAAGGCAGCGGTGAAGAAGCTGATCACAGTAGGAGGCGCAGGAAGTCTTCTTTTACCCGACGGCAGAATGCTTATGGAAAAAGAAGGGTTTCCTGATTTTGTGAAGCCCATTTCTGATATTCACAAAAGAGCGTTGGACATTTATAAAAACCTCGAAGGAAAGAAGTTTGACTGGATTAATGTAAGTCCAGCGGAAACCATTGAAGCGGACGAGAAAACAGGAAAGTACAGAATCGGTGAGGATGATCACCTTCTCATGGATGAACAAGGGAGATCCTTCATCAGCATGGAGGATTTCGCCTCTGCAGTTGTAGATCTCATTGAGGATGACACCTATAAAAATCAAAGAATTACAGTTTCTTACTAAAAATTAAGCATATTATAAGAAACTGGTAGAATTACTGACAAAAATCAGCTAAAATAATGGGAGAAACAGATGATTATCTATGATAATCTGGAGTTATTGCTGAAATGATGGACAGAGTGAGACTGTGCGCTTTGGGCAGCGTACAGTACAAGGGGGCAAAGCATGCGATATAAGCATATTCTGACTGGTATGTCGGTTTTTCTAGGGATTTCAATTCTGATTAATGTGGTGCTGCTTCAGGTGGTGTGGAGCGCGAATAAACAAGTGAACATCAATACCAATCGGATCAAATATCTGGAGGACAACATCGACACTCTGGTGGAAGACGCCATGAAGGTTGGTGGTCATGTAGAATCTATATTAGAGGATGTCAACTGGACAATATCTGATTTGGTGGATGAAGAGGAAAAAACTGCGCTTCTTCATATAGAGTTCAAACTTAGAACCATGGATCCAAGTGCCAGTGTCTATGCTTCCATTGAGTCAGGAGACCGGGAAGCTGTGCTTATGGAGGCTCACCTCCTCAATGACACCACATATTCTGTGGACCGTGAAGTCAATGTTCTGGAACCCATCCGTATTGATCTCATGGTGGAGAAGTATGGAGAGAAGAGGATTGAGAATCTTGTCAATGAACCTGAACTTTATAAGACCTACATTGCAGATACCTCATTCAATCTATTGGATTTCAACTCTTCCTATAATAGTGAAAGAGAAGAACTGAATTTGTCCTTCAGCACAGAGCTGATGAGTTCTGCGAAAAAAGACTGGGAGCTTGTACGCTCAGAGTATATCCTTGAAAAAAATGGAGTCATCATGGAGCGGGGAGACTTATCCAAATCGACCACGGAAATCCCTGATGCAATTGTTTATGAAGGAAGCGTGGGAAGTCTTTCTGTGAAAGCAACAAAGCTGGATCAGATACGTCTTGCGGTGGTTATGAAAGATAAACTTGGGTTTACGTATCGTTATGACTTTGCTGAGTTCTCCCACAAGGATGGAGAACCTGTGGTTACGACGATATCTATGCCTGAACTTACACTGCACTAGATAAAAACTGAAAAAAGTGAACAAAATAAAACAGCTGCTTGGTGCAGCTGTTTTGTTTTGTCTAATATTCCCGATTCCGGTACCACCATTTCTTCGCACCAGTATGTATGAACGTATCCAGAGACTCAGGGCCGTTGGACTCCATTTCATAGGATTCCAGATATGAGGTGCGATCCTCGCCTAAAGTGCTGAATATGGCATCTACATACTTCCAGGTGAGCTGAAGCTCATCCCATCTTGTGAATAGAGTAGAGTCTCCATGTAGAGCATCTAAAATGAGTTTTTCATAAGAATCAGGAGAGTTGAACAGATAGAGACAGCTTTGGCAGTAATCCATTTCCACCATGGCCATCTGATCCACCACACCAGGTTTCTTTACATTAAGATGAAGGGTGATGCCTTCATCAGGCTGGATTTTGATTTCCAGAATATTTGGCTCACTGTCTTTTTCTTCACCATAAAGACTGCTTTTCTTAAACTCTATGGTGATCTGAGCGGTTTTGTTCTTTAAAGCTTTTCCAGTGAGTAGATAGAAAGGCACACCTTTCCACCGCTCATTGTCAATGTAGACCTTGGTGGCCACCAGTGTTTCTGTTTGAGAGGACGCTGAGACCTTATCTTCTTTTTTGTATCCAGAATACTGGCCAAGAATCAGCTGCTCGTTTAGAGTATCAGGCTGGAAAGGCACCAGTTTTTCAAAGACTTTGACCTTCTCGTTGCGCACATCATCCGCATCCAGTGATTTTGGGGGCTCCATTGCAGTGACTGCCAAAAGCTGCAGCAAATGGTTCTGAACCATATCCCTCAGTGCACCTGTATGGTCATAGTATCCTCCTCGAGTGCCCACGCCTTCTTTTTCGAGTACGGTAATTTGAACATTGTTTATGTGGTGCCTGTTCCAGATGGATTCGAAGATAGCGTTCTGGAACCTCAGCATATGAGTGTTCTGGATCATTTCTTTTGCCACATAATGATCGATTCGATAAATGTCTTTTTCTTCGAACACTTCTGAAATGGAAGCGTTGAGTTTTTCAGCACTGGAAAGATCCTGACCGAAAGGTTTTTCGATGACAAGCCTCTGCCATGCTGAGTCCATTTCTCTGATACCGCTGTTCTCCAGCTGGTGCACGATTTCGCTGAAGTAATCGGGAGAAACTGCAAGATAGAAAAGATAGCTGTTCTCTTTGTTTTCGCCCTTATTGGACTGCTCAAGGAGGCTTTTCAACTCTTTGTAGTCTTCCGCATCTTCAAACTTCAATTTGAAATAGGATACCTTTTTAGAGAACTCCTCATAACTTTCTTCCTCAAAGTTCCTCGAGGAAAACTTCCTGGTGGATTCTAAAATCTCACTGCGGTATTCTACTGAGGATTTGTCTCTTCGCCCGATGGAAATGACTTTAAAATCCTCAGGGAGAAACCCGTTGATCTCGAGCTGATACAGTGCTGGTATCAGCTTTCTGTGAGTCAGGTCCCCTGTTCCCCCAAAGATCAGCATCGTTGTTTTTGTATGTTCTGTGTTGTTTTCATGATTCATCATATATTGACCTCCTGATATTCAGATGAAGAGGCTTCACAGTCTCCAATTGTGTAAAATTTAATTGGTCTTATTATATCACAGAGTTGCCTGCTAGTAGAACTACTAAGTGCAGTATAACTTCCGTGGAACAAATATGTATTCCAGTCCGTGATGCATTCAGGTTTGGGAAATCCTGATGAAAAGGCACTAAATCCTTGCGTTTCAAGTCCATTCATAATATGCGCGGAGAGTTAATGATTTGTTTACAGTATTCTTCTCTTTTTTTACATAAATCTATTTTAAAATAAGAGTGTATGGAGTATAATGTACCTGTGGGACAAAAATGGATATGGTGGGACAAAAAAGTACAGGGGTGAATTCAGGTGAATAGTTACTTAAAAATTCAGCAGAAGATTATTCCTGAAGCCACTGCTTTGCTCGAAAGACGCTACAACATTTTAAGGACCATTTTCAATCATCAGCCCATTGGAAGACGAACCTTGTCCCAAAAGCTGGAACTGGGAGAACGAACCGTACGTGGAGATCTGGATTTCTTAAAGTCCATGGACTTCATTGATGTGTCGTTGCCTGGGGTCAGTTTAACAGAGAAAGGCATTGATATGCTGAACAATCTGAGGGCTTTGGTTTCTGAAATCAAAGGTTTGGATGATATGGAGACTGTGCTGAAGAGAGACCTGGGCTATCAGAAAATCATCGTGGTTCCCGGAGACTCTGATAAGGATCCAAATGTGAAAAGAGAGCTGGGAAATGTCGCAGCTCTATACTTATCCAGTGTCATTAGAAGCAAAGATGTCATTGCACTCACAGGCGGAAGCACCATCAAAGAAATGGTGACCAGCTTCCCCAAAATGGATTTCAGAGATAATCTCATCGTTCCTGCACGAGGAAGCCTAGGAAAAATACTGGATATTCAGTCGAATAATGTAGTAGCTGCGTTAGCTGAGAAAGTGAATGCAGGATACAAGCTTCTGAATGTGCCAGATAATTTGAGCAGTGAGTCACTGGAAGTACTCTTAAAAGAGCGTGAGATCAAAGAAGTGGTGGATCTCATACGGAAAGCGCAAATTGTTGTTCTTGGCATTGGCAGAGCGGACAAGATGGCAAAACGCAGAGGTCTGTCAGAGGATGAAATCTCTGAACTCATGGTGGATGGTGCTGTAGGTGAAGCCTTTGGTGCTTATTTCGGAAAAAGTGGTAGGGTCATCAGGAAGATCAATTCTGTAGGTGTATCTTTGGATGATTTCGGCAAGGTAAGGCATCTTATTGCAGTAACTGGGGGCTCATCAAAGGCGGAAGCCATTGAAGCAGTCCGATTGAAAAATGACAATGCAGTCCTCATTACAGATGAGGGTGCTGCAAGAAAAATCGTATCGATATTAAAATCTCAATATAATGAGTTTTAAATAAATAAACATATTTTAGGAGGAGAGTTAAAAATGGCAGAAGTTTTAGTAGGTGTTAATGGTTTTGGTAGAATTGGTAGACTTGCGTTCAGAGCAGCTCTAGAGAATCCAGAAGTAAGAGTGGTAGGAATCAATGATCCTTTCATCGATTTAGACTACATGGTATACATGATCAAGTATGATTCCGTACACGGACAGTTCACAGGAACTGTTGAAGTGGACGAAGCAAACCACAGCCTCATCGTCAATGGAGAAACTGTAAAGATTTTCTCTGAAATGGAAGCTGGAAACATCGACTGGAAGAGTGTAGGAGCTGAGTATATTCTTGAATGTACCGGAATCAACACCACCATCGACAAGGCATCCGCTCACATGAAGGGTGGCGCTAAGAAGGTTGTTATTTCCGCACCTTCAGCTGACGCTCCAATGTTCGTCATGGGCGTTAACAACAAGAGCTACACAAAGGATATGACAGTAATCTCCAATGCTTCTTGTACAACAAACTGCCTGGCTCCTCTAGCTAAGGTGATCAACGACAAGTTTGGTATTGTTGAAGGTCTTATGACTACTGTTCACTCCACAACAGCTACACAGAAGACTGTTGACGGACCTTCCAAGAAGGACTGGAGAGGTGGAAGAGCTGCGGCTGCTAACATCATTCCATCATCCACTGGTGCTGCTAAGGCAGTAGGAAAGGTTATCCCAGAACTGAACGGCAAGCTGACAGGTATGTCCTTCAGAGTTCCTACCATCAACGTTTCAGTAGTAGATCTTACCTGCAGACTGGAAAAGCCAGCAACATATGCAGAAATCAAGGCTGCTGTGAAGGAAGCTTCTGAGAATGAACTGAAGGGTATCCTTGGATACACCGAAGATGCTGTGGTTTCCACAGACTTCATCCATGACCCAAGAACCAGCATTTTCGATGCAGACGCAGGAATCTCCCTGAACGACAACTTTGTAAAGCTTGTATCCTGGTATGACAACGAATGGGGTTATTCCAACAAGCTGGTAGACCTGGTTGCTTATGCAGCAAAGGTAGACGCTGAGTAACATTTAAAACAGAAAGGTCTGGTCGAATAGTCTTGGCTATGGGGCCAGACCTTTTCAAGGTGTAATAAAATTCGAGGTGAAAAGAATGAGTTATAACAAAAAGACCATTGAAGACATAAAGGTATCCGGCAAGAAAGTACTGGTCCGATGCGACTTCAACGTACCGCTGAAAGACGGAACCATCACCGATGAAAATAGACTCTTAGGCGCACTACCAACCATCAAGTATCTCATGGACAATGGTGGAAGAGTCATTCTCTGTTCCCATCTTGGAAAACCAAAGGGACCAGATGCCAAGTTCACACTTGCTCCAGTTGCGAAGAGACTATCTGAACTTCTTGAGAAGGAAGTGGTTTTTGCAGCAGATGATGAAGTGGTAGGTGCGAATGCACGTAAAGCAGTTTCAGAAATGAAGGACGGAGACGTGGTTCTTCTGGAAAACACCAGATTCAGAGCAGAGGAAAGTAAGAATGGAGAAGCTTTCTCCAAAGATCTTGCCGAGCTTTGTGATGTGTATGTGAATGATGCTTTCGGTACTGCACATAGAGCACATTCTTCCACTGAAGGTGTAACACAGTTTGTAGACACGGCCGTTGCCGGATATCTCATCAACAAGGAGCTGAAGTTCCTGGGAGAAGCGGTAAACAAGCCAGTAAGACCATTCGTTGCCATTCTTGGTGGAGCGAAAGTTTCAGATAAGATCAATGTCATCAATGCGCTTCTGGATAAAGTGGATACCCTCATCATTGGCGGCGGTATGAGCTACACATTCCTGAAGGCTATGGGATATACCGTAGGCACTTCTCTTCTGGAAGAAGATAAAGTGGATTATGCAAAGGATATGATGGACAAAGCCAAGGAAAAAGGCGTTGAGCTTCTTCTTCCAGTGGATAATGTGGTTGCGGATAAGTTCAGTGCAGATGCAGAACCTGTAACAACAGAAGACCAGAATATTCCTGAAGGATATATGGGACTTGATATTGGACCTAAGTCTGCGAAGCTTTACGCAGATGCGGTAAAGGGCGCGAAAACCGTTATCTGGAACGGACCAATGGGCGTTTTCGAGTTTGAGAATTTCGCCAAGGGAACCATCGCAGTAGCGGAAGCTATGGCAGAAGCGGATGCGACCACAGTCATCGGTGGAGGAGACTCTGCTGCAGCTGTCAATATTCTTGGATTTGGTGACAAGATGAGCCATATCTCTACTGGAGGCGGCGCATCACTTGAGTTCCTGGAAGGCAAGGTTCTTCCTGGTATTGCAGCTCTGAACGATAAATAGAGGAGGCGACATAATGCGTAAGCCAATTATTGCTGGTAACTGGAAAATGCACTACACTGTGGAAGAAGCGGTGAAAGTTGCAAAAGAACTGAAAGAACTGGTTAAGGATGCAGAAGCAGATGTTGTCATCTGTGCTCCTTACATTCAGCTTCCTGCACTTGTGGAAGAACTGAAAGGCACTAATGTTAAAGTTGGTGCACAGAATATGCATTTCGAAGAGAAAGGAGCTTTCACCGGTGAAATCGCACCTGCGATGCTGACAGCTCTCGGAGTGGAATATGTCATCATCGGACACTCTGAAAGAAGACAGTACTTCAATGAAACAGACGAAACTGTGAACATGAAACTGAAAACAGCTTACAGACATGGTCTGAAGCCAATTCTCTGTGTGGGAGAATCTCTGGAAGAAAGAGAAAATGGAACCACTAAAGATGTGATTGAAAATCAGATCAACAAAGCTTTTTTTGAAGTGAGTCCTGAAGATGCGAAGGATACAGTGATTGCTTATGAGCCAATCTGGGCCATCGGTACTGGAAAGACTGCCACAAGTGAGCAGGCCAATGAGACCATTGGACAGATTAGAGAAATGGTGGGCACTCTTTACGGAGCTGGAATTGCAGCTGCGGTTCGTATTCAATATGGCGGTTCTGTAAAGCCAAGCACCATCAAAGAGCAGATGGGCATGTCTGATATCGATGGCGCACTAGTTGGTGGAGCCAGCCTGTTAGCAGACGATTTTTCAAAGATTGTAAAATTCTAAGTCTACGATTGTGAAGAAGCAAAGCTTCCAAGCGCAGGGAAGAATGAACTCTTCCCTGCGATCTAAAGACAAACTGGAGGAATATTCATGAAGAAACCTGTAATGCTGATGATCCTGGACGGATTCGGCTTAACAGACAATACCCTGGGAAATGCAGTGAAAGCTGCAAATCTTCCTAATTTTGACTACTACTGGGAAAACTATCCACATACTACCATAGAGGCTTCAGGTCTTGCGGTGGGTCTTCCTGAAGGACAGATGGGAAACTCAGAAGTAGGCCATATGAATATCGGTGCCGGAAGAATCATCTTCCAGGAACTGACAAAAATCACCCACGAAATCAAGACAGGAAATTTTTTCAACAATGAGAACCTGAATCTCGCTGTTGACAATGCGATAAAAAATGGTGGAGATCTTCACCTTCTAGGGCTCTTGTCCAATGGAGGAGTTCACTCCCACATTGATCACATCAAAGCACTGGTGAAGCTTGCAAAAGATAAAGGGTTAACCCGTGTTTATGTTCATGGATTCATGGACGGCAGAGACGTATCTCCAACCTCCGGTATCGAGTTTGTCAAAGAGCTGGAAGCGTATTTTACAGAGGTTGGTGTTGGTAAGATAGCGACCGTCAGCGGACGTTACTACGCTATGGACAGAGACAACAGATGGGAAAGAGTTGAAAAAGCCTATAATGCTCTTGTGTATGGCAAGGGAGAATACAAGGAATCCGCTGAAGCTTGCATGGCAGATACTTATGCAGGTGGCGTGACAGACGAATTCGTACTGCCTACTGTGATTGGAACAGAAGGAAACCCAACAGCCACCATCAAGAATGGTGATTCTGTCATTTTCTACAATTTCAGACCAGACCGTGGAAGAGAAATGACAAGAGCGCTGAATGATACAGTGTTCACAGGTTTTGAAAGAGAAAAACTGGACCTTACTTATGTGACACTGACCCAGTATGACAACACACTGGAAAATGTACATGTGGCATATCTGCCAACGAATTTCGACAACACTTTAGGGAAGTATGTGGCAGATAAAGGCATCAAGCAGCTCAGAATTGCTGAGACTGAAAAGTACGCTCATGTAACTTTCTTCTTCAATGGTGGCGTGGAAATTCCGAATGTAGGAGAAGAGCGTGTGCTTGTGGCTTCACCAAAGGTTGCCACATATGATCTGAAACCAGAAATGAGTGCAGAAGGCATCACTGAGAAAGTTTGCGAGGCAATGGATAATGAAGATTACGGTCTTGTGATTCTAAACTATGCGAATCCAGACATGGTAGGTCATACCGGTGTCATGGAAGCGGTGGTGAATGCTCTGGAAAATATCGACACATTCATGAAAAGAGTCATCGACAAGGTTCTTGAGAAGAATGGAACGGTGTTTGTCACAGCAGACCATGGTAATGCAGAGCAGCTCATCGATTATGTTACTGGAGGGCCAATGACTGCCCATACAACAAATCCAGTACCTCTTATTTATGTGACCAACAATCCAGAGAAGAAACTCATGGAAGGTGGCAAGCTTGCTGATTTAGCGCCTACCATGCTGGAAGAGATGGGTCTTGAGATTCCTGCAGAAATGACAGGGCAATCTCTACTTACCAAGTAACCAACAAAAAATATATTCGATTCCAAGGAGGAATTCATTCATGAAAAACTACGTAGAAATTATTGATGTTGTCGCAAGACAGATTCTGGACTCCAGAGCATTCCCAACAGTTGAAGTGGAAGTATATCTGGAAGATGGTACTGTAGGACGCGCAGCTGTTCCATCAGGAGCTTCCACTGGTATGTTCGAGGCTGTTGAGCTGAGAGATGGAGACAAGGCTGTGTTTGGTGGAAAGGGTGTTCTGAAGGCAGTAGAAAATGTTAATGACACAATCGCTGCTGAAATCATTGGACTCAACGTATTTGATCAGGTAATGATCGACAAGCTGATGATTGAGCTGGACGGAACAAAGAACAAGGGAAACCTTGGAGCAAATGCAATCTTAGGAGTATCCCTTGCAGTAGCTAAGGCAGCAGCAGGATCCCTTGGTCTTCCACTATACCAGTATATCGGTGGTGTGAACGCTAAGACACTTCCAGCGCCAATGATGAACATCATCAACGGTGGATCCCATGCAGACAACAACGTGGATCTTCAGGAATTCATGATTATGCCTTTAGGAGCTGAAAGCTTCTCCCAGGCTATTCAGATGTGCTCACAGACATACCATGTTCTGAAGGGTATTCTGAAGAACAAGGGACTTGCTACAGGTGTTGGTGATGAAGGTGGATTCGCTCCAAACCTGAACTCCAATGAAGAAGCCATTCAGGTTATCATTGAAGCCATTGAAAAAGCAGGATTCACACCAGGCAAGGATATGTTCATTGCTCTGGACCCAGCTTCTTCCGAATTCTTCGAAGATGGTATGTACAACCTGAAGGGTGAAGGCAGAAAGCTTACACCAGCTGAAATGGTAGACTACTATGCTGAACTGGTTGAAAAGTACCCAATCATCTCCATCGAAGATGGAATGGCTGAAGAAGACTGGGAAGGCTGGAAGCTGATCACAGAAAAGCTTGGCGGCAAGATTCAGCTTGTTGGTGACGATCTGTTCGTTACTAATGTAGAAAGACTGAAGATGGGTATCGAAAGAGGCGTTGCAAACTCCATTCTGATCAAGCTGAACCAGATTGGTTCCCTGACAGAAACACTGGATGCAATTGAAATGGCAAACAGAGCTGGATACACTGCAGTCATCTCCCATAGATCCGGAGAAACTGAAGATGCTACCATCGCTGACCTGGCTGTTGCTCTGAATGCAGGCCAGATCAAGACAGGTGCTCCTGCCAGAAGTGAAAGAGTTGCGAAGTACAACCAGCTTCTTAGAATCGAAGAAGAACTGGATGAAGTAGCTCAGTACAGAGGTCTGAACGGATTCTTCAACCTGAAGAAGTAGTATTGTAATCTAAATAGTCTGAGGTGCTTTCTTTTGAAAGCACCTCTGTTATTTTCTGGAAAATCTATGAGGTAGAAGACTTTTATGGTATTATAGGAGAGAGAAATCACATGGAATGTTATCCTCTTATTGTGGCTGAAGAAGAAGTATGCTAGAATAAGATGTTAGCGAATCAGGAGGGATTGTATGGAAACTGTTTTGATTATTGTGGAATTTATTCTGGCCATTATTATGATTGCGCTGGTCTTAATGCAGCAGAGCAAGTCTGACGGACTGAAGGGTCTTACAGGTGGAAGCTCACAGGACTCATTCTTCAGCAAAAACCGTGGAAGAACCGGGGAAGCTTTCCTGAAGAAGCTTACTGTGATTACTGCGATCTTGTTTGCAATTAATACCATAGCAATGAATATGATTTAGTGATGAATGCTGCCTTCGGGCAGCATTTTTGCGTTGGGGGAGGCAAGGTATGAACATAACGAAATCAATTTTATCCGCTTTTGCGTTGAGTCTTCTGATTTTAACTGCTTGTGGAAAGGAAGAGAAAGAGGATGCGAAAAGTTTGTTTCCAGAGGAACCATTTGCACTACAGGTTCAGGAAGGGACATTGCATGGCGTAGTGATGTATCCAACAGACAGGATTATAGAAGCTGTAGTGATACTTGTCCCAGGATCAGGACCTACTGATCGCAATGGGAACAACCCGCAGACTCAAGGAAATAATCATCTAAAGCTTCTTGCAGAAGCTCTTGCAGAAAACGGATATGCGACGCTGCGGTATGACAAACGAGGCATTGGAGAAAGCCGGGATCTTGTGAAGAAAGAAAGCGACCTAACTTTCGATCTTGCTATTGAGGATGTTGTGAGGATTTCAAAAGGACTGAAGTCCCTTGGATTTTCCAGACTCATTCTATTGGGACATAGTGAAGGTGCGTTAATCGCAGAAGCGGCTATGACAAAGGAGCCTCTTTATGATGCGCTGATTCTTGTATCTGGGTCCGCGCTACCTGCAGATGAGCTCATATTAAATCAGCTGAAATCTTCCGATCAGAATCTAGCGGACCTTGCAGAACCTATAGTTGCTTCTCTAAAAAATGGAGTAGAGGTTCCTAAGGTTCCTGTCTCTTTGTTTTCACTATTCAGACCATCGGTACAGCCTTATCTCATTTCCTGGTTTGCATATGATCCTGAAAGTCTCATGAAGAAAATTGATAAGCCAGTACTGATTCTGCATGGAAATCGAGATTTGCAGGTGCCAGTGACAGATGCTTCTGTTCTATTTCATGCTTCATCTCAAGGAACGTTGAAGATAATCGAGGGAATGAACCATATTCTGAAAGAGTCACCAGAAGACCGCGAAGGGAATCTTGCCACCTACAGTATGGAAAATTTGCCTCTTCATGAGGATTTTCTAAATAAACTTATTGAATTTTTAGAAAATTTATAATACCATTGGGACATGAGAAGTCATAGATCATAATAATATGGGGGTATGTTATGGAAACGGTTTTTCTTGTGACAGGGGTTGTTGGGGTATTTTCGATTTTCTGGGCTTTTTTGCTGACGATGCACATCAGAAAACAGGACAGCGGATCTGAACGAATGAAAGAGATTTCTGAGTACATTCATAGGGGAGCTTTGGCTTTTCTAAAGAGTGAATACAAATATCTCAGTTTATTCATCACTGCTGTTTTTTTTATTCTGATTTTTGCAGTGGATCTCCGTTCTGCTTTCGCTTTCGTTGTGGGTGCGGTCTTTTCAATCTTAGCCGGGTTTTTTGGTATGGTGGTTGCAACGAAAGCCAATGTGCGAACGGCAGAAGCAGCACGCCATAGCCAGAATAAAGCTCTTCGTATCGCGTTTTCTGGTGGAGCAGTCATGGGACTGTGCGTTGTGGGATTAGGGGTTATTGGTATCGGGTTTTTATTGATAATTTTTTCGGAGGATGCTGTTCCTCTTACAGGATTTGCCTTGGGTGCGTCTTCTATTGCATTATTTGCCAGAGTGGGCGGAGGAATCTTTACCAAAGCTGCCGATGTTGGTGCGGATCTTGTGGGAAAGGTAGAAGCACATATTCCAGAGGATGACCCCCGGAATCCTGCTGTCATAGCAGATAATGTCGGAGACAATGTGGGGGATGTAGCTGGTATGGGAGCTGATCTTTTTGAATCCTATGTGGGCTCCATCATTTCCTCAGTAACCCTTGGCTACTTAGTGCTTGAACAGTATGGAGCTGTTTTTCCACTGGTCCTCTCATCCATAGGCATCCTAGCTTCAATTATTGGTATCGTCATAGCGACAAAGGCGAGCGGAGAGAATCCGCAAAAAGCACTAAATACTGGAACCTATACGGCCGGCCTTATTGTTATGGTGGGCACCTTTATTTTAAGTAAAGTAGTGCTGGATTCCTATAATGCATTTTTTGCAGTAACGGCTGGTCTCCTCATCGGAATCTTAATCGGTAGAATCACGGAAGTCTACACCTCGGCAGACTTCAGGAGCGTGAAAACTATAGCGCTGGATTCAGTAACAGGATCTGCGACCAATATCATTTCAGGACTTGGTGTTGGGATGTTCTCTACCATGGTACCTACAATTCTAATTGTGTTCGGCATTCTGATATCTTACTTCGTTATGGGTGGCCATGAGGATCCAACCATGGGGCTTTATGGAATATCTCTAGCGGCAGTGGGCATGCTGTCTACAACAGGGATTACCGTTGCAGTGGATGCTTATGGCCCCATAGCGGACAATGCTGGGGGAATTGCACAGATGGCGGACCTTCCACCTGAAGTGCGTGAAATCACCGATAAACTGGATTCAGTAGGCAACACTACTGCAGCCATGGGAAAAGGATTTGCCATTGGCTCAGCAGCACTAACCGCACTTTCTCTTTTTGCTTCCTACGCAGAAAGTGTAGAGTTATCCAGCATCAATCTTCTGAATCCATTGACTCTAATAGGACTCCTTATCGGTGGAATGCTTCCGTTTCTTTTTGCTGCACTTACTATGAACTCTGTTGGAAAAGCAGCCAATGAAATGGTCATGGAAGTAAGAAGGCAGTTCAAAGAAATCGATGGCATCATGGACGGCTCAGGAAAGCCGGATTATGACAGATGTGTAGCTATTTCCACAAAAGCTGCGCTTCGGGAGATGATTCTTCCTGGTGTGCTGGCTGTGGTCATCCCTGTGGGGGTGGGGCTTTTTCTTGGAGCCGAGACCCTTGGAGGACTTATTGCTGGAGCTGTTGTCACTGGAGTTCTTCTTGCTATTATGATGTCCAACGCCGGTGGTGCTTGGGACAATGCAAAGAAGTATATTGAGTCTGGAGAACATGGTGGAAAGGGAAGTGAAGCCCATACGGCAGGGATCGTTGGTGACACAGTGGGAGACCCCTTCAAGGACACATCCGGTCCTTCCATGAATATACTCATCAAGCTGATGTCTATCGTAGCACTTGTGTTTGCCCCCGTCATTGTGGAGTATGGTGGGATATTGCTGAAGCTGATTGTTTCATAGAAGCTGAGATCCATGCCGGGTATATCCCGGCTTTTTTCGGGATGATCGCTGTTTTTTTGATCATTTGTGGAATAAATATGTAAATACTTCGTAAAATAATGAAGTGTTATAAAGGATTCCAAAAAAATATCGAACATCGTTCACACTTTTTCTGTATACTAAAGATAAATAGATTAAAACAAAGGAATCAATAGATTGGAGGGCATATATGTTAGTGGAAAAAATTCTGGCCATGGTCAGTGACCATCAGTACCGTCCTATGACGATAGATGAGATGGCACAAGTATTAGGTGTAGAGAAACAGGACAAAAAACTGCTTAGAAATACCGTGGAGGGACTTCTGAAAGAAGGCGCTCTTCTGAAGATCAAAAAAGAGAAGATTGTTCTGCCTGAACGCTATGGAGTTTATGTGGGCAGAATTGATGTAAATAAGAGAGGCTTCGGATTTGTCTTCCGCGGAGAAGGGAAAGGGGACATTTTCGTTCCTGAGAATGCGCTGAAAACGGCAATGAACGGAGATAAGGTTCAGGTGAAGCTGATTCGTGAGAATGCTGGAACAAAGCGTGCAGAAGGTGAGATTCTAGAAGTTCTGGAAAGAAAAAACAGCAAGATCATTGGTGTCTATGAACAGACGAAAGCCTTCGGATTTGTCAGCCCAGAGGATCAGAAACTGCAGCATGATGTTTTCATCTCAAAAAGCAACCGTAATTTTGCGGAGACTGGGGATGTGGTTGTGGTTGAAATCACCAAGTGGCCTGAGAAAGGCAGAAATCCTGAAGGAATTATCGTTGAGATCTTAGGAAAAAAGGGAGACAAAGGAGTAGACATCCTGACGGTGGTGAAGAAATTCAACCTTCCTGAAGCATTTCCACCAAAAGTGCTCACCTATACAGATTCACTTTCAGAAGTTGCGGACGAAAAAGAATTTTCCAAAAGACGGGATCTGCGTGGTGAAAAGATCATGACCATCGATGGAGCAGATGCGAAAGACTTGGATGATGCGATATCTGTGGTAAAGCTTGAAAATGGAATGTACAAGCTTAGTGTTCATATAGCGGATGTATCACACTATGTCCAGGAAAACACACCGCTGGATAAAGAAGCATTCAAAAGAGCAACTTCTGTTTATCTGCTGGATCTTGTGATACCCATGCTTCCTGAGAAGTTATCCAATGGTCTCTGCTCGCTGAACCCCTTTGAAGCAAAACTGGCACTCAGCTGTGATATGATCATTGATGCTCAGGGGAAAGTGGTAGAACATGAAATTTATGAGTCTGTCATAGAATCAAAGCTCCGGGCAACTTACGAAGATGTCACAAAAGTACTGCAGGGTGAGATGAATGAATCCCTTGCTAAGTATCAGGAGTTCGTTCCTATGATTGAAGACATGAGAGATTTGCAGAAAATCCTTGAAAAGAAAAGGGAAAAGCGTGGTGCCATAGAGTTTGATTTTCCTGAAAGCAAAATCACACTGGATAAGCTAGGAAAACCAGTGGATGTTTCTCTTTATCCTCGTGAAATATCCAATAAAGTCATTGAAGAGTTTATGCTTGTATGCAATGAGACGGTCTCAGAGCATATGTTCTGGACTCACATGCCTTTCATTTACAGAGTGCATGAAGAGCCGGATGAGGAAAAACTCAAAGCCTTTACAGAGTTTTCCTATAACCTTGGGTATCCAGTGAAGCTGTATGCAGGCATTCAGCCGAAGTCTTTACAGGAAGTGCTGAAGAAGGTTGAAGGGAAGAAGGAAGAACCAGTACTAGCAAAGCTTCTTCTTAGAAGTATGATGCAGGCAAGGTATGCGCCAGAGAATATTGGACATTTTGGTTTAGCGGCCACTTATTATTCTCATTTCACATCGCCCATCAGAAGGTATCCAGATCTGATGATTCATCGGATTATCAAAGAGTTCCTGCATGGAAAGATCGATGAAAAACGTGTCAGAAGTTTGATTCCACTTGTTTCTGAGGCATCAAAACAAGCATCTGAGATGGAAAGAGTTGCGGTGGATGCAGAACGAGAACTGGATGCGCTGAAGAAAGCAGAATTTATGCAGCAGCATATTGGAGAGGTGTTTGAGGGTATCATTTCTTCTGTTACCAACTTTGGGCTCTTTGTGGAGCTTCCAAGCACCATTGAAGGATTGGTCCATATAACCAGCCTCTATGATGATTATTATGTGTATGACGAAAGATATATGACTCTGATAGGAGAAAGGGCTGGCAAAAAATATGCCCTTGGTGAAAAAATTCGAGTGCTCGTTGCCAATGTGAATCTTGATTCCCGTGAAATATTCTTTGAGATTGATGAAGAAGAAAAATAGGATAAAAAAAGGACCCGCATCATTACGGGTCCTCTTTTTAGTTGTCTGTGGTAATGACAGTATCATAATTGATGATATAGTCTGCTGGGTTTTTATGAACCAGGATGTAGTTGTATTTATATAAAAACTTATCTGCAAGTTTTTTATGGGCCATTTCTGTGAAATGAACCCCATCCAGATAATACAGTTCAGGTTCCAGGTCCACATCTGAGAGAATAAACGCTTTATTAAAGTCAATGGTATCGATTCTCTCATCAATACAATAGTCTTCGATGAGCCTTCTGTATCTTTTCAGTGTAGTAGAAGCACTTTCGAAGGACTCCCTGGAGTCAGGATGATGCTTCACTGCTGTTTCCACATGAATAAATGGGGGAAGAATAATAATCGGTACAATGCCCGAGTTGATGCATTCTTTTATGATCTGCAGCATATTATTGTAGATGGTATTGGCTGTTCTTCCGGCCAACGCATCATTCGTTCCTGCAAGGATGAACATGGTGTCCGGAGTATGGGAAATAACATCCTCATGTAATCGGAGGAGTATATCAGAAGTAGTATCGCCTTCATTACCTTTATTTATCAGTGACTGAGTGGATTCTTGCTGAACAAGGTCGAGCCAACTTTTCCCGTTAGCAACACCAAATCCTGTGACCAAGCTGTCTCCGATGATATAGAGTGTCATGTTATCACCACCTGTTTGGGTATTTTACTGATACTGATATTTTACACCATAACATGCAAAAGTTAAATATTTATTAACATTTTATTTTGTTAATTCTTGGTGTTTTTGGATTTCATTGACAGAGAAGGGATAGATGTTTCCGGCGAAATGTTTTTATTAAGAAAGTATTTATAGATACCTTGGAACAGAGTTCTCTGTGGAGTTTCTGATTAATAGCAAAAAAAGAAAGCCTACCTTGCCGGTAGGCTTTTCTGATTGCTTCCTATTATGGATAGCACTGGTGGAGATGAGGGGTGTCGAACCCCTGTCCGAAAGTCGAAGAACAGGACTTTCTACGAGTGTAGCTTTGTAATTAAAATTTCCTCCGGCTTAGTTTACAAGCAGACTTGGCCGTTGGTAGCTTCATTTATTCCGTTCCTGAGGCAAAGCTTACTCAGGCTCGTTTTTCCGCTAATCGGCGCTCTATCCCAGGCAGCGGACATCCCAGGTAGAACGTAGCAGACTAAGCTGCTAGTGCAAAATTATCTTCTGCGTTTATCTTTTCGCCATAGTTTTTTAAAGCAGGCCCACAGCTTCCTTCTACTCGCTTATCAAGCTCTCCATACCCCCGTCGAAGCCAATACATCCCCATGAAGGTATATACTACATTATACGGTGCATTTCTTAAAAATCAATAAAAATATGGAGAATCAGAGAAGATGGGTTCTTTCCACTGTTTTATGTACTGTGTTTCACCAGTTTTATTGAATATATCAGAATAGATATCAAAAATATTTAAATTCAAAATAAAAGGTTTGTGTTATATTATTAGATATATGAATAAAGGAGTGCTTTTATGAGAGAGAAAAAGATGCTGGTTATGAACATTGTTTTTTGTGTTGTTGTCTTCGGGTTGATCTTGTGGCCTCAAGCATCCTATCGGCAGGAAGCTCTGGAGAGTGGTCTGAGCTATCTTGAGTATTACACAATGCATGGCGCGAAAGACAGCTACGCAGCATATATTTCTTTAGGCGCACTGTTCATTAATGGTAGTTATTTTTTTGAGAAGATGAGAACCAAAGATAAATAGAGTGCAGTAAGGAGTTTAGGGTTCTGTCAGAAACCGTGAGATGGTTTCTCGGATGCTCTTGATAAAAATTCTAATGTTCTGAAATGGATTCTAAGAAAGTCTTTTGAGAAACAACCTGAAACAAGGTGGAAACAAGGTTTACTAAAAATTATCAAGCAAATAATGAAAAAGTGTGATATACTTTTATAAGCAACTTTTCAGGTAGAGACCATTTGTATACTTCTTAGCAGTATTATGTTTTGGTCATCAGAAATGAATCGGATTCAATGTACAGGAACGCATTGTGTGTTCCTGTTTTTTCATGATTTTTCTGATTTTGCCAGAATTTATAGGATGCAATAATTATTACAGCACGATATGATGCTGCAAAAGGAGTACTTATGTTATTTACCGATTTAAATTTATCCATACCAATTCAGAAAGCGCTGAAAGAGGCAGAATACAGTTATGCCACACCAATCCAGGAACAGTCTATACCAATACTTTTAGAGGGTAAAGATCTTCTTGGCTGCGCTCAGACAGGTACTGGAAAGACGGCCGCCTTTGCGCTGCCTATTCTGGAAGCTTTGTCCCAAACACAGACCTTCTCAGGAAAAAGAAAAATACGTTCACTGATTCTTGCACCTACGCGTGAGCTGGCTATACAGATCGGTGACAGTTTTAAAACCTACAGCAAATATCTGAAATTGAAGACCACGGTTATTTTTGGTGGTGTATCCCAGAATCCACAGACTGAAGTGCTGGGGAGAGGGATTGATATACTTGTTGCAACGCCAGGAAGACTTTTGGATCTGATCCAGCAGAGGTTCATTTCTTTGAAAGATGTGGAGCATTTTGTACTGGATGAAGCGGATATGATGCTGGATATGGGGATGCTTCACGACGTCCGTAAAATCATCACCTATCTACCTTCCAGCAGGCAGTCACTTTTCTTTTCGGCTACCATGCCAAAAGAAATAGAAGTGCTGGCAAACTCGATTTTATCAAAACCTTCAAAGGTCACCATTACTCCAGTGGCGTCAACGGTAGACACTATAGAACAGAGTGTTTATAAAGTGAATAAGGTGAATAAGATCCATCTGCTGACCAATCTTCTTGAAACTTTAGAGATGGACCGTGTTCTTGTTTTTTCTCGAACGAAGCATGGAGCGGATAAAATTGTGAAAGCTCTTGTCAAGATGGACTATAAAGCACAGGCCATCCATGGAAACAAGTCTCAGACAGCAAGGCAGCTGGCGTTAAAGAATTTTAAAGACAGAGAGACGAAAATTCTTGTGGCGACGGATATCGCTGCCCGAGGAATAGATGTAGAAGAACTTTCCCATGTGATACTCTTTGATCTTCCTGAAGTTCCTGAGACCTATGTCCATAGAATCGGAAGAACTGGAAGAGCAGGACTTGGAGGCATAGCCCTTTCTTTTTGTGATAGTGCAGAGATTAATCTGTTGAGGGATATTGAAAAATTGATCAGCAAGAGGATTCCTGAAGTGAAAGACCATAAGTATCCCCTTGAGATGCTTAATTCTGTGGATGAAACATTTAAGCCTGTGGACCGAAAAGATCAACAGCAGAAACAGAAGCAAAAATCAGGTGCCAACCAGTCTTCACAGAGTTTTTCAAAAAAGAATCAGATAAACAAGACTGGATATAAAAAAAGCCCATCAAAAAATAAAAAAGCAGTATAGTTGAAAACTGCAGCCGACGAAAAGAACAAATAGATATTGGAGCGACCTGCTTTCATAGAGGTTCGCTCCTTTTTTTCTTCTCATGGGAAGTGAAATCGACACAAATATTGAACTTGGAAAGAGCAGTCAGAAAAGTTTCAAGGATTGTGCTTTTAACCCGGATATGGTAGTGTATAAACTAAATATGTGTCTGATGAAAGTGAAGTCTGGTGAGATTCCAGCACTGTCGCGCAACGGTTATAGTCCGATCCTTCATCAGAGGTAAGCACAGCTCGCGTCAAGCAAAATCAGATTTTTTCGGAATTTGAACTTGGCGTTGCCAAGTTTTTTTATTTTGAGGAAGGTGAGGTGATGGAGAAGAAATACTGAGGGGGAGCTATTGTAGAGATGTGAAAACATTTGTTATTCGAATTTTTTCAGAGCAGACCAGATGAAATCAGAAAATACATACGAAGGAATCATGTTATGATACAAAGTGTGTTAAAAATTTAGAAATGGGGAAACAAGATGGTTAATCATAGTACAGCTTTATGGACACCAAGAGAAATCAGAAAAAGAGATGGAAGCACAGTTCCGTTCGATTACTTTAAAATAAGAGAAGCCATAGAAAAGGCAAACCGCGAAGTGCCTGAAGAAGTGCTTACTGCGGATAAGCTGGATCATCTGACAGAACGAGTGGTATCTTCTTTGGATGCCGGAATAATACCTGAAGTGGAAAAAGTTCAGGATCTGGTTGAGCTTATACTGATGCGGGAAGGAGTCTACAGGACTGCAAAGGCATACACTCTTTATAGAAGTGAGAGAGCAAGTTTACGTGAGAGTCGAGACTATCTCATGGAAAGATTCAAAAAACTATCCTATACGGATGCGGCTTCTGATGATGGCAAACGGGAAAATGCCAATGTGGATGGAAATACCGCCATGGGGATGATGCTGAAGTATGGTTCGGAGTCTTCGAAATACTTTATTGACCACTATGTACTGCCCAAAGAAATGGCAAAAGCCCATGAAGAGGGCGATATTCATATTCATGACAAGGATTTCTATCTTCTCACTGAAACCTGCTGTCAGATTGATTTGGATAAACTGTTCAAGGGGGGCTTCTCCACAGGGCATGGAGTTTTAAGGGAACCTCAAAGTATTGAAAGTTATGCTGCTCTTGCTTGCATAGCGCTTCAGGCCAATCAGAATGAAATGCACGGCGGACAGTCTATACCGAATTTTGATAATGCCATGGCAAAAGGGGTAGAAAAATCTTTCCAAAAGATCATGAAAGACCTTAGAGAAGAAAAAGAACTTTTTCTTGGAAGTCTTGAGGATAAAAGTGCTCTTCCAGAGTTTGAAAGCTATGATGAGTTTCACATCTATCTGACTGGAGTGGAGCAATCTGGTGACACATCTTCTTTTGAATGGAAGTTCCTTGATCTTGCCCGAAGAAAGATGGAGCGTTCCACCTACCAAGCTATGCAGTCGCTGATTCACAACCTCAATACCATGAACTCAAGAGCGGGAGCGCAGGTGCCCTTCAGTTCCATCAATTATGGCACTGGAATCACACCGGCAGCAAGACTTGTGACCCGAATGATCCTTCAGGCCACTGAAGATGGGCTTGGAAATGGAGAGACACCAATCTTTCCTGTTCAGATTTTCAAGGTAAAAGAAGGAATCAGCAGTGAAGCCTTGGATCCTAATTATGATCTTTTCCAAAGAGCCATTGAAGTGTCTTCCAAGAGACTCTTCCCCAACTTCAGTTTCCTGGATGCTCCTTTTAATCTGAAGTATTACAAAGAAGGGGACGACAATACCGAAGTATCTTATATGGGGTGCAGAACGAGAGTCATGGGGAATGTTTTTGACCCGGAAAGGGAAGTGACAAAAGGCAGAGGGAATCTGAGTTTTACTTCCATCAACCTTCCCAGAATCGGTATCTTGGCTGGAGGATCACTGGAGAAATTCTATGCACTTCTGGAAGATCGAATGGAACTTTGTTTCAGACAGCTTCGACACCGTTTTGAAATACAGAAAAGAAAAAGAGTGGAGAATTATCCGTTTCTCATGGGAGAAGGTGTCTGGATTGACTCCGAGACTCTTGGAGCGGAAGAAGAAATCGACCGGATTCTTAGACATGGAACTCTTTCAGTTGGGTTTATCGGTCTTGCAGAGACATTGGTTGCTTTACGTGGAGCCCATCATGGAGAAGAGGAGGCATCACAGGACCTTGGACTGGAGATCATCCGTTTCATGAGAAAAAAGTGTGATGAGAGAGCTTCAAAAGAAAAGCTGAACTACACTCTTCTGGCAACACCGGCGGAAGGTCTTTCAGGAAGATTTGTAGGCATTGACCGAAGAAAATTTGGCAGCCTGACTGGAATCACGGACCATGAGTTTTATACAAATTCTTTCCATATTCCAGTGTATTTCCCCATTGGATCCTTAAAGAAGATTTCGTTGGAAGCGCCTTATCATGAGCTTACCAATGCAGGACATATCACCTATGTGGAACTGGATGGGAATGCCAGGTTCAATCCTTCAGCCATGGAAATGATCATCAGACATATGAAGAACCAAGGAGTAGGTTATGGTTCCATCAACCATCCATTGGATCGGGACCCGGTATGCGGGTACCAGGGGGTGATTGGTGACAGCTGTCCTAAATGCCACAGAGAAGAAACACCTGAGGTTCCCTTCGATAGAATCAGAAGAATCACGGGGTATCTCGTTGGTACTTTAGACCGTTTCAACGATGCCAAGCGGTCGGAAGTGAAGGAAAGAGTGAAACATGTCTGATGGACTTTCAAAAAAACACCGAATGGATTCTGCTCCAGATGAGGTGAAAATCAGAATATCCGGCATCATTGAGGAATCTATTGTAGATGGTCCAGGACTTCGCTTTGTAGTTTTTACCCAAGGCTGTGTGCACAACTGCAATGGCTGCCATAATCCTGAAACACACAGTTTAGAAGGTGGATACCTTATGGGGGTTTCTGAGATTGTGAAAGCATACAAGAAAAGCGGTGCTTCCGGCATCACCATATCTGGAGGAGAACCTTTTCTCCAGGGAGAAGTATTGGCTTTTCTTGGAGAGGAGATTCATAAGCTTGGGGGAAATGTAATCACGTATACGGGATACAAACATGAAGAGCTTAAAAAACTCCAGATGGAAAATCTTTCCGTGATGAAGCTTCTTCATGAAACAGATCTTCTTATTGACGGTCCTTTTATACTGGACGCGAGAACATTAGACAAACCCTTTGTTGGCAGCGCCAATCAGAAAATTATCTCACTCAGCAAGAATGGAGACTCCTTGCTGCATCTCATTCATATATGAAATTCATGGATTAGAAAAAGCCTTTCTGCAAAAATCTCTGCAGAAGGGCTTTCTCTTTGCAGAGATTTTTTGAATTATCTGTGAAGTTCCTCATCTCTACTGAGAAATATAATATACTAAGAATAGATGGGTTTTGATGAACATCATGACTCCAGGGAACTTTTGAAAGGAATGATTTCATGAAGTTATTTTTTATGGGAAAGCATGGAGGCAGTCATCCAAATGAGAGGAAAGATTTAACTAAAGGGTTATCCATAGAACAAGCGACGATTCCAAAGGATCTGATCTATCCGCTGTCCATGCATATTGGCGCTCCTGCAGAGCCTGTGGTGTCGGTTGGTGATAAAGTGCATATCGGCACCCTTCTGGCGGAAGCTCCGGGGATGATTTCAGCCAATGTGCATGCCTCCGTATCCGGAACAGTCATGGCCATCGAGAAAAGACCGACTTTAAATGGTCTGTCAGAATGTATCGTAGTGGAGAATGATGGACTTGATACCCTGAATCCAGACATTAAGACAGAAGAAGAGCAGGTGTCAGAGTTTGAAATTCTGTTGGAAAGAATTCGGGAAGCCGGTATTGTTGGTATGGGAGGAGCTGCATTTCCAACTGCAGTGAAGCTGAATCCACCCAAAGGCAGTGTCATTGACACACTGATCATCAACGGTGCTGAATGTGAGCCGTATTCTACTTCAGACCACCGGGTGATGCTCGAGTATACGGAAGAAATCTTGAAAGGAATTGAGACTGTATCGAAACTTTTTCCGAAACTTCAGCATGTGTATATGGCCATAGAGGATAACAAAAAAGATGCAATATCCGCAGTTGAAAATGCAGGTGCTTATCTTTCCAATCTTCGTGTAGTACCTATGAAGACTATGTATCCCAGAGGATCCGAAAAGAATCTGATTAAACTTCTTACAGGTAGAGAGGTAAGACCTGGGGGGCTTCCCGCTGAAGTCCGATGCGTTGTGATGAATGTTTCATCTGTAAGAGCATCGTATCGGGCGGCAGCTTTCAAAGAGCCTCTCTATGAAAGAGTGGTTTCTGTCTCGGGCACTCCCGTGAAACATCCTAAAAATCTTCTGGTAAGAATCGGAACCCCAGTGGAGAGCCTTTTAAAGGATTGTGGAGGCTTTATAGAGTCCCCTGAGAAGCTGTTAAGTGGAGGACCTATGATGGGAAGAGCGCTTTCAGATATTCAAATCCCTGTGGTAAAAGCCATGACTGCCATAACGGCGCTCAATGCTAAAGAGGCCAGAATCGGAGAAGAAAGTGACTGCATCCGATGTGCGGAATGTATTCATGTCTGCCCAGTGAACCTTCAGCCTGTACTCATCAGTGAAGCATATAGACGAGGAGACTTGGAAAAGGCAAGGGCCTTAGGAGCCATGGACTGTATAGAATGTGGCAACTGCTCTTATATCTGTCCATCCAAAATTCCGCTGCTGCAGAATATCAGAGATGCAAAGACTGCCATCAGAACAATGGATGAGAAGAAAAAGGAGGGGGCTTAAGATGGAACTTCTGAGTAAACTGAAAAATGGAGCTTCACCTCACATCAGAACGCCTAGAACTACAGCTCAGATTATGACAGAGGTCCTCATCGCCTTGATTTTTCCTGCAGCTGGGGCCGTATATTTTTTCGGACCTGAAGTGATCCTGATGATTGCCTTGGGGATGGGTACTTCAGTGCTCAGTGAATATCTATATCAGAAATGGACCTACAAGAAAATCACGATTCAAGACAGAAGTGCACTTGTGACAGGTGCTCTACTTGGTCTAAGCCTTCCGGTCAGTGCTCCATGGTGGAGTGTTGTTGTCGGATCTGTCTTTGCTATAGTTGTGGTGAAGCAGCTTGGTGGAGGGATTGGAAGAAATGTGTTTAATCCGGCCGTCGCAGCAAGAGTGATGCTGAAAGCATTCTTCTCCCCATGGATTACCAATTGGGTCCTTCCCGGGCCCGATGCTGTTTCCTCTGCTACTCCCCTGGAGTACATCGGTGGGGGTGTAACCTCCGTTCCTGAAATGGTTCCAGGTCTCAGAGATCTGTTTTTTGGATTTAATCTTGGAGGAAATGTGGGCGAAACCAGTAAAGCATTGATTCTCTTAGGGATGCTTTATCTGATTTTCAGAAGAATCATCAATCCGAAAATACCCGTGCTCTACATTCTAACCACAACACTCCTCATGGGGATTTTTTCTTACTTTGATTTTGAGTTTATGATGACTCATGCTCTTTCAGGTACTTTGTTCTTCGGCGCTACCTTTATGGCGACGGACTATAGCTCAGGGGCTCTGACTCCGGAAGGGAAGACAGTATTTGCCATAGGAGCTGGGGTGCTGACAGCACTTTTCAGATTCTTTTTCAACTATCCGGGAGGTGTTGGATTTGCCATTCTCCTCATGAATGGCCTTGCACCGTACATTGATCAAAAATTTATGCCTAGAATATATGGTCATAAGGAAAGACCAAAAGTGAAATGGAATAGATCATAAGAACAGAAGTCCATGGAGTCCCAGTAAATGAGATTCCATGGACTTTATAATTTACAGAAATAATCTTTAATTTTACCACTATGAGTTTATAAAATAAAGCATCAATTTAAAGCTTTACATGGATTTAACATTGTGCTATTATGAATTAACAATGAACAGGAAATCGTTATCAGTACTGAGGTACTTATTACTTCAGTGCTTTTATATGGTTTCAAACAAATATTAGGGGGTACTATATGAAGAAAATTGCAACACTCATTGCAACCGTTCTGATGGCTACAACAATTGTTGCTTGTGGCGCAAAGAATGAGGGTGAATCAGGCACAGGAACTGAAGCACCAAAGAAAAAAGAAATCACCGTCAGCACGAAGTTTGTAGACGATGAGCAGACCGCCATCTCTCTGAAAAAAGTAGTAGAGGCAGTAAATGAGAGAAGCAACGGTTCTCTTGAACTGAAGCTTTTCACCGGTGGAATTCTTCCAATCGGTAAAGATGGTATGGAGCAGGTTGTTTCCGGTGCAGACTGGATCCTGGTGGATGGTGTAAACTTCCTTGGGGACTATGTGCCAGACTACAATGCTGTGACAGGACCATTCCTGTACACAACATTTGATGAGTATTTTGCTATGACAAAAACACCACTGGTTCAGGATCTGAACAAGAAACTGGAAGAAGAGCACGGCACAAAGGTGCTTTCACTGGATTGGGTATTTGGTTTCAGAAGCATGATGACCAAGAAACCAATCAAGAGCCCAGAAGACATGAAAGGTCTTAACATCCGCGTTCCCACAAGCCAGCTGTATACATACACCATCGAAGCTATGGGAGGAAACCCTGTTTCCATGCCATATCCAGATACCTATGCTGCAATTCAGCAGGGTGTTATCGACGGTGTTGAAGGATCCATCATGACTTACTATGGAACCCAGCAGTATGAAAATGTGAAAGAATACTCTCTGACCAACCACCTTCTTGGTGTTTCTGCAGTGGTTCTTTCTACAAAGCTTTGGGATGAACTGACCGAAGAACAGAGAACTATTATTTCTGAAGAGTTTGAAAAGGGCATGCAGGACAACCTGGATGAGACAATCAAGGCAGAATCCGAGTTTGCAGAACTTCTGAAAGCTGAAGGCGTTAACTTCCACGAAGTGGATGCTGCAGCATTCCTGAAGGCTGCAGAGCCAGTATACACAAAGTTCCCACAGTGGACTCCTGGCATCTATGAAAGAATCATAGAGGAACTGGACAAGATTAAAGCTGGACAGTAATAGCTGAATAGTAGTTTTCATAGCATTCCTCTGTGACCAGGGGAATGCTATTGAAAATTTCAGGTGTGTAAATTTAAATTTAATAGGAGGACACGATGAAAGGACATTTTCGTAATTTTTTTGTTCATTTTGAACTGATTATTGGTTCAGTTTTCTTAAGCATCACTTCGGTTCTTGTACTTATTAATGTTTTTACTCGATATTTTTTAAGATTTACCTTCAACTGGACGGAAGAAGTAGCGGTTGGAGCATTTGTCTGGGTTATTTTTCTTGGGCTTGCGTCTGCATATAAGACCAAAGGTCTTATTGGAATTGAAGTTCTGACAAATCTGGTTCCTGACAAATATCAGCCTATTGTTCTGATGATCACTTCAAGTGTAGTGACAGTATTATCAGGAACTATGTTTTACCTCAGTTTCCTGTATTTTATGAATTCTACAAAGATTACTGCAGCGTTGGAGTTATCTTACAAATTCATATATATAGCGATTGTGATTTCATTCGGATTAATCACCATCTACTCGATTTACTTCCTGGTACAGAGTATCAGAAAAGTATTCCTGAAGAGGGATGTGAAGCTGGAAATTGGTGATCCAGAAGATCAGGGGGTAGAAGAATAGTGGAAGCGTTATTACCGGTTATAGTTCTCTTTGTATTGTTTTTCTTGAATGTTCCTGTTGCATTTTCTCTGATAGGATCTTCACTTTTTTATTTTGTTTTCATTAATAACTCCATGCCAACAGAAATGGTGATTCAGCAGTATGTAACTGCAGTTGAATCCTTCCCATATCTGGCAGTGCCTTTCTTTGTCATGATGGGTTCTGTCATGAACTATTCAGGAATATCTGGGGCGATGATGGATTTCGCCAATGTTCTTGTAGGTCATACAAAAGGTGGGCTTGCTCAAGTAAATGTTCTGCTTAGTGCATTCATGGGTGGAATCTCAGGTTCTGCCAATGCAGATGCGGCAATGCAGTCGAAAATCCTTGTTCCTGAAATGGTAAAGAAAGGTTTTTCTCTTCCATTCTCAGGAGCGATTACCGCTGCATCATCAGCCATCAGCCCAGTTATTCCACCTGGAACCAATCTGATTCTGTATGCGCTGATTGCGAATGTTACCGTAGGAGATATGTTCCTTGCAGCGTACATGCCAGGAATTCTTATGACTCTTGCGCTGATGTTTACAGTTCATATCATCGCAGCAAAGCGTAATTATACGCCTCAAAGACAAAAAATGGCTAGTATTGGAGAAATACTCAGACAGTTCATCAAATCGATTTGGGCTCTTATCATTCCATTCGTCATCATCATGGGAATGAGAATGGGTATGTTCACACCTACTGAGGCAGGAGCCGTTGCTGTATTCTTCTCTGTCATCGTTGGGTTCTTTGTGTACAAAGAACTTAAGCTGGAACATATTCCTGTTATTCTTATGGATACAGTAAAGGGTACCGGCGGTGTAATGGCAATAATCGCAAGTGCTAAAGTATTTGGATATTATCTGACATTAGAAAGAATCCCTCAGATGATTACAGAGTTCCTCATGAATATGACGGACAGCCCAATTATACTTCTACTGGTTATTAATGCACTTCTTCTGTTTATCGGAATGTTCCTGGAAGGTGGAGCTGCACTTGTAATACTTGCACCACTTCTAGTGCCAGCGGTTGTATCCTTTGGTATTGATCCAATTCATTTTGGTATGATTTTTATTGTTAATATCATGATTGGAGGTTTGACGCCGCCTTTTGGTTCCATGATGTTTACGGTATGTACCATTGTAGGGCTTAAGCTGGAAGACTTCCTAAAAGAAGTATGGCCATTTATTATTGCACTTATTGCGGTACTGCTCCTTATTACTTACTCTGAAGGAGTTGCACTGTTCACCTATAACCTATTCAATTAAAGGAGAAATGTTTTGCATAGATTAAAAGATAAAGAGACTTTTCTTCTTGACATGGACGGTACGATTTTCCTGGGAAATGAACTGATAGACGGTGCTCTGGATTTTCTAAAGACCATCAAGGAGAAAGGAAAGAGGTATATTTTCCTCACGAACAACTCATCGAAGAATAAGCTTTCTTATGTGGAAAAATTAGGTAAGCTGGGGATTCATGCAGACAAAGAAGATATCTTCACATCAGGTGAAGCCACCACAAGATACCTCAAGAGAAAGAAAGAAGGTGCCAGAATCTATTTGCTGGGAACACCTGCTCTGGAAGAGGAATTTGAGATGGAAGGCTTTCAGCTGGTGAAAGAAAGACATCAGGAAGTGGATTACGTAGTTCTTGGATTCGATACAACCCTAACCTATGAAAAGCTTTGGGGAGCTTGTGAGTATATTGCAGCAGGAGTGGAGTATATCGCCACTCACCCTGACTTTAACTGTCCTTTGCCAAACGATGCTTTTATGCCAGATGCAGGAGCCATGGCAGCTCTTATTGAAGCATCCACAGGAAAGAAGCCGAAGGTCATCGGAAAGCCGAATAAAGAGGTAGTGGAAAGCATTGCAGATAAATATGGTCTTGATAAATCTGGAATGGTTATGGTGGGAGACCGCCTCTATACAGATGTGCAGACCGGAATCAATGCAGGCATTACGGCTGTGGTTGTGTTCTCTGGAGAGACCAAAAACGAAGACTATGAAGCCAGTCCAATCCGAGCTGATTTTTCTTTCCCATCAGTGAAACATATGATACAAGATCTTTAATACACTGAGGAGGTCTCCTTATGAAGATAAGGAGACCTTCTATATAAAAAAGAATGTAAAGGTTTAGATGATGCTGAACCTGAGATAAAAGAGTAGTAGGAGATGATTGAGATAGATTATAGAGAAGTGCTTATCAGGCTTGGTATTGCAGTTTTCGCGGGTGGTCTCATCGGATATGAGAGAGAGTATAAAAATCGCCCAGCAGGCTTCAGAACCCATATACTGGTGTGTATCGGTGCCTGCGTCATTGCGCTGATTCAGGTCACCATGAATGAGGAAATCATTCAGCGTGTTTTAAGTGACAGCAGACTCAAGGACATCCTTAGAGCGGATTATGGAAGACTGTCTGCTCAGGTGATCAGCGGAATCGGTTTTCTTGGAGCCGGGACAATCATTCATACCAAAGGATCCATTAAAGGGCTGACTACAGCAGCAACACTCTGGCTGGTGGCTTGTCTGGGTCTAGCCATCGGGTACGGATATTACATCATCAGCATGGCAGCCCTTGTAATTTGTGTGATTGTTCTGATCTCCCTGAAGAAAATTCAGGACAAGCTGTTTCATAGCGGTAAAAACATCAAGCTTGAAGTGGAGTTCACCAAAAAATCAAAGACCATTGAGTTTATTGATACCTATTTCGATACGAAGAACATACATGTCATCGATATGGATTTTATTCGTGGCTCAGGAGAAGGAGTGAAAGGGTGCATTTACACACTGAATTTACCAAAGTCTCTTGATATACTTAAAGTAATGCGTGATTTGTCCTATAATGACAGTATATTGGAAATACGGAAAATCACGGAAGACTAGTCTCTCTGGTGTATAAATGGTAATCAAAGAGTCCGGTCAGTGCTGAAAAAAGTGATAGAACAAAAACCAGTTTCAAAGAAGCAGCTTTAAAACTGGTTTTTGTTTTGTGATTAAAAAGTGTGAAGTTCATGAAGATAATCTGATTTAAAAGTGAAAATAACCTGGAAGTCATAGATTTTCCTCTAGAGTTACGATAGAATAGAACAGAAATCAGATACCATTTGATTGCACGGTGCCATGTGGATTTATGGCCTGAAGACAGGATAGGAGAGGTAATGAATGGAACAAGCAAGCAAGAATATTAAAGAAGCAGAAGTCGCTTTAGAAGAAAATAATATTTCAAAAGCAAGAGATATATTGGAAAGCAGACTATCGGTAAATCCAGAAGATACTGAAATAATGAACCTTCTGGGATATTGTGAGTATCTCTTCTGCAACTTTGACAAAGCAAAGTACTATTGGAATAAAAGTATTTCTGTGAAAGCCAGAGACAACAAGGCTGTGGAATATTTACTGAAATATAAAGCGGAAACTGCCCAGGATTTTCAGAAGTTATATAAAGAAGCCATCCGAGCAGAAGATCAGGGAGATTATACAAGGGCCATCAACGTATTCAAAGATCTTTTCGAACGGGAACCTGAAATGGTTGGACTTCTTCTTCATATAGGGCATTGTCATTTTCTGAACGGAAGTCTGGATGATGCTAGAGAATATATGAATAAAGCATTACTGCTTGACAGCAGCAATGAGAAGGCATTGAGATATCTGGATGAGCTGTCGGTGTTATCTGTGAAAAAAAGAAAGAAACCAGGGAAATCCCTTGCTTCCTTTCTAGTTCTTCTGTTATTTCTTGGTGCAGCGGGATATGGTCTATCCAGAGTGCTGGATTTCAGTGCACCCAAAGAGTCTGGCGAAGAGGTGGCAAAAGAGGAAGAGCCTTCTGTAGAACAGCCTGAGGAAAATCCAGAGCCTGAAGCACCTGTGGAAACCCCTGTAGAGACACCGGTAGAGACTCCAGTGGAACCACCTGTGGTTGAAGAGCCAGAGGAGGAAGAACCACCTGTCACCGAAGAACCTGGTCCAGTAACACCAGGCAGAGTGTTCTCAGACGATGAGATTGCCGTTCACGATGAAGCACTTTCTGATTTTAGAGCAGGCAATTATGCTCGAGCAGCGGAAGCTTTCTATCATATTCTGAACAATGGAGAAATCCCTGAATATAAGTCCGAAGCTGTGTTTTATCTCGCCAATGCGTATCAGAGACAGGAGAAGGCAGCGGATGCTAAGAAGTGGTTCGAAGAGTATCTGACAAGATTCCCGGATGGTGTGTATTATGAAGAAGTACTCTACACTTATGGACTGTATCTGTATGATCTAGGAGAACTGGAGAATGCGAAGAAAGTTCTACAGCGGATTCCCAACGAACGCCCAAATAGTATGTACAATAATTCAAGAGTACGTGCAATACTCTCGGAGTCTTAAACCATAATAATATGAAGTCTTATAGAAAAGCTCCTGGTTTTAAACCCAGGAGCTTTTCTGTGTATATCTTCAGCTTGCCAGCTGCTCTGAAACAACTCTGTTTCTTCCCGCTGATTTTGCTTTGTAAAGCAGCTGGTCGGCAAGCTCCAGGGCTTCTTGTATATGAGTGGAAGCTTGAGGAGAAATATAAAGAGCACCAATGCTTAAGGTAACAGAGACAAAATGGCCCTGATAGCAGAACTGCATGTCACGGACTCTTTTACGGATGCTCTCCGCAAATAGTGCGGTCTCTTCTATGGAATCAGACTTTGAGACAATGACAAATTCCTCACCACCATACCTGGTGGCGCAGTCTTCTTTCCGGGTCTGTTCCTGCAGAATTATTCCAATCTGACGGAGCAGTTCATCTCCACAGAGATGTCCATAGGTATCATTGATCCTCTTGAAATGATCCAAATCCAGCAGCAAGATGGACATACCGTGGCCTTTCTTCACTCTGCCTTCACAAAGCTCCAGAAGAAAATGGTCGAAGGAGGTTCGGTTCATAAGACCCGTCAGATAATCTTTCATGGCCAGATCGGTGAGGGTCTGATGCGCCTTTTTAGTGATAGTGATGTAGTAATGAGCAGAATTTGCCACGCCTGACACATTCAGCAGGATATTCACAGTATGCAAAAAGAAAACCTAAAAGTAGCTCAACTCCACTGGAGGTGTTGCCTGATAGTTCAGTTGAAAGGAAAGAACAAAACTGGAAACAAGCAGCATCGTTCCAGCTGCTTTCTGCCAGGGTTTCCAGTTGGTGAACATCACGAGCCCAGAGAGATTTAGATAAAAATACTGAAATCCAGTACGAAGTCCGAATTCATGAATCTGAAGAAATGCAGTGAAAGCAACCGTAGTGATGAAAATGAGAGAACTCAGCGCGTATTGTTCTTTACGGTTGAGTCTGATCGAAATATAAGAAACCGCCAGGAGTACGATGTTTGCCACTGCAATACTATAGGTCTTAAGGATAAAGAAGTAGATAAACACCAGAATGGCACCAATAATGATTGTGTTCACATAAACTAAGTTTGCCTGGCTCTGATACTTCTGCTTTTCATAGGTTTCTTTCAATTTGGAGCTTTCCATGATCCACTTCCCACTTTAGATTTAAGAGGCTTATTTTTCATTTACGCTCTATTTTTATGCTACTCGTAATAGTTTGTCAACATAATTTTTGTTCTGATGCAAATTTTCTACTTAATTGTCCCAAATCATTGCTTTCTGTGAAATTGTGTTTTTTCTTTCATATTGGATTTAATTCAATTAATGGAGAGGTATGTATGTATCAGAGAAGTCGTTATGATAGATGAGAAGATCTTTCTATCTTGTGAGAAATGGTCTTTAATGCTTTCTTTATAAATCCAGTAAACTATACATAAAACAAAGAAGAATGGCGAAAAAATGCCTATGTCTATAAAACCTATGTAGTGTTAAACTAAAAGCATAGAAAACTGATAGAAAATAAGATTTTCCTTTGTATCGTCATAAGAATGGTGGAAAAAGAGAAATAATACGCAAAATACTCAGAATATTCAGCTTTGATTTAATGAGGTGCTGCATGGGAGATCTCATTCACAGACATTTTTAAGAGCTTTTAAAGAGGAGCTGAAGCAGACAAAAGAACCAACGAGAAAAAATCAGCCATTTTTGAGTTACAGATGGTTTTACAATGCTCATGCTGCTGAGAACATAGTTTCTACGAGAACTACAGAAATAGAAATTTGGGAAAAAGTTCTTTGCATCACCAAAAGAACACGAAGGAGAAAAAAGAATAGAAACCAGAAATAAACAAAATGTCGGACAAGTAAGACATTCAAGGAAATAGGAATGTCTGAAACAACAAAACTAAAATGAGAAAGGAGAAGCTACTAGACAGAATATCCATGAACAAGGAATCAAAGTACAGAAACTGCATCAGACAGATCGGGATGTAGAGGGCAGCATGTATCTATGAGATGCAGTAACTTACAAGTCAGGATACTCATGCTGCTGTAAGCATGTACCGAAGATTACTTGGAAAATTTACTCCCTTGGAGTGTTCCAGAAGATCAGTGTCGTACACTCTTTACATTCACGAAATCAGACCTGTGGAACAGGGGGGGAGATCTGAACATGGATAGGTTTGTTCCTATTTTGAGTAGCAGGAGTTGGAGTGTTAAAAAAAGTTTATCTGATTGCAATTGCACTCATCAGTATGGTTGTTGTATCACTTTTCTTCGCGCAGAATGGACGAGCGTCTGAAAAAATAACCCTGAGTGAAGAAGAAGAAACTTTTATTAATGAGCATCCTATCATTGAAATTGGTATAGATCCCAGGTTTGTTCCTTTCGAGTTTATTGATCGGGATGGCGAGTATAAGGGAATCACTGCAGATTATCTCGCTCTTGTGGAAGAGAGGACAGGGCTTCGGTTTAAAGCACAGAAGAATCTGACATGGCCAGAAGCCTATGACAAGGCATTGTCTCATGAGATACCTATGCTATCAGCCATATCCCGTACTGAGGATCGGGAGCAGTACTTCATTTTTTCCAAAGCCTATTACCATTTCAAACGGGTTATTGTGACAAGAACGGATGAAAAGGGCATAAAAGGAATAGAAGATCTTTCAGGAACCTTGGTAGCGGTTCAGAAAGGAAGTTCACATCACAGTTATCTGTTGGGATTTCCAGATATCAACCTGAGTCTTTATGGCACAGTGGAAGATGCGCTCACTGCGGTGGCGAACGGTACTGAAACCGCCTTTGTGGGGAATCTTGCAACCACCAATTATCTGATACAGAATTCAGCGCTGACCAATCTGAAGTTTACTGCTTTTGAAGCGGATAAAAGTCTGGCCATCCATTTTGCAGTCAGAAAAGACTGGCCAGTGCTCATTGACATATTGAATAAAGCACTGGATACCATTACGGACGAGGAGCGCATGGAGATCGCGTCAAGGTGGATTTCCGTCTCCAGTGAGCCGGACTTTGGTCCGTTCCTTCGAATCATAGCCCTCATTGGAGCAACAGCACTGATTATTCTTGGGGTATCCTTTTACTGGATCCTTAAGCTGAAAAGAGAAGTGAAGCACAGGGAAGAGATACAGCTTAAGCTTGAGGCAGCAAAGATGGAGGCAGAGGAGGCAAACGATTTCAAATCCAGCTTTCTTGCGCGGATGTCGCATGAAGTCCGAACTCCTCTGAATGCAATCGTCGGTATGTCCTATCTCCTGCGAAAGACCGAAATCACATTGACACAAAGAACCTATATTGATCGGATCACTCAGGCATCCAATAATATGCTCAGCATCATCAATGACATACTGGATTATGCCAAAATCGAAAAAGGAAAAGTTGAGCTGGAAATCACTTCCTTCAGCTTAGATCAGGTGATCCAGAATGTGATCAGTATCGTGTCTTATAAGATTGATGAACAAGGGATAGGACTCAGACTGATCAAAGATTCCAAGGTGCCCAACTGGTTTTTGGGAGATGGAAAAAGATTGGAGCAAATTCTCCTAAACCTAATGAACAACGCTTCAAAGTTCACTCAAAAAGGTGAAGTTCTTCTGGAAATAAGGCTTTTGGCAAGGGAGGGATCGAAGTACCATCTTTGTTTCACTGTCGAAGACACGGGGATTGGCATGAATGACACCCAGATCAGCAGGCTCTTTGTGCCTTTTACTCAGGCGGATTCCACCATAACCAGGAGGTTTGGCGGATCTGGATTAGGACTTTCCATTGTTAAACATCTGGTTGAACTGATGCATGGAACCATTGAAGTGTACAGTACAGAAAATGAAGGTTCAACATTTTCTGTGAAAATCACTTTACCTGTGGATGAAGAGCGTCAGGATCAGTATTTCAGGAGACTCTCTTCCAATCAGTTCAAAGACATCCGAACCTTGGTTCTTGAAAAAAATGGAGCAAGCATGAATCTCATCGAAAGCTACTTGAGATCATTCGGTATGCAGTGCGAACTGACAACCTCTGAAAAGAGTGCCCTGAGTATACTGGAAAACGCTGCAAAACCCTTTGCAGGGCAGATTCATTTGCTGATTCTGGATTATGATGCACCCAAAAACGGCGGGCTTCAGTTTGCGAAAGAAATCTATGAAAACTCGAGAATAACCGTAAAGCCTAAGATACTTCTACTTGTGCCCATGATGAGGGAAGAACTCTTTGATGAAGTGAAAAACTATCCAGTGCATCTTGCATTAGGAAAACCCATTATACCCTCTGTGCTTCTGGATGGTATCGTAGATCTTTTTGATGCGAAAGCCACCACAGGAATACATGAAGAGGTGCAGCTCTACCAGGGGAAAGAAGGGGTAAAAATACGAAAATCAGTGCTTCTCGTGGAAGACAACAAAACCAATCAGCTCATTGCAAAATCTCTTCTCTCAAGAATTGGAGTAGACACCATTGTGGCATCCGATGGTCTGCAAGGGGTCGATCTGTTCAAAGAGCATCAGAAGACCATTGGGCTGGTTCTCATGGATCTACACATGCCGGTAATGAACGGATTTGAATCTGCAGAAATCATCCGAGCTCTTGATAAGGAGGTGCCTATTGTTGCGATGACTGCTGATGTGGTTCTTGGTGTTAAAGAGAAATGCAAGGAACATGGGATGAATCATTTTATCAGCAAGCCTTTTGACCCGGATGACTTTATTCGTCAGGTAACGGTCTTTTTAGAAGAGAAAGAACGGTCTTCCCAACGGAGCATGCTTCTGGATGTGCCCTCTGGACTGAGAAATATGGGAGGGAACGAACTGCTTTACTTGGAAGTCCTCCGGGAGTACCAGAAGGAAAATCAGGAGTTTCTCTTTGAATTGAATAGATTGATAAAGAGCAGAGCGTATGAAGAAGTGGAGCATCTCATCCATAAACTGAAAAGCAGCTCAGGAAGTATTGGTGCAAAAGAAATATATGACTATTGTGTGAAATTTCAAAAAGTATTGCAAGATGGTAAAGATATAGATATTCTTATGTATAAGAGTGATTTTACAGATCTTTTTCAAAGACTTCTGGAAGAGATCCAATACTATGTTGAAAAATAGCGTGTCCAAAAGGAGATAAGAGAATGACAACAAGAATACTAGTGGTTGATGATTCGTCGGCAGACCGACTGATGATAAAGTCAATGCTCGGTCATTATACAGTTCAAACAGCTTCCAACGGACAGGAGGGTCTTGCTATTTTAGAGGCTGAAGGACCTTTCGATATGGTCATCCTGGACATCAATATGCCGGTGATGAATGGGTTCGAGTTTTTAGAAATCATAAAAGAGAAGGGGCTTCTAAGAAATCTAAGAGTCATGATTCTGACAAACTATGATGAGAACGATAATGAAATCAGAGGTCTTCAGATGGGGGCTGTGGACTATATCAGAAAACCCATCCAGTTGGAATCCCTGATTGCGAGAATCGAAATCCATACAGAACTGCTTCGGATGCAGAAATTACTGGAGGAAGAGTTCTCCAAGCAAACTCAGACCTATAATAAGATCTATCAGCAGGCACCCATAGGGATAGCAGTGTCTTTTAACAGGGAACCATGCACAGAAGATGAAAATCCCTATATTAACATCAATCCGATGTATCAGGAGATTACGGGGTATTCAAGTGACATGCTCCGGAGTTTGGGATGGGAGGCTTTAACGCATCCTGATGATATTTCTGAGAACCTTCGTTATTATGAGAGGATGGTTTCAGGAGAGATTGAAGGGTACACCATGGACAAGAGATTTCTGAGACCAGATGGCACTTATGTATGGGTGAACATGGTGGTTTCAAAGATTGATCTTCATGTAAACCATAAGTACAATCATGTTTCAATGATTCAAAATATCACATTACGGAAAGAAGCAGAGCAGAGGCTTATGGAGAGCGAACGCAGTAAATCTGTCCTGCTTTCCCATTTACCAGGACTTGCCTACCGGTGCAAATATGATGAGCACTGGACCATGGAGTTTGTCTCAGATGGTGCCAAAGAGCTCACAGGTTATGATTCAAAAGACCTTCTTTTTAATCAGGCCGTTACTTTTAATGAGATTATCGCAGAGGAATATCGGACCATGCTTCGAAAAGTATGGAGTGATCTTCTTCCGTTAAGGCAGACATTAAATGCTGAGTATGAACTTGTCAAAAAAGACGGAAGCAGAATATGGGTCCTTGAAAAAGGTCAAGGGATCTTTAATGAGGAAGGCGAACTGGAAGCGCTGGAAGGCATTATTCTGGATGTGACAGAGAAAAAGAGAATGGAGGAGAATCTGAAGTTTCAAATGGAGCATGACAGCTGGACTGGCATAAGGAACCAGTATTCACTGGACAAAGTTCTCACAGAAGATCTGAACCGCCATGATGGATCTTCTAAAGCACTTATGGCCGTGAATCTCAGCTATCTTCACGTTGTCACGCTGGTATATGGACATCATTATACGCAGGATCTGATCAAGAAGATTGCTGATACATTACTTCTTTACTGCAGCTCGGATAAGTCGCTGTATAAATTTCAGGATAACCAGTTTGTATTCTACTTTCATGAGGTTTCCTCTAGAGAGGATATTTTGAAGTTTGCGAAAGATCTCCATGAAAGTCTTGAAAATCTTCTTCTGCTTGAAAGAATCAATCTTGGATTTGGTGTAGTGGAGTTCAGAAGTGACCATAATACGGATGGTGACAGACTGATGAAGAGCATGCTCATTGCATCCGAAAAAGGACTGGAAAATCAGGAGCAGCTGCCCATCATTTTTTTTGACGAGGAAATGGAAGCGGGTCTCTTGCGAGAAGAAGAGATCAAGAAAGAACTGGTGCAGATCACTGATCATATCAATCCGGAAAGACTGAGTCTTCATTATCAGCCCATCCTGAACATCAAAGATCATACCATTGTTGGGTTTGAAGCGTTGGCCAGATTAGACAGTACATATTTAGGGAAGGTTTCACCAGTTGAGTTTATTGCAGTTGCAGAGAAATCTAAGCTTATCATTCCTATAGGTGAACGTATCATTGATATGGCGCTGAAATTTATAAAGAGACTTTATGAAAAAGGACTCAACAACTATTGGGTATCCATTAATATTTCTCCGATACAGCTGCTGAAGGAAGACTTCTGCGCTTATCTGTTCAATGCGATGGGCACGTATCAGATCCAACCTGAGTCTGTCCATATTGAAATTACGGAGACTGTTTTTTCGTCAAATTATGATGATATCAACAAGACCCTGGGGGTTTTGAAAGCTCACGGAATTCATATATCCATTGATGATTTTGGTACAGGATACTCCTCTCTTTCAAGAGAAAGGGAACTTAATATCAACTGTTTGAAGATTGACAAGTCCTTCATTGACAAACTCACGGAAAATGAGGAGAACTCTGCCATTACTGGGGATATTATCGTGATGGCCCATAGGTTAGGGCACACAGTCATAGCGGAAGGCGTAGAGAATGAAAAACAGCTGAGCTATTTAAAATCTCATCAATGCGATCTGGTACAAGGATACTATTTCTATAAGCCGATACAAGTAAATGAGATATTTGATGTGCTTCTCTAGAAAGCAACATGTCAATTAGACGAAAAGGCGAAATTGAAAGAACACGCTCTTTCAATTCATGGCACCGAGTCACAGTAAAAAAGATGAAGGAGACGGTTTGAATCCAACAGATGGGACCTGAGCATCAGGAGAGAGCAAGAAAAAAGGTACACCGGAATAGGAGCATGAAACCTAAAATCACATAAGAAGCTCTGTACTTGTTGTTCTACTCTATTTATTTATTATGAATGCTTGATTTTAATGAATTCATAGGAAATTTGGTTTAGACTTCAAGTAAGGAGGGGAGTTTCATGCGAGATTTAAATACAGTTGAGATGAGAATAGTAGACCGTACTTTGTACCTGATAGGTCAAAAGGGAACCGTCGATGTACCCGTCCGGACGATTGTCAAAGAAGCAAAGGTAAATCTTGGTGCAATCAATTATTACTTTGAGACAAAAGAACAGCTTCTTTCTCTGGTTCGTGAGTTCTATACGGACAATATGCTGAAAACAGTAGAGTTTTTGGAGAATCAAACCCTTGATTTGGAAGAAAGACTGATATATTATGCCAATGAGACCATGAAGTATGCGTTATTGTATCCAAACAGTGTGGTATTAGTAAAGGATGCTTATAGAAGTAAAGTGAAAAGTTCAGCATCTGAGGAGCTGATCCGAACGCTGAACCATATGTTTTCATTATTAGATGCTGCGCTGAAAGAATATCTGGGAGAGCATGAGCTGAAAATCAAGAAGATGATTTTTATGGCTGCCATGATCCACCCGACAGAAGATAATGCCAACTATGGCTTATACATCAGCAATATTGATACTTCAGAGAAAAGAATCTATTACATTCAGTGTTTATTGAAGATGCTCAAAAACAGCACTTGCTGACAGAGGATCCTAAGAATAAAGGGAAAAGGTGACTATTTGTGCAAACGAACTATAATGCAATTGTGGAAGCGTACTTGCCACAGACGAGTGAAGATAAAGCAATCAGAGACTCCATGCTGAAGTATATACAGAGAAATAGAGAAGCAGTGCTTACGAGAGAAGATCCAATGGCCCATATGACGGCTTCCACTGTCATATTGAATGAAAGTGGAACGAAGATGCTCATGATTCACCATAGAATATATGATGCTTGGACATGGCAAGGTGGACATGCTGACGGAGATGATGATTTACTTCGTGTGGCATTCAAAGAAGCAAAAGAGGAGACGGGACTGAGTCATTTCAGACCTGTAATGAGCAGAAATGGCACTCTTCTTTACCGGCTGGATATTCTGCCTGTAAAGGGACATGTGAAGAATGGATCTTATGTTTCACCTCATTTGCATCTCAATGCTGCCTTTGTGCTGATTGCTAAGGAAGAAGAAGAGTGCAGCCTGAACGAAGCTGAGACCAAAGGTATTGAATGGGTGCTGTTGGAAGATATTGATATGAAGGCAAATGAACCGGATATTACGCCGATTTATCATAAACTGATTTTAGAAGCAAAAATGGGGCAGGTGTAGAAACATAAGATTTCTACACCTGTTTTTCCATCGTGGTAAATGGTGTTTGCGGAGGATCCATGAGCCATCTTTTTCTGAAAAGAAGCGCTCGGACAATCTCATCCAGTCCCAAGGCGATCCAGATGCCTGGAAGTCCGAAAGATAAAGAGACGGTGAAAATGTAGGAGAAGAAGACACCAATCCCCCACATAGAGAAGAGTGAAACTCTGAACGGATAATTAACATCTCCAACTGCGCGAAGAGCATTCACATAAATAAGATTCTGACTTCTGCCAGCTTCCACGATGAAGTTAAAGAGCAGAACGTGTCCTGCAAGGGTTAGGATTTCTGGATTGTCTGTGAGAATGCGCAAAAAGGGAACGCGGAAAACAACAAGAAGTGTACAGAGAATCATACTGATCGAGAAAGACAGTTTTGCGGAATGAGTTCCGAGGATTTTTGCTTTTTCTTTGTGTCCCGATCCCGTATACCATCCGATCATTATGGCAGTCCCTTGTCCTAAGGACACAGAGAATATGTAGACAAAACCTGCAAGGGTATTACTGTAGGAGTAGGCTGTGATGGCCACATCTCCAAGTCTGGTTATAAAAATCATCATCACAAATTTTGCGAGATTATATGAGATCTGTTCGCCTGCAGCAGGAGCTCCAAGTTTTAGGATGCGCGGTAGAACATTCATCATAGAAGCTGGTGTGAATCGGATGGTCTTCTGATAGAACCCCATTCGGTATACAATGGATCCTAGTACGACAAATCCCACAAGTCTTGATATCACGGTAGCGTAGGCAGCCCCTTGAACACCTAACGCATCGAATCCGGCATGACCATAGATGAGGATGTAGTTGAGCACCACATTCACAATATTCATGAGAACTGATACCTTGAGCGTCGTCTTTGTCTCACCATGGGATCTGAGATAGACGGAAAATGTCATGGTCATCAGGTGAAGGAACAGATATCTTGATATGATGATGAAGTATTCTGATGAGAATCTCAGCATCTCACCGTTGAGATCCATAATGCTTAATAGTTCAGGGGAGAACAGGACGAGCAAGGCGCTGAAGAAGAGTCCCAGAACTGTGTTCACAATGAGCGCTGTGATTGTCAGAGTCTCAAGATCTTCAGATTTCCGCTTGGCCCCTACATATTGTGTCATGAGAATGCCAGCCCCTTGAGCAATGACATTTCCTGCGATAAGCACCAGAAAGAGAATCTGATTTGCAACACCTACGGCCCCTACAGCAGTGTCACTGTAATTAGAAAGCATCAGTGTGTCTACACTCCCGATGACTGTAAATAGAAGGCTTTCAAAAAATAGAGGGAAGGAGAGCTTCAGCAGTTTCATTTGTTCATTCATATAATCATCCTCGTTTGATAAACTTTTTCTCATATCATAGTATATAATCTAATTAACAGAAAAACTTGTAGGAATGTGATGAAAAATGATACAAAAGAATCCTAATATTGGACTGCATCAATATGAGAAAAAGAGACACGGCGCAGATCAGCTCCCATTTGCAGTTTACCGCTCAAAAATACCCCAAGGGTTCACCTATTATCCTATGCACTGGCATGAGGAGATGGAGATTCTATATGTAGAAGAAGGGATGCTGACTCTGATGGTGAATGGACAGAAATATACAGCAGAAGCTGGGAAGTTTTATGTGGTTTCTCCGGGTATGATTCATGCCATGGAAGAAATTCCTGGAGAGCATGCTGTTTATTATAACGTGCTCTTTCATTTGAACTTTTTGATGTCTAAAGAAGATGAGGATCATCTCAATGAATCTCTCTTGCACCCTCTTCTTTTTGGAACAAAGCATTTTCAGGTGGAGTCTTTTATGAGTAAGGAAGAGAAGAAAGAAGTGCTTCACACCATTAAAAGTCTCATCTCTTATCGGGAACAGCAGGAGGAGGAGGGAATTGGTTTTCTTGTGAAAAGTGATCTCTTCCGGCTTCTGCACGGTCTAAGACATACGCTGCTGACTTCCCGGGATCCAATGATTGCCGCAGGTCAGATGGAACGGATGAAAAAGGTGACCAACTGGCTACTGGAAAACCTGACAGAGGAGATCACACTGGCTTCTGCAGCAAAGTTTGCTGGGTATAGCACTTCTTATTTCTCCAAGTTTTTTAGGAATTATACTGGAACCAGTTATCTTCACTACTTTACAATGCTGAAGCTGGAAAAATCAAGAAAGCTTCTGGAAGCGACGGATCTTTCCGCCATGGAAATTGGAGCGCTCTGTGGATTTCAGAATTATTCCTATTTTATCAGAACGTTCAAGAAGCACTATGAAACCACACCGAAGCAGTACCAGATGAGATCCAGAGAAAAGAAAAGAGTGTAACCTGAATTAGCGAGAATTCCCCCATGCTTTTTAGGTGGGGGAGTTCTCGCTTTTTACATAAAGTTCAATGAGCGTTTCTTTCAATCTGTACTTTCTTAAGTAAGGTTTCTTCAAGACTCTGTACGGTATCTTCACTGGAAGCCAAAGCATAAAGAATGAGGTTCAGATCCTCGTCTGGATAATAATGCTGGAGGAGGACACCATACATGGGCTGAACTGGATAGAATTCGAAGCTTTTTGGAGGAATACCATAAAGAAGATAGGAAAGCTGACAGTTTCTCGGATGAAGTGGTGTTGACATGATATATGAACCGGTATATTTCATGAAGACATCGGATCGGATCATCACAGGGGAACCGGATTTCACCACATGTATCTTTTCAAACACCGCCTCACTTGAGGATAGTCCAAAGGATGGCAGCATGAGTTTTTTCACATCGAACACCACAAGAAGAGCAAGCTCCTCTAGGGCTAATGGATGACCAGTTCCTGAAACCCAGTAGGCGCCGGCAAAGGAGCTGTAGAGAGACTCATCAGGGTCCATGACATGGCTTCTGCCTAGAAAAAAGGAAGGTCTGCTGAAGGTATAATCCACCGTGAAAGAAACAGGCATGTGAAGAGCCTTCGAAGCTCGCTCGGAGTCGTTATATGTGAGCAGCACTGGCAACATGGAAGAGCTCTGAAGAGGCATCGTCAGTTCAAATCCAAGTTCCCTCGCAACACTATTTTTATCAAAGTGCAGATCAAAAAAAGGGAATAAAAAAATCATCCGAAGTCCTGGAACAGCTAGGAGGGAAAGCAGAACTGCCAATAAAACGGCAATGGTTTTTATGAGGTGTTTTTTCATGACAGCAACACTCCTTCCGATCTCTTTCAATTTGAACGTATCACAAAGAAATGGAAAATGTGCCTAATATCAATGAATAATATGCAAAAAACCTTTTCATGACGGCATCCGATGCCTTTGTCGGAAAATAAGAACCTTAACATTTTTTCCTTGACATGTTATAGTTTACTTTGAGAAAGATGATACAAAGAGAAGACGAATAAATAGCTGGAGGATGGCATGAGAAAACAGGGTTTTGATCCACAAAAATATATTGAGGAACAGTCCAAATATATCTTGGAGCGTGTGAATGACTACGACAAACTGTATCTGGAGTTTGGGGGAAAACTTATTGGAGATAAGCATGCCAAAAGAGTGCTTCCTGGATTTGATGAAGATGCCAAAATCAAACTTCTTCAGAAACTGAAAGATTCGGCAGAGATCATCATAACCGTCTATGCGGGAGACATTGAACGGAATAAGATTCGTGGTGATTATGGTATCACCTATGATATGGATGTGTTCAGACAGATTGATGAGCTCCGAGGATATGGGCTTACAGTAAACAGCGTGGTCATTACAAGGTATAATGATCAGCCTTCTACGAAGGTCTTCATCTCGAAACTGGAAAGAAGAAACATCAAAGTCTACACCCATCGTGCCATTCCAGGATACCCTTCTGATGTGGATATGATCGTCAGTGAGCAAGGTTATGGTAAGAACCCATACATTCCTACCACCAAGCCAATTGTTGTGGTTACAGCACCTGGCCCTAACAGCGGTAAGCTTGCCACATGCCTGAACCAGCTGTACCATGAGTATAAGCTTGGCAACCATGCGGGATACTCGAAGTTCGAGACTTTTCCGGTTTGGAACATACCCCTGAAGCATCCTCTGAACATTGCCTATGAAGCCGCTACAGTGGACCTGAAAGATGTCAATATGATGGATTACTTCCACTTTGAAAGATACCATCAGGTGGCTGTGAATTACAACCGTGATCTGGAAATGTTCCCGGTGGTGAAAAGAAGCATCGAAAAAATCACGGGAAAAGAATCTGTTTACCAGAGCCCTACGGACATGGGGGTGAACCGGGTCGGGTTTGGCATCATTGATGATGAAGTGATAAAAGAAGCTTCTAGGCAAGAAATCATCCGAAGGAACTTCACCACTGAATGTGACTATAAGAAAGGCCTTGTGGATGAGGAGATCTTAAACCGCATGAAACTGATCATGGAGGAGCTCGCGTTAAAGAAAGAGGACCGGGTACCAGTAAGACCAGCCAGAGAGTATGCGGAGAGACTCAAAATTAGATGTGAGAATAAGGAAGTGCCTGCTGTGATGGCTTTTGAACTTCATGACGGCACAGTGATAACCGGAAGAAGCTCAAATCTTATGGATTCCTGCTCAGCAGCGATTCTGAATGCAATCAAGTATCTGGGACATATTGGGGATGAGATCTATCTACTGTCTCCAGTCATCATAGAAACCATAAGAACCCTTAAAAAGGATAAGCTTCACAGTAAAATCACCACACTGAATGCGAACGAAGTGCTCATTGCCCTGACCATCGGGGCGGTTACCAATCCCACTGCTCAGCTGGCTGTAGAGAAGCTTGGAGAGCTGGAAGGGATCCAGGCCCATTCCACGGTGATGCTCAATAAGGATGATGAGCAGATCCTTAAAAAACTGGGCATTGATGTGACCTGTGAACCTGTTTACCCCTCTGAAAACTTATATTATGTATAGACTGTTCTGGAGTCCTTTTAAGGACTCTTTTTTTATATCATCAGAATCTGGGGCAGCTTCAATAAAAAATCAGAAGCGGTATTTAGATTTTTTTCCTGAAGAAAAGTATTTGTCACTTCTTGAGACATTTCTGCCTATAGGATTGTATTAGAAGTGAAAGGAGGGGGAGAGATTGCTACAGACTATGCTTCGAAGCAGAGAAAATTTTGAGGAAATCTATGATACCTATGTGAATATGGTGTATCGTATCTGTTTCACCTATCTGAAAAATACCGCGGATACTGAAGATATGGTGCAAAATACATTCATAAAACTCTTGGAACAATCGGACTCCTTTCAGTCTAAAGATCATGTGAAAGCATGGCTTATTGTTACTGCTGGAAATCTATGCAAAAATCATCTGAAACACTGGTGGTCTAAAAGAGCACCAGTGGAAAACTGGAACTTGCCTGTATTCATGGAAGATAGAGAGACAAAGGAAGTTATGGATGCTTTATGGCAGATTCCGGAGAAGTACAGAATTGTTTTGTACTTGTTCTATTTTGAAGGATATAAAAGCAAAGAGATTTCAGAAATGCTGGGAAAATCCCATTCAACAGTTCGAACACATCTTGAGCGTGGCAGAGAATCTCTTAAGATCATACTAGGAGGTGACTTTATTGATGGGGAATAGGTTAAAAAAAGCTCTGATAAACGTGAAACCTACGGAGCTTGATAAAAATAGGATGTATCAGAATATTTTACATCAGGAGAGACTGATTCATCAGAAAGAGGGAGGAGTAAAAATGATAAACAGAAGATCCATGTGGATGACAGGTGCAGTGGCTGCGCTTCTTATGCTGGTTTTCAGTGCCAGTTATTTCATGGGAAACGGCAAAGAGGACGTACTGTACTCCAGTAACGGAGTAGAAGTGAAGGAAGTTACAGAGGTGAAGCTAGAGAATACTGGTGCAGGAGCCATAACGATGCTTTTCACAGAGAAGGATGTGTTTACTCTATTTGATACGGATGCTTTTTTAGGAACCGTGGTGGATGTTCATAATATCAGTATGGATTTTGATGGCATGGTGCATTACCGGGCCATGGCCATACTGAAAGTGGAAAAGGTCTACGATGGTGAACTGACTCCAGGAGAAACCATCCGCGTAATGCTGCCGGGTCCAGTGGATACAGGACAGGTGATAGGGGCTGATTTCAATATCACCAGAGCGATGAAACCAGGAGAAAGAGGGATCTTTATGCCTCTGAAATACAAGAATGAGGATGTGTGGGAAGAAAATGGGAAAGTGCTGAAAATGAATGATGTAGCAGAGTATGCCATTCTTGATACCCAGCGGTTCGCATTTATGGAAACTGCAGAAGGACTGCTGTTTGCAAGAGATACTTTCCCAAATATAAAAAATGCCACATCATTAGAAGAAGTAGAGACCTACATTCAGGAGAAAATCAGTCAGTAGGTTCATAAAACCCAACGAAGAAGGGACAGAATGCGTATGCTGCATTCTGTCCCTTCTGTAGTATATTATGATGGCTGTTGAGGTTCCCTGTCCCCTATGAAGGTAAGACCGATCATACCAGGTCCGGTATGGCTTCCGATGATAGGCCCAATCTGTGTCATAATGACCTCTTTCACATGAAGTTCATTTTTCAGTTTCGATGAAAGGAATTCTGCGTCTTTTAATGAATCACCGTGTCCGATGATGACCACCTGGTTTTCGGGAGTTTCAATGGAGGTTTTCATTTTTATGATCAGTTCAGATAGAGATTTCTTTCTGCCCATGACCTTTCCGAGATTCACAAGCTTTCCTTCCATGTTCACGCTAAGGATGGGTTTTATGTTCAGTGCTGTACCGATATTTGCGGAGAGTGCGCTGATTCGGCCGCCTCTTTTCAAATGCATCAGATCCTCCACTGTAAACCAATGACAGATCTGCTTCTTATTCTCCTCTAGCCACACATAAAGCTCCTCATGAGTCAAACCTTGCCGTTTTTTCAGTACCGCGTGGTAGACAAGGAGTCCCTGTCCGATAGAAGCAGCGATAGAATCCAAAACCAGAATTTTACGTTCAGGATAGAGTTCTTTCAGTTCTTCGGCTGCCATTCTGCTGGCATTATAACTGCCGCTGAGTGCTGAAGAAAAAGATATATGAAGTATATCTTGGCCTGCCTTCAGATAGGGTTCAAAAACACCCATGAACCTTGCAGTGTTGATCATGGAAGTGCTGGATACTTTTCCTTCTCGTAAACTCCCATAAAAAGATGCTGTTTTTTCGCCTTCATCCTCAATATCCTGATGATGACTGACGCCATCCAGAATATATTCCATTGGGATAACATGAACGTCAAGTTCCCGTATGACAGTGGATGGAAGATCACAAGTAGAATCGGTTATGATTTTATAATTGCGCATAAATACTCCTTTTATGAAATAATAAGGATTCTTCCTCTAAAAGATAATAATACCATTGAATTATAGAGAATATACCCCAAAATTAGCTTAAAATTTCCTGAACAGTAGCAGTATGGGCAACAAAGATAGGCAAGTAAATGGAACCTGTGATAAAATAGGGGTTGAATACGAGGTGACGATGGCATGGATAAAAAAGAACGAAAAAACAGGACCCTTGCTGAGAACAGAAAAGCCAGACATGATTTTTTTATTGAAGAAGTCTATGAAGCTGGTATTGAGCTCATTGGTACAGAAGTGAAATCCATCAGAATGGGCAAAGTAAATCTGAAAGAGAGCTATGCTGAAATAAAAAATGGAGAGATGTTTATTGTAGGAATGCATATTTCGCCTTATGAAATGGGCAATATCTTCAATGGGGATCCTCTTAGAGACCGAAAACTTCTTCTGCACAAAGAAGAGATTCTGAAGCTTCAGCAGTTAAGTCAAAGGGATGGATATACACTGATTCCCTTGTCCCTTTATCTCAAGAATGGCCGTGTGAAGCTCTCTGTTGCTGTGGCAAAAGGAAAGAAGAACTACGATAAGCGTGATGCGCTTCTTGAGAAGGCACACAAACGAGATGTGGACCGTGAAGTGAAAGAACGAAACAGAATGTGATTTTCAAAGTTCAGGAGGCAATATATATGGAGAAAACCATAGGATTTATCGGTTGTGGAAATATGGGGAAAGCCATGGTAAGAGGATTCATAGAAAGTGAGTTCGCTTTGCCCCAAGGAATCATTGTGTCCACACAAAGGGAAACGACCAGAGAAAACATCAAAGAAACCTTTGGGGTGCGGGTCACAGAGAAAAATGAGGAAGTAGCAAAGGCGTCGGATATTCTTTTCTTCGCAGTGAAACCATATGCATATGAAACTGTGATGAAAGAATCAAGAAGCGCTCTAAAGGATGATGCGCTGATCATTGGCTTGGCTGCAGGTATCACCATCGACAAAATGAAAGAGTATCTGGGGCAGGATCGGAAGATTGTAAAGATTATGCCCAATACACCAGTTGCGGTATCTGAAGGGGTCATAGCAGTCAGTTTTTCAGACAGCTTGACCGCTGAAGAAAAGAGTCAAGTAACAGAGCTTTTGTCCGTGATGGGGAAGGTGTCTGTCATTGAAGAAAAACATATGGACGTCATCACTGGCATTGCAGGTTCTTCTCCTGCGTATGTATACATGTTTATTGAAGCCATGGCAGATGCGGCGGTGAAAAACGGGCTGCCTCGAAAAGAAGCTTATGACATTTCTGCTCAGGCGGTACTTGGTGCTGCGAAAATGGTGCTGGAGACAGGGATCCATCCCGGGATCCTCAAGGATATGGTCACATCACCTGGTGGTACGACCATTGAGGCGGTTACAGTTCTGGAAGAAAAAGGACTACGGCATGCAGTAATTTCGGCGGTGGATGCCTGTGTGGATAAATCAAGAAAAATGAGCAAATAAAGAGTTGAAGAGTTTCCTTGGAAGCTCTTTTTTTATTGGAATAGAAATAAAAAAGAAGAGATGAATGATCCATCCATCTCTTCTAAGAATTATCTTTTCATTATTTTCCTTCTGAGGCAGCTGTAGCACCAGCGATACGTCCAAAGGTATGAACATCAGCCAGGGCATTTCCACCTAAACGGTTGGCGCCATGGATTCCACCTGTGACTTCACCAGCTGCAAAAAGCCCCTTGATGATTTCACCATTCTGGTCCACCACTCTGGTTTCAGGAGTGATCTTAATACCACCCATGGTGTGATGTACAGTAGGAACACGCTTACCGGCATAGAATGGAGCGGTATCGAGTTTATCCATGAACAGTGTTCTTCCGAATGCATCTTTTGCACCATCAACAGATGCATTGAAAGCTTCTACGGCTTTCACAAGATTCTCAGGTTCAACACCGATCTGTTTTGCAAGATCTTCCAACGTATCCGCTTTATATGCTCTTCCTTCTTTTACAAGGGAATCTATGGTTTCATTGAAGTTGTTTACAGTATCGCCAGTGGGATAAGAATGCTGATCGACGATGACCCACATCATGGAGTCGCTCTGTTCCATCAGTGCCTTGGTCATTACATCTCTTCTAGCACCTTCATCGACAAAACGGTTTCCTTCCGCATTGACGAAAATTCTGTTTTCCACACCTTGCTCGATATTTCCAGAAAGGCTTCCTGTGACAGGATCTCCCATGGGAAGCAGCTGGATGTTTTCCATCTGAACAATGGATGCGTTGACTTTCTCCGCCATGATGATTCCATCACCAGTGGCACCTCTGTGGTTGGTGGTCTTGATGTTGGTAAGCTTTGGCCAGATGGTGTTATACTGGTCTCTCATTTCAACGTTTGCACCAAATCCGCCTGTGGCGACAATGACTCCATTCTTCGCATTTACAGTGATCTTTCCGTTCTTTCCTTCAGCGAGGAAGCCAGTAACAGCACCGTCAGCATTTACAAGAAGCTCTTTTGCCTCCACTTCAGTCAGAACTGTAATGTCATCTTTATGTTCATTGATATAGTTCATGAATGTGTTGACATAACCAGTACCCAGTGGTTCCACAGGCTTGTGTGAACGGGGCCATAGTGCTCCAAGCACAGTGAATACTTTGTCTGTAAACTTCATGCCAAGTGACTCCAGCCATTCTATTGTTGGATAAGCATTTTCGACCAGAACTCGAACCAGTTCTGGATCGCCCTGTTTGTCTCCGCCTTCATAGGTCTGCTGGAAGTGCTTTTCCACAGAATCCTCAATGCCTTGTTCAGACTGTCTTTTTGGGTCGACAGCGTTAAAAGCTGAACCTGAGATGATGGTATTACCGCCAACGTTTGGCATTTTTTCTACAAGCAGCACCTTCGCGCCATTCTGATGTGCCGAAACCGCAGCGGCTAAACCAGCACCTCCACCACCAATGATTGCTACTTCTGTGTCAAACTCCTGGTCTTTTTTCTCTACTTCTACAGTCTCTTTGATTTTTAATTTTTCAACATCTGCACCAGCCTTCACAAGGGCAGCCTCAAGTGCAGCCAAAAATCCTTGAGAAGAATAGGTTGCTCCGCTGACCAGGTCCATGGACAAGGAAGCTTTTTCAAGAGCGGCTTCCGTGAGTGTTGCCACAGCCTTATCTCCTAGCCCCTCAGTTTCTGTGTGTTCTGATTTGATTTCAAGAATGTTGTTCTCATCGACGGTTACTGTTAGGGTAATATCCCCATGATACCCTTTAGCAGTTCCTTCATAGGTTCCAGGTGTAAACAGGCCCTCCCCGATGGTTGAAGGTGTTTCTGGTGTTTCTGGAGCAGCAGGTTCTTTTGTGCCACAAGCTGCAAATGATATCGAGAGCAGCAGCAGTAAAGCGGCAGTGACTTTTTTACCAAGCTTTTTCATAATTTTCCCCTTCCTATTATGATAATATTTGAACGAACACATTCGGTGAATAAGTTCATTTAAACCATATCACAAGGTTAAAATATTATCAATAATTGACAAAAGATAATAATTTCTTGGAGTAGTCTGAAAGTTTGGGGTATAATGTTTTCAGATATGGAGGGGATATTGTGAAAGAAACCAGAGGAACCACAAGACAGGAAAAAGCATTGGAGACAAAAGATAAAATCTATGAAGTAGCCATGAAAAAATTCATCACAAAAGGGCTTGAACATACTTCCATTTCCGAGATCTGCAAAGAGGCGGGGGTTTCCATAGGTTCTTTCTATACCCATTTTGAGAATAAGGAAGGGGTCATTTATGAAACATTCCGACGGGCGGATCTGAATTTTGAGCATTTTCTTCATGAGGACAGAAACAGCCAGAATCTTTACGAGCTGCTCCTGGAATACATGGAGTATTATGTCAATTTTGTTTTGACCCATGATTTTGAGTTCATCAAACGATTCTACAATACAGGAAATCATTACTTCGTAAAAGGAAAACGTCCCATGCAGGATGTCCTGAAAACCATACTGGTGAACCGTCAGCCTAAACTTAATGAGTACTATGTGAAAAACACCGATGATGTGGTAGACATGCTCTTTATGACCTCACGAGGGATTATTTTTCATTGGTGTCTGAAAGAGCAAAGTTTTGATCTTCAGGAAGTGTCCAGAAAGCAGATGGAGATGGTTCTAAAGAGTGTTCTTCTGGAAGTGGAATAAGTATAAAGAACATAAAAAACATAAAAAAGAAGCTCTTTCCGTGGATATGGAAAGAGCTTCTTTTTAGTCTGCCATGTTCAGTCCCTCAAAAAAGTCTGTGGAGAATCCGCTCTCCTCCTGGTCAAGGATCATACCGAAGTCTTTGATACGGAACCATGATATTTCTCCGTCCTCATTTCGGATTGATACCCAGGTTCGGTTGTCTGTTTCCAGTAAAACAGCTTTCTCACCAGGCTGAAACTCATAAGCTTCTGTGAAATCAGACCTGCTGACCATGGTTTTCAGCTTTTTCAGAAGAGTGACTTTAGTTTCCATAGGATAGAGATCTTTTTCCACATGTTTCAGATCTGTAGGAGAAACAAGAAGATACTCATCCTCATAGAAGAATGTCTGCATCACCTGACCCCGGGAGAGGGTAGAGACTCTACCGTCTCCATGAACAATGAGCTTTCCGCTCATATCTGAATTTGGGATTTCCCCAAGAAATCCTTCCAGTTTTGATAGCACTGTGAGCTTTCCATTCATGTATCGGTAGAACACTGTGGCGTAATCACTGCTGGGCCCTTCCTCACTGACTGCAATCTCCAGAAGATTGTCTGTGGCGAGAAGATCTGTCACATGAAAAAAAGGACTGATCATTTCGCCTTCGTAGGACAGTGCTTCTTCGTTGACATAGAGCTCATAGGAGATCACTTCGTCATAATAGGGGTTGATGGCGGTTCTTAAAGAAATTGTATCTTTGATGCCGTCTCCGTTCAAATCTGCTTCAGTGTAATACTCCTTGTCAAACCCGTCCATCTGAAGATCGCGGCTTTCTACAACGATCTCCTCTAAAATCCCACCTTTTCCGCCGTTGTCAGTCTCTACTGGAGTTTGGGGGGGTTCTTCTACTTCATCAGGCGATTCCAGATTGGCACAACCGAAAAAACACATCAGAAACAGAGTCATGAGAAAAGGTGTAAACAGGGAGCGTTTCATGGGGGTTCACTCCATTCGTATTTGATAGGTTCATCATACTCTTTTCGTTTGGAAGTCGGGTGACAAAATGATGAAAGTGAAGAGGGTCTTATTTCATGTTCAGCTTCTGTTCTGAAAGATAGGCTTTCATATGGGGGCGTAAGGGTTTTGAGAACATTCGGGCCAACTGCTGCGTATAATTATCGGACCGGTTCAGGCTGCTTCTCTTGCTGTAGTACTCGGAAATGGTCTGATCATACTTTTCCAACAGCTGAACTTCACCACCATTCTGATAAGTATCTGTTTTCAGAACCAGCTTGACTGGGAGCCTGGGTTTCTTTTCGTTTACGGATGCGGGATATCCTAGGCACATGCCAAAAAGAGGATAGGTGTGTTCAGGAAGTTCTAGTAATTCAGAGACGATGCGGGGATTGTTCCGAAGTGCGCCGATGTATACACCTCCAAGACCCATGGACTCTGCAGCGATCATCAGGTTCTGTGCCATGAGCGCTGTATCCACGGTGGCAATGATAAATGCTTCTGTCTGGCCTTCCTCCATTTTCTCCCCATGGAGCGTGGAGCACAGACGGGCACGTTCCAGATCTGCCACAAACACAAGGAAAACTGGTGATGTTTCCACATGATTCTGATTACCGGCAATCTCAGCCATGATTCTACGTTTTTCAGGATCTTTCACCTGAATCACAGTATAGGCTTGCACAAAGTTTGAAGAAGCTGCGCTTTGACCAGCTTCTATGAGTTCAGTCACAGTATCATCACTTACAGGATACTCCTTGAAGTTTCTAATGCTTGTGTGGCTTTTCAGAAGTTCAATGACATGATTCATAAACATACCTCCAGGTTTTTCTTCTATTGTATCATAGTATAGGCTATTTTGAGTTTGGGTGTATAATAGAGATATATGACGGTTTAGAGTGAACACCAGAAAATGCAGGAGGTGGATTGTTTGGAAAAATTAAGGTATGGGATAATGGGCACGGGTAGAATTGTGGATCGTTTTGTTTCAGCTGTGCGGACATCTTCAGAAGGGGAGATTTATGCCATCTGTTCCCGGACAGAGGAAAGTGCAAGAAGGAAAGCTTCTGAGCTTCATATCACTACATGGTATGGGTCTTATGAGGAGCTGGTGGAAGATCCGGAGGTGGATGTGGTGTATGTGCCGACCATCAATTTCATGCATAGAGAACATGCGCTTCTCGCCCTTAGACATGGAAAACATGTGGTGGTGGAAAAGCCCATGACTCTTTCCCGGAAGGATACGGAAGAGCTGTTTGAGGAGGCAGAGAAAAGAGGAAGGTTTATCATGGAGGCGCAGAAATCATTGTTTCTCCCTGTAACCCAAAAAGTCAAAGAGTGGCTGGAAGACGGAAAAATCGGTAAGCTGAATCTTATGGAATACGATATTTTTGTTCCGGATGTTTCTTTTCAATGGTTTTACCATCGGGACAAGGGGGGAGGCGCTCTCTTAGGCAGCGGAAACTATATCTTTTCCCATGCCATGTATCTGGAGAAAAGTGACCTGGTGGAGCTGAAAGGTCAGGCGGTCCTTGGGGATGAAGTGGATCTTCAGTGTACCTTTCTGATGAAATTCGACGATGAGGTGCTGGCTTCCTGTAAGATTTCCACCATGGCCAAGGGAGAAAGCCGATGCGTTCTTTATGGTGCTGAGGGAAAAATCTTTATTAAAGATTTCTGGAAGGCCAGGGAAGCATTGCTTATATACAGGAGTGGAGAGGTAGAGAAAATTGAGTTTCCAGAACCTTTTGAGATGGTCTATGAAGTAGATCACATCAATGCTTGTATAAGACAGGGACTTCTCCAGAGTCCGGTGATGAATAAAGAGATGTCTATGTGCTGTGCCCATTATACAGATCTCTTGTATGAGGATTATTACAGATAAGGTGCTGGGTTTCTTTGAGGTGATTGGAGGGGACGGAAATGGTTCATGTCAGGAAGATACAAACAAGAAGAGAGATTCGTGATTTTGTGATGCTGCCTTTTCAGCTTTATAAAGAAGATTCTTCATGGGTACCACCGTTGATTCATGAGATGAAGAACCTTCTACGAGGAAAGAACAACAGCCTTTTTAAAGCAGGTCCCCACGAGGCTGTCGTGGCCTATAAAGATGGAGCACCTCTAGGGAGGCTGCTTGTGGGCATCAACGAAGAGCTGAACCAGTATAAAGGAATCAAAGAAGGATATATCGCGCTTTATGAATGTATGGAGGATGAGGAAGTCTCATCCGCACTGCTCCAGTTTGCAGAAGAATATCTGAAAAGCCATGGAATTGAAAAGGTGAAAGGCCCCTTGTCTGTACCTGGAGGGGATGATTACAGAGGGTTTATCATAGATAATTTCAAAGATCCCACCTATGTGATGAATACCTACAACAAGAAGTACTACAATGACCAGTTTCTGAAGGCTGGGTTCATCAAGTACTTTGATTGTTATGCTTATGAGGGGAAGTTTACCATGGAGGATAAGGAGAGGCTGGAAAAACTGGTGCCTTACGCCATGAAGCGGTATGGATACACGGTGGAGCCATTGAATCTCAATGATGTGGAGAATGAAATGAAAGATATCAAGAAAATCATTGAAGAAGCCATGCCTAAGGACTGGGACGATTTCATGCCTCCGACAGAAGAAGAGATCCGGATGATTAAAAAGCAGCTGGTACCATTTGCAGATCCCGATTTTATATACATCGCCAGAGACAAGGAGAGGAATCCCATTGGATTTGATATCGCTTTGCCCGATTACAATCAGGTGCTGGCCAGGATGAAAGGAAGATATTTACCTTTAGGGTTTCTGAAGTTCCTTTATTTCAGGAAAAAGATTGATGCACTCAGGATATTTGTGCTTTTTGTGACGCCTGAGTACCGGAAAAAAGGGGTTACCGCGGCTATTTATTATGAAGGACTGAAAAAAGGCATTGCAAGAGGTTTCCGTAAAGTGGAAGGAAGTACGGTGTGGGAATATAATAGGCCTATGCAGAATGATGCCTTCGGATTCACGGGGGATCCTTATAAAACCTATCGTATTTATCAGAAAGAGATTTAGTGGAGTAGTGCAGCTGACCTTTTTGGTTTTCTATATCATGTGAGAAACTAGCTTGTTTTTTTTATATTCTGTATTCCTCTTGTAAGAATATAAGAGTATTTCAGGTATACTGATAAAAAACAAACTCAGGAGGATTGTATGGATAAAAAAGTGATTTTACGAAGTGAAGCAGATGCGTCTAAAACATGGGATTTAAGAGGCATATATGAAAATGAAGACCGTGTTAAAGAAGCGGAAAAGGCTCTTTATGAGAAATCCATGGAGCTGGAGAAAGATTTTAGGGGGAAGCTTACATCTACTCCATCCATCAACCTGTGTCTTGATGGATATCGGGAAGTGGTGGAACTTGCTGGTTTGATTTCAAGCTTCCGCTTTCTGGCAGTTAGTGTAGATATGACTGATCATGAGAATCAGGGAAAGAGCGTGGAGGCAGCGAATCTAATTTCCGATGTGATGGCGAGGCTGTCCTTCATTCAAGGGGAGATTCTCATGAATGAGGAGTCCGTGCTGATGGATGCAGCGAAGACAAGCAGGGAGAATCAGCATTTTCTGGAGGATCTTCTTCGGGAGAAACCTCATGCTCTCTCCATAGAACTGGAAAGAGCTCTTGCAGTACTTTCTCCGGTGATGAACTCACCCATGAGCATTTACAATAAAGCCAAGCTGCAGGATATGGATTTTGGCAGCTTTGACGTAGAGGGGAAGAGCCATCCATTGAGTTTTGTGCTTTATGAAAACCATTATGATTATGACAATGACAAGAAGATCAGAAGAGCCGCATTTTCTGCATTCACCAAGAAGCTGAAGGAGTATGAGAATACAGTTGCGGGTGTCTACCAGACCCAGGTACAGAAAGAAAAAGCGCTGTCAAAACTGAAGGGATTTGAATCAGTGATTGATTACCTTCTTTTTGATCAGAAGGTTACCCGGGAAATGTATGATAGACAGATTGATGTGATCTATAAAGAACTTGCTCCTCATATGAGAAAATATGCAAAACTTTTGAAGAGAATTCATCGCTTGGAGGAGATGACCTTTAATGATCTCAAGCTTTCTGTGGATCCAACCTTCGAACCGCCAATCACAGTGGAGGAGTCCAAAAAGTATGTGATGGAAGGGTTGAAAATTCTTGGAGAGGACTATCTGGAGATGATCGAAAGAGCTTTTGGAGAAAGATGGATCGATTTTGTTCAGAACAAGGGAAAATCCACGGGCGCATTCTGTTCCAGCCCCTATGGCAGGCACCCATATATACTCATTAGCTGGACAGAAAGAATGCGGGAAGTTTTTGTTTTGGCGCATGAACTTGGCCATGCAGGACATTTTTACCTGTCACAGAGCCATCAGAATATTTTTGATGCGCGGCCTTCTCTCTATTTCATCGAAGCACCATCCACCATGAATGAAATGATCATGGCAAATCATCTGCTGACAACCAGCCAGGACAAGCGGTTCAGAAGATGGGTCCTGTCCTCAATGATATCCAGAACCTATTATCATAATTTTGTCACACATATGCTGGAAGCGCATTATCAAAGGGAAGTGTATAAAATCATTGATGCAGGTGGAAGCCTCAGTGCAAAAAAACTCAATGAACTGAAGAAAGCCACACTGGAGGGATTCTGGGGAGAAGACGTTAAAATCCTGGAAGGTGCTGAGAATACCTGGATGAGACAGCAGCATTATTATAAGGGGCTTTATCCTTATACGTACAGTGCAGGTCTCACCATAGCCACTGAGGTATCTGGCAGAATTCTAAAAGAGGGGGCTTCCGCGGTGGAGGACTGGAAAAAAGTGCTTCGTGCTGGTGGAACCAAAGATCCTGTGGAACTTTCAAAGATGGCAGGAGTGGACATCACAACAGAGCAACCCTTAAAGAATACCATTGCTTATATTGGCAGCATCATTGATGAGATTGAAGAGATCACCAATGAGCTTGAACATGAACTTGAAGAATGATACGGAGGAATGACGATTGTTTGAGAAAATGGAAGAACTGCTTATAGAGTATGGCTTAAAGCTATTGGTCTTTCTTGTCGTGCTTTTTGCTGGATGGAATTTAGCGAAGTATTCTGTACGTCTGCTGGAAAAGAATCTGAAAAAAAGTAAAATCGATGTCTCTATCCATGGATTTCTGTTAACCATGGCAAGTTTTCTTCTGAAATTTGTGGTGCTGATTACCAGTGCGAGGATTCTTGGCGTGCCCATAACCACATTCATCGCCATGCTTTCCGCAGCGGGGCTCGCTGTAGGACTTGCGTTAAAGGACAGTCTCTCAAATTTTGCGGCAGGAATTCTGCTTCTTGCGACCAGGCCCTTCAGCGTGGGAGATTTTATTGAGTCGTCTAGTGTTTCGGGAACGGTACTTTCCATTCAGATTTTATATACTGCTCTGAATACTGCAGACAATAAAAGAGTGATGGTGCCTAACAACCATCTGGCTACCTCGCACATCATCAACTACAGTATAGAACCTTACAGACGGGTGGATAAAATCTATTCTGTGGCCTATGGCACAGATGTGAAGAAGGTAAAGGAAATTCTCATGAACATTGCCATCGCCAATGAAAAGATACTGGAAGACCGTGGAGTGATGCTTGGGGTATGTAAGCATAATGAGTATTCTGTGGACTTTGATCTTAAAGTCTGGGTCAAAAGAGAAGATTATTTTGAAGTTTCCTACGGGCTGAATGAGACTGTGATTCAGGTGTTTGAAGAACAGAGCATCAAGATTCCCTACCCTCTTCGTGAAATCAGGATGCAATCTGAAGAAAAGAAGTAAGAGAATAAATGAAAAAAAGAGGAGCGGACGCTCCTCTTTTCATGTAATGATCAGAATCAACAAGCATGTGCGGTGCTAATTAATAATGAATCTAATATAATAATAGTTTTTAGATAATGGTTTGTCAAGAGATTTCAACCCAGATAAAGTTGTTAAAAAATTAACCAAATGCTATAATTTGAGTTATGGATGACGAAACCTGGTGCTGAGAGGTGAGGAAGGATGAAGATTGAGATATGTGTGGGCAGTTCCTGTCATGTCCGTGGTTCTTATGAAGTGGTTAAAAATGTAGAAGCTTTTGTGAAAGATCAGGAGTTAGACCATGAGATTGAACTGAAAGGATGCTTCTGTATGGGACACTGTACAGAGGGTGTCAGTGTAAAAATTGACGGTGGAGTTCTTCAAGTTTCAGAGGAGAATGTAGTTGAACTTTTGGAAGAAAAACTTCGGGAGAGAAAAAATGCAGCTGATTAATTTTACAGAAGCCAATTGCAAAAACTGTTATAAGTGTGTTCGGGCCTGTCCTGTGAAAGCCATTAAGTTTCAGGATCACCAGGCCATCATTGATGAGGAGAGATGTATTGCTTGCGGGCAATGTTTTCTTGCGTGTCCTCAAAATGCCAGAGATATTCAAAGTGATTTGGATGTGGTGATGAATGCACGCAAAGCAGGGAAAAGAATGGTGGCACTCATTGCCCCATCCTTTACCGGATTCTTTGAAAATCCAGGCGGTTTTGTGGAGGGCTTGAGAAGATTTGGATTTCAGCAAGTTGCTGAAGTATCTCTAGGAGCACAGCAGGTCACAGAAAAATATAGAGAATTTATTTCAGAGATGGAACCGAAGTATGCCATTTCCAGCTGCTGCCCAACGGTGAATCTTCTCATAAGACGATATTACAAAGGGGTTGCCAAGTATCTCCTGCCGTCGGTTTCGCCGATGATGGCTACCGCAAAAGCACTGAAAAACAAGGAGCCTGATTCATTTACTGTGTTTATCAGCCCTTGTCTCAGCAAGAAATGTGAACCATTCATGTTCGGGCAGGAGGGATATGTGGATGCGGTTCTGACTATGGACGAGATGGTGTCGCTGTTTCATAAGGATCAGCTGCAAGTGGAAAATCTTCCTTACTCCGCTCCAGATTATTTTGGTTCAACAAATGCGAGAAGCTATCCTGTGAAGGGAGCCATAGGAGAAGGCTTTCATGAAACCCTGATACAACATGGATACGATATTCTGCATGTGGAAGGGATTCTACAGGTGAGAGAGGTGCTTGATGAGATCGAAAAAGGTGCTCTTGACCCGTCCTTTCTTGAACTCAATGCCTGTCATGAATCCTGCATTTCAGGTCCATGCGTACCAAAGAAAACATGGAGTACATATAAGAGAAAACAGCTTGTAAAAAAACACGCAAAGGAAGGCTGGGAAAAGGAAACAGAGGTTTTAACGTTTGAGGGATGTGATCTTCACTACTCCTATAAGGAGAATCTGTTCCAGAAAAAAAGTTTTACGGAAGAGGAGATCATCAGAACTTTAGCCAGGATGGGAAAGACAAAGAAAAAAGACGAGCTGGACTGCAGTGCCTGCGGATATGACAGCTGCAGAGAGAAAGCTGCAGCGGTTCTTGAAGGTATGTCTGATGTGGAAATGTGTATGCCATTCATGCGTACAAGAGCAGAGCACATGAATGATATCATATTTTACAACTCACCCAATATCATTTTTATTCTGGATGAGGATTTATGCATCTGTCAGATGAATCCGTCCGCAGAAAAGACATTCGAGGAAAAATCAGAGCATTTACGTTATATGCCTATTTCTGTACTTCTTCCGGATGAAGGAATCCGAAAAGTTATGGATACCGGAAAGCATGCTCTAAATAAACGAATCAGTTATCGGGAGCATAATCTTGTGGTGATGCAAAGTGTGATTCATCTTCCGAAAGACAATCAGCTGCTCATCATTATGTCAGATATTACAGAGGAAGAGAGACGTAGAAAAGAGCTGAATCTTATGAAAGAGCAGACTGTGGAGATTACAGGAAAAGTGATTGAGAAACAGATGAGAGTAGCTCATGAGATTGCCAGCCTTCTGGGGGAAACCACGGCAGAGACGAAAATCGCTCTCAACCGTCTCAAAGAACTTGTGATGGAGGACAGGTGAGATGGAGTATTTTATTGATACAGTTGCATTATCAGTGAATAAAGATGGAGAAGAGTTATGTGGCGACCAGATTGAAATCGCTGATACAAAGGATGGGAGAATCCTTGTGCTTTCTGATGGTCTTGGAAGCGGTGTGAAAGCCAATATTCTTGCAACACTCACCTCAAAGATCGCCGTAACGATGCTGAAGGAAAAGGCTACCTTGGAGGATACCATTGAAACCATCATGAAGACATTGCCCGTATGCTCTGTACGTAAACTCTCCTATTCAACTTTCACCATTGTGAAAGCGGCAAAGGACGGTACAGTGAACATTTTTGAGTTTGACAACCCGTCCTATTTTTACTTGGATAAGGGCGTACTGTGTGAAGTGCCAAAGAACAGAAGAGAGATACATGGTAAAATTGTATATGAATCCACTTTGAAGATGAAGATCGGAGATCAGCTGATTCTGGTATCCGATGGCGTCATACATGCCGGGGTTGGAAAACTTTTGAATTTTGGCTGGCAATGGAAAGACGTGTCTGCCTTTGCAGAAGATACCATACGGAACTCGGGCACTACCTCCCTTTGTCATGAGATCATGAGCTACACCAATATATTGTATGACCGGATGCCAGGAGATGATGCCAGCGTAGTAGAGCTTTCTTACAAAGAAAAGAAGACGCTTCATCTTTTTACAGGCCCGCCTAAGAATCCCAATGACGATAAGTTTCTTGCGGAGGCTTTTGTGGAAGCGAGAGGAATCAAAGTTATTTCAGGTGGCACAACGGCGAAAATCATTGCGGATAAAACAGGGAATGAACTTAAAGTAAAACTCGACCACTTAAGGAAGGATCTTCCGCCCACTGCAGTGATGAAAGGAGCGGATCTCATAACTGAAGGGATTCTGACCATGAGCAGAGTGGTTGATTTACTGAAAGGGTATAGAGATGGGGAAAAAAGCACAGAAATCTTGCAAGAGCTTTTTGAAGAGCATGGAGCATCCGAACTCTCCAAGCTGATTCTCAATGAAGCCAGCGAAGTGGTGATTTGGTTGGGAACGGCCGTGAATCCGGCGCATCAGTCAGAAGGCTTTGTGTTCAACTATCAGAAGAAAGTTGAGATTGTCCATGAACTAAAAAAGGTTCTGCTGGAGATGGGAAAAGAAGTGCTTCTGTATACCATATGAAATAAATCATTGGCGTTTACGGGTGAATTTTATCTTCTTTCATGAACTCCAATAGGCTTTTCTAGTGACTTTGATGAGAAACCAAGAAAATTTTAACATTGCATTGGTTTACAAGTGAAATAGAATATGTATAATGAAATGTGACCATAAAAAAGGAGGTAGGGTATGAAAGAAGAATTTTATACCGCCTTGGAAGATTTCCCTGTGGTTACCGCTGTGAAGGATTATAACGGTTTGGAAATGGCTTTAGAGACAGAGAATAAAGTAGTCTTTGTGCTCTTTGGAAATATTACAGATATTTCCATGATTGTAAAGAAAATCAAAGCGAAGAACAAAATCGCCATTGTACATGTTGACCTCATCGAGGGGCTTGGCAGCAAAGAAATTGCAGCAAAGTTTATCAAGTACAATACTTTGGCAGATGGAATCATCAGCACCAAGGCCAACATCATCAGTGCGGCAAAAGATCTGGGTCTAATTACAGTCCAGAGATTCTTCCTCATCGATTCCCTTTCATTGAAGAATGTCATTAAGTACATTGAAGCAGGACATGCGGATACTTATGAAGTTCTTCCTGGTGGGATGTACAAAATTATCACCATGCTTTCCAACATTTCCAGCGTTCCTCTCATTGCAGGGGGACTTATCTCCGACAAGGAAGATGTGATCTCAGCGCTTTCTGCGGGAGCCACTGCCATATCTTCCACAGACACGACGATCTGGACATTGTAAATGTCAAGGTTTACAACGTTTAGGTAACGTGTTAAAATTAACTTAAGTTCATATTGTGCTAAGAGTGTAAGAGTAAGCAAAAGGTGCCTGTTTTGACAGGCTCTGTTGTGTTGCTCTTTTTTGTGTTAGGAGGGAAAAATATGTTTGATGTAGCAATTATTGGTGCGGGTATTGTTGGCGCATCTGTTGCGAGAGAGTTATCCAGGTATAACCTCAATGTGTGTTTGATTGAAAAAGAAAATGATGTTTCTGAAGGGGCTACCAAAGCGAACAGTGCGATTGTGCATGCCGGTTATGATCCTGAGAATGGAACAGCCATGGCGAGACTGAATGTGCGTGGATGTCATCTCACTGAAGTTTATGCAAAGGAACTGGATGTTCCATACAAGAAGATTGGATCATTGGTGGTGGCTTTCTCACCGGAAGAGATGGAGACCATCGAAGAGCTATTTGAGAGAGGAAACAAGAATGGTGTTCCTGATCAAAGAATCATTCACCGGGAAGAACTCCTGAAGATGGAGCCAAACATTGGAGATGAAGCGGTAGGGGCTCTGCATTCTCCTAGTGCAGGTATCGTAGGACCATGGGAATTCTGTATCGCACTGACAGAAAATGCGGTAGTTAATGGTGTAAAGCTTTATCTCAATACTGAAGTTGTGGATATCAAGAAAGAAGATGGAATGTTCACGATTTTCACAGGGAATCCAGAACTGGAACCAATCAAGACCAAGTATATCGTCAATGCAGCTGGTATCTACAGCGACGTTATTCTGGGTATGGTTGGTGAAAGAGAATTTAAGATCAAGCCACGTAAGGGGCAGTATTTTGTTCTGGACAAGAGCCAGGGTCCTCTTGCCAACCATGTTATTTTCCAGTGTCCATCAGCACTTGGAAAAGGTGTTCTAGTGACCCCTTCTGTTCATGGCAACCTGATTGTCGGACCAGATGCTGAAGACAACGTGGAAAGAGATGATACAACCACTACCAAGGAAAGAATGGAATTTATCAGAGATGCTGCTGCAAAATCGATCAAGGGAATCAATTATAGGGAAAGTATTCGAAACTTTGCAGGCTTAAGAGCACAATCTGACCGTTCTGACTTTATCATTGAAGAGTCCAAGTCTGTGAAAGGTCTCATCAATCTTGCGGGTATCAAATCTCCAGGGCTTACTTCTGCTCCAGCCATTGCAGAAGATGCAAGAGATCTGCTTGAAAAAGCTGGACTGACTTTAACGAAAAATGAGAACTTTAATCCAACAAGAAGACAGACCCATTTCATGAGCCTTTCTCCTGAAGAAAAATCAGCAAAGATCAAAGAGGATCCAAGATTTGGAAGAATCATCTGCCGCTGTGAAAACATCACTGAAGGAGAAATTGTGGAAGCCATCAAGAGACCTGTGGGAGCACTTTCCCTGGATGGTGTGAAGAGAAGAGTCCGACCTGGTATGGGTAGATGCCAAGGTGGATTCTGCGGACCAAGAGTTCTTGAAATCATTGCCAGAGAGAAAAATGTTCCTCTGGAAGAAGTGATGCAGGATACAAATGGATCCTATATTCTGATCGGCGAAACAAAGAAGTAGGGGTGAATGAGATGATATATGATTTAATCGTAATTGGTGGAGGTCCTGCAGGACTTTCCGCTGCATATGAAGCGTACAACAATGGAATCGAAAATATTCTGATTCTGGAGAGAGACAAGGAACTCGGCGGTATTCTCAATCAGTGTATCCATAACGGGTTCGGTGTGCATTCTTTTAAAGAAGAGCTTACAGGACCAGAGTATGCACAAAGATACGTTGAAATGCTGCAGTCAACAAAAGTATCCACCAAATTGGACACCATGGTTCTGTCCATTGATAATGATGGAGACATCAAAAAAGTGGAAGCCATCAACATGGAAGAGGGATATCTCAGTCTGGAGACCAGAGCAATCATCCTTTCCATGGGCTGCCGTGAAAGAACAAGAGGTGCAATCCAGATACCAGGCGCTAGACCTTCCGGAGTCTTCACTGCGGGTACTGCACAGAGATATGTCAATATGGAAGGATACATGGTAGGAAAGAAAGTCGTGATCTTAGGATCTGGTGACATTGGTCTGATCATGGCAAGAAGAATGACTTTGGAAGGGGCTAAAGTAGAAGCATGTGTGGAACTTATGCCTTACTCCAACGGACTGAACAGAAACATAGTACAGTGTCTGGATGACTATAATATTCCACTGCTTCTTGCACATACCATTACTGATATAGTGGGCAAACACAGACTGGAAGCCGTTGTGATTCAGAAAGTGGATGAAAACAGAAATCCGATCCCTGGCACCGAGCAGACCATAGAATGTGATACACTTCTTCTGTCTGTTGGCCTGATTCCAGAAAATGAAATCACAAAGAATGCGGGTATCGCATTAGATCCTAGAACATCAGGACCTATTGTGAATGAAGCGATGGAAACCAACGTGAAGGGTATTTTTGCATGTGGTAATGTTGTTCACGTTCATGACCTGGTGGATTTTGTTAGTGAAGAAGGTAAAAAAGCTGGACTAAGTGCTTCAAGATTCATCAAGAATGAGCTTCTGGAAGGACAGGCAGTGACTGAAATCAAAAATGGCCAGAGAGTGAACTATACTGTTCCTCAGAAAATCAGACTGGAGAACATTCTGGATGGTCAGGAAATCATGTTCAGAGTATCCAATGTGTTCAAAAATGTGAACATCACAGTGCGCAATCAGGAAGGCGAGCTGATCAAAAAGCTGAGAAGACCTGTGGTTGCACCTGGAGAAATGGAAAAGATCAAGCTGAAGAGAGAAGAAATCGAAAAAGCAAATGGACTTCTTACCATAGCTTTGGAAGAGGTGATGTAAGATGAGAGAAATGATTTGTATTGTATGTCCTAAAGGATGCAGACTGAGTGTGGACCAGAAACCAGATGGTGAAATCATCGTCATGGGAAATGGTTGCAACCGCGGGATTCCATATGCTCAGAAAGAGCTGACAAATCCCACAAGAGTAATCACATCTACAGTAAAAATTAACGGTGGAATTCACAAAAGACTTCCAGTCAAAACTTCAATGGATATACCAAAGGGATTGAATTTCGAAGTCATGAAAGCATTAGCTACAATTGAAGTGACTTCTCCAATCAAAGTAGGCACAGTAATCATCGAGAATATTCTTGGTACTGGTGCTAATATTGTTGCGACAAGAGATATGTAAGGAAATGTGGGCTTAGGCCCACATTTTTTGTACAAAAAATATCAGATTGCTGATATTTTTGTTATAATCAATATAATAAGTAAATGTTTACATGTTATGTGAGAAGGAAGGTAGGGATGAGTCATGTATGACGTGATTATTATTGGTGCTGGTATCGTAGGTACCACAATCGCACGAGAACTGTCGAAATCGAATGCTAAGGTTCTGATTCTTGAAAAAGGTATCGATGTGTCCATGGGTGCAACAAAGGCAAACAGTGCCATCGTTCATGGAGGCTTTGCAGAAAAGCATGAAGCATTGAAAGGCAGATTATGCTATAAAGGGAGAGTCCAGTTTAAAAAACTCGATGAAGAACTGAACTTTGGCTTTAGAGAAACAGGATCTCTCGTTATTTCCATGGAAGATGATAAAGAGCCACTGGAGAAACTCATGGCAAATGGCATCAAAAACGGGCTGGACGATCTGGAAATCATTGGACCGGATCGGATCAGAGAACTGGAACCAGAACTGACCCATGATGTGAAATGGGCGCTTTACTGTAAAGGTGCAGGAATCTGCTCCCCTTATGAAATGGCCATCTCCATGGCTGAGAATGCCATAAGAAATGGAGTAACGCTTAAACTTGAGCATCAAGTGACGGGTATTGAAAAAGACGGAGACGTGTTCAGAGTTTCCACAGATAAAGAAGAGTTCCAAGGCAAATTTGTGGTAAACGCAGCAGGTGTATATGCGGATGAAATCTCTAAAATGGTTGGTGTGAACAATTTCGAGATTTTGCCAAGATCTGGAGAGTATATTCTGTTCACCAGAGGGACAGGAGATCCTATCAACACAGTGATATTCCAGCTCCCCACAAAGTATGGAAAAGGTGTTCTAGTAGCATCAACCTATTACGGAAACCTGCTCATTGGTCCTGATGCATCGGATGAAGGTGGAAAAGATGATACATCAACTCATATTGAAAGGGTGGCTAAAATCTACCAGCAGACTAAAGCGCTGTATGGCAAGATCAACTCCAAGCAGTTCATCAGAAGCTTCACTGGAATCCGTGCAAGAAGCTCAACGGATGATTTCATCATTGAAGAAACTGAGGTGAAGGGGTTCATCAATGTGGCTGGTATTCAGTCTCCAGGGCTGACCTCATCACCAGCCATTGCAGAAATGGTTATAGGAATTCTTAAGGATGCAGGATTAGAATGGGAAGACAATAATGAATTTGACCCTTATAGAAAACCCATTGTGACCAAAAAACCTCTGCAGCCTTTAAAGGATATTAAACAGTTCATTGAACTTCCATTGGGATCAAAGGACCGGATTGTCTGCAGATGTGAACAGGTGAGAGAAGATGAGATTGTGGATGCGCTCCATCGTGGAATCCGAATCAAAACAGTAGATGGAGTAAAAAGAAGAACTAGAGCTGGCATGGGTTGGTGCCAAGGGGAGTTCTGTAAACCAAGGGTCATTGAGATTATGGAACGAGAGTATGGCGAGAAGATAGATCCAGGTTTTGACATTGAGCACAGTGGTGTGAACCGGGTGCAGAAATCCGATCTTCTGGATTATCTCAAGAGCCTCGAGGAGGAATAGATTTGAGCGATGTCATTGATTTCAATGAACTGAAGAACAAAGTGCGGGATAAGGATATCGATGATTTTGAAAACTACATTTTTACGCTTTACAGCAAGATGGGGCAGGGAACAGAGAATATTGCTTCCATTAATCGAGCTGTGATGGAATACATGCAGAAGAACAACATCTCCATGGAGAAATTTATGGAGATTCAGAATAAGCTCATGGAGCGTTATGGTGTATCCATGGCAGATGTGGAGAGCCAGTATAATCTTACGAACAACCCGGAATATGAAAAATATCGAAAACAGCTGGGGTTCATGGAAAAATACAAAGGAAAAGTACGGGATTTCAAAGGGTTTTCCTATGAGATCAGAAATGACAGGAACCAGGTGTCTATTTATCTTGACGGGACAACAGTGATCTTAGCTTCTGCTGTAAGGGTAGATCTTTCAGACAATGAGCTCAATGAGTTTCTGGTTTCTTACAAGAAACTATTGGAAGACCAGAAGCTTAAGATCAAAATCAGTGAACAATATACAGAATACGATTATTAAAAGATTCCTTAAGCCAGAAGATGATCTTCTGGCTTTTTACTTTGGAATCTGTTGTACATCCTCTTTGTTTTGTATTGTTGCAATCAGAGTTTTCTGAATGCCTGTGCTATAATGGTTGATGTGTTCACCATAATACGAGATGAAATTAGAGGATTTATAGATGAATGATGAGAAACAGATGAATAATGAGAAACATATGAATGATAAGAAGCAGATGAATGATGAGAAACAGAGTGAAACTATCGACGTGAGTGACAATTGGAAACCAGACAAAAGGGAAAAAAAGAGTTGGGACCAGAGAATCAAAAATCCGATTCGACGAGATGTGCTGAAACTGGCATGGCCGATTCTGATTGAACTTCTTTTAGGCTCACTCTTTGGCATGATTGATATGATGATGCTTGGATGGATTGCGGACAAAGCCTTGTCTGCAGCATCTGTAGCAGCAGTTGGAATTACAAATCAGCCTATGTTTATCGGTCTTTCTTTGGCCCAGGCACTGAATGTCGGGGGTACGGCGATGATTGCAAGATATATGGGAGCGAAGCAGCCTCATAAAGTGGATTCCGTTATGAAGCATGTAATACTTCTGAATATCTTTGTGCTGGCAATTCCCCTTGCGACATTTGGTCTTGTTTTTACAGATGAGATCATGAGGTTCATGGGGGCTGAAGCGGACACCATATCCGCAGGAAGCAGCTATTTCAGAATTATCATGGTTGGATACCTTTTCCAGAGCTTTAACATGTCCATTACTGCTGCGCTTCGTGGCATTGGAGAAACTAAAGCACCTATGAGAATTAACCTTAAAGTCAACTTTCTTAATGTCATAGGTAATGCAGTACTCATCTATGGACTTCTTTACTTCCCTGCATTAGGAGTCACAGGAGCTGGAATCTCCACAGCATTTTCTCATGTGGTAGCCAGTGTGCTGATGGTTCGGTTTGTCACGAGAAAAGACAGCCCACTGAAGCTTGATCTGAAGAAAAAATTCAAATACAACAAAGTTGTGATTCAGAATCTGATCAGAGTTGGAGTGCCTGCTTCGTTGGAGTCTCTGGCTTTAAGAATCGGAGTTATGATGTTTGTGAGAATCGTTGCAAGTTTAGGAACCGTAGTATATGCATCGCATCAGATTGCATTGAGTATTCTCGGACTTTCTTTTCAGCCAGGTCAGGCTTTCGGGATAGCCGCTTCTTCCATGGTTGGAAGATCGCTAGGAGCGCAGAATCTTAAAAAAGCAGAGTTATATGCGAAAGAGACAAGAAAGATCGGTTCCATCATTTCAACGGGAATGGCACTGCTGTTCTTCTTTTTCGGACCTCAGATCGTCAGTTTATATACAACGGATCCAATCATTATTGATAATGCATCTATGGCATTGAAAATTATAGCAGTTGTACAGCCATTCCAGTCTTCACAGCTGATTTTAGCCGGTGCGCTAAGAGGTGCTGGCGATACATTCTGGCCACTGGTAGCAACTTTTATTGGTGTATTCGGATTCCGCGTGCTCGTTGCATACCTTCTTGTCAAGGTTTTGGGCATGGGACTGATGGGGGCTTGGATTGCTGTGCTGATTGACCAGCTGATCAGGTGGGTTTTTGTCTATGGAAGATTCCGAACAAATAAATGGAAGTACATTAGAATTCGATAATTAGGTATGAATAAAAGCCATCTGCAGCAGCAGATGGCTTTTAATGTGGTTGGTATAATTATTCTACGGTTACAGATTTTGCCAGATTTCTTGGTTTATCCACGTCCAACCCCTTATATAAAGCAACATAATAGGCTAAAAGCTGAAGTGGGACTACAGCAAGAATTGGAGCAATGAGGTCCATGGTGTTTGGGATAATAATCACTTCATCTGAGAAGTGCTCTACATCGTGATTGTCTTCGAAGGTAATGGCCATAACTTTAGCTCCACGGGAAACGACTTCTTTTATATTGCTTTGCATTTTTTCAAGAAGATCTCTTTGTGTAAGACTGGCAATAACAGTTATGTCATCTTCGATGAGGGCAATAGAGCCATGCTTCAGTTCACCACCTGGATATGCTTCAGAATGGATGTATGAAAGCTCTTTTAATTTCAGAGATGCTTCTACAGCAATCTGGTAATCAAGACCTCTGCCTAAGAAGAATACATCCTTTTCGGTGTGGATCTTATCAGCAAAGTGTTCGATTTTCTTTGTGTCTGCTATGATAGAAGCCACTTTTTCTGGTAAGGTCAACAGCTCTTTCTTCAGATCTTCCAGATAAGTCTCTTTCTGTGTTCCCAGAAGTTCAGCAAAGTATATTCCGATGCTGTAAATCGCTACAAGCATTGTAAGATAAGCTTTGGTGGAGGCAACACCGATTTCGGGACCAGCCCAGGTATAGAACACATCATCTGCCTCACGGGCAATAGAGCTTCCGACTACATTCGTAATGGCAATTACTCTTGCACCGAATTTTTGTGCTTCTCTGGATACAGCTAAAGTATCGGCAGTTTCACCGGATTGGCTGATGACGATCACAAGAGTTTTTGCATCTATGATTGGATTTCTGTATCTGAACTCTGAAGCCACATCTACTTCAACTGGGATTCTTGCAAGATTTTCAATGGCTACTTTACCAATAAGTCCTGCATTATAAGCGGTTCCACAAGCAATGATATAGATTCTGGAATAGTCTTCCAGCATTTCCTTGGTGATATGGATATCATCTAGCTTAACCTTCTTGCCTGGAACGATTCTTCCGGTCATGGTATCTTTTAGAGCCTTTGGCTGCTCGTAGATCTCCTTGATGGTAAAATGAGCATAACCGCCTTTTTCTGCGGATTCTGCACTCCAAGTAATTTCCGTAACTTCTCTTTCGATTTGCTCTCCATTCTGATTAAAGAACTGCAAGCTGTCTTTGCACAGCTCTGCATACTCTCCATCATTCAGATACACAAAGGATTTTGTATAGTTCAGCACTGCAGGCACATCAGAAGCGATAAAACATTCTTTTTCACCAACACCCACAACAAGGGGAGAATCTTTTCTGGTTGCAACAATTTTATCGGGCTCATTGAGCGCCATGACGCCAAGAGCGTAGCTTCCTTTAAGATCTGCAGCAGCTTTTTTCAACGCTTCCAGCAGATTTCCGCTGTAGTAGTAATCTACCAGATTCGGAATCACCTCTGTATCTGTGTCGGAGTAGAAGACGTAGCCCAGTCCCTGGAGCTTTTCTTTGATTTCCATATAGTTTTCAATAATACCGTTATGCACAACAGAAATCTTCCCATTGTTGCTGTTGTGAGGATGGGAGTTCTTGTCCAAAGGAGCACCGTGGGTAGCCCATCTTGTATGTCCGATACCCATGTGACCATGAACTTTTTCTTGCTTGAGCTTTTCCTCTAGATTTTTCAGTCTTCCAGCCGCTTTTTTTACTGTAAGCTCTCCTTCGTGGAGTACTGAAATTCCTGCGGAGTCATATCCTCTATACTCCAGTCTTGAAAGTCCGCTGATGAGAACCTCCGATGCATCCTTGTTTCCTACATAACCGACAATTCCACACATAAAAAAACACCTCTCTAAATATTTTTAGACAGGCTTAATACACCCTGACAGCCTTGTCCCAAAAATCACTTTTTGGATTTCTCTGTCAGATATCGGTAGTGTCTACCGCGAAGCATCCGCCGAAAATTCGATAACTTCGTCCTCGTCAACCTATATCGCTATAGGTTCTGGCGCTATTTCATAGATATGAAATTTCAATATTCATTAAGCCTTCCTTAGGTATTATATCTTAAATTTAACAATTTTACCACATGTAATTTTCATATTTTTATAGATGAGATGTGAAAATTATCATGAATTAATTGTGATTTTTCGAAACATGAGTTTCCTGGGTGATATTTTCAGTTCTTTTTACGATTTTAGTAAAGACATAAAAAACAGGTTGCCTTCGCAACCTGTTTTTTATCCCTGATACTGTTTTAAGATTTCTTCAGCAGTCGGAGCATCTATGTATAAACTATCAGCAAGACCACCTTTCAATGCAGCAATAATAACCTCTGTTTTTTCCTTGCCTACAGCAATGAGCATCTTATTGGGGATCTTTTTAATGACAGATAGAGGAGTGGCAATAACTCGGCTGTCCAGTTTTTCGTCCAGTACATTCCCTGATTTGTCGATGAAGTGTGAACAGCAGTCACCAATGCCGCCCATTTCGCGGATTTCACGGTAGATATCCTCGTTGATAACGCCCATCTCATAGAGTACAGAAGGTCTTTCTAAGTTTCCAACAGAAAAAATCGCAGTGTGGCAGCGATCGGCCATATCAAGAATCTCTTTGATTTGACCATCCTGCTTGATGGCATCAGCGATGAAACTCTGATCGACCATGGCGGGCGCAGGAATCTGATAGCCTGTGCCATTGACACAGTCCACGAAATTCTTCAGAATATCAAGGGCACCAGACTCGTAAACAGCCCTCGAAAAACCTCCGCTGAGCTGGATGACAGAAACTCCTTTCAGCCGAAGCGACGGGAGCTGCTTTGCAAGAACCGCAAGAGTGTGGCCCCAGTGGACACCTAAAATAGAGTCGCTTTTCAGAAAGCGGGGAAGATCTTCAGCAAGAGCACCACATACATCCTGAAGAAGAACCTGTCTGTTGCCTACCAGATCGGGAACAATGACAGCGCGTCTTAGCGGGAATTTCTCTGTCAGTTCTTTCTCAAGCTCGCTGTAAGACAATACAGATTCTTTCACACGGACTTCTATCAGTCCAATGTCCATCGCATTTTTAAGGAGTCTGCTGACTGAAGATTTGCTGATACCTTCTTTTTCAGCGATTTCCACCTGCCCCATGTTCAGTTCATAGTACATTTTTGAGATGCGCAATATTTGGCTGATTTTCGTTGTATCCATACTTCCTCCGATTAATGACTGATAATTTCAAAATATAGATAATTCTTGTTTCTGTCAAGGTTTTCAGCGTTATAATCAGCTCATGGGAATAATTTCAGTGCTATTGGGTGAAATTTCGCAATTGCAGTGGGTAGAATTTCATGATTTGGGAAAATTCCCAGATGACTATTGATTTTTCCCATAACGAGGATTATGATGAGAGAAATGAAAGAAGTAAACGTTTTTGGAGGTAGAAAATGAGTGTTGTAACTTTAATTGGGTCTGGACAGATGGCTTCAGCTCTTACTTTTCCATTAATAGAAAATGGACACGAAGTTCGGTTGGTGGGTAGTCCCCTAGATGGAGACATCATAGATCGCTTAAGACGGGACAGATATCACGTGAATCTGAAAAGAACTCTACATGATGGGATCAGATACTATAAGATAGAGGACCTGGCTGAATCTTTACAAGATACAGATTTGGTTGTATGTGGTGTTTCAAGTTTTGGTGTAGACTGGTTTGCAGAAGAAATCCTTCCCATACTGGATGAAAAGATTCCAGTGTTATCCGTGACCAAAGGGATGCTCAATGAAGCTGATGGTAGCCTTGTCACTTATCCAGAGTATTGGGAAGGAAAACTTCAGCCAGGTAGTAAGTTGGGGATTTACGCCATTGGGGGTCCATGTACAGCCAGAGACTTATCAGACCATGATCAGTCTTTTGTGGGATTCTGCGGAAGAAACCTGGAAAAGCTGAAATGGATCAGGTCCTTGTTTGAGACGGATTATTATGTAATCAGCCTGACGGATGATGTGGTTGGTCTTGAATCTGCAGTAGCTTTGAAAAATGGATATGCCTTGGGCACTGCCTTGGCTATCGGAATGGCTGAAAAACTTGGAGATGATGGTGTAGACCATAATAATTCTGAAGCAGCTCTTTTTCAGCAGAGTGTCAAGGAGATGATGGATCTGCTGAAGATTGTGGGAGGAAGACCCGAAAATATTATGTTCGCTGCAGGAGATCTCAATGTTACAGTAGCTGCGGGTAGAAGCAGAACTGTGGGACTTCTTCTTGGGAAAGGATATACCATTGAAGCTGTCATGGAAGAGCTGAAAGGGCAGACGCTGGAGGCTGTTGTTATTGCAACAAGAACTGCGGAAGCGGTAAAAGCGCTGGCTGAGAGAGGGATTGTGAGTTTGGAGGATTATCCGCTTTTAATGCATGTGGACGGCCTTCTCAATCACGGGGAAAAGCTGAACATCCCATGGAAGAAATTCCAGAAAATCATGTAATCATAAATATCAAATAAATAAAAAGGGGTAAAAACATGAGTTATTTTTTAGGATTGGACTTGGGGACTGGAAGCCTGAAAACTGTACTTTTTGATTTAAATGGAAAAGAGGTTGCTGTATCCGAAATGGAGTATCCATTGTATCAACCACATAATGGATGGTCCGAACAGGAACCTGAAGATTGGTACCAGGCATCAATCATGACGATAAGAAAGGTTATGGAGAAGAGCGGTGTACCGGCAGAATCTGTAAAAGGTTTGGGAATATCGGGGCAGATGATGGGCGCTGTTATGATGGATCAGGAAGGAAAAGTGCTGAGAAGAGCCATTTTGTGGAATGATGGAAGAACTTCTGAAGCTTGTGAGCATGTGAGGGAGATTGTTGGGGATGAACTGTTCATGAAATATTCTCTGACACCTGCAAGACCAGGGCTTACAGCAGCAAAGATTCAGTGGGTGAAAGATAATGAGCCGGAGCTCTATAAAGAAGTTGCGCACATCCATCTTCCTAAAGACTATTTGCGGTACCGTCTGACAGGAGAATATGCAACGGAGGTATCTGATGCTTCAGCAATGCAGCTTCTGGATATTCCAAACAGAAAATGGGCAACAGAAATTCTGAAGAAAATGGACCTTACTGAGGAGATGCTGGGAAAAGTATACGAGTCTCATGAAATTACAGGATACGTCCTTCCTGAGGTTGCAGAAGCTTCAGGTCTCACCACAGGCTGTGCCGTTGTTGGTGGTGCCAGTGATAATGCAGCTGCAGGTGTTGGAACAGGAATTGTCTCTCCAGGACGAGCGATGACGACAATTGGGACATCAGGAACAGTGTTTGCTTATTCAGAAAAACCGCTACTGGATCCTCATAAATCTGTGTATACATTCTGTATGCCGATTCCAGGTGCATGGCATTATATGGGCAGTGTGAATTCTGCAGGAGGCTCATTGAAATGGTGGAGAAATAACTTCTATCCAGAAGACCTGGAGTATGAAGCCATCAATAAGGATGCCGTTTCTTCGGCCATTGGTGCCAACAGGCTGGTCTATCTGCCATATCTGAACGGTGAGCAGTCTCCGCATTTCAATCTGACCTGTAGAGGTTCCTTCGTCGGACTCGCGGCGATTCATACAAAAGCGGACATGACCCGTGCGGTGATGGAAGGGGTTACCTATGCGCTGAAGGATATCATGTCTGGTATCAGAAATACCGGAGTTGAAGTGGATCATGTGCACATGTGCGGCGGAGGATCAAAGAGTGATTTCTGGAGACAGCTTTTGGCAGATGTCTATGATCTCCCTGTTTCACTTCCAGCTATGAAGTCTGAAAACAGTGCTGCCCTTGGGGTAGCGATACTGGCTATGGTAGGATGTGGAGCTTATGACAGTGTAGTAGATGCCTGCGATAAAATCATCAAAATGCGTGATGAGGTCTATGCGCCGGTTCAAGAGAATGTTGCAGCATATGACAATGTATATCGCGAGTTTGATGCACTGTATCCAAAACTGAAAGATAATTTTAAATCCATACTATCATTATAAGATCAGAGAAAGGAACGAAAGAAGAATGAGAATAGCAATCGGTTGCGATGAAGCAGCATATGATCTGAAGCATATTTTAATAAAGCATTTAGAAACAAAAGGTATTGAGGTGAAGGATTTTGGATCACTTAAAGATGAATCCGTACTTTATCCGGATGTCGCTTATACCGTGGCCAGTGAAGTTGCCGATGGAGGATACGAAAGAGGTGTTCTCCTTTGTGGGACAGGAATAGGTATGGCCATCACAGCCAATAAAGTGCCAGGGATACGTGCAGCTGTATGTCATGACCCCTATTCTACTGAAAGGTCTAGAAAAAGCAATAATTGCCAGATAATGACCATGGGTGCCAGAGTAGTTGCTCCCGAACTGGCCACATACCTTTTGGATATATGGCTGGAATCTGATTTTTCAGGTGGAGGATCCCAAGCAAAAGTGGATCGGATTACTGAGCTCGAAAATTTGAAAATCTAATAAAATAATCATTGAAACGAAAAAGAAACTCTTCCGCTTGGGAGAGTTTCTTTTTCGTTTTCTCTTATGTTATGACTTAGTCCGCAGTAAGATGTGAGCCATCACAGTAGGGAGGAGTTTTTGTCTGCTTGCAGTTGCAGAGTGCCTTGGTACCGCTTTCCTCTACAGTGAACAAGACAGGTATAATATCTGTTGTGCCTTTGTGGCTGCCATCACAGAAAGGCTGTGAAGCGCTTTTTCCGCAAGCACACCAATAGCGAGTTTCTCTTGCGTTCATTTCTACAAGAATCGGACTGTTTCCGGCTTTTCGTGGTTGATCCATAATACACCTCTTTTTCTAATTATTCTGATAGTAGTATATCAAAGAAATGACCATATAAAAAGAAGTATTCACAATTGCGAATACTTCTTGTAGAAAGCTTGTAGAAATCAGCCAACAATTTTAAAGGACTGCTCTTCGGGAATCACGGGCAACTCTTTCAGTGTGTAATCCTCAATCTTGAGGAAACCGTTCCCCTTCATAAGGAGTGCGAAGAAACGCTGAAAAGCCTCAGAATCTCCTTGGACTTCACATTCTACATGGCCGTTTGTCATATTCCGCACTTTTCCAGTCATCTTGAGACGAGTTGCAGTTTCATACGTAAAGAATCGGAACCCGACACCTTGAACACGGCCTTGAAATATGATGAGATATCGCTTCATACAATCACCTGCTATGTATTTGATGGTTTCTTGACGGTCTCTTCCTTTAAGTTGGAACTGGTGTGTTCATGCGAAGGCTTTGGGCTGATTTTTGGCTGTGGAGCATTCACTTCAGATTTTTCGGGAACAGGATTTGTGGTGCTTTTTATTTTCTGAGTTAAACTTGTAAGTGGCTTCAATCCAGACTTTTTTTCGGATTTTGCGCGGTGTTTTGATACCGTGTAAATATAGTCGAGATAAATTGCACCTACTACTTTCGCGTCCTTGACGAGATCTCCGCCCAGATTGTAAAACCCAAGATACTTCTGAAGATGTGAGATGGGTTTGTTTGTGATGCCGTAGAGATCTTTACTCATCTTCATTGCATCGATAAAAGAAATATGAACTTCTTTATCCAGTTTGATGTTCAGATAAGTATGGGTGAAGGGCTGGTTGTAGATGATTATAGGTAAACTGTCTGCATATCTTAGAAATCTGCCGATGGCTTCGTTTAATGGGATGACATATTTATTCAATAAAGGGTCTTCGGGTTTCAGTGGAATATAAAGAGAGTCTATCATCTTACTCTTTTTATAACGCACTGCCTGAAGGGAAGTGACGGTATCGTTATAGGGGTCCTCATCTTTTCGGGAAAGGTGAAAAGCGATGAATTCATCATAAAGTGGGTATGCTTCGAAATCTTCTATAATTTCACCTTTATGATTAAAAAGTGCATCTTCCATGATCACCTGTTTATACTGAAGTCTGTCAGGCGTGTAAATAAAATCTTTCAGTACGTAGAACAGTGAAATCATAAAACCGACCAGAATGTAGATCATTCCGTAAAAGATTTCGTCCTTCTGATATTTGTTGTTGAAGTACAAAAATACAAGGAGTAACAATAGAAAAATATAAGCATAGATGAATTTTCTATTGAAGACCTTTTTGAGTATATCCATATAGTTCCTCCGTTAGACATTGAATTAGCTTTTTTTATATTATAGTATGAAATCCGAGAAATATATAGTAGGCAGCTTCTATCAGCTGGTTTGGATGACAGGCAGCTGCACAATGATGCTGATCCTCTGATCTGTCAGCTTCTTTGCATAGATTCTGCCTTGATGAAGATGCACAATACTCTCTGAGATGGCAAGGCCTAAACCGCTTCCTCCAGTTTCACTGGATCTGCTTTTTTCAAGTCTATAAAAACGCTCAAACATTTTTTCGATTTCCTCATCAGTGATATGATCAATGGTATTCTCAAACGTCAGGGTGGAAAAACCGTTGGCGTCAGCGCCATCTACCGTAATCAGAATGGGATCGTTTGTGTAAGCGTACTTGATTGCATTGGAAATGAGGTTTTCAAAGAGCCTGACGAGCTGAGGGACATCAGCTTGCAGCACAACATCTTTGGATTTTGCGTTTTTTTGAATCTGGATTCCCCGTTCTTCTGCAATTGGAATCATTTCTTCAATGAGCTGATCCAGAAGATCCACCACGTTCACCGGTGAAAAGACAGATTTGTTGTCAGGGCTTTGAAGCTTCGTATACTCAAAAAGCTCACTGATCAGTTCTTTCAGGCGTTCCGATTTGGAATAGGCGATATCGATATACTCATTTTTCTGTTCTGGGCTTATTTTTTCTGATTTTGCGAGTCCAAGATATCCGATTATCGAAGTGAGCGGCGTACGCAAATCATGGGAGACATTTGTGATCAGCTCCTGCTTGGTTTTTTCGAGGTTTCTTTCTTCTTCAATACGCTCGTCTATATCCTGAGCCATGAGATTGATGCTCTTCGCCAGATGAGTAAGTTCGTCGTTTCCTTTTACTGGAGCTTTATGTTTCAAGTTCCCAGTGGAGATGACTCTTACTGTGTTAGACAGTTCCTGAATATAGTCCATTTTATTTTTTGTAAGGATCAGAAATCCCGAGATAAAGAAAAAGAAACCTACAAAGATGGATAGGGAAGTGTTGTAGGTATAGTAGGGAGTTGTCTGAATATCAGCGATGGGTGTATCTTTGATGATCAGATAGATATCGCGCTTCAAGAAGTTCATCGGATACACAAAAATCAGTTCACCAGCGCTGTCTTCGTCAATTTGGCCATCTTTATAAAAATCAATGTCGTAGGCTGATTTTATAACGGAAAAAATATCCACTCGAGCTTCTGTGACGTTATCGGTTTTAAACAGAATTTCTCCTTGTAAATCTGTAACCATAAGCTTCAAGGTGTTTGTCCTTGCGAAATCCATAATAAGGTTTTGCATGGCCTGCTCCAGATTGAACTGCTTGGCATCCGGATTGTTTTCAGAAGGATATCGGGCATTGTCGCGCATTTCCTGGGTGATTTCATCCTCTTCTTTATAGCGGAGATCGTTCAGCATGCGCTCCGCGATGTCATTGGCAGAAGCGGAGATGTCATGCATTCCCTGTTCATAGGAGATGAACTGGTTTAACGTTACTTTTCTTGTCATATTAAAAGTGATGTTGTACGCAAGAAAAGCCAGAACCAAACAGAATGCCACTGCAAAAATCAGTTCAAGCTGGATGTTGCTGCTGATTTTAGCGCGTATGAAATTATCCATTCTCAAAAAGAAACGGTCAATCCTGCTTTCCTTTTGGATGGGTTTCTTATTTCGTGACTTCATGAACTTATTTTTCAACTTTGTATCCTACTCCCCAAACGGTTTTGATATATCTTGGGTTTCTAGGGTCATCTTCGATTTTTTCGCGAAGTTTTCTGATATGAACCATCACTGTATTTTCGGACTCAAGAAACTCTTCTTTCCATACATTTTCGTATATTTTTTCAACAGAAAGCACAATGCCAGTATTTCTTGTCATATACTCCAGCATATCGAACTCTGTTTTGGTAAGCTTAATGGAATCATTTCCCTTTTTGACTTCTCTGGTATTGATGTTGATGGTAATATCATCCAAAGTCAGTACACTGTCATTTCTAGGTCTATCCGCATTCAATGTATAATATCTTCTCAGCTGTGACTTTACGCGTGCGATGAGCTCCAGCGGATTGAATGGTTTGGTGAGATAGTCATCCGCACCTGAAGTGAGCCCAAGAATCTTATCCATATCCTGACTTTTTGCAGAAAGCATGATCACTGGCATGTTTTTGGTCTTGCGAAGCTCCATACATGCTTGAATACCATCTTTCTTAGGCATCATGATATCAAGAATAATAAGATCCACATGATGTTTTTCGACGGTTTCCAATGCTTCTGCTCCATTGCTCGCTTTGATTGTTTCATATCCTTCATTGCTCAGATAAATTTCAATGAGATCTCTGATTTCCTTTTCGTCATCTACAATTAGTATTGTCTGTTTTTCCATTGGTACCTCCATTGGCTGACCGGTTCAGTCACCGGAATTTTAGCTATTAGTTCTATTTTATGTTCAACACCTTAAATTGAAGAAGGATAAACCTTAAAACTTGGTGAAGGTGTAGATTATAAAGAATACTATCAAAAATATTATACTATAAAATCAATACAGCAAATAGAAATCATCCTTTGTTTTTCACAAGGGATTAATGTCTTCTTAAGAACTTTCAGGTATACTGTTTTGAGTGATTTATTCTAAGATGGAAGACGAGAAATATATTGAGATCCTAGCGGAATCTTTCAAATAAAACTAAGGTGAGTATATGAATAATAAGAAGAAAAAGAAATTCAACAGATATACAGGACTTTTGATCATTATGATTATGATATTCTCTTTGCTGATTAATGAGATGGTGACTCTTCAGATGATTCATGGAGAAGAATATTCTGCCAGAGCCAATGTGGAGTTTATCAAAAACATCGATTATTCAGCTCCAAGAGGGGAAATTTTGGATGCGGATGGTAGAGTTCTTGCGACGTCTCTGAAAAGTTATAATCTGATTTATGTGGATACCACGGAGTCTAGAAAAGTTCTGTATCAGACCATTGATGAGGTGCGTGCACTTTTGAAGAACAGTGGAGAAGATATCAATGACAAGTTCAGTCTGAAGACAGATCCTTTCCGATTTGAATTTGGATCTGAGGACCCTGATTTCATTAATAAATCTGAATTGAGATGGAAGAAGGATCGTGGTATCAATGACTATCTTTTCAATACTGTATTGCGTGAAGAGACGGGTAAAAGCAAAATATCTGAGCTGAATGAAAAAGAAACGGATAGGCTGGATGAACTGATACTAGAATTTTCTCCAGAAGAAACCTACTTCTATCTCATTGAATTTTATAAGCTTTACGATGCACTTTCTCCATCTGCTGAAGAAAAAAAGCTCTATGATAAGATGTCCGGACGTGAAATACATGAAGAGCTCCTGAAAAAGTTCGACTGGCAAACCATCAGGGCTTATCTGGTTATTAGAGACAGCATTAGAATGGAAAGTTATCAAGGCTCTAAAGCAGTGACGCTTATGAGCAACATGAAAGAAGAGACAGCCTTCACCTTCCTTCAACAGTTAAGTAAGCTTCCTGGTATTGATGTGGAGACAAATCCAATCAGACTGTATCCTTATCAGGCTACGGCTGCTCATGTCATCGGCTACCTCAATCCTATTCCAGCGGGTTCTCAGAACTCCTATATGGAAAAAGGATATGATATTTCCAAAGATTACATTGGTGTTTCAGGCATTGAATCCGCCTATGAGGATTGGCTTCGTGGCAGCAAGGGTGTAAAAACCGTTGAAGTGGATAAAAACGGAAGAACCATCAGTGAACTGTTTGAACTCGGGACTTATCCTGGAAATAATGTTCAGCTCACCTTGGATGCAAATCTTCAGTATACGGCGGAAAGGGTTTTGAGTGACCTGATTTACGAGTACTCACAAGTGAATACGGTGCACAGAGTTGTTGGATATACACAGAATTCCACCAATGCCACAAGAGGTGCTATTGTTGTGATGGAGGCAGATACTGGAAATATACTGGCGATGGCAAGCAATCCAAGTTATGATCCCAATCTTTTTGCTGTTCCCGGAAGACTTACGAGTGAAATGTACAAGGAATTCTTCACCCCGGATTATAAAGCTTATGCAGAAGAGCTGATCCGTAAAATGAATCTAAGAACTACTGTGAATGCAAAAACCGGCGAAACAAGGCCGGCGGTGCCGGAAGATCTCTTTCGGTTCAATGCGGATGGCACTGTGTCGGATTTCAATGACATCTATGCAAAACCATTATTTAATTACGCCACTCAGGGTCTTATACCCTCAGCGTCCACGTTTAAGGTCATAACAGGCCTTGCTGCCCTTGAAGAAGGAGTTCTGACACCAAATACACTCATTCGCGACGACGGAGCTTATACCAATGATCAGGTCGGGAATCCCATCACCAATGATGGTGGAGGAGCTTATGGAAATATCAATATGGCAAAAGCTCTGGCCAAATCCTCCAACGTCTTCTTTGCTGATGTAGGATATAGACTCTACAAAGCAAAAGGACTCAATGCTATAGCTGAATGGGCATGGAAACTTGGCATGGGATACAATCCAGAAGAGAAGCCCCATAGTACGACCGGTTTAGAAATCAATGAGAATATATCAGGAAATGTATACAATCATTATTCTAAAGTGGAGATTACGAAGAGGCTCTTTATGTTTGATGTTGTGGCTTTCTTGAATGCGGGAAAAGCAAGGAACACCGGCCGCAGTTTTGCACCGATTGATATCGGTGTAAACCGTGCGGATGAGGAAAAGAAAGCGCTCGGGAAAGAAAAGATCAAAGAAGCGGTCAGAAATGCCTTTGATATTTCTATTGACGATGCGAACAACTATGTCAGACAGGACTATGCCGAGGTGGTGCAGAGTCTTCGAAAAGCCTTTGAAGAATATATTGCAATACTGCCGGAAGAAGAAGCGAATGGGCTGGAATCTTCTAAATTTTACGCAGAGCAGATTGCAGCTAAGATCGTATATGATCAGACCACAGAGATCATAAGCCCCAGAAATGTCTTAAACTCTTCCATTGGACAGGGTGATAACCAGACGTCACTTCTTCAGATTGCCAATGCTCTTGCCACTATAGTCAATGGCGGAACACGGTATAAGACAAATCTGGTTCAGAGAATAACAGATACCGAGGGGAATGTCATTCAGGAAAATGAACCTGTAGTGCTGGAAGAAACGGGAATCAAAGAGTCTTCAGTGAATGCACTGCTTAATGGACTCCGAGCTTCAACACTGCCGGGTGGTGGTAGTTACGCTACACTTAAAGATTTTCCGATTGCAACTGGCGGAAAAACAGGTACAGGTACATTTAAGGAGAATCAGCAAGAGCTAGGGCGTGATGCCTTTGGTTTGTATACGGCTGTGGCACCTATCGATGATCCTGAAATCGTCGTGGCAGTTGTGATATATGACGTAACAAGAGGTGCATTTGTTGTACCTGCAGCGTTGGCTGTTTTTGAAGAGTATTTTGAGGAGAAACTGAAAACAGAGTATCCTGATTACGTACGTCAGTATGAGTATGAACTGCCGGAACCCATCTCATCTTATGAGGATAAAGTAGAAGGGGACGACACTGAAGCAGATACAGCAGCAGATGAGGAAAATGAAACCCAACCATAAAAAAAGTAAGCACATTTTTGTGCTTACTTTACTCATTTTGAGAGACTATAATGGGTGATGTATCCCCTTTTTTTGCTGCTTCAATAGCGAACTCTGCGAATCTCTTGAAGTCTTTGGTGGAAGTGGTGGCGCCGGATACGGTTTCTATCTTGTCCGGATCCTGATGAGTTAAAAGGCTCTCCACCAACTGACGGATATAGAGTTCCGGTTTGGTTCCTGCAACAGAGAACATTGCTTCTGCGTAGGAGGAGTCTTCGGATTTCAGTATACCTCCGTTTGCGGAGGAACCTATGTAATCATACTCCACATTCTCGATTTTCTGGTCTTTCACGTACAGTACGAGATATGCTTTCCATCCAGTGGAGTCAAAATCATCAAAAGTGACAGAGTAAGAACCGTTCTGCAATGGAGAAGCGGGTTCTACAGCGCAAGCGGACAAGAATAGTGTTAGAAGGGCCAGCAGGGTGATAGAGAATATTATTTTTTTCAAATAGATCCCTCCATAAATTGGATTCTTTTATTATCATAACTGAATTTTAAATTTTATGCAATTTGTTTTATGATTTTGTGTTCAGTTTCACTGAATGTGACTTTTTTATCAAAGTTAACCTGATTTCATTCACAGGAGAACTGATATCTGATATAATATATTTTTGGGATACAGTGCAAGGGGGGCGTTACGATGAAAGTGAAAAAATGGGATGTGATTATCATTGGAATATTTGTACTTGCTTCATTTATTCCGGCATTGATATTCACTCTAAATACAAGATCGGCTACAGATGGGTATTATGTGGAAATTAAAGTTCAGGGAGAATTCTATGAAAGAGTTCAGTTGACAGGACATACTGGTAGAGATGAAGTTCGTATTGAAACAGATTTAGGTGTCACCTAGATTCTACGTCAGTACTTCAAAAAGCATAATCAAAGCCTTGATAAATATGCGTTCCTTCGAAATTCAGCTTTCACCCATTGGGTGAAAGAAAAGTGCTCAAAAATATGTTAAATTATCAGCTTTTATGACTCGATATATGGTAAAATAATAGTAAGAAAAGTAGTAAAAAGGGGTTCTAATTATGATTAATAAAATTGATTTCAAAGCTAAGAATCTAACATCAAATGCAGGTCTTTTTCTGCTCCTTGAGAATGCAAAAAGCAATGGGATTTTTGATTTTATTGAAAATGACCTCGTATTTGATAATGACTCAACAAATAAAATCAAGATGAATCATATAAAGACCATGCTCTGCGGTCACTTCATTGGCATTGATAAGTTAGAACGTCTAAAGCTACTTCAAAATGATCCCCTCGTCAACGAGTTTGATATTTCCGTAAAAGAACCTGAAACAGTGTCACGGTTTCTAGGAAACTTCAACTTCAAGACAACCCAAATGTTTAGAGACATTAATTTTAAAGTCTTTAAAAAACTGCTCACTAAAAGTAAATTGACATCCATTACGATTGATATTGATAGTAGTGTAATTAACGTAGAAGGTCATCAAGAAGGTGCGTCAAAAGGATATAATCCTAAGAAACTGGGAAACCGATGCTACAATATCCAATTTGCATTTTGCGACGAATTAAAAGCATATGTTACCGGATTTGTAAGAAGTGGCAATACTTACACTGCAAACGGTGCTGCGGAAATGATCAAAGAAATTGTTGCTAACATCAAATCAGACGATTTAGAAATTTTATTTCGAATGGATAGTGGCTACTTTGATGAAAAAATTATCGAAACGATAGAATCTCTTGGATGCAAATATTTAATTAAAGCCAAAAGTTATTCTACACTCACCTCACAAGCAACGAATTCATCAATTGTATTCGTTAAAGGAGAAGAAGGTAGAGAAACTACAGAACTGTATAGAAAATTAGTTAAATGGGAAAAAGACAGAAGATTTGTCGTATCTCGCGTACTGAAACCAGAAAAAGAAAGAGCACAATTATCACTTTTAGAAGGTTCCGAATACGACTACTTTTTCTTTGTAACAAATACTACCTTGCTTTCTGAAAAAGTAGTTATATACTATGAAAAGCGTGGTAATGCTGAAAACTATATCAAAGAAGCCAAATACGACATGGCGGTGGGTCATCTCTTGCTAAAGTCATTTTGGGCGAATGAAGCCGTGTTTCAAATGATGATGCTTTCATATAACCTATTTTTGTTGTTCAAGTTTGATTCCTTGGACTCTTCAGAATACAGACAGCAAATAAAGACCTTTCGTTTGAAGTATGTATTTCTTGCAGCAAAAATAATCAAAACCGCAAGATATGTAATCATGAAGTTGTCGGAAAACTATCCGTACAAGGGAGTGTATGAAAAATGTCTGGTATAATAAGAATATCATCAATAAAATTGAGTGTTGCTCTGTGGATAACTTGCAGAGTTTATTAAGTATCATTGCAGCAAAGATGAAATCAATGATTTATCAAAAATGATTGAAAGGTGGTTGTAAATAATATTACAATGTGTGAGAAGCAGTCTAAATTCTTCGTGAAATAGTGATTTTTGAAGCTAATAAAAAACACACGTGGAATTTAGGTGTCAATATTGTGGAGATTGTTGATGAAAAAGTAGGAATGTATGAAGCGGACTGTCCTGACAAAGTGTGCTATTCTCCAGAATATATTTCCAGACCTGGTGAGACTATTGTTTGCCTGCCTAATCGAATTGTAATTGAAGTAAAGGGAGAAGAACCTCAAGAGGATGACGAAGACATCATCACAGGGTTTAAAAGTGACAACCATGACTAAGACAACGAAAATGATTTTTATTTCACTCATTGTTGCGCAAGCGCTGGTGCTCCATGTGATAGAAGGGATGATTCCTCTACCCATAGGCATCCCTGGGGCGAAGCTTGGCCTGGCAAATATTTTTACAATTATCTCGCTCTATATTTTAGGGTTTAAATCCACTGTTCTTGTGGTGGGGTTGAGGGTTGTTCTCGCGACTATGTTTGGGGGCACGCTTTCCTCATTTTTATATAGTATCAGTGGAGGTTTTTTAAGCCTTCTGGCCATGGCTGCAGTGAAGAATTTATTCAAGAAGAAGGTAACAATCATCGGTGTCAGCGGTGCTGGAGCAGTAAGCCATAATATAGGGCAGCTTGTTGTAGCTTCGATGATCGTGAATAATTGGTCTGTGATGATGTATCTCCCTGTTCTGACGTTCATTGGTATCGGGACTGGAATCTTTATCGGTATCGCAGCGAATTTTATCATTTATCATATGTCCAAAATTACTGCAGTGAAGAAAATCAGTCAGTTGAAAGACTGGGAAATCTTCACGAAAGAGTCATAGAAAAGAGGGTCGATTGTGCGTAAAGTGCAATCGACTTTTTCGTTTCCTGGTTCTATATGTAAAGATAGTATGAATCAAAAGGAAACTTTACATGAACTATTGACAATGGATATTTCTGGTGCTAATATAAAAAGTTATGGATTTGACATTTGAATAAATTTTCTGTATAATCATATATGGAAGTAGGTGTTTATATGGAATATTTAAAGAATATTACCGACATTCGAAAAGAAATCGAGAAGAATGTAGGACGCGATGTGAAGCTGAAAGCCAATGTGGGGAGACGTAAAATGTATGAGAGTACGGGGACCATTGAGCAGGTTTACCCTAGTATTTTCGTAGTCCGGTTAGACAATGAGTCTAAGGGGTGCGTTTCATTCAGTTATTCTGATGTGCTCACAAAAACTGTGACTCTGTCATACAAGAATTAGTATGTAAAGGTGCTGGCGGATGCTGGCGCTTCTTTTTTTTGCATATTTTCGAAGAATTTGCCATAATAGAGTCTATATTGGGAAAAGTAGGTGTAATAGTTGATTTTAAAAGCATATGCGAAAATTAATCTGTCTCTGGACATTGTGGGTAAAAGAGAGGATGGATATCATCTTCTGGAGATGATCATGCAAACTGTGGATCTTCATGATGAAGTGATTCTTACAGAAAAGAAGTCTGGGATTACTCTTTCCTGTGATAAGTCTTATGTGCCTGTAGATGAGAGAAATATTGCATACAAAGCTGCAAAACTCATCATGGAAGAAACTGGGCTTCAGTCAGGAATTCATATTCATATCAACAAGAACATTCCTGTGGCAGCTGGGCTGGCGGGTGGAAGCACCGACGCTGCAGCTGTGCTTAAGGGGATGAATGCGATGTTTGCTTTAGGGTTCTCCCATGAAGAGCTCATGGCTTTAGGATTGAAATTGGGCGCGGATGTGCCGTACTGCATTGAGGGAGGGACTGCTTTATGTGAAGGGGTGGGAGAACGAATCACAAAACTTAAGTCCTTTGGTGGTCATGTGGTTGTTTTGGTGAAACCTCCCTTCGGAGTATCAACAAAAGATGCTTATGGTGCCTTTAACCTGGAAAAGATCAAAAGACATGTGGAAACAAAGAAGCTGATAGATTCTCTTGCTAAAGGTGATTTGAATGGGGTGCACTATTACTCCAGAAATCTCCTGGAGAATGTTGTGATACAGTCTTACCCTGTGATCAAGAGCATCAAGCAGAGAGTTGTGAAGACGGGAGCGAAAGTCACTTTAATGAGTGGCAGTGGGCCTACGGTTTATGGGATCTATGAGGATAGAGAGACGGCTGTTCGTGCTATGGATGAGTTGAAAAAGAATGGAAATGAAGTGATTCTGACAGAGACTATTTGAGTGTTCAGCACATGAAGCAAAATGAAAGAGTAGGAAAGCAACTTGCTTCCTACTCTTTCATCTTGAAGCTATAAATCAATCCGTTTTGTATCCATGAGCAAAGACTTCTCTTCAATAAGCTCTTTGCATAATTCAAAGATGTGTTGGGCTGCTAAGGGTTTTGCGTTGGTTTTAGATTTCTCTTTCATCGATTGCAGAAAAGAGCCGTCTTCAAGCAAGTTCTCGATCAGAGGACCGCAGTGCTCACCTGTGCCAAGATCCACTGCTAAACCATGTCTAATCAGGTAATCGGCATTCTGTACTTCGTGGCCTGGTATTGCAGAATAGATGGCCAGCGGTGTTCCTGTGATAAAACTTTCTGTAAGGGTCAGACCACCTGGTTTGGTGATGAGTAGATCTGTGATGCTGAGGATATCATTCATCTCTTCGCAGTATTCAAGAGGGGTGAGGCAGTGGTCGCATCGGGTCTGGAGTTCGGACATCTTCTCATAGAGCTTCTCATTTTTTCCTGTCAGAACAATAATCTGATATGGTTTCTTAATTTTTAGGATTTCATTCAGTATTTCCTCGATGTTGCCGATGCCTAAACTTCCGCCCATGATTGTGATAATCTTCTTGTCCTGACTTAGGTTGTATTTTGAAAGAATACTCTCTCTGTCACTGATATTCAAGAATTTTTCGGAGATGGGGATTCCGTAGGGATATATCTGATTTTTATCCCGTCCACGCAATGCAAGCTCTTCGATCATATCCTCATTGGAAACAATATAAGCATCCACATTTCTGTGAACCCAGAAAGCGTGAGAAGCGTAATCTGTCATCACAACAAGGGATGGTTTATGCCATTGAAACTTCTTCCTCAATATTGATAGAATCTGGGCTGTGAATGCGTGGGTTGCTATCAGGATATCTGGTTCAAAATCAACAATGGTAGGGTAGAGTTTATTTGTGAGATAATCATTCCCGATGGTAGATGATTTTGTGAATCGGCCCTCTTCATCTGAATGCTTATATAAGAACTTGAAAAAAGAGGGATAGTACCGAATGCTCTTCAGGTAAGTTCCCACAACAATTTTATCAAGAAACGGGCTGATGTATTTTATTGTATCAATGATTTGAACCTCTGATTGGGGTTCGTTTTTCATAATGGATTCTTTGATTGCTTCTGCGGCTTTGGCATGGCCTCCGCCGGTGGAAACAGAAAGAATTAAAGCTCTCATGGTACACCTCATCCAGTTGTATCTGATCTTCAGGGTAGTTATTTGACTTGGATAGTTTATTTTACCACATCCACATAGATTTTGAATATTGAAGACTTTTTGTGGTAACAATTCTATTTTAGTTTATAATATAAATATTAATGTCATGTTAAAAACAGGGTGTTGATTCTTAAAAAAACCTTATACTGAAGAAATGACTTGAGGTGAAATCGTGAAGAGAGTGAAGATTGAAGTGAAGAACAGCAGGGCGAATGAAGAACCGATAGAGGTGGTCTATTGGGGATACCATGAAAAGGCTGGGGGAGTAGATAGGTTATCCTACGATGAAAGTGCACTCACGGGGATGGAAGGAGTCCATACTCAGATTGAAGTGGGGGATAAAGAGATCACGCTGGTGCGATCTGGAAATATTCAGGCGACCATGGTTTTCAGGGAAAACCATCGAGACAGATTTGTGTATAAAATGGAAGTTGGCTCCATGTCCATGGTTTTGGAGACGGAAGAAGTGAGTATATCGAAAGAAGGAAGGCGAATGCTTATTTATATACGGTATAAGCTGGAGATTGCCGGGGATCCTTTTGAACAGAATGAAATGATAATCCATGTGATTGAGAAAATCGGTCAGGAACATCCGAGTCTGTCATGATATGACGTATATTTGGAAAAGGGTATGTTTGTAAAATAAAAAAATAAATACAAAAATAATGGTAGCATGGGAACAAAAACTATGCTATCATTATTTTTATATTTATTGTACAAAAAGACACAAAAAGCCTATGTTATCAATAAGGGGTAATTCTTATTATACCAAAGGTGGATTTGTTGTCAACATCTTTGGAGGTATTTTTATGAAAAAGAGCAAATTTATTTTTGTCACTGGTGGTGTGGTTTCATCTCTGGGCAAAGGGATCACTGCTGCGTCATTGGGGCGTCTTCTGAAAAACAGAGGTTTGAAAGTAACCCTTCAGAAGTTTGATCCATATCTTAATGTGGATCCTGGCACCATGAGTCCTTATCAGCATGGTGAAGTGTTTGTGACAGAGGATGGTGCTGAGACTGACTTAGATTTGGGACATTATGAAAGATTTATTGATGAGAGTCTTTCGCTAAACAGTAATGTCACCACGGGGCGGATCTATCACAGTGTTATTTCTAAAGAGCGTCGCGGCGACTATCTGGGGGGAACTGTTCAAGTGATTCCTCATATCACATCAGAAATCAAAGAGAAAATAAAAGATGCTGCACGGGACGATGTGGATATAGTCATCACCGAGATAGGGGGGACGGTGGGAGATATAGAGTCTCTTCCGTTTCTGGAGGCCATCAGACAGATGAAATATGATGCAGGTGCAAATAATGTGCTCTTCATTCATGTAACACTGGTTCCGTTTTTAGGAAAAGCTGGAGAACTGAAGACGAAACCAACACAGCACAGTGTGAAAGAGCTTCGAAGCATCGGTATTCAGCCTGATCTTATTGTGTGCCGATCAGAGAAGAAGATACCATCTGAACTCAAAAGAAAGATTGGTCTCTTCTGCAATGTGGAAGAAGAAGCGGTCATTGAAAACCTGGATGCGGATACATTATATGAGGTTCCACTTCTGCTTTACAAAGAAGGATTGGATGCCATTGTTTGTAAAAAACTGAACCTTTCCTGTGATGAACCAAATAATACAGAATGGGAAAACATGGTGGAAAAAATCAAGAAGCCTAAAAAGTATGTAACCATTGGATTAGTAGGCAAATATGTGGAACTGCATGATGCCTATCTTTCTGTAGTGGAAGCTCTGTCCCATGGAGGACTTGTTCATGACGCGGAGGTTCGTATCAAATGGATCAGCGCCATGGAAGTCAGAAGAGACCGGGTGCAGGAGATCTTTGATGATGTGGATGGAATACTCGTCCCGGGTGGATTTGGGGAAAGGGGTGTCGAAGGGAAAATCGAGGCCATTACTTATGCAAGAGAAAACAACATACCTTTCTTGGGGATATGTCTTGGCATGCAAGCTGCTGTGATAGAGTTTGCGAGAAATGTCCTTGGTTATGAGGGAGCACACAGCACTGAGTTTGTTCCTGATGGCAAATACCCTGTGATAGATCTCATGGAGGAACAGAAGGATATTCAAGGGTTGGGCGGAACCATGAGGCTTGGAAAGTATGAAGCGAAGGTTGAGAAGTCTTCTAAGGCTTATGAAGCATATGGAGAGGAGTTCATTTCAGAACGGCACAGGCATCGGTTTGAGTTCAATAATTATTTCGTGGAAGAGTTTGAAAAAGCAGGAATGAAATTCAGTGGTAAAAATCCACAGAAGAATTTAGTGGAGATTGTTGAGATTCCTCAACTTGACTGGTTTGTGGCAGTTCAATACCATCCTGAACTGAAGAGCAGACCCAATCGTCCCCATCCACTATTTGCATCATTCGTCGAACATTCTTTGAAACATGATAGTATAAATCGAAGATAGATGAATGGAAACAGCATTCCAGCAGGAGTGCTGTTTTTTCATTGGCAAACATCTGTTATAATGAGATGTATCATGACATGCGCCCATCGCTCAATAAATGGAGAAGGGATCGACGATGTCAGTTCAGTATCTACATGAATGATCTTACAAGTTCTGTGCTTATTCTAGTAAGTTTCCTGATATTATATTTGGACAGATAAAACAGTTAATATAAATGATACATCTTCATCTTCGCATAGATTTCAAAACAATTTGCACAATCATAGAAATAGAATAATAAAAGGAGGGCATGCCGATGACTGTTACTGAAACAGACAGGTTCCATGAGCTGAAGCTGACTGAGCTTCGTGAGCTTGCTAAAGATGCTCAAATAAAGAGTTATCAGAAGTACAGAAAAAATGAGCTGATCGCTTTATTGGAAGAGTATTATGGACAAAACAACGAGAAGAACCAAGAGGAAGCTCTGGAAGAGACAAAGAAAGAGCAGCCTATGCAAACTTCAGAAAACACAGAGGATCTTTCTGAGGATGAAAAAGGTCAAGAAACGCATTTTAATAAAAGTGCAAGCACAAGGGAAATACACCGGTCAGAGAGTGGACGAAGAGTCAAATACAGCAATGAGTATGATATTCGTGGCGTCATCGAAATACTGGAAACAAATAATTTTGGTTTTTTAAGAGGAACAAATTATCTTTCAAGCACCGATGATGTCTATGTGTCTCCTCCACAAATCAGGAGATTTGATTTAAGAACAGGTGATGAGGTCAAAGGGTATGCCAGGTATGCAAGAGAAGGTGAAAAATTTGCAGGACTCACATTTATTGAGAAGATCAATGGAGAAAATCCTGAAAAATCTATAGGAAGACCTTATTTTGAAAAACTGACCCCCATATATCCCGAGGAGCGGATTCACTTGGAAGCACCCGGTGAGAATGACATTTCCATGAGAATCATAGATCTGATGGCACCCATGGGCAAGGGTCAGCGAGGGCTCATAGTAGCTCCGCCAAAAGCAGGTAAAACAACGATTCTTAAGAAGATTGCTCAAAACGTTGCGAAAAACCATCCGTCCATTAAAATCATCGTTCTTCTTATTGATGAGCGCCCGGAAGAAGTGACGGACATGCAAAGAAGCATCGATGGTGAAGTAATTTACTCCACTTTTGACGAAGAACCGGAGCATCATACAAAAGTCGCCAGAATGGTTCTGGAGCGTGCGAAGAGAATGGTCGAACAGAAACAGGATGTGGTGATTCTTATGGATTCCATCACAAGGCTTGCCAGAGCATACAATCTGACAGTCACTCCATCAGGAAGAACCTTATCCGGGGGATTGGATCCTGCATCTCTGATTATGCCGAAGAAGTTTTTTGGGGCAGCTCGAAACATGGAGGAAGGCGGAAGTCTTACGATTCTTGCTACTGCATTGGTGGAAACTGGATCCAGGATGGATGATATGATTTTTGAAGAATTCAAGGGTACCGGAAATATGGAAGTTCATCTGGATAGGAGACTCCAGGAAAGAAGAGTCTTCCCAGCCATTGATATCTATAAATCTGGAACGAGAAAAGAGAAGGCGCTTCTGTCACAGGATGAATACGAAATGTCTATGAATATCAGAAGACAGATGAACTCAATTTCAGCACAGGATAGAGTCACTGAAGACTTGATCAGAATGATGAGTCAGTCTGTAACAAACGAAGAGTTTATTGAGGCGCTTAAAATCAGTCAGGTTTTCAACAAATAAAAAACAGCATCCTTTACACGCATTGGTGTATCGGGTGCTATTTTACTTATCAGCGGAATACAAGCTTAGAAAACTACAGCAGAAACTCATCCTCTGCAAGTATGGTCACTTGGGTGCCTTCAATTTTAATAAGTCCGTCTTTTTCCATGTTGGATAATTCTCTGGACACAGAAGGTCGGGCAACTTTTATAATCTCACTGATTTCCGTCTTTTTGTGCCTCATTTTGTAATGGGTGCTTCCAGCATGTTCCATTTCTTTAGCAAGATAGATCATCAATCTGGAACGGACATCGTTGTGAGCTAGTATTTTAATTTTATTCTTTAAAACAAAAATATGCGTAGAGAGGAACGTAAGGTAATTGAAGTTGAATGTTTTGCTTGATTCAAGCATATGTCTCATCTCTTCAAAAGGAATAAAAAGGACCTTGCTCTTTGTAGTGGTGAGCAAAGTAAAGGGATATTTTGCCTGTTTGGTGAATAGAAGTGGTGCACCAAAACATTCTCCGTGACGGAAGATGTTGATGGTAAGGGCATCACCGCTTCGTCCGTATTGCTGAATGGTGAGTGTTCCTTCCAGGACGAAACCTATGGTGTCGCAGTATTCCCCTTCTTGAACAACCAGACTGTCCTTCTCATAGACTTCTACCCTGCAGCGGGCAAAGCTTAGAATTCTATGTAGTTCTTTCTCATCTATATCGTTAAAAAGTGCATTTTTCAGCAGACTTTTTATGGATTCTTTCATTTCGATACCTCTTTTCAATCTTCTGCACTCTAATAGTATAGCTTGAAATCTTTAGAAAGGGAACAATTCAGAGTGAAACACTCGGATGGGGTTTCAAGAAACACTGTTCATGTTATCATGCACTAATTTTTAGTTTTTTATCTAAATGTGTAACAGGTGTTACAGTTTTTATTCAGCTGTTCTATTATAATCGATGACGTAGAGATAAGAAATCCGTACTCATCCCCAATAGACAGTTTAAATAGGAGTGTATGGACTTAAATATAACGTGCGAAAGCCAGGAGGAACTTAATATGTCAAATATGTTCTGTTATCAGTGTCAGGAAGCCTCTCGCGGTACAGGCTGCGAAATCATCGGTGTTTGTGGAAAAAGCCCTGAAGTGGCAAATCTTCAAGATCTTCTGATCTATACACTAAAAGGAGTTTCACAGGCTGTTGTCTTAAGTGGTGTGGAAGCTTCAATGCTGACAAAAGTCAATCACGAAGTCATCAATTCACTTTTTATGACCATCACCAATGCGAACTTTGATGAGGATGCCATTGAAGCGCAGATTAGAAAGATGATTTCCCATCGGGAAGAACTGAAATCATCTTTAAAACTGGAAGTGAAATCCGATGCGATAAATTTTGAGGTGACTGATCGTGCTTCCATGCTGAAAAAAGCAGCTTTAGTTGGTGTTCTTTCCACAAAAGATGAAGATGTCAGATCTCTTAGAGAGCTGATTATATATGGATTAAAAGGTATGGCGGCGTATGCCCATCATGCGCTGAATATTGGGAAAGAGAATCATGAAATTTATGGATTTGTCTATGAGGCTTTGGCAGCAACTCTGGACAACAGTCTAGGGGTAGATGACCTGGTTGCACTGACTTTAAAAACTGGTGAACTGGGTGTTCAGGCCATGGCTCTGCTTGATAATGCGAATACCTCTATGTTTGGGAATCCAGAAGTTACAGAGGTGAATATCGGTGTCCGCAACAGGCCTGCAATTCTGATTTCAGGACATGATCTTACAGATCTGAAGCAGCTCCTGGAGCAGACAAGAGGAACTGGTGTAGATGTATACACACATAGTGAAATGCTTCCCGCCCACTACTATCCTGAGTTCAAAAAGTATGACAACTTTGTAGGGAATTATGGTAATGCATGGTGGAAACAGGTCGAGGAGTTCGAGTCCTTCAACGGACCTATTCTCTTCACGACCAACTGTATTGTACCTCCAAGAAATGAGAAGCTTAGAAACCGTATCTTTACAACTGGTGCATCAGGATACCCAGGCTGTGGGCATATCGAAGCAGATGCAGAGGGTGTCAAAGATTTCTCTGAGATTATAGAGCTTGCTAAAACATTAGAAGCACCAACAGAAATTGAAACAGGTAAGATTGTTGGTGGATTTGCTCATGCTCAAGTAGTAGCACTGGCAGACAAAGTCGTGGATGCAGTGAAGAGTGGAGCCATCCGTAAATTTGTTGTCATGGCAGGCTGCGACGGCAGAATGAATCAGAGAAACTACTATACTGAATTTGCGGAAAAGCTGCCACAGGATGCTGTGATTCTAACTGCTGGCTGCGCAAAATACAGATACAACAAACTTCCTTTAGGAGATATCGGAGGTATTCCTAGAGTGCTTGATGCTGGACAATGTAATGACTCTTACTCCCTGGTTGTCATTGCAATGAAGCTCAAGGAAATCTTTGGACTTGACAGTCTTAATGATCTTCCCATCGCATACAATATCGCCTGGTACGAGCAGAAAGCGGTCATTGTTCTGCTTGCCCTCTTACATCTCGGCGTCAAGAACATTCACCTTGGACCAACACTGCCAGCATTCCTTTCGCCAAACGTTGCTCACGTCCTGGTTGAGAAATTCGGCATTGCACCCATCGGAGAAGTGGATGAAGACATTGAGCTCTTCATGGCAAACTAATTTAGTGGTATAATAAAACACCTGAAGATTCTTTTTATGAATCCTTCAGGTGTTTTCTAGTTGATGGATTATGCAGGCTAGCGATAGTTTGTTCACTAAGGAGAAATTATTTTGAATATCATTACTGCTGAAAATATATCAAAAAATTATGGGATGAAAAAGCTGTTTGATTCTGTCACGCTGACACTGACAGATACAGATAAGATTGGAATCATCGGAGTCAACGGGACTGGAAAATCGACTCTTCTGAAAGTACTGGCAGGGCTGATTTCACCAGATACCGGATTGGTGCAGAAGATATCCGGCGCTACAGTTTCCTTTCTTTCACAGGAACCTGACATTATAGAAGAATATACTGTGCTTCAGCAGGTGTTTCATGGGGAAGCGCCAGTTTTGAAGATTCTTAAAGCCTATGAGGAAGGAATGTTTTCTTTAGAGCAAGAGCCACAAAATGAAGCCCTTCAGAAGAAGATGCTGAAGCTCTCCAATGATATGGAGACCTCAAATGCGTGGTCCCTTGAAGCAGAAGCAAAAATGATTCTGACAAAGCTTGGTATAACAGATTTTCATAAAAAAATGAAAGAACTTTCAGGCGGACAGAAGAAACGAGTAGCCATGGCCACTGCGCTCATCACGCCCTCTGATATGCTGATCCTGGATGAGCCAACGAATCATATTGACAACGCATCTGTTGCTTGGCTTGAAGAGTATCTTAAAAATCGAAGGGGAGCACTGCTCATGGTGACCCATGACCGTTATTTTTTGGAACGTGTGGCAAACAGGATTCTGGAAATTGATCGGGGCATGGTTTTCAGTTATCCTGTCAATTACTCTAAATATCTGGAAATGAAATCTGAACGGGAGGATATTTTAGAAGCTTCAGAAAGGAAAAGGCAAAAGCTTTTAGTGAAGGAACTGGCATGGATCAGGCGCGGTGCCAAAGCGCGTACCACAAAGCAGAAAGCCCGGATTGACCGGTTTGAAGAGCTGTCCTCCAAGGAGGTCCTGCTGGAAGAGGATGCGCTTGAAATCAAAGCTGTATCATCAAGGCTCGGAAAGAAAATCATCAGTATTGAAGCAGTTTCAATGGCTTACGAGGATAAAGTGCTTCTGAAAGACTTTTCCTATATGGTGGCAAGAGATGACAGAGTCGGGATTGTGGGAGAGAACGGCATCGGCAAGTCCACATTTCTTAAAATCCTTGCGGGGAAGATCACACCTGATGCAGGAATGGTGGATGTAGGAGATACGGTAAAGATTGCCTATCTCTCACAGGAGTACACCATACCAGATGAGAAGATGAGGGCCATCGAATATATTAGGGAAGCTGCTGAAGTTATTGAAACAACGGAAGGTGCAGTGAGTGCCAGTGAGATGATGGAGACCTTTCTTTTTACTGGGGAAGAACAATGGACACCAATCACCCTCCTTTCAGGGGGTGAAAAGAGAAGACTGATGCTTCTTCGGATGCTCATGGAAAAACCCAATGTGATCCTTCTGGATGAACCGACCAATGATCTGGATATCAAAACTCTGAGTGTGCTGGAAGATTATCTGGAGACTTTTCCTGGTGCAGTCATTACGGTATCCCATGACCGTTACTTCCTGGATCGGGTGGCAGAGAAAATCTTTTCCTTTGACGGGGAAGGGGAAATCTCGGTCTACTTTGGGAATTACACGGAATTTGAAGAGAAAAGAAAGAGTGAAGCAGAGCTCCTGCCTGTTGAGGAGAAAAGTCCTCAGGAAGTTCTGAAGGAAAAACCAAAAGAGAAGCTTAAAACAAAGTTCAGTTATAAAGAGCAGAAAGAGTTTGATGAGATTGATGGGAAAATTGAATTTCTCGAAAAAGAGCTTGTCAATGTGGAGGAGCTTATGAGCCGTCATGCAGCTGATTTTGAAAAACTTTCTCCTTTGCTTGAAGAGAAAGCAAAGATAGAGAATGCTCTTGAAGAGGCGATGGAAAGGTGGACGTATCTGAACGAGCTGGCAGAAGAACTTGGTTTGCTCTAATATAGCAGAAAAAACAGGAAATCAGCAGTTCTGACTTCCTGTTTTTCTTTAAAATAAAAAAGGCCGATAAAATCGGGCCTTTCATAAATGAAGATTCTATTCTTCTGTGGATGTGATGTTGAACTTCTTCTTGAAACGATCTACTCTTCCGCCAACATCTACAATCTTCTGCTTACCTGTGAAGAATGGATGGCACTGAGAACATATTTCAACCTTAAGCTCATCCTTTACTGAACCAGTAACGAATGTGTTTCCACATGCACACTTAACAACAGCTTCATTGTTGTACTTTGGATGTATGCCTTCTTTCATTTATTTCACCTCAATTTCATTGTTTTTTAACTATTCAATTCTAACACTTAGAATTCTCTGAGTCAACAATATTATGGATAATGGATACCTAAAATGTTATAATAGATTGGGTATGAAGGAGTACAGGGGGAAGATGAATGAGTAAATTATATTTTCGTTACGGTGCAATGAATTCGGGGAAATCCACGAATCTCATGCAGGTGGCATATAATTATGAAGAACGAGGCATGAAGGTTAAGATATTCAAACCTCAAGTGGATACAAAAGGTGGAAACAGGCTTGTTTCCAGATTAGGTGTTGTAAGAGAGGCTGATTTCAGTGTGAGAACCCATGATGATCTTTATGAGGTTACAGAAAAATGGATTCAGAATGAAGGGAAAATCCACTGTGTTCTTGTGGATGAGGTGCAGTTTCTAAAAGCAGAACAGATCGACCAGCTCCTGAAGGTGGCGATTGTGCTTAAAGTTCCAGTTATCTGCTATGGTCTGAGAACCGATTTTCTCATGAATGGATTTGAAGGCAGTGCAAGGCTCCTTCTATTGGCGCACAGCATCGAAGAACTTAAAACCATTTGTACGTGTGGAAAGAAAGCACTGCTCAATGGCAGAAAACTCAATGGAGAGTTCATCTTCGAGGGGGCTCAAGTAGCCATAGATCTGGAAGGTGATGTGGAGTATCAGTCTCTCTGCGCAGACTGTTACTTTAAGTACCGAAAAAAAGCAGAGGAAAAGAAGAAGAATTTATAGAAAGATAAGGTGAAGGAATGAGAAATACAACAGTAGGCGGCCAGGCGGTGATTGAGGGTGTCATGATGCGCGGGCTAAAAGGAATAGCCACCGCAGTAAGAAATCCTGAAGGGGAGATCGTGGTACACCAAGATGACACGAAGCCACTGTCCCAAAAGCACGCTTTTTTCAAATGGCCCCTTGTTCGAGGTGCCGTGGCTCTGGTAGACTCCATGAGAATCGGGATCAAGAGCCTGAACTGGTCTGCGTCAGTTTTTGGGCAGGAAGAGGAACCTACAAAATTCGAGGTTTTTCTGAAAGACAAGTTCGGTGAAAAAGGAGAAAAGATCATAGAGACACTGACGCTCATTTTCAGCTTAGGGCTCAGTATTCTGCTTTTCTTTGTGCTGCCGACATTGATTACGGGTCTTCTCAGAAGGTACGACCTTCCCACAGTGGCGCTGAATATCACAGAAGCGGTGCTTCGGCTCAGCATCTTCATTGGATATCTTTATGGCATCAGCAAGCTCAAAGATATCTACCGGGTGTTCCAGTATCATGGCGCAGAGCATAAAGCCATCATCTGTTATGAAAATGAAATGGACCTGACTGTTGAGAATGTCAGAAGCTGTACAAGATATCATGAACGTTGCGGCACCAACTTTATGTTCCTTGTAATGGCAGTGAGTATTGTTGTGTTCAGTTTTACTGGATGGACACACCCAGTGGTAAGAGTTGTCACGAGAATCCTGCTGTTGCCGCTCATATCTGGTATTACTTATGAGATTCTGAGATGGCTTGGCAAAACCAAAGGTCCACTACAAACCGTTATTGCATTTCCAGGGATGATGCTGCAAAGGCTTACGACAAAAGAACCTCTTGATGAAATGCTTGAGGTTTCCATAAGAGCGCTGAAAGAAGCGGAAGGGCTGATGGAAATTGAACAGCATTCGTGAAGCGTTGAGAGAAGGCACGGCCAGAATCAGTAAAGCATCCTGCACACCCGTCTTAGATGCGCGTGTGCTTCTAAAATATGTTCTCAAGAAAGAGGATACTTATCTTTTCGTTCATGGGGATGAAAAGATTTCAAAAGAAGAACAGGATCTTTATGAGCTCTTTTTGCAAAAACGGGAACAGGGGATGCCAGTAGCCTATATCATAGGCAGCAAGGAATTTATGGGGCTGGAGTTCAAGGTGAATGAGCACACTCTTATTCCAAGGCCGGACACAGAGATTGCTGTGATGGAAGCTTTGGAGGCAATCAGAAGCCATGGATACAAGAAAGTTTTAGATCTTTGCTGTGGTTCAGGAGCCATTGGTCTTTCCATTGCTGCTTCTTTTGAATTTACAAATGTAACGCTTTCTGATATAAATAAAGAGGCCTTGGATGTGGCAAATGAGAATGCAGTCCGTTTAGGGCTTAAGCAGAGAGTCCAGTTTGTGCTTTCTGACTTGTTCTCCAACATAGAAGATCCGTTCGATCTCATTGTCAGCAACCCTCCCTATATCAGCGGTGAGGATATGGAAAAGCTGGATAAGACCGTTCGTGAGTACGAGCCTCATTTAGCTCTTTATGGTGGGGATTCGGGTCTTGATTTTTATAGAGCAATCACGAGACAGGCCAAAAAATATCTTCGAGAAAACGGGATGCTGATTTTTGAAATCGGTTATGATCAGAGCAGTGAGGTGGAGAAGATGATGAAAGAATATGGATTCAAAAATATTCATACAATAAAAGACTTTTCCGGACTTTCCAGAGTGGTATCTGGCCTGCTGATTCCGGAGACTTAGCTTTCCTGATGTTATTTTTAGGAGAAGTGTAAAAGAAAAGGAGTAAAAATAATGTTAGACAGATTAAGTTTTGTAGAAGGTAAATATGAAGAGCTGACCATGAGAATCAGTGATCCCAGTGTGATCGCCGATCACGAAAGATGGCAGAAGCTGGTAAAAGAGCATTCTGATCTTGAGAGCATCGTTATGAAGTACCGTGAATTCAAGGGGCTTCAGGAAGAATTGGATGCCAATATGGAGATGCTTCAGGTAGAAGACGATCAGGACATGCGTGAAATGATCAATGAAGATGTGAGAAATATCAAAGTGAAATTGGAAGAGATTGAATCTGAGCTTCAGATTATGCTGCTGCCAAAGGATCCCAATGACGACAAAAACGTTTTTGTTGAAATCAGAGGTGGTGCTGGTGGTGATGAGGCGGCACTGTTTGCCTATAATCTTTTCAGAATGTACTCCAGATATGCAGAAGGCAGAAGATGGAAAGTAGAGATCATGAGTCTCAATGAAACGGATATCGGCGGCTTCAAGGAAGTTGTGTTCATGGTGAAGGGGCATGGTGTTTATTCACTGATGAAGTACGAGTCTGGGGTTCATAGAGTGCAGAGAGTACCTGATACAGAAAGTTCAGGAAGAATACACACATCCACAGCAACGGTAGCAGTGCTTCCAGAAGTGGATGAAGTTGATGTGGAGATCAATATGAATGATATCCGTGTGGATGTGTACCGATCCTCAGGTAATGGTGGACAGTCAGTAAATACTACAGACTCTGCTGTCAGAATCACACACATGCCTTCTGGGCTTGTGGTGGCTGTTCAGGACGAAAAATCTCAGCTGAAGAATAAAGAAAAGGCTCTCAAGATACTCCGTTCCAGATTGTATGAAATTGCGGAGCAGGAGAGAAGCAAAGGAATTGCAGACGAAAGAAAGTCTCAGGTAGGTACAGGAGACCGTTCTGAAAGAATCAGGACCTACAATTACCCACAGGGCAGAGTAACAGATCATAGAATCAATCTGACGCTCTATAAGCTGGATGCTTTCCTGGATGGGGATTTGGATGAAATGCTGGATTCCCTGATTCGGTTTGACCAGGCTGAAAAACTCAAAGCCATGGGGAATAGAAATAGCTAATGAGGGGGGGACAGTATTACTGTCCCCATTTTTAGGAGTAAAAATGGATACGAAGAAGGTAAATTTAAGAAAAGGATTGGAAGAAGATGTGTTTTTGTCTGCAGGTGAAGTTCTTCGGAGTGGGGGCACTGTGGCATTTCCGACAGAAACAGTCTATGGTCTTGGGGCTGATGCATTGAATCCTTCCGCCGTGAAAAAAATCTTTGAAGCAAAGGGAAGACCTCAGGACAACCCGCTTATTATTCATGTGGCAGATTGGGACCTTTCTCCATATGCTAAGGAAATCCCTGAAAAAGCGCGAGAGATGATGAATGAGTTCTGGCCAGGTCCATTAACCATCATTCTCAAAAAAACGGAGGTTGTTCCTCTGGAGACCAGTGCAGGACTTGACAGTGTCGGCATCAGGATGCCTTCCAATGAGGTTGCCAGAGCGCTTATAAGAGCTCTGGGGCATCCTATAGCAGCTCCTTCTGCTAATATTTCAGGCCGTCCTAGCCCCACTAATTTCGAAAGATGTGTGGAAGATTTGGATGGTAAAGTTGACATGATCATAGGAGATGGGAGTTCTATTGTTGGACTTGAGTCCACCATCGTAGATTACAGTGTAACTCCACCAAGGCTTCTAAGACCAGGATACATCACGTACGAGGATCTGCTGCGAGTTGATGAAGAAGTAGTGTATGAAGAGGCGAAAACCAAAGTCGAAGAAGAGGAGGTGCCAAAGGCACCAGGCATGAAATACAGGCATTATGCCCCCAAAGCGCCGATGACAATTTTTCGGGGTGAAAAACAAAAGGTGGAGAATGAAATTCTAAGGCAAATCGAAGAAATGATTAAATTTGGGAAAACTGTAGGAGTTTTTGCTCCGATAGAGAGAAAGTCAGTGTATAATGGAAAAAACATCATTTTTGTCTCTATGGGTACCCAAAAAGATCTGGATGAAGTGGCGAGGAATCTTTTTGAAGGACTTCGGAGGTTCGACGATGCGCAGGTGGATGTGATATTATCAGAAGGGTTTCAGGAGACAGGTGTGTCCAGGGCCATCATGAACCGGCTGAAGAAGGCTGCATCATTCCATATAATTGAGGTGTAAGAAATGAATGTACTGTTTGTCTGTACAGGAAATACGTGCAGAAGTCCCATGGCAGAAGTCATCTTTAATGAAACTTATAAAAAAGCGAAGGCTGTATCCCGAGGGCTTTTCGTTCATCGGGGCAGTACGCTGTCTCCTGAGGCGAAGAATGTTCTTGCTAGAGAATATGGCGTGATTATTGAACGCGATGCGGAAGAACTGAGAGAGTTCGATATCTCTGAAGCGGATTATATCATCACAATGACAGATGCTCAGAGGAGAGAAATCAAACGGCGTTATGGCGGGGATAGGGTCTTTACACTGAAAGAGCTCGCAGGCGAATCTGGTGATGTGATTGATCCTTACGGGATGAGTGAGCAGCATTATGTGGAAACATTCAGCGAAATTCGAAGACTGATACAAAATATACCGGATTTTGAAAAATACAGGAGGTAAGATGATGAAAATTGCATTAGGATCAGACCATGGTGGATTAAATCTGAAGAATCTGATCAAAGAACACTTGGAAGGTAAAGGAATTGAGGTGACTGATTTTGGGACTTATACAAGGGAATCTTGTGATTACCCTGATATTTCTCAGAAAGTAGGACACGCTGTAGTGGACAAAAGTCATGAGTATGGTATTCTTATTTGTGGTACTGGTATTGGAATCGGTATTGCAGCGAATAAAATCAAGGGTGTCCGCGCTGCGCTGGTACATGATACATTCAGTGCTCATGCAACAAGAGAACACAATAATGCAAATATCCTGACCATGGGAGAACGTGTTATTGGACCAGGCCTTGCACTGGATATTGTTGATATCTTCCTGGGAACTGAGTTTGAAGGGGGAAGACATCAGCAGAGAATCGATAAAATTTCTAGGCTTGAAGAACAATACACCATATCTGAGGAGGAAAACATTTAATGAGCAAAGTAACAGAAATCAACCATCCTTTAATCCTGCACAAACTGGCAATCATCCGTGATAAGAATACTGGGTCTAAAGAGTTCCGTGAAGTTGTGGAAGAAATTTCAACTCTCATGGCTTATGAGGTAACGAGAGACTTGCCGATGGAAGATGTGGATATTGAAACACCAGTGGCCATCGCCCACTGCAAAACCATCACTGGCAAGAAGCTTGCCATTGTCCCAATTTTAAGAGCTGGTATCGGTATGGTGGACGGTATGCTGAAACTTGTACCTGCAGCAAAGGTGGGACATATTGGCCTGTACCGTGATGAAAGCACCCTTCAGCCTGTAGAATACTTCTGCAAACTGCCTAAGGACATTGAAGAGCGTGATGTGATTGTTGTGGATCCAATGCTGGCAACAGGGGGATCTGCAGTGGATGCAATCCATATGCTGAAGAAACGTGGAGCCAAGAGCATCAAGTTTGTAGGTCTTGTGGCTGCACCAGAAGGAATTAAAGTTCTTTCAGAAATCCATCCTGATGTGGATATCTTTGTGGCTTCCATTGATGAGAAGCTTAATGAGAACGGGTACATTGTTCCAGGTCTGGGTGACGCTGGAGACAGACTGTTCGGCACAAAATAATTCAAATACTCTCTGAGGTTTCAGAGAGTATTTTTTTTCTTGAAACCACTTGGGCAACATAGGGTATGGTGCTTAAAAACCTTGGAAATGGCTCTGGAGAAGAAAATTTTTGATTTTATTTTTCAAAAAACCCTTGAAATATAGTCCTCCAGGCTATATACTAATCTTTGTCAGTTCAGTTACTGGCATCTGAAAAGAATAGGTTAGGGAGGAGTACCCAAGTGGCCAAAGGGGGCAGACTGTAAATCTGTTGCAAGTTGCTTCAGTGGTTCGAATCCACTCTCCTCCACCATTATTCTTTCGAAGCTATAATTTTATTGACAAAACCTTATGACTGTTGTAGTATAAAAAGGCAGTTGTACACAATAGGGAGGAGTACCCAAGTGGCCAAAGGGGGCAGACTGTAAATCTGTTGCAAGTTGCTTCAGTGGTTCGAATCCACTCTCCTCCACCACAAAAGACACAATTGTTATGATTGCTGTCTTTTTTTATGAAAAAAATTGAATACTCTTATCAAGAGAGGTGGAGGGAAAGGGCCCTGTGAAACCCGGCAACCTGCAGTGAAATGCGTGGTGCCAATTCCTGCAACATATGGTTGCAAGATAAGAGAGTTGTAGATAAAGGACACCTCTTCTTATTGTGAAGAGGTTTTTATTTTGCACCAAAAACAAGGAGGATACTATGAAAAGATTATTTACATCTGAATCCGTTACTGAAGGGCATCCTGATAAAATCTGCGATCAGATCTCTGATGCTATTTTAGATAGTATACTGGAGCAGGATCCAGATGCAAGAGTTGCGTGTGAAACAGCGGTGACTACCGGGATGGTCATGGTTATGGGAGAAATCACTACAAAATGTTATGTGGACATTCCGAAAATCGTACGAAAAACTGTTACTGAGATTGGATACGTGAGAGCAAAATATGGTTTTGATGCGGAGACTTGCTCCGTTCTTACATCTATAGATGAACAGTCTCCTGACATCGCTCAGGGGGTGAACTCCTCCCTTGAAACAAGAGAAGGGCAGGAAGATGCACTGCTTCAAACAGGTGCTGGAGACCAGGGTATGATGTTTGGATTTGCGACCAACGAGACAGAGGACTTTATGCCTATGCCGATCAATCTTGCCCAGAAGCTTGCCAGACGCCTTGCAGAGGTTCGAAAGAATGGAACACTTACGTATCTCCGTCCCGATGGAAAGACTCAGGTAACGGTAGAATATGATGAGAATGACCAACCAGTCCGAGTGGACACAGTTGTAGTTTCCACACAGCATGGAGCTGATGTTACACAGGAAGAAATTCGAAGAGATCTGATAGAGCAGGTGATTAACGCCGTAATTCCAGAAAGCCTCATGGATGAAGAAACGAAGATATTCATCAATCCTACCGGAAAGTTCATCGTGGGAGGTCCCCAGGGAGATTCTGGTTTAACTGGAAGAAAGATCATTGTAGATACTTATGGTGGGTACGGACGTCATGGTGGTGGAGCATTTTCAGGGAAGGATCCAACAAAGGTAGACAGATCTGCTGCCTATGCTGCAAGATGGGTTGCTAAAAATCTTGTTGCCGCAGGCGTTGCGGATAAACTTGAAATTCAGCTCAGTTATGCCATCGGTGTAGCCAAACCAATATCAATTGAAGTATTTACTTTTGGCACAGAAAAAGTATCTCATGAAGTAATTATTGAGGTTGTAAAGAGAGTATTTGATTTACGACCAGGCGCTATCATCAGAGACTTGGATTTGCGTAAGCCGATATATAGACAAATTGCCGCTTATGGACATTTCGGAAGAGATGATCTGGATCTCACTTGGGAAAAGCTGAATAAAGTTGAGGACATCAAAGCTGCGCTGAAAGAGATCAGCGAATAATTTAAAAAAAGACTCATATTCTGAGTCTTTTTTTCATGATTTTTTCTAGTCTTTAGTGTAAGGTGAAGATGAGGTGATATCCATGTTGAAATCAACAAATGAATTGGTTGTGGTCGTTGATATGTTGAATGGATTTGCTGAAGAAGGAGCTCTTGCATCGGATCACGTTAAAAATATCATTGAACCGATCAGAACTTATCTTGGGAATTATTCTGGAGATATTGTATTTGTTTCAGATGCTCATGATGAGGATTCTTCAGAGTTTTGTGATTTTCCCGTCCATTGCATTAGGGGGACAAGGGAGGCGGAGGTAGTGGAAAGACTCCAGCCTTTCGCCCATACCTCTTTTCAGAAGAACTCTATAAATGCCTTTCAAGCTGAATCTTTCAGGGTTTACCTGGTGGACAAACTCTCTCAATACAAAAAGGTTTCAGTCATAGGATGCTGTACTGATATTTGTGTGCTGAACTTAGCCCTAGCACTGAAGTCCTATATATCAGAGAAGAATCTTGTTATAGAGGTTTCAGTGATGAAAGATCTTGTCGCAACTTTTGATGGACCTGGGCATAATCGTGTTGAAGCTTCAGAGAGTGCGTTTCACATTCTAAGGACCAATGGTATATGCATTGAATAAAAAAAGCCTCATCTTCCGGTGAAGATGAGGCTTTTCGAATCTATTTGAGGTTCACAAGCAGAACCAGACTGAGCTGTTCAAAAATGTAAGTATCATCTGCTTCCTTTCTGCCTGACATTTCACGGAGTGTTACTTTAACTTCAACTTGATCGTTCTCGAGAATAAATGAAATCTCCTCTTTACTGATGGTTTTTCCGTTATTTGCCATATTATGCTCTTCAGCAATGGCTGCCAACCGCTCACTTAGATTCTCTTCGAGAAGCGTGGTCCCGTTCTCATCAAGAACTACCGTGGTCATGTCTTTCAACCTTGCTGTGAGCTGATCAATTGATTTTGGTTGCGTATAGTTATTCACAAAGATGAGATAATCATATCCTCCGACGGTAAATCCTGAAGATTCGACCTCTGTATTCACATAGAAATAACTAGAATCCGGGGTGTAGTAGTCATAGGTTTTCTCAAAACCGAAAACAGTCTTGAAATCATTATAGGTATAGGATTCTGGGATATATTTCAGTTTGTCCAGATTTCTGTTTTCAAAATACTGAACGATACTGGATATGTTTTCCTGATCGCTTTTTGATAGGTTCGAACCAGGGGTTATTTCCCCGGAAACCAGCATATTATTTTTTTCAAGAAGTGCTGTAAACCTCTGATTCTGGCTGAAAGCAGACACGTTGAAAGCCGATAGAGGACCGAATACAGAGATGATTGCAATGATGGACAGAGTCACAGGAATGATGATGTTATTTCCGTTCTTGATCAGAATGAAATAGACCATGATTCCAAGAACCCACAATCCCAGCAGTACAACAAAGTATCTGTTTTCAGTAACGCCATACTGGTGAATTCTTTTCCCGATGGAGACAAACATCATTGCAAGAATGGGCAGAATAATTCTTGGAAACCATGTCCTGAAAATTTTAGCCAGCTTGTTTTCCTTTAAAATTGGTGTAATAAAGAAGATTACAGCTGCTGCAACTACGGAATACCATAGAACTAGATTTGAAACAAGTCCTCTTGGCCATTCAGCTGTCATAAGGATTTTAGCAAAATACACATACAATATTACTGTATAAATTGTGATAAGTGGGATGACGATATACAGGAGCAGTACCTTTAACCCTTTGGAATATGGAGCATCATCAAAGGGTTCATTTCTTTCAGGAAGTTTTGAGAGAAACATGAGTGCTCCAAAAATGAAGGTATCCATCAGGAAGAAATAGAAGAACCATTTCCCGTCAATTTCTGCATCGAAAAGTGAATTGATGGTGAAAATGATGGCCGATATTCCGAAGAAAAGTACGGCTGCGTATAAAATTGTGAGGAAAAGTCCGCTGAATATACGAATTACATAGGCTTCATAGGCTTGTTTCGGATGAAGCACTTTTAAGCTGTAAAAAATACCGATAATGAGTGCTACGATTGCGCCGGCAAATTGGATACCCCGAATGATATCCATATCTTTCGTGAAGAATAAATAGTATAAAAACGTAATTGCAGCTGTAGGTACTGAAACCATGAGAAGACTGTTATGCTTATCCAATTTGGCTTCATAAATATGTTTCATGGAGATGCTGAACAGCATACCGATGGCTGTGGCCATAGCAAGCCTTTCAATGAGCTCCCGATCTCCGGAACCGTCAATATTCATTTCATTCAATGTGATCAATAGAGACATGAGTGTGAAGGATAGAAGTGCTGTAACAGGAAAGCGGATAACACTGCTTCCTAGACCGGCAATTTGCTTCTTGATTGTCTCTGTCCATTTCATAGTGAGGAGAACATCCATCAAAGAATGTTCCCATTCACCTCCTTTACATATTTTGATGTTCTAAATAAAGTATACATCGTATTGATTTCATTGTAGTATCAAAAGGATTTCAATCATATTTTTTTGCCGATAATTCAGAATTGTTTAAGTTCTATATTTTCTCTTTTCAATAGAATTCTGAGAGTGCACTTAGGGCTGAGGCGTGATACATAAAATGGAAGAAGGAAATCAATTCAATGCATATTACTGAATTATAACATATTTTTATCGTTATACAATAAAAATTTAGAGATTATTGATCTTCCGCCTAAATTACAATTTGAGAGGCTATTTAAAAGCCAAGAAGACGACGCTTCAAACCTGACTGGAGATTTTGTCTCCGAACTTCTTTCTGTACTGAGTAATGGGGCGGATACGGAACTGTAATTGGACCATTGGGGCTCTTAAAAAAAACATCCGCAGGTTACAATGAAATGTTGTTCCTACGGATGTTTCTGTGGCTAGTATTGTTTTTTACTTCATCTTAAAGGAATTTTCGTCCTTCAATAAATACATGCTGAACTTCGAGGTCTTCTGAGAGTATCAGAAGGTCTGCATCATAGTTCAATGCAATTTTTCCTTTTACGTTATCGATTCCTGAAAATTTAGCACCATTATACGAAGCCATTTTAATTACTTCATAAAGAGGAAGAGCTGTATTCTTATATACATTCTGCACAGCTTTATCCATGGTCAGAATGGAACCGGCGAGCGCCCCTGATTCAAGTCGTGCTGCACCTTCTTTGGAGATAACCTTCTGGCCGCCTAAAGAATATGTGCCATCAGGCATGCCGCATGCCATCATGGCATCCGTAATAAGCAGGGTCTTGTCAGAACCCTTCACTTTGTACGCGGTTCTCAGTGAGGGATAACTCACATGAATACCATCAGAAATAGTTTCTGTGGTAACATCCGTATCAAATATTGCACCAACAACCCCAGGAGTTCGATGTGTGAAAGGACTCATGGCATTGAACAGGTGTGTAGAGTGATTAAACCCATGGTGGATTCCGTCCATCGCTTGCTCATAACTTGCTACAGTATGTCCCATGGAAACATTCACACCATGTTGCCTCAAATAAGGAGCCAGTGTAAGAGCTCCTTCTACCTCTGGAGCCATGGTGATGTTTTTAATCAGATCAATGTGTTCTCCTACCATATCAAGGAAGGATTCTTTGGTGGGACGAATTACATAATTGGGATTCTGTGCTCCAATTGCATGTTCACTGATAAAAGGGCCTTCCAGATGGATTCCTGCAATGGTTGCACCAGTGACTTTTCCTTTTGCCTCTTTAATTGCTTCTACTGCTTTACGGATTTCTTCTACAGAAACGGTCATTGTAGTGGGGAGGAAACTTGTGGTCCCATGTTTTGCAATGGTATTTGAAATGGTTTCCAATGCTTCAAATGTGCCTTCCATTGTATCGTGGTTTCCGGCTCCGTGAATATGGATATCCACATACCCAGGAGAAAGGTATCTGTCATTACCTTCGATGATTTCCTCATCATTGCTGAAATCAGGGTTCATCGAGACAATTTTTCCATCGATGACCTGAATGGACATTTTTTCGATTCGATCTGTAAATATGACGTTAAATTCTTTAAATATCATGTGTACACCTCTTAACTTCTCTCTAAAACCATTCTTTGGTTTACTTTTATTATACATCAGGATTTTCCAAATTAAACTTTATTCATGTGAATAACTTTATTGTTTTATTCCATAATAGGGATGTCTGCAAAAAGTGGAAACTGGCGCTCATATCGATTATGATAAAGCTATGAATGATTTGAAAGGAACTTGTGAATCTTTATGGAGCGTTTAGAAGGAGTAGTCCGGGACATAGTATTTCAGAATGAGGAGAGTGCATTTTGTATCATCAAGATTGAGGATGACCAAGATGTGCATACAGCGTTGGGAACATTTCCCTATATATCCGTAGGACAAACTTTGGTTCTGTATGGTGAATCTGTTGTCCATGCAACCTTTGGGAAACAGTTCAAATGTGAGTCCTATGAGGAAATTGTCCCCAGCACCATGGCGGGCATCGAAAAGTATTTGTCTTCAGGGGCTGTTGCAGGGATTGGACCTATTACCGCAAAAAAACTAGTGGAAAAGTTTGGTGCAGAGATTTTCAGTATTATTGAAAATGAGCCGGAGAAGCTGAAAGAGCTGGATGGCATCGGGGATAAGAAAGTCAGGCTGATTTATGAATCGTATATCAAAGGGCGTGAAGTTAAGAACATTATGGTATTTCTCCAAAGTTACGGAGTTACACCAAAACAAGCGCTTAAGATCTATCGGGTATTTGGAAATGAGTCCGTGGCAAAGGTCAAAGAGAATCCGTATATACTTTCGGAGGAGGTGCCAAGCATCGGCTTCAAGACAGCGGATAAGATTGCCAGAAATCTGGGAATTACGTTGGATTCGCCTTTTCGGATCCAAAGCGGAATCAAATATATCATCAATGAGTACTGTGCTCAAGGCAGCACCTTCATTCCAAAGGAAATGCTTCTTGAAAAAGGACAAAGCATTCTTGAAGTCAGAAGGGAGGAGCTGGAAGAGAATATTCTGCATGAAGTTATGAAATCAAAGCTGATGCTGGAAAAAATAGACGATGTGGAAGGTGTTTTTACCATGCCGTATCTGTATGCTGAAGTATCTGTGACGAAACATATGCTCGAACTTCTGCTGGAAGGTGTGGATGCGCTTGATATTCCTGTGAAAGACTATATTCATGATTTTGAGAAAGATAATGGCATCTCCTTTCATGACAAGCAGATTGAAGCGATCACAGGTGCTGCAGAAAATGGTATTGAAATCATCACCGGTGGCCCTGGTACAGGGAAAACCACAATCATCAAATGCATTCTGAATATTTTTGAGCGTGCAGGCAAAAAAGTGCTCATGGGTGCACCGACAGGCAGAGCGGCCAAAAGAATGTCTGAAGCCACCGGACGTGAATCGAAAACCATTCACCGGCTCATAGATCTAAGTGTTTCTACTGAAGAGGATGAGGTGCTTTTCGACGAAGATGAGACATTGAATTGTGATGTGGTCATTATTGACGAAGCATCTATGATTGATGTGATGCTCATGAACAATCTGCTGAAAGCCATTAAGCCTAAAACGAGGCTGATTCTTGTTGGGGATGTGGATCAGCTCCCTTCTGTGGGAGCGGGTAAGGTTTTGGAGGATATTATTGACAGTGGGGCTTTTCCTGTAGTAAAGCTTCAGTTCATCTACAGACAGGGGAAAGAGTCCTTCATTACAACAAATGCCCATAGGATCAATACGGGCGTAATGCCTGTCCTCAATGCGAAAGAAAGTGATTTTTTCTTTATACAAGGAAATGATTCTGAAGATTCACTGCAGAAAGTGATTGAGCTTGTGACTACAAGGCTTCCGAAGTTTAATGAAAAGTGGGACCGTGTGAAGGACTTTCAGATACTCACTCCCATGAGAAAAGGGGAGCTTGGTGTATATAATCTCAACCTGGTGCTCCAAAAGGCTCTGAATCCAAGAAGGAAAAAACATAGTTTCACTGATTTGCAGATTGGTGATAAAGTTATGCAGACCAAAAACAACTATATGATAAAGTGGAAGAAAGTAAAAAGGACTTTTGGTGAACCACCTGAAGGACAAGGGATTTTTAATGGAGATATCGGTTATGTTACGGATATCAACGATGAAGACAATACCGTATCGGTGCTTTTTGATGAGGATAAAATTGTTGAATTCGAGTCTCAGGATTTAGATGAGCTGGAGCTTGCATATGCAGTGACCATTCATAAGAGTCAGGGGAGTGAGTTCAAAGTAGTTCTTGTTCCATTATTTATGGGGCCTCCGCTGCTCATGAGCAGAAATCTGATCTATACTGCGGTGACGAGGGCTAGAGAACTTATTGTACTGGTGGGATCTCAGAAAGCATTGGCTTATATGATTAAAAATACAAAAACTTACGATAGGCATACTTCCCTTCGGTATAGAATCACGAGTGTCATGGATAATGTAGGGGAATAGAAGAAAGTGGAGGGTTTTTATGAAAGTTGACAAGAAGAGACAGCTCTTTCATTGGTATATGGAAGGTGAGCAAAAAGCCATAAATATTAAAACGGTTCCCTATATGGGGATTGAACCATTGAAAGAGCTGGTGAACAAAGTTCTTTATGATGGAGGACGGGTTCTTTATATTACTGGAGAAATGAAAGAAAATGTGCTTATTTCCCAATATATGAGAAATCTGGGATTTTCTTCTATTTCACTGCACCAGGATCTTGAAATCAATGAGAAAGAATCGCTGGTTATCTGTGACTATTTCCAGGCATTACGTATCCGCGAACAGTATGACCTTGTGGTTTATGACGATGTCAATTCATTTCCAATTCATAAGAAACCTGAAATGCAGCATCTGATTGGGTTTATCTTTCCAAGATGCAGGAAAGTGATTGCATATTCCTTTGAAACTATTTTTATGGGGATGGATGTTCTGGAAGTACCAATGGCCGGACGAAGCGGATTTGTTTCTGAACCAAGAGTGATTGAGACACGACTGAACCTTGATGAGTTTGTACCTACTTCGGTATATGAGTACCTTCTCTGGTTTGTATATGAAAAGAAGAAGGTTCTGCTTCTTACTGCAGATAAAAAAGTCAAAAGAAAAGTGGCAAGATTTCTTTCGAAGGTTGATGAATCACTGGAAAGCTGCATTTTTGATGTGGATGAGATTGGTACGAAGACGATGAAGGAACTGGTCAAGGATGTTGAAAAACCCTATATTTTCATTACAGATGATCTTGATGATTATTTGGATGTGGAGACCAATTTCGAAATCATCATTCATGGTTCAGATTCAACCAGATACAGTTATCGAGAACTGCTCTTTTTCTGTTTGAGAACTGGATTCTATGATGAAATGAACGGAGAAGTAATCATGTTGTGTCAACATACTACTAGAGATATGGAGAGGACAAAGGAACTGACAAGACATTTCAATAAAATACTTTGGGAAGAAGGATTTGAATAGGATAGGTCAGTTTTTTCGGAATCTCGTGTTTCCCTATGACAAGTGTCCTATTTGCGATGAGTTCACAGATGGTCTTTGTACTTCCTGTAAGAAAAAGCTGATATTTCTGCAGGAGGAAAGTTTGCTTAAAAAGCAGAAGGGGATGTCCATCTTTGCATATAATGAGGAAGGAAAAGCGCTGCTGATGGCATATAAGAAACGTGGATCCTTTTATGCTGGAAATGACATGGCGAATCTTATGCTCTCCGATCAAAGAGTCTTCATCAAGTCATTTCATCTCATAACATTTGCGCCAAGCTCCTTCAAATCTGTACAAAATCTGGGGTTTGATCATGGAGAGTATATGGCGGAGAGAATATCGAAGGAAACTGGAATTCCATTGAGAGCTCTTTTTAAGCCTTCTAAAATGGAACAGAAAAAGTTGGATATGGAGAGCCGGAAAGAAAACGCGGAGCAAATTATGCTTCGTCATTATTCCGCGGAGCGGTTGAAGGGGAAGAGGGTGCTTGTTATTGATGATGTCTTTACTACGGGAAGCACCGTGGGGAGATGTGTGAAGCTTTTGGAGAATCAAGGGGTGCATTCCTATTATATGACTGTTTTCAAACTGGTATGAGAAGTTCCTTTTGATACAGCTCTTGAATATCTTCCTTCAGATTGATATAATGTGAAATTGAAAGTTATGTTTGTAGTTGCTCGGGGAAGCCCCTGATAGTCCAAGCCAGTCGCAGGCAAAAGGATCCACGTAAGTCAGTCAAAGTACTGACAATCATGGTGCGGCTTAGAAGTAAGTCCTGCCAGCAATGAGAGGGTAAGTAGTGAGAGGTTAAGTCCGGGTAGCAAAAGCTCCAGCAGGCGAGTGTGGGGTCAAAGACTAGGTCAAATAACTTTCGAGCACGATTGTGCAGTTAAGCAGCCATTGGCTGCTTAATTTTTTGCGAATAACTCTATGTGGTATTTACTGTAAATAAGGCTATAATTATAGTGGTAGCCACATAAAAGTGTGGAGAAGGATAGGTGATGAAAGTGGATACTGTTTTGTTCTATTTATTTGTGATTTATTCAATTATCCCCAATATCTACTTCCGGTATTTTTCGAAACGTGTTCTGAAAAAGATTCCTGTGAACGGAAAGAGGATAGCGGTGACTTTTGATGATGGGCCAGATCCGAGATATACACCCCAATTGCTGGACCTGCTGAAGAAGTATAGAATAAGAGCCACTTTTTTTGTTCTAGGCGAAAAAGTGAAGGCGAATCCAGATATTATCGAAAGAATTGTTAGAGAAGGGCATGTGATCGGACTTCATGCAAATAAGCATATTGGGGCTCCAATCCGTTCCTATAAAGCAATGAAAAAGGATTTTCATGATTCAATTGAAGTGTTGCGAGGTATGGGGGTAAAAGTGAATCTGTACAGACCTCCCTGGGGGCTTGTCAATGTTGTCTCCTCAAAGTTTATACATGAGTATGATTTCAGGCCTGTCTTGTGGTCACTTCATGCATCTGACTGGAGCAAGTATGTGGATGAGGAGTATATTGAGAAGACCTTACTGAAAAAAGTGAGACCTGGAGATATCGTACTTCTTCACGATGGTAGAGGGGCGAAGGATGCACCGCAGAGAACGATCAATGCATTGGAGATTGCTTTGCCTGAATTACAGAAAATGGGGTATGAGTTTGTTGTTCCTGAACATGATGTGACTGTAAAAGTGTAGGTGAAAGAATGGATGTATTAAAGAAAGTGATTGGATTTTATGATGCAAGTCTTGTGAGGATGCTGGGGTGGCAGCGAGTTCCAGGAAGCAGTATAGGGTTTTTGTATATGGTTCCAAAAGTGCACAAAGGGAAGAATGTGCTGATTGAGGATGGCACGGTAATTCAGCGTGGTGATTGTTATTATGAAATTCACATGGTGAACACGAATTTGAAGAACCTAGATACAAGTTATGGGAATCTTTTCACCATGCTTGCTGAAGAGCTGAAGTTGATCGGGATACATATGGAGAAACCAGAAAACAGAAAATATAAAGCTGTATTAGGAATCACCCTTCTTCATAGGTTGGCACGGCGTGCTGGCTTTACAATCATTGAGATTGAATCTCCAGTTAGACGGAAGTTGGTGAGTCTTGGTGAGAATATTCTAAGGAGCACTTTAAGAAAAGAAAAAGCAAAAAAAGATGGTAAGAAAAGAGTTGCGAAAGAATGCTGGATATCCCAATCGCAATTGTTTGAGATGATAAGAGATTAACTGAAGAAAAAGGAGAGATCGATGAGTAAGATCTCTCCTTTTTTTAATACAATTGCACAACACAATCCATTAACTGTACTATAAATTGAACGATATTTTATAACAGTAAAAATTTAGGGTGTTGTAGAAACAGATCCAGATTTAGAGGAGATAAATGTTATAAAAGATGTACGCTGATATTTTGTTGTGAGACTAAAGAGAAAATGTTGTAATAAAATAATAATTATTTTCTGTCAAGCTGTAATGGATTATGACACAAAATAACAATAATAATGGTGGATTATGGAATTCTGTACTGTTTTTGTATCAATATACTGGGGTTTTGTATCAATAATCATAAAACAGGCTGTTTGTCAATATAATTTTCATTTAAAGCAGGATTATCGAGAAAAAAACTTATTGACTAGGTATTAACAAAAAGACAAACCTATTGTATAATACATTTGTAAGAGAAAACAGATTAAGAGAATTAGTCGAATGTGTTATAAAAATGGGAGGATACAAGATGATAAATCAATGGAATGGATTTAATGAAGGTAACTGGACAAATGAAATAGATGTTAGAGACTTTATTCAGAAGAACTTCACCTTATATGAAGGAGACGCATCTTTTCTAGCAGGCCCTACAGAAAATACAAAGAAAGTATGGGAAAAAGCTGGGCAGCTGATCGTTGAAGAAATTAAGCAAGGTGTTCTCGGTGTAGACGAAGAAAACATTGCTGGGATCAATAACTTCAAACCAGGATATATTGTCAAAGAAGCAGAGACAATCGTAGGTCTTCAGACAGATGCGCCATTAAAGAGAATCATCAATCCTTATGGTGGATTCAGAATGGTGGAACAGTCTCTGGAAGCGTATAATTTCACCGCATCGGACTCCATACTAAAAGAGTTTCCTAAATATAGAAAGACTCATAATGAAGGTGTGTTCCATGCATACAATAAGGAAATGAGAGCTGCCAGAAGCACTGGGCTTATTACAGGGCTTCCAGATGCATATGGAAGAGGAAGAATCATTGGTGATTACAGAAGAGTTGCTCTTTATGGAATCGATCGTCTGATTCTTGAAAAGAAGAAGGATCTTGAAAATCTCAAAGGACCAATGCTGGATGCACTAATCCGACAGAGAGAAGAAGTCAATGAACAGATTAGAGCGTTGAATGAAATGAAAGAAATGGCAGCTTCTTACGGATTTGATATTTCACAGCCAGCGAAGGATGCGAAGGAAGCAGTTCAGTTTGTATACTTTGGCTATCTTGCGGCTGTAAAAGAGAACAATGGAGCGGCTATGTCTCTTGGAAGAACCAGTACTTTCCTGGACTGCTATATCGAAAGGGATTTACGTAATGGCACCATTGATGAAGCGGTAGCTCAGGAGATCATCGATCAGTTTGTGATTAAGCTGAGAATGGTCAGACATCTGAGAACACCAGAATATGATGATCTGTTTGCAGGAGATCCAACATGGGTAACTGAAGCAATAGGTGGAGTAGGTCTTGATGGCCGACCACTAGTGACCAAGTCATCGTTCAGATTCTTGCATACACTGATCAATCTTGGAACAGCACCAGAACCTAACATGACAGTCCTATGGGCTCAGACTCTTCCAGAGAATTTCAAGAAATTCTGTGCGGATATGTCCATCCAGACAGACTCTATTCAGTATGAGAATGACGATATCATGAGACCTCTCTATGGCGATGACTATGCGATTGCATGCTGTGTGTCTGCTATGTCCATCGGGAAGCAAATGCAGTTCTTTGGAGCAAGATGCAATCTTGCGAAATCACTGCTCTATGCTTTAAATGGTGGTGTTGATGAGAAATCAGGAAAGAAAGTCATCGAAGGACTCACACCTATTACAGATGCGGTGCTTGAGTATGACACAGTGCTTGAAAACTACAATAAAGTTCTTGAATATGTAGCTGAACTTTATGTCAATACCATGAATATAATTCATTATATGCATGATAAGTATGCGTATGAGGCTGGACAGATGGCACTTCATGACACAGAAGTGGGCAGACTTATGGCGTTTGGTGTAGCTGGACTTTCAGTAGCCGCTGATTCACTTGCGGCGATCAAATATGCAAAAGTAATGCCAAAGCGTAATGAGAATGGAATTACAGTAGATTTTGAAATCGAAGGGGACTTCCCTAAATACGGGAATGATGATGACCGTGTGGATGACATTGCTGTAAGCCTGGTGGAGAAGTTCTCCAGTGAACTGAAGAGACATCAGACCTATCGAGATGCAAAACACACATTATCCGTTCTGACCATCACATCCAATGTGGTGTATGGTAAGAAAACTGGTGCAACACCTGACGGAAGAAAAGCGGGAGAGCCATTTGCACCAGGAGCAAATCCAATGCACGGAAGAGATCTGGAAGGTGCTCTAGCATCACTGAACAGTGTAGCGAAGATTCCATACTGCAGCACTTGTGAAGATGGAGTGTCCAATACCTTCTCGATTGTTCCAGATGCTCTTGGAAAATCTGGAGAAGAAAGAATCAACAATCTGGCGTCTGTGCTGGATGGCTACTTCTCACAGGATGCCCATCACCTGAACGTCAATGTCTTCAACAGAGAGAAGCTTGAGGATGCCATGGCGCACCCAGAAAAGTATCCAACACTGACCATTAGAGTTTCAGGATATGCAGTTAATTTCAACAGATTATCTAAAGAGCAGCAGATGGAAGTCATCTCAAGAACTTTCCACGAAGCAATGTAATTTCAGACAAAAAGATAGATGAGGAGTGAGGACTTTGAAAGGCAGAATCCATTCAATAGAAAGCATGGGTCTTGTAGACGGACCAGGAATCAGAACTGTGGTGTTTCTTCAGGGATGTAAACTCAGATGCCTCTATTGCCATAATCCAGATACCTGGACTATGGGGGGAGGAACCCAAGTAGAAGCCTCCGACCTTATAAAAAAAATCAAAAGATACCGTCCATACTTTGAAAAATCTGGTGGTGGAGTTACCTTTTCTGGTGGAGAGCCTCTTCTTCAGCCTGAGTTTCTTTTAGAATCTCTAAAAGCATGCAGAGAGTTAGGCATTCACACAGCACTGGATACAGCGGGATATGGATTTGGAGAATATGAAGAAATCTTGAAGTACACGGATTTGGTTTTGTTTGATATCAAACATGAAGATCCAAAGCAGTATTTATTCATCGCAGGTCAGAAAGAAGATAAGTCTTTAAAGTTTTTGGAGGCCGTTCAAAACGCAGGAACCAAGATGTGGATCAGACATGTCGTAGTACCGGGTATTACGGACAGTGAAGAGCATATTGTTCAACTGGCGAAAAAAATCAAGACGCTTCAGAATGTGGAGAAGATTGAGCTTCTTCCCTATCATTCAATGGGTGAAAACAAATACGAAGTGATGAACATCAAATACAAGCTGGAAGGTGTCGAGCAGATGGACCGTAAAAGAACTTTGGAACTTACTGCACTACTGCATCGCGAACTTGGACAAGATTTCATTGAAAGAACAGATCATCGTACTGAAAGTACGACCTTACATAGAATAGGATAGTATAAAAGCAGGGAGACCGAATTGGCTTCCTGCTTTTTTGCCTTTTTTCAAATGTAAAGCGCCAGGCATAGGCCTGGCGCTTAAAGGGATTCTACTCTTCAACCTCGAACTGGTCTTTGCCAACTCCGCAAAGTGGACATACCCAATCTTCTGGTAGATCGTCGAAGCTTGTTCCTGGAGCGATTCCGTTGTCCTCGTCGCCTACTGCTGGATCATAAACATATCCGCAAACTATACAAACGTAACTCTTCATCATATTCCCTCCTAATTCAAATAAGTGTTATAGAATCATAACCTAATTTGATTATAGTGTAGAAACCATAAGCTTTCAATACATTTTCTTCGATTTGATGTTTCGTAATGCGGGTTAATCTAGTATACTAAACAAGCGTGAGGTGAAAACATATGTTGGAATTAGAAAAGAAAGACATAAACAATCAAAATCATTTTTATAAAATACTCCTGACCATTGCAATACCGATTATAGTGCAGAATTTCCTGTCCTCCTCCTTGAATATGGTGGATAATCTGATGATTGGTAATCTTGGAGAAGCGTCTATCGCTGCCGTTGGACAAGCGAACCAGCTTTTCTTTCTTTTTACGCTGATGTCATTTGGTCTTAATAGTGGTGGTGCAATCTTCTTCTCCCAGTTTCATGGGAGCGGTGATTATAAGAGTTTCAAGAAATATATGGGCATGACCATGGTTCTGGGAGGTTTGATAGCGGGTCTTTTTACAATCATTGCTGTAATCATTCCAGAAAGGGTTATGGGGCTCTACTCTGAAGATCCAGAAGTTCTCAAATCATCAGTGGAATATCTTAAGATTGTTGGATTCAGCTATATTCTTGGTAATCTTTCTGTGACGATGATTTTTGCCTTGAGATCCACAGGTCAAGCTTTTGTACCGATGCTTTCCAGTATCCTGGGATTAGGGACCAATACACTCCTCAACTATCTGCTGATTAATGGAACCTTCGGTTTCCCTCGAATGGAAGTTAGAGGAGCTGCCCTTGCTACATTAATAGCGAGAGTGATAGAGTTTTCTGTATTGTTCTATATTGTTTTTGTGAAGAACAATCTTTTGAATGCATCATTTAAGGAGCTCACATCGTTTAAGAAACCCAATATCTCGAGTTTCCTGAGAGTCGCTGCACCAGTTCTTCTGAATGAGACATTCTGGTCCCTTGGGATTGTAGTCTACAATTATTCCTATTCAAAACTGGGGGTATCATCATTTGCTGCAATTCAGATTCAGAATACGATAACCCAGCTCTTCTACGTGTTTTCCTTTGGTATATGCAATGCAGCCGCAATAATTACAGGAAATCTCATTGGGAAGGGCGATGTGGAGCGTTTAAAGGTGTATGCGAGTAAGATTATCAGACTCACATTCCTTATCGGTGTGATTACATCACTTCTATTAACGGTGTCAAAAAATCCAATACTATCGCTGTACCGCCTGGAAGAGGGTACAAGAGACACGACGTTCAAGTTGCTGACTTATATCTCTTTTATCGTACCTGTGAGATTCTTGAATGTTCTTTTTGTGGTGGGGCTCTTCCGCGGAGGGGGAGACACCAGATATTCTCTTTTTGCTGAAACAGCCAGTTTATGGCTTGTGGGGGTACCGCTGGTATCAGTGGCTGCTTTGGTTCTGAAACTTCCGGTGGAAAGAGTGTTTATTCTGAGCTTTTTTGAGGAAATGGTCAAACTTTCTATTTGCTTGCCGCGTTATAAAAGCAAGAAGTGGATTCATCGTGTTGTATAAAGTGTAAAATAAAAGCTCTTGGGCATTTAATTGTCCCAAGAGCTTTTATTTTATAAATCTCTTCTGCCAAGGGCTTCTGAGAAAGTTTCGAGCATGCTGAGTGAAGAATTCAATGTAAGATTGTTTCTGTCCGTGATTGGATTGAACTCCACAAAATCAATACTTCTAACAAGACCTGTATCAATGATGGCAGAAACCAGCTGTTTGCTCTCTTCGAATTCCAAACCGTCCTCTACAGGAGTTCCTGTTCCCGGTACATGTCGGGCATCCAGAGAATCTATATCGTAAGACAGATGGATGTGCTTGATGCCGCTCTCTGAAATTTTGCTTAGAAGTTCTTGGATTGCTTTTTCCATTCCTCTATCTCTGATATCTGTCATTCTCCAGGTGTGAATCCCATGTTCTTTTATGATGATCTCTTCGCCCTCATCTACACTTCTCAGGCCAAGGATATAAATGTTTTCGGGTTTTACCTTCTGGCCTTTTACATAGAGTTCTGTGAGAATCTCATCTCCAAGTCCAGCAGAAGCGCCTAAAGGCATCCCATGGATATTGCCTGAAGGGCTCGTCTCAGTGATATTGAGGTCAGCGTGAGCATCAATCCAAATTACTGCAAAATCGTCTTCTGTTGCAGATTTGACACCAGCCAGGGAACCGAGTCCCAAGGAGTGATCTCCGCCGACAACGAAGGGCAGATTGCCTTCTCGAATTGCATTTTGGACTGTCTCAGCCAGTCTTTTGTTTCCAGATACGACTTCATTCAGATACTTCATGGATGTATGTGAAGCATACTTCCTGGATGGATCCACTTGATCTACTTTGATATTTCCTCTGTCTATAACGTGCTCATTGTTCTTTTTAAAGAGGTCCACAAGGCCTTCTTCTCTTAATTTATCTGGCCCAAATTCTACGCCAGGTCGGTCACAACCATAAAACATTGGAAACCCAATGATTTCAATTTTCATATGAACACCTCCGTGTAATTACAATTCATTATATATCAGAAGTTTTTATATTACCATTAATTTGGCATAAAAATCTTTATGCAATTATGTGTATAAACGTTCATTTTAAAGGCTTTGAAAGGTGTTGATGCTAAGAGGCGAATTCTAGAAACGATTACATGACAACGATTTCCTTGAATGAAGATTTGTATAAAACATCGGTTGGGTTTATCATTATTCTATTGAAAGAAATGTATCTGATTACTGTAATATGATTAGGATACACGGTATAATAGAGTATAGATTTTGAGGAGGAATATAGTATGTTTATAAAGAGTGATCAGGTAAAGGAAGTAGTCTGTGGTGATGGGATCAGACGAAAGGTTCTGGCATACAATCCGGAGATGATGATGTGTGAAATCACCTTTTTGAAAGGTGCGGTAGGAGATGTGCACTCGCACCCTCACACGCAAACAACATACGTTTTGGATGGGGTTTTTGAATTCACCATTGGTGAGGAGAAAAGAGTCGTGTATAAAGGCGATAGTTTGCTTATGCCTGCAGATGTGCCCCACGGGACTGTGGCGCTGGAAGATGGTGTGCTGCTGGATATATTCAGCCCAATGAGAGCGGATTTCCTTTAAACCGCACTCTACTAGGAACCTCTGAAGCTTGAAGCCGCCGGGTATCGTTTTATGTTGATATCAGATTCGTTACATGCACTTTATACAAATCGATACGTCAAACAAAAAATAATTCATCTCCCCCCTATGCTTCGCATAGAGAAGGGAGATGAATTATTTACTGTTGATCAGGTATTTACGATAAAACTACTTTATGGATGATGGCGCCTTCTTCCAGTGCGTAGGTGTATGTGCCAAGGTCTAGCTCCTTCAGCAAACCATCTATAAAGCTTTTGCGCAGTTCATGGTATAGGACGGGAGAAATTCCGGCGTGTTCATAATAAGGAGCATGAAGATCCTTCAGGCTCGAAAAGACAAGATGATGCTCGCTGGCATCTACAAGCTTATTTACTTTGTCACAAGGCATTCCATCTAAAAGGACAGTCTGGAGCAGCTGATAAAGCTCCTCTCCGTTGCGAACAGAAACATTACGTTTTAAAGTGGTTCCCAGGTTATGTCCAAAATCGTTGTATGCATCATGCAATGCGGCTATTTCCGTATTCTTCATGATTTCAGCCAGCAGTCCACTGAGCCTTTTTTCATTGGCTATCAGATGACCCTCCAGCCAGCCGTGAATATTGTCATGATCAATCTGATCTGAGAGCATTGCATCGGTTGAGGGAGTGCCATGTTGATTTTCCAAATCATTCAGTTTATTTTCCATTCCGAATCTTACTGAAAGGTAAGATTCCAGCTGTTCTTGCAGGTGAATCCTCTGATGCTGAATAAAATGAATGGGAGCGAGCTTTTCTTTCATTTTAACCTCCTGAAATGTTGTTCTGCTTTCAGTATATCGATAAAAGTGTTATGGAAAAATGATGGATATCAAATTTCGGGAATTTTGCATGAGAAGATAGAAATGGATGCGAACAAAATAATGAAATTAAATGGAAAGTAGGGTATACTTCACTAAGGAATAAAATTAGATAGGTGATGAAATGAGATTAAGAAAAAAATGGTGGGCCAGACCAGAAATGGCAGAAGATGAGAAGTCCATTCTCAATCCCTTTGACCAGAAGGGGAAATGGAAGGAAATATTTGGCAATGATCATCCGATTCACGTGGAGCTTGGCTGTGGAAAAGGACAGTTCATCAGTACACTAGCCAATGAAAATCCTGATATCAACTATATTGCCATTGATTTAAAGGATGAAGTGCTGGTATTCGTGTTGCGGAAAATCAATGAACTTGGATTGACCAATGTAAGAATCATTCCCATGTTTATTGAACGGATAGATGAAATTTTCAGTGAAAATGAAGTTTCCAAAATCTATATCAATTTCTGTAATCCATGGCCTAAAGCCAGCCATAATAAAAGAAGACTGACACATCCAAGATTTCTTAAAAAGTACAAGGGCTTTATCAGACCTGGTACAGAAGTTTGGTTTAAAACCGATGATGATGATCTGTTTGCTGCTTCTTTGGATTACTTTAGGGAAGAGGGCTTTCGTGAGATGTACCGGACCTTTGATTTGGAAGAGTCTGGATTCAGTGAGAATATCAAAACGGAGTATGAAGAAAAGTTCAGTTCCTTTGGTGTAAAAATCAAGTTTGGGATTTTCAAGTTTCAGGAGGAGAAGGGACATGATGAGTGTTGAAGAAATAAAAGAAGACTTGGATAATTTTCTTAAGGGATATTATAAGAACACATTCATCGAATATCTTGATGTAGCTGCGAAGGTGCTGGAGCTTCGTCTGGTTCTGGGGGAAACAGAAAGGAAATATGTTCAGCGGTTTTATGAAGACAATAAGCAGATGTTTACAGAAGCAACCTCTGAGACGGAGAAAGATCTGGAGCGCATTGATGCTGTGTATTTGCGCATCGATAATGATGGAGTATTTTTCGGGAAATCCTCTTTCGATCTTACCGCATCGAATTCAGCTGTATATTATCTACTCAGCAGATATTTGGAGGAAATGGTAGAGATACTTCCTGACAAAATGAAAGAATATGAAGCAAGAATGCTTCTACAATAGAAACACCCTGGTGTGATGTGCACACCAGGGTGTTTCTGTTATTTTTCAAATACTTTTTTCGCTTCTTCGAGAATCTTTGAGTAGTTCGGTTCATGGCCAATTTCCTGAAGATACTCAGCATAGACCACACGGTTATCTTCATCCAGAACAAATGCCGCTCTAGCAAGGATGCCCAGCTCTTCCACATAAGTTCCCGTGACTTCGCCAAAGACTCTGAATTTATGGTCCGAAAGCATTGTAATATAATCGCCTGCATTCTCTTTGACCCATCTTTTCAGAGCAAAGGGCAGATCCATTGATACACCGAACACTTTGTAAGAAGGCAGATTCTCCAACTGATCATTGAATGTTAATAGTTCCAAAGAACAGACTGAAGTATCCACAGAAGGAAAAGTAAGAATTATTTTTGGACTGCTCAGGTCTCTGGAGTCTACATCCTTCAGTGATAAATCTGTCAGCATGAATTCAGGCAATAAATCACCTTCTTGCAGCTGTGTGCCATAAAGATGGACTTCGTTTCCACCAAATGTTACTTTCATGAACATCACTCCTCGTATAAATTATGTGAAACGCACTATGTATTTTTCCTCCAAGAATAGAGGCATATAGGATTCTTTGGATTTTCTTAGTCCAGGAATACCTAAATCCTGTTCTCGGTTGGTATAGAGGATTCCATCTCCGAACTCTTCCAGAGCAGTTTTTACAAGAAATGCATAAAGACCATTGAAAGTTTTCTGTGCTTTTTCAATATGGTTCAGTATCACCTCGTCCTGTATCACTTCAAGGATTGTGAACCCTTGGCATACACCATCAATAAATACGGATATTCCTTTCAGATTGAAAGAAGTCCTGTTCCCTAATAAATCACGGATGCCAAGGAGTTCGTGATACAGTTGTGGAGAATACTCACTTTCTTCAAACCACTTTTCCGCAAGTTCGATGCATTCTTTAACTGAATCTTCTATATATTTAATAGTGTAATCGTGATTTCTTATAAATTGGTTAAAGTGATTTTTCTTTTTATGAAGCGCCTTTCCTTGATAAGTTCTCAGCTGGTCTACGCTGTATATATATTCTTGCTGATCTCTGTGAAGTTCATAGGTGAAGGTAAAGGGCATCTTTTTGAGATCCTCCAGCTGAGATTTCTCCACATCTCTAATTACCTTCTCATGCCCACACTGTTCCATATGAGCCAAGAGCATCTCGTATGCTTCTTTTGCGTGGAGAGTATTTTTATACACCGGAGCCATGAAATAAGGATCTTCGATGCCTTTTTTGATGAAAAGATGGTTCGCTGTAGCGAAATACATTGTATTATTGAATTTACGCCAAAGATAAAGGTTCGTGAACTGATAACTTGAGTTTTTGTAAGGGAACGGGTTTAAAAACTTGTCCCAAATATTCTTTGTCTCTATTGTCAGTGGTATAAAATCCATGAAATACTCCTTATAAGGCTTGATTAATGTTGCATTTTTTCGTATGACAAGATCAGATTTTTTCTATAAAGCTCATGAAATACTGGACTGAGCTTTGAGGCGTCATGGAGCTCGAAGTGAATATCATCTGAGGCCAATAGCTTTAATTCAATGGTATCCTCTGTAACAGAACATTTACTAAGATGCAGCTCTTTATGGTCGGACTGCAGTAATCTCTCAGCTAGGCTTAAACAGATGCCGATATCATACACCATCTCCAAATCCATTCTGTTGATGATCTGTCCGTATTGAAGAAGAGGTGCTTCTTTATGAATGCCGTTGGTAAAGGTGGCAGCAAGTCCACAAAGAATGATCTGGCGATGATCCAGTCCTCTTAGCTCTGAGTTTACAATGATATAGAAGTTGTGCTTATCATGATTGTAGTATCTTACGGAAAGACCAACATCTCGCAGTCTCGAACTTACGAACAGTATGTCTTGCGCATCTTTCCAGTCCTTGTGCACGCCATTTAGAGACTGATAAAGTTCTGATGTGAGGGTAAACAGGTTTTTAGACTTTGTTTTATTAACAGAGTGTCGGCTGAGTATATTGGAGATGGACTGTTCCAACATAGGAGACAGTATGCCGAATTTCTTGTGAATATGTTCCAGAAGGAATCCTTCCCGGATGCCCGATCCGCTGACGCGGATTTTTTCAATGCCGGTTTCTTGAAGAAGTAAATCTACAATGGCTAAAGCCGATGGCAGTATATCTGCACGATCTTTATCCAGACCAGGCACTTGAATTCTTTGATTGAGGTTTTTTGTCATGAGAGATTTATAATGCCAATGGATGTCCTGATTTTCCATGGTGTATTCGTGAATGATATCCAGCGGATATCTGCGCTTTTTACGGTCAATCTTAGAGATTGCTCTGGCAGAACCGCCCACAATAACCATATCATTGTAAGTATAAGATTTGAGCCAAGGTATTTTTCGGATCTCTTCAATCAGATGCTTCTCTAAGTCGATATGGTTTTCTTTTTGGATCAGGTTCTCCAGATTGAATTTTTCTGTCAACGAAACAGGTCCAACCGGAATATGGTACCGATCCTTCAGAATACCGTTATCTACATAGCCGATTTGAGTGGATACTCCGCTGATATCGACAATGAGAGATTTGGAGAGATTCATGGAATGGGATAGTGCGAGATAATCATAATGGAGTTCCTCTTCGCAGGTAAGGCTGATGATTTCATCTCCAATCTCCTCCAGGATCCTCTTTTCGATACCGGCTGTATTTTCAATTCTCTGGAAAAACTCTGATAATACAATCAGGGTTTTATTTGTCGACACAGAATTTGAGAATTCTTTGAAGTGCTTCAGGATGGTAAGCAGGTGCTCGATTTTTTCTTGTTTTATGATATTCTCTACATGGGTATTTTGTCCAAGTTTCAGATCTTCTCTATAGGATTCCAGGAGAATGTAGCTCTGGTCCGCTTGAATCTGCCAGAGAGCATAACGAATTGTGTTTCCACCTATATAAATCAATGCGAATTTTTCCATTTCAATTCCCTCGCTTTTTAATATTGTATTCATTATACTACAATAGATTTTACAAGAAGCAGTTCAGGATAAATTTTACAAGCAGTGTAGGGGCAGAACTTGATCATTGGGACTTCTTTTGGAACTGCAGTACCCAGAGTATGGACGAATGAGGCGCACTGTAGTAAAATGGATAAGATATAGATTGATATAGAAGTCAGAGCGCCCCAGAGGGGACAAACAAGGAGGAAGAACGATGGATTACAAAGCAGTCATAGCAAATAAGATCAGCAGTGTGCTGAATATCGGTCAGGAAGATGTCATGAGACTTTTGGAGATTCCACCGAGACCAGAGATGGGGGACTATGCTTTTCCGTGCTTCTCCCTGGCAAAGACTTTAAGAAAAGCACCCAATGCCATTGCCGGCGAACTGAAGGAACAGCTTGATATTAAAGAAGTGGAACGTATTGAGGTTTTAGGTCCTTATCTGAATTTTTTCTTGGATAAGACGGAGTTCTTGTCAGGAGCTGTAAGCGAGATTCTTGAAAAAGGCGAGGCCTATGGACGAACAGAAACAGGGGAAGGAAAGACTGTCATTGTGGAATACTCCTCTCCCAATATTGCGAAGCCATTTCATGTAGGACATCTTTTCACAACGGTAATCGGAAATTCTCTTTCAAGAATTTTTGAATCCCAAGGATATAAGACCGAAAGAATCAACCATCTGGGAGATTGGGGCACACAGTTTGGAAAACTGATCTCAGGGTACGAACGATGGGTGGATCTTGAAAAACTGAAAGAAGCTCCGATTGAAGAACTGAACAGAATCTATGTGAAGTTTCATGAAGAAGCGGAGAAAGAGCCCAGTTTGAACGATGAAGCCAGAGCGCATTTCAAGAATCTGGAAGATGGCAAAGAGTATGAGGTGAAACTCTGGAAGGAGTTCAGAGAACTTTCTCTCATGGTTTTTGAAAGAGTCTATAAAGAGCTTGGGGTAGAGTTCGATTCTTATGCCGGTGAGAGTTTTTATGGGGATAAGATGGACGAAGTTGTGGATATTCTGGAAGATAAGGGTATTCTTACAGAAAGCAATGGAGCTCAGGTTGTTATGCTGGATGAGTATAATATGCCGCCTACCATCATTAAAAAAGCAGATGGAGCTACCATTTACGCCACAAGAGATCTTGCAGCGGCTATCTACAGAAAAAGAACGTATGATTTCTTTAAAAACATTTATGTTGTTGGCACACCACAGTCTCTTCATTTCAGACAGGTTTTCAAAACCCTCGAACTTGCTGGGTTTGAATGGGCAAAGGATTGTGTGCATGTAGGATTTGGGCTTGTTAAATTTCCAGGTAAAATGATGTCCTCCCGAAAGGGTGATGTGGTTCTACTGGATGATCTGCTGAAAGAAGCAGTAGTAACAGCTGAAAAAATCATTCATGACAAGAATCCGAATCTGAAGGATAAGGAAGATGTAGCGCATAAGGTCGGTATCGGAGCTGTCATCTTCACCTACCTGAAAAACGGCAGGGAGAAGGATATCATCTTTGATTGGGATGAAATACTGTCCTTTGATGGGGAAACCGGGCCATATGTCCAGTATACCTACGCCAGGGCAAAGAGTATTCTAAGGAAAAACGATACGTATAATGATGCTGATTTATCAGTGCTTACCGGTACAGAGGAGTTTGAACTCTCCAAGACTCTTGCATCTTTTGCAAGTGCAGTAAACCAGGCTATGGAAAAATATGAGCCTTCAGTCATCACCAGATATGTGCTTCAAGTGGCCAAGGATTTCAATAAATTCTACAACAATTGTCCGATAAATTCGGCAGAGACCAGCGTTAAAAAAGCAAGACTCCAACTGGTGGATGCCACTACGGTTGTCATCAAGAATGCTCTGGCGCTTCTTGGTATTGAAACAGTAGAAGAGATGTAATAATTCATAAGATAGACACAGCTTTTTAAAGCTGTGTCTTCTTTGACGGTTGATTCAGAGAGAGCTGTTTAAGATCGCTCTTATTTTTATCTAGTGAACCAAAGATTATTAAATACTATAAGTTCAGTTCCTGACATTTGAGAAAGGGGTGATAGATATGATCACTGTAGAAAATTTGACAAAAGAGTTTAAAATCAATAAAAAGTATCCTGGGTTCAAAGGCGCCATAAAATCCTTTTTTTCCAGAGAATATACCGTAACAAAAGCTGTAGATGATATCAGTTTTACAATAAACAAAGGGGAGATCGTTGGATACATTGGTGCGAATGGTGCAGGAAAATCAACAACGATCAAGATGATGACAGGAATTCTCACACCTACAGCAGGTACTGTGACTGTCAATGGCAGAGTGCCTTATGAAAACAGACAGGTCAACGCAAGAGACATTGGGGTGGTTTTTGGGCAGAAGACTCAGCTTTGGTGGGATCTGCCTCTATCGGAGACTTTTACTCTGTTAAAAGATATTTATGAAGTGCCGGATGATCTCTATCAGAAGCAGATGGCGTTTCTGAGTGAAGTGCTTGAACTGAAAGACTTTATGCTCCAGCCTGTGAGAACTCTTTCGTTGGGGCAGCGAATGAGAGGAGATTTAGCTGCAGCACTGATCCATAATCCCAAGGTCATCTATTTGGACGAACCCACCATCGGTCTTGATGTGGTGGTGAAGGAAAATGTGAGAAAAGCCATCAAAAAGATCAATGAGGTATACGGTACAACCATCATACTTACAACCCATGATCTTATGGACATCGAAGAGCTCTCCAGCCGAATCATCATCATTGACCGTGGCAGGATGCTCTATGACGGAAATCTTGAGCATATTAAGGAAACATATGGCTCTCAAGCTGAAATAGAGCTGATTACAAAAGAGCTCATCCTGCTGGAGAAACTGCCCATTGCTTCGCGGCTTGAAAGCAGAGGCTGTACTGTGACATCAGAAGATAACCGGTTATGGATCAAATACAACAAAAATCTATTATCCAGCACTGAGATACTGAAAGATCTGATGGGTACACTGGATGTGACAGACTTTAAAATTAAAGAAGTATCCATTGAGGATATCGTGAAGAGAATATACAGGAATGAGGTGTAGAGGTGAAAAAGCTCAAGATGTATCTTCCATTTACATTCAATACATTCCAGATGATTCTCAGCTATAAAGCCAATGTGATCATCTTCATGATGGGGGAGTGGCTGATGCTGTTGGTGAGTTTCTTTCTTTGGAAAGCAATCTTTTCCAGCTCACCGGATCAGATTCTCAATGGTTTTACACTGGAGGAAATGTATGCCTATATTATGTTTTCGTTTTTAACTGGACTGATGACATCTGTAGATATTTCTTTTGACATCTCCAGAGAAGTGAAAGACGGCACCATTGCCATCAATCTCATCAGACCCATCAGTTATGAAATGAGGATGCTTTTTCAGGTGCTGGGAGGAGTGCTGTACAATTTCATCGTGATATTTATCGCAGCTTTTCTGGTGGTCAATGTTCTGCTTTATCAGGCGACAGGCACACTCTACATACAACAGCTGCCACTTTTTGCACTCAGTCTGAGCATTGGACTGTTGATTAATTTTTATTTCAGCTATACCTTTGGCCTTCTTTCATTCAAACTGACCAATATGTGGGGAGTCAGCCAGATTATGGGTGCTTTGTCACAGCTTCTTTCTGGTGCGCTGATCCCTCTGGTGTTTTTTCCTGATCTGGTTCAAAAAATTATCCAGGTTCTTCCTTTCAGCTCCATCATCTACACACCTGTGATGATCTATCTGGGAAAGCTCTCTGGAATGGATGTGGCATACTTCATTCTCCTGCAGCTGTTCTGGCTGTTGGTTATGGTGATGTTGTCCAGAACTGTCTGGAAAGCGGTGGTAAAGTCATTAACCATACTAGGAGGCTAAAATGAGAAGATATAGTAAGCTTTATCTGCAGTTTCTGAAGCAGTACATCAAGATACTGATCGAATATCGTGCAGACTTTATTTTTGGCCTTGTTGGCTTTATTCTGGTCCAATTTTCAGGTGTGGTCTTTATTCAGCTGATTTTCAGAAGTATACCTGCTTTATCTGGGTGGACTTTCCACGAAGTTCTGTTCATCTATGGATTTGCACAGATTCCCAGGGGGATCGATCATGTTTTCACTGATAATCTATGGTTGTTAAGTGGGCGGATTCTTCTGGAAGGTGGGTTTGACAAGTATCTTCTAAGACCTATCAATCCTTTGTTTCACTTATTGTCTGAACGCTTTCAGCCAGATGGATTTGGTGAAATTATCATAGGAAGCATCCTGGTTGGATACAGTGGTGTGCACCTGGGCATGGAGGTCACACTGGGGAAAGGGATGCTCTTTCTGACTGCGGTGTTCTTTGCCACCATCATTTATACGGCCATCAAACTTGCCGTATCGAGCATTTCCTTCTGGATCAAGTTTGCCCAGTCCTATCTCTATATGACATATCAGATGAGCACATTTACAAAATATCCCATGACCATTTATCCCAATGCGATTCGGGGACTTTTGACTTTTGTGATCCCCTTTGCCTTTACAGGATACTATCCAGGAGCCTATTTCTTAGGGAAAGTTACGTTTATTCAAGGAATAGGTATGACAATCCTTGTGAGCATTTTCAGTATACTGGTTGCGTATCATGTCTGGCTGAAAGGCCTTACCAAATACGAAAGTTCAGGATCCTGAGAAAAAGCAATATAAGAATGGACATATTGGACTAAATCTGTGAGAAGCGACAGATAATGAGCGCTTCTCACTTTTTTTTGTAATGCTGAAATCGTTCTATTCTGACGAATATAAAGTCAAAAGCACTATTATTCTTTCGTTCTTCGCAATTTTTCTCAGATGATTTACCTTACTGGTTTTACTGTGATAAGATAACCACGTTGTTAAATTTTTGTTAGGAGAGTGAATTATGAGAAAAGACCTGCTGTATACACTAAAACCTCATGAACTGACCAAGGAACATCTGACAAGAGCCCTCAACAGTCATCCAGAGGTGCAGTTTGTTTCCTTGGCGGCCGTTGATTTGATCGGACACGAAACAGATACCAAAATACCGGTGCGTTTATTCCTGGAGGATCTGGACACCTATCTCTACGGCTTTGCAGCTCAGACAGACGGGTCCTCTGTATTTCTCCCGAAGATTGCCACACTCAATAATGCAAAAGTTGATATGAAAGCGGATCCCACGGTCAATTGGTTCGTTGAGTATAATGAAACTCTGATGGATCTTGAAACAGGAAAACCTGTGGGCACCCTGAAAATTCCATGTTTTCTCTACCATGATGGAGTTGCAGTTGACTCGAGACATATACTGCAGGAAGCTGAAACTGTCATGAAGAAGGATATCCTGGAAGCATTTCAATCGCCCTCACTCCAGAAAGAGTTTGGGTTCACCGCCGAGGATATCGACGAAGTCTGCCTCACCACGGCTACAGAACTGGAGTTTTGGGTGAAGTCACCCAACACTTCTGGAGATATTGAGGCCCTTAGTACTTCTCAGGAACTGAAGGAGCAGTACTGGAGCAAGACAAGAGGTGCAGTGAGGAGCGCTCTTGAAGAAACATTGATTCTCATGGACAGATATGGGATTGAACCCGAAATGGGACATAAGGAAGTGGGAGGAGTAAGAGCGAAGCTGAATGATCATGGACGGTTTGAAGGGGTTTTAGAGCAGCTTGAAATTGACTGGAAGTTCTCTTCACCAAAACAGACAGCGGATTATGAGCTCTTTGTCAAGAATCTGGTGCGGGAAGTTTTCATCAGATACGGACTGGAAGTCACCTTTCTGGCCAAACCGCTTGATAAAATTGCGGGCAGTGGAGAACACACCCACTTCAGCGCTGCGGTAAAGCTGAAAGATGGAAAACGGATAAATCTTTTCCACAGCACACGAGAAGATTTTCTAAGTTCCATTGGCTATGGAGCCATCATGGGCGTACTGAAAAATTATGAGGTCATCAATCCCTTTGTGACTTCATCCAATGAAGCCTTCAAAAGACTGAAAAAAGGGTATGAAGCGCCCATCAGTATTGTTTGCTCATTGGGCTATGAACCTGCAGTGCCTTCAAGGAACAGAACAATTCTGATTGGTCTCATCCGAGATGAGAAAAATCCGCTTGCCACAAGATTTGAACTAAGGGCGCCAAACCCACATACCAACACCTATCTTTGTATGGCTTCTATGTTTATGGCTATGAAAGATGGAATCAGCTATGCTGTTCTGAAAGAACCGGAAGAACTGCTGAAAGAGCTTTCTAAAACACCGGAAGAGTCCTTTGACTATCTGGGCAAAGGAAGAGCCTACCGAACGGAAAAAGATGTGTTTGATGATTTCAGTGATGAGGAAAGAGAGCGATATTTTGGCGTTGCTCCTGAAACGGTTTATGAAAATATCAAGGGATTCTTCCAGTATCCAGAAAAAACACAAATCTTAAAAGCGGAGAATGTGTTCAGTGAAAAAATCATAGACAGTTACATTGATGGTTTGTTATATAAATGGTACACAGAGATTGATCATAGGATCATTCCAACATTTATTCAGGAAATCCGAAGCTTCAGGAAGTTCCATAAAGATGGCGTTTTCCTCGATGATCGGGCCAACTGGGATAAGGTGGAAAGATTGAAGATTTCCCTGATGAAAAATACAGACAAAGGAAAAGGCGTATTCAATTATATGCGACAGGCTGTGGAACAGAAAGAGTGGGATACACTCTCAGAAACGCAAAAGCTGATGTATGACAAGATGGATGAATTGAGGCTTGCCTACAAAGAATACAAAGAAAATCTGCTCGACCTTCAATAGGAAAACAGCCTCCTTTCATCAGGGGGCTGTTTTTTTGTGCAGTTCTGGTTGTTAAAAAAATCCCAGGACAGGATTCGGTGAAATCTTGCATGAGAGCTAGATTACTCAATATGAATTTCTCTCATAGGCTTTGTTAAGTTTTGACAGTGTCTGTTATGGACTGTATAATAAAAGTTGAGAAAATAGATTGTATACAATCAAATAACATAAAAGGAAGAGCAGAATGATAAAGTATAGACTTAAAATTACCGATATCCTGGAAGAGTCAGAAGATACATGGACATTTCTCTTGGAAATGCCGGAGGATTTTAACTGGGAGGAAGGTTCCCATGCGCACATTGGTATTGAGGGGTATGATTTTAATGCTCCCAAAGGTACGTTTGTCAGGCATATGTCCATCATGACGTTGCCCGAAGAAGGGAAGATTGGGTTCACCACTCGAAAACGTGGAGACCTATCTGTGTTTAAAGAGACACTTTTCAATATGAAGGTAGGACAGGAACTCCTTGTGTTTAAACCCGGGTCTAGAATGGCACTGAGACGTGAAAACCGTCCTCTGGTTCTTCTTTCCATGGGGGTAGGCATTGCAACCATGAGGCCGCTGATTCTGCAGCACCATAACAATCCAATGGGAATCAAAGACGTGTACCAGATTAATGTGGATGCTGGTGGAAGCTTTCTTTATCAGAAGGAATTTGAATCCATGGCAGGTGACAGCGTCAAGCATGCGTGGCTGAAAGGAAGAAGCGGGCTGGATGAGGTTCTTGAAAATGTGCTTTCAGATGAATCCCCCATTTTTTATCTTGTGGGCAGTGATGCTTTTGTGATTCAGCGCACCCATTGGCTCATGGAACATGGCGTGGAATTTAAAGATATTGTTGTGGATAAAAAAGAGCAGTTCATCAGCAGAATGCTTATGATGAGCCCAAAAGATTTTCAGATGATATTATAGCAGAATGAATCTATATGAATCTATTCTGATGAATTGTCCAAAAGAAGAGAGGAACGGTGTTCCTTTCTTCTTTTGTTGTTTTCAAAAGCTCTGATATAATAATTCTAGTTACAGATTGAAAATAACCCATTTGCAGGAGGCGTTTTGTGAATTATTTTTATGGAAAAAGTCAGTTTAATAGTCTAAGAAGGGCTCAGGAAAGATATTATCTTTTGACAAACCAAAGAGGCGGGTATTCCTCTTTGTCAATTTCTGGTTCAGCATCAAGGAATGAGCAGGTGCTTCTCATGGCCGCGGTGAAAGCTCCTAATCATTGGGTGCAGTTCATCTCCAATATGGAAGAAATCATAACAGTTCAAGAGAAAGAGTGCAGTCTTCTTTCCCAGGAGTTTGTTGGTTACACGAAAAATGCGGAAGGGTTCAGACATCAGGACAGTTTCGAGATGGCTGATTTTCCGACCTATAGGTATCGGGTTTTTGGTGTGGAGCTTGAGAAGAGAATTGTCATGAAACATGAAGAAAATCTGCTGCTGCTTTCCTACAATATTGTGAATCGGAGTGAGAATCCTGTCAGGATCCGACTGAAACCATGGCTCAGGTTCACCAAAAAAGGAGATATGCCTTTGCAAGGGCAGACTTTCGAGTTGAGAAGAGATTGTATGTCAAGCAATGGCTACACGTTGCAGTATAAAACAGATGGCCGGATACAGGTGGATGAAGCTTCCTGGCAAAAAGATCTGTATTTTGAAGATGATGCTAAAGATGAACGGGATTCTGTGGGCAGTGCATTTTCCATGCACTCCTATGTCTATGACCTCATGCCTGGAGAGGTTCGGGATGCTTATGTCATGTACGGGCTGAAAGATATCAATGAGTCACCTTCGGAAATCATGGAAAATGAGACAGCACGAAAAAAAGAGCTTCTGAAAAGAGCAGATGTGAATTCAGGTTTGGCAAAGAAACTTGTTCTTGCAGCAGATGCTTTTGTCGTGGATCGGGATTCTACAGGAGGGAAAACCATTCTAGCAGGGTATCCATTCTTTGGAGACTGGGGCAGAGATACAATGATTGCAGTGATGGGATGCTGCATCGCCACAGGAAGGAAAGAGGATACAGAAAATATATTCCGTTCTTTCATGAAATACATGAGAAAAGGAATCATGCCCAATATGTTCCCAGAAGGGGATGCAGCGCCTATGTATAATACAGCAGATGCCTCCCTCCTCTTTATTTATGCTGTTCAAATGTACTTTGATCAGTTTGGGGATCTGGACTTTGTGCGGGAAGCATACCCTGAAATGAAGGAGATCGTTGAATGGTATAAGAAGGGAACCGATTTTCACATCAGAATGGAGGACGACGGACTGATTTCTGCGGGGAAAGATCTGGAGCAGGTGACCTGGATGGATATAAGAATCCAAGATGTGCTGCCAACACCAAGACACGGGAAACCTGTGGAGATTAATGCCTACTGGTATAATGCGCTGAAGATCCTGGCTTCTTTCTCCAGAATGCTGCATTTGGATGAGGATGCTGCCTATGAGGAGCTTTCCGAAAAAGTGAAAGAATCCTTTTTGAATCAGTTCTGGAATGAGAAAGAGCAGTGCCTAAAAGATGTTATATCCGGCACTTCTGCGGATGATCAGGTCAGACTGAATCAGATTTGGGCTGTTTCTTTACCATACAGCATTCTACCCATAGAGAAAGAAAAGCTTGTAGTAGAAAAAGTGTATGCAGAATTATTTACACCCTATGGACTTCGGTCCCTTTCACCAAAGGATCCTGAGTTCAAATCATCTTACGGCGGGTCCTTATGGAACAGAGATATGGCATATCATCAAGGAACTGTCTGGGCATTTCCGCTGGGGGCATATTATCTCTCCTATCTGAAGGTGCATGCATACAGTGAAGAATCAAAAATAAAAGTCAGACGGGATCTGGAACTTCTGGAGGGGACGCTTCAAGAAGGTTGTTTAGGCCAGATTGCAGAAATATTTGATGGTTTGGAACCTGATGTGTCCAAAGGCTGTTTTGCTCAGGCTTGGAGTGTGGGTGAGCTGCTGCGAGCGGTAAAAGCAGCAGAGTGATGTATAATAATTCATAAAAACAATTAAGAATGCGTAAATAGAGGTGCGATTAAGATAGAAAGAGCTTGAGCAAGAACAAAGGACCTCTTTGATGATGGTGGCATTTTATTTATTCAGTAAATTCTGTTAATATAAAGATGAGCTCCAAGGAATACCTAAAACAGACATCCAATGGAACCCATCTTTAGAAACAGAATAAAAGAATCCGCTTAATCACCGTAGATTGTTAATCTGCTATACCTGAAAAGAGAAAGAGACCATAGACTTACCATTAGTCCAATACATTGAAGCCAAATACACATAGAACCAAAAAATCTAAGTGAATTGCATGCAGAGATGAAAAAGACCATTTGTAGATTTAAGTAACAAGTACCTTAGCAGATGAAGTCATTAAGCAGGAACCACTTTTAGGAAACAAAGAAAATGGTGGAAAGAAAGATGAACGTTGAGAAAGGTTCGTTGGAGCTTTTCCATTGCAATAAAAAGAGAACTCCTTTCAACTGGGAGTTCTCTTTTTATTTTGTCATACCCCATGTCAAAATAAAGCACTATGAAGAATCAGGTCAAAGGCTTAAAATACGCCCGCTCGATACAAGAAAGAGCATGAGTTTCTCAGAGAAATTGATAGACGAAAACTAAAGTCATCCATATTGAAACCTTGAGAGGTGAAAACATGCTGAAGAACCATAAACTGTCAAAAGCCATCTCCGACGCATCCTGGTCCACTTTCGTGAGCATGCTTTGCTATTAGGCAGCATGGTACGGAAGAACGACCATAAGGCAGACGGTTTCTTTGCATTGATCCAGCTTTGTCATGTTTGTGGATATAAAAACAGCGAGGTGAAAAACCTCGCCGTCAGAGAATGGACTTGTCCAATGGTCACGCTACACAGGACCGAGACTATAACAACGCAGCTAAGAACCTATTGAAAGAAAATAGGTTATTATAGCTTCTCAGGGGGGGACTACCTGTTGAGCTAGGAGATGCTTATCTCGGAGAGATCTTGACCCGGAAGCTCCCACTTCAAGATGAATTCAATCCTTTTGAAGTGGTCAGTAGTTCACCTCATAGATATCAGGGAGGTTTCGGTACTTCTCCTGATAATCCAGTCCATAGCCTACCACGAATGTATCTGGCATAGTAAAGAGGCTGTAGTGAACCGTTACATTCAACAGGCGCTTTTTCGGGTTATCAAGCAAAGTGAGCACCTTCAGGCTTTTTGGAGAAAAAGATTCAATATGCTGCAAGATGGTTCCAAGGGTCAGACCGGTACCAATGACATCCTCCAGGAGCAGCACGTGTTTTCCTTTTATGGGAATGGAAAGATCTTTTATGTAGGTGATGATTCTATTTCTTTCTGTATCTCTTTTCACACCGATGGATAAAAAATCAATGAGAACAGGCCTTTTGAGTGCTCTTGTAAAATCAGTTAAAAAGTAGACGGAGCCTTTTAATATGGCCAATATAACCAGGTCTTCATCAGGTGGATACGCTTCAAGAATGATCGATGACATCTCTTTGATTCTCTTTGCAATCTCATCCTCTGTATAGAGGATTTTTCCTAAACTACTCATCTGCTATCTCCCATTTGCCAAATCTTTCTAAAAGATTATGGAATTCATTTTTATAGACAATGCTGACATTGATTTTAGGATAAAGCTTTTTCATAAGACTCAGCTTTTTCTTTTTATCCTGGGTATACTTCTGGTTCATGACGGTGAGTTCGATATAGGTATCAAATTTTGGCAGGTAAAAGTCAGGAGAAAAGGCTTTCGTGATATTGCCTTCAAGATCCCATTCCAGGGGAAAGGTTCGTGGCTCGTAATCCCATTCGAAATCATATAGATCCAAAACCTTGGCAAATTCTTCCTCTGAAGAGTTCTTGAATATCACTGCACCATTTTTTGATACTTCAGGAGCAGACTGATCCAAATGATAGTAATTCTTCAAGAGGGACAGAGCCTCATTCAATGTAATGCTGTCTGTATTTAGTATCAGATCATAAAGAAGAGAATTGGACCAGTCCTCATGATAGAGTAGATGGATATATTTTTTATGTCTTCTGTCCGTAAGCTCCAGAATTCTCTTTGCATCCTCTTCCGCAAGATTATTCTCCATCATGAGCCGATGGGTTCTTTTCTCTACACTTCCATGGATTTTTATATGTCCTACTGAGGTGTGCCTGCGAAAAATAATCTGAGCACCAAGTCCACTGACAACAGCAGGAGCTTCAGAAACTGCAGATTTAAGTTTACTCTCCACAAACTCCTGAAAGGTAGTGCCAGAAGAAGAGGCTTTCAAAAAATAACCAGGGCTTTCTTCCAGCATATGGAGTTCATGTTTTGTAGCAATTTCAGGCAGCCAGTTTTTCAGAGCGTACTCCCGGTTGAAATAGGAAATATCAAGATCATGAGCCAGTTCTTTTGCAATTTGATCTCCCATACTGCCGGCTTCTCTAGAGAAGGTCAAAAGACTTTTCATGAAAAATTCCTCCTGTTCATTCTGTAACTTCATTTTATCATAAAAGCGGTCTTGTGTTGCGGGGTTACATATTTCCTTTCATGAAGAACAAGTCAAGAGTGAAATAGTGTTGACAAATCATCCCTATAGTGTAATTCATAAAAGATTGTGGTATGATTAAAGTTATACAAAACGGTGATTTTGTTTGCGGAATTCTACTATTTATGGAGGTACATTATGGGGATCAAGGCTGTCGTTTTTGACCTGGATGGAGTTTTGGTCGACACGGACAGATTCCATTATCTTGCATGGAAAAAAGTACTGCAGGATTTAGGGGAAGACTTTACAGCAGAAGATAATGAGCAGATAAAAGGGGTGGCCAGATTCAGAGCCCTGGAAATACTGCTGAAAATGAAAAACGTCGAGATGAGTGAAGTGGAGAAAATGCGGATACTCCGCAAGAAGAACAATCTTTATCTGGAACATGTGACAGATATTGATGATTCTGATATTCTTCCTGGAGTGGAAGAGTTTCTGGAGCTTCTGAAGTTCAATGGCATTACTACTGCAATTGCCTCAACCAGTGACAATACATCCATTATTCTGGAACTCACAGGTCTGAAGAAATACTTTGATGTGGTCATTGACGGACACCGGGTTAGATCACCAAAACCAGACCCTGAAGTTTACTTGGAAACTGCAGGAGAACTTAAAGTGTCGCCAGCAGAGTGTGCAGTATTTGAAGATTCCAAAGCAGGGGTGTTGTCAGGGAAACGAGCTGGGATGTGGGTTGTGGCTGTGAGTGAGAGGCCGATTCTTGAAGCGGATAAGTGGGTCAGCTCTCTGGAAGGCCTGACAGAAGCAATACTGAGATTCTAATCTTTAAGTGAAAGGATGGTCAATGATATGCAAACAGCAGCATTTTTTGATATTGACGGAACCTTATATCGAGAAGTATTTATGAAAGAGCTATTCAAAAGAATGATCCGAAGTGAGATTATCCGGGAAGAAGAGTGGTACAAAGAGGTCAAGCCTTATTACGACCAGTATGACCGTAGAGTAGGTTCTTATGATGATTATCTTCTACGTATGGCGACGATTTATACTGATGCAATCAAAGGATACCACCGGAGTTTTATTGAGCATATTATCCATAATGTCGTACGGGACATGGGGCTTAGAAACTATCTCTTCACCAGAAACCGCATCAAATGGCATAAAAATCAGGGCCATAAAGTCCTGACAATCTCAGGAAGTCCCATTGAACTCGTAAAAGAAATGGCAAAGCTTCATGATTTTGATGATTACAGAGGCTCCATCTATCCTGTGGATGATAAAGAGCGGTATACAGGGGAAGTAATTCCCATGTGGGACAGCAAATCAAAGCAGAAGGCGATTTATGAGTTCAAGGAAAAGTATGATATTGACCTTGATGCCTCCTATGCCTATGGGGATACAGCTGGGGATTTCTCCATGTTTCAACTGGTAGGACACCCAGTTCTCGTTAATCCTACGAAGGAGCTTGTGAATCTTGTCTTGAGCGATCCAGAGGTGAAACATAAGGCGGAAGTCGCAGTGGAAAGAAAAGACCTGATTTATCGGGTAAAGATTGAGGAGCTTGCAGTAGATTAAGAAATGAGGGATGCACATTGCTGAAACAGCAAGAAGTCATTCCAGTGGTAGTGCAAGGCAGTGAACAGACGTTGAAATTTCATGGTAAAGAAATTATCAGAAACGCTATCTTTTTTGATCTTGAACATTATTTATACAAGGAGCCCATTGCCATTGGTGTATTTGGTGCTGCGGTTTATGAGGAAGCAGAAAAAGCTGTCATAACCACCCAGTATATGATTGAGAACAAAAAGGATGCCAGAGCTATCCTGGAAATGACAAAAGAGTATTTTATCAATCAGAAAAATAATGGAAAACAGTATTTGGTGACTTTTTCCGGAAATAATGACTTTTTAGTAATCAACCATTTATATCAGAAATATGATATTTCATACAGCTTTGAAGAGGAGTTCGTACTGATTGACCTTCAGAAGGAATATGAGCAGAAATTCCAGAAGAATATTGGATTGAAGAATCTTGAAAAACTGCATCAGATTGATCGTGGTGGAGAGCTGATCTCAGGTATGACTCTTGCTAAAACATTCTCGAAAATCATCAAAGACCAGGGATATTTTGATCGCATGCCCCTAGAGAAAGTGGAAAAGATTCTAAAGTATAATGAAGAAGATGTTGTGAATCTTTTTAACATCATGAATTGCTGGGAAAGTGTGACCATGGAGGATGTACTGATTCTTGAAGAAAAGCTGCAAAAAGAGAAAATGGAGAAACTTGCATTAAAAGCTCTTCTTGAAGAACAGATAGAACAGGAAGAGAGCAATCATCCATTTAAAGGACAAAAAGAAGAATTAGGATATTCATCTTAACAGATGATGAATGTAAGAGTAATGAAAGCCATGATTAAATCCAAACAGGATTTTCATGGTTTTTTTGGACACTGTAGAGCGATACATCCTGCGGGTTATATAAAAGCGTCATGGAACTAGTGTGAGGTGGAATATGGGATTTAATTTTAGAAAGAGAATACGCTTAGGGAAATATTTCAGTTTGAATGTCGGAAAGTCAGGAGTGAGTCTTTCTGCTGGGAGAAAAGGATTCAGGCAGAGTATCAATACCAAGGGTCAAGCCAGAACAACCATTGGCATTCCCGGTACAGGGCTATCCTACAGTAAAACGCTGAATGCAAAGAAGCTGATAAACACTGTGGGAGGGAATAAACCAGTGCATTCCACTTCACGAAATATCTCGTTTGAAGAGGAAGTGAGGCAATTCAACGAAGATCTGGAATATCTTGTCACATTGCATCATGAGGCGGATTATCCGGAAGATATCGCAACAGGGAGTATTTTAGAGGGGGATATACCCTATAAATCAGGAGAAGATGGGCCTCATGCAAGAGCTGCCAGAGAGGTCATCGAAGAGAACAAGCCAGGATTTTTCAAGAGGATTTTTTCTGGAAAACAATACAGGGACGATTCAGAAGAAATGCTGAATCAGGCAAAGGCTGCAGACGAGGAACTTCTTTCAAAATGGGAGAGAAATAAGAAAATATCCGGAGACCTGTTGAAAATGAAAGAGGCTTCCCCTGTGGAAGTTCTGAAAAATATTGGGCTGGAAAAAGACATGGAGTTTGTTGAAGGGTTTGACTGCTCTCTGGATTCAGGAGGATGTTTGAATATTGAGATCACCATCAATCCAGAGTCAGTGGTGCCAAAGGAATACATTACATTAACGCCAACAGGAAAACTCTCTATAAGAGAATACTCAAAAACGGATTATTATAACATCATCAGCCAATTCACAGCTGCTCTTACACTACGTACCGGAAGAAATGTGTTTAATCTGGTTTCACCGACTGAAATACGTCTGCATGTGCATGAAAAGAAGATGAACGGTGTTTCAGGGCTTCAGTCGGAAGTACTCATCTTGTCTGTCCTTTTGGATAAGGAAACATTCAATAAAATCAACTTTGAGCAAAGTCAACCCTTCGATACTCTTACAGAGTTCAGACATGAAGTGGATTTCCTGAAAACAAAAGGATTTAAAGAAGTTCAACGCCTGAACTGATCATTGAGTATTTCAGATCGTTATGTACTGAAAAAGCGGTAAATATATTTGATATTTAACAGTTGTGAGTTACAACATAAAAAAAAACGAGAAGTTTGTGAAAAAGATGCTTTTGCTAAACGTTTTCTTTTTATAAACTGTAATAAAAAAAATAAATATGATTTTTGTGAAAATTGACTTTCAAAATAAATTGTGGCACATTGTATTAGTTAGACTTTTGTTTGAAACCATTGCGTAGAACAGGAGAAAAGATAATTTGTTAATTATCAGACTAGTGTTGGGAAGGAGGATAAACATGAAGAAACTCATTAAGGATATTATAGAACTGGATAAAGCAGCAAGAACTGAACTTGAGCAAATCAAAGAAGAGTTGGACAAAGTTCCTGCTTATGTTGCCAGCCAAAGACCTTTAATTGAGACAAAATATAAAAGGGATATTGAGCAGCACTTGACGGAACTGAAGGGAAAATTGCAAGCTGAGTATGATGATAAAGTGATACAGACATCGGTGAAGTACGAAAAATCTTTAGAGAAACTTAGGAATCAGTATAAATATAACCGGGAGCGATGGCTGAAGGAGATATTTGAGAACTGTATTGACAGCTAGCTGATGAGGAGGAAGGAGAAAAACTATGGGGATTGTGAATAGTCCTGCTCTTGCCGCCAAAGCAAAATCAATGTACGGGCTTAGACTGAAGAAAGAAGATTATGATGAACTCCTCAGAAAAAGTACAGTGCCTGAAATAGCGGGATACCTCAAGAATGAGACAGATTATGGTTCTACGATGCGAGATATCTATGAGAATCGTATCCATCGAGGACAGCTGGAACAGCTGATAAGACAAAACATGTATGAAAAGATCGAAAGACTTCTCAAATTCTCTATGTTGACAAATCATGAGTTTTATAGATTGAATATCGTGAAACGAGAGATTGAAGTCATCCTTTTGATCCTTCGAGCCATCATTCAGGATGAAGAACATGAGGATATACAGTACAGTACACTTATTTCGGAGATCCCATTGGCTCTTTCAGATTATTTTTCATATGATATAGATAAGATATCTGAGACGTCTTCATTAGAGGATATTCTTGATATATTGCAGGGTACTTCATATCGCGCCGTACTGAAAAAGTATATGGACAAGAAAGAAGAGAAGCTGGACTTACCTGCAATAGAGCAAGAGCTCTTCAGTGCATACTATCAGAATGTGTTTCGAGTCATTGAGAAGAACTTCAGTGGAAGAGTGAAAAAAGAACTGATGGATATTTATAAAACTCAGATTGAACTGATGAACATTGTCAAAATATATCGAATGAAGAAATTCTTCAAGGTTTCCAATGAGTATATCGAAAAGACAATGGTTCATATGAAGTCCAGAATGAGTGATACATTCATCAAACATCTCATCGCGCAACCCGATGCGGAAAGTGTGTTGAGAGTTTTAGAATCTTCTAAGTATAAAATGTATGTAGATGATAAAGAATACACATACATAGAGTACTATTCTGACCAAATCAAGTATCACTTGGCAAAACGATATATGAGATTCTCTATAGATTCTCCGGTAATATATACCGTTTATGTGATATTAATGGAATTAGAAATTTCAAATATAACTAATATTATAGAAGCAGTAAGATATGGAACTCAAAAGAGTGAAGTGGAAAGTCTGCTGATTTATTAAGGAAGGAGGAGTAAAGTATGGCAATTGCTAAAATGAAACTGGTCAATATTTTTGCGGATAATGAGCATTTAGATGAAGTGCTGGCGAAATTCATCGAGCTTGACAACTTCCATCCAGAACCGGCTTCTAAGCTTGTAGGAGCAGTGCATGGATTGACTTCTATGTATTATGACAATCCATATTTAAAGATGCTGAACAGAATCAACGAAATTGTCGATAAGATGCATCTTGAGATTGTGCCAAAAGAAGTAAATGTTCAGGAATGCGATTTAAGTAGAATCGAGCGATTTATTGAAAGAACTTACCATAAGTTTGAAGAAATCACATCAAATGAAAATGAAATCAAGCAGCTGATCCAAGAAGACCAGGATGCTCTAAAACAAGTTCGAAATATCAAATCCTTGGATATTTCACTCGATGATTTGTTTTCTTGCCGTTATCTCATAAGCAGAGTCGGTAGACTGCCTTTGGACAGTGAAGAAAAGCTGAAGTTTTATGATAACAGACCATTTATATGGAACTCATTCAACAAGGACAGCAATTACAGCTGGGGTATCTACATAACGACTAATGAATTCGAACGAGAGGTGGACAACGTATTTTCTTCTCTCTATTTTGACAGAATCCATATACCAGATTTTGTACATGGTACACCTGAAGAAGCAGAAGAGAACCTGCTAAAGGAAATCGACAGCTTAAACAAGGATTTGTTAAAGCTCAAAGAAAGTGAACAAGAGCTTCTTGAGAGAACAAGAGACAGATATTCGTTATTTACCGCAGTGCTTTCTAAGGTCAGCATGATCTTTGAAGCAAGAAAGTTTGTCGTGGGATTAGGTGGAAGATTCTCTATCACCGGATTCATGGCTAAAGATGACTTGGATCAAATCCATAAGCTGTTTGAGGGTATTCCTTCTGTTGAAATTGAAGTGCGTCCAGCGAACAATGATAAAAGGCTTACTCCACCAACAAAACTGAAGAATGGATGGTTTTCTGAACCCTTCGGAATGTTTGTTGAGATGTATGGAGTTGCAGATTATAAAGGGATAGATCCTACACCGTTTGTTGCGCTGACTTATACACTGCTCTTCGGAATTATGTTTGGAGATGTCGGACAAGGACTTGTACTTTCTCTTCTTGGATGGGTCATGTATAAGTTTAAGGGTATGAAATTAGGTGCTGTAGGTATACGTATCGGTATTTCTTCAGCAGTATTCGGATTATTGTATGGGTCTGTATTTGGAAATGAACATCTTTTAGATCCGTTCTTCATCAATGTGCTGGGTCTGCCAGGCAAACCAATCCATACCATGGATCCTGGTTTTACAATGACACTGCTGCTTTCTGCCATCGCCATTGGTTCTGTTCTGATTATTTCTACCATAGGTATTAATATCTATGTGAACTATAAGAAAAAACATACAGTGGAGATGTTCCTGTCACATAATGGCGTGGCTGGATTGGTGTTTTACGGCTTTGTGATCATTGGCGCAGGTCTGATGCTTGGTGGCATAGCAAATCCCTTTAATCCAGTAACATTAGTTCTATTCGTAGGAGTACCACTATTGCTCATGTTCCTGAAGGAAGCAATTGAAAGAAAGGTACATGGAGAGGCGATGTTCCCGAATGGATTTGGTGGATTTTTCACTGAAGCATTTTTTGAACTCTTTGAAATTGTGCTCTCTTATATCACGAATACTATGTCTTATATGAGAGTAGCAGGGTTTGTGCTTTCCCATGCAGGTATGATGCTGGTTGTTTCGAGCCTTATGGAAATGACTGGAAATGCAGGACCAATAGTGTTTATTTTTGGTAATATTTTCGTTATGGCGTTGGAAGGGCTCATCGTAGGTATACAGGTACTGAGACTGGAGTTTTATGAAATGTTCTCCAGATACTATACTGGCGATGGAATTCCTTTTAAAACTTTGAAAGAATATTTATAGTGGAGGATAAAAAATGTTAAATATGATCGAATTATTAGTTCCAATGGTACTTATTGTGTTAATCTCTCTTCCTTTAATAAAGGTGTTTAAAGGAAATATGAGCGCTCAGTCCGCAAAAACCAGGCTGATTACTCATATCGTCATGTTCTTTGTTGTAGTGATTGGTTCAGTCCTTTTCTCTGTAGGAGATTTCTCTGTACTTGCAGCAGAAGGTACTGCAGCTGCTGGCGAATCTATAACTGGAACCATCGCACAGGGATTAGGCTTTATCAGTGCAGCCCTTGCTACAGGAATGTCTGCTCTTGGCGCTGGTATCGCAGTTGCAGCAGCAGCACCAGCAGCTATTGGCGCATTCTCTGAAAATGAAAAGAACTTTGGTAAATCTCTGATTTTCGTTGCCCTTGGTGAAGGTGTTGCGATTTACGGATTGTTGATCTCTATTCTTATTATTAACAAGCTGTAAGATAAGGAGGTTTTCATGAGATTTTTTCTAATAAGTGACAATATTGATACTCAAATGGGGATGCGGATGGCAGGAATTGAAGGTGTTGTCGTTCACGAACGTCGTGAAGTGCTTGAAGAGCTGGAAAAGGCAATGCATCAGGAAGATATTGCCATAGTCCTTATTACAACGAAACTCATCGAAACCTGCGCAGATGTTATTTCTGAATTAAAATTAAGACAGCTCAAACCATTGATCGTTGAAATACCAGACCGTCATGGCCAGCATAAGATTGGTGAGACCATAGACAAGTATGTAAGCGATGCAATTGGTGTGAAATTATGAGGTGAAGAATATGAAATATAATACAATCGCAGAGCTGGAAACCTATTTTAGAAATGAAATCGGTAGATTATCACAAAAGGAAATGGATGATGCCAGAAATGAGATTCAAAGAATCAAGAATAGAAGCATAAAACAAATTGAGGACTACGAAGCGAAGAATACTAATGTGTATTTAGAGCATGAAGTAAAGAGTATAGAAAGTGAACATGCGATTGCCATCAGTAAACTCATTGATGAAAATCAGAGGAAGCTGATGCGTATGAGAAATGAGCTGATTGAGGAGCTGTTTGGTGAACTGAAGTCAAAATTGAAGGCGTATACAGCAACTGAAGAGTATCTCAGCAAGATGAAGGCTAAAATTGAAGCGGTCAGTGGAGCATATGGTTCAAAAGCAAATCTGCTGATATCAGAAAATGATATGAAGTATGCGGAAGAACTTGGAGCATGCTTCAAAGGAGAAGCTCAGGTAAAAGCAAAGAAAGAGATTGAGATTGGTGGCTTTATCATTGAATTCTATGAAGAGAATATTTTCATTGATGAAACCTATGATGCAAAGCTGAAAGAGCAGCACAATAAATTCTATGCGAATTCTGAACTGATTCTAAACTGATATGTGGGCGTTGCATTCAATGCAAAGAGGTGATTAAGTGAGTGAAAATTTAATATATTCAATTAATGGGCCTGTAATCACTGTGAAAGATTCTTCTGATTTTGAAATGTTGGAAATGGTTTATGTTGGCCATAAGAAGCTTATGGGAGAAGTAATTTCCATTACGAATAAATTCACGACGATTCAGGTGTATGAAAGTACAACCAGTCTAAAACCAGGTGAGCCGGTTTTCCCAACAGGAATGCCGATATCTGTAACTTTAGGACCTGGTATTATTAAAAATATCTTTGATGGTATCGAAAGACCGTTGAAGGATATTTCTCAGCTGTCCGGTGCTTTTATTGAACCGGGAAGCAATGTGGAGTCTCTGGATAACCATAAAGAATGGGATGTAACCATGAAGATACAAGAAGGTGAGGCACTTAGCCCAGGTCAGATCTATGCGACTGTTCCTGAAACAAACCTTATTGAACATAGACTCATGGTGCCACCACATCTATACGGAACTGCAGTTTATGTGGCGGAGAATGGCAAGCGTAAAATCCATGACTGTATACTGAAGCTGAAGGATGAAAATGGTGTTGTTCATGAACTGACACTAGTCCAAAAGTGGCCAATCAAGACACCAAGGCCTGTAAAAGAGAGGCTTCCAATATCGATACCACTAATTACAGGACAGAGAGTTATTGATACGCTGTTTCCCATCGCAAAAGGTGGAACAGCTGCTGTGCCAGGTGGTTTCGGGACCGGAAAAACCATGACACAGCATCAGCTGGCAAAATGGTGTGATGCAGATATTATTGTTTATGTGGGATGCGGTGAACGCGGAAATGAGATGACTCAAGTTCTTGAAGAATTCTCAGAACTGATTGACCCAAAATCGAACAGACCTCTTTTAGAAAGAACAGTCCTCATTGCCAATACATCAAACATGCCGGTGGCAGCTCGTGAAGCAAGTATTTATACAGGAATCACTTTGGCTGAATATTACCGGGATATGGGGTATCACGTGGCGATGATGGCAGACTCTACCTCACGTTGGGCAGAAGCTCTTCGTGAAATCAGCGGAAGACTTGAAGAAATGCCAGCAGAAGAAGGATTCCCTGCTTATTTGCCAAGCAGAATCTCGCAGTTCTATGAGAGAGCAGGATATGTGAAAAATACAAATTATTCCGAAGGGTCTGTGTCCATCATTGGAGCAGTATCTCCTCAAGGAGCGGATTTTTCAGAACCTGTAACACAGAATACAAAAAGGTTTGTCAGATGCTTCTGGGCGCTAGATAAACAGCTTGCCTATATTCGTCATTATTCTGCAATCAACTGGAACTTATCCTATTCTGAATATGTGGGGGATCTGTCCAGATGGTACAATAAAAACCTTGGACCTAAATTTCTCACACATAGGAATGAGATTATGACTCTTCTTGCAGAAGAAAACAAGCTGATGGAGATTGTGAAGCTGATTGGTAGTGATGTGCTTCCGGATGATCAGAAACTGATTATTGAAATTTCCAAGGTGATTAGAGTTGGATTCCTTCAGCAGAATGCATTCCATAAAGATGACACATACGTGCCTTTAGAGAAACAGCTGAAGATGATGGAGGTAATCCTTTATCTGAATAGAAAAGCCAGAGAATATATCAGCTCTGATAAATCACTGAATATGCTAATACAGACAGGTATCTTTGAAAATGTAACGCGAATGAAATATGATGTGCCGAACGATAATCTTGGAAAACTTGATGAGTACTACGGTATCATTGACAAAGCTATCGCTAAAGTACATTAGTCGAAAGGAGGAAATCAGTTGAGCCTTCAGTATTTGGGACTTAGCGAAATTAACGGCCCTCTCATTGTGTTAGACAATGTGAAGGAAGTTGGTTATGAAGAATTAGTAGAAATTACAATGAAGGATGGCACGGTGAAAACAGGCCGTGTCGTCCAGATAGATGGGCAACGTGTGGTTGTCCAGGTTTTTGAAGGGACCAATGGTCTTTCTTTAAAAAACACCACGTCAAAGTTCACAGGGAAACCGATGGAATTACCTTTGTCAAAGGAAATTCTTGGTAGAGTATTTAATGGGGCAGGTAAGCCTATTGATGGCCTTGGTAAGATTTTTGCAGATAAAATGATGGATATTAATGGCTTGCCGCTAAATCCTGTATCTAGAATTTATCCAAGAAACTATATCAATACCGGAATCAGCAGTATTGATGCCCTTACAACGCTAATCCGCGGACAGAAACTGCCGATTTTCACAGGTTCAGGAATGCCACATAATGAGCTGGCAGTTCAGATTGTGAAGCAGGCGAAAATATCCGAAGGAGACGGAAAAAACTTCGCAGTTGTTTTCGCTGCAATGGGTGTTAAGAATGATGTTGCGGATTACTTCAAAAGATCTCTGGAAGAAGCCGGTGTAATGGAAAATGTGGTGATGTTCTTGAATCTTTCTAATGATCCAATCATAGAACGTATTCTTGCACCACGTTGTGCTCTGACAGCCGCTGAATATCTAGCTTATGAACATGATATGCACATTCTGGTTATTCTAACGGATATTACCTCCTACAGTGAGGCTCTGCGTGAATTCTCCAACAGTAAAGGAGAAATTCCAGGAAGAAAGGGATATCCAGGATATCTGTACTCAGACTTGTCATCTCTTTATGAGAGAGCAGGAATTATTGAGAATGCAAAAGGATCTGTAACACAGATTCCGATACTGACAATGCCAAATGATGATATTACACACCCTATCCCAGATTTAACTGGGTATATTACCGAAGGCCAGATTGTTTTGGATCGAGACTTGAATCAGCTAGGGATATATCCGCCTGTAGGGGTACTGCCTTCACTTTCCAGACTGATGAAGGATGGTATTGGTGATGGTTATACTAGAAAAGATCACTCCTCTGTAGCGAATCAGCTGTTTGCCTGTTATGCGAAAGTACAGGATGCACGAAGTTTGGCTTCTGTTATTGGTGAAGATGAGTTAAGTGATCTGGATAAGCAGTATATGGAGTTTGGAAAACTCTTTGAAAGCCAGTTCCTGAATCAGGGAATGGATACAAATAGAGATATTCTTGAAACTCTGGACCTCGGATGGGATCTGCTTTCGATGCTACCTAAACAGGAACTGGATAGAATTGATTCCGAAATCCTCGATCAGAACTACAATCGAGAGCGGAGCATGAAAAGATTTAAGATTGCTGAAAGGTCTATCATCCGTGAACTAGCAATGGATGGTGAATAATTATGGCAAATAATCAGGTTTTTCCAACGAAGGGAAATCTCATCGCACTGAAAAAATCCAGTTCTCTTGCTGAACTAGGTTATGAGCTCATGGATCGAAAACGAAATATTCTCATCAGAGAGATCATGATTCATTTAGATGAAATAAAGAGTTTGAGAGACCAGATTTCAGTTACGTTCAATAAAGCCTATATTGCATTGCAAGAAGCTAATACCACGCTTGGAATCATCTCTGATCTCGCTGAAATGGTACCCATAGATGATGGGATATCAATCACCTACCGAAGTGTCATGGGTGTGGAAATACCTATGGTTTCTCACGAGAAGCCTCAAATGAAGCTCACTTATGGTATGGAGAGGGCAAATACGAAGTTTGACTATGCGTATAGAATGTTTCAGGAAGTGAAGGAGTTATCTGTAAAACTTGCTGATATTGAGAATTCTGTGTACCGCTTAGCAAATGCAATCAGAAAATCACAGAAGCGTGCAAATGCGTTGAAAAATATTGTGATTCCTGAGTTTCAGCAGAATATCAAGTTTATTACAGAAGCCTTGGAAGAGAAGGAACGAGAAGAATTCACAAGGCAAAAAGTGATTAAAAGCAAAAAAGACCGAAAAATATAAGAAAAGCTCTCTGTTGTGGGATTCGCTTTGGCGATGAACGTGATAGAGAGCTTTTCTCATAAGTGGGGAAGTGTGTGGATCCTGGGAGGAGCATTAAAACTAGGTTAAAATTAGAAAAAAGGTATTTACAAATCTCCCGGGAGGTGGTATTTTAATAACGTACCTGTTAGCACTCACTTGTTTTGAGTGCTAATAAAAGGAGGGGAGTTAGAGTGTCAACAGAAGTGGATCGAAGAAAACTTGAAATACTGAAAGCGATTGTCACTGATTATATTATGACAGGAGAGCCTGTAGGGTCTAGAACCTTAGAGAAAAAATACAAATTAGGCATCAGTTCTGCTACCATCCGAAATGAAATGGCGGATTTGGAAGAACTGGGTTATTTGGATCAGTTGCACTCTTCTTCAGGCAGGGTTCCCTCAGCAAAGGGCTACCGTATGTATATTGATAAGCTCATGACACTTGAATCATTAAGTCCTGACGAGGTGCGATTTATCAAAGATAAAATCATCACTATGGCTGCTTTTGAAATGGACAAGATCATGAAACAGACAGCGATGATGCTCTCTGAGCTGACGAATCTGGCGGTTATCGCCAAGAAACCCAGTCTTTCAAAAGCTCATGTGAAAAATATTCAGCTGATCCAAGTAGAGAAGAATACAATTCTTGCGGTGATCATGGTAGACCATGGATCAATCACCCATAAGCTTATCAAGCTGAATCACACACCAGAACCAGAAGTGCTGACAAACATCTGCAACCTTCTGAATCTGAAGCTGAAGGATATGACCATTGAAGACATCAATCTTCATATCGTCAACAGTTTGAAAAATGATCTGGAAGGGTATGATGAACTGTTTTTATCGATTCTGTCGGCAGTTTATGACAGTTTAAATGAAGAAGCTTCTGAAGATCAGTATTTTGTGGATGGAACATCAAAAATCCTGAACTATCCTGAGTTTTCAGACATCAACAAAATGAAGGACTTTCTGGGACTTCTGGAGCAGCCTGAACTGCTCTTTCATGATATGGAAGATCTGGATGAGGAAATGATGATCACCTTAGGAGATGAGCTGGCGCTTCCTGAAGCAAAGGATTTCACAATCATCACCACAAGTTATCGAATCAATGATGAAAATGTTGGCACCATCAATCTGATTGGCCCGAGACGGCTGGATTATCAGAAGGTAGTGTCTATCATAAATAATGTGAAGAAAGAGCTGAAAAAGAAGCTCAACGAGGAGGATGTAAATGACGGAGGATAAGAATATGAATCCTGAGGATTTGAAGACAGAGGAAGCAGCCACTGAAGAGAATCCTGTGGAAACATTGGAGGAAGAAACAAATGAGGTGGAATCCAGTGAAGAGCATACTGAAGAAAAAGTTGAGAATACGGTAGATATGAAGGAACTGTTCAGAAAGAAAAAGGAAATGCTGGAAAGCATCAAGAAGCTGGAAAATGAAAACAGTGCATTGAAAGACAGGCTTGCAAGAATCAGTGCAGAATATGACAATTATAGAAAGAGAACACAGAAAGAGAAGGAAGGGATCTATGCAGACAGTATCGTAGATGTTGTGAAGGAGCTTCTTCCAGTTCTGGATAATCTGGAAATGTCTCTGAAAGTGGAGGCTCAGGATGTGGAAGCATTGAAGAAAGGTGTCTCTATGACACTGGCTCAATTTCACGATTCTCTGCAAAAGCTGAAAGTTACGGAGATTTCGACAGAAACTCCGTTTGATCCAAATCTTCATGAGGCAGTGATGCATGTAGAGGATCCAAGTTACACAGAGAAAGAAATTGTTGATGTTTTCTTAAAAGGATATCAAAGAGAAGAAAAAATAATTAGATACAGCGTCGTTAAGGTCGCAAATTAGGAGGAAATATAAAATGGCAAAAGTAATAGGAATTGACTTAGGTACAACAAACTCAGTAGTTGCAGTTATGGAAGGTGGAGATCCAGTCATCATCACCAGTTCTGAAGGTGGAAGAACAACACCATCAGTAGTATCTTTCCAGGCCAATGGGGAGAGACTTGTGGGACAGGTTGCAAAGAGACAGGCTATCACCAATCCAGATAAGACCATTGCTTCAGCAAAAAGATACATGGGAACTGACAAGAAGTTCAATATTGATGGCAAAGACTACACACCACAGGAAATCTCAGCGATGGTTCTTGGAAAGCTGAAAGCGGATGCTGAGTCCTACCTGGGCGAAAAAGTAACACAGGCTGTTATTACAGTTCCAGCGTATTTCAACGACTCCCAGAGACAGGCAACCAAAGATGCAGGTAAGATTGCTGGACTAGAGGTGCTTAGAATCATCAACGAGCCAACTGCAGCTTCCTTAGCATATGGCCTGGATAAGGTGGATGAAGCCCATAAGATTCTTGTATATGACCTGGGAGGCGGAACCTTCGACGTTTCTATCCTGGATCTTGGAGATGGTGTGTTCGAAGTTCTTTCCACCAATGGTAACACAAAGCTTGGCGGAGATGATTTTGACGAAAGAGTCATGAACTATATTGCCGATGAGTTCAAGAAGAGCAATGGCATCGATTTAAGATCTGATAAAATGGCGCTCCAGAGACTGAAGGAAGCTGCAGAGAAGGCAAAGGTAGAACTTTCCTCTTCCATGACCACTTCCATCAACCTGCCATTTATCACAGCTGATGCAACTGGGCCAAAGCATATCGATATGACTCTGACAAGAGCAAAGTTCAATGAACTGACAGCTGACCTTGTGAAGGCTACCATCGAGCCTATGAAGAAATCTCTGAATGATGCAGGGCTTACACTGAACGATATCGACAAGGTAATCTTAGTAGGTGGATCCACCAGAATTCCTGCAGTCATCGATGCAATCAAAGACTTTACCGGAAAAGAACCATCCAAGGGTGTCAATGCGGATGAAGTTGTTGCATTAGGTGCAGCAATCCAGGCTGGTGTTCTTACTGGAGAAGTGAAGGATATCCTTCTTCTTGATGTAACTCCACTGACACTTGGTCTTGAAACCTATGGCGGTGTTGCTACACCAATCATTGAAAGAAACACCACAATACCTACCAAGAAGAGCCAGATCTTCACAACAGCGGCAGATGGTCAGACTTCTGTAGAAGTTCACGTTGTGCAGGGTGAAAGACAGATGGCCGCAGACAACAAGACCCTTGGAAGATTCACACTATCAGGAATTGCACCTGCAAAGAGAGGTATTCCGCAGATTGAAGTTACCTTCGACATTGATGCCAATGGTATCGTAAAAGTTGCTGCAGTTGATAAGGCAACGAATAAAGAAGCGAATATCACTATTACAGCTTCTACAAATCTGTCCGATGAAGAAATCGATAAGGCAGTGAAGGAAGCAGAAAGATTCGCTGAAGAAGACAAGAAAAAGAAAGAAGAAGTAGAAGTCAAGAACAATGCAGATCAGGCTGTTTATCAGACTGAGCAGACTCTGGAAGAACTGAAGGAGAAAATCAGTGAAGAGGATCAGGCAAAGATCACAGAGAAGCTTGAAGTGCTGAAGAACATCAAAGACGGCAGTGACATGGATGCTATAAAGAAGGCAACTGAAGAACTGACCAATGAATTCTATGCAGTATCTTCTAAGATTTATCAGGCAGAAGCAGCTCAGAACCAGGGAACACCAGGAGCTGAAGAGGCTGGACAAGCTGGACCTCAAGGTGATAATGTTGTTGATGCAGATTTCAAGGTTGAGGATGACAAATAAAGAGGGTATAATACTCTAGTACTTGGATGAGGGGTGGGCACATGCTGCTCTTCCCTTATTCAGCTGTAATCCGTATTCTATGCCTTGGCTGAAGGCAGTGCATACTAATAGGTGGTGTAAGAATGGCGAAAAAAGACTTATATGAAGTCCTTGGACTTCAAAAAGGTGCCGATGAAAAACAGATTAAGAGTGCTTTCAGAAAACTTGCGATTAAATATCATCCAGATAAAAATCCAGGGGACAAGGAAGCGGAAGAAAATTTCAAAGAAATAAACGAGGCGTATCAGATTCTTTCTGATCCTCAGAAAAAAGCCCAATATGATCAGTTCGGCACAACAGATTTTAATGCTGGTGGAGCTGGAGCTGGATACAATGCTCAGGACTTTGGAGATTTTGGCGACATCTTCGAATCTTTCTTTGGTGGAGGATTTGGCGGCGGTCAAAGAAGAAGGACAGGCCCAAGACGTGGCGCGGATCTGGAGTACCGTTTGGATCTCAGCTTTGAAGAAGCTGTATTTGGCGTGGAAAAAGACATTCATATCACAAGGACTGAGGATTGCGATGTGTGCCATGGCAGCGGTGCTAAGCAAGGAACATCCAAAGAGACCTGTAAAACCTGCCATGGTCAGGGAACTGTCCGTGTACAGAGACAGACACTCTTCGGCAATATGATACAGGAAGCTCCATGTCAGACTTGTGGCGGTACCGGGGAAATCATCACAGAACCTTGCGAACAGTGCCGTGGAAAAGGTCAAGTTCGCCAGAGAAGAAAAATCAGTGTGAAAGTACCTGCGGGAGTAGATTCTGGGAACGTAATGCCGTTGAGAGGCCAAGGGGACAAAGGAGCAAAGGGAGGTCCTTCAGGAGATCTTCATGTTGTCATCCAAGTGAAACCACATAAATTCTTTATCCGAAAAGGAGATGACATTTATGTGGATACACACATCAACATTGCTGAAGCTGCACTTGGAAAAGAAGTGCGTGTTCCAACAATTGATGGGGATGTATCCTATGATATTCCATCTGGAACTCAGTCAGGAACTTTATTCAGACTGAAAGGCAAGGGCGTAACTATGGTAAATTCCAGAAGTGGAGCACGAGGAGATCAGTATGTGAACGTCATCGTGGATGTGCCAAAGAAACTCAATGATGCTCAAAAAGAAGCCCTTTATCAGTTCCTGGAAGCATCTGGTCAGATTGTGGACCGTGAGAACAGAGAAGATAAAAAAGATAAAAAAGACAAGAAAAAATTCGGTATATTCTAAAAAGGATTATCGGAAGAAAAAAAGTCTCAGGAAAACCTGAGGCTTTTTTTCGGGTGTTTCTTTTCATTCTCTGAGAATGTAATATAATAGATTGAAGAAGTAAGGTAACTACAAAGGAATGTCTTTAACAGAATCTGTAAGGCGCTCTGGTGATTAGAACGAGCATAATGCGATAGGAGAATAAAATGAGTACATGGAATGAAATTAAAATTGTTCTTCAGGAAGAAGATCTGGAGTTTATCCAAGGTGTTCTTTATACAATGGATGTAAAAGGGGTATCCATCGAAGACCCCAGTGATATTTTAGGCAGGGAACAAGGTCCTCTCACATGGGATTTTGCTGACATCAATATTTTTGAGTATGGAAAAGACAAGGCGGTGGTTCGCGCATATTTCAACATAGATGTGGATGTCGCTGAAATCGTGAGAGAAATTGAGGAGAAGATTCAGGAAGCCAAATCTTTTGGTGTGCAGTTCCATGAGTATGAAATATTCTCGGAAGAAGTCAATGAGGACGACTGGGCGAATGAATGGAAGAAATATTATAAACCGACGAAGATCGGAGAACGTTTTGTGGTGAAACCTCTCTGGGAGGAGTATGAGCCTAAGGGAGACGAAATCATACTGCATATGGATCCAGGTATGGCGTTTGGGACTGGAACCCATGAGACAACAAGAATGTGTCTGGAAGCCGTTGAAGATTACATGAAAAAAGATACTACAGTCTTTGACATCGGAACCGGATCGGGTATATTGGCCATTGGTGCTTCCAAACTTGGCGCTTCCAAAGTAGTAGGTGTGGATCTCGATATTGTGGCGGTAGATTCTGCAAAGGAAAATGTGGGATACAATTCCCTCGAAAATGTGGAAATTCTTCATGGAAATCTAATGGATGTGGTGGATGGAACAGCAGACATCATCGTGGCAAATATCATCGCAGAAATTATTTTGGTGCTGATACCCGATGTGAAAAAGAAGCTTCATGCGGATGGTGTGTTCATATCCTCAGGGATTATCCGGGAAAAAGAAGAGATGGTCAGAAATGGACTTAGGGAAAATAGATTCATGGTGAAAGAAGTAAGATATGAAGGAGAGTGGGTCTGCATCATTGCGGAGGTGGCTCATGCATAAGTTTTTCACTGAGGATTTGGATGATGTCTTTGCTTATATCAGAGGAGACGACCACAAGCATTTGAGCCGTGTGCTGAGACTGAAAGAGCAGGATGAAATACTGATCAATGATCTCAAAGGTCAGGATTTTCTCGGCAGAATCGAGTCTATAGAGAAGAATGAGACTAAAGTGGAACTGTGTGAAAAAGTAGCGGAGAGCAATGAAAGTCCACTCAAGGTCACCCTTTTCCAAGGGCTTCCAAAAGCAGGGAAAATGGATCTCATTGTTCAGAAATGCACGGAGCTTGGTGTTCAGAAAATCATCCCTGTAGTGACTGAACGTGTAGTGGTCAAGAACTCATCCGAGTTTAAAAAACTGGATCGTCTGAAGAGGATCTGCCTGGAAGCTGCAAAGCAGTCAAAGCGCAGTGTGCTTCCGGAAATCCTGGAGCCCATCGATTTCTCGGATCTTCTGATGGAGATGAAAAAGCTGGATGTCCTTGTGGTCCCTTATGAGAACCAGGAAGATTATGGATTTGTTACGCTTAAAAAGGAGCTGTCGAGTCTCAGTTCCATGGGGATATTTGTAGGTCCAGAAGGTGGTTTTACTGAAAAAGAGATTGAGCTATTAAAAGGCAGAGGCGCTAAGATCCTTACTTTAGGCAACCGGATTTTAAGAACTGAAACAGCAGGGTTTACAGCTGTGGCCATGGCCCAGCTTTTGTATGGAGATATGGGAGGAAAATAATTGATGAAAGTCGCATTTCAGACCCTTGGCTGCCGTGTCAATGTGTATGACTCAGAGGCCATGATTGAAATGTTCAAGAAAGACGGGTATGAGCTGGTTGATTTCAATGAATCAGCCGATGTGTATGTGATCAATACCTGTACCGTGACGAACATGGGAGATAAAAAGTCCAGACAGTACATCAGCAGAGCCAAGAGGAAGAATCCTCAAGCTACCGTCGCTGTAGTAGGCTGCTATTCACAGGTGAGCAAAGATGATGTGATGGCAATTCCAGGGGTAGATGTCATACTGGGTTCCAGGAATAAAAGTGATATTGTCTATCATGTGAACCAGGCAAGAGCAGAGAAACGTCAAATCGTAGAGGTTACCGACAAACTGATTTTAAACTCAAAGTTTGAAGATTTAGGGGTGACTGGATATGAGGGAAAGACGAGAGCTTTTTTAAAGATTCAAGATGGATGCAACCGATTCTGCACCTACTGTATTATTCCTTACGCAAGAGGAGGATTATCCAGCAAGAATCCCGAAAAAGTTCTTGATGAAATCCGAAAACTGTCTGAGGAAGGGTATACTGAGGTAATTCTTTCAGGAATTCACATTGCATCTTACGGACATGATCTTCAGGAAAAGTGGGATCTTTTGGACCTACTGGATAAAATAGAAGAGATAGATGGTATCAGAAGAGTTAGAATTGGCTCCATTGAGCCCATGTTCTTCAAAGAAGGAAGAATGGACCGTATTGTGAAGCTGACAAAGCTTTGCCCTCATTTTCATCTATCACTCCAGTCTGGATCAGACAGTACTCTAAGGAGAATGAATCGCCGTTATACGGCAAGAGATTTTGAAGAGGTTGTATCGGAGCTTAGGCAGAAGAAGCCTGATGTTTCCATTACTACGGATGTGATTGTTGGATTTCCAGGCGAATCTGAAGAGGAGTTCCAGGAGACCTTTGATTTTCTTGACCGACTGAATCTGACAAAGGTGCATACCTTTAAGTACAGCCAGAGAAAAGGAACACCAGCTTATCAGATGAAAGAGCAGGTTTCGGGTGAGCTTAAAGATATACGAAGCAAACGCATTATGAATCAGAGCAATGAGAAAGAAGCATTATTTCATGAGTCATATCTAGGGAAATCACTTGCAGTTCTTTATGAGGAAGGAAAAGATGGGGTTCATTTCGGATATTCAGCGAATTATCTGAAGGTAAAGGTAGAGAGCATTTTGGATATTCAAGGAGAATACCTGGAAACGAAGATCATAGGGTTGAAAGAGGATTACCTGATCGGAGAGATTATCTGAAATTGACTTCCCCCAGACATGGTTTATTTGATATACTGAATCAAGAAGTAAAATAAGAAAGGTGGATCAGAATGGATTGTTTATTTTGTAGAATTATTCAAGGAGAGATCCCATCTGAGAAAATTTATGAGGATGAATTTGTCTATGCATTCAGAGACATTGATCCTAAAGCGCCAACTCATGTGCTGATTGTACCCAAAAAGCATATTTCGTCGGTGAATGAGCTGGAAGCAGAAGATACCGCTTTACTTGGAAATGTATATAAAGCAGTACAAACAATAGTTGTGGCCGAAGGTATTGATAAATCAGGGTATCGCGTTGTCGTGAACACTCTATCTGATGGCGGGCAGACTGTGGCTCATCTTCATTTCCATCTGCTGGGTGGAAGAAGTCTCACTTGGCCGCCGGGCTAAAAACGTTGACTGTTTTGAAAATATGTACTATAATTACTAGTGTGTTATTTTGCCCGAAAGGCTGATATTTATATTTTTAACTAGCGGAGGGAGGGATAATGAATGTCAGAAATCAAAGTTGGAGAAAATGAATCTTTAGAGAACGCACTGAGACGCTTCAAGAAGAAGTGTGCAAGATCCGGAATTCTTGGTGAAGTAAGAAAGAGAGAACATTACGAGAAGCCAAGTGTTAAGAAGAAGCTTAAGTCCGAAGCAGCAAGAAAGAGAAAGTTCAAGTAGTTTTCTTTTTTTAGAAAAGGTGTGATCAAACTATGATCAAAGAACAGATTCAGAATGATTGGAAAGAAGCGTTGAAAAGCAAGGATAAGGGGAAAGCCAGTGTTTTAAGTATGGCGAAATCTGCAATCCTATATGCTGAAAAAGATGCTCAAACCTCACTGTCTGAAGAACAAATCATTGAGATTCTCGCTAGAGAAGTGAAAATGAGAAGAGATGCTGTAGCTGAGTTTGAAAAAGGTCAAAGAGCTGACCTGGTTGAACAAAGCAATTTCGAAATAGAAACTTTATTAAGTTATCTACCAAAGCAGTTAAAAGAAGATGAAATAATTGAATTGGTTGAGAATACAGCTAAAGAAATCGGAGCAAATAACATGAAAGACATGGGGAAACTCATGGCAGCACTCAAGCCGTTGATTACAGGTAAAGCCGATGGCAAACTTGTGAGCACTCTGGTGAAGAATTATTTAACGAAATAAAAAATGGCTCATCTTGTTTCTGTGAAATAAGATGAGTTTTTTTGTCTCTAAACAAGGTGTAAGAAATCTTGAAAAAGGATATAATAAAGGGAAAATACTTGAGGAAGGGGAACATATGAAAAGAGCATTGATATTGGAAAAGATGGAGGATGGTTCTGTACTAAATTATCAAAATATAGATCTTCTGAATCTTTCAGATGGAGAAGTGAGAATCAAGGTGTCTTATACAGGCATCAACTATAAGGATAGACTTTCTGTGGATGCTTCAAGTAAAGTGGTGAGAAAATATCCAATGGTTCCTGGAATTGATTTTTCGGGGATTGTTGTGGATAGTAAAGCACCAGACTATTCTGTTGGAGACCAAGTACTGGTCACAGGATATGGCTATGGGACAGACCATCCAGGAGGGTATCAGGAATCCGTCGCTGTAAAGCAGGAACATCTGATCAGACTCCCTGAGGAAATGACGTTGAAAGACGGAATGATTTATGGTACTGCCGGGTTCACAGCAGCTTTATCTGTGGATGCCATGGAGAAAGTCCTTGGAAATCTCGAAGGGAAAAAGATTCTTGTTACAGGCGGAAGTGGGGGTGTTTCTTCCCATGGCGTGCTGATACTTCATAAACTAGGTGCCAAGGTATCAGTTGCAACGAGATCATTGGAGCATAAAGAGTATCTGGAATCTCTAGGCGCTCATGAGGTGCTGTTATTTGATGGTTTGCTGGAAAAAAGAAGAGCTTTATCCACAGAGAAGTGGGATGGGGTACTGGATACAACAGGTGGAGAAGCCTTAGGGAATATTCTTACGGAGGTAAAATACGGTGGAATTGTCTGTACCAGTGGGAACTTATCAGGAATCAGGTTTGAGAGTACAGTCTTTCCGTTTATTTTAAGGGGAATTACTTTAAAAGGAATCGATAGCGTGATGGTGGACCATACCATAAGAAATGACATATTTAAAAAGCTTGCTACCTCTTGGCATTCTGAGAATCTTGGAAGAACAGTGAAGAATGTGATTTCTTTCAATGAGCTGCGAGAGGAGCTTTTGAATCCTTCTGAAGGTGTTGGCAGAGTTGTTGTTGACATGAACATATGAGTTCAATCAGTGGTATTTCAGAGCATAGTTTGATAAACTGAATATATAATAAAGTGAAGATGCTATGGAAGTAGAAATTTAGTTATTGAACGTAATACACTGAATATCCTGATATTTAAACATACGATAACATAAGGAGCTGCAATGAGAATAGAAAGAAAAACCTGGTGGAGATATGGAATTTTTCTAGTATCCATCATCGTAACATTTATTATCCTTCTGACGAGTATCGTGAATAAAAAGTATGATCTTAAGGTTGGAGATATTGCGCCTGTTGATTTCAGAGCAAATGTGGATTTGGTGGATGAAGTGACAACCAAAGCCTTAATTGAGGATGCGGTAGCCTCTGTTCAGAATCAGTATACCCAGGAACTGGAAGTAAGAAGAAATGCACTGAAAGAAAGCAATGATTTCTTCAATGGAATCATCAACTCCAGAAATCCTATGGTTTCTTTGGATGAGATCGCCACAGTTTTGTCGGAACGCGGAACATATGGGATAAGCCAAGAGGGATACTTTGCACTGCTTTCCATCGACAACAGTGATTTGAGGTATGCCTTAAACACAATAAATAATGGAATCAACAAAATATATGAGACACCATTAGAAGAAGATGATGAGAACAAAATCACCCGGTCGAGAACTGAAATGTCTGATATTGTGGACAGTTTCAGTTTTAATGAGGCTGCGAAAAATGCCATCAAGCAGTTTGTAGTGACCTTAGTGAAACCAAACTATTTCTATGATGAGGAAGCAACAGCAAGACTGAAGGAAGAAGCTGAAAACAGTATAACCCCTGTTCTCATCAAGAAGAACCAGACCATAGTCAAAGAAGGGGATCCAGTCAATGCCAATCAGCTGGAGATTCTCTCAGAACTAGGATATCTCAGTGAAAGTGGCTTCAATGCTCTACCCTACAGTGGTTTAGTTGTTGCAGTGCTCAGTATTCATCTGATCATTGTTTTTTATCTCATGCGTTTTTATAAAGTTATTTATGATGACACAAAAAAGATCGCGCTGATATTCCTTCTTATGAATCTTGCACTGGCCTTAGCAAGGGTGATGGTGATCATCAGTCCGTTTATTGTTCCCTACACATTCCTTCCAATGCTTTTGACCATTCTTGTGAAAAAACGTGTGGGACAAAGCTTGGCTCTTTATAGCGCTGTTTTTCTAAGCATTGTGACGGGGTTCAATGTACAGGTTCTGCTTCTTCTGATGCTGACATCTATTCTTAGTGTGATTTTTATCAATAAAGTGGAAGAAAGAAATGATATTTTAAAGTCAAGTTTTTATATATCAGTGGTTACTTTTGTGGTTTCACTTTCTTTAGGGTTCCTGCTGTCCAACTCTGTCACGGATTCCATAAGGAATTCCTTGTTTGCTGCAAGTGGTGTAATTTTATCCGGAATTCTTGTGATTGGGTTTTTGCCGCTCATTGAGAATACCTTTAATGTGGTAACAGAGATTAAGCTTCTGGAACTGGCAAATCCAAATCATCCATTGTTAAAGAGGCTTCAGATGGAGGCGCCTGGGACATATCACCACAGTATTATGGTGGGAAATCTTGCGGAAGCTGCAGCTGAAGAGCTGCATGCGAACAGTATTTTACTTCGCGTTGCAGCGTACTATCATGATATCGGCAAGCTTTCAAGACCTCAATTCTTTAAAGAAAATCAGATTGGGTCTAAGAATCCTCACGATGAAATCTCGCCAAACCTCTCCACGCTGATCATCATCAATCATGTGAAGATTGGTTTAGAAATGGCTGAAAAAGCAAAATTGCCACAGGAAATCAAAGATCTGATCGCTCAGCATCACGGTACAACTCTTGTGAAGTATTTTTATCTGACCATGAAGAATAATGCAGAAGACCCAGATTCCGTGAAGGAAGAGGACTATCGATACCCTGGTCCTAAACCCAAAACCAGAGAAGCAGGGATTATGATGCTGGCTGACAGTGTTGAGGCAGCGGTCAGAAGTATTTCAGATCCCACTCAAGGGAAAGTGGAAGCTATGGTCTATAAGATATTTAAAGACAAATTAGAGGATGGACAGCTTGATGAGTGTGACATTACCTTCAGTGATGTATCAAAGATCAGAAAGAACTTTTTGAAAACATTTGGCTCTATTTATCATGAACGAATCGAATATCCAGAGGATAAGAGAAAAAAAGCCAACAGTTAGGAGATAACAATGATTATTATTGAAAATGAACAAGATCAGATTGAGGTTACGGAATCTCTACTGGAAAGCATAAAGGGAGCAATCCTTTTTACTTTGAAAGACCAGAGCGTTGAAGAGGAAGCGGAGATCAGCATGCTTCTTGTGGATAATGATACGATAAAAGAAATGAATAGAGAGTATAGAAACATGGACAAAGAGACGGATGTTCTTTCTTTTCCGATGATTTCCTATGAGGAAGGAAAAGTTTTTGGTGACATATATCTGAACTATAAATTTGGTCCTGAATTTTACGACGGAGATGCTCTTCTTCTTGGCGATGTGGTGCTTTCCATGGAAAAAGCCAATGAACAGGCTTTGGAGTTTGGGCATTCTATCAAAAGGGAAGCATGCTATCTTACGATACATTCGATTCTGCATCTTCTGGGATATGATCATATGACAGATAAAGATAAACAAAGAATGCGTGAAGCTGAAGAACGGATTCTTCAGGCTCTAGACATAACCCGTGAATAAGGTGGTGCTATAATGGATTTAAAGGGCCTACTGGACAGTTTTAATTATGCGATTTCTGGGTTCATCTATGCTGTAAGAACTCAGCGGAATATGAAGATTCATATGGTCGCTGCAATTGTGGTTATACTCTTTTCACTTTTCACCAATATCACAAAGGTTGAGCTTCTGATTCTATTTGTCAGCATGACCTTGGTGATGGCCACAGAACTTCTGAATACTGCGATAGAAAGTGCTATTGATGCCACTACGAATCACTATCATCCATTGGCAAAAATTGCCAAGAACACGGCAGCAGCAGCCGTGCTTCTGACAGCTGTGAATGCATTGGCTGTGGGTTATTTTATCTTTTGGGAGGAAATCACCACATTTACCTATCGGGGAGTACAGCTTGTCAAACATTCAAGTCCTTATCTTGTCATTGTCATACTTGTTATTGTGGCTCTTTCTGTAATTCTCACAAAAGCTGTTGTGGGAGAAGGTACGCCATTAAAAGGAGGTATGCCATCTGGACATGCTGCTGTGGCCTTCAGTTTGGCTACAGTCATCAGCTATCTGTCTGACTCCACCATAGCCATTACACTCAGTTTTATCATGGCACTTATTGTAGCGCAGTCAAGAGTAGACTCGAAGGTGCATTCAATTAAAGAAGTTTTTGTTGGAGGGCTTTTGGGCTTTCTCATTACAATTCTTTTATTCAGAGTTTTCGGTTACTAAATTTTAGAAATGAGGGATAATATGTACAAAAAATTGATTGAGGCAGCTCTCGAAGCCAGAGAACATGCCTATGTTCCATATTCAGGCTTTAAAGTAGGATCTGCAGTGCTTATGGAGGATGATTCCATATTCAGTGGATGCAACATTGAAAATGCTTCCTATGGTGCTACCAACTGTGCAGAGCGTACTGCGATATTCAATGCAGTATCCCATGGGCATCAGAAAATTAAAGCCATTGCTGTGGTTGGGGATATCCAGAATTTTACATATCCATGTGGAATCTGCAGACAAGTAATTGTGGAGTTTGCTGAAAGCAAAGAAATTCCGATCATTATAATAAAAAGCAAAGAAGAGTACATTGTAAAAACAATGGAAGATATTTTGCCAGGCGCTTTTACTAAGATTGACCTCGATAAAGAGAAGGAAGTTAAAAATGTTTAAATCAGGATTTATTACAGTTGTAGGCAGGCCTAATGTAGGAAAGTCGACACTAATCAACCATTTAATGGGAGCAAAGTTATCCATTGTTTCTAACAAGCCCCAAACTACTAGAAAGAATATGAATGCAATTTATACAGATGACGATGCTCAAATTATCTTTGTGGACACTCCGGGAATTCATAAAGCAAAGAATAAACTGGGTGAGTATATGGTTCATGTTGCTAAGGAGAGCTTGAGTCAAGTTGATCTGGTGATTTTCATCACAACTGCATCAGGAGAAATTCATCCTGGTGATGCGCTTATTCTGGAAGAACTGAAAGGGCTTAAAACACCTAAGTTTCTCCTGGTGAACAAGATTGATGAGTTCACGCAGGATAGAGTGGCTAAAACTCTAGAACTCTATGGTAAAGCAGCAGAATTCAATGAAATCATTCCAATTTCAGCGCTGAAAGGTAAGAATACTGAAGACATTCTTGCCCTTGTGAAGAAATATCTGCCTGAAGGTCCTATGTATTATCCTGAAGATATGGTGGCGGATGTCCATTTGAGATTCATGGCGGCTGAAACAATCCGTGAAAAGGCATTGAAGCTTCTTCAACAGGAGATACCTCATGGTATTGCTGTTGAGATTACAACAATGAAGGAAAAAGAAAATGGGAACTGGTATATTGAAGCAGATATTATCTGTGAGAAAGACTCCCATAAGGGGATCATTATCGGCAAAGGTGGCCAGACGCTGAAGAAGATCGGGACATGGGCTCGGGAAGATATGGAAGTATACCTGGAAGGTAAAGTGGATCTGAAGACTTTTGTAAAAGTACGTAAGGAATGGAGAGACAATCAGACGCTACTGAAGGAGCTTGGGTATAAAGAATAATGCAGGTGAAAGCAAAAGGTATTGTAATCAAAACCATGGATTACAAAGAAAAGGATAAGATTCTATGGATTTTTACAGAAGAGCTTGGTAAAGTTTCTGTTTTGTGTAAAGGTGCACGATCTCCTAAATACCGGTACCAGTTCATGACACGTCCAATGATTTTTGGGGATTTCTTGTTATTTAAGGGGAAATCACTCTATAATTTCAATGAGGGTACTCTGATACACGGTTTTTCTGAAGTAACTTCATCTTTGGAACTTCTGACTTATGCATCCTATTTTTTGGAAATGATTGACATTGTGACATTGGATGAGGAAGTGCAGCCTTATCTTTACAGAAATCTGGTGACGGCACTGTACCTCTTGGAGTCTGAGGCAATAGATGTTGAGGTAATTACGCTGGTTTATGAAATCAAACTCATCACCTTGACGGGATACCGCATTGGACGTCAATCTGTTCCCTTTGCTGTTTCAAATGAAGCGCTCCAAGCAGCGGAGTTCTTTTTGAGGAATGAATATACCAAGAGTGCGGACTATCAGATGGAGCCTGCAGTAAAGGCTGAACTCCAAAGAATCACATCCTTTATCATTAAAGACAGTTATCAGCGTAAACCTAAGAGTCTGGATATGCTAAAATATATGTAAAGTCCATAAGGAGGTAAAAGATGGAACTGCAGAATGAAATGCTTGCGAAAGTAGATGAGGTCAGAAAAAGAAAGAAAGTGACTTATGAAGAAGCAAAAAATGCGTTGGAACAAAGTGGAAATGATGTACTTGAAGCTGTAATCTATCTCGAGAACTTGAAAGATGAAAGATTTGATGAGATACGCGATTATAAAGATAAGACGGTGGAGAGTATTCGAAAGACGACATCAGAGATGGTAGATTTTTCCTATAAAGGACAATCGCTTGAAGCACCTCTGCCTGTGGCGGTTATAGGGACCTTACTGCTGGCCCGGAAACCAAAGATTTTATTAGGTGCTGTGGGTGCGTTATTCTTGCTTGGCATTGATGTGAAAGTGAAATCAGACCGTAGAGAAATAGAACTGACAAAACCGTTGAGAGCAAAATTTTTTGGAATGGCCAATGCTTTTAGTCTGTCAAAAGTTTCGGTTTCCAGAAAGATGGATGACTTTACCAACAAAATCCATTTCAAAAAAGAGGATAAACATGAAGATGATTTCGGTGGATATTTCTCTTCAGATCTATACTAAATTTGCATAAACTTCATCTTTACTTAAGACTTCTCTGTTATGATGGAGAGGTCTTATAATTTGTCGATTTATTGGATATTATAGCACAGACTGTAATCGTATCCATGGGTTGTACCGCCAGTAATTAATGAATAAACTAAAAACCATTAGAAATGTTGTACAATTCACTTAGGACTTATGCTATAATATATGAGGATTTTGAAGCGTTTTGCTTCATAATTTCGTGAACTCTCGGTTCTACCGGATTCAAATATATGTGGTTACACATAAAAGATTGAAAGTGAGGGAAATCTATGTCAAAGAAGTATGTATACCTTTTTAGTGAAGGTGATGCTACAATGAAAAACCTCCTTGGAGGTAAGGGTGCCAACCTGGCAGAAATGACTAACATCGGAATTCCAATACCAATGGGATTCACAGTTACTACTGAGGCTTGCAACAAATACTATGATGATGAAAAGGTTATTACACCTGAAATCATCGAAGAGATTCATGCAACCATGAACAAGCTTGAAGAAGTTACAGGAAAATCATTTGGTGGAACAGTTAATCCACTGCTTGTTTCTGTACGTTCAGGTGCAAGAGCTTCCATGCCTGGTATGATGGACACTATCCTGAACCTTGGTCTGAATGATGAGACAGTTGAAGTTGTTGCTAAGGAAACTGGCAATGAAAGATTTGCTTATGACTCTTACAGAAGATTCATCATGATGTTTGCAGACGTAGTTATGGATGTTGACAAGAAGGACTTTGAAGAAATTCTTCATGAAATGAAGGAAGAAAAGGCCGTAGAACTTGACACCGAACTATCTGCTGATGATCTGAAAGAACTTGTAGTGAAGTTTAAGAACTACTACAAGGAAAGAAAGGGAGAAGACTTCCCACAGGATCCAAGAGCACAGCTGATTGAGTCCATTACTGCTGTATTCAGAAGCTGGGACAACCCAAGAGCAAATATTTACAGAAGAATGAATGATATTCCTTCCAGCTGGGGAACCGCTGTTAACGTACAGGAAATGGTGTTTGGAAACAAGGGTGAGACATCAGGATCTGGTGTAGCATTCTCCAGAAACCCTGCTACAGGAGAAAGAAAGATTTTTGCTGAGTATCTGATGAATGCACAGGGTGAAGACGTTGTTGCTGGTATCAGAACACCACAGCCAATTGAAGAACTTGAAAAGCAGATGCCTGAAACATACAATCAGTTTGTTGACATCGTAAACAAGCTGGAAAACCATTATCACGATATGCAGGATATGGAGTTTACCATTGAAGAAGGAAAACTGTACTTCCTACAGACAAGAAATGGTAAGAGAACTGCTCAGGCAGCTTTAAAGATTGCCGTTGATATGGTCGAAGAAGGACTTGTTACAAAAGAACAGGCGATTCTTATGATGGATCCAAAGCAGCTGGACACACTGCTTCATCCAGCATTCGACACAGAAGAAATGAAGAAGCATGAGATTATTGCAACAGGACTTCCAGCATCTCCAGGAGCTGCTACAGGAAAGATTGCATTCTCCGCTCTTGAAGCTAAAGAAAGACACGAAGCTGGTGAAAAAGTTATTCTTGTTAGACAGGAGACTTCACCAGAAGATATCGAAGGAATGATCGCTGCAGAAGGTATTCTGACTGTTAGAGGTGGAATGACTTCTCATGCTGCTGTAGTTGCTAGAGGTATGGGGGCATGCTGCGTAGCTGGAGCAGGTTCAATCAAAGTTGACGAAAAGAATAAGACCATGACTGTCAATGGAAAGGTATACTCTTCTGATGATTATATCTCCCTTGATGGAAGCGCTGGTGACGTATATGAAGGAAACATTGCTACAGTTGAACCAGAAATATCTGGACACTTTGGTACTTTCATGTCCTGGGCTGATGAAATCAGATCACTCAAGGTTAGAACAAATGCGGATACACCACATGATGCTGAACAAGCCATCAAGTTTGGGGCAGAAGGTATTGGTCTGACAAGAACCGAGCATATGTTCTTTGCAGAAGACAGAGTCTTCATCATGAGACAAATGATCGTAGCTAGAACAGAAGAAGCAAGAAGAGTCGCTCTTGAGAAGCTTCTCCCAATGCAGAAGGGTGACTTCAAGGGGATTTACAAGGCTATGCAGGGACATCCAGTAACTGTAAGATTCCTGGATCCACCACTTCATGAGTTCCTTCCAACCAAGGAAAAGGAAATTGCAGATCTTGCAAGCGAACTGAAAATGTCCGTAGAAGATCTAAACAATGTTATCTCTGAACTGCACGAGTTCAACCCAATGATGGGTCATAGAGGCTGCAGACTTTCAATTTCTTACCCAGAGATTGCAGAAATGCAGACAAGAGCAGTTATTGAAGCTGCCATCGAAGTAAATGAGGAAATGGGATGGAATACTGTTCCAGAAATCATGATTCCGCTGGTAGGTGAAGTAAACGAGCTGAAGTATGTAAAGAACATCGTTAAGAAAACAGCTGATGCCATCATCGCTGAAAAGGGCGTTGAACTGAAGTATCTGGTTGGTACCATGATTGAGATTCCAAGAGCTTGTGTAACAGCTGATGAAATCGCAAAAGAAGCTGATTTCTTCTCCTTCGGAACCAATGACCTTACACAGATGTCCTTCGGATTCTCTAGAGATGATGCTGGAACATTCCTGAAGCACTACTATGATAAGAAGATCTATGACTTTGATCCATTTGCAAAGCTTGACCAGACTGGTGTTGGACAGTTTGTGAAGATCGCAGTTGAAAAGGGTAGAGGCGTTAAGGAAAACCTTAAGCTTGGTGTTTGCGGAGAGCACGGTGGAGATCCATCCTCTGTACACTTCTTCCATGAAAACGGACTGGATTATGTTTCCTGTTCACCATTCAGAGTACCTGTAGCTAGATTGGCTGCAGCGCAGGCTCAGGTTAAGAACCCAAGAAAGTAATTCATTTAGTGATACGATTCACTGATTCAATTTAAAAAAGAGGATGATATGGCTGTGACGACAGCTGTATTATCCTCTTTTCTTTTAGTTTGGACTAAGTGAAACTTCTAAATCTCCATATAGTCCATACAATTTGTGGGAATGTGTTATCTCAGGAAAAACTTCAATCCGAACCCAGGTGAAAAAAATCATGACAGGAACAGGCCAACAGAACTCTAGATTAAATCCTTCATAAGGCGCTTATGATGATAAGGAAGTGTGCAGCAAAAGAAAGGTTCACATTGAATAGTAAGATTAATATTGTGATGGAAGATGTACTTGAGGTACATGAAGTGTGATATTTTTATGAGTTTATGCTTATGTTAAGGTGAGGCGTTATAATTAGAACCACTATATCAACATCTTGGTTTCTAGTGAACTTGCGCCAAGCTCAGCAATAGAATAAAGAGATGATTACAATAATGAATAGAATTAGTATAAGTAAACATTTACAAAGCGATAATGAGAAAAGAACAGGAAACGTTTACAGACACTCAACCGATTTGGCTGACTGTGTTATCTACTAGAAAAGGGTATTTCTTATAAAGAAATATACGATTATATGGACTGCTGTCAGCGAAGGAATGAGCAAAGTAAAAGTTATATGTTTGGTTTTATGTCTGAAAAACAGCATTCCAAGAAAGACGCCAGCACTTCCTCCGAGAAATGCGAAAGTAAACAAGGTTTTTTCTGGAATTCTTCGTATTGATTTTCTTGCTGATTGCTTGTCATATAACATAAAAACGAAACCAATGACATTTATTAACAGCATGTAAACATTTAAATAGAGCATAGTAACCTCCTAAAATACAAAAACTTAAATCTGTATTTGAATACTTATGACTTTTTCTGCATATTATTTATAATATGGTAACTATTATCCTATAATAAGTTCAAAAAAAAAATTAAAAACTCATTAATTATCAAGATTACCAGTAATGAGATGCAAGTGTTATCAATTTCTATGTATAGAAGCGGTATTACTGATGAAAATAGCAATAAACGACCAATACAGAATCCGTGAAATCTGTCAGATTATGAATATAGTATAAACAAAAAGTTTCTGTTTTCCATATGTTGTGGTAAAATAGGACTAAGCTTTATTGATTGATGATTTTTGTTTCTGTTTATTACATTATTGAAAACGCTGGTAACGACAAAATCTGACCAGATCAGCTCTCGTTATTTGAAAAGTAAATAATTATGCCTAATAAGTTGAATTATGATTTGTTAAAAAAGTGCACTATTTATTGGCTTATTTTCAGTAAAAATGTTCCATTGTACTTGTTTACTGATAAATTGATTAAGAAAACGTTCTATTTTTGAGTCAAAAATCAGAGATTATGAACTTTTATTAAAAATTAGTTGATAAATTGTACGTTTTATAATAAAATGAGTAATATCTTAAGCAACACATTCTCAATTACATATTGTTCGGTTTTTAGCTGTTGGAGACATCAGCTTAAAATAAAAGATTATTCAAGGAGGAAGAAAGAATGACAAAAAAGAGAATAGGCTTACTGTTAGCACTTACACTGGTTATGTCAGTTGTATTTACTGCTTGCAGTCCTAAAGAAGAGACTCCTGAGACACCAGGGGGAACTCCAGGCACCGAAACTCCAGTTGTACCAGAAGAACCATCAGGTGAACCATCCGGTACATTGAAGGTTGGTATCACTGAAGCATCAGGTAACTTCAATCCAGCATACTACTCCTCATCCTATGACGGATATGTAGTAGATCTCGTGTTTGAAGGACTTGCTACACTTAACTTTGAAGGGGATGAATACATTCCTGTTGTTGCTAAAGATTGGGATATCTCTCCAGATGGTAAGGTTATTACATTCAATCTGAGAGAAGACGTTGTATTCTCTGATGGAGAACCACTTACAGCTAATGACGTAGTTTGGACGTACAAGCTGCTCTCCGACCCTTCCTACACTGGAAGATACGGTTCAGTAGTTAAGGACCTTGAAGGTTATGAAGCTTATGCAGCTGGCGAAACCGAAGAGTTCCCAGGTGTTGTTGCAGATGGAGACTACAAAGTAACATTTACTTTTGCTGAAGGCAAGAGAACAAACTTTGCGAACACAACATTTGCTATCATGCCAGAACACTACTATGGTGAAGGCGTAACATACAAGAATACAGCTCCAGTTGAAGAAAAGTCCGCAGCTCCTGTTGGTTCAGGACCATACAAGCTGGACAACTTCACAGAAGCTCAGTTTATCTACCTCGTTAGAAATGACAACTTCAAGGGCGAAGGCTACATGATTAAGGAAATCCTTCTTCAGTTCGTAGACCAGTCCACAGATATCGTTCAGCTGATGAACGGTGAAGTTGACCTTCTGAACGGTGTTATCGAACCAGCTAAGATCAAGGAAGCTAGAGATGGTGGATTCTCCATCAACGAATATCCAAGATCCGGTTACGGTTATGTTAACTTTAATACAGAAGCTGGACCAACTGCAGAAGTAGCAGTAAGACAGGCTCTTACTTATGCTTTTGACACAGAATCCTTCGTAAACAGCTATTACAAAGATCCAGACTCAGGATTAGTACTGGCTTCCACACAGAATCATCCATTCTCCCAGATTTCTTGGGTAATGAGTGATGAACTGGTTAGCTCCCTGATTGACTACTCCTATGATATCGAAAAAGCTAAGTCCATTCTGGATGAAGCTGGTTGGGTAGTTGGAGCAGACGGAATCAGAGCTAAGGATGGAAAGCTTTTAGAGCTGAACATCGCTGCAATGCCAGAACATGACATTCTTGCTACACTTATCCCAATGTGGGAAAAATCATGGGGACAGGAACTCGGCGTTAAGCTGAATATTTCTTACCTGGAATTCAACACCATTCTTGATTATGTTATCTACAACTCTGATGCGAACGTTGACAAGTGGAGCTTGTTCTTCCTTGCAACTTCTATCACAAGTGCTGACCCAGACTCCATCTACTCTGAGTTCCACTCAAGTGATGTAGGTTCAGGTAAGGACAACACTTCAAGATACAAGAATGCTGAAGTTGACAGACTTCTTGATGAAGCTAGAAAGATTATGGATCCAGAAGAAGCTAAGCCACTTTATGCTGAAGTTGTAAAGATTCTAAATGAAGAAATGCCAAAGATCGTAGTTTATGCAAATACCTACTTTGATCTTTACAATTCAAAGGTTAAGAATTTCAAGACCAGCTCACTGTATCAGTGGACAAAGGCTGTAAAGGATGCTTACATCGAAGAATAGAATATTATTCTAATTTAGAAGTATTAAGGCAGTCTGTTTCAGACTGCCTTTCTACTACAAAAATATATAGGAGCTATGGGGAGTGAAACAATGTTAAAATATATAGCAAGGAGATTGCTGCACCTGATTCCTGTTATGATCGTGATTTCCATGGTCATCTACGGAATTATGGAGCTTATGCCAGGTGATGCTGTCCAAGCCTACTTGGGTGTTGGGTCAGGTGTTACTGCAGAGCAGCAACAAGCGTTAAAAGAACAGCTTGGATTAAATGGAAATATTGTAGAAAGATATATTAACTGGATGGGAAGAACTCTGCAAGGGGACTTTGGACGTTCTATTCTGAAAAGAGCGCCAGTTAGAGATATCATTGGAGAAAGTGTTTGGAATACTTTCTTGATCAACTTTATAGGGATGATTTTTGCTTTTGCGATTTCAATACCAGTTGGTATAAAGTCTGCAGTAAATAAATATAGCAATTTCGATAATTTTTGGACGGTATTTTCCCTAATTGGTGTTTCCATGCCTTCCTTCTTCTTTGCGATGATTCTGATTTTCTTCGTTGGAATTCCATTGAAGCTTCCACTGACATTAATGAGAGATCCAATGATGGTTGTACGTGGATATCCTAGTTTGTGGGCAGAAATTGTAGACGTAGGAAGACATATGATTATGCCTCTGATTGTACTTGTTATCTCATCTCTTGCTAGTTTGACTAGATATGTGAGAAATGCAGTACTTGAAGTAATTAATCAGGACTACATCAGAACCGCAAGATCCAAAGGACTTTCTGAGAAAGTTGTTATTTACAAGCATGCATTTAGAAATGCTCTTTTACCGATTGTTACATTGCTTGGTAGCTACATTCCTTCATTATTTGGTGGTTCTCTGATCCTTGAAACCATTTTTAAATGGCCAGGAATCGGAAATACCCTACATGAAGCAATTTTTAAACAGGATACTTCATTAGTTATGGCAATCAATATTTTCTACGCAGTGCTCATGCTTGCAGGAAATCTGCTTGCTGACATCAGTTATGCACTGGTGGATCCTAGAGTAAAGGTTAGTTAGGAGGGTTTATTATGGAAGACAATAAGAAAAACTATGAGAAAACTACCCAAGCTGCCAATATCGTAGGACCATGGATGATTGCCTGGGGTAGATTTAAGAAAAATAAAACAGCAATGTTCGGTGCAATATTGTTTATACTAATAATAGTGGCCATCATTTTTGTACCGATATTTTCTAAGTTTGAACTGAATGATTTTATACTGGATGACAAGAAGTTGCCACCATCTGGTAAGTACTGGCTAGGTACGGACGAGCAGGGAAGAGACGTATTTACTAGACTGTTCCTAGGCGGCAGAACATCTATTATGGTTGGTTTGATTGCAGCTGGATTCACCGTTCTCATTGGAGCACTGGTTGGTGGAGTTGCTGGTTATTATGGCGGAATTGTAGACAATATCCTGATGAGATTTGCGGAAATTGTTTACTCCATCCCATTTACTCCAACTGTTATTACCATTTCTGGTGCACTCATGTGGGTGGAATCAAAATACAAGATGTACCTTGTTATGTTCCTGATTGGTATCTTAAGCTGGCCAGGCCTTGCTAGAATGGTCAGAGGACAGATTCTATCTCTTAGAGAGCAGGAGTTTATGCAAGCTACTGAAATCCTGGGACTTTCCACGAGATCCAGAATTGCCAAGCACCTTCTTCCAAATACATATGCATATATAATTGTAAGTGCAACACTTGGAATGGCTGGTGCAATTCTGACTGAGGCAAGCTTATCTTACCTGGGTCTTGGAGTAACACCTCCGACACCAACATGGGGTAATATGATTGAAAGAGCCAGAAACTCAGATGTATTCAGAAATATGCAATGGCTTTGGGTACCACCCGGTGTAATGATTATGTTGACTGTGTTGAGTATAAATCTGCTTGGTGAAGGGCTGAGAGATGCTTTTGATCCAAAGGAAATTAGGTAGGGTTGATTATGAAGAAAGTATTAGAAGTAAGAAACCTTAAGACACACTTCTTCACAGATAAGGGTGTTGTTAAGGCTGTAGACGGTGTAAATTTTGACCTGTATGAAGGGAAAACTCTAGGTATTGTTGGAGAATCCGGATGCGGAAAGAGCATTACCTCCATGAGTATTCTTAAGCTTATTGATAAGAATGGTAATATTGTTGACGGAAGTATTATGTATGGGGATAAAGACATCGTAAAGCTTCCTGTGGAAGAAATGAGAAAAATCAGAGGAAATGAAATTTCTATGATTTTCCAGGAGCCAATGACTTCCTTAAACCCTGTATTTAGAATTGGAGATCAGATTATCGAGTCGATAAAACTTCATCAGGATTTAAGTAAACAAGAGGCTCATGATAAAGCAGTAAATATGCTGAAGCTTGTTGGTATTCCAAGAGCTGAGAGAGTAGTTTACGACTACCCACATCAGTTATCCGGTGGTATGAGACAAAGAGCAATGATCGCCATGGCCCTTGCCTGCGATCCTAAAGTACTTATTGCTGATGAACCTACTACTGCATTGGATGTAACAATACAGGCGCAGATTCTGTCTCTGATGAATGATCTGAAAGAGAAGACCAACACTGCGATCATGCTGATTACTCATGATTTAGGAGTAGTTGCACAGATGGCAGATGATGTCATTGTTATGTATTCTGGAAAAGTTGTAGAGTCAGCAGAGGTTAAAGAACTGTATGGTAATCCGAAGCATCCATATACTCAAGGACTTCTGGATTCCATTCCAGATCTTAAATCAGAGAAGAAGAGACTGAACAGTATAGAAGGTGTTGTTCCTAATCCTATGGAACTTCCAAAGGGTTGTTACTTTGCACCAAGATGTAAGTTTGCCATGGATAAATGCTGGCAGGAAGAACCTGGAGTATATTTCATAGACAAAGAGAAAAACGGTGAGACGCATCAGGTTAAGTGCTTCTTGTACGAAGATAAGTAGGAGGGAAATATGAACGAGAATAATAGAGTATTGCTTGAAGTAAATGATATTAAAAAATATTTCCCAGTGAAATCTGGTGCTTTTGGTAAAAAGTCCTTTATCAAGGCTGTAGATGGTGTAACCTTCAAATTGAACGAAGGGGAGACCATCGGGCTCGTAGGAGAATCAGGGTGTGGAAAATCTACCCTTGGACGAACCATCGTAAGACTATATGACCCAACAGATGGGCAGATTATCTATCATGGTAAAGCCATTGATGGTGATATTGCAACACTTAAGGGAGCTCAGCTGAAGTCACTGAGACGTGAAATGCAGCTGATATTCCAGGATCCATACAGCTCTCTGAACCCAAGACTTAATGTAAGTAACATTGTGGGTGAATCATTACTCTCCCATAATCTTGTAAAGCCTGGAGAAGAGTATAAGAACAGAGTAATGGAGATTATCGAGATGTGTGGTCTTTCACCATATCACATCTATAGATATCCTCATCAGTTCTCTGGCGGACAGAGACAAAGAATTGGAATTGCTAGAGCTCTTGCTTTAAATCCAGATTTCATCGTGGCAGATGAGCCAGTCTCAGCTCTTGACGTATCAATTCAATCACAGATTCTGAATCTGATGATGGACCTTCAGGAAAGAATGGGATTATCTTATCTCTTTATCTCCCATGACCTTAGTGTTGTAAAACACATCAGTGACAGAATTGGAGTTATGTATCTAGGCTCTCTGGTTGAGTTAGCTGGCAAGCATGAGCTTTATGATCAGCCAACGCATCCATATACAAGAGCACTCCTAGCAGCGATTCCAGTTCCTGATCCAACACATCTAAGAAAAATGGAGCCAATCATTGGTGAACTTCCAAGTAATGTAAATACTCCACCTGGATGTAAGTTCCATACAAGATGTCCTTATGCAAAGGATATCTGTAAAGAGCAGATTCCAATACTCAGAGAGTTTAATCCAGTGAAGAATCCAAATCACTTTGTTGCTTGTCACTTTGCAGGCGAAATATAAAATTTGTAACTCATAGGTTCAAAAGGAGGGATAATCTTATGCAGATTTTTGGGAAACATCGATTTGATGATGTGGAGCCCGATATGGAAGCAGATGTAAAGCTTGAAAGAGGAGATCTGATGGCAATGGCATTTGCGATGGCTACCTATCTGTTCCCGATTGTTGTCGGTTTCTATGCTTTCTTTGCCCTCCTGACATGGATTATGTTTTACTAAGTCTATATAAAACTTGCTGCTTAGCAGCAAGTTTTTTTATTTATATTTTATTTACATAGTAAATTCATGAATGAGTGAAAATACATAGAAGCATAATAGTTATATAGTGGTATCCTTCGAATACAAATAAAGGATTCAAGGGATTTTTGTAGAATAATAAAATATAGGGGGTGGAATATTGAGTATTCGAGAGAGAATTGAACAAAACGAAGAACTGACTTTGATTAAAGAGGCCTGTTTTTCCAAAAACTCAAAAGGAAGAGAAGTGGAAGAAGAACTGGATTCATATCGTACATGCTTTATGCATGACCGTGATAGAATCATACATTCAAAATCCTTTCGAAGATTAAAGCACAAAACTCAAGTATACATCAAAACCACTGGCGACCATTATCGCACGAGGTTAACGCATACACTTGAGGTCTCACAAATAGCAAGAACCATTGCTCGTGGCATCGCTGTGAATGAAGATCTGGTTGAAGCCATAACATTAGGCCATGATCTTGGTCATGTTGCATTTGCTCATAATGGAGAAGAAGTACTGGATGAAAGACTGCCTGGGGGCTTCAGGCATAATGAGCAGTCTGTACGTGTTTTGAAGAAGCTTGAGAAAGATGGAAAAGGACTTAATATAACTTTTGAGGTGCTAGATGGAGTGTTGCATCATAGCGGTCTGAAATCTGCCGAAGCCAGCAGCACGATTGAAGGACAGATTGCGCGGTTTGCTGATAAAATCGCTTATGTCAATCATGATATCGACGACTCTATCCGTGCTGGTTTATTGAATATTTCAGACTTACCAAAGGAACATATTGAAGTTCTGGGGTATACCCACAGCAAGAGAATAGATACACTAGTACGCAAGTTGGTGGATGAGACCAATAGAAATATTTCTAAAGGGGATTTCACAGTAGCTCTACCTGAAGATACCTTCAACGCTCTATATGGTCTTAGAGCATTTCTATTTAAGAATATCTATAACGGGGAGCATTTGAAAGAGGAGAGAGATAAAGCCAAATTTCTCCTGGGACAGCTCTATGATTATTTTCTGAAGAGAATAGAAGAGATGCCTGAACTGTATCGGATCATTGCCGATGAAGAGGGGAAAGAGCGTGCGGTGGCAGACTATATTGCTGGAATGACGGATGATTATGCCATAATTCTGTTCAATCAGATATTTGTGCCCAAAATTGTCATCTACTGAGGTTAATGGTATAATTTATGTTTGGGACTAATAAGAAAAGGTGTGAATGCATTGTACGTGTCTGAAGAGATCATTGAAAAAATTAAAGACAGCAACGATATACTAGATGTTATCTCTGAAACCGTGCCGCTTAAAAAATCAGGTAGAAACTACTGGGGATTGTGTCCATTTCATAATGAAAAAACGCCCTCCTTTAGTGTCACACAGGATAAGCAGCTTTTTAAGTGCTTCGGATGTGGTGAAGGAGGAAATGTCATCACATTCATCATGAAAACCCGTAATCTTGGGTTTAATGAGGCTTTGAGAATCCTTGCTGAGAGGGCAAACATCCCATTTGAGGAGAGCCCTGAAAAGAAAAGAGAAAAGGATAGACTTGAGGTTTTTTATAAGATGCATGTAGATGCAGCACGATTTTTCTTTCAGAATCTCTCGAATAATAAAGAAGTTCGGGAGTATCTCTATAAAAGAGGGATAAAGGACCAAACCATAAGATCTTTTGGATTAGGCTATGCACTGAATTCCTGGGACAGTTTACTGAAATATCTTCGTTCCAGAAGATATAAAGAAGAGGATATCGTTAAGTGCGGCCTAGCAACAAAGAGTGAAAAGGGCAAGGTATATGACCGGTTCAGAAACAGGATTATTTTTCCTGTTTTTGATATTCGAGGAAGAGTGATTGCTTTTGGGGCACGAGTTCTTGATGATACAAAACCCAAGTATCTGAATTCTCCAGAAACACCCATTTACAATAAAGGCACCCATTTATATGGATTGAATTTTGCGAAGAAAAACAGCAAAGAAACGAGCCTTATTATGGTAGAAGGGTATTTGGATTTAATCAGTTTAAGCCAAGCAGGCATTCAAAATGTAGTTGCTTCTCTAGGAACAGCATTAACTAAGATTCAGGGGAGGCTTTTACGAAGAAATTCTGAAGAAGTCTACATCTGCTATGATGCAGATACAGCTGGACAAAAGGCAACCGTAAGAGGTCTGGAAATTCTCCAGGCAGAAGGTGTGAAGGTAAAGGTTGTGCAAATTTCAAAAGGAAAAGATCCGGATGATTATGTACGTGAACAAGGAGCGGAAGGGTTTTTGAAGTTACTTGAAAATGCATTGCCGCTGATGGATTACAAACTGCTTCAGGAGAAAGAAGGACTTAATCTTGATTCTGATGAGGGGCGGATTACTTATACGAAACGGATTGCCGAAATATTGAATGAACTGGATCCTATTGAGAAAGAGGTATATATGCAGAAGGTTTCGGAAGATGCAGGCATTTCTGAACGAGCCATTAGAAAGTACATGGGAAGTCAGAATGAAAATTCTTCATCGGAAGTGTCGTATCCAGAGAATCTTGCTGTATATATTGAGCAAGGGCATGTGAAAGCAGAGAGGAATCTTCTTAAGATTTTATCTGAGAACCGTTCTTATCTCAGCGAACGAATCAGTTTAAGTGATTTCATTGTACCAGCACATCAGAAGATATACCGGATTCTAGAAAGTTATGAAGAAGGAGAAGTCAGTCTTCAAAGTTATATGTTGAGCCAATGCAATGATGCGGAAAGTTCGAAAGAATGGTCACTGATTGGACAGGTAGCAGACATACCTGAGGTGGATGTAGAAGTTCTTATTGATGACTTCTTAAAAACAATCAATCATTATAAGGGTAAAATAAAACAAAAAAAATTACAGCAAGAAATAAAGGCTTTAGAAAAAGCCGGAAATTTTGAAGAGTCGGTAAAACTTGCTAATGAGCTGATTTCTCTTCAAAAGACTTTAGGGAGGTATTGATATGGCTACAAAAAAGAAAATAAGTACAGACAATATGGAGAGCGTTGTTGAGGATCTGGTGACAGAGAATCAGGAAGAGGTACAGAAACCAAAAGCAAAGAAGTCGGCGAAAAGTGTGAGCGCTGCTTCTGTCGCAGGCACTGCAAAAGAGCCTGCGTCTACAAAAGTGCGAAAGAAAAAAGCTGTTCCAAAGAAGGACGAGACGCACGATGATGAAGAGAATCTGGACAGTGATGATGTTTTAGATGATATCAATAAGGACGAAAAGAAAGTACAAGATAAAGAATATCAGATGTCAGTGGTTAAGAAATTAATCGACAAAGGCAAGAAGGCCGGAAACATCACAGAGAAGGAAATTCTTGATGAACTTCAGGAAATTGATCTTTCTCCAGATCAGATTGATAAGATTTATGAAACCCTCGAGGGTTTGAACATTGAAATCATCGGAGATGTGGAAGAAGAGGAAGATACAGAAATTGATCTTTCAGTTCCGGAAGGTGTGGCAATTGATGATCCTGTCCGAATGTATCTGAAAGAAATCGGTAAGGTACCACTTCTCACATCAGAAGAAGAAGTTGCTTTGGCGAAACGAATTGAAGCTGGCGATGAGTATGCCGCAAAACAGCTCGCAGAAGCAAATTTAAGACTCGTTGTTTCTATAGCTAAGAGATATGTAGGAAGAGGTATGCTGTTTCTAGACCTAATTCAGGAAGGTAACTTAGGACTGATTAAGGCTGTTGAAAAGTTTGACTTCACAAAAGGGTTTAAATTCTCAACATATGCTACTTGGTGGATCCGTCAGGCAATTACTAGAGCGATTGCAGACCAAGCGCGTACCATCAGAATTCCAGTCCATATGGTAGAAACCATCAATAAGCTCATTCGTATCGAACGTCAGTTATTGCAAGAACTTGGGCGTGCTCCACAAGCGGAAGAAATTGCGGAAATCATGGAAATGCCTCCTGAGAAGGTAAGGGAAATCATGAAGATTGCTCAGGAACCAGTATCATTGGAAACGCCAATTGGTGAGGAAGAAGACAGTCATTTAGGTGACTTCATCCCAGATGATGATGCATTGGCTCCAGCGGAAGCAGCAGCATTTACAATGCTCAAAGAACAGCTCATCAGTGTATTGGATACATTAACTCCCCGTGAGGAGAAAGTGCTCAGACTCCGTTTTGGACTAGATGATGGCCGTTCCAGAACCTTGGAGGAAGTAGGAAAAGAGTTCAATGTCACAAGAGAAAGAATCAGGCAGATTGAAGCAAAAGCGTTGAGAAAACTAAGACATCCATCCAGAAGCAAAAAGCTGAAGGATTATTTAGATTAACAAATAAGCACCTTCGGGTGCTTTTGTTCTATATAAACAGGAGATGCAGGGTGCAGTTAGAAATGATGAAGAAGGTAGTATCTGATTCCTCTCAGAGGGCATAAAATCAAAGGTATCGGTGCTGCTCAATATATTCAGTCTGTTATATTATTTTGGAAATAGCTCAGGAAACCAGGCAATGAGCCATTATATGCTATAATTACAATAGGTGATGAGAATGAAATTTTATCCTGAACGATCCCAGTTCATGAATAATCTGATTATGACACTCATTGGTTTTTTAGTGACAATGGGCTTTATTTTGCGTTTCAGCGAGAGTATTCTGTTGAAAAGTCTTATGATGCTTCTGATGTTTATACTTATTATACTGTCAGGTTATTACTTTGTTCTTTTGAAGACGCTGTATTATGAAATAAATGACGATAACATTGTTATTGGAAGTGTCTTCAGATTTTTAAATCATACCATTCCCTTAAAAGATATCCGTTTTTTTACAGAGAGAATCACGTTACTCAACCACAGCGGTTTGGCAGGAATGCTAAGCAAGAGATTTTCAGTGGGAAAAGGGTATATGCGAGGACTTGGGAAAGTTGATATGTACATTACCAGTTCTAGAAAGACCATATATTTTGGTACGGATTATAGGAATTATGCCATATCCCCAGAGAATATGGCAGCATTCTCACAAGCGCTGCTGAAAAAAGGAATTCCCGAAAAATTTCCTCAAAGACCACTTTTGGAATCCGATATTCTGGAAAGTGATGAAAAACTGAAACAGTATTTTATTCTGAATACATTGATGATTCTAACCTATATTGGAGTGCCTCTAATTCTGTTTTATCAGAATTCTCTACCAGAATATATGTCCACACATCAACTGGATGCTTCAACAATTTCTTATTTGCCTGTGAAGGTTTTTCTTGATAGAATCGTAATGGTTGGTAGTAGCGCTTTCTTTCTGAATTTGCTGGTCTTATTTGGAGGAAAGGTCTATGAGCGGATTGATCGAATTTACTATTATAGAGTAATGCTGATTCCGCTTGTTATTTCATCATTACTGCTGCTGAATCTGGCAAATGTTCTTATACCAGTATTTCTGTAGAATAGATGGTATAATTGAAAAGAATTATACTGAATTAAAGGAGCATATATGGATCTGAGCAAAAGATTGCAAAAAGTTTCTGAGATGGTGCCCATGTGCCACACTGTGGCAGATGTTGGTACGGATCATGGGTTTGCATTGATTTCACTGTTGAAAAAGGGGAAAATTAAAAAGGGTATTGCTTCTGACAATAAAGCGATGCCTCTGGAGAAAGCTAGGAGAAATGCTGAAGAGGAAGGTCAATCAGAGTTTATGAGCTTTCGGTTAGGAAATGGATTTGAGACGCTGGCACCTGGTGAAGCAAATGGAGCAATTCTCGCTGGAATGGGAGGAATACTCATGGTGGAACTGTTGGAATCAGCTCGGCCTGTGGTTGATCTGTTTGATTTTTTGCTTCTGCAGCCAGCACAGAACCCTGAAATACTGAGAAGATACTTGTACCAGAATAATTTTGAGATTATGGATGAGGATCTGGTACAAGAGGAACGAAGATTTTATGAGTATTTTTTGGTGAGAGTATCTAAAAAAAAGATGGATCCTAATCCGTCTATTTGTGACTACTCTATCGGGAACATATTACTAGAGAAGAAGCATCCTTTGATGAAGGTGTATATTGAGTCAAAAATTCAGGAGCTGACAGTTATTTCTGAAAAGATTCATGGGACCACAGAGAATGCGAAGATAAAGATGGAACGTCTTAACCATAAAATGACAGAGCTAAGGAGAATTAGAGATGAGTACTTATGTTAAGGATTTTATGAAGCTTGTGGAATCCCATGCACCCGTTTCTTATAAGGAAGATTATGATAATGTGGGACTCATGGTGGGTGATGATAAGGCTGAATTGAAAGGGATTTTGTTTTCTATGGACACCACCTTGGATGTGATTCAAGAGGCAAAAGAAAGAGGAGCGAACCTGATTGTTTCTCATCATCCTATGCTTTTTATCAAGCCAACCACCGTTACCAATAAAACCCTTCAGGGAAGAAAGATCATTGAACTGATTAAAAATGATATATCTGTGTACGCTGCGCATACGAATCTGGATTCAGTGAAAGATGGCATGAATGATACAATTGTGCGTATGTTTGATTTTATTGATTATGATATTATTGAACAGTGTCCTTTTGATTTTGATTCAGGTATCGGAAGAATTGTGTATCTTAGAAGACCTGTAAAACTCATTGACTTTATTGAGAAAACTAAAAAGGTTCTTGAAGTTCAAAACTTGAGATATGTAGGGAATCCAGGCCAAACCATCAGACGTGTGGCCATTATTAATGGCAGTGGTCAGGGGTATATCCGTCAAGCTTTGAGAGAAGGGGCCGACTGTATACTGACAGGAGATACAACATATCATCATGTGCAGGAACTGGAAGAGCAAGGGATAGCTGTAGTGGATCCTGGGCATTTTTTCTCCGAGAAAAAAGTATTCTTTAAAATCATGGAGAAAATGATGAAAGAATTTTCTGCTGTACACGATGTGCCCTATTTCTTCTCTGAAAGAGAAGAAGATCCTTATAAGTTCATCTGATGCTTTTCAGATAGAAAGTCATTGGCCGTAGAGTAAATACTTAGATATGAATTCAATTGAATTCAATTCATATCATCGGAGAGCGCTTCGTTTTACAAATCAAGAAAACTCTGATATGATAAATGAGCAAGTAAGCCAGATAATCGCTGCTGATGTAAGTCAGGAGAGGAAAGTCCGAGCATTATAGAGCAGGGTGCTGGGTAACTCCCAGTGAGGGTGACCTTAAGGAAAGTGCAACAGAGAGATACCGCCTCAATTGAGGTAAGGGTGGAAAGGTGAGGTAAGAGCTCACCAGCGCATTGGTGACTTTGCGGCTATGTAAACCCCACTTGATGCAAGGCCGAATAGAGGGACATGAAGAGGCTGCTCGTCTCGTCCCCGGGTGCGCCGCTTGAGTCCTTTAGTAATACTGGACCTAGACAGATGATTATCAAATACAGAACTCGGCTTATAGGCTTGCTTGCGAATTTTCATTGGGAGACAAGGCTTTTCGAAGCCTTGTTTTTTTAGTTATGTACCATGTATTGCAGATAGGATTCCTCCAGACTTAGCGAAAGATGGACGTTCCTGTCATTTGAAAATTCATATCTATAATCACAATTGGTTACAATGTTATAGTAAATAATATGTAAAAATAAACTATTGAACATGATTTGAGTACTTATGTCCAATATGTTTTGTTACCATAGTATAAACCAAGGTAAATTTAAAATCAAGGATATAAGACCTTATAAGCGATATAAAGTATGATTTTATAAACAATGAAGAAGAAGGTTGATAAGAGTGTGTTTACGAATTTATGATAGTCCAAATACAGTAAAATTACATTTGAGATTGATAAACACGCGTATAAATATTAATATAAAAACTTCTTCAGTATACTAACAAGAGTTCAATCTTCAATACCATTCTTAAATATAAAGTTAAGTGTAATGTGACTTCCACATGGATAATAGCAGCAAAGAAGATATCGCAGCGGGTAGAGACTATTTGAAAAAATAATTAAAAACAAAAAGTGAAAGCATAACAGAATCTGCTATGCTTTCACTTTTTACCTACTCTTTGATTGTGATTTTCACTTTGCATGCAGTTCGAGTTTCTCCAAAGTCATCAGTAACGTAGTCAAGACTTGGATTAAACGAAATTGGAATACTATCGTTATTTAGATTTGCTATTAAACATACTGATTTTGCAAGGACTGCTGCTGAGGTCCCTAAAGCTGACAATTCAACATTTTCACCATTCTGAAGCATATATAGGACTGAGGAAGCCACTTTAGATGGTTCTGAATTTTTACCTACTCGAACAACTCTTTTTTCTTCCATAATTTTAATCTCCTTCTACAATAAATTCTGTAAACTTTTATAGAAGTTCTTAATATAGAATTTCAAGTATTATTTCAAACTTATTAAAAAATACGATGTAACGATACAGATGATTCAACAATGAACTATCCGAAATTAACACTATTGTACGTTTGAAGAAGAGGATGGAATTTACTTTATTTTTTGTTGTTTATTGATGGTGTGCAATACAATTATGAATCTACTCTATTCGACGATTGCATGAAGAGTTTGAATTCATCTTATAAGAAAACTGTATAGTGATAGTTTCATAAAACAAGAAAAATATCCACCGACAACGACTGAGATTGCAAATTTAGTATACTATCAGATACTCTTCAAAATACCGCAAAAATCTCTTGTTCAGGTTAAAGAGGTTTTTTCCGTTTTTTAGGATTGATGAAAGTAGAACTCTATCCAGATTCTGTATCATATATGTTGATGGTCGATACTCTTTGCCTCGACAATTACGAAAAGTGGTAATCGTAGTTGCGTTTGAATTTACTTTTTTTAAAAAGTCTGTGTTTATTATTTCGTTCAGAATTGATTTTCCATCTATATCCATCAGTTGATTGTAAAGGTCCAGTTCGTTAACATCAAAGCTCTTTTGGGAATTATTTAATATGGCTGTTTGTCTTATTCTCAGATAATTTGATAATGAATTCTTATTATTTTGTAAATCAATTATTATTGATGCGAGGTGTTCAAAAGACATTGTTATTTTGGGTTTATTAATTTTACCGAGATACTCGTCATTTAGCACATGGATATTTGAGGCGATAAAATCTATTGGATACATGGATAAGTGAACACATAGTGTATTGTCGATGTCTGATTTTCCTATAATAGTCTGCTGATTATTACTAAAATAGTACTGATTAGACTCCTGAATGTAGTTAGCCACTGCTTCAAGGGAGACATATGCCTTTTTTACAAGGTTTCTCACTTTCATTGTGATTTCTTTGTCAGTTGATGCTCTTCGCAAATCTATTGTTCCTGACTTACATTCGAAGATGATAAGTTCCTTATCGGTCTTTGTTATAATATCTGTTTCAATTTTTTTCTTATTTGGCGGATAGTAATACATTCCATGGCCCGTATCCGAAAATTCTGTTTGAAGAAGGCTATAAGCAAGATTTTCAAAAGCTAAGCTTTTTCTTTGTTGGTACTGCGAAAATTCTCCATCTTTACAGGAGGTTCTATATAGGCTTTCAATTTGAAATAACATATAATCGAGAAACTCTTCAATACTCAATATAAACAGATTACCCTTTTTGCTATAAAGTTTTTTGATTTCAGGTTCTGGGTATTCATGCATATCCAAATTATAAGCGAATAAATCGAGAAAGATATTATAGCTTTTAAGTGTTATCTTTCCACATACACGTTGTAAGTCATCTAATCTAAAATAAAAGTCTTCACTACCAAGTAACCATTTCTTTTGGCTATTGGTTATCTTCAAGTTCGAAAAAGCATAAGTCTGTAAAAATAGTGCGTAAAGTGAAATAGATAAGACTAACTGGCTTAAATCTGTACGGTTCATTTTTAATGACTCAAAATAATCATCAGGTATGGATTTGATTACTAAGTCAATATAGATAAATCTAAGAAATATAGATTTTGGTTGTGGTATTTCTTTTATTAAAGGGTAATTTTGAAAAGTTTCATCACCAGTAAGTTGTTGTTTAGACATACATAGTTGATTATATTTTCTGAATTTATCAGAAATGTTCCCATATGGAAATAAAACTTCCTGAAGCATTTTTAGGGCAGCAATATCACTTATAGTGCTGTTATCTTTTTGTCCAAAATTATTATATTTTTCATACAAAAACTTTAAGATTCTAATCTCCTCCTTTTAGCTATATAATATATTTACAGTGATTTAATTGTAAACCTTTTAAGTTTCAGATTATAGTATAATTTTGGAGTGATAAAGATGGAAAATAAGCTAATGATACAAGAAATTCCAGAATTGATAAATTATCCTGGTATTATCAGAGCAGCAAAAGAGGGGACATTGGTCTTCTTCATTGGTGCTGGAGTATCAAAACTTTATGGTTTACCTGGATGGGACCAATATGCAAGAAATGAGTTAGAGCAATTATTTGAAGGTGGTCTTATTGATTATCAAACAATGGAAAAGTTATTACAGAGTAGAGATGCAAAGAAAATTCTTACATTAACAAGAATAATAAAAAACAGAACTTCGACTCAAAAAGAGTTTACATCAACGTCAAAAGATATTTTTAGCGTAAAATCAGGGAAAAACAGTGGATTAGAGAATAAAATTTATAAAGAACTCTTTGACTTGGACGCGATTTACATAACTACCAATTATGATGATTGTATCGATGTTTTTTGGCATAAACGAAATCAAATTTTGAATGAAGTCAAAGATGAGATATCAAAAAGCAATAGTAATGAGTTTGAGCAAATCAATGCGAATGGTGACTTAGAAGGTAGGATTATATTTAAAAAAGAGGATATTATCAAGTCGAAATTAGATACTTCTAATATTATACATTTACATGGAAGCTATGTTGATGAAGCAACAATGCTTGTAACTATTCCTGATTACTTGAACTTTTATGGGGTAAAAGGAACACAGGACAATCCTGGAATTGCAGATTTTTTGGATACTTTGTTCAATTCAGCCTATACAGTTGTTTTTTTAGGATACGGTCTTGAAGAATTCGAAATTCTGGAATATATGTTACAAAAAGTTGTGGATAGTAAAGTAGACCAGAAACATTTTATGCTTTATCCAACTTACCCATCTGAGAAAAAAATTATAGATTATTATTACGAATACTATAAGAATTTTGGTATTGAGATTATACCGTATGATATATCAGAAAAAGGATACATACAATTACAAGATATTATTAGTAACTGGTCATCAATACTTACAGACTTATGTAAACCCAAAAGTAATTATGTAAAAATCAAAGAATTACAGAAACTGATTAAAGAAATAAACGAAGATAGTAGCAAAGCTACACACAAAGTTAATACTGTAATAGATTATCTTGAAAGCAATAAAAATTTGGAAGTACATTTCTTTCTCAAAGAATTTGTTCCTAAGCTATTTCTTGACCTGGAAACAAGCGGTTTTTTTCAGTATTCAACTATTGGGAGAGTTCAAAATGAAGCGAAGTGTATTATTGAATATTGGCCTCAATCTAAGTACTTATTTGATTTAGTTGCACATGAAAGTAGTACTACTGACATCAAGTTAAAAGTAATAGATATTTATATGAATATAATGTCGCAAATGCTGATGGAACCTAAGGACTTAATAGATTATTCTGTCTTAAATAGTTTATTTGAGATAGTGACTTACTTAAAACCTAATGAAATTACAACTGATGTTTTGAGACAAATAACAATGTGTCTTGAGAAACCAACTCTAATTTCGTCAAATATCTTCAGAAAAAGCAAGGATGTTTTGAAGAGTTTAATATCTGAGGGAAACACGCTAAAAATTCAAGAAATGATATATATTGCATTTTTGTTATTAGAAGCAAACTTTGTATTTATATCATCTGTACAAGAAAGATATGATTCTGAGTTTTTGCTTCAACTTTCAGGGTTTATTGACAAGGAAACTCTTAAAAGGGTTATACGCCATATTGAGAAGTTTTTCGAACAAAATATCGTTTACTCAGTTATAAAGAATGAAGATGGAGTTGAAGAATTACTGGTAATTGTTACAAGGGGTAAGGAAGGTTTTCAAATCGAGACCCGGGAGTTTGGGTCATATGATGCTGATAGCTTCTTCAACAAGAACTTCACACGATATAAGTTGAAAGATAAATTTACCGTCAAAGGTTTAACCAGAGACGAATTTGTCCATCAAACCAGCTCTATCATAAAAGATTATGATATTGACTGGAATCAACTGTACACATCATTCTACGTACAATCAGCATATCAAGATATTTTAGTTATTTTGAAAGACACAAATAATTTGAAGATAGAATCTTTAACATTAATGAGAGATTTAATACATAGCACTATTTTGTCTGAGGTCAATTATAGAATCATACATGAACTTCTTGATGTTCTATATAAAAGTGAATACTTGGTTATGAAAAAAGTAGCTGTTAATCTATTAACTGAGTTCTTGGTTAAGCATCCATCGAAGAGTGACGATGTATTGAGGTTAGTTGACTTTGAATTCGTCATAACCTCACCGTATCTGAATGCTGAAGTTAAAAGATTGCTAAATTCTATACCGACTAATGTCAATGATGTGATATTGGGTAATATAATTACAATTATTGAACGATACCAGTCTGTTGATGAGGAAGAGAAACTGGTATGGAGATTTAAGAGGCTCAAAGAATTGAAGCACATTCCTAAAGTCTCCAAATTAATTGACGAGTCATATTCAACATTAAATCCAAACTATGAGATGATTCCTTTATTAGGTGAAATCGAAGGATTTGTGGTTGAAGAAAAGTCGCCTATTAGTGATGAAGAACTTTCTGAGTTATCAATTGATGTTATTATAGACTTTACATATGAGTTTAAAGAAAGTGGTAGATGGGAACAGCCATCGATTGCCGGTCTTGAACTTGCATTATCAAGGGATGTGAAGAATAATCCTAATAAGTATTTTTCAAGTATAGACAAACTACTAAAGATTGATACGAATTATTATTATAAAATCATATCGAGTCTTTTTGATTGGGATGAAAAGAATAATCTGAAAGAAGCCATAGTGTTACTTGGAAATGTGAATGATTATATTTCACTGTTTTTGACAGGAGTATTGAAAAATAAGGATTCAAATGAAATGGCTTCAGTTTGTAGGAGAGTATGCGAGTATATAGACAAGGGGATTGGTGATAACAAATTTGACGAGGAAGAGGTTAAAAAGATTGCACAGTTATTGTTAGTACTCCTTGAGAAAAGTAATGATGTAGAGTTACCAAGGACTGATTTAGAAGGTATAACTCTAACAATCAATTCTCTTCAAGGAAGCATAATCAAAAGTACAATAATGTTTTTGGATTATACATCTAAAGATAAATACAATGATTTAAATATCGAAGAAAGAATATTTATGTATTTTAATAATTACTCTATTCAAAAATCTGTAGAATTTTATGTATGGTTTGGTGTTTACTCCAGTTATTTTAAAAATCGTTTCCTTAGTTTTTATCGTAAAGTATTTTCAATGATTGAAAAAAATTCATCTGAATGGATTAATTTTCTTGAAGGTTACTTATATAGTTCGAGGGTAAATAGGAATGTTTATCAAGATATGATTCCTCACTATATTGAAGGTTTCAGTGATATAAAGTTAAACACAAACAGTAAGAGGAGAATTGCGGAACATTTAGTAATCGGATATATAAATGATTTTGATACTTCGATGAGTATAGAAATGCTATTGAATACTTTGCTCAAGAAGGAAGAATACAATAATATTCTGCTTATAATTAATAGTATTAGTGATTTTTATTCACGAAGCGAAGAGGATAGATTATCTGGAATTTCCAAGACTGCTCAGAAGGTTTGGAATTATATTTACAGGAAATGTAGTTCTAAAGGAACAGAAATTGAAGGACTAAGAAGAATAGCTGAAAATTCATTGAAGCTTATGAAATGTATTGGTACATTAAACTCTACAAATCTGAGTGAAGTTTTATTTTTTATCAAACATATTAATTCTGAATATGTTATTTACGATGTATATACTTGGTTATACGAGTTATTTGAATCGAATTGTTCAGTTGAAAACACAAAAAATATTGCTACTGTTTTATTGGGCATGTCGAAAGTAATTAATTTTACCTTCGACTATGACCATCCTATTAAAGATTTTATCGAGTCTCTACTCGTACATGCTGATGAAAACACAAAGGATATTATACAAGACATTCAGAATGAGTTCGCTAAAAGAAACGATACCAGGTTAATTGATATTAAGGTGAATTGATAAGTTCTTTGTATTTTTATTAAATCAGATATTTTTGTTCATAGAATAATCTTTATTGTTGACTATCTTCGAGGATTATTAATTATGATGAAGAGTACGTTTATCCTGAATCTGTTTCCTTATAATGTATGCATTCTGAGATTCCATGAACAAAGATGCATTGATGATGTCTTCAATTAAAGTTCTTCCTAAAACTTAATCCTTGTTTATCATCGTTGATAATTAAGATGCAAACAACAAATATAAATACAAGGTCGCTCCATTGCAGGGCTATCTTTCTATTTTTCCTTTGGAAGATAAGCCTCATTCAAGCTCATCCTATACCACAACTAAATTAAAATGCGGTTCTGGTCCTGGGAGCTCCGTCTGATGCACAGAATATTGAAATCAACACATCTATTAAAAAGAAACATGCGATTATGGTTGAAAAAGTTATAGTAAAAACATAAATTTATAGTAAATATGATGTATAAAAGAATGCAAATAAGCACCCTAATCAGAATGAAGACCACTCCAAACAGGAGTGGTTTTCTACATTTTCAAGTCACTTAAGAAGTGAAACCAGGTTAAATGAAAGAATTCAAGAGATATTAATGGCTGAGGAATTACAATTGAAATAATTGGTTCGTGCAGAATTTATCATGTTTTTACGGACGAAGTGCAGAAACTATACCATTTTTCTGTACAAAGTGCATAAATCATAGAAATTTGAGGGACGGACATTTAAAGATATAGCTGTAATTCCAACCTCCCGCTCCGTACGGAGCGAATTTCTCTGAAAACTTAGTTCTCGTTTTCACCTAATAGAAGTTTTGTAACCGCTCCGCCATCTCTGAAGCTGTTGCTTCCGAGATGCCGTCGCTGCTGTATCTCTTATTCATAATATGGCTATTTTAAGCTCCTTTATTCTCTCAACTTAAATCCATTAATCTTCTCCCATAAAATATTATAACTATCGAATAGAGATGGATAAAACAAGAATGAATATTGAGCGAAGTTTATCCCATTGTTCTCTATTTAAACTTTGCACAGCTTCGCCATACTATGGCATTGACAGAGAAATAATGAATAATCTCCTTTACACAATCCTATGAGCTCCCTGATTATTCTATAAAAAAACATCCCTAAGTGATATGGAAGAATGGTTTATGGGCAATAAAACTATAAAATCTGTTTCTAAAACCAGGAAGTAGATGGGAAAAGGTCCTCAAAATGGATTTTGAGGACCAGAGAGGCTCCTTTGAGCACCCCTATAGGCACATATCTATTTTCGCCATCAATTAGGACAAGTAACGTATAGGAGTAAGAAAAGGATGCCGACGGCTTGAAATGGATATAAAAACTTACAATAACTATATGAAGACCGCTCCATTATGGAACAGTCTTTCGCATTCCTCAGATAAATCACTGAAAACCTCCAGCTCCTCCCTGTGAGCTCCTACCAAATGATTTCCAATACGAATTCCATTTCCTCCAACCGTCTATAAGGCCAGTTCTACTTCCTTGTAAATTCCAGTATTTTCTCCAATACAAAAGCATATTTGCTTCCATTGTTCAGCTCCCCTGAGACCCCATTTTAATAACGAAAGCCGCTCCTATTTTTTCTCATTTACAGATTAATATTCTGTTCGCTCTCCTGATTTTTCCCATTTAACCGGCCGGGATAAAGAGAAACTATCCTTCTTAAAGCACTTGAATTCATTGTCATCCATGTCAAAGTTTCATGATAGTTATAAAGAAAATCAGACCTATTAAAATCAATTATTCGTTATGCCTATTGGAGTATGAGACCACAGGATGGATGCGAATGGGTCTGCCCAACAGGGTTATCGTGAGCAACTGTTGTAGTGGGCGAGATGCAATTCCGCCTGCATCCTTTTGGCCAGAGGCCATGAATATCAAGGAAAGTATAATGGGAAAACTTCTCCACGAAGGTTTAATGGACTTATGAAGAGAGCCTCTAAGCACCTCAAGATAGTCCCCAAAGGAGAAGTTAGGTAAGAATGACGATAGCAGTGAATATGCAGCTCTGGACGGCTATGCCGGCCTTTTCTAAAAGGGAAAGGAAAGGGAAGAGTAATGATGGAACACCACCCACAAGGGATTGTGGGGGTGTAAGAATGGGAGATAAAAGGGACGTTGGATGGGGAAATTGAGGAGAAAAAGAAAGGAATAGGCTTCCACAGAGGGCTGTGAGGCCTAAAGAGATAGGGTGAGGTGGTGGTAATCTGAGGGAGTTCGGATTGAAAGAAAGTGTGATATTGGATGAATTAATTTAGTCCATTAAAGGGATATAAAAGGACTCCTGAAGGGGTGATTGAAGGAACCAGGACGTGTTTACTGCATGAAAAAACGCCCCACAAGGGGCGAGATATCCAAGATATTTCACGTTAATGAGATGACTGATTGCGATTTTTCAGGACGAAGTTGAAATTGCTTATGACCATTCCACGAAGTACATCCAAGGGTGATAACCGAGATTCCTCAGAAAGTTCATCCAAAAGAGCCTTGGTATACTCATCCAATTGGATAGGAAGGTGACAAGTCATCAGGGGGTTCGTGTTCCTCACAGATGTTGCTAAATCAAAGCATATACCAGAATCCAATATAAAGGTAAATTGTGATTCGATTAGTTTTCGAAGAATCGTCGAGTAGTTATCTTTGTAATTATCGGTAAGTATATCCAAATAGGCTCCCGTGGCGGTATCAAACTGAACATTGATTAAATATTTGTCTTCTTTTAACATTATTTTCTCCTTTCTGAATCAAGTGTGTTATTTGGCTTAATGGTATATAGGAGATGGAAGGGGGCCCAGTCAAGTAATCACGAAAAATAAAAAGGAAACGGTGGAGTCCGGCCGGGGTTAAGGCTTAACAAAAAACATCCCCAAAGTGCGTAATATCTAAGCAATGTCGTTTTGATGAATAGACTGTCTGAGAGCTAACTGCAATCCCCAAAATTCTCGTATGACCATTCCACGAAGAAACGCAGAGAGTGACATGCCTGACTTATCTACTAAGCAATCCAAAAGTTCCAGTAATTCCTTATCCATACGAATAGAAAAGTTATGTGAATTTGGAAAGGAATCAAACTCAGCTGATAGCAGGCAAGTATAACAGGCCTCTGACTCAAGGATGTCTTCGAAGTTGTCGATGACCAAGCTTTGAAAAACCGAAGAGAGTGTTTATTTGTCAGAGTAGTTAAAAATTGCTTTCAGATAGGCAGTTGATATGGTATTCAGGCTGATTGAGATTGATTTTTCTTTTTCTTCTTCATGGCTTTTTCCTCCAATTTTTTGTTGTGCGGTTTTATAGGATAAAAATTCGTCAATGTCAAAGAATTCGGGGGAATATTTGAAAAAATGTAATATTTTGGATTGAAAAACGCTCCGAAAGGGGCGTTAAAAAAGGAGAAAACATAAGACCATAATTTGGTTTTGGGAACTAAGAAACTTAGAAACAGAAAAGTGTTTGAAAAATAAAAAGTTCATCCAAAACTAAAAAATACTCTTCTAAAAACTTGACTATAAATCCTAAAGACTGCTGAAAGTACTATGAATTATAAGTTTGCTGAGAAGAATATAGAACGAGGATTTCATATCTTAGAAATATTCTTATATAGATTCGGAACAACTGAATTGCAAAACATATAGATTTTATTATCGAATTTCCACTATCAGGGAACGAGTTGAAATGCCTCCAAAGCCTTGCTGCTTATAAAAAGAGATTATATAACCTGATAAGTAGACAAAACCTCCCGAAAGGATACTAAATAGAACCCCCGAAATAACTCTTATAGTCTTTTATACCAGGTTTTACTTTTAAGGAAAGGGAAAGAAAAAGAGAAGTAAAGGGTCAACGACAGGGGATTGTGAAAATTAAAATGGATATCAAAAAAGTTCAAAGTGAATGTATTATCGAATTTTGAACTGAAATTTGAGATATCCTAATTAATGTAAGTAGAATATTAGTATTCAATTGAGCCTGACCATCTAAAAATAGAACAGTTTTTGAAGGTCTATGCATTCCGGGTATTCAGGGGATTGTTATATAGGAAAAGGAAACTTTTCAGGGAGAACCTGGGAAAAATTGGATATTCATGAGAATAATGGAATAGAGAAAGTGTCATAGTCTGACAATAAAGAATAAAGTTAATAGATAGAACTTCCACAAAGAAGTTAATGGAGACCTTTTACGATAGATTTTGAGTACTACATAAAGGTTAAATATTGCGGGAATAAGCAGGTGATGAAAAAAATAAAGATTGAGTAGTTCTGGACCGCTATAGTTGATTCTATGCAATTTCAATATCGTTATGTAATAAATGGGATTGGACAATATTGGAGTACTGTTATTATTGAGATTTGCTATTAAACGTACTTATTTGATAAGGACTGTAGCTGAGTATAGGTCCATATCTACACAACTTTGGTGTATAGATAGGACTGAGGAAGCCAATTAAGATAGTTCTGAAATTTTCCTTCTCAAACAATTCGGTCTACTATCATAGTAAGCAATCTTCAATCTTAATATATGTTATTAATATATAAAATGTAAAAAGAATAAAATAAAAAGAAAGATGTTTTATTTTTCGAATTCATGCTACAATGGTGCTGCAATAAGATATTAATACAATATGCAAAAATAGACATTATAAAGGAGTGTTGTTCTAATGAGAAATAAAATGCTTTCAGATTTTCTGAATATCGAAGAGACTTTAGAAAAGACTGTAACAGCACGTAATTCAAGTGAATACGAAAGAATTGTAAGGTTATCAGAAATCTTGACTGGGTGTCCTTTCACAAATCGTCAACTTAAAGAAGTGGAGACTATTTGGAAGGCAAGCATGAATGAGCAATTATGTCGTCAACAACCAGGAGTAATAAATTCGGTGTTTTGTACTCATAGAAATGTGAGCGAGTTCGTTATGGAAAACTTTTTAAGTGTATCTTTCAAAGGCTATGATAGCATTCACTATAGATTTGATGATATCTTTATTACTGGAATATTGGTATCGAAAGTACTTCGAAAATGGGAGAAAGAATTAATCAATATGAGTTCAGATACCCTAAGAGCACTATTTGTGTACATAGAATTAATGCGTATCATTGATTCATCTCATGGCCTTGCAACAGAAGAGTTGACTGCACCAACTGAACTAATAAAAAGTGTATTTGAATGTATTGATAAAAACATACTGGGTGAAGAGATACCGAAGGTTGTTGATGAATTGAAAAGTGTTGAGACATACGTTAAGAGTATTGAGCTTGATAATATCAATGGATATACATTTAAGTTCCATCTTCCAATCAGTTATGACTTAGATAAATTCGACATTTTTAAGGCAATAGTATAAGTATCATACTCGCATTATCTAAGGTGTGCTCTTGTATCATGTGACTGATAAAGATTCCATAATATATGAATGAAAGACCCATAATTTCTGCTTGGCCATTCCGCATAAGAATGGCTTTTTTTATGTTATCCATGCAGAAGAAAATCGTTTTGAGGTGTAAAGTACTGTATGGATGTGATTAGCTGCCAAACCCTTCTATATTTTTGGTCACTTTATCTTTGCAATGATTGGCCATACAGTTACATACAGTGCAAAGTATGACTTTAATTAATAACTAAATTGCATCTTGTGAATAATTAAAACGGTGCCCCTATGCGAGAATTCGAGCATAGGAAGTATGCTGAGAAAGATAGCCCTTTAGGGTTATAGTTCCAGCATGCTTTGCAGCAGGGAGATGCAGTTCCGTCTGCAGTCATTCTCCTAAGCCGAAAGGTTTAGGGAATGCGACATGCTGCTATTGGAAGAATAGTGGAAAGAAATAGAGTAATTTCGGATTGGACAGAGTTTAGTGGTATTGCTGGCCTTATAGAATGGATAGCACTTATGCAACATTGCATTTATGAATTAAGGCATAGTGTTCATAATAGCAGTGCAAGTGTTTAGTATGATAAGAAGAATCCTTAATTAAATAGATATGATGGGGATTTGTTAGATTGTCCACGAAAAAATGTCCGGTATCATAAGTACTAAACATTTGATTGTGTAGGAGAGATAGGTTGAATCGGCAGAAAGTTCAATATCGTACGGAATAATTTCATTCCACTGATTACTTAAAACAATAGACTATAGGATTTCATTAAAATTGTGGCTTTGTGGAAAATGGATTGACACTAATAAAAGAGTGAGACCAGTAACACGGTTTCTGTATTGCTTAAAATATTATGGAATATAGATAAATTAGTTTGAAATTCATAAATATAATTAGGAATACTGAAAGTAATTCCAAGTGACAATATGAAATTTCGATTACAGCGTAATTTTAAGGGTAAATAAACCTATTATGGAAAAAACAAAGGAATAGAAAGAATAAACGAAGCTGAAGATTCAGGAGTCAGTATGTGTTAAAAGCTCACAGAATGGAAAAGACCACTTCATGCGAAGCGGTCTTCAAAGAATAAGTTTCCGTAAAAAAGAAGAGTTTTCTGACATCACCTTGTAGGAGTTGTTAATACAATTATAATCAGAATTTTTCGGGTATCAAGTGTGGTTCGCTACCCAACCAGAATTAGCAGCTCTAATACTACTTTCAATACTCGTTTCTTTTAAGAGACATGTATGCCAGCTAATATAAGTTTTCTTGCGGACAGTATCCAGAGACAGCATAGTGTTTCGTTTAACGCTACTCCGATTTGTCTCATCAATATCATAATCAGTTGGAAATCTTCTCATGTGCCCTCCACGGAATCCTCAGTATGCTTCTTACAATGAGTACAAGGTTTTGCTTTTATATCTATACTCTTATGCAATCCAAACAACATCAGCAAAGAAAACAATAAGAAAAATCAACGAATAGCGTATACGTAAAAAGGAAATGACTTGAATGACGATTGTTGAAAGATTTGAATACAAAAATATACCATGATAGTAATGGATGCAAAGTGGACAGGAAATACTTAGTTAGATTCTGATATGCTTTCATTATCCAAGTGCGAATAAACGGAATTAAGCATACTTTTATAAGTCTAAATCCACGTCTATCTTCTCTAAGTCTTTCAATGTGATTCCAAACTCATTCATGACTTCATCCATTGTATTAGTAGCTTTAGAGGAAATAGTCATACGGTTTAAGGCTGTGAGCAAGAGTTCATAATTTTCTACAATTTCATTCATCTCATCAAATCTTGCAGGAGAAATGAGTACAGCTAACTTTTTATTCTCATCATATACTTCAGTTACACCCAGTTCGATTAAATCTTCAAAAATCTTCCTGAAATTTTCATGACCTAACTCAGAAATACTTACAGCTGTTATATTATTCACTTTTTTAAAATCCATAGCCGGACCTCCTATTAATCTTATTTTAAAGTCATGACCGATTTTGGGATATTAATTAAGGACTTTCTGAACAAAGATTACATGGATATCATACATTCTATTTTAAACTCTACAGAAGAAATAAAAAAGGCTGATTATGTTTTATAAGAATCCGGTTTAGTATACTTAATACATTATTATCGATAGAGTTCTTGATACGGGACTGTGGTTGTTATCAGAAATACAAGTCAGGATAATGTCTCATTTTTCTGGGTAGCATTATAGATATAATATGATATAATTAGTATTAGAATACTTTATGACAAGTGATAAAAATTAGCCATTTTTAAGAGGGCAACTTCTTATGAGGTATTCTTAAAATATTGAATAGTACAAGATAGTGAATTTTGAAAAGAGGGGTTTTATGAACAAGTATAATGCTTACAAGTATGTTATTAACGTTAAAGAGTCAATCTCTTCCACCGAATTATTGGATTTGTTCTCAGCATCTAAAGAGGATGGTATTTTGAAAGTGAAAGCCATACAAGGTAAAAGTAGGGTAATAATATATGCATTGGAAAAAGACTTTTCTTTTGGGAAATACGGAGATTTAGTTGGAGATATTGAGAACCTTACATACTATGAGTTGTCTGAGTATGATAATTTTGAATTGAAATTGAAAAATGAACTTTATGATATGAGTAATGAGTTCTGTCTTTCGGCATGGATAGAGAACAATTAGTCTAATGTGTAAGTTTATGTAAGTGTTTGAGAGGGGTTCCTCTCTTTTTTATTAGATATTACAAAATCACTCGTTATCGATGCTGGTTTTGAAAGAAGCATAGAAAGAGGCTTACTTCAAATTTTATCAATTGTCCTAATAAAGGTACAACATATGGTATATAATTATTTGTAAAGAGTTATATTTGATTTTAATTATGGGAGGAAATTTATGAGTGAAGTAGAAGTATTTGAGAGTGGTGTTGAGCTAAGAACGAAAGTTGGGGTGAATATTGCTGAGAAATCAGCGGTTATTTGGAACATAGCAGATATGCTAAGGGGGCTTTATAAGCCTCATGAGTATGGAAATGTTATTATCCCTATGACAGTTATCAAGAGGTTCAATGACTGTTTAAAGCCCACAAGAGAGGCTGTGTGGAAGAAATATGAAGAAGTAAAACACTTTGAAGTGAAAGATGGATTTCTGAAATCCGCATCTGGATACCAGTTTTACAATGTAAGCAAATTTGATTTCAATACCTTGTTAGCGGACCCCAACAATATCGAAGAGAATTTTAGAAGTTATCTTGCTGGATTCTCTGATAATGTACAGGATATCCTGGAAAACTTTAAGTTTGATGTGGAGATTAAAACACTTGCTGATAGTGGAAAACTATTTTATGTAATCCAAGAGTTCAACACTCAAAAAGCTGATATGAGTCCAGATAAGATTACTTCTGTAGATATGGGGTATATTTTTGAGGACCTTATTAAGAGGTTCTCTGAAAGCTATAACGAAGAGGCTGGAGCCCACTTTACCAGTAGAGATATCATCTACACCATGGTGGACCTTCTTGTAGAATCAGAGAAAGTATCACTGATAAACGACGGCGTAGTAAAGACGGTTTATGATATGGCCATGGGAACTTCCCAGATGCTTGGCTGCATGGATGAAAGACTAACTCAGTTTGATGAGGATGCTGAGGTTACTTCCTTTGGACAGGAAATCAACCCTCAGACCTTCGCCATCGCAAAGGCAGATGCTCTTATCCGAGGAGAAGATGCAGATAATATGAGAAAAGGTGATACCTTAGCAGATGATAAGTTCAGTGGGTATACCTTTGACTTCATTATAAGTAACCCTCCATTTGGCATTGATTGGAAGTCCTCAAAACCTGCTGTAGAGAAGGAAGCCAAAACAGGAGATAAAGGTAGATTTGGTATGGGATTACCACCTGTATCTGATGGACAGATGCTCTTTACCCTTAATGGGTTAAAGAAACTAAAAGATACAGGTAGAATGTGTATCGTTCATAATGGAAGTCCACTCTTTACAGGAGATGCTGGTTCAGGTCCTTCTGAAATCAGAAGATACATTCTGGAAAACGATTGGCTTGATACAATCGTTCAGCTTGGTACAGATATGTTTTACAATACGGGTATCACAACCTATCTATGGATATTGGATAAAGATAAACCTTCTTACCGTGCAGGTAAGGTTCAGCTCATTGACGCATCAAATTGCTATGAGAAGAGAAGGAAGTCCATAGGAAGCAAAAGAAATGACATCACAGATAAGGCCAGAGAGCTTATCGTCAAAACTTATCTTGAGTTCGAGAACAAGGAATACGAGGATGGAAAGCTGAAAACAGAGTCCAAGATATTTGATACCGTTGATTTTGGTTACAACAAAATTGTCATTGAATCTCCTGAGAGAGATGAGGATGGGAATATTGTTTTGAAAAAGGGTAAACCTGTTGCAGACTCAAGTCTTCGAGATACCGAGAATGTACCTCTAACGGAAGATATCGATTCCTACTTCGAAAGAGAAGTTAAGCCTTTCAACCCAGATGCTTGGATAGACAAGAGTAAAACAAAGGTCGGATACGAGATTCCATTCACCAGGTATTTTTATAAGTATGTTGCACCAGAGAAATCAGAGGTAATCGCTAAGAGAATCCTGGAAGTGGAGAAAGAGCTAATGGCTTCACTGAGAGCTCTTTTTGAGAAGGATGGTGGAAAGAGTGAGTAGAGAGATGAAGGATAGTGGAGTCGAGTGGATTGGAGAAATTCCCCAATATTGGAATGTATATAAAATGAGAAGACTCGGAGCATTTACTGCAAGTGGAATTGACAAAAAAATAAATGAGGATGAAGTTCCAGTCAGAATCATTAATTATGTTGATGTTTATAGAAATAGAAAGATGAAAATTGATAGCACAATAGATTTTATGGAGGTAACTTGTTCAGAAGAAAAAAGACAAAATAATCTTGTGAGTGTTGGAGATATGATATTTACTCCAAGTTCAGAAACGAGTGATGAAATTGGCATATCGTCTGTTGTATATGAGACTGTAGAAAATTTATCCTATAGTTATCATGTATTAAGATTTCGACCTTACTCATACATTGACATAGATTTATCATTTAGAAAATATCTGTGTAATAATCACTCAACGTACAGTTATTTTTCAAGTCATGCTTGGGGGACAATTAGAAAAACGCTTAGTCGAGATGATTTTAAAGAAACTCCAGTAGTTTTACCATCTATTTTTGAACAGAAAAGAATTGCTGATTTCCTCGATAATAAATTAATACATATCGATGAAATCATAGATAAAACCAAATCCACCATAGAAGACTACAAACTCCTCAAACAATCCATCATCACAGAAGCGGTGACAAAAGGATTGGATAAGAATGTGGAGATGAAAGATTCGGGGATTGAGTGGGTAGGTATGATTCCAAAACATTGGGAAGTAGTAAAAATAAAGCATCTATTCGATGTAATAAATGAGAGAAATGAAAATGAAGGTGCGATTTTGTTATCACTATTCACTGCTTTGGGTGTTGCACCACGTTCTGAAATGGAAGATAAAGGCAATAAAGCAAGTACAGTTATAAATTACAAGATTGTAAAGAAAGGCGACTTAATCGTCAATAAACTTCTTGCTTGGATGGGAGCAGTAGCTTTTTCTGATTACAATGGCGTTACAAGTCCAGACTACGATGTTTACAGATTAAAAAGAAACTCAAATGCATTCAAACAATACTATGAGTGGTACTTTAGATTTACCAATTTTAAGGATGATTGTTATAAATACGGAAGAGGAATAATGATGATGAGGTGGAGGACATACTCGTCAGAGTTTAAAATGATTGATATTGTTAATCCACCATATTCTGAACAAGTTGAAATATATGAATACTTGAAATTAAAAGTCAGGGAGATAGATTCTTTAATTGAGAAAAAAAATAGATTATTACTTGAACTCGAAACATATAAAAAATCACTCGTCTATGAATATGTCACTGGAAAGAAAGAAGTAGAGTAAAGAGGGGGGACCAGATTGGAATATACAGAAAAACGATTTGAGCAGGATATTGAAACCTTCCTGCTCTCACCTGCTGGGGGTTACCAGAAAGGGGATTTAAAGAAGTATGACAAGGATAGAGCCATGAACATGGAAACACTTATCTCCTTTGTCAAGTCCACGCAACCTAAAGAGTGGGATAGGTTTGAGCGAATGACAGTATCAGATGTGGAGAAGAAGTTCTTTAAGGCCATCAATGATGCCGTTGATAATTTTGGACTCATACACGTCCTGAGACACGGATTTAAATATCGAGGGATAGATTTCAAGGCAGCATACTTTAAACCCGAATCTGAGCTCAATATGAGGCTCTGGGACCTGTATAACGAGAATGTTCTTCATGTGACAAGACAGTTCAGATATTCCACTCAAAACAACAATTCTGTGGACATGGTATTGTCGTTAAACGGGATTCCAATTGTAGCACTGGAACTAAAAAATCAGATTACAGGGCAATCCATTGATAACTCAAAGACTCAATATATGTTTGATAGGGACCCCAAGGAGACTGTTTTCCACTTTAACAAGAGAATCCTTGTGTACTTTGGTGTGGACCTTTACAACGTAGTTATGACTACTAAATTAGATGGAAAAAACACGTACTTCCTTCCATTTGACCAAGGAAGTAATGGAGCAGGAGTAAATGGGGGCAAAGGTAATCCTCAAAACCCAGAGGGATATGCAACATCCTACTTGTGGGAGAGTGTTCTTCAAAAGGATTCCTTGCTTGATATCATCCATAGATTTATCCATCTTCATGTGAAAGAAGTGAAAATGGAAAAAGCGGGGAAAGAGAAGTTTGAGAAGAAGAAAACGCTCATATTTCCAAGATACCATCAGCTTGATGTAGTAAGAAAGCTTGTCACTGATGTTAAGGTTTCGGGCAGCGGTAAGAATTATCTTATTCAGCACTCTGCAGGTTCGGGAAAGTCGAACTCCATCGCATGGACGTCATATAGACTCGCAAGCCTTCATGATGATGATAATAAATCCATTTTCGCTTCAGTTATTATTGTCACAGATAGAAAGGTTCTGGACAACCAGCTTCAGGATACCATATCGAGCTTTGAACATCAGAGTGGATTAGTAGAGACCATTGGAGATGGAAAAACATCTAAGGACCTGAGAGACGCAATAAACGATGGGAAACGCATCATAGTGACCACCCTTCAGAAATTCCCTGTGATATACCAAGAGATTGATGCAAATAATGGTCGTAACTTTGCTATTATTGTGGATGAAGCACATTCCAGCCAGACTGGCCAAAGTGCAATGAAACTGAAGACTGCCCTTGCAGACACCGAAGAAGCCTTAAGAGAGTATGCGGAGATTGAAGGCAAGGCAGAGGATGAGCTTTTGGATGGAGAAGACAAGCTCATTCAAGAAATCATTACGCATGGTAGACATAAGAATCTAAGCTTCTTTGCTTTTACTGCTACACCAAAGGAAAAGACATTGGAGATGTTTGGAACAGAAGCCCAAGATGGTTCTTTCCATCCATTCCACGTTTATAGCATGAGACAGGCCATAGAAGAAGGGTTTATCTTGGATGTGCTAAAAAACTATATGACCTACAGAACGTGCTTCAGAATCGCTAAGAACACCCCAGAGAACCCAGAAGTACCTGTATCACTGGCTGCTAAAACAGTAAAGAGATTTGAATCTTTACACCCACATAATCTTCAACAAAAGACAGCCATTATCATCGAGCACTTCAGAGATATCACCAAGAATAAGATTAATGGCAGAGCCAAAGCCATGGTGGTAACGGCATCAAGACTTCATGCTGTTCGTTATTATCATGAGTTTAAACGGTACATCGAGAAGATGGAGTACACTGATGTAGATATCCTGGTGGCATTTTCTGGAATAGTTAAAGATGGTGAGACAGATTATACCGAAACTGGTATCAATATTAGCAAAGACGGAAACCCAATTGGAGAAAAGCAGCTACCAGAAGCTTTTCATGACGATTTCAATATGCTGATTGTGGCAGAGAAATATCAAACTGGCTTTGATGAGCCACTTCTTCATTCGATGTTCATCGACAAGAAGCTAAAAGGTGTTAAAGCTGTTCAGACTCTCTCCAGGCTAAATAGAATCCATCCAGGGAAGAATGATACTTTTATATTGGACTTCGTGAACACCTCAGAGGAAATCCAAGAAGCATTTGAACCATTTTACGAGGAAACAAGCCTGAAAGAAGAGATTGATGTCAACCAGATTTATGTGAGCCAACATAAACTGAGAGAATATCAGCTATACAACGATGATGATGTAGAGAAGTTCGTGAAAATCAACTTCAAACCAGGAAATCAGACGGCCGTAGACCTCGGTAAGATGACCAGTCTTCTAAAACCTGTGGTGGACAGATATAACGACCTGAACGCCAACGATAAGTATATGTTTAGACGTACCATCAGGGACTTCAATAAGTGGTACACCTACATTACTCAGATAACGAGAATGTTTGATGTAGCTCTCCATAAGGAGTTCACCTTCACTTCATACTTCTCAAGGCTAATACCTGCAACAGAGATGGAAAAGCTGAACCTTGATGAAAAGCTGAAGCTTGAGTTCTATAAGCTTGAGCAGACATTTAAAGGGGATATTACACTGAATCCGAATACACCTCCACTGGATAATGTTCCAACCTTTATTCCAGGTGAAAAAGAGGATGAAAAGAGAGACCTCCTGGAGGAAATCATTAAGAAGATTAACCAGCGGTTTGAGGGTATGTTTAATGATTCAGATAGGGTTATCGTGGAAGCACTGTACAATAAGATACTTAAGAATGACAAGAACCTTGCAAAACAAGCAAGAAGAAATGATTCTGAAGTATTTGAGCGAAGTATCTTCCCAAAAACCTTTGAGAAAGCAGCACAAGAGAGTTACTCAGAATCCATGAAATCTTTCTCGAAGCTCTTTGAGGATAAAGCATTCTATAATACAGTCATGGAAGTCATTGCAAAGGAAGCTTATAAAAATCTAAGAACGCAAAAACATAATTAAAGGGGGCATATTATGATTATTGAATTTAGGGACAATGATGTGGAAAAGGTAAAGGAGGCTCTGGATGCTGCAGGCTTAAGCTACGAATTGAAACATGAAGCCTTTGAAAGCTTTGATGGGGCAAATATTTATGAGACACTAACAGCTATTTTTGAAAGGAATCCAGAAATGAACGGGAATTTTGCGATGGATGAAGTCTACAGAAGGACTCCTAAAATCGTAGAGAAAATAAGAAAACAGTGGATGCATGACAAAAGTTATGATATTGAGGACAGCCCACTATTAGAGCTTGAAGAAAAGATATTTGAGGTATACACTCCATTCATTGAAGAAGAACTTGAAGAAATTACCCGAGAAGGGATAACCAAAGAGTAATTAGTCGATTTTGCAAATATAATTTACTTATAAAAAAGAGCCGATCCGGCTCTTTTTTACGTTCAGCTTGAATTAGTGGAAATTTTCTTTGGGATTTCCTAAATATTTACATCAAACAGAAAGGATGATGTAAATGTTTAAAGTTACAGCTCGAGTCAGCAAAGACTCATGTAAATCAAAACCAGAAGGAAGAAGAATAGGGAAGTTTAAGTATATGAGAAATCAACTCCCTGAATCAGAGTATACCATTGATAACTTACTAAGTTTAATTATAAGCGGTCACACATTTCATCCAGGTAAATACAAACTGAGCGGAAACAAATCAGAATACGATGAAACTTTTCGTGAAGCGACATTTGAGGCAACTAACCTAATAGTTATCGATATTGATGAGGGGAATAAAACGGTTCACGAGATACTTGAAAAATCGAATGAGTTTAGTCCATCAGTAATTTATTCTACATTTAGCTATACAGAAGAGGCCAAAAGGTACAGAGTTATGTATGTTATGGATAAGTATCTTGATAGGGAAGAAACTATTAAAGTGAAGACTTTTCTAACGAAACGTGTTGGTGGAGATGAAATGTGTATGAAGTCAGCGGCTTTCATGTATTTCGGTGGCAAAAGTATACTATTCAAGCAATTGAACATTATTGATGCTGAAGAAATATTGAATTTGCCTGAAGTTGATAATATTGAAGTAAAGCCAATTGTAGAGATTGGTAGAAAGCACTCCAAGCAAAGAACAGGCGGGAGCACAAGCAATGTATGTATCTCTTCATCTTATGAAATACTAAGAAACATTGAGAACCTATGCATTCATGCATTTCCTGAAAAACTAAATGTATCAGAGACATTCAGTTTTATTAACTCAATGGATTTACCTCAGATTTTGGGAGTTGAAGAGAATAAGGTTTTTAGATGTATTTTACCGAACCATCCGGACAACAATCCTTCGGCAAATATTCTTTACTCGAGTGGTAGATATGTATATAAATGTTTTTCTCCGAATTGTGTTGGAAATACAGCGATAAATATTGTGGATGTGTTAGCTATGGTGCTTGACTTAACTGTTCTACAGGTTGCAGACGCAGTATGTAAAGTACGGAAGATTGAAATAACATCGCCTTACAAGGAACATGTAATTGATGTATGTAAACAGAATGAGGAAATAATTGAAGAATTGTATTTTTCACGAAGTTTCAATAATAAATCAGGTGATAAGCTTATGAAGACTTACAGGTATTTTATGAGTTATGTGATAGAAAACGCTACACCATACATAGTTGATTCTCAAGATAAGAAGATATTGATAACAGCTTCGTTTAGACACCTCAGTGATTATTTTAAGAGTGTTGGATATGAAGGAGACTTAAGTAGGAGATTAAACCGGTTGGTGAGTTTGGGACTTTTACACAAGATGAGCTTGGATGAACTGCCTGAATCAAAGAGAATTCAAATAGAAAAATTGCAGAGGCTCACAGGCTATTTGAAACATATTACAGTTTGGGAAATTCCTAAATTAAATGATGCAATAATTGAAGATGCAATTAAACGTGAAGAAAAACGAAAAGAAGAAGGATATACATTACAAGGGATGGGAAGAATAGAGGTTGCTAATTTTATTGGTATTGAAGAGGCAGCTAAAATTTATACCCAGGAAAAAATAGAATTGAACCCAGGGATAATTTTTGTTATAAGAAAAATTATGCGAAGTAAAATCAACGAAAGAGGCTGGTTTATTATATCGGAAATTTTACAGGAACTTCCAGAAGATACTGTGAAAAACAGAATGTATAAGAAATATATAAATAGAGCAAGACTGGATGAAGGTCTTAAAGCTTCGCTACTAAACGCAGAATTAAGAAAACAGTATTCAATTCCCATGGAGATTAGAAGCAAAACTAAGATATATTATTAAGCTCAGGGTTACCGAGTTCTAACAACAATCTTACTCTAATATAGGTATGGAAAACTTATCCAATAAGAATAATCCACTTCTTATACAGCACATTAAAGTATGATTGTTGTTATTCTGATAGAAATAAGAATATATTCAGTAAAATGGTATAATCTTGATGTTGATATAAGTACACCTTTTTGAACCAGGAATTCATTCGATTTTTGTATTGAAAATGTGTCTTTTAAGGTTTCTTTTTATTAATAGATATATGTACTTAAGTGTATTGATTTTTCGTATAACTTAAGAGATAGTAATATTATAAAAGGAGAGTGATTTATGGGAAACTTAGTTCTGCTTTATTTACGTGTGAGTACTGAAATGCAATCAACTCAAAGGCAAAAGATGTTTGTTGAAGAAAATCTTGAAGCTTTAAAAAAGAACTACAATATCGATAGAATTGACCGTGTTTTTGAAGAAAAAGCTTCAGGGAAGTCGATGGATAGGATTGAGTACCAGAAGTTAAAAAATTTGCTGCGTGATGGTGATGTTTTAATAATCGAAAGTTTGGATAGACTTTCAAGAAACTATCGTGACTTAAAGCGGGAATGGATGGAGTTACAAGATATAGGGGTTGAAGTTATAGTTTTAAACATGCCTTCATTAAAGACAGGGAATAAGCTTACTGATGCCTTCCTTTCCAATTTACTTGTAGATTTGTTGGGGTATGTTAGTGAGAATGAATATAGGAGTATTCATGAGAGACAGAGGCAGGGGATTGCAGCTGCGAAAAAGAAGGGAATTCATTTGGGAAGACCTGAAATTGTATTGGACGATAAGGGAAAGAAGTTGGTTCAAGATTGGCATGACGGCAAGATAACAGCCACAAGCTGTCATAAGGCGTTATCAATAAGTCGTTCTACTTTATATAAGAAGTTTTCTAAGTGAAATAACATCAAAATGAAATAGAAGATATGCAGAACATTTATGGAATATGAAGATAATTTTTGTTCATTTAGATTGGAATAAGAATGTGGACATATTTAGCTGTTATTCTTACGTCCAATTAATAAGAAAAAGGTATAGCTTTACGTGCTATACCTTTTATTGTTAGGAATGAGGGTGTAACTACCATGCCTCATTATTAGAGCTACCAAAAAAGAGATACTTGATTACTCATTTTCTTTCACATGAGTGTAAATAGCCTCACAAATTAAAACACCATAATCTACCATAACAATCTTCTGGTGTTGAGAGTACGTTTTTCTTTCTATAAGGGCATCTTTAGATGAGTGTCTGAAACATTGAAGTCTTTTTCTTAGTGTCTTTACACTATCTTTTGTAATAAATTCCAATCCGAAATAATGATAATCTATATCTATATATCTCCCGTTCTTATTTAATAAATTTTCTATTAAATTTGCTATTTCTTTCAGTTTTTCATCTAAAGGCATTTCAACAAACCGTGCACCTCTGGTAGATATAGTCTGTATTAACTCGTCTATATCTTTACTTAAATTATACTGATTATCAGAATCACTTTTCATAATTGCATCTTTTATATCAGAAATTTTCTTTTTATCATACTCAGTTAAGCTGCCATTCTTAAGTTTGAGGTCCTCACAATAAGAAAGCAATTCATTGATTAGTTTACATACAATTGGAACAGATTCAAAAGCAAATAAATTGTCTTAATTTATTTGCTTTTGAAGCGTACTCTTCATAACCTTTATCATTGTAAATATTAATACCTGTAATCTCTTTCACAAAAGTTTCAAATGAACGATTTGAGAAATCTAACACATATCCGCTTTTCATCTCAAGTAATTCTTCCAATGATTGAAGTGTCCTGTAATCTGGTCTTACCATAACTTCGATATCCCTCCTTCTATTCTAACAACTCATTTAAATATGGTATTATTTGATATATTATAATTGCATTGATTTTGCGATTTTGCTTGGCCGTAATACTACTTTTTTTTCTTTTGTTGAACATTTCGAGTAAAAAGATGTAGTCTGATTCTCCATTATACTCATTATAATCAGAATCAAGAATATGTGCGTCGTAGAAGAATTGCAATAAATCTCTACTGAAGAACTCGGACGAAAGCCCAATATACCTATTATCTTTCAGAGCTTTTTTCAGCTTGAATAATTTCTCGTATGTATTAGATAACTTGTTTAAATCTTTGCGGTTAAATTTTTGAATGCACTTACTTCCTATAGGTTCGAGCACGTTGCCATTGACCTGATTTTCAATAGTGAATAAGTATCGAATGTTCTCTTTGCCACAAATACATGACGTCTTGATATCTTCATCTTCATCCCAATTTGTAATTTCCCATTCAAGTACAGCTTCATCCCATTGTATAGCGTTAGAATAATCCATAACTCTTGAAATTAAGTTTTGACTATATGTACTTTTACTCATAGAAGTTTCTCCTTTCAAATTGAACCTTAAGTCCATAATTGTTGTATATAAATATGATACTATAAAAAAATCGATAATCATACCAATAGAAAATTTCTATAAGATTGTTGTCGATGCAACATAAAAAGTGGGCTGATTTTAGTCAGCCCACTTTATTATGCTATATCGAGTTTTAGATGAGATTGAATATTTTTTCCGTAATTTGGGTGTAAGTGTGTGTAGTGGCTTAGGGTATCTGTACTTTTATGACCGGTGTAAGCCATAATCTCACTGTACGGGGTTTTTTCATTCAGAAGAACAGTTACAAAAGAATGTCTGAAAGTACCTGCTGATATAGGGAAATCAATCCCCGCCTTCTCACCCCATTTTTTTAAGAGAACTTGAAGAGCGTTCGTTGATAATGGGATTTCTTTATTATTAGAGCGATTTGATTTGTAGTCTCTAAAGACATAGGAAGTTATTTTATCTTTAATTTGCTGTTCGTGAAGTTGGTAAAGAGCATTTCGACAATACTCATTAATATTTAGAACACTGTGTGTTGATGTTTTTTCTCGGTTAATTGAGATTGTGGAGGCGTGAAGGTTTATATCACACCAACGTAAATTAAGTAGTTCACTTCTTCGGCATCCAGTAGAAATCAGAGTATAAATTATAGCTGCATCACGAATTGAATTTTTATCAAAACTATTCTCAATTGTTGAAATTATTTTTTTTACATCATCTAATGATAAGATTTTTTTTGTCTTATCAATTTCGATATTCGCTGCTTTATTAAAGTATCCCTTTTTTATTTGTTTCAGATAATCGCTTAAATCATCTTTCATGTCAAACTCTTTCGAAATATATCTAAGATACACTCTCAAGCTGTTTATTCTTAGTTCAGCTGTTGAAGGAGTTATCTTCCTTGAAATGCATAATTTCGTCAGATATCTAACATAAAGCTTTATAGTCTGCGGTCTTAAATCATCAATAGTTCTTACTCTGTTAGCCAGAATATCTTTTATGAACTCCTGGAATAACGCCATTGCATTTAAGTATGTAGTAGCAGTATTCATAGACTTACCTTCAAACTGTAGGTAGAGAGGAAAGTTTATTATAGATGCCTCTATGGTTCTTAGCGTCACAATTTTTTCATTGCCTTCATAAACATTTTTAACAGTTGTACGAATTTTTTCTCTAATCATTTCATCTACTCCTAACATATCATCTTTAATTCGTCTACCTTGATAATACTAAATAAAAATTTTTCTGTCTAAATTTCGAAGGTTTTAACAGAGAAAAAATTGTAAACAAAGTGTTAAATGAAAAAAGTTATTCACAGCTGGAAAAAATAACAGGAAAAAAGCAACATTGCATTGAAACTTTCAGATTAATTGTATATAAAGAGATAGGAATTATAATCATAAGTTGTTCTCGTTGCTTAATATGGAAGTTTGTCAGCTGCTTCTTTAAGATGTTCAGCTGAAGTATGTGAGTAAATTGTTGTAGTACTTAAACTTTGGTGTCCAAGTAATTGTTGTACGGCTTGAATCGGTGCACCGTGTGAAACCAACATTGTCGCATAGCTATGTCTTAGTTTGTGCAATGAGAATCCTTGATTGTTAAGGCCTGCTATTTCTAAAAGATTTCTAAAAATCGTATGGCATCTGCTTGCGTGGATTCGATGACCAGTTCTTGTCACAAACACAGCTTGGTTTGAAAGGGGAACCCTACTTTGTAGAAATAGCCATAATTCATCTGATAGCTCCTGCCTTATAGGGATAAATCTTTCTTTATTACCTTTGCCAAGGATTCGAATCGAGTTGTTCTTAAAGTCAATGTTCTTAAAGTCTAAGTTCACTGCTTCCTGTCTTCGAATACCGGTTGATGCTATTAGTTTTATGAGCAAGTAATCTCGAAGGGCATCTGGCTGAGTAGATTGTTTTGCTATGCGAAGCAATAACAATACTTGGTCTTCAGAAAAGAAGATAGGTAAATGCTTATCTTTATTTGGAACTATAATTGTCTTAAGTGGACTTTGGGGTATATAGTCAACAAGAACAAGGTAATTAAAAAAACTTTTTAGTCCATTGATTTTGCGTCTAATAGATGAGTTTTTGTATTCATTATCTTTTAGATAATGAATATACCTACGGAATATCGGTGGTTCCATATTGGGAATTGTTGGTAGGATTTTGTATGTTTCCAAGTATGTGCTGAAGAGTTTGAAATCGGATTTATAGTTGGCAACGGTGTGAGGGGAAGAGTTTTTTTCAACTTTGAGAAAACTGATGAATTCGTCATGATACTGGCTTAAGTCTTGGTTTGTCATTTTATACCTCCTAATAAAGATAATAGTTTATAACTGGATTTTTCCATGTTATATACCACAATTTGCTTACTATTGGAATATCAAGCGTTCCACGATTTCGAAAATCATTGATATACAATGGTTTTGAAATGCAAATAAAGCCAAATGGAAGCGATAGGTATTCCTCGGCTTATAGACTTGCTTGCAAATGAAGGACTGATTAATTCAGTCTTTTTTTTTGCCTCATTTTGTCATATTTTGGTAATTGCTTTGTCATTCTTAATTATGAACATTCTGGTACGATTACTATAAATAGATTTGAAGAGGTGGGGACTGTATGAAAAAATACTTATTAATACTGTTAGTTGCTGCAGTGGCTGTTACCGGATATACACTTTGGCAGAAGAATCAGGCAGAATCAACGGAAGATCCTGTTATACCAGTAGAAGGCATCACGTTTTCTGAAAACCTGCAGATTGTTGACATGAAGTATGATGGAGAGGAAAAAAGTCTTCAATATCAGCTGAAAAATACATCGGATATCCCTCTGAACTACGGGTTCGCCTACACGATACATCAGCTTCAAAAGGATGGAACTTTGAAGGATACTGAACTGACAAAAGATATGGCATTTATCGAAATGCTTGGAATACTTGAGCCTGGTAAAACCATGGAAGACACAGTTCTATTTGAGCAGTTGAACGGATTTCCTGAAGATGCGACATATTATGTGATTCGCCAGTTCCATAATGAGTCAGGTGTCTCTGAGACACCAATGATTATGTTCAAAGTTCACAAGGGGAATGTTGTTGTACCATCAAAATAGATTTATTAAAACTTATAAGATGGTTCAATCAAGGAGTATAGGAATAGATATAAAAAAGGCTATGTTTGCAAACTAATGTTGAAATAGGTAAGTAGCTTTCAATACATGCACATTCTTCATCTTGCAATGTCAGAATCAAAGATTTTCAAGGAAGGGGGCCAGTATTCATCTAAAATACCATATCAAAATCATAATTGCTGAGGAGGCAATAATGAAGAATAACAAATTAATATTCATCATCCTTTGTACTCTATTGTTTACAGTGGGGTGCTCATCAGTAGACAATAATGACGTATCAACTCCTGAAGCTGATACAAATAATGAGATTTCATTATCATCTGAACAACAAAAGGCTGTGAATAACAGTATAGACTTTATTAAAAACTCGGAGTTTGATGCAAAAGACCGTATAGACACAAGCATCATAACAATTAACAACGCAGATGAAAAAACATGGGAGATTTTATATTTAGAAAACTCTAAAGCAGATAAAAACTCTGTTGATTCTACTGACTGGATTATTACTATCGGTGATAGGTCAGGCCATGACTTTACACGTATTGTTTGTGATAGTGATACCTTCGAAGTTATTGGTCATATACCAATAGAATAGGACGATACTTTCACTGGGAACTTACTAATGAGTTCCCAAAAATTTTGCCCAAAACCAACACTATCTTCATACGGAGCCTAAAAAAAAGAAGCACAGGCTTTTCCGATAAGCTCTGGGCTTCTTTTTGATGATCTATCTGACTCTATGTGGTGAGCGGGACATTTTACGATAGGTATGCCTTCTTCCTCGGATGGTGATCGACATACGAAGCAGATTTTCAGGAGGAGTCATTCCGGAAACTCCACAATCGCCAGTATGCTGAATATCTGCACCAGCCATTTTGGACATTTGCGCAACGCTTTCGATAAATGATTCAGTTGCACCCTCCTGACTTGTGCCAATGGTTGTCATGGCCAGTGCTCCTTTATTATGAATCAGATCAATAAAATTTTTGGCGAGATCTACTGTGAATCCAGGAACTGTTCCAGGAGCCGGAAGCAAGATAACATCTGCACCGGCATCGATAAATGCATCAATTATTTCTACATCATAAATGTTTCCAGCGCCAGCACCATGCATCTTACCAGCAGCAATGAGAGTCTCATTGCCTAATATTGTGCGTGCGGATTTGATGCCTTCCAAAATACCCTCACTGGTTACGCCAGTGCTTGGATTTGCGGTGATAACTACATAATCAAACCCTAATGCTTTTGCTTTTCGGAGATTTTCTTCTGTGCAGCGAAGTCCTTTTGGATATGAACTATCTTCTGGGACGGGTTCTAGGTTAACACCAAGAAATCTTCCTACAACCTTCTTCAGGTTTTGAATATACTGAAGGTCTTCTTTATTCTTCAGGATGACTTTTTGAATCTCCATTGCATAATCCGGAATACCAATCAAAGGACTGAGATGGGAATCATCATATCCAAAAACAAAAGGAGCTTCAAAATTGAAAGTATTCAATGTAATCATATCAGCACTGAAAGCGGCTGCGGTTTCAGGGTTGGATACACCATCCAACAGTGGGAATGTGCTGATGATTGTCTCTGCCATGATTGTTCGGCCTTCAGTATTCTTAATAGCAGCTAGGATCTCCTCACGTCTCATCTTAAAATAGTCCTCATAGAATAAATCAAACATCCTCATTTCAGTTCCTCCTCCTAGACATTAATATAATTAGATTCTAGCATGGAATGGTGTTTCAAAACAAATAGCCTGCAGAGCACTGCAGGCTAACAAATATTGTTATAAAGATGTAAATTAAGATTTAATTTAAATTATAATGGTTACAAAATGAACTTATTATTGTATAATAAAAGAAATCAGATGTATGCTTTCTTTCTGAACTCCATGGGAGTCATACTGGTGATTCGCTTAAACGTGATCGTATAGTAGTTCTGATTACTGAATCCAACAGAAAGAGCAATATCTAAAACAGACTTATTATCCTTAAGCAGCTGCCTTTTGCTTTTTTCAACCCTTACTAAGTTCACGTAATGTGTAAAAGTTACGCCGGTTTCTTTTTTGAAAAGGGTACAGAAATAACTTTTATTCAGATTTAGATGTGATACGAGGGCATCAAGGGTGATATTCTCTTTATAATGAGCTTGAATGAAGTTCATTGCTCTACGGACATTGAGACTGTAACAGCCTGCACAACCATTTGCTGGGCATAGATCCAGTGTTTGGTTCAGGGGTGCCATATAAAGATTATTGGAATAGCAAATATTCAGGTTGTTTACTCTTTCGAGATCCTCCTGATTATAGGGTCCCATGATGACAAAACCGTCCTTTGGGCTTGTTTTGTTGATGTAGTAGGCGGTATAATGATACCCTCTATCATTGGATAGTGTTAAAGAGGTATAGCTTGTATCAGTAGGGTACAACATTTTTTCTAAAAGATTATTTATTAAATCATAGTCTGCATATCGGTAGTGGTCTCCACCACTATACTGAATCTTTCCATCATAGCTGTAGGCGCTCACCGCAATGAAGGTGCTCGCATAAAAGTCTTCAGCCACTTCTTTTGGGTTCCGTTCGATGAACAAATGAACCTCTCCTTTCTTTTACCCAAATATCGTTATAAAAAACCAAATACTCTATTAGATAATTATTCGACTTTTTGTTACTATAAATGAGAATGATTATCAATTTCGTCATGTTCAATTATATCAATGAATAGAGTGAGGTGTCAAACATAACGGGGATTTGCACTGTTATAAGATATGAAAAATAAACATTTAATTGTGGCCACAATCATCTTATCGGTGATTTCTCTATTTATAGGAGCAAAAACCTTATCAATTCAGGATTTATTCAATGGTGGCGAAACTGAGGTTCTGGTATTTATGTTAAGCAGAATACCAAGACTGATCAGTATTCTCATAACAGGCATGGCACTTAGTATATCGGGGCTCATTATGCAGCAGATCACGAGGAACAAGTTTGTCTCTCCCAGTACTGCCGCTACAATGGATTCAGCAAAATTTGGGATTCTGGTATCTATGATTTTCCTGCCTGGCTTACCTGTGATCGGTAAAATGGGAATCGCGTTTATCTTTGCTTTGGGTGGAACTTTTCTTTTTATGTTCATACTCAGAAAAGTTAAAGTGAAAAACGTCATTGTCATTCCCTTGGTAGGAATAATGCTGGGAAACCTGATAGATTCTATTACTACCTTTGTGTCTTATCGTTTTGATCTCATCCAGAACATCAATGCATGGCTTCAGGGGAGTTTCTCTATGGTGACAAAAGGACGTTATGAAATCATCTTTCTGGCCATTCCTCTAGGAATTATAGCCTATCTTTTCGCCAATAAGTTCACCATTGCTGGAATGGGAGAAGATTTTGCTAAAAATCTTGGACTTAATTACCAGCTTATTGTAAACATAGGACTGGCGATTGTAGCGCTCATATCAAGTGCTGTTCTGGTGACCATTGGAAGTATTCCTTTCGTGGGTCTTATTGTACCGAATATTGTTTCCATGATTCGCGGGGACAATTTAAAAAACAGTCTAAGCACTACGGCGCTTCTTGGTGCAGTTTTTCTTCTGTTTTGCGACATATTGGGCAGAATCCTCATTTATCCCTATGAAATATCCATATCCTTAACGGTAGGAGTACTAGGAAGTATTGTCTTTCTATACCTGATTTTCAAGGGGGTGAAGAAGTAAGATGAAGAAAAAAATAGCTGTACTAAGTATACTGCTTCTTCTGGGAATTGGACTGTTTCTCTTTCTTGGGTTAAATCCGAACAGTTACGAGTATGCATTATCCAGAAGAATACCTAAGATCCTTGCCATTACTCTAACTGGAGGAGCCATTGCTTATGCATCACTGATCTTCCAGACTGTAACGGAAAATCGCATCCTTACACCCAGTGTCCTAGGGCTCGACTCAGTATTTGTGTTTATACAAACAATTGCAATATTCTTCATTGGATCAGAAGCTATAGCGAAAGTAGATGTAAGAATTTCTTTTCTCTTTTCAGTAGGGATTATGGTTCTCTTCAGTGTGGGGATTCTTGGTGGAATTCTTCGAAAAGTTGGGGGTAATATTTATCTTCTGCTGCTCGTGGGAATCATCACTGGAACACTCTTTAGAAGCGCTTCCTCCTTCCTGCAGGTGATTATTGATCCCAATGAGTTTCTCACACTACAGGGAAGACTGTTTGCAAGTTTCAATAATATCAATACAGATGTTCTTTTGATCTCTGCGGTGCTTCTTATAGGAGCTATGGTAATGGGCATAATGAAAGCGAAAGAACTGGATGTTCTATCCCTAGGAAAGGATCATGCGGTAAATCTCGGTATAAACCATAAAAAACTTGTCAACTCCATGCTTGTTCTTGTTGCTGTGCTGATTTCAGTATCTACAGCTCTGGTGGGTCCCATTACTTTTCTTGGGATTCTTGTGACGAATCTTTCAAGAGAACTTCTGAAGACCTTTAAGCATACCTATCTGTTAATCGGAGCGATGCTCATCAGTTCCACTGCGTTAGTGTATGGTCAGCTTCTGGTAGAAAGAATTTTTGTGTTCAGCACACCAATCAGTGTAATCATTAATTTTATCGGTGGACTCTATTTCATTTATCTGCTGTTAAGGGAGAATCAATTATGATCAGTGTAAGAAATCTAACAAAGAGATATGAAAGCAAAGAAGTGGTGAAAAGTGTTACTCTAAATATCGAAAAAGGTTATATCACATCATTCATTGGACCTAATGGAGCTGGTAAGAGTACTCTTCTCTCTATGATTTCACGGCTTATGGATGTCAGTGAAGGAGAGGTGACCATTGATGGGATCGCCCTGAAGAACTGGAAATCCAGAGAACTGGCAAAGAAGATATCGATATTAAGACAAAGCAATAATCTCAATGTGAAGCTCACGGTGAGAGAGCTGGTGTCTTTTGGCAGATTTCCATATTCAAAGGGCAATCTTACAGAGAGTGATGAACGATTTGTGGATCAGGCCATCGAATATCTGAAGCTGAAGGACATAGAGAACAGTTATATCAACGAACTTTCAGGAGGACAAAAACAAAGGGCTTATATCGCCATGGTACTTGCTCAAGACACAGAGTATATTCTGCTTGATGAGCCGTTGAATAATCTGGATATGAAACATGCAGTGGAAATCATGAAGATTCTGAGAAAGATTGTGGATGAGTTAGGCAAGACGGTTGTTCTTGTGATTCATGATATCAACTTTGCTTCGTGCTATTCAGATAAGATTGTGGCGCTTCAGGATGGACATATAAAATACTATGATGATACGGATCGTATCATCGATGCTCAGGTGCTGAACGAAGTATTTGATATGGAGTTTGATGTGCATCATCTGGGTGGAAAGAAAATCTGTACTTATTATCAGGAGGGGCTGTGCGACTGTGAAGTTCCTGGTGCTCCATTAACTCTGTTATCAAAAAAAGTCATGTAATGATCTGAATCAATAAGACAATAAAATAAGAGGTGCAAAAAATGAAAAACAAGAAAAATATGATCGTTTCTGCTCTACTGCTCAGTGCTGCCATGGTGCTTTCTGCCTGCGGAAGCAGTGCAAAGGCAGATGAACCTGGGGATACTCCTGAAACACCTGTGGGGAGTGTCAGCGGTCCTGATGAGGTCCTTGAAATGACCATTACTCATGAGCTTGGAGAAGTAACATTATCTAAGAATCCGGAAAAAGTTATCGTTTTTGACTACGGTCTTCTGGATATCATGGATAACCTTGGTGTTGAGGTAATGGGACTGCCCATGGGAAATATTCCTTCCTTCCTTGAGAAGTATAGTGATGAGAGTAAATACACGAATGTGGGTACATTGAAAGAACCTGATTTTGAAAAGATCTTTGAGCTTTCACCAGATGTGATATTTATTTCTGGAAGAACAGCCGAGGCATATGATGAGCTATCTAAGATTGCACCTACGGTTTACTTAACTGTAAACAGTTCGGACTATATCGGATCAGTGGAAGAAAATGCGAAACTGATTGGTGAGCTCTTTAGTAAAGAAGCTGAGGTAAAAATCAGTATGACCTCCTTAAAGGAAAAAATAGACGAGATTTCTGGAAAAGTTGAAGAAAAAAATGAGAATGCTTTAGTGGTTCTGGCAAACGATGGATCACTCAGTGCTTATGGAAAAGTATCCAGATTCGGGATTATCCACAATACACTCGGCTTCAAAGAAGCAGATGAAAAGATTGAAGAAGCTACCCATGGCATGAGTATAACCTATGAGTATATCCTGGAAAAAAATCCGGAGAATCTGTTTGTGATTGACAGAGCTGCAGTAGTTGGTGGAGAAACGGATGCTTCTACCGTCATGGACAATGATATTGTGAAAGAAACGGAAGCTTACAAAAATGGCAAGATTCATTATCTGAATCCTGAGGTGTGGTACATTACATCTGGTGGATTCACTGGAACTGGTGTCATGCTTGATGAAATTGCAGCAGCACTTGAAAAATAATCAGTGAAGGCCTATTGTTCACTGAAAAAGTCTCAGAATATATAACAAATACAACCTATACTTTATACACTCCTTAAACACAAAGAAGACCAGGATCCCCTTCCTGGTCTTCTTTGTGTTTATAAATGCTGAACTAATATTCAGCGCAGTGGTCAGTACAAAAAAAGAAGCATAGTGTGTGTATTGAACACGAAGTATTGACTTCAGATCTTTCATGATAAAAGGGATTGAGGCATACTAGTAAAACTAGCGTTGCCACAATCCCTTTTGAACTACATAAATTCGTTCAGGAATGTCTGAATGGTCTCATGTTCAATGGGCAGATCCACCAGTGGTTTATCTTGAAGGAATGGTACCTTGTCCACATAGCTGGGGCCATCGTTTATATACAGTATGCCAGTGGGGATCTTATCTCCCCATTCCAGCGCTTTTTCAAAGGCTTTAACCTTGTCAGTGGGGTTATAAGATGCATCCTGGTCCAGATTATAGACTCGCTTTTTGTACCACGCAAAGGTGTTTACTTTATTAAAGCTCACACAGGGCTGCAGGATGTCTACCAGTGCATAGCCATTATAATTGATGGCAGCTTTCATGATGGTTTTCAAATGCTCTTTGTCACCACTGAATGCTCTAGCGACAAAACCGCATCCGAGGCCAATGGCTGCAACCATAGGATTGATTGGGTTTGTATTCACACCATTTGGTGTGAAATCAGTCACATGCCCCAAATCTGATGTGGGAGAACTCTGACCTTTTGTGAGTCCATAAATCTGATTGTCATGAACGAAATGAGTCATATCCACATTTCGCTTAATGTTATGGATAAAGTGGTTTCCACCTTCACCATAAGAATCCCCATCACCAGTATCTATGATGACGGTCAGTTTATGATTTGCGATTTTTGCAGCAGCAGCAGGAGGAAGCGCTCTTCCGTGAAGACCTTCAAAGCCATTGGCATTGATGTATTGAGGGGTCTTGGCTGCTTGTCCGATACCACCTACAACAAGAACTTCGTGAGGGCTTTTATTCATTTCCTCCAGAGTTTCCTTCAATGCTTCCAATATGGCGAAATCTCCACAGCCAGGGCACCAGGCAGTTTCAAATGTGACAAATTCTTTCTTCTTGATCATTTCAGTCCCTCCAGTACTTTGTCTCTAATTTCAGTCGCCGAAAGTGGTCTTCCATCATACTTCAGAACAGACTGATGCACTCTGATACCGGTGACCTGACTGATCAGTGCGGCTAGTTGTCCTGTGCTGTTCTGCTCCACGTTGATGAGAAGTTTTACTTTGGAAGAAAGTTCTTCTAATTTCTTTGTAGGCAATGGCCATATGTCACCAAAAACAAGAGCCGAGAACTTGCTTCCACTTTCAGCATTTAAAAGCTCCACTGCTTCTGAAAGAGGGCTATGAAGACTTCCGAATCCAAGTAAGAGAATATCTGGATCCTCTGATCCTAAGAGTTCAGGTTCCAATAGGTCCTCTTTCAACAGTTCCAGCTTCTTGGCGCGTTTGTCTACCATACGTACGCGAACCTCTGCAGATTCTGTGATATTACCGAATTCATCATGTTCATCACTGTCCACATTGACCATGGTGCCTTCAACCTTTCCGGGAATAAGTCGTGGAGAGACTCCAGTTTCGGTGAGTTCATAACGTCTGTACTCTTTACCATTCTGGTACACGGACTCATCCGCAAGGTTCCTATCAATCTTCACTTTGCTGAGATCAAAAGGTTTAACAGTTCGAATGGCATCCGCCATATACTGATCACCAAGAATGATGACTGGAATCTGATATTTGTCCGCAAGATTAAAGGCTCTTGCTGTCTGATAGAAGGCATCTTCTGGATTTCTCAGAGCAATGACCATCTTGGGAAACTCTCCGTGGGAGGAGTGAATGACGAAATTCAAGTCACTCTGTTCTGTTCTTGTTGGTAGTCCTGTAGCGGGACCCGGTCTTTGGATTTCTGCAATGACTAATGGCGTTTCCATGATCCCAGCCATACCTACGGCTTCAACCATTAAAGAATATCCACCACCAGATGTTCCAGTCATAGACCGGACACCCGCATAGGAAGCACCAATGGCCATATTGATGGCTGCAATCTCATCCTCCGCCTGTTCCACGACCACTTTAGCATCAAAAGATTTCTTTACAAGATAGCTCATGATTGAAGTCGCTGGAGTCATGGGGTAAGCGCTGTAGAATTTCAGACCCGCAGCAAGGGCTCCTAAGGCAATGCTTTCATTGGCTTGAAGCATCATGGTCTTCTCTGTACTTCTTTCAGGCTCAACAAAACGGGATTCGGTCAGTTCATATCCTTTCTTAAAGGCTTCCATGTTTTGCTGAACTACTTTGTCATCAAATTTGTAGGAGAAGATCTCTTCTACGAAAGAAAGATCCATTCCATAAATTTTTAGAAGAGCCCCAAGAATTGCGCTGGACTGGACTTTGGGATTTCCAACTTCCTTTGCAAGTCTCTTGGCTGGAATTGTAATAAGTCTTGGATCATGATGAGGAACGTCCTCATCTGCAATGATGAATCCATTTTCATGAAGGCGATTCAGATGGAGATCAATGGTTTCACTGTTGAGAGCAATGATCCCATCCAGATCGTCTCTATGTGTTTTCACAAGATTCTCTGAAAATCGGATTTGGAAGAAGTTATGCCCACCACGAACTCTGGACATATAATCTTGCAGGGTAAAGAGATGATATCCTCTTTTCTGCAGAATTTTTGATAAAGTGGCGCTGAATGTTTCCATACCTTGACCTGCAGCACCACCAATGAGTAGGTTAAAATCCATAGTATTCACCTCGTATAAGTTTTGATGCCTCAATTATAACAAAGGAATGTCGACATTCCTGAAGTACACAGAAGTTTCAACAAACATACATACATAGGTTACATGATTCATGATATGTTAAAAGAAAACCTTTAGATGTTCATAGAAAAGAGATAAAAAGTGCTGTGTTTTATTTAAATACTATCAAATAATAGAATCTTTGATGAAATTATCAGTTTTTGAGGATACTATGTGAAAGAGTTCATAGGATAGCTGTTTTTTCTTATTCTGAAGATGTTTCGAAATTATACTGTACTAAAAAATGATATAAGAGAAGGGACGCTGCTACTCCTGTAAATCAAGACAATAACGATGATAAATAAAGTGTTTTAAAAAGTTTTAAAACAGAATCTGTTTTAAAGTAGCTATTAACGGAGTAGTACAGTAAAAGAAAAATTGAATATCTGTTTTAAATATCTTCATTTTTGTGAAAAAGTCATCAAAAAACCCTTGTAAACTATTACACAAGCCTTATTGAATAAGTTTCTAAAAATGCGTATGATAGTAGTGTACACTATAATGTAGTTAGGAGGTTTACCGTTGGACAATTTAAAAAGAACAGCTTTAGCTGAGGAGTACCAGAAGTATGGTGGTAAAACTGTGGATTTTGCCGGTTGGTTCATGCCGGTGGAGTTCGAAGGCATCATCAAGGAACATGAGTCTGTTAGAAATAATGTTGGACTCTTTGATGTATCCCATATGGGAGAAATCACTGTGAAGGGCCCAGATGCGCTGTCATTTGTTAATAGGCTTATCACCAATGATCTGGAGAAGATTGAGGATTCTCAGGTTCTTTATACATTCATGTGCAGAGAAGATGGTGGAGTTGTAGATGATATCCTGGTATACAGATTCAGCAAAGAAGACATCCTTCTTGTGGTGAATGCGTCTAATACAGACAAAGACTACCAGTGGGTGCTCGAGAATCACAGTGATGAGCATGTGGAAATTGAGAATATTTCCAATGAAACAGCCCAGCTGGCGATTCAAGGACCGAAGGCGGAATCTCTGCTCCAGGCTCATACCGATGAAGATTTGTCAGAGATCAAGTTTTTCTTCGCAAAAAGAAATGTCGAAATTGATGGGATTGACTGTATGGTTTCCAGAACAGGGTATACTGGAGAAGACGGATTCGAAATCTATCTTTCCAATGATAAGGTTGTGGAGCTCTATACAAACCTCATTGAAGACGGGGCATCACCCATAGGTCTTGGGGCAAGAGACACTTTAAGATTTGAAGCGAATCTGCCGCTTTATGGAAATGAGCTCAGTGATGACTGGACGCCCATCGAAGCTGGATTTGGTTTTTTTGTGAAAACCGATAAAGCGGATTTCATTGGAAAAGAAGTGCTCAAAAAACAGAAAGAAGATGGCGTATCCAGAAAAATTGTTGGATTTACAATGTCGGACAAAAAAATTCCAAGACACGGCTATCGTGTTCTTAAGGATGGTGAAGAGATCGGGTTTGTCACCACCGGTTATAAATCGCCAACACTAGGTGAAATCATCGGTCTAGCCATGGTGAAGACAGAGTTCAGCAAAATAGGCACTGAAATCGATGTGGAAATCAGAAACAAAACCTCTCAGGCTACGGTGAGAAGCCGCAAGTTTCTTCAAAGATAACAAATAGCAAATAAAAAATAACAAATAATAGTAAAAGTAAAAGGAGATAGTATTATGTCATTAGTAATGGAAGGTTTATTTTACACAAAGGATCATGAGTGGGTAAGAGTAGAAGGAGAGAAGGCTTATATCGGTATTACAGATTATGCGCAGCATTCTCTTGGATCCATCGTATATGTTGAACTGCCAGAAGTAGGAGATGAAATCAGCAAAGATGACAATCTGGGTGTTGTGGAGTCTGTGAAGGCCGCTTCAGATATCATCATGCCTGTATCAGGTGAGGTTCTTGAAATCAATGAGGATCTTGAAGATAACCCTGAACTCGTCAATGAGGCTCCATACGACAATCATCTGGTCATTGTAAAACTCACAGACGTCGATGAGATTGAGGAGCTGTTAAGCAAAGAGGATTACGAAGCGTTTATTTCTGAGGAGGAATAGTCTATGCATCCATATCTGCCTAATACACCAGAAGATGTTCAGGAAATGCTTGGCGTCATCGGTGTGGAGTCTACGGAAGCTCTGTTCAAGAGTATCCCGGACAATGTCCGACTGCAAAAAGATCTGAACCTTCCCAAGTCCAAGTCTGAGATAGAAGTGAGAAGAATTGTCAGTGCCCTTGCATCGAAAAATGAGAGTGTAGATGAACTGACCTGTTTCTTGGGAGCCGGATCCTATGACCACTATATTCCATCCATTATCAGAACACTTGTCACACGTTCTGAGTTTTACACAGCCTATACCCCATATCAGCCTGAAATCAGTCAGGGAACACTTCAGAGTGTATTTGAATATCAGTCTATGATGTGTGCGCTTACAGGCATGGAAGTCTCGAATGTGTCTATGTATGATGCGCCTACTGCGGCTGCTGAGGGCGCAATCCTGGCGTCTGTTCAAACGAAGAGAAAGCAGATTCTGGTTTCTAAAACGGTGCATCCTGAAACAAGAGCGGTTCTGGAGACATATCTCAAGTTTAGAAATGTTGACATTCTTTTCGTAGATGAAAAAGATGGGGTCACAGATGTTTCAGATCTTCAGCAAAAGCTTACAGCTGATGTTGCTGGTGTGGTGCTCCAATACCCGAATTTTTATGGTGTTGTGGAAAATGTGAAAGAGATAGAGGAAGCTGTTCATAATAATAAGTCACTTCTTCTCATGAGCGTAGACCCTATTGCCTTAAGTATTCTAAAGAGTCCTGGGGAACTGAAAGCGGATATCGTGGTGGGAGAGGGACAGGCCCTTGGTCAGAACCTCAATTATGGCGGTCCTGTTTTAGGTTTTATGGCTACCACCACAAAGCTCATGCGAAAGATGCCTGGCCGTATTGTAGGCCAGACATTGGACAGAGATGGAAAACGTGCTTTTGTTCTGACGCTTCAGGCAAGAGAACAGCATATCAGACGATTTAAAGCAACATCCAACATCTGTTCGGACCAGACACTGAATTCTATTACCGCGGCAATCTACATGGCCACACTTGGCAAGCATGGGATGAAGGAAGTAGCTTCCCAGTCCTTCAAGAAAGCGCATTATACATTCCAAGAGTTGACGAAGAGTGGAAAGTACAAACCGCTGTTCAACAAACCGTTCTTTAAAGAGTTTGCTGTTCTTTGTCCTCAGTCTGTAGATGAAATCAATGAAAAACTACGGGCGCATGGAATCTTAGGCGGCTTCAATCTGAAAAAGGCGAATGAAGAACTAGGGGATGCTATGCTTATTGCTGTCACTGAAAATAGAAGTCTTGAAGAAATCGATAGATTTGTAAAAATTATGGAGGAGATCTAATGGCTTACGAAAAGTTGATTTTTGAATTATCCAAACCTGGAAGAAAGTCGTATGCTCTTCCTGAAGATTCTCTGAAAGAGATGAATCTTAGTGACTATATCGATTCCAGTTTTCTGAGAGAAGAGGAGCTGGATTTCCCTGAGGTAAGTGAACTTGATGTGGTTCGCCACTATACACTGCTTTCAAAAAAGAACTATTCGATTGATTCGGGATTCTATCCGTTAGGATCCTGCACCATGAAATATAATCCGAAGATCAATGAGGAGGTTGCAGCGAATCCTAAATTTGCCAGACTTCATCCGCTTCAGCCTGCGGAGACGGTACAGGGTGCGCTGGAAGTAATGTATACCGTTCAGGAAAATATCAAAGAAATTTCTGGTATGGATGCAGTTACACTCCAACCTGCAGCAGGAGCCCATGGGGAGCTTGTGGGTCTTATGCTGATCAAAAAATACCATGAAATGAGAAATGATAAAAAGCGTAATAAAATCATCGTACCGGATTCTGCACATGGAACAAATCCTGCTTCAGTAGCGGTAGCTGGGTTTGATGTAGTTGAAGTGGCTTCCCATAAGGATGGATCGGTGGATATTGACTCTCTGAAATCTGTTTTGAGTGATGAGATTGCCGGACTTATGCTGACCAACCCTTCTACACTAGGATTGTTTGAAAAACATATCAAGGAAATTGCGGATCTTGTCCATGAAGCAGGAGGCCTTCTCTATTATGATGGGGCCAACATGAATGCGATCATGGGGATTGTAAGACCCGGGGATATGGGCTTTGACGTTCTGCATTATAACCTGCATAAAACATTCTCTACTCCACACGGTGGAGGAGGTCCTGGATCAGGTCCTGTGGCTTGTAAGAACATTTTGAAAGAATACTTGCCAGTTCCAGTGGTAGCGAAGAGTGGGGATGCTTATTATCTCGATTATGACTATAAGGATTCCATCGGCAAAGTGAAAAACTTCTATGGAAACTTTGGTGTGGTATTGAGAGCTTACATCTACATGCTGTCCATGGGACACGATGGATTGAAAGCTGCTTCAACAAATGCGGTGCTTAATGCCAATTACATGAAGGAAAGCCTTAGAGAGCACTATAAAGTAGCTGTGGATGAAACCTGTATGCATGAAGTTGTGTTTGCGGGTCTAAAGGAAAAGACAGATGCGGTTTCTACCCTTGATGTGGCAAAGAGAATCATTGACTATGGATATCATCCACCAACTATGTATTTCCCACTGATTGTGGAAGGAGCGCTGATGGTGGAGCCAACGGAGACGGAGAGCAAGGAAACCTTAGATGCGTATATAGAGGTCATGAAGCAGATTGCGACAGAAGCAAAGGAAAACCCTGAACTATTGAAGAATGCGCCTCATGATACTCCTGTCCGAAGACTGGATGAAGCTCTTGCAGCAAGGCAGCTGATTCTTCACTGGACAAAGGAGTAGTTTATGTCAAATAAAGTAGTGATACTTGGCGGGGGACCTGGCGGCTATGTGGCCGCCATCCGTTTGCGCCAACTTGGATTTGAAACAACATTAATTGAAAAAAACAGAGTAGGTGGAGTATGTCTGAATGTAGGATGTATTCCAACAAAAGCACTATACAAAAGTGCGGAAATTCTAAATCATGCTTCCCACCTGGAAAGTTATGGCTTGGATTTTGACGGTATTGTAAAACCTAATGCACATAAGATTCGGGAACGGAAAAATCAGGTGGTGGACACTCTGGTTTCTGGAGTGGAGAAGCTTTTATCATCAGCAGGGGTAGAGGTTCTCTATGGAGAAGGAAAACTTCTGTCAAGCAACAGTGTTTCTGTCAATGGAGATGTGATTGAGTTTGATAAACTGATCATTGCCACGGGTTCGTCCTCCTTTATACCACCGATTGCTGGGGTTCATCACGAAGGTGTGGTGACAAGCACAGAACTTCTTGATTTTGAGTCCATTCCGGATGAACTTGTTATTGTAGGTGGCGGTGTGATAGGGATGGAGTTTGCGGGAATCTTTGCAAGTTTTGGATCAAAGGTGACCGTGCTGGAAGCCATGCCAAACATTTTACCTGGGATAGATGGTGAAATTGTAAAAAGGCTAAAACCGATTCTGAAGAAGAAAGGGATTGAAATTATCACTTCTGCGATGGTTCAGGAAATCAGCAGAGACGGGCAGAAACTTCATGTGACAATGGAGGGGAAAAAGGGTCCAGTGATCATTTCGGGAGATCAGGTGCTGATTGCCACAGGCCGAAGGCCAAATACACAGGATCTTGGACTGGAAGAGATTGGTGTGGAAATGAACCGGAAGGGAATTGTGGTGGATGATCATTTTAGAACCAGTCAGGAGAATATATTTGCCATTGGAGATGTGAATGGGAAATGGCTTCTAGCTCATGCTGCTTCTGCTCAGGGGGAGTATGTGTCGGAATATCTTGCTGGAAAGAATCCGAAGATGGGAAGATTTATCCCTGGGTGCGTTTTCTTATTCCCGGAAGTTGCTTCTGTGGGATATACAGAAGAGCAGCTTAAAGAACAAGGTATAGAATATCATGTCAGCAAGTTTATGCTTGGAGCGAATGGGAAAGCTCTGACCATGGGGGAAGGTGAAGGGCTTGTGAAAGTGATCTCCGATCAGAACTTTAAAATCATTGGTGTTCATATCATGGGGGCTCATGCGTCGGACTTGATCCATGAGGGGCTTCTAGCCTGTGAAATGGGGCTGAGTGTGGACGATCTGAAACACGTCATCCATGCACATCCTACCCTTGCAGAAGCATTTTACGAAAGTGTGATGGGACTAAAAGGGGAAGCTGTACATATGGTTCAGTCAAGGAGATAAGATGAGATATATAATCAGTGAAAATACAGATGCTTATTTTAATCTAGCTTCAGAAGAGTATCTGCTAAAACATACAGATGAGGATGTTTTTTATCTATGGAGAAATGACAATGCTATTATTGTCGGCACAAATCAGAATACCCTGTCTGAGATTAATGTTGAGTATGTTAAGGAAAAAGAGATAAAGGTTGTCCGTCGCCTCACTGGTGGCGGGGCGGTTTATCACGACTTGGGAAACATCAATTACACTTTTATAGAAAACAGCAAGAAGAGTTTCAATGACTTCAGGGGATTTTGTGAACCTATTACGAAAGCTCTTAATGAGTTGGGTGTGCAAGCAGAGTTTTCTGGTAGAAATGATATGACTATTGATGGGAAGAAGTTCTCTGGAACAGCACAGTGCAAGCACAAGAATCGTGTCATGCACCATGGAACGCTGTTGTTTTCCTCAAAAAAAGCAGATATTTCAGGAGCGCTTAAACCTCGTGATATCAAGTTTACTGGAAAGAGTGTAAAATCAGTAGCTTCTAGAATTACGAATATCAGTGAACATCTGGAGACTCCAATGGATGTATTGGAATTTAGGGATCGCGTTATGAGCTCTGTAGCTGGAGGGCTCGATAACATTACAATTTTTGATACTGCAGAGGAAGAAGAAATCCTGAAACTGAAAGAAGAAAAGTATTCTACCTGGGAATGGAACTATGGACAAAGTCCAAAGTTTTCCATGACGAAAGAAGGCCGATTTGCTGGCGGCACAGTTGAAGTCACATTGGATGTTCAAAAAGGGTCTATTGAAACGATACGGATTTATGGTGATTTTTTCGGTACAAGGAACATTAGTGAACTTGAAGAAAAGCTCGTAGGTGTAAAACATCAGGAGCAAAATGTACTGGATGCCCTTAAAGAAATTACCTTATCGGACTACATGGTGAATATTCAGGATGAAGAACTGATGAGGCTGCTTTTCTAGTAGAATAATATGGAACTTCACGCTATTGGATAGGGGAAGTGTGTTGGAACTTAGTGTGTTAGATGGGAAGAGTAAAAAAAGAACCACCGGGATTCGAGGCCGCTGAAAAAGTCTAATAAACTAGATCTGAGAAATTATCTCAGGTCTTTTTTATTGTAATGGCATAATTAAATATATTTACTGCATATAATTTTAATATATAATACAATAAGTATATGAAAAAGTCTATTTTGTGAGGTGCCTTATGATCAAAAAACAGCTGGAAATCTTAACAAGTCAATACACTGCGCTCTATGACTTAATCATCCCTAAAGACCATATGTTGAGAAGGATCAACGAGGAAATCGATTTTTCGATGATCGAAGACGAGCTTATTAATAAGTACTGTTTGGATAATGGAAGAAATGCAATTCCTCCAATGCGTTTGATCAGGTATCTGATTCTGAAGGAAACCTATATCTTATCCGATGTCGATGTCGTAGAACGTTCCATGTATGATATGTCGTTCAAGTTCTTCCTGGGGCTAGCCCCAGAGGATCCAGTTATCAATCCGAGTACGTTAACGAAATTTCGAAAGCTGAGACTAAAAGATACGGATATCCTTACAAAGCTTGTAAATCTCAGTGTAGGATATGCCATAAAAAGAAATGTGATCAAGACAGGCACAATCATTGTAGACTCCACACATAGCAAAAGCAGATATAATCTCAAGTCACAAAGAGAAATTCTTGTAGATAGTTCTAAGAACTTGCGAAAGGCAATCTATCGGATTGATGAAGGACATAAAGAGAAGATGCCAGAAAAAACCACATCCGGGATGTATGAGGACCAGATCGGGTATGCTTCGAAACTTGTGGAATTCGTGAAGAATGAAGAAAACCTGCTGTTAAGCCCTGCGGTAAAGGAAGCACTGAACTATCTAGAGGAAGTAATCATAGACAATAAAGAACATCTGCAGTATTCTGCTGACGCAGATGCTCGGATTGGACATAAGACAGCAGATACTGCATTCTTCGGATACAAGACACATCTGGCCCTTACACCGGAACGCATTATCACGGCGTATGCCGTAACTTCCGGAGAGAAGCATGATGGCAAAGAGCTTCCAGGACTTATTCAGCTGACCGAAGAAAACGGGATTAAAGTGGATGCTGTAGTTGGTGATGCTGCTTATTCTGAAAGTGGAAATATCCTTATGGCTAAAGAAAGAAACATCAAGTTGGTTGCAAAACTGAGCGAGACTATCACTCACAGTCCAAATAAAAACTCCACAAGATTCCTGTTCAACAAAGATGCTGGGATGTATGTCTGTCAGGCTGGGCACATGAGTATACGGAAAACCAGTTCAGGTAAGAAGAAACGAGAAAAGACAGGCACTGCAGCGGTCATCTCCTACTTTTTTGATGTGGAGAAATGTAAAGTCTGTCCTCATAAAGAGGGTTGTTACAAAGAAGGCGCAGTGACTAAGAGCTTTTCGGTGACATTGACATCCAGATTGCATACAGCGCAAAAAGAGTTTCAAGAAACCGAAGAATTCAAGCTCTACTCAAAGCAACGTTACAAAATTGAAGCAAAGAACAGTGAACTAAAACATCGGCATGGCTATGGTGTTGCCTCCAGTCGAGGTCTGTTTGGCATGACCTTGCAAGGCGCATTTACTATTTTGCAGTGAATATGAAAAGAATATTGGCTCTAACAGATAAATGGCAGAAGGTTAATACAGCTAATACCCTCAAATAGACAGCAAAAGAGAGAGAAGTTTAGCATAACTTGCATTCTTCTCTCTCTTTTGTTCGAGTCTGACTTATTTTAAGCCACTTTTTCAGTGGCCTCCTGGAATTGGTGGTTCTTTTTATGGTGTGCAATATTATTTAAAATGCTGTGTTGCGTAGATGGTTGGCAGATTACGGTTATATTTTGCGAAATACTGCTGGCCGAACACTACACCTGCACCCATTCTAGATGCTTTAGGGTTCAGGATATTTGCTCTATGTCCTTCTGAATTCATCCATTTTGCAACTATAAACTCAGCAGAGTATTTGCTGTTATCACCTGAGGCTAACATGTAGATATTCTCTCCAACATTATACTTTGTTGTATGTTTGAATGTGTTGGTAGTAAACATTAGAGCACTGTGGGATCTTGCTGAATTGTACAGTGAGGAATCCCAAGTTAATGGGGCAAGACCGTTTTCACTCCTATATCTGTTTGTTACTGTTAAGATTTCTTTTTCAACACTGCTTAAGTAATCGTAGCTTGAAGTGTTTGTGTTGACTGGTTCTGGAGCCGGAGCCGGAGCTGGAGCTGGAGCTGGAGCTGGAGCCGGAGCTGGAGCCGGAGCTGGAGCTGGAGCTGGAGCTGGAGCTGGAGCTGGTTTTGGTGAAACTTTTTCTGGTGTGCCTGAAGCAGGTTTAGTATTCGTACTGTTGCTTACAGTTGATGCAGCTGGTTTACTCTTCTGTGTAACGGCCGCTTCGGCTTTCTTCTCTTCTTCAGCTATTTTGGCTTGCTGTTCAGCTATTTTTTGGGCTTCTTTTGCAGCCAGTTCTGTCTTGAAGTTTTGAAAGAAGAGATCTGATTTTATTTCAATCATCTTCTTATGTAAATCAAAACTGAAGCCATCTGTGAACTTTTCGGATTCTAATCCGGCAGGTTTGAATACGTGGATACTTTCTGTGGTGCTTTCTTCAGACAACACAATCTGCTTGTCGTCTTCTGCAGGTACGTTTTCTTTGTTCTGAAAGTTAACAGCCCAGAAAGATGATATCAAAGTAGAAGTTGCTATTAGTAATGAAATGATTTTCCTCATAATTACACCTCGTTATTTTTTGTCAAATGGTTTTATTATCATTAAAATATTAATCGACTTTTATGAGTGAATCGTAACATAATAAAAAAAAACCTTCAATTTATCTAAAAATTCGAAGGTTTAGTCAAAATTAATAATAATATTCTCGAGAATCAATATGGCTACCATACAAGTCGAAAAAATTGTAGTAATGATAAGTATTTGTCGAAAATAGAAAGTTGAAATTATATAGTTTAAATTAAAAAAACCAAAAAACAATATTCGTCAATATCAGAATATTTAGCCTGTCGTAAAATAAAAACTGGAAATTATTGATTTTTATTATGATAAATAGTATTATAATAAGTTATGTTTCAAGCATTAATGAAAGGTATGCTTTTATAAACAGAACATGAAAAAGTATATTTTAATGAAATGCAATAAATACTATTTTCCTTGAGGATCAAAGGAAAACAAAATATAAAACCGCTGGAGACACCCAGCGGTTTTATATTCAAGGATTTTATTCCTGCGATCCCAACCAAGAATGACAGAGGCGGGACTTTATATAATATTAGAATTAAACGAATCTTTTTGGTACATCCACTTCTCTTTGTACAAGCCATGGATTAAAGTCGGGAGCGATAACGTCTTTTGTAATGAAACGGATAACTACTTTCAACATGTTCTTCATATCAATTACCTCCATGATTTTTAGTACTCGAGTGATTGTTTCTCTCATGTACATTATTGCAAATTTGTACATGCAAGTCAACGGTGAATTGATAAAGTTTTATGCAGGAAAACTTGCAAATAATAAGTATTTCATTACATTTACAACTTTGATATCCAAATTTATGTTTTTAACTTAGTTATTGCTGATTTTTTAGTTTATAATCATAAAGATTATAATAATAGCAAATCCTCTGGGATGATTAACGTTTGCAAATACAAGTTGCGTAAATCTAAGCATCTCTCAGTGTGATAATATATCAATAAATTCCGGTTTTCTGTTACAATAGTGATAATAAGTAGATAAGGAGGAGTGAATTGAAATGAGAGAGATTGCACTTGCTGGAGGATGTTTTTGGGGGGTTGATGAGTTTTTTTCTAGAAAGGAAGGGATTCTGACCACGAAGTCTGGATATTCTAACGGTCATAAGATGAGTCCAACTTACGAAGAAGTTTGTACTGGGACAACGGGACACGCTGAGACAGTTTATATTACATATGATGAGAATATTACAGATTTGGAGACAATACTAACAAAGTTTTTCAAGGTCATTGACCCGACATCTTTAAATAGACAAGGGAATGATGTAGGAACCCAGTATAGAACGGGAATCTATTTTATTCATCCTGAAGATGAGCTGAAAGCTGCAGAATTTATTGCTAAAATGCAACCGAAGTATGCTAATCCTATTGTAGTTGAGGTTGAAGCTTTGAGTAATTTCTTCGACGCAGAAGAATATCATCAGGATTATTTGAAGAAAAATCCTAGAGGATACTGTCATATTGATCTTTCAATAGAATAAGACTGAAGTTGAAAAACCCTCATGATCCGTGTCATGAGGGCTTTTCCGACGTTGTTCTATAAAATTACAGTCGGATATAAATCAATAAAGAGGTTAGAATGGAGGATGCTAAGATATTCACCATGATATTGACTTTCTTTGTTGCTAGGATGAAAGAGAAAAATCCTGCTATTATTCCAGTTTCTACAGTACCTCCAACATCTAATATACCTGGGAATATGAGCGCTCCAAGCGCAGCCAGAGGTACGCTTTGCAAGAGTTTGTTAATTCTTTTGCTCTTGATTGCAGACATTCTGCTGAGCCCTGGAAGCAGCCTTGGGATTTGTGTAGCTGCGGACATTAAAATGATTGATAACAAGTATTTATTCATCTTCTTCATCTCCTTGTATCAACATTCCGACAGAGCTTCCTAAGATGATTGAGAGTATTATAGATAAGCCTGCTGGAAAGAAGCTAGATGCAATATAATTGGTGATCATACTAATGATCGGTATGACCATCAAACGGCTGTTTCCGTTGAGTGAGTTCACCAATAGAGTAATAAAAAGGGTAAATATTGCAATTTCCATCCCTTCTGCAAGTATAGGTGGAAGAATAGAACCAAACAGAATTCCAATGACCGTTCCAAAAATCCATGACAAATAGGAACCGAGCATCACACCTTTAATATATGCAGCATTGAGATTTTCTTTCAGAGACAAAACCGCAAAGGTCTCATCCGTCAAGCCTAAACTGATAATGATACGGCTTTTCAGACTTAGATTTATTTTATTAAAAAAGGATAACCCCATAACTAGATGTCTTAAGTTGATCACGCCAATGGCGATCATCATCTGAATTGGGGCAGTATTCAATACAAACAGGTTGATGGCCATGAACTGGCTGGCACCAGCATAAATAAAAATACTCATTGACAGTACGACCCAAGATGGAATATTTGCTTGAGTACCTATGACCCCATAAGCAATAGCGATGGGGATGTATCCTGTCATAATAGGAAAGCTATCGATGAAGCCAGATGATAGAGTTGTTTTGTCATTCAAAATATCACTTCCTAAATTTACATAATATTCATATTCTAGCATAGAACATTCAATTCTAACAGAGTCTTATGATCTGATTTAGGAACATCCGGTCTACACAAGATTTAGATACAGTTATATTTGTTTTGGGTAACAGATTGAAACGATAGGATGTAGATTTCTTGATAAATCATACAATCTACATTAAGATAGAAATGGACTATATATTTCCAAAGCAAAGTACTCTGGAAGAAATGTGTTGAGGTGGGTGGATATGAACATTAATAATGCAATCAAAAGCCTTGTAGATTATGCGGTTCGCGAAAGACTCATAGAAACTGAGGATCGGATTTATGCTGTAAACAGACTATTGGAGATACTTCATTTAGACCATTATACAGAAGGAACAGATTCCATACCGTATTCGTCTGTTGAAGATATCTTAGAAAAATTCAGGCAATGGGCAGTGGAGACTAATTTTGTGCCCAACGACTCTAATGAGGTTTTGGATTTATTTGATACAAAGCTTATGAGTGTATTTGTATCAAAACCTTCCGATTTCAGGAAGAAATACTTTGAGTTGTGGAAAGAATCCCCAGAGAAAGCTACAGAGTATTATTATCTTTTTGCGAAAAAAAGCAACTATATTCGGGAACAACGAGTAGCTAAAGATATCAAGTGGGTGTATGAAACACCCTATGGGCTGATTGATATGACCATTAATCTGTCAAAACCAGAAAAGGATCCTCGAGCCATTGCTCTGGCGAGCAAAGGATTAAATACAGAGAGTGAAAAATATCCCAAGTGTTTACTTTGCAAAGAAAATGAAGGATATGCGGGTAGACTGGATCATCCTGCCAGACAGAACCATAGAATTATTCCGATTACTTTGGCGGACGAGTCCTGGTATATGCAGTATTCACCATACGTGTACTATAATGAACATTGTATTGTTTTTAAAGGAAATCATGAACCAATGAAGATATCGGGCAAAACAATTGAAAGACTTCTCGAGTTTGTTTCCGCATATCCTCACTACATGATTGGATCCAATGCAGATTTACCGATTGTTGGGGGTAGTATTCTAACACATGATCATTTTCAGGGAGGACGGTATGAGTTTGCAATGTCGAAGGCTAAGGAATATGATAAAATTCCGATTCCTGCATATGGAGTTGAACTGAGTAAACTGTATTGGCCGATGAGTGTAATCAGGCTCAAAGGTAAAGATGTGAAAAATCTTGTTAAGGTTTCTGAACTCATTCTTTCTATTTGGAAAAACTATGAAGATCACCAGGTTGGAATCATATCGAAGTCAGGAGATACTGAGCACAATACGATAACTCCTATTACAAGATTTAGAAATAATCTTTTCGAAGTGGATCTGATTCTGCGTAATAACCGTACAGATGAGCAGCATCCCTTTGGGATCTTTCATTCACAGGAGGAGTATCATCACATAAAAAGAGAAAATATCGGATTGATAGAGTGTCTTGGACTGGCTGTTCTTCCTGCGAGACTTCGTGATGAAATGAATCTGTTGAAACAGTTTATGTTTAAAAAGGATCTGGAAGGAATCTATTCAAATGAAATCCTAAATAAGCATGGTCATTTTGCGCGAAGAATATTAGATGAAAACCAGTTTTCATCAGAAGAGGAAATAGAGGCGAAACTGTATGATGAAATTGGTTATGTTTTTATGAAAGTCTTAGAAAATTGTGGTGTATATAAAAAAGATAATGATGGCGAAAAAGCGTTTCAGCGTTTTATAGAGGTTATCCATGAAAATCTCAGTAAATAAAGTTAATTTAGAAGATCAAGAAGTTCATGAAATTACACTTATGAACAAACATGGGATGGAGGTTTCCTTTCTGACTCTAGGAGGGATTATTACTAAGATTCTCGTGCCAGATATAGAGGGGAATTTTGAGAATGTTGTACTTTCCCATGCGGATTATGAAGATTATAGAACAAATAAGGGGTACTTCGGAGCAATTATTGGAAGAACTTCGGGAAGAATTAAAAATGCTCAGTTTGAACTTAATGGAACAAAATATTCTCTCGCGCAGAATTATGGTGAAAATCATGGTCACGGAGGTCTTTGGGGATTTTCTGGAAGGATCTTTCAGTTCGAGTGCAGTACTCTTGATGACAATGCGTCAGTTAAGCTGAAATACGTATCATCTCATCTGGAAGAGGGGTATCCAGGAGAAGTCCTGGTTGAAGTCGTCTACTCCTTAAATGACCAGAACGAATTTGGAATTAATTATGGTGCGGTTCCAACAGCTGATACCCTGATTAATTTGACAAACCATACCTACTTTAATTTATCTGGTTCTTTTGAAGAAAGCATCCTTTATCATGAGCTCATGATAAAATCTGAGAAGTTTGCAGAAATTGATGATACTTCAGCACCCACAGGAAAGCTGCTGGAAGTGGATGGAACTCCTTTTGACTTCAGGTATATGCGCGAAATTGGGGAAGAGATAAAAGACGGGCATCCGCAGCTGCTGATTGGGAATGGTTATGATCATCCGTTTCTTTTAGAGCGGGAAGCTTCTCCCAAAGTAAGACTCGCACATAGATTTTCTGGAAGGGTACTTGAGATAGAATCTACCGCTGAATGCGTTGTGGTATACACACAAAATTATACAGATAACCAGCGAATCAAAGGTGGTGACGTTTTAGAAAATAGAAGGTCAGTAGCACTAGAGTTTCAAAATCTTCCGATTGGCAAGAATGAAGTGAACAAGGAAAACTCGATCATCCGTGGTGGAGAAAGATACAGTGCCAATACAGTTTATAAATTCAAAGTAGAGCAAATGAATATTCAATAGAAGCCACCGGTGGTATCGGTGGCTTTTATTAACATTCAGTGAATTGTCTCGTGATTTGAGCAAAATCGATAGAAATATAAGAATAAACTGAATAAAATAAAGTTACAAATGTGAAAGTTTTTGAATAATATTAATTTTTCTATGTATATGGTGTAAAATTGCTTTAAGAGTAGGAGGTCGCCATGAAAAAGAAAATTACTATGTTTCTTGTCACAACGTTGCTTACTGCATCGGTTCCTGTTTTTGCTGTGAATACAGGTGACATAAAAGATCAGGTGAATGATAACAACGAAAAAATAGATGTTTTAGAACAAGAGAAGTCAGATCTTCAGAAGAATAAAAAGGTTATTAATTCTGAATTGAATTCAATTCTGGAAGAAATAAAAAATACATCAAATAGTATCACAAATCTAAACAGCAGTATTCAGAGCAAAGAAGAGAATATTCGGATTAAAACAGATGAGATTGCAGAGATGATACTGAAGATTCAGGAAATTGAAGCAGACATTGTAGTGCAAAAAGAGCGGATTTCTGAACAGGAAGAGGAGCTTAGAAAACAGGAAGAGCTTCTTGCCTCTAGAGTTCGAGCGGCATATAAAAGTAATTCGGTCAACAATATTATTTTCACATTGATTGAATCAACAAGTATCGTGGACTTTACGGAAAGACTTTCATTTATTGAGCGCATGGTATCCAAAGATCATGAAATAATGGAACTTATCGATTCGATTATTTCAACGTTAGAAGTTGAACGAGAGAAGCTTGAAGCGAGCCAGAATGCAGCATCAGAGATTAAACTCTCTTTGGAACAGGATAGAGTCACACTAGAAGATGAAAAAAGCAGTCTTGAAAGACAAAAAGCAACTTTAGAGCGAGAACTTGATAATCAGAAGTCTCTTGAAGTAGAAAAGAAGGCTCTTTTGGATGGTCTTTCTGCGGAAGAAAGAAGGATTGCAAATGACATCGGGGATATCATGGAAGAAAATGCTGCTCTTGAAGCAGAGATTCAGAAACTCATCCGCGAAGCCCAAGAAACAGCAAGAAGAGAAGAAGAGGCAAGAAGAGCGGCGGAAGAGGCTAAGAAACAGGAAGAATCCCAAAATGGCGGCAGTGTTTCTGTTCCTGAGGCTCCAAAACCTTCGACGGGTTATATAAGACCAGTCAATGGTCGGATAACGTCTCCATATGGATACCGAGTCCACCCTGTTTACGGCGACAGAAGGTTTCATACCGGAGTGGACTATGCAGCAGGTTATGGGGTGCCTGTAGTATCAACAAAATCTGGTACAGTGATCCTAGCGAAATATCATGCTTCATATGGTAACTACATGATTGTTGATCATGGAGATGGGATTGCGTCATTATATGCTCATTTAAGCGGTTTTGCCGCGAGTTATGGTCAGAAGGTTTCCCAAGGACAGACCATTGGGTATATTGGTTCTACTGGAACTTCTACTGGCCCACATCTGCACTTTGAGATAAGAGTAAATGGGGTACATAGAAATCCTTCGGATTATGTAAAATAGCAGTTTTCGGGTACAGAGCAAGCATCTAGCTTGCTCTGTATTTTTTATTCACAAATTTACAGCATTTATTATTCGTCAAAGATTACAGGTTGTTTTGAATTAAACTTGATAGTTGTATAGATATTTAGGAGTGGATTTAGATGCAATCGATAATTTAAAATATAGTATCTATATTTTAAATGTTAATCAAATTTGAAAGAGCAAAATTATTGAGAAATAATATATTTTTACAATATAATTATTGATGTATTTTAATTAACTAAAAATAGAAGTATATATTTATAATAATAACAGAAGAATTATGAAAAATTAATAAATAAAATATAATAATCATCCCTTTTGGTTTGTCGACTCATTTTTATTGTGATATTACGTAAAGAAAGGTAATTTAGAAGTAGAGTAGAAAGGAGATGATTGATATATACTGTAATGAGAAGTTGATTGAACAGATACGAAATGGAGATACAAATGCTGAAGTAGAGATTATCGAAAGCAACAAGGCGCTAATATATAAGATAATCAAAGACTACTACTATGCTTCAAAAAACGCACTCGACATGGAAGATGTTTATCAGGCTGGATGCTTAGGGCTCTTAAAGGCGGTCAGAAACTTTAAACCCGAGTTAGGCAACAAGTTTGTCACTTATGCTTATTACCTTATACGAGGAGAGGTACAAAGGATCTATGAAGAGCATACTAAGCGTGAGTTGACTATGTCCGATATTCAAATACGAAATAGTGATGGCCTTGTGATGGAGTCTCAGGAAGCGATGGATTACATCCGTTATGATCGAAAAAACTGGGAAGATGAATGGAATCACCAGAAGACAACAGATGATAAAATTATGGTGGATGATCTTCTGAAAAAAGTGACTCCGTTACAGAAAAAAATACTGGTGTATCGATATTATGATGACTTATCTCAGAAAGAAATTGGCGAACTTATCAACAAATCTCAAGTTTTTGTTTCCAGAGAAGAGAAAAGAGCGCGCAAGAAGCTAATCAGTCTGCTGGATCAGAAAGAATGTATATATTAGGTTCCTATGTGCTCTACTTTCTCTTCTGTTTGTATTGTTGGATTTTGAAACTGTATACTCTCGGAATTATTGGCAGTGCTTTCGTGATGATACTGGCAGTGAAGAGCGGGCTGAAAAATATAATGGTTTATGCAATGGTCCCAATTCTTGCATTTATTTCTGTGTCGTTTTATTATGCTGAAGAGATCCCAGATGAGGTAAAGGTTGAGAAAATTTATTACAATAGACTTTTAGTTTCTTCAGGGGCAAGACATTACTGGCTGGAGCAGCAGGAAGGAACTGTAGAAGCTGGGGATAGAGTGCTCGGGGACTTTATTTATGGACAGCCTGGAGATGTGGAACAGGGTGTTGTCTGCACGTTAAAAGGAAGCAGCCTTAAAGTATATACTGATTCTCTAGGCCGATTTCGTGCCTTTAAGAGCAGGATTATGGAGCTTCTTATTGTAAGGTATGGAGAGCACTATGGCGGGCTGATGGGATCTCTTGTTTTGGGAAATCAGGAGTATATGAATGAAGAGAGAGCTCAGAATATGGGAGATTTAGGAATCATGCATATTCTTTCAATCTCTGGATTTCATTTCAGTTTATTGGAAAATGCACTAAAGAAACTGAAATTGAAAAAGATTGCTCCCATGGTGCTTATTGTTTATGGTATTTTTCTGGACAGTATTCCTGGATACAGAACGATAATATCGCTCATATACCGGATAGTGGGCAAGTTGGTAAAACGAGATACAAATGCTGTCACAGGAATTTTTATGGGGATGTTTCTTCAAGCTTTCGTGAATCCCTATTACATATTCAAACCGGGATATCTTCTTACATATTTATCATCCTTAGGAATATTGATATTTTATCAGTACTTTCTACGGTGTCTCAAGATTCTTCCAATGTTCATCAGAGAGTCGATGGCGCTAACGTGTTCAGCTCTTTTTCTGTCATTTCCGATTATTTTATCATTCAGTCCAGATTTTTCGATGGGTGTTTTTATTGGCAACTTCGTTTTGGTTCCGCTTTATTCCATCATTACATATTTGTCTTTTATTGGTGTACTGATATCTGGAATACCTGTAATTCAAGCAGTGATCTACCCGTTTCTTGATTCTTTCTTTCTTCTTTCTTTTTATGCTGGGAGATTCTTTAGCGATTACAATAGCTCGGTGGATTTGGAACATCTTTCGCTTTATTATGTACCATGGATTCTTACTCTATATCTTCTGAACAGATACAATAAAAAACGAATGACTTTTATCGTAATGGTGTTTGTTCTCTGTCTAAGCTTGCCATTTGGAACAAGTGTTAGTGTTTACAACAACTATGGAAAGCCTCATATTAGGGTTATCCATAACTTTCGCAAATATGATATGATGGATTATAGAGTGGCGGAAAAAGGATTCATTCCTCTTAGGAAAGAAGTATCCTTAAAACTGGGTCGAAAGACGATACTGATTAAGCCACACCTCATCAAGAAAGGAGTACCAAGTGTTCTTGTCAACGGTAAAGCGCTGACTTTATCAGATGAATTTCCGTATTATCGGGGTGTTAGAAAACATCATCATATTATATTCTGGCGAGATTTGGTATATAAGGTGCACTAATGGAATTAACAGCAGTTAAAGAGTTCGTAAATAAGAATCAGAAAAGAGCTTATTTTCTTTATGCAGAAGATGAGCAGTTGTTGTTTCAAATCCGTGATTTACTTCGAAAAAGAGTCATTGGTGATGATAATTCAATGAGTCACATAAAGCTTGATGCGAATCGTTGTACACCGTTGGATCTTGAGAATGCGCTGAATACCTATTCCATGTTCCAAGAGGACATATTGGTGGAACTTTCCAACTGTAATTTTATGGAGAGTTCAACACAGCATGCGATGAAAGAAATCATTGAGGAGTATCTGAAAAATCCTAGAGAGGATCTCTATTTCTTTGCAACTTATAAGTATGAGAATGACTTAAGTAAAAAGAACAGCTATCTGGATGGGCTGAAGAAAAAAATCAACGCTCTCTCTTTCATTGAATCTATAGATTCCCTCAAGCAGAAAGGAATGGTTTCACTGATCGAAGATTTATTCGTGAAACAGAACGTTCAAGTTTCAAAGAATATACCTGTCTTCATTGGTGAAGTTTTCAGGGGAAACAGTTTGCAGTTAGAGAAGGAGATTGAGAAACTTATTGCGTATACTGACGGTGGTGAAATAAGAAAAGAAGATGTTCTTGCCATAATGGAAGTATCGGATGAGCGTCATGTAATGAATCTCTTGGATTTGATTTTCACGGAAAGAGGACTAGGAAGAAATATTAAAGAAATATTGAACCTGATCAACGATCTTCTTTATAGAGGAGAAAAACCTGAGATGATCATTGGTCTCGTAGGATCTAGGCTAAGAATGCTTTTCAAAGTCAAAATTCTGCATGATAGAAGTGCTTCCTCTCAAGAAATCATGAAGCATTTGAGAACAGGCAGCGCCTGGTATGCAGATAGGATCTCCAAGGTAAGCGGTTCCTTGTCGTTTAAAGAGTACAACAAGCTTTTTCATGTTCTTCTTGAGCATGAGTATATGCTTAAGACAACATCTGTTGAAAGCAGCGCTTTATTAGAAATGATGATCATTTCGATGGTGAACTCAAGAGATGTTAAATGAGATCCTCTGCACTAATCTGCGTCTATGGTTAAAGTAAAAACCCGAGAATACGTGAGTACTCTCGGGTATTGATTATGCCATTTTATTGAACTTAATGGTAAGTCTTGACTTCTTTCTGGAAGCAACGTTCTTATGGATAATTCCCTTAGATGCAGCCATATCTATGGACTTGATCGCAGAACCAAGAAGTACCTTAGCTTCTTCAGCGTTTCCTGCAGTTACTGCAGTTTCGAACTTCTTGATAGAAGTCTTCAGCGCGGATTTCACCATTTTGTTTCTAAGTGTCTTTGCTTGTGTAACCTTAATTCTCTTCTTTGAAGATTTAATATTTGCCACTTTTTCACCCCCTCCAATCATATTTCGAAGCTGTATTTTTTCAACAACTCCTAAAGGGTTAACTCTAGCAATTTGGGGAAATATGCTTGCGAGTCTTTAACATTGGTATTATATCATCACCACTGGTTATATTCAAGAAGAAAATCATATAATAATGAGAAAAGAAAGATTGAGTTAATTGCAAAAGTAACTTCCACCCCTGAAATGTAAGAAGTAGAAGTTACTATGGCAAACACAGAGATGGAAGTTGCGAAGATACTAACGGAGATTACGATACAGCTGGCTAATAAGGTGGCTATTTATTCATGATTTTTCAATCATTCGAACCAAAAGATAAATTAATTCGAAGAAATAATCAAGATGAGTAACGATTATGCTATAATATAATGTGGGAAAAAATTATGAGGTGAAAGTTATGCAGAGTGAAAGACAAAAGAAAATTAGAAATTTTTCCATCGTTGCACATATTGACCATGGAAAATCCACCCTTGCAGACCGTTTAATTGAATATACAGGAACTTTGTCACAACGTGAAATGGACAAACAAGTACTTGATAATATGGAGCTGGAGCAAGAGAGAGGTATCACGATCAAATCAAAAGCTGTGAGGCTGATTTACCATCGTGAAGATGGAGATTATGTATTAAATCTGATCGATACACCTGGTCATGTGGATTTTAATTATGAGGTTTCAAGAAGTCTGCAGGCATGTGAAGGGGCTATTCTGGTTGTTGACGCAACTCAGGGTGTTCAGGCTCAGACCCTTGCAAACTGCTATCTAGCGCTTGATAATGATTTGGAAATTCTTCCAGTAATCAATAAGATAGACTTAGCTTCCGCGAGAATTGACGAAGTTGTGAAAGAGATTGAGGATGTCATTGGGTTGGAAGCAGAAGACTGTCCTAAGATTTCTGCGAAAACCGGTTTAAATATTCCTGATGTTCTGGAAGGGATCATTAAACATATTCCTGCACCAGAAGGAGACGAAAACGGCACTTTAAGAGCCTTGATTTTCGATTCCACCTATGACTCCTACAAAGGGGTAGTTTCATTTGTGCGGGTAAAGGAAGGAACCATTACACCAGGAATGAAAGTCAAGTTTATGGCCACAGGGAAAGAGTATGAAGTAACTGAGGTAGGTGTGTTTATTCCAGAGTACTTACCAGTGGATGCATTGAAGGCCGGTGATGTAGGATATATCACAGGCAGCATAAAAAATGTAAGAGATGCTCGTGTCGGAGATACGGTAACATCTGCGAAGAATCCTGCTTCAGAAGCTCTGCCAGGGTATAAGAAAGCTGTGCCAATGGTCTTTTCAGGTATTTATCCTGTGGATGGTGCAGATTACGAAGAACTGAAAGAAGCACTGGAAAAGCTTCAGATAAATGATGCGGCGTTGGATTTTGAATATGAATCATCCGTTGCGCTCGGATTTGGATTCCGATGTGGTTTCTTGGGGCTTCTTCATATGGAAATAATCCAGGAGAGAATTGAAAGAGAGTTCAATATTCCAATCATCACAACAGCTCCTTCTGTAATCTATAATGTGCACAGAACTGACGGTGAAGTGATACAGATTACAAATCCTACGAATATGCCATCAGCCACAGAGATTGATTTTATGGAAGAACCTATTGTAAAAGCTTCGATTATTACTCCATCTGATTATGTCGGTGCGGTGATGGAACTTTGCCAGTCCAGAAGAGGATCTTATGTGAGCATGGAATATGTGGAACAGACACGTGCAGTCGTTACATATGTTATTCCGCTGAATGAGATTATCTATGACTTTTTTGACACACTGAAATCCCGTACTAGAGGGTACGCATCCCTTGACTATGAACTAACAGGATATCAGAGCACAAAACTTGTGAAACTGGATATTCTGCTAAATGGTGAGGTCGTGGATGCTCTGTCTATGATCGTGCCTGATGAGAGGGCTTATGTGAAGGGCCGAAATATTGCTGAGAAGCTTAAAGAAGTGATTCCAAGACATATGTTTGAGATTCCGATTCAGGCTGCGGTGGGTTCCAAGGTCATTGCGAGAGAAACTGTTAAAGCCATGAGAAAAGACGTCTTAGCCAAGTGTTATGGTGGAGATATTTCGAGAAAGAAGAAACTTCTGGAGAAACAGAAAGAAGGAAAGAAACGAATGAGGCAGGTGGGCTCCGTAGAAGTGCCACAAGAAGCATTTATGAGTGTTCTGAAAGTTGAGTAGGTGATGAGTTGCAATCTATAGGACTTTATATTCATATCCCTTTTTGTGAGCAGAAATGTTTTTATTGCGATTTTGCTTCTTACCAGGGCAAAAGTCACCTAATTCAGGACTATCTTGGTGCCTTGGAACTTGAGATACAAAATAAGACCCAAGGGCTGCTTTTTGACACCATTTTTATTGGTGGAGGTACGCCGTCGTTTTTATCAAAAGAAGAACTGGAAAGACTTGGGAAGGCTCTGCGTGATGTTCGAAAAACAGATGATGTGGAGTTTACAATGGAGTGCAATCCCGGTAATATTACAAAAGAAAAGGCAGAAGTTATTAAAAAAATGGGGGTCAACAGGCTATCCATCGGACTTCAATCAAGCAATGATTCAATTCTTCTTGATATTGGGAGAATCCATACATTTAAAGAGTTTGAAGAAAACTATAAGATGCTTCGTGAATTGGGATTCATGAACATCAATATTGATCTGATTTATGGACTGCCACATGAGAATTTGAAAATTCTGCAAAAAACGCTCTCAGATGTAGCTGAATTAAACCCCGAACATATTTCCTGCTATTCTCTTATCATTGAAGAGTTCACACCGTTCTATTATCGGGCAAAGAGAAATGAGTTATTCCTCCCCGATGAGGAAACGGAACGAAAGATGAACGAGATCATATTGAGGACACTCAGTGAAAATGGATATGAGCGGTATGAGATTTCGAACTATGCCAAAGATGGAAAGTACTGCAGGCATAATATCAGATACTGGTCAGGTGAGGATTACATAGGGGCAGGCACTTCATCCCATGAGTATTTCAATGGAGAACGCCAGGAGAACATCAAGACCGTAGAAGGTTATATTCGGTTGATCCGGACCACTGGAAGTGCTTCTGTCAGAAGACATGAAAACACGAAAGATGAAGAAGTGGAAGAGTATGTCTTTATGGGAATGCGTATGATGCGCGGTCTGAATAAGAAGAAATTTGAAGAGCGATTCCAACGAACGATTGAGTCTTATTATGAGAATAGCATTCAAAAACATATAAAATCAGGACTCCTGATAGATACACCGGAAGTGCTCCGTTTTACACAAAAAGGAATAGAGTTTTCAAATCATGTTTTAAGTGATTTTCTATTGAGCGTATAAGAACCCAAAGGCCGAGCCTTTGGGTTCTTATTATCCTCTTGTAAAAACCAGCGTCTTTTCACTGGACAGGTTTTCATTATACTCATATCCACTGTAGTTGAATTCTTTCAGCTGATCAATCTTGTGGACCTTGTTCTTGGCCATGAACCGGGCCATCTCGCCCCGTGCAATTTTAGCGTAAAAAGCAATAATCGGATATGTTCCGTTTTTCTTCTCTCTAAACTCAATATCATATACGTTTAAATGTATCTCGTGCAGTTTGGCTGCTTTCGAATATTCTTTGGAAGCCAGATTTACTAGGATCTGATCTTTTGCCTCTTTTTCCAGTAATGATTTAATTTGATCTCCCCAAAATGAGTAAAGATCTTTTCCGCGGATGTTCTTGAGTTTTGTGCCCATTTCCAATCTATAAGGTTTCATTCTATCCAGTGGTTTCAGTACACCGTAAAAACCCGAAAGTATCCGAAGGTGTTTGTTGAGATACTGAATGTCCTCTGGTGTAAGGGTATCAGCGTCAATACCTCGGAACACATCTCCTCTGAATAGAAATAATGCAGGATACTCCGTTGCATGAGAATAGTTCTGAAAGCGCTCATAGTTGAGTAAAGCCAGCTCTTCGCTGATGCCCATAAGTTTCTCCAGATCAGAGATGCTATAATGTTTCAGCTCCTCTGCAAGTATATTCGTCTCAGAAATAAATTTTGGGCTTGTGGTTCGTATTTTACTTTTTTCTTCCTTCATCGTCTTTGAAGGTGATACAATAGCAATCATTCGTTCCCTCCTAATATCATTCCAATTAAATTGTATCATATTTAATTACTGTATTGAAGAAGTTATCAAGAAGAATATCATTACTACTCCCAAAGTCAAAAAGATAAGGTATAATAATTTTATATAAAAAGGGGGAGTTTTAAATGGATCAGCATCTTAACGCAGTATGGCAAATGAAAATTGAAAGACTAATAAAGAACCTGGAAAAAAACCAGATGAAGGGTACTTTTCTAAAAGATCGAGAAGCACTTCAGGAGTATATGAATCAGCAGATTCCAGATGAGGTGAAGGTGGCTGTAGGAGGATCTCAGACACTTTTTGAGATTGGTGTTATTGAATATTTAAGAACCAGAAACGTGACTTTTTTTGACCGTTATGAGGAAGGTCTGTCGGTGGAAGGAAGAAAGGAAGTATTCAGAAACAGCTTTTTTGCAGACTTCTATTTTACTTCAACGAATGCAATTACCGTTGAAGGACACCTTTATAATATTGATCATGTTGGGAACAGAGTTGCAGCCATGCTTTTTGGACCTGATAAGGTATTTGTCATCATCGGTTTAAATAAAATTGTGGATAGTGAAGAGGAAGCTATGGGCAGAATCAGATCCATCGCCGCTCCCGCAAATAATGTTAGGCTCAACCGGGATACTCCTTGCACAAAACTTGGCAGCTGCACGGAATGCAATGCAAAAGATCGTATCTGCAGTCAATACACCATGATCAAACGCCAAAGTGTAAAAGACAGAATTGAAGTACTGATACTGCCTATAGAACTCGGATATTGATATAACAAAAGCTCCTTCATTGAAGAAGGAGCTTTTGTTATATGAGATATCGGATCAGAACTGTCGCAAGACCAAGGAAAATCGAAAATCCAAGAACATCCGTCATGGTAGTGACAAAAACAGAAGAAGCAAGAGCAGGATCAATGTTCAGTTTTTTTAATAGGAGAGGGATGGAAAAACCAGCTAATGCTGCAATCACCATATTGAGAAGCATTGCGGCCCCTATCACAAAACCAAAGACAATATTGTGCTCCCAGATTCCAGCTATCAGTGCGACGATGAGTCCTAAGATGATTCCGTGAATTAAACCTACCAGACTTTCCTTTTTTAAGATCTCTTTTTTGTTTTCCAAATCTATCTCACCCAATGCGATTCCTCTCACAATAAGTGTAAGGGTTTGTGTGCCAGCATTACCTCCCATTCCAGCAACAATAGGCATAAACACAGCCAGTGCCACCACTTTTCCGATGGTATCATCAAAAATCCGCACCACTGTGGAAGCCAGCATAGCAGTTCCCAGGTTCACGATAAGCCAGGGAAGTCTGCTTTTTATAGAATCCAGTATGGTTCCATCCACTTCTTCTTCTTCGTCCAGTCCAGCAAGTCGATACATGTCTTCTGTATGCTCATTAGACATGACTTCGATGATGTCATCCATGGTGATCACACCCATGAGGATCTGAGCTGAATCAACAACTGGCATAGCCATATACCCGTATTTCTGGAACAAGTTGGATACTTCCTCCTGATCCATATCTATCGGAATGGTGATAACATTTTGCACCATAACATCTCTAACCAATATATGTGGTTCTGAAATCAAAATGCTTCGAATCGGGACAATACCCTTTAATACTCGATTGTCGTCCGTTACGTAGATATAATAGGGGGTTTCTGCATTTGGTGAAATATCTCTGAGAAACTTCAATGTTTCGTCAATGGACATGGACTCTTTCACTGCTATGTATTCTGTGGCCATGAGTCCGCCAGCAGTCTCTGGGCTGTAAGACAGGAGCTCTTCCATCTCCTCCCGATGGTCTTCTTCCATGCCGTCCAGCAAATTACGCTGACTTACCTCATCGATGTTTCCGAGCATGTCTGCCAGTTCATCGGAAGACATTTCTGAAATGATTTCCTGTTTTTGCTTTTGAGGAAACAAAGAAAGGATTTCATATTTCTTATCCAGTTCTGCTTCGTCAATGACCATGGCAATGTATTCATCAGGAAACTTATCTAGAAGATCCTTTGAATTTCCCTCATAGTCCTGTAAGGCTTCAAGCAAATCTACAGGATGCAGTTCTTCTGACATTGCAATGATTTCTTCAAGTGAGGCATTTTCTATGGTTTCCAATAGGATCTGTTCTTTTGTTTTCATAATCCACCTTCTTTACTGCTCATACCGTCTATTTCAGTATACAGCAGAAGTTCTACAAGCAAACAGAACCACTGAAAAGTTTTTCTTCTCAGTGGTTCTGTATTCATTGGTTTAAATGCTAGTTTCCGTTGCCTGGATTTCCAGGAGTCTGAACTGGAGTTTCCGGCTCTTCTGGAATCGGGTCAATTACGGGTGGTTCGTACGTATGAACGGTACATACTTGTTTCGGCTGTGTACCACTGACAAAGAGGTCTGATGCCACAGTGTTTTCAATGTAGCACTGCTCATTTGGAATACCACCAGATACAAAACAGAATGAAGCTGTGGTGAGCCCAGATGGTCTTGCGATATCTTTAACCTCAAGTCCTTCATGAAGGTACTCCATGATTTTACCATAGGCATCCTGAGTTAAAGAAGAAGGTGCAGAGTTCGTGGTTCCTTTCTGGTATAAGGTATAGGGCGTGTCACCGCCTATCCATATACTTGCAGAATAATATGGTGAAAGACCTGCAAACCATATTTCTGAAGTTTTTTGATCACCGTTGGAGTTTGTTCCTGTTTTACCTGCCATAGGCATTCTGCCCAGCTGAGTCCTTGGCACATTCTTTATGATATCCTTCATGACATCGTAGAGCAAGTAGGCATTCTGGGGAGATAGAACCTGAGATGAGGATGGGTTCTTCTCCAGGAGCACAGCCCCTTCACTATCAGTCACTTTCGTATAAAGGATGTTTTCGGTTACGACACCACTGTTACCAAAGGCGCCATATGCACCTGCGAGGATCAATGGGTTACCGCCATCCTTGTTCATCACCTGATTATTGCCTAAGGTGAAGTTTACTGTTACTGGATTATCATTGTATATCAGACCGAATTTCTCCCCATAGGATTTTGCAATGTTATTACGATCTGGACCAAGTGAATAATAAGTACGCACACTTACAGTATTAAAAGAATTTACAATGGATTTTCGTATGGTGGTAGGTCCTGAATAGCGCGGAAAATAGTTTTGTGGCCATTTATTTCCTGTGGGATTTCCTAGTTCTACAAGAATCTGTCTATCCTCACTTTGCAATAACATTTCGTCCAATGCAGCTGTGCCTAGCGTAATCACACCTTGCTCGAGAGCAGGCCCGTATACAGTCAGAGGTTTTGTGGTGGAACCAACACCTCGGAGTACACCTGTAGGTCCAAATGTGTCTGAGTAATAGGAACGGTTATAACCATTTGGCTTGGAGTCGTCACGTCCGCCTACGAGGACCTTCACTTGGCCTGTTTTATAGTCTACAGCTGAAAAAGCAGCTTCAGCTTCCTTTCTTGTTATCGTTTCACTTTCGAGTCCTGTTGCTTTGTCGATTTTCTTTCTGACTTCATCGAATTCTGCATTAATGTTTGAAAAGTCTGAGAGTACAGACTGAGCATACTCCTGGGCGCCACGATCCATAGTGGAATGAATAATCAGACCACCGTAGGCGATCAGCTGATTGATTTCCTCATCGGTATATCCTTTGACTGCCTTAAGATCCGCCTTGACCTGATCAAGGACTGGACGGGTGAAGTATTCATAATTGTATTTGTCAGACACGATACTGGTCTGGTTGAACACGATACCGGTTTCTAATACGTCCGTCTGGAAATTATACTCTTCCTCCGTGATTTCTCCGGATTCTACCTTCAGGCGCAGTTCTTCGCTCTTGGCTATCTTATCATCAGGGTCTATGAGTGCGGAGTTCAACTGTTCTGTATACTGTGCATGCTCTTCTTCTGTAATTTTTTTGTTGTCTCTCATGGCATTCAGAACGAGCTTTGTACGATTGATATATTTTTCTGGATTTGCTGTGGAGCTTTGTGAAAATGCATAATAATTTGTTGGGCTTTGGGTTGTACCCGCAATATATGCCGCTTCGATTACGGTCAGGTCTTTTGAAGATTTATTGAAATACTGTCTGGCTGCCGCTTCCACGCCGTTGGCCCGTCCACCGAGGAATATGCTGTTAAGATAGGTTTCTAGAATCTGATCTTTTGTCAGCATTTTCTCAGCGCGAAGAGCCATGAAGATTTCCTTGATCTTTCTTTCATACTTCTGCTCTCTGGTGAGAAAAGTATTCTTGATGATCTGCTGCGTCAGTGTGGAGCCGCCTTGCATATCTCTGTTACCGGTGATTTGTCCTACTATGTCTCGTAATGTCACGCCAATGGTACGTCTGTAATCCACACCTTTATGTTTTTCAAAACGTTCATCTTCAATAGAAATGAAAGCATCAATGATATTTTGTCCCATGTCTTCCAGAGCAATGGGGAAACGAACCTCATCAGTATGAATCAGATCCATTTGATTGCCTTCATCATCAAGCACAATACTGGGCTCACTTAGAGACAGAAAGCGGTTTATGGATACTTCAGGAGCTTCTTCTGCAATATCAAGGACAATTTTGGCCACATAGAGTGCACCAACCATTGTTATAATCATAAACAAAATAAAAAAGAATTTTACGAATTTCGCGAAATAGGTGAAGGAGTTGCTTTTAGCGTTCTTTCGCGTATTTGGCTTACTTACCATCATCTTACCTCCGTAGAATATTTACTTAAGTATTATAGCATAAAAGATGCTCTACCTTGAAGTAGAGCATCTTTATTAATCTCTTAAGATTCCTTGATAATTCTATTCTGGAACTATTTCCAGTTGAAAATATAAGGTATATTTCGATAAAAATCTCCATAATTGAGGCCATAGCCTACAACAAAGACATCTTCGATTTCGAAGCAGCAGTAATCCGCAGTGATGTCTACTTTTCTTCGGGATGGCTTATCTAACAGAGTACAGGTTTTTACAGAATTCGCACCTTTGGCTTTCACATAATCTACGACAAACTCCATAGTGATTCCGGTATCGATGATATCATCCACGATGAGCACATCATAGCCCTCGATGTTGTCAGGCACATCATTTACAACCTTACAGCTGCCATTGGATGTTTCGCTGTGTCCATAAGATGAAGTTGTCATAAAGCCGATGGTTGTATCTAAATCTATGGCACGCACAAGATCCGCTGTGAAAATAAAACTACCTCTAAGCAGAGACAGAACATACAGTTTTTTCCCTTTATAGTCCTCAGTAATTTGTGCTCCTACAATCTTAACCTTATCCTGAATTTCTTCAGCTGATATGAGAATATTTCTCTCTTTGTTTTCCATGGGCTTCATTCACCGTTTCCTTTCAAAGTGTACATATTAAAGTAAATAATATATAATTGATGTGAATATGTCAAGAACCTTGAAAAAAAGGAGGAAATCTTGTGATTACTGGAAATATAGAGGGTGTACGGAAGCGTATCCTAGAAGAATTAGAAGCAATTTTTGATATAAAAACTGAAAGATATTCATTTTTGAATGATGAAATTATCCAAATCATGACAAAAGCTACAGAAGAGCTCAATCGTGAAATCAGCGTACTTATTGACCGTAAGGGAAAAGTGATGGAGGTCACCATTGGTGACAGCAGCACTGTTTCTATGCCCTTGGTGGACTTAAGAGATAGCAAGCTCTCCAGAGTGAGGGTTGTCCATACGCATCCTAACGGCAATCCGAATCTATCGGCGTTGGATATTTCAGCTCTGGTAAAAATGAAACTGGATGCCATAGTAGCCATAGGGGTCAAGGAAACACCAGAAGTCGTCATGGGCTTTCTTACAGTACAGAATCAGAGAATTCATGTGGAGGGTACTAAACCCCTCAGCTTGGACGAGGCCCAAAGATTCAATATCATTGATCGGATCCTCTTTAATGAGGGTCTTCTTCTGGAAGCCGAAGATTTGGAAGAGGAAGAGGAGCGCGCGGTCCTTGTGGGACTAGATTCTGAAGAAAGTCTTTATGAACTACGTGAACTGGCGAAGGCTGCTGAGGTTTCGGTAGGAGAACTTCTGTATCAGAAGAGGGCAACCCAGGATAATGCTTATTATGTCGGCAAGGGCAAAGTATCAGAAATCAGAGATGCTCTGCAGCTTTCAAGAAGCAATATGGTCATTGCTGATGACGAACTTTCGGGCAGTCAGATCCGAAATCTTGAGGATGAGCTTGGCGTGAAAGTCATAGACCGAACAACGCTGATCCTGGAGATATTTGCGAAAAGGGCAAGAAGCAAAGAAGCGAAGCTTCAGGTGGAGCTCGCTCAGCTGAAATATAGAATGTCCAGACTTATCGGTCTTGGCACTGTTATGTCCAGAACTGGTGGAGGTATTGGAACCAGAGGACCTGGTGAACAGAAACTGGAGATCGACCGTCGGAAGATCCGAGAGAGAGTAAATGATCTCAAGAATGAACTGAAAAAAGTAGTGGCCATTCGTAGTGTTCAGAGAGAAAACCGGAATCAGAATGAAATCCCAAGGATTTCTTTAGTGGGGTATACCAACTCTGGCAAGTCCACGCTAAGAAATGCTTTGGCTGATCTTGCATCAAAAGATGCGGTGGTGAAAGAAAAAGTTCTGGAAAAGGACATGCTTTTTGCGACGCTTGATACAACCACAAGAGCACTGAGCCTTGAAAACAATAGGGTGGTGACGCTCACAGATACGGTGGGCTTTGTAAGAAAGCTGCCTCATGATCTCGTAGAAGCATTTAAATCCACATTAGAAGAAGTGATCTATTCAGACCTCTTGGTTCATGTGATTGACGGATCAGTGGATGACTGTCTGAAGCAAGCAGGTGCAGTGGATGAAGTGCTCAATGAAATTGGTGCAGGAGAAACCAGAAGAATCATTGCTATCAATAAAATTGATAAAGGGAAGAGTTACATTACAGAACAGGTGGAGGAGCTTTATGAGGGGAAGTATCCGATCATAGAGATATCTGCAAAAAATGGGACGAATCTGAAAGAACTGATGGTGCTGTTCAATGAGGTTCTTCCAGACCATTTACTGGAAATAGAAGCACTTATACCCTATGACCAGCAGAAACTGATCTCATCTGTCCATGAAAGTGGTGTGCTGCTTCATGAGTCCTATGAGGAACTGGGCACAAAGATCAGAGCCAAGATTCTTAAAAAAGACTTCGTGAAGTTTGAACCCTTTATCATTGAAGGAGGAGACCATGCAGAATCTAATCATTGAATATCAGAGAGTTTATCATGAAGTAACAAAAAGTATGAGTGATACACGAGATATTCTGGCAGCTTTTGTTTTTGGCAGCATTGTGAATGGAGATCTTTGGGAAAACTCGGATATTGATTTCTTTGTGATTTATGATGGTGAAGAAGAGGGCGTTGAAAATGTCTACTCGATGGAACATGGAGTGCCAGTTCATTTTAAGGTGATGAGCAAGAAAGAGTTCATGACTTTAAAAGGGCTTGAGGTGAAGGGCAGCTATATCCATAGGATTTTTTCCTCTTCAAAGCTTGTTTTCTCAAAGGACAGTGATATTACGGAACATTACAACCAATGCAGGTTTTATCCCGAAATGGACAGAAGAAAATGGACGCTGTCTTATTTAGGTAAACTCATTAAAAGTATAGATGCGACTGATAAGTTTCTTCATAACAGAAATTTTTATGGTGCATATAATTCTATCCTGGAGTCCATGGAGCTTTATGCCTCCGTTTATGTCAACTCCAGAGGATATATGATCTCCAAAGACACCATAGGGATGGCTGCTGGCCTTGATCCAGCTTATCAGGAAAAATACCATTATCTTGTTTCAGGCGAAAACCTGGAAATGAAAATCAGAGGGGTGAACAAGTACCTGAAACAGACCATAGATCAGGAAATTACAGAAGCTTCCGAAGTGATTCTCCAATACTTCAGAGAAAAATCGCAACCAATGAGCGCGCGAGAGATTATTTCTGACCCTTTATTCCAGAACTTCGATATACAGATGGAAGGTATTTTGAACCTTCTTCATCACAAGAGTCTTTTAAAAAGAGACTTCAGGGAAGTGAAGACACCCTCTGGAAAAGAACTTATAAAGGAGAATGTGTACAGGTTGTAATGGGATATAAAACGGTTTTACGAAGATCAGAATCGGAGTTTACAGAAAAGAAATCTACGTTCATAGGTGCCTGTAAAAGAGTTTTCACAGAAGAAGAAGCAAGGGCATTTATCGATGAGATAAAAACGAAATATAAAGATGCTAGACATCATGTGTATGCCTATACCATCGGCGAAAGCATGAATGTACAGAGATACAGTGATGACGGTGAACCGCAAGGTACTGGAGGGATTCCGATCCTCGAGGTTCTTAAGAAAAATGACGTAAGAAATGTGTGTGTTGTAGTCACAAGATACTTTGGTGGAATTCTCCTTGGCGCTGGGGGCTTAACAAGAGCCTATGTAAAAGGGGCATCCGATGCTGTAAAAGCCTCAGGTATTGTAGAAAGGGTTCCAGGTTATGAGGTGAACCTGCAGATTGAGTATGATCTTTTGGGAAAAGTTCAATACTATCTGAGAGAGCAGCAGATTGAGACGGAAGAGATTGAGTACACTTCCGAAGTTACACTGAAGATCTATCTAGAAGAAACTGCACTGCCCATACTAAAAAACGATATAGTCAACCTTACATCCAGCCAAGCAAAAATTTCAGTATCGGATGCATCTTTATATTATAAAATGGAGCATCGGCTCTATAAAGAGTTTGAAGAAGAGTAACTGAAGTGCTATAATTATGGATTGTAAGAAAATGGAGGGTGATTGATATGTCAGGACATTCTAAATGGCATAATATTCAAGCGAAAAAAAGCAAGGTAGATGCCAAAAGAGGAAAGATATTTACGAAACTCGGCAAAGAGCTGATGATGGCAGCGAAGGATGGAGCAAATCCGGAAACCAATGCAAAGCTCCGGGATGTCATTCTGAAGGCGAAAGCAGCCAATATGCCTAGTGATAACATCACGAGATTGCTGAAGAAAGCTGCAGGAGATGTAAACAGCGCAAATTACGAAGACATGGTTTATGAAGGCTATGGACCCAATGGCGTAGCAGTTATTGTGGAAGCTTATACGGACAATAAGAACAGAACAGCAGGAAATGTAAGACATATCTTTGACAAGTTTGGCGGAAATCTTGGCACTTCCGGTTCGGTTATGTTTATGTTCAATAAGAAAGGTCAGATTGTCATTGAGAAGACAGAAGAGCTTGATGAAGAAGAAATTATGATGCTTGCCCTGGAAAGTGGTGCTGAGGATATGGTTTCTGAAGAGAATGTTTTGGAGATCATCACTGATCCCGATGTATTTGATTCTGTGAAAGCAGCGGTAACAGATGCTGGTGTTGAAATTATTGAAGGTGAAGTGACAATGATTCCTAATGTGACAACATCATTGGATTTAGAAACATCTATTCTGTTCCAAAAATTAGTGGATAAGCTTCTGGAAGATGAAGACGTGGATAATGTTTACCACAATGCTGAATTCCATGAGGAGTTTGAAGGTTAATCATAAATATCTGGAAGTTGAGGTGAACCAATGGTTGCATTCTTTGAACGTTTCGATCCCACCATTCAGGCTTTATTTGCTACGCTGTTTACATGGGGAGTCACAGCCTTAGGATCAGCGCTGGTATTCTTCTTTAAAACCATTCATAAAAAGGTCTTTGATACAATGCTGGGGTTTGCTGCAGGAGTAATGATCGCAGCAAGTTTCTGGTCGCTGATCAGTCCAGGGATTGATCTGGCTGAAGAGATGGGATTCAATCCCTGGCTTATGGCTGCCACAGGATTCATGTCAGGTGGACTGTTTCTGTTTTTGGTAGATAAATCTCTTCCTCATATGCATCTTGGATTAGGTCCCAAAGTGAAGGAAGGACCTAAAACATCATGGCAGAGAAGTGTTTTGCTGGTTCTAGCTATAACACTCCATAATATTCCTGAAGGGCTAGCGGTGGGCGTGGCTTTCGGCGCTGTGGCGGCCGGAATTGAATCCTCGACCCTTATGGGGGCAATTGCTCTTGCGATTGGAATTGGGCTCCAGAATTTCCCTGAAGGAGCAGCTGTTTCAATTCCCCTCAGGCGTGAAGGAATGAGCAGATCAAAAGCGTTTCTTTATGGTCAGGCTTCTGGTATCGTGGAGCCCATCGCAGGTGTTTTGGGGGCTCTGCTTGTTCTAAAATTGAGAAGCATCCTTCCCTTTGCTTTGTGCTTTGCAGCGGGTGCTATGATTTATGTAGTTGTGGAAGAGCTGATACCTGAAGCGCAGTCAAACAATAACTCGGATTATGCGACTATGGGCGTCATGGTAGGTTTTACCATTATGATGATTCTGGATGTTGCACTTGGATGAAATAAGAAGGAATGGATCAGATATTGTGATATCTGGTCTTTTTTCATTACCGGACTTTTTATGTCACGGTCAGATTTAGTTTTAAGGAAAAATTTATGCTTTACAAAGAATCGTATAATGTCACTCGTGTATAGTAGAGGTAATAACAAAGTAGGTGATGGATTTTGAAGTGTTCGAATTGTGGACATGGGAATGTTGAGGGAAGCAAGTACTGTAATCAGTGCGGCTGTCCTTTAACGGATAAGAAAGTAACTCTGGGCGGATATAGCTCAGAACATCGAAAGTTCATAAGCGCACGGACACAAGACAACAATCTGCAGTATGTAAAAGATGAAAGCCGTCCGTTTTATGAACGAAGAAAAAGACCAGACGAAGATGGGATTTATGACCCGGATTTTGAGCGCAATAAGCCAAAAAAGTCAGTCATAATGCGTATGACATTGGTTATACTGCTGGCTTTGTTTGTGTTTGTTGCGTATAATGCTGTAAAAATAGCTGTAGATACTCAGCAGGAGCGTATAGCTCAAGCAGAGATAAAGAAGCAGCAGCAAGCCTTGGCTGATGAACTGAAACAATTGGAGAACTATCGGGAGAAGTTTAATACGGTTGTTGAAAGTTATGAAAGTCAGAGTAAACTCATTGAGGAGAACATCACACATCTGACGACGCTTCGTGTCAATAGGTTTATGAAAGGGCTGGGACTGGGAGATGTTTTCAATGGAATTGTGAATAAAGTCCTGGATGTCTCTGATGTATATGATCTGAAAGAGCGAAGCGCTACACTTAATGTTCTTGTAGAAGAGCTTGCGTTTCCTCCTGAAACCTTTATAGCGAAGTACGAAACGTTAGGAGTTCTGAAAAATGTGGAGAATTCAATTTCTCAAATGATTTCTGGGGATATCACATCTGAAACGAAAGACAATCTCATAGAACTGCACGAGGAGTATAAGAGGCTACTTGTAGATATTAAACGATAACCGCAATTTTTTGCGGTTTTTTTTTTCGGAAAACTCTTGATTATGGTGAAATCATCCGTTACAATACAAACATAAGCTTATTTAATAAGCATTAGTTTATTTGGGGGTGATCAAAATTACACAGAGAGAATTCGAGATTATTGAAATCATCAAGAAGAATCCGTTTGTATCACAACAAGAAATTGCGGAAGTGCTCCAAATCACAAGATCCTCCGTTGCTGTCCATATCACCAATCTCACGAGAAAAGGCATCATTAGGGGACGAGGGTATGTGGTTGATGAGAGAGATCATGTATCTGTCATAGGCGGTGCCAACATGGATATTGTTGGATATCCATATCACGAGCTGAAACGTCAGGATTCAAATCCAGGTGGCGTAAAAGTATCCATGGGCGGTGTAGGAAGAAATATTGCGGAAAATCTTGCAAGATTAGGCACACATACCAAGATGTTCACCGTAGTTGGTGAAGACATCTATGGGGATCAGATCATAAAAGAGTCAGAGAAAATTGGAATCGATATGAGTCATGTGAAAAGAGTGCAAGGAGAGGGTACTGGAACGTATCTGGCGATTCTGAACCATGAGAATGACATGGATCTTGCCATTGCATCTATGAATATATTCAAGAAGCTGGATAGAAAATATCTGGAGGATTCAAAACAAGTGATTCTGAAAAGTCAGGTGATCGTGTTTGATACGAATTTGGAAGAGGAGATCTTCCGCTATGGAGTAGATTTATTCAAGGAGAATGATCTCTTTTTAGATACCGTATCCCATACGAAAGCATTACGGGCGAAGAGTGTTATTGGCGCATTCCATACGATAAAACCGAACAGGCTGGAAGCGGAAGCTTTATCAGGCATTGCCATCCAAAATCATGATGACCTGGAAAGAGCCAGTGGATTTTTTCATTCAAAAGGGGTTAAAAATGTTTTTATTACCCTAGGACCAGAAGGAGTTTTTTACAGTGATGGTCTAAAGAATGGGATAATGAAAGCACCGAAGATGATACCAAAGAATGCCACGGGAGCAGGAGATGCATTTCAGGCAGCTCTAGTTTACTCAGAGCTCCATGGTTTTCAAATCAAGGAGAAAGTGAGATTTGCCATAGGAGCTTCTGTTATGGCAATGAATGCCTATGAAACCATCAATCCGGATCTATCCGAAAATGAAATCAGAAAAATAATGAAAAAAGTGGAGGAAGTAAAATGAACCAGTATGTAGTTACAAGTCAGGAAGTAAAGGAAGCTCTAGAAAATGGAAAGCCAGTGGTGGCATTGGAGTCCACAATCATATCTCATGGTATGCCATACCCCAAAAATGTTGAAACTGCACTTCGAGTGGAAGAGATCATCAGAGAAAACGGTGCGGTTCCTGCAACCATAGGAATCATTGGTGGTGTTTTGAAAGCAGGGCTGACTAAAGAAGAGATTGACTATATGGGAAAAGCACCTGATGTTGCTAAAGTTTCCAGACGTGATATTCCATATATTGTTTCTTCGAAGAAAGACGGGGCGACCACGGTAGCTTCCACTATGATAATTGCCGATATGGCGGGTATCAAGATTTTTGCAACTGGCGGTATCGGTGGAGTACATAGAGGCGCAGAAACAACAATGGATATTTCTGCGGATTTAGAAGAGCTGGCAGCTACTGACGTCGCCGTAGTATGTGCTGGCGCCAAGTCCATCCTTGATATTGGATTGACTCTAGAATACCTTGAAACAAAAGGGGTTCCTGTATTTGGATATGGCACAAAGGAGCTTCCAGCTTTTTATACAAGAAAGAGCGGTTTCCCAGTGGACTATAGAATCGATACACCAGAAGAGCTTGCAGCAGTCCTGAAAACCAAATGGTCACTGGGACTTCATGGAGGCGCGCTGATTGCAAATCCTATTCCGGAAATTTACTCCATGGATGAAGCTTTCATTACAAAGGTCATTGATGATGCAGTTGTGGAAGCACATGAGAAAGGCGTTAAAGGCAAGGACACAACCCCCTTCCTTCTTGCGAAAATAAAAGAGATAACAGGAGGAGATTCTCTGGAATCAAACATCCAACTGGTATACAACAACGCGGAAGTTGCAGCTAAAGTTGCTGTTGCTTTTGCAAAACTGTAAAGACCTTTAATCCTCATTTAATCTTCTTCCAGTAGAATAAGTACATAGTTCAAGAAAACTGAGGGAGAAGATGAAAATGAGAGGACAGAGTTTGATAGGGTTTCTGATAAGCATAGTGATAATTTTCTTAGTAATATCTTTTGCCATCACCTTGTTGCCTTACATACTGTTGGGTTTTGGTGTTTGGTATATCTATAGGCGTCTCCTGCGTCCGCTGTTCTCTGGAACCACTGGAGAGAGCTATAAACGGAAAGAAGAGAATTATTATCGGAGTTATTCAGAACCAACTGTAAAAGAAGATGAACCTCCCGTGACTCAGGTGAAAAGTGTCCATGACGATACATTTTTTTCACAGGATCACAAAGTGGTTGATGTTGATTATGATGAAGAGAAATAGAAAATCAAGGCTGAGCAGATGCTCAGCCTTCTTTGCTCGCAGTGTTTTTAAATTTCGTGAATCATGATAAGATAGTAAAAGAATTAAGTGGAGGAACAGGAATGTACGATTATATCAGAGGCAGATTTGTCGGTATTTTTAAAGACTACGTAACTGTAGAAAATAATGGAATAGGATACAAAATTTTCACATCAGGGTATACCATGGCTATGATGCCTCAAACCGATGAGGAAGTGACTTTATTCCTTACCCAGATTGTCCGAGAGGATTTCATTGGATTATATGGATTTTCCACGAGAGAAGAGCTGGAACTGTTCTTAATCCTTATCACAACAAATGGAGTTGGAGCAAAAGCGGCATTATCCCTTCTTTCTGCAAGTGCGCCTGAGAATCTGAAATACGCCATCGTTCATGAGAATGAGTCTTTATTGATGAAAGCACCTGGGATTGGAAAGAAGATTGCTCAACGTCTGATACTAGAACTAAAGGGAAAGATACATCTTGAAGATTTATCTTCCATGGATGAAGACCAGAAGAAACAGGCAATATCTGACAACATTGCAAATGAAGCACTGGCTGCTCTTATGACGCTTGGGTATTCCGAACGTGAAGCAAGTAAGGCTCTGGAAGAAATCAATGGAGAGCAGAGTATTGAGAATGTATTGAAGGACGCCCTGAAATATCTGATGAATTAGGAGAGAGAAGATGAATGAACGTGTGATAACCTCTGAATTCATGGAGGAGGATATAGTAAACGAATATTCCTTAAGACCCTTAAAACTTTCGGAGTATATTGGACAGGATAAAGTCAAAGATAATCTGAAGGTTTTTATTAAAGCGGCACAGTTAAGAGAGGAATCTCTAGATCATGTGATTCTTCATGGACCGCCTGGACTCGGAAAAACTACATTAGCGAATATCATTGCCCGGGAAATGGGAGGAACCTTAAAAATCACATCTGGCCCTGCCATTGAAAAAGCAGGAGATCTCGCATCGATTCTCACAACACTGACAGATAATGATGTGCTTTTTATCGATGAGATACACCGTCTGTCCAGAACTGTGGAAGAAATTCTCTACCCAGCCATGGAAGATTACTCCTTGGACATTGTCATCGGCAAAGGTGCGCAGGCTAAATCCATCCGATTGGATTTAGCTAGGTTTACGCTGATTGGTGCAACTACAAGGATTGGTCTTTTAACCTCACCACTTCGAGACCGCTTTGGCGTTCAGCTTTCTATGGAGTATTACAGCAATGAAGAACTAAAAGAGATTATTGTAAGAAGTGCGCGAATACTGGATTTTGAAATCAGCGATGAAGGAGCCCTCTCCATCGCAAAGCGTTCCAGAGGCACACCAAGAATTGCAAACAGACTGCTGAAGCGTGTACGGGATTTTTCACAGGTGAAAGGTGAGACCATTATAACGGACGAAACTGCTGAGATCGCGCTGAAGCTGCTTGATGTGGACAGTGAAGGTTTTGATCGGATTGACCGTAAAATTCTGGAAGCCATGGTTCATCATTTCAGCGGTGGTCCGGTTGGTGCAGAGACGTTGTCGTTTTTTATTGGAGAAGAAGTAGATACCATTGTGGATGTGTACGAACCATATCTTCTTCAGAAGGGATTTATCATGAGGACACCACGAGGCCGTGTGGTGACGGATAAGACCTATGAACACCTTGGGGTTAAGAAAGAACAAAGTGGCCAACAAAGCTTACTGTAGAAATGAGGAAAAACATTGAGAGTTGAAGATTTTAATTTTGAATTGCCTGAAGAACTGATAGCCCAACATCCATTGGAGAAGAGAGACTCATCCAGACTGCTGGTTCTGGATAAGAAGACTGGTGAGATCAACCATAAGCATTTTGGAGATCTGCCTGACTTTCTGAAAAAAGGAGACGTTCTCGTTCTCAATGATACGAGGGTGATTCCTGCGAGACTCCTGGGCGTTAAAGAAGATACAGAAGGGAAAATTGAGTTCCTTCTTCTGAACAGAAAGAAGCTGGATACCTATGAATGCTTGGCAAAACCAGGCAAGAGAGCACGCAAAGGTGCCAAGTTCACTTTTGGAGAGGGGCTTCTTAAGGCGGAAGTTCTGGACGTACTTGAGAATGGGAACAGAATCGTTAAATTCTCCTACGAGGGTGTATTCGAAGAAATCCTGGACCGTTTGGGGGAAATGCCTCTGCCGCCCTACATTAAAGAGAAACTGGAAGACAGAGAAAGATATCAGACGGTATATTCCAGAGAAGAGGGGTCTGCTGCTGCGCCTACCGCAGGATTACATTTTACGAAAGAGTTATTGGATAAACTTCAAAGCATGGGGGTTGAGACAGCTTTCTTAACACTCCACGTGGGGCTGGGCACATTTCGGCCTGTGAAGGTTGAATCTGTGGAAAACCATGATATGCACGAGGAGTTCTACAGCTTGGATGCTAAAAACGCAGAAATCATCAATACTGCCAAGAATGAAGGCAGAAGAATAATTTCTGTAGGAACCACATCCACAAGAACCCTGGAAACCATTGCGGATGAAAAAGGTTTTGTCCGGGAGGCATCCGGATATACAAAGATCTTTATCTATCCGGGATATCAATTCAAATGTGTTGACTGCCTCATTACGAACTTCCATCTTCCTGAATCTACGCTGATTATGCTGGTCTCTGCTTTAGCGGGTCAGGAAAATGTGATGAATGCTTATAGAACTGCTGTTAAAGAGAAATATCGCTTCTTCAGTTTTGGAGATTCGATGCTGATAAAGGAATAGGGTGAACTGATAAATGTACACATTGTTGAAAACTGAAAAAAGAGCGCGAAGAGGGCGGTTTGAAACTCCTCATGGCACGATAGAAACACCTGTTTTTATGAATGTCGGGACGCTAGCGGTGATTAAAGGTGCTGTTTCTTCCATGGATCTTAAAGAAATAGGATGTCAGGTAGAACTGAGCAATACCTACCACCTTCACCTCAGACCAGGAGATAAGCTGGTGAGGAAAATGGGCGGTATCCATAAGTTTATGAACTGGGATAGACCCATTCTGACTGATTCAGGCGGATTCCAGGTCTTTTCTCTGGCGAAGATCAGAAAAATCAAAGAGGAAGGTGTTACCTTCAATTCACATATTGATGGAAGTTCCATCTTCATGGGGCCAGAAGAGTCTATGAGAATCCAGTCGAATTTGGCTTCTACCATAGCCATGGCCTTCGATGAATGTATTGAACTGCCTGCAGAACGGGAGTATGTGGAAAAGTCAGTGGAAAGAACCACGAGATGGCTTGTCCGTTGCAAAAATGAACTGGACCGTCTGAATGAAAAAGAAGATACAATCAACAAGAAGCAAATGTTGTTTGGTATAAATCAGGGTGGAACATATGAAGATATCCGAATTGCTCATGCCAAGGAAATCTCAAAAATGGATCTGGATGGTTATGCCATTGGTGGTCTTGCAGTAGGAGAAACACATGAGGAAATGTATCGGATTCTGGATGTTGTAGTTCCTCACCTTCCACAGGACAAACCGATTTATCTTATGGGGGTTGGTACACCTGAAAATATACTGGAGTCCGTGGAAAGAGGTGTAGATTTCTTTGACTGTGTCCTTCCTGCAAGAAACGGAAGACATGGCCATGTGTTCACATCCAGAGGGAAAATCAATCTGAACAACAAGCGCTTCGAAATGGATGAAAAGCCAATTGATGAAGGGTGTGAATGTCCAGCATGTAAGCATTATACAAGAAGCTATATCAGGCATCTTTTTAAAGCAAAAGAAATGCTGGCTTTGAGGCTTTGTGTGCTTCATAATCTGTATTTCTATAATAAGCTTATGGAAGATATCCGGAAGGCGCTGGATGAGGATAGATTTCATGAATTTAAAGAGAATAAACTTTCTGAGTGGTCCAGAGGACAGGAACCTGTCGAAAATTAGAAAAAACAAGAGTTTGTTGAAGAACTTTAGCTGAATATCTTTCTAATTCATAAAAAATTCACTATAATAGTAGTATTAAACATTGGAGGCTTAATTATGGATATCGTAAGACAATTACTCCCCATCATTCTCATGCTTGGTTTAATGTATTTTATGCTCTTTCTTCCGGAGAAGAAAAGAAAGGCAGCTTTCACCAAGATGGTCAGTGAACTGAAAATCAATGATGAGGTAACAACAAGAGGCGGCATCATCGGAAAAATTGTGAAACTGGATGAAGAAACCATTACATTGGAGACAGGATCAGACAGAACGAAGATCAAATTCTCCAAGAATGCTGTTGCATCAGTTCGTACAGAGGTTGCTGAGTAATACCTGGGACAAGTTGAAAACATAAAGTCAGGAAAGGGCAGCGTTTCGCCTGCCCTTTGGTTTTGACTAAACACAGCTAGAATATGGTTCTATTAGAAATCGGAGGTAAATTCACGATGAAAAGAAAAGGTAGTATATCCTTATTTGTCATTATTTTAGTCATATTATCATTCCTTTCCTTTACTGCTGTAGAGGGGCTTACGGTGGGAGGCTACCGCTTTAAATCCTTTGGTGAGGTCATCAATCGAGGATTGGATCTTCAGGGTGGAGTCTCAGTGGTGATGGAAGTTCAGGCAGACAAGCTCACACAAGAGGAACTTTCTTCCATTAAGACACTTTTGGACCTTAGAGTGAATAAAATTGGTGTAAGTGAAACTGTTTCTACAACAGAAGGAGATAAGCGTGTCAGAATTGATATCCCAGGGGTCTACAACTCCAGTGATATCGTCACAAATCTTCAGACAACTGGAGAACTGACATTTAAAGATCCTGAAGGCAATGTAATACTCACAGGCAGTGATGTTCAGTCTGCATCCGGTATGCTGGACTCCAACAGACAGCCAGTGGTATCTCTGATATTGAATGAAGTAGGTGCAGAAAAATTTGAAAAGGCAACTACAGAGTTCAGAGGAAAGCAGATTTCCATTAACATGGATGGTGAACAGCTTTCCAATCCAATGGTGAACGACGTGATCAGCGGTGGTCAGGCGGTTATCACAGGAATGAGCTCCGTGGCTGAAGCTCAAAATCTAGCTGGAATCATCAACTCTGGAGCACTTCCATACCCAGTAAAAGCCATTGAGGTGAAAACTGTTGGTGCAAGCCTTGGAGCAGGCGTTATGGGAGACGTTCTTACTGCATCGATCATCGGTATTGCACTGATTGTGCTGTTCATGCTGATTAAGTACAGAAGACCAGGTTTCCTTGCTTCCGTAGCACTTGGTTTCTATGTATGGCTTCTGTTATTCGTGTTCTATGCCATCGATGCTACACTTTCATTATCTGGTATCGCAGGGTTCCTGCTTACTATTGGTATGGCTGTAGATGCCAACGTTCTGATCTTTGAAAGAATCAAAGAAGAGCTGGTCGTTACAAAGGATATTCCAAAGGCTATAAAATCTGGATTCAGCAATGCAATGAGTTCCATCATTGACTCTAATATCACCACAATCATTGCTGGATTAGTTCTTTATTACATTGGATCCGGTGCTGTGAAGGGGTTTGCTTTAACCTTAATGATTGGTATCGTGATATCCATGTTCTCAGCACTCTTTATTACAAGAAGACTGATGTGGATGGGAGTCTCCATGGGATTCCTCGCAAAGCCTGAACATTTTGGTCTTTCATCCAACCCAGCACCAAAGAAAAGAAGAGACTTCATTGCCTTGGCTAAATACTGGAGAGTAATATCTGCAGCTGTAATGGCCATTGGTATCTTCTTCGCTGCAACTCAAGGGCTGAACTTAGGCCTGGATTTTGCAGGCGGAACAAGACTGGTGATGGAAATTGGCCAGGAGTTTGATAAAACAGAAGTAGATGAAATAATCAAAGCATATGATGATAAAGCTCAGACACAGGTTGTGGACAATACTCAGATTGAAGTGAGAAGTCAGGCTCTTTCTACAGAGACCATTGATGAGCTGATTGAAGAGATTCAGGAAAAGTACTCTTTAAAAGAAGACAGCATCATCACACTGGATGAGATTGGCGCTTCCGTTGGACGAGAACTGACAGAAGGTGGAGTGAAGGCTGTCGTCATCGCTGCAGCTTTGATGCTTTTGTATATTTCTTTCAGATTCAAGAAAAATTATGGATTTGCAGCAATCCTTGCGTTGGTTCATGATATCTTCTTCCTGATTGCAATCTATGCAGCAGCTAGAATTTCTGTGAACACACCATTTATTGCGGCGGTTCTTACTATTTTGGGATACTCCATCAATGATACAATTGTTGTCTTTGATAGAGTCCGAGAAAATAGAAAGCTACACCCAGGATTATCCAATAAGGAGATTATCAATCTCTCCTTGAGTGAATCCTTCTCCAGATCCGTAGGTACCCTTCTGACAACACTCTTTACAATTCTATCTGTAGCAATATTTGTACCACAGATTAGAGATTTTGCCCTGCCAATATCTATTGGCGTCATGGTCGGAGGATTGTCTACCTTCTTCATTGCATCTCCATTCTGGATCAATTTGGAAGATAGAGCACAAAAAGTAAAAAAGTAGAGATAAACCGCAAGAAAATAATTGGTTGATATGAGAAAGGTCACTTCTCCAAGTGACCTTTCTTCAATCCCAAAGGTTTCTGCTTCTTCATTGTGAAGAGCTGGGTTTTGTATTATAATAATAGTTGTTTCATTAGGTGAGGGATGCATATGGTGAGTACGTATCTTAGGGCAATATTTCGCGGTCCAGAAAATGCAGGTTCTGTGAAATATACCCATAAGGCAATTTTAAGGATCATGGAGGCTGTGAACAGCCGTGAAAAAATCATCATATACGGCAAAGGCAACCGAGAGGGAATCTGCAGCATTGCGATGCTGATTCTGGTACTCCGGTACTTTAATGCAGACTTTGACTATTTCCTGATTCCGAAAGGGGGAAATCGTGAGAGTCTCATTAGTGATGTCAAAACTCATCTCAATTTCTACAATCCTGGTGTTATGCTTTCTCTAGACCAATCATTCACAGAGAAAGTGTACACAACGCTCCAGGAATCTGGGAAAGATTTTGTCACGTTGGGTCATGGAGATGGTATTGTGGAGTACAGCTTCGAGATTTTTGAAGCCACATTGATGAAAAATGTGTTTGCGTTTGCAAAAGATCTTTCCATGAATTATGACACAAGAAATATATACAGATATACAGATCTGGTGTATTTAGGTTCTGATGAAAATAATGAGGATGATGAACTTTTAAAAATGGGTCTGAACAGACTACGTGTATCTACGAACTATGGAATCCGTTCTATTAAAAACATGGCGGATGGAGGAGATAAGGTCATTAGAGACCTTCTGACACCGAAAGATAATCCCTGGTCCATGGTAGACAACGCAAGAATCATCATTGAACTGCTGACTACAGAAGATATTCATCGCGCTGAGCAGATAGCCAAATACTTAATCAACAGTTGAAAAAACCTATGGAGGGTTATTATGGATTTTAAAGAAAAGATTGCAATTGTCCCGAATTTTCCGAAGGAAGGGATCAGTTTTAAAGATATCACACCACTGATTGGCGATGGGAAAGCTTTTCAGGAGCTGATAGACACCATGGCGAAGAAACTGAAGGAACTGAAGGTGGATTATATCGCAGGTCCTGAGGCTAGAGGATTTATTTTTGGGGTACCTCTTGCCTATGCACTGGGTGTTGGATTCATTCCAATAAGAAAACCAGGAAAGCTGCCTCAAGAAACTGTCTCCATCACGTATGATCTGGAGTATGGCACAGATACGTTGGAGATTCATAAAAATGCGTTCAAGAAAGGGGACCGAGTAGCACTTGTGGATGATCTGCTTGCTACAGGAGGAACCATTTCTGCGTGCGCAAAGCTCATTGAACTGGCTGGAGGAGAAGTTGCCTCCATTGATTTTATGATAGAACTTACAGAACTGAAAGGCAGAGATAAACTGGAAGGATACCATGTTGAATCCATGGTTCAGTACGACATTTAGCCCGTAAAGTAAATACGAACTCTAATAGGCTGGTTTCGTACCAGCCTATGCCATATTTCAAAGTATAAGAATTCTGTAGAAATGAGGAAGAAATATGCTCTACGATTTAATGAAGAAAATTGATAAAGCAGGCAATATCAATAAGGAACTGGTCATAAAAGCATATAATCTGGCTTCTGAAGCACATGGTGACCAGAGAAGAATCTCTGGAGAACCTTATGTGACTCATCCCGTTGAGGTGGCTTCCATTCTTGTGGATATGGGAATGGATACCAACACTGTGGTGGCCGGGCTTCTTCATGATGTCATTGAGGATACCAAGTACACCTTTGACGAGATTGCCGAACTGTTCAGTGTTGAGATTGCTGAGCTGGTGGACGGTGTGACGAAACTTGGTAAGATCAAGTACAAGTCCAAGGAAGAGGAACAGGCAGATAATGTGAGAAAGATGCTCCTTGCCATGGCAAAGGACATTAGAGTCATTCTGATCAAGCTTGCAGACCGCTTGCACAATATGAGAACGCTCCGATATATGCAGCCAGACAAGCAGCGGGAGAAATCAAAAGAGACTTTTGACATTTATGCGCCTCTTGCCCATCGTTTGGGTATGTTCAGAATCAAGTGGGAACTTGAAGATCTGGCTTTCCGCTACATGTATCCTACAGAATATTATGATCTGGTGAATCAGATTGCCGAAAAACGAAAAGAGCGTGAAGCTTACATCAATATGATCATGGATGATATTGTGGGTAAACTGAAGAGTGCCAGCATTGAATGTGATATTGACGGAAGACCAAAACATTTTTATTCCATTTATAAAAAGATGATGGCTCAGAACAAGAATATCGATCAGATTTTCGATCTAACTGCGATTCGTGTTCTAGTGGACTCTATTAAAGACTGTTATGCGGCACTGGGTATAGTTCATACAATTTATAAACCGATTCCAGGCCGTTTTAAAGATTATATTGCCATGCCCAAGCCGAATATGTACCAGAGTCTCCATACGACCGTAATCGGACCCCAAGGGAAACCATTTGAAATCCAGATCAGGACCTATGAGATGCATAGGGTTGCAGAATATGGAATCGCAGCTCATTGGAAGTATAAAGAAACTGGTTCATCCAAAGAAGCGCCCAAGGATACCATGGACCAGAAACTGATTTGGGTACGAGACATGCTGGAATGGCAAAAAGAAACTTCTGATGCAGAAGAATTTATGGAAGCATTCAAGATTGATCTGTTTGGTGATGAGATATTTGTATTTACACCAAAAGGAGAGGTAATCAATCTGCCTTTCAGGGCAACACCCATAGACTTTGCATACCGGATCCATACGGATGTCGGTAACCGTACCATCGGAGCAAAAGTCAATGGAAATATGGTGACATTGGACTATAAGCTGGCTACGGGTGAAATCGTGGAGATCATCACTTCATCCAAACCCAAAGGACCCAATATTGACTGGTTGAACATTGCCACTTCGAACCAGGCGAAAACAAAAATCAAAGCTTGGTTCAAGAAAGAAAAAAGGGAAGAGAATATTCAGCGTGGAAAAGAACTTCTTGAAAAAGAGGCGAAGAAACAGGATCGTAATTTTGCGGATATCGCCAAGGGAGAAATGCTGGACAAGCTGATTCGAAGATATCATGGCAATAATATGGATGATCTTTACGTTGTAGTAGGGGCCAGCCAGGTGCTACCATCTACCATCGTCACAGCACTCAAGGATTTTTTGGAAGAGGAAAAAAAGGCAAAAATCAACGAAGACAACAGGCTTTCGCTTATTGAAGCTGAAAAAATGATTGATGCTCAGAAGAAAAAAGAGAAAGCAAAGAAGAAGTCTTATTTTGGTGTGGTTGTTGCAGGAATGAGCAACGTGCAAGTGCGTTTTGCGAAGTGCTGCAATCCGGTGCCTGGCGATCAGATCATTGGATTTATCACAAACTTCAGGGGAATCAGCATACACCGAAGTGACTGTGCAAATATTGATGCTATTAAAAATGACAAAACCCATAGAATTGTTGAAGTTTCATGGGAAAAAGAGAGCCAGGAGCTCTACAGCGCCCGTGTTCAAATCCATGCACTGGATAGACCAAACCTGGTTTCGGACATCATTGCTCTGATTAATGAGCTGAAGATTCCATTGAATGCAATGAACGTGGAAACCAGAAAAGATGCATCCGTGATGATTCATCTGTCTCTTTTAATTAGAGACATCAATCTTCTGGAAGAATGTCTGAAGAGGCTGAGAAAGCTCTCAAGCGTTGTGGATGCTTTTAGAATAGGAAATGTGTAGGTGATAAAATGCGTGCAGTAATCCAAAGAGTCCTTGCATCAGAAGTTCTGGTGGAAGAGAATCGTGTTGGAAAAATTGGAAAAGGATTTAATGTCCTTGTAGGTATCAAAGACGATGATACGGAAGAGGATATGAAGTATATTCTTGAGAAGATCAAGGGCCTTCGGGTCTTTGAGGATTCTGAAGGGAAGATGAATCTGTCGCTTCAGGAAGTTGGCGGACAAATCCTGTTGATTTCTCAGTTCACTTTATATGGGGATGCGAGGAAGGGCAGAAGACCAAGTTTTATTCAAGCAGCAAAAGGCGAGGATGCAGAGCGGATGTATCAACAGATGATCCACCATCTCAGGGAAAGCGGCTATACTGTTGAAACTGGAGTCTTTGGCGCAGAAATGAAGGTTCTCATTGAAAATGACGGACCAGTAACCATACTTCTTGACAGCAGAAAGACCTTTTAGGAAGGAGATCACATGTTAGTTAAAAAAACCGTTTTGGGTGTTTACCAGGAAAATGCATATGTTATTGTAGATGACGCCACGAGAGACGCTCTGATCATCGATCCAGGTGATGAGGGAGAGTCACTTGTGAGATATCTGGAAAGCCTGAAAATAAACTTGAAGGCAATTCTGCTCACGCATGGCCATGTGGATCATGTAGGAGCTGTAGATGCTGTGAAAGATGCGTTTTCTGTCCCAGTCTATATCAGTGAAATAGACATGAAATTCATTGAGCAAAGAAAAATGGCTTTCGGAAAAATGAAACGAGCAGACTTCTTTTTGAAAGAAGGAGATGAATTCATCTTTGCAGGCAAAAAAGTGCAGATTATTGAAACTCCCGGTCACAGCAGGGGAAGCTTAAGCTATTATGTGGATGGACTTCTGTTCTCTGGCGATGTTCTTTTCCAGAACTCCGTTGGCAGAACAGATTTACCAGGTGGAAACATGGAAGAGCTCCTCTATTCCATTAAGGAAAAGCTGATGAAGCTTCCAGGTGAAACAAGAGTGTTCCCTGGACATGGTCCTGAAACCACCCTAGCCATGGAAAAAGCATTCAACGGATATCTCAGATAGGTGATGATGATGATGATTCATGTGAAAAGCAACAACAGTCTCAGGTATCATGTTTATCACATGATTACACTGTTTTATCCTGCTTCACAGATTCAGTATCTGGATGAGGACGACAAAGAAAATGGAGATATCGAGGTGTTTGTCTCGGGAGAAGTGTTAAGGATCAAGTTCTTTGAGGAAGAAGAGTCCTTAGCTTATCCGGATGAAACATTAAATATCATGAGAAGAGCTCTTTTTAAAAGGCTCCGCAGCAGAACCGGAAAGCACCTGCCTTGGGGGATTCTGATTGGTATTAGGCCTTCGAAAATAGTCAGAGAGCTCATTGAGAAAGGCTATTCAAAAGAATGTATTGTGAAGGAAATGACTGCTGAGTACTTGGCAGATGAGGATAAGATTCTTCTTGCCTATGAAGTCGCGCTAAAGGAGTCGGAGATTCTTCTTAGTGTGAATATAGAGGACTCCTGCGATCTTTATATCGGTATGCCTTTCTGTCCCTCGAGATGTGTGTACTGCTCTTTTGCTTCCAATGTATACCTTGGAAACCAGTATAAAGATCGCTATCTTGCACTCCTGAAGAGAGAAATGCAGCAGATTTCAGAATATCTTACAGAGCATAAAATAACTGTGCAGCATCTATACTTTGGGGGTGGTACACCCACTGCGGTTTCAGATGAGGAATTTGAAGAGGTTATGGAGTCTATCGATGCGCTGTTCTTAAGCGTGCATCCGATCCGAGAGTTTACCGTGGAAGCAGGAAGAGTAGACAGTATCACAGCGAAGAAGCTTCAGAGCATGAAAAACCACCATACCACTAGAATATCCATCAATCCTCAGAGTATGAAGGATGAAACTCTTAGAATCATTGGAAGAAACCACAATCGTGAGAAAGTGCTTTCAGTTTTTAAGATGGCCAGGGAGATGGGGTTTGATAATATTAATATGGATCTTATTCTTGGTCTCCCGGGAGAATCTTTCATGGATGTGAAAAACACACTGGCTGATCTTGAAATGCTGAGACCAGAAAGTATTACTGTGCATGGACTGGCAATTAAGAGGGCTTCAATTCTCTACGAAGATTTTATTCTTGAGAAGAAGTATCAACTTCCTCAACAGGAAGAAATGAACCGAATGTATGCTGAAACGGATCAATGTGCAAGAAAAATGGGTTTAAAACCGTACTATATGTACCGGCAGAAAAACATGGTGGGAAATCATGAAAATGTCGGTTATGCAAGAGAAGGCTTTGAAAATTACTATAATATGGTCATGATTGAAGAGGTGAAGACCATCATTGCCATGGGAGCGGATGGCGTAACCAAGAAAGTGAAGGATGGAAAAATCCAGCGATTTGCGAACTTCAAAGGCCTGAATGATTATACAGAAAGATTTGAGGAAATGATGGAGAAAAAACTTCAGTTCCTCCAAAAGGAGTGATAATTTATGGATCTGCAAGCGCCAAAGGGCACAAAAGATATGCTCCCCATGGATGCATATAAATGGCACTATATCGAAGAACAACTGAAAGGGATTGCACACACCTATGGGTTCCGTGAAATCCGTACACCAATGTTTGAAAGTACAGAGCTCTTTACAAGAGGAGTAGGTGAAACTACAGATGTAGTGCAAAAAGAGATGTATACATTCCAGGACAAAGGAGACAGAAGTATTACGCTGAAGGCGGAAGGAACTGCTCCTGCGGTTCGTGCTTTTGTTGAATCGTCAATGTATGCAGATGCCCAACCGACAAAACTGTATTATTTCACACCTGTATTCAGGTATGAGAATGTTCAAAAGGGCAGACTCCGTCAGCACCACCAGTTTGGGGTCGAGCTTTTCGGCAGTAAGGAACCATCTGCAGATGCGGAAGTTATTTCCATTGCCATGAGAGCCTTTGAAGAACTGGGTATCAAAGGCTTGACGCTGAAGATCAACTCCATTGGCCATCCAGAGTGCAGGAAAGACTACAACACCCTCCTAAAGGATTATCTGACTCCTTATTATGATGATTTATGTACTGTATGTAAGGACAGATTTCACAAAAATCCCATGAGGATTCTGGACTGTAAAGAAAAAAGCTGTCAGCTTCTCGTAAAAGATGCTCCGCTGATTCTGGATCACGTATGTGAAGAATGCAGTGATCACTTTGAACAGCTGAAAAACTATCTGGGCGCCATGGGTATTGCATATGAGGTAGATAAGGGGATTGTCCGCGGACTGGATTATTATTCCAAGACTGTTTTTGAAATTGTGAATAAAGACATTACAGTATGTGGCGGAGGAAGATACGACTATCTCATTGAAGAGATTGGTGGACCTTCTATGCCGGCTGTTGGGTTTGGACTAGGGCTGGAGAGGCTTCTGATGACCTTGGAGGATGAAGGTATCCTTATCCCAGAACCTCTTAGACTGGATGTGTTTATTGCCTCTATGGGACCTGAGGAGAGCCTGAAAGCAGCTTCAGTTGCTCATCAACTCAGAAGCAGAGGACTAAAGGCTGATATTGATCATATGGGTAAAAAGCTGAAAGCACAGATGAAATATGCCAATAAGATTGGGGCTCGTTTCACGATGATACTAGGTGAAGAAGAGCTTTCAAACAATAAAGCCTCACTAAAAAATATGGAAAATGGTGAACAGGTGGAAGTTCCACTGACACCAGATGCAATTGAAGAGATAATCATGAGGAGTGGATCATAATGGGAGAAATGTTAGGCCAATTAAGAAGAACCCATATGGCAGGTCATGTGAATGAGAGCCTGATCGGGCAGGAAATCATCGTAACAGGCTGGGTAGCGAAAAGAAGAAATTTAGGAGCTCTTATTTTCTGTGATGTACGTGATCGTGAAGGCATTCTGCAGGTGGTCTTCCGTGAAGAAGCGGCGAAGGAAGCTTACGAAAAAGCGGATCTTCTTAGAACTGAATATTGCATTCTAGTCAGAGGTGTGGTGGAGAGAAGAGAGTCTGTCAATGACAGCATTCCAACCGGCCAAGTGGAACTGATTGCCAAAGAGCTGAAGATTCTTTCCGAATCTGAGACTCCGCCAATCTATATCAAGGAGAATCTGGATGCTTCTGAAAATATCCGCCTGAAGTACAGATATCTTGATTTGAGAAGACCAGACATGCAGAAGATTTTCAAAATCAGAAGCAAAGCTTATATTTCTATCCGAAACTTCATGGATCAGGAAGGTTTCCTGGAAGTGGAAACACCAATACTCAACAAGAGCACACCAGAAGGTGCAAGAGACTACCTGGTTCCTTCTAGGAATTATCCAGGAACTTTCTATGCGTTACCACAGAGTCCTCAGATTTTCAAGCAGCTTCTCATGGTAGCTGGTTTCGATAAGTACTTTCAGATTGCCAAGTGTTTTAGAGATGAAGATTTGAGAGCCAACAGACAGCCTGAGTTTACTCAGATTGACATCGAAATGAGTTTTGTTGGCGTGGAAGATGTGATTGCACTGAATGAAAGACTGGTGCAAAGAGTCTTTAAGGAAGTCCTGGACAAAGAAGTGGTGATCCCATTCGAGAGACTGACATACAAAGATGCCATGGAACGATTCGGGTCTGATAAGCCTGATCTCAGATTTGGCATGGAACTGAAGGATCTTTCGGATATTGTCCGGGATACTGAATTTGTTGTATTCAGAAATGCATTGGATGCCAATGGCAGTGTCAGGGCTATCACGCTAACCGGCGGTGCTTCCATGGGAAGAAAAGATATTGACAGACTGGGTGAGTTTGTAAAGACCTATAGAGCGAAGGGACTGGCTTATATTCAGCTGAAGGAAGAAGGTGTTAAAACGGCACTTTCAAAGTTCCTTACAGAAGAAGAAATCAACTCAATCATCGACAGAGCGGAAGCGAAGACAGGAGATCTTGTTCTTATTGTTGCCGATAAAAACGAGGTTGTTTTCCAATCTCTTGGTGCTTTGAGGCTGGATCTTGCTAAAAGATATGGTCTGCTGGAGGGAACAGAAGAGTTTAAATTTGCATGGGTAACAGAGTTCCCACTTCTTGAAAGAGATGAAGAGGCTGGAAGATTTGTAGCCCTTCACCATCCATTTACAAGTCCTATGGAAGAAGATTTACATCTGTTGGATACGGATCCTGGAAAAGTCCGTGCGAAAGCATATGATATGGTCCTTAATGGAGAGGAACTGGGTGGAGGCTCTATCAGAATTCATGACAGCAAGCTTCAGGAAAAGATGTTCTCTTTATTAGGATTTACCCAGGAGCAGGCTTGGGCACGTTTTGGATTCTTACTCGAGGCATTCAAATACGGTCCACCACCACACGGAGGATTGGCCTTTGGTATGGACAGACTGGTGATGTTCCTTGCAGGAACCGAAAATATCAAGGATGTGATTGCGTTCCCTAAGAATCAGAACGCATTTGATCCGATGTCAGAAGCCCCTAACATCGTGGACGAGGTTCAGCTCCAGGAACTGGGGATTGAAATCTCAAAAATATCTGAACAGGAATAAATACAAAAGAGCAGAGGAATCACAATAGTTCCTTTGCTCTTTATATTGTAACAGATTTTGAATATTCGGATAATATTTTGTGGGTTTGAAAAAATGAAGATAAATTACAGTGCAATTTCCATCAGATTGTTAAAGCTCTATGGAAATATAAACGGTTTCATATTATGATGGAAGTATGGGAGGTGGAAGATGATTATTATTGAAAATGGAACATTGACACTGGAGGATTTTATCCATGTCACAAGAGAGAAAGAAGAAGTTTCGCTGAGTGAAGATACCAGAAACCGTATCAGACACTCACGAGAAGCATTGGAGAAAGCCGCTGAAGGCACTCAGGCGGTTTATGGCGTTAACACGGGGTTTGGTAAGTTTTCTGAAGTTAAAATCAGTGTGAACGAACTGAAGGACCTTCAGCGCAACCTCATCGTGTCTCATGCATGTGGTGTTGGACATCCTATGAAAACAGAAGAGGTAAGAGGTGTGATGCTTCTTCGGGTAAACGCACTGGCCCGAGGGTTTTCAGGAATAAGACTGGAAACCGTTGAAACCCTGCTGGAGATGCTGAACAAGAAGGTGCACCCAATGATTCCGGAGAAAGGCTCCTTAGGGGCTTCTGGGGATCTGGCGCCACTGGCGCACATGGTGCTCACACTGATTGGAGAAGGCATGGCAGAGTACAAAGGAAGTATCATGCCATCTAGAGAGGCGATGGATCTTGCGGGAATCAAACCTGTAGTGCTGGAAGCGAAGGAAGGACTCGCGCTCATAAACGGAACCCAAGCTCTGACTTCTATCGGAGCACATGCTTTCTATGATGCTGAAAGAGCGTTGAGGACAGCAAATCATACAGCTGCCCTGACCATGGAGGCGCTGCGGGGAATTACCACAGCCTTTGACGAGAGACTGCATGTGGTTCGAGGCCACAAAGGTCAAGTTGAGATATCAAAGGAAATTCTGAGAATACTGAAAGGCTCCACTCTTGTAACGAAGCAGAATGATATTCGTGTACAGGATGCGTATTCCATCCGGTGCATCCCCCAAGTTCATGGAGCAATTTTGGATACCTTGGAGTTTGCAAGGGAGAAGATTGAAATAGAGCTGAATGCGGTAACGGATAATCCCATTGTGCTCAGCGAAGATGAGATCTATTCTGGTGGAAACTTCCATGGTGAACCCATGGCACTTATTTTTGATTATCTAGCCATTGCGGTCAGTGAGCTGGCGAATATTTCTGAAAGAAGGCTGGAGAGACTTGTGAATTATCAGCTGAATGATCTTCCGGCATTTTTGGCACCTTCTGGTGGTTTGCACTCTGGTTTTATGATTCCGCAATATACAGCAGCCGCTTTGGTATCTGAGAATAAAGTGTTTTCACATCCAGCTTCTGTAGACTCGATTCCCTCCTCAGCAAATCAGGAAGACCATGTCTCCATGGGTAATACTGCAGCGAGAAAGTTACGTGAAATCGTTGAGAATACCAGAAGAGTTCTTGCCATTGAAGCATTTGCCGCCTGCCAGGCCATTGATTTCCGACATGATTATACATTGGGGGAAGGCACGGCTAAGATCTATGAGAGGATCAGAAACGTTGTACCGTTCCTGGAAAAAGATGTAATCATGCATGAGGAAATGAATAAAGTCTATGAAGTATTGAATACACTACTGTAACAGAATTAGATAAAAATACTACTTTATGTTAATATTATGATAATGTTTCATTAATATCAGGAAATGCAGATGATTTTCATATGAGGAAGTACTACAATAATAAACAAGAGGTGATTTTGTGTTAAGAGAATTATCCATCAAAGATTTTACTAAAGTGCTCGGAGAAGGAAAACCAACACCTGGTGGTGGTGCAGCGGCGGCATTGAGTGCGTCTTTAGCAGCGGCACTTACTTCTATGGTCTTTAATTTGACCATAGACAAGAAAGTATCGGCGGATTATCCTGAATCGGTCATACAAGCAATGAAAGATGCTCGAGAAAAGACAGATGCATTTAGAGAAAAGTATCTGGAACTTATGCAGGAAGATGCCAGTGCATTTGATGAACTTATGGATGCGTTTTCTATGGCTAAAACAACAGAGGACGAGAAAGCTCTACGTAAAGGAGCAATCGACCGTTCCAAAGTGAAAGTTCTGGAGATTCCAAAAGAACTGGTTCATGAATCCTTTGCTATGTATGATGCGTTGAAAGTTGCCACAGAGTACGGAAACAAAAATGCGATTTCAGATGCTGGAGTAGCGGCGATTCTCATTCACAGCGCCATTGAGGGGGCAGCACTCAATGTGTTCATCAACTTGGCGGGATCTGAGGTCAACGATGAAAATATCAGGATGAAACAGGAAACAGACGATATTGTTGAAAAATCAAAGAACATAAAAGAGGATATCGTGGCTATGGTCATTGATAAAATATATGGTCGTCAATAATCGTTATACATTGTTTACGAAAAATCCATGGTTAGCACTTGCAAATGGATAAGAATTCGTGTATTATAAACATAACAAGTTAATAATGATTATAAATTAGAAATTGTTCTAATCAATGGAGGTAAATTATGGCAAAAACAAAATTGGAATCAAAACTGAATCAGTATGTTGCAGATCTTACAGTGATGTACACAAAACTGCACAATGTGCATTGGTATGTAGAAGGAAGACAGTTTCATGCAATGCATGAGCTCTTTGAAATGTATTATGATAAGGTGACCGAAGACCTGGATGTGGTGGCAGAGAGAATGCTCCAGCTTGAGTTCAAGCCTGTAGCAACACTGAAAGGTGCCTTAGAAATCGCGAAGATTGAGGAAAGAGGAGAAGAGTTTGGAAAGGATCTTGATTTTGTTGAGATCGTGAGAAAAGACTTTGAATACCTACTTGGTCTGACAATGGAAGTTAAGGAAGAGGCTGACAAAGCGGGAGATGATCCAACAGTGGACATCATGAATGAATTCACTGCATATTATCAGAAACAGCTTTGGATGATTAAGGCTACATTAGCTTAATATGACCAGCTCCCTTCACGGGGGCTTTCCAATTACAAGATATCGGAAAGAAGAAGTAATTGAGCATAGGCGCTTAGAACAGATTTTTATAACTGTAAAGTAATGGAGGAATAAATAATGGCAAAAACAAAACTGGAAACAAAACTAAATCAGTATGTTGCAGATCTTACCGTGATGTACACAAAGCTTCATAACGTTCACTGGTATGTGACTGGAAAGCAGTTCCATAGAATGCATGAGCTTTTCGAGGGATACTACAACAAAGTGACCGAAGACATGGATGAAGTGGCAGAAAGAATGCTTCAGCTAGGATACACTCCTGTCGCAGCTTTAAAGGATGTTCTGGAAATTGCTAAGATTGAAGAACGTTCTGAAGAGTTTGGTAAGGATATTGATTTTGTAGAGATTGTGAAGAAGGACTTTGACTACCTTCTGAGCCTGACTCTGGAAGTCAAGGAAGAAGCAGAGAAGGCTGGAGATGATCCAACGGTAGATATTATGAATGAGCTTACAGCATATTACCAGAAAGAACTCTGGATGCTGAATTCCACACTGGCATAGGAAGAGTTGTTACCCCGGCGCATCAGTTTTTACTGATCCGCCGGGGTTTTTCCTTTCCATTCTTGATTAATACCTTATTCATCTGTATAATTGACTAGATGTAATAGAGAAAAGTGAGGAAATAAATTTATGAAATTAGGAATTGTAGGATTGCCCAATGTGGGAAAGAGTACTCTTTTCAATGCAATAACCAAGGCTGGCGTGGAAGCTGCAAACTATCCGTTTGCAACAATTGAACCTAACATAGGCGTTGTAACTGTACCGGATGAACGGCTTGATGCGCTGGAGAAGCTTTATAATTCAAAGAAAAAAGTATATGCTCATGTAGAGTTTTATGATATTGCAGGTCTTGTAAAGGGCGCATCCCAGGGAGAAGGTTTGGGAAACAAGTTCCTCTCCCACATTCGAGAAGTAGAATCTATCATTCATGTTGTGCGCTGCTTTGAAAATGATAATATTGTCCATGTGGAAGGTAATGTGGATCCAATAAGAGATATTGAAACCATAAATCTTGAACTGATTTTTTCTGATTTAGAAACATTGGAGAAGAGAATGGACAAGTCTATGAAACTGAAACGTTCTGGAGACAAAACAGCACAGGCGGAGTATGATCTCATGGAGAGAATCAAAGCGCATCTTGAAGCGGGGTTCCCTGTAAGGACTTTTGATGCCACTGAGGAAGAAGAGGAAGTAATCAGAGGACTGTTTCTTCTTACTTCAAAAAAAGTGCTGTATGCAGCGAATATTTCAGAAGAGGACCTGATGTCCGGGGAAGAAAATGATCTGGTTAAAAGAGTCCGTGAGTATATCAAAGATGAGAATGCAGGTCTTGTGACCATTTGTGCACGATTAGAAGAAGAACTTTCAGGTCTTGAGGATGATGAAAAGCTCGAAATGCTTGCAGAATATGGAATCAATGAGACTGGACTGGACAGATTGATTAAAGAAAGCTACAGACTTCTAGGGCTTATGAGCTTTCTTACAGCAGGACCTCAGGAAATCCGTGCATGGACTATTAAAGTTGGTACAAAAGCCCCTGTGGCGGCAGGGAAGATCCACTCTGATATTCAACGAGGTTTTATCAGAGCTGAAGTCATCTCTTATGATGCACTTATGGAATCAGGTTCCGAAGCTCACGCTAAGGAAAAGGGCTTATACAGAATTGAAGGAAAAGAATATGTGATGCGTGAAGGCGATGTGGTGAATTTCAGATTCAACGTCTAATTTTTCGTTTGGAAAACCTGAGTAGCAATGCTCAGGTTTTTTCTTATGTTCAGAGAGAGTTCTATTTGATATACTGAAACTATAAGATAAAAGATATATGGAGGAACAATCATGACGGACTTTAGAAATATGAGCGTAACAAAATTTCTTCTGCTGCTATTCGGAATATTTTTTTCGTATATTCTGTTGGCAGTACTCATTGAAGTAACTGGCGCTCCTAAGAATTTACTCTATATTGTGCAGATTCTATTTTATGTAGTACTGTTCTTTGCCTTTTTTAGACATGGCCTGACAAGTCAGGAGCAAAAGAAGGTCCTCCTGAATGATAAAAAGACATTTTCATTGCCCCTTATGATGGCGCCTTTCTTCATCGGCAGTCTGGTCAGTGTGCTGTATGGACTGTTGATTCAATTTTTATTCCCAAAGTTATACGAATCTTATCTGGGAGCATCGGAATCGATAGAGCTGATGATAGAACAAGCAGGATATCTGCAGATGTTCATGATCTTTTTAGCCATTGTGGTGCTTGCGCCCATTGTGGAAGAAATCATATTTAGAGGAATCTTGTTCAATCTCATTGCCAAAAGAAAAAGTGCATTGTTTGCGATGGTTGTGTCGTCTCTGATCTTTGGGTTTCTTCATGCGGAAACCATGGTGCCTACTGCAGTGATTGGATTCGTCCTTTGCTTTATTTACCACAAGACTGGAAACCTGTATCTCGCCATGGCTGCTCATGCATTCAACAATCTCATTGCCTTTGTGATGCCTTTCCTTCTGGCCGAGGCTTCTGAAACAAGTATGCTGGTGAGTGTATTCGGAGTCCTGCTTCTTTTGGCCAATGTTGTTATTACCATTCTTTTTGTCCGCTATCTTATAAAGAACTGGAGAAGTATCAGGGAACGAACCCCGTTTTTCAGGTTATCTCCAAATCCTGAAGGTGAGATTGGCCAAAGAGAGGAACAGAAAGAGAAGGGAATTATTGATATCACAAAACACATCGTTAATGGAATGTCTGTTTACCCTGGAGACCCGGAAGTGGTAGTGGAAGAAAAAAATAATATTTCCCAGGATGGGTTCTCTCTGAGGAAGTTGTCTCTTAGCACTCATTCGGGTACTCATATGGATTTTCCTGCACACTTCGTCGAAAATGGAAAAACTGCAGATGATTTTGAATTGGAGAGGTTTTTTGGAGAAACGGTTGTGGTGTCAAGTTTTCATGATCCAATCCCTTATGGTGTGAAAAATATACTTTCAAAAGAAGGATATCTCACAGAAGACAGAGCACAGATGTTTGTAAAAAACGGTGTTCAGCTGATAGGTACAGTTCATGAATCCATCGAACAAGATTATCCATATCCATTGCATAAATTACTTCTCGAAAGTGATATAATAATTTTGGAGAATCTGGAACTGGGTCATGTGGAGCCCGGTATGTACAGATTGGTGGTATTACCACTGAAGATTGAAGGCGCAGAAGCTTCTCCATGCAGGGCGGTGCTTTTCAGATGATACATGAAGGAGTGGCTGTGCTCACATTCAGAGTCGCGTATGTCCATTCGTTGAAAGAAAAAAGAAGCATTGTTTCCAGTATGAAATCGAAAATAAGATCAAAGTATAATGTTTCGGTGATAGAAGCAGATCATCAGGATGTGCACCAGTGTATTGTTTTAGCATTATCGGTAATATCCACATCCAAAGATATGGTAGAGTCCACACTACGTGATATTACGGAGTTTTTACTTCATCAGTTCGATGTGGAACTGATTGGTGAAGAATACTACAGAGAAAATTATTAGGAGGCAAACGATGAAATTTCAAGACTACAAGTACGAACGCCCAGTGGTAGAGGAAATCAAGAAAGATGCGGACGTGCTCTTTTCTGCCATGGAAAATGCTGCAACCAAAGAAGAGTTTTTAGAGCATATGGATGCATTCATACAGCTGAGGCTCCATGTGGAGACCATGTTCCAGCTGGTATCTATCCGCCACAGCATTGATACCAGAGATGAGTTCTATGATAAAGAGTCCGACTATGTGGATATGGCAATGCCTGAGCTGCAGAATCTTGTGACCCGTTTTTATCATATTATTCTTCAGACACCATACCGTACAGAGATTGAAAACAAATACGGCAAGCATCTTCTTAACCTTGCTGAGCTTTCAGTGAAAGCTTTCAAACCTGAAATCATTGAAGATTTACAGGAGGAGAACAAGCTTTCATCAGAATACTCCAAACTGGTTGCTTCAGCGAGCATTCAGTTTGAAGGAGAAGAACGTAATCTTTCCGGACTGATTCCGTTCATGGAGCATAAGGAAAGAGCGGTTCGAAAATCTGCTTATGAAGCCTATTCAGGTTTCTTCCTGGAGCATGAGGCTGAGTTTGACAGAATCTATGATGAACTGGTCAAAGTAAGAACAAGAATGGCAAAGAAATTAGGTTATGAGAATTATGTGCAGATGGCCTATGACAGTCTTCTTAGAACCGAATACGGTCCAAAGGAAGTAGCTGGATATCGTGAAGCAATCTTGAACCATATCGTTCCGGTTGTAATGGACCTTCGAGTGCGTCAGGCCAAGAGGCTCGGACTGGATGGTCTCAAATACTATGATGAAGCCATAGAGTTTACCACTGGAAATGCTACACCCAAAGGAAGTCCAGAATGGATTATAGAGAATGGTAAAAAAATGTATGAGGAACTCTCACCTGAAACAAAAGAGTTCTTTGACTTTATGACTGAGCACGAACTTCTGGATCTGGTTACCAAAAAAGGAAAACAGGCAGGAGGGTACTGCACCTATATCGCAGACCATAAAGCTCCGTTTATTTTCTCCAATTTCAATGGTACTTCAGGAGACATTGACGTGCTGACTCATGAAGCAGGTCATGCATTCCAGGTATATTCATCAAGACACTATGAGGTTCCAGAATATAGCTTCCCAACCTACGAGGCATGCGAAATCCATTCCATGTCCATGGAGTTCTTCACATGGCCTTGGATGAATCTGTTCTTTGAGGAAGATACGGATAAGTACAAGTTTTCCCATCTTCAGGGAACACTCCTCTTCCTTCCCTATGGAGTTACGGTGGACGAGTTCCAGCACTTCGTGTATGAGCATCCTGAAGCCACACCTGCTGAAAGAAAGGCAAAGTGGAGAGAGATTGAGAAGAAATACTTGCCATTGAAGGATTATGAGGAGAATGATCTGTACAACAGAGGTGGATTCTTCTTTAAACAGCTTCATATTTTTACTTCACCATTTTATTACATCGACTACACTTTGGCTCAGGTATGTGCGCTGCAGTATTTTATGAGAAGCCGTAAAGAAGGAAAGAAAGCTTGGGATGATTATGTTGCACTCTGCAAAGAGGGTGGAAGCAAACCGTTCCTGGAACTTGTGGAACTGGCTGGACTGAAAAATCCATTCCTGCCCGAGACCATTCCATCCATTATGCCGGAAATCAAAGCATATTTGGATTCAGTAGACGATACCAAATTATAAAGGGAAGTGACATACCCGAAGGACTGCTGTTGAAGCAGTTTTCGGGTGTGTTTTTCTTTAAGAAGATTTTCAGGCTTTAATGTGATACTATATTGTATGCAACTATTTAATGAGATCCGGATTCAAGCTGGATGTGGAGGAAGTATGAAAAATATTGGAATTATTAAAACAGATAAATTTAAGAATAATGCCATCAGCCTTGTGATTCCCGTTGGGCTGGAAGAGAACGTCACAGGGTATAACGTGATGGCTCAGCTGATGAAAAGAGGAACCAAGGCATTCAGTTCGTCCTCTGCCATCGCAAGATATCTTCAGGAACTATACGGTGCGGTGTTCGACATCGGATTACATAAAGTGGGAGAAAAGCTTTTTGTGATCTTTTATGTCAGTTTCCTTGATAATAGATTCACTTTATACAAAGAGGATTTATGGGATAAAGCAATTTTTCTTCTGGAAGAAGTGCTGTATCATCCATTGTTTGTCCGAGAGGATTTTTCGGCGGAAATCATCAGTCAGGAACTGGATAATCACAGACTGTATATTGAATCAGTTTATGATGACAAAGGTCACTATTCCATGAATCGGGTAGTGGAAATCGGTGTCTTGGATGAATATAGAATTCCAGAGTACGGCACTTTGGAGGAATTGGATGGAGTGACTCCCAAAGTATTGGAGAAGCTTTGGGAAGATCTGTTGAAAAAGCCAGCCTTCTGTTATGCGTCGGGGAATATTGAGGATGAGGCTAAGATATCAGACAAGCTTTCCATGTTGAAGATTCTCAAGGATGAGCCTGAAGAGCAGTCTGAAGTGTCTTATGGCGAAAGAAGTTTCATAGAGAGAGCGGACATTGTGTATGAGCCTATGAAGATCAATCAGGGGAAGATGTCATTGCTGTACAAGACCAATACAACAATTTTCAGTGGCGATTATTTTGCGCTTGCTGTTTTTAACTCTATCTTCGGTGGAGGAGCTCATTCGAAATTATTCAACGAAGTGCGTGAAAAGCACTCTATGGCCTATTCCATATACTCTTCATTTGATAAGTTCGCTGGTGTCATGACCATTGGAGCTGGTGTGGATTTCACGAAGTTTGACAGAGCGAAGGAGCTCATCGACGAAGAGCTTCAGAAAATGATTGATGGAGAATTCAGCAATGAAGAAATGGAGATTGCACGGACAAAGATGATCAGCACACTTCATTCCATGGAGGATTCCATGTACAACACCTCAAATTATCTCATCGCTCTCAGAGTATTCGGTATTCACTATACGGTGGATGATGTGATTGATGGAATCAAAAAAGTAACCAAAGAACAGGTGATTGAAGCAGCCAAGAAAGTGGAGTTTGTATGTGCCCACTATCTAGGTGGAGAGGAGCTTTCATAATGAACTACAAAGAACTGAAATTTATTGACGAAAAAATATATGAGACTGAAATCAACGGACTTAGAGTCTTTTATATACCGAAAAAAGGATTCACAAAATCCTACGCAATTCTGACCTCTGATTTTGGCAGCAAGGATGTGGAGTTTTCTGTTGATGGAGGCGAAACCTTCAAGAAATATCCAGAGGGTATCGCACACTTTTTAGAGCACAAGATGTTTGAGATGCCTGGCGGCCTTAATGTGTTCAACCGGTTTACAGAACAAGGGGCTTCTGTGAACGCCTTTACGAATAACCATCAGACATCCTATTATTTCAGCACCACAAACCACTTTATGGAAAATCTTTCACTTCTTCTGGAGATGGTTTTCACGCCGCATCTCACTGATGAAAATGTGGAGAAGGAAAAGGGAATTATCGCAGAAGAAATAAAGATGTATGACGACCATCCTGGATTCAGAGGTTATATCGAAGCGTTAAAATCCATGTACTTCAGGCATCCTGTACGAGAGGATATTGCGGGAACAGTGGAATCCATCTACAAACTCACAGCGCAAGATCTCATAGAGTGCTATGAAGCATTCTATCATCCGGAAAATATGATTCTTGTTCTCGTCGGAGACATTCCTATGGAGGAAGCTGTTTTGCTGCTTGAGAAAAAGGTGCATAGAGGAGAAAAACTTCATTTGGTCAAGAAAACCTATATGGAGCCGCAGAATGTGAATAAAACAGCCTCGATTTTAAGCATGGGGCTGCAGGTTCCCAACTATATTTATGGTGTCAAGGTGCTGCCTGAAAGTCCTAATCTTATGAAGGAGTCGCTGACAGGAACAGTGATGATGAAGCTTGTATTCGGGTCTACGTCCGTGTTTTATGAAGATATGCTGAAAGAAGGAGTCTTCAATGACAGTTTCTCCAGTGAATTCAATCTTGCGAACGATCATGGCGAAATCTTCATCGGTGGTGAATCCAAGGAACCTCAAAAGGTACTGGATACCATAGAGCGATATATAAATAAGGTGCTGATGGATGAAGCATTTTTTGAAGGTCAGCAGGAAGCTGTGGAAAGAATCAAAAAATCAATGACAGGAAGCTTTGTAAATGTGTTTAACTCTGTGGACAGAATCGGAGTAACAACCACAGGGATGCTTCTTCATGGGGAGGATTTATTCTCTTATGTGGATACTTTGAGAGAAATCAGCACATCAGATGTGAAGTCGGCTTTTCAGAAGGTTTTTCGAAAAGATAATGCCGTTCAGATCATTATTTCTTGAAAAGTACACGAAGTGGAAATCGATATAGAGAAGCATTTGTGAATTAATTTACATTATTTTTGTTGGTATTTTCTGAAAATGACGAAAACCTATGGTGCTCATGATGAATCTAATTAAAGATTTTCTGTGAATTTTAAACTTATTTTATTTATAACCCTTCAAACTATTGAAGGGTTATATTTTTTTGTGTAGAATGAACATATAAGTGGTGAAAAGTGGTGGAAAGTGGTGATTTAAGATGCTCATTGGTGAGTTTAGTCATGGAATGGATAAGAAAAACAGAATAATTATTCCTGCTAAGCTCAGAGACGGTCTTGGAGACACCTTTATCATGACCAAAGGGCTTGATTCCTGCTTATATATTTATCCAAAATCAGAGTGGGAAGTTTTTGAGAAAAAACTGAAGGCTTTACCCATGACAGATAAGAATGTTCGTGCGTTTGTCCGTTTCTTCTTTTCTGGAGCAAACGAGATGGAACCTGATAAAATGGGGAGAGTTTTAATTCCGCAGTCGCTGCTTTCATATGCAGGCATTGAAGGTGAAGTGGTAAGTGTAGGCATGATGGATCGTGTTGAAGTGTGGTCAAAAGAAAAGTGGACTGCGTATAACGAGAGTGACATGGATATGGATACAATTGCGGCAAAAATGAATGAGTTAGGGATTTAGGTGATTGTATGGAATTTAAACATGTGTCAGTGCTGCTGGAAGAATGTCTGGAAGCTCTCAATATCAAAAAAGATGGAACTTATGTTGATTGCACCTTAGGTGGAGCTGGCCATTCAAAAGAGATTCTCAAAAGAATTGAGACGGGAAAATTGATTGGTATCGATCAAGACCAGGATGCACTTCATAATGCGAAGACGATTTTATCCCAATACAGCAATGTGATATTAGTGCACTCGAATTTTGAGATGATCAAGTCCATCATTGAAGACCATGCACCTGAAGGTGTTGATGGAATTCTCATGGATCTTGGAGTCTCATCTTATCAGCTGGATGAAGGAGAAAGAGGCTTCTCTTACATGAAAGATGCGCCTCTGGATATGAGAATGAATCAGGATGATCCTTTCTCGGCCTATGAAGTAGTCAATGAGTATGATGAAGAGAAAATATATAGAATCATACGGGACTACGGAGAAGAGAAGTTCGCTAAGAGAATCGCAGGGTTTATAGCGAAAGCCAGGCAGGATAAACCGATCAGTACAACTTTGGAACTTGTTGAAATTATTAAAAATGCCATTCCAGCCAGGGCGAGAAGAGAAGGTCCTCATCCCGCTAAAAGAACTTTTCAGGCAATAAGAATTGAAGTCAACAGAGAACTTACTATTTTAAAAGATACTATAGAGGATGCGGTAGATGGGTTGAAGCCAGGGGGAAGACTGGCGATCATCACCTTCCACTCCTTAGAAGACAGAATTGTAAAAAATACATATCGTGATTTAATGGATCCTTGTACCTGTCCAAAGAATATGCCATGTGTCTGTGGGAAGACAGCCACGGTAAAAATTCTTACCAGAAAGCCAATACTGCCCTCGGAGTTAGAAATAGAAGAAAACCCGAGATCACGCAGTGCGAAGCTCAGGGTGTTGGAGAAACTATAGGTTAGGGACTGATAGAAAGGTGTGATGATGATGGCACTACCAGAACGTGTTCCGTATATTCATGCGGTACCGAATCCAAGCGTCGAGAGAGAACAGAAGAGACGTGAGATGGAAGAAAAACGTAAGATTCAGAGATCAAGAGAACAGTATCAGAAAAAGACGGCGGTTCGGAACAACGCTATGAAAAAAAGTGTTGGACGGTCCATTTTCTTTATGGCTGTTCTACTTGCATTTGTACTGTTTAGAAGTTCTATGGTATTTGATTTGCAAAATCAGTATGTGGGGATGCAGAATCAGATCAGAGAGACTGAAAAACTGAATGAGGATCTAAGATCCAAGATCATTAAAGCATCCTCTATTAAGGAGATTGCAGAAAAATCCAAAGAAATGGAACTTCAGACTGTGAATCGTGAAGATTATATTGAAGTGGACTTATCGGTAAATCATTTTTCGGATGGTGTAGCTGTAACTGAAGAGAAAAGTCTTTCTGAACAAATTCTATCCCTGATTCCTTTTGAATTTGCACAGTAAGAATATGAGGGTTGTATGAAGAAATCGAGATACTGGGCGGTTATTATCATAACGTTTGCCGTGTTTATGGGGCTGAGTGCCCGTCTCATTTATGTCACAGTCATAGCACGCGATGAGATTCTTTCAAAGGCTCAAAGCCAGATTTTGCAGAAACTAGCACTTCCCGCGAAAAGAGGAAGTATAGTAGACCGTAATGGTGCGCTCCTGGCTTCTTCGACGGAAGCTTACCGTGTGGATGTGGATCTAACGACATTCAGAAGAAAGCTTGAAAAGACAGAGCGTGAAGCTTCCTATTACGCTGCGCCTCTAGCAGAGGTGCTGGCTATGGAGGTGGATGAGGTTCTCAGTAAACTTACTTCTGAAAGTACTTCTGTCATTCTCAAGAGAAAGATTGAAAAAGATACCATCGATGCGCTGCGCACTTATATCGGTGAAGCGCACATTGATTTTCTGGTCATCGGATATGATGACATTCGTTATTTCCCAAACAGCAACTATCTTTCTCAGGTTCTTGGTGCAGTCAATATAGATGGTGAAGGCATTATGGGACTAGAGTATTACTATGAAGATCTGCTGAAGGGTGTAGATGGAATCAAGATTGCAGAAACAGATAAACAGAGAAGAGAACTGCCTTATAGTGAGGTAATTGAAACTCCTGCCATCAATGGGAGTGATTTATATCTCACCATTGATGAAAAAATACAGTATATTGTGGAAAAAACTGCAGAAGCCGCCATGGCAAAGCATGAAGCCGACAGTGTGACCATCCTTGTGTCAGATCCTAAGACGGGAGGCGTATTAGGACTCGTAAATTTGCCGGATTTTGATCCGAATAAACCTTTTGAAGGCAAAAGCAGTGATGAGTTCAATGAAATATCAAGAAATTTTGCAGTGAATGATTCTTATGAGCCTGGATCCACATTCAAGATTGTTACGATCACTGCTGCACTTGAAGAAGGTGCCATTGGAGAACATGAGCACTTTCATTGCGAGGGATTTATTTATGTCAATGGTGTACGGATTAATTGCGTTAATTATAAGGCGCATGGGGATCAGACAGTAGCAGATATTTTAAAGAACTCCTGTAATGTGGCAACCATTCAGATTGCACAAAGACTAGGCGCTGAAAAATTCAACGAGTATCTTAAAAAGTATCAGTTTGGAGCAAAGAGTGGCATCGACCTTCCTGGTGAGGCTGGTGGGATTGTTTTTAAGCTGGAAGATCTTACGCCAATCAATCTGGCAACTTCTTCAATTGGCCAGGCACAGACGGTAACACCAGTCCAAATGCTGAATGCTATGAATACCGTGGCTAATGGTGGAGAAATGATTCCGCTGCATGTGGCAGAAAAAGCAATAGTGACAGACGTAAATGGAGAGATTACAGTAGATGAACTGAATGTGCTAGAAGAGAAACATGTAATCTCCGAGGATACAGCAGGAATTATGTTGGAGTATCTCTACAGTGCCACAGGAAAGAATCCGACAAACCGTGCCTATATTGAAGGGGTAAATGTGTTTGGGAAAACAGGTACAGCACAGAAAATCGTTACGGACGAGAATGGAAAGAAGAAATATTCCGATGAGGAGTATATTTCATCTTTTATCGGGGGCGCACCTTATGAAGACCCTAAGATTACAGTGCTTGTTATTGTGAATAATCCAAAGGATGAAATTTTTGGTTCCATTGTCGCTTCGCCTTGGGCTCGTGAAATTTTCTTGGAAGTGGATCAATATTTGTCCTTACGTTAATCAATAATAGCATGTGATTTCACATGCTATTTTCTTTAATCAAAGTAACGAGAAAAGAAATATGGTATAGTAATTAGTGATTTTGACTGATGGAGTAGTGAGGTAAAGATGAAAACCATTTTTATAAAAGATATTGTAGAGAAGCTGGATGCAGTAGTGTATGGCAATATGGAAGCCAGTTTTCAGGACGTTTTTATTGATTCAAGAATTGTATCGGAAGACTCTTTGTTTATCGGTATTAAAGGGGAGCATTTCAATGGAAATGAACACTATCTGGATGCTTTTGAGAAAGGAGCATCAGTGGCAATTATTGAAGGGATAGAACCGACAGAGATTCCAGCAGGTAAGGCTGTACTGAAAGTTCAAAGCACTTACCGGGCAATTCTGGATCTTGCGCATTACTACAGATCTCTATTATCTGTAAAAATTATTGGTATTACTGGTTCAACTGGAAAGACGTCCACGAAGGACATTCTCCATGGGATGTTGTCTAAAAAATACCGGGTTTTCAAAACGTCAGGGAACTATAATAATGAACTAGGACTCCCACTGATGATCTTTTCCCTCGATGACAGTTATGATTTTGCGGTCCTGGAAATGGGCATGAGTGCACCTTTAGAGATTCACAATCTGGCACGCGTCGCGTTGCCGGACTATGCAATCATTACGAATATCGGGTTATCTCACATTGAGAACTTGGGATCACAGGAAAATATATTGAAAGCTAAAATGGAAATCACAGATTTCTTCTCAAATCACTCTCTTCTGGTGCTGAACGGAGACGATCCTTATCTGAATACGGTTACCGACAAGAAATTCAGGGTTCTTACTGGGGGCTTGAAAGAAGGAGATTTCATTGCTAAGAATGTGAAGCTTCATGAGGGCTCTGTAGAGTTCACAGTGAACAAGTCTAAAGATGTCATACGTCTTCATATACCAGGCAGACATAATGTGCTGAATGGAATTCTCTGTTACATTATGTCCAAAGAACTTGGCCTGACGGACCAAGATCTTCATGAGGTGGAAGTAGCGAAGAGTGCAATGAGAATGGATGTGTTGAAGTACGAGCATTTTACAGTAATCAACGATTGTTATAATGCAAGTCCAGATTCCATGAAAGCCGCACTTCATTATCTAGCCCAGTTCAAGGGCAGGAAAGTAGCAGTACTTGGGACGATGCGTGAACTGGGGGAGGAGTCCATGGACGCGCATAAAACGGTTGCCCTTGCAGCAAAGGAGCGCGGTGTTGACCAGGCTCTCTTCGTAGGTGAATATCAAAAAGTCATGGTGGAAACCTTTGGAGAAGGATCTATGGGGGTTGATACCTTTGAAGAAGCCCAGCAAGCGCTGAAAGGGTTCTTGAAGAAAGGCGATGTGGTGCTCCTGAAAGCATCTCGAGGAATGTATTTTGAAAGGTTTCTACCAATACTTGAAGAACTCGGAGGAAATAAAGAATGGAAATAAGTGTTATTTCGCTTTTTGTCAGTATGGCTGTAGGCATAGCCATGGGACCCTATGTAATCAGAAAGCTGAAAGCATTCAAGTTCGGCCAGAACATCAGAAAGGAAGGTCCTGAGTCTCACTTAGTGAAGCAGGGAATTCCAAGTATGGGCGGTGTTCTATTTCTCTCAGTTCTTCTTATAGTGGGACTTTTGTTCTCTAAGATAAACGCTACAGTAGTATTTATGATCGTTGTGACACTCTCCTTTGGCCTCATTGGTTTTATGGATGATTATCTGAAAGTGAAGAAAAAATCTTCCGATGGACTGAGTGCCAAAAGTAAAATGGCCTATCTTCTGCTTTTTGGTATCCTTGCAGGGTGTGTACTGCATTTTGGATTCAACTATGATACGGTAAGGATTCCATTTGTGAATACTGAGGTTTCACTTGGTATCTTTTATGTGCTCTTTGTAGTGGTATTTTTTGCATCGGTGACTAATGCAGTAAATCTGACCGATGGGATAGATGGATTGTCTTCCACAGTGACCATTTGCGTTCTGATTTTCTATGTTCTTGTCGGTATGAAACAGGAACAGGAGCCAGTAGTTCTCTTTTCTTCCGTTCTTATAGGTGGTCTGCTGTCATTTCTGTTTTACAACCGCTATCCGGCTAAAGTGTTTATGGGAGATACGGGGTCTCTTGCATTAGGCGGTGCCGTAGGTGTTGCTGCACTGATGACCAAAACAGAAATTCTCCTCATACTTGTGGGGATTGTCTATGTGGTGGAAACTTTATCTGTGATTATTCAGGTGGCAGTTTTTAAAAAGACAGGAAAGCGTGTTTTTAAAATGGCACCGATCCATCATCACTTTGAAGCACTGGGGTGGAAGGAAAACAAAATTGTTGTTGTTTTTGCTTCAGTCACACTACTTGCAGTGGTTGCAGCGTACCTGGTTTTATAGCGTGTGAGAGGCTGAGGGAGGCATCATGGAAAGAACAAAAGATTTTTCTGGAAGAAGTGGCTCGCCTTCGTCGAAAGCCAGAGTACAGAAAGTAAGAAAAAAGAAAGCGAAAAAGTATAAAGAAGTTGATTTCACCCTGCTTGCAGTTACGGTAGCGCTGGTTTTATTCGGTCTGCTGATGGTGTACAGTGCTTCCAGTTATGAGAATATCGTACGGGGACGTGAATCCTATACAGATGTCATAAGACAAGGTTTTTTCGCAGCTGCTGGTCTTTTTATCATGGTTTTTGTGGTATCGAATTTTGATTATCATTTTATGACGATGTCTCGAACGAAACTTCTGGTGTTTGTGGTTTTAGTCTTGAATGTGGCTGTTATTCTTTTTGAACCTGTTAAAGGCGCAAGCCGATGGCTTCGTTTTGGAAGTCTTTCTCTTCAGCCTTCAGAACTTGCAAAGTTCACCATGGTGCTCTATGCGGCCAATACATTGAAAAGACTGGATTTATTAAAGGGAAAGAAAAAATGGAAGCCAACCATTCGAGTTTTTGTCATGATGATTGTGTTTGCAGGCATCGTGGTGATTCTGCAGAGCAATCTCTCCATTGGAGCAATCATCGTGATTACTTCTTTGATACTGATTTTCCTTGCAGGAGGAACGTTCCTGCAGCTGTTCACCTATGTGTCCATTGGCATCAGCGGTCTTGGAATTCTTCTTTGGATTGAGCCTTATAGAATGGCAAGACTTCTTAATTTTGGGGATCCATTTAAAGAAGCCCAGGGGGCAGGTCATCAGCTGGTTCAGTCACTCTACGCCCTCACAAGTGGAGGCGTATTCGGACAAGGGATTGGCATGTCCAGACTAAAAGCGTTTTGGCTGCCTGAAGCACAGAATGATTTTATTTTCGCAGTAATTGTTGAAGAACTGGGTCTCATCGGAGGACTTTTCCTGATGCTTCTTCTTCTGATTCTCATCTATAGAGGAATCCGCATATCTATTGAAGCGAAGGATCAGTTCGGCAGGCTCCTAGCAGTGGGCATCACCGCCATATTTGCTTTACAGTCCTTCATCAATATTGCCGTGGTTATTGGCGCTTTCCCGGTGACGGGGGTTACATTGCCATTCATCAGCGCTGGAGGAACATCTCTGGTGGTTAATCTAGTTGCAGTAGGTGTACTGCTTAATATTTCAAGACAGTCAAAATCTGTGTGATTTTGAGAGGAAGAGGGGTGACAGAAAGTGAGCCTAAAAGAAATTCAGGAACGGATAGAACGCAAAAAGCGCCGTAGAAGAAAGAGGATCCTTACTGTACTTCTTGTGTTGGTCATAGCCGGTGTGATTGGTTTTCTATTGAAAGCACCATACTTTACAGTTGGAAAAGTAACCGTATCTGGTCAGGTGGAGATTCCTAAAGGGTTTGTGGAGGAAAGCGCAAAATCATTATTCGGTGAAAATATATTTCTCATGAATACCCAGGCAATCACAGAACACCTGAAAAAACATCCATATTTTTCATCAGCAGAAATCAAGAGAGTACTCCCCAATGGTATTTCAATCAAAGTAAAGGAACATACTGCAAAAGTGAATTATTACAGTAATGGTGTGTATAGTCTTCTTACAGAAACGGGAAAGCTTCTGGATGTGGGAGCAAATCCCATAGAGGGAGTGACTTTGATTGATGCAAGACCACTTCCGGAGCTTGGTGGAAATATCTATGAGGATGCACCGGAAAAAATGAGGATACTGGAAACATTTGTCGTACTTCATGAGAGAAACACAAGTGTAGTGGAATTATCGGTACTGGATCTCACAGAGTCTTCCAATATCAAGACGTATTACCATGATACGGAGATTCGTCTGGGATATGGCGATTCATTAAAGGAAAAGCTGAATGCGGCCATCAATATCATCCTCTCAGGTCATCTGGATGAAGTGAAAGGATATTTGGATTTAGCGTATGCGGATGATCCGGTGATTTTTGATGAAGGAAGAATCACTACCCCTTCAGAGGATGGCACTTCTGGAGAAGGAGAGCAGGAGCAGGAAGAGGAAGGAAATGAAGAGTAAGGTGACAGATGAACATGAAGAAGAAAAATAATCAATGGATGGTTGCAGCAGTATTTCTGATACTGGGCTTTCTGCTTACCTATCAGTATCAGCAGAGACAGGAACCTGTTCGAACGTTAACCATAGAAGAAACAGAACTGCTTCTTCAGGAAATAGCCTCCTTGGAAGGTGAAAAAGAGGCGCTTCTTCAAAAGAATCGTGAACTTCTTCAGGATGTGAAAAATTTTGAGACAGCAGCTGCGTCTTCCAGTGAAGCCCATACGCTGCTAAAAGAAGAACTGGACCGTTCAAGGCTTCTCCTCGGCATGGTGGATACCAAAGGACCTGGGATTGTGATGACACTCAGACCTACAGATGCCAGCCTGAATCCTCAGACCTTTAATTATCTGACAGACCTGGAGCTGATCTATTTGGTTAATGAACTGAAGTTTGCGGGAGCGGAGGCCATTAGCATCAATGACAAGCGAATATCCATACAAACTGGGATCCAATCCAGTTCCAACAACAGCTATATTCTTGTGAATGATGAGAAGGTCTCGCCACGGGATGAGGTTATCATAAGAGCGATTGGTGATCCTGAAAAACTGAAGGGGGCCATGGCTTTTCAAGGAGTACTCTCCTACTACGCTCTGGAGTTTTATGATATCAGATTTTATGCTGAAGATCATATACTCATTCCAAAGTATAGTAAAGCTTATAGAACAGACAGTATGGAGGAGGTGCATCCATGATAGTAATTTTGGGACTGCTTCTGGGGATTTTCCTTGGACTGTCATTGAATATTAAAATCCCTGATGTTTACAGCATTTATGTGGCAGTAGCAATTCTTGCTTGCTTCGACTCTGTCATTGGAGCATGGAAGGCTTACCTCGCACATAATTTCAATCAGATGATTTTTCTTTCCGGTTTTTTCGGTAATGGTATCATTGCAGTTGTTCTTACTTATTTTGGTGACCAACTCAGCATCCCCATGTATCTTGCCGCAGTAATTGTATTTGGCAGCAGAATCTTCAACAATTTTGCGGTAATCAGACGAATGCTGCTCGAACGGTATTTTCATGAAGAGGCATAGAGTAAGCGTGTTCTTGGGTTCTGTTGTCATCGGCTTGGGTCTTTCGGTCATGGTGTCACTGGTGGCAGGCAAGATGAACCTTTATAAAGTGGAAATGGATCAGGGGGACAAGGTTGAGCTTAGGAATAACCTTCGAAGTGAAATTGAGAGATTGAAAGAAGAAAATTTCAACTATGAACGAAAACTGGATGGTTATAGGGAGAATGTGGAAGACTATGAAAACATCTATGAGGAGCTGAAACTGGAGTACAATAGAAACAGCAGGTTGCTCGGTTATGAAATCGTCCAGGGAGAAGGCATTATCCTCACGATGAGAGACGGAGAAGCAAAAGAATCTGAAATTCCAGGATCCATGGAAAGCTGGCTTAGAATCATACATAATGAGGATATGCTGAAACTTCTCAATGAGCTTAATCTGCATGGTGCTGAAACCATTGAAATTAATGGGGAGAGGGTTACTGAGACTTCAGAAATTTTTTGCAGCGGAGCGTTCATTTCCATCAATGGAGAAAAACTACCTGCACCGTTTGTTCTGAAGGTGATAGGAGACAGAGCACTTCTTGATCCGTATACTGCAAATGAATACAACCAGATTTCCAATCTGAAGCATAGAGGCATTGAAATCAATTTAGAGAAACGTCCGATTATGACATTGGATGGTTCCATTGAGGAAATATATCCATTATATCTAGATGAATTAAATGAATAGGAGGCGTGCTTATTGTCAAATATCAGCAAAAACTTAGAAGAAATCAGAAGCACACTGAAGGACAATGTGACATTGGTTGCCGTTTCAAAAACAAAATCGGCAGAAGAGATCATGGAAGCTTATAAAGAAGGGATCCGTGATTTTGGTGAGAATAAAGTACAGGAGCTGGAAGAAAAATACGAGCTTCTGCCAAAAGACATCCGTTGGCATTTGATCGGGGGTCTGCAAACCAATAAAGTGAGAAAAATAGTAGGCAAGACATATCTGATCCAATCCTTGGACCGGGAGTCCCTGGCTCTCGAAATCAATAAGAGGGCAGAGAACAAAGGGATTCTCGTAGATACGCTGATAGAGGTGAATATTGGCGAAGAGCCTCAAAAGGCCGGAATTCTTACTGAAAATCTAGGAGAGTTCATTACTCTTTTAGGAGAACTTAAACATATCAGAGTCAAAGGCCTCATGGCCATCATCCCTCAAGGAAGTGAAGAGGAAAACCGGAACTACTTCCGGAAGATGCATGAGCTTTTTGAGAAACTGGCAGAGATCAAACAGGAACGCTTCTCCATGGAAGTGCTTAGTATGGGTATGTCCATGGATTATATGACGGCGATGGAAGAAGGATCAAATATGATTCGAGTTGGCACTGGAATTTTTGGCGCTAGAAACTATACGGTTTAATTATAGGAGGAAAGAAAAATGGGAAAGATGTTAAGCTCAATTAAAAACATGATGGGTTTTGAAGACGAAGAACTTTATGATGACTATGATCAGGAAGAGTATGAGGAAGAAGAGATGGAAACGCCAAAGGAAAGCTATTCTGTTTTAGGCAGAAGAAGAGAGCAGAAAGAGGTTAACAAAGTGGTGAACCTCCATGGCGGACAGACAAAGGTCCACATCATCAAGCCTAACACCTTTGATGAGGCACCGCAGATTTCTGACAGCCTAAAAGCCAATAAGATTGTTGTTGTAAACACCTCAGGGCTGGAACCACGTACCGCTCAGAGACTTCTGGATTTCATTGCCGGATCTACCTATGCTCTTGGCGGGGATCTTCAGGAAGTGGAGAATGGGGTTTATGTTCTATCACCTTCCACGGTGGAAGTTTCCAGAGAAGCAAAGGAAGAGAGTTCACTTAAAGGACTTCTCAACTGGAAGTAATGGATAAACAAAGCTTTGTAAGGGCTTTCAGCAATGAGGACACCTTTAGAATGGCAAAGCTTTATGAGGCCTTGGAAAGAGCAAGAAACTACGACTTCCCCTTTGTTGTAGAAGAATTCTACACTCCCCTAGTGTGGAGTACAGTAGAAAAGATGAAGGAGTTTAGCAATATCACAGTTCTAGGAGAAGAGTTTCTGGAACGAAGAGTCTTTTCTGTGAACTGGGAAGGAGCATCTCCATTGAAGATTGTGGAGATTACGAACCTCCAGCCTGCGATAAAGCTTGAGCACAAGGATTACCTGGGCGCTCTTTTAGGATTAGGTATCCAGAGAGAAAAGTTTGGGGATTTGTTTGTGCATCAGGATGTGGCTTATGTGCTTGTTTTTGAGGAAATGGGTTCTTATGTGACAGAACATCTTTATGGTGCAGGAAAGTGTGCAGTAGAAACAAAGCTTTATGACTATGAGGATAAAGTGAAGGAGCTTATGCCTTCACTCCAGAAATTTGAGGCAGTTGTTGCTTCGAAGAGAGTGGATGTGATTGTTGCAGAGCTCGCAAAGACATCCAGAGGAAAGGCAGTGGAGCTGATTGAACGGGGTCTTGTACTGCTTAACTATCAGGAATGCAAAGAAAAATCAAAAGAGCTGAAACCAGAGGATACTCTGACCATAAGACGGAAAGGGAAATTCAAGATTGGAGAAGTGCTGAAAGAAACACAAAAAGGCAACTTAAGAATGGAATTCTATAAATTTTTATAGCAGTAAGAGGAGGGCGTGGACATGAAGATAACACCAGTGGAAATTACCAACAAAGAGTTTAAAAGAACCATGAGAGGGTACAGTACAGATGAAGTGGATGAGTTTTTAGATGAAGTCGTGGAGGATTTTGAAGCTCTATATAGGGAAAATGCCAGTCTGAAAGATAAGCTGGAAGCATATAATGAAAAAATTCAACATTATGCGAGCCTGGAAAAGACGCTGCAAAGTACGCTGGTACTCGCACAGAATACTGCTGATGCAACGAAGATTCAAGCTGAGAATGAAGCACAGCACATTCTTGAGAATGCAAAAGAAAAAGCCCAGGCAATTATTGAAAATGCAAATCGGGAAAATGAGATGCTAAAAAGAGAATATGAAAAATACCGAATGGACTTTGGGAATTTTAAAATGCGTGTCCTCAGTTTTCTAGAAGGTCAGATGAGTTCATTCAAGACAAATTCTGAGGAAATTGAAAAAGGGACCTTAGGCTCCAGCTCGATGCAGGTTTCAGGTATTACACCAAAAGACCTCTTTGAAGAGGAAGAGGCTGCTGAGCTGTTCGAAGATGTTCAAGGATGATTAAGGAGAAAGAGACTTTGAAATAAAGTCTCTTTTCTTGTGAAGGAAGATTTCCTGTGATAAGATAACTTTTGAAAGGACTGAGGAGCATAGAAGATATATTTCAAAAAGAACACATAGAGTTCTGTTCATCTGTAAAGAGCACTTTGGAAAGACTTCCAGAAAGGGCTCTATTTGTTGTGGATCGGAATGTGTTTGACTGCTGGTCAGAACTTAGGGAGCACATACAAGGTAAAAAAGTCTATCTGCTTGACGCATCGGAATCAAAGAAGACACTGGAGGAGACGGAAAATCTCTATGAGTTCCTCTTCCGGCATCAGAGTGTAGAGCCTCTTGTTGCCATTGGCGGTGGTATTACAGGGGATCTGGCTGGATACGCATCTGCAACCTTCAAGAGAGGAATTCCTCTGATTCTCATTCCTACGACACTGCTTGCCATGTGTGACAGTACAGTAGGAGGGAAATGCGGTGTGAATTTTAAGGGTGTGAAGAACTATATCGGCACATTCAAAAAGCCAGATGAGATATTCATCTGTACAGAGTTTTTGGATTCTCTATCAGAGAGACACCTGAAAAGCGGCATGGGCGAAATCTTAAAATATGGCTTAATCGGAAAGGAACCAATCCTTCAGCTTCTGGAGAAGGAAGATTCATTGCGGAGTCTCCACGGGAGAACCTATGTTGAGATGGGACTGAAGATCAAGATTGAGGCTGTATCTCAGGATTTTTATGATCAAGGCCAGCGGAATGTGCTGAATTTCGGACACAACATCGCCCATGGTCTTGAGGCGGTTTATCCGGAGATTTTTACCCACGGAGAGGCCGTGGCGTTGGGACTCCTAGCAGAGCTGAAACTCAGTGAGGCGTTACTGGGGCTTGGCAGTAACCTTCGTATGCAAACACGGTCCATCATGGAGAAGTTTGGTATGGTTACTGCGGTAGCCGATTTATCTGTGGATAAACTTTTGGACTACATCAAAAAGGATAAAAAGAATGATGACAATCTACGTTTCACGCTGTTACGTGAAGCGGGTTGTCCGGAAATCAAGCAAAGCGTGACAGAAGAATGGATTCGCTCTGCTGTGCTGGAGATTATGGAGTAAGAGATGATACAAAAGAGTATGGATTTATCAAAAGGTAAAGTTAATATCAATATTGGCGAGAAGGTGCTTGGAGAAGATCTTGTGGTTTTTTCAGGGCCTTGCTCGGTGGAGAATCTGGACACAATGAGGAATATTGCCACAAAGCTGAAAGCGTTAGGGGTAGATGTTCTGAGGGGCGGTGCATTTAAGCCCAGAACATCGCCTTATGATTTTCAGGGATTGAAAGAGGAAGGGCTAGAAATCCTTAAAACCATCAAAAAAGAGTTTGGGTTCGTGATTTCCACAGAGATACTGGATGTCCGAGATCTGGAAAAAGCAGAGGGGTTCGTGGATCTGATTCAGATTGGTTCCAGGAACATGTATAACTATGTGCTTCTTGAGGAAGCGGGAAAGCTTGGCAGACCCGTCATACTGAAGAGGGGGTTCAGCGCCACGGTGTCAGAGTGGGTCAGTGCTGCAGAATATATACTGAATACAGGCAATGAAAAGGTAATTCTCTGTGAACGTGGAATCAGAACCTTTGAAACGACCACAAGAAACACAATGGATCTCAACTCAGTTGCTTACCTCAAAGAGAACTGCAGGCTGCCAGTCCTTGTGGATCCAAGCCATGGGACAGGAGTTCGATCTTTGGTGAAGCCTATGGCTCTTGCAGGGATTATGGCAGGGGCAGATGGGCTGATGATTGAAAGTCACATTGCGCCAAACGAGTCCATCTCGGATGCGCAGCAGACCATCTCGATGGAAGTGCTGGAAGAAATAATGAAGACATCGAAAGAGTTATGGAGGTACAGATGATTTATTTGATTTTTATTTTGGGTATGCTGCTGGATTATGTCACTAAAATCTGGGCCATTGGCACCTTGAAAGGACAGCCCGATATCACAGTCATTGAAGGATTCTTTGATTTCTCCTACCTGGAGAATAGAGGGGCTGCCTTTGGGATTTTTCAGGGAAGAGTCTATCTTCTGGCATTTGTCACTGTAATTATCATGGCGGTGCTTTTTGTGATGTATCAGAAAACCAAGAAGAAAACAAAGCTTCTGACCATCAGTACAGCTCTGATAATGACAGGAGCCATCGGGAACCTCATTGATCGGCTCCGATACGGATTTGTTGTGGATTTCATCTCCTGGCACTGGAAAAACACCTATTATTTCCCCACATTCAATGTGGCAGATATCTGCATCACTGTTGGTACAGGGCTTCTTATTCTTTATATCATAAAGGAAGTGGAATAAGTGGAAGAAATACAGTATCTCGTGGAGGCTGAAAAAGAAGGACTCCGCTTGGATGTGTACCTTCGTGAGAATCTGCTTGATCTTTCAAGATCCTATCTCCAGAAGCTCATAGAAGACGGATGCATCTCAGTAGAGGGCAAAATCAGAAAATCCTCCTATAAAGTCAAGTCTCATGAGCGGATCCTTGTGGAGCTGCCAGAACTAAGTGAGCTGGAGGTTACCGCAAAGAACATCCCTCTCCGGATTCTATATGAGGATGAGGATCTGCTTGTGGTGGATAAGGAAAAAGGTATGGTGGTTCACCCTGCCGTGGGAAACTACCATGATACCTTGGTAAATGCGCTGCTCTACCATGTGAAAGATCTTTCCGGCATCAATGGTGTGCTGAGGCCTGGGATTGTACACCGGATTGATAAGGATACCACGGGAATACTGGTTGTTGCTAAAAATGATCAGGCCCATGGCTATCTGTCCAGTCAGCTGAAGGATCACAGCATGATCAGAAGATATTATGCTTTGGTACATGGTAATGTGAAACAGGAAGAAGGCACTGTGGATGCACCCCTTGGAAGATCTAAGAATGACCGGCTCAAGATGGGGATTGTTCCAGATGGAAAACGGGCAGTGACCCATTACAAAGTCATCCGGCGCTATAAGGGATATACGCTCGTTGAGGCTTCTCTTGAGACAGGTAGGACTCATCAGATCAGAGTTCATATGGCCTCCCTTCATCATCCTTTGGTAGGAGATTTTACCTATGGTCATAAGAAGGACTCCGTGAAAGGTCAGCTCCTTCATGCCGCTGTCCTAGGTTTTCAGACGCCTCAGAAAGGGTTTTTGATGTTTCACACGCCAGTTCATAGGGAATTCAAAGAGTTTCTGGTGAAATTACATCGAATGGACAAGATAAAATAAACAAAAGATGAACAAAGTTAATGAAGTGTGAACAAACCCTGGTCTTTGACTGGGGTTTGTTAGTATAATAAAAGATAGTATATTGGCAGAATGCCGGATAAAAATAAAAGGTGGTGTCATTTCCGGAAGCTTTTGCTTTGCGGAAGAACTATGGAGTTTAAAGCAGCATTATTAGATGAAAAAGCCATTGAAAGGGCACTTGTGAGAATTGCCCATGAAATTGTTGAAAAAAACAAAGGAGTCCAGGACTTGGTCCTTGTGGGCATTAAAAGAAGAGGTGTTCCTCTGGCTGAAAGAATTCGTGAAAACATTCTAAACTTTGAAGAGGTATCTCTTCCTGTTGCCAGTGTGGATATAACCCTTTATCGGGATGATTTGGAGGAAGACTATGAGAGTCCCCAAATCAAAAATGATGTGATCGAAGTTTCCATCAAGGATAAAAAAGTTGTTCTGGTGGATGATGTCCTTTTTACAGGAAGAACAGTGCGGGCTGCACTGGATGCCATCACTGCTAATGGAAGACCAAGAAGCATTCAGCTCGCTGTCCTCATTGACAGGGGTCACCGGGAACTTCCCATTCGTGCAGATTATGTGGGTAAAAATGTGCCTACTTCAAGAAATGAAATGATCAAAGTAATGCTCGAAGAGATTGATGGAAAAAATGCTGTGGAAATATACACAAAGGAAGGGTAGCATGAAAATAGTATCATGGAATGTCAATGGCCTTAGGGCAATCATGAAAAAAGGCTTCAGAGAAAGTGTGATAGAGCTTGACCCTGATGTTCTGTTTCTACAGGAAACGAAAATGCAGGAACATCAGCTGGTAGAGGAAATTCTTCTCAAAGACCTGGGGTACACCTTGACTATGCATTCAGGAGAAAGAAAAGGGTATTCCTCTGTGGCGGTCTATACAAGAATCCCTGTGGATGAAATCATCAAAGGTTCAGGAATACCTGAATATGATGTTGAGGGAAGGGTTTTGCAGGTGAATGTGGGAGACCATGCGATCTTCGGTATTTACTTCCCCAATGGTGGCCGTGGTGAAGAAAGATTGGCCTACAAGATGAAGTTTTATGAGGATCTTCTTGTGAAGTTTGATTCTCTGAAGGAGAATGGCAAGAAAGTCATCGTAACAGGAGATTTTAATGTTGCGCATGAGGAAATAGATCTGGCAAATCCCGAGTCCAACAGAAAAACCTCAGGGTTTCTGGATATTGAGAGGCAATGGTTTAGGAAGCTGTTGAGCCATGGTTACGTGGATGTCTACAGGCAAGAAAATCCGGAAAAGGTAATCTATACCTGGTGGGATCAGCGGTTTAGAGCGAGAGACAGGAATGCCGGTTGGAGAATAGATTATTTCGTTGTTTCTGAAAACACGCTTCCCGAGATTACAGAAGTGGAAATCTACAACCATATTATGGGGTCAGACCACTGTCCTTTATCTCTGACACTTAAAGGAGAGCAGTAATGGAGTACACACTCATCGCCACTTGTGCCTTCGGCATAGAAAAGATATTGTCCAATGAACTGAAAGCTTTGGGATACGACGACTTACATGTGGAAAACGGAAAAGTAGAGTTCTATGGAGACGAAATGGATATTGCCATATGCAACATTCATCTGAGAACAGCAGAACGAGTATTGATCAAACTGGCTGAATTTAAAGCGGAGTCCTTTGAAGATCTTTTTCAGGGTACAAAAGCAGTGGATTTTGGCAAAATCATCCCCGTGAGCGGTAAAATGCATGTAACGGGTAAATCCGTGAGAAGCAAGCTCTATAGTGTGCCGGACTGCCAGAGCATCGTTAAGAAAGCTGTAGTGGAGTCCATGAAAAGAACTTATGACCGGGAACAGTTTGCTGAGACCGGTGCTGTGTTTAAGATTGAAATCGGTCTTTTAAAAGATTTAGCCACACTTACACTGGATACCTCTGGTGAAGGACTCCACAGACGAGGCTACAGAGAACATTCAGGAAAAGCCCCTCTGAAAGAGACACTGGCGGCAGCCCTTGTGCTGATCTCCGGCTATGATGGAAATCGGCCTCTTATAGATCCTTTTTGCGGTTCAGGAACAATACTCATTGAAGCGGCTATGATCGCGAAAAATATGGCGCCCAATATGGAGCGGAATTTCGTGTGTGAGACCTGGCCAAGTTTCCCAAAGGATATTTTCCCGCAAGTGCGTGAAGGAGCCAGAAGTCAGATCAAGGATATCAAATTTCCAATCACCGGGTATGATATTGATACTTATGTCCTCTCCACAGCGAAGATGAATGCCAAAAAAGCGGGTGTGTTCAAACACATTTATTTCCTGCCTTCTGACTATATGAAGCACAGATTCACAGAAAAAGATGTGACCATCATCACCAATCCTCCTTATGGGGAACGTCTTCTGGAGGATGAGCATGTAAGAATGCTCATGGAGAAAATGGGAAGAGACAAAGCGGTCCATGAAGACTATGAAATGTTTATCCTCACTGCTTTAGAAGGATTTGAAAAGACATTTGGAAAGAAAGCCCATAAGAACAGGAAACTGTACAATGGAAGAATTCAAACATATCTCTATCAGTATTTTGCAGAGAAGAAAAAAGAGGCGGATGTATGAAGAAAATTGTAGTGATATTCAACGGCGGCACAATCTCCATGAAAGTAGATCCAAAAATCAAAGCAGCAGTTCCTTCCCTTACTGGGGAGGAAATCATGCATATGGTCACTGGCATTGAGAAACATGCGGAAGTCAAGTCCTATAATTTCAGTTCATTTCCCAGTCCTCATATGACCATGGAGAAGATGATGGAGTTGAGGTCTTTCACTTTGAGGGTCATGGAAGAGGATAATCCGGATGGCGTTGTGATTACCCATGGAACCGATACATTAGAAGAAACAGCATTTCTCTTTGATCTGACCATTGATACTGAAATGCCCATTGTCTTTACCGGCGCGATGCGTTCCGGATCGGAACTGGGGTATGATGGTCCATCTAACCTCGCACAATCCATTGTCACCGCTTCTTCCAAAGAGTCCAGAGGGCGTGGTGTGCTTGTGTGTCTCAATGGCGAACTCAATGCGGCACAAGAAGTCACCAAAACAAACTCCCTCTCCCTTAATGCATTCCGAACTCCCTCATTTGGACCTCTTGGGATTGTAGACAACAATAGAGTCATTTATTACAGAAGCAATGATGTAAGACAGGTGGAACACATAGATACGCTGGAAACGGCAGTGGCTCTGGTGAAAACCGCAGCAGGTATGGACTCCTCCTATCTGAAGTTTCTCACAGACCAGGGAATGAAAGGAATTGTCATTGAAGCCTTTGGACGTGGCAATGTGCCTCCCCAGATGGTGGAAGGAATTCGGTATGCGCTCTCTAAAGGGATCCATGTGGTTATTGTATCCAGATGCTATGAAGGGAGAGTATATGGAAGTTATGGTTATGAAGGTGGAGGTAAACATCTGAGAACCATGGGCGTCATCTTCGGGGATTCACTCCCCGGACAAAAAGCAAGAATCAAACTCATGGTAGCGTTGTCCCTGTATGAAAGAAGAGAAGATGTGAGGGACTGGTTTGAAAAAGACCTATATATGGAAGACAGTGAGTGGAGCAGTTAGACCTATGATGTTTGGAGGTGTGCTATGATAAAGAGTATGACAGGGTTTGGCAGAGGAATGGCCGAAGACGAGAAGAGAAGTTTTCTGGTGGAAATGAGAGGTGTGAATCACAGATACCTTGATTTTTCTATCCGTATGCCCAAGAGTCTGATGTCTCTTGAGGATAGAGTCCGAAAAGAGATCTCAAAGGTGATTTCCAGAGGTAAGCTGGATGTGTTTATCACCTACAGAAATTATGCTAAAGAAGATTTGGCGGTTCAGACCAATCTTCATCTGGCGAAGGGGTATGTGGATGCGCTGAACTCCATTAAGGATTCCTTCTCCCTAAAAGATGATATCTCTGTTTCACTGGTCTCCAGATTTCCGGATGTGATCTTTACAGAGGAAAAAGAAGAGAATATAGAGGAAATCTGGGCGCTTCTTGAAGAAGCAGTGAGGGAGGCCTCACTAAAGATGCTGGAAATGAAAAAAGCTGAGGGCACATCTCTGAAAAATGATATGCTGCAGAAGAAAGAAGGCATCATTGCTCTGGTGGATAAAATCAGGGAGCGAGACAAGCTGGTGATTCCTCTTTACAAGGAAAGACTGGAAAAGAGAATTGAAGAGCTTCTGGAAAAAGTGCCGGTGGATGAATCAAGATTGGCGTTGGAAGTTGCCATGTATACCGACAAGGCGAGTATTGATGAAGAGCTGACAAGGCTTTCTTCTCATATGGAGCAGCTGGAGAACTTTCTCAAGGAAGAGGAGCCCGTGGGTAGAAAACTGGATTTCCTTGCCCAGGAGATGAATCGGGAAGCAAACACCATGGCATCTAAGTCTGTTGATATTGAGATAACCAATGTCGTTCTTTCCATCAAAAATGAGATTGAGAAAATAAGAGAACAAATGCAAAATATTGAATAGAGGTGAGAAAATGAACATCCGCTTAGTGAATATTGGTTTTGGGAATATCGTTTCTGCCAATAAAATTGTTGCCATTGTATCACCAGAATCAGCACCAATCAAAAGAATCATTCAGGAAGCCAGAGAACGTGGGATGCTGATTGATGCAACCTACGGCAGAAGAACCAGAGCAGTGATTGTGACGGATTCAGACCATATTATCCTGTCTGCTGTTCAACCAGAGACTGTCGCCCATAGACTTGAAACCAAAGAAGACGTGATTGATGAGGTAGGTATTGATGAGTAGAGGACTTCTCCTGGTGATATCAGGACCCTCAGGTGCAGGGAAAGGCACTGTTTGTGACGCATATAAAAAGCACTGTCAGAATCATGTATGGAATTCTGTGTCCATGACGACACGGGCACCGCGTGTAGGGGAAGTGCATGGGGAGAGCTATTTCTTTGTCTCCAAGGAAGAATTTCTAAAGAGAATTGAAGAGGATGCTTTTCTTGAATATGCTGAGGTATATGGCAATTATTACGGAACACCAAGAAAAGAAGTGGAGGAGAAGCTGGCAGAAGGATTTGATGTCATTCTTGAGATTGATATTCAGGGAGCACTGAATGTTCAGGAAAACACATCAGAAGGAATTTTTATTTTTATCCTGCCCCCTTCCATGAATGAACTGAAAAAGAGAATCATCGGAAGAGGCAGCGAAACTCCTGATTCTTTGCTTACAAGGTTCAAGTCTGCCTACAACGAGATCAACTATGTTTCCAAGTACAACTATGCCATCACCAATCACACGGTGGAACAGGCATACAGCGACCTCATGTGCATTGTTCGCGCAGAACGTTGCCGAGTTACCCGAGTAACCAATGAAATTTTAACCTTAAAGGAGGAAGAATTATAATGAGCTCATTAATTGAACCATCCGTAACAGAACTGCTGGAAAAGGTGGAGAACAGGTATAGACTTGTCACCCTAACATCCAAAAGAGCAAGACAGATCATCGATGGACAGGAACCACTGATTCCTGTGACCAGCGTGAATCCCCTTACTGTGGCTGTCAATGAAGTCAATGCGGGACTGATAGAATATGAAACCCTTAAAGACGGTGTGAAATAGTCATGAAAAATGTAGTGGTGGGTGTAACTGGTGGTATCGCCGCTTATAAAGCATTGGAGCTGGTCTCTTTGCTTCGTAAGCAAAACATCAATGTGGATGTGGCGATGACAAAATCCGCACAGGAGTTTGTCACACCTCTGTCTTTTCAGAGTCTCAGTCAGAATCCAGTCATCACAGATATGTTTGATGAACCAAAGGCATATGAAATTGCTCATATTTCTTTAGCAAAAAAAGCAGATGTGTTTGCTGTGGTTCCCGCTACAGCGAATATCATCGGTAAACTGGCCCATGGCATTTCAGATGATTTTATTTCCACATCTGTCATGGCTACCCGGGCAAAGGTTCTGATTGCACCAGCAATGAATACAAATATGTACAGCAATCCTATGGTTGTTGAAAATATGAACAAACTGAAATCTCTGGGCTACACTTTTGTCAGTCCAGGTCAGGGAAGGCTCGCATGCGGTGATGTGGGAGAAGGAAAACTCGCATTGGTTCAGGATATTTTCATGGAAATCATGGCGCTGCTGTATCCAAGGAAAGATTTCGCTGGGAAACGTGTGCTGGTGACCGCAGGCGGCACAGAAGCGCCACTGGACCCTGTGAGAGTTCTTACAAACAGATCCTCTGGGAAAATGGGGATTGCAATAGCAGAGGCCCTTCTTGAAAGAGGAGCGGAAGTCACTCTGATCCATGGTCATGTGACTGAGGAGCTGCCCCGAGGAGTTCAGTCTATAAAAGCACTGACAAATGAAGCCATGGCCAAGGCTCTTCAGGAAAGGTTTTCTGGTGCTGATGCTGTGATTATGGCGGCAGCGGTCTCAGATTACAAAGTGAAGCAATACGCTACAGAAAAGATCAAAAAATCTGGAGAAACGCTTCATCTTGAACTTATCAAGGATCTTGATATTCTGAAGAGTCTAGGAGAGCAGAAAGCTCAGCAGATTCTTGTTGGATTTGCAGCGGAATCTGAAGATATAGAAAAGAATGCTCTGGAAAAACTGAAGAAGAAGAATCTGGATCTTATCTGCGCCAATGATATTTCTCATGGAAAAGTATTTGGAGAAGATCAGAATGAGGTGACCCTTTACCATAAATCTGGCGATATTATCCCATTGGGAAAACTATCCAAAAGAGAGACCGCCGATCAGATTCTCGATGAGGTTCAAAAACTGTTTCACTAAATATCCGTGGAGCTGGAAAGCCTCATGGCAGCATACAGATGAAAGTATATGCTTTATATTAAAACACCCTCTGATTGAAAATCAATCAGAGGGTGTTTTTTATCCGCCCAAGTATGCTTTCCGGATTTCATCCATAGCCAGAAGATCTTTAGAAAACCCTTCCGTCTCTACGGTGCCAGTTTTTATGATATAGCTTCGTTTGGATATTTTTAGCGCAAGATTTGCATTTTGTTCTACCAAAAGAATGGTGGTGCCTTCCTCATTGATATTTTTGATAATCTCGAAGATCTCATGAACAATGATTGGGGCGAGACCCATGGATGGTTCGTCCAGAATGAGCAGCTGAGGTTTTGAGAGGAGGCCTCTTGCGATGGCGAGCATCTGCTGTTCTCCGCCTGAAAGAGTTCCTGCTATCTGGTGTTTTCTTTCGCGAAGTCTTGGAAACAGCAGATAAGCTTTTTCAAAATCCTTTTGAACCTGAATTTTATCTTTTCGTGTGATGGCTCCCAGTTCCAGGTTTTCTTCCACGGTCATTTTAGGGAAGACACGTCTTCCCTCAGGGATATGGGAGATGCCCTTTCGAACGATGGCAGAGGAAGATACTTTGGAAAGATCTTCGCCCAGAAGGAGGATATTTCCGGACGTCTTTTTTTCGAGGCCGGATATGGTCCGAAGAGTAGTGGTTTTCCCTGCACCGTTGGCACCGATGAGAGAAACGATTTCTCCTTTGTGGACTTCAAGAGACAGATTTTTCAGTGCTTCTATGGCACCATAATGCACAGAAAGATTTTCCAGCTTAAGCAATATTCTCACCTCCAAGATAGGCTTTGATCACTTCAGGATGGACCTGTATTTCAGCAGGTGTCCCTTGAGCAATGAGATTCCCATAGTCAAAAACAAACAGATCATCACAAAGATTCATCACAAGTGACATGTCATGCTCTATGAGGATGACAGAGAGCTGGAAGGTTTCCTTCACCCATTTGATGAGCTCGGTGAGTTCTTTTGTTTCTTGAGGGTTCATGCCTGCAGCAGGTTCGTCTAGAAGCAAAAGACTTGGTTTTGAAGCCATGGCACGTGCGATTTCCAGTCTTCTCTGATCTCCATAGGGAAGATTTTTAGCTTTTTCATCACATTTGTCTGCCAAGTTGAAAATTTTAAGAAGAGCCATTGCTTCTTCTACAGCTTTTTCTTCACCCGTGAAAAAAGGAGTAAGCCTGAAGAGGGCAGAAAAAACACTGTAGTTCAAGTTGGGATGGTTGCCAAGAAGAACATTCTCGAGAACTGTCATCTCCTTAAAAAGTCTGATGTTCTGAAATGTCCTTGCAATCCCGTGAGAAGGCATCTTCTGTGGTTGGATGGATTTCCCGGTAACAGTATCCTTCAGATGATATATAATCTTTCCGGAGGAGGGGGTGTAGATTCCTGTAAGCAGATTGAAAAAAGTGGTTTTTCCTGCACCATTCGGCCCGATGATTCCAGTAATGCTGTCTTTTCGGACGGAAAGGTTCACATCCTTTACGGCCTTGATGCCGCCAAATTCTTTTGTAAGACCTTGTACTTCCAAAATTTTCATTTTATGCCTCCTTCCATACTTTTCGAAACAGATTTTTCAGGATGTTCTGAGGTTTGTACACCATCATAATAAACAGAATCACGGCATATATCACCATTCTGAGTTCTGGGATTCCTTGTAAGGACAAGGAAAGAAGTGATAAAACCACAGCGCTGATCACGGAGCCTTTGATGCTGCCAAGACCCCCTAATACAACAATGACGAGAATATCAATAGACTTCATAAAGCCAAAAGAGTCGGGTCTGATGAAATAGAAATAATTTGCGTAAAGTGCTCCAGCAATGCCTGCGAAGAAAGCACCCATGGAAAATACAAGAATCTTATAACGGCTTACCGGAACGCCCATGGCAGTGGATGCCAGTTCATCTTCTTTGATCGAGAGGACAGCACGGCCGTGATAGGAATGGATGAAGTTGTGAATCACAAGGATGGTGAAAAGAACCATACTGTAGAGCCAGGGCCAGTTGGTATACCTTGGGATGTCATTGAGACCCATGGCACCTCCGATATATTTTGAATTTAGTCCCACAATACGCACAATTTCTCCGAATCCTAGAGTGGCGATGGCCAGATAGTCGCCTTTCAGCCGTAGAGTTGGTATGCCGATGAAAAGTCCTGCCGCAGCTGCTGATAAAGCTGCTCCAAGGATTCCCAGGGAAAAAGGCAAGTCAAACTTTACAGTAAGAATTCCAGATGCGTAGGCACCTATAGACATGAATGCAGCATGGCCCAGTGAGAACTGACCTGTGAATCCTGTGATGAGGTTCAAACTCACCGCAAGGATGATGTTGAGTCCAATACTGACAAGGTTCAGGAAAATATAGGAGTCAATGATTCCTGCTTTCATCAAAAGATCCACCAGAAGATATCCTGCGGCTATGAATGCTGCTGTGACCATATTTTTTTTCGTCATAATTTTTCTCATGTTATCACCTATACTTTCTCTTGTGTGTTTTTGCCAAGAAGCCCTGAGGGTTTTACCAACAAGAAAACAATAAGAATGAAGAAAGCCACAGCATCCTTGTACAAGGAACCTCCGAAAGCGCTCACTGCCGTCTCAACAATACCGAGGAAAAAACCTCCAAATACCGCTCCAGGAATAATGCCGATTCCGCCGATTACAGCAGATACAAAGGCTTTCAGCCCAGGAGTGGCTCCCATGAGGGGATTGATGGTACTGTAATATACACCAATGAGAACACCGGCAGCTCCTGCCAGAGAGGAACCGATGAAAAAAGTGTAGGAAATGGTCTGGTTCACATTAATGCCCATCAGTTCAGCTGCATCCCGATCCTGAGATAGAGCACGCATGGATTTTCCCATCTTTGTGAACTTCGTCAGGTACATCAGCAAAAGCATCATGATGAGGGTGATGAAGATGATGTAAAAACTCTTGATATCAATAAGGGCTCCTGTGGAGAAAAGATCGATTTGCTTCGATGGGAGGAGATCTTTATAGGTTCTGCTTTCAGGACCCACAAAATACATCATGCCATACTGCATAAACAGGGATACAGCAATGGCTGTAATGAGTGCTGAAATCCTTGTTCCGTTTCGCAATGGTTTGTAGGCAACCTTTTCAATGACCATACCCAGCACACCACTTAAGACCATTGCCAATAGAAGAGCTGGCAAAAAGGGAAGACCCAATACACTGGTGAGATAGAGGCCGATATACGCGCCGACCATGAGCACTTCACCATGAGCGAAGTTGATCAGGTTGATGACTCCATAGACCATGGTGTATCCTAATGCGATGAGCGCATAGATACTGCCAAGAGAAATGCCGTTGACTGCCTGTTGTAGTAATTGTTCCAAAATATTTCCCCCTTAGTGAAAAGACGCAAGCTGCCTAAAAAGGCAGCTTCAGCATCTGAATGTTTTTTATGGTTCCTGTTTCATCAAATAGGTTGGGACGCCATCTTTGACTTCAAGGATTGTAACTGCTTTGATTGGGTTATGGAACTCATCCATGCTGAGTGTACCAGTGATGCCTTTGAAGTCCTTTGTAGAAGCCAAAGCAGCTGTAAGTTTCTCACGGTCTGCCTCTCCAGCTCTTTCCAGTGCATCTGCTACCATATAGGCCATGTCATATCCAAGGGCATTGAATGCATCAGGATCTTTGCTGAATTCTTTGTTGAAGGCATTCTTGAATGTTACGACTTCTGGAGAGGTGTCACTAGAAGAGTAATGGTTTGAATAATAGGTTCCATTTAAGTTCTCTGCACCAGCAATTTCAACAAGCTTTGGTGAGTCAAAACCATCTGCGCCAAGCACAGGCACATCAAGACCCAATTCTCGAGCTTGTTTGATGATCAGACCTACTTCTTCATAATATCCTGGAACAAAAAGGACATCCGGATTTGCAGCTTTGATGTTGGTGAGCAGTGATTTAAAATCAGTTTCTTTCGCCTGGTAAGCTTCTTCTATCAGAATCTCTCCACCTAAGGCACTATAGGTATTGCTGAAAGCATCGGTGAGACCTTGGCTGTAATCGGAGGTATTGTCTCTTAATACAGCGGCCTTCAATAGACCCAGTTCTTTCGCAGCGAAGTTTGCCATAGTAACTCCCTGGAAGGAGTCGCTGAAACATGTTTTAAACACATACTGTCGCACACCGCCTTCTGCATTCAGTGTCACATCATCTGCGGTAGAAGAGGCAGAGATGAGTGGCACTTTGTTTTCTTCTGCGGCAGGCAGCGCTGATTTCACATTACCTGAAGTGGCAGGTCCCAGAATAGCTACAACCTTATCACGGGTGGCAAGTCTGGAAGAGACATTGGCAGCTTCTTCCCCTGAAGACTTGTTGTCTGCTTTTACCAGCTCAATTTGCTTTCCAAGGACTCCGCCATTGGCGTTGATTTCCTTCACGGCAAATTCGATTCCCTCCACAAGGCTTGTTCCATAGGTGGATACATTACCAGAGAGTTCATAGTTAAGACCTAGTTTAACGGTGTCGCCATCACTGGATGATCCACTGGCGGCACAGCCGGATAAGAATAATACGGATAAGAGCGATGCGGTAAATAACTTCAGTTCTTTTTTCATTTGTTTCCCTCCGAAATCATAATAAATTGTATAAAAAAACCTCTATCATGTCCTTTGACATAATAAAGGTGCTTTAGCACGGTACCACTTTACTTTTGCAGATTCCTCGCAGAGTCTGCCTCATCAGGTTCAAATAAACCCTAACCCTTTAACGCTGGTATGCGTCATTACTTAATAAGCTTACTGTTCGGTAATGAAATTCAGAAGTGATAAGCTGCTATAGAGGTTTGTATCGGCTTTCAGCATCCCCGACTCTCTGTGACAATTTCTATAGTGCAGTCTTCCTCAATATTTTTAAATTATTGATTTTTTTGTGAACTTGTAAGGATATTAACATTCTGATAACAACAAGTCAAATATAATTTCAAATTTTTTAAAGAACCAGAGGATTATTAACGATATAATGATGTTGAGTGTAATCGATTTGCATTCCAAAACAGAGAGTACAAACCTTTTCATTTTTCTGCAAATTAAAAACAATTTAAAATTATGAATGAAATATTAATAATGTCACATTTTTCGTTGAACCTGTTGTTTAGCTTCGCAACAAAGCAGCGAAATGGCTGTCGGTTTGGTGAAAAACTGGCATGACACTTTGAAACGCGCTGAGGAGGTGTGAGTTTCATGACTCGAAATCAGTCTCTTGAGAAGTTCTTCTATCAAGCAAAAAAACTCTCTAAAGATGCCCATGGGCTGCTCCTTCTGTGTCTGGAAGGAGATCAGTGGACGGAAGATGAGGATAAAATCCATGATTTAAGGGTGATTCTAAGGCAGCTCTTATCCATTCATGAATTCTATGAACCGATGCTTCGCTTAAAAGGCAATCAGAAAATAAAGAAAAACTACCAGCTTTTACTGAGGTCACTTGGACCCCGAAGAAAAGCAGATGTATTTACGAAGCTCTTTTGCGAATTTGAAGTGTACTGCGAAGAAAGCGGCAAGAAAATGGGAGATGAAGGAGAGAAGGAGAGAATACTTCTTTCTGTTTTACAGAACGCTCGAAAGAAGAAAGAACTTTATGAGGATACATTTCAGTTCAGAATGTTTTTCTACAGAACGGTCTCAGGGTATTACCTTAATTCACAGTCCATCGTGAAAAATAATAAAGGATCCATGGAGGACCGAGAGAAGGAGTTTATTGTGAAGCGTTTTGATCATCTTCTGAAAAAACAAAAAAAGCTTGAAAAACAAGCCAGAACAGGAGAAGATGAAAAAATCCATAAATTGAGATTAAATGGGAAGATCATCTCTTATAATATGATTTTTTACAAAGAGCTTCTTCCGCCAGAGAGGTTGAAGGAAGCGGACAGATTGAAAAAACTTCATGATGTCACAGGAAAACTCCACGACTTGGAAGAAATCCGTTTGGTGACAAATAAGATAAGGAAGAATAGAGGAAATCGGAAATACTTGGTGCAAATGCTGCGGTTCTACGAAGGAGAAAAAGAGAAGTATTTCATAAAATTCCTGAAACTACTAGAGAATTAAAAGTCCTGGTTTCCCAGGGCTTTGTCAATAAGAATCCGGATCCACAAGGATGATAGAGCTTGAAGTACCCTGTAAAGGGTAACTTTCACGGATGGGACCCGTGAAGACGACAAAAACGCGGTCGCCGCTTTTCAGTAGACCAGTATTGCTCTCCAGACCAAAGGGATAGTAGGAGCCCTCTGGAACTGAAACAAGGATTTCTGTATCCTGACCGTACCCTGGCAGATTGCCTTTGAGGTGGACTGTTCTGGTGATACCCTGACCTTGATCAAGAACGCCGATTACTTCAGCTTCCATGTTTAGAGGGAGATTTTGAGTATCCAGAACTCTGACTTTCAGCGCAGTACCTTGGGCAGGATAACTGGTTCTGATTTCGGGGCTGCTCTCAATTTCCACATACATGCCTCTCTGCAGTTCCGTGGGTTCGATCACTTGATCATTTTTTAGAATGCGAAGGTCTTTCGCTAGAGAGAATGCTGTCACAGCAGAGGACGACTCTTGTGATCGTTCAAACTGCCCATCCACCAGAAGTGTCATGAGTCCGTCATGGTGTGTATGGATGACAATCCCTCTATATATGATGGAATCATCAGGCCCCATCGCTCTAGAAACAGAATACAGTGTACCAAGGAGGAGAAGCAGAGAAAGAAGCATGTATTTTTTTGTGGCCTTTTTCATAATAACACTCCTCGTATCCTATATTTGACCCCATAGTGATCGATTCATAGTTCAATAGGGACATCCTGATGATTTCAGATGGTACTTCATTATACTCATAAAAATGCCAGGATGGAGTAACAGATTCTTTACAGACAGGAGAGAAGCAGAGGCGTTCTTAGAATCTTGGAACCATGAAGTGAAAGGTGTTATAATAGATGGGTTGAACAAGGGGGTGGGAAGTTGAAAGTAGCAGGAATTATCATCAATCATGAGGCGTTGGCTACAGATCGGATCTATACATACGGTATACCTGAAAAGGTGAATTTGAAAATCGGTCAGAAAGTGCGTATTCCCTTTGGGCTAGGCAATAGGAAACTGGAAGGCTTCGTTGTATCACTCAATGATGATGAAGATTTGGCATATGACAAGACAAAAATGAAAGAAATTTTTTCCGCAGAACCTGAGGTGTACTTTGAGGAAGAAGATCTTCAGATTATGGATGAAATCAGGAAGAACTATATGGCTACCTATCTGGATGTGATCAAACTGATGATTCCCCGAGGAATCCTTCAGGGGATGAAGCATAAAATGAGTGAGAATCTTTATACAATCTCCCCTTTGGGACCTAAATATCAAAAAAGTCCTTATATGGAGATTTATGCTGAAGTGGATAAACAGCCAGGGAAGTTTATAAAAGCGGATCTGGTTCGGCAAGGGTTCTCCTTGAGTTCCGTGAATACTCTGATCCGTCATGGTTATATGGCCGTTCTGAGTGAAAAAGACTACCGCTATAACGTAGAGGAATATGAGAATTATGAAGAACGAACCCTTAATGAAGAACAGAGGGTTGCTGTGGAGACCATAGATAAAAAAGAGGGAACCTACCTTCTTCATGGCATCACTGGATCTGGTAAAACAGAAGTGTTTATGGAGCTCATCCGAAGGTGTCTACTAAGAGGAGAGGATTCCATTGTTTTACTGCCGGAAATCAGTCTGACACCTCAAATGATAGAAAGATTCAAGGGGAGATTCGGAAAAGAGATTACCATCTTTCATTCCAGACTGAGTGATGGTGAACGATATGATGAATGGCACCGGGTGAGGGCTGGAAAGGTGAAAATCGCCATTGGAGCAAGATCTGCGCTGTTTCTTCCCTTCCGGAATCTCAAAATGGTTATTGTGGATGAAGAACATGAAACCACTTATAAATCTGAGATGAGTCCCAAGTATAATGCGAAAGAAGTAGCGAAACTCATGATGGAGAAGAAGGAAGGGCGGCTTGTACTGGCATCAGCCACACCTTCTGTGGAATCTTATTATCAGGCAAAAGAAAATAAACTGACTCTCATATCACTGACCAGACGCGCAACAGAAGGGGAGCTTCCAAAGATGGAAGTTGTGGATATGCGTGAAGAGCTTCTCAGTGGCAATCGGACTATTTTTTCCCGTACACTTACGAAAAAAATGGAAGAGGTTCTGGAGAGAAAGGAGCAAATGATTCTTTTCCTCAACCGAAGAGGATTCTCTACCTTTGTGTCCTGCAGATCCTGTGGGTATGTGTTCAAGTGCGGCAGCTGTGATATCAGCATGACCTATCACAAAGACAACTCTCTCATCTGCCATCAGTGCGGTGCCAGAAAGTATCTTCCTAAAACATGTCCCAGCTGTCAGTCCAAGTACATCAAGCAGTTTGGCACAGGTACTGAAAAAGTCGAGGAAGCCATTAGAAAAATGTTCCCAGAGGCCAAGGTGCTGAGAATGGACAGGGATACCACAAAACACAAAGCAGCCTATGAGAATATGTACCAGAATTTTAAAAACAATGATTGTGATATCCTCATTGGTACTCAGATGATCAGTAAAGGACTGGACTTTAAGGATGTGACCCTTGTGGGAATACTGGCAGCAGACCTTTCGCTGAATCTTCCTGATTTCCGCTCCTCGGAGAAAACTTTCCAGCTGATTACACAAGTGGCGGGACGAGCAGGAAGAGGAGATAAAAAGGGAGAAGTGGTGATTCAGACGTACAGTCCGGAGCATTTTGCGGTGGAACATGCAAAAACCCATGATTATGAAGGTTTCTATGAAAAAGAGATCCTCATGCGAGAAGCTCTGAAAAATCCACCATTCACGAAGATTTTTCATATGGTGTTTACCTCTGAAGATGAAAAACTTCTGAAGGAAAAAGTTATGGAGATCGGTGAACGTTTAAGAAATTTTTTGAAGAAATATGATACTATCATTTTACTGGGACCCAGTCCCTGTATGATATCAAAGATCAAAAACAGCTACAGATGGCAAATGATTCTGAAAGGTGATTTTTCGCCGGACAGTCAGGAAAGCATCAGGCTTTTCGTTCAGAATGAGATGAAATCTGTTTATAAAACAATTAAAGTCAGTTTGGATATCAATCCCAACAGTATGATGTAAAAAGGAGAAAAAAGATGGCATTACGAGAAGTTAGACATGTACCAGACAGTGTGTTAAGAAAGGTGGCAAAGCCAGTTACGGAAATGACCCCAAGACTGAAGACGCTGATAAAAGATATGTATAATACAATGGATTATGAGGATGGAATCGGATTGGCAGCACCACAGGTGGGAATTCTCAAGAGAATCTTCACCGTGGGCATTGGTGACATCCGGTTGGCTTTTGTGAATCCTGAAGTGCTGGAGTCAGAAGGAGAGTATCTGGATGTGGAGGGGTGTCTTTCCATACCGGGTGAAAACGGGGTAGTGAAGAGACCTACCTACGTGAAGGTGAAAGCCATGAATGAAGAGGGGAAGCATTTTATCATCGAAGCGAAGTATCTTCTTGCACGGTGTATTCTTCATGAACTGGATCATCTGAATGGTGTGCTTTTTACCGATAAACTGGAAGAGGTGGAGGAAGACTTCGAACCTGAAGAACAGGTAGAAGACCTTCTGATTTCTCTTACCTATTCCGATGGTGAGTAATATGATGAAGATCATTTTTATGGGCACGCCGGACTTTTCTGTTCCGTCTTTGAAAACTCTCGACGAAAGATATGGGGTCTCGCTGGTGGTGACACAGCCGGATAAGGAAAAAGGCAGAGGGAAGAAGGTCACATTTCCGCCAGTGAAAGAAGAAGCGGTGAAAAGAAACATTCCTGTAAGACAGCCTGTAAAGCTCAGAAATGACAGAGCGCTTATTGAGGAAATGAAAAGCATAGCACCGGATTTCATCATTGTGGTGGCATATGGACAAATTCTCAGTGAAGAGATTCTGGCGATTCCAAAGTATGGCTGCATCAATCTTCATGCAAGTTTATTGCCTAAGCTGAGAGGAGCAGCTCCTCTGAATTTTGCGCTCATTGAAGGACACAAGGAAAGCGGAGCGACAACGATGCTCATGAATAAAGGACTGGATACGGGGGATATGCTTCTCGTCCGCAAGGTAGATCTGTCAGAAAAGATGAATGTGGAGGAGCTCCATGACAGAATTTCCGAGATGGGGGGAGACCTCCTTGTGGAGACCATGGAAGGACTCCTGAGTGGCTTTGTGAAGCCACAGCCTCAAAAGCATGAGGAATCCACTTATGCGCCCCTCATAACTAAAGATCTTCAGCTGATTCAATGGGACAAACCCTCATATGCAGTTCACAACCTTGTAAGAGGCCTGTCGCCAGTTCCTGGAGCATTCTCCTATGTGGATGGACAGAAAGTGAAAATCCTTGAGACCGAAGTGATGGAGGGTGCAGAGGGTGCACCTGGAGAAATCCTGAAGGTGTCCAAAGAGGGAATCATTGTGGCAACGGGAGAAGGACAGATCAGAATAGTAAGGCTGCAGTATCCTGGAAAGAAACCCATGAATGTTCGCGATTTCTTAAATGGAAATACAATTTCTGAAAAATATTTTAAAAGGAGTGAAGACTGATGCCATTTACCTTTGGATTTGACCCAACATTTTTTCTGCTCATTCCAGCGATGATATTGACCATATATGCTCAAAGTAAAATACAGAGCACATACAATATATACAGACGGGAAGGTCTTAGAAGCGGAATGACAGGCGCTCAGGTTGCTAGAATTGTTCTGGACCGGTCAGGTCTTCAGAATGTTGATATTGAGATGGTGAGAGGAAATCTTACGGACCACTACGACCCAAGGTCGAAGGTGCTGAGGCTCAGTGAAGAAGTCTATTCAAAGCCTTCCATCGCTTCTGCTGGCGTAGCTGCCCATGAAGCGGGTCACGCCATTCAGGACCAGGAAGACTATGGTCCGCTGAGACTTCGTGCATTTATGGTGCCTTTTGCCTCCATTGGTTCCAGGTTCTCCATGATCATCATCTTAGCGGGACTGCTTTTTGAAATGTTCAGCCTTGTGGATCTGGGCATCGTTCTCTTTTCTCTCGTGGTTCTTTTTCAGCTTTTCACACTGCCAGTGGAGTTTAATGCCTCCAGCAGGGCCCTTGCGGTTCTTGGGGAGTATCACATCCTGGCGGAGGACGAGGTGCCTAAAGCCAAGAAGGTTCTGGATGCCGCAGCACTCACCTATGTGGCAGCTGCGTTCTCCTCTATCATGACACTGATCCGGCTTCTCGTAATCCGTGATCGAAGAAGGGATTAAGGAAACACTATGATGAATGTCAGAGAGACAGCAGTGGAGATTTTAGGGAAGGTTCTACACCAAGGAGCTTTTTCCAATCTTCTTCTGGACCGGGCGATTCAGTCTGGACAGGTGAAAGAAGAGGATATCGGACTGCTTACAGAAATTGTGTATGGGACGCTGAAATATTTGCTTACCATTGATGAAATTTTAAAGAGAAATACGAAGATTTCTTTATCAAAGACAGAACGCTATGTACTAGATGTTCTTCGCGTTTCAGTTTACCAGATGCATTTCCTGGACCGGATACCGCCATATGCCGTCATCAATGAAGCTGTGAATCTCACAAAGAAAAAAGCACCGAAAGCCTCCGGGTTTGTCAACGGGGTTCTTCGTGGATATCTCCGGAAAAAAGATGAGGTGTATACGTTCTATAAAAAGATGGATGAAGAGATATACGAGTATTCTTTTCCGGCTTGGATGATACAACTGTTTAAAAATCAGTATGGAGACAAGTATCTGGAGATCTTGAGCGGCTTGAATGAAAGACCAGTGATCACCTATCGGGTGAATACGCTGAAGATATCAAGGGATACCGCTCTTGAAGAGTTAAAAAAGCTTGGTTACAGTGCAGAAAAAACGACCATTTCGCCTTATGGTATAGAAGTAACAGGTGGCAAAAGTGTGATGCAGAACCCGCTGTTCAGAGAAGGGATTCTTACGGTGCAGGATGAAAGTTCCATGCTGGTTGCACCGCTTTTGGTAAGTGAAGGGTATGAATATCTTGATCTATGTTCTGCGCCTGGGGGGAAAACCATGCATCTTGCTGAACTCCTTCATGATCAGGTGCCGGTTCATGCCTTTGATATTTATGAAAGCAAGCTTCGTTTGATCAGAGAAAATCGGGACAGACTGGGCCTGACATCAGTAACCATCAGAAAAAACAATGGCCTTCATATTTTGCCTGAGTATGTGGAGAAAGCCCATGTGCTTCTGGATGCCCCTTGTTCAGGGCTTGGAATCATCAGGAAAAAGCCTGAGATCAAATATACAAAGACCCCTGAGGAGCTCATGGACCTCGTGAAACTCCAGCGAGATCTTCTGGAGACAGCAAGGAACTATATTCCGTCTGGTGGGACATTGGTGTATTCTACCTGTACGCTTAATCAAGCAGAGAATGAGGAGAATGTCAGATGGTTTCTGGAGCAGCACAAAGACTTCGAGGCTGTTCCGATTGATATTGGAGCAGGAGATCATCTTCAGTACTCTCCGGAAGGATTTCTCACCATCTTGCCCGGTAAAACCATGGATGGGTTCTTTATCAGCAAACTGAAAAGAATGTAATAACCTCTGTGACGGCCTTAATATGCCGTTCCGGAGGTTTTCTTCTGAAAATCTAAGAATAATTTAAAGAAATTTAACATAATTTATGATAAAATGTCCATGTTTATGAATGAAATCCGGAAGGATTCTGGAAAAGGATGTTAGCATGACAAATGTTTACGATTATTCTCTGGAAGAGCTGAGAGCCTGGCTGGTGAGTCAGGGAGAAAGTGCTTTTAGAGCCAAGCAAGTATATGACTATTTATATAAAGGGATTACGGATCCAGAACAGATGAAAACACTCAACAAGAGTACGAGGGACAAGCTGGAAGAACATTTCTTCATGGCACTGCCTCAAGTCCTTGAGAAGCGGGTATCAAAGGATGGAACCATAAAAATGCTCATGGTTCTGGAGGACCGGAATATCATCGAGACGGTAATCATGAAGTACCATTATGGTTATTCGGTATGCGTATCTTCTCAGATCGGATGTAAAATGGGGTGTACCTTCTGTGCTTCTACAAAAGATGGTATGGTAAGAAATCTGACACCGGGAGAAATTCTCTCTCAGATCATTGCAGCTTCTTTGGTGGTGGGAGAAAGAATTTCCCATGTGGTCCTTATGGGATCAGGAGAACCCCTTGATAATTTTGAAGCGGTACTGAAGTTTTTGAGTCTGGTGAATGCGAAAGAAGGCCTTCATCTGTCCCATAGAAACATTACAGTGTCTACCTGTGGACTGGTAAACAGAATCATTGAACTCGCAGATAAGAAGCTTCAGATTACGCTTGCGATTTCACTTCATGAGACTACGGATGAAGCAAGAAAGAAGATCATGCCCATTGCCAACAAATATAGTATTCAGGAGATATTAAATAGTGTAGAATATTATATGAGCAAAACAGGGAGAAGGGTCTCATTTGAGTATGCGTTGGTTCGTGGTTCCAATGACACCAGAGAAAATGCATACGCTCTTGCGAAACTTTTGGAAGGCATGAAGGTTCATGTGAACCTGATACCAGTCAATGCGATAAAGGAAATGCTGTATTTACCTTCAACCAATGAGTCTATCCAGGACTTTAAAGATATTCTGCTTCATTCTGGAATCGAAGCGACAATCCGAAGAGAAATGGGTGGAGATATTGACGCTGCGTGCGGGCAGCTGAGAAGAAGTTATTTGGAAAATAGAGCTGACCTGTGAGGAGAAACATATGATAGAAAGGATATCAGATATTGGCAATATCCGACAACTGAATGAAGACACCTATGGCATCCTGGAAGATGAAGCATTTAACCTTTTTCTGATATGCGATGGTATGGGAGGACACAATGCTGGAGAAGTAGCGAGTGCACTGGCTAAAGATACTGTGCTGAGTTTCATGAGAGGAATTCAGAAAGAGGAAGATCTTCTGCCCTCGCTGTTCAAAGCAATCACAAAAGCAAACCATGAAATTTATGCGTTATCTTCTAAAGAGAAGACCATGAGTGGCATGGGGACGACCATGACAGCTGCGCTGAGCCATCATGGAAGACTAGATGTGGCGCATGTGGGAGACAGCTCGCTTTATGTGGTGTACAATAATGAAATCAAGAAAATTACAAAAGACCACAGTTATGTCCAAGAACTTGTAGATCTTGGGAAAATTACTGAGGAGGATGCGAAGCATCATCCAAATAAAAACATCATTACTCGAGCCGTAGGCACCAATCTTCATGTGGAGATTGAATCTTATACGCGACAGACGGATCATGAGGAAATTTATCTGCTTTGCACGGATGGTCTTTCAGATTATCTCTCTGCACATGAGATCTTTGAAAAGCTTTCGGGTAGCCAGGATATGCATAAGTCCATGATGGAACTTGTGGACATGGCCAAAGAAAGAGGTGGAAGAGATAATATCACGCTAGTAATTTTTGGAGGAGAAGCGTTGAAATGATAGGAAAAATATTAGGGAACCGTTATGAAATCACTGAAAAAATTGCCCAAGGTGGCATGTCCGTTGTATATAAAGCACTGGATCTGAACCTGAACCGGTATGATGCAGTCAAAGTGCTGAAGAAGGAGTTTTCATCCAATAAGGATATTTTGGATAAGTTCAAGCAGGAAGCCAATGCGGTAGCTTTCCTGTCTCATCCCAATATTGTCAACATCTATAATGTCGGCAGTGAGGATCAGATCCATTATATTGTCATGGAGTATGTGAAGGGAAAAACACTGAAAGAAGTCATCAAAGCACAAGGAAAGCTGTCTGTGGAAGAAACGCTGAATTATTCTTATCAGATTGCCCGTGCCTTGGAGTCCGCGCATAACAGCAACATCATTCACCGTGATATAAAGCCTCAGAATATCATGCTCACAAAAGATGGGCTGATCAAAGTGACAGACTTTGGTATTGCAAAACATTCAGATTCTGTGACCATTACCAATTCAGGCAAAATCATCGGTTCAGCTCATTATTTCTCGCCAGAGCAAGCCAGAGGGAATATGACAGATGGAAGATCTGATATTTACTCCCTTGGTATTGTGATGTATGAAATGGTCACCGGTCAGGTGCCTTTTGATGCTGAAAGCCCAATTACCATCGCACTGAAGCATATGCAGGAACCTCTTCCTTCACCAAGGGCACTGAACCTTTCTGTCAGTGCTGGCTTGGAGAAAGTGATACTGAAAGCAACAGAGAAGAATCCGATAGATCGCTACCAGAGAATCGAAGACATGATGATGGATCTCCGTGCACTGATGAATGGAGAAAGACTGGAAACAAAAGAGAATATTAATACGGATCACACACAAGTCATGAACGCGGTAGTGCCGGAAAGGAAAACTATGAGAAACGACATTTATGATGATGAAAAGCCATCAAATAATAAAAAGAAGACACTGATTATTGGACTGGCCATGATTCTGGTTGTTGTACTTGGCGCACTCATTGGTGATGCGGTATTCAGCCGTGGCAACGGAAATGAGCCAGGAGAAGTTGTGGAAGAAGAAGTGAATATACCAGAAATCATGGGGCTTACCAAAGAGGAAGCAGAGGATGCCCTGGAAATGGTGGATCTTGTGCTTGAGGTTACTGGAACGGAGACATCAGATCAGCCTGAGAACACAGTAATTAAAGTGATTCCAGAAGAAGGAACTCCTGTAAAGAAGGGAGTCGCTGTTTCCGTAGTACTAAGCGCAGGACAGGAAAAACTCTATGTGCCTGATATCACAGGAAGTACCGTTGAGTCAGCAGAGATTATACTAGGCAATAACGGATTTATTATTGGAACTACTACAGAAGAGTTCAGTGAGACTATACCTGCCGGTGAAATCATCGGACAGGATCCTCTTGTGAATACCTCTATGCCTAAAGGCAGCGCCGTAAATGTAGTTGTGTCTAAAGGTCCTGAGATTGTATTATCTGTCGTTCCTGATATGAAGGGACGTACACAAAGAGAGGCGCAAGCTCTTCTGGAGGCTGTTGGCCTTACCATTGGCGAAGTGAAAAAGGTTCCTACTGGAGATGAAGCGCAAAGCGGACGTATCGTGGAACAAAGTCTTCCAGCTGCAACAGAAGTAAAGGAAGGAACCAAGGTCAATATCACGATTTATGAGTATACAGAAGTGAATATTCCCAAATTCAATTCAGGAGAACGGGTTAGGGATTTTGCTAATAGACTTACAGCGCTTGGACTTGTTCCTGAATTGATTGAAGATACTGAACCAAATGATATAATGTTAGAGGTTAGACAAGAAGGAAGAGGACCAGTTCCTTATGGAAGTAAGGTGCAACTCATTGGTGCGCCAGAACCAGATCCACAAGAACCAGTTCAAACACCATAGAATCATTGAATTATAAACAAGCAGCCAGCTCAAATTATTGAGCTGGTTGTTTGTTTTTTGGCGATTCTTTGGTAACAAACAGGTAGAAATAGATTATAATAGAACATAAAGAATAGAGTGGAAAGGACTGATGCAATGGAAGGGATTATTATCAAAGGGATTGCAGGATTCTACTATGTAAAAACTGAAGAGGGAATTTTAGAATGCAAAGCCCGAGGTATATTCAGAAAAAATAATATCACACCGATGGTCGGTGACCGGGTTTCCGTGGTATCAACACCAGAAGGAAATGTGGTGGATGAGATTCACAAAAGAACTTCTGAGCTTGTTCGACCATTTGTGGCCAATGTCAGCCAAGCGTATGTAGTGTTTGCCTTGAGAAATCCAGACATCAATTTTGAGCTTTTGAATAAATTCATCATCTCTTTGGAAAAGAGTGGTATTGAGCCAGTGCTCGTTTTCAATAAGAGCGATCTTGCCACAGAGAATGAGAAGATACAGTTAAAAGAGCTGTTCAAAGGAACAGGATATCAAATTCATTTTATCACCGCAAAAGACGGGGCAGGTCTTGAAGAGCTCCTCAAAGGGCTGAAGAATCAGATTACTGTATTATGCGGTCCATCGGGTGCGGGTAAATCGACTCTGCTCAATAAACTGGCAGGATCTGAAAAAATGGAGACTGGGATCATCTCAGAGAAGGTGAAAAGAGGAAAACATACGACGAGACACAGTGAGCTGATTGATGTGGAGGATGCGCTGCTTGTGGATACACCAGGTTTTTCAACTATGGAAATGACTATGGAAGCCAAAGAACTGAAGGATTATTTTCCGGAGTTTCATGTATATGAGGGCCAGTGCCGTTTTCAAGGGTGTAACCATGATAAGGAGCCAGGCTGCAGAGTGAAAGATGAGGTCGGTAAAACAATCTCGGTGGAGAGGTATAATTATTATGTCAAATATTATAATGAACTGTTAGAGGAGAATAAAAGAAAATGGTAAAAATAGCCCCATCAATCCTATCTGCTGATTTTGCGAATCTGGGCAGAGATATTACAAGAACAGACAAGGCTGGTGCTGACTGGATCCATATTGATGTGATGGACGGGTCTTATGTTCCGAATATCAGTTTCGGGCTTCCGGTGATCAAGGCAATCCGTCCTTACACAGAGAAGCTTTTTGATGTTCATCTGATGATTGTCAATCCAAGCAGCTATATAGATGCTTTTGCGGATGCCGGAGCAGACCTCATCAACTTTCACTATGAGGCTGAAGTTCATGTGGATCGCGCCATTGAGAAGATCAAGTCAAGAGGGCTGAAAGCTGGAATCACACTGAATCCCGCAACTCCAGTGGATGTGCTGAAACCGATACTTCATAAGCTGGATCTTGTGCTCATCATGTCTGTGAATCCTGGGTTTGGTGGTCAGAGTTTTATTCCATATACCCTGGATAAAGTGAAAGAACTGAAGAAGATGGCAGAAACCTTGAATCCGGATCTTCTCATTGAGATTGACGGTGGAATTGATGTCCATACAATCAAAATGGCTGTGGAAGCTGGATGCGATATAGTGGTCGCAGGTTCTGCAGTGTATAGGAATGGAGAAATTGAAAGCAATATCAGTGCACTCCGAAAAGCCAGTGATGAGTAAGGCGATTATTGTATCAGGCGGTAAAAAACCAAGCCGTTCCCTTTTTGAAAGACTTTACAAAGAGGATACTTATCTGATAGCGGTGGATAAAGGGGCTGAATTTTTTCGTGATGAGAAGATTGTCCCAAATCTTCTCGTTGGGGACTTCGATTCTATTTCGAAGGAGACCCTTTCATTTTTTAAAGATAAAACCGTCGTTAAAACTTATGACGAAGAAAAAGACTTCACTGATACAGAAGCGGCGCTGCATGAGGCTGTGCTCCTGGGAGTAGAAGAAATTGATTTTTTAGGATGCACAGGCAGCAGATTGGATCATTTCGTCGGGAATTTAGCCCTGCTGGATCAGTGCCTGGAAAAAGGCGTCAAAGCGTATATGTATGATGATCACAATAAAATCTTTCTACTGAGATCTCCTGGAGTCATTGAGAGAGGTTTTGGAAGATATATCTCTTTCCAGGGGTTTAGAGGCTCTGTGAAGGGTTTTGGTGTAAAAGGAGTAAAGTATCCACTATGGAACTATGAGCTTAAATTTGGGGACCCTAGAACCATTTCCAATGAGTTTATACAAGATAAGCTCTCGGTCACATTTACAGAAGGAACACTGCTGGTTTTTATGACGGAAGATTAATAAAAAAGGAAGTATAGAATGTGAAACATCACTTTTCCATACTTCCTGATTTATTCTGCTTAAAAAGTAAAATAGCCGATCCCATAAGGATCAGCTACAATTTCTTACTCTGTTATACCGCTCTTTCAACCTTACCGGAACGTAGGCATCTAGTACAAACGTTAACTCTCTGGGGAGTTCCGTTAACAACAGCACGTACTCTTTTTAGGTTTGGTGCCCATGTTCTCTTAGATTGTCTGTGTGAATGAGAATACTGTACACCAGCAACTACACCTTTATTACAGATATCGCATTTTCTTGCCATTAAAATACACCTCCTCCTGAGAGATACTACTCTTCTCAAAAGCTTATATTATTATTTGTTTTGAACAGATACCATTCTATCATAATATACGAAGAGAATGCAACATAATTTTAGACCAAAATTTCTTTATATTGAAGTCTTGATGAAAATATAATATCATTATAGGGATAACACGTGTGCTTATCAAGGCTTTTGCTGTAAGCGCACGCACTGAAGGTATACCGGGAGTGCAGAACGTACTGCCTGGATTGAGGAGGAAGTTTCATGATTGGATTAACAAATGAACTCGGACATATTTCATACTCTGAGGATGTCATCGCCAATGTGGTTGGATTGTCTACCATGGAGTGCTATGGAGTCGTCGGTATGGCTGCCAAGAATACCAAAGATGGACTGTGGGAACTGATTCGTGTGGAGCATCTGAATAAGGGTGTAAAGATCAATGCGAAGAACAATGAGCTTTCTATTGATCTCTTTGTGGTTGTGGAATATGGAACAAAGATTTCTGTCATTGCCAATAATATTATCCAAAAAGTTCGATACAATGTAGAAAACTATCTGGGACTCAAGGTGAACAGTATTGTTGTGAATATTGAAGGAGTGCGTTTCTAAAATCAAATCTTAAGTTTTTTTAAGAAATTGCCAGTAAAGTTTGATTTCAACATGCAACCTTTAGTATAATAGCAGATGGTATATTTTATTATAAAACCCTAGCAGTAGGGTTTTCTTATAATTTTAGTAGGATAATTGAGAAGTGGCATGGACATAGAGTGTATTGTCCATATTTTGCAGGAGGAATATTATATGAAATATAACAAGATTAATGGACAGCATTTTCTAAGCATGGTGACAAATGCATCCATCCGTTTGGAAAATGAAAAAGCATATGTGGATTCATTAAATGTTTTCCCTGTTCCAGATGGAGATACAGGCACAAACATGTCCATGACCTTTACGGCTGCAGTAGATGAGGTTAGAAACTCCAAATCCACATCCATTGGTGAAATTTCTAAAGTGCTTGCCAAGGGAGCTCTTATGGGGGCTAGAGGAAACTCTGGAGTTATTCTTTCCCAGATATTCAGAGGGATTGCCAAGGGACTGGAAGGAAAAGAGGAGGTCAATGCTTACGAGTTTGCCCTCAGTCTTCTTGAAGGGTCTAAGTCAGCCTACCGTGCTGTCATGAGACCTACAGAAGGAACGATTCTTACAGTAATTCGTGAAGTTGGTGAAAAAACCACAGAATACCATACAGATGACGTAACGGATCTTATGGAAAAAGTTGTGAGTTTTGCAGATGAATCCCTGGAGAAGACACCAGAACTTCTGCCACAGCTGAAAGCTGCGAATGTAGTGGATTCCGGTGGTATGGGGCTGCTTGTGATCCTGAAAGGGATGCATGAGGCCCTGAAGAGCGGATTTAAGATGGCGGAGAAAGTGGAGCAGAAATCCTTTGAGGAGTATGTTGCCGCAAGAGATACACACACCGAAATCACCTTTGGATACTGCACAGAATTTATTGTCCTAGCTAAACCAGAGAATGATTCCTTTAGAGACTATCTCGAATCCATGGGAGACTCCATCGTTTATGTGGCATTCGATGATATACTCAAAGTGCACGTACACACAGACAATCCTGGCCTTGTTCTGGCGGAAGCTGCTAAAATGGGTGAGCTTACAAAGATCAAGATCGAGAATATGAGAGAACAGCATAGAAATCTTCAGGACACACCTGATGTGCATATGGAAGCTCCAAAATCAGAACCAGTTGTGGAAGCAGTGAAAGAGAAATATGCGTTCATTTCTGTGTCCATGGGAGAAGGTATTCGTGAAGTATTCGAAGATCTGGGCGTGAACTATGTCATTTCAGGAGGACAGACCATGAATCCCTCCACGCAGGATATCGTGAAGGCAGTGGAAAGTGCAAATGCGGAACATGTTTTCATTCTGCCGAACAACAAGAATATCATCATGGCGGCAAACCAGGCCAAGGATATTTCGGGCAAAGATGTCTATGTGATCCCGACAAAGACAATTCCTCAGGGGGTTGCGGCGCTGACTGCATTTAACCCTGAAGCAAATGTAGAGACAAATTACGATGCGCTTCTTGCCAGCATCAGTACTGTTAAATCAGGATCTGTGACCTATGCGGTGCGTGATACTGAAATTGAAGGGATGGCTGTGAAGCAGGGAGATTATCTTGGACTTCTCGAAAGTAAAATAAAAGTAGTGAAAAGAGACCTCTATCCATTGGTGGATGAGCTCATAGATACAATGGTGGATGAGGACAGTTCCTCTATCACACTCTTCTATGGTGAAGATGTAAATGAAGAAGAGTTTGCTCTCTTCCTTTCTGAACTGGAAGAGAAGCATGAAGATCTTGATGTGATGAGTGTAGCTGGTAAACAGCCTCTTTACTACTTCATCATTGCAGTAGAATAGAAATCAAAAGAAGGCGGAGGCCTTCTTTTTTTACAAGGGGGAATAATTTTTGATCTACGATTCTGTATCTACCTTAAAAGGGGTTGGAGAAAAGACTAGAGAACAGCTGGAAAATATGGGAATCTATACACTGCTTGACTTGCTTCTTTATTTTCCGAGGGGATATGATACGTACAGAAATGCAGATGAGATGTATCTGAACGGAATGGATAAGATCAGGATAGAAGCTGAAGTGACAAAAATCTCCAAGCCTTTCCGTACGAGAACGGGAAAGACGATGGCAACCATTTGGTTCCATACAGAATTTGGTGCGCTGAAGGCAACTTATTTTAATATGCCATATATCACCAGCCAGTATAAGATTGGTGAGAAGTATCAGCTGAAAGGCAAGTTTGAGAAAAAGAGCAAGTTCATTGAGTCCATTAACCCCGTTCAGAACCGAGATACAGAAGAGATTGTTCCTGTGTATTCTTTAGAGGGGAAGGTTACAGGAACCCTGATTAAGAAGCTTGTCCGTCAAATTCTTGAAAAAGTGCATATAAATGAAAATTTTCCGGAGAGGATTCTCAAACAGGAGGATCTGATTGATCTCGATACAGCAGTAAGAAATCTTCACTTCCCCCAAGATGAGGAGCTTTTGCTTAAATCTCTGAAACGGATGAAATTTCATGAGATGTTTGCGTACTCCCTGAAAATAATGATATCCAGGAGCCGGAGACAAGAAGAAGAGCATGGTATTCGATTTTCAATGAGTCCAAGGCTGAAGCTTCTGAAAGAATCAATTCCTTTTGATATGACCGATGCCCAGAACAGAGTGATTCGTGAGATTCTTCTGGACCAGAAGAAACCGGCTCCGATGAACCGCCTCCTTCAAGGGGATGTTGGTTCGGGTAAAACCATCGTAGCGCTGGTTGCGTTATTCAATGTATTGGAGAATGGATACCAGGCTGCCTTTATGGCGCCTACAGAGATCCTTGCAAAACAGCATTTTCTGGAAGCAGAAAAACTTTTATCTCCATTTGGTGTTGCGGTTCACCTTCTGACTGGGTCTACGAAAAAGAAAGAGCGGGAGGGAATTATCGCTCAGCTTAAGGAAGGGAAGCCTCTGCTCATGGTAGGCACTCATGCGCTGATCGAAGAGAAGGTCCAGTTTAAGAAACTCGGGATGATCATTACTGATGAACAGCACAGGTTCGGTGTCAATCAGAGAGCAAAACTCATCCATAAAAATCAGATGTCTGAGGTCCTTGTGATGAGTGCTACTCCTATCCCGAGAACCATGGCACTGACCATTTATTCGGATCTGGATCTTTCTGTCATTGATGAACTGCCCCGGGGAAGAAAGGAAATAAAAACAGTTCTGATGGATCAGAGTAAGAGAGTTGCCTGCTATAAGAAAGTTCTGGATGAAGTTCAGAAAGGAAGGCAAGCCTATATTGTAACTCCTTTGATTGATCTCGATGAGGAGAGCGATCTGAATTCAGTGGTGGGACTCTTAGAAGAGTTGTCAAAGGGAACACTTAAAGGTATCCCAATGGCCTATCTGCATGGTAAAATGACATCAAAAGAGAAAGAACGAGTGATGGAGTCATTTAAGGCTGGAGACATAAAGGTGCTCATTTCCACCACAGTCATAGAGGTGGGAATCAACGTGCCTAATGCCAGCGTGATGGTCATTGAAAATGCAGAACGTTTTGGGCTAGCGCAGCTTCATCAGCTCCGTGGCCGTGTGGGTAGAGGAGAGTATCAGTCTTACTGTATTATGGTTGCACAGATGAAGAGCCAGTCCACAAGAGAAAGGCTGGAAATCATGGTAAAGAGCAATGACGGTTTTTATATTGCTGAAGAAGACTTGAAGCAAAGAGGAACAGGTCAGCTTTTTGGTGTCCATCAAAGTGGGCATTCCGGCTTGATGCTTTCTGATCTGGCGAGTGACTATGAACTCTTTCTCAAAGCAAATGCCTATGCCAAGACCGTTTATCTTGGAAAAACAGAAGAGCATCAGCAGATTAAAGAGCAGTTTCTTCATAAACTGTCTCAGAGTCTAAACTATATTTGTTTGAATTAAGGAGTCAATAATGAGAATTATTTCAGGAACTGCTAAAGGCAGAAAAATACTGTCACCAAAAAATGAAGGAAGAATCACAGAGAAAGGTGAAATTAAGGCGACAAGACCAACGCTGGACCGGGTGAAAGAATCCATGTTCAATATCTTAGGACACAAGGTGTATGATGCGGTGGTGCTTGATATGTTTGCAGGAACAGGAAGCTTAGGGCTTGAGTGTGCAAGCAGAGGGGCAAATAAAATTGTTTTTCTGGAGAGATTTAAAGAAACTTATGATATACTTTTAGAAAATGTGAATAACTTGGGATTTACCAGCGTATCTAAAGTTTATATGAAGGATTCATATGAATTCATAAAAAGTTTAGCTTCTTCAGGAGAAAAGTTCGATATAATATTTGTAGACCCACCTTATTTGAATCATATGGTGGACAGAGCAGTGAAGTTGATTGCGGAGTTTGATTTATTGAATGCGGATGGTGTGATAGTCACCAAGTATGACAAAGAAGAGCCAATCTTTAGACCTGAAGAAAAATATGAGCTGGTAGATGAACGCAAGTATGGCAATACAATCATTGCGTTCTATCAGTGTAGAGAATAAGGAGTTATAGATGAAAGTAGCAGTATACCCTGGGAGCTTTGACCCGATTACCTTAGGACATATGGATGTGATCCTGCGGTCTGCCGCTGTCTTTGAGAAGGTCGTTGTGGCTGTGCTTAAAAATGTGGACAAAAAAGGATTATTCTCCATCGAAGAAAGAGTTGAGATGATTCAAAAACTGGTTCAAAAGTATGATAATATTGAAGTGGTGAGTTTCGAGGGACTTTTGGTTGATTTTATGAAATCCATAGATGCCCATGTTATCGTGAAGGGTTTGAGAGTTGGCCTTGATTTTGACTATGAACTTCAGATGGCCCATATGAACCGAAAGCTTTCTGAAGAAAGAGTGGAAACTGTTTTGATGATGGCAAGCACCGAATACTCCTATATCAGTTCATCATCAGTAAGAGAGATTCTTCATTTTAAAGGTGATATCAGAGAGTTTGTACCTGAAGAAATTGTAGACGATATATATCAAAAAGTTGGAATTGTTTTGGAGGGAATGTGTAATGAAAGAAAATTATGAGGTGACATCACGAAGAATTGAGATTACCGGTCTTGTGGAAGTTCTGCAGGAAATTATTGAAGATGGTTCAAAAGTCCCGTTTTCCAAGAAAGTGCTTGTGGACAGAGAAGAAGTTGTCAACATTCTGGATGAGATTGTGCAGGTCATTCCTGAAGATCTGAGGACTGCCCAATGGGTTCTTGCTGAGAAAGACCGTATTCTGACGGAAGCAAAGACAGAGTATGAGAGAACAAAAGCAGAAGTGGACCGGATGATGCAGGAAAAGGTGAACAATCATGACATCGTCAAGGAAGCTACGATTAAAGCTCAAGAAATTCTGAACAAAGCTCAGACAGAAGCAAAACTTGTAAAACTTTCTGCGAGGGACTACGCGGATTCCCTGCTTTCTGACTTGGATACGGAAATTAAAGAAAGAAACCAGCAGATGATGATGAACTTCAAGAATCTTTTTGAAGGGTTTGTACAGGAGTATAACAAGAGTTTTCATACCACATCTGCAACGATCAAGGACAACATCAAAGAACTGAGAGAAATGAAATAACATTGTAAAAAACTCCGGAATCAGAGGTTCCGGAGTTTTTTAGTTTTGATTGAACTTATAGAAACATCACATAGTAAGTGATGTTTTCAAGGGACAAAAAAACAAGAAGGCAAGAATCAATGAACGCTTTCTTGGTGTGAGCGTTTATGTGCTTAAAAACGATCTGACTGTGATTATGAAAGAAAAATAGGTCAGCGGAAATATACTGATTACAGTAATGAAAATTCTATATGCATAGAGATCAGAACTGGCTTTAGAGCTTGATGAATTTCCAGAATTTTGTTTTTTATTGCCCAAGAAGTCCTCGCTTCTGAAGTGGGATGGTTCATGAAATTGGACATTTTCACGATTCTATGATATAATAATATATTGAATAAATAACAAGTATTAATATACAAATCGATAGTCAGTGTTGTGTTGATACATAGTATATGTTTACTCTGTTTTTGTGTTCAGAGCAATCTGTATAACGTGGAAGTTTGTTGAATGATGTGAGGAGGACGGATATGTTTATAAAAAATGATTATGTTATGTATGGACTGACTGGGGTATGCAAAGTTGCGGATATCAGGAAGGAATCGGCGGGGAATCAGCGAGGGGAAGAGTATTTTATTTTGCATCCAGTGAAGGATGAACATTCAAAAATAATGATACCAGTCTCAAGAGGAAAAGCCAGAATGAGACCACTTGTCAACAAAACTGAAGTGATGAAGTTCATGGAAGATATGAGAGAAAGTGATGATATCTGGGAGACAGATATGAAGGAACGCGGAAAAATGTTCCAAGAGAGATTGAAATCAGGATCTTTCTATCAGTGGCTCCTCCTGAGCAGTATCATTTGGCAGGAGAAAGAAAAGAAGAAAACTCTGGGTAAAAAAGTTTCAATGTCAGATGAACAGGTCTTCAAGAATGCTTGGAATTTGTTATGTGAGGAACTTGCTGTTTCGTTGGGCATGGACGAGGATGAGGTCATCTCAATGTTAGCAGAGCACTCCTCTATGGTAAGATAGGTAGAATTCTAAGAATAAAATGCAAAGTAAAAGGAACCATTTGTGGTTCCTTTTGCTTTGTCTAAATATGATAACGTCAATTAGAGTATCCGAATCTTCTCGTGAACATCCATCAAAGCATCCTTTAGCTGAAGTTCGATTTTTTTCAGTTCTTCGAGATACTGGTTCATGGCGCTGAGGTTTGTATCGATTTTGCCTCGGATGCTCCAGTCGCTGAAGATGTTGTCGAAGGCAATATCTAGGAATTGATCGCTTCCACTTACTGTTTCCAGGTTGTGTTCCAAAGTCATCTCCACATCCCGAAGTTCCTTTTTCATCTCTTTGGATGCGGCTGATATTCTGGAAATAGCTTTATTTGCTTCATCAAGTCTATTGTATTTAGCAAGGTCAGCAAGGAGCCCGCCACCGAAGAATGTATCGTATGTGGACCAGCCTCTGGCACTTAAGAATTCCTGGATGGCCATTTCTGCATATCCTTTTACATGTTGAACTGCATCAAGAGCCTCTTCCAACTCTCTTTGCAGATGAAATAGGTGTTCTTTTCTTTTTTCCAGTTCTTTTGAAAAAAGAATTCCTTCTGGGTAATCTTGAAGGAGACTTTCCTTCAAATCAGATGTCGCCTGATTGAGTTTCATCAATTCGCTTTGTAAGCGTTGCTCCTTCTTGTTCAGAAGCTCCAATTCATTTTTCTTGTCATCATAGTTGAGCTTTGCCTGTAGATACTCTTCCTGTTCTTTCACCAGTTTTTCTTCAAACTTTCCGGTTACCTTACTAAAGAGTGAAGATAAGGAAGATTGCTCTAGATTTTCCACGTCCTTTTCTTCTTTCTTCATCATAGAGAGAAATGTATGCAACTGAATGTTTTTTGCTTCCAGTTCTTTTGTGGTATCTTTCAATTTCTGTTCCAGTACTTTCTTTTCCTCAGTAAGCTGGAGCCAGCGATTGTAAGTTGTTTCGTATGTCATTGGTACCCCCTTTTTTTAATATTATACGGTTAATTATACCATATTTAAAGATAAAATAAACTTTAAATACGATGCCCTTTAAAATCCCATGAAGAGGCATAGCTTGTGTTTTTCAGTCCATATACTTCAGATGCTTTAAGGTCGAGTTCCTGATATGGATTGAGTGTGCGTCCAAAATTATGCAGGAGATCAATCTCTTTTTTCTTACGAAGACTTGCAAGGATTTCTTTCCCCAAATCGTTGCTTGCAAGTATTTTTACAGATGGGGGAGTCTCTTTGCGCATGGACTGCAGTGCGTATGAATCCATCCCAAGGAGAAACTGAAGGAGAATTCTTGATATTCTCGTTCTTGTATACCTTTTTGTTTTTATTTCATCTATATATTGATCTATGGAATCAAAGGCACATCTTCTAAAAATATCTTGGATTCTCTGATCCAAACCTTCACTGGCTTCAGGGATATTAGAAAGAGTATGGCCATTGGTAATCAGTCTGTATTTAAGAAGATCTTTAAAATCATCCAGGGAGACAAAAGGATACTTCTCTTGGGAAAGCCGTTTCATATACTGGTCCACTGGTTCAGGCACATGTCCGTGTAGAGGAATATTCTGGTAGAGGGTTTTCCGAAGCGCGGTTGCAGAAGCGAATACTTGATCCTCCAGTTCCTCATCATGGTAGCCTTTTCCAGCACGTTTTACTGTAAAAGGCTTCATGGATGAGTCTGTACGATAGAGTGCTTTCATATATTCTATGCCTAAAATATTATTGGGGCTCTGGATAAAGTCCATGGAGATATCAGGCAGAAGCTCCATCAGTGCCTCATTACGGGCTTTCGGAAATGAGTAACCTTCAGAGAGATGTTTTTTTAAGATGTTCTGGTATTCATAGGGTTCTGTTGCTAAGATTTTTGCAATTCTATCCAGTTTTAACAACTCTCCTTCTTCTGAACCAAAGGACAGAAGATCCACGCCATGAAGGCTGTTGAGAATCCTGACGGAACCTTCTGCAAAAAATTCCGCGGAGGATAGCGCATACACCACCGGAAGTTCCAGAACGAGATCTGCTCCTCCGAGCAGCGCCATTTCTGCTCGTCTATACTTATCGATGATGGCAGGAAGTCCTCTTTGGACAAAGTTGCCTGACATCAGGGCGATGATATGAGTAGCACCAGTTGCTTCACGTGTTTTTTCAATCTGATAGGCGTGGCCTTTGTGGAATGGATTATATTCTGAGATGATGGCGGCAATTTTCATAGATTGTCTCCTCACTGTATTTTTACTTCATTTTGGGTCGTTTGCCTTGAAAAGGATACATTAAAAGATGTATTATATTATAAGGTATGTTGTTTAAAAAGTAATGTATAAATTGAAAGGAGATTATTATGGATTTTGTATCCCAAATGAAGGAACTTGCAAAAAGTGACTTGAAGAAGATTGTACTTCCAGAGGGGAATGAAGAGAGAAACTTGAAAGCTGCAGAAATCATTCACAATGAGAACATTGCAGATGTGATCCTTGTGGGCAGCAGAAATGAAATTGAGGAAAATGCGAAAAAGTTTGGCGTCAATATTGAGGGCATTACCATTGAAGATCCTCAGACATCCGAAAGAACTAAGGCTTATGCCAACGAGCTTTATGAACTGAGAAAGAAGAAGGGTGTTACACAGACCATGGCTGAGAACATCATTCTTGATCCTATGTATTACGCAACCATGATGGTGAAAAATGATGATGCACATGGCATGGTGTCTGGCGCTGTGCACACTACTGGAGACCTTCTAAGACCTGGTCTTCAGATCATCAAGACAGCACCTGGCATCAGCGTCGTATCTTCTTTCTTTATCATGATTCTGAAAGACAAGACGTATGGCGAAAATGGACAGATGCTTTTCGCAGACTGTGCTGTGAATCCAAATCCAAATGCGGATGAACTGGCTGCTATTGCTGTGGCCACTGCTGAATCAGCGAAAAAACTTATGAAATTTGAGCCTAAAGTTGCTATGCTTTCTTTCTCTTCTTATGGAAGTGCGAAGCATGAACTGGTAAGCAAAGTGCAGGAAGCAACAAAGAAAGCACAGGAACTGAGACCTGACCTTTCCATTGACGGAGAACTTCAGCTGGATGCAGCGATTGTTGAGTCTGTAGGGCAGAAGAAAGCGGCTGCGTCACCTGTGGCTGGTAAAGCCAACGTACTGGTTTTCCCAGATCTTCAGGCAGGAAATATCGGATACAAGCTGGTGGAGAGAATTGCTGGAGCGGACGCCATTGGACCGATTTGCCAAGGCTTTGCTAAGCCAATCAATGATCTTTCCAGAGGCTGTAGTGTAGAGGATATCGTAAATGTGGTTGCAATAACTGCAGTACAGGCACAAAATCAATAATTCAAAATAAAAGATGATAAGGATGGAGTTAATTAGATGAAAGTATTAGTAATCAATTGTGGTAGTTCTTCACTGAAGTACCAGTTAATCAACATGGAGAACGAATCTTCATTGGCAACGGGTCTTGTGGAGAGAATTGCCATTGAAGGATCAAAGCTGACCCAGAAGGTGGATGGACGGGAAAAGTATGTACTGACTGTTCCAATGAAGAACCATAAGGAAGCGATTTCTCATGTGATCAATACATTGCTGGATGATGTTCAGGGAGTAATCAAATCCTCTGATGAAATCAGTGCAGTCGGCCATAGAGTCGTGCATGGTGGAGAAAAGTATTCCGCATCTGTAATCATCACTGATGAAGTGATGAAGGACCTGGAAGAGTTTTCACAGCTTGCACCACTTCATAACCCACCAAACATCATTGGTATCAATGCTTGTAAGGAACTGATGCCTAATACACCAATGGTGGCAGTATTTGATACAGCATTCCATCAGACCATGCCAGAAAAAGCATTCTTATATGGTCTTCCTTATGAGCTGTACAAAGAGAACCACATCAGAAAGTATGGTTTCCACGGAACCAGCCATAAGTATGTGTCTCAGAGAGCTGCTGAAATTCTAGGCGAGGATATCAAGGGTCTGAAGCTTGTTACTTGTCATCTTGGAAACGGATCTTCTGTTGCCGCTGTAAATGGCGGAATTTCAGTAGATACTTCCATGGGATTCACTCCTCTGGAAGGACTTCTTATGGGAACTAGATGTGGAGACATTGACCCTGCAATCATCCCATATTTGATGGATATGAAGGGATACAGCTATGAAGAAGTCAACAACATCATGAACAAAAAATCCGGTGTTTTAGGTCTGTCAGGCGTTTCATCTGACTTCAGAGATATTGAAGATGCTGCTGCACAGGGAAATGACAGAGCAAAGCTTGCTCTGGATGTCTTCCATTACAGAGTGAAGAAGTATATCGGGTATTTCATGGCAGCAATGAATGGCGTGGATGCGATAGTTTTCACAGCAGGACTAGGTGAAAATGGAGCAGAAACCAGAGAAGAAATCATTTCAGACATGGAATGGTTCGGAATCAAGCTGGATAAAGAAAAGAACAAAGTAAGAGGTCAGGAGAGAATTATCTCTACAGATGATTCTAAAGTGAAGATCATTATTATTCCTACCAACGAAGAATTGATGATTGCAAGAGACACACTGACTCTGCTGAAATAAGATGCAAATGAGAAGGTGCAGGATTTACCTGCGCTTTCTCTTTTTTTTATTGACATAAGCAAAAGAATTATGTTATATCTATCATGAAGCAAACAAAAAGTCTTTTTGTTTGAAAAAAATGGTGGAGATGAGGTTTATGTTTGAAGATATCGAAACTGAAACACATTGGATCTGTGGATTCTGCAGCAAGGAATATCACAAAGGTCAGGTCTTTCCGATTGGAGAAGAATTCTATAATGCAGAGTGGGCTTTCAAGTTGCACAAAGATGAGCATGATATTGTAGAAGAGATTCTGAAACTTCCGAGGACAGCAACTGGTCTTACAGAAGTTCAAGAAGCTTTGATTCCGCTGCTTCATGCAGGCCTGAAGGATGAGGAGATTGCATCAAGGATGAAGATATCTCAAAGTACGGTGAGAAACCACCGGTTCCGTCTGAGAGAAAAAGAGAAGCAAGCAAGAATGTTTCTTGCGGTTATGGAAAAGCTCCATCTGAAACACGGCGATGAAGTGGTGCCGCATAAAGGAGCAACTATGCTGGATGACCGATATCAGACAGATCTGAAGGAACAGGAGAAAATTCTAGAAACGTATTTTAACGATGAAGGTGCTTTAGTGTCATTTCCGGCCAGAGAGAAAAAGAAGATTGTTGTTCTTAGGAAAATCAGCACATATTTTAAAGAAGGTGCGACATATTCCGAAAAAGAGGTGAACAAAATTCTTTCCAGGGTTTATGAGGACTATGTTCTCTTGCGCAGATATCTCATTGAATATGGTTTTTTGGACAGAACCCGCGATGGGGCTGTTTACTTCTTGAAATAATTATCGTATACTTGAGAAATCAAAGGTCATCTGTCGGGTGTACTAAGAAAAACCTTGACTTTTGAAATTTGACTTTATATAATTATACGTGTTTGCTTGAGAAGTATAACTCGAACAAATGAACATCTGTAAAGCGCGGATGACAGGAGAATTCAAAATGGAAATAATACTGCAGGATTCAAACGTAAAATCCATAAGCAAGGATATCGATTTTGCCTACCACAAAGAGAATCTTGTTTATAACAACGAGACCATTGAAATTCTGAAACCCATCCAGATCAAAGGAAGCGTAAATGTACTACAGGGTGTTGCAGAACTTAAGCTGTCTGTATCAACCCGTCTTATGTACATCTGCTCCAGATGCCTCGAACCTTTTGAGGTGGACTTGGACCTTATGGTGGATGAAAAAGTTTCTAAAGATGAACAAGAAGGCGAGAACGTCGTCACCTTAGAGGAAGGAGATGTTCTCGATATAAGAGATGTTGTCATGAATAACATCTATTTGGCATTGCCTTTAAAAGCTCTATGTAAAGTAGACTGCAAAGGACTCTGCCAGGATTGTGGAAAAAACCTGAATGAGGGGCAGTGCAGCTGTACCCATGAAGAGGTGGATCCTCGATTATCAGCCCTCAAGGACATGTTTAAGGAGGTGTAATAATGGCAAATCCAGCTAGAAAATTTTCTAAAGGTAGAAGAGACCGTAGAAGAGCGTCAACATTCAAAGTAAGTGCACCTGGTATTGTTGAATGTCCACAGTGTCATGAAATGAAACTTGGACACAGAGTCTGCAAGCATTGCGGATACTACAACGGTAAGGAAGTTGTGGCAACTGAAGTTGAATAGGAAAGTCTTTGACTTTCCTTTTTTTATACCCGTTTTCTTTTTGAAGAAGACGGGTATTCTTGTTTATCAGCACTTTGATTCTCAAAGAGTTTAAATTTTTCTTAAGAGAATGCTGATATGATTCAGTATATTGATTTGAAGAGTAAGATAAAAGTAAAATAGTGTAATACTGGATGATACCAGTAATTGAAGGAGTGGTTTGTTTGATTATTGCTTTAGATGGAATGGGTGGGGATTTTGCACCACAAGAGTCCGTACAGGGAGCGGTAGAAGCGGTAAAAGAGTATGGTGTCAGTGTTATTCTGACAGGTCCAAAAGAAGTGCTTGAAGAAGAACTCAAGAAATACGAATATGACAAAGAGAAGATTGAAATTCTGGATGCCAGAGAAGTGATTACGCTTAATGAATCGCCTGTCCTTGGAATACGAAGAAAAAAAGACTCCTCTCTCCGACGGGCTATGGATCTTGTGAAAGAGGGGAAAGCAGATGCGGTGGTTTCAGCTGGCTCTACAGGAGCCATTCTTGCTGGTGGCCTTCTTGTCATAGGAAGAATCAAAGGAGTGGACCGTGCTGCCCTTGCTGCTCTAATGCCAGGTAAAAATGGTCCGTTCATGGTTATTGATCTGGGAGCCAATGCTGAAGTGAAGCCTTCTAATCTGGTGGAATTTGCGAAGATGGGAACTGCGTACTTTGAGTCTCTCAAAGGAATCAAGAATCCCAAAGTGGGTCTCATCAACATCGGTGGAGAAGAAGAGAAGGGGAATGAACTGACAAAGGCTGCTTATCAGCTGCTTAAGGCGGAAGAAGGAATTCATTTCGTTGGTAATGTAGAGCCAAGAGAAATTACAGATGGTGATGTAGAGATCCTTGTCTGTGATGGATTCACAGGAAACGTAGTGCTGAAAATGTATGAGGGGGTTGTAAAAAACCTCATGTCTATGATTAAAGGCGCTATGATGAGCACAACCAGAGGAAAGATTGGAGGAGCTCTTGTGAAACCCAGTCTAAAAGAATTCATGCGGAAGAATGACTACAAAGAAGAGGGTGGAGCTAGCCTTTTGGGTGTTGACGGTATTGTGATCAAGGCTCATGGGACTTCAGATGCAAGGGCTTTCAAAAATGCCATCAGGCAGGCTAAGAACTTTTATGACAGAAATTATCTGGAAAAGTTCAAGGAAAATCTGAAATAATATTTATTTTATGTTGCATCGGACGTACATTTCTACTATTATACAAATTGATGGAGGTGAATTGATATGATTTTTGAAAAGCTTAAAGCAATCGTTGTGGATAAACTAAGTGTTGATGAAAACGAAGTAACTATGGAAGCCACATTTGAGGATCTTGGCGCAGACTCCTTGGATATCGTTGAGATCGTGATGGCTCTAGAAGAAGAGTTTGACATTGAAATTTCTGATGATGAGGCAGAACAGGCTAAGACTGTTGGAGACGTTGTAAACTATCTTGTAACAGTAGTCGGTGAAGACTAATCATCCTGTTTACCGAGTCCCGTATAGAGGCTTCGCCTATATACGGGACTTTAATTTTTTTGTATAATAATAAGGATTACAAGTTTATTCGTGAGGCTTTATGAAGCTTGACGAATGAACTTCTATATAAAGGAGTTTGAGATGGAATTTGAGAAGAGAATTGGTGTGATTTTCCACAAGAAGGATTTGCTGGAAACAGCTTTGACACATTCATCCTATGCCAATCAGCATAAGAACATGCAGTATAATGAGAAATTGGAGTTTTTAGGAGATGCAGTATTACAGCTTGCTATTACAGAATATATCTATAAGAACTTTACGGACAAAACAGAAGGGGAGCTGACAAAACTCCGGGCACTGATCGTCTGTGAAGCATCACTTCATTTAGTTGCGGTGAAGTGGCATCTGGGAGAGCATATCAGAATGAGTAAAGGCGAGGAAATCACAGGAGGCCGAGAACGCGCAGCTTTACTTGCGGATGCGGTGGAAGCTGTGATTGCCGCTGTCTATCTGGATCGGGGAATGGATGAGGCTAAGAGCTTTGTACTTCAGCACTTCATGGAAATTGTTGATTTAGCGAATAAGAATGAGATTGTTCTGGATTATAAAACGAGCCTACAGGAGATACTTCAGGAGAACGGCGAAATTGAGATTAAATATGAACTCATTCGTTATGAGGGACCTCCACATCGCAGGAAGTTCTATTCAAAAGTTGTCATTGACAGCATCACCATGGGAAAAGGCGAAGGTTATTCCAAGAAAGAATCAGAACAGCTGGCGGCTAAAGATGCCCTGAAGAAATATGTCCGGGCTGAGGAAAGCCATGAATAGACATCGAATCATTCCGATTTTTATTCCACATGTGGGATGCCCTCATGACTGTATTTTCTGCAATCAGGCAAAAATCACAGGTCAGCTCAGAGAAGACTATAATAAAATTACTGGTAAATTTGTTGAAGAGACGATAGATGCTTATCTGGAAACCATAGACAGGGATCAAACGACTGTCGAGGTTTCTTTTTTCGGTGGCACATTTACAGCCATAGAACTCAGAAAACAGCAAGAGCTTCTTGAAGCGGCTCATCAAGCCAAACTGTGTGGCAAGGTGGATAAAATCAGATTGTCCACCAGACCGGACTATATTGATCTTGCGACGATGAAGCATCTTTCCAGGTATACTGTAGATGTTGTGGAACTGGGAATCCAGTCCATGGATGAGGAAGTGCTTCTTGCTTCGAATAGAGCCTATCCTAAAAAAAGTGTGAAACTTGCATCTGAACTTGTGAAAAAGTTCGGAATGTCCCTGGGGCATCAGCTTATGTTGGGATTGCCCTCTGATTCCAAAGAAAAGGATTTAAAATCATTAGAGGAAGTTCTTTTGCTGAAGCCTGATATGATGCGTATTTATCCTGCGCTGGTTCTGAAAGATACAGAGATGGCAGAGCTATACAAAGAAGGTCTCTATGTGCCATACACTCTGGAAGAGGCTGTGGAGACAGCGGCCCTTATGATGAAGAGATGCAGGGAGGAGAATGTTCTGGTGATTCGTGCGGGACTTCAGACCACGGAGGAGATCAATGAGGGTGGAGAAATCCTTGCAGGACCTTTCCATCCCGCGTTCAGAGAACTCTGCGAGTCCTATCTTCTCATGAAAAGAATTTTAGAAAAGCTAGAAGAATCACTTGAAATCACCATAGGTGAACGGGACCTGTCAAAGCTCTATGCTGGGAAAAAGAAGTATTTCAGAGAGGTTCAGGAAAAGAAAAAAGTGAAAGTGACCATAGTTCCAGATAAAGTGGAAGACATTATAGAAATCAGACCGCTTGGAAAGGGGTGCAGCACATGTATTTAAAGTCTATAGAGATCCGGGGATTCAAGTCTTTTGCAGACCGAACACTCCTCAACTTCAATAACGGGATTACTGCCGTCGTAGGACCCAATGGTTCGGGAAAGTCAAATATTTCTGATGCTGTCAGATGGGTGCTTGGGGAGCAGAAAGTGAAGTCTCTTCGTGGCGGTAAAATGGAGGATGTTATTTTTGCGGGTACGGATTTCAGAAAACCTCTGGGATTTGCAGAAGTCACACTCCTTCTTGACAACAGTGAGCGAAAGCTGCCCATTCCTTTCACTGAAGTCAGTGTCACAAGAAAACTCTTCCGTTCTGGTGAAAGTGAGTATTTGATCAATAATACCACCTGCAGGCTTAAAGACATCCACGAACTCTTCATGGATACGGGAATTGGTAAAGAAGGGTATTCTCTGATCGGCCAAGGAAAGATTGAAGCCATTCTAAGCGGGAAAATGGATGACAGAAGAGCTCTTCTTGAAGAGGCGGCTGGTATTGTGAAGTACAAGAGCAGAAAAGAAGAGTCTGAGAAGAAACTTGAAAATACAGAGCAGAACCTCCTTCGAGTTCAGGATATTCTTAATACCTATGAAGAGAGAATCGGTCCCTTGGAACGCGAAAAAGTAAAAGCGGAAAAGTTTCTGGTGCTCAGTAAAGAGCAGAGGAGCATACAGATTTCTCTGATTCTTTCAGATTTGGAAGAGTTTGAGAGTGAGAAAAAAGTACTAGAGGAGAGGACTCTTCTTGCTGAGAAGAACTTTACAGAGATCAGCAGAAAACGTGAAGAAGCTGTAGAGAAGCAAAATGCACTGGAATCATCCATGGATGAGAAAAAAGCGCTTGAAACAGAAAAGAAAGAAGTATTTTATCAAAAGAGAGAGGAAATGGATTCCTCAGAGAAAGAAATCTCGTTGCTGTCACAGCGTATAGAAGATAAGAAGTCTCTTCTGATGAAAAATGAGAAAGCAGTTGAACTGGCTAAGGAGAGAATCTCACTAGAAACTGCTCAGATAGAAGAGCTGTATCAAGAGTTGGATGGCAGTAAAAACCTCAAAGAAGAAGTGCGTTTAAGACTGGATGAGCAGCAGAGTAAAATCCGGGTTCTGGAAGAAAGTCTGAAACTCAGTGAGGATGCTCAGCGTGGTCTTCGTGAAGAAGAAGAGGATGCTGAGGAAAAAATCCGTTCTCTGCAGGAGGAATCTAAAGAACAGTACCGCCAGAGAGATATGCTGCAGGGCAGAATTGAACATACAGAATCTGTCATGGAGAGCTATGAGGCATCCAGAGTTATGAATGAAATGGCGAAATCAGAGACAGAAGCTGAGATTTTCGAACTGAAACAGAAGATTGAGCTTTATGAGAAAGACCTGATTGCACGAAAAGATGATACGATGAAAGTGACAGAAGAGATGGCAAAGCTGGAATCTGTCATCAAGAATATGGAGTACGAACTGAAGGGACAGGAGTCTCAGATGAATCTTCTCAAGAACTTAGAGGAGCATTATGAAGGCTATACAAAGTCAGTGAAGTCTCTTATGACTTTTTTGAAAGGATCTTCTCATAGACTGGCCTCAAAAGTGCATCTTGTCGGGGAGGTCATAAAACCAAAGGATGGATATGCACAAGCTCTGGAAGTGGCATTGGGTTCTCAGGTCAATAACATCATCACGCCAACAGACCAGGATGCCAAGGTGCTCATTGATCTGCTCCGGGCAAGGTCTTTTGGCCGGGCTACGTTTTTTCCGCTGAATGTAATCAAAGGGACGAAGGCAAAGGATCCTGTCCTGAAAAAAGGAAAACTTCTGGGCAATCTGTTGGATCTCGTTGAATTTGATGCTGGATTTATGGGGATTGCAGCGAATCTTCTTGGGCGGATTTTTGTTGCACGCAATATGGAAGACGCTTTAGCCTCTGCCAAGGAGATGGGGTATACCCACAGAATTGTCACCTTGGAAGGGGATATCATCAATGCGGGCGGTTCTATGACTGGAGGCAGTATTTATAAAAAATCCTCAGGAATCTTCTCCAGAAAGAAAGATCTCGAGGATCTCCAGGCTGCAAATTCGGAACTGAAGGAGAAGCGCCTCGAAGAACTTGCTGAAAAACAGGGGCTTGAAAAAATCTATCAGGAAAAGCTCAAGGCAGAACGTGAAGCTTCATATGTCATTCAGGATCTTCAGATGGAGAAGACAAAGCTCCAGGAAAGAAGAGAAGGGTTTGTGAAGGATCTTAACCGTCTTGCGGGTATTCTGAAAGAAGCAGAGAGAAGTTTGGCTTCTCAAAGAGAGGAACTTGTTCTTCTGGATGGAGAGCTTGAAAGAATTGAGGGGAAAATCAAGGAACATCTGACCCAAAGACTGAAAAGCAAGGATTATCTGAAAGAGCTGAAAGAAAAGCGTACAAAGGAATACAATGAATATGATCTGCTGAAGCAGGAAGTAATGGAAGCTTCTGTTCAGGAAGCGACGCTTATAGAAGCATACAAGGGAAAGCGTGAAGCGATAGATAAGCTGAAAGTCAGCCTCGAGACGCTGGAATCATCCAAATCAGAACTGGAAAAAGAAAATGGTGGACTTCTCATAGAGATCAAAGAGGGACAGAATGCTGTGGCTCTTCTGGAAAAAGCTGTGGAAGCGTTAAAGAGTGAGCTTCAGCACATGGAGAAAATCTTGGACGAAATGGCCATGGAAGAAATTCGGGACAAAGCTGAAATGAAGGATCTCAGCGCAACTGTCAGGACCTTGGATGAAGAGTATCATGTCATTGACAAGGAACTTTTCAAGGTGAAAGATGCACTGGAGAAATTGGAAAAAGAAAATCAGAGTCTCCTTAATAAAATCAATGATGAGCTCAATCTCACCTTGGCAGAAGCGAAAGAAGAGAGAATTCCCATGGAAGACAAGGATCTGTTCAGAAAGAAGTTAAATACTCTGCGCAGAGAAATTTCTTCGCTAGGACATGTGAATGTGGCGGCCATTGAAGAATTCAGAGAAGTCAGTGAGCATAGCACTTTCTTATCCAGCCAGAAGGAAGATCTGGAAAAAGCAAAGCTGGAACTAAAAGAAATCATCATGGATATGACTCTTAGAATGAGAACTCTGTTCACTGAAAATTTTAAGGTGATGAATGAGAATTTTAATGATACCTTCAGAAGGCTCTTCCAGGGAGGGAATGCGAAACTTATTCTAGGGGATGGAGATATACTCGAAGCGCCCATTGAGATCAGTGTGCAGCCACCCGGGAAAAAGCTTCAGAACATTACACTCATGAGTGGTGGAGAAAAAGTGCTTTCAGCCATCGCACTGACCTTCGCGATTCTGAGAATGAAACCTACACCGTTCTGTATTCTTGATGAGATTGAAGCTGCACTGGATGATGCAAATGTTTATCGGTTTGCAGAATTTTTAAGTGAGTTTGCTAGAGAAACACAATTTATACTGATAACGCATAGAAAAGGAACCATGGAGTCTGCCGATGCGCTATACGGAGTCACCATGGAGGAGAAGGGGATCTCGAAGATTGTTTCGATGGATCTGTCGGCTGCAAGGAGGGAAAATGGCTAATTTTTTTGAAAAACTGAAAAACGGACTCTCAAAAACACGTGAGAATATTACAGGAAAAATGAATGAGGTTTTAGGTCTTGCTATGACCATAGACGAGGACCTCTTTGAGGAACTGGAGGAAGTGCTTATCACATCAGACGTGGGATATGAAACTTCGATGGAACTTATTGAAAGGCTTCGGAAGAAAATCAGACTTCAGAAAGTAACAGAAGTGGAAAAAGTCAGAGATGTACTGAAAGAAGTGGTTTCAGAGTTCATGGAAGATGAAGAGAAGATCTTTGAGGTGAAAAAACCGACTATTCTTCTGATCATCGGAGTCAACGGGGTGGGAAAGACCACTTCCATTGGAAAGCTTGCTTACAAGTACAAGAATGAAGGGAAAAAAGTGATTCTCGCTGCTGCAGATACATTTAGAGCAGCAGCCATCGACCAGCTTGAAGTATGGGCCAAGAGGGCAGAGGTTGATATTGTGAGACATCAGGAAGGATCAGATCCTGCGGCAGTTGTCTATGATGCTCTGGAAGCTTTTAAAGCGAGAAATGCGGATGTTCTTTTATGTGACACTGCAGGCCGACTGCATAACAAGAAAAATCTGATGAATGAGTTGGAGAAAATCAGAAGGGTCATCGATAGAGAATTTGGAGACGCGAATATTTACTCTCTTTTGGTGCTGGATGGAACCAGTGGGCAAAATGCGGTGATTCAGGCGAAGGAGTTTCAGAAAGTGGCTCAACTCGACGGAATAATCCTCACAAAGCTTGATGGCACAGCGAAGGGTGGAGTTGTTCTGTCCATCAAAGAAAGTCTGAAAATACCAGTTGTCTATATTGGTGTTGGCGAGGCCATTGAGGATCTGCAAGACTTTGACGCAAAAGCGTTTGCGGATGCGCTGATTTAATTTGGATAGCGGATATTAAGTATCCTGACTCAAAACATAAAATAAATGAAATAAATTTCTGGCTGTTAAGTAAAAGTACTTGACAGCTAAAATCTTTTTCGGTAAACTAATGCATGTGGTAGGTGAGGTTATGGACGATCGTATTGAAATATCCTTGTTGATGGATTTTTATGGGAAGCTTCTGACGGAAAAACAAAGACTTATTTTAGATCAATACTATAATATGGATTTGTCATTGTCAGAGATTGCGGAAAATCAGAATACCAGCAGACAAGCGATACATGACCTGATCAAAAGGTGTTACAGAACTTTGACAGACTATGAAGAGAAGCTTAATCTTCTAGCCAATTCTATAAAAGATGAGGAAGTCAAAGACCAGCTGAGAACACTTTTAAATGAGAAGAATTGTTATTGCAGTGAAATTGAGAAACTCCTTGTGGAGTTATAAGGAGGGAATTACATGGCCTTCGACAGTTTAGCGGATAGGCTCCAGGAAGCGTTCAAAAAGCTTCGTGGAAAAGGTAAGCTGACAGAAAATGACATCAAAGAAGCCATGAGAGAAGTAAGGCTAGCCCTTCTGGAAGCGGACGTAAACTTCAAGGTTGTAAAAACCTTTGTGAAGAATGTCAGTGAAAAGGCTACTGGTTCAGAGGTTCTTGAGAGTCTCACACCAGGACAGCAGGTTGTCAAAATTGTCAACGAGGAACTGACCGCGCTTATGGGAGGCAGTGAGGCGAAACTTAGTTTTGACTCATCCATCACAGCATTCATGCTGGTTGGACTCCAGGGTGCAGGTAAAACCACAATGGCAGGAAAACTTGCACTTCATCTTCGAAAGAGGAACAGAAAGCCACTTCTTGTAGCAGCAGATATCTACAGGCCTGCGGCCATCAAACAGCTGCAGATTGTAGGAAAACAAATTGATATCCCGGTATTTGCCATGGGCGATAAAGTAAGCCCTGTGGACATTGCCAAAGCGTCCATGGAATATGCCCGTAAAGAAGGCTGTGATGTGGTGCTCATAGATACTGCGGGCCGACTGCATATCGATGAGACGCTCATGGATGAGCTGAAAGGCATTAAAACCGCTGTGAGACCAATGGAGACGCTCCTTGTTGTGGATGCCATGACTGGACAGGATGCTGTGAATGTAGCGCAGAGTTTTGATGATGCGCTGAATCTCACAGGTGTGATCCTGACTAAGCTTGATGGTGATACACGAGGCGGTGCAGCTCTTTCCATCCGGGAAGTGACTGGAAAACCGATTAAGTTCTCCGGTATCGGCGAAAAAATGAGCGATTTGGAAGTGTTCCATCCGGAACGTATGGCAAGCCGTATCCTCGGCATGGGTGATGTCCTGACTCTTATTGAGCAGGCTCAGTCCTCCATTGATGAAAAAGAGGCTAGGGAACTTGGTTCGAAGATGATGAGTAAGGAATTCAATTATGAAGATTATCTCAAAGCCTTTGAGCAAATGCAAAAACTTGGACCTTTAAATAAAATCATGGAAATGCTTCCTGGAATGAACAGCAAGGAAATGAAGGGGGTCAATCTGGAGGACGGAGAGAAAGAAATGCTGAAAACAAAAAGCATCATTCAATCCATGACTCAGAAAGAAAGACGTAATCCTAAACTTCTGGAGCATGCATCCCGGAAGAAGCGTATCGCTAAAGGTGCAGGCGTAACTATACAAGATGTCAATAAAGTCATCAAAGGCTTCGACAATATGAAGAAAATGATGAAACAAATGGGCGGTATGCAAAAAGGCGGCAAAAAAGGTCTTTTTGGTAAATTACCCTTTTAACAACCATAAAATTTGGAGGTGAATATATAATGGCAGTAAAGATTAGATTAAGAAGAATGGGAAGCAAGAAGGCTCCTTTCTACAGACTGGTAGTTGCAGATTCCAAGAGCCCAAGAGATGGTAAGTTCATCGAGGAGATCGGTTTCTACAATCCAGTAAGTGTACCAAAGGAAATCAAGATTGATGCTGAAAAGGCAACAGAATGGTTAAACAAGGGTGCACAACCTACAGATGTTGTAGCTAAACTATTTGACAAGGCTGGAATCAAGAAGTAATCGGAGGGAATGACGTGAAAGATTTAGTTCTGTTCATCGCTAAGGAATTAGTGAATCACCCCGAAGAAGTTTCCGTCACAGAAGTGGAGAAAGATGGTGCGCTTACCATGGAACTCCGTGTCCATCCAGAGGATATGGGGAAGGTTATCGGCAAGCAGGGTAAAATTGCCAAAGCCATCCGAACTGTCGTGAAAGCGGCTTCTATGAAGGAAAATAAAAAAGTTCATGTAGAAATAGTATAAAAGCTATTGCTTTTTAGCCTGCTTAGAAATAAGTAGGCTTTTGCACTATTTCTGCATATTTCATGCAATCAAAATGAGGTGTCTATGAAGAAGTTTCTAACCATAGGAGAAATCACAAAGCCGCATGGCATCAAGGGTGAAGTCAAAGTATTTCCTCTAACAGATGACATTCAGCGTTTTAAAAAATTAAAGAGAGTATTTATTGATGGACAGGAAGTCAAGATTTCATATGTGACTGTGGGTCATGACCGTGCGATTCTAAGACTGGAAGGTGTAGACAGTGTGGAGGATGCTGAGAAGCTGCGGAAGAAGCTTCTAGTTGTTCCTCGTGAGGAAGCTGTCAGGCTTGAAGAAGATGCCTATTTCATTGAGGACCTTAAAGACTGCACCGTATATGATGAAGAGGGGCTGGAACTGGGCAAAGTAGCTGAAGTGATCCAGACTGGAGCCAATGATGTGTATTGGATCAAGAAGCCCAAGGAGCTGCTCATTCCAGCTATAAGGGATGTGGTTCTTTCTGTAGACGTGGAAGCTGAGAAGATTATCATTAAGCCGATCAGGGTATGGTCCGATGAAGATTGATATTCTGACGTTGTTCCCTGAAATGTTTTCTCTCTTCAATGAAAGCATCATTGGACGTGCCAAAGAAAAGGGCCTTTTTGAAATAAATCCTGTGAACATCAGAGAGTATTCAAAAGATAAGCACAGGAAAGTGGATGATTACCCTTATGGTGGGGGAAGTGGTCTTGTGATGGGTGTACAGCCCATCCGAGATGCGCTGAAAGAAATAAAAAAGGCCAATGGTGGACCTGTGATTTTTCTTGGACCCAAGGGAAAGACTTTTGACCAGAATACAGCAAGGCGTCTGGCTAAAGAGGATCAGCTTATTTTTCTTTGTGGTCATTATGAAGGAATTGATGAGAGGCTGTATGAGGACATCGATGAGGAAATCTCTCTGGGGGATTTTATTCTCACCGGTGGAGAGATGGCAGCTATTCCCATCATTGACAGCATTTTGAGACTTCGGGAAGGTGTTCTTGGCAGAGATGAAAGTTCTGTGGAAGAAAGTTTTTCTGAGAACCTTCTGGAGTATCCACAGTATACACGACCTGAGGTGTATGAAGGCCAGCGGGTTCCTGATATCCTTCTTTCGGGGCATCATGAGAACATCAGGCAGTGGAGAAGATACCAGATGCTGATGATTACAAAAGAAAGAAGACCTGATCTTTATGCGAAACATCAGTTGTCTAAAGATGACTTGAAAATCATGAAAAAATTCACTAAAGATCAGGAAAAATAATGTTTTTTTACTTGTAACGGTATTGCTGTTTGTGGTAATATATAGTTTGTGCTAGTACGGGCGTTCCACTGGGAAGAAATGCTTCTGTATGAACGTCAATTTATCATTAGGAGGGAATGCACATGAATGAATTAATCAGAGCGATTGAAGCAGAGCAGTTGAGAGAGACTGCACTACCTAAGTTTAACGTAGGAGACACCGTTAAGGTCCACGTTAGAATCAAGGAAGGCGACAAGGAAAGAATCCAGGTATTCGAAGGCGCAGTAATCAAGGTTCAGAACGGTGGAGTACGTGAGACTTTCACAGTGAGAAGACTTGCTTATGGTGTTGGCGTAGAAAGAACTTTCCCTGTAAATTCACCATCTGTAGACAAGCTTGAAGTTGTCAGAAAGGGTAGAGTAAGAAGAGCTAAGCTGTTCTACCTAAGAGACAGAGTTGGTAAGGCTGCAAAGGTTAAAAACGCTAGATAAGATGATAAAAAAGAGGCTTTTAGTCTCTTTTTTGTTTTTATAGGAAGAAATAAGAAGAAAATCGCATATAATAGAAGTAAATGTATCTGGAGGGAAGCTCATGCTGCGGCTGTTAAAACCTGATGAGACCATGATGGAAGAGATTCTGAGATATAATGATGCATGGAAAGAGAGAGGTCTTAATCTTGTCCCTCATGCGGCGAAACTCGGGTCTTTGTCTTTCGGAGATTGGCTGAAGAATACAAGAGATCTTGAAACCGTAGCGGAAGAACCCTTTGTCACTCAAGAAGTATGGTTTTTGTTTAGCGGTGACACCATCGTTGGTGCCTGTACATTGAGACATTCTTTGAATGCTTATCTGCTTGCTGTTGGGGGGCAGATCGGTTATGGCGTTCATCCAGAAGAGAGAAAAAATGGATATGCCACATATATGCTTGAAAAAACTCTACGCTATGCAAAGTTAAAGGGACTTAAGAAGATTCTAGTCACTTGTACTGTAGGAAATACCGCATCAGAAAAGACCATAGAAAAGTGCGGTGGAATCTTTGAAAACATAATGGAAGACGGAGAGAACCGGGTTGCAAGATACTGGTTCCATCTCCAGTAAAGGAAGTGATCTTTATGGACATGAAAAAAATCAATTGGTTCCCCGGACATATGGTGAAAACCCGCCGGGAAATTTCTGCTAATCTGAAGCTTGTGGATGCAGTAATAGAGATTCGTGATGCGCGAATTGTTTCATCATCCACCAATCCGGAAATAGAAAAACTCGTGGAAGGAAAGCCCAGGATTATACTGCTCAATAAATCGGATATGGCTGAAGACCAGGTTACGAGGAAATGGAAAAAGGAGCTTGAAAATACCACAACGATGGTGCTGGAGGTCAATTCTCTCACAGGAAAAGGGTTGAATAATATCAAACCAGCACTGAATGAGCTTCTGAAAGAAAAGCTGGAGAGAAGCCGGGAACGTGGGATTGTGAACTATCACATCAGAGTGATGGTGGTCGGGATTCCTAATGTAGGAAAGAGCTCCTTCATCAACCGCATGGCGAAAAACGCCATCGCAAAGGTTGGGGATAGGCCTGGAGTAACGAAGAACAAACAGTGGATCAAGACCAAGGATGGTATCGAACTTCTGGATACACCTGGAATTCTATGGCCTAAATTTGAGGAAGAAACATCTCTTAATCTGGCTTTTACAGGAGCGATTAAAGATGAGATCATGGATATCGAAACCCTCGCCTTGAGACTGGTGGAAAAGCTTTCGAATCACTATGGGAAGAGGCTTATGGATCGTTATGGACTGGAGAGTCTTAGTGAAGAGCCTCTAGAGAATCTGGAGAAGATTGCGAGAATAAGAGGCTCTATCATTAAAGGCGGCGAAATTGATTATACAAGAGTAGCAGTGATGCTCCTGGATGAATTCAGAAGCGGCAAGCTAGGAAAAATCTCGTTGGAGTGGCCAGAGCATGAATAAACCGGAGATATTAAGTGAGAGCGCAGCAGCCATCAGAAAGTACGTGAAAGAACACTCAGAACTGGTTCTGGAAAATAGAGAAGAATGGATAGCTGCTCTTCTTGAAGACCATCGGAAAGCAGTTCAAGGGATAGGACTCAGTCTGAAAAAGTCCAAGGAAGCAGAAGAGAGAGAGAGACTGCGTGTAAAAGCTTTATATCAGCACGATCTTTCCTATGGTAAAATTGTCTGCGGAGTGGATGAAGTGGGAAGAGGACCCTTGGCAGGGCCTATCGTGGGCGCAGCGGTGATTCTGCCCATGGATGATACATTTACGGAAATGATTTTAGGGATCGATGACTCGAAAAAAATATCAAAGAAGAACCGGGAGATTCTTGCGGAAATTATTAAAGAAAAAGCGGTATCTTACAGCATCTATGAAATGAGCAATCTTGATATTGACCGCCTTGGGATTTCGTATTGCAATCATGAAGTGTTTCGTGGAGCGGTTCGTACCCTTTCTGTGGTACCGGAGCTGGTTCTTTCTGATGGATATAAGATCAAAGACTATCAGGGGCAAAACATTGCACTGGTGAAAGGGGACACAATCAGTGCCTCTATCGCTTGTGCATCCATCATTGCCAAGGTGCACCGGGACAGGCTGATGGAAAACTATGCGTTATATTATCCGCAATACGGATTTGATCATAATGCAGGCTATGGCAGCAAAGATCATCTGGATGCTTTGCAGGAGAAGGGAGCAACCCCTATACACAGGATTTCTTTTCTTTCGAATATCCTGAAATGACAGAACAGCAGTAAACTGAATAGAACTACAAACCTCCCCGATAATAGTAGTACTTGATACTATATTTATGTGGAGGTTTTATTATGGAACGTGAGCTTTATATGTCGCTGTCCAGAAAGCAGCGGCTCTTTGCGGCATTCTCCTTCGGTACCTATACGGAGAAAAGGAAAATGATGTTTGGGGATACGGTTTCTCCGGGGAATATACGTACTGGAGCTGAGCCTTTTCTCCTCATCGGAGATGAGGATTATCCAGAGAAGCTGTATGATTTATCAAATCCTCCTTTACTACTCTATTATCGAGGGGAAAAAAAGCTGCTGAAAGAAGCTGCTGTAGCTGTTGTAGGCTCAAGGGCTCCTTCTGCATATGGACTGAAAATAACGAAGAACATCGTAAGAGAGCTTTCTCTTTACAACATCACCATAATCAGTGGTGGAGCCAGAGGGGTTGATACAGCAGCCCACAGGACTGCTCTTCAAGATGGAAACACCACCATTTGTGTGCTGGGATGCGGCCTTGGGATTGACTACCCAAAAGAAAATGCGGAACTTTTCAAGAGTATTTCAACCAGTGGACTTCTGTTGTCTGAGTATCCTCGCGGGTTCAAACCTGAAAAATGGACATTTCCCATGAGAAACAGAATCATTGCTGCTTTATCAGAAGATATTGTTGTCACTGAAGCATCTATGAAAAGCGGTTCCTTGCATACAGCGACCTACGGTGTGGAGATCAACAGAGAGGTTCATGCTGTACCCCACCAAGCAGAATCTCCTTGGGGGCAGGGATGTAATCACCTCATAGAACTGGGAGCCGGCATACTATATAATAGTAGGGATTTTTCTGAGGATTTCAGAAAACGCCATAAAGGGACGGAGTGATTTGAAGAAATCTAGAGGGGGAAATGAGGTTTGTACGTGTTTTTGCTAAGGTATTCATGCTGTTCAGATAAATATTCTTTTGACATTTCAAATTTCATGGTATAGAATATGGAATTAATTCACAAAGTTCACCAGTAAGGTGAATAACTGGAATATGAATCGAGAATTTAGATATTCCATTAATATAGTGTATGAATATACCTTTAAGGGAGAATGTATGAGTCAGAAATTAGTAATCGTTGAATCACCAGCTAAAGCAAAAACCATCAAAAAGTATTTGGGAGCGGGATATACTGTGGAAGCATCCATGGGGCATATTCGGGATCTGCCAAAAAGCCAGCTTGGCGTAAATGTGGAGGATAATTTTGAGCCTAAATACATCACCATCAGGGGCAAGGGAGATCTGCTTGCTAAACTCAGAAAAGAGGCTAAAAAAGCAGACAAAGTTTATCTGGCAACTGACCCTGACCGTGAAGGAGAAGCCATAAGTTTCCATCTTGCTCAAATACTGAAGCTCAATCCAGAAGAGAACATCCGTATTGAATTCAATGAGATCACGAAGGATGCGGTCAAGAAATCCATCAAGAATGCGAGACCCATTAACCAGAAAGTGTTTGATGCCCAACAGGCGAGACGTGTTGTGGATAGGCTCGTTGGTTATGAAATCAGTCCTATTCTGTGGAGAAATGTCAAATGGGGACTTAGTGCAGGACGAGTCCAGTCCGTTGCACTTAAACTCATCTGTGACAGAGAGAAAGAAATTGAGAAGTTTGTTTCCAAAGAATATTGGAGTATTGAGGCGGACCTGTTAAAAGGAAAGAAGACCATCCGCACAAAACTCGCACAGTATAAGAACAAGAAAGTTGAAATCGAAACGGAGAAAGAGGCACAGAAGATTGAAAAGGATCTGAAGAGCGGTTCTTTTGTGGTTTCCAGCATAAAGAAGAGCACCAAACTAAAGAATCCACTGGCGCCTTTTATCACATCAACCCTGCAGCAGGAAGCATCTAAAAGACTGAATTATCAAACCCGAAGGACCATGAGTATTGCTCAGAAGCTTTATGAAGGTATGGAAGTGAAGGGGCATGGTTCGGTTGGTCTCATCACCTATATGAGAACAGATTCCACCAGAGTATCGGATGAAGCCCAGACTGCAGCAAAAGAGTTCATTGAAACGAATTTTGGAAAGAGCTATTATCCCAGCACACCAAGGGTGTATAAAGGAAAAAAGAATGCACAGGATGCTCATGAAGCCATCAGACCTTCCAATGTGCAGCTCACACCAGAACTAGTGAAAGACAGTCTGAAATCAGAGGAGTACAAGCTTTATAAGCTCATTTGGGAAAGATTTGTAGCCAGTCAGATGGCCAGCTGTAAGTTGAATACCATATCGCTGGAAGTCCTTAACGGTGATTATAAGTTCAGAGCCAGTGGTTCTTCCGTAGCCTTTGATGGATTTATGAAGCTTTATGATTACCAGAGTGAGGAGGAGGAGGAGAATACCGCAATACCAGAGCTAGATGAGAATGAAGTTCTCGACAGCAGGGAAATAAAGCTCAATCAGCACTTTACGCAGCCTCCGGCAAGATATACGGAAGCCAGTTTTGTTAAGACATTGGAAGAGCTTGGTATAGGCCGTCCTTCCACATATGCACCAACTATTTCGACTCTTCTGAACAGACTTTATGTGGAAAGAGACAAAAAGAGTCTGCTTCCTACAGATCTGGGAAAGATCGTCAATGATCTCATGAGCTCCTATTTTAAAGATATTGTGGATGTGGAGTTCACCGCAGATATGGAGTCCAGATTGGACCTGATTGAAGAGGGCAAGGAGACATGGAAAGAAGTTGTTGGAAGTTTCTATGCTCCACTGAAAAAAGATATTGATCACGCAGAGAGTACCGTCTCCAAAATTACCATTGAAGATGAGATTTCTGACGAACTCTGTGACAAGTGTGGCAAACATTTTGTCATAAAGAATGGAAGATTTGGGAAATTCCTGGCGTGTTCCGGTTATCCGGACTGTAAAAACACGAAAGCCATTGTGGAGAAGCTGGATGTTAAATGTCCCACCTGCCATGAAGGAGATGTTCTCCAGAGAAAATCCAGAAAAGGAAAGAAGTTTTTTGGCTGTTCCAGATATCCCGAATGTAATTATGTCAGCTGGTATGAACCAGTGAAAGAATCGTGTCCGCAGTGTAATGGTCTACTTTACAAAAAGTATTCCAAGAAAGACGGAACCTATTTGGATTGTGCGACAGAGGGATGCGGTTATAAGAAAAAAGTGGAAAAAGCAAGCGAAGAAGAATAATGAAGTCTTCGCCCAAAATGAAGGAAAAGGGAAAAGATGCATGAGAGCACCTTTTCCTTTTCTTATTGCTTTCGGTTTGGAAAGAGTATATACTTTATAAGTCTTTGTTTTTTGAAAATTTGTAAATTTATTTGAGAATACAATTCATCGGTTTTACAGAAATATTTATTTAATTCATTGTCTCGTAGGAAAATCATCATAGTTTCGAGAAACTTTGATTTTGTATCCTAAATTAATCAGATACTCATGAAGAGTCTTCATTGGAAATTATTATATATTCATCAAGAAGTCGAAAAAATAATCATTTTTATAAATGTTTGTCTCAAGAAAAAAGGATTTTGAATTGTGCAAAATTATTGAATAATCCTTTAATTTATGATATCATCTTGATGGACCGGTAACAATTCAAAATATTCACAATATTAGCATAGGAGTAAGGGGGATAACGATGTCATTATTAAATAAGACAAGAAAACTCAATAAGATCCTTCAAAAATCAGGAACTGAACCTGTTGTTTTTGATGATATTTGCGAAATCTTAAGCGAGGAGCTCCATTCCGATGTGTATGTGGTCAGCCGAAGAGGTAAGATCTTAGGTCATAAGTTCACATATCCATTCACAACAAAAGATGAGTATTCATCTGTATTGGAAGAGATGAAATACAGCGACGATTATAATGATACACTTCTCAAGATTGGTGAAACATTAGTGAATCTCAGTGCAGATGAACGGTATGTGCTGAACATTGAGAAGGAATATGAAGGCAAGGATAAGATTACGACCATCGTGCCTATAAACGGAAATCGCGAGCGGTTAGGTACACTGATTCTTGTATCTCTTGAAGGGGAATATACAGACGAGGATATCGTTCTTGCTGAGTATTCTGCAACAATCATCGGTCTTGAGATCCTCAGATCGAAACAGCTGGAAAGTGAAGAAGACCAGAGAAAGAATGATGTGGTGGATTTGGCGATTCAGACGCTCTCCTACAGTGAGAAGGAAGCCGTGAACCATATTTTCAGAGAACTGGATGGAGATGAGGGACTTCTTGTTGCATCTAGAATTGCTGATAAAGTCGGAATCACCAGGTCTGTTATTGTCAATGCGCTGAGAAAGCTGGAAAGTGCTGGTGTAATTAAATCCAGATCCCTAGGAATGAAGGGGACCAGAATCACAATTCTGAATGATAAACTTCTGGAAAAACTGGATATCCGTAAATAATCCTGTTGGTCTAACGAAGAAAAATTGAATTTTAGATAAAAACCAGTTTCAAACTGGTTTTTGTTGCTTCTGAAGGAAGCTTATGGTATACTACTTTAGGATAAAAATAATCACATTCACTGATTTCAGAGAGGTTGCCTGAAAGGGTTTCTCTGAGAAATGAAGTGGATGGAAGGTTAAAAACCAGGAGGTAAAAAAAATGGCAGTAATTTCAATGAAACAGCTTTTAGAAGCTGGTGTTCACTTTGGTCACCAGACCAGAAGATGGAACCCTAAGATGGCTCCATACATTTTCACAGAGAGAAACGGGATCTATATCATCGATCTTCAGAAGACTGTGAAGCTTATCGACGTAGCTTATGATTTCGTTAGAGAAGTCGCAGCTGAAGGTAAGGACATTCTTTTCGTTGGTACAAAGAAGCAGGCTCAGGAAGCAATTCAGGAAGAAGCGCTGAGAGCAAACATGCACTTTGTAAACAACAGATGGCTTGGCGGTATGCTGACAAACTTCGGCACCATCAAGAAGAGAATTGCTAGAATGGAAGAAATCCGCGTTATGCAGGAAGATGGTACTTTTGAAGTTCTTCCAAAGAAGGAAGTAGCAGCTCTTATGAATGAGCTTGAAAAACTCGAAAAGAACCTTGGCGGTATCAAGAATCTTGATGTAAACAACATTGGAGCAATCTTCATTGTTGACCCAAGAAAAGAAAGAATTGCAATTGCAGAAGCAAAAGCACTGAATATTCCAATCGTTGCTATCGTTGATACAAACTGCGATCCAGACGAAATTGATTACATCATTCCTGGAAACGATGATGCCATCAGAGCGGTTAAGCTGATTACAGCTAGACTGGGAGATGCCATTCTTGAAGCTAGACAGGGTGAAGAAATAGCAGAGTAAAAAGTGAAAGGTAGGTGGTTTTCCATTTACCTTTTCTTATAGAGTGACCAATATTTGAAATGAATTTTTAGGAGGAATAAACTGTGATTAGTGCACAAGCTGTAAAAGAATTAAGAGATAAGACCGGCGCTGGTATGATGGACTGTAAGAAGGCTCTGACCCAGGCTGAAGGAGATTTAGAAAAGGCTGTTGATATCCTGAGAGAAAAGGGACTTGCTTCCGCTGCGAAGAAGTCTGGAAGAGTAGCTGCTGAAGGTGTCATCGCAACATATGTATCCGATGATCTGAAGAATGCTTCTATTATAGAGCTGAACTGTGAAACAGACTTCGTATCGGCAAATGAAGCTTTTGTAGCTCTTGCTAATGATATTGCTAAAGCTGTAGCTGAAAGCAACGTAGACAGTCTGGAAGCTGTGAAAGCACTTCCATACGGCGACGCTACCATCCAGGATGCAATCACTGCGCTTATCGCTAAGCTAGGTGAAAACATGAACCTGAGAAGATATGAGAAGATGGAAGCTCCAGCAGGACTGGTATCCTCTTACATCCATATGGGCGGAAAGATTGGTGTTCTGGTTCAGGTTGACGCTGAAAATGCTTCACAGGAAGTTGCATCTGTAGCTAAGGATGTAGCAATGCACGTAGCTGCGCTGAATCCTCAGTTCCTTGACAACTCCTCTGTAGATGCAGATACCATTGAAAGAGAAAGAGAAATCTACCGGGTACAGGCACTGAACGAAGGTAAGCCAGAAAAGATCGTTGATAAGATGGTTGATGGAAGAATCAACAAGTTCTTCAAGGAAGTTTGTCTTGTGAATCAGATGTTCGTTAAGAACCCTGACCTCTCCATTGAGGCATTTGTAAAGGAAGAGTCCAAGAAGCTTGGAAACATCAAGCTTGTGAAGTTTGTGAGATTTGAGAAGGGCGAAGGAATCGAAAAAGAAGAAGTAGATTTTGCTGCAGAAGTAGCTGCTCAGATGGGACAAAACAAGTAAAAAGCAAAACAAGGATTCGAAAGAACGAAAAAGAGAACACCTTGGTGTTCTCTTTTTTTGAAATAATTGTTAGAATGGTACTATAACGCAATATACGGAGGTTATTATGAGTGAACCGAAATACAAACGAGTCATGCTGAAACTGTCTGGCGAATCATTGGCTGGTAAAAATGGATTTGGCATAGATTTTGCTGTAGCCAAAAGAATTGCCGAAGAAATCAAAGCTCTTGTGGATATGGGCGTTGAAGTGGGGGCAGTCATTGGCGCAGGAAACATTTGGAGAGGGCGTGAGGGAAGTGGAATGGATCGAGTGACAGCAGACAATATGGGAATGCTTGCCACTTGTATCAATGCACTTGCACTGCAAAACTCATTAGAAGACCTCGGCATTGAAACTAGAGTGCAGTCTGCCATTGAAATGCGGGAGATTGCGGAGCCTTTTATCAGAAGGCGTGCTGTCAGGCATCTGGAAAAAGGCCGGGTAGTGATCTTTGCGGCTGGTTCAGGAAACCCTTATTTCACAACTGACACGGCAGCAGCACTTCGTGCGGCGGAAATTGACGCAGAATGCATTCTTCTTGCGAAGAAAGTGGACGGAGTTTATGATATGGATCCCAACATTTATCCGGAAGCGGTTAAATTTGAAAAATTAACCTACCGTGATGTAATTGAGAAAGATCTTAAAGTCATGGATATTACAGCAATTACACTGTGCAAAGACAATGAAATTCCAATCATAGTCTTTGGTCTTGACGGAGAAGGAAATATTCTAAAAGCCATACTGGGTGAAGCCAATGGTACTATTATCGACTGTAAAGAATAACCAGAATAACAAATAATAGGAGGATCGACTATGTTTAAAGATTTAATGAAAACCATGGAAGAAAAGATGGGAAAGTCCATCAGCAATCTGGAGGCTGAACTTGCCACATTAAAAGCTGGACGGGCCAATCCTACCATGCTGGACCGAATCGAAGTGGAGTATTATGGAAGCATGGTTCCAATCAGCCAGGTAGGTAATGTATCATCACCAGAACCAAGAGTGCTTATGATCACACCTTGGGAAAAGTCTGCCTTGAAAGCCATTGAAAAAGCCATCAATATGTCCGAGCTGAACATCAATCCGAATAATGATGGATCAGTCATTCGTCTCATCGTGCCTGAACTGACAGAAGAAACCAGAAAGAATCTGGTAAAGGTAGTACATAAAAAAGGCGAAGAGGCAAAGATTGCCATCAGATCTATTAGAAGAGATGTCATTGAAAAGATCAAAGGAATGAAGAAAGAAGTCTCTGAAGATGAAGTGAAGAAGGGCGAAGAAGATGTTCAGAAAAAAGTGGATGATTTCATCAAGAAAGTAGACAAGATTCTGCAGAATAAAGAAAAAGAGATCATGACTGTATAGTTTCCATTTGAAAGAAGGTAAGACATGTTTAGTATTTTTAAGAAGACTGGTCCAGTGGAAGCGACCGAAGCAGTGCTGGATATGGAGAGAATCCCGAAGCATATTGGCATTATTATGGATGGCAATGGCAGGTGGGCAAAGAAGAGAAATCTGCCAAGAACCATGGGTCATAAGGCGGGAGTGGAGACTATAAGAAGAATACTAAAAGAATGCAATCGCTTAGGGGTCAGGTTCCTGACCCTCTATGCTTTTTCCACTGAAAACTGGAAACGGCCTAAAGATGAAGTGAATGCCCTGATGTCTCTTCTTATTGAATATCTGAAAAATGAGCTGAAAGAGCTTCATGAAAACAACGTCGTGGTGAACTATGTGGGGAATACGGACAGACTTCCCATAAAGGCTCAGGAGGCGCTGAAAGAAGCCAAGGAAATGACGCAGAACAACACAGGCGTACAGATGAACCTTGCGTTGAATTATGGTGGACGGGAAGAGATACTTCATGGTATCAGAGAACTTGTTCAAGCAGTAGAAGAGCGCAAGTTTTCTATGGAAGACCTTTCAGAGGAGTCTTTCAAAGAGTTTTTGTATACAAAAGGACAGCCAGACCCGGAACTGATCATAAGACCCAGTGGAGAACTCAGGCTGTCTAATTTTCTGCTCTATCAAGGCGCATACAGCGAACTATGGTTCAATCAGATTTTTTGGCCGGATTTCACTGAAGCACATCTGAGACAGGCAATTTCAGATTATCAGAAACGAGACCGCCGATTTGGGGGAGTAAAGGGTGAATAATCGATATATAGGAGCACTGATTCTGGCTCCATTTCTACTTCTGATTTTTTTGGGCGGATGGTATTTAAAAGCAGCAGTGCTTTTTCTGTCTTTCCGTGGACTGTTTGAATATTTTCATGTAGTCCGGAAGAAAGGTCATCATCCGTTATCCCTTATAGGATACGGTGCACTGATCTCCTATTATGCGGTGGTGCTGTTTGCTTCTGATCCGCTGGCACATGTGGGGGTTCTAGTGGCCCTTATGACGGCGCTTTTATTTATCTACATGGTCTTTGATGAAAAGATAAACATCACAGATGTTGGGATCACTGTCTCAGGATTTGTGTACACTGGGGTTTTATTCAGTTTTCTTTTGCTTCTGGGCGATAAAGAATACGGAATGTACTATGTTCCTCTTGTTTTTGTGATCTCATGGGGTTGTGATACCTTGGCCTACTATTCTGGAAGACTGTTTGGGAAACATAAGCTCAATGAGCGTGTGAGCCCCAAAAAGACTGTGGAAGGAGCGGTTGGCGGTTTACTTGGAGGAACCATTGGAGCTTTGATTCTCGGATATTTTATTTCAGCAGAATCTGGTGCAAATATTGTTCATTTTGCATTCATCGGCCTTGTTGGTGCGTTTTTTGGACAAATTGGAGATTTGGCAGCATCTGCAATCAAACGGTATGCAGGGGAGAAGGATTATCCTAAGCTGATTCCTGGACATGGTGGAGTACTTGACAGGTTTGATTCTATCTTATTTGTTGCCCTCATTGTGTATGTCTATACAACGTATGTTTTATAGAATGTGACGTGATGCCGTAGTTTCATGGCTGCACATCCTTGTATAAAAAAGAGTCATTCCTTTGGCATGGCTCTTTTTCATTTTGATACCAAAAAATTAAAGATGTTCATAAGAATTTTAAATAATATATATTGTATTGTCCCGAGGCAAGAGGTATAGTATATACAACAGTAAATTTGTCATATGTACAAAGAGGAGGGAGCTTATGAAAAAAGAGCCTAAAACCAAGATACTGTTTACATTACCAGTAGAACTGAAGGAAGAACTGTTGAAGGAAGCCGAAAAAGAGAACCGTTCGCTGAACAACTATATTCTGACCCTTCTGCTGAAAAGAACCAAATAATGACATTTTTGAATGACATGTAAAGAGTCCGAAGTTATCTTCGGACTCTTTTGATTTTATGAACTCGAAGCACAGAACGCTGTGTACGTTCAGAGTATCTTCATGGAGTGTAATGAAGATTTGTGTTAGAATAATAGAGCATCTGGAGTTGGTCTCGAGGTGATCTGATTCCAAGTATCATTTTTTTGTAGGAATTTCTTAATAATTCTCTAGTATAATAAATTCAACCAGATTTCGAAAAGAAAGGGGTTATCCCATTTGAAGAATATTGCGATTATTGGTGCATCCGGATCCATAGGAACACAAACGCTGGATGTCCTAAGAAAAGAAAAAGGTATTGTATTATCAGGGGTTACGGTACATAAAAACCTTTCGGTGTTGAAAGACATCATTGAGGAGTTCCATCCAAGTGCTGTGGCAGTGACAGATGAGTCGTTAAAAACGGAAGCGGAAGAGATGCTGAAATCCATAGGGTTTCAAGGAGAAGCGTCGTATGGTTCTGAGGGGCTCATCCATATCTCAACTCTTCCAGTCACAGATACTGTTGTGACTTCTTTGGTGGGTATGGTAGGGCTTAAACCAACCATTGCTGCCATTGAGAGTGGAAAAAATATCGCACTTGCGAATAAAGAAACCCTTGTTGCAGCTGGAGAACTTGTTATGCCGCTTGCTAAAAAGTATGGCGTGCGTATTCTACCAGTGGATTCTGAACACTCTGCAGTTTTTCAGAGTCTTCAGGGATCAAAACACAAAGAAATACAAAAGATTATCCTGACTGCTTCTGGTGGTCCCTTCAGAGGGAAAGATCAGGCATTTCTAAGAACTGTCACCCGCGAGATGGCTTTAAAACATCCGAACTGGGTGATGGGAGCTAAAATCACCATCGACTCCTCCACCCTTATGAACAAAGGGCTGGAGGTAATCGAAGCCAAATGGCTGTTTGATGTGGAATATGATCAGATCGAGGTTCTGGTGCATCCTGAAAGCATTATTCATTCCATGGTCGAGTTTGTGGACAACAGTGTCATTGCTCAGCTTGGAGCACCGGATATGAGACTGCCAATACAGTACGCGCTCAATTATCCCGATAGAACAAGCCCTGTTGCAAAACCATTGAACTTATTGGAGATATCAAAGCTGACCTTTGAGGCTCCGGACAGGAATACGTTCAGAGCGCTGGACTTGGCATATACAGCTGGTAAAAGAGGAGGCCTTCAGACTGCAGTAATGAACAGCGCCAATGAAGAAGCGGTTGCTTTATTCCTGGAGAATCAGATAAGGTATCATGAAATTGTAGAAGTAGTGGAACAGGCGATGGATGCCTATAGGGATCTGGGGGAAATCTCTCTTGAAAAAGTGATTTCTGCCCATGATGAAGTAAAAGCTTTTGTCCGAAACAAAATGAAGAGGTGAGAACATGTATTTAGCATTATCAATATTTGCCTTTGGGCTTCTGGTCCTTGGGCATGAATTCGGCCATTTTATCGTTGCCAGACTCAATGGCGTCACTGTAGAAGAGTTTTCTGTAGGTATGGGTCCCAGAATTTTCAAGAAGCAGGGAAAGAACACCCTGTATTCTTTAAAAATACTGCCCATCGGTGGTTCTGTGAAGATGTACGGAGAAACTGCAGATGAGGAAGGGGAGGGTTCCTTCTTCTCCAAAAGCCCTCTCAGGAAAATCAGTATTATTGCAGCGGGACCCATTATGAACATCATCATGGCTGTTTCAGTCCTCTTTGTCATCGTGATTTTCAACGGGTATTCCAGTAATGTGATTTCAGAAGTAATTCCTGGCTCTCCCGCTGAGGAAGCAGGCATTATGGCGGGTGACAAAATTGTTGGTGTCAATGGGGAAAAAGCTTATACATTTCAGGATGTTTCTACCTATATTGCTTATAACGGTTTACAAGATGTTACTCTTGAACTTGAGACAGCAAATGGCAGGGTCGTAAAGAAACTTACACCGATGGAATCTGAAGGAAGAGCTCTTGTAGGCGTTGTACCTGTTTCAGATACTGATCCAGGTGTTTTTGAAAGCATTGGTGCTGCGTTTAATCAGGGCAGATCATTGATTGCTCAAACAATATTTTCCTTAAAGGTGCTTTTCACTGGACGAGCTTCCATCAATGATTTTGGTGGTCCGGTCACAATCTTTAAAATCTCGACAGAAGTCGCGAGTGTTTCCTTGTGGAATCTGGCATCCTTTGCTGCATTCCTCAGCATTAATCTGGCGGTTCTGAACCTTATTCCATTTCCAGCACTGGATGGAGGATGGATCCTGATTCTTTTGGTGGAAATGGTCAGCAGAAGGAAAATTCCGGACAAGTTTGTCGGTGTATGGAACACCATCGGTTTTGCCATACTCATGAGTTTCATGCTGCTGATTACATTTAAGGATATCTTTTTACCAGGAGGCTTCTGATGATTGAACGTCGACCAACGAGAAAAATAAAAATTAAGAATATTTATGTGGGCGGAGACAGTAAGATCAGTGTACAGTCTATGACAAATACCGATACACGAAATATTGAAGCTACATTAGACCAGACAAGAGCTTTGATGGTGGCAGGGTGTGATATCATCCGTGTGGCTGTGCCAGATATGGAGGCAGCTGAAGCACTGAAGGAGATCACAAGGCAGCTTCCAATACCAGTTGTCGCAGATATTCACTTTGATTACCGTCTGGCGTTGAAGAGCATTGAAAACGGAATCTCAAAACTGAGAATTAATCCGGGAAACATCGGTGGGAAAGACAAAGTTCGTCTTCTGGCAGAAGTCTGTAAAGAAAAAGGGATTCCCATCCGAGTGGGAGTGAACTCAGGTTCGCTGGAGAAAGATCTTCTTGAAAAGTATGGTCATGTGACACCTGAAGCTTTGGTGGAGAGTGCGCTTCGTCATGTCGAGCTTCTGGAGGATGCCAATTTTTATGACACGATCATTTCGATAAAGTCCTCTGATGTCATGACCATGATGAACAGCTACCGTTTGCTCTCTAAAGAAGTGGACTATCCGCTCCATCTGGGCGTAACGGAAGCTGGGACACCTTGGAGAGGGACCATCAAAAGCTCTGTTGGTATCGGAGGCCTTCTGTCCGAGGGCATTGGGGATACCATAAGAGTATCCTTAACAGGTGACAGCATTGATGAAATAAAAGTTGGAAGAGAGATTCTAAAGTCTGTAGGGCATCTGAAAGATGGTATTGAATTTGTGTCTTGTCCTACTTGTGGAAGGACTCAAATTGATCTGATTGGAATTGCGAACCAAGTGGAAGATGCGCTAAAAGACAGCAAGAAAAATATTAAAGTCGCAGTTATGGGATGTGTGGTCAACGGACCTGGCGAAGCCAGAGAAGCAGATATCGGTATCGCTGGAGGAAACGGCATGGGACTGATATTCAAGAAGGGCCTCATTATACGAAGAGTGAAAGAAGAGGAGCTGGTAGCAGCTCTTTTAGAAGAAATTGACAAACTGTAAAGATCAGGAAAGGAGGAGGGCTTTGATTGGAAATTAATCACCTGCTCAGCAAAGAGTCCTCACTCTCTGCGTATAAGATTCAGGATGTGCTGAAAGTTGAGTATCTTAAAAAACAAAATCAGTTCAGAGTCTTTCTAAAATCATTCCGGGTTCTGGATCCAAAAGTAAAAGAGCCCATCGGTAATTTCATGAGGAATGTTACAGGACAGGAAAGTGATACCCTGATTGTCAATATCCTGGATAAGCTCACCCACGAGAATATCCAGGATGTTCTCATGGGGATTTTTTTGTCAGAACCGCTTCGGTATAATTTTTTAAAAGATGCAGATGTCCATCTGGCAGAAGGACATCTGAAAATCCAACATTACAGCCCAGCCCTCATTACGAATTTTAGGAGTCATGATGCGGTTAAACATATAGAAACACTGATTTCCCAATATTACGGACAGAGTGTCCATGCGGAAACGGTGCTGAATGTCGCTCTAACTCCTGTAAGGAAAGAACTTGATGTAAATAAAGAGCTTCAGGCAGCAAGACAAGATTCACAAGCCAGTGCAGAGCATAAGGTGGAAGCGCCGAAAATGGTGATGCCTGCCAGAAAAGCATCCTCTGATGAACCTGCAAGGGGGCAGAAAAAATCTCAAGATGAGAACGTCATCTTTGGAAAAGCTATTAAAGAGCCAAGTGTCAGAATCAAAGAACTGGATGACAATGCTGGGATTTGTGTCATAGATGGTGAGGTTTTCAAAACAGATGAGAAGAAACTGAGAAATGGGAAAACCCTTCTTGTACTGTATGTCACGGATTTTTCCAGCTCTATTGCTGTAAAAGTCTTCCTGAAAGAAGGCGAAGAACTTCCGATTAAGGCAGGCCAAGTTTTTCGGTTCAAAGGGAACGTCACACTGGATATGTACTCGAAAGAGCTGACGATGATCGCACGAGATATCTATAAAATGGAAAAAGTAAAGAGAAAAGATACGGCAGCTGAAAAAAGGGTAGAACTGCATCTGCATACCAATATGAGCAGTATGGATGCCCTGGCTTCAGCGAAGTCTGTTTTTTCACTAGCCAAAGATTTTGGGCACCGTGCTGTGGCCATTACAGATCACGGAGTTGTTCAGGCCTATCCTGAAGCCATGGATCAGGCGAAATCTACAGGGGTCAAAGCAATCTATGGTATGGAAGCCTATGTTGTCAATGACGAGATGAACATCATTGAGAACATAGATGAGACATTGAAAGATCTTGTGATATTCGACATTGAAACCACAGGGTTCTCTTCTATGAATGATAAGATCATCGAAATCGGAGCAGTAAAGGTGAGGGATGGTGAGGTCATTGATGAGTTCTCGGCTTTCATCAATCCAGAGCGGTCCATTCCATCTAAAATCACCGAACTGACTGGAATCACAGATACCATGGTGAAAGATGCTCCTCTTATTGGAGAGGTGATTCTTCAGTTCGAGGATTTCATCAGAAATTCTACGTTGGTTGCTCATAACGCATACTTTGATGTGGGCTTCATTCGGAAGAATCTGGCAGATGTAGGCCGCAGCATTGATAATCCCATTATGGATACAGTACCCATGGCGAGATTCCTCTACCCTGATCTGAAGAGACACCGGCTGGATGTTATTTCAAGACATCTGGGTATAGATATGGGGTCTCATCATAGAGCGGTGGATGATGCCAAGACCACGCACAGGATTCTTCAAAAGTCCATGGAAAAAATGGAAACCATGGGAATCCATTCCTTCAGGGAACTGAATGAGCGGAGCAAAAAAGAGATGGATTATAAAAAACTGCCGATGTATCATACAACAATTCTCGTGAAGAATCTTACTGGTCTTAAGCATTTGTATGAGATGGTCACGGAGTCCCATCTGAAGTCATTCCACATGAAGCCTAGAATCAGAAAAAGTGTTCTGGAACAAAAGAGGGAAGGACTTTTATTGGGATCCGCCTGTATCAATTCAGAGCTTGTACGATATATCATGGAGGGCCGAACGGAAGATGAGATTCTGACCATGGCCTCTTACTATGACTACATCGAAGTACAGCCCGTGGAAAACAATCTGGATCTTCTTAAGGACGGCCGTATTCAGGACATGGAAGGGTTAAGAGACCTAAATAGGAAACTGATCTCTCTTGGTGAATCTCAAGGTAAAATTGTGGTGGCCACTGGAGATGTCCATTACTTGAATAAAGAGGACAAGTTCTATCGGAAAATCCTCCTGGCATCTCAGGGGTACAACAATCAGAATGATGATCTGGATCTGTATTTCAGAAGCACAGATGAGATGCTGGCTTCGTTCTCCTATCTTGGCCGTGACAAAGCCTATGAGATTGTGGTGAAGAACACCAACCTCATTGCAGACAGTATCGAGGACTTTCTTCCCATCCCTAAGGGGACATTCCCACCCAAAATTGATGGGGCGGATGAGGAAATCAGGGAAATGACCATGACGGAAGCACATAAACTTTATGGCGATGTCTTGCCTGAAGTGGTGGAAAAACGTGTGACAAAGGAGCTGAACTCCATCATCAGCAATGGATATGCCGTTCTTTATCTCATTGCGCACAAACTGGTAGCAAAGTCACTTTCTGATGGATACCTGGTAGGATCGAGAGGTTCTGTCGGATCTTCTCTCGTGGCTACTTTTACAGGCATCACTGAAGTGAACGGCCTGCCACCCCATTATCGTTGTCCGTCTTGCAGACATAATGAATTTTTCCTGGATGGAAGTATTTCAAGTGGAGCTGATTTGCCGCTGAAAGACTGTCCTCAATGCGGAACTCCATATGTGAGGGATGGCCATGATATTCCTTTTGAGACCTTCCTTGGGTTTGAAGGAGATAAAGAACCTGATATCGATCTGAACTTCTCGGGAGAGTATCAGGCTGTAGTGCATAAATACACAGAGGAGCTCTTTGGGGAAGGTTATGTGTTTAAAGCAGGCACCATCGGCACGGTAGCGGATAAGACCGCGTATGCCTATGTTAAAAAGTATCTGGAGGAGCGTGAAATGCATCTTCCCACGGCGGAAGTCGAGCGGCTTTCCCTAGGTCTTGTAGGGGTGAAAAGAACCACAGGACAGCATCCTGGAGGCATCATGGTAGTGCCCAGGGACAATGATGTCCATAATTTCACTCCTGTTCAGAGGCCAGCGGATGATCAGTCGTCAGATATCACAACGACCCATTTCGATTATCACTCCATTTCAGGAAGGCTTCTGAAACTTGACATCCTTGGCCATGATGACCCAACCATGCTGAGAATGCTTCAGGACCTGACTGGTATAGACCCCAAATCTCTGCCTCTCAATGATGAGAAGGTCATCTCTCTGTTCACGTCTACAAAAGCCTTGGGGGTAACAGAAGAGGAGCTGGGGATTCCAGTGGGATCCTTAGGTCTTCCGGAATTCGGGACGAAGTTTGTCCGAGGGATGCTTCTGGATACCAGTCCTAAGTCTTTTGCGGACCTTGTGAGAATATCAGGACTTTCCCATGGTACGGATGTTTGGCTGAATAATGCCCAGTATTACATTAAAGAGGGATTCACAACGCTGAGCGAATGTATCAGTACTCGTGATGATATTATGGTGTATCTGATTTATAAAGGGTTACCAGCAAAACGTGCATTCACCATCATGGAGAGTGTTCGAAAAGGAAAAGGGCTCAAGGATGAGGACGAAGTCATCATGCGAGAGAACAATGTACCGGAATGGTATATCGAATCCTGCAAAAAAATCAAATACATGTTTCCAAAGGGGCATGCGGTAGCTTATGTCATGATGGCTATGCGTATCGCTTATTTCAAAGTCTACTATCCACTGGCTTATTATGCGGCTTATTATTCCACCAGAGCATCGGATTTTGATGGAGAGCTGATATTGAAAGGCGAAGTGGCTGTGAAGAAACAACTGGAAGAATACTATGAGCTTGGAAACAACATTTCAGCAAAAGAGAAAAACATGATCACGATACTAGAGATTGTTTATGAGATGTACAAGAGGGGGCTAAAGTTCAAACCAGTGGATCTTTACCTGTCTCATGGCTCTAAGTTTCTCATCGAAGAAGGTGAAATCAGACCGCCTCTGAGCTGTCTCGTGGGTGTGGGGGTGAATGCAGCCACGTCCATTTATGAGGAAGCCCAGAGAAGTCCTTTCATTTCTAAGGAGGATCTCCGATTACGCTGCAAGATTTCTAAAACAGTCATTGAAACGCTATCAAATTGTGGCGCTCTTGAAGGTATGGACGAGACAAACCAGCTCTCTCTCTTCAATCTGTAGGGGTTGAATTTCTCCAAATACTATGTTATTATTTATAAGAAGAATAACTTTGAACTTGAAGAGTGGGCAAAACCCGCTCTTTCGTTTTGTGTGGCGCAACTGTAATCTAGTTGCGTTTTTCATTAGGAAAAAACTTAAAACACAAAACAAAATTGTCAAATAATTATAATGGGGTGAGACCATGGAAAAATGGAAGGAACTGGAACCGCTATTCCAGAAAGAAATTGAAGCTTTGGGATATGGTATGTATCATATGGAATATGTCCATGAGGACGGAATGAACATTCTTCGATTCTATATTGAACATGAGAACGGAATTGCTCTTGCGGACTGCGAAGCAGTTTCCAGAAGGATCAGTGACATTCTGGATGAGAAGGATCCGATTTCTGAAGATTACAATCTGGAAGTTTCATCACCAGGAGTTTTCAGGACTTTATTCACTAAAGCTCATATGGAAGCAGCTGTGGGAGAAAAAGTTCAGATAAAAACGAAGAAACCGGTGGACGGTTCCAAGAAGTTCATTGGCGTCCTGAAGGAAGTTCAGAGTGGAGGGCTTCTTGTTGAAAAAGACAAAAAGTCATTGGAAGTTACATTTGAAAATCTTCGCAGTATCAATATTGAAGTAGATTTGTAAAAATTCTAAGGAGGATAAAATGGCAAAGGCAACTGTGAAAAAGAAAGATGAAGTTATTCTGGCATTAAAAGCCATCGCAGAGGAAAAGGGAATCAGTGAGGAGATGCTTTTTGAGACACTCGAAGATGCGATGATTGCAGCATATAAAAAAAATTATGTAAATTCCGGATCTCAGAACGTTAGAGTCAACATCGATAGAGAGACAGGTGAAATCAAGGTATTCTCTTTGAGAAGAATTGTAGAAGAAGTGATGGATCCGCAAGATGAGATTTCTCTGGAAGAAGCAAAAGAAATCGATCCTAGATATGAACTGCTGGATGTGGTGGAGAACGAAGTGACTCCTGCTAATTTTGCGCGTGTGGCCGCTCAGTCTGCGAAGCAGATTGTCACACAGAGAATTAAAGAAGCGGAAAGAAGCATTCTCTATAATCAGTATCATGAAAAAGAATTTGATGTGATCATGGGAACTGTTCAAAGAAAAGACAAGGGAAATATTTATATCGACCTTGGAAAGACAGAAACAGTTTTGACACCTCAGGAACAGATTCCTGGAGAGAATTATCAGTTCAATGACAAGATTCTGCTGTATATCGTGGAAGTGAAGCAGAATCCGAAGGGGCCGATGATTTCCGTATCTAGAACCCATCCTGGGCTGGTCAAAAGGCTTTTTGAAAAGGAAGTGCCTGAAATCTATGAAGGAATTGTAGAAATCAAGGCTATTTCCAGAGAAGCTGGTTCAAGAACAAAGATTGCTGTGTATTCAAATGATTCAGAAGTGGAGCCCATGGGTGCTTGTGTTGGGCCAAGAGGAACAAGAGTACAGAACATCGTGAATGAACTGAGAAATGAAAAAATCGACATCATCAAGTGGTCCAAGGACCCTAAAGAGTTCATTGCCAATGCTTTAAGCCCTGCTAAAGTTCTGGATGTTATCATCATGAATGAAGGAAACGCCTGCAAGGTAGTGGTGGAAGACAACCAGCTGTCTCTGGCCATTGGTAAAGAAGGTCAGAACGTAAGGCTTGCGGCAAAACTTACTGGATGGAAAATTGACATCAAGAGCAAGAAGCAGTATGAGCAGGAACTTCTGGAGAAAGCGGAACTGGAAGAAGATGTGGTAAGAACAGAAGAAATTCTAGTGGACGCAGTCACTGAAGAAGCTGAAACAGCTGAAACAGCATCTGAACTTATGGAGGATACTGATATCCAAGAGGAAGATTCAGAAGCTTAATTAAACTGGAAAGAGAGGTGTTTTACGTGAAGGTGAAAAAAATACCAATGAGAATGTGCACCGGCTGCATGGAGATGAAACCCAAAAAGGAACTGATTCGTGTGGTGAAGAACAAAGAAGGAGAAATTTCTCTGGATTTGGTTGGGAAAAAGCCCGGCAGAGGTGCATATGTTTGCAAGAGTACAGATTGTCTGGAAAAGGCCTTTAAGACCAAAAGACTGTCTAGAAACTTGGAAACCACGATCAGCCAGGAGATCTATGATGATCTTCGGAAGGCGGTGGAAGTTGGATAAAATGCTGTCCTTCCTGGGACTGACAAGAAAGTCCGGGAATTTGATCTTGGGATACAACAAGAACGAAGAAGCCATCAAGATGAGAAAGTTGTATCTTCTGATCTTGTCCAAAGGTGCTTCTGAGAATACGAAGGATAAGTTCAAAGGTTACTGTGAAAAGTATAAAGTGCCTTATATTGAGGATTTCACTCCTGATGAATTAGGATATGCATTGGGTTATGAAGGAATTGCAGTTGTAGGAGTTTCTGACCGGAACATGGCAAGAAAACTCGAAGAACAGTACAACAGCAAAGGAATGGAAGAATAAAAACGGAGGTGGTCCTATTGTCAAAAATCAGAGTGTATGAGCTTGCAAAGGAACTGGAGATATCAAGTAAAGAGTTGATCGCGTTATTAAAGGATGAATTTGGGATAGAGGTTAAGAATCATATGAGTGTTGTGGAAGAAGAAGATGCTGCACTCATCAAGGAACTTCTAGGGGATTCAGAGGGAAATAAGGAAGCGGTTAAGGAAGATTCCATGGATACTGAAGGTAAAGTTACGAAGAGTATCGTGGATGAATATGAGGAGATTCTTGAAGAAGAAGTTGTAAACCTCGCAAAGAAGAAGAAGAAAACAAGAAGAGAATTGGCACAGGAACAGCTTGAGGCGGAAGAAGCGGCTCTGGCGAATATGAAGGTTGAAATCGGAGAATTTATCACGGTCAAGGAGTTTGCTGACAAGCTCGGGAAGCCTGTGGCAGAAGTTATAAAGGCGCTGATTTTCACTGGAATCATGGCTGGTATCAATCAGGAAATCGACTTTGAGACAGCTGAGAAAGCTGCAAAACGTCTGGAAATCGATATTGTGAAGATTAAGGACGATGCATCAGGAATATCAGATGAAAAAGAAGAAGATCTGCTGGATGTGAATCTGGAAAAAAGACCTCCGATTGTTACGGTAATGGGTCACGTTGACCACGGTAAGACATCACTTCTGGATGCTATCCGTAAGGCGAAAGTAACGGAAAGCGAAGCTGGAGGTATTACTCAGCACATCGGAGCCTACACCATCACCATCAATGGCGAAAAGATCACGTTCCTGGATACCCCAGGCCATGAAGCCTTTACAGCCATGAGAGCAAGAGGAGCCCAGGTAACAGATATTGTTATCCTCGTTGTGGCAGCGGATGATGGTATCATGCCTCAAACCGCAGAAGCCATAAATCACTGTAAGGCAGCGAACGTTCCGATGATTGTTGCCATCAACAAGATTGATGTTGAAGGTGCAAACATTGACAGAGTGAAGCAGGAACTTACTGAATATGGTCTTGTGGCAGAAGAGTGGGGTGGAGACACCATCTGTGTACCTGTTTCTGCTAAGCAGAGAATTGGAATCGATGATCTTCTGGAAATGGTTCTTCTTACTGCTGAAGTTGAGGAGCTGAAAGCAGATTCAAACAGAAGAGCAGCAGGAACCGTTATTGAATCAGAACTTGATAAGGGCCGCGGACCTGTGGCAACACTTCTTGTGCAAAAAGGTACGCTTAATGTGGGAGATTCTATTCTTGTAGGAAGCACTTACGGCAGAATCCGTGCGATGTTTGATGACAAGGGTAAGAAGATCAAGAGTGCTGGACCATCTATACCAGTGGAAATTCTTGGACTTTCAGAAGTGCCTCAGGCAGGTGACAAGTTCCATGAAGTCAAGGACGAGAAGACAGCCAGAGGTATGGCGGAAGCGAGAAAGATCAAGGAAAAGAGTCTTCAGCAGAGTACGATGAGAGTATCTCTGGAAGATCTGTACAGCCAGGTGAAGGAAGGTAAGATTAAAGAACTTCCAATCATCATCAAGGCGGATGTGCAAGGTTCCATTGAAGCATTGAAGGGTACACTGGAGAAGCTTTCCACGGATGAGATCAAAGTACGTGTGATTCATGGTGGTGTTGGTGCAGTCACAGAGACAGATATATCCCTGGCGGCAGCATCCAATGCAGTGGTCATCGGGTTCAATGTCAGACCTGACAATAATGCGCAGGTTCTTGCAGAAAAGGAAAAAGTTTATGTGAAGACCTACAGAGTTATTTACCATGCAGTAGATGACATCAAGGCTGCCATGATCGGTATGCTTGCGCCAGAGATCAAAGAGGTTGTCCAGGGACGTGTGGAAATCAGACAGACCTATAAAGTATCTGCTATTGGTACCATCGCTGGATGTTATGTGCTGAATGGAAAAATCACAAGAAATTCTGAAATCAGACTTCTTAGAGATGGTGTGATTATCCATGAAGGAAAACTTGCTTCTCTTAAGAGATTCAAGGATGACGCGAAGGAAGTTCTGGCAGGATTTGAATGCGGGCTTTCTATTGAGAAATTCAATGAGATCAAAGAAGGCGATATCATCGAAGCTTATGTGATGGAGTCTATTGTACGTAAAGAACTGTAAGAAGCTTTTAGAGAGTGAGAAATGAGGTGAAAGTATGGCAAAATACAGAACGGGAAGAATCAACGAAGAGATGAAGAAAGAGATTTCTGCCATCATCATGAATGGACTGAAAGATCCCCGGATTACCGCCATGATTACCATTACAGATGTGGAAGTCACATCAGATCTGAGATATGCAAAAGTATATGCGAGCATTTTTGGGACAGAGAAGCAGAAAGAAGAATCATTCCTAGGACTGAAAAACTCTGCAGGATTTATCCGAAGAGAAGTGGGAAAGAGAATTCAGCTGCGCTATGTACCTGAACTGATTTTTGTGATGGATGACACCATCGACAAAGGAATGCATATAGATGAGCTGATCCGAAAAGCCAATGAGCAAAAAGGAAATTAAGTATGATATTGCGGGATATAGCAGATAAAATTCTCGAATTCAATAAAATTGCTGTGGTTGCCCATGCATCTCCCGATGGAGATGCTGTGGGTAGTACCTTGGGGTTGACCTTAGGGCTGAGAAGCATCGGCAAGGAAGTGGATGTGCTCTCAAAAGAACCAGGACCAGAAGTCCTGTCCTATCTTCCTCTTTATGAGGAGTATGGAGAGCTGAATGCATTGAGAGACGACCGGACATTGCTGATATGTCTTGATTGTGGCAACAAAGACCGTCTTTCCATGGAAAGAGATGGGTTTTCAGACATATTCAAAATAAATCTGGACCACCACGTTTCTAATGAAATGTATGGGAATCTCAATTATGTGGACAGCAAATCAGCCTCTACAGCGGAAATAGTATATGAGCTTCTGGGGGAACTTAATATTCCTGTGACTGAAGCCATGGCGGAATGCCTGTATACAGGGATTGTCATGGATACCGGAAGCTTCAGGTTTCCAAGTACGACATCGAAAACACTGTGCATCACATCAAAGCTACTGGAGACCGGCGTTAATTTCTCTAAAATTCAACGGATGCTCTTTGCCACGTCTCCGTTCAAGCAAGTAAAGCTTTTAGGGCGTGCACTGATGACTCTTGAGAGTCATTTTGAAGGCAGAGTGTCCATGATGAATTTGGAAGCCAATGACTTCAATGTTTTATCCATATCGGATCGGGATACTGGAGATATTGTGAATTACGGACTGGAACCGAAGGAAACTGAAGTGTCTATTCTTTTCAAAGAAGCGGAAGGGTTTTACCGGGTCAGTGTGAGAACAAAAGAGTATCTGGATGCCAGCGCATTATGTGCTGTGTTTGGTGGTGGTGGGCACGTCCGTGCAGCGGGGTGCAACATCGAAGCAGAAGATCTTGCACAGGCGAAAACCCGTATACTTGCTGAGATTGAAAGGATGATGACATCTTGAATGGTGTACTGAACATTTATAAAGAAAGAGGTATGACATCATTCCAGGTGGTGGCTTCGGTGAAACGTATCACCGGCATCAAAAAGGTTGGTCATACTGGAACTCTTGATCCGGAGGCAGAAGGGGTTCTTCCAGTTTGTGTTGGGAGAGCAACAAAGCTTGTGGATTACATAATGGACGGGGAAAAGATATACCGTGCTTCGTTTCAGTTTGGTAAAATATCAGATACGTTGGATGCTTTTGGGGAAGTTCAGGAAACTGGAGAACCTCTTCCAAAGCTGGCAAATGTTACTGAAGTGCTTCAGTCTTTTATGGGCACAACAAAACAGATTCCACCTATGTTCTCAGCGCTTAAAGTTCAAGGGAAAAGATTATATGAACTTGCTAGAGATGGGAAGGAAATCCCCCGTGAGGCACGTGTGATCCATGTATCTGAAATACACCTGATTGATTATGACGAAAGTTCAGGTGAAGGTTCATTTCTATTATGCTGCTCTAAGGGAACTTACGTTAGAAGCATCATTGATGATCTGGGACGAATGCTTGGTTCCGGTGCGATAATGACTGGTCTTGTCCGTGAAGCCACAGGTGGATTTCAGAAGGATGCATCTGTTACACTGAGCCGGCTTGAACAGGAAGGCGTAGAGAAATATCTGATCGGTATGGAGGAAGTTCTGAAGAGTTTTCCTGCATTGATCGTTCCGGATGTTTTCTTGAATCTTATCGTCAATGGTGTGAAAGTAAAAGATCAAAGATTGGTTTCTAGTATAAAGGCAGGACACTATAAGGGATTGGATGGTCAAGGCAAGCTTCTTGGAATCCTTGAACGGACGGAAGATATCCTCTATTTGAAACTAAATCTGATGTGAGGTTAAAAATGATTGTGATAGACGAAAATATCAAAGGGGAATTCAAAGAAGGGACGTATATTGCTTTGGGCAGTTTTGACGGACTGCATAAAGGGCATATGACACTGATCCATAAAGTGGTGGATGAGGCTATGGCTGATAGGCTTAAGAGTGCGGTCTATACCTTCAAGAACCATCCTTTGACTGTAGCAAAACCGGAGCTTGCACCAAAGCTTCTTATGGATAACCAGCAGAAGATCCACTTGTTAAAAGCTAAGGGGGTGGACGCGACAATCTTTGTCTCCTTCACCATGGAATATATGCAAACAGAAGCGGAAGAATTTATTCTGAGTCTCATTCATGACTTTAATGCAAAGGGCTTCGTTGTAGGATTCAACTATAAGTATGGATACCAGAACAAAGGGAATGTTGATACATTAAGAGAAATGTCTGAACGATATGGATTTAAACTATTTGTCATGGATGCCGCTCTGAGTAATGATGATATCATCAGCAGCACAAGAATCAGAAACCTCATTTTGAAAGGACAGATCAAAGAGGCCAATGAACTTCTCTTTGAGCCGTTTATGCTGAGAGGGACTGTGATCGGTGGGAAAAAACTAGGGCGGAAAATCGGTTTTCCAACAGCAAATATGAGTTATGACACCAAATATGTGATTCCCAAGACTGGGGTTTATTATACGAATCTCATGCTGGATGGGACTTTGCATAAAAGCATAACATCAGTGGGATACAATCCAACTGTGGACGGAAAGTCCTTAAGTATTGAAACCTTTATTCTCGATTTTGACCGTGAGATCTACGGAGAAGAAGTGAAGCTCTATTTTGTAGAGTATATGCGGGATGAAGAGAAGTATGCAAGTTTAGATGAGCTGGTGGAACAGCTTAAGAAAGATGAGGATTATGCAAGAAATCAGGTGCTTTCTACATTATTGTAATTGAAGTATAAGTTCTGATATGGTATAATACCTAACGAACCATGAACTACGTGATTAGGGTTGCTATCTTTTTTCGTGGTCATAGGGGATAAAATTTAGGAGGTACAGCAAAATGGATAAGGCAAGAAAGCTTGAAATCATCCAGGAACACGCAAGACATGAAGGGGACACTGGTTCACCAGAAGTGCAGATCGCACTGCTTACAGAGAGAATCAACTCTTTGACAGGGCATCTGAAGTTCCATAAGAAGGATCACCATTCCAGAAGAGGTCTTCTGATGATGGTAGGTCAAAGAAGAGGTCTTCTGAACTATCTGATGGCTGAAGATATTGAAAGATACAGAGATATCATTGCTAAGCTTGGAATCAGAAGATAATTAAAAAATGTGCTCTGAGCCTGCTTTTCTAAAGCAGGCTTTTAGTATATACTGGTCTTAAAGCTTTATATTAAGTGAACATGCTACAATGAGCCGGAGAAGCTTATTATAGAAGAATATCTGAAGTTTTTTAAAAATCAAAGAATACGACAGTGTTGATTTTTTGATTTTTAAAAAATCTATCGGATTGAAATCTTTAGTGCTTTTCTTCAGCTCTTTGGGCAAAGAAAAGGAGATGAATTCATGCAAATTAAAAAAGAAATCCAAGTAGCTGGAAGAAATTTCGGTATTGAATTTGGAGAGAGAGGAATGCTGTCTGATGCGGCAATCTTCATGAATTACGGTGAAACAGTGGTTATGGTCAACGCCAATGCTTCTGAAAAGCCAAGAGACGGTATCGATTTTTTCCCATTGGCAGTGGATTATGAAGAAAAAATGTATGCCGTAGGTAAAATCCCTGGCGGTTTTATCAAAAGAGAAGGAAGACCTACAGAAAAGGCGATTCTTTCAGGCAGAGCCATTGACAGACCACTGCGTCCGTTGTTCCCAAAGGGATACAGAAATGACGTACAGGTTGTCTGTTCAGTTCTTTCTGTAGAAAATGACAACTTGCCGGAGATACTTGCAATTAATGGTGCAGCTTTTGCTCTTCTGATTTCTTCAGTTCCATACACAACACCTTTGGCGGCTGTTATGGTAGGACTTGTGGATGGAGAGTTTATCTTGAATCCAACGTCCAAAGAAAGAGAAGAAAGCTTACTGAGCTTAACCGTCTGTGCCACAGAACACCGTGTCATGATGATTGAGGCAGGAGCGAAAGAAATTGATGAGGACACCATGATCGCAGCCATCGACTTCGGGTTCAAGGCATGTCAGCCGATCATAGCGATGCAGAAAGAAATCACTGCTGCATACGGAAAAGAAAAGAAAGTTCCTGTACTTTATACATTGAATCAGGATCTTGAACAGGAAGTAAGAGCTTTTGCAAAGGATCTGATTTCTGAAGCAATGCACATGGTAGACAAGGATGAAAGAAGCAAGAAGATTGACGAAGTCAAGACCAAGGTTGCTGAAGCATTCAATGAAAAATATCCAGAAGGAAAGAGCGATATTGCTGAAACACTATATCTTCTTCAGAAGGAAACCGTGCGCGATATGGCGATTCTGGAACATAAGAGAATAGATGGAAGAGCATTTGATGAAATCCGTCCATTGGCAGCAGAAGTTGCAGTTCTTCCAAGAACCCATGGTTCAGGAATTTTCTCAAGAGGTTCAACACAAGTTATGGCCGTAACCACCTTAGGTGCCATCGGTGATATCCAGATTCTTGATGGAGTCAGTGAAGAAGAAAGCAAGAGATACATTCATCACTATAACTTCCCATCTTACTCTGTTGGTGAAACAAGACCAATGAGAGGGCCTGGAAGAAGAGAAATTGGACATGGAGCTCTTGCTGAAAAAGCATTGGAGCCGCTGATACCAAATGAAGTAGACTTCCCATACACCATCCGTGTTGTTTCTGAAGTTCTATCATCCAATGGTTCCACATCACAGGCTTCTGTATGTGCGTCCACCTTGGCACTTCTTGATGCTGGTGTTCCACTAAAGAGACCTGCTGCAGGTATTGCTATGGGTCTGTTTACAACAGATGATCTTTCCATGGAAGAGATCGTGACAGATATTCAGGGTGTGGAAGATTTCTTCGGAGATATGGACTTCAAGGTAGCTGGAACATCAAAGGGAATCACTGCCATTCAGGTAGATACAAAGATTGCTGGTCTTTCTCCTGCATGTATTGAAAAATCCATCAGAGATGCAAAAACCGCAAGATTTGAAATTCTTGAAGTGATGGAGAGCGCCATTGTAGAACCAAGACCAGAAGTTTCAAAATATGCACCAAAGATCACTACACTTCAGATTAATCCAGACAAGATCAGAGATGTCATCGGAAGCGGTGGTAAGGTGATCAATAAGATCATTGCTGAAACCGGCGTGAAGATCGATATCGATGATACTGGAAAGGTATTCGTCGGCGGACCAGACATCGAAATGGTGAAAAAGGCCGTTGCGATTATTGAAGGTATCGTGAAGGAAGTAGTACCTGGTGAGATATACTTAGGTAAAGTAATCAAGATTATGCCATTCGGCGCATTTATCGAGATTCTTCCAAACAAAGAAGGGCTTTGCCATATTTCAAAACTTGATATGAAGAGAGTGGAGAAAGTGGAAGATGTTGTAGAGATTGGAGACGAAATTCTGGTTAAAGTTACAGAAATTGATCAGCAAGGCAGAATCAATCTTTCAAGAAGAGATGCTCTTATTGAAATGGAAAAGAAAGAAAAAGAAGCAAAAGAAGTAGAATAACAGACAAAGGGACAGGCTGAATGCCTGTCCCTTCTTAATAGGGTAGAGTGTGCACAGGTGTAACCACAGGTTTTCCGTCCTGGCCCAGAAGAACGGTTAATCCCGCTCCGTATCCTGCTGAGTGATACAGATAATTGACACCCGTTTCTTTATCCACCCAGATTTCCATCACGTTGAGTTTTCCTTGGCTGAAAGTCTTAATGAACCGATCGTCTGTTTTCATGATATTCCTCTCCTTAATCTGCTCTATTTTTGAAAGTATATCATAGAGTGGATGAAGATAAAACAATTGTTTGATTTCTGCCGTTTCCTGATTTCAAATAAAGAGATGATTGTGATAGAATATAGATGATATCGAATTTACAGAGATTACGGAGGTAGTTTTTTTGAAAGAAACAACCACAGAACAGAAGACTGCTTCTGTCAGAAAAAAGAGTACAAATAGTTCTGCGAAAAAAACTGGAACTGTCAGAAAACAGGCAGCAACCAAGACGAAAAGAACCCCGCAGAGAAAAGGAAGCCGTAAAACGGCGAATGACAAGCAAAAAGATTTTTATCATGAACTTATTGGTCTAGCGCTCCTTGGTGTCGGCATTTTCTCGCTGATATCTATGCTGTCAACAAGTGTAGGCATATTAGGGGAAACCATACGAGACATGCTGGTCTCTACTTTAGGTGCCATGGCTTATGTGTTCCCTCTTTTAGTAATGCTCATGGGTTCATCACTGATTCTAAGGAAGCCGCAATTGTTCTCCAATAAGAAGACCTATGGAGTGCTTCTGATCGCAGTGATTACTGCAATGCTCCTTTCACTGAACAGAATGGAGTCGGTGCATCGGGAAGGGTTCCTGGTGACGCTTAAGAATCTCATGAACATTGATGATGTGAATCATGGTGGGATTTTTGGTCTGATTCTTGCAGTTCCTCTCTACAGACTGATTGGACCTTTTGGTACCTATATTGTAGCGGGATGCCTTTATGTTGTTGCGCTGGTGCTGATTTTCAACACCACCATTTATGATTTCTTAAGAAAGACCAATGAGCAGAGAAGAACCGCCAAGGGAAAACTGGAAATCAGAAGAGAAGAAAAGAAGAGATACAGAGCTCAAAAGCAAGAACAGAAGCAAGAATTGAAGAATGAAGAGAAAATCGTTGAAGAGAAGCTGAAGATACTGGAAATGATGAACAGTAATGAAGAGCGGACGATTGATGCGGTGGATCAGGAGACCAAGTCGCCTTTTGTCCACCTGGATGTGGAGGACTCCGAAGGTCTCCTCAAGACCGTTCTAAAGGAAGATGATTTATCAAAGGAATTATTGGTTGAGAAATCTGATACACCTGAGACTTTATCAGAAATCACAGTTGAAATGTCATCTGAAAAATCTCAGGACCAGCGGGATGAAGACACGGCTCAAAAAGAACAGCTGGAAAAGCCTAAGATCACCAGAGAAAAAAGGAAGACGACGTCTCCTCTAGAAGAAATTGCAGGTGAACAGATGGGGCTTGAAGAACTTGAGAAGCCAACTTACGAGTTTCCGGAAATTGCGCTGCTGAAACAAAACATCAAAGGTATGCTGGCAAATGAAGACCGGGATGAAATTCTGGAGAATGCAAAAAAACTGGAAGACACCCTGATGTCATTTGGGGTAGAAGCAAGAGTGATTCATGTTTCAAAAGGTCCTTCGGTTACCAGATATGAACTTCAGCCAAAAGCAGGCGTAAAGGTTTCTCGGATCGTGAACTTGTCTGATGATATTGCGTTAGCCCTCGCTGCAAGAGGAGTACGTATCGAAGCGCCGATTCCAGGAAAAGCTGCAGTTGGTATTGAAATTCCGAATAAGGAGACCACTGCGGTCTATTTGAGAGAAGTAATTGAAGACTCGAAGTTCCAACGAAGCACAAGTAAAATTTCGGTTGCTTTGGGGAAGGATATATCGGGTGAGGCCATTATCGGTGACTTATCGAAAATGCCTCATGTCCTGATTGCTGGAGCCACCGGATCAGGAAAAAGTGTGTGCATAAATTCACTGATCATCTCGATTCTATACAAGTACGATCCAGAGCATGTTCGGCTTCTTATGGTGGATCCAAAAGTGGTGGAGCTCAATGTCTATAATGGCATTCCTCATCTTCTTATTCCTGTTGTGACAGATCCGAAGAAGGCCGCTGGAGCACTGAATTGGGCAGTGAATGAAATGACGAGAAGATACCAGTCCTTCGCCGAATATGGTGTGCGTAACATTGAAGGATTCAATGAGCTGACAAAAAAGAACAAAGAACTGAAAAGCCTCCCTTATATTGTAATTATCGTTGATGAGCTGGCTGATCTTATGATGGTTTCCGCCAACGAAGTGGAAGACTATATTGCAAGACTTGCCCAAATGGCTAGAGCTGCCGGTATGCATCTGGTGATTGCTACACAAAGGCCATCTGTAGATGTTATTACTGGTGTGATTAAAGCGAACATCCCATCGAGAATTTCATTTGCGGTGTCCAGTGCCATTGATTCCAGAACGATTCTTGATTCTGGTGGAGCGGAAAAGCTGTTAGGAAAAGGCGATATGCTTTACTATCCTGTGGGCGAACAGAAACCCAAGAGAATACAGGGAGCATTCATCTCGGAAGAAGAAGTTGAAGCAATTGTATCCAGGATTAAGGTTCAGAAAGATCAGCTTCTTTATGACCAGGAAATTATGGAGCATATTGAAAAAGGTCGAAGTGAGCAAGATGACAGCGAAGAAGGGGATGAGCTCTATCAGGAAGCGGTTAAAGTTGTGGTTGAGAACCAGCAGGCTTCAACATCCTTTTTACAGCGGAAAATGAGAATTGGATATAATAGAGCTGCAAGAATTATGGACCAGCTGGAGGAGCGAGGGGTCATCTCACAGCGGGACGGCTCAAAACCAAGGCAGGTTCTCATGTCAGAGTATCAGTTACGGGATGAGTAGTTCTTGTGAAATGTATTAGAATATGAGATGATATAGCTAGAATTAAAGTTTTTGGTATAAACTTATCAGTAGTAAAAATAAAGAAATGAGACAATACGAAAGTTGGAGTGGATAATATGAATTTACCAAATAAGCTGACATTATTTAGAATGATTTTAGTTCCTGTTTTTTTAGTCCTAATCTCCGTGAAAGCAATTCCATTTAATTTTACTTTAGCCACTGTGATTTTTATCGTGGCTGCCTACACCGATCATTTAGATGGTAAGATTGCAAGGAGAGATAATCTCATCACAAATTTTGGGAAATTCATGGACCCATTGGCAGACAAACTTCTTGTCACATCGGCACTGATCGCGCTTGTTGAATACAATCAGATTGGCGCTTGGGTCGCAGTTGTGGTAATTTCAAGAGAGTTTGCAGTATCAGGATTAAGAACCATTGCAGCGAATGAAGGGGTTGTCATTGCCGCGAGTATATGGGGCAAAATCAAAACAACAACTCAGATCATTGCAATCGTATCTATGCTGATACAGCTGATTTCCACTCATGAGGAGTATTTGATTGAACTTTTCAAGTCTGCGCCTTTCTTGGGCTCATTCTTCAGTATTTTCCCACCTGTGGCAATGTATGTTGCGGTGTTCTTTACGATCATGTCAGGATTGGATTACTTTAAAAACGGATGGGCATATATTGATACCAATAAGTAGCAGATGGATTTACGGTCACAGGATTGTGGCCGTTTTTTTATTTCTTCAAGTTCTGATTCAATAAAGGAAGTATCACTTATGTACACCTTATAGACATATAGTAAAAAAGATGTAATGTTTCCATGTCGTTTTTTTGAAAATTATGAATGGAAATGCATGGAAATACGCGAACATGGAACATTGTGAAAACAGTTGAAAACACTAGTTTAGAATCGTTGACGCGGTACTTTCGATAAAGCTATAATAACCTCAAGATTACAAGAAGTGATCAAACTCATTTATCTAAGGAGGTATTATAACATGCCAGAAGTTACAAATATTATTGTATGGTTGATACTCGGTGGAGTATCAGGATGGATTGCCAGTATGATTGCCGGGAAGGATGCCAAGATGGGCGTTCTTGCAAATATTATTGTCGGTATCATTGGTGCATTTATTGGCGGATGGGTCGCAGGTCTTCTAGGGCTTGGACCAGCAACAGGACTCAATATCTGGAGTTTTATTGTATCAGTCATTGGCGCATTGATTCTATTGTGGATCATCGGTCTAGTGAGCAAGAGATAGCATAAGGAGGTAAAAGTTATGCCAGAAGTATCAAATATTATTGTATGGATTATATTAGGTGGAGTATCCGGATGGATTGCCAGCATGATAGCAGGGAAAGATGCCAAGATGGGTATCCTAGCAAATATCATTGTGGGTATTATCGGTGCATTTATCGGTGGATGGGTCGCAGGTCTTCTAGGACTTGGGCCAGCAACTGGGCTTAACATCTGGAGTTTCATAGTATCTGTTGTAGGCGCATTGATTCTATTGTGGATCATTGGTATGGTCAGCAAAAGATAAGGTCATACAAAAAAAAGGAGCGGGAATCCCGCTCCTTTTTCGTGTATAAAAAGATTATTGAACATCAGGCATTGATTCAGCAAACATGAGAAAATCCTTATAAGTGCCTTCATGGTCAGCAGTGTATTCGAGGCTTTTCCGGTTGAGAAGATGGTTTGTGATGAGATACGTTGTTATTCCCAAAGCGCCTGCAGCAAGGTCTTCCTCAGCATCGTTTCCGACCATCATACATTCCTGGGGGTTCTTTCCAATGGTTTCCAGAATCTCGCTGTAGTATTCGACGTTGGGTTTGCAGTAATGACTGTCTTCAAAGTAGGTGATATGTGAAAAATCCTCATGAACAAGCTCTGCCCATTGGATTCTCTGATCTATCGCAAATTTTGGGAATAGGGGATTGGTAGCAATGACCAGCTCATATCCTTTTTCTTTCAGTATTTTCAGCGCTTCCAGCATATCAGTGTTTTTGTTTACCGCATCCCGCAGGACAGAAAAATCATTTTCATAGTAGTGGATGAAGTGCTTTTGAAAAGCTGGCAGCTCCTCTCCGACATGTTCTTTCATGACACTCATAAATACTTCTTCATTGGTACGATTCTCCTTGTTTTTCACCATGGCTTTCACAGAGCTGTAAAGCATCGCCAGGAACTTATCGGGCGCAATGATGGACTTAAAAACGTTAGATAGACTGGTATAATAGATTTCTTCAAATTCTTTCATATCAATGGAAAGCAGCGTGCCGTCCAAATCAAATAATATTGTAGTTATTTTTTTCAAAATGGATCCTCCTAAGCATTATAGACAATCAGCGCATTTTTATTGCTGTCTTTTTCTGAATAGCAGATTTCAATCACCTGCTCTTTTTTTATGTGATACTTATTTAAAGTTTCCTGGACCTTTTTTTCGATGTCTTCATTCTTGTTGACATAAACAAGTTTAGTTCTTTTCATGCATGACCCTCCGCTTGAACAGATAATAGATTTTCATCAGTGTGAACACCATAAGAATCCCAATTGCCAGTGCCCCAGAAGCCATAATCGTTGTAATTCCTTCTCTGAGAGCACCATTATAGTCACCTTCCAGAGATTTGAGCATGGTATGGTAAAGGCCGCTTCCTGGAACCAGGGGAATGAGCCCTGGTGTTATATAACTGGTGACAGGTGTTCTCATTTTTCGGGCCATGAGCTCACCGTAATAGGTAAAAGCCACCGCTCCGAAAAAGAAGGCTACATTTGGATCGCTGAAGTAGCTGAGAGACTCACTGTAGAAGAGCCAGCCCAGAGAACCGCCAAATGCTGAGAGAAAAGCAGTTTTTCTGTTGAGATTGAAGATGTAAGCAAAACTGAGTGAGGCCATATAGGCCATAATAAGCTCAACCAACATCTTACACACCTCCCAAAAGCGCCAGTACTGTTCCAGCACCTATAGCAATACCTACAGCGATAAGAAATGCTTCCATTCCTTTTGAGACCCCAGAGAGGTAGTCTCCCATCAGAATGTCCCGGATTGCATTTGTGAAAGCAATTCCTGGGACCAGAAGCATGATGGATCCAATGGTTATAATATCTTTATTGGGGGATAGAGGTATGGTTCTTGTAAACAGGTGAACCAGAAGAGCCACAAGAGCACCACCGATGATGTTGATGAAAATTCCGTTCAGTTTTATTTCTCTGGTTCCCAGCTGCAGAAGCCTGACGCAGATTCCGATGACCAGTGCAATGAGAGAATCGATGAATGTTCCACCAAACAGTACAGTAAAAGAGAACCCGCACATAGCAGCCATGATCAGCTGGAAGAATATGCTGTAAGGTCTCTTGTCTGAAATTTCCTGGAGTCTTTTTTCAAGTGAATCCAGAGGGATCTGTTTCTCCATGAGTTCTCTCGATAAAGAGTTTACCAGTGCAACTTTTTCTAAATCAATATTGCTTTTTTGTACGCGGCGTATGAGAGATACAATGGTACCATCTTCTTCTGTAAGGGATACCATGATGCCAGTAGGAGTCACAAAACTCTCCGCATCTAGTTTATTATAGGATTTTAGAATCATACGGATTGTTTCTTCTACTCTGTAGATTTCACCACCGGATTCTAAAATGATCTGTCCTGCCATTGTGGCAAGTTTGATTAATCTTTGATTGTCCATTCATTACCACCTCATTAGTCTTCTTCCATTATAAAGGAACGTCCTGTGATTTCAAACAAAAGATGGTAAATCTCTTACGGAGATAAATTCGCCCTGAATCCAGGTGAAAATATGATCTGTTTTTGAAATAAATGCTAAGAAAACCATTACATATAAGACACGAATACTGTCATCTTCGTAATTCGTGTTTTTCAATGGATTTTCAATATACAAAAAGAGCATGGATTGATATGATTAAACCGTATGAGTCATTAAATTCAAACAAATATCATTCCAGGGGGTAGAAATGAACAGCAGGTATTTAAAAGAACAGGATGCAGAAATCTTCGAACTCATCGAAGAGGAAGAACAGAGACAGGAGTATAACATTGAACTCATCGCTTCAGAGAATTTCACATCAAAAGCAGTGATGGAAGCCATGGGAACTGCACTGACCAACAAATATGCAGAAGGATATCCGAACAAGAGATACTACGGCGGATGCCATGTGGTGGATAAAATTGAAACCTTGGCCATCGAGAGAATGAAAGAGCTGTTTCACGCAGAACATGCAAATGTGCAGCCTCATTCAGGAAGCCAGGCGAATATGGCAGTATATATGGCGGTTCTGGAGCCAGGGGATAAAATACTCGGAATGGACCTTTCCCACGGCGGGCATTTGACCCATGGAAGTCCAGTGAACTTCTCAGGGAAGCTATATCACTTTATTTCCTATGGAGTGGATCAGAATGATGAGAAAATTGACTATGATGCATTAAGAGAACTTGCTTTGAAAGAAAAGCCAAAGATGATTGTTGCAGGAGCTTCTGCTTATCCAAGAGCAATAGACTTTGAGAGAATCGAAAAGATTGCAAGAGAAGTTGATGCTTATTTTATGGTGGATATGGCACATATTGCAGGTCTCATCGCAACGGGCCACCATATGAGTCCTGTACCTTATGCGGATTTTGTGACAACTACAACTCACAAAACACTGCGTGGACCTAGAGGTGGGGCAATCCTATGTAAAGAAAAATATGCAAAAGCAGTAGATAAATCTGTTTTCCCAGGAATGCAGGGCGGACCTCTGGAGCATGTGATAGCGGCGAAAGCAGTATGTTTTAAAGAAGCTATGGGAGAAGACTTTAAAGTTTACATGTCCCAGGTTCTCAAAAACACACAAACACTTGCAGAAAGTCTTACCGCGAAGGGATACAGGCTTGTATCCGGAGGTACAGACAATCACCTGGTTCTGGTGGATTTGAACAACAAAGACATCACGGGTAAAGATGCAGAGAAGCTTTTGGATTCCATCGGCATCACAACAAATAAAAACACCATTCCTTTTGAGACAAGGAGTCCATTTGTGACCTCTGGATTAAGAATGGGCTGCGCCGCGGTGACAACTCGAGGATTTAAGGAAGAGGAAATCAGACAAATGGTGGAATATATGGATTATGCCATCACACATCGAGAAGAGGATCTAACATCCATTAAAGAAAAAGTAGCAGATTTGTGCAAAAAGCACCCACTGTACTAATTAATTGTAAAATTTAATTGTGTAATCGTAAAAAGCCTGAAATCCTTGTGTTTTGGGCTTTTTCATTTTTTTGTCAATGATATTTTTATAAAGAAATGGGTTTCTAAGGTTGACGAACCAGACTGAAGAGGTTAAAATGGAAAACAGGTAATATCAGATAAAAATGCTCAGAATTGAAGGAGAGTTAGAATGTCAGAAATGTTAAGAATTACTGGTCTTAAAAGCCAAGTGAATGAAAAAGAAATCTTAAAAGGTCTTGACCTTGTAGTCAACAAAGGAGAAGTTCATGTCATCATGGGACCCAATGGTGCTGGAAAATCAACATTGGCAAACGTGATTATGGGCAGCCCCAAGTATGAAGTGACCGAAGGCAGCATCGTGTTTGAGAATGAAGACATCACCGAAGATGCTGTTGATGAAAGAGCAAAAAAAGGAATCTTTCTGTCTTTCCAGGCACCTCAGGAAATACCTGGAATTACCGTTGAAAACTTTTTGAGAGCAGCTAAATCACAGATCACTGGTGAGAATGTAAAAGCCATTCAGTTCAAGAAGGAACTGAAGGAGAAGATGTCCCAATTGGATATTGACCGTTCTTATGCACAGAGATACCTCAATATGGGATACTCAGGCGGGGAAAAGAAGAAGAATGAAATTCTTCAGATGAGAATTCTAAATCCGAAGCTGGCTATTCTGGACGAAACAGATTCAGGTCTTGACGTGGATGCTGTCAGAGTCGTTTCCAAGGGTGTGATCGATTTTAAGAGTGCAGACAATGCCATCCTCATCATCACGCACCACAACAATATTCTGGATTATCTGAATCCGGATGTGGTCCATGTCATGGTGGATGGAAAAATCGTCGAGACTGGTGATATATCCCTTGCAAAAGAAATTGAGAAGAATGGATATGTCAAGTACAGGGAAGCGAAAGGTGAGACAGAATGGAAAAAAGAAATAAAACTTATATAGAAGATCTGGACAGAGGCGTTTACGACATAAAGAATGATTTCAATTATGACTATAAATCTCAGTCAGGTCTGACGGAAGAGATCATCCGTGAAATTTCCGCAAAGAAGAATGAGCCGGAATGGATGCTGAACTTCAGACTGGAATCTTTGAAGATTTATCACAAACTGGATGTGCCAACATGGGCACCAGATATATCTGATCTTGATATTGAAAACATTGTTACTTATGTAAAACCGAAAACAAATCTGAACAGTTCCTGGGATGATGTTCCACAGGAAATCAAGGACACCTTCGAGCGTCTTGGAATCCCGGAAGCTGAGAGAAAATCTCTAGCAGGTGTCGGGGCACAGTACGATTCTGAAGTGGTATATCATTCCATTAAGGAAGAGCTTGTAAAACAGGGTGTTGTGTATACCGATATCGAAACAGCGCTAAGAGAATATGAGGATATTGTAAAAGAATACTTCATGAAGCTTATTCCAAATACAGACCACAAATTTGCAGCTCTGCATGGTGCTGTATGGTCTGGTGGTTCTTTTGTGTATGTTCCAGAAGGTGTGAAGCTGGATATTCCGCTTCAGTCCTATTTCAGACTGAATGCTCCAGGAGCTGGTCAGTTTGAACATACACTGATCATTGTCGAGAAGAATGCATACTGCCATTTTATTGAAGGATGTTCAGCACCAAAGTATTCTGTAAACAATCTTCATGCAGGCGCAGTGGAGCTTTATGTGAAAGAGGGAGCAACGTTACGTTACTCCACCATTGAGAACTGGTCTAAGAATATGTACAATCTCAACACCAAACGTTCTGTTGTGGATAAGGACGGAACCATCGAGTGGGTATCCGGGTCCTTCGGATCCAAAGTATCCATGCTTTATCCTATGAGTATTCTTAGAGGTGAGCGTGCTAGAGCTGAGTTCACAGGAGTTACTTTCGCAGGAAAGGGCCAGCTTCTTGATACAGGCTCCAAGGTTGTTCATGCAGCACCTTACACCACTTCTACCGTAAACTCCAAATCCATCTCAAAATCAGGCGGACAGGCAATTTACAGAGGACTTCTAAGAGTTGCACCTAACGCTCATGGATCAAAGTCTACGGTTACCTGTGAATCTCTCATGCTGGATAATATTTCCAGATCAGACACCATTCCTGTCATTGACATCCAGAATGATGATGTGGATCTGGGACATGAAGCAAAGATCGGAAGAATCTCTGAAGAAGCCATTTTCTATCTGATGACGAGAGGAATCTCTGAAGAAGAAGCAAAGGCCATGATTGTAAGAGGATTTGTTGAGCCTATATCCAAGGAGCTTCCTCTGGAATATGCAGTAGAAATGAACAATCTGATTACACTGGAACTAGAAGGAACGATAGGATAGAGGTGGATTGATGAGCGTAATGAAAGAAACATATAATGTACTGCCCAGACTGTCTTTCAGATGGGTTAAAGCCAATGAGCTGCTCCTGAATCCACTAGAAGTGGAACGGGAGAAAGCCTATGAATACAAGTCAATACTTGGGGATTCTTATTCTCCGTTGACCAATGAAGATCTCCCTCTTTCACCGGACTTCAAGGGTGTAAATCTTGATATGGTGGCCATGGCTGAAAACAGCCATAATGCAGGGGTGTTCATTCATGTTGGTGAAGATGAAACAAAGGAAATGCATATCACTCATGTTCTGACTGAAGAAAACAGCACTTTGATCGAAAAGAACGTTATTGTTCTCGAGAAGGGTGCAAAAATGAATCTCGTCATGGACTATTCTTCAGATGAAAGTGTGACATATTCTAACATTCTAAATAAAATCAGCGTGGCAGAAGGGGCTGAACTGAATCTCATCAAGATTCAGCGACTGAATTCCCATTCAAGACACCTGGAGTCCAGATTCTCAACAGTGGAGGAGTCTGGTAAGGTAAACTATATTTCTGTGGAAATCGGTGGCAAGGAAGCTGTTGTAAATTATATGACAGACCTTAAAGGCGATGAGGCAGAAGGACATGTGAAGAGTGTATATCTTGGTTTTGGAGAGAGAATACTCGATCTTTCCCATCATATGAACCATTTTGGCAAGAGAACAAACTCTGACATGATTTTTAAAGGTGCACTGAAGGACCGAGCAAGGAAAGCCTTTAGAGGAACACTGGATTTCAAGAACGGTTCCACACATTCCGAGGGGAATGAGGAAGAGTTCACAATACTTCTCAGCCCAAAGGTGAAATCTTATGCGATTCCGCTTCTCTTATGCCGTGAAGACGATGTTATCGGAAATCACGCAGCTTCCAATGGACAAATTGATGAAGAAAAGTTATTCTATATTATGTCCAGAGGAATGAGCGAAGCCGAAGCAAAGAAGATCATCATCGAGTCTCATATCAGACCGATCATTGATCTTATTCCTGTAGAATCCATCAAAGACATCGTTCTGAATGCTGTGGAAAATGAATTAACAGGTGAGTAAGTTGAGAAATTTTAGAGAAGATTTTCCTATTCTTAATGAGGAAGTCCGTGGTCAGAAGCTGATCTACTTGGATAGCGCAGCCACATCTCAAAGACCTCTTCAAGTATTAGAGGCCGTTATGAAATATGATAAAGAAGAGAATGGGAATCCCCACAGGGGTTCCCATACCTTGAGTTTAAGAGCAACTGAGGCATTTGAATCTGTACGTGAAAAAGTGCGTGGATTCTTGAACGCCCGCTCCACCAAGGAGATCATCTTTACAAAAAATGCAACAGAAGCCATCAATCTGGTGGCTTACAGCTATGCGCTCAATGAAGTGCGAAAAGGTGACAATATGGTTATTACCATAGCAGAGCATCATGCCAATCTTGTCACATGGCAGCAGGTAGCAAAAAAAACTGGGGCAGAACTGCGCTTCATGTACGTGGATGATCAAGGCAGACTTCCACTGGAAGAACTTCATAAAATTGATCAGAAAACCAAAATAGTGGCATGTACACACATGTCCAATGTTCTTGGAAGCATATTTCCAGTTAGAGAAATCATTAAAAGAGCTCATGAAGTAGAGGCGAAGGTTCTCATAGACGGTGCTCAGGCAGTACCTCATATGCCTGTGGATCTTGAGGAGCTGGATTGTGATTTCTATGTGTTCTCAGGCCATAAGATGTACAGTCTTATGGGGGTGGGCGTACTGTACGGGAAAGAAGAAATCTTAGAGAATATGGAGCCCTTTCTTTTTGGAGGGGATATGATTGAGTATGTTTATGAAGAAGAAACTTCCTTCAATGAACTGCCTTACAAGTTTGAGGCTGGTACTCAGGGAGTTGAAGCAATTGTATCGCTGGGGGCGGCTATAGACTATATGAGAGAAGTGACCTATCCGGTAATCCATGAAAGAGAGATGGAACTTACCGCTTATGCCCTGCAAAAGCTTACAGCACTACCCTACATCAAAATTCTAGGACCTGCTGATATGGAAGACCGGGGAGCTGTCGTAAGTTTTGTGGTGGATGGAGTGCATCCTCATGATGTATCGATGATACTGGATCATTATGGAGTTGGTGTTCGTGCAGGCCATCACTGCGCACAGCCACTTCTTCGTTATCTGAAAGTGTTTTCCTGTTCCAGAGCCAGCTTTGCTTTTTACAATACGAAAGCAGAAATTGATATTTTCGTGGAAAAACTGGATGAAGTAAGGAGGGTAATGGGATATGGACCTAAATAATCTCTATACAGAAGTAATTCTGGAACACAATAAGGAAACCAAAAATAGACGGGAAATCGAAGGATATACCCATAAAGAGCGAGGGCACAACCCCAGCTGTGGGGATGATATTACAGTAGAAGCAAAGATTGAGAATGGTGTTATAATTGACCTTGCTTATAATGGGCATGGCTGTTCCATCAGTCAGGCTTCAGCTTCCATGATGACAGATCTTCTTACTGGAAAAACGGTGGAAGAGGCCATGGAGCTTATCCGGATTTTTCTTGGCATGATCAAAAGAGAGATACAGGATATGGATTATCTGGAAGATGTGCTGGATGAGGCATCCATACTGCAAGGCATTTCCAATCTTCCTGCCCGTGTGAAATGTGCCGTATTAGCTTGGCATACGCTAAAGGAAGCAATAGAACACAAGAATTGATCTGTGGACCAGTCGAAGGTTTTGGCTGGTTCATTTTTATATATGCGACAGAAGAATGGCTGATTCCAGCCATAATTGTAGATTTTTTATTAATAATTATATATTTTACCCAATTGATTTGGGGATAAGGTATAATGAAAGAAGAATTGATATATTTGGAGGTTTTTAGTTATGGCAGTTGAATTCATCCGTTATTTGGATAAGAGCATCAAGTATCTGCACAGGCAAGGCGCGTTCCTGACGGTGAAAAAGGGAGATGAAATCAATGTGAGCACCATCAGCTGGGGCAACATCGGTTTTGAATGGGGGCGTCCTGTCTTCACGATTCTGGTTAGGAGCTCAAGACATAATCATACACTGCTGCAGGACAACACTGAATTTACAGTATCAATACCCACCACATCCACAATGAAGAAAGCGCTCAATGCTGTGGGAACTGTTTCGGGTAGAGATACAGATAAGTGGTCCATTGCGAACATTACACAGTATAAAGCCAAAACAATGGAGACTCCTGTAGTAAAGGAAGCAAATATCTTCTACGAATGTAAAATTATTTACAATCATAAAGTGGATCCTAAGCTTCTTCGTGGGGATGTTGATACCACCAGCTACATGGACGGGGACTATCACGAGATATTTTACGGAGAAATTGTTTCTTCGTACACAAAAGATGATCTGTAAATCAAAGGATGAGTATAAATGATTTTTGATACACATATGCACACTGAGTTTTCTTTTGATTCCAGTGAGAAAATAGAAAAACTTCTGGAAACTTCAGAAAAGAAAAATTTGGGCATTATCACCACAGAACACAAGGACCTGAACTACGAGGAAGTGGGTGGGTTTCCCATCGACTTCAACGTGGATGAGTATTTTAAAGCCTATGAAAAACACAGAAGTGACCGGTATCTCATGGGGATTGAAATGGGGTTGGACCACCGCTATACGGGAGAACTCAAAAAGATTGCAGACTCTTACGAGTTTGATATGGTCATTGGGTCCCTCCACACCATGAAAGGGTTCAATCTTTCTTCCAGAAAGTATTTGAAATCTATGGAAGAGCGAGCTTTTTATAGAGAATATCTGCTTTATACAAAAGAAATGGTCGAGGAGAATTCTTTCATCAACTCCTTAGCACATTTTGATTATCCGACAAGGTATTCACCCTATAAAGAGCTGAAGTATGAAGACTATCTAGAGGAGTTCAATGCGCTTTTCCAATCCATGGTCCAACAGGACGTCACTTTGGAGATGAATTTGAAGCGGCCATTGGCAGGGGATGTTCTTGACTCTTTCAGAAGTGTTTATAAAGGCTATTATGATTGTGGCGGGCGTTTTGTCACATTAGCATCTGATGCGCATACAGCTGAGGATATCGGGAGAAATTTTGAAGAAGCTCAGCAGCTGCTGGATGATATTGGTCTGAAGATTTGTTATTATAAAAGAAGAAAGCGGATAACAGACTAGAATTTGAGCAAAATGGAAAAAGAAGGTGAATCGCATCAAACAAAGCAAAATTGTCTTAAATGAGTTATTAGTGGATCTGTTTCATGACATCCTTGAGATTGAGGAAAAATCTCTCCGGGATAATGGCAGTGATTTGACCATGACTGAAATGCATACCATCCATGCGGTGGGACATGACCGTCCTAGAACTATGTCAGAGGTCGCAAAGGATCTGAATATTACCATGGGTACACTGACGACGGGAATCGATAAGCTGATCAAGAAAGGGTATGTGATCCGAAAGAGGACTGAAGAAGACAAAAGAGTAGTTCTTGTGGAGCTGACCGAAAAAGGCATCGAAGCAAAGAAAATGCACGATGAATTTCACCAGGATATGATACGCAGTGTCATAGACAGCTTGAATGGTGACGAAGAGAGAATACTCACCGAAGCGCTGAAGAAACTGATACAGTTTTTTCAGGAGAAATACCATTGATAAGAATATTGAAGTAAAGGGTAGTAGGGAAAAGCACGCTTTTCCCTATTGTTATAGGGAGGTTATTATTTGGAAATTATTTTTGTAAGGCATGGGGAGTCAGAAGCAAATCTTTTGGAGCTGATGTATGGTTCCAGTGATTATGGACTCACTGAAAAAGGGAAAACTCAGGCAAGAAAAGCGGGAGAAATTTTGGGGTCCATGGGATATCAGCCGGACCGCATTATTGTATCTTCTTTAAAAAGAACCCATGAAACACTAGAGAGTATGGGTTTTTCTGTAGATGAAGCGGTCAGGGACAGCCGTCTTGATGAAAGACATCTGGGAGACTTGGAGGGACTTGAATTCAGGCACATCCATAAAGAGTATCCGAATCTCTTCAAAGAATGGAATGAAGACTGGCTTCATTATAAGCCCGGAGGAGGAGAAAGCCATCTGGAGTTCCAGACAAGAGTGCGCTCATTTCTGACGGAGCTTTTGGATACCCACAAAGAGGGAGAAAAAATACTTGCAGTGTGCCATGGGGGTACCATGAAGACGATTTTTTCCGAGATCTTTCAATATGAAGAAGAACATTTCTTTACGCTGGAAGTCTATAACTGCTCCCTGATGAGATTCAGGAAAGGGGAAAAAGGTCTGATCTTTGATGCCCTTTACAACGTGGATGACTTCTGCCAAAGAACTGCGAAAAATTCATGAAAAGCAGATCATGTGGAAATATAGTATTCGAAGATGGCAGCTTTCATATATGTGCAACTCTGACCTCTGGAACGATTCAGCATCTGAAAAAGGATCTTCAAGTTCTTGCAATAACTGAGCCTGCTGTCATTGAGTGGCGAGCGGACTATTTAAAAGAAAACCTCACAGAAGAGAATATTAAAGCAGGATTGAAGCTGATTCGAAACAGCTACTCCAGTACTCCACTGATTTTCACCTTAAGAAAAGAGAGTGAAGGGGGCGCATGGAGTCTTTTAGAAGAAGATCTTTATCGGCTGCGGCTTTGCGCTGCTGAGACCGGGCTTTTGGATCTCATGGATATTGAGCTGTCCTCACTACTGACAGAGCATGAGAAGTTGTTCTTATACGAATCTTTGATAAGATCCATGAAGGCAAGCGGAAAACTTCTCATTCTTTCTTTTCATGATTTTACGGGAGCACCAGCTGAGAATACGCTGATTGGTACTGTGTTGAAAATGATGAAAGAAGGCGCTGACATTGCGAAGATTGCAGTGATGGTTTCGGAAAAAGAGGAACTGAACCTCTTGAAAGGTTTATCAGCAAAGCTTAGAGAAGAACTTGGACTGCCGCATATTCTGATTGGTATGGGAGAGCTTGGGGTGGAAACCCGATACAATAAGAAAGACTTTTTCAGTGCAATCACCTATGCTTCTACTGGAGAAAAATCAGCGCCGGGGCAGCTTTCAATAAAAGATCTGAAGAGACTTTTAGAGAATCAGTAAAGGAGAATGATATGAGTACGATCCAAGACCTTTTACAGAAGATGACTTTAAAGGAAAAAATCAGTATCACCAGCGGATTTGATACGTGGAGGCTGAAGGGGTTTCAAACACTTGGCATACCCAAGATCACAGTGTGTGATGGACCTCACGGACTGAGGCACCAGGAGGAGGGACAGGACCACCTGGGCATCAATGAAAGCAACCCTTCCACCTGTTTTCCCCCTGCCTGTCTATCTGCAGCTTCCTTCGATGAAGAGCTTCTGTTTGAAATGGGGCAGGCCATCGGATTCGAAGCGCTTTGTCAGAATGTGCAGGTGGTGCTTGGTCCAGGTGTGAATATAAAAAGGAATCCGCTTTGCGGGAGGAATTTTGAGTATTTTTCTGAGGATCCTGTACTTGCTGGGAAAATGGCTTCAGGGTGGATCAAAGGTGTGCAGTCTATGGGTGTAGGGACAAGTCTTAAGCACTTTGCTTTGAACAGTCAAGAACTGAACCGGATGAAGTCTGACAGTATTGCAGATGAGAAAGCGAAGTTTGACATCTATCTGAAAGCCTTTGAGATTCCACTGAAAACAGCGGAGCCCATGACAGTGATGGGATCCTATAACCTGGTGGATGGTATCTATGCGAGTGAGAACAAGTGGCTTATGGAAGAGGTGCTGAGAAATAAATATGGGTTTCAAGGTCTGCTTATGACGGACTGGGGAGCGATGAATGATAAGATTTCTTCCATGAAAGCAGGACTTGATCTTGAGATGCCAGGCAGCCTCGGTTATTTTGATGAGGAAGTGGAAGAAGCCATCAAAGACGGAAGGCTTCCAGAAGCGTTTCTTGACACAGCGGTCAGAAGAATTCTTCAGCTCATTACGACTGTAACAGAAGAAAGAGAAAAGGCTCTAAAGTCCCTAGGTCCAGTGGCGAAATCATCTGTTGATATAGAGAAACACCATAGCCTTGCAAAGAAAACCGCCATGGAGTCAATGATTCTTCTTAAGAATGACAGAAAAACACTTCCAGTTTCTGAGAATATGGACAGAACGATTTATCTGGTGGGTGCACTTTCAAAATATCCAAGGTATCAAGGGGCTGGCAGTTCTCACATCAATCCCTATAAGGTCACATCTCTTCTGGAAAGCCTCGAGAAAGAATCACTCAAAATGCAGTATTTTGAAGGATACTCCCTTGAATCAGATGAAATTCCTGATGAAACGGAAGAACTGCTCCAAACACTCAAGAAAGAGGATGTAGTGATTATTGCAGCGGGATTGCCAGACTCCTATGAGTCAGAAGGATTTGACCGAAAGCATATGAGACTGCCTGAAAATCAGAACGTGCTGATCAGATCCATTGCAGCGAAGTCAGACCATGTGGTTGTAGTTCTTTTTGGCGGTTCACCAGTGGAAATGCCTTGGCTGGATGATGTTTCTTCTTTACTGCATGCTTATCTTCCAGGGCAAGCTGGAGGAGAAGCCGTGGCTGATCTATTATTAGGGCGCCACAACCCTTCAGGAAAGCTTCCAGAAACATATCCCGTCCGGTATGAAGATCACATCACCTCACCCTATTATGGGAAGGATCCTTATCTTGCTCCTTATCTTGAAGGTATTTACGTAGGGTACCGGTATTTTGACAAAGCCAATAGGAGGGTTCAGTTTCCGTTTGGATATGGTTTATCCTATACAACATTCAGTTTTTCCAGGTTGTCTATAAACCGGTCTAGTTTTGATTTTAAAAAAGACAAAGCAGTGGAAGTGCGTTTTTATGTGAAGAATACAGGGGATATGACTGGTAAAGAGGTCTGTCAGCTGTATCTTTCGAGGAAGGGAGGACCATCCTACAAGGTTGAAAAAGCCCTGAAAGGGTTCTCCAAAGTAAAACTGGAACCTGGGGAAGAGAAAGAAATCGTGATGGAGCTCCAGGAAGAGGCGTTCAAGGAATTCGACCTGAATCTGAAGAAAGAGGTCCTTTATGGCGGTGAGTATATTCTTTATGTCGGCAGTTCTTCTCAGGATCTTCCATTAAGGGCTTCTTTTGAAATCGAAAGTTCTGTTTTGGATACTTTCAAAGCGCCTGCCTTCTATACAGATGTGAAAGGTGTGCCAGAACCTGAACAGTTTGAGATGCTTATTGGGAGGAAACTTCCGGTAAAGGAGCTTACTAGGCCCTTTACCGTCAACCATACACTGGAGGAAATGAAAGATGTTCCTCAGATGAAGTATCTCATAAGAAAATTGGAAGGCGTCCTACGGAAGGCTTCCGGGGTCAGCAGTGACAATGATGATGCGTACCGTGTAATGCATGCTATGTTTATGCAGACACCAATCAAAAGGTTATCTCTTGTGGCTCCGGATAAAATGCCGAAGCATCTGGGAGAAACTCTGGTGCATGTCGCCAATGGGCGCTATCTGAGAGGACTCCAGTCTGCTTTGAAAAGAAAAGCTCCAATGGGTCATCCATAAAAAAACAGTCATCGCCAGATCATGGACGATGACTGTTTTTATTCTTTGGGCTGATCTGGAGGTATGCTGCTTTCACTTCCAGGTTCCTGATGCTCCTCTTTGAACTTCTTTGCTTCTCTGGCTAGTTCAATAGCTTTTCTACGGGCTTCCTTCATTTCTTTTCTCTTTTTTTTCTGATGATCTATATTTGGTTTGTAAACCAGGTATAATCCTGAAACAGCACCTATATAGATCAAAAAACCTACCAGCAGCGCTACATAAAATTTGGTTTCCATGGGAATCACCTTACAGAATGATCCTATAGCAATCACTACGGTCATCCATCCTTTCTTTATTGTTCTTGCGTCGTGGTAAAAATGTTACTTCACAGCAGGGGTTTCTTGCCTTATTATAACACTGTTTTCCAGTGCTGATGAAGTCCATTATTAAAGAAACATGGTATAATCTGATGAGGTGGTGAGTATTTTTATGGAACCTTTAGCAAGTCTTTTGAGACCTAAAACCTTAGGGGAAGTATTGGGCCAGAGTCACCTGATTGGAGAAGGAAAACTTCTGACCAGTATGGTGAAGAGCAATACGTTGATGAATATGATATTTTACGGACCTCCTGGAATAGGAAAAACAACCGTAGCAAGACTGCTTGCTGATCTGACAGACAGGAAGTTTATTGCGCTGAACGCTTCGACGGATTCTCTGAAAGATGTGAAGAACGCTCTTGAAGAGCTGAATATGTTTATGGGCCAAAAAGGTCTTTTGCTGTATATTGATGAAATTCATCTTTTCAACCGGAGAAATCAGCAGATTCTCCTGGATTACATGGAAAGCGGAAGGGTGGTTCTAATCGGGTCGACAACAGAAAACCCACATTTTGCAGTTTTTAAAGCCCTTGTGAGTAGATCTATTATTGTGGAATTCAAACCACTATCCTTTCTGGAGATCGTAGAAGGTCTTGAGAGAGGGATTTCATTTTATCAGGAAAACCATAAGGTGGAGTCTATAGAAGTCTCTGAAGGTGTTTTAAGAGCATTGGCGAGCCTTTCAGGTGGAGACATGAGGAAAGGACTGAACAATCTTGAACTTCTTTTCCTGGCCAAAGAACGATTGAATCAGAAAGTGCTTCAGATAACAGAAGAAGATGCCGAAAGAATTCTGCAGCGGAAGATGATCAACTTTGATTTGGATGGAGATGAGCATTACGATCTTCTCAGTGCATTTCAGAAGTCTATACGGGGCAGTGATGAAAATGCAGCACTGCTTTACCTTGCAATGCTTCTGAAAGGTGGAGATCTGATTTCTGTAAACCGAAGACTTCTTGTCATTGCAGCAGAAGACATTGGCCTTGCGAATCCTCAGGCAATTGCCATTGTGAAGGCCTGTACAGATGCAGCTCTTGTGCTGGGTCTTCCGGAGGCGCGGATTCCACTGGCACAAGCAGTCTTGCTCCTTGCTACGTCACCAAAGTCCAATTCCGTCGTGACTGCTGTGGATGCAGCCAATCAGGCACTGGAGTCCGCAACATCCCTGGAGATTCCGGCTCATTTGAGGGATGGACATTATGAAGGAGCCAAGGCCATGGGAAGAATGCAGAAATATAAGTATCCTCATGCATTTAAGAATAATTATGTGAAGCAGGAGTATTTGCCAAAAGAACTGCGTCATAAGCAGTTTTATGAGCCTGGAGCCAATAAATACGAAGAGGCTACAAGAATCTACTGGAAGCAGATCAAGGAGGAAAAGTGATCTTTTAAAAAGTTGACACTTTTAGTCGGAATTGATACAATTTATGGATGATAAGCCTTGGAGGTGTTACATTGAAACTTTCAACAAAAGGAAGATACGGAGTTAAAGCGATGATGGATCTGGCGGTTCATTATGGTGAATTGCCAACGTCAATTAAAAGCATCTCAGAACGCCAGGGGATTTCTGAGTATTATCTGGAGCAGCTTTTTGCGCCTTTAAGAAGAGCAAAACTCGTGAAGAGTGTACGAGGCGCACAAGGAGGGTATATCCTCAATAAACTGCCTAAAGACATCACGATTCTGGAAATCATGGATGTTCTGGAGGGACCGGTGGAGATTTCCGATTGTCTCACCAATGATGAGTGTGATTATCTGGATATTTGCGCAACAAGAGTATTGTGGAGAAAAATAAGAGATTCCATCAATTCTGTCATGGCGGGCATCACACTTCAGGATATGCTGAATGACTATAAATCCATGCAGGCAACGCCGATTAATGAGAGGATATTAATCCATGAACAATAAACATATCTATCTGGACAATGCAGCAACAACGAAATTGGATATGGATGTCTTTCATGCTATGACGCCATACTTGACAGAGCATTATGGGAATCCGTCTTCAGTATACTCCTTCGCAAGAGAGAATAAGTCCGCAATGAAAAGGACCAGAGACTCTGCTGCAAAAATCATTCATGCGAAGGCAAAGGACATCTATTTTACTTCTGGTGGTACAGAAGCCATCAACTGGGCACTGAAAGGCGTCTTTTTCTCCCAAAGAGATAAAGGAAACCATATTATTTCGGTAAAAACAGAGCATCATGCAACACTCCATGCTCTGGAATTTCTCGAGAAGATGGGCGCTCGTGTAACATATCTTGATGTTAACGAGGACGGCACTATTGATCTAAAGAGCCTCAAGGATGCTATGGGGAGCGAAACAATCCTTGTAAGCATCATGGCAGCGAATAATGAGATAGGCACCATGATGCCCTTAAAAGAAATCGGCTGTCTCTGTAAAGAGAAGGGGATTATCTTCCATACAGATGCTGTACAGGCCATTGGGGCTATGAACATCGATGTGAATGAGATGCATATTGATTTTTTATCGGCTTCCGCTCATAAATTTCATGGGCCAAAAGGGACAGGATTTCTCTATGCCAGAAGCGGTATTGTTTTTGAGAACCTGATTCATGGCGGTAATCAGGAACGAGGAAGACGTTCAGGCACGGAAAATGTTGCAGGGATTGTTGGCATGGGGAAGGCTTTAGAAATTCTTATGGCCGAAATGGATGAAAAAAATGAGAAACTGAAGAAATTACGGGATCGGCTTTTGGATGAGCTTCTCCTGATTGAAGATTCAATACTGAACGGCCCGGAAAAATCTGGAAGACTCCCCAATAACGTGAATGTTTCATTTAAAGATGTGGATGGGGAGAGTCTGCTTCTTAATCTGGATTTGGCAGGGATTCTTGCATCCTCAGGCAGTGCCTGTACATCAGGAGCTATTGACGCGTCTCATGTTCTCCAGGCAATAAATGTGCCGCAGGAGTATATACATGGCAGTCTGAGACTTTCAGTATCAAAATACAATACAGAAGATGAAATAAAGGATGCGGGAGAGAAAATCCGTGAGACGGTGATAAGACTCCGAAAATTAAATCGGAGATGATCCTTGTTCGTGTGTGGCTAAAGTAAGAAAAAAGGTGAAGAAATGAAAAAAAGAGTAGTACTTGGTATGTCTGGTGGAGTAGATTCTGCTGTTGCGGCATACCTTTTAAGAGAACAGGGTTATGAGGTCATCGGTGTCACCATGCAGGTGTGGCAGGATGACAACGGATTTAAGGAAAGGGAAGGAGGCTGCTGCTCCCTTTCTGCCGTGGATGATGCAAGGATGGTGGCGGATACACTGGATATACCTTTCTATGTGATGAATTTCAAAGAAGTGTTCCGTGAGAAAGTCATTGATTATTTCATGGAAGAATATATTGATGGCAGAACACCCAATCCGTGTATCGCCTGCAACAAATATATCAAGTTTGATGAGCTTCTCCATAGAGCTGAAACCTTAGGTGCAGATTATGTGGCGACGGGTCATTATGCAAAGATTTATGAAAAAGACGGAAGAATGGTCATCGAGAAAGCTGAGGATGATACGAAAGATCAGACGTATGCTCTCTATAATCTAACTCAGGAGCAGCTGAGGAAAACACTGATGCCTTGCGGAGAATACCGAAAGACCAGAATCCGTGAGATAGCAAAAGAAATGGATCTTGGTGTTCATAATAAAAAAGACTCACAGGAAATCTGCTTCATTGATGACAATAATCATGGGCGATATATTTATGAAAAGAAACCTGAACTTAGGGTTCCAGGAAATTTTGTGGATCCGGATGGAAATGTTCTTGGGCAGCATAAAGGAATCGCTTATTATACCATCGGTCAGAGAAAAGGCTTGGGACTCTCTATCGGGAGACCGGTATTCATTTCTTCTATCAACAAGGATACTCATGAGATCGTTCTGACAGATGAGTCAGCGCTCTTTAAGAGCACCCTTGTGGCAGACCAGGTGAATTGGGTTTCTATAGAACAGATCAGAGAACCTTATAAAGCAACCGCAAAGATCCGGTATTCTGCGAAACCAGCTGCTTGTACCATCTATCCATTAGAAGGCAACAGGGTAAAAGTAGTATTTGAGGAGAAGCAGAGAGCCATGACCAAAGGACAGGCAGTTGTGTTCTATGAAGACAATCTTGTTCTCGGTGGAGGCACCATTTACGAAGTGGAAGAGTAATGTAGGGAGATGTGTGAAAACGCATCTCTTTTTTATTGCTTCTGTTGACCCTGTTGTTGATTTTGAATTATGATAGAAATATAGAAGTATATGAAGAAAAATAAGATATATAGAGGAGATGGGACATGAGTATTACAAAAAGATTCTGGCTGCCCTATGCATCCTATGATATGGTAAATATTAAAAACTGGCTGGAGGAGAAAGCGGAAGATGGATATATCCTAAAAAAGATGAAATCAAATTTCCCGGTGTTTCTGGAAGTGGAACGGGGATCGTCTATCAAGTATCATCTGGAGCCGACGGTAAAGGATCGCAGCAAACCTCCTGAAGAAATTATAGAGACACGAAAACAGCGGGGGTGGCAGTATGCAGGGACACTACCGGATTTTTTTCATGTCTATTATGCGGATAAGTCAACAAGTGAGTTTAATCATCAGCCTGAGGATATCGCCCACAAACTCAAAGAGAAGCTGAGAAGCGATAAGAAATCACTTCTTCTTCAAATACCGTTATCGCTTCTAATCGTTTTAAGCGATATGATCAATGCCTTCAGATCTGAGGAACCTCTATTATGGTTTTATATAAACTTCACATGGTTTCATATAGTGATTCTGTTGATATTTATACTATCTAATTCATTTAAAATTCTAGCATATCTAAAACTGAAAGAGTTCGTAAAGCCTTCTGAAGAAAGGAAGGAGAATGGAGAGACTTCTTCTGTGATAAAAATCCTTGGGTATGCTGGGGATGCTCTGATCATGCTCTTTCTGCTTATTTTTGCTTATGAGGCACTTTGGGGAGATTTGAGCAAGGATGGTGCATATACAGTTGAGCAGCAGCAGGGTTATCCAATGCAGGTGCTGCAGCTCACAGAGGATTATTATCATGCGCAGCATTCTGAGGAAAATGATGGAAGAAGTCCTTATGTCTGGACAAGAAGCAGTTTGCTTTTGAATAAACAGTTGTATTCATCCTATTTGTCTTATGAGTATTATAGATATAACGAATTCTCAGTGGAGTATTATCGTGGAGTAACAGAAGATATACGAGAAAGTTTTCAGAGAGAGCTGGTTGAGGGTATCCAAAAAACTGAGAAGGGTTCTTTATCCTCAGAAGATATAGATGGGATGAGGGTACTATTTTTGAAGACACATGAGCTGGTTTATTCCTTTTATGCTTTTGAGGAACATCTAATATTTATGAGGACGCCAATGGATTTTTGGAGTGTTGAATACAGCGCCTCATACTTCGAAGCGTTTCAGGAGGATCTGAAAACCTTGGAAAAAGGAGAATAGGAAAGGATGGAGTATAAAATGAAACAGAGAACTTTAGGGATAATACTGTTGTTCCTTGCCGTTGTTCTTTTCTATTATTATGTTTTTACAAATGATACGTTCCTGATATTTGCTATCATGCTGATTATGGTTCTGTGGCTCCAGCTCTCTGGCGGTTGGAAGCCGAAAAGAAAACGCAAAAAAAAATAAGAAAAAGCTCAGGGTGCCTGAGCTTTTTACTTTATATAAACTTAGAACTGGTCGGTATCACGAAGGTTTCTGTCCAGTTCATAGGGTTTTTCGGCTTCATAGGGATTATTTTCCTCTACATCTAGTGCGTGTTCATGAACTATGTGATCTTTGTTTTCCGGATAAAGAGGATCCTTCACCTGTGGATTCTCAGATCCAGTTACTTCACGTTGGAATTTATCACGGTTCAGGCTTTCGTTTCTATAGTAGCTGTCATATACTGCTTCTCGCCTGTTGTCGTCCTCGTCTACTAGAATAAGAATATCGCCAGCATTCAGATGGTCCTCATATTCCTTTGCTTCAACTTCAGAGACACCGGCATCCATGAGAGCACCTGCAACGCCTCCAACAGCGCCACCAGCAAGAGCACCCGTGATGGCTCCTACAATTGGCCCAGCAGCAATGATTGGTCCAGCGCCAGGGATGGCTAGAGCGCCAAGGCCTAATAGAAGTCCTCCGAATCCACCGATTGCTCCACCTGTTGCAGCACCTGCTGCAAGACCGCTGTCATCTGGGTTTTCTATGACCGCATCGTCAACACGGTTTTTCAGAGCATCATACTTTATTTCATCTTTTGTGATCACCGAAATTTCTTCTGGTGCATATCCTGCATTTTTCAGACTTTCGATGGTATTAAGAGCAAGCTCTTCTGATTTGAATATTCCTATGAGTTTTTTCATGTGTTACCTCCTGATAGTTTGATTTGTTTTAGGTATGAGTCTAGTATAGTTCGCGTCTACGAACAAACCATGTCGACTTTTTGAATGCCCTTGAAACGTTCCTATAATAAACTCTGAAGAGGTTCATAGAATGGCTAGACTAGTCTGCACTTTATGAAAGGTGAGAATAGAGTGTAACAGCCGTGTTGATAAAAAAAGTACGAAGGTATAGGACATTTGCAACGCTCTTTACTGAAAAGAGATCTATCTGTTGCAGCTGGAAAGGTTTGGCAGATTGGTGATTTTATTTTGAAGGAGATCAAGAGTGCCTTGACAAGGATTTGTTTCCTCCGTATAATTTGAAGATGAAAACAAAATAGATGGCGTAGAAGGGGAGGAGTACTCCGGAATAGAACCTGTAGAGAGAAGACGGCTGGTGAAAGTCTTTGGGATATTCGGATGAAGCTGCCTTGGAGCTATAGTGTGAAAGTGATGAATGCATGCATTCATAACTAGGGTGGTACCGCGGAAGTGCAGCTTTCGTCCCTTGGAGGGATGAGGGCTTTTTTTATTGCAAAAAATAGGGAGGGTTATTATGGAAAAAATGACGACCAATGAAATTAGAAAAAAATATCTAACATTCTTCAATGAGAAGGCGCATCTTGTTATGGACAGCTTCCCGCTGGTCCCAAAAGACGACAAATCATTGCTGCTGATCAATGCGGGAATGGCTCCGTTGAAACCTTACTTTACAGGGGTTAAAGTTCCCCCATCCAAAAGAGTGGCGACATGCCAGAAATGTATCAGAACCGGAGATATTGACAACGTGGGCAGAACAAAGCGTCATGCCACATTTTTTGAAATGCTCGGAAACTTTTCATTTGGAGATTATTTCAAGAATGAGATTATTCCATGGGCATGGGAGTTTGTGACAGAAGAGCTCAAAATCGATAAATCCAAGCTTTATGCCACTGTATACCTAGAAGACGATGAGGCCTTTGATCTTTGGAAAGAAAAGACAGACATTGATCCAACTCATATCTTCAGATTAGGAAAAGAAGATAATTTCTGGGAAATCGGTGTTGGACCCTGTGGACCCTGTTCGGAAATCCACTATTATAAAGGAACTGACAAGATTACCACCAGCGAGGAATTTGTTGCAGCTTCCGACCGGGACGAGATGACAGAGTTCTGGAACCTTGTTTTCACACAATTTGATAAAGATGAGAATGGTGTATATCATCCTCTGGCAAATCCCAATATTGATACAGGTATGGGACTTGAAAGAATGGCGACCATCATGCAAGGAGTAGACTCTATTTTTGAAATTGACATTCTGAAGAATATCCTTGGAAGAGTATCAGAAGTCACGGGCAGAGCCTATGGGGAGAGCAAGGAAGCGGATGTTTCCATGAGAATCATCGCAGATCATAGCAAGAGCATTGCATTTCTTATTGGGGATGGTGTGCTTCCTTCTAATGAAGGAAGAGGATATGTGCTAAGAAGGCTGCTTCGAAGAGCCGCTCGTCACGGAAGGGTTCTAGGTCACGAGAAGCAGTTCCTGAATAGAATTGTGGATGCTGTGATGGCAAGTTATGGAGAAGCTTATCCTGATTTACTGGAGAGACGCGAGTACATTGAAAAAATAGTGGATCTGGAAGAAAAGAAGTTCCATGAGACACTTGATGCTGGAATGGAGCTTCTGATCTCTTTCTTGAAGGAAATGGAAGGCGATGTGTTTAGTGGAGAGCATGCATTCAAGCTATATGATACCTATGGATTCCCATTGGAACTCACAGAAGAAATTCTGGATGAGAAAGGAATCAAACTTGATAAAGAAGCGTTCAAAAAGGAAATGGAAAGCCAGAGACAGCGTGCGAGAGCAGCGCGTGGAGAAAGCTCTTACATGGGGTCTGAAAATACAGGAGTGGATGTGCTGCAGGAAGAAATAGTGACAGTTTTCACTGGATATGGCAGCCTAACTGAAGAGGCAGAGATTCTACGCGTGTATGATGATGAGGCTTTAAGAGAAACTCTTGAAGAAGGTCAGGAAGGATATGTAGTATCTGACAGAACGCCATTTTATGCTGAAATGGGTGGACAGGTTGGCGATGTAGGCATGATCTCTTCTGATGTGTTTGAAGCTGTGGTGCTGGATACCAGAAAGAGCAAAAATGGGAATACTGTGCATAAAGTACTGGTGAAAAAAGGAACACTTTCACCTGGGACAGCCCTTTTTACGGTAGAAGCAAATGTTAGAAAGAGTACAGAAAGAAACCATACTGCAACACATCTGCTGCATAAAGCCCTGAAGATGGTGCTGGGAAATCATGTGAATCAGGCTGGTTCCATTGTGCTTCCAGACAAGCTTAGATTTGACTTCAATCATTTCCAGCCCATGACGAAAGATGAGCTGAAAAAAGTGGAAGATATTGTGAACAGTGAAGTGCTTATGGCAACTCCGGTGATCACTGAAGTTATGTCCATGAGCGAAGCAAAGTCATCAGGAGCCATGGCTCTTTTTGATGAAAAGTATGGTGAAGAGGTTCGAGTGCTTTCTGTGGGTGAATTTTCAAAGGAACTTTGTGGTGGCACCCATGTGAAGAACTCGGGAGAAATTGGCCTCTTCAGAATCACCTCTGAAGCTGGAATTGCATCTGGCGTAAGAAGAATAGAAGCGGTTACAGGATTCAATGCCATCAGGCTGATGAACGAGAGAGAAAGAATGCTCGATGAAGTTCAGGAACTGGTGAAAGCAACAAAGAATGATATTGTACAGAAAGTGTCGCAGCATCTTCAGGAAGAGAAAACTCTTCAGAAGGAGCTGGATGAAATGCGTAAAGCGCAGTCCCTATCTTTTGTAGACGATCTTCTGGCTCAGAAAGAGGTGCTTGAAGGGATGAATCTTGTCCGTGGTGAAGTATTCCAGGTGGAAGCTTCAGAACTTCGTGAACTGACCGAGAAGGTCCTTGACAAACTGCAGTCTGGAGTTGTTGTGCTTGGAACCAAAGGAGAGGGAAAAGTAAGCTTCTCTGTGATGATTTCTAAGGACTTGGTCAAGAAAGGCCTTCATGCGGGGAAACTCATTAAAGACGTTGCAGCCATTGCTGGCGGTGGCGGAGGTGGAAGACCCGATATGGCACAAGCAGGCGGGAAAAACCCAGAAAAGCTGCAAGAGGCTTTGGATAAAGTTTCTGAACTGCTTCAATCCATGGTTTAATTTCTAAGTTGTCTATACAATTTCAAAAGAATCCCTTATAATGTAGATAGTGACGTACTATTTTTAAGGGGGTGAAGCTGCATTTGCAGCAATATTATGAACAATAAAGATCACACCATGCAATTTGACTTTGAGAAAGACAAGAAAGATCTTACCAAAGCGATTCTTGAAGAAGTGTACAATGCGCTGAACGAAAAGGGATACAATCCAGTGAATCAGCTGGTAGGATACATCATCTCGGGTGATCCAACCTATATCACCAACTATAATGGTGCGAGAGCTCTTGTCAGAAAGCTCGAGCGGGATGAAATCCTCGAAGAGGTTCTAAAGTCCTATTTGAACATTAAATAGTGGGGGGGATACCTGAGAATGGTATCCCTATTGCTTTTATGCGCAAGTTGTGTAAGAATGGTACGATAAAACCTAAAGGTTTTTTAAAGAAAGTTTGATACAATAGTATTGTGTCACAAATGAAAGGATTTAAATGAATTGATGAGGTATATAGGACTGGATGTGGGCGATAGGACCATTGGAGTCGCAGTGAGCGATCCACTCAACTATACAGCTCAGGGCATAACTACGGTAAGAAGAAAGTCTCTGGAGAAGGATTTGGAAAATCTCCATGAGATCTTTGATTCTTATGAAATTCAGGAAATTATTGTAGGGTTACCAAAGAATATGAATGGAACCATCGGACCGCAGGCTGAAAAAGCCATGGAGTTCGGTGCTGTTCTGGAAAAAGAATTTGGCCTTACAGTGGTATTCTGGGACGAGCGGTTGACCACCATGGCTGCAACAAGAGCCATGCTCGAAGCGGATATGTCCAGAAAGAAGAGAAAAGGGTTGGTCGATAAAATCGCAGCCACTTATATACTTCAAGGTTATTTAGATAAATTAAGCAGCACAAAATAAACAAAGAGGTGAAAATTATGGAAGATATGACAGACTTAATTGTACTGACTGATGATGAAGGAAATGAAGTCGAGGTTGAGGTAGTAACAAGACTTGAAATTGAAGATGTGGAGTATTTCATTGTATCTCCAGTAGAAAGTGATGAGGAGGAGCCTGTATTCACTGCTCTGAAAGTTGTATACGACGAAGAAGGCAATGAATTCTTTGAGACAGTTGATGATGACGTGGAAATCGCAATGATTGAAGAAGCGTACAGCGTTATTTTCGACGAAGACGGGCTGAACTGATATGACTCCAACATGTACCAGTGAGGATATTCAAAGAATTATAAACAAGCTCAAAAAGAGCGGTTATAAGCTGACTCCCCAAAGACAGGCAATTGTGGATACAATTCTTGACAGTGTGGGAAAGCATTTAACAGTAGAAGAGATCTTTGACATCGTAAAAAAGAAAAGGCCGGAAATTGGACTAGCAACTGTCTACAGAACTGTAGTGCTCATGCACGAGGAAAATCTTATCACAAGATTGGACTTAAAAGATGGAACTGCGAGATACGAGCTGACCAGAGAGGATGAGCATCATACGCATCATCATCTGGTATGCATCAAGTGCAGTCAAGTTCTGGAGTTTATGGACGACCTCCTGGATCCCATCGAGGAAGAAATTGGCAAGAAGTACAATTTCAAAGTTCTCGATCATAGCTTAAAATTTTACGGTATTTGTAATGAGTGCGCTAAAGAGGAAACATTTAAGGAGGAAACTGAATATGACAAAAGAGAAGGATAATGTGAAAATTATACCTCTTGGCGGAACCAATGAAATCGGCAAAAATATGACAGTAGTAGAGTACAAGGATGAAATCATCGTGGTGGACAGTGGTCTGAAATTCCCGGATGATGACATGCTTGGTATTGACGTAGTAATCCCAGATGTAAGCTATCTGGTGAAAAATAAGGATAGAATCAAGGGGATTTTTATCACCCATGGTCATGAGGACCATATAGGTGCACTCCCTTATGTGCTGAAACAGGTGAATGTTCCTGTATATGCAACAAAGCTTACAGCAGCACTGATCAATCTAAAACTTACCGAACACAGAATTCAAGATGTGGTCACCGTGAATATTGTGAAGGCTAAGGATACAATCAAACTGGAAAAGATGTCAGTGGAGTTTATTAAAGTAAATCACTCCATCGCAGATTCCTGCGCGCTGGCCATCCATACTCCCCTGGGAGCAGTTATCCATACAGGAGACTTTAAAGTGGATTTCACCCCTGTGGATGGAGAAGTTATTGACCTGCAAAGATTCGCAGAGCTTGGAAAACGTGGAGTGCTTGCACTACTTTGTGATTCAACAAATGTGGAAAGAGAAGGATATACCATTTCTGAGTCTACCGTAGGGGAGAGTTTCAAGAGGATATTCCATGGTGTACGAGGCAGAATTATCATTTCAACCTTTGCATCCAATGTACATAGAATCCAGCAGATTATTGAAGCTGGGGTGGCTCAGGGAAGAAAAATTGCTGTTTCCGGACGTTCCATGGAAAATATCATTCCTATCGCATTGGATCTTGGATATCTTAGTGTAGACGAGAAGCATCTTATTCCAATTGATGATATTAAAAAGTATCCTGATAACCAAGTGCTGATCATCACTACGGGAAGCCAGGGAGAGCCCATGGCTGCTCTTTCCAGAATGGCAAACAACATGCATAGAAAAATCCAGGTGAAACCTGGTGATACGATCGTATTCTCATCTTCACCGATTCCGGGAAATGAGAAACCGATCTTCAGAACCATAGACAGACTGTCCAGACTCGGTGCAGAAGTAGTATATGGAAAGCTTGAATCCATTCATGTTTCAGGACATGCATGCAAAGAAGAAATCAAGCTGATTCACACACTGACCAAACCAAGACACTTAGTACCGCTCCATGGAGAATTCAGAATGCTGAAAGAGCACAGGGATCTTGCCATTAAAATGGGGATGAATCCGTCTAATATTGTTCTCCCAGAAAATGGAGATGTCATTGAAGTGCATCGAAGAGGCATTAAAAAGACTGGAACAGTGAACTCCGGACATGTGCTGATCGATGGATTAGGTGTAGGAGATGTTGGGCGGATTGTGCTTCGAGACAGAAAGCATTTATCTGAAGACGGAATCATCACTGTGGTGGTGACCATGGATAAAGAGAGCGCTTCCGTTGTAGCAGGTCCAGATATCATTACAAGAGGATTTGTCTATGTGAAAGAAGCAGAAGCGCTAATGGAAAGTTCCAGAAAAGTTGTGGCGCAAGCACTGTATGAGTGTGAAGACAAGCAGATAACGGACTGGAATGTATTAAAGAATATTATCAAAGACACACTGAAGAATCATCTGTATGAAAAGACCATGAGAAGACCGATGATTCTGCCAATCATCATGGAAGTATAAAGGAGGAACAGACGTTGAATATTTATGACAAGTTCAATGAACTGGCAGCAGAACTAAAAATTCATCCAGATGTGGTGGCTTTTCGGGAGGCTGCGTTAAAAATTCAAGCGGATGAGACTAAGTCTAAAATGCTGGAGGATTTCAGAAAAATCCAAATTGCAGCCTATACAGAATCCATGGAAACTGGAAAAGTCACTGATGAAACCACGGAAAAGATGCAGAATTTTGCATCGGTCATCCAGACCAATCCAGATATCAATGAATATCTGCAGGCGGAAGTGAGATTTTCCATACTTTTTGAGGATATGATGAAAATCATCAATGATGCCGTAGGCGTGGATGTCATTGGTGCTGGCAAGTAGAATAAGCGTTGAGAAGCAGTGAGGGTAAAAGCTCGCTGCTTTTTTCAGAAAAAAATCAGAAGTTTAATCGGTTACATCTGGAACTCTCTGGAAGAAACCCTACATACTCAAGGATTTTGTGCTATAATAACTTGTTAGATATAGAAACTGGAGGAATAAGATGTCATATAAAAGAGAAAATGTGCGAAATATCGCCATCATAGCTCACGTTGACCATGGTAAGACGACCCTGGTGGATGCGATGCTAAGACAATCCAATACATTTAGAGCCAATGAGAAAGTGGAAGAAAGAGTTATGGATTCCAATGATCTGGAAAAAGAACGAGGAATCACCATATTATCCAAGAACACTTCAATTCATTACAAAGGGTATAGAATAAACATTGTTGACACCCCAGGCCATGCTGATTTTGGTGGTGAAGTGGAACGAGTCCTAATGATGGTGGATTCCGTGCTGCTGGTGGTGGATTCCAATGAAGGAGCCATGCCACAGACAAAGTTTGTGCTGAAGAAAGCCTTAGAAGCTGGATTGAGCCCTATGGTTGTTGTCAACAAGATTGACAAGAAGGATGCCAGACCTGAAGAAGTCATCGATGAGATCTTTGACCTGTTTGTGGAGCTCGGAGCCACCGATGAGCAGTGTGACTTCCCAATCATCTATGCATCCGCCAGAGATGGTTACGCCGGAGATGATCCAAGCGACGATATGGTAGATATGATTCCGCTTCTTGAAAAAATCATCGAGTATGTGAAGCCACCAGAGGGCGATATCGCTGGACCATTACAGATGCTGATTACAACACTGGACCACAATAATTTTGTCGGCAAGATTGCCATTGGTAAGATTACCAGAGGAATTGCCAAGAGAAATCAGGCCATTGCGGTTATAGATATTGAGGGAAATATCAAAAAAACAACCATTTCCAATCTTTATCTTTATGATGGACTGAAAAGAGTTGATACAGATGAAGCAGCTATTGGAGATATCGTAGCGATTTCAGGTATTGGTGATGTTCATATCGGAGATACCGTTACAGATGCGAACGCACCTGAAGCATTGCCTTTCGTTCACATAGATGAACCTACTCTTTCGATGAATTTTATGGTCAATGATTCACCCTTCGCTGGACAAGACGGAAAATTCATTACATCAAGACATCTTAGAGACAGACTGATGAAAGAACTTGAAACCAATGTTTCTCTTCGAGTTACAGAACTTACACCAGATACCTTTGAAGTATCAGGAAGAGGAGAACTTCATCTATCCATTCTAATCGAAACCATGAGAAGAGAAGGATATGAAGTTCAGGTTTCCAAGCCAAGAGTAATCAACAAAGAAATTGATGGGGTTCTCATGGAGCCTATGGAGTTTTTAACCATCGATGTACCAGAAGAGTTCATGGGTACAGTCATGGAGAAACTCGGACCAAGAAAAGCGGAAATGGTCAATATGACATCTGCAGTCAATGGATATACCAGACTGGAGTTTGTGATTCCTGCTAGAGGCCTGATTGGTTTTAGAAACGAATTCATGACAGATACAAGAGGAAATGGAATCATGAACCATGTGTTCCAGGGATACGACAAAGTTAAGGGTGAAATGCCTGGCAGAAGCCGTGGTTCTCTGGTAGTATTTGAAACAGGCGACGCAATCACCTATGGACTGTACAATGCTCAAGAAAGAGGAACCCTCTTTATTGAAGCTGGTACTCCTGTCTACGCAGGTATGGTTTGCGGCGAGTGTTCCAGAGCAGAAGATATCGACGTGAATGTCTGCAAGAAAAAGCAGTTGACCAATACAAGAAGCTCAGGAGCAGATGATGCGCTTAAGCTTGTACCAGTGAAAAAAATGACACTGGAAAACTATCTGGAGTTTGCGGCTGAAGACGAAATTGTTGAAGTGACACCGCTGAACATCAGACTTCGTAAGAAGTATCTCGACCATACACAGAGAAAGCGTGCAGCGCGTAATAAATAATTTGAACAATCTAGAGCAGGGGGGACTATCTTGAAAAAGTTTTTATTCATTTTGCTTTTATTTGCACTGATCCTTGCAGGGACAGGCCTTGTGGGATATGCTTATTACAACAGTGTGGGAGAAAAACCACTGAATACGGATGAAGAGATCATTGAAATCAATGTGGAACCCAATGACAACTTCAGCAGAGTTCTGACTCGTCTCGATAAAGAGGGACTTCTTAGGAATCTTCTTTTGACCAGAGTCTATTTCAGATTCAATCCGGTTGAGACAGCGCTGAAGCCAGGAACGTTCAAAATTAATGCTCAGGGTTCTCTCCATGAAATCATTCAGCAGCTGAATGAAGGAGAGGATATTTATGAGGTTACAGTAACCATTCCAGAAGGATTCACCATTGAAAGAATGGGAGAAGCTTTTGAAGAAAAAGGACTGTTTTCCAAAGAAGCGTTTATCCAGGCGGTAAAGAATTATATCGTGCCAAGCTGGCTGGAAAATACGGATGAAAGACATTATGTGCTGGAAGGATATCTTGCACCAGCAACCTATAAGTTCAGAAAAGGTCAGACACCAAGCTTTGTGGTGGATACGATGTATAAAGCATTTGTCAACAGAATGTATGCAGTGCTGAAAGAAACTGGAGAGGAACTTCCCACGTCCGAGTGGAATGAACTGATTACCATCGCTTCTATGATTGAGAGAGAAGCAGCCAGTGTCGAAGAGATGCCTCGAGTCGCTTCAGTAATCTACAACAGATTATCCCGTGGAGACAAACTTCAGCTGGATGCTACCGTTGTATATGCTCTAGGTCTGAATGCGAAAGACAAGGTGACATTAGAGGACCTGAAAGTGGAGTCTCCTTATAATACATATTATGTTCGGGCTCTCCCCATCGGTCCCATCGCAAGCCCTGGTGCGGCAGCGATAAAAGCTGCGATCAATCCTGAAATCACAGAGTATCTTTATTATGTGTTGGATCCAAGCATCAGGCAGCATTATTTCACCAGCGATTACAATGAGTTCCTCCAGAAGAAAAGAGAGTTTCAGGGGAACTAGTTCTTTACACAAAGATGAAGCCTCTAATCCTTAGGATTGGGGGTTTCTTTTTCGAAATGAGAAGGAAGGAAGTGGAAGCAAATGATGATGAATGAAGAAGTAAAACTGCAGAAAAAAGAGCTTAGAGGCAAATTGATTGAGAAACAGCGCAATCTGGATGCCCAGTACCGTGAATCGGCATCCAAAGAAATTCTGGAAGTACTGAAAAAACAGAAAGACTATTTGCTTGCAGGGACAATATTCATATATGTGGGACAGGAAACAGAAGTGAATACTACGCTGATCATTCAGGATGCGCTGGCAAAAGGCAAGAGAGTTCTGGTGCCGAAGACTGTATCCTTAGGTCATATGGAAGCCTGTGAGATTGACTCTATGGAAGATCTTTCTCCAGGAATCCATGGGATTCTAGAACCGAAAGATCTGGCCTATCAGATGGAACCAGGGAAAATAGACATTGCCTTTGTTCCATGTGTCGCATTCACAAAAGATGGCTTCCGATTGGGATATGGCGGCGGTTTCTATGATAGATTTCTCCCTAGAGGAAGGTTTAAAAGGATCCTTGTAGCATTTTCTGAAATGGAAGAGGATGTGCTTCCTCATGATGTTTTTGATGAGAAAGTTCATGGCATACTTACAGAAAAAGGATACAGCAATCTGTGGTAGAGCACTTCTAGTTTCATAGGAGTGAAATGTGTATTCCCAGAGGTTTGATAAGTATTGTCAAATCTTATATAATAGTATAGGAAATTTTAATGAATGAAGTATCAGGTGTAGGTGGAGAAATGAGTGGAATCGTCCATAAGAAAGTTACTGAGTACATAGAGGATTTTGGAGGTATTCAGGAACTGCAGGATTTAGAACTTTATGCGAAAGAAAATTATGTGCCCATTGTGATGAAAGATGCCGCAAGATTCTTAGGGTTCATGATTGCTGCAAATAAGCCCCAGGCCATTCTTGAGCTTGGAACAGCCATTGGTTATTCGGCTCTTGTGATGGCGATGCATGGAGATGGGCAGATTACTTCTGTGGAAAGAGATGAAGCCATGCAAAATATCGCACTGGACAATATAAAAAAGAAGGGATATGAGAATAGAATCCATGTTGTTCTGGATGATTGTGCAGCTTTTTTAAAAAAGAGCGACCAGGTCTATGATTTCATCTTCATGGATGCGGGAAAGTCTCATTACCGGGAATATCTGGACTTATCACTGCCAAGACTCTCCCAGGAAGGCATGATTCTCTGTGACAATGTCCTATACAAGGGATTGGTGGCAGAAGAAGAAGTGGCTAGAAAACATAGGACAAATATCGTAAATCTTAAGGATTTTATCCGATATGTCCACGAAAGAGAAGACCTTGTTGTCTCGCTGCTCAGTATCAGCGATGGAATGTTGTTAATCAGGAGGAAAAATAAAAATGTTTAAACCGGAACTATTAGCCCCTGCGGGTAATCTCAGTAAGTTGAAAACTGCAATCGACTATGGTGCTGATGCGGTATTCATGGGAGGAGCAAGATTAAATCTTCGTGCATTTTCGGACAACTTCACCAATGAAGAAATGGCAGAAGGATTGAAGTATGCCCATGACCGTGGCAAGAAGGTCTATGTGACCATCAATGTGTTTCCCCATGAAAGTGATATGAAAGGTCTTGAAGAGTATCTGATCAGCCTGGAAGACATGGGCGTAGATGCCATCATTGTATCGGATCCTGGGATTATAATGACTGCAAGAGAAGTAGTTCCAAATATGGAACTTCATCTGTCCACACAGGCGAACAATGTGAACTCCAGGTCGGCTATTTTCTGGCATAAGATGGGCGTTCAGCGTGTTATTCTTGCTAGAGAGCTGACGATGAAAGAAATTCATGCAATACGGGAGAATATTCCGGAAGAGCTGGAGCTTGAGGCCTTCGTCCATGGTTCCATGTGTATGGCCTATTCAGGACGTTGTCTTCTCTCCAACTACATGACTGGCCGTGATGCGAATAGGGGAGCATGTGCTCAGCCTTGCAGATACAAATATTATCTGATGGAAGAAAAGCGTCCAGGTGAACTGATGGAGATTACAGAAGACGAAAAAGGCACATACATTATGAACTCTAAGGACATGTGTATGATAGAGCACATTCCGGAACTGATCCAGTCTGGCCTACAGTCTCTTAAGATTGAAGGACGTATGAAGTCAGAATTCTATGTGGCGGCCATTGTGAAGGCGTACCGTGCGGCCATTGATGCCTATATGGAAAATCCGGAAGCATACCAGTATGATCAGAAATGGATGGATATTCTCAGTATGGTCAGCCATCGGGAGTACTATACAGGTTTCTATTTTGGCAGAGGGAATTCTCAGGTCTATGGATCCAGTTCTTATGTGAGAACTCATGAACTTGTGGGTATTGTCAAAGAGGATCTAGGACAAGGTAGGTATCTCATTGGTCAGAAAAACAGATTGTTTCCAGGTGATAAAATCAAGATAATGAGACCATCTGATGATATAATAGAAACTGTAATCACAGAGTTCATGGATGAGGATGGCAATATAATAGATGTGGCCAATAAAGCAGCAATGGATTTCAGCGCTTACTCAGAAGTGAAGCTTCAGCCAAATGATATACTGATAATAGAGAAGGATGATGTAGAATGAGAAAACCGATACTTATTGGTATTACCGGAGGAACCGGGTCTGGTAAAAGCACAGTAGCAAAATCCATTTATAGGAACTTCAAAAAAGAGAGTATTGCAATCATCATGCAAGACTCCTATTACAAAGACCAGAGTCATTTGACGTTCGATGAGAGAACAAAAACAAATTATGATCATCCTCACGCTTTTGATACGCCGCTTCTGATTGAGCATTTAGAAACCCTCCTGAGAGGGGAAGCCATTGAAATGCCAATCTATGACTTTACTGTGCATAACAGAAAAAAAGAGACAATCAAGGAAGAGCCCAAGGATATTATCATCGTGGAAGGAATTCTTATTCTGGAAGATGAAAAATTACGGGATTTGTTTGATATTAAGATCTACGTGGATACAGATGCGGATATCCGAATCTTAAGAAGACTTACAAGAGACATCAGGGATAGAGGTAGAACACTGGAATCTGTCATTGAGCAGTATCTCAGCGTTGTACGTCCGATGCACCTGCAGTTCATCGAACCAACCAAAAGATACGCAGATCTCATTGTGCCGGAAGGTGGTAAGAACAGAGTAGCTATTGATATTCTGGTGTCGACCATAAAGCAGCACCTGACCGAACTGCCTCAAGATGAATCCTCATTCAGCAATGTTCAGGAAATACTAAAATCTGATTCATAGAAAATTAACAAGGGAGCGCTGCTCCCTTTGTTTATTTTCAGCTATAGCCAATATAATAGAGTTAAGAACAAAAGAAAGGAGCATTTATTTGAGAAAAACAGGCTTACTTGGAAGAAGAATATCCTATTCGAAATCTCCTGAGATCCATACGAGGTTATTTGAAAAAAAGCGCCTGATGATTTCCTATGAACTTTTTGATCTTCCACGGGAAAACATTCAGAAGTTCATCGATAATCTGACCCAAAATGAGATCATCGGATTTAATGTAACAATCCCATACAAAGAGGAAATCATCGGGTATCTGCATGAGTTGGACAGCACAGCTCTAGAATGTGGGGCTGTGAATACTGTAGTCATTAAGAACGGTTGGAGAATTGGGTATAATACAGATGTGTTTGGATTCATGCAGTCACTTGAGGACAATAGAATCAGTGTAGAAGGCAAAGACGTGCTGATCCTCGGAAGTGGTGGAGCGGCGAAGGCTGTATATACGGCGTTGGTTAAAATGGATGCAAGGATCCATATGGCTTTCAGATCAGAGACCAGACGAAAGGAATTTCCCAAAGCATTGTCTATCAGGCCGCTGGATACCGTGACTGACATCAGACCATTCGCATTGGTCATCAATGCAACAAAGCTGGGGAACATCCAGCAGGATGAAATGCCCATAGAAATCAAGGAGTACAGTAAAGATAATATCCTGTACGATCTGAACTATGAGCCTTTACATTCCTCCTTTCTACGTTTTGGCAGCAGTGTTGGACTTCAGGTGGTGAATGGCGAGAGTATGCTATACAATCAGGCCAGAAAGAGTCAGGAATTATGGATCGATGCATTCAATATATTTTAAATGAGGCCAGAGGTCTTGGTGCTTCGGATATCGTTCTAAAAGAAGAACAGAGAGCGGTCTACCGTATCAAAGGAAAGCTTATGGAATCAGAAGTGAGTGTTACAAAAGCACAAATGTCAAAATTCTTCACACTGATGCAGCCAGCGGGGTATGTGCAGGAGTATATCGGTGGAGGAACTTCTGGCATGGATGTTGGCTTTGAAGAAAATGGAAGATATCGAGCGAATTTCTTCTCTTCCATGGGGAAAAAATGTGCTGTAATCAGAGTCATAAAAAATGAGATTCCTTCCCTCAAAGAACTTGGATTACCCGAGAAGCTCTCGGAAAGAGTGTTGAATAGAAAAGGGCTCTCATTAATTGTTGGAAAAACTGGATCTGGAAAATCTACTTCTCTAGCATCCATTGCGAAAGATATTCTCATGAAAGAAAAAGTTCATTTGATTACACTGGAAGATCCAGTGGAGTTTTCATATTATGGACTTAAAGGAGAATTGACTCAGCGGGAATTGGGTACAGATTTTGCTGGTTTCGAAAGAGGAATACATGATGCGCTAAGGCAAAGCCCGGACTTTCTTATGATTGGAGAGATTAGAACGCTGGGGGCATTGAAAGCGGCGATTTCAGCAGCGGAAGCTGGGCATGGCATCATAGGCAGTATCCATTCCATGGGGGCTGCAAGAACTTTAACAAGGATGCTGTCAATGTTTCAGGAACAGGAAAAAGAGTTTGTCCGATTTCAGTTATCTCAGAATTTGAACTTTATCTTGTCCCAGAAACTCATTTATTCAGATAGTCAGACCGAACTTGACTACGAGCTTTTCATCAACAGCACGTCTATGGAGAACACCATTCGTGAAGGACGGTTCCATCAGATTGATAATTTGCTTCTGCTTGGTGAGAAGCAGGGAATGAAACGATTTAAACATAAAAACAAGGATGAATCATAGCATTCATCCTTGTTTTTTAGCTTTATTTATTTAGAACGGAACTTGCAATTGCATCTGCAAGTACATCCAACTTCTGTTCTTCGCCATCCTTCAGTCTGGATTTGATATCCAGAGAATCTCCGATGATTTCCATGTTTTTCATGGAAGCGAAACGTTCGGTCATGATTTTCAGTGCGGCACTAGCCCAGCTGTGGTTTCCGATGAGAGCCACTTTTCTGTTTTTAACACCCAGTGCGGCCATTTCATGCAGAAGGTTATCCATGGGGTAATAAAGTCCCATATTATAGGTGGGCGCTGCAGCCACTAAATGACTGTATTTGAAAATATCACTGATGATATAGGATGGATGCGTTTTTGAAACATCATAAACACGAATATCGGTGACACCTCTTTGAGCCAGTTTATTCGCAAGTGCATCTGCGGTGTTTGCTGTATTTCCGTACATGGAACCGTAGAAAATGACAACACCATCTTTTTCGGCTTCATACTTCGACCACTTATCATAAAGGTCAAGAATCAGGCTGATATCCGTTCTGAAGATGGGACCATGGAGAGAACAGATCATATTGATCTCCTGTCCTGCGATCTTCTTGAATACAGACTGAACTTGTGCGCCAAACTTTCCTACAATATTAGCGTAGTATCTTCTGGCTTCATCAATGTAGAGATTCGCATAGTCGATCTCATCGTCGAAGAGATTACCGGCCAATGCACCAAAAGTACCGAATGCGTCAGCAGCAAACAAGATGCCTTTTGTGGTTTCCAAGTTCATCATGACCTCTGGCCAATGGACCATTGGTGCAAAAACAAATTTCAGGTTATGTGAGCCTAGGCTCAGTTCATCACCTTCTTTTACAATCATCTGATTAGCGGTGATATCCATATTGTAGAATTGATGGAATAGAGTAAAAGACTTAGTATTTCCAACAACTTTCACATTTGGGTACATTTTTACAATATTCTCGATATTACCACAGTGATCTGGTTCCATATGGTTGATGATCAGGTAATCCAGTTCGCGTCCATTCATTAAATGAGTGATGTTCTCCAAATACTGATCAGTTATTGCATCATCTACAGTGTCGATGAGTGCTGTCTTTTCATCCAGGATGAGATAAGAGTTATAAGATACACCGTTGGTTAAGGGAAATAGGTTTTCAAACTGCTCCAGTCTTCTGTCATTTCCACCAACCCAATAGATATTTGGGGAAATTTCTCTTACATTATACAAAATTCGTTCCTCCTATGGCCTTTTTCGTTTATCCTTGAATTACATGAAATAATCACAAAAATCTTCTTCCATAGAATATGATAACGCATTGTGAGAGATATCTCAATAGGTCTAAGAAAATAAATTGCATGCAATCGATGAAATGGTTTTACTAAATCATATCTCTAGGGGTATAGCTGGTGTGGAGAAGCTCATGTGCTTTTACACCATAGGGCTCACCGATGTATTCCCGGTACAGCTTCATGACCATCTCATTTTCATGGGACTTTCTTTTAGGTTTTCCAGCATCTTCTCTATAAATTGCCTGTTGTCTTTTTTCTATGACGTGAATATCTCCATGATGATAAGGCTGTCCGCCGCCACCAATGCAGCCCCCTGGGCATGCCATAATTTCTATGGCGTCGAAGTGAAGATCTCCTCTAGATATACCTTCCAGCATTTTTCTTGCATTTCCAAGTCCGTGAGCAATACCGATATGAAGTTCCTTATCCTTGATCATCACTGTTGCCTGGCGTATGCCATCCAGTCCTCTCAGCTGCTGAAAGTCAACATCTAAAAGTTCTTCGCCGGTGATCCATTCATAAGCAGTTCGAAGGGCGGCTTCGATTACCCCGCCAGTGGCGCCAAAAATAACAGAAGCTCCAGTGCTCTCTCCAAGAATCTGATCAAACTCCCCTTCAGGAAGAGTGGAAAAATCAATACCCGCTTCTTTCAGCATATATCCAAGCTCTCTGGTTGTGATGACCCAGTCAACATCCTTAAGCTCTCCAAGTCTCAGCTCCTCACGTTGAACCTCTGCTTTCTTTGCAATACAGGGCATAACACTGACCACGATAATATCATTTGGTGAAATACCCATTTTTTCTGCATAGTATGTTTTAATCATGGTGCCCATCATAATTTGAGGAGATTTGCAGGTGGAAGGAATATCAAGGAGCTCTGGGAACTGGTATTCAAAAAAGCGGACCCATGCAGGGCAGCAGCTGGTCAGTATGGGGAGCTTTCCGTCATGTTCCAGTCGGTGGAGAAGTTCTGAAGCTTCTTCTATGATAGTCAGATCTGCTGCCCAGTCTGTGTCAAAAACACCGTTAAAACCCATCCTGCGAAAAGCGGTTGCAAGCTGACCTGTGGTGATCACTCCTGGTTCCATTCCGAACATTTCACCTATGGCTACACGTACAGCGGGAGCTACCTGAACGACAACATGCTTATCTTTTTTAAGTAGAGCTGCCCAGACCTTGTGCATATTGTTTACCTCCGACAGGGCCCCTGTAGGGCACACGGCCACACACTGACCACAGAAGGTGCAGGAGGTGTCAATCATATCAAGATTGAATGCAGGGCCTACAAATGCGTCAAATCCACGCTTGTTCGCAGATAAGATTCCGCAGGTCTGCACTTCGTTGCACATGGTTTCACAGCGTCTGCACATGATGCATTTATCTGGATTCTTGACAAGGGCATAAGAGCTTTTGTCAATCGGGCGGTTCATTTTCTCACCAGTAAAAGGAATATCATAAATACCAAGTTTTTTTGCAAGTGCCTGGAGATCACATTGAAGGTTTTTTCTGCAGGTAAGACATTCCATGGGGTGATTGGACAGCAGAAGCTCCAGATTGATTCTTCGTGCTGATACCGCCTTCAAGGAATCGGTAATGACCTCCATTCCTTCAGTGACGGTTTCAGAACAGGAGGGTGCAAGAGCCTGGCGCCCCAGCACCTCTACCATACATACTCTACAGGAGGCTGTTTTATTGATCATGCCAAACCCTTCCAGATTCAGATGACAAAGGGTTGGAATATCTGCATTCACAAGTTTCGCAGCCTCATGAATCGTGGTTCCTTTGTCGACAACAACTTCAGTGCCATTAATTTTCAAATGGATTTTTTCAGTACTGTTGTTCATTGATATCATCACCTAAGTCCTTTTTATCGCATGGAATTTACAGGTGTCATAACAGGCTCCACAGGAGATACACAGATTCAAATCAATAAAATGCACTTTTTTAGGATGGCCAGTAATGCAGCCCACAGGACATACTCTTCGGCAGGCGGTACATCCAACACAAAGATCTGCAATAACACTGTATTTAAACAGCTCTTTACATACACCAGTGGGACACTTTTTGTCCTCTACATGGATTCGATATTCCTCTTCAAAATACCTCATGGTACTTAATACAGGGTTTGGTGCGCTCTGACCCAGTCCGCACAGCGCTGAATTTTTGATGTTTTGTCCTAGGAGCAGCAGCTGATCGAGTGTATGGGTGCTTCCTTTTCCCTTTGTGATGCTGTCGAGCATTTCGAAGAGACGCTTTGTGCCAATCCTGCAAGGTGTGCATTTACCACAGGATTCTTCCATGGTGAACTGAAGATAAAATTTTGCAATATCCACCATACAGTTGTCCTCGTCCATTACAATCATACCCCCGGATCCCATCATGGTTCCAAAAGAGCGCAGGCTTTCGTAGTCGATGGGCGTATCCAGATGTTCAACGGATAGAACTCCGCCAGAAGGGCCGCCGGTCTGGACGGCTTTAAATGTCTTTCCATCAGGGATCCCTCCACCGATGTCGTAGATAATCTCCCGAAGGGTTGTGCCCATGGGCACTTCTACTAAACCTACATGGCGAACTTTTCCTACTAAAGCAAAAACCTTGGTTCCTTTGCTCTGGCCAATACCAATTCTTGAAAACCAGGAGGATCCTTTTAGTATGATCTCAGGAACGTTGGCGAGAGTTTCAACATTATTTACTGTGGTAGGTTTTTTCAGATATCCTTCTTCTGAGGGGTAGGGTGGTTTTTTTGTGGGTTCTCCGCGTTTTCCTTCTACAGAATGAATGAGCGCGGTTTCTTCACCACAGACAAAAGCGCCTGCACCCAATCTGATTTCGATATCAAAATCAAAGCTGCTTCCAATAATGTGATGACCTAAAATTCCCCAGCTTCGTGCCTGGTTTATAGCGGTAGTAAGGCGCTCGATGGCCAGAGGATACTCCGCTCGAATATAGATGATGCCATGATTTGCACCTGTGGCATATCCTCCGATGATCAGGCCTTCCAGAACACTGTGGGGATCTCCTTCCAAAAGAGAGCGGTCCATGTAAGCACCTGGATCTCCTTCATCTGCGTTGCAGATCATATACTTCTCCGTGCTTTCAGCCAGAGCGGTAGCCTGCCACTTGAGGCCTGTAGGAAATCCGCCGCCGCCTCTGCCTCTTAAGCCGCTTTCTTTGAGGATGGTGATTACCTCCATGGGGCTGTATTCCTTCAATACTTTGGATAGAGCTTCATAACCGTCAAAAGCAATGTATTCTTCAATCTTCTCAGGATCCACAATTCCACAGTTTCTGAGGGCGATTCTCAGCTGTCTTCTTTTTGCGCCAAGGGGATCCGTTCGATTGAAGGTCATCGGGATGATGTGAGACTCTAGAGGTTTGCCATCTAGAAGATGTTCTTTTACAATCCTTGCGGCAACATCGGGATCCACATAACCATAATAGACGGGAGGGTGTCCAGGAATGTTTACCTGAACTGTAGGCTCACAGTAACAAGAACCGATACAGCCTACTTTTACCAGGTGAATATCTGTTAAAGATTGTTCTGAGATCTCTTTCTCCAGGGCTTTATATACTTCCAGACCGCCTGCTGCAATACCACAGGTAGCAAGACCTACGAGAAGCTCAACTCGTTCACCCCGGTGGCTGCCTGTTTCACGCAGCGACCTGATGGATGCGTAGGAGTCGCGGATTTTCTTGAGTTCATCTCGTGTATCAGTCATGTGAATCCTCCTTATAGAGCTGCAGGATGGTCTGAATATTGTCATGATTGATATGTCCATAGACCTTCTGATCCACCATCAGCGCTGGAGCGAGACCACAAGCACCTATACATCGGATTTCCTTTAAGGTGAATTGTCCATCTTTGGTAGTGCCATGTGCATCTGTTTGGAGCATGCTGCTCAATTCATCTCTCATCTGAGCGGATCCTTTCACAAAACAGGCAGTTCCCAGACAGACACTGATGGTGTGCTTGCCGCGTTTTTCTTGAGTGAAGTAGGAGTAGAAACTGACAACACCAAATACCTTTGAAGCGGGAATATTCAGAGTACGGGCGATGTACAGCTGCAGTTCAGGGGGAAGGTATCCAAAAATTTCCTGAGCTTTATGCAGAATATGAATGAGCAAATGTTCTCGGTCATCAATGCTGTCGATATACTCATGAAGCTGTCGTATTTTGTCCTCAGGAAAGTCGGGAGTATCTGTCAGGATCTGATGAGTATTCATATTTACACCTCCAAAAACAAGAGATACACTGTTAAGTTAGTTGTAGCAATTAACATAAAGATTGTCAATTAATTAACAGATAATTTACAGAATTTTATGTAATTTCATGAGGTATATTGCGCAATTCATACTGTCTCTACAGAAGCATTTCCTCTGAGAATCAATAATATTTTTATGATGTACCTGTCTTCTAAAGGGGATTCATGATATAATAATTATTTGTGTGAGTAATAATGACAATGGAGTGAGTAAAATTAATGTTGAATGTAAATAATGTAAGTCTACGTTTTGGTGGCAGAAAACTATTTGATGATGTGAATATAAAGTTCACATCTGGCAACTGTTATGGTGTAATTGGAGCGAATGGAGCAGGCAAGTCCACATTCTTGAGAATTCTTTCAGGAGACCTGGAACCTAACACAGGAGAAGTCTTTTTAGGTAAGGATATGAGAATGTCTGTCCTCAATCAGGATCATTTCAAGTTTGATGCAGAGAGAGTCATTGACACTGTCATCCGAGGAAATGAGCGCCTATATACCATCATGAAGGAAAAAGATGCGATATATATGAAAGAGGACTTCACAGATGAAGACGGCATGAGAGCGTCTATTCTGGAAGGAGAATTTGCAGAACTGAATGGATGGGAGGCGGAAGCAGAAGCCGCATCGTTGCTGCTGGGTCTTGGCATAGGAACAGAGAAGCACGAAAGCCTATTGAGTGAACTGGAATCTAAAGATAAGGTGAAAGTTCTTCTTGCGCAGGCACTGTTTGGAAAACCAGACGTACTGATTCTAGATGAGCCTACCAATGATCTGGATCTTCATTCCATCAACTGGCTGGAGAACTATCTGGCGGATTTTGAAGGAACAGTAATTGTTGTTTCCCATGACAGACATTTTCTTAATATGATATGTACGCATATCTGTGATGTGGATTATGGCAAGATCAGAATTTATATGGGGAATTACGATTTCTGGTATGAGTCCAGTCAGCTGATGTCACAGCTTATTAAAGATCAGAATAAAAAGAAGGAAGAGAAAATCAGAGATCTCCAGAACTTTATAAGCAGGTTCTCTGCCAATGCTTCTAAATCCAGACAGGCTACCTCCAGAAAAAAGCTTCTTGATAAGATTACGCTGGATGATATCGCTATTTCAAATAGAAGATATCCTTTTGTTGGATTTAAGCCAGAGCGCGAAGTTGGCAATGATATTCTAATCGTTGAGAATCTCAGTAAATCCATCGATGGTGTGAAAGTACTGGATAACGTGTCTTTTGTAGTAGGAAGAGAAGACAAAATCGCATTTACTGGGAATGATATTTCCGTAAGTACTCTATTCAAGATTCTTGCTGGTGAGCTTGAGCCTGATGAAGGCAGCTTCAAATACGGAGTAACCATCACAAAGGGATATTTCCCCCGTGACAATGGTCAGTACTTCAATGATGTTGAACTGAATCTTGTGGATTGGATGAGACAGTATTCCGAAGAGAAAAGTGAAAGCTATCTGAGAGGATTCTTAGGCCGTATGCTCTTCTCAGGAGAAGAAGCGCTAAAGGAAGCCAAAGTGCTTTCCGGTGGAGAAAGAGTAAGATGTATGCTTTCAAAGCTGATGCTTTCCACTGCCAATCTTCTGATTATTGACCAGCCGACAAACCATCTTGATCTGGAATCCATCACAGCAGTGAACAACGGTCTGATCGACTTCAAGGGCGTACTGCTTTTCTCAAGCCATGACCATCAGTTTAATCAAACTGTGGCTAACCGTGTCATTGAGGTAACTCCAGATAATTTCCTGGATAAAATGTGCACATTTGATGAGTATTTGGAAATGCGTGAAAACAGCACCCTGTAATCTTTAATAGTTCTAATTGAAAGGTATGAACCTCAAACTTGTTTTGAGTGTTCATGCCTTTTGTTTTGGTTTTTGCTGTTTGTTGTGAAAATAGGAAGAATCATGGAAATGTTTACAAAAAAGCGTTATATTAATAGAAGATGAACAAAATAGAATGATAGAGGTGTACCTTGAAAAATAAAAATATGAGCAGTATAAACAAACAACTGGTAAAGGATTATCTATTGATTTTTATTGGAATTATTTTAACAGCAGCATCCATGGTCTATATTTTCACACCGAACAGACTTGCGGCTGGGGGAGCCCAGGGAATTGCACTGGTTATCAATCATTTGACTGGTGTCAATACAGGACTGCTGATGCTTCTGATCAATGGGTCTTTGTTTGTTGCAGCATTTCTATTGTTAGGGACAAGTTTTGGGGCAAAAACACTGGTGTCCTCCTTTGGCCTTTCTTTTGTAGTGTATATTATGGAATTGTATTTTCCTTTTGGTCCACTCACAGAAGATTTAATGCTGGCTACAATATTTGGCAGTGCACTCATGGGCGTAGGTGTTGGATTTATCCTCAACAGAAATGCTTCCATCGGTGGAACAAGTCTCATTGGACGCATTGTATCCAAGTATACATTTTTGGATCAGGTGAACTGTATTGTGGGCACAGACATTCTTGTCACCATATTTTCCATGATCGTTTTTGGCGTTGAAATTGGTCTCTTTCAACTTCTCTCTGTCTATTTGACCGGTGAAATCATCAATAAAGTCATTGATGGAATTACCTATAGGAGAGAAGTGATGATCATTACTGAAAACAGGAACGCAGTGATGCATTATATCATCAATGATATGAAAAAAGGTGCAACTCTCCTCATGGGGAAGGGAGGTTTCACTGGAAAAGATACCGAAATTATACTTACCGTGCTAACCAGGAGAGACTTTATCAAACTAAAAATATTTATTCGAAAAGTAGATCCTAAAGCATTTATTTCAGTGAATATGGTGACTGAGGTATCCAGCTCCACATCGGACAGCAGTTTTGGCTAATAATTTCTTAAATTCTGTGAATTTGCATATAAATTTCAGATTTCGTTTCATTTCTGTCAAAATAGAATGTATAATAAAATCATATATTATTCGGGAGGTATGCATGCGTGCAAATGGATCATTTTGTTATAGGACTTGATATCGGATCTCATTATATTAAAGCATCGGCACTTTCCACAACGGATGAGGCATTTATGGTCAGTGCGCTGGTGGAATCCCAAGGAATGGATAAAAATGAAATAGTAGATGTAAAAGCATTGGGAAGTGCTGTTAAAAAAGTAATTCAGAAACTTGAAGTTAAAATCTCCAGAAATATTACTTCGGTATTTTTATGCATTCAGCCGGAACATCTCAGATTCTATGAGACATCAGGACATGCGGAGTTATTTGGAGATGCAGTGACCCAGAGGGAACTGGATATTGCCATGGATTCTGCACAGAAGGTTTCCGTTGAGGATGAAGATGAGATTGTCGATATGCTGATCTCAAAGTACTACGTGGATGAAACAATCTATGGAAATCCTATAGGTGTTCGAGGCAGTAATTTCGATTTTACCGGGCAGCTTGCCACTGCACCAAAATCATATGTTGAGAAGTTATATGATGCACTAGCTCTGGCAAAGGTAAAGGTTGCAGGCACTGGAGTGTCAACGGTGGGAGCAGGAAGCATTCTGCTGTCCAGAGGCGACTGGCAGAAGGGTGCAGTTATTGTGGATACGGGTGCTCATACAACTAGAGCTGTCTATGTCAGAAATCATCAAGTTGTTGATGTATCTTCAGTTCAATTAGGCGGAAAGAATATCACAAGAGATTTGGCCATTGTACTTAAAATATCTTTACTGGAAGCAGAAGAACTGAAGAAGTCTTATGCACGAGGAACTCTCACCAGAGAGGACAATGATTACCAGATGATTGAAGATATTATAAAAGCAAGAATTGAAGAAATCACAAGTTTTGCTGAAAAGTTTGTGATGAAACACCAAGAAGCTGGAGAAGTAAGAAAACTGGTCGTGTATGGAGGAGGATTGTGCGGTTTCAATGCAATCAATAAAATGTATAAATCTGCACTCAATCTGTCCACAAACTTCATTACTTCTGATATAATAAGGGATGACAGTGTTCTCACAATCCAATCAAGCGGTCTGGCTTATCATCTCCTTAGTGCAATTCATTGCAAAGGAGCCATCGATGAAATGATCCGTCAGGAAGAGCATCAGCTTGAGGAGGTGTCCACCTCTGCTTCAGATGAGGATTTTTTCAAGAAATACCAGATGAAGTTTGGTGAAGAGAATGTTGAAGTGAAAAGTATGAACTCAGACGATGAAGATGAGTATTTAGATGATTATGAGGACAGCAGTATTTTTCAACGGATACGGGACTGGTTCGTTAGCCTTAAAAATAAGATTATAAAGTAATGAGGGGGAAAAATCGTGTTAGATTTTGATTTTCAAATTCAAGGCCCAGCAGAGATTAAAGTAGTAGGATGTGGCGGCGGTGGCAACAACGCTGTAAATAGAATGATCAATGAAGGTTTGGGAGATGTGGATTTTATATCCATCAATACAGACAAGCAAGCTTTGATGCAATCCAATGCAACTCATAAAATCCAGATTGGTGAGAAGTTGACCAAGGGATTGGGTGCTGGAGCAAATCCGGAGATTGGTGAAAAAGCAGCAGAAGAGTCTAAAGAAGAGATCATGGCAGCACTGAAAGGTGCTGATATGGTATTTATAACTGCTGGTATGGGTGGTGGAACAGGTACGGGTGCAACACCTGTAGTTGCTGATATCGCTCGTTCCATGGGTATCCTCACCGTAGGTGTTGTAACAAAGCCTTTTAATTTTGAAGGCAAAACCCGAATGAAGAATGCTGAAATAGGTATTGAAAAGTTGAGAGAAAAGGTAGATTCATTGGTGACAATACCAAATGAAAGACTGCTGATGATTGTTGATAAAAGAACTACATTCAAGGAAGCTTTCAACAAAGCGGATGATGTTTTGAGACAAGGTGTTCAAGGTATCACAGATCTTATCACTGAAAATGGTCTGGTAAATCTTGATTTCAATGATGTGAGAACTATTATGCTGAATAAGGGTCTTGCTCATATGGGCGTTGGTTATGGCAAGGGTGAGAACAAAGCTGTTGAAGCAGTAAAACAGGCAATTTCATCACCACTGCTGGAAACAAAAATTGATGGTGCTACAGGTATTCTTCTTAATGTAACCGGAGGAGAGGATCTGTCTCTTGCTGAAATCAATGAAGCAGCTGAAATCGTCACAGAGGCTGCAGATCAGGAAGCGAATATCATCTTTGGTGCAGTTATCGATACAAAATTGAAAGATGAGATTAAGATTACAGTGATTGCAACAGGATTTGATGAAGTCAAAGTATACAATAAATCCGAGGAAAAAAGAACAGAACCAAAGGATGCGCCTAGAAAAGAGAAGGCTGAAGAGCCAAAACCGGTGGACGAGAATCAGGATGATCAACTGGAAATTCCTGCGTTCCTACGCAACAGATATAATAAGTAATGAGGTGTAGCTCATGAAATGTCCCTTTTGTGCTTTTTCAGAAAGTAAGGTAATTGATTCCCGTTCCATTGAGGATAACTCTGCGATTCGTAGAAGGCGGGAGTGTCTTTCTTGCGGAAAAAGATATACCACTTATGAAAAAGTGGAGGATATTCCAATACTGGTTGTGAAGCGGGACAACAGCAGGGAGAATTTTGATAAGAATAAAATTATTGTTGGGCTCATTCGAGCTTGTCAGAAACGTCCTGTATCCCGATTCCAGATTGAAGAGATTGCTGCAGATATTGAGAGAAACATCTCAAATAGTATGATTTCAGAAATTTCTTCCACGGAAATTGGAGAGATGGTTATGGACCGTCTTAAAGAAGTGGATGAAGTGGCATATGTCAGATTTGCCTCAGTATATCGGCAGTTTAAGGATATTAGTACCTTTCTTACTGAGATTAATAATCTTATGGGAAAAGATCAGAAGAGATGAAAATAAGTTCGTTAATGCTGTATGGAGAGTGATCCATACAGCATTTTTTCAATGGAATCTGGCGCAGGACCTGTCTAATCCTTCATAGGGATAAAAACGGATCGAGATTCATATTATGAATGGAAATAGATTCATTAGGATTTCACTTCAGAATGGTTAATTTCAGGTTAATTGATTGCGTTTCAATTGTTCTAAATGTTTCTTTATGGTTAAATAAGAGTAGATTAGTAGATTGTGAACAAACGAGAGGTGTAGGTAAAGTTATGATGAAAGAGAAGATTCTCATCATTGATGATGAAGAGCATATTGTGGAACTGATTCGGTATAATTTGGAGAATGCTGGTTATGAAACGGCAGAAGCATATAATGGTGTGGATGGATTATCGTTGGCAAAAACAGAAAAGCCAACACTCATCTTACTGGATGTCATGCTTCCTGTCATGGATGGACTTGAAGTATGTAAAAATTTAAGAAGTTCTGATCAGACCAAAGGCATTCCGATTATAATGCTTACCGCAAAATCTGAAGAGATTGATAAGATCTTAGGTTTAGAATTGGGGGCTGATGATTATATTACAAAACCTTTTTCGGTCAGGGAACTTATGGCAAGAATAAAAGCTGTTCTGAGAAGAAGCGCTTCAGAAGCAGAGGAATCTACGGTGTATTCTTTTTCAGATGTTGTGATTGATTATGATAAACATCAGGTGAAAAAGAATAATCAAAAAGTAGAGCTTACTTTGAAAGAGTATGAACTCCTGGATATCCTTGTGAAAAATCGCGGAAAAGTAATGAAACGTGATGTGTTGCTGGATAAAATATGGGGTTATGAGTATGTGGGAGAAACACGGACCGTCGATGTACATATCAGACATTTAAGACAGAAACTTGAAGATGACGATAAAAATCCTATTTATATTGAGACGGTGCGAGGCATCGGATATCGTTTCAATGATCTTGAGTCATGAGCAGAAGAATCATCGTTTCCTTCCTTGCGGGTATCATTGTCGCGATGTTTTTCTTGACGTCTTCCTTTCTGCTGATATCCAGTCTTGAGAAGATAAACCTAGTGAAAGAGAAGCTCAGAACCAATAATGAACTCCTAATCAATTACATGGAAGTGGATCGAATCAACAACACCTCACTACTTGTGAGTGTCATGGATTCCATCAGAGTAACCCTCATTGACAAGAATGGTGATGTTTTATTTGACTCTACCGGGAAAAGAGGGTTAGAGAACCATCTGGACAGATTGGAAGTAAAGGAAGCTATTGAGGTTGGAGAGGGGTCTGACATCAGAATTTCAGAGACCTTGAACACGCAGATGGTTTACTATGCAACGAGGCTTTCCGATGGGAAAATTCTACGAAGTTCTACACAAGCGGGTTCGTTGAATCTGGGCGGTGGATTTGTAAAATACATGCTAGGTACGTTCGCTTTTGTGATTCTGGTGGCGTATCTGATTTCGAGAAAAATTGCAGATTATTTGCTCGAGCCGATACAAGAGATGACCTTTGCTACGGATAGAATCGCCAATGGCGAGTATACAAGGAGAGTGCGGGTGAGAAGTGATGCTGAGCTAGGGAAGCTTGGTATGAATTTCAATAATATGGCGGAGCGGCTTGAAATAACATTTATCGAAAGTGAAGAGAAACAGAACCGGCTGGAAGCGATATTGAAAAGTATGAACTCGGGTGTGTTCGCCTATGACAATTCGGATAAAATTATCATGATCAATCCATTCTGCAAGCAACTTTTTGGCATATCCGACAATGTTATCGGGAAAAGTGTATATGAGATCAAAGAACTTCGAGAGCTGATTTTCATGCTGAATGATGAAGAGGACATTCTTGAAGTGCAGATTGAAGAGCCAATTAGAAAAGATATAAGAATTAAGTCGGCTGAGATTCTCGGGGAAAGAGGATCGCTGGTCGGCACAGTAGTTGTTCTTGAGGATATCACAGACTTGAAGAAACTGGAGAAAATGAGAAGTCAATTTGTAGCCAATGTGTCACATGAACTTAAAACGCCGCTAACGTCTATAAAGGGTTTTTCGGAGACATTGAAATTTGTCAAAGACGAGAACACGCGCAACAAGTTCTTAGATATCATAAATGATGAAAGTGAACGCCTGACGAGACTGATCAACGATATTCTGACGCTCTCAAGTATCGAACAAGTAAAGTCTGTGAAGAATGAAGAGATTGATATTTCTTATGAAAGTGAAAAGGTTTATCATCTTTTGAGTCCAAAAGCAGAGGTGAAGAATATAACGCTGTCACTGTATCAGAAAGAGCCTCTTTTTATGTTCGGTGATGTAGATCTATACAATCAGCTTCTCCTTAATTTGGTTGATAACGCGATTAAGTATACCAAAGAGCAGGGTGAGGTTCGAATCACCATAGAGAAAGAAGACACATTGATTAAAGTTACGGTATCTGATTCTGGTATCGGGATCCCTGAGAAGCACCTAAATCGAATATTTGAGCGGTTTTATAGAGTAGACAAAGCAAGAGACAGAGCTATGGGGGGAACTGGTTTAGGGCTTGCCATAGTCAAACACATTGTGCTCTCTATGGGAGGGACAATAGAAGTTTCTTCAGAGGTTGGAAAGGGAACTCAATTTGTAGTCTATCTTCCTATGGATAGAGAGAGCTATGATGAAGAATAATATTACGGAATGAGTCTATCATGAAGTATATGCAAAATATTAAAGACCAGATTCTGATTTTTAAATCAAAGAATCTGGTCTTTATAATCATATAATTATGACACCATTTGAAGTTCTAAATAGAACGAGCATTGAAGTTTCAAGAGGCTTGATGTACTTATCTGTTGAAGGGATTCGGACAATGAGATAATATTCAAAAAAACAGCGTATGTTGCCATACACTGTTTTTTTCTGAATTATATTGTGAAACTGAGTTTTACTCGTTATTATTCAGCGTCTTCTGCTTTGAATTCAATGAAATAGATGTCTTTTCTAGCAGTAAGCTTATCGGTGAGTACTTCGGCTTCGAATATTGCGCCACCGTTTGCTTCGATTTCGATGTCTGCTGGAACTGGAATTTCGATGACTTCATCTTCCTGTGTTGTAATTACAATCACAGTATCCTTTTCAACAACAGTTTTCTCTTTGAAATTGTTCTTCAGAACAAATTCAATGTTGAATCCACCATCTATCTCTGTCATGTTGAACACAGATACTTGAACAGTATCTTCAACAGTTCTCATCAGAGATACCACTTTTTCCAGAGAAGTCATTTCCTCAGCTGTAAGCTCTCTCTTTTCCAACATAGAGTTGATTGAGACCTTTTCTTCTGGGGTTTCAGCTGGAGTTTCAACAGGGGTTTCAGCTGGAGTTTCAGGAGTTTCTTTCTCAGCGGCACAACCAACTACGAATAGAACAGAAAGTGCTGCAGCGATTACGAGTGTTAGTGTTTTTTTCATAATGTAACTCTCCTTTGAGCTATAGAATTTCAGTGGTCCGAAAGGACACGACTGATAAATTGAGATAATTGGAAAACAACTTATGGAATCATTAAAAGATGCCACTAATCAGTTGGTTTTGGTTAATGGTATATTACTTATCCAATAAAATTATTATCGATATCTCAATACACATCATAGCACTTAGGTTGAATAAATCAAGTTCATTCTGGTGAAAACAGAACAGTTCTTCTATGTCTGTTACAGATACGAATATTTGTGCATCATAGAACTTACATCAGTTTTTCTTGTGAGCACAATGTTGCTTTTCGAATACCCAGGATCATCAGGAGTGTACCTATGATTGATACGATAAACCCTACTGCAAGCATAGTTCTGATGGTGGTGAAAGATAGGAGGTACCCACCGATGAGGCTGCCTAAGACCGCTCCGACAGTTGTGGCGGATGTTGTATATGCTTGTCCCTTCAACATATGGCTTTTATGAAGCGATGTAGTAACGTAGTAAATTGATCCTGGGATAAATAGCGCGTAAGAAAACATCTGAAATCCTTGTGCAATATAAATGACGAGCAATGATTCCGCGAAGAAAGTGAGCAGCACTTTAGCGGTGAAAGCCCAAGCGGATACGATGAGTAATGTCTCAATTTTGAATTTTCGCAGTAAACTGGAGAATGTAAGCATAAAGGGGAGTTCAACAATGGCAGCAATGGCGAAGGCAGTGCCCATGTTTTTCTCACTGCCTCCTACGGATTCAATGATACGGATCATGTAAATGTTGATGATATTAAAGCAGATGAAGATAAATATGACACCAACAAGATATAATGTGAAACCAGAGTACATTTTTGTAAACTCCAGGAGGGACAAGGACTGTTTCACACGCTGGTTTTTTGGCTCTTCAGCGGTTTCATCATTTGGATATGGAAAGCTGCGAAGAAATAGAACAGTTGCAGCGGTTGTTATGAAAAATAGAACAAAATAGTATAGAGGGAGCAGCTCGGGTCCGTTCTTGTCAACAAGGTTGCCGAGGACAACAGACATCACAGCGTAGGTAAGAGAACCCATGCTTCTTGAAAAACCGAAGTTTATGCCATATCCCTTTTCAATGTATTTCATTCCCAGACCGTTGAGAAGGGGATGGACTGTGAGCATAGAAAGAAGCAATAAAAAATATACAAATGCGTTGATGGAATTTGACGCCTTAGTAAAGTACAACAATATAGAAAATGAGGTCGATAAAGAGAGGAAAATCATCATGAGAGATTTCAAGGTGTATTTTTTTTCCTGATCTGCATAGGAGGCAACAACGGGCTGCAGTATTGCGGACAGAATATTTGTGATCGCCATAATGATTCCAATGGCAGAACTTGAGTAATTCTTTGCAAGAAGATAAACTGTCACAAAATTGTAGGTCGCCCCAAATGCCATCCAATAGCTTCCATGAATGAATGAGTACTTTGCAGTTATTCTAGAAGAGGGGTTTACTTTGCTGATATATTTCATATTCTAACTACCGCCTGTTGATTAATTTTTATGCTATAAAAGCGTTTGAACAGTACATCTATCTTACCAAATATCTCTACAAATAGGTAGACATAAGAGAATGCAGTAGTAGATCAATTCACTATAAATAAAAAACCGCTCCTGTAAAGAGCGGTTTAATTAGGGTTATCAATTTCAATTGCATGAACAAACAATCTTCCATCTTTTATTGCGTAGTTGCATGTGGAGAGGGTAAGAAGCTGTTTGGTAACATCGGGTTTTTCTAGTCCTTCAATAAGTGAAATGTCGCTTAAAGTACTCACAAAATCACTAAATGAAATTTTTTCGAAAGTTGTATCCAAATAGGAGTTTATTTTTGTAGAAATATGAATGGAAAATATTTTAAAGAACTTCACACCTTGTGGTGTTGAGAACTCAATAATCTGATTCTCAAGAAGATATTCTTTATCCAAATATTTATCCAAATCACCGAACATATAGCCTCGCTCTGTGTAATGTCCATAAATGATCGTGTGTTTATCAAGATGCATTCCAATGTTCCGATAATCCATGAAAATACTGCCAAGAGCATCTTTCTCCCGGAAAAAATTATGATCAAGGTAATACTCGTTGTCCTGTGCTCTCACCATGGGATAGTTGATTTTTGTTCCTGGTATGTATAGATGTCCTACATAATCAGAATTCTTTTGAAGAAACTCTGATGCGGGATTTGGGTTATAGGAAAATACATATTCAGGAGCAGAGGCATCTGGAGAAGAAGGAGAGGGAACTGGAAGTGCACTCATCGGGGGTGTGTCTTCCAATTGATGGAAATCTTGAGGATTTGTTTCCAGATCGCTATAGACTGCGTGTGCTTCATCCAGCTGTTGTGCCGTCTTCCACTGCTTAAATCCCAGGTATCCTTGCGTTAAAGCAAGTAAAATCAGTACTTGTGCAATATGTTTTCGTTTCGTGATAATCACCTCCAATTAAATAAATAAACACACATTGTGATTTCCCGAGGAAATCCCATTGGTTTTATGGACCGTGAATATTTGTAGTGTTATTATAACGGTACAAACAAATTAAATCAAATTAAATCAAACAAAATTAATCAGGAGGTCAAAAAAATGAAAAAAATGTTGAAAAAAGTCTCAATGCTTGTTGCAGTTATGATGATGGTATTTAGTATTCCTGTATTTGCTACAGCACCTACAGATGATATTGTAGACATTGCCGTTGGAAATCCTGACTTCAGTATACTGGTCGCTGCACTTCAGAAAGCTGAACTTGTTGAAACACTTCAAGGAGATGGACCTTTTACTGTATTTGCGCCGACCAACGCAGCCTTTGAAAAGCTTCTAGCAGCACTTAATATATCCGCAGAGGAACTGCTTGCTCAGCCAGACCTTGCAAAAGTGCTTACCTACCACGTTGTTTCTGGAAAAGTAATGTCTACTGATTTAACAGATGGCATGAAGGCAGCAACTGTGAACGGAGAGGAAATCACCGTTGACTTGAGTTCTGGAGTGAAAATCAATGAATCGGCAGTTACATCAGCTGATATTGAAGCTTCAAACGGAGTAATCCATGTCATTGACACAGTCCTTGTTCCTTCTAACTTTACTCTCCAGGAAGTAGATCTGGAAGAAAGTGAAGCACCACAAACAGGTCTTCCAGTTGCGATTCCATTCTTCTTCACAGCAGCGTTGACAGCTGGAGGAGCACTGGTGTTATTTAAGAAGAAAGAAGCATAATTTAAAGCAGCTCATTTGAAAAGAAGAGTCCTGATGAATATCAGGGCTCTTTTTGCTGTGCAGAAGTATTATCTTTACTGGGAGCACTGAGAATAGACGCCCGAATCACTACTTTCTCTCCGAACTTAGCACGGATGAGGTCTAGTGCATTTTGCAGGTTTTCATCACGCTGGATTTCTATTAGTCTAGTATTGTTTTCCGAGACGGTGTCAAATAGATTAAGCTGCTTCATGCTAGTTTCTTCATCGAAGTCCATCAGTGAAATACCGATGAGGCGTACTGGTTTTGAAGGATTCCATACTTGTCGAAGCAGATGCAGACCTGTTTCATAGATATATTTTGAAAGATTCGTAGACCGGATTTGCATTTGCCTTGTGATTGATTTGAAGTTTGGATATTTTAATACGATCTGGACGGTATGTCCTTTTTTATCTAGAGCCCGAGCGCGTGCTGAGACTTCATCCGAGAGCCTCATCAGTACTTTGGATGCTTCAGAAAACTCATGAAGGTTAGCAGGCAAAGTGATGGATTTCCCAATAGATTTAAGATCATCTCTAGTACGTACTTTTACAGGATCTTTATCGATTCCATTTGCATGCAGATGCATGATATATCCTGATTTACCGAATTTTTCAATCAGCTTTTCTTTCTCATATCGCGCAAGATCTCCAATGGTCCAGATTTGCTCATCGTGAAGGAGCTCAGCAGTTTTATCTCCTATGCCATACATAGATTTAACGGGCAGCGGCCATAAAAATGTTCTGATTTCATGAGGGAACAGTTCCGTGATACCCAAAGGTTTCTTCATTTCTGAGGCCATTTTGGAAAGAAATTTATTGCTGGAAATTCCAATGGAGCACCAAAGGTTCAGTTCTTTACGGATTTGATTCATAATTTGAGCTGCTGCTTCCCTTGGAGAACCGAAATGATGAAGTGAACCAGTCATATCAAGCCAAGCCTCATCGATACTGTTTTGCTCTACAAGTGGCGTATATCTTTGTAGAAGTTCCATTACTTTACTAGACATTTCCTCGTAATAAGAGTGATCGGGAGGGACTGTCTGTAGAGCGGGGCAGATTTTCAGCGCTTCATGAAGAGACATGGCTGTCTTAATTCCCAGAGCTCTTGCTTCATAATTTGCAGCAAGAATGATCCCGGTCCTTTTTTTGGGATCGCCAGCCACGGCACTTGGTTTCCCTTTCAGATGATCATGTCTTACCATTTCGCAGCTGATGAAAAAGGCATTCATGTCCACTAGAAAAATAATGTTTTTCATGTAACTCACCTCAATAGACTTAGTATACCATGAGTGGAACCTGTTTTACCTACCAATGATTTCTGTTAAGCTCATGAACGAAGCATTGGATAATACTTCTCGTAGGATGCTAAAGGGCAAAAGCAGTATGATTCAATCATCAAAGAGTAAAAAGTCACGTAGAAAAAGAGGAAGTCATTTTCAGACTTCCTCTTTAAGGCTTTATTCTTGTTATGCAGAAACTTCTTCAGAATCTGAAAAGTCTTTATTGTATGTCTCCATATCCAGCTCATGGAGTCTCTTTGCAGTAACCAGGCCTGCAACCATAGAACCAGATACATTCAGTGCAGTTCTTGCCATATCAATAAGTGGCTCAATGGCAATGAGTAGTCCTACAAGACCCACGGGAAGACCCATGGAGGAGAGAACTGTAAGAGCTGCGAAGGTTGCACCTCCACCAACACCTGCAATTCCAAAAGAACTGATTGCTGTAATGAGAATCAGTCTTACAAAAAAGCTGACATCCATTGGTACACCAGTTCCGACAGCTATCATCACAGCAAGCATTGCTGGATAAATTCCGGCACATCCGTTTTGACCGATGCTGGTTCCAAGTGATGCGGAGAGATTGGCAATTCCTGTTGATACACCGAATTTCTCCACCTGAGTCTCAACATTTAGAGGAAGAGTGCCTGCACTTGATCTGGAAGAGAAAGCGAAAGACAGCGGAACACTGGCTTTTTTCAGGTACTTCGTAGGGCTGAGTTTAAACAGCATGAGAATCAGTAAATGAACAACAAACATTAAGATGATTGCAATATAGGAAGCAAGAACAAATTCAAATAGTCTTGATATTTCAGTATAGTTTGAAGTAGAAACAAATCTGCTGAGCAGTGCGAACACACCAAATGGAGTGAGGCGCAGTACCATAGTAACCATTCGCATTACAATGTCGTGAAGCATGTTGAGGAAGTTCTTAAATGCCTCAGCGCTTTCCGGCTTCTTTTTGCGGATGCCTATGGTGGCGATTCCAAGGAAAGCAGCGAAGAACACTACAGAAAGAGTAGCTGAAGATCCTTGTCCAGTCATTGCGTAGAATACATTTCTAGGGATAATCTCTGTGATCTGCTCTGGGATAGTCTTTGACTGGAATTCTGTGAGAGTAGTCTCGAGAGCTTCTCCTCTTGCTGTTTCTGCTTGTCCAGCTATAAGTTCACTAGAATCAAGTCCGAAAATCCCAGCAATTCCAGCACCTAAACCAGCTGAAATAGCTGTGGTAAGGATGAGGATGAGGATGATGCTTGATGCGCTCTTTTTTAGGGCGGAAGCATCCTGATTTACAATGGATGTGGTGATTGCAACAAACACCAGAGGGATGACGATCATATTGAGAAGTCTGACGTAACCTGAGCCGATGATGTTGATCCATGTGTTTGAAGTGGTAATAACTTCTGAACCAGTACCAAATATCAGTTGAAGAGCTCCTCCAAAAATAATTCCTACTACAAGAGCGGTAAGGACTCTTTTGGTAAAGGACATGTGTTTTTTCTGCATGTAGGAGAGCCCATATAGAATAAGTGCTGCTACTGCAAGAACCAGTACAGTGTAGATTGTGTTCATAATATTCCTCCTTAATTTTCGTGAATGTAAGCTCAAAATCGATCACATATGGAGAAAAGCAGAATTTTTAGTATAAAAAAACTCCCGCCCCTACTTACAGAGGCGAAAGTATACTTCCGCGGTTCCACTCTGTTAACCCCCAAAAGGAGATAACTCATTGTCTTTGGGTACAAACATACCCTAATGCTATAACGGGCATTCCCGCTGAAGTCTACTATTACTTCGATTCAGTACTCAGAGATGCACTTCGGTTCCAGTTCCACTAAAAATCCTCACAGCCAAGGGATTTTCTCTCTGAAAGTTTCCTTCAGAACGTACTCTTCTCATCATTGTATTCCGACTATTTTGCTCTACATTCAATACATAAACATCATAATGTAAGTGGCGTTTTTTGTCAATGCTTTTCTAAATAAATTTTACAAAGTTAAATTTTGAGAAATCTATTCTGGGGATTGTAATTCTCTGATACGGTAGGATTGTTCTAGGAAAACTGGTAAGATAAATTTGATGAGGAGGGGTGTTATGTGATTTTTTATTTTAGTGGAACTGGTAATTCCAGATATGCGGCAGAGAGAATTGGGTCAATGATGGATGAGAAGGTGATTGATATGGCTAAGAGCCATAAAGATGAACGGTTCACCTTTGAAGTGAAAGACCAAGAGAAGATTGGTTTTGTTTTTCCTGTATATTATTATGGTCCACCTGTAATCGTTAAGGAGTTTATGACAAAGCTGAAAATCTCTGGAAATGAAGATTCTTATGTATTTATGGTTATGACCTGTGGCAGTAGCAGCGGCGGAGCGGATCGGTATGTAAGTAAGATTTTAGCGGAACACGGTTTGGAGATAAAAGCTTTTTTTTCAGTTCTGATGGTGGATAATTTTATCATGGGTTATGATTTATCTGATGAAGAAGACAGAGAAAACATCAATAAAAAGGCAGAAGAACGTTTGGATAAAATTGCCAAATCTATTTTAGTTAAAGGAGTTTCAGATCGGAAATCATCCCAGTTTGATCAGCTGCTCACCAGCACTGTATATCCTTTCTATGTTCGGGGAAGAAACACTAAAAAATTCTTTGCGGATGAACGGTGTATTTCCTGCTATCTCTGTGAGGAAATATGTCCTGTACAGGCTATTAAAATGGTCGATGGAAGACCGGTTTGGGTTCTGAATCAATGTGTTCATTGTGTTGCATGTATTAATAGGTGTCCAGTAGAAGCGATACAATATGGTGATGCTACAAAGAAAAGAAGAAGATATGTTCACCCAAGTGTTGGGATATAAAATAAAAGAAAAATAGACTGCATCTGCAGTCTATTTTTATGGACTTCATTAAATTCTTCTTGCACCTTGGATTCGATAATTGTTCACATGCCAGGAGATACTTACAATCTCCACAGATTTGCCAGGTCTTGGGGAATGGATCATTTTTCCGTTTCCGATATAGATACCTACATGAGTCACAGAGGACTGGCCGAAATAAAGAATGTCTCCAGGTTGTGCATTTGCAATGCTGACATACTTGCCTGATGCAGCCTGTGCTCTTGAGGCTCTAGGAAGATTTATGCCTTGTGAACGGTAAACATACTGGATAAAACCAGAACAGTCAAAACCACTTGGACTGGTTCCGCCCCAGACATATTTAACGCCAAGATACTGGTAAGCTTTGTTGACAATTGCACTGGAGGAAACAGAAGCAGATCCTGTATATCCAGCATTGGAAGAAGCTTGCGCTCTTTCTCTCTCAAGCTTTCTCTCTTTTAGTATCGCCTTGGCTTTTTCGATATAACGGACAACTTCCTCGTCCGCTTTGTCTGTGATAATTCTAGAACGGGTGTTACGAAGTTCAGTGATTGCCGCATTCAGCTGGTCATCACTGCTTGAGGAATCATCGATGATGGACTTGCTTGTGGAGCTCAGCATGTTTTCAAGATTACTGAGGTCCCCGGCAATTTTACGTTCCTCTTCTTCAAGCTGGGCGAGTTTATCATCGGCTTCACTTTTCTTTAACTCAGCTTCAGCCATATCTTTTTCATTTGCAGCCTTTAATATTTGAAGAGCATCTATATTCTGCTGAAGTGCGGCTTTCTCATTGTCTAGCGCAGCTTTCATCGCTTCAATTTCATCCAGAAGCTGTCGGTCAATCTTGGCAAACTGAATGATTGCTTCAGCTCGGGCGATGAAGTCACCAAGGCTGTCTGCACCGAGAATTGCACTAATCATACCAGCATTACCCTGCTTATACATTGCCCTGAGTCTTTCGCCATACTCTTCAATCTTAATGTGAAGATTTGCTTCAGTTTCACGGATTTGCTCTTCTGTTTCCGCTTTTTTCGCTTCAACTTCGCTGATTTTCGCGTCGTTATCTTCTATTTTTACCATGATGTCAGTAATCTCATCCAGAATGACTGATATCTCCATATGCAAAGTATTGATTTTGTTTTCAATCTCTTTGTACTCTTCTTGTTGTACCTGCACATTCTGTTCCAGATCACCGGATACGGGAGTAGCATTTACAGGAATGGTAACTCCGAAAATTGTGGAGCTAGCGATAACTGCCGCAATGACTTTCAATTTAATATTCTTCATTGTGTTCTCCTAACATTCATACATTACAAATTAATTACAGAGCCTATTATAGGTCTAACTTGTAAGGAAGTTATGAAGAATTGTAAATTTTTCTCAGATATCTGTTAATAGTGTTGATTAGGTGTTAATTTAACAATTATTGAGTTGATTATCGGGATGAAGATATCAAATTATTATCAAAACTCGGATTAGGCTTTGGATTGTTTAACATTAGAAGGAGTTTTTTATTGTCGGCAAAGTTCTGATATGAATTTTAAGTTTACAACTTCACACGCTAGTCATGTATATGGAGCCTGACATCTTCCTTTTAGTGAAATTACTGTCCGAAGAAATGAATAATTTTGTCCTTTATGAATACATTTGATACCGTTGACGAATAATAGTATCAATAAAGGAGGTGAGAGAATGGATGAACTGAGGTATGAAATCATCAGAAAAATTGGTGAGCTATCTGTTTCCAGCAAAGGCTGGACAAAAGAAGTAAATTTGGTGAGCTGGAATGATAGACCAGCGAAAGTTGATATCAGAGAATGGGATCCTAGCCATGAAAAAATGAAGAAGGGAATCACGTTAACGAAGGATGAGGTGCTGAAGCTGAAAGAGTCTTTGAATAATTATGATCTGACATAAAGTCGAATGGGTTTTACTTTTCAATGATGCCTCATTGAAGTACTATTAGTATAGTACTCAGTTTTGTGAATAGGAGGATACTATGAGAGGTAAATTCAGCCCGTATTTTTTTGTGGGAATCATTATTTTAGTGGGGTATCTGCTGGTCGAAAATCTGATTGTGACGATCCCTGGCATTGTTGCAGTTCCAATACTTCTTTTTGCACTGACGCTTATTATCATTGATGGAATCAAACGCAGAGCGCATAAGGAGAAGTGAGATGATACTGAAGTATACTGTAAATGCATTTTCGAAGATTCCAGGTGGAGGGAATCCAGCGGGCGTTGTATTCTATGCAGACTTTTTGAAGGATTCTGAGATGCAGCAAATGGCCGAAGAACTGAACTTTTCAGAGACTGCGTTTATCATGACCTCTGAAGATGCTTTGTGTAAAATCAGATACTTCACACCAGTGGAAGAAGTAAGGCTTTGTGGTCATGCTACCATTGCGTCGATTGGTTTAATGAAACACCTGAAGATGGTTTCAGATGGGGTGCATCAAATTGAAACTGCAGCGGGGCTCCTTACGGTCATGGTCTATCCTGATAAAATCATGCTGGAAATGGATGAACCAAATTTTTTCGAGACCATGGACAGACATCTGATATCAGATTCTTTGGGTATTGAGACGGACAGCCTTTTAGAACTGCCTTCTCCTCAAATTGTATCAACAGGACTGAAAGATCTCATCGTGGGCGTGAAGAGTCTTGAAATTCTTCGCACGTTACGACCTGATTTCAATAAAATTGCTGATATTTCTTCTAAAGCAGATATGGCAGGATACCATGTGTATTCTTATGGACCAGACGGTTCCGTGCACATGAGGAACTTTGCGCCATTACTTGGTATTCAGGAGGAATCTGCCACAGGAACTGCCAGTGGTGCTCTTGCTGTGTACTTATACAAGTATGGCATACTCCCCAAAGCTTCAGAGACTACGAGAACCTTCTTTCAAGGCATGTTTATGGCAAGACCATCAGAAATTGACATACTTTTGAGAGATGATGGAGAAAATACTAAAGTCTTTGTTGGCGGAGGGGTCTCCGATATCATTCCACTGGGCTAAAAAAGAGCCGGGATCAAGGATCCCGGCTTTTCTGCAGGCTAAATGTGCATTCGTTTTTGGAATTCCAGTTTAATGCTGTCCCATTGCAGGATAAATATGGCTGACAGGATGGTGCTGCTGAAGGCGATGCTTAAAATGGAAGGGTATTTCATTGTAACCCAGTCCAGCATGATAAATAGGACAGGCAGTATACCGAATAAAGCCGACATAAAGGCGTAGGTTATATAATCCCGGCTGTTCAGCTTCATGATCACCGCAATGGCGTACATGAGAAGCAAAGCAGTAATATAAAGAAATGGGATGAAATAAGTAATAGACCAGCCACGCCATCCGGTATTCCAATCCCAAAATAAAGAAAGCGCTGCCAGAATGAATACTTGCCAGACTATTTTTTTGGGAATGTGAAATCTTCTTTTCACCAAAAAAATCATATCAAGCCACAAGCTGCCCATGCCTAAAGTGATGAGGAGCGGATAATTCAACTCCGTGGGGAAGAATGCGTAAACCGTGAAACTCAGTATAATAATCACTACTGATAGGAAAAGAAGAAGTTTCAGTTTGCCTGTCCCTTTGATATAAGAATCAATCTTCGGGAAGGACTCACTTATGTCCTGATCCGTTTCTATTTTCAAGCTATTGCCACATAGAGGACAGTGTTTTCTGGTTTCAAGCAATTGAACTTTACAATGTGTGCAGTACTGCATTACAATATCCTCCTATAAATTTCCGGATATGATAACATCGATACCCTTGTCGGTAAGAAATGAAAAGAAAAGCCGTTGAAGCTCAGTATCATGGAATGGAGATGTGAAGCTGATGACCAGTTGATCTTCATAGGAACACAGCACTATCTGGGGTCTCCTGGCACTGACGTAGACACTGAATTTTTCGATGAATGGTCGGAACTCCTTATGCATTGAAATGCGTCCAACATTCGATATGGATGAGGTAATGGCTCTATCTTTTATTGCATTGGCAATTTTCAGGGTCAGATCTTTCAATGGGAGCGGGATCAGTCTTGCCAATGGATTTTTTTCCAATGCCATCAGGTGATCCACATGCTCTTTTATATGAGGAAGACTCATTTCCCGTTGGAATTGCAGTTCAACTGTTTTTATAATGTCTTCCAAAGTCCACTCCGTCTCTTTTGGTTCAAGCACGATATTCATTGCTGCAAAGAAATTGCGTGCTGTGCTCGATGCAAAAAATGGCCGCAGGTTAACGGGAACCTGAAGTACAATTTCATGGTGACTCATTTTTTGGGGCCTCTCCTGTAAAATCACATAGAAGTAGAGAGACGTAAGGAATATGGTCATGGTGGTGTTGTATTCGTGGGCAAGTGCGAGGATTCTTTTTGTGGACATCGTGCCTTCAATGAGTTTTGTTCTGTTTTCTTCTACTTTGGTTCCTTTAAAACGGTAAACTTTTCTTCTTTTCTTTGGACTTGGTTTTTCTCCTTTTACAGCGGAGGTTTTATCGTAGGTTTTTTCAAAGCTGTCATCCATCTTTTGACTGATGGCTGCCTTGGGAAGGAGTGTGAGAAAGTCTTCTGTGAAGAAATCAGCATATCTTTTTGTAAGATAATGGAACAGCAGAGTTTCAAAGAACCATATGGCTCCAGCTCCGTCACTGAGTGCATGAAATATTTCCACACTGATTCTATTTTTATAGTAGAGGACTCTAAACAGAAGATCTCTTGATTCTTTCAGATAGAGAGGGGCACAAAGAGACAGATGCTCTTCCTCCACCATAGGCATCAGATCACTTTCCTCAAGGTAATACCAGAATACACCGCGTCTTAAAACAGACCGGTAGATGGGAAAACTCTGCAGTGTTGGCTCAATGGCTTCCTCCAGAATCCTTTTATCCACCTCATCTTTTAAAAAGCAGCTAAGTCTGAATACCTTTGTATCCCGTGCATTCATGGTGGAAGGGAATATTTTGGAGGCATTATCCAGTTTACTCCATTTGTATTTCTTCTGTTCTTTCATCTTTAACACGACCTTCCTGAACCGGTTCATTCAAAAATATTTTAATGAGCTCATGTGTTTTCCTGATTTCATCTATCGCCAGCGGGTTTCCAAGAAAACCATGGATGGCGCCCTTAATACAGAAAGTTCTAACGGCGTTGCCAAATTCTCTCAGCTTCATTCCATAGGCATCCCCCTCATCCCGAAGAGGATCAAACTCTGCGGTAATGAGAAGGGTATTTGGCTGATCATTGAGGTTTTCTGAAAGCAGTGGGGCCACAAATGGATTGAGCCGCTCTTTCTTCACGGGTACATATAAATCCATATAGTCCTCAATTCTACGCGCCGTAAGAATATAATCCTCCCCGTTTTCTGTTACGGAAGCAAAAGGAGAAGCTGGTGAATGGTCATAGTAGGTGGAGGGATAGATGAGTATTTGTCTCTTTGGAGAGAATTCCTTCTTTTTTGCCGCTAAAATGGATACAGCTGCTGCCAGATTCCCTCCTGCACTGTCACCAACCAAAGTTATGTCATCAGGGTGGATGCCCAGTTTGTCGGCTTCCAGAAAGATTGCTTTTGTTGCGATGTAGCAGTCGATGAGGCCTTTGGGAAAAGGGTATTCAGGCGCTAGTCTGTAATCTACAGAGATAACGGTCTGTCTGCACGAATCAGCTAAAGAACTGCATATGGGTGTATACGTATCAATATCCCCAGTGACCCAACCTCCGCCGTGAAAGAAAATCATGACCTTGTTCATCTCGATGCCTGGAGGACTGAAGACTCGTACAGGGATTTCTCGCTCTCCCACCATGATTTTCTCGTCCAGGGTTTCGTAATCTGGTTTAAGTGGAGTGGTGATGATCCGCTGAACTTTTCTATAGAGCCGATAATTCTTTTTGATGTTCAGATTTATGCTTGAGAGTGCTTTTAATGTGATTTTTTTTAGAGGTTTCATGTGTTTTCCCCCTCGTTATTTGATTTACTACAAGTATACATGAGAGCGACCTGATTACGAAAGAATTTCTTAAAATACAAATGAATACCTTTTTGTAAGGCGAACAGAAATTGGAAGTTGATATATGTCGTTCGAGAAAGGTATAATAGATTGTAAAGCAATTGAAAGTATGAGAACAAACGGAGGAAATATTATGGAAAGACTCATTGGAACTACTTCACGTGGTATTAGAGCGCCTATTATCAAAAAAGGGGATGATATCACAGAAATTGTTGTGGATTCTGTTTTGAAAGCGGTGAACAGCTCAGGAATCCAGTTGGAGAATCAGGATATAGTTTCTGTAACGGAAGCAGTAGTTGCAAGGGCGCAGGGGAATTATGCCTCAGTGGATGACATTGCAGAAGATGTAAAAGAGAAGTTTAAAGACGCGGACGCCATCGGGGTGATTTTCCCCATACTAAGCAGAAACCGCTTCTCATTGTGTTTAAAAGGAATTGCCAGAGGTGCGAAGAAAATTGTCCTAATGCTCAGCTATCCTTCTGATGAAGTGGGAAATGGTCTCGTTACATTTGATCAGCTGGATGACAAAAATATTGATCCTTATGAGGATGTTCTGACTGAAGCGAAATTCAGAGAGCTGTTTGGCTATGAAAAGCATCCTTTTACTGGTATCGACTATATTGATTTCTACAAAAATGTCATTTTGAGTGAAGGATGCGAGGTAGAAGTTTTACTGGCTAATCATCCTAAAGCAGTGCTGACATACACACCGCATGTGCTTCATTGTGATATACATACAAGAAAGAGAACCCGTCGTCTGTTGGAAAAAGCAGGAGCCAAGACCATATACAGTCTTGCGGAAATTTTGAATGCATCAAGGAATGGCAGCGGATACAATGAGGATTATGGACTCCTTGGAAGCAATAAGGCAACAGATGAAACATTGAAGCTTTTCCCAAGAGATTGTCAGAATGTGGTGGATCAGATTCATGATAAATTCCTGGAGAAAACAGGGAAGAATATTGAAGTGATGGTTTATGGAGATGGTGCGTTCAAAGATCCGGTTGGCGGTATTTGGGAGCTGGCAGATCCGGTGGTTTCACCAGCTTATACCTCAGGACTTGTAGGCCAGCCCAATGAAATCAAACTGAAATATATTGCAGACAATGAGTTTTCACACTTGAAAGGCCGTGAGCTGGAAGATGCCATAAGAGCTTATATCGAGAAAAAAGGGGAAGATCTTACCGGAGATATGACCGCTGAAGGAACAACGCCAAGAAGACTCACAGATCTTTTGGGCTCTTTGAGTGATCTGACTTCAGGAAGTGGAGATAAAGGCACTCCGATCATTCTTATCCAAGGGTATTTTGACAGCTATGCCAAATAGCATGAATAAGATGGAGCGTGATGTTTCTTCAGATTTTCTCTTGAGGCTTCCGATTTTCCAAGGAATGCCAAGAAATGAAGTGATCCGCTTTATCTCATCTGTTCACGGTAATTATGCTTCTTTTGATAAGGGAGAGTTCATCGGAATGGAAGGGGAGATGATATCGGGCATAGGGGTTCTGCTCACAGGAATGGCATCGGTCTTTAAAGAAAATGCTGCGGGAGAAAGACATAGGATGGCGACATTAAAACCTGGAGATATATTTGGAGAAGTTGCGGTATACACAGGAGAGCATTGGACGGCAAGCGTAATGGCAGAAGAACCTTCAGCGGTACTGATCCTTCCCAGGCAGCAGCTTTTACATCTGAACGAAACAGCAGGAGCAGCAGTTTTTCAGATGAATATGCTGAAGCTTGTATCGAAAAAGGCGCTGAAGCTGAACCAGAAACTTGAGATTTTATCCATGCGTTCTCTGCGTCGAAAGCTGATTCGGCTGTTTCAGATTGAATGGAAATCCCAAAAGCAGAATCCCCTGATTCTACCAATGAACCGGGAAGAACTTGCCGAGTACCTTCAGGTGTCAAGACCGGCGCTCTCCAGAGAGCTGATGAATATGAAGCGTGACAATCTGATTGACTTTTCTAGAAATAAATTCTATGTGAGCGATCAGCTTGCTGAACTGGAATAGTATATAGTGAAGAACCTTGATTATTTCAGGGTTCTTTCTTTTGTCTTGGAACGATGTACAAGAAAGTATTTCCGTAACATATGGTACGGAGTTCGGAAGGAACTCCATGGTACAATTGCTCTTGTGTATGAAGAAAGTATAGGAGAATGTGAAGATGAAGAAAAAATATATTGATCATCGTATGAGTCTGTATTCTGTAACAGAAGAAATAGAAGGAGCGCTTGCGTTGCTTGTTTCTTTGGGGTTCAGCAATCTGAGAGATGAGAAGCAACGAGAGCTGTTTGGAAAGGTGATTACAATCTCTGATGCATTAAAGACCAAAGGGATCTCACTGGATGCATTTACAGAAATGCTGGGTGAGCACGGGATAGAAGAAGAACAGAATCATAGCATGAAGGTAAAAATGGCTGGCGTATTGCCATGTCCAGTACGAGTTCCATTATTGGAGAGTTTTGAGGAGTGGCTGAGTGAAAGAGAGTTTCCATTCCACCTGGAATATGATCTGAAAGCTGCTTCCATGGGAATCGGTTGGCTTTCAGAAAGTCTTGAGAACAAGTCTGGCGAGGATCTTCCTGATCTGTTCATTTCGGCTGGATTTGATATGTTTTTTGATAAAAGCAGGTTTGGCAGATTCAGAGAAGAGAATTTCTTTGAAGATCTTACATCATTCAGCCATCTTCATAGAGATTTTGATCAGGAAGACATCAGGCTGAAAGACCCCCGCAAGCAGTATTCGATGATTGGCGTTGTGCCAGCAGTTTTTCTGGTGAATACAAAAGAGCTGGGGAACAGAAAAGTGCCGAGAAGCTGGGATGATATCTTATCAGACGAATTTAAAAACAGTATCAGTCTTCCGGTGAGCGATTTTGATCTTTTTAATGCAATTCTTCTGAACATCTATAAAAGTCATGGCGAAGCGGGTATCGCTCAATTGGGGAGAAATATGCAAAAGAGCATGCACCCGGCTGAAATGGTTAAATCCCACATGAAGCTTATGGAAAGACCCTCTGTGACCATAATGCCGTATTTTTTTACCAAAATGGTAAAAGATGGAGGACCTATGGTGGCGGTTTGGCCAGAGGATGGAGCCATCATCAGTCCCATTTTTCTGCTCACCAAAAAAGAGAGAAAAAAGGAACTTCAGCCCATTGTGGATTACCTTCTTTCGAAAGAAGTGGGAGAACTGCTTTCCCATAATGGACGGTTTCCAAGTGTGAATCCAGAAGTGGATAATCGGATTTCTGAAGAGAACAGATATCAATGGATCGGATGGGAGTTCATTGAAAAATATGATCTGACACTTCTTATAAGAAGATGTGAAGAAATCTTTCATAGAGCAATGAGAGGTGAAGTAGAATGAATCTGATAACTTTTTCAGGACCACCCTCTTCAGGGAAAACATCTGTGATCATCAAAACGCTGGAAGCGATGAAAAGAAGAGAGCTTCCGGTGGGGGTAGTAAAATTCGACTGCCTGTATACGGATGACGATGCTTTATATGAAAAGGCTAAAATCCCGGTGATGAAAGGTTTGTCCGGATCCTTATGTCCTGATCATTATTTTGTAAGCAACATAGAAGAAGCAGTGAAATGGGGCGTTGAAAAGAACTTATCTGTTCTCGTGACAGAAAGTGCTGGACTTTGCAACCGCTGCTCCCCCTATATCAAGGATGTGCTTTCTATCTGTGTCATTGACAACCTTTCTGGAATCAATACACCGAAAAAAATCGGACCTATGCTGAAGCTTGCTGATATTATTGTCATCACAAAAGGAGATATCGTTTCTCAAGCAGAACGTGAAGTTTTTGCCTCCAGAGTCCATTCAGTCAATCCTCAGGCAGTGACTATGTTTGTGAACGGTCTTACAGGGCAGGGAGCTTTCGAACTCAGCACACTGCTTTATGAAGAAAACAGAAGCATTTCCAGTGTCAAAGGAATGAATCTGAGGTATCCGATGCCTTCGGCACTTTGTTCTTATTGTCTTGGAGAGACTAGAATTGGAGAGGCATTTCAGCTGGGCAATGTGCGGAAAATGAAATTTGGTGATAAAAATGAGGGATAAAATGAGATATGAAGAAATGCGCATATCGGATCTCTTGGAAAAGTATCCGTTTGCATCCAGCTATTTTGAGGTGAATAAGCTCTCGGTGAGAGGGTTTGAAGACAGTTCATTTTCGGAATTCTTAGAGAGAATCCCTGAAGCTGAGCTGGAAGAATGGGCTATGAGCCCAGAGAAGTTAATAGAAGACCTTACTCAATATATTGATCAGATGAGTGTTTTTTTAGGTTTGAATGAAAACGAAGTAAACAGCATCACCATTCTGCCTGGATTCAATAAGCTTGGAGAAAAAGAGAACTTCGAAAGGTTAACAATAGAAAAAAGTGAGATTGTTTCTATTGTTGGACCCACGGGCTCAGGGAAAAGCAGACTGCTGGCAGATATAGAGTGGGCAGCGAACAAAGATACGCCCACAGGACGCAGTGTGCAGATCAACGGGGAACTTCTTGATCCATCTAAGCGGTTCAGCACCAGCAACAAGAGAGTGGCTCAGCTGTCGCAGAATATGAATTTTGTCATGGACCTTACGGTGGAGGAATTTCTGACCCTTCATGCTGAAAGCAGGATGGTAGAGAATGTGGAAGAGATGATTTTAAAAATACTGAATGCCGCCAATGAACTGGCAGGAGAGAAATTTCAGCTCAGCACTCCTGTTACGGGCTTAAGCGGAGGACAGTCCAGAGCACTGATGATAGCGGATACAGCGATATTAAGCAAATCACCAATTGTTCTCATTGATGAGATAGAAAATGCTGGGATTGACAGAAAAAAAGCGCTGAAGCTTCTGGTCAGTGAAGAGAAGATTGTTCTCATGGCAACCCATGATCCCAGTCTTGCGCTGATGGCAGATAAAAGGGTCGTCATAAAGAATGGAGGAATCCATCAGATTATTGAGACAAATAACGAAGAAAAGAGTTTGTTGGTAGAACTGGATCAAATGGATCGGGTGATACAGGAGATGCGGAACCGACTGAGAAATGGCGAAACACTAACAAAAATATATAAAGAAGGAGAGATATAGAAATGATGCATGATGGATGTAATGGCTCATTTGCAAATGGAGCAGAGGTTGTAGCAAAAGTGAGGTTCATGGGATTTGCTGAGCAGATGATTCCGATGGCGCTTCAGATTTCATGTGTGGAGTGCGGTAAGGAATTTGAGATGGAAACTTTTGAGGATCAATGTCCACATTGCGGCATGGTATATGGTGTAACACCATGTCATGCTTTTGATGCTGCAAACGTAATGCCTGCAGGGATTGGTTATTAAAAGAAGTTCAAAAATGCTTTTCCAGCATTGTCTGGGAAAGCATTTTTTATTTTCTGTTGAACTCATTTTCAGGAATCCAATAGAACCAATGAGAAACAGGAGAAATAGTGGTAGAATATAAGAAGATACGGATATTATTTTGAATGGGGGAACAAAATGAGCCAGGGAAGTCAGAAACTTAAAATACTGTATTTGATGAAAATCCTGCTGGAGGAAACAGATGAAAATCCTGCTGGAGGAAACAGATGAAAAGCACTGTCTTGGTGTTCAGGAGCTGATCACTGAGCTGGAGCGGTATGGCATAACCTCTGAGAGAAAATCCATATATTCAGATTTGGAAACACTAAGCAGTTATGGTCTCGATATTCAGAAGGTGAAAGACAAACATACGAAGTATTACGTGGGTACAAGAGACTTTGAACTTGCAGAACTCAAGCTTCTGGTGGATGCCATACAAAGTGCTAGATTTCTAACAACAAAAAAGAGCAATGAACTCATTGAAAAACTGAAAAAGCTGGCAAGCAAACATGAAGGATTGTCTCTACAGAGACAGGTTTTTGTTGCAAACAGACCTAAATCCATTAATGAGCAAATTTATTATAGTGTGGATACACTTCATGAAGCCATCGCTCAGAAGAAAAAGGTTCGTTTTCAATATTTTGACTATACCGTGGAGAAAGAGAAGTCTTTCCGAAAAGAGGGTAATTTTTATTATATCAGTCCATACTCCCTGCTTTGGGATGATGAGAACTATTATCTCATTGCTTATTATGAGAAGTACAATAATTTTGTGCACTATCGTGTGGACAGGATGAATCAGGTGGAAATTGTTGACGAGCCACGAGAGGCTCTTTGTGAAGGTCAGAGTTTTGATGTGGCGGAGTATGCTAAAAAAACCTTCAGTATGTTCGGTGGAGAGGATGAAAGGGTAGAACTCACTTTCCACAAAGAACTTGTCAATCAGGTACTGGACAGATTTGGTGCCGGTATTTCACTCAGGGCACTTGATTCCGATCATTTTGCTGTGTCCTGTCAGGTGAAAATCAGCAGCACATTTTTTTCTTGGATTGCTCAGTATGGGGAAAAGGTAAAGATCCAATCTCCCCAAGAGGTAAAGGAACAGTTCATAGGTTTTCTGGAAAATATTTTGAAGCAGTATTAAAGAACCAAATAAAGAAGCAAGCATATCAATATAATATGCTTGCTTCTTTTAATGGGACTCTTTTGAATAGACCACTGTGCCATCCACCATGGTTATGAAAACTCGTACATCCTTTATTTTTTCATCAGGTACATCGAAATATGGATCTTCAAGTACCACAAGATCTGCCACATAGCCTTCCTTCAGTCTTCCTTTTTTTGCTTCTTCAGAACTCATAAAGGCACTTGAGACTGTAATGTTGTCTAAAGCTTGACAGCGGTCAACAGCTTCGCTCTTGTTGAATCCTTCCGGAGGATTGCCATACAGATCTTTCCGTGTGACTGCACAGTATAGATTTTCCATCACATGGAACCTTTCAATGGGCGCATCTGAACTGTAAGCGACTTTGATGTTCAGTTTTTCCATGGTGCCAAAGGCATAGGAAGTATCTGCAAGATTCTTTCCTACGCGAAGCGCCACTGTCCTATGATCACTATGGAGGAATATGGGCTGTGCATATACACAGAGTTGGAGGGATTGAATCTTCTTTAGAAGAGCCTCGTCCGTTATTTGCACATGGATCAGTCCGTGTCTCAGCGGATTCCCCGGAGCTGCAGTTTTTTCGAAACAGCTGAGCACCATCTCAAGTGCACCATCACCTATGACGTGGATCACCGCCTGGATCTTATTCTTCTCGCATAACTGAAGAAACTCAAGCAGAATATCCTTTGGTAAGGTCATCATACCTTGGGTCGAAGGGTCATCTACATAGGGCTCACGAAGAAATGCGGTTCGTGCGCCAAGAGAACCATCTGCAAAAAGTTTAAGGGCTCCATAGCGGTTGTAAGGAGAATCTGTTTTTTTGAATCCATCATGGATTCGTCTCATGAAATCCTCAGGACTTTTTATGTAAATCTGATGATAAATCCGCAAAGCTCTTTCTTTGGAAAATTCCATATACGCTTTTTCAATGATTTCAGATTCTTTGCTGTCACCCCAGATATCATTGACCTGCAATGAAGTCAGGCCATAACTGTGGGCAATGTGGGCTGCGTTTTTCAAAGTGCGCAGTACCGTCTCCACGGTAGGTTCCTCATAGAGATGATCCAATAGAGAAATGGCGTTTTCTTGAAATATTCCGTTAGGCTGTCCGTCTGTACCAAGCATAATGGACCCACCCTCTACTGGATGCAGGAGATTGTTTTCTTCAAGAAACGAGAGGGCCCTGCTGTTCACTACTGCTAAATGGGAGCAGGTTCTGGTAAATACAATGGGAAACTCAGTGCTGATCCGGTCCAGATCTTTTTTCGTCGGAAGTCTTTTTTCCTTGAACAGGTCCTGATGAAACCCGCGGCCTCTTAAAGTGCCTTGAAAATCAGGTCTGTCAAGAAGATATGCTCTCCCTCTTGAAATCAGTTCCTCAATGGAGGACACGCCGTGGAGCTGAACAGTCTCCAGTGCTAGGCCTGCTTGATAGAAGTGCATGTGAGCATCGTTGAAGCCTGGGACGACGGTTTTATCCTGAACGTCCAGGATTTCTTCACGTCTAAGAGCATGCTCATGGACTAAGGCTTCTCTTCCAGTTGCAGTAATCAATCCATTTTCGATGAAGAGGGCGTTTGTAAAGGTATCTCGCTCCTGATATATTTTACCGTTCTTAATGAGCAGTTTCATTCTGTATTCTCCTTTTATGGTTTTAAGGGTTATGATTGCTAAATAATTTCAGAATGGCAAACTTCTTTGGGTGAATTTGATGAAATCTGTATTCATTCAGCTCAATTTGTGCTTTTTCCCCTTATATAGATGTGTAGCCTATGGTATACTGATTCTAAAATTATAAGTAGCTATAAAAACATATACTTTTGTATACCGGAGGCATAAATGAAAAGAGTCAATTTTCCTCTTCTAATTGGAAGCGTAATTCTCATGGTCTTGCTTGCATTGTCTTATTTTCCGGAATTTTTCACGGATCGCGATCCGATTCATGAAGAACCGCCGAGATATATTGAATATGAAAAAGATGGAGAGATTGTGGAGGAGCTGTCTGTCAATCCTATGAGGCCCAATACGATCAACCTCATGGGGACAGATGATGCTGGCCGGGATATTTTTGCTAGACTTGTGTATGGCACGAGAAATACCATGCAGCTGGGATTTTTCATCGCTCTTTTCCGTATGATCATTGCATTGCCCATTGGTATATTTGCGGGGATGGGCAGGAAAACTCTATCCCGGATCATAGGATTTTTCAATACCTTTTTCAGTGCTGTGCCTATGCTTATTTTCAGCTATATTGTGCTGAATTTCAACTATTTCTATAGAATGCAGATGGAAAAGTCCATTGTAGCCTTTGCCATTGTTCTCGCTCTGGTGGGATGGTCTAAACTAGCAGGTATTATTGAAGACGTGACCAAACGAATTATGGCTGAAGATTTTATTGAAGGCGAGCTGGCAATTGGAAAAACGAAAACACAGATTATCTTTCAGAATGTGCTGCCTCATCTGATTCCTCATGGTGTCAGTCAGTTTTTCAAGGAAATGGCCATGGGGTTATTTCTTGTGGCGCAGCTGGCTGTTCTGTATGTGTTTGTAGGTACGACCCGAGAAGTTGGGGCCATGGCTTTTCGGGCAAACTACCGCATGGGTCTTGAACCGGAATGGGGCGGAATGCTATCCAGGATCACCAATGATGTGATGCGCTTTGAGGAAGTATGGTGGGTCTCTCTCTTTCCGGTGCTGTTTTTTGCTGTGGCCATCATGGGCATCAATCTCCTGGGAGAAGGCCTTCGGCTCGAATTTCAGAAGAGAACATCTAGGGTGATCAGTACAATCCGGAAAGGAATCTCTTCTTTGTCTCCTAAGCTTTTATATTTGCAGATCAGAGACATCCGAAAATACTACAAACCTGTTCTACTTAAAGCTGGTGTCTTTGCGTTTATCCTCCTTTACCTCTTTATGCCCAGATATCAAAGTATCGTTGATTATGACATCGATGGAGCATTGAATCATCTGGATGCTCTTTCGGATGTGAAATATAAGGGAAGAGCCAGTGGAACGGAAGGGGGATACCAGGCGGGTGAGTATATTCTATCTGAACTGAACAGTCTCGGTTATCAAACAGAAGTGACTGAAATCCCTTTTTATGATGGGGAACCTTCGCCTGAATCATTGAAGGTGATGGCTCCAATGACTGTGCAGCAGGGAACCATCACATTGTCTTTTGAGAATGGGACGCGTAAAACTTACAGACTCCATGAGGATTTCACCCTATTTACCATAGCGAGAGAGGAGCTTTTAGGAGCAGCAGAAGGGGAGTTTTATTATGCAGGCACTGCTACGACTGAAGAGAATCTAGGGAAGGTATCCTCTGAGAAGAGTGTTTTTCCCATCACAGAGCACTATATAAGAGAGCTGCTCTCCTCTACAGGGTCTCCTTTCAGCGTGGAAAAAATGAGGGGTAAAAATACCTTTGGAGAAGCAGAAAAGAGAGAGTTTATGGTGCAGTTTATGCTCTTAGATGAGTACAGTTCAGTTTCGAATGCTTATCTTCATAAAACTACAACCATTATCCCTTTTGATGAAATGAGAGAAGATCTTTATGAAGGGATTGCGGAGGCTGAAATCACATTTTCCTATCCCGAACTTCCTAGACATAATGGCAGAATCATTCAAGGGTTTTTGCCGGGATCAGGATTTTCGAAGGAGAAGCCAGGAGAGACCATCGTCATTGGAGGATCCTATGATGGTGTTTATGAAACTGGGGATATTTCGCCCCAAAGCGCAGCTCCAGCATCTGCTCTGCTGACACTGGCAAAGCAGACGGCAGAACTGGAAAATCCTCTCTCCAAGTCAGTTTCTTTTGTTTTCTGGGACAACCAGTATGAGATCAAAAAAAACACCAATGAAGAAGGATCGGAGTATTTTCATCGGGAACTGCTGAAGACAATCGATCTTGTTGTCTCCGGCGGCTACTATTACTATGAGTTGAACTACCCTGGCATGGAAGATACAGACACCCTGAATATTGTGTCCTTTCCTGCCCAAGGCGGAAGAAAACCTTCCTATAAGATTGGCAGGAGAATGGAAGATCTTATGACAGATATGAAGATTCCGTACAGACGTTTCCAGAGCATCTTTTATGATACCAGCACCAGTTCCAGTCTCGGGGTGTATGATATGGTGACCCGGTCTGTTCTGGACATGAGGCTAAACGGATTCTTCTCTGTGGGGATAGGATTATCCCAACCTAAAGGGATGGGGACTGTAATGGATCAGAGAGAAAAACTGAACGTGTTATTACTGAACAGAATTGGTCAGGTCATGCTGGATAATCTGACCATGAATGAAGAGCTCATGGAAAATGGAGAGTCCTCAGAACTGAAGTTGGAGGTGGCAAAATGATTGAAGTGAAAAATCTGAGCAAGCAGTTTGTTGTGAAAAGTGGTCTGCTGGGTCAGGAAGAATATGTTCATGCTGTGAATGGTGTCAGTTTCTCCATTGGAGATCAGGAGACCCTTGGACTTGTGGGGGAATCCGGCAGCGGGAAATCTACGACTGGAAGGCTCATTCTGAGGCTTTTAGAGCCCACTTCCGGGAAGATCCTTCTGGAAGGTAAAGACATCAGTACCATATCAGACAGAGACTTTAGAAAGCTTCGAAAAGAACTCCAGATTGTTTTTCAAAATCCTTATTCAGCTTTGGATTACAAAATGACAGTGGAGGATATTCTGATGCAGCCACTGCAAATCCACAAGATTGTGCCACCTCTGGAGTATAAGAAAGAAGTTCACAGGCTGCTCCACATGGTTGGTCTGGACCATGCATCTGCAAGAAAATTTCCTCATGAGTTCAGTGGTGGCCAAAGACAAAGAATCGGAATCGCTAGAGCTTTGGCGACAAAACCACGATTCATCGTTTGCGATGAACCTGTTTCAGCACTGGATGTTTCCGTTCAGTCTCAAATACTCAACCTTACCATGGATCTTCAGAAGGAGCTTGGTATTTCCTATTTATTCATAGCACACGATCTCCACGTGATCAAACATGTCAGTGACCGCGTCGCTGTGATGTATCTGGGTAAAATCGTGGAAATGGGAGAGGCAGAGGGAGTTTTTGAAAATCCTATGCACCCTTATACCAAAGCTCTTTTAGCAGCAGTTCCGGGGCAGGGAGAAGAGGCTCAAATTGAGCGGAGAAGACTGAAAGGAGAGATCCCAAGTGCGATCCGGATGCCATCTGGATGCTCTTTCCATACCAGATGCCCCTTCGCCATGGAGATCTGCAGAAATGAAATCCCCATCCTGAAAGAATATAAAAACAGAATGGTTTCTTGCCATCTTCTGGATAAGGAGGGAGACTGATGAATCTAGCACAGAAGAAATTGATTAAGACGATACTGGGAAATGTTCTTCTTCTATTCTTTATTATTGTCAGCATTGTCATTCTTACAGGAATACCCATGAACTTCGACATATTCTATGAGAAAGGAAGTTATCGCCCCAATATGCCATGGAGCCAGATCTATGAGTCCATCACCAATAATTTCAGAATGGTGTTCACAGGGGAAATCAGAGATGTGGATATTCTGGGGGAAACGGTAGCAGAAATCTTTCAACGCTCTGCCAGGAAAAGCGGCATTGTGCTGTTTTTTGGAATTATTCTTTCGGTGGTAATCGGTGTACCAAAAGGGATTCTGGACAGCAGAAAGAATGACCAGACCGGGACTTTTAAAATGCTCCAATCACTGATACCGCTTTCGATTCCTGATATTCTATCCATTGGTCTTGTTCAGGTGCTGGCTCTATACCTGTTCAAGAATGGGATCACTTTTCTTGGCATTGGCCCCATCGAGTTCAAAGGAGATCAGTACTGGTATAATGCTATTTATCCGATCCTGGCCATTTCAATTTTACCCACGGCTTACATTGCCAGAACGACTGCGACAGCAATTGAGGAAGGGTTTTCAAAGCCCTATGTCCTTGCGGCCAGAGGAAAAGGCTGCTCGCGGATGAGAATCATCAAAAACCATCTGCTGAAGAGCATATTCTATGAGATACTCTCGGTATTTCCAACAATTCTTGCTCTCTTTTTCTCCAGTCTTATCATTGTAGAAAGACTGTTCTATTATCGTGGGATAGGCTATGAAATGATAAATTTCTACACTTCCCAGAGAATAGACCCCGTCATGGGGGGGATTGCGTTCAGCTATTTCATGACGGTCATGGCTGTCCTCTATTTTGCAATCCTATTTATGTTCAATCTTTTGAAAGAATTGCTGATTAAAAGTAAAGAGTCCTAAAAAGAGAGGAGAGAAGAAGATGGCATTATTGACAGTGAACAATATTAAGACCTATTTTTATCTTGATGGTGAGGAGCTCCCTGCAGTAGATGATGTAAGTTTTACCCTAGAAGAGAACAAAACCCTGGCGATAATCGGAGAATCAGGAAGTGGTAAGAGCGTCTTAGTACTCAGCATCATGGGATTGGTGGATAAACCGGGGAAAGTGCTTCAAGGGGAAGCTCTTTATGGAAATGCTTCTTCACGGGATTTATTGAAGATGAAAGAAAGAGATATGCAAAAAATCAGAGGAAATGAGATTGCGATGATTTATCAGGATCCCATGTCCACGCTAAATCCTCTTATCCCCGTGGGGAAACAGATCGAGGAAGCTTTGCTGATCCATAAGAAGGGGAGCAAGAAGGAGAACCGAAAAAAGACGCTGCAGCTCATGGAGGATGTTGGAATTTCTGATGCGCAAGAAAGATTCATGGATCTTCCAAGCAAGTTCAGTGGCGGTATGAGACAACGTATTATGATTGCCATGGCCATTGCGTGCAATCCAAAGATTCTGATCGCAGATGAACCAACCACGGCACTAGATGTGACGATTCAGGCTGAAATTCTGGATCTTCTTAAGAAACTCCAGAAAGAGCAGAAAATGGCTATGATCTTAAACACACATGATCTTGGAGTGGTGAAGGATATGGCTCATGATGTTTGCGTTATGTACTGCGGTAAAGTCATGGAGAAAGCTTCATCCAACGAAATTTTCATGAATCCTTTGAATCCATACACCATCGGGCTCATGGAGTGTATGCCGGGACAAGGGAATCCAAAAGAGAAACTGCAGGCCATTGAGGGATATGTTCCGCATCCTTCTGATTTTCCAAAAGGCTGCAGATTTTCCACCAGGTGTCCTTATGCAATAGACAAATGCCATAGTCAACTGCCTGAATTATCGGAGGTGTCACCGAATCATTTTGTCCGATGTTTCCTTGTCCAAGAAGGGATTCCGTTGATCAAAAAGGCTTAAATCAAGGGTTTGAGGGACGGTGTAAAATATTGATCCCTTTAAAAGTTGACAGACCAATGGTTCCGGGGTATAATGAACATGTTCTTAAGGAAAAGACATTTCTAAGAACCCTATCGCGGGGTGGAGCAGTTGGCAGCTCGTCGGGCTCATAACCCGAAGGTCGCAGGTTCAAGTCCTGCCCCCGCTACCATTTAAAAAACTGTAAGATTATCAGAAGATGATCTTGCAGTTTTTTTTGTCCTTTTAAATAGGTATGTATGGATAGAGGATGCACAAAACGGCCGAAACCATACGTCTGAAGCTTGGGAAAACTCCACTGAGCTTTTAACAAGAGCATAACATGGATACAAACAATCCAAAACAATCATCTCCTATAATTGAAAATGTGAGGTATGAAGTAGATGCCTGATAAAAAGTAAGATATTACTTAGGAGGAAGAAAATGAACAAGAAATTAATGGGAATTATTACATCCTTGACTGTGGTAGCCATGTTTGCTGCTTGCGGTGCGAAAGAGGAGACACCAGAAACCCCTGGAACAGAAACCCCTGGAACAGAAACCCCTGGAACAGAAGCACCAGCAGGTGAAGAGCTGGAAGGCTCCGTCATCGTAGATGGATCCGGAACCGTTTATCCATTGATGGCAAATATCGCAGAGAATTACATGGTTAATGAACAGCCTGGTGTAAGTGTTCAGGTTGGAAGAGCAGGATCCAGCGCTGGACTGAAGAAATTCATTGCTGGAGAACTTGATTTTGCAGATGCATCCAGAAAAATTAAGGATGCTGAAGTTCAAGAGCTTGAAGCAGCTGGTAAGAAAATGGGAGAGAATGTTCTTGAGATTGAGCTTGCATATGATGGACTGACCATGGTCATCAACAAGGAAAATACCTGGGCTACAGAGATGACACAAGAAGAAATTATCAATATGTACATTTCAGGAAAGTACAAATCTGATGACAAAGTGCTGTGGTCTGATATCAGAGCTGAATGGCCTAAAGAAGAGATCAAATTCTTTGGTCCCAATGAGAATCACGGAACATACGAATTTTTCTACGAAGTGATTTTAGATGAGCAGGATATGGTATCCAATGTGAATCTGCAACAAGAATACTCTACCCTGGTGGATCTTGTGTCAAAAAATAAGAACGCCATAGCGTTCTTTGGATATGGATACTACGCTTCAAATACAGATAAACTGACTGCGGTAAAGGTGGACTTTGGAAATGGGGCTGTGGCACCATCTCTCGACACCATCGGTTCAGACCTCGAATATGCTGGTTTCACAAGGCTTGTCTACACCTATCTTGATCTGGACAAAGCGAAAGAAAATCCAGCGATTCTTGATTATGCACTGTATGTCATTTCAGAAGAAGGAGCTTCAAAGCTTTCAGGAGACAATGGTTTCGCACCAATTCCAGCTGAAAAGCATGCAGAATACAAAACCATTCTTGAAGGTCTGAAATAAAGAAAACAAGCAAATGTCAAGTATTCAGATGAGAGCATGCCTCTCATCTTATACTTGCGTTCAAAAAGTTTGCAATGAGGAGATAACATCCTATGGAAAAAGAAACTAAAGTACGGGAACTCATTCAGAAGAAAATCAAAGAGAAGAATTATGTCATGGATAAAATTGTTCCAGCTTTTCTCCTGACCATGGCACTTATTTCTGTGTTCACGACCTTCGGTATTGTGATCACTCTAATCACGGATGCATTCCGATTTTTCAGTGCAGTCCCCATTGGTGAGGTTTTCAGTACGGACCTTGCACCACTCAATAAAAATCCGAGGTTTGGGTTTATTCCACTCTTTGTTGGAACCATCACCACATCCTTGATTGCGATGATGGTAGCGGTACCAGTAGGCCTTGCAGCTGCAATTTATCTGAGTCAGTTTGCTTCTCAAAGGGTAAGAAAAGTGGTGAAACCAATGCTGGAAGTTCTGGCAGGTATTCCGACCATCGTATACGGGTTTTTTGCATACTCTTTTGTTACGCCTCTTCTTATGAATCTCATTCCTTCACTGGAAGCAAAGAATGCGCTGAGTCCTGGTATTGTCATGGGGATCATGATTATTCCCATGGTCGCTTCACTTTCTGAAGATGCTATGAATGCTGTTCCTGAAATCATGAAAGAAGGAGCCTTGGGATTGGGTTCCACAAAGCTGGAAGTAGCTTTTAAAGTGGTGATTCCAGCTGCAATTTCAGGGATTTTGTCTTCCATTGTTTTGGGAATTTCCCGTGCCATCGGTGAAACAATGATTGTGACCATAGCCAGTGGAAGTTCTAAAGCATTTACACTCGACATCACAAGATCCATGCAGACCATGACAAGCTATATCGTGGAATTTACCAGCGGAGATGCAGCCAGCGGGACCACGGGGTATTACAGTTTATATGCTGTTGGACTTCTCCTTTTTGTATTTACCATGGGGATGAACCAGCTGGCACATTACATCTCAAAGAAATACAGGGAGGCATATTAGCATGGAAATGAATAAAACAGCAAAACTGGATGCTCAAAAAAATGCATCACCTGTAAAAAAAGTGTTTAAAGCCAATCCGGCTCAGATCAAAAGGCGTGTACGGCTCAGCGAAACCCTGAAGAGGATCTTCGGTTTGCTCGTGGTATCCGCTCTACTGGTTTTGGTGTTTCTTCTACTAGATATTTTCAGAGATGCAAGAGGATGGCTTGACTGGGATTTTGTTACTGGAAATCTCTCAATCTTCCCTGAAAAAGCAGGAATTTATGGCGCTATTATCGGGACAGTCTATATGATGATGATTGTTGTTCCTGTGACATTTGTGCTTGGGGTTTCTACGGCTATTTATTTGGAAGAATATGCCAAGCCAGGAAAGTTCAAACATTTTATCAATATCAATCTCAGCAACCTGGCAAGTGTTCCCTCTGTCATATTCGGGCTTCTAGGGCTTGCTGTTTTTTCCAGGCTGCTGGGATTGGGTGGCAGTATTCTGGCAGGAGGACTTACAATGTCACTGCTGGTACTTCCTATTGTGGTGGTTTCAGCCCAGGAATCCTTGAAAGCTGTGCCAGGATATTTGCGGGAAGCCTCCTATGCACTGGGAGCAGACAAGTGGACAACTGTAAGTAAAGTTGTCATTCCCGTTGCCCTTCCGGGGATGCTCACGGGCTTTATCCTTGGCATCTCCAGAGCCATTGGAGAAACGGCTCCGCTGGTGGTCTTGGGGATTCCCACTCTGATCATGAAAGTTCCGGGAAGCGTCATGGATGATTTCACTACGCTGCCCATACAGATTTATTATTGGACATTGGATACCGTTCTTACACCAGAATATGCGAATCTGGCAGCTGCAACAATAGTGGTTCTTCTGCTGGTCCTGTTCTTTATGAACTCCATTGCCATCTACATCAGAAATCGCTTTGAAAAGAAATTTTAACAGGAGGCATACGAAACATGGAAAACAAAGATACTGTCTTTGAGGTGAAGAATCTTGACCTGTGGTATGGCAAGGACCAGGCGCTGAAGAAGATTAATCTCGATATATACAAGAATGAAGTTACAGCCATCATCGGACCGTCTGGATGCGGAAAATCTACTTTTATCAAGACACTGAACAGAATGGTGGAAAACATTCCGATTGTTAGAACTGAAGGTCAGATACTATACCACGGGAAAGATATTTTCGATAAGGAAATCCGGGTTGAAGAGCTGAGAACTCAAGTAGGCATGGTGTTTCAAAAACCTAATCCTTTTCCGAAGTCGATTCTTGAAAATGTGCTTTATGCGCCTAAGATTCATGGCCTGAAAGATAAGAATCTGCTCATGGAGATTGCGGAAAAGAGTCTGAAAGGCGCAGCACTGTGGAATGAAGTGAAAGACAGACTCCATGACAATGCCTACGGACTATCCGGAGGCCAGCAGCAGAGGCTATGTATTGCAAGAGCATTGGCTGTGCAGCCGGATGTGATTCTCATGGATGAGCCGACATCGGCGTTGGATCCGATTGCAACTGCAAAGATTGAAGAACTTATGGAAGATTTGAAAAATGATTACACCATCGTCATCGTGACACATTCTATGCAGCAAGCGGCAAGAATATCAGACCGTACCGCTTTTTTCCTGATGGGAGAGATGATTGAGTATGGGGATACGAAGAATCTGTTCACGAACCCCCGTGACAAGCGTACAGATGATTATATCACCGGAAGATTTGGTTAAAGGAGAAAATGAAATGACATTAAGCAATATTGAACTTACCATAAGCCATATGAACAACAATCTCCTTCGGATGGGTTTCTTAGTGGAAACACAGATCAAAAGAGCGATCAGAGCATTAACCGAAAAAGATATGAAGCTCGCAGAACTCCTGATCAGAGAAGATGTGCAGATCAATGACCTTATGAGATCCATTGAGGATGAGGCCATCCGTCTTATCGCAACCCAAGGACCAGTGGCTTCAGACCTACGTAATATTTTCACTGTCATCAAGATTGTCACAGACCTGGAACGTATGGGGGATCATGCGAAGGACATTGCAGAGATTACCCTGAAGAACAAAGATATCCTGACGGATGTGATTAACGAGGACCTCATCGAAATCTCAAGACTTGTCATGAAGTTCATCTCTGAGTCGTTGGATTCATTTGTGGCCAAAGACCATGAAAAGGCACAGGAACTGACGAAGATGGATGATGAGATTGACCGTTTGACAACGGAGTCCATTGGGAAACTCTATGATAAAGCCCAAAATGACCCAACTCTTCTTCGCTTAGCCGGAGAGCTTCAGTTTGTGCTGAAATACCTTGAGAGAAATGGGGATCATGCAACGAATATCTGTGAATGGACCGTATATATTGTCACAGGACAGTTCAGAGAACTGAATTAGAGTAGAAACTGAAAAATTGGCAGCCTGTGCGCTGCCAATTTTTAGTTTTATTCAGATAAAAGAAGAGCTGATTTGTGTGGAAGGTTTCATGAATGCTCCGGTACCTCTTTCTGATGGTGGTGAGGGGCGCATAATACTTTTCTGCTGTTTCTTCTGGACTCGCAAGCAAGGGAAGGATCTCATAGGTATAGATCTTTTGGTCTGGAGAAACATCTTTTCTATAAACCCAGGTAGGCAAAATTGTGCCTTCCTTTATTTTCACCAGGCCCTCTGTATTTTTTTCAAGAAGAATCCTTGCGATAGCACCATCTTCTGTTCCAGGGATACCCAAAATCTCCTCTCTCTGATTGGAAAGGAAGTTGCCTAGGGAGTAGAGGACGAGACCTTCGTGATGACCGTCAGAAGATAGTAATACTTCCATTTTCTGAAGAAGATGCGGATGAGAACCGATGATAAGATGAACACCTTCATCGATTAAGAGTCTGGCCAGTGTTTTTTGAAAGCTGCTGGGGTAAGAGGTATATTCTGTTCCCCAGTGAAGCAGAAGAATGATGGCTTCCACGGAGGCTTCCTTCATCATAAGGAGATCCTCTTTGATTCTCAGAAAAGCCTCATAAGGATCCGTCATATGAATGAAGTTGATGTTCCTTTCCAGTCCATTGGATTGAATGCTGTTGACTGTTACCGTATTTCCTGAAAAATAACCGGTGGCATAAGACGCGATGCCAAGTTTGATTCCTTGAATGGTCTCGATATGAAAACTTTTTTTCTTTCCTGTTTCATAAGTGCCCAGGGGAATGAGACCCTCTTCATGCATAGCGCTCAGTGTACCCTGGATTCCTTTGTAGCCAGTATCCATAGAATGGTTGTTTGCAGTACTGATATGAGTGAAGCCTGCTTCTTTCATGGCGGTTAGAATCTCTGGAGGAGAGTTGAAAACTGGATAGGAGCTGAAGGGGGTTCTCTGAAGGATGGTGCTCTCAAAATTAGCAAATGCCAAGTCAGATGCTTTAATAAATGGAGAGATGTGTTTGAAGTTATTGGTGAAGTCATAGGAGTTCTCTGATGTTTTTTGAGAACGCCATTGACTTTCATGAACCATAATATCACCTACTGCTGTAATAAGAAGCGTCTGTGATCCCATAGGGTCATTTTCTGGAGAAGAGGTTTCTTTTTTTTACTTCGGATGAAGGGGGAGAAGCAGCAGGGGTCTCTTTCAAAGCAATCTTACCAAACGAGTGAGAAGCCAAGAGCATCAGGGAGATGAGAATGGATGTTGAGAGTAAGTACGTTTTATATTTTTGCATTCTGTGCATCCTTTATAATTAACAGTGTGTCCTATCAATTATACAGGAGAAAATACTCTTGTGAAAAGCTGAAAAGCCTTCAAATCCATAATTTTATCAACTTTACTGCATTGTGATAGCCTTTGTCATAAGATATAATAAAAGGAGTGCTTTTTGCAATATAGGACTTATGGCTGCATATTTTTATGGATCGAGGAGAAATGATATGGGAGTGCTGGAGTCTATCGGGAATCAGTTTTGTTTGGATATGTTGGAACTTTCATCTGATCGGATTTGTATTTTGGATTGTGAAGGAAGAGTGCATTTTGCAAACAAAGCATTCAGAGATAAATTTGTTTTTGAAGAAGATCAAGACGCTCACTTCCCCCTGAATGGTGTTTTTCGGGTGGAAGATTTTTCGCGTTTCACCCAAATGCTTTTGAAGGCAAAGAAAAGCGAGGGTTCACTTCAGTTCATAGGGATTGGAAAAGAGGAAGCTCCCGTCATTGTCACTGTGAAGAGAGTACCATCCTCAGACCTGAAGGAAGACTTGTTATATTGTCTTTTTCGCCCAGAGGAACGGTATCAGGCTCCAATGGCAAAAATAAATCAGCTGCTTTCTCTGTATGACTTTCAAGAAGATACCACTATGACCATTTCGACAGAACATAAAGCCATTTCTGTGATTGGGGAAATGGCTGGAGCCAATGCTGTATACTGGTGCCCCTATGACAAGAAGAAAGAGAAGTTCGGATTCATGCCATGGAGGGGGGATATCCCTTTTGGGAAAGAAGAGGAAATTTTCTGGTTTACGATGCCATTAAGGGGAGAAAAGGGTCAGGAAGAATCTATGAATCACTATGACCATTTCCCCCACATCAGCGAGGACTTTCTGCTTGAACTGATTCCGATGGAGATACGAAAAGAACTTACAGATGGCGTAGAACTACAATGTATGATAGTGGGAGAAGGAGAAGAACCATTTGGCGCTGTTCTGATCTCACAAAAAGAGTTTCAGACACAGGAGCAGATTCTCTGGAATCTATTCCTTTCTCAGCTGAAGTCCTATGTCAAGACAAAACGGGAGTATTATTTTTTCAGGGAACAGTTTTATAAATATAAATTCGGTATCAATGCGATAGGGGTTGCTACTTGGGAATGGGACATCAGAAGTAATACCATCATCTTCTCCCGTAAATGGGCAGAAATCATGGGATTTGAATATGAAGAGCTCAGTGAGCGGTTAGAAGACTGGAAGGACCGCTGGCATCCGGAGGAGCGGCAGGAGAATGAGAGACTGCTTGAAGCGTTTCTGTCTGGTGAAATCCAAAGCTATAGTCCGATCCATCGCATGCAACATCGAGAGGGACATTGGAAATGGTTTATGACAAGAGGACATTTGGTTCGGGACCGTCTTGGAAACCCAATCACCATTTCTGGATTTCATGTGGATATTACAGAGTCTGAAACGATGCGTGCTCATTATCTGCAAGAAAGAGAAAAATATCTGGATATCATTGAAGCGACCAGAGCAGGAACCTGGGAATGGAACATTCAGACGGGTAAAAACATCTATAATGAAAGATGGGCTGAGATTGTCGGATATACACTGGAAGAACTTGAGCCCATTACAGATGACACTTGGGCAAACCTTGTACATCCGGATGATCTTGTACGGTCTGATGAAATTGTTCAATCACTTTTTTACCGTGAAAAAGAGTATTATTCCATGGAATGCAGAATGAGACATAAGGACGGGCATTGGGTGTGGGTTCTGGATAAAGGAAAAGTTGTCCGATGGACAGAGGATGGGAAACCGCTTCAGATGTTTGGCACACATATTGATATAACGGAAGCAAAACTTCTGGAAATGGAAGTGAAGAACCGAGAAGATAACTACAGGCTCCTTGTGGAAAGCAGCTACGATATTGTATATAGACTGGATAAGAATGGTATATTTGAGTTCATATCGGCTGCCTGGGAGAAGGTGCTTGGACATTCCATTAAAGAATCCATCGGACAGTCCTTTGAACCTTATGTGCACAAGGACGATCTTCCTAGGATACAGGAGTTTTTCTGGCACATCGAACATACTGGTCAGCGGATGGAGACTGCGGATTACAGGCTTCTTCACAAGGATGGCTCCTATCACTGGTTTACCACCAATGCAGTACCAATTCTGGATGAAGCCGGTCTTGTCATAGGATTTACTGGAATCGCCCGTGATACAACGGAAGTGAAAGAAGCAAACCTGAAAATACTGGAGCAGAAGGATGAGCTGGAGAGGTTTTTTAAAGTGAATCTGGATTTCTTCTGTATTACAGATTCAAGAGGTGTATTCCTCAAGGTGAATGATGCATGGGAAAAGTTCCTCGGGTTGAAAGTGAAGAATCTTCTTGGTCAGAATGCTTTGCAGTTTGTTCATCCTCATGATCTGGAGCTTCTAAAAGATGCCATCAGCCAGATGATTGAGGACAAGAAAGATGGAAGCTTCACTTTGCGCTTTCGCCGAGCAGACGAGAGTTATGTGATGCTGGAGTGGAAAGCGCAATATACAGACAATCTCATCTATGCCGCAGCCAGAGATGTGACAGAGAAGAAAAAGCTTCAGGAGAACCTGTTTATTGAGAAAGAGCTTTTCCGGACTACGCTATTATCTGTTGGGGATGGTGTAATTGCCACAGATGAGACCAATAGAGTGCTTCTGATGAACACAGCAGCTCAGGAAATGACTGGTTGGACACTGGAAGAAGCGGCAGGAAGACCCATTGATGAAATCTATAAAGTCATTTATGAAGAGTACGATTTAGCGCACGACAGTTTTTCAGAAAGCAGAGCCTACTATCGCAGGGGAGAATCCAATGATCGGATTCTCTTGGCAAAAGATGGAAGAAAACTGCCCATTGAAGAGAGTATTTCTCCAATCAAAGGCAGTGATCAGGGGATTACTGGAATTGTGACGGTATTTCGGGACATTACCCCTAAAATCGAAAAACAGAAGCAGACAGAATATCTAAGTTATCATGATGTGCTTACCGGTTTATACAACAGGCGATTTGCAGAGGATATGCTGAAAAGAATTGACTTGAACAGGAACCTTCCATTATCTGTTATGATGATGGACCTGAACGGGCTGAAGCTCACTAATGATGCCTTTGGGCATGACTTGGGAGACCTGCTTCTGATACACTCAGCAAGAATCATGAGAACGCATCTGAGAGAAGGGGATATCCTTTCCAGGATGGGTGGAGATGAGTTTATGGTGCTGATGCCTAAGACTTCCATGAAGGAAGCCGAAGAGGTGAAATCCAAGATTCTGAAAGAAGCAGATGCTTGTGAAGTGGATTCAGTTCAGATTTCCATAGCCGTAGGCATCGCAACCAAAACATTAAAGCATCAAAATATACAGGAAGTTGTAAAGGTATCAGATAATAATATGTATCGTGATAAATTGAAATACGGGAAAATCATGAAACATAAAATGATTGATACCATACTTGATAGGTTAAGAGAACAATATCCTAAAGAGAATGAGCATCTTCATCATGTGGCAATGATTGCCAGAAGCATCGGTGAAGCGATGGGAATGAGTAATGAAGCACAAGATAGACTGTTTACCGCAGGAAAACTTCATGATATCGGGAAAATCAAGGTCCCAAGAGAGATCCTTCTAAAGGCAGGACCTTTAACCTATGAGGAGTATGAAGTGGTCAAAAAACATGCAGAAACCAGCTATCAGATTATCAAATCCTTAGAAGAATACGGGTATCTGGCTGAAGATGTTTTATATCATCATGAACGTTTTGACGGAAAGGGGTATCCTGAAGGCTTGAAGGGGGATGAAATTCCTCTGCATTCAAGAATTCTGAACATTGCAGATGCATATGAGGCTATGACACATGAAAGGACATACAGCAGGAAGAAAAGCCTGGAAGAAGCTGCGGAAGAACTGAGAGCCCATAGTGGAACGCAGTTTGATCCTCAAATCGTTGATATCTTTATCAGACAGGTGCTGAAAATAGAAAAGAACTGACAGGCAACAAGAGCATTTTCTCAACAAAGACCATGAAGGCAGAAGCAGTGAATCCCAGCTTTTGTTTGACACGGCAAAATACTTAGGGTAATATGATTAGATGTACAGAAATGCAAAGTTAGAAAAAAGAGGTGAAGTAAATGGCAAAACCCATCGTAGCCATCGTCGGGAGACCGAATGTTGGTAAATCGACCTTATTCAATAAATTGGCAGGTCATAGAATTGCCATCGTAGACGACACACCTGGAGTAACAAGAGATCGGATTTATGCAGATGCAGACTGGCTGCATCATGAATTTAAATTAATTGATACAGGTGGAATTGAGCCAAAGAGTGATGATATCATTCTGGCTCAGATGAAAAGACAGGCACAAATCGCCATTGATACTGCAGATGTGATTATTTTTGTGGTAGATGGAAAACAAGGACTTACGGATTCAGACAATGAAGTAGCTACAATGCTCAGAATCAGCCAGAAGCCCATTGTTCTTGCAGTGAACAAAGTGGATAATCTGAAAGATGAAGCCAATGCGTATGAGTTCTACAATCTTGGTATTGGAAATCCCTTTGCCATCTCTGCAGGACAAGGCCTTGGTTTAGGGGATCTATTGGATGAAGTGGTCAGTCACTTTAAAGATTATGAAAAAGAAGAGGACGACGAGTTCATACGGGTTGCATTTGTAGGAAGACCGAATGTTGGCAAATCCTCTCTCATCAACAAACTTCTTGGAGAAGAGAGATCCATAGTCACAGACATTGCGGGCACAACCAGAGATGCGGTGGACAGTTATCTGGAGACCAAGGAAGGAAAGTTTGTCCTGGTGGATACGGCTGGACTTCGCAGAAAGTCTAAGGTTAAAGAAGAGATTGAAAGATATTCTGTAGTCAGAACCCTTACAGCCATTGAAAGGGCTGATGTGGTTGTACTGATGATTGATGCTGAGGAAGGCATTGCCGATCAGGATGAAAAAATCATCGGATATGCCCATGACATGAAAAAAGCCATCATGGTCATTGTCAATAAATGGGATCTCATCGAAAAAGATGACAAAACCATGGATAAGTATATGAATGATTACAAGATGAGCTTAAAGTTCATGCAGTATGCGCCATTCCTGTTTATTTCTGCGCTGACAGGGCAAAGAACCCATAAGGTGCTTCAGATGATCAGGATGTGCTATGACAACTATAATAAAAAAATAGCGACTGGAGTTCTTAATGATGTGATTGGCAAGGCACTTCTTCAGAAAGAGCCGCCTATGATAGGAACCAAGAGACTGAAAGTGTTTTACGGAACACAGACAGGTGTAAAACCGCCTACATTTGTGTTCTTCATCAATGATGAATCAGCACTTCATTTCTCCTATTCCCGATATATCGAGAACCAGCTGAGAGATGCCTTTGATTTCACAGGTACCGGATTAAAAATCGAATACAGGGAAAAGAAAAAAGATTCATAGTCAATAAAGCGCCAAGTCCTGTTGTGGACTTGGCGCTTTATTTATTGTGTTTTGCAGCTGTTTTGTATGGCATGCTGAAAAGCATACTTGTCCCGAAGAAGGGAAAGAAGGTTTTCCAGTGGCCTGTAGAGGAAAATTCCAAGAATGAAATTTGACGCTCCGTGGACCACATCAAATGGAATACCTCTCAGCCAATAGACGACTCCATAAGAGACTCCATAAAAAACGGATTCAATTAGGGCGAAGAAAAGGCCGAAACAAAGTCCAAAAGTCAGAGCCAGAAAAGCAAATGGCCACTCAGACTGTGTTTTCTTGTACAACATTGAACTGAGAAAGATCAGCAGCGGCCATAGGAGATAGTATCCAATGAGCCATGTCTGGAGACCATATAAGAAGATCTCGATGGTTGAAAATATTATGGAAACCAGAAATGTCTTTTTAAAGCCGAAAACTGAAGCATATACCATAAACAGCAACGTTACGATCTCAACATTGGGGATAAAGGAAAGAGCCATCTTTCCTGCTGTAAGCGAAGCGCTGAGCAGGGGGATGAGAACAATGTCATGGACACTGAGATTAGAAACCTTGAACTTCAAAGGTGTATTCATCTCCATCATTTACTGGTATTTCCTTAATGCCGACCATGGCATCTTCCCCATTGATTTTAATACTGTAAAACTCTTTCGTAGCATCCGCTTTGTAATCAAGAAGACCTACGAGCATTGGCCCATATTGCGTATCTTCTGTTACGACTTTCAGTTCCTCTGTATTTTCATTGAGAAGTTCTTCCACATAAAGAGCGTCTGTTTTGAAAGATTTTGTGTAGTCAATATTCTCATTGGCAACAATAATGTTTACGGTGACTTCTTTTGTGCCTTCTTCTCCTTTAGGAAAGAGCAGCTTTGAAAGACCAAAACCACCTAATGCTAGAAGTATGATAACGAGAACGGCAACGAGTTTTTTGTTCATGTTTTCCTCCTTGTGTACGAAACCGTACAATATTATGTAAGAATCACTTTAAGAAAAACCTTGAAAGGTGTACAAGGGGAAAATAAAAAGCACCCTTGAAGGTGCGTGAAAGCATCTGCTGGAGATCAGCCAGCAAAGCAAAGTGACACCTCATGACCCGTGAGGGGAGTCTAAAATAATACAGGCAGGTCTTCCGGCTTGACTATGTAAAAGAATTCACCTTCCCAGATCATATCCAGTGGCGTAGGAATTCTTAAGAGTCTTACGGCGGCGGGACCGCACAGGCTTTTCCTGTTTCCCTCTTCGTGCAAAGCGCATACTTTGCAACCTATATCATTAAAATATTAAATTTTCTTAAAATGTATTCTTATAAGCCCATTATATCACATAACGTGAAAAGTTCTAGATGAAGGTAAGATTTCTTTTTCTGAGATAAACCCAATGAATACCAACCAGAAGGAAATAACTGACTTTGACACTCCCACAGCTAAAGCAATGGGATTCTTGGGTGATTAAACGCCAGTCTGTTTCCAGTAGGCGAGTATGACCCCAAGCTGAGGGCATGCCATTGCCCCTCCTAAGACAGTACATTTAGTATCTTAGGCTGATAGACTTTTACCATCTATCACAGGTGCTTT